>NZ_JACIEB010000019.1 GCF_014196635.1 Sphingobium fontiphilum | reverse complement strand
TGCACCACGGGCAGCACTTCGCGGCCGAACAGTTCGAGCGAGGCGCGCTGCTGGTCGGGCGTGCCCACCACGAACGGCAGGTCGCACACGCCCACGCCAATGTCGCGCAGCACCGCGAACTTCTCGATCAGCGTCTGCGGGCTGCCCACGAAATAGGGCCTGGCCACCAGGTCCAGCACCGGCGGACCGCCCAGCGTCGCCGATTGCAGCTTGCTCTGCTCCTCGGCCTGCTTGCCGAAATATGCGAACATCTCGCCCTGCGCCCGCTCGTCCGTCGGCGCGCAATAGGCAATCCCACGGTACAGCACGTGCCCCGGCGTCGGCTCCCAGCCTTCCCTCGCGCATTCCGCCCGGTACAGCTCGATCCACCCCTTGACCGTTTCAGGCGCCGCAAACGAAAACGCAATGCCAAGACGCCGCCGCGCCGCAAACACCACCGAATCCTCGCTGTTGCCCGATCCGAACACCGGCGGGTGCGGCTGCTGCGTAATGTGCGGCCACACCGATATCGTGTTGAACCGGTACTGATCCCCCTCCCACGCAAATGGCTGCTCGCTCGTCCACGCCTTCAGGATCAGGTCAATCCCTTCCTGCGTCATCTTCTTCGTCAGCGCCGCATCGGTATCGTAGGTCTTGTGCTCGTTCGGCGTGCCCCGCAAGAACAGAACCTCGATCCGCCCTCCGCTCAACGCATCGAGCATCGCCACTTCCTCGGCCAGACGCACCGGATTGTTCAACGGCACCAGCGGTCCCAGCAAGGCAACCCGCACCCGCTTCGTGCGCTGGATGATCGCAGACGCCATGATCATCGGGTTCGGCGTCATCTGATACGGCGCATAATGATGCTCCGATACCGAAACCCAGTCAAAACCCAGCGCCTCAGCCCGCTCCACCATCTCCAGATACCGCGCATAGGATCCCTGCGCCACGCCCGCATCGCAATACTCCGGCGACGCAGGCCAAACCTCAATCCCAGGCGCCGGACCATCATAACCCGTCATGCACAAATACGACACTTTCATCT
>NZ_JACIEB010000018.1 GCF_014196635.1 Sphingobium fontiphilum | reverse complement strand
TATGCCTGGAAGCGGCAGTTGGCCCGGCAGGTGTCCGGCGATGTCGGCAAGGATGCCGAGATCCGCCAGCTGAAGCGCGAGCTGGCCCGGGTGACCGAGGAGCGCGACATCCTAAAAAAAGCCACCGCGTATTTCGCTCGAGATGCAAAGTGAGATACGCGTTCATTGCCGAGCATCGCGGTCGGTTCGGCGTGCGGGCAATGTGCCGGTGCCTGGCTGTGCAGCCAAGTGGCTACTACGCTTGGCAGAAGAGCCCGCTGAGCCAGCGGGCTCGGGAGGATGCCCGGCAGACCGATCTGATCCGCAAAGCCTGGAAGGACAGCGGCAAGGTCTATGGCTACCGCAAGCTGCACGATGACCTGCTGGATCATGGCGAGACCTGCTGCCCCAACCGTGTTGCGCGGCTGACCAGGCTGGCGGGCATCAGGGCACAGGTCGGCTACAAACGCCGGCCCGGCAGCCATGGTGGCAAGCCGTCCCTGGCGGTCGACAACACGCTGGATCGCCAGTTCGATGTTGCTGCGCCGGATCGAGCCTGGGTGACAGACATTACCTACATCCGCACCCTGGAAGGCTTCGCCTATCTGGCGGTCGTGATCGACCTCTACTCCCGCCGCGTGGTGGGCGGAGCAGCCAAAGGTTCCGGCGATGCGGAGCATCGTTGGAAAGGCTGCGGAGGGTGGTCGATGCAGAGCCGACAGACCACCGATGTGGTGCTGCAGGCGTTGCACATGGCGGTATGGCGGCGCAAGCCGAAGCACCGGGTGCTGATCCACTCGGATCAGGGCTCGCAGTTCACCAGCATGGACTGGGCTGCCTTCATCCGGGCCCACAATCTTGAGCACTCGATGAGCCGGCGCGGTAACTGCCATGACAATGCCGTGGCCGAGAGCTTCTTCTCGTCGCTCAAGCGCGAACGCATCCGGCGCCGGACTTACAAAACACGCGAGGAAGCCCGGCAGGACGTGTTCGATTACGTCGAGATGTTCTACAACCCGGTGCGCAAGCAGGTCAGGAACGGAATGCTGTCACCTCTCGAGTTCGAACGGCAGCAGATTTTGAAAGCGGAAGGCGTCTAGAAAACTAGGGGCTACTCA
>NZ_JACIEB010000017.1 GCF_014196635.1 Sphingobium fontiphilum | reverse complement strand
TGCTCTGCCACCTGAAAACTGGATCGCTTTGAGCTAGAGTTTTCAGCCTCAGATTTCCTTGGCTGGGCAAGGAGGCGCGGCATGAAGGCATCGAAGTTTACGGACGCGCAGAAGGCGTTCGTCATCAAGCAGGGCGAAGAAGGTACGCCAGTGGCGGAGGTCTGCCGCAAAGCTGGGATCAGCCAAGCGACGTACTTCAACTGGAAGAAGAAATACGCTGGGCTGCTGCCCACGGAGATGCGGCGGCTGCGCGAACTGGAGGAGGAGAATGGCCGCCTCAAGAAGATCGTGGCGGACCTGACGCTCGACCGGGAGATGTTGCAGGATATCGTGCGCCGAAAGCTCTGAGGCCGGATCGGAAGCGCGAGCTGGTCGGCGGGATGCTGGCGGACTGGGGCGTGTCGATCCGGAGGGCTTGCAAGGTCCTTCCGTTCGACACCTCGAGCTACCACTACAAGTCCCGTCGCACCGATCCGGCCGCGATCAAGAAGCGGATCAAGGCCATCTGCGAGACACACGTCCGCTACGGCTATCGCCGCGTCTATCACATCCTTCGCCGAGAAGGCTGGGCCGTGAATGCCAAGAAGGTTTACAGGCTTTACAGGGAGTTGGGCCTGCAGCTGCGTAACAAGACGCCCAAGAGGCGAGTGAAGGCAAAGCTGCGGGAGGATCGTGCGCCGGCGGTTCGGCCGAACGATGTGTGGGCGATGGACTTCGTCCATGATCAACTGGCAACGGGACGCAAGCTGCGGATCCTGACCGTGGTCGACACGTTCAGCCGGTTCTCGCCGGTGATCGACGCGCGGTTCAGCTACCGCGGCGAGGACGTCGTAGCCACGCTCGATCGGACCTGCCGGAAGGTGGGCTATCCTAAGACCATCAGGGTGGACAATGGCAGCGAGTTCGTCTCGCGAGACATGGATCTATGGGCTTATCAGAGGGGCGTGACGCTCGACTTCTCGCGGCCTGGCAAGCCGACGGACAACGCCTTCATCGAGGCGTTCAACAGCAAGCTGCGCAGCGAATGCGTGAACACGCATTGGTTCCTGTCACTGGAAGATGCTTGCGAGAAGCTGGACCGCTGGCGTAGACACTATAACGAAGAGCGACCGCACAGCGCGATCGGGAATATCCCCCCGATCATGTTGGCAAACCCGACCGGAGCCACCAGCCCTCCGGACCCGGACCAGGCGGAAATCTCTAGACCCGAGCGGTCCAAGGTTGGGTAGCAGTGCA
>NZ_JACIEB010000016.1 GCF_014196635.1 Sphingobium fontiphilum | reverse complement strand
TTGAACAGAAGTCTGTTTTGGACAACACTGACCCCACGCAGATCAAGGCTTTTCGAGGCCTAATTCCAGAAGGGTTCAATTGGGACAGCGCGCCGCCATCTACGCCAGGGTCTCGACAGCCGACCAGTCGTGCGAGCGGCAGCTTCGCGACCTCGCCGGTTTTGCCGAGCGTGGCGGCTATGAGGTGGTCGAGGTCTTTCGAGAAACCGCCTCGGGGATGAAGGCCAACCGATCGGCACGTGCCGAAGTGATGAAGCTGGCCCAGGCGCGCCACATTGATGCGATCCTTGTCACCGAACTCAGTCGTTGGGGGCGCTCGACGCAGGACCTGCTCGATACGCTCAACCGGCTGTCGGGCTGGCGCGTGTCGGTGGTCGCGATGAGCGGCATGACCTTCGAGGTCGATACGCCGCACGGTCGTATGATGGCGACGATGCTCGCAGGCATTGCGCAGTTCGAGCGCGACATGCTCAGCGAGCGGGTTCGCTCCGGCCTCGCCGCGGCACGGGCGCGGGGTCGGAAACTCGGGCGGCAGACCGGCGTCCGCCCGAAGTCGGATCGGCTTGCCCCCAAGGTGCTAGCCCTTGTTGCCGAGGGGCGCAGCTATCGCTGGATAGCCCGGGACCTCGGCCTCAGCAAGAATACTGTCGCCGCAATCGTCGGACGCTCCAGGGCGGACATGGATCACAAGGTCGAGGTGGCGGCATGAGCGTCGCGCCGGATGTCGGACGAAAGCACAGGATGAAGACCGCCGCGCTTGGATGCATTACGTACCTGGCGATTGCAGGCTTCGTCTTCGGTAGCTTGCTGAAGCCAGTATTCCTCGCGACGATCTGGTCAGATAGACTGGGCGCGCCTCACTGGCTCTGGATCGTATCCGCTTGCTTCGCGGTCGGAGCGACCAGCTTTTTGATACCGGCTCGGTTTTCGATCGTTCGAGGCCCCATTTTTGTAGCGGTGGCGCTGGCGGGCTCTCTACTCTCAGTCGGAGCTTATGCGGATAATCTGAGATTGAAGGCGTTGAACGAGTTCGGTGCTGACCGGCAAACCCAACACTCGTTTTTAGAATCGGTCCGGCATGCCCCGGAAGAATTTCAGTTCTTCCTGCATACCGCCGTCATGAAGCACTGCGTGCCATATGCATGGAGCTATCGAACGATGAACTTCTATCGCATACCTTTGAGGGCAGCGGTCAACGTCATGCCTGCAAGGTGGCTGACGGAATGTTCTATCCATCGAGAGTGACGCAGTTTGTGATCAATGGCAGCCGCGGCGACGGCAAGGACAGCTATTCCCTTAGGGTGTCATTTCGCCCTCAGCCGGAACCGACCCC
>NZ_JACIEB010000015.1 GCF_014196635.1 Sphingobium fontiphilum | reverse complement strand
CGGTGATGGTGTGGACGGCGCTCTGTTGAGGGTTTGATTCGGATTGGCCCGATCCTCCACGGTGTGATTGTCACGATCCACCAAGGGAGCACCATCCACATGAGCAAGATAATCGCCGACCTTTCGGTTGTCACCAGTGTCGGCCTCGATCTGGCCAAGCACGTGTTTCAGGTCCACGCGGTTGATGCCGGCGGCAAGGTCATCGTCGCCAAGGCGCTGCGGCGGCGCGATGTCCTGCCATTCTTCCGATCGTTGCCGCCGTGCCTGATTGGCATGGAGGCTTGCGGCTCGGCCCATCACTGGGGGCGGGAACTGATGGCGCTGGGGCACGAGATCAGGCTGATCGCGCCCGCCTATGTGAAGCCCTTCGTCAAGCGCCAGAAGAATGACGCCAACGATGCCGCCGCGATCCACGAGACATTGTCGCGTCCGGGCCTGCGCTTCGTGAAGGTGCGTTCCATCGAGAACCAGGCGACCCTCATGCAGCACAAGGCGCGCGAGATGCTCGTCGCCCAGCGCACCCAACTTCTCAACGGCCTGCGCGGACATCTGGCCGAGATCGGCGTGATCGCCGCGCAAGGGACCTGCAATATGCGCAGCCTGGGAGCGCTGATCCATGAAGGCGACAGTTCGATCCCCGATGCGGTGCGCGCCAGCCTCCTGCCGCTGGTCGAGCAGATCGCCCACCTCGACGCCGCCATCCGGCAGATCGACACGGACATTGCCGTGGCGGCAAAGGCCGACCCGGTATCAAGCCGGTTGATGACCATTCCCGGCATTGGCCCGGTCACGGCCTCGGCGCTCAGCGCAACGATCGAGGACCCGGCCAGCTTTGCCGGCCCGCGTGAATTCGCCGCGTTCCTCGGCCTCGTGCCGCGCCAGCACTCCAGCGGCGGCAAGGCGCGGCTCGGGCGGATCACCAAGATGGGCAACGCCTACTTGCGCAAGCTGCTGGTGGTGGGCGCACACGCGGTGCTGGTGCATCAGGCGCGGCATGACGATCCGCTGCGGCAGTGGGCGAGGAAGCTGCTCGCCGCCAAGCCGTTCAAGCTGGTCGCGGTGGCCTGCGCCAACAAGCTCGCGCGGATGGCCTTTGCCCTGATGCGGCAGGGCACGACCTACGCCGCCGCATAAACTGCGCGGGCAAACGCAATCAGGGTGACCATGAAGTGATGTGACACAAACGGACAGAACGCTGCCAAGCCCGGTAAACTGTCAGCGCAGCAAAGCGCGATACGGTGATGGGGGCCAGCAGTGCAGGCGGACAAACATCAGGGCCAGTGGATCATACCCCCACGCCAAACAGGCCGAAGACATGACCGCACCCCGATACCGTTACTTCACCACAACTTCACCCTTGATCGCAGGGCGCCGTCCAGACATG
>NZ_JACIEB010000014.1 GCF_014196635.1 Sphingobium fontiphilum | reverse complement strand
TGCTCCCTTGGTGGATCGTGACAATCACACCGTGGAGGATCGGGCCAATCCGAATCAAACCCTCAACAGAGCGCCGTCCACACCATCACCGTAATCCCGTAATTCTACCGTAATTCTAATTCGGGAATGGGGATTTGCAATCGGCGTCCAGCGGGGGCCAGCCTACGGTGTAATCCTTGTGGAAAGGAACAAATTAGTGTCCCACATTACGGTAACTTCATTGCCAGAAGCCGCAATAAATGATGGTCCATCAATTGATTCGCGTTCGTATTGATCCCCCACCAAATTATTTCCACATTGCAACGAAAAAATTTGGCTTGGGCGATTTTTGAAAGACAACTCGAAAGCAAACTCGACATTCTTCTTACGCATCTCTCTTTCACTATCACCGTGTGAGAAATATTTTTCTACGACATAATTTGAACAAGACAGCTGCTCGTATTTTGAAAAATATTCTATGACCCGAAAAGCGATAGTCCGATCTTTTACTTCTATTGAACACTTGTCTGTTGACGATCTTACCACACTAAAGTCCGAGTTTATTCGGCCTAAGTCGATGCAATGAAAATTTCCATCCGGGATTTCCCAAGATTTCTTGCTACTTTCTCCGCCTTGGGGAGGCAAGCATCCCGATAAGATGAAGAAAACTATAGAAATTGCCCTCATGGCTGTTTGTTTCCATATTTTGGAGCTATTAGCACGTAGCTAAACGCTGTTTGGTTCCCCATCAGAATTACGGAATTACGGTGCCGGGAATTACGATTTACGGTGCCCGATTTACGGTGCCAGTTTACTAAATACGATTTAAATACGATTTACGGTGCCAGTTTACTAAATACACAAAATAGCGCGGTCGCACATCCCACCCGCGCCCAGATCGACGCCAGAACGAGGAAGCCGCCACGATCCCCGCACAGCATCACGCCAGCCGCCAGCCCCACGACACATCGCCACCCCGCCCCGAGCCGGGGTCCAGCTTCACCCTGCACCGCACCGCCCCAACAATTATAGCTGTGGGTCGCGGCGTTCCCCGCACAATTGGGGGCTCAAGTAATCTGTCGCCGTCATACAGAACTAACTCGATCTGGAGCCGGAACCCCTGGTGTCGTCGACGAGAGGCGGACCGCGACCAACATGACCCACTGCCAAAAATTGACAATCTTTGCCAATTCCCGTAGGGTATAGCTGATTGGGGGCATTGCATGGCGACGATGAACATCTCTCTGCCGGACCCGATGAAGCATTGGGTTGAAAGCCAGGCGGAAACCGGGCGTTACAGCAACGCCAGCGATTATGTGCGTGACCTGATCCGCCGGGATCAGGAACGCGCAATGAAGATCGCGCATATGCAGGCGCTTGTCGATGAGGGCCGGGCCAGCGGCGCCAGCACGCGCAGCGTAGAGGATATCTTCGCTGACGCGGCTGCGCGCGTGCCGGGAAGTTGACGCCCTCCTACACGCTGTCGAAAGCGGCTGAACGCGACCTTGCGCAGATCGCAGCCTATACCATCGAGACTTTCGGGATTGAGCAGGCGCTCGCCTATCGCGATGGGCTGATCGGCTGCTTCCAATTTCTGGCTGAACATCCGAAGTCCGCGCGCCTGCGCGACGAGTTGAATCCGCCGGCGCGCGCACGCCGGTTCCAGTCGCACCTCATTTTCTATGATGACCAGGCTGATGGCGGCATCATCATTCTGCGCGTCCGTCATACCCGCGAGGACTGGCTGGACGGCGAGTAGATCGCCCGGCGAGGATGCGTGGCCCGACCAGCCCGATGCTCGGACAGGGCGGCAGCTCAAGCCTCGAAAGCGCGGACCGAAGGCGGGAGAATGAGATATATTTGGTAAAGTGGCGCCGTAATTCGCAGCAAGACGCTTGCGCCTGCCCCGGCCAGCGCCCGCGCACATGCCTCCCCGATGTTTGCCGCCGACCCGGTGATGATGGCGACCCGCCCCTTCAAATCTCCAAACAGCACGTCGATCCTCTCCCTGCTCATGTATTCAGTCCGACATTGTTCCGGCCGGTGGCCGGATGCCGTCAGTCCACACTCAGGTTGACATTGGTCGGGAAGCGCTCCGTCGGCATCCCGCCATAGACGATCACTTCGTCAGGGTCGGTCAGCCGCAGATTGGGGAATCCGAAAATCAGGCGGCTTACGATTGCGCGGGTCATCATGCGTGCCAGGCTGTTGCCGGGGCACAGATGGGGACCGAAGCCGAAAGTCAGAATGTCGCGCGGGTCGCGGGTGATGTCGAAACGGGTCGGGTCCGGGTATTTATCGGGATCGTAGTTCGCGGCGCCTAATGAGAGGTGAGCGACCATGCCAGGGTAGATGGGCGTGCCATCGATCACGTGTTCCTTGACCACGAAGCGATGGCGGAAGTTCCCGAGACAGTCCACGCGCATGCATTCTTCGAGGGCGATATTCAGCAGCGACGGGTCTTTTCGCAGCAGTTCAAGCTGATCCGGATGCCGCAACAACCGCAATACCGCGTTCGACGAGGTCGCAGGCACCGTGCCGAGCCCCGCCGTGAAGAGTTGGACCAAAGTCGAGAAGAGCTCCTCGATCGAAATTTTCCCCTCGTCGTCATGCGCCGCAATAACCGAGCCGACAAGATCATCCCTGGGGTCGATACGCCGCTCCTCGATCAGTTTGCCGCAAAATTCATAGACGGCGTTGAACGCGGCCAAATATTCCGGCGGCTTGGGCGCGCCTGGCGGGACAGTCGCGACGAGTTCCAGCGCATTCGACAGATTGATGAAGAGCGGCCAGTCATCTGACTTGAACTCAAACACACCGCCGAGCAGGATCTGATACATGAGTGGACCGGCGAAGTCGGTCACCATGTTGAAATGCCTTTTTTGCGCCATGACGTTCGCTAGCTCGTCAACCATCGAGTCGATGAGCGGCTTCAGCTTGGCAACGCGATTCGGAGCAAAGCCCGGCTGCATGAGACGGCGCATCCTTGAATGCTCCGGCGGATCAAAGTCGACGACCAGCGGCAAGCCATTGAAATAGTCGAAGAGATCCGTTCCCCAACCCGGATGGGGCACCGCGCTGATAATCTCGTGCGTCCTTAACGCCCATTGCACTTGGTGATGACGGCAGATGACGACATGGACATGACCCTGAACCATCGCGTAGAACGGAGGCCTCGTTGCCCATTCCGCGAAATAGGTGGGAGCGTTAGCTTTGATGTCCTGACCAAAGAGATCGATGTCGATAAATCGATCGGGGTCGAGTTCCGGTATCTCGGGCTTAGTGAGGACAGTGGCTATCGACACGATATTCTCCTCCAACGTATACAACGTATATGACTGTAGCTCCCCACGCCTCACATCAAGCGCAGTGCCCCTAGCTGAGCGTTAGACCGGCCTCATGGCCATCGGCCACCTGTCGATTGCGTTTAGGCTTCCCAGTGATTATCGTAAAAGACAATAATTCAACGCCCGGTTAGGGCGAGTGGAGCGCCGGCAAAAAGGCAGGAATTACGGGGAATTGGTGGGGAATTACGGTGAAAATTACGGTGCCAGTTGAAATTACGGTGATGGTGTGGACGGCGCTCTGTTGAGGGTTTGATTCGGATTGGCCCGATCCTCCACGGTGTGATTGTCACGATCCACCAAGGGAGC
>NZ_JACIEB010000013.1 GCF_014196635.1 Sphingobium fontiphilum | reverse complement strand
TTCGATGCCTTCATGCCGCGCCTCCTTGCCCAGCCAAGGAAATCTGAGGCTGAAAACTCTAGCTCAAAGCGATCCAGTTTTCAGGTGGCAGAGCAACGAAGGCCGCTATCGCTGCACGTTCAAGGCCACGTTACAGAACGGCCAGTGGGTGCGCGACCGCGGAAAATCCTTCCTCTTTGAAAAGCGCCTCAGCGGTTGGGCCGTGGCGGGGAGTTGATCGCTATGCATAGTCACCCTCTCTTGCCGCTGCTGCCCGTCTTCGCCTTGACGGCCTGCGGCGGCACAAACGATACGCCTGTCGGTAACAATGCAGCGGCGCAATTCAATGCCGCCGCCATGCCCGGCAACGCAACCGCCGCCGTTGAAGACAAGAAGCCTGTGCCATCATCCGCTTGTGCTGGCGTTCAAGACAGCAAAGAGAGCGACAACGTTCTTGGGATCGCGCCGGGTATGTCACCTGCGCAGGCGTCGGCCCTTCTGATCTGCAAGGGCTATGTCGCCACGTTTCCCGTTGGCGACGATCACGAGCGGATAAACCAGCAGGAAGAACAGCAGGGAATCTTCCGGCAGGATTTCGGGCGCAATGATCGGCGCGATTATGTGCGCCTGTTCAGCGAAGGCAGACCCGGCGCGCAACAAATCTTCTATGTCGCGCGAGCCAGCTATTTCGGGGACAACGCCCCGACCATGGAAGCGGTCGCGCAGCAATATGTGGATGCCCACCATCCGCCGGAGAAACCTTATCAGTATCGGTTCGGCATCATCCGCGTCGGCAAGGTCAATATCTCCGAACCGATTTCAGGCCGGGCCTCGCCGGAGGCCACGCGCAAACAATGCATCGATGTCGCATTCCTGCATGATGCGGGCGACCGGTTTTCTACTGTTATGAATGTGCCGCCGCGTCCCGATCCCGATTGCGGCCCTTCGATGACGCTGGAAGTGATCCCGAACGGGCGTAACAAGGAAGTCGCTTATCTTGCCCATTACCGGGCGAGTAATTTGCGCTTGGCCGCCAGTTTGCGCGATCAGCGCAACGCGGCGGCCCAAGCCGCGCAGAATGCACAAAGAGCGGCGGAAACGCAGGACGCGAAAGCCAATGGGGAGTTGCCCGATCTGTAATGAGGAAGGCGGTCGCGTTTCCGCCCTTCCTCAATTGCCGGACGCAAAATGCGAGGGCATATCCATCGCCTGATGGGGCACGCCGATGATGTCGATGATGTCATCGCTGATCAGATAGAACACGATGTGCGCTTCATGCGCAAAGCTGCGATAGCCCAGCGCGATCTCATCGCGTCGGCGTCCGGCCTGCGGGTTTTCTGCCAGCCATTTGAACCGAGCATCCAACCCGCGCAGATAAATATCCCGCTGGCTTCGCCCCCATTGGCGGAGCGTATAGCGGCCTATATTCTTGATGTCCTCGAACGCGCGCGGGGTAATCCGGTAGCGAGGCGTCATGCCTCACCATCCAGAGAGGCGATGACGCGATCCATCGAATAATCCTCGACAAACTGCCCAGCGCGGGCCTGCGCCGCGCCCTCGGCCAGATGGGCGCGCAACGCTTCCAGCCTCGTCTTCTGGGCTTCCAGCGCCCGCAAGCCATCACGCACGACTTCGCTGGCAGAGCCATAACGCCCGCTGCTCACTTCGTTGCGGATAAAGACTTCCCAATGCTCGCCCAGGCTCAGGCTCGTGTTCGCCATATGGCACCTCCTATATTCATATTCACTATATATGAATATAGCGCAAAAGTCGAGTCATCGGTGCGGGTTCCAGTGGCGGCGAAAGCGCAGGACAGGAAAGCCAACGGGCAATTGCCCAACTTGTAGGCTTTCTCTCAAAGCCCCTATGACCGCGCAAACATCAGCAGCGCGTCAATCTCATGCGCATCGGCGGCGCGGAGCGCGGCGATGTAGGCTTTGCGCGTTTCGTTCGGATCGACCAGATTGCCGCTGCCCCATGTGAAGCGCGACTGACCGAGTTGCAGCGCCAGCAGATCGCCTACAAGGCGCGACATGCGCCCATTGCCGTTGGGAAAAGGATGGATCGCCACAAGGCGATGACTGAACCGGATGGCGATTTCATCTGGCGGGAAGCTGTTATTCTCCACCTGAAACCGCACGTCGCCGACAAGCTGACGCATGTCCATGGGTATGCGGTAGGCGTCGACCCCGATATTGCGGGCGGTGGTGCGATACTGCCCGGCCCATCGCCAGACCTTGCCGAACATGCGCTTGTGCAGCGAACGCAGGAACGCTTCGTCCAGAACATCACGCCGCCGCGACAGCGCCCAACGGACCCCATCGGCGATATTGATCTGCTCGGCCTCGTTCAGTTCGCGGCGCAATGTGATGTAGGACGGGATCAGGCCTTGCCGCTCTTCCTCGGTCAGTGGCGTGTTGGCGTCGTCATCTTCGGCAAACAAGGGATCGGTCATGCATCGTCCCACAAGCCGCGCAGCGATCCGGCCAGCATGTTGTCAATCAGACGCTGGCGCTCGTCGGCCAGATCGTCGCGGGTGAGCGCCTGATTTTCCAGCGTCATTGTGTGATGCACACGGCGCAATTCTTCCTCGGCGCGAAGCCGCGCCCGTTCTTTGACCATATCCTCCAGCGAAGAGGTCGGCACCAGTGCATAGACAAGGGTGCAATCCATCGCTTCGGCGGCGGCGCGTAGGGATTTGAGCGTGGTTGAGCCTGTTACTTCGGCCTTTTCAAGGGCGGTGATACGGGACGGCGCAGCCCCCATGCGGCTCGCCAGTTGGCGAACCGTCATGCCCAAGGCTTCGCGGATGGCCCGTAGCCAGCCGCGCGGCGGCATGGCAAAGTCCGCCTCGCGCAAAAGCGCAAAGCGACGATCAAGGCTCTTTCTAGCCAGTGCGGTGTTATCCATGGTCATCTCTATGTGAACATCCTATAGAGATTTGATCATATTTTTATGCTCAATGTCAACCTGTATGATCTTTTATATATGAACAGATAGCAGTGAATCGTTCCTATATACATGTTCAAAATAAAATCTTTGAAAGCGAGATATGCAGAGTTTCGAACACTATGCAGGGGATAGGCTGGAATCCGTTCCCTTCACGCCTGACTTCAACAACCCTGCGGAACAGGCGTTTGCCGCATCGTTCGATAGCTTCGCGGCCTTGCTTCGCGCAGGTGTGTTGGATGTCGGCGGCGATCCTCGCTCCGCCATCGTGCCGGGCTTCATCGAAAAGATGACGCCGAACGCCTTTGCTGATCATGTGGACGGCGTGCATTACATCGCCATGCATCAGGCGCTTCTGGTGACGATGATGGATTTTGCGCTGTTCGCGTTCACGCAAAGCGCCTTCCTGCCGATGATCGGCGACGCGGCAGGCGAGGATTCGCCGTCGCCTGTAGACGGCGAAGCGCCGGGCCTGTTCCTGCTTGATCGGACATTGACGGGCGGCACGATCAGGGCTGACGCTGATCGTCACCGCGTCCCCAAGGATGCGGAGCGCCATATCATGGCTGTGTATCTCGCCATGCTGATGACGCGCTTTGTCTGGCTGCACGAGCTGGCCCATTGCAGGCTGGGCCATGTCATAGCGTTGCAGCAGAGTGGCCTCAGCGCGCGGTTGTATGAGGTGCCCGATCCGTTGGAGGTTTGAGTAGCCCCTAGATTTCTGGACGCCTTCGATCCTAATTTTGAGGACAGGAGGCGATGATGGGGAAGCCCAATTTCAGTGATGAGTTCAAGCGT
>NZ_JACIEB010000012.1 GCF_014196635.1 Sphingobium fontiphilum | reverse complement strand
CATGTTGGCAAACCCGACCGGAGCCACCAGCCCTCCGGACCCGGACCAGGCGGAAATCTCTAGACCCGAGCGGTCCAAGGTTGGGTAGCAGTGCAAGAGCAGCCGACGAAGGGCTCCTTGTCCACTTCGGCGCCCTCGCGTCGCCGTCACGCCCAGATTACCGCGTTCTTCTAGGTGTCTAGCTGGGATTGGAGCCGGGCCATTTTGTTGCGCATGAGCGCGGGGTAGGCACTGGCCTGCATAGAGGAGCCCGTGGGGCGTAGCGGAGCAGGTCATTGCTTAGGCGGCAGCAGGCCAATGCGTCAGTCGATGACCGCTCTAATGTAATCTTGATAACGGTCTGGGTTGACGGAATCCAACCCACCTTGGATGCAACGCTGCTCTTGTACTATACTCGTCCAGCGCCATCAGTCGATATAGCGCATTAGAGTATCAGGAAATGTTCATGAATAAATCGGAGACCATTAATAATATAGTTTTGTCGGCCATTCGTGAGTTTAATACTAAAGGCATAGATGGAGCAAGGATAAGTAACATCGCGGAAGATGCTGGTGTAACCAAGCAATTGGTATATCACTACTTTAAGGGTAAGGTCGAGTTGTATCAAGCCGCGCTTGACTATGTGGCAGGCGGGATGAATTTAACTAATAATATCGAAATATACGATGAACTGTCGCCGTTGGAATCTATTGAACTCATAATAGACACCATCGCATCTGGATTTTCCAACAATCCAGGCTACGCAACCTTTGTGGTAGACCAGTTATTGCACAATAATGAAGGCATAGGCAAAAGCAATCAGTATATTGTGTCCATGCGGTTATTTATAGAATCTGTTTTTTATTCAGTTTTACAAAAAGGTATAAAATCCGGAGTTTTCCGGGAGAGTCTGGATTCAAATATTACGTTCTGGATGATTTTTAATACTGTTTCGTCCGGATTCTTAAATTGCTATATGCAGAAATCCATTTCCAATATAGATATCCATAGTCCTGACGAATCTGAAGCATGGCATAATGCTGTTCGGGATTTTGTTATAAATGCAATATCAAAATGATTAAAAATTATCTGTTTATTGTATAGGTAAGGCGGAACGGAGCGTGCTTTTATCGGGCGACATATTATTCGTGTACTGCGTAATTGCATTCAAGGCAAAGTCGGCGGCGAATGTTCGCCATAATTCGAGGTTTCCGGGAGCTGAGTAGTCAACCGGAACGAAGCCGGCGATGATCTTGCCGCCCGTGAAATTGCCAATCATTGCCAAGATTGTCACTGCAAACACCGCGTCGGCGTCAAGGCCAGAGCGGAAGGTTCCAGCCTCCTGACCGGCCCGGAAGATGTCGGAAAGCCGTGCCATCAATTGGGGGCTACGCCGCTTGAGCTCGCGACATTCGGGTATATGCTCTCCGCCATAGAGGCTCTGGTCATTGAAAAGACCGGCCAGAAACGGCCAGCGCACGAACAGGTCGAACACCCCGCACAGGAACACCCGCACTGCCTCCTGCGGCGGGAGGGCTTCATAGTCCGGCAGCGACAATTCCTGGATCGCCATTGCTGAAACATCCTCCATCACCGCGACATAGAGGTCGGCCTTTGTCCGGAAATAATGGTGGATGAGCTGCTTGGAAACGCCCGCCTCCAGCGCGATGACATCCAGTTTGGCACCTGCAAGGCCGGCGCGGCAGAACTCTTCGGTCGCCGCCGCAAGGATATGTTTTAAACCTTCACGCTTTGATTTGCGTCGCTTTCGCGGATTCGCCGAGGCCGCCTCTTCCATCTCCCTCGCCCTCTTCTTCATCCTGAACCGGGACAGGCACCATCGCTTAGTTTGGCTGTCACTACAATGATCGTGGATATTCCCGCCAGTCTCACATCCCTATTTAGCCTTAGCCAACACGCAGACGGAATTGAGGATGTGTATGCCTGATAACCAGATTCTGACCGCCGATCTGCCTGCCCATGTTCCCGGCGAGCTGGTCTGCGAAGACTATCCCTTTATCATGGGCGCGAACACCGCCGAGAACCCTTTCCGCACCATGGTGCCGGCTCTGCATGACGGTCCGGATCTGATCTATTCGACCAATTTCTATCCCGGATTCCAGCCGGCATGGATCCCGCGGCGGCTGGAAACTGTCCAGGCGTTGTACATGGACACCGAGCATTTTTCGAGCGCTGCTTTCTCACCATACCCGCAGTTGATCGGTGAGGACTGGAGCCTGGTGCCGGTCGAGATCGATCCGCCCGCTCACGCGACCTATCGCGCGCTGCTCAACCCGCTGTTCACCCCCGCGCGCTTGCGGGGGCTGGAAGACAGGGTGCGTGAAGCTGCGCGCGACACCATTGCCAAGTTCAAGGACGATGGCGAATGCGAGTTCATGCATGCCTTCGCGCTGCGCTTCCCGATCATCGTCTTTCTCGATCTGATGGGCCTGCCGCGCGATCGCATGGAGCAGTTCCTCGAATGGGAATTCATGCTGCTGCACAGTCTCGATATCGAGGATCTCGCCAAAGGCGCGCGGCTGTCGGTTGATTACTTGCGTGAAGTGATCGAAGAGAGGCGCAAGAATCCGGTCGATGACCTAGTCAGCTTGGCTGTTACGGCCACCGCCGACGGGCGCAAGCTCAACGACAATGAGTTGATCGGTCTGTGTTTCAATCTGTTCATCGGTGGGCTGGATACAGTTTCCACCAACATTGCTTGGCAGATCCGCCATCTCGCCGAGCACCCGGAAGACCAGCGCCGCTTGCGCGCCGATCCGTCGCTGATCCCCGCTGCAATCGAGGAAATGTATCGTCGCTATGCGGCGGTGACGACCTTCCGCACTTGCATCAAGCAGACCGTTCTCCATGGTGTCACCATCATGCCGGGCGACAAGATCGCCATGCCCACAACCCTGGCCAACACCGATCCGGCCGCCTGGGAGCGCCCCTTTGAGGTCGATTTCAACCGGGCGCCGCGCCATATAACCTTCGCCTACGGGGTACATCGCTGCGTTGGCGCGCCGCTGGCAAGGCGTGAGTCGGTGATCGCGATCGAGGAGCTGCTCGCGGCCATCCCTGAATTCAGCACCGCCGAGGGCGAGGCGCTGATCACCGAGCTGGGGCCAATCCTCCAGCCAAAGAACCTGCCGTTGGTCTGGGGTGGGCAACGTTCCCGTCGCGCTGCCGCCGCCGTCGAGCCTCAACCCGCCAACCTCCCGCAATCGGGAGGCCAGCGGCTCGAAGGAACGATTGCGGAAGTGACCGGGTTCCTCGCCGCCAGGCTGGGCTCCATGGAGCCATTCGGCAAGGTGATCGCAATGCATCTCGACGGGCACGAACTGCTCCTCGATGGAACTGCCAACCCGCCGAAACTGGTCACGGCAACCGATCAAAAGCCGGACGTCACCGTGCGGGCTGCACTCAAGGACTTCGTCGCGATCCTCAACAAGGAGATGAATCCCCAGCTCGCCATGGTGAAGGGCAAGCTCAAGGTCAGGGGCGATATCACGTCGGTAATGGCGCTGACCAAGCTGCTCTGACTGACACAATTCTGGCCGCTGAATGACTCTCCATCGGTTCAGCTACCAACACAAAGACAGGAATATTATGCCGGAAATTACGTTTATCACGCTCGCTGGAGAAGCGGTAAAAGCGCACGTGCCTCTCGGCATGACATTGATGCGCGGAGCCATCGAGGCGGGCATCGACGACATTCGGGCCGAATGCGGCGGCGTTGCTTCGTGCGGAACCTGCAAAATCATCGTCGATGATGCCGACCAGGGCAGGCTTCCCCCCGCCAGCATTCTCGAAGGCTCGATGCTGGAAGATGAGTAGCCCCTAGATTTCTGGACACCTTCGATCCTAATTTTGAGGACAGGAGGCGATGATGGGGAAGCCCAATTTCAGTGATGAGTTCAAGCGT
>NZ_JACIEB010000011.1 GCF_014196635.1 Sphingobium fontiphilum | reverse complement strand
TAGCCGCTCGGCAACATCTTCGCCGATCTGATGAAGCGCCCGCTGCAGCAAGGGCAGACCTTCTCCTCAATATCGACAATCTGTTCGATCCGCTCGAGATGCGCGGGCAAGGAGCCGCAGTTGGTTTTACGGGGCTGATCGCTGCCGGAACGCGGCGCAACAGCATCTCTGGCAGCACGGGCATGTCCAAGGGCGATCTCGACATCCTCCAGTCCCAGCTGGAGCTGATCGGCAGCGAGTTGCTCGGACCGGCGACCGAAACGATGCCGCATGAAGGCGTCGATAATCGACTGAAGGTCAACCGGCAATTTGCGGGGCCTGCGGTCGACGGCCGCCATGAACCCGGCGCCAGTCCAATCCCTCCAGAAGCGCGCCTAGCTGGGCGGCGGAAAGACGCATCACGCCGTCCTGGATGCCAGGCCACTTGAAGCTGCCTTGCTCCAGACGCTTCGCCATCAGGCACAGCCCGGTCCCGTCCCACCAGATCAGCTTGATCCGATCGGCGCGCTTGGCCCGAAAAACATAGATCACGCCGGAAAAGGCATCGCCGCCATAATCTGCGCTCACCAGCGCCGCCAGGGCATCAGGCCCTTTGCGGAAATCCACCGGGCGCGTCGCCACCATGACCCGCGTGCCCGGACCGATCCCGATCACCGCTGTACCTGCAACGCCTGGATCACTGCCGCCACCAGATCGGCCTTAGCCGTACCTCCAATCCGAACGACGGCGCCTCCCACCTCAACCTCTATTGCGACCTCGCTCGACAATAGCTTGGGACTGTCGGCCATGACAGGCACGAACATCGGCTCCGCATGGCTGGTGGCCCGACCTGCTTCCAACGCATAGCGCAGCTCCCGGCGCCAAGTGTAGAGCAACGACGTGCGAATATCGTGCTGGCGGCAGAACTCGGCGATGTTGCCGCAACGCGCCATCTCCCCGACTATCGCCAGCTTCTGCTTCAGCGTCCAGATGCTCGCCTAGTTCGCACGGCCGGCGATGCCATGACGTAGGAACGGCTCAATCTATACTTTTTGGCGACAGGGGATGGCCTGCGATTTAGCCGACGTTCACAAGCCGACCGAGCCTGCTTTTGCGGAGATGCAGATCAGCGAGCAGCTGGACCTGTCCAAACCATCCACCCCCGCACGGTATGAGGACACCAAGCTAGCCTGTTAGCGCCTAAAACCGGGCAGCAGGTTGAGTTGTCAGACGGCGCGCTTATCCTTGTTCGCCGCAAAGTTCTCTGCGACGTCGGCGAAGTAGGGCATGTGGTTGGTTATCCCGCCATCGACTTGAAGCACCTGGCCGGTTACGAAACGGCCATCGTCTGAACCGAGATAGGCCACAGCAGCAGCAATATCCTCAGGAAGCCCCAGCGTTGGGGTGAGCTTGTGCCGTTTGATGCGATCGAGCTGCTCCTCGGAATTGGTGACCACATTGGCTTGCGTCATGATCAAGCCCGGTGAGACGCTATTACAACGAATGCCCTGTTTACCATATTGAGTCGCGACATACATTGATAGGCAATTTACCGCCGCTTTGGACGCCGCGTAGGATGGAGCGTAGAAATCGCCACGCAGAGCCGCCCCTGAGCTCGTGTTGATGATCGCTCCGCCGCCGCAGCGCAACACCAGCGGCAACGCATGTTTGATCATCAGCATCGTACCGCGGGCATTAATCTGAAAGGCGAAGTCCCAGACCTCGGCATCCAGGGACTCGATGGCCATATCGCGTGACATCTGATCGAGGCCTGTAGCAGCCGCATTGTTGTGAAGCAGGTCGAGGCAACTGAAGCGTTCATCGACCCAGACAAAAAGTGACCTAATGCTGGCTTCATCGCCCAAGTCCACTTGCTTGACGATACACGTGCCACCAGTTGCTTGGATGGCGTTTGCGGCTTCGGCGGCTAGCGCGGGGTCGAGATCGGCAAGTACGACCGAAGCGCCTTCCGCGGCTAAACGCTTAGCCGTGGCGGAGCCAATGCCCGTTGGTCCGCCCGAGCCGGTGACCATCGCTACTTTGTTTTCCAAACGCTTCATGAAATCCTTCTTCTTTCTCATTTTCTTCTTTATTCAGCAATCATGCGCTGATTGTTTCTAAGAACAGCTCGCGGTTCCTGTGCTTTGAGCGGCTCGATTTTTACCGGATCTGCTTCAGAGACGAAGCTCTTCCTTCATGCACAGACCGTAGCCTGCCAACCAGCTTCACATGGGAGGTCCGTTCGAACAGCGGAACCGGCGATTCCAGCAAAGCGTGCAATAGTACGCCACTTCGTCGCCGCAGCGCGCACGGCGCAAGCTGTATTAAAGCTGCGGGCATTTGCAACAGACGGAATATCGCGGTGGATTCGAGCGCACGCACCGCAAGGTTTCGACGGCGACACTCACGGGCCGCCGTGCTGGATGTGATCCGCTATTTATCCTGAACACGTACAACCGTTCAGCTTCTCGGAATGAAATTGATCATCGAATGAGCCGGAAGCAGGTGCGAACTTCCGTCACGAAAATTTCTGGCTGCTCGAACGCAGCGAAATGCCCACCTCGTGCCGCTTCGTTCCAATAGATAAGATTAGGATATACACGCTCGGCCCATCGCCGGGACGGCCTGAACAATTCTTTCGGAAAGATCGTCACGCCAACCGGAATATCTATCCGGATATTCTTAAAAAATCCGAGGCTCTCCTGATAGAGTCGGGCCGACGATGCTCCCGTCGCTGGAAGCCAATACATCATGATTGCATCCAGCATGTCATCATACGACAGGATGGATTCGACAGCGCCGTCATGATCCGACCAAGCGTGGAACTTCTCGTAAATCCATGCCGCCTGTCCTATCGGAGAATCGACGAGGCCATAGCCAAGGGTCTGTGGCTTGGTCGCTTGCAGGAGGGCATAGGCGGACCCGGTCCGGTTATGCTCCTCCATCGCGGCAAGGCTGGCGCTCTCCTCCACGGTCAAATCATTCATATCATCGGCCACTGGTAACGCAATCGGAGCGTTCAGGTGAATCGCCGCACACCCGGGCGCGTTCGTCCCGCCCAGCTGTGTGGTCACGGCGCCACCCCAATCGCCTCCTTGGGCGACAAACCGGTCATAGCCCAGGCGACGCATGAGTTCGGCCCATGCCTCAGCAATCTTCTCGACTGTCCAGCCTCTCTCTTCGGGTTTTCCCGAAAATCCGAATCCTGGCAAGGACGGCGCGATGATATGAAACGCGTCATCGATGCTGCCGCCATGGAGCTGAGGCTCAGTCAGGGGGCCGACTATCTTCAGAAACTCTACGACAGATCCGGGCCAGCCATGCGTTATCAGCAGCGGGAGCGCACGCGGGTTCGACGAGCGGATATGCAGGAAATGAATATCAAGCCCGTTAATAGGTGTTCTGTACTGGCCCAGGTCGTTCAATAGGCGCTCGCAACGCCGCCAGTCATATGAGGATCGCCAGTACTCGCACAGCTTTCGTACGGACTCCAACGGTGCGCCCTGCGTCCAGTTCTGCACAGTCTCCGGCTCAGGCCAGCGCGCACGCTCAAGGCGTTGCTTGAGATCAACGATCTGATCTTCCGGAACCCTGCTATAATATCTTTCTACGTCGAACATGAACCTGTCGCTGCTCCCCAAGGCGTCGCTTATTTTTGAAAGTATCGGGCAGAACCTTGCGAGTGGTCCGCTGCCGGGTATTGATCCTGCTTAACAAATGCTGCGTTCTCGACCCAGAGGCTCGGGGAGGTTCATTCTGACCCTCCGTCAGAAAGGCTGATTGTAGCTTTGCGCGCCCCGCCATAAAGACGAGCCTAGCAAGCCACCGAACACCGGCACTATCGTGCAGAGGCAGCGTTGGCGGCCAATGTTGCTAGGTTGCGGATTTGAGTAGGAGGATGTCATGAACGGATTTACCAGGATACCGGAAAGTCGCTGGTTGAGATCGAGGGATCTCAAACTGGAGGAGAGTTCTGCCCCAGCCTCCTTCTATACGTCGCAGGAACAGTTCGAGCTGGAGCGTGAGCAGGTCTTTCGGCGCGCTTGGTTATCGGTCGCGCGCGTGGAAGAGCTTCCCAACGCAGGCGATTTCGTCAATCTCGACATTTTGACACTCAAGGCCAAGCTGATCTTGGTCCGGGGCGACGACGGAGAGGTGCGCGGCTTCCACAATTCCTGCGCGCATCGCGGTGTGATGGTCGTACAGAAGGAGAAGGGCAACGCTGCCCAGTTCCGCTGCCCCTACCATGCCTGGGTGTATGGAACCGACGGCAAGCTGCGGACCATTCCCGGCGCCGATATGTTCCCGGATGTGAAATGCGGTCATGACGGTCTGCCGCCGGTGCATACGGGTATTTGGAACGGTTTCATATTCGTCAATTTTGCCAAGGAACCCGAGGAGTCCCTTGAGGAGTTCCTCGGAGAAGCCGGGGTTCTTTTCTCCGACTTGCCCTTCGAGGATTATAATCACGAGCTGCGCTTCCCTCAGCCGCTCGCGACGAACTGGAAGCATATCAGCAACGCCTTCACCGAAGGCTATCACCTGGGCTTCCTGCACAAGAATTCACTCCCGTTCGTCTTCGATCGCGAAAACCCACTGACGGATTATCCGACCGTGCGATTCATGGGGCGCCACTCCGCGAATATCACCGGAGCCAACAGCAAATGGCAGCCGACAAAGCCGGTTATGCGCTTTGCCCTGGAAACCGGGTTCGCAGCAGACGCCGAGTTGGAGCCGGCCGGCAAGAAGTTGATGGATCATCCGGCAATCAACCCAGATCGTATAGATCCGATCATGGAAGAGGCCATCAATATCTTCCCTAACACTCAGATCCAGGTTCTGCGTAATGGCTATCTGTGGTACCAGTATTGGCCGTCGGGGCCCAATGAAATGCTGTGGGACGTGCGTCTTTTCCTCGATAGGGCACCGCACAGTTTCAGGACGGAATTCGCAGAAGCCTCCTATGTCGCGGCCAGCCGCGACGTGTTGGCCGAAGATTCCTCGATGGGCGAACTGCAGCAGCAAGGTCTCATCTCGGGAGGACTGGAACGGGTCAAATATGGTGAGAACGAGTTCATGCTGCGTCACTTTGCGCAGACGCTGACGAATTACATCGAAGGCAAGGTTTAGATCTAAGGGTTGCTGGCGCCGGACGCGCCAAGGAGAATTATAATGTCAACGATTGAAAGAGGCGTCAGTCCGTCGCTGCCTGCCGGCTTCGAGGCGCTCGAGATGTTCCTCGAGGAGTGGGGTGATCTCGAGACAGAGGACGAGAGATACCAACTTCGACGCCGCAAAAGCCTCGAGGACTTGAAGCTCTTCTATGATGCCGTGACTCCGAGGCTCGAGGATGTGTTCCGGCATCTCGACCAATTCGAGTATGGCCCGCTGCCCAGAGCCGAGCAGGGACTTTTCCGGCTCGCTCTCGGGCTGGCCGAGGTCGCCCAGGCTGTGGAGGTGATCGGGCATCCCAGTGTCCCCACCACCTCTGCCCAGCACACTATTCAAATTTCTCGGCCACGGAGCCTGAAGTAGAAGCAGGTTCTTGAGGAGGGCCGATCGGGCGGTCCCGCTCGGAGCGACCAAGTTGCCGTGGTCGGGAAGGGCAGCGGCTAACCGGGAGACATCGTGTCACGCTGGTTCAAGGTGGCTCGACACTGGCATCACAGTTTGAGGCGCCGCTGGCAGCGGTAAATATCGGCTATGATGACGTCGAGGCGGCCAAAGACCGTCTGGAGGCGGCGGGTTACCCCGTGCTGTATCAGCAGGCGATGAAGTCGGGTGGAACCGCCTATCATTTCGGGAAAGCTTTCCATGGCATGCCACTTTTTATTCATCCAAGCTCGGCAGACGCGGAAATGATCGGCGTGTAATATCATAGCGGGTGCGGAGCGATTACCGCTCACGCGCTAAAGGAACGGGAGCAATCACGTGGCTAATTCTGACGGCAACAAGGAACTGGTTCTACGGTTTATGCAAGCCATCGTGGATGGCGACGTCGCGACCCTCGAGACAATTATCCATTACGACGCGAGATGGTGGATCAACGGGATCGGGGACCTCGATCGAGCGGGCCTCTTCAACGGCCTTAGCGCCCTGATTGCCGCCAAAGAGCGGACGATGGTAGTGACCCATGCTGTGGCGGAAGGCGATCACGTCGCTGTGGAGGCGGTCGGCGAAATGGTCTATGATAACGATGTCTATCGAAATCAGTACCATAATGTCTTCCGGATTGCCGATGGCTGTATCATAGAGGGCCGGGAATATATGGATACGCAAGCGGCAGCCGCGTTTATGGCTAGGCGGTAGTTTCCGGGCCGAGGGGAGCCCCCGCGGGCAATGGCCTACGGCCTAGCATTAAATGCAAGCAGAGCGGATACTGGGCAATGCCTTTCGCCTGCTACCTATGTTAAAGGAAAGCAAATGCAGCGTCTGGCAAACAAGGTCGCGATCGTCACGGGCGGCGGCGGCCGTATCGGTGCGGCAACGGCAAAGCGTTTCGCTGCCGAGGGCGCAAAGGTTGTGATCGCAGATCTTAGTGAAGAGGGCGCCGAACGGGTCGCGACCGAGATCGGGGACGCGGCGCTGGCCGTCCGGTTCGATGCCGGCGACGTCGAAAGCATTGCTCGCCTGGTACAGCGCACCGTCGATCATTTTGGCGGACTTGACATCCTTCACAACAACGCCGCGCTTTTGGATCTGGAATTCCTCAATCGTGATCGTACCGTGGTCGATACCGATATAGAGGTGTGGGATCGCACAATGGAAGTTAATGTGCGCGGCTACATGGTGGCATGCAAACATGCGATCCCTCATATGCGTCGACGGGGTGGCGGATCCATTATCAATACGTCGTCGGGCGCGGCGGCAGCGGGGGACAGTTCGCGCGTCGCTTACGGTTCATCAAAGGGAGCGATCCTCGTGATGACCAAATATATTGCCACACAGCATGGTCGGGAAAATATCCGATGCAATGCGATAATGCCCGGGCTCATTCTCGACCCGGAACTTGAGCCTAAGATTGCCGAACTCGCCGCGCTCATCAAACGTCACCAGCTCATCGAACGAACCGGGCGGCCCGAGGATATTGCCGCCTTGGCGGCTTTCTTCGCGTCAGACGAATCCGGCTTCATCACCGGGCAGTCGCTCAGGGCCGATGGTGGCGTTCTCGATGATCAGCCTATGTTCGCGGATGAATTAGACCGTCAGAGTAATTAGGGTCAGCAACGATCGAATCGTGCCGGGTTTGCGAGAGCCACCAACTCCTCACATGAGGGTTTTGGGGTCAAGGAGTTCATCACGTTAATCCATCCTTCTCGTCGGCATCCAAGGTCTGAGCCCCGGTATCCGGACCCTGTACAACCTCACATCCGGTCGCCGCTCTGAACGGCTGCACCAACATCCCGCTTTCTACGGGCATAGTCTGATCCTCCCGTGGGAAGACCATGAACACCGCGTTCGCCGCCAAGACCCAAGAGTGTCATCTCTATCTAGCGGAGGGGTGTCATTTCTATTTAGCACTGCTTTCCATTTGAAGGGCGAGTTCCGTGGCTTGCATAACACTTCAGCCAGGGTTGGGGCTCGCCCCAACCCTGGCTGACCTAATTTACGAGACCTGTGCGCGGGTGGGTGTAGAAGACTGAAAAGCCATCTGTTTTTGGTCTTTAGTGCGGGTTGCGCTGCTTCCCGATCACTCAGGCACAGGCTGTAGTTTCCTTTATGCCTGGGCCGCGAGAATGTTCATCGTGCGCTTGAGATTGTAGTCGATGGCGGTGAGGTGGACCTGGATGGCGGCTTTGGCGAGACCTCGCCATCGCATTCGGCGCAGGCCATAGGATCGCTTCCACGTCCCGAAGATCTTCTCGATCCGTCCGCGAATGCGATGGATGGGTTGGTTCCATTCATGGAGCTTTCGCAGTGTTTCCTGTTCGTCGCGGCCCCATGCGCCCGTAGCGACGATCCGCGGTACGCCACCCTTTGCAAAGACTGCGTCACGGAAATGATTGCCGCGATAGGCACTGTCAGCAAACACCTCGCCGGGGTTGTCGGGCAGCGCATCGGGACTGGCCTTGCCATCGTTGATATTGGCAGAGGTGATCGATACTTCCTCAACCAGCGCTGTATCGGCGTCCGCTCCAACATGGGCCTTGAAGCCATGAACAGCCCGCTTACCCTTATGTTTTACCCAACGGGCCTCTTCATCGTCTTCGCTGGCGGACGCGATAATCGTGGCATCGACCAGTGTTCCGGTCTTGACCGTCACTGCTTTCGATTTGAGCTGAGCGGTAACGATATCAAACAGCGATCGATCCAGCTTATGCACGACCAGCAGCCTGCGATATCTGACGAACGCGGTGCGCTCGGGTGTCGCCTCATTTGCCGAAAACCCGCAGAAGCGGCGAAACGACGCGCGATCATCGAGCGCCTCAGCCAATTTCACGTCTGACAGGTCGTACCAGATCGACAGTAGCAGAGCTTTGAACATGGCAAGTGGCGGCCAGGCGGGTTCGCCTTTGGCTGCGCAATAGAGCGGATCCAAAACCGCAGCGACTGACATCCAGTCGATCAGCTTGCCAAGCTCGTCCAGCGTTGATGACGCCCCTGCGCGTCCGGCAAATCCAAATCGCTCCTGACCAATCGAACGATGTGCCACGCCCAACTCTCCTCTTCGGAAAACCAATTGAATCAGGAATAAATGCCCTTGTCTACACCCACCCGCGCACAGGTCTCTTAACCGGACGTTCAAGGATGCCTGGATTCTTGAGGCCTGCGGCGGCTACCGCGAGATCCAAGCGCTGGGTGACGTTGGAGCGGGACATCCGGCCACCGCTGCGATTTGGGAAAAGAATGCTCTCTCCAGTAGGATCGCCGATCCGGCGACGCCACGACTTGATGAGTGCGGCGGTGGGTCGCCAGAGCGGCACGCTTCGTTCTTTACGTCCCTTGCCGCGCAAGTGGACAGCAGGTTGGCCTTCAAGCACGACGTCCCGACACCGGATGCCGATCATCTCGGAAACGCGGGCACCGGTATTGTACATCATGCTGAAGAATGCCCGATCGCGTTGTCCAGCCCAACTGGCCCGATCCGGGGCTTCGATGATGGCACCAATCTCGGCACGAGACAGAAAACCGACCATCGGCCGATCGAACCGCTTGAACGGAATTGCCAGCGCTCGCTCAATCGTGGCCAGCGAGGCAAGGTCGTGGTGCGACGCGAACTTCAGGAACGTCCTAATTGCGGCCAGGCGTGCGTTGCGGCTTCGCACACTATTGCCGCGCTCCTTCTCCAGATGATCAAGGAAAGCGAGCAGCATTGGCGCGTCGAGATCGGACAATGTGATGGCGCTGGGCGTTCGCTTCAACGCCGTGGCAGCGTAGTTGAGGAGTAGGCGCAGGGTATCCCGATAGGCAGCGATGGTCTGAGGGCTGACGGCACGTTGCTCTATGAGATGATCCATGAAGAAGCGCTGCACCAGCGTCGACAAAGTGGGGGCGGCGTGTTCAGCCATTGCCTTTCTCCCCGAATGCGAAATCTTCGAACCGATTGCCAGCAGCAGCCATCAAATCCGGGATGCCGGTCAGATACCAATAGGTGTCCGATATCTTCGCATGGCCGACGTAGGTGGAGAGCGCGGCGATTGCATTATCGATATCGGCACCGTCAGCTCGCCACCTCTGGATGCGTCGACAGATGAATGTATGGCGGAAATCATGGATGCGGACTTCGGGGTAGGCACCGCGAGCAACGATCCCTGCTTTGCTGCGCAACCTCTGGAAGGTCCAATGCGCGGCACGCGATTTTAGTGATCGTTCTGGCGTCGAGACGAAAAACGACTGCTCCGCAGCGCGCGGCAGGAATCGGTCCCGCACGGCCAGATAGTCGGCAAGAGCACTGGCGGTGGTTGAGTGGAACGGCACATGCCTCGACTTGCTGAACTTCGTCATCCGAACCGTCAAACATCGACTTCCAAGGTCTACGTCGGCGCAGCGCAATTTGATCGCCTCGGAAATGCGCAAGCCGGTTGCGGCGATCAAACCATAGAAAGCCTCGTATGCGGCGGGTCGCAGGCCGCCCACTGGTTCGAGATGACGTGCTGCAGCAAGCAGCGCCAGAACCTCTTCCTCGGTGTAGATGTGAGGGGTGGCCCGGCGCTGGGATTTGCCGAATATCTGGGTTTGCGGAAACTCCGTGGCTGGATCTTCTCGCAACAGATAGGTCGCGAAGGGCCGAAGGGCATCAAGCCGCCGAGCCCACGCGCGCGGCCCATCGGTTCGGGCGTGTTCCTTTGCCCACTCGACCACGAGCTCTGTTGTCAGAGATCCCTTGCGGTCAGTGCCATCGAAGAATCGAGCGAAGGAGCGTAACTGGCTCGCGCTCGGTCCATTGGTGCGAAACCCCAAGACTCGCCGTTCAGCAAGAAAGGCCTCGACGTGCGTTGCCATCATCCTGGTTGTCATCACACCCTCCCAGGCCAGGGCAACGCCACGGCAGACAGCCGGTGGAGATCGATCTTGGTGTAAATCTTCGACGTTTCGAGGCTCTGGTGCCTCAAGATATCGGCAATGTGCTTCATAGGCGTACCATCGCGGAGCAGTCTGCTTGCGATACTGTGGCGAAGCACGCGCGGATCGGTTCGATGCCATCCGCATCGAGCGAAGGCGGCGATCACTGCGTGCTTGGCGACGCCCGCCTTGATGGGGACGTCATAGGGCGCGGCGTGTCGAACGAAGATCGCGCGGCTGTTGGTCTGGGGGCGTTCATGGCGCAAATAATCTGCGATCGCGTCACCAGTGGCGGTAGGCAGTGGAAGGCTATCGGTGAAATGCGTCTTGGTTCTGGCTATGCGAATGATCCCGTTCCGCCAGTCAACGTCGTCGATCCGCAGCTTGGCGACTTCGGAGCACCTGAGTCCAAGGTCGGTGATGCATCTCACCATCGCATAAGCGCGCCGCCGGGACGGCAGTCGATCATCAAATGACGCGAGTACCGCATCAATCTGGGCCGGTGATAAAACGTCGGGCAACGCCGCCAAGCGCCAATGCGCCACGCGAGGGACCTCCCGTACAAGCTTGCCAACGTCGTCGCCCAACATCTTGCGAAACTTCAAATAACAGCCGACCGCTCCACCGGCGACGCATACTGCACCGGCACTCCAACCTCGGCCTTCGCCCAGGATAAAACGCCGAACGTGGGCAGGATCGAGCTTCTCAGGATCAATCTCGCTATTGCCAAACCGTTCGAGGAGCAATCGGCGAACGATCTGAATCCGCTGCCGCCGTGTCGTGTCCGCCAGACCGCCGACATCCCGCATGTGGCGATCGAAAGCCGCCAGCTCGCTGCTGAGGCGATCCTTCTGTTCCGCAGGAGGAATCTGGCCCTGAGCGCGAAGCACGTGCAAGAGATGACGAATAGCCGCGCGCAGCTCGTGGCGCAGTTTACGCACGGGCGGGCGGCATGTGCAAAACGGCAAATGGGCGTCGAGAAACTGCTGCTGCGCAGCCTCATCGATCAAAATAAGGCCCACATCTGCCTCGGAGGCCCACTTCGCGAAGTGAGCGACGCAGGCCAAATACACGCGCACGGTGTTGGGATGATACCTGCCTGCCCGAAGATGAGCGACATACTCCTCTTCGACCGATGCGATGACGCTGCTGGATAGCCACCGGCGCGGCTCAGGCTGTAAAAGATCGGACCTCATGAAAACGCTCCTCTCCAGATGGTTGGGCGGAGAGGGACGGTATTATGTGCAGATGGTATCGGTCATGCTGCATCGCAGGCGACAGAAAACCGCGCGGTCAACATCGCAGGCAATCTGTACCTGCACATAATCCGGCGCTTCGCATAATTGCGGTTATGGAAATGTATGCATAATCGAAAAAATGCGCTCTTCGCCGGCTCTGACGAAGGCGGCAACTGGGCGGTCATCGCCACCCTCATCGAAAACTGCAAGCTGAGCGACATCAATCCCCACGAATGGCTGACCAAGACAATGACCGCGCTCGCCAACGGCTACCCGGCCAATCGCGTTCATGAACTCATGCCCTGGATCTACGTGGGCTGAGAACAGCGCTCATGTTTCGTGAAAGAGGTTGGTTCGCCCTACACTGGTGCTCCGAGGGTTGCTCGGGTGGGCCGAGCCTATCCTCACACGAGGAGGACGAACCGTGGAACATCTAGGGCGCAGGGCTGGTGCTGCCCTTCTACAATACCGAAACCATGACACTGCACCTGACAGAGATATCGCCCCCCGTCGCCCCTGGCGCTCACGTGGTCGTGCTGATGGACCAGGCTGGGTGGCACATGACCGGACAGCTCGTCGTGCCCGATAACATCAGCATCATTGCTCTGCCGGCAAAATGTCCTGAATTGAACTCGGTCGAGAACATCTGGCAGTTCATGCGCGACAACTGGCTCTCCAACCGCGTCTTCCTACGACAACGTCATCGACCACTGCTGCGAGGCTTGGAACAAGCTCGTCGATCTGCCTTGGCACATCATGACCATCGGTCGCCGCAAATGGGCGCGTGGGTCATGATCAATGCAGGTTGGTATCACCCACGCGGCTCAGCGACTTATCGACCGCAGAATAAAGTCAATCGCATATTCCCGCCAGAATGCAGTGCCGCGCTCCTCTAGTCCAAAATGCTCATTGTAGCGCGTCAACATTCGGCGGGATGAGACGCTGCCCGAGACAATTATAAGGATCATAAACTCAAGTGCCGCAGTGTCGACATGCGGGCCGAACAATCCGGCATCTTTCCCACGATTTAGCACGCTATCAATTTTTTGAGACAATGTATTGCACAGCACAGCGACTTCTGGTGCACGACCGATTTGCGCGCCGTCATGAAGGCTCTGATCTATTGTCACGATCGCGGTTGCCTGATCGGTGGAATATCTATCATAAAGAGCACCGATATACTGGCGAACAGCATCCACAGGCTGCAAGGAATCATAGTCTATTGCTAGGAGTTTCTCATATGTTCCTTTAGCAATGTCTCGAAGTACCTCGCTGTATAATTCATCCTTGCTGGCGAAATAGAAATAGACAAGTTGCTTAGTTACCCCCGCGCGTCGGGCTATATGCTCAACTTTTGCACCCTCAAACCCAGACAGGGCAAATTCCTCTCGGGCGGCGGCCATGACTCTCAAAATTTTGGACGCGGGATCGTAACGTTCTCTACCCAAAAGCTGCCGTTTCGTCGTTTGTTTAGCCAATGCACCCTCCAAACGATCTTTTGAATTTGACTGCCCTATATCCGATTGATCGGGCGCAGTCACCGGTCAGTTGGGCTCTCCCTTGCGGATCAGCCGGCAACATGGCCCTCAGCGGGGCGATTCGCCTCCTAGTGAGGACGGCGCCCCTTTGCAGACCGGTATAGCCATCAGCACGTCCCGCCTGGCTGCGGGTGATCACGGCAGCACGCATGTGCCTCATCTCTTGATCAGCCTTTTTGGCAAAAAAGATCGCCGAATTAGTAGTGCCGGGTGGTTGGATAGCGTCGCCGGCTGCCAGGTTCCGTCCGTAGATTTCGCAGCCGATCAGCGGGAATTCTGGATGTGTCGGTTCGCCATCGGGACATCGCGTCAGTAGCGGTTGACGGGCTTGTCAAGCGCGGACGCCGACGAGCCCGCCTGCAGCGATTCGCTCGCTGTATGTGCCAGTTCGATCATCTGCGGGCCGACGGCACGATGCTTTGCCTCCTATTCGAGCGTAACTTCATCCGCGCCGATGCGGTCGAGCTTGGCGGTGAGTTCGAACAGGATCAGCTTGTCGATATCCACCATCGCTGCGGTCTCATCAGGTCACGAATATAGGTCCGAAGCGGTGCGCGGCGCGATGGTGGTCAGCACCGGCTTCTCACCTGGCTCCAGTTCATAATCTTCAGCATTGCCTTGACCGCCCCGCTCAGCTGCGGAATCCCATTGCGTGCCGTTCAGACTTTACGTCGATACCAGCCGCTCGCTGATCTGCCACAGACGCTCGGAACTTTCATCGCTGCGTGCCGCCTTGCTAAGCGTCGCTGGCCGATGCTTAGCAAAGTAGCCGCCGGTTCCGGGATCCTGCTGCTTCGCCAGCCAAAGAATCGTATCT
>NZ_JACIEB010000010.1 GCF_014196635.1 Sphingobium fontiphilum | reverse complement strand
GCCCGCATCGCAATACTCCGGCGACGCAGGCCAAACCTCAATCCCAGGCGCCGGACCATCATAACCCGTCATGCACAAATACGACACTTTCATCTTTCCGCTCCTGGATTGTTGTGTGGCGGGGGTCGAGGGGCAAGTCCGACTCCGATGCTCTAATCATGCACGATTTGCGTATAATGCACAATATTGCAGCTTCAAGTTCGTTTGACGAGGCGTCCAGCCAGCCGATGACCCTTGGCGTGCATCAGGCATAACAGAGCCTGGGCCGTGTCGCCAAAAGACTTCAGCCAGAGGGGAGATGCAGCGAGGTTGAGGAAGCTGTGAAACGACAAGACGGTGTTATCGTATCCTGCGCCGGTCGGCAATCGCGACCCTGCTCAAACGGCGGAAGCGCGCCGATGATCGCCCACTCGTCGTCCGACAGCCCAATCCGCTCGCCCAACACTGCCCCCAAAAGACAGCCTTGAATCAAGGCGAGACTCCCTGTCAGCCTTTGTCCACGCTGCCTAGATACTGGACCAAGCCCTCGGGCTTCTGGCGATATGGCGGCTCACCGCCGCACAGGTTCGCCAACAGCCGAACCAGACGTGGGCATGGGAATGGGCATATTCGCACCGAGGCGGAAATAATCGCCAGGAAACAACAAGGAATGGCGGAGAGGGAGGGATTCGAACCCTCGGTACCGTTGCCGGCACGCCGCATTTCGAGTGCGGTGCATTCGACCACTCTGCCACCTCTCCGTCAGGTGTCGTTGGGTTGCAACAACCCGGTCGAGCGCGGGCCATTAGCGCAGGGCGCGGGGCTTGCCAAGCGGGTTCGCCTATTTTTCTTGTCTGGTTCCGCAGGGCTCCTACATTGGGGGCATGAGAAACGCGATCCAATCCATCGGCACCGGCGTCACCGCGCCCCCCATCGCCCATGCCCGCTTCAGCATCGGCGATGTGGTGCAGCACCGCAAATTCGGTTTCCGCGGCGTCGTGTTCGATATCGATCCCGTTTTCGCCAACAGCGAACAATGGTATGAGTCGATCCCGGAAGAGATGCGGCCCGACAAGGCCCAGCCTTTTTACCATCTGCTCGCCGAAAATGGCGAATCCAGCTATGTCGCCTATGTCAGCCAGCAGAACCTGATCGCCGACGACAGCGACGAACCGGTCGATCATCCCGCCATCGCTGGCCTGTTCGGCTCCTATGCCGGCGGTCGCTACCGGTTGCGGCCGCTGCACCGGCAATAGGGGCGCAGGAGGATAATCACGCCGTCCTCAGCATTGCGCCATGCAGATTGCGGCGCAGCAAGGCGACAAAGCCGCTGATCTTGGGCAACAGATGGCGGCGCTGGGGATAGACGGCCCGGATCGGCTGATCGTCGGCGCCATGATCGGCCAGCACGATTGGCAGCTCACCGCGCGCAATGTGGGGCAAGGTCAGCGATCTTCTCCGGGCGGCCATGGTGATCGAGACAGGCTGGCGCGGCGCAGATATGGAGGGGGTGCGACGCGATGCGCGTGGCGGTCAGCCGGGGCTCCGCCAGCAGGCCGGTTCGGATCGCCAGATCATAGCCCTCCGCCACGATGTCGACCATGCCGGTTGGTGAGGTGCAGCCGCACCGCCCACCGGGGGATGCGCCTCGGCAAAGCCGCGCAGCAGCGGCGCGATGAAGCGTTCGCCCCTGGCGGTGAAGGAGCCGGCCGTGGCCGCCGCGACGAATTCCTCGATACCGTCCCGGCCCGACATCAATCATCCCATATCGGCAATAATCATTTTTCCTGCCGCTTCCCTTATCGCTGTCGGGGGATATTGCTAGGGTCGTTTCCATCGCGCTTTCGCAAAAGAGGACAGGACATCCATGAAGACCCGCGCCGCCGTCGCATTCGAAGCCAAAAAGCCGCTGGAGATTGTCGAACTGGATCTGGAAGGGCCCAAGGCCGGCGAGGTGCTGGTGGAAATCATGGCGACGGGGATCTGCCACACCGACGCCTATACGCTAGACGGGTTCGACAGCGAGGGCATATTCCCCTCGATCCTGGGCCATGAAGGCGCGGGCATCGTGCGCGAAGTGGGCGCGGGCGTCGCCAGCGTGGCGCCGGGCGACCATGTCATCCCGCTTTACACCCCCGAATGCCGCCAGTGCAAAAGCTGTCTGTCCGGCAAGACCAACCTGTGCACCGCGATCCGCGCGACGCAGGGCAGGGGGCTGATGCCCGACGGCACCACCCGCTTTTCCTACAAGGGCCAGCCGATTTTCCACTATATGGGCTGCTCCACCTTCTCCAACTTCACTGTCCTCCCCGAAATCGCGGTGGCGAAGATCCGCGAGGACGCGCCGTTTCAGACCAGCTGCTATATCGGTTGCGGCGTGACCACGGGCGTCGGCGCGGTGGTCAATACCGCCAGGGTGCAGGTGGGCGAGAAGGTCGTCGTCTTCGGTCTGGGCGGCATTGGCCTCAACGTCATCCAGGGCGCGAGAATGGTGGGCGCGGACGTGATCGTGGGCGTCGACATCAACCCCGACCGGGAGGCGTGGGGCCGCCAGTTCGGCATGACGCATTTCATCAACGGCAAGGGCAAGAGCCGCGAGGATGTGATCGCGGAGGTGCTGGCGATCACCGATGGCGGCGCGGACTACAGCTTTGACGCGACCGGCAACACCGAAGTGATGCGAACGGCGCTGGAATGCTGCCACCGCGGCTGGGGCGAATCGATCATCATCGGCGTGGCGGAAGCCGGCAAGGAAATCAGCACCCGCCCGTTCCAGCTCGTGACCGGCCGGTCATGGAAGGGCACGGCGTTCGGCGGGGCCAAGGGGCGGACCGACGTGCCCAAGATCGTCGACTGGTATATGAACGGCAAGATCGCGATCGACCCGATGATCACCCACGTCCTGGCCCTTGACGAAATCAACAAGGGGTTCGACCTGATGCATGCGGGCGAGAGCATCCGCAGCGTCGTGGTCTATTGATCGGACCACCCATCAGGAGGAATGCCGAATGTTCAGTCATGTCATGGTGGGGGCGGACGATATCGACGCCGCCAAGGCCTTTTATGATGCCATTTTCGCCGCCATCGGCGGCCCGGCCGCCATCGTCGATGACAAGGGCCGGCTGATCTATATCCACAATGGCGCGCTGTTCATGGTCTCGCGGCCGATCGACGGCAATCCGGCCTGCCACGCCAATGGCGGCACCATCGGGTTCGCCATGGCGTCACCCGAACAGGCCGATGCCTGGCACGCGGCGGGCGTCGCCGCGGGCGGCGCGACATGCGAAGACCCGCCGGGCATCCGCGAAAGCGGCTTTGGCAAGCTCTACCTCGCCTATCTGCGCGATCCGGCCGGCAACAAGCTGTGCGCCCTGCATCGCGCGGGATGACGGCATGACCGGACTGGACCCCGTCTCGGCCAACCGGGCCTTTGGCGGCGTGCAGGGGGTGTGGAAACATGCCTCCGCCGCCACGGGCACGGACATGACCTTCGCGGTCTATATTCCGCCCCATGACCAAGGCGCGACGCTGCCGGTGGTCTGGTATCTCTCGGGCCTGACCTGCACCCACGCCAATGTCATGGAAAAGGGCGAATATCGCCGCGCCTGCGCCGAACTGGGCCTGATCCTGGTCGCGCCCGACACCAGCCCGCGCGGCGAGGGCGTGGCCGACGACCCGGACGGCGCCTATGATTTCGGCCTGGGCGCGGGATTTTATGTCGACGCGACGCAGGCCCCCTATGCGCCCCATTACCGCATGTGGACCTATGTGACGGAAGAATTGCCAGAGATCATCGGCGCGCATTTCCCCGTCGACATGGGTCGCCAGTCGATCATGGGGCACAGCATGGGCGGCCATGGCGCACTGTCCATCGGCCTGCGCCATCCCGACCGGTTCCGAGCGGTGTCCGCCTTTGCGCCCATCGTCGCGCCGTCGCAGGTTCCCTGGGGGCAAAAGGCGCTGGGCGGCTATCTGGGGCCGGACGTGGCGGCATGGCGCAGCCATGATGCGGTGGCGCTGATCGAGGATGGGGCGCGGCTGCCCGCCTTGCTGGTCGATCAGGGGGAGGCCGACGCCTTCCTGGCCGAACAATTGCGCCCCCACCTGCTGCGCGAAGCCTGCGACAGGGCAGGCATCGACCTGACGCTGCGGATGCAGCCGGGTTACGACCACAGCTATTATTTCATATCGACCTTCATGGACGATCATCTGCGCTGGCACGCGGCGCGCTTGGGATGAGGCCGGGCCGGGCGCGGCGCCCGGCCCGGCTCCTTCAGCCGACCGGCGTGGGCAGCGCCCGACCGCTGAAATGCGCCTTCAGATTGTCGAGCAGCATCACGGTCATCCGCGCCACCGACTGGTCGGTCGCGCCCGCGCCATGCGGGGTCAGCACGATATGGGGCACATCGGCCCAGCGCGCCGCATCGGTCGGCTCCTGCGCGAACACGTCGAGCGCCGCGCCGCCCAGACGGCCGTCCTTGAGGGCGGCGATCAGCGCGTCCTCGTCCACCAACTGGCCGCGCGCGACATTGACCAGCAGGCCCTGAGGCCCCAGCGCCTCCATCACCGCAGCATCGACGGCCCCGCTGTTGGAGGCGTCGACGCGGGGCGACAGCACCAATATGTCGCTGTCCCGCGCCAGCGCCATCAGGCTGTCGGCGCGCGGCCATGGCGCGTCCGGCCGGGGGCGCGGCCCCCACCAGCGCACCTGCATCCGCATGGCTTCGGCCCGGCGCGCCACCGCCATGCCGATCGCGCCCAGCCCCATGACGCCCAGCCGCGCGCCGCCCAGTGACCGGGTGAGCCGCTTTGGCCCCTGTGCCCAATGCCCCTCCCGCACCATGGCGTCGCCAGCGACAATCTCGCGCCGGTGGGCGAGGATCAGTCCGATGGCATGGTCGGCGACATCATCGGCATTGGCCCCCGACGCATGACAGACGGCGATGCCGCGCGCCCGCGCCCAGTCCATGTCCACGCCATCATAGCCGACGGTGAAACAGGCGATCAGGCGCAGGCGCGGCATGGATTCGAGATAATCGCGCGGCAGCGGGAACTCGCCCGCCGCGACCAGCGCCTCTATCGCAGGGAGCCGGTCGGCCGCGTCCGCCGCCCATCCGGCGACCACGTCATAATCGACGGCCAGGAGCGGCAACAGCGGGGCCAGCAGCGGCTGGACCACCAGCACAACGGGTTTGTGCGCCATGGCGTCACCCCATCGCCCGCAGCGCATGGGCGAAATCGGCGATCAAGTCGTCGGCATCCTCGCACCCGATGGAAATGCGCACCATATTGTCGGTGATGCCCAGCCTCCGCTTGCGCTCGGCGGGGACCGACAGGTGCGTCATCGCGGCGGGATGGCTGGCCAGCGTCTCCGTGCCGCCCAGGCTGACCGCCAGCCGGGCGATGCGTAGCGCGTCGAGGAAAGCGAAGCTCTCCGCCTCGCCGCCTTTCAGGTAAAGCGAGAAGGTCGACCCCGCGCCGGTGCAATGGCGGGCATAGATGTCGCGCTGGCGTTCATCGTCGGGGAAGCCCAGATAGACGACCCGTTCCACCTGTGGCTGATCGCGCAGCCAGGCGCAGACCTTCGCGGCGTTTTCGCCCGCCCGCGTCATCCGCAATTCCAGCGTCTCCAGCGAACGCAGCAGCATCCATGCCGAATGCGGGTCCAATATCGTTCCGATGGTGTTGCGCATCAGGCGGATGGCGTCGATCAGCGCCTTGCCGCCCAGCACGCCGCCCGCCACCAGATCGCTGTGCCCGCCGGCATATTTGGTGAGGCTGTAGAGCACCAGATCGGCGCCATGCGCGATCGGGCGATGCCAGAGCGGACCCAGGAACGTGTTGTCGATGGCGATGGGCGGCACATGCGCGTCGCCGCCGAACAGAAAGTTGCGCCGCGCAACCACGGCATCGACGTCGACCAGCACATTGGTGGGATTGGCTGGACTTTCGAGGAAGATGAGCGCCACCCGGCCCATGGTGCGCGCCTTTTCAAGCACCGCGCCAATCTCATCCTCGCCCGCGCCTGCTGGGAAGTCCAGCCATTGCACCCCGAACTGGCCCAATATCCGCCCGATCAGCGCCTCCGTCGCGGCATAGAGCGGGGCGGAATGGACGATTACATCGCCCGGCCGCACCAGCGCCAGCAAGGTGGTGGCGATGGCGGCCATGCCGCTGGAAAAGAGCAGCGCGTCCTCCGCCTCGTCCCACAGCGCCAGCCGATCCTCGGCAATCTCCTGATTGGGGCCGTTGAAGCGGGAATAGACGAGGCCATCAGCGCCGCCGGGGCGCAGGCCGGTCACGCCCTCAAAATGACGCTTGCCCGCCGCCGCGCTTTCAAAGGCGAAGGTGGAGGTGAGAAAGATAGGCGGCTTCAGCGCCCCTTCCGACAGAGCCGGATCATAGCCATGGCCCATCATCAGCGTCGCGGGTTTCAGCCTGTGGCCGTCAATCTCCAGCAAGGCGGGCTTTGGGCGGCGGCGGGCGGCCACGCCCTTGGGGTCGGCGGAATTGTCGCCAGTCATCATCATCTCCTGCATCATGGTGGCGGCCTGTGGTCGGCCGCTGTCATGCGAAGGAGCCTAGAACGCGGCGCGCGCCCGCGCCACCCCGCGCGTCAATGCGCCGGGTCGATAATGCATCCCCAGCCGGGCCGGAATTGCGCGCGCGCGCCGGCCAGCATGGGCACGCTGGCGCTCACGGCGCGCGAATCGGGATCGTCGGACAGGCGCACCAGCGCCATCCCCGGTTCCTTGTCCTTCGCGCAACTGCCCATGTCGCGCCCCTCGACATAGCGGCAGGAACAGGTGATCCGCGCGCCATAGGCCGCGCCCACGCGCGCCCGCGCCACCAGCGCCGACCAATGCCAGGCCAGCGCCGCCAGAAGCATGGCGACCGCCAGCAGGCCCCCCCGGATCATCCATTGTCGCTTTGTCATGCTCCCCTTTTCCGCCGGGCGATGCTATGGGCCGCCTTTCCATGCGGCGCGACTTCAAGACGATAATGATGGCCGGTGCAACCCTGGCCCTGCTTTCCGTTACGGCATGGGGCGTGTCCCACGCGGTCAGCCCGCCGGACGCGCCCTTCGAAAAGGTGGCGGGCGATTCGCCCGTGGCGCAATCGTCGCTGCGCGGCGCGATGGACGCGATCATGGACGACGCCGACATGGGCGAAACCCGCGCCCTGCTGGTGATGCATCGCGGCCGGATCGTGGCGGAATATTACGCCCCCGGTTTTGGCCCGGACAGCAAGCTACTATCCTGGTCGGTGGCCAAGAGCGTGACGGCGGTGCTGGTAGGCTTGATGGTGTCGGACGGGCGGCTGGCGCTCGACGCGCAGGCGCCGTTGCGCAACTGGGAACAGCCCGGCGATCCGCGCGGACGCATTACCCTGCGGCAATTGCTGACCATGTCGTCGGGCCTCGACCATAGCGAGGATGCGGACCGCATCGCCGATGCCGACACGGTGCGGATGCTGTTCACCGACGGGTCGGCGGACATGGCTGGCTTTGCCGCGTCCAAGCCGCTTGCCCATGCGCCGGGCGCCGTCTTTTCCTATTCGACCGGGACCAGCGTGATCCTGTCCGACCTAATGACCCGGCAACTAACCAACAGCGACGATCCCGCCACCCGCCAGCGCGCGATGCAGCAGTTCATCGACGGGCGGCTGAAGGGCCCGGTCGGCCTGAACAGCCTGACGCCCGAATATGATGCGCGCGGCACCTTCATCGGCGGGTCGATCCTGCACATGACGGCGCGCGACTATGGCCGCTTCGGCGAATTGCTGCGCAATCGCGGCCGGGTGAACGGGCAACAGGTGGTCGCCGAACGCTGGATCGATTTCATGCTGACGCCGTCGCTGCGCAACCCGGCCTATGGCGGTCATGTCTGGCTCAACCACGCGAGCGAGGACAGCGCGCTGATGCCGGGGCTGGCGCCCGAAAGCCTGTTCGGCTGCGTCGGCCATAATGGCCAATATGTGCTGGTGTCGCCGCGCCAGAAGTTGACGGTGGTGCGGCTGGGCATGTCGCCGGACAAGGAGCAGCGCGCGGCGCTGCGCGCGGGCCTTGCGAAACTGATCGCGCTGTTCCCCGGTTAAAGGAAGAAACACCCCTCGATCACGGTGCGGCACCGGCCCGACAGGATTACCCGGTCGCCCGCCAGTTCGCAGCCGATGCGCCCGCCGCGCGCCGACGCCTGAACCGCCGAAAGCGCCGTCTTGCCCAGCCGCCCCGCCCAGAAGGGGGTGAGCAGGCAATGGGCCGATCCCGTCACCGGATCCTCATCGACGCCGCCGCCCGGCACGAACACGCGCGAGAGGATGTCGCTATCCTCGCCCGGCGCGGTCGCGATGAGCATGATGTCGCCCAGCCGTTTGAGCGCGACGAAATCAGGGGTCAGCGCGCGCACGGTCGCGGCGTCGGGGAACAGGAACAGGCTGTATCCGCCCTCGCGCCAGTGCGATTCGACCGGCGCGCCGCCCAGCCCGGCGGCCAGGTCCGGCAGGGCGCGCGGCGCCATGTGCCATGCGGGCAGCGACAGCGCATAGCCATCGCCCGCGCGCGTCACCGTCAACAGCCCGGCATGGCGGGTGCGAAAGCGGACCCGTTCGCCCTGCATCAGCACATGGCCGCTCGCCAGCGTGGCGTGGCCGCACAGTTTCACCTCCACCGCGGGGGTGAACCAGCGCAGTTCGAAATCCGCTTCCGGGTCGTTCGCCAGCGGCACGGTGAAGGCGGTTTCGGACAGGTTGTTTTCAGCCGCGATGGCCTGCAACACGTCATCGGCCAGCCAGGCGTCGAGCGGCATGACTGCGGCGGGATTGCCGGTGAAGGGGCTGTCGGCAAAGGCGTCGACCTGGGTGAAGGGCAGGCTGGTCATCGGGGCGTCCTGATAAAATGGGCCGGTCACGCTGCGCGCCTGAGGGGGGCGCAGCAACCGGTGCGTTTGGGTTCCTGCAAGGCGGGCGGCGCGGCCGGTTGGCCTCTTCTTGCCCAAAGAAGCCAACCCCTGACAGGGCCGACCGCACCCTATTGGCCCTACCCCAGCAGCACCAGCATGGAGCATACCGCCAGCCCGACGGTCAGGTTCAGCGGCACGCCGATCCGCACGAAATCGGCAAAGCGGTAATCGCCCGCCGCGTAGACGAGCGCATTGGTCTGATAGCCGATGGGCGTCGCGAAACAGGCCGACGCGCCGATCATCAGCGCGATCACCAACGGGCGCGGGTCCGCGCCCAATTGATCGGCGAGCGCGATGGTGATCGGCGTCATCAGCGCGGCGACCGCGTTGTTGCTGAGCAGTTCCGACAGGATGAGGGCGGCGAAATAGACGATGAACACCAATGTCCAGGCGGGCGCCGCCTGCATCACCGGGGTGATCCACCCGACCATCAACGCCACGCTGCCCGCCTGTTCCAGCGCCAGGCCCACCGCCAGCATGGCGAAGATCAGCACCAGCACGTCGCCGTCGATGGCGCTCCACGCCTCTTCCGCGTCGATGCAACGGGTGACGAGGATGATGCCCACGGCGATGAACGCGCCCAGGCCGATGCTGACGATGTCGAGCGCGGACAGCAGGATGACGGCGGCCATGGCGATGATCGCGATCCACGCCTTGTTGCGGCGATAAGCGCGGGTTCGGCTGATATCGACGCCCATCAGGTTGGGATTGTCGCGCAACGCCCGCATCGCGTCGTCGCTGCCCGCGATCAGCAGCCGGTCCGCGCCCCGCACACGGGCGTCGGCCAGGTCGGGTCCGGGCAGGTGGCGGGCGCGGTTGATGCCGATGATTCGCACGCGCAGGGCGTGGAGGAAGGGGATGTCCATCAACCTTTCGCCGATGGACGGGTGGCTGGGCGCGATCATCGCCTCGATCACCGTGCCCTCGCTGGCCGATGTTTCCGAATCGGCGGCGATGCCCAGCTCGAACTGGCGGCCCTCGCGCAGGGTCATGATCGCCGTGCCATCCGCCCGCACGATCAGCCGGTCGCCGCGGTGCAATTCTTCCCCGCTCAGATCGCCGCGCAATATCTGGCCCGACCGCTTGAGCCCGATCAGCACGGCCGAGCGGCCGAAGACGGTCAGCGAACCGATTTCCCGCCCGATCAGGTCGCTGTCATGCGGCACCACCAGCTCGGTCAGATAATCCTGGGCATTGCCGCCATCCTCGCCGGAAATGGCGGGCGGGTCGCTGGGCAGCAGGAAGGACAGGCTGACCAGTGTCGCGAGCCCCACGACCATTCCGGCCAGGCCATAGGGCGCGATGTCGAATATGCCGAACGGGGTCATGCCCTGTTCAGCGGCGATGCCCGCAACGATCAGGTTGGTCGATGTCCCGATCAGGGTGATGCAGCCGCCCAGCACCGCAACGATGGACAGCGGCATCATCAGCTTCTTGACCGGCACACCGGTCACCTGCGCCAGTTTGAAGATGATGGGGATGAGGACGACGACGACCGGCGTGTTGTTGAGGAAGGCGGAGGCGGCGGTCGCGCCCAGCATCACCTCGGCAATGGCGAGGCGCGGATGTTTTTCCGCCCGCGCCATGATGAAATCGGCGACGCGGTTGAGCGTTCCCGTGCGGATCAGCGCCCCCGCCAGCACGAACATCGCCCCGATGGTCAGCGGCGCGCTGTTGGAGAAGACCGAAAACAGCCCCTTCTCGTCGATCAGGCCCAGCGCGGCATAGGTGCACGCGCCCAGCACCGAGATGACGGTCGGGGAATAGCGTTCGCGCACGAACTCGACGAACATGATGGCCAGGATGATCAGGCCCACTTCCGCGCGATAAGCGCCCAGCAGCGCGGATATAGCCTGCATTCCGGTCTGGTCCCCCTGATCGCGCAGTCGCGTCTCGCCCGGCATCATCCCCTCATTACCGGATCATGCCAGCCCCATAACGAAAGGGGCCAGCCATGGTTGCATGGCTGGCCCCTCTATTGCGGCGTGGAAGGGACATTTTGACCGTCAAGTCCGCGCAATGCGCGGTGACGCTCCCCGGCTTTCGCTCTGCCGCACGCCCACCCGCGGGCGTTAACCGGGATGCTACGCCCGATCGGGCGATTCGTCACGGGTCTTTTGCACGACCGGGCGGCGGCGCGGGGCGATGGGGCGCGGATCAGCCCGCCCTACCTCATTCCCCGCATTGCGCGCGGTGGAGCAGATACTGGTCGGCCAGCACCAGCGCCATCATCGCTTCGACCACCGGCACGCCGCGAATGCCGACGCACGGGTCATGCCGCCCTTTGGTGATGATCTGCGAGGCTTCACCCTCCCGCGTTACCGTGTCGACGGGGATCAGGATCGAGCTGGTCGGCTTGAACGCCACGCGCAGGCGGATCGGCTGGCCGGTGGAAATGCCGCCCGCAATGCCGCCGGCATGATTGGCCATGAAGGTCGGGCCGTTTTCGCCCGGCCGCATCGCATCGGCATTTTCTTCACCGCGCAGGGCAGCGGCGCCGAAGCCGTCGCCAATCTCCACGCCCTTGACAGCGTTGATGCTCATCATCGCGGCGGCCAGTTCGCTGTCGAGCTTGGCATAGAGCGGCGCGCCCCAGCCCGCGGGCGCCCCGCTCGCCACGCATTCCACCACCGCGCCCAGCGAAGACCCGTCCTTGCGCGCGGCGTCGACCATCGCCTCCCAGCGGACGGCCGCCGCCGGATCGGGACAGAAAAACGGGTTCTGGTCAATCTGCGCCGCGTCGAAATCAGCATAGTCGATGGCGTCGCCGCCAATGGCGCTGACCCAGGCGAAAATGTCGACATCGGGGATCACCGCGCGCGCCACCGCGCCCGCCGCCACCCGGCTCGCCGTTTCGCGCGCCGAGGATCGCCCGCCGCCGCGATAGTCGCGAAAGCCATATTTGGCGTCATAGGCATAATCGGCATGGCCGGGGCGATAGGCCCTGGCGACGTCCGAATAATCCTTCGACCGCTGGTCGGTGTTCTCGATCAGCAGGCTGATCGGCGTGCCGGTCGTCCGCCCCTCGAACACGCCCGACAGGATGCGCACCTCGTCCGCCTCCCGCCTTTGGGTGGTGAATTTGGACGTGCCGGGCTTGCGCTTGTCGAGGAAGGGCTGAATGTCCGCCTCGCTCAACGCCAAACCGGGCGGGCAGCCGTCGACGACCGCGCCGATGGCGGGTCCATGGCTTTCGCCCCAGGTGGTGAAGCGAAAGACGCGGCCAAATGTGTTGAAGCTCATTATCCCCTCTCCCCCTGGGGGAGAGGGAGGGGCCCGCTCGGCTTGGCCGAGTGGGAGGGTGAGGGGACTAAAGCCCGGCAAATATTGGCGAGCACGCCTTCCAAATTGCTCAGCACATCTCGGTTGTCAAAGCGAAGCACATGATATCCTTCATTTTCCAAAAACAGCGTTCTCTTTGCATCATATGCGCGGGTCATTGCATGAGTCTCGCCGTCGACCTCCACGATCAAACGCATCGCCAGGCAGGCAAAATCAACGAAATAAGGACCGATGCGCTGCTGCCGTCGAAACTTTAAGCCGTTGAGTTGGGATTTCCGGACCGCGTTCCACAGCGCGCCTTCGGCTGGCGTCGGATTTTTCCTCAGATCTCTGGCTCTGGCAATCGTGCCGTCGCCGACCTTGTATCGCCCCGCCATCTGCCCCTCACCCTCCCGCCGCGTCGCGGCGGGCCCCTCCCTCTCCCCCAAAGGGGAGAGGGTTCATCATGTCATTTTTCCAGCGCGATGTCGGGCGCGTCCTCTGCCTTCATGCCGATGACGTTATAGCCAGCGTCGACATGGTGGATTTCGCCGGTGACGCCCGAAGCCAGGTCGGACAACAGGTAGAGCCCCGCCCCGCCGACATCCTCGATCGTCACATTGCGGCGCAGCGGCGAATTCAGCTCGTTCCACTTCAGAATATAGCGGAAATCGCCGATGCCGCTAGCCGCCAGCGTCTTAATCGGCCCGGCCGAAATGGCGTTGACGCGGATGTTTTCCGGCCCCAGGTCCATCGCCAGATATTTGACGCTGGTTTCCAGGGCGGCCTTCGCCACGCCCATGACGTTATAATGGGGGATGACCTTTTCCGCGCCATAATAGCTCAATGTCAGGATGCTGCCGCCGTTCGGCATCAGCGCACGGGCGCGCCTGGTGACGGCGACGAAACTGTAGGCCGACACGTTCATGGTCAGCAGGAAATTGTCGAGGCTGGTATCGACATACAGGCCGCGCAGTTCGTTCTTGTCGGAAAAGCCGATGGCGTGAACGACGAAGTCGAGGGCGCCCCAGCGCGCCTCGATCTCCGCGAAGGCCGCGTCCAGCTTGTCCATGTCCGACACGTCGCAATCGATCAGGAAATCCGACCCGACCTGCTCCGCCAGCGGCTTCACGCGCTTGGCCAGCGCCTCGCCCTGATAGGAAAAGGCGAGCTGCGCGCCCTGCGCGCTCAGCGCCTTGGAAATGCCCCAGGCCAGCGACTTGTCGTTGGCAAGGCCCATGATGAGGCCGCGCTTTCCCGCCATCAAGCCATTCATTCGGTCCGGTTCCCCTGATTTTCGGGCGTCGCTGCCGTGTCCTGCGTTGCAAAGGCCGCCAGCGCCGCGTTGAGTTCCGCGCCAATTACCACGCCGAGCCCGACGAAAAAGAAAAAAATGAGGGTGATCATCACGCCGGCCAGGCTGCCATAGGTGCGATCATAGCCGCCCAGCAGCGAAAGCGTGGGCGGCAACAGCATCGTCACCCCATACCACCACAGGGTCGTCGCCGCCGCGCCGGGCCATTTGGGGTAGCGCGACCCGCGATAGGCGCTGGGGGTGAGCGAAATGAAGAGCGACCATAAAGCCACCCCCAAAATCGCCATCGGGACCAGCCGGGTGAGCGCGATCAGGCGAATCGCATCCTGCGCAAAGGGGAAGAGCGCGCGCACGAGCTGGTCGATGCCGGTCATCACCACCTGAAGCGAGAAGGCGAACATCACCGCGAACACGCTGACCAGCGTGATGCCTATGGCGCTCAGCCGGTATCGCCAGAAGGAGCGCGTGCCGCGCGTGCCATAGGCGCGGCGCAATATGTCGCGGATTGTTTCTATGAGGCTGCCGACCGTCCACAGCCCGACCAGCCCGCCCAGCCACAGCAGCGGGCCGGTCCGCGCCTGCAGCACGCCCATGATCGGATCGCGCACAACATCGGCGACGCCGGGCGGCACCGTCGCCAGGAATGCGCCGACCGCCGCCTGCCCGTCCTGCGTATGGCCGAATATGCTGGCGACCGCGGCGGCGACGATGAAGAAGGGGAACAGGGTGATAAGCGAGAGATAGGCGAGGTTGCCCGCATGGATGAAGCCGTCACGATAGGTGCCGACCAGCACACGCTGCACGATCTGCATCGTGCGCGGACCGGGGCGCACCCGTTCCACCTGGGCGCGGGCGCGCCGGCTCATGCGGCTGCGGCGGGGTCCGGGCGGCGGGGGTGCAGGCTCTTCCATCCGCCGCAAACGCCTCAGACGCCCAGATGGGCGCGAACCGGCCGTTTGTCCTGCCAGCTTTCGACCAGCGCGCGAATGGCGGGATCATCGGCGGGCACGTCGATCTGCAAGGTGACCAACTGGTCGCCGCGCTGCCCGTCCTTGCCCGTAAAGCCCTTGCCGCGCAGGCGCAGCGTCTTGCCCGACTGCGCGCCCGCCGGGATGCCCAGCATCACCGGCCCGTCGACGGTCGGCACCTTGACCTTGCCGCCCTTCACCGCCTCGTCCAGCGTGATCGGCAGGTCGAGCAGCACATTGTCGCCGTCGCGGGTGAAGAAGGCATGGCCCTTCACCTCGATCGTCACGATGGCGTCGCCCGCGCCGCCCGGCCCGGCCTGCCCCTTGCCCGACAGGCGCATCTGCGTGCCGCTTTCGACGCCGTTGGGCAGTTTGAGGTCGATGGTCTTACCATCCTGAAGCGTGATGCGCTGGGGCGCGAGCGTCGCGGCGTCGATGAAGGATACCGCCAGCCGATAGGCGACATTGGCACCGCGCGGGGGCGGGGCCTGCCGCCCGAAACCGCCAAAACCACCGCCGCCGCCACCGGCACGACGCCCGCCCGCGCCGAACAACCCCTCGAAAATGTCGCCGAAATCGGCGCCATCCCCGCTGAATTCGAAGCCGCCTGCGCGTCCGCCCGCCGCGCCGCCGGGATGCCCGCGAAAGCCGCCGCCCCCGCCAAAGCCGAAGGGCGCGGCGGGATTGCCCTCGCCGTCAATCTCGCCACGGTCGAACTGCGCCCTTTTGTCCTTGTCGGACAGCAGGTCATAGGCGTTGGTCGCCTGCGCGAACTTCTCCGCCGCCTGCGGATTGTCGGTGTTGCGGTCGGGATGATATTGCTTGGCGAGTTTGCGATAGGCGGACTTGATCTCGGCCTCGCTCGCGGTTCGGGCGACGCCCAGCACGGAATAGGGATCGGCCATCTATGCTCTGCTGCCTTCGATGATGGGGCGGGGTTGAAACATGTGCGTCCCTATGTGGCGAAAGCGGCGGGCGGGTTCAAGTTGCGGCTGCCCCTTATCGACAGGCGCGCGCGCCGCGCCTAGAAGCTGCGGCCATGACCGATCCCTTTTCCCTGTTCGACGACTGGTATGGCGAGGCCCGCCAGAGTGAAATCAACGACAGCAACGCCATGGCGCTGGCCACCGCCGACGCGCAGGGCCGCCCGTCGGTGCGGATGGTGCTGCTGAAAGGGCACGGGCCGGACGGTTTCATCTTCTACACCAATTTCGAGGGGCGAAAGGCCGCCGAACTGCTGGCCAACCCCAACGCGGCGCTGCTGTTCCACTGGAAATCGCTGCGCCGCCAGATCCGCATCGAAGGGCCGGTGGAGCCGGTCGACGCGGCCACGGCCGACGCCTATTTCGCGACGCGCAGCCGCGATTCGCAACTGGGCGCCTGGGCTTCGGACCAGTCGCGTCCGCTGGCCTCGCGCGAGGTCTTCATGGCCCGTTATGAAGAGGTCAACCGCCGCTTCGCCGACGGCCCGGTGCCGCGTCCGCCGCACTGGTCGGGCCTGCGCCTTGTCCCCCGCCACATCGAATTCTGGCAGGACCGCGAACATCGGCTGCATGAACGCCGCGTCTTCGACCGCGACGGCGACGGCTGGGCCGAAGGGATGCTCTATCCCTGACGCATCGGTCCATAATGGCTGGAACGGGCGCGGCGGAATGTCGGCGCTGGTTCGTTAGACGGGGATAAGGGGGACGGCGCGCCGCATTGCGGGCCGCGCTGCCGCCTGATAGGGAACGTCACCGGACGAAGACCCGATAGACAATGCGGCGCGGGTCGCTCAGCCTAGAGGAATGCAATGCGGAACAGACTGACGGCCTTCATCCTGACGGGCATGATCCTGGGGGTGATTGCGGGGTTCGCGGCCAATGTCTGGACGGGCGGCGATGAACAACTGGCCAAACAGGTGGCCGGTTATTTCCATCTGCTGGCGGACATCTTCCTGCACCTTATCAAGATGATCATCGCGCCGCTGGTCTTTTCGACGCTGGTGGCCGGCATCGCCCATATGGGCGACAGCGCCGCGCTGGGCCGCATCGGCGGCCGCGCGTTGGCCTGGTTCATCATCGCCAGCCTGATTTCGCTGTCGCTGGGCCTCGTCTTCGTCAATTTCTTCGCGCCGGGCGAAGGGCTGAACCTGGTCCGCAGCGGCGCGGACGCAGGGGTCAACACCGAAGCGCTCAATTTCCGCGACTTCATCCTGCACGTCTTCCCCACGTCCATGGTGGGGGCGATGGCGGAAAATTCGATCCTCCAGATCGTCGTCTTCTCGCTGTTCGTCGGCGTCGCGCTGACCGCCATCGGCGAGAAGGGCAAGCCGGTCGTCGTCGTGATCGAAGCGATGGTCGAACTGATGCTGCAGGTGACGGGCTATGTGATGCGCGTCGCGCCCTTCGCCGTGTTCGGCGCGCTGGCTTCGGTCATCACGACGCAGGGGCTGGGCGTGCTGGTCACCTTTGGCGAGCTGGTCGGCGAATTCTACCTGTCGCTGCTGGTCCTGTGGCTGCTGCTGGTCGGCGCCGGTTCGATCTTCCTGGGCAAGCGGATGTTCAAGCTGGTGCGCTATGTGCGCGAACCGCTGCTGATCGCCTTCTCGACCGCGTCGTCGGAAGCGGCCTACCCCAAGATGCTGGAACAGCTCGACCGGTTCGGCGTGCCGCGCCGCATCTACAGTTTCGTACTGCCGCTCGGCTACAGCTTCAACCTCGACGGGTCGATGATGTATGCGACCTTCGCCACCATCTTCATTGCCCAGGCCTATGGCATCGACCTGCCGATCGCGACGCAGATCACCATATTGCTGGTGCTGATGGTAACCAGCAAGGGCATCGCCGCCGTTCCGCGCGCGTCGCTGGTCGTGGTCGCCGCGACGCTGGGCCAGTTCGACCTGCCGGTCGAGGGCGTGGCGTTCATCCTGGCGGTCGACCATTTCATGGACATGGGCCGCACCGCCACCAACGTGCTGGGCAACGCCATCGCCACGTCGGTCATCACCAAATGGGAAGGGATGCTGGAGGTCGAGGAATCCGAATATGTGCCCCATCCCAGGGCGCCCGCCCACACGCCCGCCCATGGCCGCGCGGGACTGGAGCTGGCTTCCGACATGGTGGAGGACGACCGCAAGGGCTGAAGCCCGCCCGGGGTCATCCCGGCCAGTCGACCCGGCGCCATCCCCTCTCGGCCGCCAGCCGCGCCAGCGGCTTATGGGGATTGGCGGCGATCGCCACATCGGCATAATCCAGCATCGGCGCATCCGACACATGGTCGGAATAGGCGCGGATATGCGCCATCGACCGGTCAATCGCTTCGGCCGCCATCCACGCCTTGATCATCCGCAGCTTGCCGGTGTCATAGCAATTTTCGCCCGCGATCTTCGCGCGGACATAGCGCAGATCCTGGCTGAGATGATCGGTGGCGATCACGAAGTCAAAGCCCAGCCGCGCCGCGATCGGTTCGACATAGAGGCGATAGGATGCGGTGGCGAGCACCAGCACCCGCCCGTCGGCGCGGTCGCGCGCGACCTGTTCCAGCGCGCCCGGGCGCACATTGGTCGCCATCACCTTGTCGGCATAGCTTTCGACATGCGGCATCAACCGCGCGCGTTCGACATGCCAGCCGATCATCAGCCCCTGGTTGATTTCCTTCAGCCGCTGGCGCGTGATGATCTTGAGCACATAGGCCAGCATCATCATCGCGACCAACGGCAGCAATATCAGTCGCCAGGGCGCCATGCGCGCGGCGACGTGAATCAGGAACCCGGTATAGGTGCCGCTGACCGTTATCGTGCGGTCCATGTCGTAAATGGCCAGTTTGTGCATCATGCCGATCCCGAAACTTTTGGCAGGGCTGAGACGTTAGGGTGGGCCGATGGGCCGTTTCGGCTTGCCGCGCAACCGATATTGGACCAGTAAAACCCCTGAATGTTGAAATCGGCCCAGATCATCGAAGAAACGGGCGACGACGGCGCGGTGGTGCGGTTGTCGGGCAGCGTGGCCGTCGCCTGCCTTGGCGACCTGCCCGATCGGCTGGACCGGATCGCGGGGCCGGTGGCGGCCATCGACCTGACCGATATCGACCATGTCGACACTATCGGCGCCTGGACCATATACCGCACCGCCCGCCGTCTGGGCTGCGCGATCACCGGCGCCAGCGATGACGCCCGCCGCCTGATCGACGAAGTGGGCAAGTTCGAGGAACCCGTTCCCATTCGCCCGGAATCGGCAACCCCCATCCGCCGGGTCGTCGGGCAGATCGGCGAGGCGACGATCACTGCCGGCGCGACCATGATCGGCCTGATCGGCTTTTTCGGGGCCACGCTGGTCGCCAGCTGGCAATTGGTCCGCAACCCCCGCCGTCTGCGCTGGAACGCCATCATCCAGCGGTTCGAAGTGGTGGGCGTATCGGCGCTGGGCATCATCGGCCTGATGAGTTTCCTGATCGGCATCGTCATCGCCCAGCAGGGTTCGGTGCAGTTGAAGCAGTTCGGCATGGAGGTGCTGACCATCAATCTGGTCGGGCGCCTCACCTTCCGCGAACTGGGCGTGCTGATGACCGCGATCATGGTCGCCGGGCGATCCGGTTCCGCTTTCGCCGCGCAACTGGGCACGATGAAGCTGACCGAGGAAATCGACGCCATGCGCACCATCGGCGTGTCGCCGATGGAGGCGCTGGTGCTGCCGCGCACCATCGCCGTCGTGCTGATGATGCCGCTGCTCGGCTTCTATGCGTCGATCATCTCGATCATCGGCGGCGGCTTTCTGTGCGCGGTGCTGCTGGAAATTCCGCCGGTCACCTTCATCCAGCGGTTGCGCGAGGTGGTGCCGATCACCGACCTTTGGGTCGGCCTGATCAAGGCGCCGGTCTTCGGCCTCATCATCGCCATCGCTGGCTGTTTTCAGGGGATGCAGGTGAAGGCCAATGCCGAGGAAGTGGGCGCACGCACCACGGCGGCGGTGGTGCAGGCGATCTTCCTCGTCATCGTGCTAGATGCCTTCTTCGCGGTGTTCTTCACCTGGATCGGGTGGAACTGATGGTGGAGGAACAGCGCAGCGCGGAGGAGCGCCGGATCGAGGAGGCCATCGCGCATGACGACATCGCCATTTCGGTGCGCGGCGTCCGCAACGCCTTTGGCCAGCAGGTCGTGCATGACGGCCTGGACCTCGACGTGCGCCGGGGCGAGATACTGGGCGTGGTCGGCGGGTCGGGCACGGGCAAGTCGGTGCTGATGCGCTCGATCATCGGGTTGCAGACGCCGGAGGCGGGCGAGATCACCGTTTTCGGCGAACCGATGATCGGGCGGCTGGATGACGAGGCGCTGGCCATCCGCAAGCGGTGGGGCGTGCTGTTTCAGGGCGGGGCGCTGTTTTCGACGCTGACCGTGGCTGAAAATATCGAAGTGCCGATCCGCGAATATTACCCCAATATCGGCGCGACATTGCGCGACGAGATCGCCGCGTACAAGATCCGCATGACCGGCCTGCCTGCCGAGGCCGGCCCCAAATTTCCGTCGGAACTGTCGGGCGGCATGAAGAAGCGCGCAGGCCTTGCGCGCGCGCTGGCGCTCGATCCCGACCTGCTGTTCCTCGACGAACCGACGGCTGGGCTGGACCCGATCGGCGCGGCGGCCTTTGACGAACAGACCCGCAAGCTGCAACAGACGCTGGGCCTGACCGTTTTTCTCATCACGCACGATCTCGACACGCTCTATTCGATTTGCGACCGGGTGGCGGTGCTGGCGGACAGGAAGGTGATCGCGGTGGGCACGATCGAGGAATTGCTGGCGACGGATCACCCCTGGATTCAGGAATATTTCAACGGCCCGCGCGGGCGCGCCGCAACGGCGGCGGCAAACAAGGCGACGGACGGAAGGCGATAGGATATGGAAACCCGGTCCAACCATGTGCTTGTGGGCAGCGTCGTGCTGTTGCTGCTGGCGGCCGTGATGATCGCGGCCTTCTGGTTCTCCCGCCTGTCCGACGGACAGGACAGCGAATATGACATCTTCTTCAAACAGTCGGTCAATGGCCTGGCCAAGGGGTCCAGCGTCAATTATGCGGGCGTCCCTTCCGGGCAGGTGAAGGCGATCGAACTGTGGAAGCGCGATCCCAGTTTCGTGAAGGTGCGCATTTCGGTGAAGGACGGCACGCCGATCCTGCAGGGCACCACCGCCACCATCGCGGGCGTCGGCTTTACGGGCGTCAGCGAAATCGTGCTGGACGGCGCGGTCAAGGGCGCGCCGCCGATCCGTTGCCCGGCGGACAACCCCAGGGCCGCTTGCCCCGACGGCGTGCCGGTGATCCCGACCAAGCCGGGCGCGCTGGGCGAATTGCTGAACAACGCGCCGCAATTGCTGGAGCGGCTTTCGACCCTGACGGAGCGCCTGACCGAATTGCTGAACGACGAAAATCAGCAGAGCTTCGCCGCTATCCTCAACAATGTGGAGCGCATTTCGGGCGCCCTGTCCGACCGCAGCCCCGAAATCGCCGCCACGCTGGCCGAAGCGCGCGTCGCCGTGCAGCGCACCGGCGTCGCCGTCGAACAGATAGGCAAGCTGGCCGCGACCACCGACGCGATGCTGAACGAGGAAGGTCGACCACTGATGGCCGACCTGCGCAAATCGGTGCAGGCCGCGACGCGCAGCATCGACACGCTGGACAAGACCATCGCCGAAGCGCAGCCGGGCGTCCGCACCTTCAGCCAGCAGACCATGCCCGAAGTCAGCCAGCTTGTCCGCGACCTGCGCGAAATGAGCCGCTCCTTCCGCGGCGTCGCCGAAAAACTCGACCAACAGGGCGCCGGATCGCTGCTCAGCGCGCCCAAATTGCCCGATTACAAGGAATGAGGGGGATGATCCCGATGGCCCGGACGACATGGATCGCGATCGCCGCGCTGCTGGCCCTGCCCGGCTGCGTCTCGCTGGGCGGCAAGGCGCCGCCCCAGCTTCTCTCGCTCGACGCCGCGCAGAAGGTCGCGCCGGGCACGGAAAGGAAGGGCGGGCAGGGGGCGACCCTGATCGTCGCCGATCCCGAAGCGCCGCGCGTGCTGGATACGGTGCGGGTGCCGGTGAAGATCAGCGCGACCGGCATCGCCTATGTCAAGGATGCGCAATGGGCGGACACGCCCCGCCATCTGTTCCAGAAGCTGCTGAGCGAAACCATCGCCGCGACCAGCGACCGGCTGGTGCTGGACCCCGGCCAATATTCGGCCGCGCCGGGCCAGCGGCTGTCGGGCGAGTTGATGGCGTTCGGCATTGATGCCGGCAGCCGTCGCGCCATCGTCACCTTCGACGCGATGTTGTCGGGACAGGGCGGTTCGGTTGTCGCCCGCCGCCGCTTCACCGCCAGCGCGCCGGTCGCCGCGGTCGACGCCGCCAGCATCGGCGGGCCGCTTAACGACGCCGCCAACAAGGTGGCGGCCGATGTCGCCGCCTGGGTGGCGACGCAGGGCGGCTAGGCCGCCCCGCGCCTCGCTCAATCGGCGAAGGGATCGCGCACCAGGATAGTGTCGTCGCGTTCGGGCGAAGTCGACACCAGCGTGACCGGGCAACCGATCAGCTCCTCGATCCGGCGGATATATTTGATCGCCTGCGCGGGCAGATCGGCCCAGCTTCGCGCGCCGGCGGTGGTTTCGCTCCAGCCGCCGATCGTTTCGTAAATCGGTTCCGCCTTGGCCTGGTCCTGCGCATGGGCGGGCAGATAATCATATTTCCGGTCGCCAATCTGGTAACCGACACAGATTTTCAGCTCTTCAAAGCCATCGAGCACGTCCAGCTTGGTGAGCGCGATGCCGGTCACGCCCGAGACCGCGACCGACTGGCGCACCAGCACCGCGTCGAACCAGCCGCAACGGCGCTTGCGGCCGGTGACGGTGCCGAATTCATGGCCCCGCTCGCCCAGACGCTGACCCACATCATTTTCCTGCTCGGTCGGGAACGGCCCGGAGCCGACGCGGGTGGTATAGGCCTTGACGATGCCCAGCACGAAGCCCGCGCCATTGGGGCCAAGGCCGGTGCCGCTCGCCGCCGTGCCCGCGACCGTGTTGGACGAGGTGACGAAGGGATAGGTGCCATGGTCGATGTCGAGCAGCGTGCCCTGCGCCCCTTCGAACAGGATGCGCTTGCCTTCGCTCTTCGCCTTGTTGAGCGTCAGCCAGACCGGCTTGACGAAGGGCAGGATGAAATCGGCGATCTCGGTCAGCTCCGCGATCAGCGCGGCGCGGTCGATCGGCGCTTCGCCGAAACCGGCGCGCAGCGCGTCATGGTGCGCGGTCAGCCGGTCGATCTGCGGGCCAAGGTCGTTGAGATGGGCGAGATCGCAAACCCGGATGGCGCGGCGGCCGACCTTGTCTTCATAGGCCGGACCGATGCCGCGCCGCGTGGTGCCGATCTTGCCCGCGCCGCTCGCATCCTCGCGCAGGCCGTCGAGGTCGCGGTGGAAGGGCAGGATCAGCGGGCAGGTCTCCGCGATCTGGAGGTTGTCGGGGTTGATCTCAACCCCCTGCCCCTTGAGCTTGGCGACCTCATCGCGGAAATGCCAGGGGTCGAGCACCACGCCATTGCCGATGACCGACAAGGTGCCGCGCACGATGCCCGAAGGCAGCAGCGACAATTTATAGACCTTTTCGCCCACGACCAGCGTGTGACCGGCATTATGCCCGCCCTGAAAGCGGGCGACGACGTCGGCGCGTTCCGACAGCCAGTCGACGATCTTGCCCTTGCCTTCGTCGCCCCACTGGGCGCCGATCACGGTCACATTTGCCACAGATACAGTCCTCCGCCCGCCGCGCGGACCGGCCATGCCCTTCGACGGGACTCGACATGCCGGTGGGATGGGGTGGACGCCGCAGCGCCCTGTGCGGGGCGCGCGTTACCCCTGTGGGACCGCCCCGTCAAGGCGGGGGAACCCGATGAGCCCGTTACTGTTTGTCACAATCTGGGTCTTTACCCAGCCCAAGGCTTGTCGGAAACCCGGCGGCGACGGCGAAGATAAGGAGAATGGCGATGGCGAAGCACTGGATCGGCGCGGCGGTCATATTGTCGCTCGCCATGGCGGCCTGTGGCGAGCAGATGGCGGGCGGGCGCGTGGAGGCGGCGCCGGCAAGCGCGAGCGGGGCAGGCCCATTGTCCTATGGCGACGATCCGTTGCAGGCGGTCGATTTCTGGCCCGCGCGCACCGCAAAGGGCCGGACGCCGCTCATCATCTTCGTCCATGGCGGCGGCTGGCGCGCGGGGGACAAGGGCAACGCCACCGGGGCCGCGAAGATCGCCCATTATCCCGCGCTGGGTTATGCGTTCGCTTCGGTCAACTATCGCCTGTCGCCCGCCGCCACGGTCGAGCAGCAGGCGCAGGACGTGGCCGCCGCCATCGCCTTCCTGCGCGGTCGGGCGGCCGATCTGGGCGTCGATCCGGCACGCATCGTGCTGATGGGGCACAGCGCCGGGGCGCATCTGGTCGCGCTGGTGGGCGCCGATCCCCGCTATCTGGCCGCCCATGGCATGAAGTTGGACGCGGTGCGGGGCGTGATTGCGCTCGACGGGGCGGGATATGATGTGGCGCGGCAACTCGACCTGGCCGGGCCAGTGCTCAAGCGCACCTATCAACAGGCGTTCGGCGCCGATCCCGCCCGCCACAAGGCCCTGTCTCCGACATTTCAGGCGGGCGCGCCCAATGCGCCGTCCTTCCTGATCCTGCATGTCGACCGGGCGGATGGACGGCAACAGTCGCAGGAACTGGCCGCCGCCCTCAGGAAAGCGGGGACGCCGGTCGCGCTGCACGCGTTGGCGGGTAAGGGGATGCGCGGCCATTTGCAGATCAACCGCCTGATGGGCGACCCCGATTATCCGGGCACCCCCATTGTCGACGCCTGGCTGGCGCGCCGCTTCTGACGCTCGCTTGGGCGGTTCAAGCCGGAACCCCCTCCTCCTCGCGCTCGGCCGCCTGTCTCGCCCACATGGTGGCGTAAAGGCCGCCCGCCCGCACCAGATCGGCATGGCGGCCCCGCTCGGCGACCATGCCGCCGTCGAGCACGATGATCTCGTCGGCATCGACCACCGTCGACAGGCGGTGCGCGACCACCAAAGTCGTACGGCGGCGGGCGATGCGGCCCAGCACGTCCTGAATCTCCGCCTCGGTCCGGCTGTCAAGCGCGCTGGTCGCCTCGTCCAGCACCAGCACCGGCGGATCCTTGAGCAGCGTGCGGGCGATCGCCACCCGCTGCTTTTCCCCGCCCGACAGTTTCAGCCCCCGTTCGCCCACGCGCGTGTCATAGCCCAGCGGCAGACCGGTGATGAAATCATGCACCGATGCGTCGCGCGCGGCGACCTCTATGGCCGCCATGTCCGCCCCCTGACGGCCATAGGCGATGTTGTAACCGACCGTGTCGTTGAACAGCACCATGTCCTGCGGCACGATGCCGATGGCGCCGCGCAGCGACGCCTGCGTCACCGCGCGCACATCCTGCCCGTCGATCAATATGCGACCGCCGGTGACGTCATAGAATCGGAAGAGCAGCCGGGCGATGGTCGACTTGCCCGCGCCCGACGGGCCGACAATCGCCAATGTGCGCCCGGCGGGCACGGTGAAGCTGACGCCCTTCAAAATCTCGCGGTCAGGATCATAGCCGAAGCGGACATTGTCAAACCTCACCTCCCCCGCCACCACATGGAGCGCGGGCGCGCCAGGCGCATCGACGATCTCGGCGGGCGTGTCGATCAGGCGGAACATCGCCTCCATGTCGATCAGCCCCTGCCGGATCGTGCGATAAACCATGCCCAGCATGTCGAGCGGCCGGAAAAGCTGCGCCAGCAGCGTGTTGACCAGCACCACGTCGCCGGTGGTGAACTGGCCCCGGCTCCATCCCCAGACCGTATAGGCCATCGCCCCGCCCATCATCAGGTTGGTGATGAGCGACTGGCCGATATTCAGCCAGGCCAGGCTGTTTTCCGATTTGACGGCGGCATTGGCATAGGCGCGCATCGCCGCGCCATAGCGATCGCCCTCGCGCGCTTCGGCCCCGAAATATTTGACCGTTTCGAAATTGAGGAGGCTGTCGACCGCATGGGCGACGGCGTTGGTGTCGAGGTCGACCATGTCGCGGCGCAACTGGTTGCGCCATTCCGTCACGGTGCGGGTGAACCAGATATAGAGCGCCACCATCGCCAGCGTCGCGGCGACCATGCCGGGGCCGAACTTGACGAAGAAGATGGCGCAGACCGCGATCAGCTCCAGCACCGTGGGCGCAATGTTGAACAGCAGGAAATAGAGCATCGTGTCGATGCTCTTCGTGCCGCGCTCGACGATGCGGGTGACGGCGCCCGTCCGCCGGTCGAGGTGAAAGCGCAGCGACAGGCGATGGAGATGGTCGAACAATCGTTCCGACAGGCGCAGTGTCGCTTCCTGCCCCACCCGCTCAAAGGCGGTGTTGCGCAGATTGTCGAACAGCACCCCGGCAAAGCGCGCGCCCGCATAGGCCAGCACCAGCGCGATGGCGAGGCCTGCGGCCGCCTCCATCCCCGGCGCCATCCGGTCGATCGCCGCCTTGTAGGCAAAGGGCATGACGAGGCCGACCGCCTTGGCCAGCAGCACGAACGAGAGCGCGGCCACCACCCGCCGCCGCAGCGCGGGCGCGTCGGCGGGCCACAAATAGGGCAGGAAGCGGCGCAGCGTCGCCCAAATGGGCGGCAGCGGCTTGTTTTCGGGGCTGTCTGGCGGCATGGCCGCCTATCTAGGCCTTGGCGCGCATTTGTCCAATGCCGGCGCTAGTCGGCATCAGCCGATGCCGATCATCGAGATTTGCCGCCCATAGCCCGGCTCCCCCCGATGGCAGGCGCGGCGATAGCTGAAGAAGCGGTCGGGCTGGCCATAAGTGTCCTCGTCCAGCATCTCCACCTGTCCGACGCCCGCGCCCGCCAGCCGGGCCGCGACATAGGCGGCGATGTCGAACATCCGGTGGCCTTCGCGCCCCGGCGAGAAAAAGCGTTCATTGTCGCCATCCTCCGCCTCGAATCGCAGGGCGAAATCCTCCCCCACTTCATAGGAGGCGCGGCCGATGCACGGGCCGATGGCGCAGGCGATGCGCGCCCGGTCCGCGCCCAGCGCCACCATGGCGGCCAGCGTCGCGTCGGTGACGCCGGTGATCGCGCCCTTCCACCCGGCATGGGCCGCGCCGACGACCCCCGCCGCCCGGTCGGCGAACAGCACCGGCACGCAATCGGCGGTCAATATGCCCAGCAACAGCCCCGGCCGGTCGGTCACCATGGCGTCGGCGGCGGGGCGGTCATGCTCCGTAATGGCGGCGGTTACCGTTACGACATCGGGCGAATGCACCTGCCGCACCGTCACCAGATCGGCGGCGGGCAGCACCGCGTCGCGCGCCAGATCGCGATTGGCGAGGATGGCGGCGCGGTCGTCATCCGATCCCAACCCGACATTCAGCCCCGCATAAAGGCCGGTCGAAACCCCGCCCGCGCGCCCGGCAAAGCCATGCGGCAATCCGGCCAGCGCGCGCGCCTTCCACAATTCGACCACGCCGCCCATCTCCTTCATTCCTGTCATCGCCGCGCAACATACTTGCGCGCGTCGATTTAGGCGATAGTCTCCCTCGCCATAGCTCAAAAGGGGGCGCGTCCGGTGGCGTGCCGGGCAAAACCAGATATGAGGTCTCATCCATGATCTTCGGGCGCGTAAAGCCTCTCGACGCCATATTGGCGACGGCCGAGAAGAAATCGCTGCATCGTTCGCTGGGCGCGTTCCAGCTGACCATGCTGGGCATCGGCGCCGTCATCGGCACCGGCATTTTCGTGCTGACGGCCGAAGCCGCGCAAAAGGCGGGGCCGGGCATGATGCTGTCCTTCGTCATCGCCGGCTTCGTCTGCGCGGTCGCCGCGCTCTGCTATGCCGAAATGGCGGCGATGGTGCCGGTGTCGGGTTCCGCCTACACCTATAGCTATGCCGTGATGGGCGAACTGGTCGCATGGATGGTCGGCTGGGCGCTGATCCTCGAATATGCGGTCGCGGCGGGCGCGGTGTCGGTCGGCTGGTCCGGCTATGTCGTCGGCCTGCTCGAACATACGTTCAGCATGGACATACCCGATCTTTTGACGCGCGGACCGTTTGACGGCGGCATGGTGAACCTGCCCGCCATGCTGATCGCGGCGCTGGTCACCTGGCTGCTGGTGATCGGGACCAAGGAAAGCGCGACGGTCAACGCCGTGCTGGTGGCGATCAAGGTGTCCGCGCTGACACTGTTCATCGTGCTGTCGGTGCCGGTGATGAACATGGACGGTTTCACCCCCTTCGCGCCGCTCGGTTTTTCGGGCATTTCGGCGGCGGCAGCCTCGATCTTCTTCGCCTATGTCGGCTTTGACGCGGTGTCGACCGCAGCGGAGGAAACCAAGAACCCCCAACGCAACATGCCCATCGGCCTGATCGGCTCACTGGCCATCTGCACCGTCTTCTACATGCTGGTCGCGGCCGGGGTGATCGGCACCGTCGGCGCGCAGCCCGTCTATGGACCCGGTGGCGAAGCGCTCGCCCCCGGCTCCACCGCCCTTTCGCAGCAGTGCGCCGCGCTGGCCGCCGCCGGAACCGAAGCCGTCACCTGTTCGAAGGAGGCGCTCGCCTGGACCCTGCGTGAAATCGGCTGGCCGCAGATCGGCAACCTGCTCGGCCTCGCCGCCGGCCTTGCCCTGCCTTCGGTCATCCTGATGATGATGTTCGGCCAGACCCGCATCTTCTTCGTGATGAGCCGCGACGGGCTGCTCCCCGCCATGTTCTCGAAAGTTCATCCGACCTACAGGACGCCCCATGTCATCACCATTCTGACCGGCATTTTCGTGGCGCTGTTCGCCGCCTTCTTCCCGGTCGGCATATTGGCGGACATCTCCAACTCCGGCACATTGTTCGCCTTTGCCGCCGTTTCGATCGCGGTGATGGTGCTGCGCAAGACCGACGCCAACCGCGTCCGGCCGTTCCGCACGCCCGCCATCATGGTGACGGCGCCCATCGCCATCCTGGGCTGCCTGTATCTGTTCTGGAGCCTGGGCGTCGAAACCAAGCTGATGTTCGTCGGCTGGGCGGCGGTCGGGCTGGTCGTCTATTTCGCCTATAGCCGCAGCCGCAGCCATGTGGGTCGCGGCATCCTTGACACGCATGAGGATGATGCGGGCATCCCGCCCCTGCCGGTGCCGCCACTGCCCGGCGCGCACACGCCCGGCGGTCAGGACGCCTGACGCCGGGACAAGGCGTTACCGGGGCACGCTTTCGCTGACCCGGTCGCGCTGGGCCGCATGACCGGGGCGGGTGAACAGCCTGCCCCGCTCCGCCCACAGCACCAGCAGCAGGGCGATCGTTCCGCACAGGAAAATGCCCATGGTCAGCGGCAGTGTCGTGCCGTCAAAGCCATGACCGATCGCGCCGCCGAATATGACCGATATGATCGTCGTCAAAAAGGCCTGAAAGGATGAGGCGACCCCCGCGCCCTTGGCAAAGGGCTCCATCGAGATCGCGCTGAAATTGGACGCGGTGAACGCCACCGACAACATGGTGAGCGACTGGAACAGAATGAAGCTGACCAACCCTTCCCATCCCGCCAGCACGATCAGGCCGTGGGCCAGATTGACGGCGATCAACCCGATCAGCGCCGACTGGCTCATCCTCCGCGCCCCGAAACGCTGAACCAGGCGGCTGTTCACCAGACTGCCCACGCCCATGCTCCCCGCGATCCCGGCAAAAGCCAGGGGGAAAATGCCAGACGCATGGAAAGTGTCGAAAAATATCTGCTGCACCGACACGATAAAGCCGATCAGGCCGCTCATCACCACGCCGCTGGCCAGCATATAGCCTATCGCGCTGCGATGGGCGACAACCGCCCGGAGGCTGGCGGCGATGGCGCGCGGCGCAATGGGCAGACGGTTTTCAGGGTGCAGCGTTTCGGGCATCCGCGCCAGCATCCACGATGTGATCGCCGCGCCCAATATCGCCAGAACCCAGAAGATCCAGCGCCATGGCGCAAACCACAGGATCATTTGTCCGAAACTGGGCGCGAGCACCGGGATGATGATGAACACGGTGAAGATGAGCGACATCACCCGCGCCATGGCGTCGCCATGAAAACGGTCGCGGATGATGCCGATGGTGATGACACGCGCGCCCCCGGCAAAGAAACCGGCGCACATTCGCGCCGCCAGCAACATGGCGAAGCTTTGGGACAGGGCGCAGGCTATGGTCGACAACACGAACAGGGCGAGCGTTGCGCCCAACACCGATTTTCGGCCAAACCGATCGGACAATATGCCGAACAGCAGCGAACCCACGCTCAGCCCCATGAAATAAAGGCTGATGATGAGTTGGCGGTCGTTGGGCTGCGCAATGGCGAGATCCCGTCCGATAGTGGGCAATGCGGGCAGCATCGGGTCGATCGACAATGCGTTTGTCGCCATCAGGGCGGCGCACAGCATCACGAATTCGGCAAAGCCGATCGCTTCGCTATGCTCATCATGGTGGCGGGGGGACGTCTGGCTCATGGCATCTCCCTATGGGCAATAAGGGGCCATGGCGCCAGTCGCTCGGCGCGGATATTTGCCGCGCGTGCAGGGATGGTGATTTTCCTGTTAACCATATCTTAGCTTTGGCCCGGCAACCTGCTTCCTATCGAAAACCGCAAAGGGGGGTTCGGTTCATGGGTATCAGTGGAAAAAACGCCCAGTTTCTGATGGAAAGCCGCCTGACGAGCGCTGCGCGCGGGTCGGCCGACGCCTGTCTGGATCTGGGAATGGCGTATAGCTGCGGCACTGGCGGCGTCGCCATCGACTTCATCGAAGCGCATAAATGGTTCAACCTTGCGGCGCTGGGCGGCAGCGAACAGGGACAGGCGCTGCGCGCCGAAATCGCCGAGGAAATGACCGCGCGCGAAATCGCGGAAGCGCAACGTCAGGCCCGCGCCTGGATCGCCACGACGCAAAGCCGCGCCGCCTGATCCATCACCCTTTTTTGAAGGGCGTTCGCGCCGACAGCCAACGGCGGTCGCGCTCGACGCCTTCCCGTTCCGCCTCCAGGAAATCCGCCACCGCACGGGCGAAACCGGGGTCGGGCAGATAATGGGCCGACCATGTCGGTTGCGGCGCATAGCCGCGCGCCAGCTTGTGGCCGCCCTGCGCCCCGGCCTCGACGCGGCTGAGGCCGCGCGCGATCGCTGCGTCAATCGCCTGATAATAGCATAGTTCGAAATGCAGGCCCGGCACATCCTGCGTGCAGCCCCAATAACGCCCGTAAAGCGTATCCGCGCCGATCAGGTTCAACGCGCCGGCGATCGGTCGCCCGTCGCGTAGCGCGAGGATCAGCAATATCCGGTCGCCCATGGTCTCGCCCAGCAGGCTGAAAAAGGACCGGGTCAGATAAGGTCGGCCCCATTTGCGTGCGCCGGTATCCTGATAGAAAGTCCAGAATATATCCCAATGCGCTTCGGTGATGGCCGCGCCCGTCAGGTGCGCGACCTCCAGCCCCTCGACGGCGCGGGCGCGCTCCTTGCGGATATTCTTGCGCTTCTCGCTCGACAGGTCGGCCAGGAAATCGGCGAAATCCTTGTAGCCTCGATTGGACCAGTGAAACTGGTTATCCTGCCGGATCAGCCAGCCCGCCGCCTCGAACGCGGGCAGTTGCGCCTCCTCGACAAAGGTGGCGTGCGCCGAAGACAGCCCATTCTGGTCGACCAGCGCGGCGATGCCCGCGATCATCGCCGGCGCGTCGGCCGGATCGCGCAGCAACAGACGCGGGCCTGGCACGGGGGAAAAGGGCACGGCGACCTGTATCTTGGGATAATAGCGCCCGCCCGCCCGCTCCCAGGCGTCGGCCCAGCCATGGTCGAACACATATTCGCCCTGGCTGTGGCTCTTGCCATAGGCGGGCGCGGCGCCGAGCAAGCGGCCCTCGCCATCCTCCAGCAACAGCGGCAATGGCTGCCAGCCGGTGCCTTCGCCCACGCTGCCCGACCGTTCCAGGGCGGTCAGAAAATCCCAGCCGACAAAGGGATTGGCCGTGCCAGCGCAGGCGTTCCATGCGTCGCGCGGCACATTGGCGACGGCGCGGGCGACGCGGACGATCCTGTCGTTCATCGCCCTCCCCGGTTCAGCCACGGATTAACCATGGCGTGAAGATCGGGATTCTCTCCCGCATTGGCAAGGGTCGGGTTCAGCCCTTCACCTGCACGATGGCGTCGATTTCCACCACTGCGCCCAGCGGCAGCACCGGCACGCCCACCGCGCTGCGCGCATGTCTGCCCGCGTCGCCAAAGACTTCGGCCATCAATTCGGACGCGCCATTGGCGACTTTGGGCTGATCGGTGAAGTCGGCCGCGCTGTTGATGAAAGCGCCCAGCTTCACCACATGCTCGACCCGGTCGAGACTGCCCAGAGCCGCCTCGATCTGGGCCAGCAGCATCAGGCCGCAACGCCGCGCCGCCTCCACCCCATAGTCGAGATCGCGATCCTCGCCCAAGCGGCCGGTCATCAGCGCGCCGTCGCGGAACGGCAACTGCCCCGATACATGCAGCAGCCCGCCCGCCAGCACGGCGGGAACATAGGCGGCCACCGGCGCTGCGGCCACGGGCAGGGTGATGTCCAGTTCCTTCAGGCGGGCTTCGATGCTCATAATCCTATCCTTCCATCATCGGCGGCGCTGGCGCTGGCCCTTGCGCCAGCCGGTCGCTGATCCATTGTTCGGCCGCCGCCCATGTGTCGATGCGGGCATGGGCGGCGGGTGCGGGCGGCACCTGTACCGACAGTTCGGGTTCGCCCACCATATGCAATCGCCAGACGCCGGGCGCATGGCGGCTGACCGATCCATGATGTTCGGCCAGATCGTCGATGAACAAAGCCACGGATGGCTGGCGTTCGGCGACGATACGGGCCAGCGGCCTGCCCTTTGCGCCCTGGTTCCAGTGGACCGGCGCGTGCAGGCCGTGCGCGGCCAGTTGCTCGATCCGCGCCTGATGATGCCGCTCGCCGATATTGGTCAGCACCACGATGTCGGCCCGCTCCGACAGGCGGCCGAGCGTGCCCATCGCGCCATCGATCGGCTTTTGACGCGCCATTTCGGTATCGAAGAAGGCGATCAGCAATGCCCACACCTGTTCGCGCCCGATCAGCTCGCCGCTGTCCTTGTGCCGCAAAGCCTCGGTAAAATCATGGCCGCGAAAATTGAAATGCACGCGGTGCGTCTCGTCCAGCCATTCGCGGAAAGGGACGACCATGTGCAACAGCACTTCATCGCAATCGGTAATGATCAGCGGCCTGCTCATGCGCCCAGCGCCCTCCGTGCGGCGATCAGGTCGGCCGGATCGACTCCCAGTTCCGCCGCACAGACAATAAGATCGGGTTCATGATCGGCCAGAAAGCCCAACACCGCGCCCAGCACGGCTCCATTGTCCAGGCCATCGCGCAATGCTTGCGAATCAAGGCCGGTCAAGGCGAGCAGCCGATCGGCGCGCGCCCCATCCGACAGCGTCCATCCCAGAGCCATCAACGCCAGCGTCTGCGCCTGCTCCCCGGCGCCGCCCTTGCCATTTTCACCGTGTGGCCGCATGGTCGTCTCTCTGCAAATCGGCGCCAGGGGGTGCCCGGTTGCTGTTTCGAATGCGGGTGACTGGTGGCAAAGCGCGTGCTCGTTGTCGAGGACAACGAACTCAATCTCAAACTTTTTTGCGATCTGCTGCGCGCGCACGGGCATGAAACCCTGGCCGTGCGCGATGGCCGCGACCTCATCGCGCAGGCCAGCGACTTTTCGCCCGACCTTGTCATCATGGATATTCACCTGCCCCATGTCAGCGGCATGGACCTGATCGTCGCGTTGAAACGTCATGCCGCGCTGGCGGCCGTTCCGGTGATGGCCGTCACCGCCTATGCGGGCAAGGGCGACGAGGACGCGGTCCGCGCGGCAGGCGCACAGGCCTATGTTTCCAAGCCCATTTCCGTGAAACGCTTCGTGGAACAGGTGGACGCGCTGCTCTGAACCGGCAGCGGGAAACAATCGGGAAAAAATGTCACACACCCGTCCCTGAAAATTCTTCGCACTATCATCGTTCAGCCCTTCCTACGTCATCCCCTTCTGCAACCCACCCCAGGCAAGCGGCGGCTCTTTGCCGACACGCATATTGGCCACAGGGGAAATCAGTCCATGTCTCATCTGACCGACGAAGCGCGCGCGCCCTATCGCGACGCGCAGCCGCAAATTACCGGCGGCGAAAACAGCCTGGAAGCGATCGTCGCCGCCAATCCGGCGCGCCGCACCATCCTGAAGAACGGCCTTCTGGGCCTGTCGATCCTGCCGATGATGGGCGCCTTGGCCGCCTGCGACGATGACGACGCGGCCCCCGCGACGCCCGCGCCCACCCCGACGCCGACGCCCACCCCGGCCCCGGCGCCCAGCTATGACATCGCCTTCACGCCGGTCGCCGCCAACATGAACGACACGGTGACCGTGCCGTCGGGCTATACCGTCGACGTGCTGCTGAAAGCGGGCGATTCGATCGTCGCCGGCACGCCCTATTCGGGCAGCTTCCCGACCCCGGCCGACGCCGAGAAATGGGCGGGCGGCAACCATGACGGCATGGAATATTTCGAGCTGCCGGGCGTCGACGCGAACAGCGGCGGCCTGCTGGCGCTGAATTTCGAATATCCCGATTTCAACATCCTGATGTCGGGCGATTATGATCCGGCGACCGCAACCGCCGACCAGAAGGCGCTGGCCCTGTCGGCCGTGGGCATCGGCGTCGTCGAAATCGCCAAGGGCAGCGATGGCAAATGGGCGGTGAAGGCCGGGTCGCGTTACAACAAGCGTTATACCGGCAACAGCAACTATCATGCCGGCGGCCCCGCCGCGGGCGTCATCTCCTCGACCATCAAGGGGATGCTCAACAATTGCGCGTCGGGCCGCACCCCCTGGGGCACCTATCTTACCTGCGAGGAAACGACCGACAATTATCTCGACCCCGCGCAGCCGGAAAATAATTATGGCTGGGTGGTCGAAATCGACCCCTATCAGGAACTGGCCGTGCCCACCAAGCGCACCGCGCTCGGCCGCTTCAGCCATGAAAACATCGCCTACATGGCCAACAACGCCAAGCGCGCCGCCTTCTACATGGGCGACGATTCGACGCCGGGCTGCATCTACAAATTCGTGCCCGACCGCGCGTTCAGCGACAATCGCGCGGCGAACATCCACCTGCTCGACTATGGCACGCTCTATGTCGCCCGCTTCAACGCGGACGGCACCGGCGAATGGCGCGTGCTGACCGTGGGTCAGAACGGCCTGACCGTCGGCGCGTCGGACCCCGGCAATGTCAGCCAGAGCACCACGCCGCCCGCGCCGACCATCGTCGATTTCCGCAACCAGGCCGATGTCGTCATCCAGTGCCAGCAAGCCGCGCGCGTTGCCGGCGGCACGGTCATGGACCGTCCGGAATGGATCACGGTCGCGCCCGACAACAGCGCCATCTTCGTCACGCTGACCAACAACAGCAGCCGCAAGGTGACGGACGCCGCCAACCCGCGCGTCACCAACCGCCACGGCCACATCATCAAGTTCAAGGAACAGGACAACTCGCCGCTGGCGGCTGCCTTCACCTGGGAAATCTTCCTGCTGGCGGGCGATCCGTCGCTGGCTTCGGGCGGCGATAATCTGGTCGGCGACATCAATGGCGACACCTTCTCCAGCCCCGATGGTCTCCGTATCGATCCCAAGGGCCGCCTGTGGGTGCAGACCGATCACAGCGTTCCGGGCAATTCGGGCGTCAGCGGCAGGAGCATCGACGACGTGTTCGGCCACAATGCGATGTTCTATGTCGACCAGACGACGAAGGAATCGAAGCGCTTCCTGGTCGGGCCGGAAGGCTGCGAGATCACCGGCCTTGCCTATACGCCGGACCTCAAGACTTTCTTCGTGAACATTCAGCATCCCACGGGCGACTGGCCGGTGTCGGGTCAGGAACCGCGTTCCTCGACCATCGTCGTCACCCGCACCGACGCCAAGCCGGTCGGCAACTGATCATCCTGTCCCCCCGGCCCATGGGTCGGGGGGATATCGCTCCACCGGGAAAACCAACAAGGAAAGGCCCGCTCCCCTGGCTGGGGGCGGGCCTTTTCGATTCAAGCCTCGCTGCCGCCGGAGCGCAGAGCGCCCCGGACCACGCGTTTACTTGATCTTGGCTTCCTTGAACTCGACATGCTTGCGCGCGACCGGATCATATTTCCGGAAGGACAGCTTTTCGGTCTTGGTGCGCGGGTTCTTCTTGGTGACGTAGAAGAAGCCGGTGTCAGCGGTGCTGACGAGTCTGATCTTGACGGTCGCTGGCTTGGCCATGGCCCAAATCCTTACGGTCTATTCGAAAAATCGGCGAAAAATAAAAGCGGCCCCGTGGGACCGCCCCGTTTCGGCTGACGCCCATGATGCAGATTCGCCTTTCTGTCAAGGCCAGCGCGCTTTCCGCCACGCTTTACGCGCCCTTAACCCTGCACGCGCATGATGCCATCGGGACGAAACATCAGCGGGGGAGATACCCCAATGCGGCACGACACGACACTGGCCATTCGCGCGGACCTGATCCGGCGCATAGACGCGCTTGCGGGCCAGCGCGGGCATCTTTCGGTTCCACGCATCCATGACGAGGTCGACCAGATCCGCCACATCGCGCGCAGTTTCCGGCTCGACGCGCTGGAGGGGCTGGCCGCGACATTGCAGAGCGCGCTGTCGCTCAACGGCCATGGCCCGGTGGTTCTGTCCTATCTCGACCTGATGCGCGAAGCGCTGGGTATGGAGGTCGATATCGGCGTGATGCCCCCGGCCTATGCGGTGGCGATCCGTCCCGTCGCACGCCCGCACGCCTAAGACCGTTCACGACCCATGGATGCCCTGCTGACCGCCTTGCTTGGTTGCCTGCTGGGCGAAATCGGGGACAAGAGCCAGTTGCTGCTGATCGCGCTGGCGATGCGGTTCAACCGCAATGGCGTGATGATCGCCGCCATCGCCGTCGCCGCCATCGCCAATGCCGCCCTTTCGGCCGCAGCGGGCGCGTTCATCGCGCCCATGCTGGCGACCAATGCCCGCATATTGTTCCTGGCGCTGGCGCTCATCTTTCTGGGCGGGGGCCTGCTGATGCGCGTGCGACAGCCAGACATGCTGGAGGGCTGGCGGCTGGGCGCCTTCCTGACGAGTGCGCTGGGCCTCTTCATCCTGGGCTTTGGCGACGGGCCGCAATTCCTGATCTTGGGCGTCGCCACGCGCACGGGCGAACCGATGCTGGCCGCGCTGGGCGGGGCGATCGGCGTGATCGCCGCGCAGACGACGGCCGTGCTGATGCGTGAACGGTTGCTCGCGGTGCTGCCGATCCGCGCCATAAGGCTGGGTGGCGGCGCGCTGGTGCTGGCGGCGGGCTTCATGGTCGGCGCGACCGCTCTTTCCCTGACCTGATCGAATATTCCCATCAGCCTGATCGGGAAAATTCCAGCCTTATTCTGAAACCCCATGGCACCAAATCGCGGTTTGATCATTATATATCCGAAATCAGTTTCCAGATCAGGAGGACATATATGACCACCGCAGACCTCAAGACGCCGACCGATTTGAAGAGCAACGCGACCAAGACCGTGGCCGAGGCGCTGAATGGCGTTCTGGCCGACAGCTATGCGCTTTATTTCAAGACCAAGAATTTCCACTGGCATGTCTCGGGGCCGCATTTCCGCGATTATCACCTGATGTTCGATGAACAGGCGGCGCAGATTTTGGCGACGACCGACGCCATTGCCGAGCGCGTGCGCAAGACCGGCAACACCACGCTGCGCTCCATCGGCGACATCGCCCGCCACCAGACGGTGAAGGACAATGACCAGGATTTCGTCAGCCCCGCCGACATGCTGAAGGAACTGCGCGAGGATAATCTGAAGCTGGTCGAAACGCTGCGCGCCGCCAAGGAAGCGGCCGACGAGGCGGGCGACAACGCCACCGACGGGCTGATCGACGATTGGACCGATCAGGCGGAAGAACGCGCCTGGTTCCTGTTCGAAGCCAGCCGGGGCGCATAAGCGCTGCGACCGGCCGCCAATCCTGACTCAGCGCCGCCTGGCGAAATCCGGGCGGCGCTTTTCCATGAAAGCGGCCACGCCTTCGCGGCCCTCCGCGCCGGCGGCGGCGGCGGATATGCCCCGCGCCTCGATCTCCAACTGCGCCTCCAGCCCCGCGCCAAAGCTGCCGAGCAATTGCGCGCGCACGGCGCCGATAGCGCCCGTGGCCGACGCGACCAGCGTGCGCGCGGTCGCCATGGCGTCCTCCATCAGCGCGCCATCATCGACCATGCGCGTAACGAGGCCGATGCGCGCCGCTTCTTCCGCCCCGATACGCTGGTTGGTAAGCAGCATTTCCTGCGTCCGGCGCAGGCCGATGAGGCGCGGCAGCAGCCAGGTCGCCCCGCCATCCGGGGTCAGGCCGATACCGCCATAACCGGGCGTGAAATGCGCGGAAGCGCCGGCGATCACGATGTCGCCCATGATCGCCATGCCCAGCCCGGCGCCCGCCGCCGGGCCGTTGACCGCGCACACCAGCGGTTTCGCCATGCGACACAGGCGCGACGTCGCCATGTGCAATATCCCCGCCAGCTCGCTGAGCGCGCCGCCCGCGCCGTCACCCGCCGCCAGCATCAGGCCGATGTCGCCCCCGGCGCAGAACATGCGGCCCGCGCCCGTCAACACGACGCAGCGCACGTCCGCGTCCTGATCGACCGCGATCGCCGCCTCGACCAGCCCGCGCGCCAGCCCGACATTGACGGCGTTGCCATTGTCCGGGCGGTTGAGCGTGATGATGGCGATGGCCCCTCCCGAAGCGTCATCACGGGTCAGTCCCACTTCGTCGGTCATATCCTCACTCTCCTTGCGGGATGGCTTCCACGGCCAGCACGGTTATCGCCCCGTCCTTGCCGGCGAAATCCACATTTTCATCAGGCCAGGCGCCCATGACGGCGCGGGCGAGCGGCGCGGAAAAGGCGATGCGCCCGGCATGGGGGTCCGCCTCGTCATCGCCGACAATATCGATGCGGCGTTCCTGGCCGTTGAGGCTGATGGTCACACGGCTGCCGAAGGCGACCTCCTCGCCCTGCGGCGCGGGCTGCGCCTGTGCGGTGGCCAGCCGCGTGCGCCAGTAACGCAATTCGCGCCGGTGCTTCTTCACCGCGTCCTCGTCCAGCCCCGACAGGTCAGCCGCCTCCAGCGCCGCCACGCGGCCCTGCGTCAGCGCGAGGCCGCGCGCCGTCACCCAGTTGGGGCCGGGCGGGATCGGCAGCTCGAATTTCGGCTCCATATGCTCATCGTCGCTCTCACGACGAAAGGCGACGCTCATCTCACTCTCCCATAGTCCGCGCCCCTGCGCAGACGGGCGCCTTCACAGGTTCAATCCTCGTCGAACAGCCCGGCCAACTGCTCCACCATCGTGCCGCCCAGTTGTTCGGCGTCCATGATCGTCACGGCGCGGCGATAATAGCGGGTGACGTCGTGGCCGATACCGATGGCGACCAGTTGCACCGGCGATCGGTTCTCGATCCAGTCGATCACCTGCCGCAAATGCCGCTCCAGATAGGTGCCGCTGTTGACCGACAGGGTGGAATCGTCGACCGGCGCGCCGTCGGAAATCACCATCAAAATGCGGCGATCCTCATTGCGGGCGAGCAGGCGATTGTGCGCCCACATCAGCGCCTCGCCATCGATATTTTCCTTCAGCAGCCCTTCGCGCATCATCAGGCCCAGATTCTTGCGCGCGCGCCGCCAGGGTTCGTCGGCCTTCTTGTAGATGATGTGGCGCAGGTCGTTGAGGCGGCCGGGCATGGGCGGACGCCCGGCGGCCAGCCAGTCCTCGCGGCTCTGCCCGCCCTTCCATGCGCGCGTCGTAAAGCCCAATATCTCGGTCTTGACGCCGCAACGCTCCAGCGTGCGCGCCATGATGTCGGCGCTGATCGCCGCGATGCTGATCGGCCGCCCGCGCATCGAGCCCGAATTGTCGATCAACAAGGTGACGACCGTGTCGCGGAACTCGGTATCCCGTTCGATCTTGTAGGACAGCGACCGGGTCGGGTCGATGACGATACGGGCCAGCCGCGCCGCATCCAAAATCCCTTCTTCCTGATCGAAATCCCAGGACCGCGACTGTTGCGCCATCAATCGACGTTGCAGCCGGTTGGCGAGTTTCGTCACCGCGCCCTGAAGGCTGACAAGCTGCTGGTCGAGGAAACCGCGCAGGCGCAGCAGCTCATCCTCGTCGCACAGATCCTCCGCCGTGACGATCTCGTCATGCTTGGTCGTATAGGGGCGATAGTCGAAACCGGGCGGCATGTCCGACATGGGGCGATTGGGGCGCACGGGCATCATGCCCTCTTCGCCCATGTCGTCGGCGCCTTCGTCGCTGTCGGCGTCGAAATCGTCGCTATATTCGGTCTCGCCGTCTTCGGTGTCGCCGCCCTGATCCTCGGCGCGCGCCTCGGCGTTCATATCACTGTCGCCGGCCTCTTCCTCGCCGGAATCGCCCTCTTCCTGCTCCTGTTCCTCATCCTCGCCCTCATCCTGGGATTCGGGTTCGTCGGTTTCGGGCGGGGTCTCGGCATCGACCAGTTGCAGATGCGCCAGCATCGCCCCGGTCAGCTTCTGGAAGGCGCGCTGGTCGTCGATCGCCATGGCGAGGGCATCAAGGTCGGCGCCCGCCTTGTCCTCGATCCACGGGTCGACCATCGCCATGGCCAGCGCCACGTCGGTCGGCACCGGCTGCCCTGTCAAACGCTCGCGCACCTTCAGCGCCAGCGCCGTCGACAGCGGCACTTCCTCGGCATTGCGCGCCCGGCGCATCGGGTCGGACTTCAACCGCAGGTCGAGTGCTTGGTTGAGGTTGTCGCGCACGCCCGCCATCGCGCGCGACCCGATGGCCTCCACCCGCGCCTGCTCGACCGCGTCATAAACGGCGCGGGCCACGGCATCGGCGGGCGCACCCCCGCCATGCACCTTCGCATTATGATGGCGCAGTTTCAGCGCATTGGCGTCGGCGAAGCCGCGCGCCAGCGCCACCTGATCGGCGGGCAGGTTGCGGCCGGGCGCGGGCACCTTGATCGCCTTGCCCGCCATGTGCGGCGTATCGGCGGTGAAGCCCACCTCCACCTCCGCATCGCGCGCCATCGCCCGCGCCGCGCCGGACAGCACATCCTTGAAAGCATCTAGGGCGGATTTTTCGGTCATGCGCAATCCGGAAGGGAATAGCCGAAGATTCGGAAGTCATCGGCATAATAGCGCGAAACCATCGCGCGAACATAGGCGGACGGGGTTTCGGCGGAGTGGCGGGACATGTTGAGGTGCGGCAACATGATGGCGCCTAAACCAAGCCTCTGCGCCAGGACGCCCATATCCCGATCCAGCGTTTCGAACCGGAAGACATGATCCACACCGATTTCGCCGTCGAGGGCGATAAAACTGTGCTGCGGAGCGATGCGCGCCGGTTTGCATATCGCGGGGTCGCCGGATTCAACCGCGCGGGCATAGTCATCCAGCGACTGCAAATGCCGCGTTTCCGCGACATCCTGCGTCTTGAGGTAGCGGAAATGCGAAGCGAAACGCATGAGCGGATTGCGCACCACCGCAAAGCTGACCCGGCTGCTGACGGCGTCGCGCCCCACTCTGGCCGCGAACGCCGCCAGCGTTTCATGCTTGGTCGTGGCGAGGCATTGCGGATGGCGGCCGCCAGCCACCCGCAGCAGCGCGCGCGACAGGCTGGTGCCCGCTGTCTTGGGTATATGGACGAACAGGAACGCCGGGTTGTCCGATATGACCACGCTGGCGCTACCCCGCGCGGCTCGCCACGCTTTCGGGCAGATCCTTGCCGAACACGCGCTGATAATATTCGGCCACCAGCGCCCTCTCCGCCTCGTCGCACTTGTTGAGGAAGGACAGGCGGAAGGCGAAGCCGACATTCTTGAAGATCAGCGCATTTTGCGCCCAGCTTATCACGGTGCGGGGCGACATGACGGTCGAAATGTCGCCGTTGACGAAGCCCTGCCGGGTCAGCTCGGCGACCTTGATCATGTTCTCGACCTCCTTGCGGCCGCCCTCATGGTCATATTCGCCGGACTTGGCCAGCACCACCTGCGCTTCGGTCGCGGCGGGCAGATAATTGAGCGCCACCACCAGATTCCACCGGTCCATCTGGCCCTGGTTGATCTGTTGCGTGCCATGATAAAGGCCGGTCGTATCGCCGAGGCCGACAGTGTTGGCGGTGGCGAACAGGCGGAACCAGGGATTGGGGCGGATGACGCGATTCTGGTCGAGCAGCGTCATCTTGCCGTCGGTTTCCAGCACGCGCTGGATAACGAACATCACGTCCGGGCGGCCGGCGTCATATTCGTCGAACACGAGGGCGACCGGGCGCTGCAACGCCCAGGGCAACAGCCCTTCGCGGAATTCGGTGACCTGCTGACCATCCTTCAGGACGATGGCGTCGCGGCCGACAAGGTCGATGCGGCTGATATGCGCATCCAGGTTGATGCGGATACACGGCCATTTCAGGCGCGCGGCCACCTGTTCGATATGGCTCGATTTGCCGGTGCCGTGATAGCCCTGCACCATGACCCGCCGGTTAAAGGCGAACCCCGCCAGAATCGCCAGCGTCGTGTCCGGATCGAACACATAGGCGGGGTCGAGATCAGGCACCCGCTCGTCCGCCTGGCTGAAAGCGGGAACCTTGAGGTCGACGTCGACGCCGAACATCTCGCGCGCATCCACCTCGCTATCGGGCGCGTCGAGCAAGGTTTCGGCGCGGGCATCGGGCTGGACGTTGGAAATGTCGGTCATGGGCTTCTCTTGGCAAACGGTGCGGAGTCGGTTCAGCCCTAGCGCAGGGGGCGAGCCGCTGTCGAGGGAGGCGTTGGGGGAATGGGATGTGGTATAGGCCGGGTGCTGTGGTAGGACAGGGGCGGTTTGGGGGGATTGGCATGAAGAAGATTTCAGAAGTCGAGGCTCGACATGCCGTCTTGAAGCATATCGAGGGCTTTGATCTGAATGGCTGGCGCTATGCATTGGCCGAATTGCGATATTCTGAAATCGACAAAACATGGATTGCACTGTTTGATACATATCATCCGGACGGGGCGCGGTTCGACGGTCCGGTTTGTTTTGTGATCGATAAGTTTGGCGTGCATGGCGGACCGACCGGATTGTAACAATCCGTTCGCCCTGAGTAGGGACTGAGCTTGTCGAAGGCCCGTATCGAAGGGTCTGTGCGACGACTATCCTTCGATACGCCGCTTCGACAAGCTCAGCGGCTACTCAGGACGAACGGAAGTGGTGGTTAAACCGCCCATTCCGCCACATCCGCCTCCTGCCCGATCAACGCCAACCCATGGGCGATGGACGTCAGTTCGCCGCCGGCGGCGATGCGGTCGTCGCCGAAGCGGGCGCGGCAATGATACAAAACGGGCTCCGCCTGTCAGCAGAGCCCGCAAAACTGATAAATCGGAATATGCTTATTCCGGCGTGTTCGCGCCACCCTCCGGGGCATCCTCCAGACCCGCGAGCTTCGGCCCGATCGTCTTGGCAACGTCGGTGCGCACAGAATCATTATGCGCCTTGACGGTCATCACCACCTTACCACTCTTGTCCAGCAGAACCGCTTCTTCGGACGAACCTTCCGGTGCCAAGCGAACGATCAGGGGGCGCGGGTAGAGCCGGTTGCTGGAGCCGTTGCTGCCGTCGACAATGGCACCGACGCCGCCGCCAAGCAAAATATTGCCGAAGGCCGAACCACCCAGCTTCGACTGGATCAGAACATAGGTCGGTTTATGCCCCGGAAGCGTGATGTCCGCGCGAATATCATCCTTGCGTTTGAACTCCAATTTGCACGGCGTGGTGCATTCCTGCCCCCCGGTGAACAGGATATGAGCGCCGCCGGGCGTCGTTTCGGCACTGTAATCAGTCTTCGTGCCGTTCAGAACGGTGGCACAACCCCCAAGACCCAATGCCAGAGTCGCTGCGGCCACTGCGAAAACCATCTTCATAACTAATTGATCCCCCATTTCGGATGAATGAGGGGGTGTTGACACCCAAATGCCGCCAACGGCGCGAACGTGAAAGCCCCCATCCCCCCAAGGCAAAGCCTCTAATGTGCAATTGTGTAAGAGAAAATGTTCAAATCGACATGCTGGCATATTTTGACAAGGGCCGGCATGGGCCGGATCAAGCCGCCCATTCCGCCAGATCGGCCTCCTCCCCGATCAGCGCCAGACCATGGGCGATGGAGGTGAGTTCGCCGCCGGTGGCGATGCGGTCATAGCCGAAGCGGGCGCGGAAGATGGCGCGGATCGCCGGGATCAGCGAGGATCCGCCGGTCAGGAACACCCGGTCGATGGCGTCGGCCGCCACCCCCGCCTTGTCGAGCGCCCGGTCCACGGTCGCCTCGATCCGGGCGAGGTCGGGCGCGATCCAGCGTTCGAAATCGGCGCGGTCGACGGCCTGCTCAATCTCCAGCCCGCCGCCCGCAAAGCGGAAGGTCGCCCGTTCGTCGCCCGACAGCGCGCGCTTCAATGCCCCCACTGCATCGTAAAGCGGGTATCCCAGTTCCTTCTCGATCACGGTTATCATCCGGCCGATGGCTTGGGGGTCGGCCGCCGCCTTCTGCAATCGTTCCAGTTCCGCCATCGTCCGCCGGTTGCGCATCAGCGCGAGGCGCGACCAGTCGGCGAAATCGGCGAAATAGCTGCGCGGGATTTCCAGCCGCTTGCCGAAACTTTCATAAGCGCCGCCCTTGCCCAAAATCGGCAGCACCAAATGGTCGAGGATGCGATAGTCGAACCGGTCTCCCGCAATGCCGATGCCCGCCGACCCCAGCGGCGCGCATCGCCGCGCCGCGCCGGGCGCCTCCACCCGCACGATGGAAAAGTCCGATGTGCCGCCGCCGAAATCGGCCACCATCACCGTCGCCGCCTCGGTCAGGCGGCTGGCATAGCTGAACGCCGCGCCCAGCGGTTCATAGACATAATGGATGTCCGCGCCAAAGCCCGCGAACATCGCGTCATAGCGTTTGCGCGCCAGCGCCTCGTCGGGCCGGGACCCCGCATATTCCACCGGCCGCCCGACGATGATGCGGTCGGGCCGCCGGTCGAGCGCGCCGCCGGCATGGGCGACCATCCGTTGCAGGAACATCTGCCCCAGTTCCTCGAAACGAAAGCGTTTCTCGAACACGCTGGCGCTTTCGAAAATGGCGCTGGCCGCGACCGACTTGAAACTTTGCAGGAAGCGGCTGTCTTCGGGGAACTCCATATATTCGGCGATGGCCCACGGCCCCGCCTCATGCGCCATGCCGCCTTTTACGCCGTCGTCGTGCCAGAAGCACAGGGCGGAGCGGAACACCTCGCCCGTCGCCTTGTCTCCGGCAAAGCCCACCAGTTCGGACCGGCCGTCGCGGGCCAGCGCGACGACGCTGTTGGTCGTGCCGAAATCGAGGCCCAATGCGCGCGGCATGTCCTGCATAGCCAGTCTCCGGTCGGGGTGAGGGGCTGGCGCCTATGGCAGCGGGCGACCGGCGGCGCAAGTGCAGCCTGCCTCCTGTCATCGGGACAGATCCCGCCATTCCTTTTGATTTGACCCGACCCTCCGTTGTAAGACTTTGCTCGCACGAACGGAGAGCGACCATGTCAGCCATCATTGCCATTGACGATGACCGCGCCATGGCCGCCTGGGTGCAGGACTGGACAGCCCGGCATGGCGCGCGGCGCGATCAGTTGCTGCCCCTGCTTCAAGCGATGCAGCGGCACTATGGCCATATAGCCGATCATGTCGTGCCGACCGTCGCCCGCGCGCTGAACATCAGCCGCGCCGATGTGCACGGGGTCGTCACCTTCTACCATGATTTGCGGCGCGTGCCCCCCGGCCGCCATGTCGTAAAGCTGTGTCGGGCGGAAAGTTGCCAGGCGCGTGGCGGCGCGGCGATCGATCGGCTGGCGGCCCAGCGGCTGGGCGTTGCCATGGGCGCGACCCGCGATGATGGCGCGGTGACGCTGGAGCCGGTCTATTGCCTGGGCCTGTGCGCCATCGGCCCCAATGCGCTGGTGGATGGCCGCCCGGTGGCGCGGATCGACGCCGCAGCGCTGGAGCGAATCGCGGTGGAGGTGGGCGCATGACTCGCGTCTTCGTCAGCCGCGACATGGCGTCGGTGGCGCTGGGCGCGGACGAAGTGGCGCAGGCCTTTGCGCAGGCGGGGTGCGATGTGGTGCGCACCGGCAGCAGGGGCCTGTTCGCTATCGAGCCGCTGGTCGAGGTGGAGACGCAAGCCGGACGCATCGGCTATGGGCCGGTCGGACCGCAGCATGTGGCGGCGGTGCTGGACGGCAGCCATGCCAACCGGCTGGGCGATGTCGACGCCCTGCCCTTCTTCGCCAGCCAGCAGCGTTTCACCTTCGCGCGCTGCGGGATCACCGATCCTTTGAGCCTGGCCGATTATGCCGCGCATGGCGGGTGGAAGGGGCTGGAGGCAGCGCGGGCGATGTCGCCCCAAGCCGTGGTGGATGCCGTCAAGGCGTCGGGTCTGCGCGGGCGCGGCGGGGCCGGCTTCCCCACCGGGATCAAATGGCAGACGGTGCTGGATGCGCCAGCGGGCGAGAAGTTCATCGTCTGCAACGCCGACGAGGGCGACAGCGGGACGTTCGCCGACCGGATGCTGATGGAGGGCGATCCCTATTGCCTGATCGAGGGCATGGCGATCGCCGCGCGCGCGGTCGGGGCGGGCCATGGCTATATCTATATCCGCTCCGAATATCCCTTCGCTTGTCGCACCATGCGCGTCGCGATCGAGGCGTCGGCGCATCTGGTCGCGCCTTTCACGCTGGAGGTGCGCGAGGGCGCCGGCGCCTATGTCTGCGGCGAGGAGACCGCGTTGCTCGATTCGATCGAGGGCAAGCGCGGACAGGTGCGCGCCAAGCCGCCCCTGCCTGCGCTCAAAGGCCTGTTCGGCCAGCCCACCGTCATCAACAATGTGCTGAGCCTTGCCGCCGTGCCGTTCATATTGGCCGGAGGGGCTGAGGCCTATGCGGCGGTCGGGTTCGGACGGTCGCGCGGCACGATGCCGGTGCAACTGGCGGGCAATGTGCGGCATGGCGGCCTTTACGAGATCGGCTTTGGCATCACGCTTGGTGAACTGGTGAACGACATTGGCGGCGGCACCGCCAGCCGTCGCCCTGTGCGGGCGGTGCAGGTGGGCGGGCCGCTGGGCGCCTATTTTCCGCCGAGCATGTTCCATCTGCCCTTCGATTATGAAGCCTTCGCGGCTGCGGGCGGGCTGATCGGCCATGCCGGGATCACGGTTTTCGACGACAGCGTCGACATGGCGCATATGGCGCGCTTCGCGATGGAATTCTGCGCGGTCGAAAGCTGCGGCAAATGCACGCCCTGCCGGATCGGATCGACGCGCGGGGTGGAGATTATGGATCGGATCATGGCGCATCGTGTTCCGCCAAGCGCTGTGCAATCTGGCCCTGGGCTCCTGCCTTCGCAGGAGCACGGCAGTTTGAGCAAAGCCCTCTACTCCCGTTCCCCCAGCCGTATCGACACATCGCTCGATGCACAAACCACGCTGCTACGCGACCTGTGCGACACGATGAAATATGGGTCGCTTTGCGCGCTGGGCGGCTTCACCCCCTATCCGGTGCTGAGCGCGCTCGACCATTTCCCGGAGGATTTTGGTGCGAGTCCAAGTCCGGATTTGGCGCCGGTGAAGGAGGTTGCGGAATGAGCTTTTCCCGCGAAACCGATCATGGCACGCCAGCTGTAATAACGGCCGGCAAGTCGGTCACCCTGACCATCGACGGCCAGAGCGTCACCCTGCCGGAGGGGACCTCGATCATGCGCGCCGCCTCCCTGCTGGGCGGCTCCATCCCGAAACTCTGCGCGACCGACAGCGTCGAAAGTTTCGGCTCCTGCCGACTATGTCTGGTCGAAGTGGAGGGGCGCATCGGCTATCCCGCCTCCTGCACCACGCCGGTCGCTGAAGGCATGGTCGTCCGCACTCAGACCGAACGGCTCAAGACGCTGCGACGCGGGGTGATGGAGCTCTATATCTCCGATCACCCCCTTGACTGCCTGACCTGCGCAGCAAATGGCGATTGCGAATTGCAGGATCAGGCGGGCGCGGTCGGCCTGCGTGACGTGCGCTATGGCTATGACGGCGCGACCAACATGGGTCAGGCCAAGGATGTCTCCAACCCCTATTTCGATTTCGACCCCAGCAAGTGCATCGTCTGTTCGCGCTGCGTGCGGGCCTGCAACGAGGTGCAGGGCACCTTCGCGCTGACGATCGAGGGGATGGGGTTCGAGTCCAAAGTGTCCGCGTCGCAGGGCGAGGGATTTCTGAGGTCCGAATGTGTCTCCTGCGGCGCCTGTGTTCAGGCCTGTCCGACTGCGTCACTGATCGAAAAGAAGGTCGTCGAAATCGGCACGCCCGACCGCGCCGTCGTCACCACCTGCGCCTATTGCGGCGTCGGCTGCACCTTCCGCGCGGAAATGCGGGGCGAGGAGCTGGTTCGCATGGTCCCGTGGAAGGATGGCAAGGCCAATCGCGGCCATAGCTGCGTCAAGGGCCGCTTCGCCTGGGGCTATGCCCGGCATCAGGACCGCATATTGAACCCGATGATCCGCGCATCGGTCGACGAACCATGGCGCGAAGTGTCATGGGATGAGGCGATCGCCCATGTCGCATCCGAATTTCGCCGCATACAGGCGCGCTATGGCCGCAACAGCGTGGGCGGCATCACGTCGAGCCGCTGCACCAATGAAGAGACGTTCCTCGTCCAGAAGCTGATCCGGCAGGGTTTCGGCAACAATAATGTCGATACCTGCGCGCGCGTCTGCCATTCGCCCACGGGCTATGGGCTCAAGACCACCTTTGGCACATCGGCGGGGACACAGGATTTCGACAGCGTGATGCAGTCGGATGTCATCATGGTGATCGGAGCGAATCCGACCGACGGGCATCCGGTGTTCGCCAGCCGCATGAAGAAAAGACTGCGGCAGGGCGCGAAGCTGATCGTCATCGACCCGCGCCGGATCGACCTGGTCAAATCGCCCCATGTCGAGGCGACGCATCATCTGCCGCTGCGCCCCGGCACCAATGTCGCGATGCTGACGGCGATGGCCCATGTGATCGTGACCGAGAAACTCTATGACGAACCGTTCATCCGCGCACGCTGCGACTGGGACGAGTTCGAGGACTGGGCCGCGTTCGTGGCGCAGCCCGCGCGCTCGCCCGAGGCGATCGAGCCGCTGACCGGGGTAAGGGCCGACGATGTGCGCGCGGCGGCGCGGCTTTACGCGACCGGCGGCAATGGCGCGATCTATTACGGGTTGGGCGTCACCGAACATTCGCAAGGCTCTTCCACCGTGATGGCGATCGCCAATCTTGCGATGGCGACCGGCAATATCGGGCGAGAGGGCGTGGGCGTGAACCCGCTGCGGGGGCAGAACAACGTGCAGGGCGCCTGCGACATGGGCAGTTTCCCGCACGAATATAGCGGCTATCGCCATGTGTCGGATGACGCGACCCGCAAGCTGTTCGAGGATGCCTGGGGCGTCGCACTCGACAGCGAGCCGGGCCTGCGCATCCCCAACATGCTGGACGCCGCGACCGAAGGCGCGTTCAAGGCGATCTTCATACAGGGCGAGGACATCCTCCAGTCGGACCCCAACACCCATCATGTCGCGGCGGGGCTTGCGGCGATGGAATGCGTCGTCGTGCAGGATCTTTTCCTCAACGAAACCGCCAATTACGCGCATGTCTTCCTGCCCGGATCGACCTTCCTGGAAAAGGACGGCACCTTCACCAACGCCGAACGCCGCATCCAGCGCGTGCGCAAGGTGATGGCGCCGCTCAACGGCTATGGGGATTGGGAGATCGTCCAGCTTGTCGCCCATGCGATGGGGCTCGATTGGACCTACGACCACCCGTCGCAGATCATGGATGAGATCGCGGCGCTTACTCCGACCTTCGCCCATGTCAGCTATGATGCGCTGGAGGCTCTGGGGTCGCTGCAATGGCCGGCCAATAACGCCGCGCCGCTGGGCACGCCAACGATGCATCTGGACGGCTTCGCGCGCGGCAAGGGCAAGTTCGTCGTCACCGATTATGTGCCGACCGACGAAAAGACGGGACCGCGCTTCCCGCTGCTGCTGACCACTGGCCGCATCCTCAGCCACTATAATGTCGGCGCGCAGACGCGGCGCACGGCCAACGCCGCCTGGCACCCGGAGGACCGGCTGGAAATCCACCCGTCCGACGCGGAAAACCGGGGGATCAAGGATGGCGACTGGGTCAGCCTGAAAAGCCGGGCGGGGGAAACCACGCTGCGCGCGCTGATCACCGATCGGGTTGCGCCCGGTGTGGTCTATACGACGTTCCACCATCCCGAAACACAGGCCAACGTCATCACCACCGATTTTTCCGACTGGGCGACCAATTGCCCGGAATATAAGGTGACGGCGGTGCAGGTGGGCCTTTCCAACGGCCCGTCCGACTGGCAGCAAAGCTATGACGCGCAGGCCCGGCACAGTCGCCGCATTGCCGTGGTGGAGGCTTCGGAATAGCCGCGATGGACGATGACGCAATGATGATGTCCAATCAGGACCGCCTGATCTACATGGCGAACCAGATTGCGCGCAATCTGAGCGCGGCCAGCCATGGCATGGCGGTCGAGGCGGTCGCTGACCATATCGCCAGTTTCTGGGCGCCGCGCATGCGGGCGCAGATATTCGCATTGCAGGCGGAGGGGCGGGCGAACCTGACGCCGGTCGCCGATGCCGCCATCACATTGTTGCGCAACAGGGACGCGGGTTTAGCCGCCCGGCCGGTCGGCGCCATCGGGCAACCGGAGCAGCAGTGATGGCCTGTTCCTCAGATGATGCCGTCGACATGGCGACCGCCGCTTCACGCGCCCCGCCCGATCAGGCTGCACTGGCCGATTCGCATTGGCCCGCCCCGATTGTCGACGTCGACTTTCATGTCGTCACACCTGATGGCGCAACCGGCGCGGTGACCCGTGCGGTGGCCAATGAAGCGCCGGTCGCTATCGAAATCAACGGCCTGGGCTATGCCGTGCTGATGGCGACGCCCGCCGACCTGATCGACCTGGCCTATGGTTTTGCCCTGACCGAAAGGCTGATCGACGCGAGCGATGACATCGTCGAGGTCGTCGAACATGCCACCGACAAGGGCCTCATCCTGCGGCTTTTCCTGGCCCGGCATCTGGCCGACCGGGCGCTTGACCGGGTGCGGCGCCGCCTGACCGATTCATCCTGCGGCCTGTGCGGCATCGAAAATCTGGAACAGGTCATGCGGCCCTTGCCCCGCTTGCCGCGCCCCATGCCGCCAAACGGCCCGGCGCTTTTCCGCGCGCTGTCCGACCTGCGCGACCATCAACCGATCAGCCGCGCGACCGGCGCCGTTCATGCCGCCGCCCTATGTGGTTCGGACGGCGCAATCATGCTGGCGCGCGAGGATGTCGGCCGCCACAATGCGTTCGACAAACTGATCGGCGCGATGCTGCGCGCGGGCGCGGCGTGGGGCGATGGCTTCGCCTTGCTGTCGTCGCGCTGTTCCTATGAACTGGTGGAAAAGGCGGTGCTGGCGGGCTGCCCCTTGCTCGCCACGATTTCCGCGCCATCGGCCATGGCGATCAGCCGGGCAAGGGAAGCGGGGCTGTCGCTCGCGGTGCTGGCGCGGCCCGACGCCTATCTGGCGTTGATACCGAACGAAGCCACGTAACGAACGGAGGGTTGGAGCGGGTAGCGGGGATCGAACCCGCATCACAAGCTTGGAAGTTTCATAAAATCTTGCGATCTTCCCACCTTTTTGTTCAAAAATGGCGAAATATCGGTATTTTATTGCCATAGGTTCCTTTGCATTACATTGTCATGCTCGCTAATGTGATTGCCAGGTGATTGCTGGAGGGCAAAGTGGCGCAGGGACATATCACTAAGCGAGCGGTCGATGCGCTCAATCCATCGCCCAAAACGGCTTTCCTTTGGGACGACGAAGTGAAGGGGTTTGGGCTGAAAGTGACCCCAGCTGGCAATCGATCTTACATATTCCAGTACCGAATGGGCGGCAGAACGGCAAAGGTGCGCCGACACACAATCGGCGCACATGGACCTTGGACACCAGACCAGGCGCGTAAGGAGGCGAAGAGGCTTTCCCATATGGTCGACTGCGGGCAAGATCCGGGCACCATCAAACAGGAGAAACGGCATCAGGATGTCGCATTAGCATTCTCCTCCTATGCCGAACGGTTTATCGTCGAGTATCTCCAGGTCGAGTGGAAAGGCGGTCATGAACTAGCGGCAGGCTTGTTACGACGCGAGGCAGTCCCAGTTCTGAAAAGTAAGCCACTAACTGACATTCGACGATCAGATATATCTGCCATTTTGGACCGTATGGCGGACCGCCCCGCCAGTCGCCGCAACACCTTCGCTGCGTTGCGCCGACTATTCCGCTGGGCAGTTGGACGAGGCGATATTGCCGCCTCTCCGATTGGAGAAATGGAGCCGCCAGCAGCTCCCGCTTCGCGAGACCGGGTCCTCAGTGACTCCGAATTGTCAATCGTTTGGCACGCCAGCGAAGGCCTTGGATATCCCTTCACCTACTTCGTAAAGTTACTCATCCTGACCGGTCAGAGGCGAGAGGAGGTAGCAGGCTTGAATTGGGCAGAATTAGACCGGGATCAAGCAATGTGGATACTCCCCGCCGAACGCTCAAAAAACGCCACAGCACATCATGTGCCGCTATCGAGCGGAGCGATCGATCTAATCGACGGCATCGCTCATCGCTTTCAGCAAAAGTCTGGGACATGGCCGAAGCAAGGGTTTCTGTTATCTTCAAATGGGGATAAGCCATCACGCGGCTTTTCCGTAGCAAAGTCAAGGCTAGACAAATTTTGCAACGAACTTCTCAAAAAGCGCGATCATCAATTTTCTTCCGATGATAAACTCAAACCATGGCGCTTCCACGATCTGCGGCGAACCTGCGCAACCGGGCTGCAGCGGCTTGGCGTTCGGTTCGAAGTCACAGAAGCCGTTCTGAACCATTTAAGCGGCTCACGTTCCGGCATCGCTGGCGTCTATCAGCGGCACACTTGGGCCACTGAGAAAAAGGCTGCGTTACAGGCATGGAATGACCATGTGAAAGCAATATGCCCTTCAACTGACGCAGACAGGACAGCGCCCTGAGTTTCCTAGTCGAGTCCCTTTAGATAAACCACTGTATTTTCACCACTATTTGACATTTCGCTACGCTTGTATTATACTGGCGTTGCATGGCGCTGTGCCATGCTTTCCACCACAAGCGGATCATTCCCATGTCCAGACAGCCTGCAAAGCTGCTGGCGGCCGCGGATTTGCGCCTTGCCTTGGCCCATGTCCGGTCGCAGCGGCACGCCTATCGTAACCATGTCCTTCTGCTGCTGAGTTTCAAGGCGGGCCTTCGGGCCTGCGAGATCGCCGGGCTCACCTGGCCCATGGTGCTGGCGCCCGATGGGTCGGTCGGACGGCATATCCATATCGGTCGGGCCATCGCCAAATATGGATCGGCAAGGCAGATACCCCTGCACCAGGGGCTACGCGCTGCATTGATGGTGCTGCACCGGGTCCAGGAACGTCCTCTTGCCGGCCCCGTCATCCGCTCCGAACGCGGCACCGCCATGACAGCGGGTTCGGTCGTCAACTGGTTCGGGCTGCTCTACCGTCAACTGGGCTTGCAGGGCTGCTCTTCGCACTCGGGACGGCGGACCTTCATCACCCATGCAGCCCGGCTGCTGCCCAAGACCGGCGGATCGCTGAGGGACGTGCAGGAGCTTGCCGGGCACCGCGCCATCACCACCACCGAGCGCTATATCGAAGGCGACCGCCAAGCGCAGCACCGGCTGATCCGGCTGCTCTGAGCCTATTCCTACCCCAATGCGAGGAATGGCAGCCCCATCCGCTCGCCTGAGCACTCCTGCGCCGTCAGGAGCCGTGCTTTCCCCCTATCCATGAAGGAGCGTCCTATGAATGACGAGAATGCGTGCGGCTATCAAAAGAACAAATCACGAACAATGGCGCTGGAGGCCCGGATCGAGCGTATCCGAACCCTCAACGACGAACTACGGGCCTTCCGGCGGGGCGGCTATGTGACGATCACGTCCGGGGTCCAGTCCCTGGGCCAAACGGCCATGCAGGCCGTGCTGCTGAAGGTCGCGCAGTTTGATGCGTTCACTGCCGGCAATGATCCTCATGCCGAACATGATTTTGGCGCGGTCGAGCATGAGAGGCAGACTTTTTTCTGGAAGATCGACTATTATGACAAGCGTCTGGAATATGGCTCGCCTGATCCCGCCAACCCCGATGTTACGGCGCGGGTGCTCACCATCATGCTGGCGAGCGAATATTGAGCGAGGCGGCGGCGCTGGCGCTGATGGAGGCCCGGCAGGCGTTGCGGCCCTTCCGCCAGGGGCGGCTCGACAGCCTGTGCGGTGTCTACGCCATTCTCAATGCGGTCTATCTGCTGGCTTATCCCGGCAAACAGATGCATCCCGCCGCCATGAAGGCGCTGTTCCGACGCGGCGTGACCATCCTCTCCCGGCAACGACATCTGCCTTTCACCCTGTCCTGGGGGCTTGATCCGGAGCCTTGGAACCGTTTCTTCAAGCTCTTCCTCCCCGAGGTTGAGGCGGAGGCCGGTTTCCGGATCAGGCGGCGCCGGGTGTTCGAAGCCAGGCCCGGGCTGATGCCCTGGGAAGTGGCGCGGACCATTCGCAGCCATGTTGATCAGGGACATCCCGTGGTGCTGATCCTGGGCGGGGCTTATGATCATTGGACGGTGATTGCCGGTCATAGCGACCATCGGCTGCATCTCTTCGACAGCTATGGCTATTGCTGGATCAGCAAGCGGTCGTTGACGCTGGACCAGCATCTGCACAATCGCGCGCATCTGCTCATGCCCGAGGCCACATGGGCCTTTGAGCGGCTTTCCGACGCACCGGCATAGCGCGCGCTTGCAAAAGCACAGGGCTACCGCCTAACAATGCTTTGCCCCCGCGACACTCGGGGGCGGGGCGTGGAAACCTCTTTAGTAGCCAACCGGTCACAGGCATTCTGGGGCCGGGTGGCATGCGCGTATGTCCAACCGGCAACGGTAAAGGCGCATGCGCCTGTCGGCTACTTCAGGTTTCCAACATCCGGCTTCGGCCGTCGCCCCGATCGCAAGAAGGGGCGGCGCCGGGGTGGATGATGAACATGATCGATAAGGGCCAGCGCCATCATGGCCATGCCCGGTCCATCCCACAGCATAAGAACCCATCGGGTCGCAGCGCGATAACGCGCACCGATAGCCGTGCGTCCGCCAGAGGCTGGACGCGCATCTTCCTCCATTTGCAAAGGATTATTCATGCAGGGGCTTATTGCGTTCAAACGCTATTATGATTTCACCGGCCGCAGCGGTCGCGCCGAATATTGGCAGTTCATGGCGATCTTCGCTGTTACCTTGACCCTCAGCGCGGTTCTGGGCGGCATGAGCGAGGCCAACCCCCTGCCGATGCTCACCATATTGGCGCTGCTCGGCACGACCGTGCCCATGTACGCGGTCACGGTGCGTCGCCTGCATGACCGGGGCATCACGGGCTGGGCGGTGGGAATCGTCTGGATATTGAACGGCGTCAGCTACACCCTCCAGGACATGCTGGTCACGTCCGGCGGCAATGTCCTTATCAATTTCCTGAGCAAAGCTGCCACCGGAACCTTGGGACTCTATGCACTGGCGATGCTTTATCCGCTGATCATGCCCGGTGACGAGAAGGCGAATGCCTATGGGCCGCCGCCCGCCACCACCGAGAGCGACCGCGCCAGGCCCGCGCAGGCACATACGCCCGAAGCGCAGGCACAAGGCGATGATCGGCTAAGCCAGATCGAACGGCTGGCCAAGCTGCGTCAGGACGGTATCCTCACCGACGCCGAGTTCGAGCAGCAAAAAGCGGCGTTGCTCCAATGAGCGCCCGGCTATGCGGCCTGCCGTTGGCCTGCAAGCGGCTCGTTTCAGCGTGGCTCATGCCATGGCTTTTGCCCCGTATCGCCTTGCCTCAGCTGGCAAAGGGCGTGCCTCTCTTCCTCCTGCTCGTGACGACGGCCTGCTCTTCGGGCGATCAGCGGGCCTTGGAAGACATGATCCGCGCCCGCGCCATCAATCCGGCCAAGGTAGAGATCAGCGAGGCCATCATCTACCGGGACAGGAATGACGCCCGCAGGGCCTGCCTGATGGTCACCGATTATAATCAATGGGGGGAGCCCCTGCCGACCACGCGCGTCAACGCCTGGTATATCTTCAAATCTCAAAGCTGGCATTTCGACAATTTCTGGGACATCAGCGACGGGCTGACCTGCGAGAAATATGTTCCCGCCGAAAGCAAGGATGGCGCTGGCGTTGCAGCGCAGGCATCGCGCAACGAACCGATGCTCATGCCCCCGGCCAATGATGCGCCCGCCCCTCTCGCCACGGCATCGGGCGAAGCGTTGATCGATGGCTGCTACCATCTCGATAGCTGTTCCTATTCACGTCTGCTGAGCGTCGCCACGATCAAGCAGCAGGGCGGCGAGCGGCTGCTGCGCGCATCCATCGAGCATGGCGATGTCAGCGATGCCACCGGCACCGACGCGGACCGGCAGCGTATCAACTGGAGCGGCTCGCCCACCACCATCTATGCGCTCTGCTCGACGAAATCCCCGCTCATCGCCTGGGCGCAGGGGGACAGCACTATGGCCGAGGAGTTCGACTTTGCGGGCACCGGCATAGCGGGGGCGCAGCAGAATAAAGCCAACCTCTATCAGGCGCTATGCCATGACATTTACGACAACAGCCTGGCCACGCAGGCGGCATCGTTCGGCTACCGGCCGCTGACGCCCGAAGGCGGCCGGGGCGAATTTGCGATCGATGATCCCGAGCAACTGCTCGGGCAGTGACGACCCGCTGACGGCATCACCCAGACATAGGAGAATATATGGACGATCAACTGACGCAGTTGGAGCGGCTGGCGCTGCTCCATGCGCAGGGCGCGCTCACGCAGGAGGAGTTTGCGGCGGAGAAGGCGCGCATCCTGTCAGCGGCCCACGACCAAACGCCAGAGCGCAGGACAGGGACATGGGACAAGCCCCGTGCCGAAACCAAGCAGCCGCCGCGCAAAGTGCAACGCAAGACCGCCATGATCGCCCTGGCCGGGCTTGCCGGGCTCATCGGCGCGGGGAGCTATTATGTTCTGCGGGGGCAAGACAGCACATCGCCTGCGGCGTCAGAGCCACCCACATCGCTGCCAGCACCGTCACCGACCCCGACACCGGCGGCATCGACCGATATGGCCCCGGCCACTGCCATGCCTCTGGACGATAGCATCCAGTTCGCCAACGCCGCCAACTGCGAGGCGTCGAAGGGCACGGAGGCTTTGTTCAACAACATTCTCACGCCGCCGCAGGGCGATGTCGCGAATATCAGCGCCAAGCCCATCCGCGTTGGTCCGGATCAAATCGAGATCATCCCTGCCTTTAACAAGCAGGCCGGAGAGGGCAGCGACACCGTCTACGAGAGCGTTGCAACATTCCCGCAACCCTCCACCTGGCATGGTCTGCGCGTCACGGGCGTCTCAGCCTCCCTGTACGTGATCCCCGAAGCGGACTCCACCTACACACGGCAAATCCGTTTCAAGGAAGACCCCGGCGCACTCCGCGCCGCACTCAACCGGCAAGGGTTCAACCTGCCCCGAGCGCCTGCCTATGCCGAGCTACAGGATGACGCCTGCGGTGGGTCGATGCAGATCGTGGACATGCCCGAAGGGAGCGCATTGCAGTGCAGTTGGGGGTGTTGAGCAGCCTCTGCCTGCGCCAGCACCCGGTAGACTGAGGCCCGGCTGATCCCTGCCGCCGCCGCTATCGCTGACGCGCCTATGCCTTGCGATGCGCCGGTTGGAGCAACGATGCAATATTTCAGCTTTCAAAACAAGCGCACCTGTAGATGCCATCGGGCGCCACCGCGCGGAAGCCGAGGCGGCGGCCGCAAGAAGCTTATCAGAGCGCCGGATTGAAGTGGTCCGCAAGTTCACCCGGCCCGAAACCGTGCGTGTAGGACTGCGCATCCAGCGGTAACATTTGGGCGTTCCATTCTGCCCATGCCGTCTTGAGCGATGTGAAAACTTCCGGCTGCCGGTCCTTGAGGTTTGCCCGTTCAAGGGGATCGGCAGCAACGTCAAACAGGAACTCGTTCTCGCCGATTTTGAGATATTTCATGTTGCCTCGGCGGGCCGCTCGCTGGGCGTGGTTCTTGTAGCGCCAGAACAGGGTTCGCTCGGGCAAGGGGCGGCCTGAGAATGCAGCTGAGATGTCGATGCCGTCGCTCGGCGACTTTGGGTCCGGAGCCGAGCCCGCAGCGGCAAGGAAAGTAGGCAGCCAGTCCATCGAGATGATCTGTGCATCGCTGGTGGCGCCGGCCCCCGTTACGCCCGGCCAGCGCACGATGACCGGAATGCGCAGTCCGCCTTCGAGCAGTTCGGTCTTGCGGCCGCTGAAGGGCCAGGTGTCGGAGAAGCGTTCGCCGCCATTGTCGCTGGTGAATATGACGATGGTGTCCTGTTCGGCTCCGCTGGCCTTGAGCGCGGCGAGTACGCGGCCGATCTGGTAATCGAGGCGGCGGACCATGGCGGCATAGATTGCCGCGCTGCCGCCGTCGAAGTGGAATAGCCCCTTGGGGTCCTTGAGCCTGGCGATGCGGACGGATTCGCTGGCATCGTCCGGTCCTTCCCACGGCCAGTGTGGCGCGGTGAAATGGAGCGACATGAACCATGGCGCCTTGGTGGCCGAAGCTTCGCGGATTTCCTCGATGGCGCGGTCGGCAAGGAGATCGGTGAGGTAGCCTGCCTTATCGACCGGCGTGGGGCCGTCCCACAGGTCGAGCTGACCGTTGCTGGTGGCGTGGGTGTAGTAGTCGACGCCGCCGCTGCGGATGCCCCAGAAGGACTGGTATCCGCTCTTGAGCGGGTCGAAGTCTGGGAGGCTGCCAAGGTGCCACTTGCCGATCAGCGAGGTGCGATAGCCTGCCTTGGCCAGCAGCGAGGGCAGGGTGGGTTGTGAAGGGGGAAGGCCAATGTTGGGTCGGAATGCCAGTGGCTCCTCGAGGCCGACGGGCAGCCGATACTGATAGCGACCCGTGATCAGGCCCACGCGCGTGGCGGTGCAGACCGCGCTGTTGGCATAGGCATGGGTGAAGCGCAGGCCCTGCGTTGCCAGCTTGTCGAGAACGGGCGTCTCGAAATCGCGTCGACCATAGCAGGACAGGTCCGCGTAACCGAGGTCGTCGGCCATGATGTAGAGGATGTTGGGCTGCCGGGCGCGCTTGCGGGCAATAGCGGGCGCAGCGCCGACGGCCAGAGTAGCGGCAGCGCCCGCGAGGGTAGCGCGACGGGTGAGATTGAAGGTCGAGGTCATGGTGCGGTCCGTGATTGCTTTTGGCAGGTGGACCCGCGCGCGGTCGCGTAAGGCAGGGAAAGCCTACCGTCGGCAATATGAATGTCTATTGCATAGATAGACAATTGATCTTGTCCGCCGGGAAGTTTTCCTTTTCGTTGAATTGGCCGCAACCCGGTTGACCGAAAATACCCAACTGAATAAGTAGAGATTAATCCGCATGGCTTTCGGCGATCAGGTCGCCCATGCACTTCCAGGATCCTGATCCGCGGCATTTGATGGGAAGCAGCTTGCTCCGCGTAAACAACCGCTAAAGCGCGCGATGCTGGGGCGACGGCGCCAGGCATTGTGTTCCCCTCCAACGAAGAGGTGATACGATGCACAAGCTGATGACCCGCTCCTAGGGCGCACAACTGCCGGACGCGTTTGACAAACCTGCCGCCCTGACCGGGCGCGGCGCGCTGCCGTCCGCCATCCCATCATAACGCCAGTTCGGCGCGACCCTTAGCGGTCGTCGCCCGGAGGAATGCGTCATGCGACCGCTAACCAGGTCCGACCTTGCGGAACTGGCCCGGTATCCCGCGTCCCTGCAACAGTCGATCGTTGCTCTTTGCGGCGTCGCCCCTGGCGACACCGCGCGCGAACCCGTGCCCGTTCCCGCCATCTTCAATCGCCGCCTCGGCGCGGCAAGCAACTTGGGTTCAGGGAAGTAACAGAATGAACAGGTTTTTTCTTTTCAAGCAGCGCCAGTTGATCCTCGCTGGCGTAGCGCTCGGCTCGCTGGCGAGCGCAGCTCCTGCTTTTGCGGCCGAGCCCCTTGCCGATGTCGAGGCCGCAGCTGCTGCCGGAGACGCCGGTGAAGCGATCGTAGTTACCGCCTCGCGCCGCCGCGACGAGGACGTCCAGGACGTGCCAGTGGCGATCAGCGTGATTAGCGCCGAAGCGCTGGAAAAGCGGGGCGACTTCACGCTCGGCCAGATCCAGCAGCAGGTGCCGAGCCTGCAGGTGTTCAGTTTCAACCCGCGCAATACCAATATAAACATCCGCGGCCTCGGCTCCAATGTCGCACTGACCAACGACGGGCTCGAGAACGGCGTCGGATTCTACATCGACAACGTCTATTACGGCCGTGTGGGGCTCTCGCAGTTCGATCTGGTCGACCTGCAGAGTATCGAGGTGTTGCGCGGGCCGCAGGGCACGCTGTTCGGCAAGAACACGACCTCGGGCGTCATCAACATCACCTCGCGTAAGCCGAGCTTCGAGCCTGAATTTTCGGGCGAGGCAAGCATCGGAAACTACGGGTTCCGTCAGATCCGCGCGTCGGCCTCGGCGGGGATCGCTCCGGACCTGGTCGCCGTGCGCATCTCTGGCGCAATCAGCGGGAACGACGGGTTTCTGTTCAACAAGACCACCGGGACCCGCGCCCAGAACTACCGCAACCAGAGCATTCGCGGTCAATTGCTGTTCACGCCCGCCCCGGACTTCGAGGTGCGGATCATCGGCGACTACGCCAGCCAAAAACAGGACCACGTCCTCTCGGTGTTCGCCGACCTGCACACGACCTACGCCAACGGGGCGATCATCCCCAACAACTTCCCGCTACGGGCCGGTCGCTTCCCCGGCTATGTACTGCCCGCATTCAAGCCGTTCGATCGCATCGGCGAGGCCGACAGCCACTACCAGTCGAACATGGAAGGCTATGGCGTGTCGGGCGAGGTCAACTGGGATCTGGGCGGCGCGGCGCTGACTTCGATCACCGCCTACCGCTGGTGGGACTGGAATCCGGCCAACGATGGCGACAGCACATCGCTGCCCATCACCACCAAGGCCCAGCAGGTCAACCGCCAGCGCCAGTTCAGCCAGGAGCTGCGGCTTGCCTCGAAGGGCAACCGCACCGTCGACTACGTCATCGGCGCATACTACTTCTGGCAGATCGTCAAGGGCTATGGCGCGACCCGCTATGGTCCGGCAGCGGCGCTGTGGAACCTGCCTGCGGCCAACCAGACGATCGCCGATGCAGCGCTCAATGGGTTCGAGGCCAATTCCACCTCGACCCCGGAGACGCGCACGTTCGCGCTGTTCGGGCAGACCGACTGGCACCTGTCCGACGCCTTGACGCTGACCACGGGCCTGCGTTGGACGCACGAGAAGAAATCGGGCGCGTTCAGCCAGTTCTGGGTCGATAGCGCAGATCTTTCGGCATTTACCCCGACACAGGTCACCGCGATCAATGCGATCCGCACACAGTTCAACCCGGTCACCAGCTTTTCGACTAGGTTCAGCGAGAACAATCTTTCGGGGCTGGTGACGCTGAACGGGAAGATTGCGCCTGACGCCAGTGTCTATGCGACATATTCGCGCGGCAACAAGTCGGGCGGACTCAACCTCACCGCCTTGCCTGTCGGCATTGCGCCCGAAGTTGCGCCTGAAAAGGTCGATGCCTTCGAGCTTGGCGTCAAGTCGCAATTCCTGGACCGACGCGCCACCTTCAACGCTGCCGCCTTCTGGACCGAAATCCGCGATTACCAGACGGCGATCACCGAGCAGGTCGCCAACACGGTGACCTTTCGGCAATATATCGCCAACATCCCCAAGGTGCGCTCGCGCGGGGTGGAAGGCGATCTTGCTTTCCGAGTCAGCGACAATCTCTCGTTCACTGCATCGGCAAGCTACACCGACGCGAAATACGTCAAATATGCCAACGCGCCGCAGGCGGTGGAGAACCTCAACCTCGGCGGCATCCAGGACCTGTCGGGCAAGCCGCTTTCGGGCGTGCCGAAGTTTGCCTGGTCGATAGGCGCGGACGGCAGCACGCCCCTGGGCGAGCTCGGCGGGCGTGAACTCAGCCTCTATGCCCATACCGACTATGCCCATCGGTCAAGCTTCAACACATCGGCCACCAACTCTGCATGGGCGCAGGTGCCGGGCTTTGGAATCGCCAACGCGCGCATCGGGCTGAAGACCGACGACGGCTTGTTCGATCTCTCGGTCTGGGCGCGCAACCTGTTGAACGAAGACTATTTCCTCAACCTGTCCGCCGCCAACACCGGCGTGGTCACGGCCCAGGTGGGCGAGCCGCGCACTTATGGTGTGACGCTGCGGACCCGCCTGTGAGGGCCTGCGCATGACCACGCGATCCCCCGCCCGTGCCGGTTCTGGCAACTATCACCGGCTTGCCGCGATCTATGTGCCGGTGACAGCTGCCGTACAGCCGGTCATGGCCTGGCTTCCCGCCATCCTGGCACGAGACTATGGCGTGCCACTGACACTGATCGGAACACTGTATCTGGCAGGGCAGTTGCTCAATTGTGCGCTCGACCCCGTGGTCGGCGCGCTGAGCGACCGCACGCGCAGTCGCTTCGGCCGACGGCGGCCCTGGGTGGCAGGCGGGGGATCGCTCTTCGTTGTGGGCAGCGCCATGCTGTTCTTCCCGCCTGACGACCTCGGGCTTGTCTGGCTGGCAGCAGCGTTGAGCGCCTACTATGTCGGCCTTGCGCTGCTCTCTACACCGTTGCTGGCCTGGTGCGGCGAGATCGCCACCGGCTACCACGACCGCACACGCGCGGCCTCTATCTTCAGTCTGTGGCAATCCGTTGCGCTGGTTGGTGCGCTGGCGCTGGCTGCGATCGCTCAGCAACTGCGCCCGGGCGACGGACAATTGCAGCTGACGCTGTTCGGCTCGCTCATCCTGCTCACCGCCATCCCGGCGCTGTGGCTGACGCTTGCTGCCCGCGAGGACAATGCACCGCCTGCCGTGGTTGCTCCGCTCTCGCCACTTGCTGCCGCCCGGGCCGTGTTCGGCAATCCGCTGCTGCTGCGCGTCCTCGCATCCGACGCTGCGGTTCGCGCCGGACAAGGCATTCGCACCACGCTGCTGCTGTTCTACGTGACCTTCTACCTCGGGCGGCCCGAATGGGGTGCCGGCCTGTTCCTTTTCCAGTACGCCTTCGGCATCCTTTCCGCGCCGATCTGGCAGCGCATCGGCGTGGCATTGGGCAAGCGCAACGCGGCGATCCTTGCAGAAGTGCTGCAGGCACTGATCAACCTGGCGTTGGTGCTGACCACGCCCGAACGGTTCTGGCTGGTCCTCGCTCTCGCCCTGGCGCAAGGGCTGACGCAGGGTTCGGGCAACATCATGCTGCGCTCGATGGTCGCCGACGTCGCCGACAAGCACCGCGCCGAGACGGGCGAGCAGCGCGCCGGGCTCTACTATTCGGTCTTTGCCCTGGCCGACAAGATCGGCGGCGCACTCGCCGCTGGCATCGCCTTGCCATTGATTGCCTGGTTCGGTTTCGATCCGAAGTCTGCCGTTAACACGCCGCAGGCGCTCAATGGGCTGCTGCTGGTCTTCTCGATCGGCCCTGCGCTCGCCCACGCCATCTCGGCTGCCGTCATCTCGGGCTTTGCGCTCGATGCCGACCAGCACAACGCCATTCGCCGCCGCCTGGATACCGCTGCCGACCCCGCGCTCCAGCCGGCCGAATAACACCCCACACTACCCCAAGCAGGAGTTACCCACATGAATGCGATCACCACCTACGCCAATGCCAAGGACCCGAACTCCCCGCTCGACGTGGCACCAATCACCGGCACGATCGGTGCCGAAATTCGCGGCGTGACGCTTTCGGGCGATCTTGACGCGACGACTGTACAGGCGATCAAGGATGCGGTCGTCCGCCACAAGGTCGTGTTCTTCCGTGGCCAGAAGGATCTCGATGACGCGCGCCACGAAGGTTTCGCATCGCTGTTCGGCGATCCGGTCGCGCATCCGACCGTCCCGGTAGCGCAGGGCTCGCGCTATCTGCTCGAACTCGACAGCAAGGAAGGCTACGCGGCCTCGAGCTGGCACACCGACGTGACCTTCGTCGATGCCTATCCCAAGGGCTCGATCCTGCGGGCGATCACCATCCCCGAGGCGGGCGGCGATACCGTCTGGGCGAATGGCGAGACGGCCTACGACAGCCTCCCCGAAGCGCTGCGCCAGCTGGTGAACAACCTCTGGGCGGTCCACACCAACCTTTATGACTATGCCGCCGTGCTGAATACGCCGAAGGGCACCGATTCCGAGCGCGAACGCACCAACTTCCACAAGAGCGTGTTCGCCTCGACCGTCTACGAGACCGAGCACCCGGCGGTTCGCGTCCACCCCGTCTCGGGCCAGCGCAGCCTGCTGCTCGGCCATTTCGTCAAGCAGTTCGTCGGGCTGAACCAGGCCGATTCCTCGGGCCTGTTCCAGATCCTGCAGAATCACATCACCCGGCCCGAAAATGTCGTGCGCTGGCGCTGGCAACCGGGCGACGTGGCCTTCTGGGACAACCAGTCAACCCAGCACCGCGCCGTCGCCGACTTCGGCTTGCAGCGCCGTACCTTGCGGCGTGCGACCATAGCAGGTGAAGTGCCCGTGGGCATCGACGGGCGCAAGAGCCGCACGGTGCGTAAGGAGAAGGCGACCGAATACCAGCCAGCCTGAGAGGCGGCAGGGGCGGCGCCCCTCACCGCCGCCCCTACAGCTCTAAAGCCAGGCTGCGGCTGAAGCGTCCCAAGCTTGCCATTCCACAGTGCTGCCTTAATCATTATCACATATGGCAAATTTGCACATTCGCCACATGTCGTGGTTGGCCGCCTGGTTCAATAGCACTCGTCCCGTGGAACTGCGACTAAGGGTAAGGCATAAGGATTTTTGTCTTTTAATCTCGATAGCTTTGCTCGAAGTCGAAACATGGGCATCCCTGCCCGTTCAGAGGGGTTCAAGGAAAAGATGAGCAATTTCCCGCTTCGACTCGATGTGCAGGTTATGGAGGCCGTCAAACGCTTGTCACGTCGTGAAGGGTTGTCTGCAAACCGAATGATCGAAGTCCTTTTGCGGGAGGCGTTGAAACAGCGCCGAGTAAGAATTTTCCGAGCCGCGCAAGGAGAGTAAGAGAATTTGAGTTGTCCGTGATATGGCTTGCGAGGGACATGGCAGCATGGCCCGTCAAGCGGCGGCCCGCCGAAACACGGCTCCTGATCAACTGGTGGACGGAGGTGGGACACTCGCGACGGTCGGCTTCACAGCGCGACGCGGTCGTTTCCAGACGTCAGGCGGGCGCGAACGTGCCATCCGTTCACGCCAACATAGCCGACGTTCATGGCCTGAATTGCGCCCGTCGAAACTTGCCATACATTCAGGCGCTGGGCGAACATCATGAATGGTAAAATCTGGGACACCGCGTAATTGATTTAGCCACCCTCATGCATGGTACGAAGTCGCCTTGGCGCTTCAATGCAGGAGGGTGACCGATGTCGATTTATGCAGGATTGGACGTGAGTGACAAGACGACGCATATCTGCGTGATCGATGTCGAGGGCAAGGTTCTGCGGCGAGATGTTGTCGCCAGCGATCCCGATGTCCTGGCCAAATGGCTCCACAAACATTGTGCCGATCTGGTGCGCGTAGTGCTGGAGACGGGAACGCTATCGACGTTTCTGTATCATGGCCTGGTCGGGCGTGGTGTCGCGATAGAATGTATCTGCGCGCGGCACGCGAAGGGCGTCCTTTCCGCACGCGTGAACAAAAGCGATGTCCATGACGTGGAAGGCCTTGCCCAACTGGCCCGCACCGGCTGGTACAAGCGCGTCCACATGAAAGCGTCGGCCACCCATATCGACAGGGCAGCTCTGCGTATCCGTGCCCAGCTCATCACTGCGCGGACATCCATGGCCAACCAGCTGCGAGGACTCCTGAAGCTGTTCGGCCTGCGCATGGGCACCGCCAGAACGCCGGGCCGGCGTGCCGAACGCCTGATGGCATTCTACGCCCAGCGCCCGGATTTGAAGGCTCTGTTTGCTCCGCTCTGAGTAGCCCCTAGATTTCTGGACGCCTTCGATCCTAATTTTGAGGACAGGAGGCGATGATGGGGAAGCCCAATTTCAGTGATGAGTTCAAGCGT
>NZ_JACIEB010000009.1 GCF_014196635.1 Sphingobium fontiphilum | reverse complement strand
TGTTGGCAAACCCGACCGGAGCCACCAGCCCTCCGGACCCGGACCAGGCGGAAATCTCTAGACCCGAGCGGTCCAAGGTTGGGTAGCAGTGCACACGTCAACATGACTGATTTTAAGGTGATTGACGTTCCGGGTATGCTGAGTGTCCCGGTGACCTCGTGGGATGCGGACGGCAACCAGATTCCCGATGACGGCGAATGGCACCGCCATGTCTCCACAAGTCAGTATGTCTTCGCAGAACTGCTTGTGGCCAAGGGATTGGCACCCGGCCTGAGCGCTATAGCTCGCACACCCGATCTCGTGATCAAATGGTCTGAGTTGAACGATGTCGGCCAAGCCTTTGTCAAAGCGTCCTTCGACAAATGGCTCAAATCAATCGACGATACCCGGACTCCCGAAGCGACGATGATCCAGAAGCTCGAGAAGCGCTGGCAAAAATTCGCTCAACAGCCATCCATGACCTAATCCGATTTATGGGTTCACGACCTAATAAGCGCTGATCCGGACATTCCAACCTCTATTATATTGGCCCAAATCCCCCTTCCAAAGTAGGAAATCCTCTGGTCTATCCTCATGGATGGACCAGCACCCCACACCCACTCCGCCCGCGCCCGCCGCGCCAACACCCCCGGATCGCGCCCGCTGGACGCCCGAGCGGCAGCGGCTTTTCCTCGCCGCCTTGCTCGCCACCGGTAATGTTACGCAGGCCGCGCGCGCTGCGGGCATGTCGCGGGCCAGCGCGCATCGGTTGCGGCGGCGGCTCAGGGGGACGCCGTTCGACCGGACGTGGGATCGCGCGCTGGCGCTCAATGCGCAAAGGCTGGCCGATCCCTTCGCCCCCGATCCCCGCGCCACCAGGCCCGCGCAGCCTGTGACCCAACGGGCGCGTCGCTGATGCGTGGTTGGCGCGCAGCTGTCGCGTCCCTGTCGCGGCGCTGTGGCCCGACAGGCGCGTCCGCTTGGCGTCGCCGCGGCTTTACCGGCATTTCACGCCCATTTCTGCTACGACACTGTGAACTTCGCCACCGTCGCGCCACCGTGACCCTGACGCCCCGCATCAACCTTCGCCCGCTACTTTGTCCCACAACGGGGCAGGTTTTCGTTAACCATCTCTGGCGGTTGGCCGCTCGCCTCGGCGCGCCTATCCTTGGCTTCATGCGTATCACCTCCATCTCCATCCTGGCCGCAGCGGCGGCGGGCGCGACGGCTCTGGCGCAGGGGGCGCCTGCGCCCTTTACCGTGGCGGAGACGGGCCAGTCCTTCGGATCGCTCGCCGATGCGGTTCGCGCGGTGGGCAATGCGCGCGGCACGGTGGTGATCGCGCCGGGCAGCTATCGCCAGTGCGCGGTGCAGCAGGGCGGCGACCTGACCATCCGCGCCGCCACGCCGGGCAGCGTGACGCTGGACGGCGCGGTGTGCGAGGGGAAGGCGGCGCTGGTGCTGCGCGGGCAGGCGAGCCGGGTCGACGGCATCATCTTCCAGAATCTGCGCGTGCCCGACGGCAATGGCGCGGGCATCAGGCTGGAAAGCGGCGACCTGACCGTCACCAACAGCCTGTTCCGCAACAGCGAGCAAGGGATTTTGACCGGCGATTATGGCGATGGCCGGGTCAGCATCGACAGGTCGACCTTCCGCCATCTGGGCCGGTGCGACCGCGATCTCGATTGCGCCCATGGCATCTATATCGGTCGCCTCGCCAGCCTGTCCGTCACCAACAGCCGGTTCGACCAGGGCGATGGCGGTCATTATCTGAAGACGCGCACGGCGCGCGTCGCCATCACCGGCAACAGTTTCGACGACAGCGGCGGCCGCCTGACCAATTACATGATCGACCTGTCCAATGGCTCGTCGGGCGTCATCAGCGGCAATGCGATGGTGCAGGGCCGCGACAAGGACAACTGGTCCGCCTTCATCACCATCGCGCCCGAAGGCCGCGAGCATGACAGCGGCGCGCTGCTGATCGAGAAGAACAGCGCCGCCTTCGTCCCCGGCCTGTCGCGCCAGTCGACCTTCGTCGCCAATTTCACCGACGATCCCGTCACCATCGCCGCCAGCAACACGCTCGCCAGCGGCATAAAGGTGAAGGACCGCCGCTGAATAGCCTCAGATCGAGAAATCGAACACGCGCGCAGTCATGGCCCCGGCGGTGCCGCCGCCAGCGATTGCATAAATGAAACCATATTCGCCATCATCCAGGTCTGCCGAAGGAATGACGCGGAAGACTCCTTGTCGGACCATTTCATATTCGAAGGGTATGCGGTCCTTGTCCATTACGCCGGCCTTCGCTCCAACAACATTTATGCTGCCGACGCGGGCTTCGCGGCGGCCCTGTTTTTTAAGCAGTTTGATGAGTGTAAATTCCGCAGGTGAAGTAACGGTTGCTGCTGTTCCCGCAGCCCAGGAGGTCATTTGACGCGCCGTATCAGGGTTGGATTCATCAAAGAAAAAATAGAATACAGGGCGGCGGCTTATCGCGCGAACCTTGGCCGTTTCGTTTTGAATGGCTGCCTTGATGCTCATCGAAGCAATGCCGCCAGTGAAAGCATAGCCCAAAATCCCGCCTGTCTTGGCCTGATTACTCATGGTGGGGTCAATGCGCTGCATCCGAGCGCTGGACGCGGTATTCATCAACACATAGACACCGGCCGGGTGCGGCACCATTGGATCGGCTGCATCCATCGACATTGTCGACGTTGCTGGCCGCCCATTGCCCTCAAGCAATGCCGCCATGACAGCACTGGAAATGCCCTTTGCCTTCAATTCGATCATTTGATCGGTTGTAAGTTCCAACTTTGTGTCAGAACTTTTGATCTTTGCGATAATCGCCTCGTCACCGATGCCAGCATTCGCCAAAGCTATAATTGCATCGGTTGTAAGGGGTTCGGCTTGTGCCGGTGCTGCAAGGGCAAGAAGAAGCATCATGCCGCTCAGAAAAATTTTCATCGGTCCCCCAAATATCATGCGGATCTGTCGCCATCGTTGACCCATTCTGGTGCTAGTTGCCTTCAGGGTTTGGGGCAAGCGGTTCGAGCCCGAAGTGGCTCGATTGTGGACCGAGATGTTGGGATGGAGAGGGCTGGACGCCGCCCGCCAGTGCGCCGATAATCACGCGATGCGATCCACCTATGACAGCGCGACGGTGCGCCTTTATCATCTGAGCGACGGGCCGGAGGGCGGGGCGGTCAATACGCTGTGCTATGCGCCGCTGGCCGAGGCGTTGCGCGTCGCCGCCGCCCAGCCGAGCGAGATGTGGGAGGGATTGTTTATCGCCACCGACAATGACGTGATCGCCTATCTCGATCTGGCCCCCGACGATCTGTGACGATGGCCCTGCTGCGGGGCGCTTTTCCTCTTTAACCTTGATCCGTCCGGGGCTAGGGGAGGGCTGTGATGACCAAGCCCACGACCCTGTATCAGAAAATCTGGGACGCCCATGTCGTTGAGACGCGGCCCGATGGCACCTGCCTGATCTACATTGATCGCCACCTCGTCCATGAAGTGACGAGTCCGCAGGCGTTCGAGGGGCTTCGCGTGGGCGGGCGCAAGGTGCGTCGGCCCGACCTGACGCTGGCGGTGCCCGACCATAATCTGCCGACGACCGCGCGTCGCGACGCCAATGGCCAGCGCATTCCCATCGCCAATGCCGAAAGCGCGCAGCAGCTTGCCGCGCTGGAGCGCAACGCCCCCGAATTTGGCATCCGTCTGATCGGCGACGCGGACCCCGAACAGGGCATCGTCCATGTCATCGGTCCGGAACAGGGCTTTACCCTGCCGGGGACGACAATGGTGTGCGGCGACAGCCACACCAGTTCGCACGGTGCGCTGGGTTCGCTGGCCTTCGGCATCGGCACCAGCGAGGTCGAGCATGTGCTGGCCACCCAGACGCTGCAATTGAAGCCGTCGAAGACGCTGGAAGTGCGGGTCGAGGGCGAACTGGGCTTCGGCGTCACGCCCAAGGATGTGGCGCTGGCGATTTGCGGCGCGCTGGGCACGGCGGGCGGCACCGGCTATGTCATCGAATATCGCGGCAGCGTGTTCGAGACTATGTCCATCGAAGGGCGGCTGACCGTCGCCAACATGTCGATCGAGGCGGGCGCGCGTTCGGGCCTGTTCGCGCCGGACGAAAAGACCTTCGCCTATTTGCAGGGGCGCCCGATGGCGCCGAAGGGCGCGGACTGGGACGCGGCGGTCGCTTATTGGAAAACGCTGAAGACCGACGAAGGGGCGGTGTTCGACAAGAGCATCACCATCGACGCCGCGACCATCGCGCCCAATGTCACCTGGGGCACCAGTCCGGAGGATGTGGTGGCGATCACCGGCGTCGTGCCCGACCCCGAAAGCTTCGCCGATGCGTCGAAGCGGGCGGCGGCGGCCAAGTCGCTCGACTATATGGGCCTGACGCCGGGGCAGAAACTGGCCGAGGTGCCGGTGGAAAATATCTTCATCGGCAGTTGCACCAACAGCCGGATCGAGGATCTGCGCGCTGCCGCATCGGTGCTGAAGGGGCGGCATATCGCGCCGGGCGTCAAGCAGGCGCTGGTCGTGCCCGGATCGGGCCTGGTCAAGCGGCAGGCGGAGGCCGAGGGGCTGGACGGCATTTTCAAGGCGGCCGGTTTCGAATGGCGCGAGCCGGGCTGTTCGGCCTGTCTGTCAATGAACCCGGATCGCGTGCCGGCCGGCGAGCGTTGCGCGTCGACCAGCAACCGCAATTTCATGGGGCGTCAGGGCCCCGGCGCGCGCACGCATCTGGTTTCCCCGGTGATGGCGGCGGCGGCGGCCGTGACCGGGCATCTGACCGACGTGCGTGAACTGATCGAGGATAAAAAGGGGATGGTCGCGTGAAGAAGATTTTCTGGGTGCTCGCCCTGGGCGCGCTGGCCAGCGCGGCGATGGCCGCGACGCTGGGCCGGGCCGCCGCCGATGAGAGCGCGGTGGAAAGCGCGCAGGCGGGCTGAATGGAAAAGCTGACCAGCGTCGAGGGGCGGGCCTATCCCTTTGGCATGAAGAATGTCGATACCGACATCGTCATCCCCGCCCATTGGTTGAAGACGATTTCGCGTTCCGGCCTTGGCAAGGGCGCGTTCGAGGTGCTGCGCACGGAACCGGGCAACGTCTTTGACGATCCCGAATATGCGGGCAGCCCGATCCTGATCGCGGGCGACAATTTTGGTTGCGGGTCGAGCCGCGAACATGCCGCCTGGGCTTTGATGGATCTGGGCATCAAGGTCGTGATCGCGCCCAGTTTTTCCGATATTTTCTCCGGCAACGCCTTCAAGAACGGCATTTTGACCGTGGTGCTGCCGCAGGAGGCGATCGACAGGCTGATGGAGGTCGCCAGGACCGATCCCATCTCCGTTGATCTGGAGCATCAGAGCGTCACCACGCCCTTTCAGGATCGCTTCGCCTTCGACATCGACCCGTTCCGCAAGCAATGCCTGCTCGGCGGCCTTGACGAGATCGGCCTGACGCTGGCCAGCGGCGCGGCGATCGACGGCTATGAGGCGAAGGCGGCGCGGGAGCGGCCATGGGTCGTTCCGGCCATTGCCTGAACGAACCGAATCATAATATCGCGATATGCGACCAACCCGTTTTGAACAGGGCAGCAGCTATGACCACCTTTGACGATCGCGAACGCGCCTTTGAAAACAAGTTCGCCCATGACCAGGAAATGCAGTTCCGCATCCAGGCGCGCCGCAACCGTCTGCTGGGCGAATGGGCGGCCGCAAAGATGGGGCTGACCCCGGAAGAAACCGACGCCTATGCCAAGGCGGTGGTGCAGGCCGATTTCGAGGAAGCGGGCGACGAGGACGTGATCCGCAAGCTCCTGGGCGACATGACGTCGGCCGGGATCGACATCGACGAACCGGGCGTGCGTGCAGCGCTGGAAGAGCAGTCGGTGATCGCCCGCCGCCAGTTCATCGAAGCGCAGTAAGGCGCGCTGCGATGCCGATGCGCGCGCAAGAGATCGAAGCAATGATCGTCGCCGCCATCCCCGATGCGCGGGTGGAGATCACCGATCTGGCGGGCGATGGCGATCATTATGCCGCGCGCGTCGAAGCGGAGAGCTTTCGCGGCATGAGCCGGGTGGCGCAGCAGCGGGCGGTCTATGCCGCGCTGGGCGGGCGGATGGGCGGGGTGCTCCACGCCTTGCAACTGACCACCGTGGTCCCCAACTAGACGCCGTGACAATGACGCGGCCGCCAACGGGGCGCTGCGTCGGACAGGAATGGAACAGAGATGACCGACCCCGTGCAGCAGCGCATCGGCGATATCGTGACCGGCAATGATGTGGTGCTCTTCATGAAGGGCACTCCGCTTTTCCCGCAATGCGGCTTTTCCAGCCGGGCCGTGGCGATCCTGGAACATCTGGGCGTCGATTATGAAAGCGTCGACGTGTTGCAGGATCAGGGTATCCGGCAGGGCATCAAGGCCTTTTCCGACTGGCCGACCATCCCGCAGCTTTATGTGAAGGGCGAATTTGTCGGCGGCAGCGACATCATGATGGAAATGTATGAAGCCGGGGAATTGCAGCAGCTGATGGTCGATCAGGGGCTGGCCGGCGCCTGATCGGGCGCGCGCCGCCCGTTGGGCGGCACAACGCAGAGCATATCCGGGAGACCGGGACGGGGGATGTGGCGGAGACAGCCACATCCCCCTTTTTGAGTCGGTCGGGAACATCGGATCAAGAGCAATCCCTGTGCCAGTTCACGGCATTGTCGGTTTTTCGTGGTTATTGCAGTTAACGCGCATGGGGGCAGTCCAGCGGTTGTAAAACATCCCGACATTTTGAGCCTGGCGCCGCTGGTCGGGGGGCGGTTTTTTGTCCGATCCGGAGAAAAGGCGGCGCGAACGACGAGGTAATTTCTCTCCTTTCCGCCTCTCATCTCCCTTTTTGGGCCACTCATTCACTCGAAAATGGGCGCTGTCCTGTTTGCATGGCGCTCGGCTTTGGCGCTGCCTGCGCGATGGAATTTTCCACATTCCCTGCGGAGGCCCCATGACTGGTTTGCGACCTGGTTTTGTTCTGTCCCTTTCATCCATCGCCATTGCCCTGACGCCAGCGCCCGCGCCCGCGCAGGTCGCGTCGGTGACGACCGTCGCCGCATCCGTGCGCCTGTTGCGGGGGCAGATTGACGCTCTCATCGCCTCGGCGCGTCAGGATATGGACCTGGTGCTGTTCAATGCCGGGGTTGAGGCGCGCGATGCTCTCGACGCCTGGGAACGGGTCAATTCCAGCCTGATGGATAAGGCCTTTGCCGCGTTGAAGGATGAGCAGAAACAGTTGTTTCTCAACATCCAGAAGGCGGTCGCGGACGTGAACGATCCGGCGCGCAATCGGCTGGAGCAGGCCCAGCAACTGACGGATACGGCGGTGTTGACGGTCAACAGCCTGCCCTTTTCGAAAAAGAGCTTCATCACCCGCTATACGCCGCGCCTGATCTTCCCCGGCGGGCGCGAGCCGATCGTGCTGCGCGTCTTTGGCCCGCACATGCAAAAGGCGGAACCCAGGGTGACGCTGGCGGGCGGGCAGGCGCTGGACATGATCGAGGGGACGGCCCTGTCCGCATCCTTCCCGCTGCCCAATGACGCGATCGACAATGCCGCCACCGGGTCGACTCCGCTGCAATTGAAGGTCAGCCACTATGGCAGCCCCTATGCCTGGTTCGGCAAGGACCGGACATCGACGAAGCTGGCGCCATGGATTTTGCCGCACGTGATGGGCAGCTACACCGTTACGCCGCTGGTGGAAAAGCGGGAAACCGAGCGCAAGATGGTGACACTCCATAGCGGGCGGCTTTCGGGGCGCAATCGCAATGTCCACAAGGGCGTGCATCCGCCGGAAGGCTGGAAGTTCGACCTTGACCGGATGGATGAGGCGCGGGTGCGCGGCGATGGCGGCGAGGCTGGGCGTTGCGAGGAGATTGCGAACAACGACCGCAGCGAGAATGGCGTGCTCATCAAGGGGCGCGTGGATGAAATCCGGCAGGTCACCTGGCGCGGCGTCCGCTGGGAGGATGGCTGGATCAGATGCATCGCCACGCTGCCCGTCTATCGGGTCGTCCCCCGTGAGGAAATGGGTGAGCCGGTGTCGGGACAATTGGGATGGTATGAGGATGTCGCCATCGCGCCGCCGCCCGGCATCAAAAGCTGGACCGTTGCAGTCACGCTGTTCGACGGGCGAAGCCGCACTGTTCAGGGGCCCGCATCCGACCTCTATTTCGACCTGAGCGCCGACCATCGCGGCGTCATCCTGTCGCCCAAGCGCCCTGTCTCCTATTGAGGGGGGCATCGCCGGACGGGATCAGTTCTCCCGATGCTCTGCCTTCCCCGAACGACCGGCTCCATGGGGAGCCGGTCGTTCGTCATCTCCGCCATGTCGTTCGTCGACATTTCGATTGACTACATCTGTAATCGTATTGATTACAGATGTAGACGATAAGGCCGCTTACGCCCTTTCAATCACGGAATGGTTCGATGCACGAGAAGATCAGCGATGCGGAATATGCGGTCATGGCGGTGCTGTGGGAACGCGCGCCGCTGACCGCCGCCGATGTGGCGGAGCGGATCGCGGAAGAACGCGACTGGACGCTTCAGACGGTCAAGACGTTGTTGTCGCGCCTGATGGCCAAGGACGCCATCGCCGCCGATCAGGATGGTCGCCGTTTCCTCTATCGCCCGCTGATCGCGCGGGACGATTATGTCGCGGGCGAATCCGGGCGGCTGATCGACCGGCTGTTCGGCGGCCGCATTTCGCCGCTGGTGGCGCAACTGGCGCAACAAGACCAGTTGTCGCCGGACGACATTGCTGAACTTGAGGCTTTGCTGAGGGAGTTGAAGGCATGAGCGTCTGGATGGTCGAAACATTGCTCGCCACGACGCTGTTGATGGCGCTGGTGATGCTGCTGCGACGGCCGGTGGCGCGCTGGCTGGGGGCGGGGACGGCCTATGCCCTGTGGGCGTTGCCGGTCGCGCGCCTCATCCTGCCCGCCATTCCGCAGGACATGGCCAGTCCCTCGCCGCTGCACAGCGCGGTTGACCAGGCCGGTCTGCCCGATTTGCTGATGCCGGCATCTGCTGCCGCCTTGCCTTCCGCGCCGTCGGAGGCGGCTGCATTTCCATGGCTGGAACTGGCCTTCGGCTTATGGCTGACGGGCGCAATCCTTTTCCTGTTGGTGCAGGCCATCGGCTATGTCCGTTTCCGCCGGCTGGTGCTGCGCGAGGCAACCGTGCTGGAAGATGGCGGGCGGATCATGATCGTCACCAGCCCGCGCGTCAGCGGCCCGCTGGCCTTCGGGGTTTTCCATCCGGTCATCGCCCTGCCGGTCGATTTTTCCCTGCGTTACGACGATCAGGAACAGATGATGGCGATCGCGCACGAGCGGGCGCATCATGAACGGGGCGATCTGGCCGCCAATATGGCGGCGCTGGGCCTGCTGGCGCTGCACTGGTGCAATCCCATCGCCTGGATCGCATATCGCGCCTATCGTGCCGATCAGGAACTGGCCTGCGACGCGCGCGTGCTCGCGCTCTATGGGCAGGATCACGCCCATGCCTATGGCCGCGCCATATTGAAGGCGGCCAGCGGCGGCCGCCAGTTCGCCGCCGCCTGTCACCTCACCCGCCTCACATCCTTGAAAGGGAGGTTGAAAATGCTCTCCAGTCACGCCGTTTCCCTCCACCGCATCAGCTGGGGCATGGCCGCCGTCGCGCTTGTGACCAGCGCGGGCCTTGTCCTTACCGCATCGGGCAGCCGCGCCGCGCAGCAGGTCGCCGCCATCACCGACAGCGTGCAGGACATGAAGCTTTCTCGCCTGGCCGACATTGGCGGCATGGTGATCCAGCCCGCCGCCGCGCTGGAGCCGACGGCCCCCGCGCCGCCGCCCGCGCCAGAAGCGCCCGTCGAACCGGCTGAGCCATCGCTGGTGATCGCCGATATTGCGCCGCCGCCCGCGCCGCCCGCGCCGCCGACCCCGACCGCCGACATGGCGCCTCCGGTTCCGCCGGTGCCGCCCGCGCCCTCCGTTTCGGTGCGCAGCGAAAAGGGGCGGATCATCGTCAAACATGCGGACGGTCGGGTCGAAACACACCGCGTGCCCACTGACGCCGAAATCCGCAGGATGGTGCCCCATGTCGATGTGCGCGATGGTTGCGAAGGCGGCGACATGGTGTCGCACAGCGAAAAGACCGGGGCGGATGGCCGCAAGACCATAAGGGTTCGCATCTGTCAGGCGGCGATCGACCGGCAGGCGAGAGCCGCTGAACGGGCGGGAGCTGACGCTGAACGCATCGCCCGCGACGCTGAGCGGATGGCCGCGCGGGCCGAGCGGCAGGGCAAAGCCGCGGCGCTGGCGGCGCTGCGCATCGCCCGCCGTCAGGTCGCGGCGCTGGGCATGATCCCTGCCGACGATCGGGCCGACGCCCTGCGCGACATTGACGAGGAAATCGCGAACATGCAGCAGGGCGACGACTAAGCCCTGACGATTTCCGGCAGGATGGCGTCGAGCAGCAACATGCCCGCCGCTTCGACCCGTAAATGCTGGCCGGCTTTTGCGACGAGCCCCAGCGCGCCCAGTTTCTCGATGGCCGGCTCGTCGACGATTTGCCTGGCCGGCAGGCCCGAGAGGGCGGCGATGCGGGCCAGGTCCACGCCTTCGCCCAGCCGCAATCCCATCAGCAGCGCCTCGCTCGCCCGGTCTGCCGGGGAGAGCGGGGTTTCGCCGTGCAGGCCATGGCCGTTGCGGGCGAGGGCGCTCATCCAATTTTCCGGCTTCTTGTGGCGCAAGGTCGCCATGCCGCCACGACGGCCATGGGCGCCAGGGCCGATGCCGACATAATCGCCATAGCGCCAATAGGTCAGGTTGTGGCGGCTTTCCTGACCCGGACGGGCATGGTTGCTGATTTCATAGGCGGGGATGCCCGCTTCCGCCGTCATCGCCTGCGTCAGTTCATAAAGGGTTGCGCCATGATCGGGGTCGGCGGGCGTCAGCTTGCCCTGCTGAACCAGCGTGGCGAAGCGGGTGCCCGGTTCGATGGTCAGTTGATAGAGCGAGAGGTGCCCGGTTCCGAAGGATAGCGCGCGGGCAAGTTCAGCCTTCCAATCCGCTTCGCTCTGGCCGGGGCGGGCGTAGATGAGATCGAAGCTGACGCGGTTGAACACCCGCTGCGCGATGGCCAGCGCGGCCAGACCTTCGTCCACATCATGGGCGCGGCCGAGGAAATGCAGCGCGTCATTGTCGAGCGCCTGAAGGCCGAGCGACACGCGGTTGACCCCTGCCGCAGCGATGTCGGCAAAGCGGGCGGCCTCGACCGAATTGGGGTTGGCCTCCAGCGTGATCTCGATATCGGGCGACAGGCCCCAATGGCGCTCGGCCGCCGCGATCAGATCCGCCACCAGCGCGGGCGGCATCAGCGAAGGCGTGCCGCCGCCAAAGAAGATGGAGGAAAGCCGCCGTCCGGGCGTGAGCGCCGCTTCATGCGCCATGTCGGCCAGCAATGCCGCGCGCCATGCCTGCATGTCGATAATGTCGCGCACATGGCTGTTGAAATCGCAATAGGGACATTTAGAGACGCAAAAGGGCCAATGCACATATAGTGCGAGGGAATCGGCGGGGGCCGGTTCGGACAGGGGGGGACTGGGGGTCATGGGCGGGGGCGTCTTTAGACGGATTGTGGGGCTGTGGCTATCGGCCGCTGCGATGGTTTCAGCGCCGGTGGCGTCGGCCGTGGAGCAAGGCGCCGCGCCCGCCGCTGAGGCGAAGGCAGCCCAGCCGCCGTCCGCGTCATCGGCGCCCGCGCCGGGCGCGGTGATGCCCGCCGCCTATTATGGCATGACCGAAGCGCCGCGTGGCGACGATCTGTTGCGACAGGTGATGCTGGACGCCCATAATGGCGAGCGCGCGGCGCTGGGCATCGCGCCGCTTGTCTGGGATCCGGCGCTGGCCGCCGATGCGGCGCGCCACGCCGCGCACATGGCCGTCACGGGCCGCTTCGTCCATTCCGTCAAGGCCTCCCGCGATATTCCCGCGAGCGGGGAAAATATGTGGATGGGGCCGCGACGCCTCTATGGCTATGACGTGATGGTCGATTCCTTCATCGCGGAAAAGGCGCATTTCCGCGTGGAGGCCCGTCTGCCCGACTTCAGCGACACCGGACGCTGGCAGGATGTCGGCCATTATACCCAGATGGTGTGGCGGGGCACCCGGCGGGTCGGCTGCGCGCTGGGCGACGGGGAAAATTATGAATATCTGGTCTGCCGTTATTTCCCGGCGGGCAACAATTTTGGCAAAAATCCGCTGGACGCGGATGATGCGCCGCCCGCCATGGCGACGTCGGGCGTTGACGCGGTCGCGCCGCAACCGGTGGAAGGGGGCTAGGCGAGCCTAGAAAACCGCCTTCACCAGTTGCGCGAAGGCGTCGGCGCGGTGGCTCATCGCGTGTTTCTTCGCCGGGTCCATTTCGCCGAATGTGATGTCAAAGCCATTGGGCGCGAACATCGGATCATAGCCAAAGCCCTTGTCCCCGCGCGGCGGCCAGACGAGCGTACCGTCGACACGGCCTTCGAACGCCTCGACATGGCCGTCGGGCCAGGCGAGGGCGAGGGCGCAGATGAAATGGGCGTCATGGCCTGCGTCCGGCCCCTTTGCCTCGATCCCGTCCCAGACCTTTTGCATGGCCAGGGCGAAATCCTTGCCCGGCCCGGCCCAGCGGGCGGAGAACAGGCCGGGATCGCCGCCCAGCGCCTCGACACACAGGCCGCTGTCGTCGGCCAGCGCGGGCAGGCCAGAGAGGTCGGCCGCCTGCATCGCCTTCAGCTCCGCATTGGCGATGAAGGTGGTGCCGGTTTCCTCCGGTTCGGGCAGGTCGAGCGATCCAGCCGAAATCGGCTCTATGCCATAGGGGCCGAGCAGCGCCGCGATTTCCCGCACCTTGCCCGCATTATGGCTGGCGATCACCAGCTTGCCGGGCGTCAGTTTGCGGATCGCCTGTTCCTGTCCGAATTGGTCGGTCATCTGCTCACTCTCAGTTTTTCTCAATGTGCCAAATGGCCAGCGTCAGAATAAAGCTGGCAAGGGCAATGAAGGCCGCAGAAGCGAGCAGAAATGACAGACTACCCTCCTCGAAAACGACAACGGTCAGATAGGCTGGAATGGCGGTCAATGGAACGCCGAGCAACTGGATCGTCCAACCTTCCCAACTGATCGGCACCAACCAGAACGGCAAGCCAAAACGTCTAAACCAGGGTTTTCCGTTCCACATCATGTCGATCCATTCATCGTCATCCCGGCCCTGAGCCGGGATCCCGCTCATTGTTCCGCCAATCAAAGGGAGAGCGGGATGCCGGGTCAAGCCCGGCACGACGATATGCTAATTTCTCTGATGTCCGCGCCCGTCAACGGAAAGCAGGACCCCGGGTCAAGCCCGCAGTGACGATAGCGGTCGCTTAACGTCCCGTCACCGCGTCCTGCGCCGCGAAGATTTTCGCGCAGCCGATGCGGGCGAGGCGGAGCAGGCGGAGCAGTTCCTCCTCGTCATAGGCCGCGCCTTCGGCCGTGGCCTGCACTTCGGCGAACTTGCCGTCGCCGGTCAGGATCAGGTTGGCGTCGGTTTCGGCATTGCTGTCTTCGGCATAGTCGAGGTCGAGCACGGGCGTGCCGTTGTAGATGCCGCAACTGATCGCGGCGACATTCTGGATGATCGGGTCTTCGGCCAGGGCGCCCGACGCGATCAGCTTGTCGATGGCGATGCGCAGCGCGACGAAGCCGCCGGAAATGGAGGCGGTGCGGGTGCCGCCATCGGCCTGGATCACGTCGCAATCGACGACGATCTGGCGCTCGCCCAGTTTTTTCAGGTCAACGACCGTGCGCAGCGAGCGGCCGATGAGGCGCTGTATTTCCTGGGTGCGGCCCGACTGCTTGCCCTTGGCCGCTTCCCGGCTGCCGCGCGTATGGGTGGCGCGGGGCAACATGCCATATTCGGCCGTGACCCAGCCCGACCCCTTGCCGCGCAGGAAGGGCGGCACTTTTTCCTCCACCGACGCGGTGCACAGCACGCGCGTGTCGCCGAAGCTGACGAGGCAGCTTCCCTCGGCATGGACGGTGAAGCCGGGTTCCATGGTGATTTCGCGCATCTGGTCGGGCGCGCGGCCGGAAGGACGCATATATTTCTTCTCCCAAGCGTTCAGAACATCTGAACGGAAAGCGTGCGGCTTAGCGATGCGGCCGGCGTCTTGCCAGAGCCAAGTCGGGAAACACGGAGGAAAAGCATGGCTTCCCATTTGACTCATGGCCCCACTTCGCTATGGCGCTGCACCAACGGGACCATCCGCTTTGACCGCCGGTCGATGCGCTTTCCGTCTCCCGCTCCGACACGGGCGGGCGTCGGCACAGCGTCTCCCCCATTTGCCGCGCGGCCCGGGCACTTGCGAGGAGACGATACAGACATGACAGCCGTTGGACAGGATACGCTGGGCACGCGCGACACGCTTTCAGTCGGTGGCAAGGACATTGCCTATTATTCGCTGAAGAAGGCCGCGGCGAAGCTGGGCGACGTATCGCGCCTGCCTTTCTCGATGAAGGTGCTGCTGGAAAATCTCCTCCGTTTCGAAGATGGCGGCTTCACCGTGTCGGTGGCCGACGTTCAGGCGATCGTCGATTGGCAGAAGAACCCCACTGAATCGCAGAATGAAATCCAGTATCGCCCCGCGCGCGTGTTGTTGCAGGATTTCACCGGCGTTCCCTGCGTGGTCGACCTTGCCGCCATGCGCGACGCCATCGCCAAGCTGGGCGGCGACACCAGCAAGATCAATCCGCTGGTCCCGGTCAACCTCGTTATCGACCATTCGGTCATGGTCGACGAATTCGGTCATCCCAAAGCGTTCGAAGAGAATGTGGAGATCGAATATCACCGCAACATGGAACGCTATGACTTCCTGAAATGGGGTTCCAAAAGCCTTGCCAATTTCTACGCCGTGCCCCCGGGCACAGGCATCTGCCATCAGGTCAATCTGGAGCACATCGCACAGGCGGTATGGACCAGCACGGATGCGACCGGCGCGACCGTCGCCTATCCCGACACCTGCGTCGGCACCGACAGCCACACCACCATGATCAACGGCCTGGGCGTTCTGGGCTGGGGCGTGGGCGGCATCGAGGCTGAAGCCGCGATGCTGGGCCAGCCGGTTTCCATGCTGATCCCCGAAGTCGTCGGTTTCAAGCTGACCGGCGCGCTTCAGGAAGGCGTGACCGCGACCGACCTGGTGCTGACCTGCACCGCGATGCTGCGCAAGCATGGCGTGGTCGGCCGCTTTGTCGAATATTATGGCCCCGGCCTCGCCTCGCTCAGCCTGGCCGACCGCGCGACGCTGGCCAACATGGCGCCCGAATATGGCGCGACCTGCGGTTTCTTCGGCATTGACGACAAGACGCTGGACTATATGCGCCTGACCGGTCGCGAAGAGGACCAGATCGCCTTGGTCGAAGTCTATGCCAAGGAACAGGGTTTCTGGATCGACCCGTCGGTCGAACCGATCTTTTCGTCCACGCTGGAACTGGACATGTCGACCGTGGTGCCGACCCTCGCCGGTCCCAAGCGCCCGCAGGACAAGGTCATCCTGACCGAGGTCGACGACGTGTTCAACGCCGACATGGCCAGCGTCTACAAGAAGGAACAGGCCCGCGTTCCCGTCGAGGGCAAGGATTTCGACATTGGCGACGGCGACGTCGTGATCGCCGCCATCACCAGTTGCACCAACACGTCGAACCCCGGCGTTCTGGTCGCCGCCGGTCTGGTCGCCAAGAAGGCCGACGAATATGGCCTGAAGCCCAAGCCCTGGGTCAAGACCTCGCTGGCCCCCGGTTCGCAGGTCGTCACCGACTATCTGGTCAAGGCGGGGCTGCAATCGCACCTCGACAATGTCGGCTTCAACCTGGTCGGCTATGGCTGCACCACCTGCATCGGCAATTCGGGTCCGCTGGCCGAACCGATCAGCAAGGCGATCAACGAGAACAACCTCGTCGCGTCGGCCGTCATTTCGGGAAACCGCAATTTCGAAGGCCGCGTGTCGCCCGACGTGCGCGCCAACTTCCTGGCCAGCCCGCCGCTGGTCGTCGCCTATGCGCTCAAGGGCACGGTGATCGAGGATTTCACCACCACGCCCATCGGCACGAGCAAGGATGGCGAAGCCGTCTATCTGCGCGACATTTGGCCCACCAATGAAGAAGTCGCGACCACCATGGCCGGTTGCATGGATCGCGCCATGTTCCAGGCCCGCTATGCCGAAGTCTACAAGGGCGACAAGCACTGGCAGGCGATCAACGTCACCGGTTCGGAAACCTATCAGTGGCGCGCCGGTTCGACCTATGTCGCCAACCCGCCCTATTTCGAGGGCATGACGATGACCCCGGCGCCGGTAACCGACATCGTGGACGCCAAGCCGCTGGCGATCCTGGGCGATTCGATTACCACCGACCACATCTCGCCCGCCGGCAACATCAAGGCGGACAGCCCGGCCGGCGCCTGGCTGATGGAGCATCAGGTCGCCAAGGCCGACTTCAACAGCTATGGCGCGCGTCGCGGTCACCACGAAGTGATGATGCGCGGCACCTTCGCCAACATCCGCATCAAGAATGAAATGGTGCCCGGCATCGAAGGCGGCATGTCGCGCTATGGCGCGGAGGTCATGCCGATCTATGACGCGGCGATGAAGCACAAGGCCGACGGCACGCCGCTGGTCGTGGTCGCGGGCAAGGAATATGGCACGGGTTCGTCGCGCGACTGGGCGGCGAAGGGCACCAACCTGCTGGGCGTGCGCGCCGTCATCGTCGAGAGCTTCGAACGTATCCACCGTTCGAACCTGGTCGGCATGGGCGTGTTGCCGCTCCAGTTCAAGGATGGCGACACCCGCCTGTCGCTGGGCCTGACCGGCGACGACAGCTTCACCATTCTGGGCGTCGCTGACCTCAAGCCCCGTCAGGACGTGGAAGTGAAGGTAACAAGGCTGGACGGCAGCAGCTTCACCTTCACCGCCCTGTGCCGCATCGATACCGCCAACGAAGTTGAATATTTCAACAATGGCGGCATCCTGCAATATGTGCTGCGCAAGCTGGCTGCCTGATCGCTTCTGCCTGGCATGAAAGAGGCTCCCTCCTGCCGGAGGGGGCCTTTTTTCATGGGCGAAGCGCGCGGCGTTGTTGCGGCATCCGGGCAAAGCCGGATTTGGGACGGGGCAAGAAGGGATCGGTGGCGTTGCGCCGGGGCGCTGTTATGATCTTCCGCAGCAATGAAGAAAGCCCTGATCGTTCGTCATGTGCCGCGCGAAGGCGCCGCCGGTTATCTCCAGCCGATCGAAGCGGCCGGCTATCATATCGACCGGATCGATGTCGCCGACCCCGCTTTTGCGGGCGTCGACCTGACCGAGCCGGACCTGCTCATCATGATGGGCGGTCCGATGGGCGTTTACGAAACCGATGCTCACCCCTGGATCAAGGTGCAGATCGAAAAGCTGGCGGCGCGGTTGGCGCATGACCGGCCGACGCTGGGCGTTTGCCTGGGCAGCCAGATGATCGCGGCGGCGCTGGGCGCGCGGGTTTTTCCCGGCGGGCATTTGGAACTGGGTTTCGCGCCGGTCAGCGTCAATGATCGGGGCGCTGCCTCGCCCCTGCGCCACATCGCCGACGTGCCGGTCCTGCATTGGCATAGCGACACGTTCGACCTGCCCGAGGGCGTCGAATTGCTGGCGTCGACCGACCATTATGCCCATCAGGCCTTCCGGCGGGGCGCGAACGTGCTGGCCCTGCAATTTCATGCCGAAATGGGGGAGGATCCGCGTTTTGAGGACTGGCTGACCCATTTCTGGGCCGACCTGGACATAGCGGGGAAATGCGGCGTCGCCCTGCGCCATGACCATGACGCCCATGGCCCCGGCGCCGTGGCGGCGGGGCGGGCGATGATCGGCGAATGGCTGGCGGGGGTGAAAGGCTGACCGGGTGTCCGGATCAGAACTCGATATCGAGTTCTTCCACTTCGTCCGGCTCCGCGCGGGAAGCGTCGATCCATTCCCGCATGGGCGGCCAGTTGTTGATGGTGTCGCAATAGGCCGAACATGGGGCCGACAGCGGCACGGCATAGGTCAGGAAGCGCTGCGCCACCGGGGCGACCATCGCGTCGGCCACAGTGGGCCTGGCGCCGAACAGGAACGGGCCGCCATAACGGGTCAGGCATTCGGTCCAGATTGTCTCGATTCGCTCGATGTCCGGCTTCGCGCCAGAGAAAATCGGGAATTTTTCATGCCGCACCTTCAGATTCATCGGCAGGGCGGAGCGCAGATTTGCAAATCCGGAGTGGATCTCGCCCGAAACCGACCGGCAATGCGCCCGCGCGATTCGGTCGTCGGGATACATTCCTGCACCCGGATAAAGCTCATGCAGATATTCCGCGATCGCCAGCGTGTCCCAAACGCTGGCGCCTTCATGGGTGAGGCGCGGAACCAGCACGGAAGGCGAAAGAAGCAGCAATTCCGCGCGGTTGGCGGGATCGTCGATGTGGATCGCCTTTTCCTGCACCTTGAGCCCCGCCAGACGGCAAAGCAGCCAGCCGCGCAGCGACCAGGATGAATAGGTCTTGCTCGACAGGGTCAGCTCGGCGGCGGCCATGGGATCCTCCCTAATGGAAATGCTTGCTTTCGCGCATGATGCGACGCAGCATAGAAATGGAATTAAGGTTCGGGCACAAGTCCGAATCGTGCAAAAAATGAAAAAGGTTCGTGGGAAATTATGCAGTTGCTCTACAGCGGCTATCAGGCCTTCGAGGATCTGCTGACGCCGGCCCGATTCGCGGCAAAGATGGCGTTAGGGATGCGCGGCAGTCTGGGCCAATTCGGCGATTGGGCCATGCCCCGTCGCATGTTCGCCCTGATGGACGTGTTTCAGGGCGCCCGCCTCACGCACCATCGCCCCGCCTATAACATCCACAAGGTGATGTGCGGCAACGCCGAGGTCGCCGTGCGTGAGGAGGTTGCGCTCGACCTTCCCTTTGGCGATCTGTTGCATTTCGTGAAGGACGACGTCGCCACGCCTCAGCCGCGCGTGCTGGTCGTAGCGCCCATGTCGGGCCATTTTGCGACTTTGCTGCGCAACACGGTCGAAACGCTGTTGCAGGACCATGACGTCTACATCACCGACTGGAAAAATGCGCGCGATGTGCCCGCCAGCGCGGGCAGTTTCGGTTTCGACGATTATATGGCCTATGTGATCGCCTTCTTCCAGGAGATGGGGCCGGGCGCGCATCTGGTGTCGGTGTGCCAGCCGTGCGTGCCGGCGCTGGCCGCGGTCGCCGTGATGGCGGAGGACAAGGATCCGGCGACGCCGCGTTCGATGACGCTGATGGGCGGGCCGATCGACACCCGCGCCGCGCCGACGGTGGTTACTGAACTCGCCACCGAAAAGCCGATCGAGTGGTTTGAAGACCATCTGATCACCCGTGTGCCGATGCGCTATGCCGGTGGCGGGCGGCAGGTTTATCCCGGTTTCCTGCAACTTTCGGCTTTCATGTCGATGAACATGGAGCGCCACGGCGCGCAGCATCGCGAACTTTACCAGTTGCTGGCGGATGGCAAGGATGTCGAGGCGGACCGGATCAAGACATTCTATGCCGAATATTTCGCCGTGCTCGACATGACCAAGGAATTCTATCTGGAAACCGTTGACCGGGTCTTCCAGCGCACGTTGTTGGCGAAGGGGGAACTCCTCTATCGCGGTAATAAGGTGAACCCCGGCGCCATCCGCAAGACCGCGCTGCTCACGGTCGAGGGGGAAAAGGACGATGTCTGCGCCGTGGGCCAGACGGCGGCGGCCCATGCGCTGTGCACCGGCCTGCGCCCACATATGAAGCGCCACCATCTGCAGCCGGGGGTTGGCCATTATGGCGTATTTTCTGGCAGCAAATGGGAAAAGCAGGTCTATCCGCAGGTCCGTAACATGATCCTGGCGATGAACTGATCCTGGCGGCCGTGCGGCGTCGGTCGCGCGGCTCAGCCGTCCGCAAAGGGCGGAAAATATTTCGATTTTTCCTGCAAGAATTGTTGGTCGGGGAGAGAGGATTCGAACCTCCGGCCCCTGCCTCCCGAAGACAGTGCTCTACCAGGCTGAGCTACTCCCCGACCGATGCTGGAATCACGAAGCCGCGATCCCGCCTAGGCAGGGGGCGGTCTATAGTTGGGGGCGGGCGGGCTGGCAAGCGCCCTTGGTCAGCTTTTTTCATCAATATTCGCGGGTCTGCGGGACGTTGGCAGCGCCGCGGTCGATAAAAGTCCAAGGTTTCCGCAAAAGGGGCGGTCGCGCCTTCACCCGCCGCTGTTCATGCCCTACATGTGGGCCCATGAACTCCCCCCTCTACAACATCGAAATTTTGCGTCTGGCGACGAGCACCGCGCGGCATGAGCGTTTGGGTGATCCGCAGGCCAGCGTTGAAAAACGCTCGCCAACCTGTGGATCGCGGGTGACGGTGGATGTGCGCATGGTTGACGGGCGGCTTGCGGCGCTCGGCATGGACGTGAAGGCCTGTGCGCTGGGGCAAGCGTCGGCGGCGCTGATGGCGGCCCATGCCATCGGCATGAGCGCCCAGGAACTGGCGGATGCGCGCGACAGGCTGACGATCTGGCTGGCAAGCGGCGAGGGCGAGCCGGATTTCTGGCCGGGCCTTGCCGTCCTGTCGCCCGCGCGCGATTATCCGGCGCGCCACGCCTCCATTCGCCTCGGTTTCGAGGCGGTTGCCGAAGCCGTGCGGATGGCCGACGCATGATGGTGGCGATACAGGCGGGCGCGGCGGCGCAGGCCAGCGCCACCGACATATTGCTGAGCGAGGGCGTCATCCTGCTGGGCGCGGCTGTCGCCTTCGTCCTTTTGTTCCGCCGTTTCGGGCTGGGCGCGGTGCTGGGCTATCTGGTCGCGGGCGCATTGGTCGGGCCGCAGGGGCTGGGGCTGGTGGGCGGTGGCGAATCAAAGCTGGCCATCGCCGAAATCGGCATCGTGCTGCTGCTTTTCCTGGTCGGACTGGAACTGCATCCGACACGGCTGTGGCGGCTGAAGCGCGACATTTTCGCGCTCGGCCTGGCGCAGGTGGTTCTGTGCGGGCTGGCGCTGACCGGGCTGATCTTTTTCTCCACGGGCTTTACCTGGGGTGCGGCGATCGCGCTGGGCCTGCCGCTGGCGCTGTCGTCGACGGCGCAGGTCTTGCCGGGCCTCAAAAGCAGCGGGCGGATCAACTCGCCCTTTGGCGAGAAGGCCTTTTCGATCCTGCTGTTTCAGGATCTGTCCATCGTGCCGCTGATCACCATCGTGTCGGCGCTTTCCCGCAATCCGGCCGATGCCGGCGGGCCGCCGGGGTGGATGATGGCGGGCTATACCGTCGCCGCCATTGCGGGGCTGGTGCTGGCCGGGCGCTTCATCCTGCGGCCCTTGTTGCGGCTGGTCGGCGGGCTAGGCGAGCGGGAATTGTTCGTGGTCGTCGGCCTGTTCACCGTTCTGGCGGCCGCCGCGCTGATGCACGCGCTGCATTTGTCGACCGCGCTGGGCGCGTTCGTGGCGGGCGTGATGCTGGCCGATTCGCCCTATCGCCACGAGATTGAATCGGATGTGGAGCCGTTCCGCTCCATCCTGCTGGGGCTGTTCTTCCTGGCGGTCGGCATGGTGCTCGACCTGCGGACGGTCGCCGCCAATCCCCTGTTCGTGCTGACCATGGCGGTCATGCTGGTGGCGACGAAGGCCGTGCTGATTTCGGCGCTTGCGCGTCTGTTTGGCATGGCATGGCCGCAATCCATCGCGCTTGGGCTGTTGCTCAGCCAGGGCGGCGAATTCGGCTTCGTGCTGTTTGCGCAGGCCCAGTCCGCCTATCTGATCGCGCCACAGGCGGCCAGCCTGTTCAGCGCCATCGTCACCTTCTCCATGGCGACCACGCCGTTCCTGATGCTGTTCGCGCGGCGGCTGGAATTTGCGCGGCCCAAATCGGAAAAGGGACTGGTCGATCCCGAGCAGGCGCCACAGGGCAGCGCCATCATCGTGGGCTATGGCCGGTTCGGACAGACGGTGGCGCAGTTGTTGATGGGCCATGGCTTCGCCGTCACCCTGATCGACAAGAAGCCAGCGCAGATCGAGGTTTCCAGCCGGTTCGACATGAACGTCTATTATGGCGACGGCACCCGGATCGACCTGTTGCGGCGGGCGGGGGCCGATGAGGCGCGCCTGATCGCCTTCTGCATTGACGATCCGACGCTGGACGGTCGCCTGCTGGAGCCGATTGCGGAGGCTTTTCCGCAGGCGGCGCTGATGCTGCGCGCGTTCGACAGGCGGCAATTGCTGGCGGTGCAGACTCTGGACCTCGCCGGGGTGGTGCGCGAAGTTTATGAATCGGCTGTGGCCATGGGGGTCCAGTCGCTTCAGGTGCTGGGCGTGCCCGACGAGCAGGTCGAGGAGGTGGAGCGCCAGTATCGCGCCAATGACCGCGAGCTGCTGGACCTGCAAATCCAGCATGGCGACCTTCTGGTGGCGAAGGATCTGATGTTCCGGCCGGGCCGCGCCATGCGGCTGGTGTCGCGCGGCGAAGGAGGGGACGAGGCATGATCGCAATATGGGCCGCATTGTCGGCGGCGTTGGCGGTGGCGGCGGGCGCATTCGGCGCTCATGGCGCGGCCAGCCCGCAGGCCGCCGAATGGCTTAAAACCGGCGGCATCTATCAGTTGATCCACGCGGTCGCCGCCATCGCCATCATGAGCGTGGCGCGGGGCGCGGCGGCCATGCTGCTGGTCGGCGCGGCGATCTTTGCGGCGACGCTCTACCTGATGGCGCTGGGCGCGCCGCGCTGGCTGGGCGCGATCACGCCGATTGGCGGCAGCCTACTGATCGCCGGCTGGCTGTGGGCGGCCTGGGCCTATTGGCGGCCCTGATCGCGATCTTCATCGAGAAAACGCGCCACATCGTCCAGCGCCACATCCTTTGACAGGAAGGTCTGGCCGATGCCGCGCGCCAGCAGGAAGGGAAGGGTTCCCGCCGCCATCTTCTTGTCATGCAGCATATGGGTGACGAGCGCCGCGCCGTCGCCGGACACATGCGCGCTGGCCAGATCATGGGGCAGGCCCACGGCGCGCAGATGCGCCGTCACCCGCGCCGCGTCGGCGGGCGGGCACAGACCCAGCCGGGCGGAGTAGCGGAAGGCGAGAGCCATGCCCGCCGCCACGCCCTCGCCATGCAGCAGCGCGTCGGAAAAGCCGGTGTCCGCCTCCAGCGCATGGCCGAATGTGTGGCCAAGGTTCAGCAGCGCGCGACGGCCGCTCGTCTCCCGCTCGTCATCGGCGACGATGGCGGCCTTGGCCCGCACGCTCTTTTCGATGGCGTGCAGCCGCGCGACCGGGTCGCCCGACAGCAGATATTCGCCCTCCGCCTCGCACCATGCAAAGAAGGCGGCGTCGTCGATCAGGCCATATTTGACGACCTCGGCATAGCCCGCGCGCACTTCGCGCGGGGGCAGCGTGTCGAGCGTCGTCGGGTCGATCAGCACGAAGGCGGGCTGGTGAAACGCGCCGACCAGATTTTTGCCAGCGCCGGTGTTGATCGCTGTCTTGCCGCCGACCGAACTGTCCACTTGCGCCAGCAGGCTGGTGGGAACCTGCACGAAATGGCAGCCGCGTTTCAGGATCGCGGCGGCAAAGCCCACCAGATCGCCGATCACGCCGCCGCCCAGCGCCACGATATGGTCGCTGCGCTCGATTTCCAGCGTCAACAGCGCATCCATCAGCCCGGCAAGCTGGCTCCAGCTTTTGGTCGCTTCGCCAGCCGGCAGAACGATGGGTTCAACGGCCACGCCAGCATCGGCCAGGCTGGCGGACAGGCGCGGCAATTGCGCCGCCGCGACATGGGCGTCGGTGACGACGACCAGCCGCCCGCGCCGCGCATAGCGGGCGAGGTGCTCGCCAGCCCGGTCGAGCGCGCCATCCTCGATCAAAATATCATAGCTGCGCGCGCCCAGCGCGACCGGCACTATCGGCATTGCGACAAACTCTCCAAAATGCGTTCCACCGCCACGTCGTGCGGCGCGGCCGCGCTCTTCACATGAATGGGGGCGAGGGCGTAGACGGGGTTGCGGATCGCGGCCAGTTCGGTCAACACCACGCGCGGATCCTTGCCCTTCAGCAGCGGGCGGCCTTCGCGCCGCGACACCCGGTCAACCAGGATGTTGATGTCGGCGTCGAGCCAGACGGCGGTCGCATGGTTGAGGATCAGCCGCCTCGTCTCCTCCTGCATGAAGGCGCCGCCGCCCGTGGCGATGACGCGCGGTTCGCCATCCATCAGCCGGGCGATCACGCGCCGTTCGCCGTCCCGGAAATGCGCTTCGCCATAGCGTTCGAACATTTCCGTAATGGTCATGCCGGCGGCCTTTTCGATTTCTTCATCGGCATCGACGAAATGCAGGCCCAGCCGCGCCGCCAGCCGCCGCCCGACCGTGGATTTGCCCACGCCCATCATGCCGACCAGAACGATCGGTCCGCCTTTCCAGCCCGTTTCATGGGATTTGCTGTTTCGCTGCATGGCGAGCGGGGCTATACAGCCCATCGTCTTGAAGGCAAATCGCTAGTTTTACCGGTCGCTTCGGCCGCAGAAGGACTCATGAAAAGCAACCGCAAATTCGGATCGTTTGAAGGCGCTTCGCGGCGTCGTTCGCGCCTGCCCATCATTCCCATCGTTGTTGTGGTTATCCTGCTGGCGCTGATCGCGCTGTTGTGGTCGCGCGGCGGGGAACGTCCGCAGGCGCCGGTGGAAAAGGTGATTCCGGCCGAAAAGCTGGGCCAGTAAGCCGCCGATGCGCTGGGAACGGGGGAACTGGAAATGGATGCTGGGGTCCGCCGCACTGGCGCTGGCCCTGCCCGTCGTCGCGCAGGAAGCGCCCGAATCCCTGTTGCCGCCAGGATTTGGCGATGCGCCCGAAGCGCCGACGCCAGCGCCCGGCGCGCCGCGCCCCGCCGCCCCCGGCCAGCCGGCGCAGCTTGTGCCAACCGAAGCCGGTTCCGCGCCGCCCGTCGCGCCAACTCTTGCCGCCAACGCCGCCGGCGAGGAACTGTCCGAAGAGGAATTGGCGGCGGAACGTCAGAAATATGACCTTCCCGATGGTGCGCGCCGGTCGCTGGATCGCATCGGGCCGTTGTCGCCGCGCAGCCGGGGGCTTGCCAGCAACGCCTTTGGCACCGCGTCCGGGCCTTATCTGGCGACATTGATGAAGCAGACGCGCGCGCCGGTGCTGTCGCGCTGGGCGTCGATATTGCTGCGCCGGGCGCTGCTGTCGTCGGTCGATACGCCCGCCGGGATCGCCGCTGCTGACTGGGTGGCGGAACGCGCATGGCTGCTCCTGCGCATGGGCGAGGCGGACAGCGCCCGCCTGCTGGTGCAGAGCGTCGACGCCGATAATTTCACCCCGCGTCTCTATGCCGTGGCGATGCAGACCTATCTGGCGACGGCCGATCCGGCGGGGTTGTGTCCGCTGGCGCTGGGCGCACGCAAGGTCAGCAAGGAGCCGGCCTGGACCATGAGCGAGCCGATCTGCGCCGCGCTGTCGGGCGATCAGGGCACCGCCAGCGGATCGCTGAACCAGATTCAGCGGCGCGGCGTCATTCGCGGCGTCGATTACCGGCTGGGCGAAAAGGTTGTCGGCACGGGTTTCAACGCGCGCCGCTCGGTCAAGATCGAATGGGAGGGCGTTGATCGCCTGACCGCATGGCGCTTTGGCCTCGCCACCGCGCTCAATGTCGAGATTCCCGCGCCGCTTTACGCCACCGCAGGGTCGCATGTGCGCGCATGGGAAGCGCGCGCGCCCGCGCTGTCGGCGGCGCGGCGCGTTCCGGGGGCGGAGGTTGCGGCGCAACTGGGCGTCTTTTCCAGCGCGGCGCTCGTTGGTCTCTATGCCCAGGCCGGGACGGATGGCGACGCGCCCGCCGAGGTTGCGGACAGGATCGCGGCATTGCGTTCGGCCCATGCGGGCGCGACCGTTGGGGCGCGGATCGACGCCATGCGGCAATTATGGGGGGCGGAAGCCGCACCATCCTATCTGGGCCTGATCGCCACCGCTCGCGCCGCAGCCGCGCTGCCCGTGGCGCAGGCTGACGCGACCGACGCCGCCCGTCTGATCGCGTCCATGCTGTCGGCCGGGTATGATCGCAATGCTGCGCGCTGGGCGCGGGCGCTGGGGCAGATCAGCGGCGCGGGCAATGGCGACGCCTGGGCGCTGCTGGCGGTGGGCGCGCCGAGCGTGGCGGTCGACGTTAATGAAGGGAAGATTTCCGGCTATGCGGGCGCGGCAGGCGAGGCGAAGGCGCGTGCGGTGATCGCTGCGCTGGCCGGGCTTGCCCGTCTGACGCCCGATGTCGCGGGGCAGCTCGCGGCTGACAAGGGCTTCACTCTGGCCGCCAACAGCCGCTGGTCGCGCGCCATCGCGGCGGCGGCTGAGCGGGGCGAGCAGGGCACCGTCGCGCTGCTGGCGGCAGTCGGGATGCAGGCCAATGGCTGGGGCCAGATGTCGCCCGCCCATCTCTATCATGTCGTTGCCGCCCTCCATCGCGTCGGGCTGGACCCCGAAGCGCGGATGATCGCGGCAGAGGCGATCAGCAGGCTCTGACCGGGCGATGACCCCGGACGACCAGGCGCTGACCGACCGCTTTCTGGAAATGATGGCGGCGGAACGCGGCGCGGCGCGCAACACGTTGCTCGCCTATCGCACCGATCTGGAGCGGGCGGCGGAGGTTGTCGGGGCCTTGGGGACAGCGTCGCGCGATGACCTGGCCCGCCTTTCGGAGGCCTGGGCCAGCCTGGCGGCGTCGAGCGTGGCGCGCAAATTATCGGCTTTGCGCGCCTTCTACGCCTTTCTGGAGGAGGAAGGGTTGCGGGCGGACAATCCGGCAAGCGGCCTTGCCCGCCCCGCGACGCGCCGCCCCTTGCCCAAGGTGATGAGCGTTATTGACGTGGACAGGCTGTTCGCGGTGATCGCCGAACGCCTGTCGGTGGAGCATCCCGCGCCGCTGGACCTGCGGCTGGCGACGTTGATCGAGCTTCTTTACGGGTCAGGCCTGCGCGCGACAGAGCTTGTGTCCCTGCCCCGCAGGGCGCTGGCCGCTGACCGGCCGTTCCTGATCCTGAAAGGCAAGGGCGGGCGGGAGAGGCTGGTGCCGATTTCGGATTGCGCGCGGGCCGCCATCGGACACTGGCTGGCCCATGTGCCGACCGAATCGCCCTGGCTGTTTCCGTCGGGAAAATCGCATCTGAGCCGCATTCGCCTGTATCAGATGGTGAAGGAACTGGCCGCCGCCGCCGGCATCCGGCCGGACCGGGTCAGTCCTCATGTGCTGCGCCACGCCTTTGCCACCCATTTGCTGGAGGGTGGGGCGGATCTGCGCGCGCTGCAATCCATGCTGGGCCATGCCGACATTGGCACAACGCAGATATACACCCATGTCGACAGCCGCCGACTGGTCGATCTGGTCAACAGCCGTCATCCTCTGGCCGCCATGCGCCATGCCGGGCGTGATCGAGGCAAGGGCCACGTTGACGACACGCCTCCCGCGCCCTAACGCCATCCGCCATGGTTAGCTTTCTGGAATTTGAAAAGCCGGTCGCCGAATTGGAAGCGCGAATCGCAGAATTGCGCGCCACGGCGGGCGTGGGCGACATCGACATTGACGGCGAAATCGCCAAGCTGGAGGATCGCGCGAGCAAATTGCTGGCCGACACCTATGCGAAGCTGACGCCTTGGCAGAAGACGCAAGTCGCCCGCCATCCCGACAGGCCGCATTTCAAGGATTATGTCGCGGGTCTGTTCGACAATTTCATGCCGCTGGCCGGTGATCGCGCCTTTGCCGACGATCAGGCGATCATTGGCGGTTTTGCGACGCTGGGCGACCGCCGCCTGATGGTGATCGGCCATGAAAAGGGCGACGACACCGCCAGCCGCGTGCGCCATAATTTCGGCATGGCGAAGCCCGAGGGCTATCGCAAGGCGATCCGCCTGATGGAACTGGCCGACCGGTTCAGTCTGCCGGTTGTGACTCTGGTGGATACATCGGGCGCATTTCCGGGCATTCAGGCGGAAGAGCGGGGGCAGGCCGAGGCTATCGCCCGTTCGACGCAGGCCTGTCTGGCGCTGGGCGTGCCCATGGTCGCGGCCGTGGTGGGCGAGGGCGGATCAGGCGGCGCGGTCGCGCTGGCGGCGGCCAACCGCGTGCTGATGTTCGAACATGCCGTCTATTCGGTGATTTCGCCCGAAGGGTGCGCGTCCATCCTGTGGCGCACGGCCGACAAGGCGAGCGATGCGGCGACGGCGATGCAGGTTACGGCGCAGCATCTCAAGGCGCTGGGCGTCATCGACCGGATCGTGCCCGAACCTGTGGGCGGCGCGCATCGTCAGCCGGTGGAGGCCATCGCCAATCTGGCCGACGCCATTGCGAAGGAACTGGATGCTCTGTCGGTGATGGACGGTGCGGCCTTGCGCCGGGACCGCGCCGATAAATTCCTGGCTATCGGGGCCTGAAGCCGCGCCGGGCCGATGGCTGGGCTTCCGCATCGGCACTCATGAGAAAAGGGGCGGCGAACCATGGTCCGCCGCCCCTTTTGCTGTTCGCTTCAAGCGTTTCAGGCTTACTTCAGGTTGCCCGAGACGTTGTTGAAGGTGCTGCCCAGCTTGGTGCCCAGGCTGGTCATAGCGCCGATGGCGGCGACGGCGATCAGAGCGGCGATCAGGCCGTATTCGATCGCGGTGGCGCCCTTTTCGTTCTTCAGCATCTTACGAATGAACTGCATGTCATGTCTCCTTGATGGTAACTGTGAACCGTAATTTCCCGGCCGCCCCATTATTTGGATCAGGTCAGCAAGGGTTGATTTACGATCAGTCGGTTGAAAAAGATTTAATGGTCGGTTCGGAAGTGTAATTTTTATTTGGTTAACAGATCTTAATGGGCCAGAACCTCTGTCGATACATTGTTCCACATGCCGGTTGTCTTGTTGGCGATGTTGTTGAGCGCAGCGATGAGCGCGAGGACGATCATCGCAATGATGAGCCCATATTCGACCGCGGTCGCACCGCGTTCGCAGCGCAAAAGCGCCATTTTCTTAATCATCTGGATCATTGCGTGCATGTTCAGACCCGCCCCGGTTGCAGAACGCCCGCGACTTTGTAAAACGGGAAGGGTTAAGAAAGCCCTTCATTGGACGTCATGTCACCATCCTCACCATTGTTCGTCGTTGCCGTCGCCCTGATCGACGCCGATGGCCGCGTCCTTTTGCAGCAACGGCCTCCGGGTAAATCCATGGCGGGATTGTGGGAATTTCCGGGGGGGAAGGTGGAGCCGGGCGAAACCCCCGAAGCGGCGCTGGTGCGCGAGTTGCACGAGGAACTGGGGATCGAGACCCATGAAAGCTGTCTCGCCCCGGCGACGTTCGCCAGCGAGCCGCTGGGCGAACGGCAATTGCTGCTGCTGCTCTATGTCTGCCGCAAATGGAAAGGCGTGCCGGAAGCCCGGCACGCTACGGCGCTAACATGGGTGCGGCCCGCGCAAATGTATGCGCTCGCCATGCCGCCCGCCGATCTGCCGATGATCGGCGTACTGGACGCCTTGTTGTAAAGGCGTCCGCAAACCGGCGGGATCAATCCTCGGCCGCTTCGCTCTGCAACTGGATATAATTCTGGATGCCCATGCGTTCGATCATTTCGAACTGGGTTTCCAATGTGTCGATATGCTCTTCCTCGCTTTCGAGAATCGACTGGAAGAGGTCGCGTGACACATAATCGCGGATCTGTTCGCAATAGGCGATGGCATCCTTCAGCGGCGGCAAGGCTTCATATTCCAGTTCAAGGTCGGCCTTCAGGATTTCCTCGACGGTTTCGCCGATTTTCAGACGTCCCAGAAGCTGGAAATTGGGCAGGCCATCAAGGAACAGGATGCGCTCCGCCAGCTTGTCGGCGTGTTTCATCTCGTCGATCGATTCTTCATATTCAAACTTGGCGAGCTTCTTGACGCCCCAATGGCCCAGCATCCGGTAATGCAGGAAATACTGGTTGATCGCCGTCAGCTCATTTTTGAGCGCGTCGTTGAGGAAATCGATGACCTTGGGGTCGCCCTTCATGGTGACTGCTCCGCCTGTTGTCGTGGTTGCCCGCGACTATAGACCCTTCACGCGATGAAGTTAAGGCGGGAAGCAGCAGGAAATGGACGTAATTTCAATATGCTATTGCGAGACCTTCGCGCTTTCAGGCGGAGGCGCGTTCGGCGGCGATGATGGTGCGGGCAAAGGGGACGCACTGGCCGCATTTGGGGCGGCGGCCGAAGCGGGCATAGGCGCTGCACGGGGTGTCGGCGCCATCGCGCACGGCCTCCTTCAGATCCTTTTCCCTTATGGCATTGCAGACGCAGACAACCATCGCTTTCTCCTGCAGGCAGAGATAGCGAATTTGATAATGGGTCGCAATAGTAGAAATACCTATAGCCGCAGCTTTTGCAGCTTTCGGCTCGCCAGGCAGCGCCAGATCCATTCGGCCGGGCCGATTCGGAAACGGGCGGCCCACAGCGGGGACCACAGGAGGATGAGCGCCCATCCCGCCAGCACGAAGATCATCTGCTGCGCCAGTCCGACGCGCGCAAACAGGCCAATACCCCAGCCATAGAAGATGGCGGTCATCAGCAGTGAGGAACCCAGATAATTGGAAAGGGCGAATCGTCCGACCGTGCCCAGGCGGATGAAGGCGGCGGCGTCGGGCTGGCGTCGGAACAGCCAGAGCAGCAGCGACGCCCAGCCTACGGCCAGAGGGATGCGGAAGGGGAAAGACCAGGCGATGACGGCCCCTGTTGCCGGCAGGAGTTCAAATCCCGTCGCGATCACCCAAAGGCCGATGCCCAGCATCGGCGGGACGGCGATGAGGAAACAATGGCGCGCCGTCTGGCGATAATGTTCGCTATCCCATTGGCCCAGCAGGAAGCCGCTTTTCAACATCGCCATGCCCAGCGCCATGAAACCGAATATCTCAAATCCGGTGAAGAGCAGGCCGCGCAGCCAGTCGCTGGATAGCAGGTCGATCCTGTGGGCGATGATCGTCGGCAGGCCCGAACGGTGGATGGCGATGTCGTCTTGTATCGCTGTGCTGGCGGGATCGCTCATGCTGGCGGTGAAATCGCGCCAGCCCGCCACGGTCGCGGGTGCGGCATCGGCCGCCGTGGCGGCGCTTTGCCACAGATAAAATCCGCCGATCGTGCTCGCGACCAGCAGGAAATGGATCAGAAAGGCGATCAGCGCCCATTTAATGAGCGCCATCGGTTCGCGCGTCGTCAGCGGCAGGGCAAGAACGCCGACGATGGCGTAATAGGCCAATATGTCGCCCCACCAGAGCAGCAGATAATGGGTGAGGCCGATGACAAGCAGCCAGATGGCGCGATGGACATGGGCGCGCCACCCGTCGCGTCCGGCCATTTCCGCCTTGTCGATCGCCAGCAGCATCGACGCGCCAAACAGCATGGCGAAAAGGGCGCGCATCTTGCCGTCCACGACGACGAAGCCGACCAGCCAGACGATCTTGTCCATCGCCGAAAGCGGCCCGGCCGCTGCGGGGTTGAGATAAGCGGCGCTGGGCTGGGCGAAGGCGGTGATGTTCATCCACAATATGCCCAGCACCGCAACGCCGCGAAGCATGTCCATGGCGGCGACACGGGATGGGGTGGGGGACATGGGCTTCCTTGGGACGCTGGTTTCTGTCATGCGACTAGCCATGATTGACGGGCGCAAGCAACGGATAAGCGACAGCTTCGGCGCGGCGGCGACCGATTATGAGGCCCATGCCGGGCCGCAACGCGCCGCAGCAACGCTGGTCGCCGATCTGGCCGCGCGCCAGCACAGGCAAGGGGCGCCGCATATCTGGGAAATCGGCTGCGGCACTGGCCTGCTGACCCGGCATTTGCAGCGGCAATGGCCCGATGGACGCTTGCTGGTGACGGATATCGCGCCCGCCATGGTCGATCATGCGGCGCGCGACGCCATGATCGGCGGCACGTTCCTGGCGATGGACGGCGAGACGCCGCCTTTTGAGGGACAATGGTTCGACCTCATCCTCTCCAGTCTGGCTTTTCAGTGGTTTGACGATCTTGATGGGGCGCTCAAGCGGTTGGCGGAGTTGCTGCGGCCGGGCGGCAGCCTGATCTTTTCCACCATGGGCGAACGCAGCTTTGCGCGCTGGCGGGCGGCGCATGCGGTCTGCGGCGCGGTGGCGGCGGTTCCGGCCTATCCTTCGCTGGACCGGTTGCGCGCCAGCCTGACGGCCTTTGACGATGCCTTCGCCTTTGACGAGGATTATCCGCTCGATTGCGGCGACGCGCGCGGGCTGATCGGCCATTTGCGCGGCATTGGCGCGGTGGTGCCGCGCGATGGCGTCGCGCCGCTTGGGCCGGGTGTGATGCGGCGGGTGATGGCGGCATTCGACACGGGCGGGCAGGGCGATGGCTATCATGTCCTGTTCGGGCGGATCACCCGCCTGCGCTGATCAGGATCGGCTGCAAAAAAGAAAAACCCGGCCGCGCGATGCGCGACCGGGCTTTCCCCACGAAACGGCCGAGAAAGGGATCAGCCGCTGTAATACATGTCGAATTCGACCGGGCTGGGCGCCATTTCCCAACGATATACTTCCGGCCACTTCAGTTCCATATAGGCGTCGATCTGGTCCTTGGTGAACACGCCGCCCTTGAGCAGGAAGTCCTGGTCCTTTTCGAGCGATTCCAGCGCTTCACGCAGCGAACCGCAGACGGTCGGCACCAGCGACAGTTCGGCCGGCGGCAGATCGTAGAGGTTCTTGTCCATGGCTTCGCCGGGATGGATCTTGTTTTCGATCCCGTCGATGCCCCCCATCAGCAGCGCGGCCGTGGCGAGGTAGGAGTTGGCCAGCGGATCGGGGAAGCGGAATTCGACGCGCTTCGCCTTGGTGCCAGCGCCATAGGGGATGCGGCAGGAAGCCGAACGGTTGCGCGCCGAGTAGGCGAGCAGCACGGGGGCTTCGAAGCCGGGCACCAGACGCTTGTAGCTGTTGGTGGTCGGGTTGGTGAAGGCGTTGATCGCCTTGGCGTGCTTGATGACGCCGCCGATGAAGTAGAGGCAGGTGTCGGACAGCCCGGCATAGCCGTCGCCGGCGAAGGTGTTCTTGCCCTCGTTCCAGATCGAGATGTGGGTATGCATGCCCGACCCGTTGTCGGCCTTGATCGGCTTGGGCATGAAGGTGGCGGTCTTGCCATAGGCCTGGGCGACCATCTTCACGACATATTTGTAGATCTGGATGCGGTCGCAGGTTTCCACCAGCTTGCCGAAGGTCAGGCCCAGTTCGTGCTGCGAACCGGCGACTTCGTGGTGATGCTTGTCCATGGGCAGGCCCATTTCCATCAGCGTCGTCACCATTTCGGCGCGGATGTCGGTGGTCACGTCGACCGGGCCAACGGGGAAGTAACCGCCCTTGGCGCGCGGGCGGTGGCCCATGTTGCCGCCTTCATATTTGGTGCCGGTGTTGGTCGGCAATTCGACGTCGTCCAGCTTGTAAAAGCTCGACGAGTAGGTGTTGTCGAATTCGACGCTGTCGAACATGAAGAATTCGGGTTCCGGACCGATATAGACGGTGTCGCCCAGGCCCGTCGACTTCAGGAAGGCTTCGGCGCGCTTGGCGGTCGAGCGCGGATCGCGCGAATAGAGCGAGCCGTCTTCCGGTTCGACGATGTCGCACACCAGGATCATCATCGGCGTCGCGCTGAACGGGTCGATATAGACCGCGTCCAGATCGGGCTTGAGGATCATGTCCGATTCGTTGATTTCCTTCCAGCCCTCGATCGAGGAGCCGTCGAACATCAGGCCGTCGGTCAGCTCATTTTCGCCAATGACGCTGGCGCACATGGTCAGGTGGTGCCAAGCGCCCTTGGGATCGGTGAAGCGGACGTCGACCCACTCGATCTCCTTTTCCTCGATCATCTTGAGAATGTCTTTTGGCGTATTGGCCATGTGCGCTTGCCCTTCTCTCATGTTTCCCCCCCGAAGGGGAAGGTGATTGCTTGACTATTACCCTGCGTCCGCCAGCCACCGCCGCCGACCGCAAAATGGAAAATTTCCTCAGATCGCGTCGCTGTCGCGCTCGCCGGTGCGGATGCGGACCGCCTGTTCCACCGAGGAAACGAAAATCTTGCCGTCGCCGATGCGGCCGGTCTGGGCGGCGGCGCAGATGGCTTCGACCACACGGTCGGCCATCATGTCGTCGACCACGACCTCCAGCTTCACCTTCGGCAGGAAATCGACGACATATTCGGCGCCGCGATAAAGTTCGGTATGCCCCTTCTGGCGGCCGAAACCCTTGGCTTCGGTGACGGTGATGCCCGATACGCCGACTTCGTGAAGGGCTTCCTTCACTTCATCCAGCTTGAACGGTTTGATGATCGCTTCGACTTTTTTCATCGCTCTTCTTTCAACCCCAGTCGCACCCTGGCGCTCAGGGCCTTGTGGCCCCTTCCGCCGGTTCTCCCGGTGACGTTCGGCCTTGCCCCCAAAACCGCCGACGCCCCGTTAACAATCAATTACCGTGCCAATCAACGAATCGCCACAACCTGCATCGGCCATGCGCCATTCTTTGTCCATATTGCCCGCATTTCGTGCAATTTCCTGTCGCGCTGCCTCAATTTTGGGCACCTTCCGCACGGTCAGCCGACATAGGGCGGCGCGTCCAGGCCAGTGGGGCTTTTGGTGAAGATCTCGCAGCCCGTTTCGGTGATTCCGATCGAATGTTCGAACTGGGCGGACAGGGTGCGGTCGCGGGTCACCGCCGTCCATCCGTCCTCCATCAAGCGGATGCCGGGCTTGCCGATGTTGATCATCGGTTCGATGGTGAAGAACATGCCGGGGCGCAGTTCCGGCCCCGTGCGGGGGCGGCCGACATGCACCACTTCGGGGCTGTCGTGGAACACCTTGCCCAGGCCATGGCCGCAAAAGTCGCGCACCACGCCGTAACGATGTTTTTCGGCATGAACCTGAATGGCGTGGCCGATGTCGCCCAGATGATTGCCCGGCCTTGCCTGTTCGATGCCCAGCATCAGGCATTCATAGGTCACGTCGATCAGGCGGCGCGCCTTGATGGAGGTTTCGCCGACAATATACATGCGGCTGCTGTCGCCATGCCATCCGTCGACCTGCGGCGTCACGTCGATGTTGAGGATGTCGCCTTCCTTCAGGCGATAGTCGCCCGGAATGCCGTGGCAGATGACGTTGTTCAGGCTGATGCAGCAACTGTGCGTGTAGCCGCGATAGCCCAGCGTCGCGGGCACGCCGCCGCCCGCCAGCGTCATGGAACGGACGATGTCGTCCAGTTCCTGCGTCGATACGCCCGGCACGACATGGGGGACCAGCGCGTCGAGTATCTCGGCGGCGAGGCGCCCGGCCCGGCGCATCCCGGCAAAACCGGCTTCGTCATACAGTTTGATCGCGGTGGATCGTGAAATCGGCGCGTCGGCCGTCATCGTCATATATTCGGTCATGGCGATGACTATAGGAGGGGCGGGCGGATATTGCGAGGGGGCCGCGCGGCCCCTTTGCAGGATCAGCGCCAGCCGCTATGGGCGATGGCATGGGAGCTCGGGAACGCATCTGGACCGCCGCGCTGATTGTCATCGGCGACGAAATATTGTCGGGCCGGACGCAGGACCGGAACATCGCCCAGATCGCGAGCTGGCTGAACGTGCAGGGCATTCGCCTGAGGGAAGTGCGCGTCGTCGCGGACGACAGCGACGCCATTGGTGAAGCGGTCAACGCCCTGCGCGCGCGCAACGATTATCTGTTCACCACCGGCGGCATCGGTCCGACGCATGACGACATCACCGTCGACGCCATCGCCATGGCGCTGGGCGTGGGGGTGGAGGTCCATCCGGCGGCGCGAGCGATGCTGGCGGGCTATTATGAAACGCGCGGCGGACTGACGGAGGCGCGGCTGCGCATGGCGCGGGTGCCCGCGGGCGCGGACCTCATCGAAAACCGCATGTCGGGCGCGCCGGGCATTCGCCTTGGCAATATCTTCATCATGGCGGGTGTGCCGCACATCACCGCCGGGATGCTGGAGGCGCTGACCGGCACGCTGGAGGGCGGCGCGCCGCTCTTGTCCGCGCAGATCGGTTGCTGGGTGGCGGAGAGCGAGATCGCCGACCTTTTGAGCGAAGCCGAGCGGAGCCATGACGGGTGCCAGATCGGCAGCTATCCTTTTTTCCGCGAAGGCCGGGTGGGCGCCAATTTCGTCGTCCGATCAACCTCGCAGGCGGGACTGGACGCCTGCATGGCCGATTTGAAGGCGGCGCTGGAAAAGGCCGGCTGGCCCACGATCGCCGGCGGCATCTGATCGGAGGGGCGGGCGAGCGATCAGGGGTTCAGCAAGACCCCGGTGACCGAACCATTGCGCACCGAGCAGACGAAGTTGACGTCGCCCTGCGTATCGCCAACCACGCCTTCGACCTCCCAGCCGGTGGACATGGGGCGGGCATAGGATTGGCCGATGACCTTCGCCGAAGCGCTGAGCTGGCCCGCCGCACGGGCGCCACAGGCGTCGCGGGCGGCGGCGGTGGAGGCAATGCCGCCCTGCCGGTCGTCGGCATAGGGATATTGCTTGGCCTCGCGCTCCGCCTGACGATCAGCCGCGATGTCGGACGCAATCGCCGCATCCACCGCCCGGCGCAGATCCCGCTGGCTCTGGGCCTGTGCATCGCCCGGCGCGGCCATGGAGGCCGCCAACAACGCCATCATCATCGAAGCACGCATCATCATCTTTCTCCCTGAACCGGAAGATAGGCCGGTTGGCGATGGCGCGCAACGATGGAGGAAGTGGTGAGTCCAGCTGGGTTCGAACCAGCGACCTACTGATTAAAAGTCAGTTGCTCTACCGACTGAGCTATGGACCCACTTGCCGGGTGCGGCTCCCCCTAGAGGCGGTGGGGCGCGGGGTCAAGTTTTGCGGTGCGGCTTTTGCAGGCGATGGTGGAGTTGGCGGACGGACAGGCCGCTGATCGGATCGCGCCAGTCCGGTGCGATCCGGCAGAGCGGCGCCAGCACGAAGGCGCGCGTGGCGAAGGCGGGGTGGGGGATGGACAGATGCCGCCCCCTTTTCCGGCCGCCCGACCACAGCAGGATGTCGATGTCCAGCGTTCGGGCGCCCCAACGGCGATGGCGGCGGCGGCCAAAGCGCGCCTCAATGGCGTGGATCAGCGCCAGCAGGGCGGATGGGGGCAGCGGGCTGGCCAGGATCAGCGCGCTGTTGGCGTAACGCCGTGCCGACGGGCCGAGCGGCGGTGTGATGATGGTTGGCGCAACCGCGATCACAGTCCCGCCCTGTCTGGCAAGCGCCTCCACCGCCGCCGGGAGGATCGCGCGCGGCGACAGGCGGGCGCTGATCGGCCGATTCGATCCCATGGACAGGGCATAGAGATGGGCATGGCTTGCGAAGGTCATGCCGTGCGGCCTATCGGGGCGGGATGATCCTGCAAAGCCCCTTCGCATCGGGCGCGCCGCCGCGCGATTGCCTGCTCTGTCCGCGCATGGTGGAATTGCGGGCGCAATGCCGCGCCGAGCATCCCGACTGGTGGAATGCGCCGGTGCCCGGCTTTGGCGACCCGCAGGCGCGGATCGTGATCGTCGGTCTGGCGCCTGGGCGCATGGGCGCCAACCGCACGGGTCGCCCGTTCACCGGCGATGATTCAGGCGTGGCGCTGTTCGCCGCGCTGGCGAGGCAGGGGTGGGTCGAGGGCGATTATCAGGGGCATGGCGACGATGGAGTCACGCTGCGCGGCGTGGCGATCCTCAATGCGGTCCATTGCCTGCCGCCGCAGAACAAGCCCACGCCGGAAGAGGCGCGCAATTGTCGTCCCTTTCTGGACCGCGCCATAGAGGCGCTGCCGCAGGCGCATATTTTCGTGGCGCTGGGTGAAATCGCCCACCGGTCGACTGTCAAGCTGCTGGGCGGCAAGCTGCCCAAGGCGCGCTTTGCCCATCTGGCCGAACATCGGATGCCCGATGGCCGGGTGTTGATCGACAGCTATCATTGCTCGCGTTATAACCGGAATACCGGGCGGCTGACCGACGACATGTTCGACGCCGTGTTTGCACGGGCGGCGACATTGGCCGGTTGATCCACGCGGATCAGAGCATGGCCCTGACCGTGATGCTTTTGGTCCGCACCGGCCTTTCGCGGATGACGCGCAAGGGCTCGACCGCCCGGCTGAGCAGGATGCCGCACTGATCGACGCCCAGCCAGATGACCGTGCCAGTCCTTTCCAGCCCATCGGCGATCAACGTCACGCGGGTGCCGACCGGCGGCGGATAGCGGCTGTCGAGCAGGGCGCCATAGCGCGAAATGTCGACGATGTTGACGGGCTGATTCATTCCGTCCCATAGCAGCCGTCCGTTGATGTCGGCGACATATCGGGGGTCGCGGCGGCGCTCCGTCCGGCCGTTCCATTGCTTGTCGGGCATTGCATTCTCCCAGTTTCCCCCCGGGACTGCTTCAATGTGCGGGCCGGATATTGCGTGAGCGTGAAGGGATGGGGTTAACGGGCGCAGGCCGCGGCGCAATCAGCCCGTCGTGCGCAGCGCCACGTCGTTCATGAAGCGCGCGTCGTCGCCCGCAGCCAGCCAGGGCGCCTCCGCGCCGATGGCGCCCAGCATGTCGGTCAGCGCGTCCTGCTCGCTCTTGTGATAATTGCCGAGCACATAGCCATGCACCCGGTCCTTGTGGCCCGGATGGCCGATGCCGATGCGCACGCGGCGGAAATCGGGGCCGATATGCGCGTCGGTGGAGCGCAGGCCATTGTGCCCGGCCGTGCCGCCGCCGCGCTTCACCTTCACCTTCATGGGGGCAAGATCGAGTTCGTCGTGAAAGACGGTCACGTCCTGAGGCGTCAATTTGTAGAAGCGCATGGCCGCGCCGACCGAGCGGCCGCTTTCGTTCATGAAGGTTGCGGGTTTGAGCAGGATGACCTTCTCCGTCCCGATCCGCCCTTCCTGCGTCCAGCCCTGAAACTGCTTCTTCGCGGGCGAGAAACGATACATGTCGGCGATGACATCCAGCGCCATGAAGCCGACATTGTGCCGGTGCAGCGCATATTGCGGACCGGGATTGCCAAGGCCCACCCACAATTGCATCGCGCGTCACTCCCCAAAAGAAAAATCCCGCCCGCCGGGTAGGCGGACGGGATGAAAATTACCAGCCGCAATGGCGGCGGGCCGGTCGGGCTATCAGCCTTCGGCCGACGCTTCGCTGTCGCCTTCGGCGCTCTTGAGGCCCTTGGGCGCAACGATGGTCGCCAGCGTGAAGTCGCGGTCGTCGATCGCGGTCTTCGCGCCCTTGGGCAGGGTCACGGCGCTGATGTGGATCGAATCGCCAATTTCGAAGCCCTTGAGGTCGACCACGACATCGTCGGGGATTTCGGCGGCGTCGACGATCAGTTCGACGTCATGGCGAACGATGTTGAGCACGCCGCCCTTCTTGAGGCCCGGCGAGGCGGCTTCGTTCTCGAAGCGGACGGGCACGTTGACGTGCACGGTCGCATGTTCGGAAACGCGCAGGAAATCGGCGTGCAGCGGGCGATCGGTCACCGGGTGGAAGGCGACATCCTTGGGCAGGGTGCGGACGGTCGCGCCGTCGACTTCGACCATGATCACCGAATTGAAGAAGTGGCCAGTGCCCAGCAGCTTGTTCAGCAGCTTTTCTTCGACGTGGATCGACTGGGGTTCTTCATTATTACCGTAAATGACGGCGGGTACGCGGCCCTCGCGGCGGAGAGCGCGGGAGGCTCCCTTGCCTGCCCGATCGCGAACCTCGGCCGACAGCGTAAGCTGCTCGCTCATTGCTTGTCTCCAAAGTTGAAATGGTTGTTCTTTCCCGCAACGCCTCCAGGGATGACCATCACGGGGAGCGCGGCCTTTAGCAGAAAAGGGCTGGAATGCAAGCCTTGGCGCGGGTGGCCCTATTGCACCCGCGTCACCGTGTAGCCCTTGGCCCGCAACAGGCCGATCAGGTTGTCGCGTCCTGTCAGATGCCCCGCCCCAACCGCGATGAACGGGCGGCCCTTCATCGGTTCGATGGCCTTCACCCAATCGCGGTTGCGCGCGACCAGCACGGCTTCCTCAACCAACGGGTCGGGCTGTTCGCCGACCTGATCTTCCCTGGCGATCGCGTCCATATCGCCTTTCAGCCAGGCCTTGAGGATGCGGTCATAGAGGCCGCGCATATCCTTTGCCTCATGCACGGTTTGCGAGAGCATCCGGCGCTGGGCGCTTTCGGGCAGCGTGTCGAAGGCGGAAAATTGCCGCTCCACTGTCTCCAGCCCGCCAATCGGCTTGCCCGCCTGTTTGAAGGTAGCGATCAGCGCGGGTTCGACGCCATTATCCTGACTGATCTTCAGCGCCTGTTGCGAGGCGGAGGAGAGCAGCATCGCCGCCGCCCAGCTTTCATAGCCCGACAACAGCCCGGTGGTCGTGCCGCCGCTGGCGACGATAGCGGCAAGGTCAGCCTTGTCCGCTTCGGGCACGCGCGCCTCCAGCGGGGGCAGGTTGGGGCTGCGGCCCATTTGTTCGAACAGGGTCAGAGTCTTGACCTCATCCTGTAAATCGGCGGCCTCCAGCACCAGCCGGTCGGATTGGGCGATGGCGTCGCGGATGGCGGGCGTCTGCCACTCTATGCCGTCGGGCAGGACATGGATGGTGCCGAACAGCGTGGCGTCAAGGTCGCCGCGCTGCACCCGCCACATGGCGGGGCCGTCCTTGGTCGCCGGGGGCGCTTCGGGCTGGCTGCCGCAAGCCGCCAGCAGCGACAGCGCCAGCAGGGAAAGCAGCCATTGGCCAAGCCGCATCGTCATTTCGTCACCCTTTTCGCGCGCAGTTTGAGCGCCTTGATCTGATCCTGAACGCTGCCCTTGCCGGCCAGATGCCCCGCGCCCACGGCGACGAACACGGCGCCGGGCCGGTCCAGCCGCGCCTTGATCCATTGCGCCCAGCGCGCATTGCGCTGCGTCAGCAGCCGGTCGGCCAGTTCGGGCGTGGTTTCCAGCGATTCGTTCATTTCCTTCGCCAGCACATCGGGCCGCCCCTTTGCCCAGCTATCGATCATCCGGCCGAAATCGGCCTCCGCCCGTGGCAGGTCGTCCACGGTGGCGTTGAGGAAAGCGACCTGCTGTTCCATCGGCAGGTCGTCGAAAAAGCCGATCTGTTCCGCCACCGTCTCCAGCGCGCCATGGGGCTTGCCAGCTTCCTTTGCCGCCCTGGTCAGCACCGCCTCGGCGCCGCTGTCCTTGCCGTAACCCAGTTTTTCCAGCGGCTTGAGCGACAGGGTGACGGCCACCATCCAGGGTTTGAACAGGTCATAGACCTGCACCGGCAGGTCGTTGGCCGCCATCGCCGCCTGATAGCGCGCGCGCGCCTGCGGCTCCAGCCGGTCGGACAGGCGGATATTGTCGGTCGCCAGCGCCTTCTGCCCCATGATCGCCGCCATTTCCTGCGGATCGTCGGGGACGACGATCTCCGTCACCAGTTCGTCCGCGCCGTCGAACGCCCGGCGAACCGGGCCGTTGAACCAGTCGATGCCGGGTTTCAGCACATGGATGGTGCCGAACAGATAGATGCGCGTGTCGGCATCCTGCACCAGCCAAAGGGCGGGGCGGGCCGGTTCCGGCGCGCGCGCAATGGCCGGCGTCGAGAGCGCGGCGCCCGCCAGCAGCAGAAGGGCGGCGGCAAGCGCCCGCGCGTTTTTCCGAATGGACATAGGAGGCACCATGCGGATCAGGGGAGCGGGGGGCAAGACCCTTAACCCTCTTCATCGCCGCACTTATGCTTGACCATGGCCCCCCGCACCGCCTAGTCGCGGCCCGACAAAACCGTGATTTTCGCAAGGACCATTTGTGGCGACCAGCAACGCGCTTTCCTTTCAGGACATGATCCTGACCCTGCATCGCTACTGGAGCGAGCGGGGCTGCGTCATCCTTCAGCCCTATGACATGGAGGTGGGCGCGGGCACCTTCCATCCGGCGACGACGCTGCGCGCGCTGGGGCCGGACAAGTGGAACGCCGCCTATGTCCAGCCCAGTCGTCGCCCGACCGACGGCCGCTATGGCGAAAACCCCAACCGGCTCCAGCATTATTACCAGTATCAGGTCATTATGAAGCCCAGCCCGGCCGATTTGCAGGACCTGTATCTGGGCAGCCTGATCGAAATCGGCATCGACCCGCTGGTCCACGACATCCGCTTTGTCGAGGATGACTGGGAAAGCCCGACGCTGGGCGCATGGGGACTGGGCTGGGAAGTATGGTGCGACGGGATGGAGGTGAGCCAGTTCACCTATTTCCAGCAGATGGGCGGTTTCGACTGCAAGCCGGTGGCGGGTGAGTTGACCTATGGGCTGGAGCGGCTCGCCATGTATATTCAGGGCGTCGACAATGTGTACGACCTGCGCTTCAACGACGCGGGCGTCAGCTATGGCGACGTGTTCCTGGAAAATGAAAAGCAGATGTCGAAATGGAATTTCGAGGTCGCCGACACCGACAAGCTGTTCCGCTGGTTCAAGGATTGCCAGGCCGAATGGCAGCAGTGCATCGACAATGACGTTCCGCTCGCCGCCTTTGAACAGGCGATCAAGGCCAGCCACACGTTCAACCTGTTGCAGGCGCGCGGTGTGATCTCCGTGCAGGAACGCGCCAGTTATATGGGGCAGGTGCGCGACATGGCGAAGGGTAGCTGCGAAGCGTGGATGAAGACCAACGGGTGGGCCCAATGATGCGCGATTTCCTGCTCGAATTGCGTGGCGAGGAAATCCCCGCGCGGATGCAGTTGAAGGCGTCGGACGATCTGGCGCGGCTGTTCACCGAGGAACTGGCGAAGGCCGGGCTGAAGCCCGCCGCCATCGAGAGCTTCGTCACGCCCCGGCGGCTGGCGCTGATCGCGCGCGGCCTGCCGATGGAAACGGCGGCGGTGAGCGAGGAGTATAAAGGCCCGCGCACTTCGGCCCCGGCGCAGGCGCTGGAGGGCTTCCTGCGCAAGACCGGGCTGACCCAGGACCAACTGGAGGATCGCGACGGCGTGTGGTTTGCCGTGGTCAACCGGCCCGGCCAGCCGACCGCCGATGTGCTGACGCAGGCGGTGCCCGCCATTGTTCGCGCTTTTCCCTGGCCCAAATCCATGCGCTGGGGCGCGGCGAGCCAGACGACCGAAAGCCTGCGCTGGGTTCGGCCGTTGCAGGGCATTGTCGCGCTGCTGGGCGGGGACGTGGTGCCGATGGAGATCGACGGCATCGTTTCGGGGCGCGAGACGGTGGGCCATCGGTTCCATTCGACCGGCGCGATCAGCATCGATGGCGCCGATGATTATGCCGCAAAGCTGCGCGCCGCCCATGTCATCGCCAGCCATGAAGAGCGGCAGGCGGTGATCGCGGAAAGGGCTGCAGCGGCGGCGGCCGCCCATGGCTACAGCGTGATCGAGGACAAGGGGCTGGTCGCGGAAAATGCGGGGCTGACCGAATGGCCGGTGCCGCTGCTGGGCGATTTCGACCCGGCGTTTCTGGATGTTCCGCCTGAGGTTATTCAGCTAACGCTTCGGATAAATCAGAAATATTTCGTGCTGCGCGACGGGGAAGGGAAACTGGCCCCGGCGTTCATCTGCACCGCCAATATCGAGGCGAAGGATGGCGGCGAAGCGATCATCGCGGGCAACCGCAAGGTGCTGGCCGCGCGCCTCTCCGACGCCCGTTTCTTCTGGGAACAGGACAAGAAGACGAAGCTGGAAGATCACGCGAAGAAACTGTCGCGCATCACCTTCCACGAAAAGCTGGGCACCGTCGCCGACAAGGTCGAGCGGGTGGCGAAGCTGGCACGATGGCTGGTGGAAGAGGGCATCGTTACCCCCGCAACCGTCACGCCAGCCACCACCGTCACCCCAGCGAAGGCTGGGGTCTCAGGCGGCAGCGCGCCAACGCCTGAGATGCCAGCATTCGCTGGCATGACGAAGGAGCAACTGGCCGACCTCGCCGAACAGGCCGCGCATTTGTGCAAGGCCGACCTCGTCACCGAAATGGTTGGCGAATTCCCTGAACTTCAGGGGCTTATGGGCGGCTATTACGCCCGCGAGGAAGGTCTGGACCCGCAAGTCGCTGACGCCATCCGCGACCATTACAAGCCGGTCGGGCAGGGCGACGACGTCCCCACTGCGCCGGTGACGGTGGCGGTGAGTTTGGCGGATAAGCTGGATAGCCTTTTCAACTTTTATTCAATTGGTCAGGAACCAACTGGTTCAAAAGACCCGTTTGCGCTTAGGCGCTCCGCCTTAGGTGTCATTCGCTTGATCCATGAAAATGGATTAGAGATTTCACTTAAACGTGTGTTCGAGCGTTTACGATGGATACTTGAATTCCAATTGCTGGCGGCAACAGATTCGTCAGAATATCCTGAGCTGCACGATCATGGTGATGAAAACTACAACTTCGATACGGAGGAGGGTTATGACGTTATTCGGTATGGTGATAAGGTAATTTACCGAGTTAAAAGTCCTGATCGTCCGACTATTTTTAGATTTGACGATTATGGTAATTTTGAAGCTACTATTAAACGTCTCCTCGACTTCTTCGCCGACCGCCTCAAGGTTCAGCAGAAGGAAGCGGGCGTCCGGCACGATCTGATCGACGCGGTGTTTGCGCTCGGCGGCGAGGACGATCTCGTCCGGCTGCTCGCCCGCGTTCATGCGCTCCAGTCCTTTGTCGCGACCGATGATGGCGCGAACCTGCTCGCCGGTTACAAGCGCGCGGCCAACATATTGAAGAAGGAAGCGCCCCACATAATGAGTGCTCCGGCGAAAGCCGGAGCCCAGGGCGACGAGGCGCAATCTGGCCCTGGGCTCCTGCCTTCGCAGGAGCACAATACGCTTTCCTACACCCCTGAACCCGCCGAAGCGGCGCTGCTCGCGGCGCTCGATGCGGCCGAGCCTCTGGCCGCCGCTGCGGTGACGGACGAACGGTTCGAGGATGCGATGGCGGCGCTCGCCAGCCTGCGCGCGCCCATCGACGCCTTTTTCGAACAGGTGACGGTGAACGACGCCGATCCGGCCAAGCGGGCCGCGCGTCTGGCGCTGCTGGCGCGGGTGCGCGACGCGGTGCACGCCGTGGCTGACTTTTCGAAAATTACCGGCTAACGTCGCGACTATTTCGAGACCGTGACGCACATCACGGAGTGAGACAGATTATATCGTATAAGTGGGTGCATTCGTCGCCCATTTGTTGCTATTCATTGTTGCAGCGCACAATGGCGCGCGTAGCATGGGCAGGGAAAGCCGCGAACAATGTTGACGATGGAAGAGGCCAGCATGAACGATACCGCCACCCGTTATGTCTATCGTTTCGGCGGCGGCGTTGATGACGGAGGGAAGGGCGACCGCAACCTGCTGGGCGGCAAGGGCGCGAATCTTGACGGCATGGCCGCCATTGGCCTGCCGGTGCCGCCGGGCTTCACCATCACCACGGAAATGTGCACCCGCTATTATGTCGACGGCGGCAAATATCCCGAAAGCCTGAACGCCGAAGTCGCCAGCGGCATCGCCCATATCGAAGGCATTACCGGCAAGACATTCGGCAACCCTGCCGATCCGTTGCTGGTGTCGGTGCGTTCGGGCGCGCGCGCGTCCATGCCGGGCATGATGGACACGGTGCTGAACCTCGGCCTCAACGACGAAACCGTCGTCGGTCTGGCCGCGACGTCGGGCGACGAGCGTTTCGCCTGGGACAGCTATCGCCGCTTCATCCAGATGTATTCGGACGTGGTGCTGGAACTGGACCATGGCGCGTTCGAGGAGGCTCTCGAAATCGCCAAGGAGGATAATGGCTACAGCCTCGACACCGAAATGACCGCCGACGACTGGAAGGCTCTGGTCGCCGAATATAAGGCGCTGGTGGAAAAGCTGTGGAACAAGCCCTTCCCGCAGGACGTGCATGACCAATTGTGGGGCGCCATTTCGGCCGTCTTCGGTAGCTGGCAGTCGGAACGCGCCAAGGTCTATCGCCGCCTGAACAACATTCCCGGCGAATGGGGCACCGCCGTCAATGTGCAGGCGATGGTGTTCGGCAATATGGGGGAAACCTCCGCGACGGGCGTCGCCTTCACCCGCGACCCGGCGACCGGCGAGAACGCCTATTATGGCGAATATCTGATCAACGCGCAGGGCGAGGACGTGGTGGCGGGCATCCGCACGCCGCAATATCTGACCAAGGCGGCGCGCGAACGGGCCGGGGCCAAGCCGCTGTCGATGGAAGAGGCGATGCCGGAAACCTATGCCGAACTGGCCGGGGTGTTCCAGATACTCGAAACCCATTATCGCGACATGCAGGACATTGAATTCACGGTCCAGCAGGGCAAGCTGTGGATGCTCCAGACCCGTTCGGGCAAGCGCACGGCCAAGGCCGCGCTGAAAATCGCGGTCGACATGGCGCATGAAGGGCTGATTACCGAAGAAGAAGCCGTCGCCCGCGTCGATCCCGCAGCATTGGACCAGTTGCTGCACCCGACGCTCGACCCCAAGGCGCCGCGCGACGTGCTGACCAAGGGGCTGCCCGCGTCGCCGGGCGCGGCCAGCGGCGCCATCGTGTTCGATGCCGACACCGCCGAGCGCCGCAATGAACTGGGCGATTCGGTCATCCTGGTTCGCGTCGAAACCAGCCCGGAGGATATTCACGGGATGCACGCGGCCAAGGGCATTTTGACCGCGCGCGGCGGCATGACCAGCCACGCCGCCGTGGTGGCGCGCGGCATGGGCCGCCCCTGTGTTTCCGGCGCGGGCGGCCTGTCCATCGACAATGCCGCGAAGGTGCTGCGCGTCGGCGGGCGCGAGTTCAGGGAAGGCGACATCATCACCATCGACGGCGCGACCGGCGAAGTGATGGCGGGCGAAGTGCCGACCGTTCAGCCCGAACTGGCGGGCGATTTCGGCACGCTGATGATCTGGGCCGACAAGGTTCGCCGCCTGAAGGTGCGCGCCAATGCCGAAACCCCGCTCGATTGCCAGACCGCCCGCGATTTCGGTGCGGAAGGCGTCGGTCTGTGTCGCACCGAGCATATGTTCTTCGACGCGGCGCGCATCACCGCCGTGCGTGAGATGATCCTGGCCGACAGCGAGAAGGGCCGCCGCTTGGCGCTCGACAAGCTGCTGCCCGAACAGCGGGACGATTTCGCGCAGATTTTCATGGTGATGGCGGGCCTGCCCGTGACCATCCGCCTGCTCGATCCGCCGCTGCACGAATTCCTGCCCCATGGCGAGGCGGAGTTCGAGGAAGTGGCGAAGGCCGCGAGTGTAAGCGTCGATATGCTGAAGCGTCGGGCTTCGGAGCTGCATGAGTTCAACCCAATGCTGGGCCATCGCGGTTGTCGCCTGGGCGTGACCTATCCTGAAATATACGAAATGCAGGCGCGCGCCATTTTCGAGGCGGCCCTTATCGTCAAGCAGCGGTCGGGCGACGCGCCGATCCCCGAAGTGATGATCCCTCTCGTCGCGACCAAGAAGGAACTGGAGCTGATGAAGGCGATCGTCGATCGCGTCGCGGCCGAGGTTTTTGCCGAGCAGGGCGCGTCTGTCGACTATCTGGTCGGCACGATGATCGAACTGCCGCGCGCGGCGCTGAAGGCCGGGGAAATCGCCGAAGTGGGCGAATTCTTCTCCTTTGGCACCAACGACCTGACGCAGACCACCATCGGCATCAGCCGCGACGACGCCGGCCGTTTCCTGACGCAATATGTGGACAAGGGCATATTCGCCCGCGACCCGTTCGTCAGCATCGATGTCGAGGGCGTGGGCGAACTGATCGAGCTGGCCGCCGAGCGCGGCCGGGCGACGCGCCCCGGCATCAAACTGGGCATTTGCGGCGAGCATGGCGGGGATCCGGCCTCCATCGCCTTCTGCGAAAAGACCGGCCTCGACTATGTTTCGGCGTCGCCCTACCGCGTGCCGATCGCGCGTCTGGCCGCTGCGCAGGCGGCTCTGGCGGCCCGTCAATAATTTGCAAAAAGGGGGTTGCCAAGCATGGCGGCCCCCTCTATCTGCCGGGCTCCCAACGGGGCCTGGCGGCCCCGGCCAGAAATGGCAGCGCGCCCGTAGCTCAGCTGGATAGAGCATCAGACTACGAATCTGAGGGTCGGACGTTCGAATCGTTCCGGGCGCGCCAATTCATACAATTACTTAGCGATGAAGCTGGAAGCGGCGCTTGCGACGGTGCAGCGCTGTCGCCCGGCCCCATGGTTTGCCCTTTGCGCACCGAAAAGGGATGCCGTACCGCCAATGCGCGGCGCGGCGCTATGACGCCCTATTTCCTCTCCCGCACGGCCTTGGGTGCTTCAGGGGCGAAGGCGTCTCCGAAGAAATCGCCCTTGAACCAGCGTGGCGCTTCGTCGCCATTGGCGATGGCGCGGGCGATGGCATGGTTGACGCGGGCGAATTTGGCGGCGGCGTCCCAATGGATGGGCAGGTCGGCCTGATCGGACGGCTGATGATAATGGGTGGCGAGGAAGGCTTCGAAGGCTTCCTTGCCCGGCCCGGCAAAGCCGGTCATCAGGAATATCGACGGCACGCCTTCCTGCACGAAGCGATAATGGTCGGAGCGGGTGAACAGCCCTTCGGCGGGCAGGGGGTCAGGCGACAGGGCGATGCCCTGCGCCTGCGCCGCCTGCGCGACGATGGGGCCGAGCGTCGAATGTTCGGCGCCAAACGCCACCATATCCTGAAAATCATAGGTCAGCACCGGCATGTCGAGGTTGATGACGCCGACCAGCTTGCCGCCAGCGGGCAGCACCGGATGCTTTGCCAGATATTGCGCGCCGAGCAGGCCGTCCTCCTCCGCCGTGACGGCGGCGAACAGGATCGAACGACGCGGCCGATCTCCATTTTCCGCGAAGGCTTTCGCCACCGCCATCATCGTCGCGACGCCTGAGGCATTGTCCATCGCGCCGTTGTGAATCTTGTCATCCCCCCTGGCGTCGGGTTTGACGCCCAGATGGTCGAGATGGGCCATCAACAGCACATATTCATGGGCCAGCGCCGGGTCGGAGCCCGGCAAAATGGCGATCACGTTGCTGCTTTGGGCGGTGGTGACGATGCTTGTCCGCTCGATCTTCACCAGGGGCTTGAGCGCGAAACCCCTCGGACGGCCGCCCTTTTTCGACGCCTGAGCATAGATGCGGGCGAGCGTGCGGCCCGACCCCGCCAGCAGGGCTTCTGCCGCCGGGCCATGGACATAGCCGCCGATGCGGATTTCCGGCGTGCGGACATAGGGTTTGCCGTCGCTGTCGATCCAGCTGACGGTGGGCCCGCCCGCCGCCTGTTTCAACCGCTCCCATGGCCGCCGCGCCAGCAGGCTGGGGCTGGGAATGCTGATGAGGCCGATGGCGCCCGCCTGTTGCGCGGCGACGGCCTTTTCAGCGGCCAGATGGGCCGCAACCTCGCTCGGCATGCCGCCGGGCGCGCCGGACAGGGCAACGGCGATCTTCCCGCGCAGGTCAAGGCCCGCATAATCATCGATCTTCTCGCGCGCCGATTGCAGCCCATAGCCGACGAAGACGGCCTGCGCTTCCAGCGTCTGCCGCGTTTCGCGGCCGATGGCGCCGATCATCACGTCGCCTTCATTGGTAAAGCGCCTGCCGCCGATGATGAAGGCGGCGGGCGCGTTCTTGTCGAGATCGGCGACGGCCAGCGTCACAGGCTGCAACCAGTCGCCCTTGACCGCCTGGGTCAGGCCAAGCGCGGCAAAGCGCGCCGCGACATAGTGGGCGGCGATGTCGTAACCGCGCGTGCCGGCGTCGCGTCCTTCCAGCAGGTCGTCGGCGAGGAAGCCGACGTCCGCACGGATTTCTTCGGGCGAGAAGGCGGGCGTTTTTGGGGGCTGGGCGGCGGCCATTCCGCTCAAGGCAAGGGCGAGCAGCGCGACGGAGGCAAAGCGGGCGGATGGCAAGGACGCAACCTCTTGGTTCAAAGGATGATTGGGGGAGAGCAAGCCTATCGCCGCGCTGCGCCCTGTCCAGCGCAAAGCGTATTGCACCGCTAAAACGCCTCGCTATGGTGGGGCGCATAGTCCCAAGTCCGTCGAGAGGCGCCTTTCCATGTCCCTGTTTTCGCTGTCGTCCCGCATCGCCCTGTCGATCGGCCTGTCGCCCCTGGCGCTGATGCCCGCCATGGCGCCCATGGCCCATGCCGCCGCCACACCAACGCCGCCCGCGCCGCTTTCGCAACTCGTCTCCGCCGTCGACATTCCCTATGAGCAGTTCACGCTGCCCAACGGGCTGCGCGTGATCGTCCATACCGACCGCAAGGCCCCCGTGGTCGCAGTGTCGATCTGGTATCATGTCGGATCGCGGCATGAACCGGCGGGCAAGACCGGCTTTGCCCATCTGTTCGAACATCTGATGTTCTATGGCTCGGAAAATGCCGATGGCCCGTTCTTCGGGCGACTGGAGGATATTGGCGCGACCGACTGGAACGGCACGACATGGTTCGATCGCACCAATTATTTCGAAACCGTGCCGACCGGCGCGCTCGACCGCGCGCTGTTCCTGGAATCGGACCGTATGGGCCATTTGCTGGGCGCGGTGACGCAGGTGAAGCTGGATACCCAGCGCGGCGTGGTGCAGAATGAAAAGCGCATGGGCGAGAATGAGCCCTATGGCCTGGTCGAATATGCGCAACTCGCCGCGCTGTTCCCCGATGGCCATCCCTATCGCCATTCGACCATCGGTTCGATGGCGGACCTGAACGCCGCCAGCCTGGCCGACGTGCAAAGCTGGTTCAAAACCCATTATGGCCCGAACAACGCCGTGCTGGTGCTGGCGGGCGACATTGATGTCGCGACGGCAAAGGCGAAGGTGGAACGCTGGTTCGGCAATATTCCGGCCGGGCCCGCGCCGCAGGATGTCGACGCCAGCATTCCCACGCTCGACAAGGATGTCGAGAAGGTGATGAAGGACAATGTCGCCGCCGTCCGGCTCTATCGCAATTGGGTGGTGCCGGGCGTCAATGGCGCCGATTTGCCCGACCTGGACCTCGCCATGTCGATCTTTGGCGGCCTGTCCTCCTCGCGCCTGTCCAACATATTGGTGCGCGATGAGAAAGTCGCGGTGGGCGCGAAGGCCAGCATCCAGCCTTTCGAGAAGGTCAGCATCGCCGAGATCACCGTCGATGTGAAGCCGGGCGTCGATCCGGCCATGGTTGGCAAGCGGCTGGACGAACTGCTCGCCGAATATCTCGCCAAGGGGCCGAGCGCGGACGAGGTTCAACGGGCCGCAACGCAGCAGGTGGCGGGCACGATTTCGGGCCTGGAAAAGGTCGGCGGTTTTTCGGGCAAGGCGGTGACGCTGGCCGAAGGCGCGGTCTACTCGGACGATGCCGCCAAATATAAGGCGAACCTGACCGCTTATGCCGCCGCGACCCCGCAAAGCGTGGGCGACGCCGCGCGCAAATGGCTGGGTCGCCCCGTGTTCCGCCTGACGGTGGAGCCGGGCGAACGGTCGGCGGCGGACAATGCGCTGGCGGGCAACGCCACGCATCGCCCCGCCCATTTCCGCGATCCCGACGCGCCTGCGCCCGTGGCCGCCACACCGCCAGCGCCGACGAAGATCGCCGAGCCCGCCATCGAGCCGGTCGCAGACCTTGAATTTCCCACGGTCGAACATGCCAAGCTGAAGAACGGCATCCCGGTGCTGTTCGCCCGTCGCACGGCGGTGCCCACGGTGCGCGTGTCGGTGTCGTTCGACGCGGGCAACGCCGCGGATGACAAGGCGAAGCTGGGCACAACCGCGCTCGCCACCGCCTTGCTCGACGAAGGCACGAAGAGCCGTACATCGGTTCAGATCGCGCAGGAGCAGGAACGTCTGGGCGCGTCGATCAGCGCGGGCAGCAGCATGGACCGCACCAATGTCGGCCTGTTCGCGCTGAAGCCCAATCTGGGCGGTTCGCTCGACCTGTTGTCTGACATCGTTCGCAACCCCGCCTTTGCGCCGGAGGAAGTGGAGCGTATTCGCGGCCAGTTGCTCACCAGGATCGCGTCCGAAAAGACGCAGCCCATGGCGATCGCGCAGCGCATGCTGCCGCCGCTGCTTTATGGCGGCGCACATCCCTATGGCATTCCCTTTACCGGATCGGGCACCGAAACCGGCGTGAAGGCGGTGACGCGCGGCGATCTGGTGGCTTTCCATCAGAAGTGGATGCGCCCCGACAATGCGACCATCTTCGCCACCGGCGACACCACGCTGGCCGACCTGTTGCCGCAGCTCGAAAAGCGGTTCGGCGACTGGAAGGCGCCCAAGGGTCAAAAGGGCGTCAAGCTGTTCCGCATGGATCGCATGGCCCGGCCGCCGCGCATCGTCCTGATCGACAAGCCGCAAAGCCCGCAGTCGATGATCCTGGCGGGCGTGCTGACGGCGAAGAAAGGGACGGACAATCCGGTCACGCTCCAGACCGCCAATGAAGTGATGGGCGGCAGCACGACGTCGCGCCTCATCATGGACCTTCGCGAGACGAAGGGCTGGGCCTATTTCGCGGGCACCGGCCTGCCCAGCGTTCAGGATACGATCCCGCTGCTCGTCTATGCCCCGGTGCAGACCGACAAGACCGGCGAATCGATTCTCGCCGCGCGGCAGGACATCAGGGATTTCCTGTCGACCAAGGGCGTGACAGAAGCCGAGCGCAACCAGACGATCAACAGCCAGATATTGTCGCTGCCCGGCAGTTTCGAAACATCGTCGGAATTGCTGGGCGCGATGATGCGCAACGCGATGCTGGGCCGCCCCGACAATTATTATGCGACGCTGCCCGCCACCTATCGCGCGATGACCGCCGCCGATCTGGACAAGGCCGCGCGCGAGGCGATCAATGCCGATCAACTGATCTGGGTCGTGGTGGGCGACGCCAAGCTGGTGCGGCCGCAACTTGACGCGGTCGGCTTGCCGGTGGAAACGGGCACGCTGGCTGACTGATTTTCGGCTAAGCGGAAGGAGACAGGATAATGGCTGGAGTCGATGGCGTTTATGATTGCGTCGCCAAGACGCCCATGGGTGACCAGAATGGCGTGCTGACGGTGATCAGCAGCGGCGACCATTTCAACGGCACCTTTGCGGGGATGATGGGGTCGCTCGACGTCAAGGACGGTCAGGTCGACGGCGCCAGGCTGACCTGGAAGATGACGATGACCATGCCCATGCCGATGACGCTGGATTGCGATGCGGAAGTGAACGGCGACGCCATCACCGGCACGCTGCAACTGGGCGCGTTCGGCGCGGCGGCATTCTCGGGCACGCGCAGGGCCTGAACACCGGGTTGAACGGAACGGAAAAGCCCCGCCGGTCGCGTGACCAGCGGGGCATTTCCCCTTTTGGTGGAGGGCGCGGCGGCCCGCCACCCGATGTCATCAATATTGGACGGTCACCGTCACCGCGCGGCGGTTCTGCGCCCAGGCGGCTTCGTCCGAGCCCAGCGCGGCCGGACGTTCCTTGCCATAGCTGACCGTGGTGATGCGACTGGGGTCGATGCCGATGGAGGCGAGATAGTTTTTCGCCGAATTGGCGCGGCGTTCGCCCAGCGCGATATTATAATCGCGGGTGCCGCGTTCGTCGGCATGGCCTTCGATGGTCACGCGCACGGTCGGGTTCTGTTGCAGCCAGGCGGCCTGGCTCTGTAACGTCGCCTGATCCTGCGCATCGACATCATATTTGTCGGTGTCGAAGAAGATGCGGTCGGAAGAGACCGATGCGATGAAATCTTCCTGGCTGCCCTTCACCGGGCCGGTCGGCGTGTAGGAACCGGTCGAACCGGTGGTCGGCGCCGGGCCGGGGGCGGGGGGCAGTTCTTCCGGCGGCTTTTTCGAGCAGGCGGCAAGGGCGAGGACGGCAGCGGCCATCAGGAAAGGACGGGTCCGGATCATGAAAATCTCCTTGAACGAGAATTTGTGCGCCCGCGAAACGCGATCATGCTTGGGTAAGTTCGTTACGCTGTCAAGACGATAAGGTTCCCTGGAACCGCGCAAAATCACGGCAGCAGCGGACCCCAGGCTGGGTCGGAGCCGCTGAGCGGCGTCGGGATGCGCCGTTCGTTCACCCCGGTCAGGTCGACCTGCCACACTTGGCTGTTGCCCTGTCGGCCTGGCGTAGTGCGGAAAAACTGCAGCACGCGGCCATTGGGCGACCAACTGGGCTGCTCGTCCTGCCAGCCATTGGTCAGGATGCGCTCATTCTCGCCGCCCGGCGTCATCACCGCGATCTTGAACTCGCCAGCAATTTTGGTGAAGGCGATCAGGTCGCCGCGCGGGCTCCATTCGGGCGTCGCATAACGGCCGCCGCCATGGCTGATGCGACGCTGGTTGGAGCCGTCCGCATTCATCACATAGATTTGCTGGCCGCCCGAACGGTCGCTTTCAAAGACGATCTGCGTGCCATCGGGCGAATAGCTGCCGCCGACGTCAATGGCGGGCGAATTGGTCAGGCGCTGGGGCGCGCCGCCCTGCGACGAGACGCGATAAATGTCGGTGTTGCCCGCGACCGCCATGGAAAACAGGACATAGCGGCCATCGGGCGACCAGCGCGGGGCGAAGGTCGGGTTGTTGCTTTCGGTCACCAGCCTTTGGGTGCCGGTGCCGATGTCATAGACGAAGATGCGCACCCGGTTGTTGAGATAGCTCACATAGACGATCGACTTGTAATCGGGCGAGAAGCGCGGGGTCAGCGCGATCGATTGGCCATTGGTGATGAAACGGTGGTTGGCGCCGTCCGAATCCATGATGGCGAGCCGCTTGACGCGGTTACCCTTCGGCCCGCTTTCGGCGATATAGGCGATGCGGCTGTCGAAGAAGGGGCTTTCGCCCGACAGGCGGGCATAGATGGCGTCGGCGCATTTATGCGCGGCGCGGCGCCAGTCGCGGGGAGCCACGACATAGCCCTGGCGCGTCATTTCCTGCTTGAGCGCCACGTCATAGAGGTAGCAGCCCACGGTGATGTCGGCTTCCCCGCCGGTGGTGCGGACAAAGCCGTGGACCAGCGCCTGGAACGACGCCCATTTTTCGAACTGGGGGAAGGTGACTTCGGGCAGGGCGACGGCGGGCAGGCCGCCGGGGCCGGACGGGTCGAACAGGCCGGAGCCTTTAAGGTCCGACGCGATCACCTCGGCGATCTTGCGGCCCAGTTCGCTGGCCGTGCCCGCCGGCGTCGCCACATCCTGCTGCGCGGGCAGGGCGGGGACCGCGATGGTCAGATTGCTGTCGATGTCGCCGGTGACGTCGACCGACAACTGGGCCTGCGCCGGAAGGGCGACCATCGCGCTGGCGACCAGCAACGCCCGAATTACAAAGCCTTTCATCGCGCTTTCCTTGCATAGATTCTTAAGGGGCTGAGCCATTTCCACTCATTATGATATTCCGGCGGCAATCCCCTGAAGGGAGAAGCCTGCATGACAGCCTGGACGGCGCGTTCGCGGTAGATTGCGACCTGCGGCCGGTTGCTCGCGGTAATGCCCTGCACGTCGGTGACCTGGGGCGTGCCGATGACGTTGCCCGATTTGTCGAGCTTCACATCCAGAAAGGCGACCAGCAGTTCGACATCCGCGCCCGACGGCAGGCGCAGGTGGCGATAAATTTGTTCGCTGATGACCCGGTCGAGCGCGGCCTTTTGCTGCGGTCCCATCGACGCGGCGGCGGGCGGCGCGGGGGCCTTGCGCGGGGCGTCGGCCTCTGTCTGGATGCCTTTGAGGAAATCATTGCCGAGCAGCGATCCCTTGGGCTTGTCCGCCTTGCCGCTGCCCGATGCCTTGGCCGGCGCTTGCGCCTTGTTCGGCTTGGCGGCGGATTTGGCCGGCGTGGTCGCAGGTGTGGCCTGGGTTTTGGCCGGTGTGGGCTTTGCCTTCGCCGCAGGCTTTGCGGGCGCTGGCTTGGGCTTGACCGCTGGCTTTGCCGGCGTTGGCTTGGGCTTAACAACCGGTTCGGGCTTGGGCGCGGCCTTGGCGGGCGCCGCTTTCGGCTGGGGCGGCGCTGGCGCGGGCTTTGGCGCAGGTTCGGGCAGAGGCGCGGGTTCCGGCTCCGGCGCCGGGGCTGCGTCTTCGGTCGGGCCTCTTTCGGGCGCGACGCTGGGCGGCGGCGGCTCGGTCGAAATCTGTGGCGCCATGGATTTGAGCGCCACTTCGTCGACGATGCTCACATCCATCGGTGGCGATTTGAGCTTCAGCGGGTTGGGCGTCGACAGAAAACCGGCCGAAAGCGCGCCGAACAGCAGGACATGCCCCGCCGTGGCGATTCCCAGACCGATTTTTTCCGAGCGTTCCATCTATGGTCAGACCCTATGAACGCTATTCTGAACCGTCGCTGACGGCGCCATCCTCGGCGGCGCTGCTCACCAGCGCCACCTTGTTCAGGCCCGCGCGGTTGAGTTCGCCCATCACCCGCATCACCCGGCCATAATCGAGCGCGGTGTCGGCGCGCAGGAAAATCTGCGGCGCTTCGGGCTTGCCCGCATTGGCGGACACGATCTCGGCCAGCCGGTCGGGCAGGTCGCTCTGGCTGATCTCCGCCTCGTCAACGAAGATCGCGCCGTCGCGGTCGATGGACACAATGGTCGGCTTGGCGTCCTGGTCCAGCCCCTTGGCCCGCGTTTCGGGCAGGTTGACCGGAACGCCGGTGACCAGCAGCGGCGCCGTCACCATGAAGATGATGAGCAGCACCAGCATGACGTCGACCAGCGGCGTGACGTTGATGTCGGCCATCGGCGCATTCTTGCGCCCGCGCCGACCGGATGGGGGACCGGACATGGCCATCAGCCGGCGTCCTTCGCAATTGTCGCGCGCACCGTCACCGCTGCGTCTCCAGTTCGCGGCTCAGTGTCGCATAAAAGCCGTCGGCAAAGTGCGACAGCCGCGATTCCAGCCGGTTGATGCCATGGCTGAAACGGTTGTAGGCGATGACCGCCGGGATCGCCGCGAACAGGCCGATGGCGGTGGCGAACAGCGCTTCGGCGATGCCGGGCGCAACGACGGCCAGGCTGCTGTTCTGCTGATCGGCGATGGCGGTGAAGGCGCGCATGATGCCCCATACCGTGCCGAAGAGGCCGACAAAGGGTGCGACCGACCCGATGGTGGCAAGGATGTTCAGCCGGTCCGACAGGCGGTCGATCTCCAGCGAGATGGCGCTGGCCATGGCGGTGGACAGGCGGCCGCGCGTTCCTTCGCGGTCGACGCTGCGCTGCGCGGTGGAGCGTCGCCATTCGGTGACGCCCGCCGCCATCACCCTGGCGGCGGGCACTTCGCCCTTGCCGCGCGCTTCATAGAAACGGTCGATGTCCTCCGCCTTCCAGAAGTCGGTTTCGAAGGCGCGGCTCTGCTTGCTGGCGCGGCGCAGCGTGATGCTGAATCCGATGATGATCGCCCAGGTCCAGATGCTGGCCAGTAGCAGGCCCAGCATCACGATCTTCACGACGATGTCGGCCTGAAGGAACAGGGCCAGTGGCGAGAGGGATGCGGCGTCAGCGGCGCCGATCGCGGGAATGGCGAAGTTCATGGGTGGAGGCTTTCCCCTTGGGCAAGGCGTGTGAACAGGTCGATCCAGGCTTTGGGTTGCCGCTGTGGCCGCCCCTGCGGCGTCAGCCAGGCGGCGGTGACATCGGCATCGGTCAATATCTCGTCCCCGCGCATGACCGTCTGATGAATGGCGCACGTCGCGGCGCCCACGGCGGTCACATGGCTGCGGACCAGAAGATCGTCGTCCAGCCGCGCCGGGCGGCGATAGGCGATAGTCACATCCGCGACGGCATAGACGCCAATCCCGCCATCATGGTTCCCGCGCTGATCAATGCCCGCGACGCGCAGCATGTCGGACCGCGCCCGTTCCATGAAGCGCAGATAATTGGCGTGATAGACAAGGCCGGAGAGATCCGTATCTTCGAAATAGACGCGCAGCGGGAAATAATGCACGGCGGCGATGAAGCGGCCAGTCGCCGGCGCGGGCATGTCGATAACGGGCATGGCACGGTCTTTAACCATGGTGCGCGGCGAGCGCAAAGCCGGAATATCGGCGGGCCTCCATCATCCGTCCCCCTATAAGTGCCAGTTGGCCGCAGATCGGCGAAAATCCAAGCATCTTTCGCCCTTGCGCGAAGATCAGCGGGCGTTAGGGACGGTGGCAAGAACATGGAGGCAGTGAACATGGTGGAGATCAAGACCGTCGGCGTGATCGGCGCTGGCCAGATGGGCATTGGCATTGCGCAGGTGTCGGCGCAGGCGGGTTATGATGTGATCCTGTCGGACATCGACCTGCCGCGCGCGGAACAGGGCAAGGCGGGCATCGCCAAGCTGCTGTCGCGCGCCGTCGAAAAAGGCAAGATGGAACAGGCCGAGGCCGATGCTGTCCTGGCGCGCATCACGCCGGCGGGCGAAATCGCGCCGCTGGCCGGCGCGCAACTGGTGATCGAGGCGGCGACCGAGCGCGAGGAAGTCAAGCGCGCCATTTTCGCCAATGTCGGCGCGTTGCTGGCGTCCGACGCGATCCTGGCCACCAATACATCCTCCATCCCGATCACGCGCCTGGCCCAATCGTCGCCGGATGCCGGTCGTTTCATCGGCGTGCATTTTTTCAACCCGGTGCCCGTGATGAAACTGGTCGAGGTCATTCGCGGTCTTGCCACGACTGACGAGACTGTCGCCGCCATCTCCGCCTATGCCGACCGCATCGGCAAGACGGTGGTGCAGGCGTTTGACGCCCCCGGCTTCGTGGTGAACCGCATCCTGCTGCCCATGCTGAACGAGGCGGTGTTCGTGCTGGGTGAAGGCGTGGGCAGCATCGTCGACATCGACAATGGCTGCAAGCTGGGGCTCAACCATCCGATGGGGCCGCTGACCCTGCTCGATTTCGTGGGCCTTGATACGGCGCTCGAAATCCTCAACATCTTCCTCAGCACCACCGGCGATCCGAAATATCGCCCGGCGCCGTTGCTGGTGAAATATGTCGAGGCGGGCTGGTATGGTCGCAAGACCGGCCGCGGCTTTTATGATTATTCGGGGCCGGAGCCGGTTCCGACCCGCTGACCGGCGGTTATGAGCGCAAAGGGCGGTCCGCCCGTCCGCAGCATCATCGACATTGCCCGGCTGGCCGGCGTATCGGTTTCGACCGTGTCGCGCGCCCTGTCGGGCAAGGGGACGCTGACCCGCGCAACGCGGGACAAGGTGCGGGCGGTCGCGGCGGAACAAGGATTTCACCTCAACCAGTCCGCCCGCAATCTGCGCATGGGGCGCACCGGAACCATCGCGGTTCTGCTGCCCGACCATGATCGCGGACGGTCGCTGTCCGATCCGCTGGTATCGACCATGCTGGACTTGCTGGTCGACGCCTTTGCCCGGCGCGGGTGCGGACTGCTGCTGTCGGGCGCGTCGGCCACTGGCGGCGACTGGCTGGCGCAATGGGCGAAATCAGGGCGGGTCGACGGCATCATTGTCATCGGCCAGTCGGACCATGTCGCCCTGTTCCGCAACCAGGATGGCCGCGCCGCGCCGCTGGTCGTCTGGGGCGAACCAGATGCGGAGGGGCGACATATCGCCATCGGGGTCGACAATATCGCTGGCGGCGGAATGGCCGCCCGCCACCTGATCGCCAAGGGACGCCGCCATCTTGCCTTTTTCGGCAGCGTGACTGTGCCGGAATTTGCGGGACGCTATTCCGGCTTTGCGCGCGCGCTGCCCGATCATCTATGGGCGATGCACCAGCATGTGCCCGCGCCCGCGACGCCGGACGGCGCCTATCGCGCCGCGCGTGATTATTTTGCGAGCCACGATCATCCTGACGGCATATTCTGCGCGACCGATGTTATCGCCCTGAGCGTTATGCGCGCCGCGCGGGAGGCGGGGATGGCGATTCCACGCGACCTTTCCATCGTCGGCTTTGACGACATAGCGCTGGCGCAGGCCGCCTGGCCCCCATTGACCACGGTGCGACAGGATTGCGCAAGGATCGCCGAAATGCTGACCGAAAGTCTGTTCGCGCTGATCGACGGGAAAAGGCCGCCGTCTGAACGGCTGGCGCCGCAGTGGATCGAACGTCAGTCTTCGTAGATTGTCTGCCCGCCCGTCGGCGCCGGTTCGATCAGGTCCGCCACGACGGGCGACGGCGGGGCGATGCCGGCGCCCGATGCGGTGGCTGGCGCGGGGTCAACCTTGCTCGGCGGCAGTGCAGCAAGCGGCACGAGCGGACCATTGTAATTATTTGCGGGCGGCGGCGAGGGGGCTGGAACCGCAACTTCGGTCGGGGTTGGCTGCCCGTCCCTGGCTTCCTCTCCCTTTTTACGGGGATGAAAATCGTCGAGCCCCATGACCGCCAGAGGCGCGGCGATCAAAACGGCAATGGCAAAGCGCTTGTACATGGTGGTGCGAGCGAGTCCCGATCAATATTCGTGGCCAGTGGGATAGCCTGAAAAGCTGAACAAAAAGCTGTCGCCCCATCCTCGCGGCGGTCGGCGGCCGTCAATGCCGGTCAAGCTGTTTCAGCAACGCCATCATGTCTTCGGGCATGTCGTCGCGCGCCGGGCGAAATGTCGCGCGCAAGGCATTGCCTACCCCCTGATGACGGGGCGGCGCCTCGATGGACATCAGGGTCGAAGCCGTCGTGGAGGCCCGGTTATCCCGCGTCGTGGCATCGGATTTGCGCAGCGTGCTCATGCCTCTATGAACGGCCGTCGCGCGCAAAAGTTTCTGGCGTTCGTCGCATGGGCGCGCAATAGGGCGGTCAGGCAGAGGACCGGAGAACAGATGATCGACCCCGTGGGCGCAGAGGCGCGCATCCGCCGCCATTCCCCCTTTCTTTCGCGTCAGATGGACCGTTTTGGCGCCATTGCCGGGCTGTTGCGCGCGGGCGATTTGGAGGCCGCGCTGAAGGCTGCGCACCGTGCGGGAGAAGCGGCGGACAGCGTCGCCCAGTCGCTGCGCCGCCGCCGGTTTGCGCTGGCTCTGGTTACCGGCTTTGCCGATTTGGCGGGGGCATGGGATCTCGATCGGGTCACGCGCACCCTGTCGGATTTTGCCGATCAGGCGCTGGACGAGGCGCTGGCCGCCGCCATGGCCGAACGATATCCCGATGCCGAGCATCGCGGCTTCGCCGTGCTTGCGCTGGGCAAACATGGCAGTCGCGAGCTGAATTACTCGTCCGACATCGACCCCATATTGCTCTATGACCCGCGCGTGCTGCCGCACAACAGCCGGGAGGAACCGGCCGAGGCGGCCGTCCGCATCGGGCGGCGGATGAGCGAGTTGCTGACCGCGCCCGATGGCGACGGCTATGTGTTCCGCGTCGACCTGCGCCTGCGCCCGTCGCCCGAAGCGACGCCCATCGCCCTGCCGGTGGAGGCGGCCATCGGCTATTATGAATCGAGCGCGCTGGGGTGGGAACAGGCCGCCTTCATCCGCGCCCGCGCGGCGGCGGGGGACCGCGAACTGGGCGATTATTTCCTGCGCGCCATCCGCCCCTTTGTGTGGCGGCGCAATCTGGACTTCGGGGCGATCGACGCGATCACCGACATATCGCGCCGCATCCGCGACCATTATGCCCAGGGGCAGGCGTTCGGCCCCAGTTATGACCTGAAGCGCGGCCGGGGCGGCATTCGCGAGGTCGAATTTTTCGCGCAGGTGCATCAGTTGATCCATGGCGGCCGCGATCCGGCGCTGCGATCGGGCGCCACGCGCGAGGCGCTGGGCGCGCTGGCGGCTGCGGGGCTGATCCAGGGGGAAGTGGCCGATAGGCTGGACGCCGCCTATGTCCTGTTCCGCACCATTGAGCATCGGCTCCAGATGGTCGAGGATTTGCAGACCCACAGCTTGCCCGCGCAGCAGCCCGCGCTTGACAATGTGGCGGGCCTGCATGGCCTGGCCGATGGCGACGCGCTGCTCGACCTGTTGCGGCCGCATGTCGAATGGGTGGGGCGCAATTATGACCGGCTGACGCCCGAACAGGACCGCGATGCGCTGTCGCATGACGAGGACAAGCTGCGCGACCAGTTGCTGGCCATGGGCTTTGATGATCCGGCTGCGCCGCTCGCGCGCATCGCCGGGTGGCGAGCGGGCAAGATGCGGGCGCTGCGCAACGCCCCGGCGCGCGAGGCGCTGGAAGATTTGCTGCCCGGCCTCATGCGCGAACTGGCGCGTTCCCCCGACCCGGACCGCGCGATCAACCGGCTGGACGACATGATCGGTCGCCTGCCGAGCGCCATCAATTTCTTCAAGCTGCTCGCCGCCCGGCCTGCGCTGGTGTCGTTGCTGGGCGAGATATTGAGCCATGCGCCGACCCTGGCCGAGGCGCTGGGGCGTCGGGCTGAGCTGATCGACGGATTGATCGACGCATCGGCGTTCGACCCGCCGCCGCCGGTCGCGGAACTGGCCGACCAGTTTTCCATGCTGGAGCAGGGCGACGATTACCAGACCCTGCTGGATCGCGTGCGGCAAAAGGTCGGCGACCGGCGCTTTGCCCTGGGTGCGCAGATCGTGCGCGGCGGCGATCCGCTGGAAGCGGGCAGGGGCTATTGCCGGGTGGCGGAGGCGGCGGTGGAGACGCTGGCGCGCGCGACAATTTCCGAATTTGAGGCCACCCATGGCCGGGTGCCCGGCGGCGAACTGGCGATATTGGCGTTGGGGCGGCTGGGCGGCGGAGTATTGACCCATGCGTCGGACCTGGATGTCGTGTTCCTGTTCACCGGCGATTTCGCGGCTGAATCCGATGGCGCTTCGCCTTTGGGCGCAACCCGCTATTTCAACCGGCTGGCGCAGCGCATCACCAATGCGCTGTCGGTGCATACGGCGTCGGGGCCGCTTTACGAGGTCGACACGCGGTTGCGGCCGTCGGGGGCGCAGGGCTTGCTGGCCGTCAGCTTCGACAGTTTCGCCCGATACCAGCGCGAAGGGGCGTGGACATGGGAGCATTTGGCGCTGACCCGCGCCCGACCGATTTTCGGTTCGCCTGATGCGCGCGCAGCGTTGCAGGCGATAGTCGATGAAACGCTGCACGCGCCGCGTGATGTCGATGCGCTGGCGGCGCAGGCGGTGTCTATGCGCGGCGAAATCGCCAAGCACAAGCCGCCTGCGGGGGAATGGGATGTCAAGCTGGCGCCGGGCGGCCTCGTCGACCTGGAATTCCTGATCCATGTCAGCCAGTTCCGCCACGGCATGGCGTTCACGCCCGACCTCAAGGCGGCGCTGGAGCAACTGGTCGCGGCCGGGCATTTGCCGGCGGACCTCATCCCGGCGCATGATCTCGTCACCCGCTATCTGATCGTGTCGCGGCTGGTGTCGCCCAAATCGACCGAGCCGCCCGAAGCGTCGCGCGAACTGGTGGCCCGCGCCTGTGGCCTGCCCCATTGGACAGCTTTGCTTGAAAGCTATGGCCGGGCACGGCAAAGCATCGGCCAGGCATGGCAGGCGGTGGCCGCCGCCCATGGGGAGACGACATGATGTTGAGCGAAGGCGACAAGGTTCCCGGCGTCCCGGTGAAGGATAGCGACGGCGCGTCCTTCACGCTGGACCGCTATCTGGGCAAGCCGCTGGTGGTCTATTTCTATCCCAAGGCGGACACCCCCGGCTGCACCAGTGAGGCGAAGGATTTCACCGCGCTGGCGGATGATTTCGCGGCGGCCGGCGTGCCGGTGGTCGGCGTGTCGAAGGACAAGCCCGCAAAGCTCGCCAAATTCGCGGAAAAATACGGCCTGCGCGTCACGCTGGCGTCGGACGAGGATGATGGTTTTTGCGAAGCGTTCGGCACATGGGTGGAAAAATCCATGTATGGCCGCACCTATATGGGCATTGCGCGCGCGACCTTCCTGATCGGGGCCGATGGCGCTGTCTTGCGCGTCTGGCCCAAGGTGAAAGTGAAGGGCCATGCCGCCGAGGTGCTGGACGCGGTAAAGGCGCTTTGACGACAATCGGTCGGGCGTGCCGTGATGTCCTGCTGACCGCCGACCCCCATGCCAAGGTGATGCTGGCGCGGTCCGTCGCGCGGGGATGGCGGCTGGGGCGGATCGGCGAGGCGTGTGACGTGGCCATGCCCGAGCGCCCGGCTCGGCCCGATCGGCCCGAATTGCTGCCGCCGACGCAAATGCCGCGGCGGGGCAAGGGCGGATCGCTGCGCGCGCGGATCGCCATGCTTCATGCGCTCGCCCATATCGAATTTGTCGCCATTGACCTTGCCTTCGACATGGCCGGGCGGTTCGGGGCGGGCTTTCCGCGCGCCTTCCTGACCGACTGGCTGCGGGTCGGCGCGGATGAGGCGATGCACTTTGCCCTGCTCGACCGGCGGTTGCGATCGCTGGGCAGCCATTATGGCGCTCTGCCTGCGCATGACGGGCTGTGGCAGGCAGCGCAGGAGACGGCGCATGATCCGCTGGCGCGGCTCGCCATCGTGCCGATGGTGCTGGAGGCGCGGGCGCTCGACATCACGCCCGCCACCATCGCGCGGTTCGAAGCGGCGGGCGACATGGTGTCGGCGAAGATGCTGCGGCGCATTATGCGCGACGAGATTCGCCATGTTTCGGCCGGGACGAAATGGTTCCGCAGCGCGACGAACCATTTGTCGCTGGATGCGGCGGCCCATTATCAATTGTTGGTTCAGCGCCATTTTCGGGGAGGCATTAAGCCTCCATTCAACGACTCGGCGCGTCACGAGGCCGGTTTAACGCGCGATTTCTACTCGCCGCTTGCAAGCTGAGCGGGGATGGGCAGTCTCCAACTCGTCGGGGGCAGCCAAGCTGCTTTGTTGAACGGGGAATACGCCACGGATCGAAAAAGATCCGGGCGGGTTAGTCGGGGTCTGCATGAATAACCTTCCTACCAATAACGGTCGCACGTCACTCTGGTTCCACATCATCGCAAAAAAGGCTCGGATCGCCGCCCTTGCGGGTGCAGCCGGTCTGATGGCCGCCGCCGCGCCGGCCCATGCGACGGATGATGACGATCCCTATGGCGACGTCAGCGAAGCCAGCCCGCTGGGTCAGGGCGACGCCGCTTTCGCCAGCCTCTTCTCCTCGATGGAGCGTCTGGACGGTTCGACCAAGTCGGCCGCCTATATCCCCTCGGGCCGCCCGGTCGAAAAGCTGAGCCTCACATCCAATTTCGGCGTGCGTTCCGACCCGTTCAACGGCGGCGCGCGGATGCACAAGGGCATCGACATTCCCGGCCCGATCGGTACGCCGATCCGCGCCACCGCCGATGGCATCGTCAGCCGCTCCGGCTGGGCTAGCGGTTATGGCAACCTCGTCCAGATTTCGCACGGCAATGGCATGGAAACCCGTTATGGGCACATGTCGAAGCTGCTGGTGGCGGCCAACAGCTTCGTGAAACGCGGCCAGATCATCGGTCTTATGGGCTCGACCGGCCGTTCGACCGGCAGCCATCTTCATTACGAAGTCCGGGTGGAAGGCGCCGCCGTCAACCCGCTGCCCTTCGTCGCCGGTCCCGATTATCTGGTGGCGATGAACGCCAAGCCGCCGGTCGCCATGGGCGGCCCGACCCGCGCGCAGGAAAAGGCGGCCGACTGATCCCTGTTTCGGTTAAAAGCAAAGGCCCGGCAGCACATAGCTTGCCGGGCCTTTTGCTTGTCCCTATCTTGGCGGCATGAGCGACATTCAACTGACCCCGTCCGCCGCTGCCCGTGTTGCGACCATCGCCGCCAAGCAGGGCAAGCCCGCCATCTTGCGTCTGGCGGTTGAAGGGGGCGGCTGTTCGGGCTTCCAATATCGTTTTGGCCTGGCCGATGCCGTGGAGGCTGACGATGTGTCGGTCGAAACCGACGGCGTGACGCTGGTCGTCGACGATGTAAGCCTCGATCTGGTTCGCGGGTCGGCGGTCGATTTCGTGTCCGATCTGGGCGGCGCGGCGTTCAAGGTGACGAACCCCAACGCCACCGCTGGTTGCGGTTGCGGGTCCAGCTTCTCGGTCTGACCGGCATAGTGGCCAAGGGCCGATCTTGCCATTAGGGAGGCTGGCGAGGAGACCCGTTCCATGCGCATCGCCACTTTCAACATCAACGGCATCAAGGCGCGCCTGCCGCGCCTGATCGAATGGCTGGAAGAAACGCGGCCCGACATCGCCTGTCTGCAGGAACTCAAAACTTCCGACGAGACTTTCCCGGCGAAGGATATTGAGCAGGCCGGTTATGGCGCCATCTGGCTCGGGCAGAAGGGTTTCAACGGCGTCGCCATCCTGGCGCGCGGCGAAACGCCCGTCGAAGTGCGGCGGGGCCTTGATGGAGAGCCTGAGGACGAGCAGAGCCGATATCTGGAGGCGGATGTGAAGGGGGTGCGGGTCGCCTCCATTTATCTGCCCAACGGCAATCCGCAGCCTGGCCCCAAATTCGACTATAAGCTGCGCTGGATGGAGCGGCTGCGCGCCCGCGCGGCGCAAATCTGGGCGGAGGAAGCACCCGCCATCCTGGCTGGCGATTATAATGTCATCCCGCGCGACGCCGATGTCTTTTCGGTCAAGGCCATGGCCGATGATGCGCTGATGCAGCCCGAAAGCCGGGCCGCCTATCGCCGTCTGCTCAACGACGGGTGGACCGACGCGATCCTCAGCCGCCATCCGGCCGGTGGGGTGTGGACCTATTGGGATTATCAGGCCGGCGCCTGGCCGCGCGACGCCGGTTTCCGCATCGACCATCTGCTGCTCAGCCCGGCGGCGGCCGACCGCCTGATCGACGCACAGGTCGATTGCGCCTTCCGTGGACGCGAAAAGGCCAGCGATCATGCGCCGACATGGGTGGAATTGCGAAGCTGACTGACGCGGGCGAAACAACGCCCGTGCAGGGTCAGTTGCTGAAACCGAAGTTCAGGAATTCGGGGACCGGACCGTTCCAGCCTTCATCCGGGCCATCGTCATGGCGGCCATCGCGGCGGGGGCGGGCGGGGGCCTGATCGGCGGCGCGCGCCGGGCGTTCTGCGCGTTCCTCGCGGGGCTTTTCCGCGCTCCGGTCCGGCTTTTCGCGGCGAGGTTCCCTCTTGCTCCGGCTTTCCTCGCCGTCCTTGTTCGAGCGCTTCCGGTCGACAGGCGCCTTGTCCTCCGGCGCCTTTTCGGCCGGACGGGGCTTTGCGCCCTCGACATAGTCGATCTTCGTGCCGATCAGCTTCTGGATATTGTCGATCGCCTCGGCGTCGGCTTCGGTGACGAAGGTATAGGCGACGCCGGACGCCCCGGCGCGGCCGGTGCGGCCGATGCGATGGACATAATCGTCCGGGTGCCAGGGCGCGTCATAGTTGAACACGTGGGATACGCCCTTGATGTCCAGCCCGCGCGCCGCCACGTCGGAAGCAACCAATATGTTGACGGTGCCGTCGCGGAACCGCTCCAGTTCGGCGATGCGCGACGCCTGATCGATGTCGCCATGGATTTCGCCTGAACGGAAACCCATGCGCTGGAGGCTCTTGTTGAGTTCCCGCACAGTCGTCTTGCGGTTGCAGAAGATGACCGAACTGCTCACCGCTTCCGCTTCCAGCATGGCGCACAGCGTTTCGCGCTTCTTGCGCGAATCGACCTTCACCAGCCTCTGGGTGATGTTGGTGGAGGCGGTGGCGGGCCGCGCCACCTCAATCGATTTGGGGTTGGACAGGAATTTGTCGGCCAGTTTCTTGATGACCGGCGGCATGGTCGCCGAAAACAGCAGCGTTTGCCGCTGGGCGGGCAGCTTGGAACAGATTTCCTCGATGTCGGGGATGAAGCCCATGTCGAGCATCCGGTCGGCTTCGTCGATCACCAGCAGGTTGCAACCGTTAAGCATGATCTTGCCCCGGCCGAACAGGTCCATCAGGCGACCGGGCGTGGCGATAAGCACGTCAACGCCCTTTTCCAGCGCCTTGATCTGATCGCCCATCTGCACGCCGCCGATCAGCAACGCCATGGATAGCTTGTGATATTTGCCGTATTTCTCGAAGTTCTCGGCCACCTGCGCGGCCAGTTCGCGCGTCGGCTCCAGGATCAGGCTGCGCGGCATCAGCGCGCGGGCGCGGCCATGGGCCAATATGTCGATCATCGGCAGCACGAAGCTGGCTGTCTTGCCCGTGCCGGTCTGGGCGATGCCGATGATGTCGCGCATCATCAGCACGGAAGGGATGGCCTGCGCCTGAATGGGCGTGGGCGTGTCGTAACCGGATTCGGTGACGGCCCTCAATAATTCATCGGAAAGGCCGAGATCGGCAAAAGTCATGCAAATGTCCGGGACAAGGAATAACGCCGCCACGCCGAAGGACGGGCGGTAACCCTGCGCCCTTGGGGAAAACCACCCGATTTGTCAAGGAAATCCCAAGAAATTGCGTTAGCGGTCGGGGTCAATCATCCTCCACCAGACGCTTGAAACTGTCGACCACGCAGGCCATGCCGTTGCGCGACTGCAATTCATCCCGTCGCGAACATAAAGAGCCGTCGCGGGACGGTTCGACATAGAAGCCCGCGTAGAAGCCGACCGATCGGCATCCGCGCTCCAGATGCGCCCGATAGCGATGGCCATCCGCCAATATCAGGTCAACGCCGCGTGGGGATGTGATCGATGCGCCACGGATGGACCGGATGGCGATGCATTTGGGCCCTTTCCTTTCCTTCCACTCCGTCGGTTTTTCCACCTTGCGCTCGAGTCCCCGCGCGCGGGCCATCGGCACGCGAATGATGACGCGCTGTTCGATGGTCAATTGCGCCCACTGGGTCGGATCGGCATCCGGCGCGAGCAGCAGCAACAGGACGGAATGAAACAAAGCGAACCCCTTTAACGGCGGTCGGGTTAGGCGCTGACGGTTGAACATTGCATGAATTGCGGGGCATAGAATGGCCGTATGACCAAAGAAAACCTCTCCATTGCGCCCGAAACGCTTGCCCGCTTTGCTGACCTGCTCGGTCCGAAGGGCTTCACCGACGATCCCGACGCCATTGCGCCCTGGACCAGCGACTGGCGCGGGCGTTTCCATGGCAAGGCGGCGGCGATCCTGTCCCCGGCCGACACGGCGGAGGTTTCGGCGGTGGTGGGGCTGGCCACTGAACTGCGCATTCCGCTCACGCCACAGGGCGGCAATACGTCGATGGTCGGCGGCGCGACGCCGCCCGCCGATGGCAGGGCTCTGATCCTGTCGCTGCGCCGGTTGAACCATATCCGTTCGATTTCCGCCGCCGACAATATCGCCGTCTGTGAGGCCGGCGTCATCCTCTCGACCCTGCACGACGCGGCCGATGGGGTAGGGCGGCGCTTTCCCCTCAGCCTGGGCGCCAAGGGATCAGCCACCATTGGCGGCCTGATTTCGACCAATGCGGGCGGCACGCAGGTTCTGCGCCATGGCACGATGCGGGCGCTGGTCGACGGCATCGAGGCGGTTCTGCCCGATGGCAGCATCTTCTCTGGGCTCGATCCGCTCAAGAAGGACAATCGCGGTTATGACATCAAGCAATTGCTGATCGGGGCGGAAGGGACTTTGGGGATCGTGACGGCGGCCTCGCTGCGCCTCGTGCCCGCCATCGCCGCGCGGGCCGTAGGATGGGTGGGGGTGGAAAGCCCCGCCGCCGCGCTCGATCTGCTGCGCCTGATCGAAGGCGAGCTGGGCGACAGCGTCGAAGGTTTTGAAGTCGTGGCCGACGATGGCCTGGGCCATGTGCTCGACTATCTGCCCGATGCGCGCTGTCCCATTGAAACGCGCACGCCATGGCATGTGCTGATCGAAGTCGATCACGCGACATCCGGCGATCCGACGCCGGGCGAACGGCTGGAAGCGGCATTGGGCAAGGCTATGGAGGCGGGGATCGCCATTGATGCCGCGATCGCCGTCAACGAGTCGCAGGCGGACGCCTTCTGGCGGCTGCGCGAATCGCTTTCGCCCGCGGAAAAGGCGCAGGGCCCCGCCCTGCAGTTCGACATCAGCGTGCCGGTCGCGCGGATGCCCGCCTTCATGGTGGAGGAAGCGGCGGCGGCTATGGCCCGTTTCCCCGGCACGACCGCCTCATCCTTTGGCCATCTGGGTGATGGCAACGTCCATTTTCATGTCCGCGCCCCGGCCGGGACCGGCGATGGCCCGGCGTGGATTGCCGCGCAGGGCAAGGAAATCAGCGCCTTCGTGCATGACGCGGTGGTCGCGGCTGGCGGCTCGATTTCGGCTGAACATGGCATCGGTCAAATGAAGCGGGCGGAGTTGGGGCGGCTGGCCGGGCCGGCGCGGCTGTCGGCGTTGCGCGCGATCAAGGCGGCCTTCGATCCCCTGGGGCTGATGAACCCCGAAAAGCTGATCCCGCTGCCGGGCGAAGGATGACCATCGCAGGGCGCAAAACCATTGCCTCCACCGGTCAACGTCATTAGGTCGCTGGGGCAGTAATGGAACGGTGGTGGGCCCTGGCGCATCGCCCCAACATGACAGAACGGAAACACATCATGGCCAGCGCGCCCGCTCAATCGCTTCCCATCTTCTACAATGACCTGTTGCCGCTCAGCACCATCGATCACGCCGATTACAGCGTGCGTTCAGTCGAAGCCGCGCCGCACCTGGCGACGCAGCACGCCGTGCCGCTGACGATCGACGAATTTGCTGCGGCCCAGCGGATGCTGCCGATCATCTTTTCGGCTGGCAATGATCCGGTGCCGCTGGCGCTGATGGGCCTTAATGAGGGCGTCAACGTGTTTCTGGATGAAAATGGCGGGCTGACCGGGCCGACTTATATCCCCGCCTATGTCCGCCGTTATCCCTGGATGCTGGCCAAGCTTCGCCCCGATGGCGAGGAATTGTCGCTGTGCTTCGACCCGACGACGCCCAGCGTCGGCGTGTTCGATGAGGGCAACAAGCTGTTCGATGATGGCAAGCCGACTGAAGTGACCGCCAACATCCTGAAATTCTGTGAGGATTTTGAACAGGCGGCGGCCCGCACCGGCCAGTTCATGAAGGATCTGAAGGAACTGGATCTGTTGATGGACGGGGAAGTCGCCATTCAGGCTCCCGGTCTGGAACAGCCCTTCACCTATCGCGGTTTTCGCATGGTCAACGAAGAAAAGCTGCGCGACCTTCGTGGCGACCAGCTGCGCAAGATCAACCAGAACGGCATGCTGCCGCTGCTGTTCGCCCACCTGTTTTCGCTCCAGCTGATTCGCGAGATTTTCGAGCGTCAGGTTCAACTCGGCAAGGGCCCCATTGCCCCCATCGTGTCGACTGAGCCTGCGCCGGCCGAAGCCTGATCTGCGGCCGATTGGTCCATCATCGATCAAGTCTGGGGGAGAGATTTTCCGTTCCCTCTTGCAACGGAATGTCTCTCGCCCTATCTTGAGCATATATGGCGCACCTGTCCCCCTTTCGGGTGAGCCATATGGATGCCTCCCTTGTGGAGGCGTCTCCTCCCTGAACCCTGGCCACCCCATGCGAATCGCATGGGGTGGTTTTTTGTCAGGCTTGACGGGCCGCCTTTCCGGGCGTAGGTGCGCGCTCCTGCCCATGGCCCGCGCGATGCGCGGTGCAAAGGCCCCTTCGTCTAGCGGTCAGGACGCGGCCCTCTCACGGCTGAAACACGGGTTCGATTCCCGTAGGGGTCACCACCTTCGCTTCCCAAACGGTGCCAAAACATGCCAGGAATGGCTGTTTTCTGCGATTTTTCTGTGATATAATGCTCCTATGTGGAGCAGCTGAGCACCACCCGATACCACCAAATCGATGGTATGTCCGATGGTAGGCGAGCGCTCCCCTCATGGGAGATACCATCATGGCCCTCCCTGCCCTTGCCATCAAGGCGAGCAAGGCTCGCGACAGCGCGTATAAGCTCACCAACAGCGATGGCCTGCTTCTATTGGTCAGGCCCACATTTGGGGGCTGCTGGCGGATGAACCATCGTTATCTGGGCAAGCAATAGACGCTGGCCTTTGGCCTCTGGCCGGGAACACTGGTCGGACCACATCGACTTCGTCCGCGGTGGCGCCAAGGTAATCAAAGGAGCCTTCAAAAAAGCGGTGTCACCGACCTATATGTCGACCCCTTGGAGACGTCCGGCACGAAAATCCAGTTTCTCAGGTGCGGAACGACCGCTTCCCGGATGCAGGTAAAGACAAACGGCGCCTTCCGACCGCTTCCATTATGATCTTGGATGATGATGGCACGATCGACGTCCCTTAGTCGCCGTTGGCATCAACCATGAAAACCGTAGGTTTGCCTCGCGACGAAGGCTCCCATCCGGCCGATAATGCTGCCCGTATCCCACGCGACGCAATGGCATTGTTGATGTGCAAACGCCCTTTGGGCAGTCCTCTCATCAGGCGCTTGGGCGGTGGAAATTCCAGTATGGCTGCGCGCGGCATGTCTCTCTCGCGCAGGGAGATCGTCATGCCCTTCCAGCCATCGGAAGAGGATAGTTGAGGCTCGCTCAGGAGCTCCCAATCATATTTCAGACCGTCGATCTCGACAGTGCCGCTGCGGTCGGATGCTTGAACCATGTCACTCTCCTAGCATGTCGGCCGCGCTACTTCATCCATGCTGTCGCAGGATGCTCTCGACGCCCCAGTTGCCAAAGAGCGCAGCGAAGCAATTCCGTTTCGGGGACAAGGGTTCGTCTCAAGCGCCCAACCAATCTGATATGATCTCGCCCTTATGTCCTTCGGGCGCCAAGGCCTGGCGCAATGCCTCCAATAAAGGCGGCAATGCCTGCGTAAAGGCGTAGGGCGGATTGACGATGAAGAGGCCGGCGCCATTATAGATGCCGGGTTGCTCGCTGTCGTAGAGCCAATGCTCCACCCGGAGCAGTTTCGGGATGCCGAGCCTGCGCAGCTGCTCCTTCCACCGCCAATGCGTCGCGCGGTCTTTCAGCGGAAACCAGACCACCGTCACACCATGCGCCCATTTGCGGTGAGCGGCGGCGAGCGTGCCGGTAATGCGGGCCCGTTCGTCCGGCTGTTCGTAGGGCGGGTCGACTATCACGACGCCGCGCCCGGTGCGCGGCGGCAGCAGAGCCAGCCAAAGCTCGTAGGCGTCGCGTTGATGCACGGCCGCGCTGGCGCCCCGCATCACGCCGCGCAGGGCGTAAACGTCCTTCGGGTGCTTTTCATTGAGGATCAGGAAATCCTGTGGGCGCAAAAGCTGCGCCAGAATCTTCGGCGAACCGGGGTAGAGGCGCGGTCCGCCGCTGGCATTCACCGCCTTCACGGCGGCGCGGTAGTCGTCCAGCAAGGGATGGGTGCTGGCAAAGGCCCGCAGCACACCCCAGGCGGCCTCGCCGGTGCGTTGTGCTTCGTCGCTGCCAAGGTCGTACAGCCCGCAGCCGGCATGGGTATCGATCAGAGTCAACGCGCCCTCCTTTTGCTGCAAGGCCCGGACCAGGGCGATCAGGAGGCTGTGCTTCACGACGTCGGCGCTGTTGCCAGCATGGAAGGAATGGCGGTAATTCATTGTAACTCATAATTGTGGTTGGTAGCCTCTACACGATCGGTCCGACCTTCTGCAAAGCGAAGCTGTGGTCGCGCCATTATTGCTGGGCGCGGAAGCCGCGCGCCGAGATAGGATGTTGCCACCTATCGGAGATCCATGATGCAACGAAGGAAGTTCACCCGCGAGTTCAAGCTTGAGGCGGGGTAGTTGGTTCGCGAACGGGGTGTCGCAGGCTGGTCGCCATGGCTGTTCGGGCTGGAAATGACCAGCATGTCAGTCGGCGTGCCGCTCTCGTTGCGCCCCCATGCCGCAACCCCGCCATGACCAACAATGCTGGCGGCGGCCCTCGCTCCCTCCTATAGCTGGTCCATGGCATCCACCCAGAAGCACAAGCCCGCCAAGGTCCGCCCCGCCGGATTTCCCACCCGCGACCAGGTGATGGACTTCATCGCCGGTTCCGATCAGCCGGCGGGCAAGCGCGAGATCGCCAAGGCCTTTGGTCTGAAAGGGCAGGAAAAGATCGCGCTCAAGGCGCTGCTGAAGGACATGGCGGACGAGGGGCTGATTGACATCGGCCCGGCCCGCGCCTTCCACAAGATGGGCGGCGTGCCCAAGGTGACGGTGCTGCGCATTGTCGACGTCGACGACACCACGCTGATCGCCACGCCCGAACGGTGGGAAGCCGAAGGGCAGCCCGCGCCGCGCCTGCGCGTGATCGAGCGGGGGAAACCCAAAACCCGGCAGTCCGCGCTCACCATCGGCGACCGCATCCTCGCGCGCACGGAGGAAGCGGGCAAGGGCTGGGTCGCCCACCCGATGAAGAAGCTGGCCAAGGCGAGCGAGGAACTGCTGGGCGTGGTGGAGGAAGCGGAAGGCGGCAAGCTGTGGCTGCGCCCGGTCGACAAGCGCATCCGCCGCGACACGCCGATCAGCGACGCAGGCGAGGCCAAGCGCGGCGACCTGGTGCTGGCCGAGCCGGTCGGCCGCCCGCCGCGCATTTCCGCCCGCGTCACCGACATATTGGGCGATCCCTTCGCCCCGCGCAGCTTCAGCCTGATCGCCATCCACAAGCACGGCATCCCCCATGTCTTCCCCGACCGGGTGGAGGAGGAAGCGGTGGCCGCCTCCGCCCTGCCGCTGCATGAGGATGCGCGGGAGGATCTGCGCCATTTGCCCATCGTCGCCATCGACCCGGTCGACGCGCGCGACCATGACGATGCGGTGTGGGCCGCTCCCGACGAAGACCCCGCCAATCCCGGCGGGTTCAGGGCCATCGTCGCCATCGCCGACGTCAGCTATTATGTCCGGCCCGGCGGCGCGCTGGACAAGGAAGCGCGCAAGCGCGGCAACAGCGTCTATTTCCCCGATCTGGTCGTGCCGATGCTGCCGCATCAGCTTTCGTCCGACATGTGCTCGCTGCGCGCGGGGCAGGACCGGGCGGCCATGGCCTGTCACCTGACCGTCAATGCGCAGGGCAAGGTGACCGCCTGGCGCTTCACCCGCGCCGTCATCCGCGTCGCCGCCGTCCTCGCCTATGAGGACGCGCAGGCCGCGATTGACGGCACAAAGCCGCATGAGCTGCTGGAACCGGCGCTAAGGCCCCTCTGGGCCTGCTGGGCGTTGCTCCGCAAGGCGCGCGAGCAGCGCGAGCCGCTGGCGCTGGACCTGCCCGAAAGGCGGGTGGTGCTCGACGAATGGGGCAAGATCGTCAGCGTGGCGGTGCGCGAACGGCTCGACGCCCATATGCTGATCGAGGATTATATGATCGCCGCCAATGTCGCGGCGGCCAAGGCTTTGGAGGCGAAGAAGGCGCCGGTCATGTACCGCGTGCACGAACCGCCCAGTCGCGACAAGCTGGTGGCGCTGAAGGATTATCTCGCCACGTTCGACATGGATTTCGCGCTGGGGCAGGTCATCAAACCCGCGACCTTCAACCGCCTGATCGCAAAGATCGGTGAGGCGGAGGAAAAGCCGCTCATCATGGAACAGATTCTCCGCACCCAGACCCAGGCCTATTACAGCCCCCAGAATATGGGCCATTTCGGGCTGGCGCTGGGCAGTTACGGCCATTTCACCTCGCCCATCCGCCGCTATGCCGACCTGCTGGTGCATCGTTCGCTGGTGCGCGCCTATGGCCTCGAAATGCCCGCGCCCAAGGGAACGTCGCTGCCCGATCGCACCGGGCTCAGCCAGGATGATTTCGAGAATATGGGCCGCGTCGGCGAAATGATCAGCCAGCATGAGCGCCGCGCGATGGAGGCGGAGCGGGAGACCATAGACCGCTATGTCGCGGCTTTCCTCGCCGCCCATGTCGGCGAACTGGTGGAGGCGCGGATCACCGGGGTCCAGAATTTCGGCTTCTTCGCCACGGTGGAGGGGCTGGGCGGCGACGGGCTGGTGCCCGTTTCCACGCTGGGCGCGGAACATTTCTATTATGACGAGGCCGCCCGCGCGCTGGTCGGCGTCGACAGCGGCGATCGCTATACGGTCGGGCAGCGGATGCCGTTGCGGCTGGCGGAGGCCGATCCGATCAACGGCGCGCTGCGTTTCGAACTGCCCGATGGCCCGTCCGGCGGCGGCCGCCCCGGACAGCCGCGCCGCGACCGCACCCGCCCGACAACCGCCCGCCGGGGCCGCCCTGCGAACATCCGCCACATCGGCGGCGCGCGCGGCAAGCATCGCAAGAAGTGAGGAAGAGGGCAGGGCGATGAGCCATGATCGACGGGAGATATTGACCTTCGCAGCCATGGGCGCGGCGCTTTCCACGCTGCCCGCCTCGGCCATAGCGGCCGATGGAGCGCCGCGCTATGGCCTGATCGGCCAGATGGTGGCCCAACCGGGCAAGCGCGACGAACTGGTCGGCTATCTGCGCGAAGCGACGGGCGCGATGCCCGGCTGCCTCTCCTATCAGATCGCGCTCGACGCCGGGAATGCGGACGCCATCTGGATCACTGAAATTTGGGACAGCCGCGAAAGCCATCAGGCATCGCTCAAAATCCCCGCCGTCCGCGCCGCCATCGCCAAGGCCCGCCCGATCATCGCGGCCATGCCGATGCATGTCGAAACGGTGCCGGTTGCAAACATATGATTCAAATAGGCGATTTTATCGCAGGGTATGCCGCTATTGTATCCTCAATAGTCGCCATTTTACAGTTTCGCGACCATCGATCTGCGAAAGAAGTGATCGGTATTCGGCAATCGGATGAATGGAGCTTGCCTGAGGGGGCTGTGACTCTCTACCTGACAAATCTTAGCAGCCGTCAGTTGGATATGGATTTCTTTGGCATCGGATGGGGCTATCGGCCATGGCTTAGGCCATGGAAAATTAAGATGGATGAAGCGAGTAGCCTGGCGGTTTTTGTCCTTCAGGAATCTGAGGAGATCAGGTGGACCAAGCCGCTTGATCCTGTCCAAGTGGTGTATGCGGAAGTAGATGTGCGCAAAGACCTCACTGCTTTAAAGAAGGCACTGACCCGGAAGGGGTTTGGATATAGAGCTTGCCTGATGATCAGCCACTCGCTGTCCTCAAGTGACGATATACGTCCTCTAAAAGATTCTTAAGCATCCCGATGACCGACCCCACCACCCTTACCGAAGCCGACGCCGCCAACCGCCTGATGCGGCTGGCGAAGGAGATTGCGCGGCATAACCGGCTTTATCACGATCAGGACGCGCCGGAGATTACCGACGCCGCCTATGACGCGCTGATGCGGGAGAACAACGCGCTGGAGGCGGCTTTCCCGCATCTGGTCCGCGCCGATTCGCCCAATGCTCTGGTCGGGGCCGCGCCGACGTCGGGCCTGAAAAAAGTGCCCCATGCCGTCCGCATGATGAGCCTCGACAACGGCTTTGCCGATGAGGACATTGCCGAGTTTCTGGCCCGCGTCCGCCGCTTCCTCGCGCTGCCGGAGGATGCGCCCGTCGCCATGACCGCCGAGCCGAAGATTGACGGCCTGTCCTGTTCGCTGCGCTATGAGAGGGGCGCGCTCGTCCTCGCAGCCACGCGCGGCGATGGCGCCACGGGGGAGGATGTGACCGCCAATGTCCGCACCATCGCCGACATCCCCGACCAGTTGACCGGCGAGGCCATCCCCGACATTTTCGAGATCCGGGGCGAGGTCTATATGGCGAAGGCGGATTTCACCGCCCTCAACGCCCGCCTGCTGGCCGAAGCCGAAGACCCGGAAAAGGCGCGGCAGTTCGCCAACCCCCGCAACGCCGCCGCTGGCTCCCTGCGCCAGAAGGACGCCGCCGTCACCGCCAGCCGCCCGCTGCGCTTCCTGGCCCATGGCTGGGGCGAGGCATCGGCCCTGCCCGCCGACACGCAACTGGGCGTGATGCGGGCCATCGCGTCATGGGGTCTGCCCCTGTCCGACATGCTGGTGCGGGTCGAAACGCTCGATGGCCTGCTCGCCCATTATCGCATGATAGAGGCGAAGCGCGCCGAACTCCCCTTCGATATTGACGGCGTCGTCTACAAGGTCGACCGGCTGGACTGGCAGCAGCGCTTGGGTTTCGTGGCGAAGGCGCCGCGCTGGGCCATCGCCCATAAATTCCCCGCCGAACGCGCACAGACCACGCTGGAGGCCATCGACATACAGGTCGGCCGCACCGGCAAGCTGACCCCGGTCGGCCGCCTGACCCCGGTCACCGTCGGCGGCGTGGTCGTGTCCAACGTCACGCTGCACAATGCCGACGAGATTGCCCGCCTCGGCGTGCGCCCCGGCGACCGCATCGTCGTGCAGCGCGCGGGCGACGTCATCCCGCAGGTGGTCGACAATCTGACCCGCGACGAAGCGCGCGAACCTTTCCTCTTCCCCGCCCATTGCCCGGTCTGCGGCTCCGAAGCGGTGCGCGAGGAGGGGGAAGTCGACATACGCTGCACCGGCGGCCTCATCTGTCCCGCCCAGCGTTTCGAGCGGCTGCGCCATTTCGTCAGCCGCGCCGCGCTCGATATTGAGGGGCTGGGCGAAAAGAGCATCCAGGAGTTTCTCGACCTTGGCTGGATCGCCGAACCGGCCGACATTTTCCGGCTGAAGGCCCATCGGGACGAACTTATCGGCCGGGAAGGGTGGAAGGAAAAGTCGGTCGACAATCTCCTCGCCGCCATCGAGGCGAAGCGCCAGCCCGACGCCGCCCGCCTGCTCTTTGGCCTCGGCATCCGCCATGTCGGCGCGGTGACGGCGCGCGACCTGCTTAAACGCTACGCCAGCTTGCCCGCCATCCGCACGCTGGCGGAGGGGATCATCGCCCTGCGCGCCGCCGCCGATCCGGCGGAAACACAGGCGAAGCGCGACAAGGCCATCGCCGAAATTATCGGCGTGGAGAATGTCGGCGCGGCGGTCGGCCATGCGCTGGCCGACTTTTTCCACGAACCCCATAATCAGGCGGTGTGGGACGACCTGTTGTCGCAGGTCTCGCCGCCCCCCTATGTCGTAGAAACCACCGCCAGCGCCGTCACCGGCAAGACCGTCGTGTTCACCGGCAAGCTCGAAACCATGAGCCGCGACGAGGCGAAGGCGCAGGCCGAACGGCTGGGCGCCAAGGCGGCCGGATCGGTCAGCGCAAAGACCGACCTGGTCGTCGCCGGGCCGGGCGCGGGCAGCAAATTGAAGCAGGCCGCCGCGCTCGGCATCGAAGTGATCGACGAGGCGGCCTGGGCGGAAATCGTGAAGGCGGCCGGCTGATCCCGCGCGTCAGACGCTGCTAAGCGCGAGGCCCGCCAGCGCGCAGAGCGTCAGCGTGGTCAGCACCCCGCGTTTCAGGGCAAAGATCAGCACCGCCGCCATCGCCGCGATCAGGGCGATGCGCCAGTCGATGCTGCTCCAGTCGGGGATGCTCCATCGCACCGGCCCCATCCTTTGCTCGCTCACCCGCGCGAACAGCACATGCAGCGCGAACCACAGCGTCAGGTTGGCGATGACGCCGACGATGGCGGCGGTCAGCGCCGCCAGCGCGCCGCGCAGCCGGGGCGCGCGCTCCAGCCGCTCCATCCATGGCGCGACGCTGAAAATCCACAGGAAACAGGGGGTGAAGGTGACCCACAAAGTCACCGCCGCGCCCAATATCCCGGCGACCAGCGGCGTGAAGGGCGCGGGCGCGCGAAATGCGCCCAGAAAGCCGACGAACTGGGTCACCAGGATCAGCGGCCCCGGCGTGGTTTCCGCAAGGCCCAGGCCATCGGTCATTTCGCCGGGCGACAGCCAGTGCATCTGCTGCACCGCCTGCTGCGCCATATAGGCAAGCACCGCATAGGCGCCGCCGAACGTCACCACGGCGAGTTGCGAGAAGAAGGCGCCGATCTTCCACAACACATGGTCCGGCCCCAGCGTGGCGAGGATCACCGCCATCGGCGCGGCCCAGATGGCCAGCCAGATCGCGACGCTGCGCAATGTCGCGCCCCATGGCATCGGTCCGACCGGCGCGGGCGCGGAGCCTCCATGCGCCTTCAGCCATTCGGGCCGGGCGCGCGCCACCACAAAGCCGATCAGGCCCGCGCCCAGCACCACCAGCGGGAAGGGCAGGTTGAACAGGAACAGCGCCAGAAATGCCGCCACCGCCAGCCCGCGCTTGAACCCGGTGGTCAGCGCCCGCCCGCCGATGCGCAGCAACGCCTGCACGACGATGGCCAGCACTGCCGCCTTGATGCCCAGAAACAGCGCGGCGACGACATGCAGGTCCGCTGCGAACGCATATAGGACCGAAAGCCCCAGCATGATCGCCGCGCCCGGCAGCACGAACAGCAGCCCGGCGGCGAGCCCGCCCTTCACACCGTGCAGCCGCCAGCCGATCCAGGTCGCCAGTTGCTGCGCTTCCGGCCCCGGCAAGAGGTGGCAGATGTTGAGCGCATGGAGGAAGGCGTCGTCCTCCACCCATTTGCGCTCATCCACCAGTTCCCGGTGCATCAGCGCGATCTGCCCCGCCGGCCCGCCGAAACTGACAAGGCCGATCCGCCCGAACACGCGAACCAGTTCTGCAAAGGAAGGTTTTATCATGCACGTCCCCGACACAGGACAGCCGCGCCGCCCCGTCATTCAAGCCGCGACGCTTGGGCGGGGAACGCCTGATCGGGGGGTCGCCTTGCCCCGATTGCGTTGGTTGTGGCGCAAGCGGGGCGGGCGATCAAGGGGGTTCAGTCGGCGTTTTGCAGCTTGTCCTGCGTCCGGGTCTCGAAATCGCTGGCGTCGTGCCGTTCATGCAGTTGCAGTTCAAGCGGCCCGCTGGTCATGTTGACCATGCGCCCGCGCCGCACCGCCGGGCGTGCGTCGATCTGTCGCGCCCAGCGCAGGACATGGGCATAGCGCTCGACATCCAGAAATTCCGCCGCTTCATAAAGGCGGCCCAGCACCAGCCCGCCATACCAGGGCCAGATCGCCATGTCGGCAATGCTGTATTCCGCCCCCGCCATATAGTCATTCTCGGCCAGATGCCGGTCGAGCACATCCAGTTGCCGCTTCACCTCCATGGCGTAGCGGTTGATCGGATATTCATATTTTTCCGGCGCATAGGCGTAGAAATGGCCAAAGCCCCCGCCCAGCAGCGGCGCGCTGCCCATCTGCCAGAACAGCCAGGACAGGGCGGCGGCGCGCGCGGCCGGATCGGCCGGCAGGAAAGCGCCGAATTTTTCCGCCAGATAAAGCAGGATCGCGCCGGATTCGAACACGCGCTGCGGCGGCGATACGCTGTGGTCCATCATCGCGGGGATCTTGCTGTTGGGGTTTACCGCCACAAACCCGCTGGAAAACTGGTCGCCTTCGTGAATGCGGATCAGCCAGGCGTCATATTCCGCGCCGCCATGGCCCGCCGCCAGCAATTCCTCCAGCATGATCGTCACCTTCTGCCCATTGGGCGTGGCGAGCGAATAGAGTTGCAGGGGATGTTCGCCGACCGGCAGATCCTTGTCATGGGTCGATCCGGAAATAGGCCGGTTGATATGGGCGAACCGGCCGCCACTGGCGGCGTCCCAGGTCCATTTTGCGGGCGGCGTGTAACTGTCGGTCATCGGTACGGGCTCCCTGGCTTGCGCAGCGCAGGTAGGAAGCCGCATGCCCATCGGCAATGCCGCCGCCGCCCTTTTGCGCTTGCGCTAACCGGCGGACGCGCGAACCACCAGGACGCTGACCGGCGATTGCTGGACGATGGCCGACGCATTGGAGCCCAACAGCTTGGACGACAGGCTGGGCTGGTGCGATCCGATGACGATCAGGTCGGCCCCATGCCGCTGCGCCGCCGACAGGACTTCATCGCGCACCCGGCCCCGGCGAGTCTCGATATCGACGCTCTTCGGGTCGATGCCCAATCGCGCACACCATGTTTTCATCGTCGCCATGGCCTCGTCGCGTTCCTGCTGGTCGAAATTCTCGACGATCAGCGCCGAATAGCGGGTGGGCAGATAATAGCGGACATATATCAGGTGCAATTGGCCATCGTCCCCGGCGATGGCGGCCGCGCGGGCCAGCGCCGCCTGGCCATTGTTCGCATCATGCACGTCAACGGCGACGATGATGTTGGAAAAGCGCATCCTTCCACTCCTTCTGTTTTTCCGTGATGCCAGCATCGGCATGGACGGCGGTCAGGAAAAGGGCGGCGTGCGCCCGGCCATCAAAAAAAGCGACGCGGCAACAATCCGGCAGCGCCGAAGGGCGACTGGCCGCAACGGTCATGCCGATGCGATAAATTCCATTCATACCCCTTGACGCGGCCACAGCGCCGACCATATTCGCGCTGCTGGCACTCGATCCCAAAGAGTGCTAACAACGACAAAGTTTATCGGGAGCAGGACAAGGCGGGCGGTTTGCCGGGCATATGCCCTTCCGTCGGCCGGACTGATCCCAACTGCTGAAGGGAAAGGCAATCAACATGGCATTTCGTCCGTTGCACGACCGCGTTCTCGTTCGCCGCATTGAAGCGGAGGCGAAGACCGCCGGTGGCATCATCATCCCCGACACCGCCAAGGAAAAGCCGCAGGAAGGCGAAATCGTCTCGGTCGGCACCGGCTCCAAGGCCGAAGACGGCAAGGTGACCCCGCTCGACGTCAAGGCTGGCGACCGCGTCCTGTTCGGCAAGTGGTCGGGCACCGAAGTCAAGGTCGACGGTGAAGACCTGCTCATCATGAAGGAATCGGACATTCTGGGCGTTGTTGCCTGAAATGTTGCTGTCATCCCGGCTTAGGCCGGGATCGCAGGCCTTTTAGCGCGGCGTCAGGCCGCACCATATCCCGGCCTTCGCTGGGATGACGGACAGAGGAAAAGAAACATGGCTGCAAAAGACGTAAAATTCTCCCGCGACGCGCGTGAACGCATCACCCGCGGCGTCGACATCCTGGCCGACGCGGTCAAGGTGACCCTGGGCCCCAAGGGCCGCAACGTCGTCATCGACAAGAGCTTCGGCGCCCCCCGCATCACCAAGGACGGCGTTTCCGTCGCCAAGGAAATCGAACTGAAGGACAAGTTCGAGAATATGGGCGCCCAGATGGTCCGCGAAGTCGCTTCGAAGACCAACGACATCGCCGGTGACGGCACCACCACCGCCACCGTCCTCGCCCAGGCGATCGTTCGCGAAGGCATGAAGTCGGTCGCCGCCGGCATGAACCCGATGGATCTGAAGCGCGGCATCGACCTCGCCGTCCACAAGGTTGTCGACGACATCAAGGCGCGTTCGAAGCCCGTCGCAGGCACCGCCGAAATCGCCCAGGTCGGCATCATCTCCGCCAATGGCGACCGTGAAGTCGGCGAAAAGATCGCCGAAGCCATGGAAAAGGTCGGCAAGGAAGGCGTCATCACCGTGGAAGAGGCCAAGGGTCTCGACTTCGAGCTGGACGTTGTCGAAGGCATGCAGTTCGACCGCGGCTACCTGTCGCCCTATTTCATCACCAACCCGGAAAAGATGCAGGTCGAACTGGCCGACCCATACATCCTGATCCATGAAAAGAAGCTGTCGAACCTCCAGTCGATCCTGCCGATCCTCGAAGCGGTCGTGCAGTCGGGTCGTCCGCTGCTCATCATCGCGGAAGACATCGAAGGCGAAGCGCTGGCGACCCTGGTCGTCAACAAGCTGCGCGGCGGCCTGAAGGTCGCGGCGGTCAAGGCGCCGGGCTTCGGCGATCGCCGCAAGGCGATGCTGGAAGACATCGCCGTCCTGACCAAGGGCGAAGTCATCAGCGAAGACCTGGGCATCAAGCTCGAAAACGTCACGCTCAGCATGCTCGGCACCGCCAAGCGCGTCACCATCGACAAGGACAACACCACCATCGTCGATGGCGCCGGTGAAGCCGAATCGATCAAGGCCCGCACCGAACAGATCCGCGCGCAGATCGAAGTCACGACGTCGGACTATGACCGCGAAAAGCTCCAGGAACGTCTGGCCAAGCTGGCTGGCGGCGTGGCCGTCATCAAGGTCGGCGGCGCGACCGAAGTGGAAGTCAAGGAACGCAAGGACCGCGTCGACGACGCCCTGCACGCCACCCGTGCGGCCGTTGAAGAAGGCATCGTCCCCGGCGGCGGCACCGCGCTGCTCTACGCGTCGAAGGCTCTCGACGGCCTGAAGGGCGCCAATGACGACCAGACCCGTGGCGTGGACATCGTCCGCAAGTCGCTGACCGCTCTGGTTCGCCAGATCGCCAGCAATGCGGGCCATGACGGCGCCGTGGTTTCGGGCAAGCTGCTGGATCAGGACGACACCTCGTTCGGTTTCAACGCCGCGACCGACACCTATGAAAACCTGGTCGCCGCCGGCGTTATCGACCCGACCAAGGTCGTTCGCACCGCGCTGCAGAACGCCGCTTCGGTGGCCGGCCTGCTGATCACCACGGAAGCCACCGTCGCCGAACTGCCGGCCGACGACAAGGCGCCGATGGGCGGCATGCCCGGCGGCATGGGCGGCATGGGCGGCATGGACTTCTAAGTCCGACGCCAATCGTCTGAATGAACGAGGCCGGTGGAGCGATCCACCGGCCTTTTTCGTGGGGTGACATGGCGACCACCCGAAAGCCCCGCCTGTCGCGCATGTCGGACCCCGATCCTGATTTCGGCACCGTGATCCCCGCGCAAGCCGGGATCGGTTGGCTGCTCCCTGTCGAAAAACGCCAGCAACGCCCGCTTCCAATGGCCGCGACAAATCCGCCACAGTTTCACCGAAACGATCCTATTTGGCACATTTTGCGCACGGCCGGCTGTCCTACACCCCTTTGTCGATGATAGCCGCCATCTATCCGACACCGCCGGGTTGATCGCCGGAACGGATCGGCTGCGCGATGCGGGGCATCGGCAATGAAGGTGCGCGTCCCGACCCATAAGGGCCGACAATGCCGGGCGCGGGCCGGGCCGGCCGAAGGGCCGGTTCCTGTCCGTCAACCCATTGAATATATATGTGTTTCGCCCGGCATGTCGGACGATAACATCAAACCGGGGCTAGGTCCGCGAGGCGGACGAACCGGAAAAACTGGGCCCCGCCCGGATTTCGGTCCGGGCGGCCTTTTTCGTGCTTCAACGCGCAAAAACCATCATGTGCATGGTCGCCCGCCGGCGAAAGCCGAGCTTCTCGTATAGCGCGATCGTCCCCTCATGCGCGGCATAGGCGTGGAGGAAGGGCGTTTCGCCGCGCTGCCGCATGGCGTGGGCGACGATCAGCATCAGCGCGCTGGCATGGCCCCTGCCGCGATAGTCAGGGTGGGTGCAAACGCCGCTGACCTCGGCAAAGCCGGGCAGGCGCAGTCTTTCTCCCGCCATGGCGACCAGCCTGCCGTCCTGCCGGATGCCGATGAACCGGCCCAGCCTGTGGGTGAAGGGGCGGAAAGGGCCGGGCTTCGTCATCAGCGCCAGTTCGCGCATGGCCGGGGCATCCTCCTCGGTCAGTTCGATGGGCTGGATCAATCCGGTCGGCGTGGGAAGGTCGGTCGCCACCATCTGCGCCAGCGCCGCTTGCCGAACGACATGCACGCCAGGCAGGGGCGGGTCCTGTTCCCGCTCGACGGTCCATAATTCGTCTGTCGCGGGCGTCAGCGCGGCCAGCGCCGCGCGGGCCGCGGCGCCGTTATCGGCGGCGGCAGCGAAGGGGCCATGATCCGGGTTCAGGCGCAGCGCCGTCCCGTCCCCCTCCGCAAGGGGCGACCAATGGCTGTTCAGGGCGTTCCAGACCGGGCGATCCAGGGGGTGCGGCGACATGGCCGCAACGCATGGCGCAGTTGGTTGACTATATCAACTATTAATGCTCTGGTCCCGGCGCGATGACCAATGCCGTCGATGCCCTGCGCGCTTTCAACCGTTTCCACAGCCAGTGGGCGGGGTTGTTGCGGCCCAGCTACATGGACAGCGGGCTGGGCGTCACGGCCGCGCGGCTGCTTTACGAAATCGGGCGGGCGCCGACCGGGGGCCTGTTGGCCAGCGACCTTTGCGCCGACCTCGCGCTCGATCCGGGCTATGTCAGCCGCGTCCTCAGCCGTTTCGAGAAGTCCGGCTGGATTGCGCGGGACAGGGGGCGGGATGCGCGCCAGCGACCGATCCGGTTGACGCCGGCGGGGGAAGCGTTCCTCGTCAGGCTGGATCAGCGCACGCGGGCCGACACCGCTGCGCGCATCGCCCATTTGTCGCCGGGCAACCGGGCGGTATTGGTCGCGGCGCTGGCGCAGGTCCGTGCGCTGCTGGACCCGGCCGCCGATTAAGCGGCGAAGGCTCGCGACGCCGCTCAAGCCCATTGCTTGGGAAGCATGTTCATTCGGCACGGTTTACCAAATGGCAATCATGTTGACGCAGGATATGTGCGACGTGTCACGCCTCACAAGCCATTTGAGCGCTCTCCTGCGCGCGCGATCCGCGCCCCACACTCGGCTCAACGCCGAAGTGGAGGATAGTCTCGTCAAATCGCTTTATGCCTCTCCCGCCTCGCTGATGATCGGGGCGGTGGCTGGCGGTTCGCTCGGTCTGGTAGTCGCGCATCATGCGCAAATCACGGCAATAACGACGATTGCCGTGCTCATCTGCATCGTTGCGTTGAGCCGTGCGGTTTCGGCGATCTATTTTCAGCGGCAACTGGCGCATCAGGATGGTCCGGCCCGGCCGATATGGGGCCTTGCCTATGAACTGGGCGCCTGGGCCTATGCGGCGCTGCTGGGGTTGCTGGCGCTTGCCACGCTGATGCTCACGCGCGATGCGTCGCTGCACATCCTCTCGGTTTGCCTGGTTGCGGCCTATTCCGGCGGCATTTCGGGGCGCAATGCCGGGCGTGTTCAGATCGCCATCGGCCAGACCTGCTTTGCCCTGCTCCCCACATCGCTGGGATTGTTCCTGTCAGGCGGTGTTGGCTATTCGGTGCTGGCGACGATGCTGTTTCTGATGATCTTCGCCATGGCGGAAATCACCAAGACCACCCACCGGATCGTGGTCGAGGCGCTGGAGGGCAAATTTGAAAAGTCGCAACTTGCCAAAAAATTCGAGAGGCTGGCCCGGTACGACAATCTGACCGGGGTCGAAAACCGCATGGCGATGCAGATGCGGCTGCGCGATCTGTTCGAGCGCAGAACCAGCGAACAGGATGTCGTGGCGCTGTTCTGGATGGATCTGGACAGGTTCAAGGAAATCAACGATTCGCTGGGCCATATCGTCGGCGACCAGCTCTTGTGCATGGTCGCCGAACGCCTGTCGCGCGCGCTGGACGGCCGGGGGCAGGTGGCGCGTTTCGGCGGCGATGAGTTCATCCTGATCTGCCCCGATGTGGATCGCGACGCGGCCGAGGTGATCGCCCGCGACATCATGGCGGAATTTGGCCATGGGTTCGACATCGGCAGCTATCATCTGGCGGTCACGGCCTCCATGGGCATCGCCGTCGCGCCGCAGGACGGACGCGACAGCGACGAACTGCTGCAACATGCCGATATGGCGCTCTATCAGTCCAAACATGCCGGCCGCAATCGCTTCAGCCGGTTCGACTGGGGCATGAAGGAAAAGCAGAGCCGCACCTATGAGCTGGAAATGGCGCTGCGCGGCGCATTGGCCAATGGCGAACTGGTCATGCACTATCAGCCGATCTTTGAAACGACGACGGGCAGGATCGCGATCTGCGAGGCGCTGATGCGCTGGGAGCATCCGACGCTGGGGAAAATCTCTCCAGCCGAATTCATTCCGATCGCCGAGAGCTGTTCGCTGATCGAACCGATGACGGCGTGGGCGATCGAACAGGCTTGCCGCGACGCGATGTCGTGGGACGACCATGTGCGCGTCGCGGTGAACATATCGCCGGTGTTGCTGAAAACCGATGGACTTCCGCGCGCCGTGATTGGCGCGCTTCTGGCGTCTGGCCTTGCCGCTCGGCGGCTGGAGCTGGAAGTGACAGAATCGATCTTCCTGGAAGACAGCGGCCGCACCAACATGATCCTGAGCGAATTGCAGCGTATCGGCCTGCGACTGGCGCTCGATGATTTTGGCACCGGCTATTCCTCGCTCGGCTATCTGCGCCATTACAAGTTCGACACCATCAAGGTCGACCAGAGCTTCATGCGCGGCGTCGGAGAAAATCCGCGTGATCGCGCCATCGCCCAGTCCGTTGCCTATCTTGCCCGTTCGCTGGACGTAGAAACCGTCGCCGAGGGGATCGAGAATGAGGAGCAGCTTCGCTACGCCCGCGAAACCGGCTTCACCAATGTGCAGGGTTTCGTACTCGCGCGGCCCATGCCCGCGGACGCGCTGCTCACTATGATGCAGGGGCGTCGGGAATCCGCGCCGGGCGTCGTGACGCTGGCCGATAGTCGCCGATCGGCCTGAACAGGACGATCAGCGGGTCAGGCGGGTTTGCGCCGAAGCCAGCCTGCGCATCAGTCGCAAATCCTTGGGGTCCAGCTTCAGCGCGGTTTCGGCCCAGTTCTCGACAATATCCTTCAACTCGCCATATTCGAGCGGATCGACCCGGCGCCCTGCCGCAAACACGCCGACATGGCCGGCATGATGGGGCCGGTTGCCCGCGATATAGTCGCGCACGGCCGCTTCACCTTCGCCATCGTCGGCCAGGATGGTGACGATGCCCATGTCATACATTTCCTCCGCGCTGTAGACCTTGCCCGACAGGATCATCTTTTCCGCCATCCGGCGACCCAGTTTGCGGGCCAGAATCGAATAGGCGCCCATGCCGGGGAACAGGCCGAACAGCATTTCGGGCAGGCCAAAACGCGCGCGTCGTTCAGCGACGATCACGTCGAAGCACAGCAGCGCCTCGAACCCCCCGCCCAACGCATCGCCCTGCGCCAGAGCGATGGAAATGACCGGGATGTCGGCGTTGCGCCAGGCGCGGTGAACCACGTCGATGCAGGCATGGCCGTAGTCGACCAGCGAGGGCAGGTCGCGCCGTTCGATCGCCGCGGCAAACAGTTCCAAATCGCCGCCCAGATTGAACACGCCGGGGAAGCGCGAGCCCAGGACCATATATTGCAGCGGCAACGCCCCTTCGTCGAACAGCCGCTTGGCCTCCGTCTGCCACATGCGGATGTCGCGCAACATCTGGAGATTGTAATTTGGCCGGGTGGTCGGCGCCATATGGGCCCACAGCGTCGCCATCGCCGGATCCCATTCGACATCGATCTGGCCAAGATCGAACAAAGCCGAACGTGCGCCGATGGCCGCGCCCGGGCTTTCCGTAGCGGTGCTCGCGGCAGGTTCCGCCACTGAAGAATTCCGGTCCGACATGTCGTTGCCCATCGCAATATCATCCTGATTAAACCGCCCGGATTCAATCATATGCGCCCCCTTTTTTTGATTGAATCGAGGAAACCAGTGTCGCATCGCGGTTGCAATGGGGGTTGTTCACAATAGCGGGCGTTAACCACTTTTTGACTGACCTGTTGCTCCTTTGGCGCAGTGAAAAGGCGCATTTTCAGACCGCATTGTATATAGGCAACAACCCGCGTCGGCGCAAAAAGGTTAACGCGCGGGCGGCGCAAAGGGCTTGTTAACGACCTTAGCCTAACCATGGCGTCCATGGAAAGCGATCGCACCCAGCCGATGACCGCAACGCTGATGCTGCACGACCCGGATGGTCGTCCATGGCCTTTGACGCTCTCGCGCGACTGCCTGCGCTTCATCGGGCCCTATCGGCGGCTCGACGATTTCGACATCGACGCCATTTTGCTGTTCGACGCGGTGCGCCGGGCCGCCTGAACCGCGCCAAGCGGGCCTTTGGGTCGAAAAGAGCGGTTTCCCGCTCGTTCAATCCGCACTAGGACGCTGGCCATGACCAGGCCCCGCTTTTCCTTCTCCGTCCACGCCACCGATGGCAAGGCGCGCACCGGCGTCATCGCCATGCGTCGCGGCGACATTCGCACCCCCGCTTTCATGCCGGTCGGCACCGCCGCCACGGTAAAGGCGATGCGCCCTGCCGAAGTGCGCGCCGCCGGCGCCGACATCATCCTGGGCAACACCTATCACCTGATGCTGCGCCCCGGCGCGGAGCGCGTCGCGCGGCTGGGCGGGCTGCATGGTTTCATGGGCTGGGACCGGCCGATCCTGACCGACAGCGGCGGCTATCAGGTGATGAGCCTCTCGGCGCTGACCAAGATGAGCGAGGAGGGCGTCGCCTTTTCCAGCCATATCGACGGGTCGAAACATATGCTGACGCCCGAACGCTCCATGGAGATCCAGCGGTTGCTGGACAGCGACATCGTCATGGCGTTCGACGAATGCACCAAAAATGGCTGCTCGCACGACGAGGCGGCCCGGTCGATGGAACGGTCGATGCGCTGGGCCAGGCGGTCGCGCGACGGGTTCGACATGGGCGGCGACCATGGCGAACGTGCCGCGCTGTTCGGCATCCAGCAGGGGGCGCTCGACGAGGGGCTGCGGCGCATTTCGGCCGAGAAGCTGATCGAGATCGGTTTCGACGGCTATGCCGTGGGCGGCCTTGCCGTGGGCGAGGGGCAGGAGGCGATGTTCGCCACGCTGGATTTCGCGCCCGGCATGTTGCCCGCCGAAAAGCCCCGCTACCTGATGGGCGTGGGCAAGCCCGACGACATCGTCGGCGCGGTGGAGCGCGGCATCGACATGTTCGATTGCGTGCTGCCCACCCGCTCTGGCCGCAATGGCCAGGCTTTCACCTGGGCGGGACCGCTCAACATCCGCAACGCCCGTTTCGCCGAGGATCAGGGGCCGCTCGATCCGCGTTGCGATTGCCCGGTCTGTTCAGGCTGGAGCCGCGCCTATCTCCACCATCTGGTGAAGGCGGGCGAGATGCTGGGCGCCATGCTGATGACGCAGCATAACATCCATTTCTACCAATCGCTGATGCAGGCCATTCGCGACAGCATCGCACAGGGGCGCTTCGCCGCTTTCGCTGAGGATTTTCGCAGGGATTACAAGCGGGCCTGATCGGTCGGCTGGGCGATGATGGGGATGGCGATGGCAAAGCCGCCCGCCTCCTCGTCGCGGTCGAGGGGCGCGCGCAACTGGCGCGACAGGCCCAGCAGCACCCGGTCGAACCGGTCGTGCAGATGGGGCGAGACGAGGTCCGCGCGCAGGGCTGGCGACAGGACGGTCAGCATCGCGCGCGACCCGTCCTCATCCGGTCGCACGGATATGTGCATCCCGGCCGCCGGATCGGCCAGCATGGCCAGTTCGAACAATTCGGTCAGCAGGAACGCGACAGGCACCGCCACATCCTGGCTGATCTGAAGCTCAACGCAGTCGATCTGGATGGCGAAATGGCGCGCCTGCGCGGGCGCGGTGCCGCGCAGGCTGGCCGCCAGTTCGCTGATCAGCGAGCGGATGTTGATGCCGCGATGCTGCTCTGAATCGGCGAAATGATTGCGGTGGACGACCGACAGGGCGTCGACGCGCCGCTGGATGCTGGCATAGGCGTCGATCGCTTCGGGCTCGGTCGCGGCGCGGGCGTGCAGGTTGATGAGGCTGGCGATGATCTGAAGATTGTTCTTGACCCGATGATGCACCTCGCGGGTCAGCCGCTTCTGCTGGTCCAGGCTTTCGGCCATTTCCGCCTCATGGCTGGCGACATCCTCGCTGATCTCGCGAAACGTGTCGCCCAAAGCCGCGATCTCCGCCGCTGGCGTGCGTGTCCTGGCCAACGGCCGCAGCACCTGGCCGGGCTGATAATCGGCCACCGCGCGGCGGAGGTCGACGAGCGGGCGGATCAGCAGGCGATTGACCACATACCAGCCGACCGCCGCCGCGGCGAACCACATCAGCAGCGGCAGCAACAGGGAAAGCGACCGGAATATCGTCGCCGGGGGCTCCCGCACCGCCATGATGAGGGCGATACCGCCCAGGCCGACAGGGGCTTCGACTTCACGCAGGCGTCCCGGGCCGGCGAGGGCCGCATTGCTGATCGTCAGTCGCTGGTCGCCCTGCACAAGCGTCAACCGGCGGTTCTGCAACGCGGTTGCCGGATCGGCGACATCCTCCATATGCGCCCGACCATAATAGCGGATGGCGACGACGTTGCGATCAGGGCTGATGACGCGCAAGGCCAGCAATTTCGCCTGTGGCAGCAATTGCGCTTCAGGCCCCGAGAAGCGCGCGTTCGCCGCCACCGCATCGGATGCGGGCAGGGCATGGCCGCACAGCAGGCGGCCGTCGCGGGCATGAATGGCGAAATCGGACAGGCCATCGGCCCGCGAGCCCAGAAAGGTGGTGGTTCGCCAGCATTGGTTGGGATCGGCGGTGCCGTTGGCGAATGCTGCCACCACGATGCGCAAAGCGGCGCGGTCGGCCGTGAACTCGGCCGAGAGCTTGCGGGCGCTCTGCACCGCCGTCAGACGCAGCAATCCGTCGCGTTCGACATCGGCTGTGTGGATGGACTGGAGCGAAGCGAACAGCGCGACGACGCCCAGCGGCAACAGGGCCAGGGTCAGGATGATGAACATTTTCAGGCCTGTCGAACGGACAAGCCTGATCCATACGTCACCGGCCGAAGCGTCGGTGTGCGTCACGGCAGGTTGGGCATGAAAGGATCAATCCAGCTTGCTGAGAAGGTCCAGCATTTCAGCGGGGATGTCTTCGTTGACCGTTGTCTGATAAACATTGCGCAGGACCTGAGTGACCATATTGTCGTCACCGGCAGCGTTCGATGCGGTCTTGCCCTTGATAGCGCTATTATCGCCATTGTCCCGGTCCGTCATGTCCGGTCGCAGTCCCGAAGCAACCAAGCCCAACCCCTTTGACACATGATCATCGCCTGAAAGCCGCCCATCCATTACTGTTTTGCGCCCTGACGTCAATTCGGCTCTACGCCCTCCAGCCGGTCCGGAGGGCGCTTGTCCAAAAAAATGTTCGACTGTGAAACAATTTGCGTGCTGGATTGTTCCATGACTTCGAACGATTTTTCTGCCGATAGGCCTATCGACAGAAAATCGGCGGGTTGGGGCATCGCCATGGCTTGTTCTGTTTCGCCGGTTCGTTGACATTGCAACATCGCCTTTTGGGGCAGGGAGTATCGAAAAACATGTCGCTCGGACAAAAGTTGCATCCCCATCTTCCCTTCCTTCGCCGCTATGCCCGTGCGCTGACCGGCAGCCAGGCCCATGGCGACGCCTATGTGCGCGCGACGCTGGAAGCGATTGTCGCCGCACCCGAGGAATTTCCCGCCGACGTTGATGCGCGGCTGGGCCTGTATCGGATCTTTCAAGCCATCTGGTCGTCATCGCATGTGGAGGATGAGCCCGGCTTTGGGGGCGACGCGCCGCGCGAGGCGATCGCGCAGGCGCGGCTGTCCCGGTTGACGCCGTTGCCGCGTCAGGCTTTGCTGTTGACCGCGCTGGAAGGTTTCACGCCGGAGGATGCGGGCTATCTGATCGGCCTGCCGGCCGAAGATGTCGAGGCTCTGGTGAATGAGGCGCTTGCCGAAATCGAGGCGCAGACCCGCGCCAAGGTGCTGATTATCGAGGATGAGCCGATCATCGCGATGGACATCGAAACCATCGTCCGCGACCTGGGCCATGAAGTGACGGCCATTGCGGTGACGCGCGAGGACGCGGTGCGCGAAGCCATGGCGGAACGGCCGGGGCTGGTGCTGGCGGACATCCAGCTCGCCGACGATTCCAGCGGCATAGATGCGGTGAAGGACATTCTGACGGAATTTGCCGTGCCCGTGATCTTTATCACTGCCTTCCCCGAACGCCTGCTGACGGGCGAGCGGCCGGAGCCGACATTCCTCATCACCAAGCCTTTCCAGCGGGCGACAGTGAAGGCGGCGATCGCCCAGGCCTTGTTCTTCGACGAGGCGACGGCGCTGGCCTGATCGCGGGCGGGCGGCCCGATGGATAGGCTATGGAACCGCCTTTGATCGGGCGCGTTAATGTCGCGTAACGATCAAGGGAGGCCGCCATGGCCGACGAAGAACGGCATATCGCCACTGACAGCGCAAGGGCAGGATCGACCGAGCATGTGGTTCGATATGTTCTCGCCATTTCGCTTGTTCTGGTCATTGTAATGCTGGCTCTGGTGCTTTGGCGTTGACTTCCTTGGCGGCAATGTTCGGGAGAATGGGTGCGTGACCGCTATGTCGGGAATGGGGGCGACGACTGCGCCTCAAATGGATGCAACGGCGGCGATCGTTGCCCAATCCGGAAACAGCCATCTGGAGGGCGAAAATTTGCAGGATAGCGATCGGACCAGTCTGTCCGATAATGATTTCAAGCGTGAGCTGGCGGCGGTGATCCCGCATCTGCGCGCCTTTGGCCGTTCGCTGTCCGGCAACCGGGATGTCGCCGACGACCTGGTGCAGGAAACCCTGCTCAAGGCATGGGCGGCGCGCGAGCGGTTCCAGGCCGGCACCAACATGCGCGCCTGGACATTCATCATCCTGCGAAACCATTATCTTTCGCAAATGCGCCGGTCGCGCTTTCGCGGCGAATGGGACGAACTGACCGCCGACCGCCTGCTGGCGGCGCCCGCCGGGCAGGACAAGCATGTCGAACTCAGCGACATGCAGCGCGCCCTGCTGCAATTGCCGCAGCCTCAGCGCGAGGCTCTGATTCTGGTCGGCGCAGGCGGTTTCGCCTATGAAGAGGCGGCCGAAATCTGCGGTGTGGCGGTCGGAACGATCAAGAGCCGGGTGGCGCGCGGCCGCACCGCCCTGGAACAGATATTGGAGGGTGGCGACCTTCCCGCGCGCGCGGAGCATGACGTTTCGGGCGAAGGCGCGCTGAACGAGATCATGGACGATGTCGACCGGTTGAGCCGGGGGCGCTGAATTCGCGCATCCGTGCGCCGCGCGTCCGCGTTTCGGACGGCGACAGGAGGTCATGCCATGCAGGAGGATCATCGTGGCGAGACCGAGCAGGGCGCCAGCGAGGGCGGCATCATTTTCGCCCTTCTGGCCATTGCGCTGCTGCTGGCCATCGCCTTTCTGTTCCTGACCGACAGGCGTCGCGCCGACCATGTGTCCGAAACGGCTGTCGACGCGGCGATCGCGGTCGGCAATGGCGCGCAGGCGGTGGGCGACGCTGCGCGCAACAGGGCTGAAGAATGGCGCAAGCCGCAATAACCGGCGCGCCGGCGCGAAGAAGCGCCCCCGCCATCAAAGATCGTCGATGATCTCCGCCAGCACCGCCAGGCAATCCTTGGCAAGCTGCATCGAACGGGCGGGCGACCAGCCGAAATCCGGGTCGGGCAGATCAATATTGTCCTTGAACGGCATTTCCAGCGTCATCGACACGGCGCCGAAGCGTTCGGCCAGTTGCGCCGTCGACATCGACAGATTGGCTTGGCCGGGCTGCGCCACGGCATAGCCGAGCTTCGTCTGGAAATCGGGCGTGCGCAGCGCCAGCGTGTCGCGATAACGGGTGAACAATTCCAACTGGCGCTCGGTGAGGGAGGGTATCCCCTCGAACCCGGCGATGAATACCGCGGGAATGGCCTCGTCACCGTGGACGTCCATCGCGAAATCGACGCCGATGTCATCCATCGCCGCCAGCACATGGAACACTTCCGGGCTGCGTTCCAGCGTCGGTTCGTGCCATTCGCGGTTCAGGTTCACGCCCGCCGCATTGGTGCGCAAATGGCCCCGGCGACTGCCATCGGGGTTCATGTTGGGAATGATATGAAAAGTCGCCTTGTTCCGCAACTGGCGGGCGACCGCATCCTGTTCGTCGGTCAGTCGCTCCAGAGCGCCTTCCGCCCACCACTGCGCCATGGTTTCGCCCGGATGCTGGCGGGCGTAAAGCCAGACATGTTTGGGGCCATCGCCCAGGGTGAGCATGTCGATCGGCTGGCCGTCCAGCGTCAGCCCCAGTTCGCGGCTTTCAACGCCCGGCTGGCTCGCGGCCCAGGCGATCAGGTCGTGGTGACGCTCCATCGAATAGGGCGCGAAATAGGCGACCCACAGGCTGTTGCTGTCGGGCTCGACGCGGATGGTCAGCCGCCCGTCATTATAATCGGTTTCGGCCAGCAGCCAGTTTTCGCGATCCTCGCTGACCCGCGCGCTATATCCGGGCCAGCCATAAGGATAAGCGGCGCCGGCGCTGTTGACGATCACCAGTTCCAGCGGCGCGCCCGCCGCCCCGCTTACGCGAAAATAGAACCACTGATAGAATTCGCTGTGTATATCCTTGACAATTTCCAACTCGGCCCGGGCGCCGGATTCGGATTCAGAGATGGAAAGGACGCGAATATTGCCGCCGTCAAAGGCGCTGGTGATCGAAACGGTCATTTGACTGTTATAGTGCGGCCGGACTCTCCGGGATAGCCCCCCAGCAATGCGGATGCGAGTTTAGCGGCGGCCAGCCCCGGCTGTGCGGCGGGCGACCCTTCGCGTGCGGACGTCGTCGCTCGGCCTTCCCAGATCGCGACGCCATCGGCGCGGCGGCGCATTTGCACGGCCAGTTCCGTGGTCACCATGCCTTTGGGCGGGCCGGACAGGTCGATGCCGATGCCCACGCCCAGCCCGGAATAACCGCCGCTGCCCACCGCACCGCCGACGCCGACGCTGACGGGCTTGCGCTTGCCCTCGTCAATCGGGGAACGGAAGGCGCGGCGGAAGGAGACATAGGCGACATATTCCGCGCCATCGTCACTCGATTGGGTGAAGCCAACCCGCTGCAATTCGCGCCCGACCGCGCTGGCATAGGTGCGAAATTCCAGGCCAACGTCGGGATTATTGGCCATTTCGCGGACGGCGACGGCGCCGGTCGTCGCCGGGTTGCCGATGTGGAAACGGGTGACCTCTATCGGCGCGATGGCCGTCGCGCAGCCCGCAAGGGCCAGTGCCGCGCACAGCGCCAGGGAGGGGCGGAAATGGGGGATTGGCTTGACCATGGCTTGCACTCCGAATCGACCCACCCGCGCCGTTGCGGCGCGCATCCCCGCGCGGGTGGACCATGAACAGGCTGCACGCAGGATGAACGGGCCGGACATTCGCTGTTTCCATTCCCGTTTCCGCCACCCGTCGCGCTTGACTTTCACGCCCGCCACACATAGGGGCAGCGCTTCGATTTTCCAGTCAGATTGACGATTCACCAAGGGCCAACGCCATGAAGATCCGCAACTCGCTCAAGTCGCTCAAGGACCGTCACCGGGATAACCGCGTGATTCGCCGTCGCGGCCGCACCTATGTGATCAACAAGACCAACCGCCGGTTCAAGGCCCGCCAGGGCTGATCCATGGCGGACATTGCCGCCGTCATATTCGACGTCGGCCAGGTCCTTTATCACTGGAACCCCAGGGTTCTTTTTGAGCGCCTGATCCCTGACGATCAGGCGCTCGATGCGTTTCTGCGCGATGTCGTGCCCGCGCACTGGCATTTTCAGCATGATGCCGGGCGGCCTTTTGCGCAAACCAGCGCCGAACGCATCGCCCTGTTCCCTGAACATGCCGCGCATATCCCGATCTGGGGGGAACGCTTCAACGACAGCGTCGGGCCGGTGGTGGACGGCATGGCGCAGATTGTCGCGGACCTTGCTGCGCGCGACGTGCCGCTATACGCCCTCACCAACTACAGCGCCGAATTCTGGCCTGCCTTTCGTGCGCGGGAAGCCGCGATGTTCGCGCCCTTTCGCGACATCGTGGTGTCCGGCGAGGAACGGCTGGTGAAGCCCGATCCCGCCATTTACGCTCTGGCGCTGGCGCGCTTTGGTCTGCGGGCGGAGCAGGCGATCTTCATCGACGACCGGGAAGACAATATTGCGGGCGCCCGGCAGGTGGGAATGCATGGCCACCTGTTCAGCGACGCGCCGACATTGCGCGCGGAACTGGCGACGCACGGCCTGCTGCCGGCTATTCCCGCCCTTTAAGCTCGTCGCCGCGCACAGTGGCGACATGCAGCACATTGGTCGATCCCGGCGTGCCGAAGGGAACCCCCGCAAGCACCACGATCTTGCGTCCCTTGGTCGTCAGATGATGGCGCAGCGCCATCCGCCGCGCCTTGCCCACCATTTCCTCGAAATGGCCGATATCCTTGGTGCGGACGGCGTGGACGCCCCACAGCAGGCCCATGCGCCGGGCGGTGTCCTGTCGCGGGGTCAGCGCCAGGATCGGCGCACCGGGGCGTTCGCGCGCGACGCGCCGCACGGTGCTGCCCGACGATGTGAAGCAGGTGATGACGGTGGCGTCGACCACCGGAACGATGCCCGCCGCCGCCTCGGCCAGCGCGTCGGCGGTGGTCGGATCGGGCGCGGTCTGGGTGAAATGGAGACGGGCCAGATAGCCCGGATCGCGCTCGACACTGTGGGCGATGCTGTCCATCATCGCGACGGCTTCTTCGGGCCAGTCGCCCGCCGCCGTCTCGGCCGACAACATGATGGCGTCGGCCCCGTCATAGACCGCCGTCGCCACATCCGACACTTCGGCGCGGGTGGGGGTGGGGGCCTTGATCATCGATTCCAGCATCTGTGTCGCCACCACCACGGGCCGACCCAGGCGGCGGGCGGTTTCGACAATCTGCTTCTGCAGCGGCGGCACGCTTTGCGGGGGCAGTTCGACGCCCAGGTCGCCGCGCGCCACCATCACGCCATCGGCCATTTCGATGATTTCGGCCAGTCGCTGCACGGCCGACGGCTTCTCGATCTTGGCCATCAGCGCGCCATAACCGCCCATCAGCTTGCGCGCTTCGGCCAGATCCTCGGGCCGCTGCACAAAGCTCAGCGCAATCCAGTCCATGCCCTGCTGCATCGCGAAGCTGAGGTCGCGGCGATCCTTGTCGGTCAGCGCGGGCACGGGCACCACGACATCGGGCACGTTGACGCCCTTGCGGTTGGACAGCGCGCCACCGACCTCGACAATCGTCTCGATCCGGTCTTCGGTCACGGACTTGACCCGCAGCACCATCTTGCCGTCGTCCAGCAACAGCCGGGCGTCGGGCACCAGCGCCTCATAGATTTCCGGGTGGGGCAGGTTGACCCGGCGGGAGTCGCCCGGCGCGTCGTCGCGGTCCAACACGAAGGCGTTGCCGGTTTCCAGCATGGCCAGCCCATCCGCGAACGCGCCGACCCGCAGTTTGGGGCCCTGAAGATCGCCCAATATGGTGCTGGGCCGCCCGAATTCCCTTTCCAGCGCGCGGATGGCGGCGATCCGTGCCGCATGATCTTCATGCGCGCCGTGCGACAGATTGATCCGAAAGGCGTCGGCACCCGCGAGATAAAGGCGGCGGATCATTTCCGGGCTGTCGCTGGCGGGGCCAAGGGTCGCCAGAATGCGGACATTGCGGGTGCGGGGCGGAATTCGGGTCATCAGGCACTCCAGATCGTCTTGGCGCCGCCGGTCTTGCCTGCGGGCTGTTTTCCGTTATCCGTGCTGCGCGACAGGATGATGATGGACAGCGAAGGGGATCGCCGATGGCCGGCAGCATAATCAATGACGCAGTAGCCGCAACCGCCTTCCGCCGATTGGTCGCGCATTTGCAGCATCGCACCGATGTGCAGAATATCGACCTGATGGGAACGGCCGGTTTCTGCCGCAACTGCCTCGCTGACTGGATCGCCGAGGCCGATGGCGCGCTGACCAGGGACGAGGCCCGCGCCATCATCCACGGCATGCCCTTTACCGAGTGGAAGGCCCGCTATCAGAGCCAAGCCACCCCGGAACAGATGGAACGGATGAAAGAGAGTGTGGCGAAGAACGCCGACAACCACTAGGACGCGCTCCAACCGATTCACACTCACCAACGGAGAACCCCATGAGCGAGGGCAACGTCGCAGCCGATCAACTGCGCCTTCTGATCGAACGTATCGAACGCCTGGAAGAAGAAAAGAAGGGCATCGGCGACGACATCAAGGACGTCTATCTGGAAGCCAAGGCCACCGGCTACGACCCCAAGATCATGCGCCAGATCATCCGCCTGCGGAAGATGCAGCCCCATGACCGGCAGGAAATGGAAGCGATCCTCCAGACCTATCTGTCCGCACTGGGCATGGAATAAGGGTGACCTGTTCCCCGGCGCAGTTGATGGGAGTCACGTGCCTCCCATCAAGGGCCCAGTCCCACGGTCCGAACTGGACCCCGGCCTGCGCCGGGGAACAGCGTGACACTCAAGGAGAGCGCCCATGTCGGAAATCATCGTCAGCACCACGCCAACGCTGGAAGGCCGCCCGGCCAGGGAATATCTGGGCATCGTCACCGGCGAGGTGATCGTGGGCGCCAACCTGTTCCGCGACCTGTTCGCCAGCGTGCGCGACATCGTCGGCGGGCGTTCGGGCGCTTATGAGGAAGTGCTGCAACGCGCCCGCGAGCAGGCGATCGGCGAAATGCGGATGCGCGCGGCGACGCTGGGCGCCAACGCCGTGGTGGGCGTCGACCTCGACTATGAAGTGATTGGCGGCAGCGGGTCGATGCTGATGGTGTCGGCTTCGGGCACCGCGATCCTGGTTTGATCCGTCAGTTCCAGAAATTGAGCTCCAGCATCACCCCGCCCGGTATCCGCACGAAGATCTGGCGCAGGGCGATGCCGGGCTGGGCGCTCGTGAAATGATCGACCTTCCGCGCCTCCAGACGGGCCGCCACCTTGCCATAATCGGCGCAATTGAGCGCGACATGGTGCACCGGGCCGCTGTCCCCGCCCGCGCTCGGCGGATGCCAGTCGTCGGTCGGATAAGGTTTCTCGATGCTGCCCAGATGGATGATCGGCCGGCCGTCGGCATCGCTGATCCAGCTTTCCCGCTGCGATGAAACTGACATCTCCAGCACGTCGATCAGGAACGTCTTGGTGGCGGCCGGATCGGGCACGCGGATATTCACATGGTCCAGGCTTTGTACGGTCAAAACCAATCCCCTCCGTTCGCCTTGCGTCGCTTCCTGCCGCCCGCTAGAGACCGCGCTTCGGATCATAGAATAACATCAGGAGACAGGCCGTGGCCGGCCATTCCAAATTCAAGAACATCATGCATCGTAAGGGCGCGCAGGACAAGAAGCGTTCCTCGATGTTTTCCAAGCTCAGCCGCGAAATCACCGTCGCCGCGAAAATGGGCATGCCCGACCCGGATATGAACCCGCGCCTGCGCCTGGCGGTCAACGCCGCCAAGGCCCAGTCCATGCCCAAGGACAATATCCAGCGCGCCATCGACAAGGCGTCGGGCGGCGACCAGGAAAATTACGAGGAAATCCGCTATGAGGGCTATGGCCCCGGCGGCGTCGCCATCATTGTCGAGGCGCTGACCGACAATCGCAACCGCACCGCCACCAATGTCCGCACCGCCTTTTCCAAAAATGGGGGCAATCTGGGCGCGTCGGGCGCGGTGAGCCACGGGTTCGACCGCATGGGCCTCATCACCTATCCCGCGTCCGCCGGCGATGCCGACGCGATGTTCGAAGCCGCGCTGGAGGCCGGCGCCGAGGATGTGGCCTCGAACGAGGACGAACACGAAATCTGGACGGCGATGGACGCGCTGCACGAAGTCGCCAAGGCGCTGGAAGCCAAGCTGGGCGCGGCCGACAGCGCCAAGCTCGCCTGGCGTCCGCAGACCACGGTTGAGGTCGATGAATCCAATGCCGCCACGCTGCTGAAGCTGGTCGACGCGCTGGAGGATGACGACGACGTCCAGACCGTCTGGGGCAATTATGAAGTGCCCGAAGCGGTGCTGGAAAAGCTGGGTTGATGATGGCCGCCCCTTTGGCCGCAAGGGAGGTCGGGGGGTGACGATCATATTGGGGCTGGACCCCGGCCTTGGCACGACGGGCTGGGGGGTGATTGCTGCCGACGGCAACCGGCTGAGCCACATCGCCAACGGGCGCATCCGCACCGACGCCGCCATGCCGCTGGCCAGCCGCTTGCTGGCGCTTGATCTGGCGTTGCAGGATCTGATCCTGGAACATCGTCCCGATGCCGCTGCGGTGGAGGAGGTGTTCGTCAACGTCAACCCGCAATCGACGCTGAAACTGGGGCAGGCGCGCGGCGTCGTGCTGCTGGGCGCGTCGCGTTCGGGCATGGAGGTGGGCGAATATGGCGCCCGCCATGTCAAGAAGGCGGTCGTGGGTGTCGGCAACGCTTCCAAGGAACAGGTCCACGCCATGGTGTCGCGGCTATTGCCCGGCATCGTCATCAGCGGGCCGGACGCCGCCGACGCGCTGGCCGTCGCCATCACCCACGCCCATCACCGCGCCAGCGCCCGCCGATTGCCCCCCGGCATTCGTTAACCGCGGCGATCTTCAGAAAATATTTGCCAATTTCAGCGATCATGCCCGCACTGTCGGAATAGCTTACATTTCATTGTAAGTGAAAATGACGGATCGCATGGGGCACGTCGGCGCACTGTCGACGCAATGGGCATGGAATGATGATCAGGCTGTTCAAACATTATGTGCCGCACGCGGTGCTGCTGCTCGGTCTGCTCGATTTCGTGCTGTTGCTGTGCGCGGCGGAAGGTGGATGGCTGCTGCGGGCGCGCGAAATCGGCATGTCCGTCGACCATATCCTGACCCGCGCCTGGCCGCTGGTCAGCTTTGCCGTGGCGATCCAGACCGGGATGATCGCGGTCGGCGTTTATGGCACTGAATCGCTCCAGTCGCTGCGCTATGCGCTTGCCAGGCTGATGGTGGCGATTTCGCTGGGCGTCATTTTCCTGTCGGTCATGCATTTCCTGTTGCCGGAAATGACGCTTTGGCGGTCCAATTCGCTCTATGCGATGATCCTTGCCGTTGCGCTGTTGCTGACGGTGCGGATGCTGCTGGGGTCGATGCTGGGGGGCGAGGCGTTCAAGCGGCGGCTGGTCGTGCTCGGCGCCGGTCCGCGCGCCGACCGCATTCGCCAGATTGAAGAGCGCAAGGGATCGGGCTTCCTCGTCGTTGGCTATATCGCGATGAACGACGGGCCGCAGGTGATCCCCGAAGCGATCAACCGCAACGCCATTTTCAACCTGGCTGATTTCGTCGTCCGCATGGCGGCGAGCGAGGTCGTGCTGGCGCTGGAGGAGCGGCGCAATGCGCTGCCGCTCGCCGACCTGTTGCGCATCAAGACGACAGGCGTCCACGTCAACGAAATATCGACTTTCCTGGAGCGGGAGACGGGGCGCGTCGACCTCGACAGCGTCAACCCCAGTTGGCTGATCTTTTCCGACGGCTTTTCGGCGGGCCGACGCCTGTCTTCCATCGCCAAGCGCCTGTTCGACATCGTCGCCAGTTCCATCCTGCTGGCGCTGACCGGGCCGATCATCGTTCTGGCGGCCATATTGGTGAAGCTCGACAGCAAGGGGCCGGCATTTTACCGCCAGCAGCGCGTCGGCCTTTACGGCCAGGAATTCTGGATCGTGAAGCTGCGCACCATGCGGCAGGACGCCGAGGTGGCTGGCAAGGCCGTCTGGGCGGAAAAGGACGATCCGCGCATCACCCGCCTTGGCTACTGGCTGCGCAAGCTGCGGATCGACGAATTGCCGCAGACCTGGACCGTGCTGAAGGGCGAGATGAGCTTCGTCGGCCCGCGCCCCGAACGCCGCCAGTTCGTCGAGGATCTCGAACAGCATCTGCGCTATTATGCCGAACGCCATATGGTGAAGCCGGGCATCACCGGCTGGGCGCAGATCAACTATCCCTATGGCGCGTCGATCGAGGATTCGCGCAACAAACTGGAATATGACCTCTATTATGCCAAGAACTATACGCCCTTTCTGGACCTTCTGATCCTGATCCAGACCGTGCGCGTGGTGTTGTGGCCCGACGGCGCGCGCTGAGGCGCAGGAACGATGGGCGTCTGGCTCCAATTTTTCGGTAATAGCGGCCACGCGCTGGCCGCCGCCCTGTTCGCGGCGCTGGGCATATGGACGCTGCGTCGGCGCGATGGCGCGCCTGAACCGGTGCTGCTGTCGCTGGCGTTGCTGCTGACGTCCTGCTGGGCGCTGTATATCGGCTTTGGCGGGGTCGACAAACCGCTGTCGGGCATCATCGAAACCATTCGCAACGGGGCATGGCTGCTGCTGATGTTTGTCATGCTGCGGCGGGGTGAAGGGCGGCAGTCGGGCGCGCTGTGGGCGATCACGGCTGTCTATGCGGTGATGGCGGGGCTGCTGGCGGCGCAGATGTTCACCGACCTCATCTGGCGTCAGCTCGACGCCGACAGCCACAAGATATTCGTCACCCTGTCGTTGGTGCTGCGCATGATGAGCGCGGTCGGCGCGCTGGTGCTGGTCCACAATCTCTACAGCGTCTCCGCGCCGGAGGGGCGCACGCGCATCGCCCTGCTGATGGGGGCGCTCGCGGCGATGTGGACCTATGACCTCAACCTCTATGGCATTGGCTATTTCGCCATGGATCGGGTGGGGGAGCTTTATGCCTTGCGCGGGCCGGTGATGGCCCTGCTGGCCCCGGTGATCGCGGTCGGGCTGAACCGCAATATGGCCGCGCGCCTGCGCCTGTCGCGCACGGTGACATTTCGTTCGCTGTCGGTGGTCGCGGTGGGGCTGTATGTCGTGGTGCTGGCGGCGGCGGCGGCGATCATCGAATGGGTCGCGGGCGACTATGCGCGCTGGGTGGAAACCGGGCTGCTATTCTTCATGGGTGTCGCGGCCATGGTGCTGGTGCCCTCGCGCCGGCTGAGGGCGATATTGCGGGTGCAGATTGCGAAACACTTCTTCCAGCACCGCTACGACTATCGCGCCGAATGGATGCGCTTTGGCGCCACCATCGGCCGCCCCGGGAAGGATGCCGCGCCGCTGGCGGTGCGCGTGGTCAAGGCGGTCGCCGACATCACCGAATCGCCCGCCGGGCTGTTGCTATTGCGGGACGATTCAGGCGCATTGCGGTTCGAGACCCATTGGAACTGGGCCTGCCCGCCGCAACTGACCATCGCCGCCGCCGTCGCCGCCCAGTTGGAGCGCAGCGGCTGGATCGCCGACCTCAACGGCGCACTGTCCGCCGGTGCGCCGGTCGACCTGCCCCCCGCGCTGATCGAGGATGCGCGGATATGGGCGCTGGTGCCGCTGATCCATTTCGACCGCCTGACCGGCGCGATCCTGCTCGCGCGACCGCCGGTCGACCGGCGGCTCGACTGGGAGGATTTCGACATGCTGCGCGTCGCCGGGCGGCAGGCCGCCAGCTATATCAGCGAGGCGCAGGGCCAGCAGGCGCTGGACGATGCGCAGCGTTTCGACGAGTTCAACCGGCGTTTCGCCTTCATCATGCACGACGTCAAAAATCTGGTGAGCCAATTGTCGCTCGTCGCCCGCAATGCCGAGCGCCATGCCGACAATCCCGAATTTCGCGCGGACATGATCCTGACGCTCAAGGAGTCGGTTGGCCGGATGAATGCGCTGCTCGCCCGCCTGTCGCAGCATAACAAGGCCCAGCCTTCGCCGCCGCGCGTCATGGCGTTGCGGGCGGCGATCGAGAATGTCGCGGCCCGCGTGCGCCAGCATCCGGTGCTGGTGAGTGGATCGTCGCCCATGGCGCTGGCCGATCCGGTGCGACTGGAACAGATATTGACCCATCTGGTGCAGAATGCGATCGACGCCAGCCCCGCCGATCTGCCCGTCGAAATGCGGCTGGGCGGCGATGCGACGAGCGTCTGGGTCGAGGTGATCGACCGGGGATGCGGCATGAGCGCGGAGTTCATCCGCCGCGAATTGTTCAAGCCCTTCTCCTCCAGCAAGGCGGGCGGTTTCGGCATCGGCGCATTCGAAGCGCGGGCATTGGCGCAGGCCATGGGCGGCCGCGTCGATGTGGAGAGCAGCCCGGGCGCGGGCAGCCGATTCACGCTGCGCCTGCCCGCCGCCCCGGCCAGCGCCGCGCCCGCGCCGCCAGCCCCATCCGCCGCAGAGGCCGCCTGACATGACCGATAGCCGCCCCAAATTGCTGATCGTCGAGGATGATCCGGGCCTGCAACGCCAGCTCCGCTGGGCCTATGACGAATATCGGCTATTCATCGCCGGCGACCGCGAGGAAGCCATTGAATTGCTGCGGGCGGAGGCGCCTGACGTGGTGACGTTGGACCTTGGCCTGCCGCCCGACCCGGATGGCGTCAGCGAGGGCTTTGCGACGCTGGCCGAAATGCTGCGGATCAAGCCCGATACGAAGGTGATCGTCGCGTCCGGCCATGGCGCGCGGGAAAGCGCGCTGGGCGCGATCTCCGGCGGGGCTTACGACTTCTACCAGAAGCCGGTCGACATTGACGAACTGGGGCTGATCGTGCGCCGGGCTTTCCATGTCCACCGGCTGGAGAAGGAAAATGCGCGCCTTGCCGAAACCGCGCAGGATGATGCGCCGGTGCTGGGCCGGATATTGACCGCAGCGCCCGAGATGCTGAAGGTCACGCGCACCATCGAGCGGGTGGCCAATGCGCAGGTTTCGGTGATGCTGCTGGGCGCGAGCGGCACCGGCAAGGAATTGCTGGCGCAGGGATTGCATGACGCCAGCCCGCGCCGCAACGGCGCCTTTGTGGCCATCCATTGCGCGGCGATCCCCGAAACGCTGCTGGAATCAGAGTTGTTCGGGCATGAAAAGGGCGCTTTTACCGGCGCGGTCAGGACGACGCCCGGCAAGATCGAACAGGCGCAGGGCGGCACATTGTTCCTGGACGAAGTGGGGGACATTCCGCTGGCCGTGCAGGTCAAGTTGCTGCGATTCTTGCAGGATCATGCGATCGAGCGGATCGGCGGCCGCGAAAGCATCGCCATCGACACGCGCATCGTGTGCGCCACCCATCGCGACCTGCCCGGAATGATCGCGGCGGGCGCGTTCCGCGAGGATCTTTATTATCGGCTGGCGGAAATCGTGGTGCGTATCCCTGCGCTCAAGGACCGGCCCGGCGATCCCGCCTTGCTTGCGCGCCATTTCCTGATGCGTTTCGCGCGGGAGATGAACCCGGCGGTCAAGGGGCTGGCCCCCGATGCGCTGGCCGCGCTCGACGCCTGGGGCTGGCCGGGCAATGTTCGCGAACTGGAAAACCGGGTGAAGCGCGCCGTCATCATGGCCGATGGCAAATGGGTGGGCGCCGCCGACCTCGACCTGGACGGGGCGGGGGAAGAGGGCGAAGTGATCAACCTGAAGGCCGCGCGGGAAATGGCCGACCGCCGCGCCATCCGCCGCGCCATCGCCCGGACGCAGGGCAATATATCCAACGCGGCAAAGATGCTGGGGATCAGCCGGCCGACGCTTTACGACCTTTTGCGCCAATATGAGTTGCAGGCGGGATGAGCAGGCGGCGGATATTCGCGATCGGGGGCCTGATCTTGTCGCTGTTGGCGGGTGTCGCGCTGTGGCAGCTTGTTCTGCGCGAAGGCGATGGTCGCGCCGCGCATGACCGGGCGGTGGCGGCGCTGGACAAGGGCGACGCCCGCACGGCGCGGGTCGAATTGCTGAACGCCATTCGCGCCGATCCGCGATCGCCCACCTTGCGCCTGTTGCAGGCCCGCGCGCTGCTGGCGCTGGAGGATGGCGCGGGCGCGCAGGCGGAGCTGGAGCGGGCGCTGAAACTGGGCGCGCCGCTTGGGCGCACCCGCGCCGCCATGGCCGAGGCGCTGATCCTTGAGGGCGACGCCGAAGGTGCGCTGAAGCAGGCGAGATCCGCTGATGTCGACCCTGAAGAGGCGGCGCACGCGCAACGCATGGTCGCCCGCGCCGCCATCATGCTGGGCGATCTGGCCACCGCGCGGGCCGCGCTGGAAAAGGTGCAGGCGATGGCGCCGGGCGATCCCGAGACCTGGATCGAAACGGCGCGTTATCAACTCTTCTTTGGCGATCAGGCGGGCGCGCTGGTCGCTGCTGACCGGGCGGTGGCGGCTGCTCCGGGCAATGTCCCTGCGCTCACCCTGCGGGCGGAACGGACGCGGGAGCAATATGGGCTCGCGGCCTCGCTGCCCTGGTTCGAACGGGCGCTGGCGATTGATCCCGACGCCGTGCCGACGCTGGTCGAATATGCCGCGACGCTGGCCGACATGGGCCGGGCGCAGGCGATGCTGAGCGTCACGCGCCGCATATTGGGCTTGCAACCGGGGCATCCGCGCGCCCTGTTCATGCAGGCGGTGATGGCGGCCCGCGCGGGGCAGGATGATCTGGCCCGCGCACTGCTCGCAAGGACCGATGGCCGGCTGGACGGTGAACCCGCGACGCTGTTGCTGCGCGGCGTGCTGCACCTCCAGTCGGGCAATGCGGTGCTGGCGGCGGACAGCCTGTCCGCGCTGGTCGCGCGGCAACCGGATAATGATCGGGCGCGGACATTGCTGGGGCGGGCGCAATATGCTGCGGGCGACATGGATGCGGCGAGCGCGACCCTGCGGCCGCTGGTGGTGCGCGCCGACGCCGATCCCTATGTGCTGACGCTGGCGGCGCGCGCGCAGGAGGCGCTGGGCCATGGCGACATGGCGCGCGACATGCTGGCGCGCGCGGCATGGCCCGTCCGCCCGTCCGCCGCGCCCTTCGCGCATGATGAGGATGCGCGCCTGTTGGCGAACGGACCGCCGGCGCAGGCCGGAACGGCGGCCGACAATATTCCCTATATCCGCGCGCTGATGAATGGCGGGCGCGGAGCGGAGGCGCTGGATCGCGCCCGAGCGCTGGCCCGGGCCAATGCGGGCGCGCCCGCCGCCCAGATCATATTGGGCGATGCGCTGATGATGGCGGGCAAAGCGGCTGACGCCGCGCGTCGTTATGAGGCGGCCGCCAATATCCGTTTTTCGGAGGAAGTGGCGCTGCGGCTGGCGTCGGCATGGCGGATTGCGGGCGACAATGGTCGGGCTTCACGGGCGTTGGGTCTCTTCCTGGCGCAGAACCCGGCCAACCTGCCCGCCCGGCGGCTGGCGGCATCCTTGTTCATGGATGCGGGCGACTGGCGCGCTGCCCGGCGGACGCTGGAGGTCGTGCGCGCGAAACTGGGCGATAACGATGCGATGCTGATGGCCGACCTCGCGCGTGCGACGGTGGAAAGCGGGGACAAGGGCCGGGGCCTCGCCTATGCGCGTCACGCCTGGCGGCTGATGCCCGGCAATCCGATGACGGCGGATATTTATGGCTGGGCGCTGGTGCAGGCGGGCAAGGGTGGGCAGCGCGCGGTGGATGTGCTGGAACAGGCGCAAGCGATGGCGCCTGGCCATCCCGCCATACAAATGCATCTGGGTCAGGCCTATGCCGCCATGGGGCGGCGCGGCGAGGCGAAGGCGGCCTTCGCCAATGCGGCGGCCGTTCCGGGTTTTGCGGGGCGGCAACAGGCGCTGGACGCCAGCGCCGCGCTATAATTTCGGGTGGACGACCCAGTCCTGAAGCGGAACTTTCATGCGTCCTCGCGGCCCGCCAGTTCATCAAGGTCAATGCCCAGCCGCCGCATCTGCGCCGCGACGGGGGGCCAAACGCTGTCCAAGAAGCGTTCGCGTTCCATCGCGCGCAGGCGGCGGGTCGCGCCATCGGCGACGAACATGCCGACGCCGCGCTTCACGACGACAAGCCCGTCGTCCTGAAAATTCTGATAGGCCTTCGCCACCGTCAGCGGATTGGCGCCCTGTTGCGCCGCAAAGGCGCGAACGGAGGGCAGCAGGGCGCCGTCGCGATATTCGCCATCCAATATGGATGCGGCAATGATCTCGCGCAGGCGCAGGTAGACGGGTTTCGAATCTTCGGCCATGCTGATATGCTGCCATAATACAGCGGGGCAGGTCAAGATTTTTACTGTCGAGAAGGGCGATCAACTGGTTATTAAATTACCCAGTTGCTGACGACATCGTCATATTCGGGTCGTGGCCGTTCCTCCAGCGGGCGCGACGGCGTGCCGATGAAGACAAAGCCCGCAATGCGTTCCGAAGGCTTGCCAAAGGCGTCGCGAACCATATCCGAAAAGCTGGGCCAGCCGGTCAGCCAGCCCCCGGCAAAGCCCATGGCGTGGGCGGCATGAAGCAGGTTCATGACCGCCGCGCCCGCCGACAATTGCTGCTCCCACAACGGTATCTTGCTGGGTTCCACCGGCGCTGACAGGGCGACCACCAGCGATGGGGCCTGATGCGCGAACTGGTGCATAGCCTCTATTTCCAGCCGCCCGGCATCCGGCTTTTCCGCGCGATAGGCGCGCTCCAGCAGTTCGGCCAGCGCGTCGCGCTGGTCGGCGCCGACAATCACGAAGCGCCAGGGGGCGAGCTTGCCATGGTCGGGCGTGCGCGTGGCGATTTCCAGCATGGCGCGCAACTGCGCATCGTCGGGGCCGGGGGCGGCGAGGTCGCGGGGCTTGCCCGAACGGCGCGATCGGAGGAGCGCCAGCGGCGAGGATGTGTCGTTGAACATGGCGTCCTCCATGTCGCCACCGCCGCGGCGACGCAAGGGCATCCACGCTTTTTGACAGGGCGTGAAATATTATTAGTCTCACCCGTCTGCCGCCGCCGATCCCGGCTGGCGCGCACCAGAGGCATCACAGGGGCAAGATGGCGACATCCGGGCAAGCGGCGGCGATGCGGGAACAGACTTGGCTCGGCCATCCAAGGGGTTTGTTTCTGCTGTTCTTCGCGGAAATGTGGGAGCGTTTTTCCTATTACGGGATGCGCGCCATCCTGATTTTCTACCTGACCAAGCATTTCCTGCTGGTCGAGGATCGCGCCTATCTCCTCTACGGCGCTTACACGTCGCTGGTCTATATCACGCCGGTGATCGGCGGCTATCTGGCCGACCGTTTCCTGGGGCCGCGCAAGGCGGTGCTGGCGGGTGGCGTGTTCATCGCCTCCGGCCATTTCCTGATCGCGCTGACCGAAGGACCGGGGGGCGCCGATCCCCTCTTCCTCAACGGCTTCTATATCGCGCTGGCCAGCATCATCGTCGGCACCGGGTTCCTCAAGGCCAATATCTCGGTGCTGGTGGGCGAGCTTTATCCGCGTGACGACGCGCGTCGCGATCCGGCCTTTTCCATCTTCTACATGGGCATAAACGCGGGCGGGGCGATCGGGCCGGTCGTCTGCGGCGTGCTGGGCGAAACGGTGGGCTGGTCCTGGGGCTTTGGCGCGGCGGGCGTCGGCATGTTGCTGGGCCTTGTCGTCTTCGTTTGGCTGAAACCCTGGTTGATGGGCAAGGGCGAACCGCCCCGGCCGCAGCAATTGCGTCAGCCGGTCGTCGCCGGGATTAGCCGGGAATGGATGATCTATCTGGGCGGTATCCTTGGCGTGGCGGCGGTGTGGATGATGATCGCCCATGCCGAGGCGCTTGGCTATGCGCTGCTCATCTTCGGCGTGCTGACCGTCGCCTATATTCTATGGCGGGCGGTATTCATCCTGCCGCCGGTGGACCGCGACCGCATCATGGCGGCCCTGTTCCTGATCGCGCTCAACCCGCTGTTCTGGGGCCTGTTCGAACAGGCCGGATCATCGCTGAACGTCTTCACCGACCGCAATGTCGACCGTTCGGTCCTGGGGCTGACCATTCCCGCGTCGGTGTTCCAGTCGGTCAATTCGGTGTTCATCATCCTGCTGGCGCCGCTGTTCGCCATATTGTGGACATGGCTCGACAAAAGGCGGCTGGAGCCTTCCTCGCCCGCCAAGTTCGGCTTCGGCCTCATCCTGTGCGGCGCCGGTTTCCTGGTGCTGGTGGCGGGCGCGGCGGCGGCGGGCGAAAACCTGACGCCGGTGATCTTCGTGTTCCTCATCTATCTGTTCCACACCATGGCGGAGCTGTGCTTTTCGCCGGTCGGCCTGTCGGCGATGACGCGGCTGTCGGTTCCATCCATGGTCGGGCTGTTGATGGGCACATGGTTCCTGGCCATGGCGGCGGGCAATTTCATTGCAGGGCTGATCGCTCGCGCGACCGGCGGCGGCGAAGGGGCCGGGGTGGCGCAGGTGCTGGATATTTACAGCCGCATCGGCTGGTTTGCGATGGTGGTGGGCGGCGCGGTGCTGCTGGTCGCGCCCTGGATCACGAAACTGATGCATCTCGATACGCTGGGCGCGGCGATTGCGCGCCCGAATGATGGAGAGGGCCAAAAATGAGGATCGCTTCGATAGCCATGGCGCTGGCGTCGCTGGCCTGTGCCGGCACGGCCATCGCCGCCAAAAAGGACAGGCAGGAAGCACCCGCGCCCGGCGCCGGATCATCGGCCGAGCCGGAAAATCCCTTCCCCTCGACCTACAAACCCTATCCGGGGGTGCCGACCGTGATTCGCGGCGCGACCATCTATGACGGCGAAGGCGGGCGGATCGACAATGGCGTGGTGTTCCTGTCGGGGGGCAAGGTGACGGCGATCGGCGGGCCGGACACGCCCATTCCCGCCGATGTCGCGGTGATCGACGCCAAGGGCAAATGGGTGACGCCCGGCGTGATCGACATTCACAGCCATCTGGGCGATTATCCCTCGCCTTCGGTCGCCGCGCTTTCCGACGGGAACGAGGCGACGTCGCCGGTCACGGCCCATGTGTGGGCCGAACATAGCGTCTGGCCGCAAGACCCCGGCTTTGGCCGCGCCATGGCCAATGGCGGGGTGACGACGCTGCAAATCCTGCCCGGTTCCGCCAATCTGTTCGGCGGGCGCGGCGTGACGCTGAAGAATGTGCCCGCCCGCACCATGCAGGGCATGAAATTCCGCGGTGCGCCCTACAGCCTGAAAATGGCCTGCGGCGAGAACCCCAAGCGCGTCTATGGCTCCAAGGGGCGCGAGCCGAGCACCCGCATGGGCAATATGGCCGTCGACCGCCAGACCTGGATCAAGGCGCGCGAATATCAGAAGAAACGCGCGGCCGGAAAGGACCAGACCCGCGACCTGGGCATGGAAACGCTGGCCGATGTGCTGGAGGGCAAGATCCTGGTCCAGAACCATTGCTATCGCGCCGACGAAATGGCCAATGTCATCGATATGGCCAAGGAGTTCGGCTACAAGGTGACCGCTTTCCACCACGCTGTCGAAAGCTACAAGATCGCCGACCTGCTGCGCGACAATGGCATTTGTTCGGCCATGTGGGGCGACTGGTATGGCTTCAAAATGGAAGCCTATGACGGGATCAAGGAGAATATCCCGCTGGTCCACAATGCCGGCGCCTGCGCCATCGTCCACAGCGATGACGAGAACGGCATCCAGCGCCTCAATCAGGAAGCGGCCAAGGCGCTGGGCGCCGGACGTCGCATGGGCATCGACGTGCCCGACGAAATCGCCTGGACCTGGCTCGCCATCAATCCGGCAAAGGCCATGGGCATCGCCGACAAGACCGGCAGCCTGAAGCCGGGCAAGATGGGCGATGTGGTGTTGTGGAACGGTGACCCGTTCAGCACCTATACGCGGCCTGAAAAAGTGTGGGTGGACGGCGCGCTGCTCTACGACGCGATGGACCCGAAACGGCGGTCGGTCAGCGATTTCGAACTGGGGCAGATCGGCGCGGGAGACGTGAAATGAACAAGGGTCTTCTTCTGATGGCCGCCGCGACGTTCGCCTTCGCCGCTCCGGCACTGGCCCAGACCATCGCCATTACCGGCGGCACGCTCGCCATCGGCGACGGGTCGGAGTTGGTGCCCAACGGCACCGTCGTCATCGCCAATGGCAAGGTGGTGGCGGCCGGCCCCAATGTCGCCGTGCCCGCTGGCGCGAAGATGATCGACGCCCGCGGCAAATGGGTAACCCCGGGCCTCGTGTCAGGCTATTCGCGCGTCGGCCTGGTGGAAGTGCCGGGCGTTTCGGAGACGAACGACAGCGGTGCGCAGGGGCTGCCCTTTTCCGCCGCCATCGATGTCGCCCCGGCGATCAACCCGCTCGCCAATCCCGTCGCCATCAGCCGCACGGCCGGCGTCACCCGCGCCGTCGTCGTGCCGCAGGCGTCGGGCGGCATTTTCGCCGGTCAAGGCGCGGTCATCGATCTGGGCGCGGACATGAGCCCGATCACCAAAGCGCGCGCCTTCCAATATGTCGAAATGGGCGAGGAAGGCGCGAAGCAGGCGGGCGGCAGCCGCCCCGCCCTCTACCTCCGGTTCCGCACGATGCTCCGCGAGGCGCAGGCCTATGCCAAAGTGCCCGCCAGCTATGACGGACGGTCGACCGATGCCTTGCTGACCCGTGTCGATGCCGAGGCGCTGGCTCCGGTGGTGAACGGCGCGATGCCGCTGCTGGTGCACGTTGAAAGCGCGCGGGACATATTGGCGGTGCTGGCGCTCAGGCAGGAGTTTCCTGCGCTGCGCCTGATTTTGGCGGGAGCCGCCGAAGGATGGATGGTCGCGAGCCAGATCGCGGCGGCGAAAGTGCCGGTCATTGCCGGTGGCCTCGACGACCTGCCGTCCGCCTTTGAAAAGCTTGCGGCGACGCAAAGCAATGTCGGGCGCATGGTGAAGGCTGGCGTGTCCGTCTCCATGGGCCTTATGGAACGGGATGAAGGGCTGCAATTGCGCCTCGCGACGCAGCAGGCCGGCAATATGGTGGCGCTCAATAAAATTCCCGGCGCGGCGGGGCTCAGTTGGGGGCAGGCGCTGCGTACCATCACCTCCGCCCCGGCCGAAGCGATGGGGCTTGGCGATCGCATCGGATCGCTTCGGCCCGGCCGCGCCGCCGATGTGGTGCTGTGGGATGGCGACCCGCTGGAAATGGAATCGGCGCCCGTTTCGGTGTGGATCGACGGGGTCGAACAGCCCATCGACAATCGCCAGACCAAACTTCGCGATCGTTATGCGACCCCCGCCGAAGGGGGCTTGCCGAAAGCCTATAGCTGGTGAAATTGGCGGGGAGGAGGCCTGTCCTCCCGGGTCAACCCTTTAGCAAAAAAGAGATTCTCGACGGAAGTCCACTTGCAATCCCAACAAAGATCGTCATGTCTGACGGACAGAAAAAATGGAGTGGATGTCATGTCTTTGACGCAGGCGGACGATATAGCCGCGCTTTTGAACGAAACGCGCAGCATCGCGCTGGTCGGCATTTCCGACAAGCCGGAACGTCCCAGCTATTCGGTCATGCGCGATCTGCAGCGCCACGGCTATCGCGTATTCCCGGTCAATCCCCAATTGTCGGGGCAGGAAGTGCATGGCGAATATGTCTGGGCCAGTCTGGCCGATATCGACCAGCCGATCGACATGGTCGATATTTTCCGCAACAGCGAGGCGGCCGGCAGCGTCGTTGACGAGGCGATCGCGCTTGGCGCGCATTCGGTGTGGATGCAACTCGCCGTGGTCAATCCCGAAGCCGCCGCCCGCGCCGAGGACGCCGGTCTGAAGGTGGTGATGGACCGGTGCCCGATGATCGAGATCAGGCGGCTGGGACTAAAGCCAGTGGCCAAGCATTAATCGCATATGACCCTTTGTCCGGGCTTTCCAGCCCGGGCAAGCCGCTTTACTGCGAAGGCCATGGCGAAGCGGAATCGGCGACAGGGCGAACATGGACTGAACCGCCGCGCATTGCTGGTCGGCGGAGGCGCGGCCGCCGGGCTGCTGATCGCATGGGGCGTGTGGCCGCGCGACTATGCCCCAACGCTCAATGCCGGGCCGGGCGAAGAGGTCATCAACGCCTTCCTCAAGATAGACCGTTCGGGCCAGATTATCGTCATTGTGCCCCAGGCAGAATTGGGGCAGGGGGTGACGACGCAATTGCCGCAGATTTTGGCGGATGAACTGGGCGCGGACTGGCGAACCGTCGCTGTTCAGTCCGCCCCGGTCAGCCCGCTCTACGCCAACAGCCTGCTGGCGCGCCAATGGTTGTCCAATGATCTCTCGATGCTGGCGGGCGGCGCGGGCGAATGGGCGATCGACCAATATGCCATTCGCAACGCATTGATGCTGACCGATGTCGACAGTTCGGTGCCGATGTTCCATGACAGTTATCGCGATGCCGGCGCGGCCGCGCGCGTGCTGTTATGCCAGGCGGCGGCGGCGCGCTGGAATGTGCCCTGGGAAAGCTGCGACGTCGTTGATGGGGTCGTCACCGATGGCGCGCAGCGGCGGCTGCGGATCGGGGAGGTCGTCGCGGAAGCTGTGCGGTTCGACCTGCCTCCGATATTGCCGTTGCGGCAGGGCAACGACGGGCGCCTCGCCGGGCAGGATCTTCCCCGCCTCGACACGCCGTCCAAAATCGACGGCAGCCATAATTTTGCCGCCGACATCCGCCTGCCTGACATGGTCTATGCCTCCATCCGCCAGGGGCCGATTGGCGACGCCATATTGGCCAGCGCCAATGAAAGCGCGGCCAAGGGCGTGACCGGCCTGTTGCGGTTCTTGCGCCGCGAACGCTGGATCGCGGCGGTGGCGACCAACTGGTGGGCGGCCAACAAGGCGCTGGACCTGTGCGATCCGGTCTTCACCCTGCGCGGCCGCCCGGTCGACAGCGGCGGGATTGAAGAGGCGCTGGAGGCCGGTTTCGCCAGCGACGCGGGGCGCAGGCTGTTCCGGCAGGGGGATTTGCTGCCGGTGTTCGAAGGGGCAACGATCCTTGCCAGCGAATATGGGGTGGAGGCGGCGCTCCATCTGCCGATGGAACCGATGAGCGCGACCGCGCGCGTCACAGATGACAAGGCGGAGATATGGACCGCAACCCAGGCGCCGGGCCTGTGCCGGTCGGCGGTGGCCGACGCGCTGGGCCTGTCGGACGCGGCCGTCACCCTCTATCCGCTGCATGGCGGCGGTGGGGACGGTCGGCGGTTCGACCATGAAGTGGCGGTGCAGGCCGCAATTCTGGCGCAGGAGATGGGCCGCCCCGTGCAACTGACATGGTCGCGGCTGGAAGACGTGATCCAGGATCGCCCCGCGGCGCCCGCTCATGCGCGCATGGCCGCGAAACTTGGCCGTGGCGGCATGATCGAAGGCTGGCTGGCGAAGGTGTCAGCGCCCTGTGCGGTGACGCAAAGCTGGGCGCGCATGGCCGATGGCGCTTTGCCACATGAAGCCGCCGCCGACACGGCGGACAAAGCCAGCCGCCTTGCCCTGTCGGGCATGGTCCCGCCCTACGCCATTCCCAATTTCGCCGTGGACCATTATCCTGTCGATGTTGGCTTGCCCATTGGCCTGTCGCGCGGCAATGCGGACATTTACGGCGCTTTCTTCACCGAATGCTTCATGGACGAACTCGCCCATCTGGCGGGGATGGAGCCGATGTCCTTTCGTATCCAGATGCTGGGCGGGCGTCCGCGCCTTGCCCATTGCCTGACCACGGCCGCCGCGCTGGGCGGGTGGCAGGGCGGCATATCGGGCAGCGGACAGGGGCTGGCGGCGCACAGCATGGACGGGTCGCACGCGGCCGTGCTGGTGGAGGCCGGGATCGAGGGCAATCGCCTGGCCGTCAGCCGTATTGTGGCGGCTGTCGATTGCGGCGATCAGGTCAATCCCGACATTGCCCGGCAACAGATTGAAGGCGGGCTGATCCAGGGGCTGGCCATCGCCATGGGCGCGACTGCGCCCTATGCCAAGGGCCTGCCGACGCGCGCGATATTGGGGCGCATGGGGCTGCCCCGATTGGCCGACATTGGCGAAGTGACGGTCGAGCTGCTGGCCAGCGCCGTGCCCGCCGGGGGGACGGGGGGCATTGCCGTGGCGGCGGTTGCGCCCGCCATCGCCAATGCCCTGTTCACCGTTACCGGCCAGCGGTTTCGCAACCTGCCGCTGTTGGCGCGCGATTGAGGATGACATGGGCAAGATCGGGGTTTTGATCGTCAATCTGGGAACGCCCGATGCGCCGGAAACCGGTGCGGTCAGGCGCTACCTCAAGGAATTTCTGTCGGACCGGCGGGTGGTGGAAATTCCGCCGCTGTTGTGGCAGCCGATCTTGCGCGGCATCATCCTCAACACCCGGCCGCGCAAGTCCGCCGCCGCTTACCGGGAAGTTTGGAAGGATGCCGGATCGCCGCTGGCGGTGATCACTAAGCAGACCGCCGATGGGCTGCGCGCCATGCTGGATACTGACATCCATGTCGACTGGGCGATGCGCTATGGCAATCCATCGATTGCATCGCGCATAAACGCCATGGTCGCGGCCGGGTGCGACCGCATCCTGATCGCGCCGCTCTATCCGCAATATAGCGCCGCGACCAACGCCAGCGCGCATGACGCCGTGTTCGCCGCCATCGCCGCCATGCGCGCGCAGCCCGCTATCCGGCTGCTGCCCGCCTATTATGATGACCCCGCCTATATCGAGGCGTTGCGGGCGTCGACGCAGCGGCAACTGGATGCGCTGGATTTTGCGCCCGACCTGCTGATCGCCAGCTTCCACGGGATGCCGGTGCGTACCCGCGAACTGGGCGATCCTTATTACAGCCAATGTCTGGAGACGGCGCGGTTGCTGTCGGATGCGCTGGGCCGAGAGGTGCGGGTGACGTTCCAGTCGCGATTCGGGCCGGCCAAATGGCTGGAGCCGGCGACCGACTCGGTGCTGCGCGCATTGCCCGGAGAGGGGGCCCGAAATGTCGTGATTCTGACCCCCGGCTTCTCCGCCGATTGCCTCGAGACGCTGGAGGAAATCGCCATGCGCGGGAAGGAGGATTTTCTTGCCGCCGGAGGGCAAAAATTCAGGCATTTCGATTGTTTGAACGCGTCGGAAGAGGCTATGACTCTCTATGCGACGCTGGTGCGTCGCGAGTTATCCGGCTGGCGCTGAAACAGGGCGTGGCCATAGTCTGGGAGAGCTATGATGGGCAGAGTTGCGATCGTCACGGGCGGAACACGCGGCATTGGTGAAGCCATCAGCCTCGCGCTCAGGGATCGCGGTTGTACCGTTGTGGCCAACTATGGCGGCAATGACGAAAAGGCGCGCATATTTACCGAAGCGACCGGCATCGCCGCGATAAAATGGGATGTGGGCGATCATCAGGCGTGCCTTGATGGGTGCGCCGCCGTCGCCGACCAGTTCGGCCCCGTCGACATCGTCATCAACAATGCCGGCATCACCCGTGACGGCGTGCTGGCGAAGATGAGCTTCGACGACTGGAACGAGGTTATGCGGATCAATCTGGGCGGTTGTTTCAACATGGCCAAGGCGACCTTTGGCGGGATGCGCAATCGGGGTTGGGGGCGTATCGTCAATATCGGTTCAGTCAACGGCCAGGCGGGCCAATATGGCCAGGTCAACTATGCCGCCGCCAAATCGGGCATCCACGGCTTCACAAAGGCGTTGGCGCAGGAAGGCGCAAAATTTGGCGTGACCGTGAACGCCATCGCGCCGGGCTATGTCGACACTGACATGGTTGCCGCTGTCCCGGCTCCGGTTCTGGAAAAGATCGTCGCCAAGATTCCGGTCGGGCGGCTGGGCCATGCCTATGAGATTGCGCGGGCCGTCGCGTTCCTGTGCAGCGAGAACGCGTCCTTCATGACCGGCAGCACCTTGTCGGTCAACGGCGGTCAGCATATGTATTGATATGGTGGGGGGCGTCGATAATTTCGGCGCCCCCGCGCCCTACGCGCCGCCGGTGAAGCGGAGCGTGACAATTGCCGGTCATGCGACCGCGATCAGCCTTGAGCCGATTTTCTGGGATGCGCTGCGCGCCGCCGCCGATGCGCGCGCCTTGCCCGTCAATGCGTTGATCGCGCGCATAGACGTCGATCGCATGGCGGTTTCCGATCCTCCTAATCTGACCAGCGCCATTCGCTGCTGGTTGCTGGCGCTATCTCTTGAAGCGGCTAGTCAGAATCATTCGCAATAGTCTTGACGATGCGACTGACTCGCAATAACAGGCTCCCACGATGTCCTTTGGGGGTTTGTTCATGTCTTCTTCGATCAAGTCTATGTCCTATCTGGCGCTGGGCTGCGTGGGCGCATTCGCCTCGCCCGCGCTGGCTGCGGAAGCGGCGGCTCCGGCCGATCTTCAGTCCGGGGACATATTGGTGACCGGTCACGCTTATGCTGACGAGGCCGTCAATCCGAAGAATACCGCGCCGTTGGTCGACACGCCCCAGACCGTCACCATCATTTCCGACCAGGTGGTGAAGAAGCAGAATCTGCTCACCCTGCGCGATGTGCTCTCGACTGTGCCCGGCATCACCTTTGGCGCGGGTGAAGGCGGCGGCGGCTATGGCGACAGCATCAACCTGCGCGGCTATTCCGCCAATAACGACATCACGCAGGATGGCGTGCGCGACAGTGCCCAATATAGCCGCACCGACCCGTTCAACACCCAGCAGATCGAAGTCTATAACGGCGCCAATTCGGTTTATAACGGTTCCGGTTCGGTGGGCGGCACGATCAATCTGGTCAGCAAGGCGCCCCAGGCTGACAATCTGACCGTGGCCGAAGCGGGCATCGGCACCGACGATTATTATCGCGCGACCATCGACACCAATTATCGCGTGTCGGACCTGATCGCCGTCCGGCTGAACGGCGTCTATCACAGCAACGATGTGCCGGGGCGTGATGTTGAAAGCTATGAACGCTGGGGCTTTGCGCCTTCGGTAAAGATCGGGGTCGACGGTCCGACCAGTCTCACTCTGGCCTATGTGCATCAGCGCGACCGCAATTCGCCCATCTATGGCGTTCCCTATTTCAAGAACGCTATCAACAATGGTCCGTTGGCCGAAGTCGACAGCAGCGACTATTTCGGTATCGAAAATCTCGACCGCCAGAATGCCGACATCGACCGCTTTACGGCGATCTTCGGGCATGAATTCAGCGATGGCGTGTCGGTCCGCTCGCTCGGCCGCTGGCAGCGCGTGCGCCAATATAGCGTGACGAGCGCGCCGCAGGGCACATATTGCCTGTCCACCGGCGTCCAGCCGGTCACTGACGCAAGCCTGACCGCGGCGGCGGCCTGCCCGGCTGATATGGCGGCGGGCAGCTATCGTCCCTCCGGCCCGCGCGGCCTGATCCGCGATCAGCTCAACAACCTGTTCTACAGCCAGACCGACCTGCGCATCGTCAGCGGCGAGCCGGGCGGCGTCCGCAATACGCTGGTCATCGGCTTTTCCGCGACGCAGGAGGATTACCGCCTGACCACCGCGCAATTGCTGCGGACGGCGGGCGGCGATACCCTGCCGCAATCGGACATCAGCCTATCCAATCCGGTGACGACCTGGACCGGTGAAACCAACAAGATTGTGACGGGTCGCTCCTTTGGCGACAGTCGCAACCTGGCCGTCTACGCCTTTGATACGCTGGAACTGGGCCGGTTCGAACTGAATGGCGGCCTGCGTTTTGAAAATGTCCGTAACATTTTCCGCGCCGACACGGTCGCCGCGCCGTCCGCCGGTGGCGCAACGACAGCGGGCATTCGCCAGCGCACCGAGGACAATCTGTTCTCCTACCGCATTGGCGCGGTTTACAAGCCAGTCGAAGCGGTCAGCCTTTACGTCGCCTATGCCAACAGCAAGACGCCGTCATCGGCGACGGTCCGGCTGGGCTGCACCAGCGGGTCGGGCGCGACCTTCGTCAATTTCTGCGATGTCGCGCCGGAAAGCGCGACCAGCTATGAAATAGGGGCGAAGGCCGAACTGGCGGGCGGCAAGCTGCTGGCCACGGTCGCCCTGTTCCGCAACGAGCGCGGCAATTACCGCGTGTCGAGCAACGATCCTGCGACCAGCACGACGATCCAGGTGCTGGACGGCCATTCGCGCGTTGATGGGATTGCGCTGGGCCTGACCGGCACTATCACGCCGGAATGGACGATCTTCGCCAACTACACCTATCTCGACAGCAAGATCATTCAGGGCACGTCCGACGAATGCATCGCAGCGCCCTCGGCCGCCTGCGCCAACAGCGCGGCGCTGCCCGATCCGTCGAAGGGCGACGAACTGATCCAGACGCCAAAGCATTCGGGCAGCCTCTACACCAGCTATCGCCTGCCTTTCGGGCTGGAGGTCGGCTATGGCGTGACCTATCAGGGCAGTTTTGCGCTCAACCAGAGCAACCTGTTTAATCGGACCCAATATCGCTCGGACGACTATTGGGTCCACCGCGCCTTCCTGTCTTGGAATTTCAACAACGGGCTGACGGCGCAGGTCAACGTCCAGAACCTGTTTGACAAGAAATATTATACCGGCATCCGCAACAATATCAGCAGCACCACGGGCATCGTCTCGGGCGGCTGGGCGACGCCGGGCGAGGCGCGGGCCGCGCGGTTCAGTCTCTTCTACAGCTTCTGATTCGGGCCTCCTCCTCCTCCCCCTTGTCCCTGGGGAGGAAATGGGCGGGCAACGGAAGATCCTCGCTTCCGTTGCCCGCCTTTTGGCCCGATAGGAAGACGCCCATTTTACCGAGGTTGCGCCGATGCTGATCGCCATTCCCGACCTTCTGGACGCCGCTGCGCTGGCGTCGGTTCGCGCGTTGATCGACGGCGCGTCATGGGCCGATGGCAACGCCACGTCCGGGCACCAGTCTGCGCTGGCCAAGAACAACATGCAATTGCCTGAGGAATCGCGTGAAGCGAAGGAGGCGGGGCGCGTCATCCTGGAGGCGCTGGGCCGCAATCCGCTGTTCATCGCCGCAGCCTTGCCGCTGAAGATTTTTCCGCCGCTTTTCAACCGTTATGGCGGCGGGCAGGCTTTTGGCACGCATGTCGACAATGCCGTCCGCATTCAGGCGGGCACGGGCTTTCGGGTGCGGTCCGACCTGTCGATGACGGTGTTTCTGGAAGCGCCCGAAGCCTATGACGGCGGCGAGCTGACGGTCGAGACGCTGTTCGGCGTGCAGCAGGTGAAACTGCCCGCCGGTCATGCGGTGCTTTACCCTTCGTCGTCGCTGCATCGGGTCGAGCCGGTGACGCGCGGTCATCGGATCGCCAGCTTCTTCTGGATGCAATCGATGGTGCGCGACGACAACGCGCGCCAGTTGTTGTTCGACCTCGACAGCAGCGTCCAGCAACTGGGCGGACGCATCGGCCACGACGATGCGGAAGTCATCCGCCTGACAGGCGTTTATCACAACCTCCTGCGCCGTTGGGCGGACAGTTAGGATAATATCGGCATGAACAAGCTGGCCCTGCGTAAATTCTGGTTTCAGTTCCACAAATGGATCGGGCTTTTGCTGGCGATCCTGATCCTGCCCATTTCGGTCACCGGCGCGGTTTTGGTGTGGCATGAGCCGCTGGACGCGATGCTGAACCCGCAACGCCATGTCGCGGAAGGGGCGAAGGCAGCCCTGCCGCCCGCCGCCTATGTCGATGCGGCGAAGGCGGTGCTGGCGCCGGGCGAGAAGATATTGGCGCTGCGCTTTGCCAGGGGCGAGGCGGTCACTATCGCGGCCGCGCAGCCGCGCAAGCCGGGCGGCGGCCGCCCCGGCCGCACGGTCGTCTACATGGACCCGGCAACGGCGAAGGTGCTGAACAAGGCCGACGGCAATGCCGGTTTCATGCGGGTCATGCACCAGTTGCACGGCAGCCTGATGATCCCCGGCGTTGGGCGCCAGATCGTCGGCTGGGTTGGCGTCGCCATGCTGATTTCTTCCCTTTCCGGCCTGTGGCTGTGGTGGCCCGTTTCTGGCAGCGTGACGCGCGGTTTTCGCTGGAAGCGGGGCGACCGCAAGCTCGACACCAATTTGCACCATCAAACGGGCTTCTGGATCGCCTTGCCGCTGTTCGTGCTGTCGCTGACCGGCGCGTGGATCAGCTTCCCGGCCTTCTTCGGCGCGCTCAGCGGCGACGCGCCGCAGCAGCGCCCCGGCCAGCCCGACCGCATGGCCCGGATGCGCGCCATGCCGATCGACAATCCCCGCACCAGCCTGAACGACGCGCTGGCCGTGGCGCGGCCGCTGGCGAAAAAGCCGCTGACATCGGTCGAATGGCCCACCGATCTGGAAGGGCGCTGGTCCTTTTCCTTCGCCGGTGAGACAGTGAAGGTCGACGAGCAGACGGGCGTCGCCAAGGCCGATGGCGGGAAGGCGCGGCGGCCCCCGCCCGAAACGACCGCGCGGCTGATGCGGCGCATCCACGACGGCACCAATATGGGCATCGTCTGGCAGGTGGTCATCTTCCTGGGCGGCATTTTGCCCGCGATCCTGACCGTGACCGGCCTCACCATGTGGTGGCGCAGCCGCAATTGGCGCGGCGGGCGGAAGCCGGCGGCGCGGACCGCAACCGCTATCTGATCAGGTGAAAAAAAAGGGAGGGGCTGACACAGATGTCGGCCCCTCGCATTTTTTTTTGCTGGTCGCCTTTTGCGGCTTAACGCCCCAGCAGGCCGCGCGCCTGCCCCGCGATTTCCGCCAGCATGGCGGCATTGGGCACCGGCGCTGCCTTGGCCCTCTGCACCAGCCGCCGGAACTGGCCGATGCGCGGCGCGCGCTTTTCCAGCCACTGGTCGACATGGGCGGCGACGTCCTTGCCCTTGGCATGGGCCAGGAAATCCAGCCGCACCTGCTGCATGTCGCGGGCGACGCCCGAGATCAGTAGGCGTTCCCAAGGATCGGTCGGCTCCATGCGGGCGGCGGTCGACTGCACCCAGTCGATGCCCACCATTTCGCCCAGCCGCGTGAAGGCGCGGGTCAGTTCCAGCTCGTCCAGGTCAAGGCGGCTGGCGAGCGCGGTTATGCCGACGGCGCCGTCCAGCTTGAACAGGCCCGCCGCGCGCCGCGCCAGATCCTCCGGCGCCCCCAGCGCCAACAGCCGGTCGACTGCGGCGACGGAACGGCGCGTCGCCTCGTTGGTCAACAGGCCATCGACCCGGTCGGCCAGTTTGGCGATGCCAGCCGCCAGATAGGCCTGACCTTCGCCCGGCAATATGCCCGAAGGCAGGCTGCGCAGAATGTCGGCGATCTGCGCCCGCATGCCGCTGGCGACATCGCTAAAGAGGGCAAGACGCGCGCCTTCCGCCATATCGGCCGCGTCGATATCGGCCCACAAGCGGCGGACGTCATAGAGCCGCTCGGCGATCAGGAAGGCGTTGGCCAGATCGGCGAGTGAGCAACCCTCTTCCTCCGCCAGTTCAAAGGGGTGGATGATGCCCAGCCGGTTGACGATGCGGTTGGCGACCTTGGTGGCGATGATTTCACCGCGCAACTGATGCGCGGCGATGGCGGCGGCCTCCCGTTCCTGCATGGCGGGGGGGAAGGCGGCGGCCAGTTCCGCGCCCATCATCGGGTCGGTGGCGAGATCGCCATGTTCGATGGCGTCCTGCAAGGCGAGCTTTGCCGTCGACAGCAGCACCGCCAGTTCGGGGCGCGACAGGCCCTGGCCATCCTGCGCGCGGCGCATCAACTGGTCATTCGCCGCCAGCCCCTCGACCGCGCGGTCCAGTCGCCCGCTTTCCTCGAACGTCTCGATCAGCCGCACATAGCTGGCGAGATCGGCGGCGCCGCCGCTTTCCGCGATGGACAGGCCCAGCGCCTGCAGCCGGTTGTCCTCCAGCACGATGGCGCCCACCGCGTCTGTCATGCTGACCAGCAGGGCGTTGCGATCATCAAGCGCAAGGCGGCCCTCGGTCATTTCCTTGTTCAGCGCGATCTTGATGTTGACCTCATTATCCGAACAGTCGACGCCGGCCGAATTGTCGATGAAGTCGGTGTTGATGCGCCCGCCGTTCAGGGCAAAGGCGATGCGCGCCGCCTGCGTCACGCCCAGATTGGCGCCTTCGCCCACGACCTTGACCCGCAACTGTTCCGCATTGACGCGCAGTCGGTCGTTGGCCGGATCGCCGACATCGCCATGGCCCTGCGCCGCCGCCTTCACATAGGTGCCGATGCCGCCGAACCACAGCAGGTCAGCCGGGCTTTTGAGGATGGCGGAGATCAGGGCCGCAGGCTCCATTTCCTCATCCTCCACGTCCAGAAGGGCGCGGATTTCCGGGGTCAGCGGGATGCTCTTCATGCTGCGCGGAAAGACGCCGCCGCCCGCTGAGATCAACGACTTGTCATAATCGTCCCACGACGAACGGGGCAATTGGAACAGGCGCTGGCGTTCCGCCCAGCTCTTCGCCGGATCGGGCGAGGGGTCGAAGAAGATGTGGCGATGGTCGAAGGCGGCGACCAGCCGGATCGCCTTGCTGAGCAACATGCCGTTGCCAAACACGTCGCCCGACATGTCGCCGCAGCCGACCACCGAGATCGGTTCGCTCTGCACATCAACGCCCATTTCGGCAAAGTGGCGCTGCACCGAAATCCACGCGCCGCGCGCGGTGATGCCCATCGCCTTGTGATCATAGCCGTTGGAGCCGCCGCTGGCGAAGGCGTCGCCCAGCCAGAAGCCGCGCTCCAGCGCGATGGCGTTGGCGACATCGCTGAACGTCGCCGTGCCCTTGTCGGCGGCGACCACGAAATAGGGGTCGTCGCCGTCGCGGATCACAACGCCCTTGGGGTGGACCACCTTGCCCTGCACCAGATTGTCGGTGACCGACAGCAGGGCGCGGATGAAGATGCGATAGCTCTCCGTGCCCTCCGCCAGCCAGGCGTCGCGATTGACCTGCGGATTGGGCAGTTGCTTGGGATAGAAGCCGCCCTTGGCGCCGGTCGGCACGATAACGGCGTTCTTGACGCGCTGCGCCTTCATCAGGCCCAGTATCTCCGTGCGGAAATCATCGCGCCGGTCCGACCAGCGCAACCCGCCGCGCGCCACCGGCCCGGCCCGCAGGTGGATGCCCTCGACGCGGGGGGAATAGACCCATATTTCGCGCCAGGGCAGGGGGGCGGGCAGGCCGGGCACCAATGCGCTGTCGATCTTGAACGCCAGCGCCTCTTTGGCGGCTTCGGCGAAGAAATTGGTCCGCAATGTGGCGGTGACGACCGCGCGCAGCAGGCGCAATATGCGATCCTCGTCAATCGCGCTGACTTTCTCCAGCCCCTCGTCAATGGCGATGGTCGCGGCGGTGACGCGCGCATCATCCTTCCCCTTGGGATTGTGGAGCGCATGGAACAATTCCACCAGACTGCGCGTGACGGCCAGTTCGCGCCGCAGCGTATCGGCGACCGTGCCGATGCCATAGGTCATGCCCGTCTGGCGCAGATAGCGGAACAGCGCGCGGAACAGGACGACGTCGCGCGGATTGAGCCCGGCGGTGACGATCAGTTCGTTCAGCCGGTCATTTTCCGCCACGCCCTCAATCACCTGCGCGATGGCTTCGGTGACGATGTCGGCGCGGGCGATCACCTGTTCCGCGTCGTTGCCCGGCGGCAATTCCAGAATGAACCGCTGGACATAGCCCTGATTGCCGCCATCGACCGGGGTCGTCATTTCGTCGATCACGCGCAGGCCGAAATTTTCGAAGGTCGGCACGACTTCGGACAGGGCCACGAATTCACGGCTGTAAACCTTCAGCCGCAGCCTTTCGGTTTCATCCTCGTCATTGCGATAGATGCGGATCGACTTGTCGCCATCGCCCGACAGGCCGTGGAGCAGGCGAATGTCGATCGCCGCTTCCTGCGGCCCCGCGCCATTGCGATAACCCATGGGGAAGCCATTGGCATAGCGTTGGGCGAGGGCGGCGGCGCGGCCGGGCTCCTCCGCCTCGGTCAGGGCTTCCTCGACCGACGGCAGCCAGCCGCGGACCATCTGTTTCAAACGGTCGTCGAGCGCTGCGTCGTCGGGCACCACGCCCTTGTCGCGCAGGTCGAGCGTGATGCGCAGCAGGGCGAGGCCGCCTTCCTCCAGCATGATCGACCAGCTAAGCAAAGGCGCCTGCGCCGCCTGCGACAGCATATCCTGAATGGCGACGCGCCGGGCGGTGGAAACCTCGTCGCGCGGCAACCAGACAAAGGCGTAGAGGTGGCGGGTCAGCGCGCTGGTCGCCAGCGCCAGCTTGGGCCGGGGGCGATCCGACAGCGACATGAAGGTCAGCGCCAGCCGTTCCAGCGTATCCCGTTCGAAGCCGATCAAGATGTCATGGGGCAGGGCGGTCAGCGCATGAGCGAGCGCCTTGCCCGCATGGCCGGCCGGGTCAAAGCCGAACTTGTCCATCAGCGTCGAAAGGACGGACCGCAGCACCGGCACCTTGTCCGGCGGCGCGGACAGGCCGGAACTGGCCCACATGCCCGCGTGGATCGACAGGGCGACGACATCGCGCCCCGCGCGAACGGGAATGATGATGAGGTCGATCAGCACCCGGCGATGGACGCGCGACATCTGATTGGATTTGATGATGAGCGGGGTGCGCTTGCCTTCCTCGAACCAGGTAAAGGCGGCCTCGATGGAGGTTGGCGCCAGCAACAGGGCGTCGCCGAGCGAACAGATGCCCAGCGTGTGGCTGGCCTTGCCGTCGCGGTCGCAACGCTGATAACCGATCTGGGTGAAATTGCGGGCCAGCAGCCAGCGCAGCAGGGCCGCGCCTTCCTCATCGGGCACGGCGTCAGCGTCTGCGTTCATGGCGTCGCGCATCCGCGCCCAGTCCGAGACTGCTACGCGCACATCGGCCAGCGTCTGTTCCAGCGCGGCGTGCAGGGCGCGGCGGGCCTTGGCGTCGACGCGCTCGGTTTCAATGTAGATCATTGATTCCCGCCGGGCTCCGGGCGCTTCGTCGTCCAGAATTGCAGTCAGCGCGCCGTTCGCGCTCCGCTGCACGGACAGCACGGGGTGCAGCAGGCGGTGGATGGCGATGTCCTGCGCGGCGAGCAGATTGCCGATGGAATCGACCAGAAAGGGCATGTCTTCGTTGATCAGCGCCACGCGCATGAAGCGGCCGCCAGCGCCTTCGCCAAGAGTTTCGATGGCTATGGCGGGCAGGCCGGGCTGGCGCGTCGCTGCGGCGTTGGCCAGAAAATCTGCCGCTGCCGCCCTGGCCGCTTCGTCAAAGCCCTCGCTTTCGCCCGGCAGCGCGCCGCGCGCCAGCGCATCGGCCAGCGCCGTCCTGATGGAATCCGTCGCATTGGACTGGCTGCCGTCCGCGAGCGTCGTCATTCGGTCACCTCTTCCTCAATCGATCCGCGCAGCCCGATGGTGGTGGGAGGGGCAGGGCGCGCCCGAATTCATTCTCCGCGCAATGCCGCCTTTATGCGACAGGCGGCGACGGGGCTCAACCATTTATCTGTAAGAAAGTTTCGTTTTAATGAAATAAAATGACGCGGTGCAACATGGCGGCGGCCCTGTCCCGAAGAACGACGGGCGGGGTCCAATCCGCCATCGGGCGCTGCTGTGGGCGCGGATGCTGCGGGTGTTGCGATCGTCAGCCTTGCGTCGCGAGCACCACCCGGCGGCAGAGGTCCGATCCTTCGGGCAGGGCGGCGACGATCGACAATGTGCCGTCCCCTTCGCGGCGGGCGATGACCACGGCCAGGCCGTCCGCATCGGTCGTCACCGTCTCAGGCGCCATTGCTGTCGCGGTTTTGAGGGCGGCGCGGGCCTTGTCCTGCCGGTCTGTCTTCACCGGGCGTTCGGCCCGGCGCAGGGCGCGTTCGTCGCGGACCAGCGCCTTGATGCCGCCAGCGTAATTTTCCAGATAGCCGGCCATGGCGCCGCGGTCCATGCCCGCCGCCCAGCCATGGTCGAGCACCGTTGCATATTCGGCGATCCGGGTCTTGTCATATGTCGCGCCGAACACCAGCTTGATGACGGCCGTCATCGGGCTGCGCGCCTGCGCCTTTATCCCCGCGTCGCTCAGCATTTCGGCATAATCTTCGGCCGCGTCCTGTGCGGCGAGCGCGAAGTCATAGGCCAGGCCGATGGCGCGATAGAGCGCGCCATGGCTGCGCGATTCGGACTGGCTCGCCTCTTCTGCGCTGTCGCGGGCGAAGGCCAGCCAGTCGGCCAGCGAGGCGTCCTCGGCCGGCGCTTCCATGCCGGCCAGGTCCAGCGTTTCGTCTTCCAGGGGCAGGCCCATCGCCGCATCAGCGGCGGGGCCATCGGCCCATAACGGCGCGCTGACCGGGCGCGGCGGCGCGGTGCGCAACGCCTCTTGCACTTCGCGTTCCAGATTGTCGGCGGCATCGCCGGTCACCGCTTCCTTCCAGTTGATGACCCCATAGATGAAATCGATGGTGTCGTCGTCGGAAGAGAATGGCATCAATATGCCGCGATAGAGAATGTCCGCGTTGCGCTGGTTGATGAACTCCGCCTCGAAGCCCACGGGTGCGGCATTGGCGATGATCTGCAGATAATGGTCGGTCAGCCGCGACAACAGCGAACGGGCGGGTACATCGTTGATATGGCTGATGCTGCTGTCGATCTCGCACTCTTCGCGCAGCGCCGTGCCCAGATAGACAATGGCGGGATTGTCGATGCCGCTGCTGAAGTCGAGAAGAACGCTGCGCGGGCCGAACTCTTCCAGCTCGTCGGGGTTCAGATCCTCGATGGAAGGCAGCGACCGTTCGCCCAGCAGGGACGCCCAGTAATTATAGGCGCGCACATGCAATCGACGTTCGTCGGACGCGACCGCCAGGGGCGTTTCTATGCCCGCATCGGCGGCATAATCGAAATCGTCCTGGTCGTTGGCGACATCATGCCCCCGCAACGTGTCCATCCGGCCCATTCCCTGATCATAAGACAATAATTCAGCCGAACATTCGCATGGGGATGGTAAACATCTCCTAAACGCCCTGGACAGGGACGCCCAAGCAGAATCGGGCCTGCCATCGCAATGCGCGCTTGTTCTTCCCCGCAACCGCTGTTATCAGCCCGCCCGCTGCCGCAGTAGCTCAGATGGTAGAGCACGACATTCGTAATGTTGGGGTCGGGGGTTCGAGTCCCTTCTGCGGCACCACCCCTTTCAGCAGGGAACCCACCGAAATCAAAGGGAAAGCGCCTTCCGGCTGATGGCCGGGAGATTGCCTTGTTTATGGGGCTTTGGCGTGGGAACTCGCGCGGCCCTGTGGGGTGGGCGTGGGGCGACAAACTTCTTTGCACCGCAAGTGATCGGCGTAAAAGCTGGTCTGGTTCCGACCAGATATCACCATTTGGGAGCGATGGCTTGAACGTCCGCCTGCTCCACGACCTGCCGTCCAACTACTGCGAGTAGGTCAGGCAGCAGTGTGCCCCAAACTCAGCCGTTCAGACAAAAGCTAATAGATCCTGAAAGCGGTCGTCTGGTATGGCTGCGCGCGCCGTGCGTTGCTCTCTAGTCCGGCGGCCCGGCAGATCTCGGGCAAAGGCCTGACAGTCGACGGTGGCATCAAAGCCTGATCCTGATTGGCTGGGCGCGCTCCCAACCGGGGCACGTAAATCTTATCGACGATCCTAGAAATAGCTGGCAACAGGCCCGACATCAATACAATGTGATTACGCGGGTAGTTCCGTGAAAGACCGATGACTGGCGAGAAGATGGGGGCCGCTAGCAAATGGTAGATGGTTCGACAGAGAGTTCCGATGGTAACGACTATTGGTCGACGGTCGACGAGTCCAAGCCGTATGCGCAGGGCGACATTCTTCGCGGTCTTCCGGCAGATGCGGGAGGCGAGCCCTCATTTGGGCTGATCATCACTGCCGATTGCGACATCGTCCAAGGGAAGGCTTCGGACCGGCTGACCTATGTCGAGGTCGTGACATCCCGCGCCTACCTCGAACGATTATGGATTCCGGATCAGCTGCAGAGGTATGTGAAGAAGCAGGTGAGGGTCGCCGCCGAAGGGTTGGGTGCGGTCATGCGACGGTCCGACCTGGATTTTACATTGACGGAAGAGCAGCTGCTCAGCTGGCTTGCGACACGACAAGTCGACGCTATCGCCAAAGCAGTCAACCGAACCGGGAAGCCGCTCGACGCCAAGCTGATCAAGAACCTTAACGCGTTGCGATGCGCCATCGGTGCCGATGTTCACGACGATCAACTGTCGCAGTGGAGGGCGCTTCGCGGAATTCTGGGCGATGACCCGGAGCGACAGCAGTCGGACATCGCCACCGCGCTGGGCGGGGGCGGAGGCTTCCCCGACTTCTTCTTACTGCCGGATCTGCCTGCTGCGAGTGGGGTTGGCTACGTGGCTCTGCTCCGTTTCATCCGGACAGTCGATGCTGACGAAATATTCTCAAGCGAAGTCGACGCGCGCATCCACGACCGGCCCACCGCGCTGCATCGGGTAGGACGGCTGAATGACGGAATTCGGTTCGCGGTCACACAGAAGCTGGCGTTTTTGTTCTCGCGCATAGGTTTACCAACTCATTTCGAAGACGCGAGTAGGTCTGCGGCGGCACTGGCCGCGGAGAGTATTTTTACTGGAGCCTAAGTCATGTCGTACGATGCCTTGGTTATCGATGAGGGCGCCATTGCCATCCTCGACACCGCCATGATCGAGCCGAGCTGGTTCGGGGAGTTCGAGCTTCCGGAAAACACCGTCGGCCTTCGCCGAGTGGTCATGGATAACATGGTCTATCTGCTTTCGGAGAAGGCCGACGTCAGCGATCGCATGCTCGTGGTCAACACCGGCGCCGACGGTATCTTCGAGGGGGCGGCCCTCCCGCACGCACGTTTCGAGCGGATCCTGCGCGTGGCCCTGAGGCATTTCGACCGGAACATCGCGCTTCCGGTCCAGTGGCAGCCGTACCACGACGGATCCCGGCTTTCCGTTTATGGTGAGCCGTTCAGCAAGAAGTCGAAGGTCCGAGTCTGCTTCGAGCAGGCCGCCGGCGGCGGGCGCGATGTGTTCGCGTACCGCGTTACGGACGGACCCAAAGACCTGTCACAGATATCGCCCGACATGGCGCTCTATGACCGCGCGATCCGACATCTCGAGGCTGCTGCTCTTTGCGAGACGCCAACGCAGCCTCGCGTCGGCTCCTTCGGTATACTGCTTAGCGAGCCGCTTGGTCGGCAGATATCGGGCGCGGCGACGCTGGAGGAGTGGCTTGAACACAAACTCAACCCGCAGCAATTGTCGTTCGTCAACAAGTCTCACGATGCGCCTGTCCGGCTGCGAGGCGCAGCAGGCACGGGCAAGACCCAGGCTATGGCGGTTAAGTGCATCAAGGATGCGCTCGATGATCTCGCCGGATCCAACACAAAGACGTTCGCTTTCCTGACCCACAGCTCTGCACTTGCGCACGATGTGATCCGGGGAATGTTCTCCGCACTCGATCCTTCCGAGAAATGGCGCACGTCCAAGACCATCGACGGCGAGGCAAAGATCTGGATCGGCACGCTTTACGAGCTCGCCGAGACACGCCTGAACTACGCACAGAAAGGCTTGCGGCCTCTCTCCCTCGATGGTCAGGAGGGCAGGGAATATCAGAAGATCCTGATCGAGGACGCTCTGAAGCACGTACTGGAAAACCCCCGCATTGTCCTCGACGTGCTAAGCGAGGAACGCGCTTTTCTGGAGATGCTCTCTGCCATGGATCGGCGCTCGGCAGTGGTCGACGACCTGATGAACGAGTTTGCCGGCGCCCTTGATGCTGAGAACATACGCAAGGGCACCGCAGAAGCCGATCGATATCTCAGCGGTCCGCGTGAATCCTGGCAGATGCCGCTGCCATCTAAGGCGCAGCGTGAGGCAGTATTGGAGGTCCACGATGCCTATCGCGCCCTTCTAAAACGGGAGCGACTGTTGAGTATGGACCAGATGACGGCGGATTTCGGGCGCTATCTCACCACCTACGAGTGGGAGCAACTTAAAGAGAAGCTGGGCTTCGATGTGATCTTTGTCGACGAATACCACTATTTTAGTCGGAACGAGGCGATGACGCTGCAGGGGATCTTCCGACCACGGGCTGGCACTTCGGGGAGGTGGCCGCTTCTAATGGCTTTCGATCTTAAGCAGAGCACGTCCGACGCCGCTCTCGGTGGTGGCGTCGAGCGGTTCCGGAATCCAGGCGTGGGTGTGACGACCAAGATCGACCTGAGCGTGAACTATCGTTCCACGCCGCAGATCACTAAGCTGCTCCAAGATCTCGACGCGTCGTTCCCTGCGATGGATCTCGAAGGTGAGTACGACACCCACATAGCATCCTCGCAGCAGTCACCTGGCCCGATCCCCATTCTCAAGGTCTACAACCGTGACTTGGAACTCCTAGACGCTGTCTTCAAGGAGGCAGCGGCGGATGCCCGCCGTATCGGTGGTCGGGACGTCGCCGTCCTGTGCCTGAACGATCAGCTCTTCGAGGTTTATCTCAAGGCGTCCCGCATCAATGGAATGTACACGCCGCTCACGACGCGTGAGGATCTTAAGGGCGTTCAATACGCGAGAAACCGCTGCATCTTTAGCATGCCTGAGTATGTCGCAGGTCTGCAGTTCGACACGGTTTATCTCCTGCATGTAGATCAGTCGGATCTCGGGGACGAGATGCTGAGCCAGGGCGCGCGCCGGCGGTACGTCAATCGGGCGTATCTCGGCGCCAGCCGTGCCCAGTGCAAGCTGTTGCTGTCGACGTCGCTGGAGCGGGGCGGCAAGAGCGAGATACTGGATGGACCGATCAATGCGGGCAGTCTCATCCAGCAGAAGGTAGGCGCCTGAAGATTTCCGGTCAGACTCGCGCATTGGTGCCATGATCGCCGGAACTCTATGAATGGCGGGTGTTGGATGGGAACCCGCCATTCCCGGCCCGGTTCGCAAACGACGGCTTCGTCCCATGGGAAGGCGATAGGCTGCGCAAATTCCGCCATCTTATATGAACAGTGCGCTTCAAACGCCTATTGCGAAGCTGCTCCAACCCCGCCAAAACCGCTTTGCCCTTCGTGAAAGCCGAAGGGTGGGGCGTAGGAACCCCTTTTCAGAGAACTCGGTCGCCACATTTTCTGGGGCCGGGTGGCATGCGCGCATGTCCAGCCCGCGAGGGTAAAGGCGCATGCGCCTGCTCTCTGATCAGGTTCCTAACATCCGGCTTCGGCCGTCGCTCCGAGAGGTACATAGGGCGACGCAAGGCATGAAGCTGAAGGTCGCTCTCCAGGCGCAAGGGGGCGAGCAGTGAACAATCGACAGACATAGCTGCCTGTTCAGCCGTTCCCGTCCGGGCGCGGCTTATCCCCTCATCCACAAAGGACAAGCCCATGGTCGATACCGAGGCCCTGCAAAATCTTGAAAAGCTCAATCAGTTGATGAAGGACGGCGTCATCTCCGAGGCCGAGTTCGAACGATCGAAGGAACGCCTGCTGTTCGGTGGCGCGGCCGCGAAGGCGTCGGAAGGCGACCCTGCGGCCGATGACCATGTCGGCTGGATGCTGCTGCCGCTCAAGCGCTATGCCCAGTTTACGGGGCGGGCCAGCCGGAGAGAGTTCTGGATGTTTCAACTCGTGCCGCTGGGCGCAATCGTCGGTTCGGCCGTGGTCGTGGCCGCAGCGGGCGAGGATGAATATGTCGATCTCACCGGCTTTGGCTCGATGATGCTTGCGCTGCTGGTGCTGGCGTTGGTCGGCCTTGTGGTGCCGCAACTGGCGGTTCAGGTGCGCCGGTTCCATGACCAGAACAGATCGGGATGGTTCGCTGCGCTCAATCTCATTCCCTATGTCGGTCCCTTCCTCGTGTTCGTCATGATGCTGCTGGAAGGGACGTCAGGCGACAACCGTTTCGGTTCTGACCGCCGAGCACGATAGCCGCCATGGCGCAGTTTTTCGCAGCCCTGCTTGCGGTCGTTGTGCTGACGATGGCCTTCAAGCTCGCCTTGATCCTGCTGTTCGTGGCAGGCCTGATCTTCAGGACCAAGGAGACGATCGGGCTGATCGCCATTCTCGCAACCTTTGCAGGGTTTGCGGCCCAACCACTGATCACCAGTGGCGTGGTGGCCGCGCTGGTCGCCCTCAGCCTGTATTTCAAGCGCAAGGAGAAGCGTCGGTCGAATGATCCCGATCAATCGATCTGACCGTTCAACCCCGCCCTGTTTTCATCCAGCCCCGGCCTCACCCGCCGGGGTTTTTTATTGGAGTGCGTTCCATGACCATCATCGAAACACCCGAAGCCATGGCCCGCGCCATCGCTTTCACCCTGAACCCCTGGCTTCGAAAGCGGCTGGCCCTTTACGAAGAGCGTTTGGAAGAGGCTGGCTGCTCGGTCGGCGAACTGGGGCCGGTCATCATCGTGGAACCCGGCGACATGCTGCCAGCCATCGAAAGGGCGGGGGGCATCGTTATCGGCACCAACCTTGTCGATGGCCTCGCTTTCCCCGATCCCGGCTTCGCGCCCAACTGGGAAAGCTGCAACGGCGACCATGGCTGGTACGAGATCGCCTTCGTGACCGGCGACGATGGGGCAGGGGCCGTATTGTTCGTGCCCGATCGCGACGGTATCGATCCAGCGCTCCTGGCCATCATCCACGCCTTTGCCGAAGGCTGACTTCCAAGGGGCGGCCGACGCCGGTCCATGGCCAGCCCTCTCGAACAGTAAAGCCCAGCAGTCCCAACGCGTCCCGGCGAGGGCGCATTTTTTATGCCCGAAAGGAATCCACCATGCTCTCACTTCCCAATCTCGACGCGATGCAGGCCGTGCTCGCCCAGCCGATGGAGCCGGTCCTGCACGAACTCCTGTCCGATCGCGTTGTCGATGCCATCGCTTGCGGCTACGAACATCAGACGCACATCATCATTTGCGAACCGGGCGACACCGAAGCCGACTTCCTGCGTGCGGCGGCGTTCTCCCCTCCTTTGTCCGGCTGGCTCTACGGTGATGCCTGTTTCCAGCCGCTCTGGGATTGGGCCGCGCGCCATGACGGCTGGTTCGAATGGCTGTCCTGCATCGGCAAGGCGGGCTTCGCTTTCATCCTACTGGTGCCGGACAGCGAGGATATCGACCCGACCTTGCTTGCGATCGAGCCTTGACGAATCGGCGCGAAAAGGCGAAAGGGAGGCCGTCCGGTAGAGCTTATAGCTGACCGCAGCCGGATGGTCCTCCGCAAGAGCATTGAGGGCGCTGTTCACGAGAACACGCCACACTTGCGTCCGAGGCAACCATCCTCCTCTCCGCAAATTTCGTGTTCTGATCGAGCAGCGCCCTCCATGCCGGGGCCCGCTCTTTGAACCCGGCGTGCGGTCCCGGATGTGAATGGAACAGATACACCAATAAACCGTGTGCCGTTCAGGCTTTGCGCCGAACGTACTGCGTCCATGTGTGAGCAAAAGACGCACTTAATCCCCCCCCAATACGAAAGGACCAAATGAACAGGATATCGATTCTCGACATATTTCCCCCAGAAGCGAAGGGCTCGCCCGACGTCGCAGCTTCCGGCGCATCGCCGCTTCCTCTCTTCCAATCCAACCTCGAAGGCGCGCTCTGGTGGTTCGCTTTCGGCTACCGGGTCATTCCCCTTGTTCCCGGTCAGAAGCGACCGGCGAAGGCTTATCATCCCTGGCTCGATGATCTTTCCGCCGACGCCATCCGTCTGCACTGGGAGCAGCATCCCGACCACGAGGTGGGTGCGGTTCTCGACGCGACACAGTTCGTCGTGGACGCCGACACGGTGGAAGCCGATCAAGCCTTGCAGGATCTGGAACGCAAGTTCGGTGTCGCCCCGGCGCTGATCGTCAGGACAAGGCGAGGGCATCACCATCATTTCCGGCTCGCCGAAGGCACGTTCGCCAAGGCCGATTCCCACCACACCGCAGAATTCCCCGACCGGCTCGACCTTCGCGCCAACAACAATTCCGTCGTCCTGACGCCCAGCCGGGACAAGTCGATCCAGCTTCTCAGCGTCAGGCACCGGGATCAGCTTGCGCAGGTGGATCAGAATTTCGTGGATGCGGTGTTCCTGCACAACGGTCGTCCGGTTCCGCGTCCCTGTGCGGAGGAACCGGAAGAACGGCCGTCCGGCGATCGGGACATCGGCGCACTCCGTCCGTTGCTCGACAGCATCGACCCCGATTGCGGATATCAGGACTGGCTCAATGTGCTGATGGCCATCTATCACGAGACGGCGGGAAGCCCTGAGGGACTGGACCTCGCCGACGACTGGAGCAGCAAGGGTCGGTCTTACAAGGGTCGCGCCGATATCGAGATCAAGTGGCGCTCCTTCTCCGGCAATGTCGCGAGGCCGATCACGATCGCCACGTTGATCGCAATGGCTCGGGATGCCGGGGCGGATGTGCAGGCGATGACGCACGAGCGTTTCCGGCCCTGTAAAACGACGGTGGTTGCCGCTCCCGTCGTGGCAGCAAAGACCAAAGATAATCCGCTCAGGAAATACAGCCTGATCGGGCAGGCGGCAAAGTTCGAGGCGCTGGCGCAGGCGGCGTGCCCGCTTCTGGGCGATGTCTGCCAGCGCGGCGAAGCGACCGTCTGGTACGCCAAGCACAATGTCGGCAAGACCCTGCTCTTCCTTAACATGGTGTCGGAAGCGGTGGAGTTGGGACGCATCGCTGCCGACGATATTTATTACATCAACGCGGACGACAGCAGTTCGGGGATCGCTGGCAAGCTCGGGCTGCTGGACGAACTGGGCGCTCACACGCTGGTGCCGGGGCAGGGCGGGCTAAAAGCTGAAAAGCTGGAAGAACTGCTCAAACTGGCCGTCGGCAACGACACAGCGCGCGGGACGCTGGTCGTGATCGACACATTGAAGAAATTCACGGACTTGATGAGTAAACGCAGTTCCAGCGATTTCGCCAATGTGTGTCGCCAGTTCGTGTCAGCCGGAGGCACGATCCTTGGCCTTGCCCATACCAACAAGCGCAAGGGGGATGATGGAAAGGCCGTCCACGCTGGCACGACCGACATCCTCGATGACTTCGATGTGGGCTATATCATCGACGAGTTGCAGATAACCGCCAATCCGGGCGAGAAGCTGGTCGAGTTCACCCGGTTGAAGGGCAGGGGCGGCGGTGTGCAGTCGGTCGCCTATGCCTATGCGGCGGAAGATCGCATTTCCTATGCCGAGCGGCTGGCGTCGGTGCGGCTGGTAGAGGATGCGGACCTCCATGGTATCAAACAGGCCGAAGCGAAACGATCCGACGCTGAACTGGTCGCCGCCGTCACCCGCTGCATCACCCAGGGCATCAATACCAAAATGGCCCTGCGTAACGCCGTTGCGGAGCAAAGCGGGGCCAGCCGCCGGGAAGCAACCCGGATCATCGAACGCTATACAGGTGATGACATCGGTCAGCATCACTGGACCTTCGTTCGTCGGGATCGTGGAAAGATGGTCTACACGTTGCTGAACACCGATCCCGCAATCTGACCACCCTGCTGGCCGGGGCAGAAATCCAGTTCTCAGCTTTTCAGGCTGCGGCAGATTTTCGCCCCGGCCTCAGTTTCTCGCCGCTCACCGGCCCAGTAGATGCGAGGGGGGGGCGGCGAAAAACTGAAACGCCCGGAAAGCTGGGTCGCGCTGTCCGGCGTCCGTCCCCGAACCCCATAAACTTTGCCCACAGTGGCCGCAGACGGCCCCTCGCGGCCCCTTCCGATATCCGACCCATGCCCGGCCCGTCGCGCTGCGAGGCGGCCCCAACTTCTCACGCCCTTGAAAGGAGCATCCATGCCAGTGGAGAAACTCACCGCGCAATTCTGCCAGCTTGCCTATTGCGAGCCGGGCAGGAAGCGCACCGATTATTATGATACCGAAATAAAAGGCTTTGTGCTCGAATGCTATCCCTCGGGCTCCAAGAGCTTCATCCTGCGTTTCCAGAACGCCTATGGGAAACAGAGGCAGATGAAGCTGGCGGTCTATGGCGACGCGCCCGTCGACCAGATCCGCAAGAAGGCCCTGCGGCTGCGATCGGAAGCGGTGCTGGGGAGCGACCCTGCCGCGAAGAAGGCGGAGAAGCGCGCGGTGATCCGCTACGCCGACCTTGCCGACCAGCATCTGGACTATGCGCGCAGCTATCAGCGGTCGTCGGCCAATGTGGAACGGATCATGCGCCTTCACCTCAAGCCTCGGTGGGGCAAGCTGAGGCTGGACGAGATCACCCAGCCCGCCATCGCCAGGTGGCTGGCGGAAAAGGCGGAGGAGGGGCTGGCCCCGGCGACGGTGGAGAAGGTGCGGGTCACCCTCAACCGGTCGTTCGAACTGGCGCTGCGCTGGAACCTGCCGGGCGTAACCCGCAACCCGGTCAAGGGCATTCCGCGCAAGCCCATCAACAACGCCCGCGACCGCTATGTCAGCGCGGCGGAAGCCAAACGGTTGCTCGCGGCCTGTGACGCCTCGCTCAATCCGCAGTTGAAGCATATCGTGCCGCTGCTGCTCTACACCGGGGCGCGGGTGTCGGAACTGCTGCATGCGCAATGGCGGCATATCGACCTGGACAAGCGGTCCTGGCTCATTCCCACGTCGAAGACCGGGAAAGCCCGGCATGTGCCCCTGTCGCAACCGGCCATCGCCATCCTCAAGGCGGTGCCCCGGTTCAAGGACTGCCCCTATGTGGTGCCGAACCCTGAGACGAAGCAGCCGTTCGTGACGATCAAGCGGGCATGGCAGACGGCGCAGAAGGAGGCGGCGCTTCCGGATCTGCGGATACATGATCTTCGCCATTCGGCTGCATCGTTTATGATCAACGCGGGCATCGACCTGTTCGCGGTGGGCAAGGTGCTGGGACACGCCGACCACAAGAGCACGATGCGCTACAGCCACCTCGCCAACGACACGCTGCTGGCCGCCGTCGAGGCCGGGGCGAAGAAGATGAAGGGCAGCCCGGCCCTCCGCTGACAACCTGATCCCCGCCCATGCGCTGGCCTTTGCGGCTGGTGTGTGGGCGGGGGGGGATTTATGTTAATTTTTTCTGTTGGCTGATAAGCAATTCGCGATCCATCCAGAATGAATACATCGCTACGATCGGATTTTGCTTATCAGCCTACCGAGATAACTCAACCTAAGTTCTGATTAGGCACCACGCTTTTCACGCTATCACTGTGAAGTCCGACGCGCTCAGCGCCAGCCCGGCCGTCACGGTCGCAAACATGATGGCTGCGGTAGCGCCCGATCCATCAGCGTCATAATAGATCGCCCCCGAAGTCGGGTCGTAAATGATCCGATCATCCGCATCGACCATCCCGCTCGACCGGAAAGCACTTGCGTCCAGAGCGCCGATGGCGAGCTGGGTAAAATAGCTTTGATCCAGTTGAATGCTATCCTGGCCCAGTGTGAAGTCCGTTATGGTATCGACGTTGGTCGATCCCAACGTGCTCGCAAACCGGAACGTATCCGCGCCGCCGCTGCCGATGAGCGTATCATTCCCTCGCACGCCGTCGATGACGTTATTGCCGGAATTCCCCTCGATAATATTCGAAAGAGAGTTGCCGGTGCCGTTGATAGCCGCCGTTCCGAGCAGCAACAATTTTTCGATATGAGTGCTGCCCAGCACGAAACTGATCGACGTTCGCACCTGGTCAGACGTGCCCTCTCCAGACACCTCAAACACAAGGTCGGCTGTGTTATCGAGGTAATAAATATCGTTTCCGGCACCGCCGTACAATTGGTCGCCATTCGCGCCACCATTCAACGTGTCATTGCCGTTGCCGCCATAGACCGTGTCCGCTGCGACACCGCCGGTCAGAACATTGTTCCCGGAGTTGCCCGTGATCACATTCGAGAGCGTGTTGCCAGTGCCGTTGATGTTGGCGGTCCCGGTAAGCGTCAGGTTCTCGACGTTCGCACCCAGCGTGAAGCTGACGGAGCTTATAACGAGATCGGTACCCTCGTTGCTGTTCTCCGTCACCGTGTCGCCGGTGCCGTCAACAAAATAGGTGTCGTCACCGGCACCGCCCGCCATCGCAGCGCTGCCCGATGCGCTTAGCATGTTGTTCAAGCTATTTCCGGTGAGAGTCTGCGAGCCGATGGCGGTGCCGAAAAGGCTCTCTACATTCGCCGCTAATGTATAGGAGATTAGTTCTGTCAAGACGATATCTGTGCCGCCGTCAACTGCTTCGGTGACCACGTCACCTGCATCGTCGACGTAATAGGTGTCGTCACCAGAACCACCGATCATTGTGTCAACGCCCGAACCGCCGTCCAACGTATCATTCCCGCCATAGGCCGTGATCGAATCATTGCCCGCCAAAGCGTTCAGTACGTCATCTTCCTCGGTGCCGATCATCACATCGTCGCCGGTCGTGGATATGCTTCCCAGCAATTGGGCAAGCGTCCATGTCCGGTCGTCCGTGATCGAGTAGAAATGTTCGACGTTCGAGACAGTCGCCGACCCTTCCAAGCCGCTCGCCGAAGTCAGGCGAATTCCGGTCCCCGTCTGCGCCAGTTCCATGCCCTCAACAGAACCGAAGAACGTCACCGTATCGTCGCCATCTCCCCCGTCAATGCTGTCATTGCCGCCGGAGAGGCTTACGCTATCATCCCCATCTCCTGAAGAAATCGCGTCATCCCCGTTGCCGCCGACGAGGTCGTCATCTCCGCTTGTGCCGTCTATGGGTCCAGATTGAGTGCTGCCAATCCAGTCACTCGGAGCGGTTTCGTATGCTACAGTACTTCCATAAGAAAGGTGAACATTGAGAATGCCATCGCCAATATTTCGGAGGTTACCGTCAGCGAATTGCATGCTGGGAAGACCGATGCCTAAAGCTAAAATGCGCCCGGAAGTCGGCACGCCATTATACGAAATGACGTTCCCGGCGACATTTTGGAAAAGTATCGAATCCCCAGTGGCGGAGATTACTACCGCCAAATTTCCTACTGCGTCGTAATAGCTTGTTCCACCGCTGCTTCCAGTAAGGACAAAGTTAGCATCCCATATAAAGTTGACATCAGACGTCAGGAGAGAACCGAAATCAATTTTGCCCACGCCATCGACGGGATCAATAATTTCACCATTGTAGGTTCCTGGAGTGGTTTGGGATCCATCATCTATGATGGTATCGTGACCGTCTCCGGCACTGAATTTTATCATAGCTCCATAATTGTGCGCGGGATCTTGATATACTCCTCGCGCGTCGATGATATCATTGCCCGCCCCGCCTTCCATGAAATGGCCGTGCGCTAGATAATCATGCCCATCACCGCCGTTGAGTTCATCATAAAAAAAACTCTCGCTAGGCGACCCGATGAGGTGATCCGATCCTGCGCCGCCGTTCAGGATGTCGCTGCCCATGCCGCCGACAAGAACGTCGTTACCCGATCCACCGGTGATCATGTCGTCGCCATCGCCGCCGTCGACAAACGCGGCACCACCTGTCGCGGTTACAATATCATTCCCGCCGCCGCCGCTGATGTGCTTTTCACCGGAAGCTTCATCTGAGATTGTATCAGCCTGCTGTGATCCGATAACGCTAGTATGAAAATTTTTTAAAAAGATCACTCCGGATGTCTGGGCATCAAGTATAGATCCATTTCCATATTCATCTATGAATATATGCATTGCTGAGGTAGATTGCAAAATATTTATACTATCTCTTGGGTTGGATCCTTGGCCACCGTTAGCGTCTAGGGTTAAAAATTCCATATCTTCCGGAATATGTCCAACTATTGTAAAATAATCTCTAAATGGTGTCCCAATAATTTCATTTATCGAATATAATAAATCCATTCCCCCATTGCCATCATGGACCTTTTTAACATCAGAACTAAATTCAAATTTTATTCTCTTCGCCGAGTCAAAATAGCTAACAATATCATAACCTGATGAAGAATATTCCCCTAATTCCCCGCCCCAAATTTCATCATTACCTGGCCCACCAAATAGTAAATCAGAACCAATCCCTCCCACTAATAAATCATCACCAGAACCAGCATCTAAATTATCATCGCCATCCCCACCTGCCATTTGATCATTTCCAGACCGGCCAATTAGAACATCGTCACCAAGATCGCCAAACAAGCGGTCATTACCAGACCCGCCGTCTAAAACATCGTCTCCACTGTCTGCATATATGAAATCATCGCCACTTCCGCTTAAAATTGAGTCATTCCCCTCAGATCCAAATAGAAGATCTCTGGAGTTGTCCGATCTTGTTGAAGTATCTAGTGCTATTCCTGGTGAAGATATTCTAACAATATCAATTTCTTTATAGTCAGTATAACTTTCACCTAAATCAAAATTGTCAATTAATCCAGCTGAATAATAAGATACTCTAATTTTTTCTGTAATTCCAATTTCAGCGGCAATTAGATTTTGAAATCTAACCATGTCTCCATCATTATCGAAATTTGGATCATTTTGATCTTCTGCTAAACTCGATGGATCGTGGGGACTATCGTACTGCAACTCCTGCCAGTATCGGTGAGAAAATTCATGGGCTATGACTAGTTGAGGTTCAGACTCGACCCATATTCCCTTTTTATTGAACCATCCAATATTTTCCATTGCATCAAAATTCAATGAAATAAAAGATGCGTACTCAACATTATCAACTACTTGACTTGGCCAAACTTGGCCAGGAATTGTGAGATGCTTTGCGACATATATAGGATTATTTGAAACTAAATCTAAAATATTCCTCATTGTAGGGGAACTATTGTAAAGATTTGTTATATAATTTATAAACAATAGCTCAAAATTATTATCTCTTGATTGATATATGCTTCCTTTGACTGCATTGTTCATAATCCATCCTGATGGCGGATTATCTCCATTCCAAAATTTTATTGAGTTTATGACGCTTTGGATCGACACTTTATTGTTCCCTTCCAGATATGGGTGAGATATTTGTTTCAACAGAATAAAATAGCTTAGGACCCACATACTCTCTGATGATTTTTCCATCACGTATGTAAAATTTTGAACACACCTCATCGAAATCTTTGAAGCATAATTTTCCGTTGTCTATTGTATATTTGGAAACATTTTGCCCCGAATGATTCAAAATGTATACCGTGCCACCTTCGTAAAAAGATGTTCCTTCATTATAGGTGCTATTTTGATCGTCTTTTAGAACATTTCCAACTATCATTTTTTTGATCTGTTTGTCGTTAAAATAGTATATTTTGTTTTCATGTATAGTTATTTTCTCTTTGCACGAGAAATTAATAGAAATTAATGATATAGAGAATAATTTAATAATCATTAGGTTATTATTTGAATTATTTTTTATTATTTTCATAATTTATAATTCCTTTTTATACAAAATTTGTATTGATTGACATTTTATTTAATGATTATTTATCAGTCCTTGATACGAAACTAAGTCGAGTGGTATCAGTGGGTTAGCTTGACGCTAGCTCAAGTCGTTGATTCAGGTGGTTTTGCGAAGACTACCGGAGATCAATGATGTGGGCCGACACCACTCGGCGCAGTATGCCCGCGCGGACTTGGCTTTGCCAAGCGATTTGACCGATAACGAATGGGTGTTGGCTTCCGCCCGCGCCTTGGGCGCTATGCGGCCGGAGCCTGTCGTTTCTGCCTTTGGTATAAGACGCTAACGCAGAGGCTGGAGCCTCTATAGCCTGTCTGGCGATCCGGGTATAGCGCGGGTAAAATTCCCAGTTTGCTTCCTACCAAAGTGCCTTAAAAAGGAAGCCGACCAAACCGGGCCGTCCGCGCGAATGGGTCTGGCGTGGGTAAAGCCGGAATTGCCCTCCGTCTTGACCCCGAAATCGGCAGGAAAGCTCGCCTTTCCGGCAAGCCCTCCCTCGCCTTCGTAATGTTGGGGTCGGGGGTTCGAGTCCCTTCTGCGGCACCACCCCTTTCAGCAGGGAACCCACCGAAATCAAAGGACAAGCGCCTTCCGGCTTGAGGTCGGGGGATTGCCTTGTTTATGGGGCTTTCGTGTGGGAACCGGGGCGTCCCAATGGGGTGGGCGTGGGTCAGTTCAGGCCGCAGCACTTCTTGTATTTCTTGCCTGATCCGCAAGGGCAGGGATCGTTCCTGCCGACTTTTGCATGACCGGCGGAAGGCTTGTTAGCGTCATTCTCCAACCGCCATTCGTGAAGCATCTGCACCCAAATGGGAATGAAGGCCGTTGCCTGTTGGTCCCAGTGCTTCTGTTCGTCCTCATCGGGCTGAATGGGACCATCGGACACAGCCGCAAGTTCGATAATCCCGGCAAGGGCGGCCTTTGCTCCTGCATCATCGCTGGCGCGAATGCGGTTCCAGCCAGCCGGTGCGAGCTTCATGGCCGCCGCAAAGCCGTCGATCCACATTTCCCAGAGGATTTCACCCGTGCGCGGATCGGTGTCGAGTATCGGTTCGTAACCGCCTGGCGTGTTCAGGCTCTGACCTGCCCCCCGCTGGTCCCGCGGTTATAACGAGAGTCCGCCGGTTTGTGCACTGCTACCCAACCTTGGACCGCTCGGGTCTAGAGATTTCCG
>NZ_JACIEB010000008.1 GCF_014196635.1 Sphingobium fontiphilum | reverse complement strand
ACCCCCACGCCAAACAGGCCGAAGACATGACCGCACCCCGATACCGTTACTTCACCACAACTTCACCCTTGATCGCAGGGCGCCGTCCAGACATGACAGTTTACTTAACCCCCAAAATCGCGCGGGGAACGCTGCGACCCGCAGATTTCGGTGACAGTGCAGTAAATTGAGGGAAGCTGGACCCCGGCTCAGGGCCGGGGTGACGATGGGTTTCGGGGCGGGGTGACGATGGGTTTCGGGGCGGGCGGCTGGCGTGATCCTGTGCGGGGATAGGGGCGGCTTCTTCGTCCGGGCGTCGGTCCGGGCGCGGGCGGGGTGTGCGACCGCGCGGGGGGCGCGCGGTCAATCAGGTTTCAGGCCATCGCGCTGTCGAGCATCATTTCTTGACCGCGGGGGTGATTTCCAGCCCGCCCGGTTCGACGATATTCACGCCCCCGAAGACCATCATCCCGCCACGAAACTCCACAAGCCGGTAATCCTTGTAGCTGCCCAGATCATATCCCCGCCACTTCAGAGGCTTGCCGACGAAGGGAAGCAGGCCGTTGACATCGAGCCTGGCATCATCGTTGCGGGGGAAGGGCTGCGACCGATCAAGCAGCATCACGTTGACGGCGGTGTCGAGTTCGGCCGTCAGCACTTCCTTGAGAAGGGCGCCGTTGTTTTCGGTCAGGCTCGCGAGCGGCAACGCCTTGCCTTCGCAGCAGAAATATTTGATCGTCTTGCCGGAATCGCCGCCGGTCGCGACCTTTGTCTTCAGCACGACATAGGGGCGGACATCTTCGGTCTTTTTGACGAAGGTGAGCACGACATAGGGCGACACCGTCATCGTGGGGCCGCCCGGCTGGGGCGTGAGGGTGAAGGCGGTCCGGAACTGGTCGCCCGCCATGACCGCGCTGGTCATCTCGATCGCTTTGGCCCGGACGTCGAAGCGCAGATCGTCCTCGACATTGCGGACCTTGCCCGAGCCGGCCTCGGCATTGACCGAACTTTGCACCAGCATGCCCACCACGCCGAACAGCAGCCCGATCCCGCCGCCGCCCTGATAGCCCGAGACAACGACGTCGCTGTCGGGGATCCGGTGGACGCCGAGGGGAAGATCGCTCATCCCGTTCGCGCCCTTGTCTGAAAAGACGATGGAAATCGGAGGCGAGGCAGGGGCCGGAGCGGCGCTCACCGGTTCTTGCGGAACAGGTGTTTGCGCCATCAAGGGCGACGCACTCGCGACCAGTGCGAGCATGGCGATACGCTTCATCTTTATTTCCCCCCCTGACGTTCGGCCAGAAATGCCGCCCACCCGGCTTTCCCATTATTGCAGCGATGCTTAGCCCATGGCCTCAGCCGGAAACAAGCCGGAAAACCGATGTGTGCCGATGGGGTTGGCGTGTCGGCGAATGTTGCGTCACCTGGAGGAAGCCGGACCCCGGCTCGGGGCCGGGGCGACGATGGGTCTTGGGTCGGGCTGGGCGGCATGAGGATGCGGTTGGGCAGGTTGATGGCGCCCGGACGGATGGGGCCGAACAAGGTCGGCATGAAGACGCCCTCGGAAAACAATTTCATTGTGAAACGGGACTTGCGGGTGCAAGCCGGTTAGGGACGCGGCATGAGCAGTTCAAGTCGACCCGCCGCCCCGGCGATTCCCGTTCTGGCCTTTCCGGCGCTGTTGCTGGGCAATGCGGTGCTGGCGGCGGGGCCGTTGCTCGTCAAGCTGGCCGATGTCGGCCCGGTGGCGGCGGGTTTCTGGCGGCTGGCGCTGGCCATTCCGCTGCTGCTGTTCCTGGCGCGGCGCAGCATGGGGACGATCATGCTGCTCGGCCCCGGCGCGTGGATCAAGGTGGCGGCGGCGGGCCTGTTCTTTGCCGCCGATCTGGCGAGCTGGCACCTGGGCATTTTGCATACGAAAGTCGCCAACGCCGCGATTTTCGGCAATGTCAGCGCCTTGTTGCTGCCATTGTGGACATGGTTTGTCCTGCGCGAACGGTTGCGGCCGGTGCAGGCGGCGGCGATCGCGCTGGCCATGGCCGGTGCGGCGGTGCTGATGGGGGGAAGCTATGAAGCGTCGCCCCGCAATGTCACCGGCGACCTGCTGTGCACTTTGGCCGGGGTGCTCTACACCGGCTATATCCTGTTGATTCAGGATGTGCGGCGGGCGCTGACCAGTTGGAGCGTGCTGGCGCTCTCCAGCATCGCGGGCGTGCTGCCGCTGTTGGCGTTCGCGGCGTTGATGGGCGAGGCGATCCTGCCCGGCGACTGGTGGCCGGTGATCGCGCTGGCGCTGTCGAGCCAGGTGATCGGGCAGGGGCTGATGGTCTACGCCATGGGCTGGTTTTCGCCGCTGGTGCTGGGGCTGAGCCTGCTTTTGCAGCCGGCGGTCGCGGCGCTGCTGGGCTGGATCGTGCTGGGCGAGCAATTGACGCTGCTGGATATGGTCGGCGGGCTGGCGGTCGGCGTCGCGCTGGTGCTTGTGCGCCTGCCCGCACGCGCTTAAATGATCGCCATGACCGATTTGCCCGAAGATCCGACACTGGATGAAATTCGCGATGCGCTGATTCCCCTGGTCGCCCGCCACGCCGCCTTTGACGGCTGGCGCGACGCGGCGGTGGAGATGGCGGCGCAGGAGGCGGGCGTCGACGCCGACATCGCCCGGCTCGCGTTCAAGGGCGGCGCCGTCGCGATGATCGACACATGGTTCGCCAGCATCGACCGCGCGATGCTGGAAGCCGTGCCCGCCGGGCGGCTGGCCACCATGCCGATCCGGGCGCGCATCGCCGCGCTGGTCGAGGCGCGGCTGACGCTGCTGAAGGCGGACCGGGAAGCGTTGCGGCGGGCGACGGCGATTCTGGCGATGCCGCGCAACATGGCGCGGGCGGCGGCGCTGGGCTGGCGCGCGGCCGACGCCATGTGGCGGGCGGCGGGCGATGCCGCCACCGACTATAATCATTACACCAAGCGGGCGACGCTGGCGGCGGTCTATGCCGCGACGCTGATGACCTTCATGGACGATGACAGCGACGATCATGCCGAGACGCGGGCGTTCCTGGCGCGCCGGATCGAGGGCATCATGCGCTTTGAGAAGGCCAAGGCGCGGTTGACCGGCGCGGATGGCGGCGAGCGGCTGAGCCTGGCGCGTTTTGTCGGCCGGTTGCGCTATCCGGCGATCTGAATCGAGTCCGATTGGGGCTGGCCATCGGACGCAGTAATTGATAGTCACTCGCAAGAAACCGTTACCGAGTGTCCGCCCTTGCGCCTTTCCGACCTGCCGCTGCGTCAACCCGCCTATGTCGACATCATCGAATGGGACCGGCTGTCGCCGTCCGAGGGGCAGCGGCTGCGCGAATTCGGCCTGTGTGAAGGGGCGAGCGTGGAGGCGCTGCATCATGGCGGACTGTTCGGGCGCGGGCCGATCGCCTGTCGGGTCGGACGCATGACCATCGCCATGCGGCGCAACCATGCCGCCGCCATCGCCGTACGCACCGGGCCGGAGGGCGGCGACGCATGAGCGCCTTGCCGCTGGTTGCGCTGGTCGGCAATCCCAATGCCGGCAAGAGCGCGCTGTTCAACGCGCTGACCGGCGCGCGACAGAAGCTGGGCAATTATCCCGGCGTCACCGTCGAGCGCAAGGCCGGGCGGCTGGCGCTGGCCGACGGGCGGCCGGTCGAACTGGTCGACCTGCCCGGCACATACAGCCTGGACCCCGCCAGCCCCGACGAGCAGGTGACGCGCGACGTGGTGATGGGGCGGCAGGCGGGCGAGCGCCTGCCCGATGCGCTGGTGATCGTGGTCGACGCCGCCAATCTGGACAATCATCTGCGCTTTGCGCTGGAACTGATTGCGCTGGGCCTGCCGACCGTGGTGGCGCTCAACATGGTGGACCTGGCCACCCGCGACGGGCTGGAACTGGACGCGGGCGTGCTGGCGCGCGAGCTGGGCGTGCCGGTGATCCCGACCGTGGCGGTACGCAAGCGCGGCCTCGACCATCTGAAGAGCGAACTGGCCGATGTGATCGGCGGCGCGGCGGCGCCGCTGCGCGCAGGCGGTGAGTCGGCCGATTTCGATACGCTGCGCGCGGAAGCCAGGCGGATCGCGCGGGCGGCCATCGTGCGCGAAACGCCGTCGCGCCGGCTGACTGCGGCGGTCGATCGGGTGGCGCTGCATCCCGTGCTGGGCCTGCTGCTGCTGCTGGGCCTGTTGTTCGTGATGTTCCAGGGGGTTTACGCCTGGTCCGAGGCGCCGATCGCGATGATCGAGGGGCTGGCCGAGGCGGCGAGCGATGCCGTCGCCGCCGCGCTGCCCGATGGCATCGTCCGGTCCTTCCTGGTCGACGGCGTCATCAACGGCGTGGGCTCTGTCGTGGTGTTCCTGCCGCAGATTTTGATCCTGTTCTTCTTCATCCTGATGCTGGAGGCGACGGGCTATATGGTCCGCGCCGCTTTCCTGATGGACAGTCTGATGGCGAGGGTCGGCCTGTCGGGGCGCGCCTTCATCCCGCTGCTCTCCTCCTTCGCCTGCGCGGTGCCCGGCATCATGGCGACGCGGACCATTTCCGACCCCAAGGACCGGCTGACCACCATATTGATTGCGCCGCTGATGACCTGTTCGGCGCGGTTGCCGGTCTATGCCGTCATCATCGGCGCGTTCATCCCGGCGCGCAGCGTGGGGCCGGGCATCGGTTTGCAGGGGCTGGTGCTGTTTGGCCTTTATGTCGCGGGGATCGTCGGCGCGCTGCTGGTCGCGCTGGTGCTGCGGTTGACGGTGACCAAGGGGGCGAGCGGCGGTTTCCTGATGGAAATGCCCAAATATCAGATGCCCCGGCCGCAGGACATTCTGATCGGCCTGTGGCAGCGCGCGGTCATTTTTTTAAAGCGGGCGGGGACGATCATCTTTGCCTCGACCGTCATATTGTGGCTGTTGCTGAGTTTTCCGCGCGCTCCCGACGCTGCCAGCCAGGTCGACCATTCGATCGCCGGGCGGATCGCCGGCGGCCTTAACGTGGTGCTGGAACCCATCGGCTTTAACCGCGATATTTCGCTGGCGCTGATCCCGGCGATGGCGGCGCGCGAAGTCGCCGTCTCGGCGCTCGCCACCGTCTATTCCATCAATGCGGGCGATGATGAGGCGAAGCTGGAGCGCAGCCTGGGCGAACGGCTGAAGGACCAGTGGCCGTTGCCCACCGCGCTCGCCTTCCTCGCCTGGTTCGTGTTCGCGCCGCAGTGCATTTCGACCATCGCGGTGACGAAGCGCGAGACCAATGGCTGGAAATGGCCGATGTTCATGGTCTTCTATCTCTTTGCCCTTGCCTATGGCGCGGCGGGCCTGACTTACTGGACGGCGACGGCAGCGGGTCTATAAGGGCAGGCCAATCTAGCGGAGGAATCATGGCAGGCTCGGTCAACAAGGTCATTCTGGTCGGCAATCTGGGCGCCGATCCGGAGGTCAAGAGCTTCCAGAATGGCGGCAAGGTGTGCAACCTGCGCATCGCCACGTCCGAAAGCTGGAAGGACCGCATGTCGGGCGAAAAGAAGGAGCGCACCGAATGGCACAGCGTCTCGATCTTTTCCGAAGGGCTGGCCGGGGTGGCCGAACGCTTCCTGCGCAAGGGCAGCAAGGTCTATATCGAGGGCCAGTTGCGCACCCGCAAATGGCAGGACCAGTCGGGCAATGACCGTTATACGACCGAAGTCGTGTTGCAGGGCCCCGGCGCGGTGCTGACCATGCTGGACGGCGCGCCGGGCGGCGGCGGCGGGCGTGGCGGCCAGCAGGGCGTGAGCGACTGGTCGGGCGGATCGAGCGGCTTTGGCGGCGGCGATTACGACAATTTCGGCGCGTCGTCGGGCGGCGGTTTTGGCGGCGGCCAGGGGGGGCGGTCTTCGGGCGGATCGTCGCGCGCGCCCAATTTCGACAATGATCTGGACGACGAAGTGCCGTTCTGACGCTGCGCGCTCCGACGAAAAAGGCGGCTCCCGATGGGAAGCCGCCTTTTTCGTGCCGTCGATCTACTCGATCAGCGCGCCAGTTCCTCCGTCGCGAAACGGCGGATATGGTCGCCCAGATCCTCGCGCTCCAGCGCCAGCGACAGGTTCGCCTCGATATAGCCGGCCTTGGACCCGCAATCGAAACGGCGGCCGTCGAAGGTGACGCCGTGGAAGGATTGCTTGCCGATCAGCGAGGCCATGGCGTCGGTGAGCTGGATTTCCCCGCCCGCGCCCTTTTCCTGCGTTTCGAGGATTTTCATGACTTCAGGTTGCAGGATATAGCGGCCCGGCAGGATGAGGTTGGACGGCGCGGCGCCGGGCGCGGGCTTTTCGACCAGCCCCTTGATTTCCGTCAGCACCCCGTCGCGCGCGCCCGGATCGATCACGCCATAATTGGGCGTTTCCTCCATCGGCACTTCGAGCGCGCAGACGAGATTGCCGCCGACCTTTTCATAGGCGGCGACCATCTGCTTCATGCAGCCATTGCCCGGCGCGCCGCGCATGAATTCATCGGGCAACAGGATGGCGAAGGGTTCGTCGCCGACGATGTCGCGCGCGCACCAGATGGCGTGGCCCAGGCCCAGCGGCTCCTGCTGGCGCAGGAACACCGCGCGGCCGGGCAACAGCCGGGTGCCGTCGAGCGCCGAGAGATCCTTGCCCCGTTCGCGCTGGGTGACTTCGGATTCAAAGGCGATGTCGAAATAATCCTCGATCGCGCCCTTGCCGCGCCCGGTGACGAAGATCATCTGTTCGATCCCCGCCTCGCGCGCTTCATCCACCGCATATTGGATCAGCGGCCGGTCGACCACGGGCAGCAATTCCTTGGGCACCGCCTTGGTGGCGGGCAGAAATCGGGTTCCAAGGCCGGCAACGGGGAAGATCGCCTTGCGAATCGGCTTGTGGATCATGTCGCTCCAGTGGGGCTGAAAAGGGCCATGCGCAGGGGATTGCGGCTCGCCCCGCAAAGGTCAAGACGCATTCGCCCCGATCACAGTTCCAGCAGCCGGTTGCCGACCTGCTCCAGCGCCATGATCTCTCCCTCCATCTGCCCCATGGATATGAACATATGGTTGTTGCGCTGGTCGCGGCAGGAAAAGCCGCCCGGTTCGGGCTGGTGGAACCCCTCGACGATCAGGTGGCGGAAACGGTCGATGCGCTGCATGTCGCGTTCGATGGCGGCGATTTCGTGCAGGGCGCCGGCGTTGCGGCGGTCGCGCATGGCGACCATGGTGCGCAGGTCCGTCATCAGCCGCGCCATGGTCGGCCGGGTGCGGGCGCCGACGCTGCGCAGGTCGCCCATCGCTTCGCGCAACATGCCGATCTTCGCCTCCAGCCGTTGCTCCAACATGCTCCAGGCGCAGATGAGGCGGCCGACGCCGCACAGCAGCGCCGCATCGTCGGGCGCATAGCCCGCCGTCGGTTGCAGGGAGATGTTTGGACTGGTGTTCATGGTCATGGACGATCCCGCTACATGCTTTATCGTCGCACTGTGTCATGCGCGGCCATGCGGGGGGAAGGCGGGCGGGCGACCGTTCGTCGCCTGGGGCGGCACGGCGTGGCGAAAGCCGTGCAAAAGCGGCGGCGAACGGAGAAGGGCGCCCCCGCGCTTCAGAAATCGATGGCGATGCCCTTTTTGACCCAGTCGCCATAGCGGACGGGGCTCAGTTCCTCGTCCATGCGCGGTTGCTGGTCGACGGGATCGGGCCGGGGCACGGGCGGGCTTTTGGACAGGTGGGCGGGCGCCTTCACATGCGCTGGCCGCTTGCCGTTGAACGTGCCCATGGCGATGCCTTCCGATTGCGGGGCGCGCGCGGCAACCCCATATTCATGTCCTGTCGGCTATCTGGGCCGGGAAGGAGATGATTGCAAGTGAACGGGATGAAGACGGTGATGCTGTTGTCGGCGCTGACGGCGCTGTTCATGGCGTTGGGCTATTCGCTGGGTGGCGGGGGCGGTGCGGTGATCGCGCTGCTTGTCGCGGCGGGGATGAACCTGTTCACCTTCTGGAATGCCGACCGCATCGTCCTGTCGATGCATCATGCGCGCGAGGTCGATCCGAACAGCGACTTTTACAAGCTGGTCGCGGACCTTGCGGCGCGGGCGCGGCTGCCGATGCCGCGCGTCTACATCATCGACCAGCCGCATCCCAACGCCTTTGCGACCGGGCGCAATCCGCAGAACGCCGCCGTCGCCGCGACCACGGGCCTGCTGTCGATGCTGAGCCGCGACGAGGTCGCGGGGGTGATGGCGCATGAACTGGCGCATGTGAAGAACCGCGACACGCTGATCATGACCATGGTGGCGACGATTGCCGGCGCGATTTCGATGCTGGCCAATTTCGGCCTGTTCTTTCGCGGCGGCAACGATAATGGCCATGGCAATATGCTGGCCGGGTTGCTGGCGGTGATCGTCGCGCCCTTTGCCGCGATGATCGTGCAGATGGCGATCAGCCGCACGCGCGAATATGGCGCCGACCGGGGCGGCGCGCAGATCAGCGGCAATCCGCGCGCGCTGGCGTCCGCGCTGGCGAAAATTTCCGGGCAGGCCGAACGCATCCCCAATCCGGTGGCCGATCATAATCCGGCGGCGGCGCAGCTTTATATCGTGCCCGCCCATGTCAGCGCCCTGTTTTCCACCCACCCGGCGACGCAAAGCCGGATTGCGGCGTTGGAGGAGATGGCGGTGGAGATGGGGCAGGCGGCGCGTGCGAGCGCCGCGCCAATGGCTGCGCCGCGTGCCCGCCGCCGCGCCAGCGCGCTCGATCCGCTGCGGCGGGATTGATCGGCTTTGCCAGCGCGCGCGAAATCGCCATTATTTTCGCGCATTTTCCGAGCCAGCAGATGATGTCATCTGCTTCGAAAATGCTGTAGACCTTGATCGTTTCAGGCTGAATGAGCCTGAAACGTGAATCAAGGTCTCCATCGTTTGAATAGAGCCTGATTCACGATTTCGGCGGAAGTGCGAAGCACTTCCACCTCAACCGATCAGGCTCTAGGCGCTTCCCATGAAACAGACATTCGAACGCCATCGCCAGCCCTGGCGGCCCGATGAGGTGCAGAAGCTGCACACGCTGGCGGCCAAGGGCATGGCGCTGAAGGCCATCGCCAAGGCGCTGACCCGCAGCGAGGAATCGGTGCGGGAGCGGGCGCGGCAGGACGGGCTGACCATCGCCCGGCTGCGATGAGGGCGCAGGCTTTCGACGCGATCATCCTGGGGGCGGGGGCGGCGGGGATGATGTGCGCGGCGCAGGCCGGGCAACGCGGCCGCCGGGTGCTGGTGATCGACCATGCGCCCCATGCCGGGGCGAAGATCCTGATTTCCGGCGGCGGCCGTTGCAATTTCACCAATATCCACACCGCGGCCGACCGTTTCCTGTCCGCCAATCCGCATTTCGCCAAGTCGGCGCTGGGCCGTTACACCCCCGCCGATTTCCTGGCGCTGGTCGAAAGCCATGGCATCGCCTGGCATGAAAAGACGCTGGGGCAGTTGTTCTGCGATGGGTCCGCACGGCAGATCGTCGCCATGCTGCTGGAGGAGGTGGCGCGTGGCGGCGGCGTGATCCGTTGTGGCGAGAGCATCAGCGATGTCGGCCATGCCGATGGGCGCTTTACCGTCACGACGACGCAGGGCAGCGCCAGCGCCCCGGCGCTGGTGATCGCGACCGGCGGGCCGTCCATCCCCAAAATGGGGGCGACCGGCTTTGCCTATGATCTCGCCCGGCGCTTTGGGTTGAAGGTGGTGGAGCCGCGCCCGGCGCTGGTGCCGTTGACGCTGGGCGGCGAGGATGTGCTGTTCCGGTCGCTTTCCGGCGTGGCGAGCGAGGTGGTGGCGCGCGCGGGCAAGGCGGCGTTTCGCGAGGCGGCCTTGTTCACGCACAAGGGGCTGTCCGGCCCCGCCATCCTCCAGATTTCCTCTTATTGGCGGCATGGCATGGCGGTGGGCGTCGATTTCCTGCCCGACCGGAGCGACGGCTGGCTGATCGCGGCCAAGCGGGCCAGCCCCGGCGCGAGCCTGCGCAGCCTGTTGCGTGGGGCCTTGCCCGACCGGCTGGCCGATGTGCTGGCGGATCGGCTGGCGGTGGAGGGGCGGCTGGCCGACCGGACCGACGCGGCCCTGCGCGCGGCGGAGGCGCGGCTGGCGGACTGGGCATTCCACCCCAATGGCACCGAGGGCTTCGCCAAGGCCGAGGTGACGGCGGGCGGCATCAGCACCGCCGAGCTGTCGTCCAGGACCATGGAGGCGCGGCGGGCGCCGGGGCTTTACGCCATTGGCGAGGCGGTGGACGTTACCGGATGGCTGGGCGGTTATAATTTTCAATGGGCCTGGGCCAGCGGATGGGCGGCGGCGCAGGCCCTGTAGCGCGGATCGACATTCAGTTCTGGCGGCCTGCAAATGGCCCTTTTCGGCGCTTCCGGTGCTCACGGACCTAAAGTCCGCTGCGCTCCGGGTCACCGAAAATCACCATTTTCGGCTCGCCATCTCCTGAATGTCGATCCGCCCTGTAGCGCGCGGATTGGCGTCGGCCGCGAAAATGCTTTAGGGGCGCGCGATGGCGAAATCCCCCCGACCCGACGACATACCAGGCCTGCCCGCGCGGCGGGCGGCGCTTAAACTGCTGGACGCGGTGCTGCGCCGGGGCGATCCGCTGGAGATCGCGCTCCATGCCGCGACCCAGGGGGTGAAGGACCGGGCCGACCGCGCGCTTGCCCATGCCATCGCCGCCGAAGTGTTGCGCCACATGCCCGATCTCGACGCGCTGATCGACGGGGCGACGCGGCAGGCGCTGCCCGACGACGCCAAGGCGCGGATGGTGCTGCGGATCGCGCTGGCGCAGGCGTTGCTGCTGGGTACGCCCGGCCATGCCGCCATCGCCACCGCGCTGCCGCTGGTCGATGGGGGGCCGCGCAAGCTGGTCCATGGCGTGTTCGGCGCGGTGACGCGGGGCGAGGCGCGCCTGCCCGATGCGCCGACGCTGCCCGTGGGCGTCGCCGAGCGATGGGCCGGGCAATGGGGCGAGGACATGGCGGCGACGGCCGCCCGCGCCTTTGCGCAGCGGCCGCCGGTGGATGTGAGTTTGCGCGATGCGGCGCAGACCGACGAATGGGCCGCGCGGCTGGGCGGTTTCAGCCTGGCGCCCGGCCATGTCCGCCTGCCCGAAGGCGCGGTGATCCCCGATCTGCCCGGCTTTGCCGAAGGGGCCTGGTGGGTGCAGGACCTGGCGGCGTCCTGCCCGGCGCGGCTGCTGGGCGCGGGCGAGGGGCGGCATGTGCTGGACCTGTGCGCCGCGCCGGGGGGCAAGACGATGCAGCTCGCCGCCGCCGGATGGCGGGTGACCGCCGTCGACCAGTCGAAGAAGCGGCTGGAGCGGCTGTCCGAAAATCTGGCGCGCACCGGCCTGTCGGCACAGGTCATCGCCGCCGACCTGCGGCAATGGTCGCCGAGCGCGCCGGTGGACGCGATATTGCTGGACGCGCCCTGCACCGCGACGGGCATCTATCGCCGGCATCCCGATGTGCTGCACCGCATCGGCCCGCGCCAGATCGACGAACTGGCCGCGTTGCAGGCGGAGTTGCTGGCGCGGGCGGCGGACTGGCTGCACCCCGGCGGGGTGATGGTTTACGCCACCTGTTCGCTGGAGCGGGCGGAGGGCGAGGCGCAGATTGACCGATTTCTGTCGGCGCGGCCCGATTTTCATATCCTGCCCCCCGAACCCGGCGACTGGATGGCCGGGATCGTCGCGGCGCGGGGCTGGTTGCGGACATTGCCGCACCATTGGCGGGACGCGGGCGGCGTGGATGGATTTTTCGTTGCGCGCATGGCAAGGAACGCCAACTAACCCTTAACCACGAGGGGGTTAGGGTATAAGCCTAGCGGAAGAGGTTGCCAACTTGCGTCCCGTCGAACCCCTGCCCCTCAATCATAGCTGGCCGCTCGCCGCGCTGCATGAGCATCTGGCGCCGGTGGCGCTGGATTCGTCGATCGCGCGGAGCGACGTGGCGCTGGCGGAGCGCGGCATCGGCCTGTGGCGGTGCGATCTGGCCGATGACAGCCTGTCATGGACGTGCGGCGTTTATGATATTTTCGGGATCGAGCGGGACAGCGAGATTTCCCGCGCATTTGCGGCATCGCGATATCTGTCCGAATCGCGCGATGCGATGGAGCGGTTGCGCGCCTATGCCATCCGCCACCGGCGCGGCTTCACGCTGGATGTCGACATATGCCGGGTGGACGGCGGCCATTGCGCCATGCGGCTGATCGCCGCGCCCGTGCTGGAGGGCGATGAAGTTGTGGCGCTCTTTGGCGTCAAGCAGATGCTGGCGCCCGACGCCGCCCCTTCCTGCCGGCTGGACCCGACGATTTTCGTCATGCTCTGAAAGGGCTTCGCGCGGGTTGGCGGGGTGGACGATAAATGATGCGTTGCCCTTGCCGATTCGGCTCGCTAATGCGAGCGGTCAATGACCGACCAGATCCTGATTTCGCCCTCCATCCTGTCCGCCGACTTCGCCCGTTTGGGCGAGGAGGTGCGCGCCATTGACGAAGCCGGTTGCGACTGGGTTCATATCGACGTGATGGACGGGCATTTCGTGCCCAACATCACCATCGGCCCCGGCGTGGTGAAGGCGTTGCGCCCGCACACGAAAAAGCCGTTCGACGTGCATCTGATGATTTCGCCGGTGGACCTCTACCTTGACGCCTTTGCGCAGGCGGGGGCCGACATCATCACTGTCCACCCGGAGGCCGGGCCGCATATCCACCGGTCGATCCAGCATATCAAGTCGCTGAACGTCAAGGCGGGCGTCGTGCTGAACCCCGGCACCCCGGCCAAGATGCTGGATTATCTGATCGACGACGTCGACCTCATCCTGGTGATGAGCGTCAACCCCGGTTTCGGCGGCCAGAGCTTCATCGAGAACCAGCTTCGCAAGATTGAAGCCATTCGCAAGATGATCGACAAGGGCGGGCGCGACATCCGATTGCAGGTCGATGGCGGCATTGATTTCACCACCGCGCCCAAAGCCATCGCGGCGGGGGCGGACGTGCTGGTGGCGGGCACGGCCACTTTCCGGGGCGGCCCGGCGGCCTATGCCGACAATATCCGAAAGCTGCGGGGCGGGTGAACGACCAGCGGCGCATTCCCCCCCATTCCGCTTCGGACCAACCCGATGACGGGATCGAACAGGGCAAGCGGCTCATCCGCCTGTCGGATGACAAGGGGCTGTCGCTTGCCCAGAAGATCGCCAATCATTTCTATCTGCTTAGCTGGAAGACGCCGCTCCACAGCCGCCGGCTGAAGGGCAAATATCCGCTGAAATTGCTGGCCGTGCCCGATGACGAGGTGCCCGGCGACGCGCGTGCGGGGCAGGCGATGCGCGCGGGATATTTCCTGTTCCGGGGCATGAAGCAGCCCATCGAGGAACTGGATTTCAGCCGGATCGACCTGTCCCCCGATTTTGCCGATTATCTGCACAGCTTCGCCTGGCTGCGCGACCTGGCGGCGGCGACCACGCGCGATCAGGGCGCGGCGATTGCGGAACATGTGATGCGCCGCTGGCTGGACGCCCATGCCCAGACGCCCAGCGAACCGGCCTGGCGGGGGGACAATGCGGGATGGCGACTGCTCTACTGGACGGCCTATGCGCCGTTCATCCTGTCGTCGGGCGATCTGGTTTACCGGTCACTGGTGCTCAACTGCATCGCGCGCACCGCCCGCCACCTCGACAAGGGCGCGGACAAGGCGCATGTCGGCCTGGCCCGGATGGTGGCCTGGGGCGGCATCGTTGCTGCATCCATGCTGATCCCCGGTGGCGCGGCGCGCAAGATTTTCGGCGAAGCGGGCCTGAAGCGCGCGATCGAAAGCGGCGTTCACCCCGATGGCGGCATCGTGTGCCGCTCCCCGCTGGCGCAATTGAACGCCATCATGCTGCTGTCGATGGTGCTGGCGGTTTATGACGCGCGGCGGGAAACCGCGCCGCCCTTCCTGACCGAGGCGCTGGGCCGGGCGGTGGGCGCGTTGCTGGGCCTGACCCATGGCGACGGCGGCCTTGGCAACTGGCAGGGGGCGGGAGCCATCGACCCGAAGCGCGTCGACGCCATCGTCCGCGCCAGCCGGGTGCGCACCCGGCCGCTGCGGCAGGCGCGCGAATGGGGGTATCAGCGCATCGCCGCCGGGGCGACCGTGGTCCAGGTCGACGCCGCGCCGCCGCCGGTCGCGCGGCTGGCGGACGCGGGCTGCGCGTCGACCGGGGCGATAGAGGTGAGCGACGGCATCAACCGCCTGATCGTCAATTGCGGCGGCGCGGCATTGACCGGCGCGTGGATCCCCGCCGATCTGGCGCAGGGGCTGCGCACCACCGCCGCCCATTCGACCCTGGTGCTGGACGACAGCAATTCGACCGCGCTGCTGCCCGACGGCACGCTGGGCAAGGGGGTGACCGAAGTCGAACTGAACCGGCAGGAGCTCGACAATGGTTCGCGCCTTGACCTGTCCCATGACGGCTATGTCCGGCGGCTGGGCTATGTCCACCGCCGGTTGCTGCTGGTGAGCGGCGACGGGCGGGAGATACGGGGCGAGGACATGCTGACCCCGGCCGAGCGCCGCCGTCGCCCGTCGCGCCTGCCGGTGCATATCCGTTTCCATCTGGCGCCCGGCGTCGAGCCGACGCTGACCGCCGACGCCATGGGTGCGTTGCTGCGCATCGATCTCGGCGCGGTATGGCAGTTCCGCGTCGGCAGCGGGCAATTGTCGATCGAGGAAAGCCTGTGGGTCGACGGTGACGGCCGCCCGCACCCGACAAGGCAGGTCGTGGTGACCGCCGAGGCGCTGCCCGGCGGGTCGAGTTTCGGGTGGTTGCTGAAACGGATGGGGTGAGGGTTGGTCGTGGGGCGATCCTCCAGAACCTTCGTTGTCAGCTGTCTTGGCCTTTTCCTGGCGTCCTGCTTTATTACGCTCTGCGTAACAGGCATAATTGGTCGTCCAGCCTATCGCGCGATCAGCCAAGCGGCGGCCATATTATGGCTGCTCATTCCTTGGCTCATTCTGGCTATATGCTTGAAAAGGCGCAGTCCGCGCGCGATTATGCTTTGCGCTGGGCTGGTCGCTATGGGCGTGTTCATCTCCCTCGCCGACGATTTCCACGGACGCGGCGGCGCGGGTGCGGTGGGTGATGGGCTGTTGCTGGGCCGGGGAAGCATAATCGCTTATGTCCTGCCATGCGCCATCATCATCGCATTCTCAGCAAAGTTGGAGAATTATTCCATAAAACCAGCCATTCTGGGTGCATTTCTGACCTTTGCTTCGCTGATGACGGGCTGGTGGGTTGGGGTGAAATACTGGTCATACCAAATGCCATCTAAAGTTATCCGTGATTCCCTTAATATTGCTGGTGCCGCGCCCTTTTGCTTGGCGACCCATCTCGGAGCGGTTCACGGAAGAGGTGATCTCAACGGGCTGAAAATCCTCAGTCCGGGCGACAAAGGCGTGCATTGGAAATTCCATCTGCTGCTTAAAGTGGAGCGCAATACCGGGATAGATTTCTATAACTGGTCGCACCGCGCCTCCGCCTTTCAGCCTGTCAACCAGCAGGCGCGCGAAGGGTTGAAGCTCGATAAAATGCGAATCTGTATCGCCGAGCCGCAATTCGCGGCGGCCCTGATCGGTTAGCAAAGCCGGGTTATTGGCCCGCCAAGGGGGCTGTATTTTTCCGCCGCCGGGCCCTAAGGGACCGCGCAAAGCATTGCGTCCCTTGCTATAGAAAGCCCTTTCCCATGTCCGCCACCCCCACTGACGTCACCATCAAGCGCGCCCTGTTGTCCGTGTCGGACAAGGCGGGGCTGATCGAACTGGGGCGGGCGCTGGGGAAGCATGGGGTGGAGCTGGTGTCGACCGGCGGCACGGCGAAGGCGCTGCGCGAGGCGGGGCTGGAGGTGAAGGATATTTCCGACCTGACCGGCTTTCCCGAAATGATGGACGGCCGGGTCAAGACGCTGCATCCCAAAGTCCATGGCGGGTTGCTGGCGGTGCGGAACAACCCCGAGCATGTCGCGTCGATGGAGGAACATGCGATTGGCGCGATCGATCTGGTGGTCGTCAACCTCTATCCCTTTGCCGCGACCGTGGCCAAGGGCGCGGATCGCGACGAGATTATCGAGAATATCGACATTGGCGGGCCGTCGATGGTCCGTTCGGCGGCGAAGAACCATGAGAGCGTCGCCATCGTCACCGATCCCGCAGACTATGCCCGACTGATCGCGGAGATGGACGAGAAGGCGGGGGCCACCAGCTATGATTTCCGGCGGATGCTGGCGGCCAAGGCCTATGCGGCGACGGCGGCCTATGATTCGATGATCGCAAGCTGGTTCGCCTTCGCCGATCAGGGCGTGATGTTCCCCGAAACGCTCAGCGTGTCGAGCAAGCTGGGCGCGAGCCTGCGCTATGGCGAGAACCCGCACCAGTCGGCCGCGCTCTACCTGCCCGTCGGGCCGACCGCGCGCGGCATCGCGCAGGCGCGGCAGGTGCAGGGCAAGGAACTATCCTACAATAATTATAACGACGCCGACGCGGCGCTGGAGCTGGTCAGCGAATTTCGCGACGGGCCGCCGACCGTGGTGATCGTGAAGCACGCCAATCCCTGCGGCGTGGCGACCGGCGCGACGCTGATCGAGGCCTATGAAGCGGCGCTCGCCTGCGACAGCGTGTCGGCGTTCGGCGGCATCATCGCGGTCAACCGGCCCCTGGATGGCCCGACCGCCGAGGCGATCAGCGGCATCTTCACCGAAGTCGTCGCCGCGCCCGACGCCGATGACGCGGCCAAGGCGATCTTTGCGAAAAAGAAGAATCTGCGCCTGTTGCTGACCGGCGAGCTGCCCGATCCGGCGCGTCCGGGCCTGCAGATCAAGAGTATTGCGGGCGGGCTGCTGGTGCAGAGCCGCGACAATGGCAAGGTGACGCAGGATGCGCTGAAGGTCGTCACCAAGCGCGCGCCGAGCGAGCAGGAACTCAAAGACTGCCTGTTCGCCTGGACCGTCGCCAAGCATGTGAAGTCGAACGCCATCGTCTATGCCAGGGATGGCAGCACGGCGGGCGTCGGCGCGGGCCAGATGAATCGGCTGGAATCGGCGCGCATCGCCGCGTGGAAGGCGAAGGATGCGGCGGAAAAGGCGGGCTGGGCGCAGCCGCGCACCATCGGTTCGGCGGTCGCCTCCGACGCTTTCTTCCCTTTTGCCGACGGCCTGCTGGCGGCGGTCGAGGCGGGCGCGACGGCGGTGATCCAGCCGGGCGGCTCCATCCGCGACGAGGAAGTGATCGCGGCGGCGGACGAGGCCGGCCTCGCCATGGTCTTTACAGGGATGCGGCATTTTCGCCATTGATGGGGATGTCCTGACCCTGGGGAGGGTCGAGGGGCTGTGTTTGGGGGGCAATCAATGCGTGTGATGGTGGGGGCGCTGCTGAGCGGCGCAATGCTGATCGATTCCATGGCCATGGCCGCCGAAACGCCCAAAGCCGCGCCGCCGCAGGCGGTCGAAACGCCGTCGCCCTTCATCCAGTGCGATGGCCGCAAGGGCCATGTCGGCGCGGGCGAATTGCTGGGCCAGTTGCTGGCGATCAGCGTGACGGCGGGTCTGGCCAGCGACGCCTTCACCAAGGATGACGGCAATGTCGAAAAGCGGCTGTCGGGTCGCGCGGGGGCCGACGCCTGCAATGTGGCGATGGCGCAGGAAACCAATGAGGAGCGCCGCACCCAGTTGCTGCTGGCGCGGACCATCCACCTGATCGAGGCGGAGGATTTGCCCGCTGCGCTGGAGAGCGTCCGCGAACTGCCCAGGCTCGCGCCTGTGGGTGTGCAGGACTGGGCCTTTAACGCCGGGCTGGGATCGTCGGCCGCCTATCTGGAATCGGTCATCCTGGTGCGGCTTGATCGCCCGGCCGAAGCGGAGGCGGCGGCGCTGCGGTCAGCGGCCTTCGCGCCCTATGACCTGGTGTCGCAATATCGCGTGCCCGCCCATGTCCAGCTGACCCCGACGATGAGCGCGGAAAAGAAGGCCTATCTGGATCAACTGGTGCGGATGTGCCCGCAACATCTGTCGCTGCGCGCCGAACTCCATGCCTGGGTGGGCGATTATGCGGCGGCGGCGAAGGACGAAGCCGACCGGTTGAAACTGGTGCAAGGCTTTGCTCCGAAGGCCAAGCCGATGTTCAATGATGCGCTGGTCGCGCTTTACCAGATGATGGCGGGCGACAAGGATGCGGCGACGACCGCCGCGCGGGCGCGCCAGGGTCTGGACGCCTATATCGCGGAGGGTGGCGATCGGTCGGACCCGGCGGGCGTTTCCAATGTCGAGGCGATGCTGGCCTTTTTCGACATCGGGCAACTGGCGGCGCAGGGCAGGATGGCCGAGGCGCGCGCCGCCTTTGCCGGGCGCACGCGATGGGTGGCCGTGCCGCCGCCGGTGGTCGCGGACATGTTCGGCAAGTTGCAGGCGAACATGCCGACCGCCGAACGCACCGGCCCGTGGACGAGAACGCGGCAGGATTACCGCGACGATGCGATGCGCAGCAACCTGAAATTGCTGCAAAACCCGGATCTGGTGAAGAATTATTACGCCAAGGTCGCCAACAGCGCGCGCCAGTCCGACTATGCCCGCGCATCGGGATCCGTGTGGAAGATCGGCGCGAAGCCGCGCTATCTGGCGCGCGACCTGCCCAAGGACGTGACGACATATGAATTCATTAATGTGGGGCCGAACCTGTGGGGGCTGTCGGCCGGTGAGGCGGTGCTGCTGCATGCGGCGCTGATCGCCAGCGCACGTGGTTTTGACGGCTTTGTCGTGCCGCAGAACCGCACCCATATTTTTTCCTCGCCGGTGCGGTTCGGCAATATCGGGACGCCGGGATTTCCGCAATCAGCGACCTTCAGGGCGCAGCAGGTGATTGACGAACTGTCGCCGCGCATTCCCGAACCGCCGATGCGGCGTTAGAACGGGACCATGTGCCGCCTTTGATGCGGTCCTTCGCACATGCACAGAGAATGTTCGCATCCGCAAAATGTTGGTTTTCCGCCAATTTTTGTGAAGTGGCCCTTTCAATTTCCGCCGGGAAGGCCTATTTCGCGTCCTGACCCGTCCTCCATGCAGAGGCTGGGCTGATGCAAAACATGTTCGTCAGGAGAACAAGGATGACTGGTAAGAAATGGGTGGCTCTGGCCGCCATGGCGGCTTTCGCTCTGCCGACCGCCGCGCTCGCGCTCGATAAGAATAACGATGTCATCATCGACGGCAACACGGGCGCTGAAACCCGCACCGCCGTGGTCAGCCTCGCCGACCTGAACCTCGCCAGCGACCAGGGCCAGCGCCGGGCCGATTCCCGCATCGATCGCGCCGCCAAGAAGGTGTGCGGTTTCGTGAATGGATCAATCCTGCCGGAAACCCGCGACTATCGCAATTGCTATGGCAGTGCGCTGGACGGCGCCCGCGAGGATCTGAATGCGCTGGTCGCCCGGGCCAGTTGATTGCAACCCTGTCGCTATCGACAGGGAAAGGGCCGTTCCGCTGTGCGGGGCGGCCCTTTTGCTTACCGGCTTGTTAACCATTCCTTAGAGCATTTCCTTCACTTCGTGACGGCGAAGGAACATTTCTGGGGGACCAGTACATGCCGCGTGCCGAACATAATGTCGATGTCGCCATCATCGGGGCAGGCCCGGCCGGCCTGACCGCCGCCTATCAGCTGACCAAGAAGGGTTTCAGCGTCACCGTTATCGAGAAAGACCCGACCTATGTCGGCGGGATCAGCCGGACGGTGGAGATGAACGGATACCGCTTTGACATTGGCGGCCATCGCTTCTTTTCCAAGTCGAAGGAAGTGGTCGACCTGTGGAACGAGATCCTGCCCGACGATTTCATCCAGCGCCCGCGCATGAGCCGCATCTATTATGAGGGCAAATTCTACAGCTATCCGCTGCGCGCGTTCGAGGCGCTTTGGAATCTGGGCATTTTCCGGTCGACCCTGTGCATGGCGAGCTTCGCCAAGGCGAAAATGTTTCCCAACCGCAACGTCCGTTCGTTCCAGGACTGGACCGTCAACGCCTTTGGCCACAAGCTGTTTTCCATCTTCTTCAAGACCTATACCGAAAAGGTGTGGGGTATGCCGTGCGACGCAATGTCGGCCGACTGGGCGGCGCAGCGCATCAAGGGGCTGTCGCTGTGGGGCGCGGTCAAGGACGGGCTGAAGCGCAGCCTGGGCCTCAACAAGAAGCCCAATGACGGCATGGAGACCAAGACGCTGCTGGAAAGTTTCCGCTATCCGCGCCTTGGCCCCGGCATGATGTGGGAAGCGGCGCGCGATTTCGTCGTGAAGAACGACAATTGGGTGCTGATGAACCACAGCCTCAAGCGGCTGGAGCAGGAACAGGGAAGCGACCGGTGGCGCATGATCGCCAGCGGGCCGGACGGCGACGTGACCATCCATGCCGCGCATGTCATCTCCTCCGCGCCGATGCGTGAGCTGGCCGGGCGCATCCACCCGCTGCCCGCGACGCTGGGCCATGCAATGGAGCTCAAATATCGCGACTTCCTGACCGTGGCGCTGATGATCCGGTCGGAGGATCTGTTCCCCGACAACTGGATCTATATCCACGACAGCAAGGTGCAGGTCGGCCGCATCCAGAATTTCCGCAGCTGGTCCCCTGAAATGGTGCCGGACGCTTCGGTCGCCTGTGTGGGCCTGGAATATTTCTGTTTCGAAGGCGATGGGCTGTGGTCGTCGAGCGACGATGATCTGGTCGAACTGGCGAAGAAGGAAATGGCGATCCTGGGCCTGTGCGACCCCGACGATGTCGTCGGCGGCGCGGTCGTCCGTCAGGAAAAGGCCTATCCGGTCTATGACGACGAATATGCCGCCAATGTGTTGACGATGCGCACCGAACTGGAGGAGAAATATCCCAACCTCCACCTCGTCGGCCGCAACGGGATGCACCGTTATAATAATCAGGATCACGCGATGATGACCGCGATGCTGACGGTTCGCAATATCGAGGCGGGCGAGCGCATCTATGACATCTGGGGCGTGAACGAGGACGCGGAATATCACGAAGCCGGTGAGGAAGGGCAGGATGTGGAAGGTCGGCAGGCGGCCCTTTCCAGCGAGCGGCAGGTGCCCGCGCGCCTGAAGGCGGCCTGAACCGATGCCGCAGGCGACACGGGCGATCGTCGCGCGGTGCGCCGCGATCGCCGCACGGCTGATGCTGGCCCGCTATCTGCTGGTCAGCATCTGTGCGCTGTGCGTCGACACCGCCCTGTTCCTGGCCGCGACCCATATGGGCGTCGCGCCGGCCTGGGCGGCCTTTGCGGGCTATGCGACGGGGATTTTGGCGCACTGGATGCTGTCGGTGCGCTTCGTGTTCGGCAGCGCCATTGAGGGCGAAGGCCCCACCCATGCGCAGCGCGTCAGCTTTGTGGGCAGCGCCCTGCTGGGCCTTGCCATCACGGTCGGGCTGGTATCGGGCCTGACGGCGGTGGGCGTGATGCCGGTGCTGGCCAAGGCGGCGTCGGTCGGCGTCAGTTTCTTTGCCGTCTATGTGATCCGCAAATATGTCGTCTTTGGCGCTCGCTGAACCGATGGCGCCGCCAGGTGCGCGCTGGGCGGCGACGTTCGAACGCCGCCCGATGCTGGTCGTGCTGGCCATGTGGATGCTGGCGTCCGCCGTCATGCTGTTCCTGTTCCGCGACAAGATCGCGACGCTGACCTTCATGGACACCGACGACGCCATGCGGTTGCAGCAGGTACGCGACTGGGTGGCGGGGCAGGCATGGTTCGATGTCAGCCAGCATCGCGTCAATCCGCCCACCGGCGGGCCGATGCACTGGTCGCGGATCGTGGACATGCCGATTGCGGCGACGATCCTGCTGCTGCGCCCCTTTGTCGGTGCGGCGGGCGCGGAAATGCTGGCCTGCGCGCTTGTGCCGCTGATGCTGCTGGGCGCGTTATGCGCGACTTTGTTTCAGTTTACGCGCCGACTGGCCGGGACGGGCGTCGCCCTGTTCGCGGTTGCGCTGTTGCTGGTGACGCCGACCATATTGATCCAGTTTCCGCCGTTGCGGGTCGACCATCATGGCTGGCAGATTTTGATGGCGGGGATCGCGCTGCTGGGCGCGCTCGACGAGCAAGGGCGGCGCGGCGGGATGATCGCGGGCGCGGCCATCGCCGTCTGGCTGCTGATTTCCACCGAGGGCCTGCCCTATGCGGCGCTGTTCGGCGGGCTGTTCGTGCTGCGCCACCTGATCGACGTGCGCGAGGGCGCGCGGTTGCGCGCCTATGCGGCGATGCTGGTGGGCGCGGGCGTGCCGTTGCTGATCGCGACGCGCGGGGGGCAGGCGTTATGGCTGGCGCAATGCGACGCCTTCACCGCGGTCTATGCCTGGCCGCTGGTCGGCTTTGCCGCGATCTTGCTGGCGGGCCATCGGCTGGTCGGCGAAGCGACGGTTTTGCGCCGCCTGATGGTCGCCGGGGTCGGCGGAGTCGTGGCGCTGGGCGCTCTGCTGTGGATTTCCGGGCCGTGCCTGACGTCCGGGCCGTTTCACGACCTGACCCCGCTGGCGCGTGTGCAATGGTATGAGAGGGTGATGGAGGGCCGGCCCATCTGGGAACAGTCGCCGTCGCTGATGGGGGTCAGCCTGGCGCCGATGCTGTTCGGCCTGCTGGCGACGATGCTCGCGGTGCGCGCCGCCCCCGACGCCGCCGCGCGGCGGCGCTGGTTGATCGTCGCGCTGCTGCTGGCCGGGGCGATGGCGGTGGCGCTGCTGGTGATGCGGGGCATGATGGTCGCGCACCTCTATGCGCTGCCCGCGACCGCCTGGCTGCTGGCGCGATTGTTCCGCAGGGCGCAGGGCTTGCCCCATGCGCTGGCGCGGGTGCCCGCTTCAGTCGCGCTGTGCCTGTTGACGCCTGTCGGCCTGTCGTCGGCCTTCGCCAGCATCGTGCAGCAGGCGGAGACGCCGGGCGACACGCGCGTCAATTGCCGCACGCCCGCGGCGCTGGCGCGGTTGAACGACCTGCCGCCGTCGCTGTTGTTCGCGCCGCTGGACCTTGGGCCCGACATTTTGGTGCGCACGCCGCACAGCATCATTGGGACGGGGCATCATCGCAACGTCATCGGCATCAATTCAGTGACGCGCGCTTTCCTGGCGACGCCCGATCAGGCGCAGGCCGACGTGATGGGATCGGCGCGGGGCGGCCCGGCGGCGGACTATGTCATCATCTGTCCCGGCATGAACGAGGTGCTGCTCTACAAGAAGGATGCGCCCGGCGGACTGGCGGCCATGTTGTCGAACGGAGGCCATCCCGACTGGCTGGAGCCTGTGCCGGGCGAGGGGCCTTTGCAGATTTATCGCGTGAAGCGTTGAGAGCCTGTTTGGAAAATGCGCGGAAGAGCGCATTTTCGATGCCGCACCGGCCCGCGCAGTCGAGGCGCGTGACTCGTCTGCGCCCACCCGACATCCCATCAGGATACCATGTCTGGGCGGTCGGGTGGGGGTGCGGGCCGGTGCGGATGCGCCAAAGGCGCATTTCCGAACAAACTCTAACCGGGCCGGAAGCTGAGCGCGACGCCGTTCATGCAGTAGCGCAGGCCCGTGGGTTTCGGGCCATCGTCGAACACATGGCCAAGGTGCCCGCCGCAGCGGGCGCAATGGACTTCGGTGCGGGCATAGCCGAGGTCGAAATCGCGCGACGTGCCGACCGCGCGGGGCAGGGGCCGCCAGAAGCTGGGCCAGCCGGTGCCGCTGTCAAATTTGGTTTTCGAACTGAACAGCGGCAGATCGCAGCCGGCGCAGACAAAGGTGCCGGCGCGATGTTCCTTGTTCAGCGGGCTGGTGAAGGGATGTTCGGTCGCCTTGCGCCGCAGAACATTATAGGCGAGCGGCGAGAGGCGCTGGCGCCATTGCGCGTCGGTCAGGGTGAAGGGATAGGCCGCCTGCGCCGGGTCGCCCGCCAGTTGCCACCATGTCGCCGCAGCGATGGCCGCCGCCGCGCCGCCGACCAGGAAATGCCGTCTGTCCATGGGCGGAACAATGGACTCGTCAGCCTTTCGCCCGGCTGAACAGGCGGCGGCGCGGGCCGCCCGATTTCAGCACATGGCGGCGGAACATCAGCACGCCTGCCCGGATCAGCAGCGCCACCCACAGCGCCTGCCAGCCAAGCGCCAGCAGGTGCGGCCAGAGCGCCGGGCTTTCCGCCGCGCTGGCGATCATCGCGAAGGGCGAACTGAAAGGGAAGAGGCGCGCGCCCATCTCGGCCCAGCCGCCGGGATGTTCGGCGGCGAAGGTGGCGAAGAAGAAGACCAGCATCTGGCCCATGGTGACGGGCATGGACAGGGTCTGCACCTCGCGCACGGTCGACGCCTGACCGCCGATCCCCAGGAACAGCGAGCCGAGCAGCGTATAGGCCATGGCGAAATAGAGGATGGCGAGGATCAGGAAGGCGGGCCAGCCGACCGCCGGCGCGGGCAGGTGCGCGCCTGGTCCTGCAACCAGCAGCAACAGGGCGAAGCCGCCGCTGGTCCAGAATAATATGCCGACGAAGCTCATCGCCAGCATGGCCAGCAGCTTGCCCAGAAATATCGCGTCGACCGGCACGGCGGCGGCGAGGATTTCGATGATCTTGTTGGTCTTTTCCTCGACCAGATTGGACAGGACCATGCCCGCCAGCAACATCGTCAGCAGGAAGATGATGAGTTGCGCGGCGCGGCCGACCACCTCGCGCCCCTGCCCTTCACCGCTGGCGCTGGCGGCGATTTCGTGGCGGGTGACAGGCGTGAGGCGGAAGGCGTCGCCGGTGCGCGCCAGCGCGGCGAGCAGGGCGACGTCGCTGCCGACGCGGTCGATGTCGTCTGCCTTGCCGGTGAGTTCCGGGCGGTCGAGGCTGCCCGAAAGCACCACCGTCACCCCGGCATCGGGGCGCGCGAGCACGGCGCGCGGCTGCGACAGGGCGGGGATGCGCAGCAATTTGGGCAGCGGCGCGGCGCCGGGCCGGCGGGCCAACGCCAGATAAGCGCGCTCCATCCCCTCCGCCTGATCGACGGGCAGGGCGACGCCGATGACGGGGCGCATGTCGGTGCTGGCGATGCGGCTGCCCATGCCGCCAAAGGCGAGACCGAGCAATATCGGCAACATCGGCCCCAGCAGGAAGAAGATGAAGGCGCGCGAGAACACCACGGCGGTGAAATCGCGCCGGGCGATGACGAGGGCGGCGCGCAGCAGGCCGATCATGCGTCTTCCTCCGACGCGGACGTTGCGCCCGCCATCGCCTGCGCCGCCGCTTCGCCCGCGATGGCGACAAAGGCGTCATGCAGGCCGGGTCGTTCGATCGACAGGCTTTCAATGCCCGCCTGCCCGTCGATCAGCGCACGCAGCAGCGGCTCTATCCCCTCTTCGGGCAGGCTGAAATGCCAGGCGCCGTTTTCCGCGACCGTGTCGGCGGGCAGGGCGCGACGCCAGCTTCCGTCGCTGACGCGGGTGGACAGGCGCACCTGCGGGCGCAGCCGGTCGCGCGCTTCGCCGACCGTGCCTTCGAAGCGGATGCGGCCGCCCGCGATGATGGCGATGCGTTCGCACAGCCGTTCGGCATGGGCGATGACATGGGTGGAAAAAAGGATGGTGACGCCGCGTCGCGCCTGTTCGCGGATCAGCGCCTCCAGCTTGCCCTGGTTGATGGCGTCGAGCCCGGAAAAGGGCTCGTCCAGCACGATGAGGCGCGGTTCATGGACCAATGTGCCGAACAATTGCACTGTCTGGGCCATGCCCTTCGACAATTCGCGCACCTTCTTGTCGGCGGCGTCGGCCATGCCATGCGCCTCCATCATCGCGCGCGCGCGGTCGCGCCCGATCTTCAGCGGCAATCCGCGCAGCGCGCCCATGAAGGCGATGGCCTCCGCCGCCTTCATCGAGGGGTAGAGGCCGCGTTCTTCGGGCAGATAGCCGACCTGCGCCGCGACCGACAGCGGCCGGTCGCTGCCCAGCAGGGTGCGATGCCCTTCATCCGGGTCGATGATGCCGAGCAGCATCCGCAGCGTCGTCGTCTTGCCCGCGCCATTGGGGCCGAGCACGCCATAGATGGCCCCGGCGGGCACGGCGATGTCGATGCCGTCGACGGCGCGGAAATCGCCGAAAGTCTTGACAAGACCATGGCCTTCCACGGCATAGGTCGGGTTCGTGGAACGGCCGGTCATGGCGGTTCTTGTAACGGCGACCCATGACAAGGCCAAGCGACATCAGCCTGGAAGAGCGATTGAAGGCGCAGGCCGCGGCGCTGGGCTTTGCCGCCTGCGCCATCGCGCCCGCCGACGCCGCGCCGCAGGCGGCCGGGCGGCTGCGCGCCTGGCTGGACGAGGGGCGGCATGGCGACATGATCTGGATGGAGGAGCGGGCGGAGCAGCGCGGGTCGCCGCGCGGCCTGTGGCCCGACGTGCGCAGCGTCATCATGCTGGGCATGAGCTATACGCCCGGCCATGATCCGCTGGCGCTGGCCGAAGTGGGCGACCGGGCGCGCATATCGGTCTATGCGCAAGGCCGCGATTATCATGATGTGGTGAAGAAGGCGCTGAAGGCGCTGGCGCGGTGGCTGGTGGAGGAGGCCGACGGCGCGCTCAAGGTGTTTGTCGATACCGCGCCGGTGATGGAAAAGCCGCTGGCGCAGGCGGCGGGGCTGGGCTGGCAGGGCAAGCACAGCAACCTCGTCAGCCGCGACCATGGGAGCTGGCTGTTCCTGGGCGCGATCTATTCGGCGCTGGACCTCGCCGCCGATGCGCCGGGGCGGGACAGGTGCGGCAGTTGCACCGCCTGTCAGACGGCGTGCCCGACCGACGCCTTCCCCGCGCCCTATGTCGTCGACGCGCGGCGGTGCGTTTCCTACCTCACCATCGAGCATAAGGGGCCGATCCCCGAAGCATTGCGCGAAGGGATCGGCAACCGCGTCTATGGCTGCGACGATTGCCTGGCGGTGTGCCCGTGGAACAAGTTTGCGCGCAGCGCGGCGGCGCACCGCGCCTTCTTGCCCCGCGGAGAACTGGTCGCGCCGCACCTGTCCGACCTGCTGGCGCTCGACGATGCCGGATTTCGGGAGGTGTTTTCCGGGTCGCCGATCAAGCGGATCGGCCGCGACCGCATGGTGCGCAACGCCGCCATCGCGGCGGGGAACAGCGGCGAGGCGCGCTTCATTCCCATGCTGGAGCGGCTGAGCGCCGATGCCGACCCGGCGGTGGCGGAGGCGGCCGCATGGGCGATAGCGCGGATCGGGGACGGGCGCCGCGCGGGTCGCGCTTGATCTGAACGACTCCGTTCGTCCTGAGTAGCCATTGAGCCTGTCGAAATGGCGTATCGAAGGATCATGCGTCGCGCCGGATGCTTCGATACGGGCCTTCGACTTCGCTCAGTCCCTACTCAGCACGAATGGTCCATATTTAAGGTTCAGCCCTCGATCAAAGCGAGAAGCGCGCCGTCACGCGAATATCGCGGCCCGCGAGCGGGGCGAAATCCTTGAGCACGCTGGCGTGGCGGCGCGCGTCGACGTCGAAGATGTTGTTCGCCGACAGGGTGATGCTGGTGCGGTCATTGCCCGAGAAGGGCTTGACCGCCACCGATGCGTTGACGAGCGTGAAGCCGTTGGTGGGCGTTTCGAACCCGGCGATGCGCTTCTGGTCGAACACATGCTCCACCTCGCCGCGCACCGTCAGCCGGTCGCCTTGCAGCTCCAGACCGCTCAGCAGACGCAGCGGGGGGATGCGCGGGGCGGGGCCGCCGCCCTTGATCGTTGCGCGGACATAATCGGCGACGCCATCGAGATTCAGGGCATAGCCGCCCAGTTGCGCCAGCTTGACCGTCGCCTCCGCCTCGAACCCGTAATAGCGGGCGTCGGCCTGGGCAAAGGCGAAGCAGGGGAATTCGAGGTCCGCGCCGCCATTGGCCGTCTGGCACACGCTGTCGTCGACGATCGCTTCGTAGATATAGTCGCGGAACCAGTTGTGATAGGCCGACAGGCTGAAGCTGTATCCGGCGCCCGCGCCGCGCAGGGTGGCTTCCACGCCCCAGCTTTTTTCCTTGGTAAAATCGGGGTCGCCCAGTTCGAAGGCCTGGGTGCCGGCATGGTTGCCGCGCGCGAAGAGTTCCTCGGCCGATGGCGCGCGTTCGCTGCGCGAGAGGTTGAGGCCGATCCGCCAGTCGGGCATGATCGTCTGGCTGACGCCGATGGAGCCGGACAGCGCGTTGAAGCTGCGCGTCCGCCCGTCGAAGAACAGGTCATCGTCGGCATCGGCTTTCAGATTGCTATGTTCGAACCGCGCGCCCGCCTCCAGCCTTGTGTCGCCCAGGTCGAGCGACTGGAGCGTGAACAGGCCGAATTGCTCGGTCTGATTCTTGGGCAGGAATTTTTCCTCGCCCACGGCGGAAAAGCGGCGGGTGAAATATTGCGCGCCCGATGCGCCCTGCCAGCCGTCATGATCGGCCTGGATCAGTTCGAGGCGGCTTTCGATCGACTGGTTGCGGAAGGTTGTGCCGACCTCGCCCGTGGGTTCGATTTCCTGATGCTGATAGGTGGCCCAGCCCGCGCGCAGGCGGATGCTGTCGAGGAAGCCGCCGCCCGTCGCCACTTCGCCGCGCATGTCGGCGCGGGTCTGCTTCATGGACAGCGTCACGTCCTCGTGGCTGTGGCCTTCCTCCGCCTCGCCTTCGTGGTCATGGTCTTCGCCCTCATGATCGTGGTCATGCTCTTCCTCGACCTCGTAGCGCGAGGGGACGCCATAGCGGTTCCGGCTGTGCGACACCGACACGCCCAAATTGCCCTTGTCGGTGATGAAGGCAAAGCCGCCCGCCACTTCCCAGGTCTCGGCGGCGGTGTTGGGCAGGCGATCCTTGAGATTGGCGAGATCGCTGATTTCCGCCTCGTCGCTTTGCGCGGCGATCTGGCGCAGGGGTTTGGTGAGGATATAGCCGCCGGTGCGCAGATCGTCGGTCTTTGTCCAGCTACCATCGAAATGCACGACCAGTTGCCGGGTCAGCGGCGCTTCGATCTCGCCCATGACGGTGCGTTCGTCCGACGCGCTGCCATAGGTGGCGAGGCCTTCGACATGGACGGGTTCGTCGGGCACGCGGCGGGGGATGCGCGTGTCGATGACATTGACGACGCCGCCGATGGCGGACGAGCCATAGAGCAGGGCGGAAGGGCCGCGCATCACCTCTATCCGGTCGGCGGTCAGCGGATTGATGGCGACGGCATGGTCGACCGAGGTGTTGGACACGTCGAAACTGCCGACGCCGTCGGTCAGGATGCGGACGCGCTCACCCTGGAAGCCGCGCAATATGGGGCGCGAGGCGTTGGGGCCGAAGGATGTCGAGGAGACGCCGGGCTGGCGGCTCAATGTCTCGCCGATGGTCGGGCGCATGTCGCGCACCAGTTCTGCGCCCGTCACGATCGACGTGCCCGACAGGATGTCGCCCTGCCGACGGGGAATGATGGCGGTGACGATCAGGTCGGGGCCATCGGCATCATGGTAATCCTGATCGGGCGCGGGGGCAGGCGATTGCTGGGCCATGGCGGGGAGCGCCATCGACAGTGCGAGGAGGGCGGATCCGGCGCGCAACAGGGGAGGAATCATTGGAGGCTAATGTCCTGAACCATTGGGAATGGGGATCGCCTAGGCTATATGATACAACATATCAATAGCCGTTGCGGAAAAATGGTGCGTTGCAACCTGCGAATATAACGGTTTGCCGCCGCGCATCCGCCATCGCCCGACGCGCATCGCGATCAGAAAGGCGATGATATTGGGACGGGCCCCTTTTGCTGTGGCCGGAAGCTCCGTTGAAGTTGCGAACCGTTAGCACAAGGTCCTTTTCGCGGAACATCGGCCCAAAGGCCAAGTTATTAACATGGTTGACCTTTCCTTCATCTTGAGTCCAACATCATCCATGGAAAAAACGGAGGGAGCGTTTCTGACGATCAGCGAGCTGGCGACCGAACTGGGCCTGCCGCAACATATCTTGCGTTATTGGGAAACGCGCTTTCCACAATTGAGGCCGCTGCAACGGTCCGGCAATCGCCGCTATTATCGGCCGGCCGATGTAGAATTGGCCCGGAAGATCCATAAACTATTGAATGTGCAAGGATTTACGGTGAAGGGCGCGCAACTGGCGCTGGCCGGGAACGGCCATGACGCGGCCGGGCCTGTCGCCCCCATGGCCGAACCGCGCATGCGGGAGATTATCGACCGGCTGGAGGGGATACGCGACCTTCTGGCCCGCGCCATCGGCGATCAGAGCGGCCGGGCGTAGACCAGATCGCGAAACGGCGCGTCGCCGACCATGAAGGTGGTTTCGCCGATTTCCGCAAAGCCATGGCGCGCATAGAAGCGGCGGGCGCGATCATTGGCGGTATAGACGGCCAGCAACAGACGTTTTTTGCCCGCCGCGCGCGCGACATCGACCACTTGTTCCATCAGCGCGTCGCCATTGCCGCCGCCCTGCCATCCCGAAAGCAGATAGATGCGCTTGAGTTCGATATCGGCCTGCGGATCGACCGGCACCGGCAGATCGGGCGGGGTCATCACCGCATAGGCGACCGGCGCGCCCAGCGGCGTTTCGCCAATGATGACGGTCTGCGCCGGATCGGCCAGCGCGGCGCGGTAATGCTCTTCGCCATGGGCCGCGCGGATATGGTCGATCAGCGCCCGCCCCGGATGATCATGGGCGAAGGCGGCCAGAAAGGTCGCGCCGCCCAGAACGGCAAGAGCGGCCTCGTCGCCCGCCCGGCCGCGCCGCCAGAGGATGGGCGTCATCAGCGGCTGCCGGGGCCCAGGGCGGGATCAAGGTCGCGCGGGCGGGTGAAGCTGGCCAGACGCCCGATATTGTCCCCCACCAGTTCCCATCGGTCGACGGGCAGGTCGATCACGACGATGCTGGCGGTCGGGAATTTGAGTTCCACATCGTCGCGCAACGGATTGTCGCCTTCCTCCGGCACTAGCGCCAGAACCAGTTCCTCCAGTCCCGGATTATGCCCCGCCATCAGCACCCTGTCGGCTGAATCCGGCAGGTCTCGGACCACATCGACCAGGGTCGGCGCGGAGGCGAGGTAGATGCGGCGGTCCCATTGCGGGGCCAGCACCTCGCCATAGCCTTCGAAAAAAGTATCCAGCGTTTCGCGCACGCGCACGGCGGGGGAGGCGATCAGATGGTCGAAGACCATGGCCTTCGACCGGGCGAACTGCCCCATCAGCATCGCCGCCTTTTCCCCGCGCCGGTTGAGCGGGCGATCGAAATCGCGCGCCACCGGATCGTCCCAGTCGGACTTGGCGTGGCGTAACAGGGTAAGCCGCTTCATTCCTTCTCCCGATCAGCAGTTGCCGATTCTTGCCCCTGATGCACTATAGGCGTTGCAAGGCCAAGACCGCCATGCAGGCTTTCGTCCTGCGCGGCCGCTACGGCCAGGATCGCTTCGTCCAGCGGCGCCCGGCGCACCGCGACATCGGGGGGAAAGGCCGAGAGGAGCCGGCTGGGCATGGCGGCGGACAGGATGACGAAGATGCCCCGGTCGCCCGCCCGGCGGATCAGGCGGCCGAATGCCTGGGCCAGCCGGGCGCGGATGATGCGATCATCATAGGCGCCGCCGCCGCCCTCGTCCTTCGCCGCCAGCCGTCTCGCGCCATGCAGCACGCTGGGCTTGGGCCAGGGCACGCCCTCCATCACCACCAGCCGCAGCGAATCGCCCGGCACGTCGACGCCGTCGCGCAGGGCGTCGGTGCCGAGCAGCGACGCGCGCGGATCGTCGCGGAAAATGTCGACCAGCGTGCCGGTGTCCATCGGGTCGACATGCTGGGCGTAAAGCGGCAGCCCGGCGCGGGCCAGCCGGTCGGCGATGCGGGCATGGACAATGCGCAGGCGGCGGATGGCGGTGAACAGGCCGAGCGTGCCGCCGCCCGCCGCCTCGATCAGCCGGGCATAGGCGGCGGCCATGGCCGCCATGTCGCCGCGTTTGATGTCGGTGACGATGAGCACTTGCGCCGCCGCGCCATAATCGAAGGGGCTGGCGGCGGCGAAGCGGGCGACCGGGCCGGGCAGGTGCAGCGCGCCGCTGCGCCGGTCCGCATTGTCCCATTCGCCGCCGCCGCGCAGCGTGGCGGAGGTGACGATGACGCCATGGGCGGGTTTCAGCACCACGTCCGCCAGCGGGCGGGTGGGGTCGAGCCAGCGGCGGTGCAGGCCGATGTCATATTCGCGCCCCTCCACCCGGTCGACCGCCAGCCAGTCGACATGATCGGGGTCGGCCGGGCCGCCGATCCGCGCCAGCAGGGCGAGCCAGGCGGCGATGAGGTCGCACCGCCAGCCCAATGAGGCGATGGCCCCTTCCACTCGCGCGCGGGCCGCGCCGTCCAGCCAGTCGGGCGCGTCCTCTATCACTGCCTCCAGCCGCCTGGCGAGGCGGGTGAGCGGGCGCAGCAGCGCGTCGAGCGCCGTCGCCGCCTCCTGCGCGGCTTCGACCAGCGGGCCGTCAGGCTGCGCCAGTTCGGTTTCCAGGCCATAGCCCGCGTCCCCCTCGCCATTGTCGGCGGCGCGGGCGAGGACGGTGGCGCGCACGGCGGCGAGCAGGCGTTCGACCGGGCCGAAGGGATCGCCAGCGGCGATGCGTTTGAGCCATTCGTCGCCGGGCAGCGCCTCGGCCGCGCGGGCGGCGGCGGCGATCGCCTCGCCCCCTTCGGTATCGTATCCCGCAACATCGGACAGGCGCGCCGACAGGCCCCGGCGGCGGCCCCGCGCCTTGCCCTCCGGTCCGATGATCCAGCGGCGCAACTCTATCGCCTCCTGCCCGGACAGGATGACGGCGAAGGTCGAATCGGCGGCGTCGAACAGATGGTGGCCTTCGTCAAAGACGATGCGATCGGGCCGCTGGCCCATTTCCCGCCCGCGCGCGGCGTTGATCATCACCAGCGCATGGTTGGCGATGACGATGTCGGCGTTCGCCGAAGCCCGCGCCGCCCGTTCGATGAAGCATTTGCGATAATGGGGGCAGCCGGCATAAATGCACTCGCCCCGCCGGTCGGTGAGCGCGGTGGAACCGTTGCGGCGGAACAATGTGGGCAGCCAGCCGGGCAGGTCGCCGCCGACCATGTCGCCATCCTTGCTGTAGGCCGCCCAGCGCGCGACCAGTTGCGCCAATATGGCCGCGCGCCCGGCAAAGCCGCCCTGCAACGCATCCTCCAGATTGAGCAGGCACAGATAATTTTCGCGCCCCTTGCGCACCACGACATGGCGGGCGGCGACGGCCGGATCGGGGAAGAGGCGCAGCGTTTCGCGGTCGAGCTGGCGCTGCAAAGCCTTGGTATAGGTGGAGATCCACACCGTGCCGCCCGCCTGCTGCGCCCAAAGCGAGGCGGGGGCGAGATAGCCCAGCGTCTTGCCGATGCCGGTGCCCGCTTCGGCGAGCAGCATGTTGGGCCGGTCGCGCGCGGCGCGGGGGGCGAAAGTCGCGGCGGCGGCGATGGCGTAGTCGCGCTGGCCGGTGCGGGCTTCGGCGCCATGCCCGGTCAGCAGGTCGAGCCGGTCGCGCACGGCGGCGTCATCCAGCCGGACGGGCCGGGCGGGCGGGCGCGGCGCAGCTTCTTCCCATTCGGGCAGGCGGGAGAACAGCCATTTTTCCGCCTCGCGCGGGCGGGCGATGCGCGGGGCGACGAGCGCGGCCCAGGGCCAGCGGAGCCGGGCGAGCGACTGGGCGGCGGTCCATGCCCCTTCGCGCTCGGGCCAATCCGCTTCCGGGGCGAGCCGGTCGAGCAGGACGCCCGCCGCCTGTTGCAGCAGTGCGGGGATGGCCGCTTCGCTGGCGGGCAAGGGCAGGTCCAGCGCCTGCGCCAGCCCCTTGGGCGTGGGCACCAGGAAGCGCGCGGGATGGACGAAGGCCCAGAGCTCCAGCAGATCGAGGCCATTGAGTTCGGGATAGCCAAGCCTTTGCCCGGCCAGCGGCGCGTTGAGCAGCAGCATCGGCGTTTCGGCGGCGCGGCCGATGGCGGCGCCCTTGGCCAGCGCGCGCGTATCCCCGTCGATGCGCAGCCACACGCCGCCATGGCTGGCATGAAGGGCGGGCAGGGTGGACGGGTCGATCACGCTTCCGCGCTTAGCGCGATTTCGGCGCGGATGGAAATGGCTGGTCCGCCGCCGATATGGTTGGCGGGCGGACCGGAGCGCGAAGGAAGCGGGCTGCTGACGCCAAATGGCTTGACCGCGCCGCGCCGCTGGCGACAAGGGGGCATGACCCTCAAAGCCCGGTTTTGCCCGCTTCCCGAAATCGCCGCCCTCGGGGCCCGCTGGCGCGCATTGGAGGCGCGGGGGCGGGGGAGCTTCTTCCTGGGCTGGACATGGACCGGGGCCTGGCTGGCCACCTATGGCGTGCGGCCCGAATTGCTAGCGGTGACCGACGGGGACGAGGATGTCGGGCTGGCGCTGGTCGGCCATGCGATGCAGCCGCGCCTGCTGGGCCGGGCGGCGACGTTGCTGCTCGGCCAGTCCGGCGACGCCTCCGCCGACCGGCCCTTCATCGAATATAATGGCCTGCTGACCGCCGTCGACCGCGCCGTTCCGGCGACCACCGCCGCGATGGCCGCGATCGACCGGCGGCGCGACTGGCGGGTGCTGAAACTGGCGGGTGTCGAGCCGGACAGCGCGCTGCTGCACCTGCCCGCGCGGCGACGCACGCTGCTCGAAGCCTCGCCCGCCTATATGGTCGATCTGGCGGCGGTGCGCGCGGCGGGCGGCGATTATCTGACGCTGCTGGGCGGCAACACCCGGTCGCAAATCCGCCGCGCGATGAAGGACCGGGGCGGGGCTTTGCCCATCGCGTCAACGCCCGCCGACGATGAAGAGGCGGGCGCATGGATCGCGCAGATGCACGCGCTCAACGGCGGGCGGCATCAGGACAATGCCTGGGACGATGCGGCTTTCCGCCGGTTCGTCGAGGCGCTGGTGCGCGGCGGGCGCGAGACTGGCGAGGTGGAGTTGCTGCGCTTTGCCGATGCGGGCGGGCTGGTCGGGCTGCTCGTCAATTTCCGCTATCGCGGGCGGGCGATGAATTACCAGTCCGCCTTCGTCCAGCCGACGGGCGCAAAGGACAAGCCGGGCCTGTTGTGCCATGCGGCGGCGGTGGCGCGCTATGCCGATGCGGGCATGGCCCATTATTCGCTGCTGGCGGGGAAGGATCGCTACAAGGAAAGCCTGTCCACCTGTCAGGAAAGCCTTGAATGGTGGGCGCTCGAACGCTTCGCCCCCCGGCTGGAGGCCGAAGCGTTGCTGCGACGGATGCTTAAACGCCCAGCTTCCGCATGATGCGGTAGAGCAGGCGCTGGACCGACTGGCTTTCGGGCTTTTCGCCGACCTTCACCACCGGCAGGCCGCGCTTGCGCAGCAGGGCATTGAGGCTGTGCAGTTCGCCCTCCGCCACGCTGCGTTCCGACCGCCAGGTGATCGACAGGCTGACGGAGACGGCGGGGCCGTTCTTGACGAAATGCGGGGCCTTGACCGGCATGTGGATGGCGTCGCCCGGTTGCAGCAGATTATGGCTGGCCTTCGCCATGAAGGCGTCGTCCCAGATCAGGTTGCGGTGGCCGCCGCCGTGGAATTGCTCGCTCTTTTCGGGCGGCACCAGCGCGGGATCGGCGACGGGAAAGACGGTCATCGTCTTTTCGCCCCTGATCTGGAGCAGGATATTATGTTCCGGGTCCATGTGGAACGGCGTCACGCTGCCCGGCGAGGTGATGAAGATGAAGGCTTCGCGGTGCAGCATCGGCCCGGTCTTGCGCGCGACGATGGGTTCGAGTTCCGCCAGCGCGGCATCGAGCAGCGCGGCATAATCGGGGTCGCGCTCGACATTTTTGAGCACCGCCCAACTGCCATTGCTTTCAATGGTGCGGATCGTTTCGCCCAGCGTCAGCCCGTTGGACGGGGTGTCTTCCGGCCGGACGCCCAGCGGCAATGCGCCCAGATTATATTCGACCGCATCGGCCGGCATTTTTTCCGCCAATGTCGCCAGCGCGTCGAGCGTCAGCAGCGGATGATCGACCAGATCATGGGTGAGCTTCGCAGGGCGATCAGGATAGGCCGCGCCGAATGCGACGCGGGCGCTGTCGGAAAAGGCGCGGCTGTCATGTGCGGCGGAGAGGGCGCCAAGGGCGGTCATGCTTGTCCTTTCATCAGGCGGGCGAGACGGTCGACCCCGTCGGCCAATGTCATTGCGGCATGGCGTTTCAGCCGGGTAAGGCCCGCGCCCTTCAGCGCCACGCGATATTGCACGATGGAGCGGCGTTCGGCCCACAGGCTGTCGATCATCGGGTGGTCGGGCGCGGCGCAACTGTCCATCCAGCCGATGCCGTCATCGCCCTGCACATGGCGCAGATTGGCGAGTTCGATCAGCACGCCGGGCGAAAAACGGCCCAGGTCCTCGTCGAAGGCGATCTTGAAGGAAAAGGCGCCGCCCTGATGGCGGAAATTGACCAGCATGGCGATGGCGCGCCCGTCAAGGTCGAGCCGCAGGAAATGCAGCCGCCCCGCATCGAAGGCGGCGGCGCAGGCGGCGCGGAAAAAGGCGGCGTCGGCCGGGTTGCAGGCGAGCGCCGTGCCCTCCCGCCCCTTCCACCCCGACCGTTCGAGCGCCAGAAATTCGCCGCACCAGCCCGAAAGCTCATCCCGCGCCGCCAGCTTGCGGTCAGCGACCGCGCCAAGGTCCGCCAGCCTTTTTTGCAGGCGGCGGATTTCCTTGCGCTTTTTGGCGCGCACATGGCTTTCCCAATAATCGTCCGCCGACAGGTCGGAGCGCAGCAGCGCCCGGTCGTAACGGTGGATTTCGTGGCGCGCGCGGCCCTGCGTCGCGCAAACCGCCTCCAGCGCGGCGGCATTGGCCCCGGCGGCGTCCAGCCCGGTCAGGTGGAGGAAATGCGGCGCCCAGGACGCGGCGTCGAGCTGCGCCAGCATCGCCGCCCACGCCGCCTGTTCATGCCCCCGGCGCAGCATCGGCGCGCCGAAAAAGGCGTGATGGTGCATCCAGTTGGTGGCGCATGCTATGGGAAGGCGGCCATGATGGCCCGCGATCGACACCGGCATCAGCCCGATCAGCGTCTCGCCCGCATAGGCCTCCACCAGCCGCACGGCGCCGCCGCCCGCCAGATGATCCAGCGCCGCGCCCAGCATGTCGGGCGCGTAAAAGGCGTTGGCTTCCGCCGCGTCGCGCGCCAGATCGGCCCAGCGCGCGCGCTGGCCAGTCCCCGGTGAAGGCGGCGATGGGTGAACGGACATGTCCATGGCCTGTCCCCTAAACGTCAAAGATTAGGAATAGCTAAATCCCCGCTGCTTAAGGGTGCGCCGGATCGGCTCTTGCCGCGGCGCAATATCCCGTGGAGAAGGGTCGCAAGCGATGCGAATGAGGTATGGAATATGACGATCCTGGTGACTGGCGTGGCGGGGTTCATCGGGATGCAGGTGGCCGACCGGCTGCTGGCCGATGGCCGGGCGGTGACCGGCATCGACAATATGAATGACTATTACGCCGTCAGCCTGAAGCGCGACCGCGTCGCCCGGCTGGAAACGGCGCATGGCAAGCTGTTCACCTTTGCCGAACTGGATTTCGCCGATGCCGGTGCGGTCGCCGCTGCCCTCCATGGCCAGCATATTGACGCCATCATCCATCTCGGCGCGCAGGCGGGGGTGCGTTATTCGCTGGAAAATCCGCAGGCCTATGTGCGGTCGAACCTGGCGGGCCATGTGACGATGCTGGAACTGGCGCGCGAGCGGCGGGTGCGGCATCTGGTCTACGCCTCCTCCTCCTCCGTCTATGGCGGCAATGACAGCCTGCCCTTCCGCGTGGAGGACCGGGTCGATCACCCCGTCTCGCTCTATGCCGCGACCAAGCGGGCGGACGAGTTGATGAGCGAAACCTATGCCCATCTGTTCCGCATCCCGATGACGGGCCTGCGCTTCTTCACCGTCTATGGCCCCTGGGGGCGGCCGGACATGGCGATGTGGATTTTCACCCGCAAGATTTTGGCGGGCGAGCCGATCCCGGTGTTCAACCATGGCCGGATGCAGCGCGACTTCACCTATATTGACGATATCGTGTCGGGGGTGATCGGCTGCCTCGACCATCCGCCCGCCGACGATGGCGGACCCAAGGCGGGGGGCAGCCGCTCGCCCCACCGGCTCTATAATATCGGCAACAACCGGCCCGAAGAGCTGATGCACCTGATCGCGGTGCTGGAGGAGGCCTGCGGCCGCAAGGCGCAGATCGATTTCCAGCCGATGCAGCCGGGCGACGTCCACGCCACCTATGCCGACATCAGCGCCATCGCCGCCGACATCGGCTATGCGCCGACGACCGGCATCGAGGTCGGCGTGCCGCGCTTTGTGGAATGGTATCGCGGCTATAACGGATAGGGCGGGCGATGGCGGAGATCATCAACCTGCGCATGGCGCGCAAGGCCAAGGCAAGGGCGACCGCGCAGGCGACCGCCGACGCCAACCGTGCGAAACATGGCCGGACGAAAGCGGAGCGGCAGGCGGCCGAGCGGGAGGAGGAGGCGCGGGCGCGGTTGCTGGATGGGGCAAGGCGGGAGAGGGATGAGGGGGAGTAGGGGGCGAGGATGGACTCCGCGCTTGTTAGGTTGGCGGGGCTTGGGGCAATGCTGCCATTCACGGGTCGGCGTCGAAAGGGCGGCTTTCAGACTGGCACCGGACATTCTGAAAGGCGGCAAGCCGCAGCGGGAAACGGGAAGGTGGGCCGATTTCAAACTGTCGCGTTTGGAGCACCTTCACCGGGAAATCGGCCTTTTATCCGTCATGACTTTCGACCAGATGGTGCCAATTCGAGCGTAACACACCGATGCCAACAAATGCCTTGGTTTGTGCGTCAGGTGAACCCTATTTGTCGCACAAAAGCCTCAAGGCAGGATCGCGTTCAGTTGCGATGGCAAGCCATTATGCGGGTGGTAGGTGAGTTGAGGTCGTATTCAAATAAGGTCCATCGGTTCATGTCTAATTGGGAAAGGAGAGCCCAGCGGGCGGCGGATCTATTTGTACCTCGATGGTTCCACTACTGGACCTGACCACCTCAAACTTTCCGCCATATATTGAAACGATTTTGGGAAGATCCGTGGTAGTTAGATTCCAACTTGGGCCACAAAATGGCGCATACCCCAATCCATCTATCAGGGGATTACCTGCATACCGCCAAATACAGAGTGCGATCGATTTTTTGCTAGTTTGCGTTAACATCACGTCGAAAGATGCATTTTCCGAGGCAAATACAGGAGATAGCGAGCTTATAGATACTGGAGATTCTAATGGAGCGCTAAATTTTGTTTCAAGCGATCCAATCAATATCTCGTAATTATTTCTAGTATTCCCCGATATAACCATCGTAGGAACACCGGAAATAGTATCCAACAATCCATCTCTATCCCAATCTTCAACACAGTAGATGAAATTCTGCTTGCGCCGTCGCGCTAGCTCGCAAAACCGCTCATGTAGATTAGACGACCGAGCCAGTAAAGTTCCGGCTGGAATAGAGTTGCCTCCGCTCGTCATTCGCAAAGGCCCGTCTCTCATGTCGATAGAAGTTGTGAATAAATCCTTCGGCGTAACTTTGGTGAATAATCTTGGGGAGTTTCTATAAATCGGTACGGGAACTTGATTTTTAACCGTCGGTACCGATATTGTAATCCACTCAATTTTTACTGAACTATGCGAACCAATGGTTTGAGAAAAAACCGGCAACGATGCCATGGTAGCAGCTAAAACAAGGCTTAGATTTGCGAATCTCACGACGAGACTCATTTGATTTGGCGCGCCCAAAAAAAGGAGGGCCCGGCGGAAGAAGCTCGTTGCTGCTAGATCCAATTTAGGCCTCCAAAATCCATTAAGTCCCATTTCCGAAGGGTTGTCTGCAATCACCGTGCAATGATCAGGCGAAAGAGATCGTCATCTGAATCGATATTTCCGAGATTGACAGTCAAAACCACTCATCAATTCCGAAACTTACCGCAAGATGGAAGGAAATAGAAGGCAATTTTCCCGTGTCACTAGAAGGGTCGGTGTGGTGGTTGGGAGAGCGTCGTGCGGAGTCCATCCGACTGCTTCTAGATTCAGCCGCCACTTATCCAGCACGTGGTCGATGGCAGAATAGTCTCAATCCACGCCATAGCTGAATGTCCGGTTCCAAGCGCCCCACCGGCAGCTCCAGCCGGAAGCGGAGGCTTGGCTTGGGGCGCCTGACGTGAACGACCGGCTCTGGTCGCTTACAGCCCCTCTATCCCGCGAAACTTTCCCCCGCCCCAACACCTGCACCGATAGGCTCCCCCCTCAAGCCTTCCGCCACCTGTTTCGCCTTCCCCATCACCCCCAGCACATTCTTCCCCGCCGGTCTGGGGAAGGCGGCGTCGGTCCGGCCGCGGCATCCGGTCGACGGCGGCACAAACCGATCATTCCTTCGTGTCGGCGGGGGGCGGGCAATTATTGCCTTCGACGGCCATGCGGCGGACCTCCTGCGCGGCCACTTGCGCCAGCCAGGCCCGCCTTTCGGCCTTGTCGGCGTTCTGCTCGGCCAATTTGCGCGCGGCGTTCGCCTCGTTCCGTTGCTGCACCGCCATCCGGGCATAGGTGAAGGCGGCGATCGACAGGCTGCTCAGCACCAGGATGAGCAACAGGGCGGCGGCGGACAGGGCGGCGGCGATCCGCCGGGTGCGGCGCTGGTCGCGGCGGTAGAGCGCGGCGTAGGGCGCGCCCAGCAGGCCCGCGATCAGTTTGAGCTTGGCGATATGCCGTTCGTTCTTTTGCAGGTCCGGCGCCAGCGGCTCCAGCGGTTGGCTGCGATCCAGTTCGCCTGCCGCGTCCACCGCGAACAGCAGCGCGGGGGGGAAACATTCGGCGTCGGGATCGCCAGGCGCGCCCGCAGCGATCAGGGCGAATATCGGGGCCGCCGGGTTGCATTGCCTGAACGAACGGATTTCCTTGTCCACCCAGACAGACCGCGCCGCCGCCGGCGAACAGATGACGATCAGCGCGTCTGACCGGGCCAGCGCGCCCTGCAATTTGGGGCCGAGTTCGGCGGCGCCGGCCAGTTCGTCCTCGTCGCGAAAGATCGGGCGCAGTCGGGCGGGGATGGGCCCGCGATCGCCCATCGTCCCCGCCAGCGCGCGGGGCACGCGGTAATTTTCGATGGCGCGGTGCAGCCAGCGCGCGACCTTCATGTCGGCATGGCTGTAGCTGATGAAGGCGGCGTAGCGTCCATTGCCGCCGCCCGCAATGAGATCGGACAATTGCTTATGCGCATAGCCCGCCAGTTCCGCGCTGCCCGCAAGCACTGGCTTTCCGACCGCCGCGGCAGTATCCAGCGGGGACTTGAAGATCTTACCGAGGGGATTGGACATGATGCGGAAATTCCTGATCGCAGGTTTGGCGGTCTTGGCCTCTTCTCATCCTGTCGCGGCGCAGGAAAGGGCTGAGCCTCCCGCAGCGCCTTCGCCCGCCGCGGCGCCGGCCGATCCGTTCGCGCAGGCGATCGCCGCGCGACAGGTCGCCGACTTCGCCCGGCGCGAGCGCGATCCCCATGCCATGCTGACCGCCGCGCGCATGTTGCAGCAGGTGCCGGTGTCGGAAGGGGCGAGCATGGGCGAGGGCGAGGCCGCCTTCTCCCCTGACGCCCTGTTCGCAGAGGCCAAGGCGCTGGCGCGCGACGACGAGGCGTTGTTGTTGCAAATCCGGCTGGCGCAAACCGCATCGGGCCGGGGCGTCGTTGCTTCCGCGTTCGGAAAGGGGCTGTTGCGCCGCGTCCTCGACGTCAGTCCGCGCAATGCCTATCGCATCAACGTCACCGCCAGGGGCGGCGAACCGCTGCGCATCGGCGCCATCGGCGACATTGGCACGAACATGTATATCCGGATGATCGACGCGTCGGGAAAGCAGGTCTGCCTGGACGATAACGCCGATTATGCGCCGGTCTGCGCGGTCACGCCGCGCAAGTCCGGGCAATATCGCGTCGATATCGGCAATAAAAGCGCCGCCAGAAGCCGGACCGTCGTGCTGAGCAACTGAAGCAGGCGGCGGCATGGCGTTCAATCGCCGGTGTAAAGTTCGCCGATGGACAGGCTCGCCCGCCCTGCCGACCTCGCCAGCAGATCGCGGATCGGAGCGACCAGCCGGGCGGCGGCGCGCTGATTTTCGACCGTCCGCAGCAGCAGCCGGAAATCATCCGGCGGCTGCGGCGTGACAAGCGCGACGACATGGTCTGCGCCGAAAGGCGGGATGACCTGACTTTCCAGAAGGGGAAGCGACTGACCCATGGCCAGTTCGCCATCGCCGTCGGACGTTGCGACCGGGTACAGCCGCTGCACCGTGCCGTCGGACGCAATGTTGAACACGGTCGCATAACGCCGCGTGGCTGCGGGCGTCTGGTCGCCTCCGGTCGGCGCTCCCTGCGCTGGCGAAACGGTGGCCAGCGCCAGGGTGACCGGCGCGCCGGACGGATAGCGTGCGCCATTGTCGAGCGGGCCGACCATCAGCCGCGCACCGGATTCCGACAGGAACGGGCGCAAAGCCTCCAGCGCCGCCCATTTGTCGATCACCCCGCGCACCTGCGCCAAGCCCTTCACATTCTGAGCGACGACATCGCCCGTCCGACGCAGCATCACACGCGTCCTTGCGTCCCAGACGAAATCGGCGCCCTGTCCGTCGGTCAGGACCCGCCAAGGATAGTCGCCGCTGATGGTGGCGCGTGCATTCAAATCAGCGGTATAAAGGCCGGGCAGCGGCGGCGGCGTGGGCGGCACGGCTGGCGGCGGCACGGCTGCGAACACCCCCTGGTCCTGCCGCCCCGGCGGGATGATGGTGTTGCTTTCCTGCCGCTGACCGCTCAGCATCCGCACCTGGACATTGAGATAGGCGCCCAGTTCGCCGATGGACAGGGCGCCGTCGCCATTCTGATCGGCGGCCATTCCCCGGCCATCGGCGCGCGGCGTCGTCAGCCCCTGTTCGAAAGACCAGGTCAGAAAGCCGCGGGTAGGCGCGCCTTCCACCGGCAACGCATTTTCCCAGGCGATCTGATCGTCCCGCGCCGCGCTGATGTAAAAGAGGTTGGGCAGGTCGTCGCGGTTGGCGCTGGCGGGCGTTTCGCCGGATGAAAGAACGCTGGCGAAGCGCGGGGCGGGCCGCGCGCCCAGTTCCACTTTGCGCGCACCCAGCGTCAGGCGGGGAGCCATGCCGCGGACGCGCGGGTCGATCGAACGATGGAGCGTCCCGGAATGGCAGGTGTCGGCCATCATCAGCACCTGCACGCCTTTGGGCACATACAGGGCGAGCCAGGTATAAAAATCCTTGTCGACGATGAAGCGCTCCGGATCGCTGATGTCGGGGTCGAAGCCGGGCAATGGCAGAAACTGGTCGGTATCGCCGTCTCGCGTGCCCTTTATCGCCGCTTCGGCAAGGGCGCCATGGCCGGTATAATAGAGGAAAATCCAGTCGCCCGGTTTCGATCGCAGGCCCAACGCATGCAGCGCGGTTTCAACCGTCGTGCGACTGACCCCGTCGTTGCGCAAGACCGTAACGTCCACCGCACCCTGGCCACGGACCACCGTCTCCATCGCCGCCAGGTCGTTCTCCGGCCCGGCCAGATCCATGATCAGTTTGGATTCGAACCGCCACGACCCGATAAGAAGGGCGCGGGTTTCCGCCAACGCGCCATCCGGATTGACGGCGAGTGTGACAAAAGTAGATAATACTGTTGCCATAAATCCACGCCAGCCCCTGTGCATTGGTCGCCTCCCGCGCTTTTTTGTTGCCTTGCAACTCTCCCACTCATAATCTTGGACTGGTAATTGGGGCAATAACTATATCATGACTCGGAGTGGGCAAATGGCGATGCTGCGTTGCACTATAGCTTTTGCTTCGTTTCTTTTTTTGCCCCTTGCGTCAGGCAACGCCCTGGCGCAGTCAGGCGTCGGCGCGTCGTCCGATCCCGCGCCTGCAGCCGGCGCTACGGGCAGGGGCGTCCGGATTTTGCCGCCGGAGCCGGTCAACGCGCCGACCGTTGCAGATAAGCAACAAGTGCAGCCGGAGCCATCCCGCGCGACGGCGGGGTCGCCCGCTGCTCAACCCGGCGGATTGTCGCCGGTCGCGCCCCCCGCCACGCTGCCCGTCCTGACGGCCTGCGACCGCCCCGTCGCCACGCCCGCCCTGCGCTTCAGCGAGCAGGCGCAGTTCGACCGTTTGCTCAGGAAAAAGTTGCGAACCGGCAGGGCGGTGACCGTCGACATGGACACGCCCTATCCCGCGGACAGGGAAGCGCCGCTGCCGCTGGGCGCGTGGCTGAACGAGATCAAGCAGAGCGGCGGCTCCGTCAGCGTAGCGCCCTATTGCCAGAAAGGGCGGGGCCTGGGCGGCTTTTTCGCCAAGCTGTTCGGGGGCGGCCCGGCCAGACCCTATAAGGCGGCGCGCCGTTACGACGCGGTGCTGCACGTCGATGCGGTCGACCAGGTCGTGACGCAGGTGGAATTCACGCCGCGCAAGGTCGGCCAGTGAAACGGATTACCGGCCTCCGCCGATGGCCGATCACCGCGCTGGCGGCGGCATGTCTGACGGCGTTGCTGTTGACGGGATTGATCGCCGCCCCGTCGGCGCTGGCGGCGACGGAACCGCGGCTGGCGCTGGTGATCGTCAATGGCGCCTACGAGTCTTTCGACAAGCTCGGTTCAACCTACAGCGATGGCGAAAGGATCGCGACGGCGCTGAGCGCGACGGGTTTTGCCGATGCAAGCGGCAGCGGGCCTGTGCAGGTAAGGCGCGACCTGAGCCGGGCGGCGATGCAGCAGGCGATAGCCGATTTCCGATCCAGATTGGCGGCCGCCGGTCCCACGGCCTTCGGCACGCTCTATTTTTCCGGCCATGGCGCTGCGCTGGGCAGCTATGGCGACGTCATGCTGCTGCCGGTGGACGCCGGTCGCGATCTGGGCCCCGAAAACGCGATGCTGACGCGCGCGGCGCTGACCCATAATCTGATGGGATCAGGCGCCAGAACGGTGCTGATCGTGCTCGACATGTGCCGCAATGTGCTGCCCGCGCCGCCCCCATCGCTGACGGAGACGATCGCGGCGGAAACCGGGACGGACGCCGGTGCGGTCAGTGAACTGGCGGGCAGCAAGGGGCTACGCCGCATGGTGCGCGCTTCCGCCGCAGCGATCCGGCCCGATCAGGGCTATCTGGTCGCCTACTCCACCAGCGCCGATCAGGTCGCATTTGATGACGGCATTTTTTCCAAAGTGTTCGCCGAGGAAATTCGCCGCCCGCAACAGAATATCGCCGACGCGCTGAAGCGGGTGTCGGACCGGGTGGCGCTGGCGCCCGGCAGGAATTTTCAGAAGCCGACCTTCGACTATGGGCTTCAGGGCGCGCCACCCTGTTTCATTTCCTGTGACCGGGCGGCGAGCGACCGCTTTTACGACTGCGCCAACTGTCCCTGGATGCGGGCCATACCGGCCGGGCTGACGCCGTTCGGATCGCCGCCGTCCGAACCGGGGCGTGGCGGGGATGAACCGGTGCAGGCGCAGGTCCGGATCGACCGCCCCTTTGCGATCGGCGTTTACGAAGTGACGATCGCCGAGTGGAACGCCTGCGTGCGCGACAATGCCTGCGCCAAATTGGGCAATTGGTCGAAGGAAAATCCCAACCCGCTGATCCCGGCAAGCGACATCAGCTATGAGGACGCGCAGGCTTTTCTCGCATGGCTTTCGGTCAAGTCGGGGCGGGCCTATCGCCTGCCGAGCGAACAGGAATGGGAATATGCCAGCCGGGCAGGATCGCCAAGCGCCTTTCCCTGGGGCGACGACATCAGCCCGTCGATGGCGAATTACGATCATACCGCCCGCTATCATGGATCGGAGACAGCGCCTTATCGCGGTTATCCCGAAGCGGTGAACAGCTATCCCGCCAACGCCTTCGGCCTCAACCAGATGCAGGGCAATATGTGGGAGTGGACGTCCGGCTGCACGGATGCGTCGTGCCGGGCGCGCATCATTCGCGGCGGATCGTTCGAAAGCGCGCCCGGCGCGCTGCGATCGGCCAATCGTTTCACGGTCTCGCCCGGCAAGCGTCGCCAGGATACAGGCTTGCGGGTCGTGCGCGACCTGGAACCGGACGAGATCGTGGGATCGTCCTGACGGCGTTTTTGGAAGTATTTGCGTCGCGGTGGGACTTCGGCGCGTAAAGAGGGGTAATATCAATGAAGAAAATAGTGATCGCCGCTGCGGTCGCGTCGCTCGTTCCGGGGACCGCCTTCGCCACGCCTTTTTATGCGAGCATCGGCAGTCCGAACAGTTTGCAGCATGTGGCCGTCACCACCGCGCTCAATCTCAACGACCTGGATTATGACGAAAACCTCCATACGCCAGGGTTCGACATGGAGGGGGACGCCGACACGATCGGCGGCGCCTTGACCTATTGGGGCAGCGATGGTGTCGAGGGCCAGCGTTACGAACTGCGTTACCAGAAGGCGCTTCGTCCTTTCGAGGGCAATCGCGCCCGCGTGCTGATCGATCCCGTCCTCAACGTGCTGCACGTCAATGACGGCAAGACCGCGGTGCTTGGCACGCTGTCGACCGGCGTCGAGATCCCGGTCCAGCCCAATTGGACCATCACCCCGCGCGTCGCTTTCGGCGCGAGCGACAATGACGGCTCTTTCGGCGCCAGCAGCGAAGTCCTGACCCTGTCGGCCACCAGCCGTTACAAGATTGCGCAGGTCGGTCGCGGCGACCTGACCATCGGCAACATGGTCGGATGGTCCACCACCACCAATATCGGCATCGGCAAGGATCCGGGCGTCTATTTCAAGGAGGATGTCTGGGCCTTCCGCAACGGGGTCGCCTACCAGTTGCCGTTCAAGGGGCGGCTGTTCGGCGGGCGGCAGGGGTCGATCCGCGCCAGCTACACCTGGACCAAGCTGACCGGCGATCCGCAATCCTATGAGGATGTGCATGAAGCGGCGGTGAGCGTGGGCATACGCACCCGTGAAGCGGAGCAGAGGAGTGGGTCCGAGCAGTTGCGTATCGGCCTGATCTACACCCATGGCACCAACAGATTCTCGCACGACTTCGATTTCGACGCAGTGACGCTGACCATCGGCTATCGCTTCTAGAAAATATATTCGGGAGGAACGGGTGATGACACGCCGTCTGGTGACATGGGGCATTCCCGCGCTGCTGGCGCTTTCGGGCGGTGCTCTTTTCGCCCAGCAGAGTGACGACACGCTGTTCATGACCGGGGCGGCCCCCGTTTCTCCCGAAGAATACGCCAAGCTGCCCAAGCAAGGGCGGTTCCGCGCCTATTTGCCCAAGCAGGTAGACCTTTCCAACGCCTATCCGCCACCCGGATCGCAGGGGCCGCAACCCAATTGCGTTGCCTGGGCGACCACCTACGCCGCGCGCACCTTCCTTAATTTCCGCGACAAGGATGTTCGGCCGGAGGCGCCGTCCGACCAGATGAGCCCGGCCTATGTCTATAACCGGCTGCGGCCGGCAGGTTCGCCCTGCACCGGCACGATCAGCATCGTCCAGGCGCTGACCTTGCTGAAGAATGAAGGAACGGTCAGCCTGGCCGACTTTCCCGACGACATGACCAAATGTGCGATCCCCGCGCCCGATGCGCTCAGGGCCAAGGCTGGCGAATACCGCCTGCTCGACTGGCGCGCGGTCGATCGCGAAGTGAAGGACGACTGGCGCACGCCGATCGTGCTGGACGACGTCAAAGGCGCCCTGGCGCGCGGCGCGCCGGTGATCTTCGCCATGCCCGTCGCGGCGGATTTCAAGGCATTTCGTGGCGACGGCATCTATCGCCGCGCCGATAGACCGGAAAAGGCCAATTATCACGCCATGGCGATCGTCGGCTATGACGAAGACCGTCAGGCGCTGCGCATCATCAACAGTTGGGGATCGATCTGGGGCGACAAGGGCTATGCCTGGATCGCCTACGACACGTTCAAGCTGCTGACCGCGGAAGCCTATTCGCTCGAAGCGCCGCTCGCCCCGGCTACCCCTGGCGCACCACCCCCGCCTCCACGCAGCGACGCGCAGATCTTCGCCGACCGGCAAGCGGCCATGCCCTGCGGCGCTGTGTCGGTGCAGGGGAAAAGCCTGACCGGCTTTTCAGGCGATCTGAACGCCATCGCCGCGCTGCGCGAAGCTGCGGCCAAGGTCGATCCCGCCATGTCGTTTGCCGTACGCCACCTGCCGTGGCCGCAATGTGAGGCGGCGCTGACCCTTGCCGCTGCGTTGACGCGCGACGGGACCAGCATCGTGGCGCTGACCGCGGATGGCAAGGAACGCGGCGGCGATCCGGTGGCGATGCGTGAAGATGATGTTTTTGGCGTGAGCGCGACGACGAGCGCCGCGCGGCCCTATCTTTCCATCATCTATCTTCAGGCCGACGGCAGTGCCGTGGAGTTGCATCGCGGCCATCCCGAACCGGACAGCAAGGGCGCGCGCCGCGTGACGATCGGCCTTTCCCAGGCGGCGCAGCGCTATCAGGTGGCTCCGCCATTCGGCCCGGAAATGATCATCGCGCTAGCATCCGCAAAACCGCTGTTTGGCGATGACGAAGCGGTGAACGGCACCGAGCGGCAGTTCCTCACCAGGCTGCGCGCCAGGCTGGCTGCGGGCCAGGGCGATGGTCAGGGCGTCTCTGCCGCCTTCGTCCGGCTGCAAACCAGCAACTGACCCCGACTATGGGGCGCCCGCCGAACAAGGGGATCAGGGGCCTGCGACTGCCGCCGGTGGCGCCGGTGGTGCGTTTCGGGGCGATGGCCGTTGCATTCCTGCTGGGCAGTTGGGGTTTTGCGCAGGCCTATGCGCAAGCCGGCATCGATTCGACCGTCATGCAGGACGCGATGCGCGCGTTGCGGCTGATCGTCGGCAGTTTTCCCATGGTGCTGGAAGGGCGCGATCTGCCCTTGGCGCTCGACATCGCCCGCTGGGCGCTCCCGCTGCTGACCTTCTGGTCGACGGCGGCGCTGGCATGGGAGCAATTGCGCAATCCGCTACGGCTGGCCTTGATCCGGGCGCGGGGCGAACATCTGGTGATTGCGGGCGACGACGATGGCGGCCTCGCCGCACAGGCCGCGCGTGGCGCGCTCGCTGATGGGCGGCGGGTGCTTCTGTGGCCACGGGACCGGCGAGCACACTGGATCGTCGATGCAGTGGAGGCCGGCGCAGCGGAGGTGGAACAGGGCGCAGTGCCGGAAAGCGTGACCAGTCTGGCGCTGGACAAGACGCGCGCCGTGCTGCTGCTGTCGCAGGAAGCGCGCGGCAATATCACGCTTGCATCCGCCATCTTGACGCGGATGAGCGACGTGCGACCGGCAGGCGATCCGGCCGACATCATCGTGCGGGTCGACGACCTCGACCTGCGGCGCAGCATCGAACAGCGGTTCGAACATGTCGACCGGCGGACGGCGCGGGTGCGGCTGGCCGCGTTGCCCGACATCGCCGCGCGGCATCTGGCGCTGGCAAGGCCGATCGACGGCTTCATGCGCGCAGGGCAGTCGCAGCGCGGCGTGCTGACGATCGGCTTTACGCCGCTGATCGAACGCTATGTCATGCGCATATTGGCGGGCGGCCATTATCGCGACGGCGGCAAGCCCATATTCACCGTCTACCGGTCCGACGTGGCGCAGTGCGAAGCGGCCTTTCGCGCGCGCAATCCGGGCGCGGACGGGCTGTCGCCATTGCGCTTCGTCGAAGCGCGGACCGACCCGGCGTGGATCATTCCCCTGATCGAGGCCCATGTCGAAGGGGCAGGCGAACCGGTCGCCATCCTGATCGACCTGGATGACGACGACCGGTCTTTGGCCGTCGCGCTGGCATTCGACGGCCGCTATCGGGCCGCCGCCATGACCGCGCCGCCGATCCATGTGCGGATGGCGGGATCGCACGACCATCGCATCGGCGCGGGGATATTCCCGTTCGGCGGCTTGTCCGACCTGGCCGATCCCGACATGCTGTTGCAGGATCGCCACGATGCGCTCGCCCGGTCCATCCATGACTTCTATCTGGAGGGGCGCTTTGCCGAGGGCGAGCGGATCGGCGCGCGCGCATCGATGCAGGAATGGGAGGATCTTCCCGAAAGCTTCCGCGACGACAACCGGCTGGTCGCCGACTGTTATCAGTTGAAGCTGCGCGACATCGACGCGCGGCTGGTGGAAGGCGACGGTCCTTCGCTTGCTCTGTCACCGGCCGAACTGGAAGAACTGTCGCATGCCGAACATGATCGATGGATGGCGGCAAAGCTGGCGCAGGGCTGGGTATATGGTGCGGTGCGCGACGACGCACGGCGTTTGCATCCGGACATCGTGCCGTATGAGGACCTCAGCGAAGCGATCAAGGACCTGGACCGGGAACAGGTGCGGATCATGGCGCGGTTGCTGGGGGCGTCAGGACGGCGCGCGTTGCGCGTGCTGACGGTCGCCCTGTTGCCCGGTGGCGAGGATGCGGCGCCCGATCCGGCCGCCCTGACAGCCGCTTTGACGGCCCATTATCCGGACCGGGCGCCTGTCTTTGTCGGCGACTTCGCCGACCGATGGTCGCGCCAGTTGCTGGGTGCTCTGATCGCCCGGGGGCAATTGGTGCAACTGGCGCTGACCGGCCATGTGCAGGCGATTATCGATACGCTGCCCGGGCAGGAGGCGGCTGCTGCTGCGGCGCTGGTCGGCGCTGCGGACACCATCTTTGCGGGCGGCATGGCCGGTCTGACGGCGGGCGCAGAGCTGCTGCTGGCGACCGATGCTGGTTCCGATTCGCGCGCCATCCGCATCGGGCCTGACGGCGCGATCAGTCACGCGCCATGGACACGCTGAGGGGCGCGGCCAAGTTGCTGGCCGCGATCGGCGCTGCGGCATGGCTTACGGTTCGCGCGGGTGTCGGCATGGGCCGCCGCATCGTCGCAGGCGACGCGCTGGCGCGACGCCAGCTGGCGGCCGGCTTGTCGCTGCATATCTGGCGGCCGTTGCACACCCTGTTGCCGCTGGCCGCGCTGGCCGGAGCCATCGCGGGGATCGGCGCGGGCCGGCTGCTGACGATCTACAATGCGCAGCTTCCGGTGCTCGGCGCGCTGGCGGAGACATTGCTGCGCGACATCGTGCCGTTGCTGGTCGGCCTGTTCGCCTGCGGCAGCGTTTCGGTGGCATTATCCTCGCGGCTTGGCGCGATGGCGCTCAATCGGGAGATTGAGGCGCTCGAAACGCTGGGGCGCGATCCGGTCGCCTATGCGCTGGGACCGACGCTGGCGGCGGTGTTGCTGTCCGCGCCCATCCATATGCTGCTGGCGGGAATCGCCGCCGTGATCGGTTGCGGGGCACCCCTGACGCTGATCGCCAATGTCGGCTGGCCGCTCTGGTCAGGCTTTGCCTTCTCCCATGATGCGGCGCGCGCCATGCTCGTCGGCATGGCCAAGCTGCTGCTCTATGCGCTGATCGCCTTTGGCGTGGGCAGCGCGGTGGGGGCAAAACCGTTGCGGTCGCCCGCCGATATCGGTCGTCGCGCCACCACCGCCTTCACGGCCGGACTGCTGGGCATCTTCAGCGCGGCGGCGCTTTGGACGGCGTTGTCATGAGCGCGCTGCTGACGTTCGATGGCGTGAGCCTGGTGCTGGGCGGCACACGACTGCTCGACCGGGTGGACCTGAACATCGAGGCGGGCGAACGGGTTGCGATCGTTGCAGACAGCGGCGCGGGCAAGAGCTGGCTGTTGCGGCTGTCAATCGGCCTGGCGCGTCCGAGCAGCGGCACGGTGCGTCTGATGGGCGTGGCGCTGGAAGAGGCGGACGCCGACACCCGCCGCCTGCTGCGCGCGCGGTGCGGCGTGGCGATGCAGGGCGGATCGCTTCTGAGCGACCTGAGCGTCGAGGAAAATATGCGGCTGGCGATCGGCACCGACGATCGCCGCGCAGGGCGGCGGATAGACCGGCTTCTGCTGGAATATGGGCTGGAGCAGATGGCCGCCACCTGCGCCGATGCGCTGTCGGCCGGCGAGCGGCGACGCGTCGAACTGGCCCGCGCCTTCGTTCGCGATCCGGAATTGCTGGTGCTGGACGAACCGTTTGAAGGCGCCTTTGCGCGCGGCGACATGCTGGAAGCGCAGGTCCGGCGGCGCATCGTGCCGCAGGGACGGGCGCTGCTGCTGCTGACGCAGGATCGCGCGCTTGCAGGCAGGCTGTGCGAACGGGTCTACCGGCTGGAGCGCGGTCGCCTGACGCCCGCCCCTGTTCAGCAGGGCGCGGCTGTCACGGTGCCCGACGCGACATCATGAACGAAGGTGGCGACCGCCTGTTCGATCGCCTGTTGAAACGCGGCGGCGCGAGCGGTGCCGGTTGCTGATCCGATCGGACGGGTTGCGCAGTAGCGGCCAGCCCATACCGCCTTACCCTGCGCGACCTGGGTAACGTCGAAGGCGACGACAGCCTGCGCATTGCCGCCGGCGCTTACCTCCTCGAACCGGTCCAGGGTCGTCACCACTCGGCGGTCGGCGGCCAACGGCAAAGACGGGCCGGTGACGGCGGCAAAGCGGGTGCGCAGCCCGGCGACCATCGCGCGGGCGAGGCTGTCGGTGGGCGGCTCCTCCCAGAAATAGGTGGCGGCCTGCCGGATTTCGCCGGGCGCGGAGGCATCGACATAGGCGTAGCGCCTGTCCCCCGACAGGCCCCGCGCCTGCACCGCCGCTACCGTGAAACTGGGGGCGGCCATCGGCGGCACGCCCGGCTGGCCCGGTTCAAATCGCGGCGAAAGACGCATGGTGACCGGCGCATCGCCCGGCTTGAGCGCAGCGCAGGCGGTGAGCGCGCACACAAGCGGCAGGACGATCAGTCTCATTTGCGTCCTCCAGGCGCGGGTGGATCGACATAGCGTTGGCCGCGGATCGCATAGGTCGGATCGCTGGCCAGCCTTTCGCTCAGCGCACCGATGCTGTTGCTGGTCCGCTCCAGATTCGCACTGGTCGCCACCAGTGAGGCCGATGCGCCCTCCAATATGCCGCGCACTTCCCCGGCGCTGCTTCTGCTTTCGGCCAGCAGGCCTGCGATGTTGGCCTGATTTTGCGCCACGAGCGCCTGTGTTTCACGCAGGATGCCGTTGAGCGCCGCGACGTCGATTTCCGACGCGCGCCCGGTGGCCCGGCGTATGTGGGACAAGGTCAGCGCAATGTCGCCGCGACCCGGCGTAAAGCTGCGGTCGAGCTGGGTGCTCAGGGAATTCAGCGCAGCCAGCGTCTGGGTCGCATTGCGCGCCACCAGCGCCATGTCGACGGCGGCGCCCGATCCATCACCCTGCAACATGCCGGACAGTTTCTGCGCCATGGCGTTTGCCGTGCGGGCGACATTGGCGGCTTCGCCGATCGCGCGCGCGGCGGTTTCGAACAGGTCGGCGGGGCGACGGCAGCCCGTCAACGCGCCGACCGCATCCCGCGCCGCCACCGGCTCGCAACCATAGGCGCGGCGCGCGGCGGCGCATTGGGCGCTGCCGGTCTCAAGCGCCACCAGTTCGATGCGCGGCGCGGTGAGCGGATTGGCGGAAGCGACAGTGGCGAAGGAACAGGCCGATGGCTGCCATTTGCGATCAATTCCCATGGCCACCGCGAAGGTCCGGCTCTGCCGGTTGAGATCGATCGACCGCACCGCCCCGATGAGCGCTCCTCTGAAATAGACCTGAACCCCGGGCGACACGCCTTCGACATCGTCCAGCGTGGTCGCCACCAGCCGCTGGCGGAAAAAAGGATCGGGCACGAGCGCCAGAATCGCGACCACGCCAAGGGCGAGCAGCGCTGTGCCCAAGCCCCACCTGATCTGCGTCGTCGAGTCCGGCGTCATCTCCCCTCCCCCGCGAGAAGGAAGCAACCTGGCGGCCTGGATGTCAAGGCTTCAGGCCGATGTCCGCCCGCTCAACGCCCGTGCCGATGGGCTCGCCCTTCAAACCCTCCGCAACCTCTTCCGCTTTCCCCATAACCCGCAGCACATTCTCCCCCGCCAGTTTGGCGATGTCGGCGTCGGTCCAGCCTCGGCGCATCAGTTCGGTGAGGAGGGCGGGGTAGGTTTCTACGCCGGTCAGGCCTTCGGGCATGCGGCCGACGCCGTCATAATCGCTGCCGATGCCGACATGGTCGACGCCCGCGACCCTGGCGATATGGTCGATATGGTCGGCGACCATGGCCAGCGTCGCCACCGGTTCGGGGTTCGCTTTCTCCCATGCGGCCAGCGCCGCCTTGGCCCCTTCGGGGTCGCCGATGTGCAGCCCGCCAAAGGGCGGGGCGTTGTTGCGCGCGATTTCCGCGCTGCGCGCCGCGCCCCAGACGCGCCGGGCCTCCAGCACATATTGCGGGGCATAGTTGACCATGACGACGCCGCCATTGGCCGCCACTGCGCGCAGCACCCTGTCCGACACGTTGCGCGGCGTGTCGCACAGCGCCCGCGCGTTGGAGTGGGAGAAGATCACCGGCGCGCGGCTGACGCGGATCGCGTCGAGCATCGTCGCCTCGCTCACATGGCTGAGGTCGACCAGCATCCCCAGCCGGTTGAGTTCGCGCACCACCGCTTCGCCAAAAGGGGTCAGCCCGTCATGCTGGGGATTGTCGGTCGCGCTGTCGGCCCATGCAATGGTGCGGCTGTGGGTCAGCGTCAGATAGCCGGCGCCGAGCGCGCGATAGGCGCGCAGCACGGCGAGGCTGCCGTCGATCTGGCCGCCGCCCTCCACTCCGATCATTGAGGCGATGCGCCCGGCCCGGTGCGCGGCGCGGACCTGCTGCGCGGTGGTGGCGAGCTGAAAGCGGGCGGGGTAACGCTCCGCCCAACTGCGGACGAGCGCGATCTGTTCCAGCGTGTCCTGCACCTGTTGCAGCGTCGGCAGGTCCGCCGATACCCAGACGGACCAGAATTGCCCGCCGACCATGCCCGCGCCCAGCCGTTCGATGTCGGTCTGGTAGACTTTGGGGTCCAGCCGGTCGAGCGCCATGGTCCAGCGCGCGTCCTTGGCATGGTCGGCCAGCGCCTCCGCCCAGTCATTATGCCCGTCGATCAGCGGCGTCGCCTTCAGCACCTTCGCCACGCGCGCGGCATAGGGGTCGGTGGCGGCGTGGAGGGCGGGGAATGGAAGGGCGGCGGCCAGCAGCAGGGCGGCGAGGAGGGGGCGTTTCATCGCGTGGAAGCCTAGGGCGAGGACGCCGCCTGTCAATCGGGCGCGGTTTCGCCGTCCTCCCGCGCGCGGACATAGGCGCCGCGCCCGTCGGGCGGGATCAGGCCCGCCCCGGCGATGGCGAGCGATAGCCGTTCGAAGCCGGGCTTGGGAACGTCGACCGATGGCGCGGCGACCAGTTCGACCGCGTCGCCCGCCACCCGCCATGTCCCTTCCGCGAACAGATCGAGCGCGCCATAGGACAGATACCATTGGAAGCGGCCGTCGGGTCGCAGCAGCAGTTCGGACCCCGTCTCCATCACCCCTTGCAGATAATAATGGCCGATCAGATTTTCTTCGGCCGTTTGCGCCGGTTGCGCCATGGCGGGGGCGGTCCAGACGACCATCGGCAGGGCCAGCCATGCGCTCTTCATCATCGCCTTCCTTTCGATGTTCAGGATGCGCGCGCGCGGGCCGCCTGTCCATGCGAAAGCCGGTGGCGGCCGGGCCAGTCTCTGCTAAACCTGAGCCTGATGACGATCGAACCCGTGATGCTGCTCCAGGCCTATGCCCTGGGTGTGTTCCCCATGTCGGACGACCGCCACGCCGCCGAGACATATTGGGTGGAGCCGCGCCGCCGCGCGATCATGCCGTTGCGGGATTTCGACCTGTCGCGCTCGCTGGCCAGGACGATCCGGCGGGAGCGGTTCAAGGTGACCGCCAACCGGGCGTTCGACCGCATATTGGCGCTGTGCGCGGAGGCCGCGCCCGACCGGCCGTCGACATGGATCAACGGCGCGATCGAGGACGCCTATCTGTTGCTGCACCAACTGGGTTTTGCCCATTCGATCGAATGCTGGGAGGGGGATCAACTGGTCGGCGGCCTTTATGGCGTCGCGCTGGGCCGCGCCTTTTTTGGCGAGAGCATGGTGTCGCGCCGCGCCGATGCGTCGAAGGTGGCGCTGGCCTGGCTGGTGGCGCGGATGCGCTGGGGCGGATTTTCGCTGCTCGATTGCCAGTTCATGACCGATCATCTCCGGTCGCTGGGCGCGGTGGAGATCAGCCAGACAGCCTATCAGTCGTTATTGGGCGACGCGCTGGCCGATGTGCGGCTGGGCGATGCCGGCGCGTTGCTGGCCGGGGCTTCGGGCGCGCCCGCCTCGCTGGCGTTCGACCCGCTGGCGCGCGCCGATCCGCCCTCGCCGCCCTGTTTGACCGTGTCGGGGCCGCTTTCGGGCCAGGCCATCGCGCAGCTTTTGACCCAGACGTCATAGATCGGGTGCTGTACGACATTGCGGTCGGGCCGGTTGCGGAACAGCCAGCCGGAAAAATTGCGCCGCCATTTGTTGTCGGCGCTGGAGCGCACGTCGAGCTGCACGAAGGCGCCGACTTCGGGCACATTTTCCCACGGCGCGGTCGCTTCGCAGGCTTGCAGGCGCACGATGGCGTCGCCGATGCGCAGCGCCTCGCCCGGTTTCATGCTGAGGTCGCGGGTCAGGCCGTTGCGTTTGTTGAGTAGGCCGATCACCGCCACCCGATCCTTCATCGGCGTGCCGGGCAGGGCGCCGGGCTCCGCGCTGACGATCCGGCTGCCTTCAACGCGGACGGGGCCGCTCTGGTTGGCGGCGGGAAGATCGTCGCCGCCGCTACAGGCGGACAGGGCGGCGACGCCCGCCAGGATCGGCAGGGCGCGCCCCGCCGTGGGGCGAATCATGACGCCTCGGGGCTCCACGCTTCATAATCGCCGGTCGCCTTCTGGCGCTGCCCGCCCTTTTCGAGAGCGCCGGACGGGCGATAGGCGTTGGCGGTGCCGGTGGCGTTGGGCGCGGAATCCTTTTCCCACACGCGCGGCGGGGGCAGGCAGCTTTCCGGCATCCCCTCGATGCTGTGATGCAGCCAGCCATGCCATTCGGCGGGAACGCGGCTCGAATCGTTGGCGCCGTTATAGATCACCCAGCGGCGCGGATTGCCGTGCACGTCGACGCCGCCTTCATAATAGATATTGCCCTGATGGTCCTCGCCCACTTTCGCGCCCTTGCGGACCGTATTGAGCCAGGTTCCGAAGGTGGCGCCATTCCACCAGGTGAAGACTTTTGCCAGGATTCCCATGGCCCCTGCGCTTAGCCGTTGTGGCGGGGGATTGGCAAGGCGCTAATCGGCCCGGCGATCAGCTTTCGGGGCAGAAATTGATCGCGGTTGCGGGCGATCCGGGCGCGGCGCAGCCGCCCCAGCGCAGCTTGTCGCCTTCGCGGATGCCGAGTTCCGCCGCCCTGCCCCCGGCAATCTCGACCACGGCGGCCACGGGAATGCCCGCCGACACGGGGGTGAGGTCATAGGGCTGGGCCGTGGCGACCAAAGCGATGCTGCCGTCGGTGCGGACAAACAGCATGTCGAGCGGGATCAGCGTGTCCTTCATCCAGAAGCTGGCGGTGCGCGGGGGAACCATGGGGAAGACCATGCCGCGATTCGGCGGCAATTCCTTGCGGAACATCAGCCCCTTTTGCTGGTCCTGCGGGGTGGCGGCGACCTCCATGTCGAAACGATGTTCGCCCTGCGCCGTCCGAACGACGAGCGGGATCGTCGCGCCCACGACCGACCCGGCCTGTTCATTGCGGGCTTCCGCCGGGGCCTTGGCGGCGGGGGTGCAGGCGACGGGCGATAACAGCAACAGGGGCAGGATGAAGCGGCGCATGCGTGATGGGTAGCCGCAATGATGTCGCGGGAAAATGGGCAATGAACGCCATCGAGTCCCGAAAGGGGATGGCCCTGCCTGCTGTGCTCTGTATCACAGCAACAGCGCCAGGGGCGGCGCACCGTCTTTGGACAGGCCGGTCGAATCGTCTGGCATGTGGGGGTGGAAGGGACATGACCGGCCGATGCTGATCGCGCAGATCACCGATATTCATCTGGGTTTCGAGCCCGGCAATGCCGATGAGAAGAACCGGCGCAGGCTGGACGCGGTGCTGGACGCGCTGATCGACGGGCCGAACCGGCCGGACCTGTTGCTGGCGACCGGCGACCTCACCGAACATGGCGACGCGCAAAGCTATCGCCAGCTTGCCGGGGCGTTCGCCCGCTGCCCCTTCCCGGTGTGGCCAATGATCGGCAACCATGACCGGCGAGCGCCCTTTCTGGCGGCGTTTCCGGGCGCGCCCGTGGCGGACGGGTTCGTCCAGCACGCGATGGTGCGCGCGGGATTGCACATCGTCCTGCTCGATACGCTGGAGGAGGGACGGCACGGCGGCGGCTTTTGCGCGGCGCGGGCGGCGTGGCTGCGGGAAAGGCTGGCGGAGCGGGCGGATATGCCGACCGTCATCGCCCTGCATCATCCGCCCATGGCCACCGGCATCGGCTGGATGGACAGTGGCGGGCAGGAGCCGTGGGTCGCGCGGCTGGGCGATGTGCTGGCCGAAGCGCCGCAGGTCCGCGCGCTGCTGTGCGGCCATGTCCATCGCGCGATCGCGTCGCCCTGGCGGGGCATGTCGGTGTGCGTCTGCCCCTCCACCGCGCCGCAGGTGGCGCTCGACCTGTCGCCCATTGCGCCCGGCGCGCCCGACGGGCGGGCGATGATCGTCGCGGAAGGCCCCGGCTATGCGCTGCACTGGTGGAATGGCGGCGACCTTGCCAGCCATTTCCAGACGGTGCAGGACGCGCCCGTGCTGGCCCGCTATGACGCCGCCATGCAGCCGCTGGTTGGTCAGATGATGGCGGAGCGAGGGTAAGGCATCAGCCCTGGCCCCAAAGCGAGCCGGGGTGCAGCAGGCCGTCGCGCATCGGCAGGCCGCCGGGCCGGTCCTGCGCCAGCAGCAATGCGCCGTCGAGGTCGATCCAGTCCGCCCCCTGCGCCGCCAGCGCGGCCGGCGCGATGCCGAGCGAGGTGGAGAGCATGCAGCCGACCATGATGCGAAAGCCGCGCGCGCGCGCTTGCGCCGCCAGCGCCAGCGCCTCCGTCAGCCCCCCCGCCTTGTCCAGCTTGATATTGATCGCTGCGAAGTCGCCCAGCCGGTCAAGATCGGCGCGCGTGTGGCAGCTTTCGTCGGCGCAGAGCGGCAGGGGAGAGGCGACTCCGGCCAGCCGTTCCTCCTGCCCGTGGATGATCGGTTGTTCGACCATTTCGACGCCGAGCGCGGCGAGCGCGGCGGCCTGCGCCGCAATGTCCATGTCGTGCCAGGCTTCGTTGGCGTCGACGATCAGCCGCGCGTCCGGCGCCCCGGCGCGCACGGCGGCGATGCGGTCGCGGTCGCCCGCGCCGGTCAGCTTGCATTTGAGCAAGGTAAAGCCGCGCGCCGCCGCCGCCCGCGCCGCCGCCGCCATCCCATCGGGATCGCCCAGGCTGATGGTGTAGGCGGTGGGCAGAGGGGCGGGTTCGATCAGGCCCGCCAGCCGCCAGACCGGCGTTGCGGCGCGTTGCGATTCCCAGTCCCAGATGGCGCAGTCGAGCGCATTGCGCGCCGCGCCGCGCGGCATCTGCGTCAGCAGCGCCTGCCGGTCCAGCGGTCCGCGCCAGGCGTTGATCGCATCGGCGCAGCCCTGCGCGCTTTCGCCCTCATAATAGATGGCCGTGCCTTCGCCACGCGCGACGATGTCGCCATCGCGGATCGTGCAGACCACGACGTCGACATGGGTCTTGGCCCCCCGGCTGATCGTGAAGGCGCCTGCGACGGGCCAGCGTTCGACCGTGGCGGAGACTTTGGGCGGCATGGGTGGTAAGGCTCCGGGGCGAGAGTTCGGGGTGATGGCATAGCCGGGCGGGGCAGGGTGGGGAAGCCCGGCGCGCGGCGCGACCGACAGGAGCATTGAGGCCCGCCTGTCCGGCTGCTAAGCGGCGCGCCATGGCGGAACAGGATAAAGCGGCGCGCGCGCCCATTGGCAGCCTTGCAATGATATGGGGCGCGGCCCGGCGCTATCCGGGCCGTCTGGCCGGGGCGGCGACGGCGCTGCTCATCTCGTCGGCCGCGACGCTGGCCATACCCAGCGGCTTTCGGCTGGTCATCGACCGGGGCTTTGCGGGCGGCGGCGCGGACATTGGCCGCTGGTTTGAATATCTGTTCCTGATCGTCATCATCCTGGCGCTGTCGACGGCGGCGCGATTCTATTTCGTGTCCTGGCTGGGCGAGCGGGTGGTGGCGGACATACGATCCGCGACGCAGGCCAATCTGCTGCGGCAGGCGCCGCGCTTTTTCGAGGAAAACCGCCCGTCCGAAATTGCGTCGCGGATGACCGCCGACACCGCGATCATCGATCAGGTCGTCGGTTCCACCGTGTCGATCGCGCTGCGCAACGCGGTGACCGGCGTCGGCGGCCTGATCTATCTGTTCGCGCTCGCGCCCAAGCTGGCCGGGCTGCTGCTGCTGGGCATTCCCCTGATCCTTGTCCCCATCATCGTCATGGGGCGGCGGGTGCGCCGGCTGTCGCGCGCCAGCCAGGACAGGCTGGCCGCCGTCGGCAGCGTGACCACCGAAGTGCTGGGCGCGATGAAGATCGTCCAGTCCTTTGGCCAGGAGGCGCGGGAGGCCGCCCGATTCGACGCCACGGTAGAGGCTGGTTTCGCCACTGCGAAATCGCGTATCCGCCTGCGCGCGGTGATGACGGCGATCGTCATCGCCCTCATTTTCGGGTCAATCGTCGCGGTCATGTGGCAGGGGGCGGTCGATGTCGCCGCCGGGCGGCTGTCGGGCGGCAGCATCGCCGCCTTCGTCATCACCGGCGGACTGGTGGCGGGCGCCTTCGGTTCCCTGTCGGAGGTCTGGGGCGATCTGCTGCGCGGGGCGGGGGCGGCGAGCCGCCTGCATGAATTGATGACGGCGCAGCCCGACATCAGCCCGCCGGCCCAGCCGCGCGCCATCGGCGATGCGGGGCGCGCGCAACTGGCTTTCCGCAATGTGCGCTTCCACTATCCCACCCGGCCCGATCTGGCCGCATTGCAAGGGATCGACCTGATCGTCGAGCCGGGCGAGACGGTTGCGGTCGTCGGCCCTTCGGGCGCGGGCAAGTCCACGCTCATCCAGTTGGCCCAGCGTTTCTACGATCCCGATTCGGGCGCAGTTTTGCTGAACGGCGTGCCGCTGAACGAAGCCGATCCGGCGGCGGTCCGCGCGATGATGGCGCTGGTGCCGCAGGACAGCGTGATCTTTGCGGCGTCGGCGCGCGACAATCTGCGCTATGGCCGGTGGGACGCGACCGACGACCAGATATGGGACGCGGCGCGCGCCGCCCATGCCGAGGAATTTCTGCGCGCCCTGCCGGACGGGCTGGACAGCGAACTGGGCGAAGGGGGCGCGCGCCTGTCGGGGGGGCAGCGCCAGCGCGTGGCGATTGCGCGCGCATTGCTCCGCGACGTGCCGCTGCTGCTGCTGGATGAAGCGACCTCCGCGCTCGACGCCGAATCGGAGCGTCTGGTGCAGGATGCGCTCGCCCGGCTGATGCAGGGACGCACCACCATCGTCATTGCGCACCGGCTGGCGACGGTGCGCGCGGCCGACCGGATCGTCGTGATGGATGGCGGGCGGATCGTCGAACAGGGCAACCATGCGGCGCTGATCGCGCAGGGAGGGCTCTATGCCCGGCTGGCCGCGCTGCAATTTCAGGAAGGCGTTGCGGCCTGACGCTGGTTTTCGGGATGGCCGCGCCGGGATGGTCGTGGACGATAGGCCGCGTCGTCGATGTGGCGTTGCCTGTTCAGCGACCAGCGGACCCTTGCGCCTCGGCAGTCAGCGCCTTGCGCAGAATATGATCCCAGATGGCCGGGTGGAGCGGTCGTTCGAACGTGCAGCCGGCCTCGTGGGCGCGGGTCCATTGCACGCGGGCGCGACGTCCTTCGAACCCGGGCAGCATGATCCACAGTTCCGCGCCGACCTGAAGCCGCATGAAGCTTTGCAGGCGAAAGCCGGTGATCGACAGATCGGCGATGCGGCTGACAAACCATGATTCGCCCGGCCGGCGAACCTTGACGGAAATCATCACATGGCGGCGTTCCGCCATGCGTCCTTTCCGCTCGATCTGCTGGCTCTGTTCCGCACTCATATCCTTGCCGTCTGTCTGAGCCACGCCATTTTGCCGCGCCAAGGTATCCAATTGGTTAAGCGGGCGGCCGACCAGACCCGTCGTCATGACAAAAAAAGGGCGCCCCGAAGGACGCCCTGACATTTTCAATCCTGTCCTTAGTCATCGCCCGCCCGATGGCGGGGACGCCGCCGGATCAGAAATTGCCATATTGCTCGTTGCCGACGAAGCCCAGCTTCGTCACACCGGCGCGCTTGATTTCAGCCAGCGCCTGATCGACCACGACATAGCGGGTCTGGGGCGCGGGCTGAAATTGCAATTCCGGTTCGACCGGCATCCTGACCGACTGTTCCAGATACTGGCGCAGGGTCAAGAGGTCGATCGGCGATCCGTTCCAGGCGATGACGCCGGCAGGATCGATCGTGACCTTGTTCTTGACCGGATCGACGATGCTGTCGGTCGGCGGCGCGTTCTGGGGCAGGTCGATCTTGACCGCGTGGGTCTGGATCGGAATGGTGATGATGAACATGATGAGGAGCACGAGCATGACGTCGATCAACGGCGTCGTGTTCATTTCCATCATCGGTTCGCCGTCATCGGTTCCGGCGCTCATAGCCATTTGGCGATACTCCTGGAATTACAGCCGCTGCACGGACGTGCCGGGCTCGGGCTCGGAAATGAAGCCCACCTTGGGGAAGCCGGCGCGCTGCATCGTGAAGATGGTGCCGCCGATGCAGCGATAGGGCGTATTGATGTCGCCGCGGATATGCACTTCGGGCAGATCCTCTGGCGTCAGATTTTCCACGCCGCCCGCCTTCTTGATGTCGGCTTCCAGCTTGGCGACCGCGCGGGTGAGCAGGTCGGTGGAATTGACGCGCGTCATATTCCAGTAGACCGCACAGCTGCCGTCGGGCGCGGTTGTGACGGAGAGCGAGACATTTTCGGGCTTCGTCGTGGTCGGTTCGAAAGCGACCTTCGGAAGTTCCAGCTCGACCGTCTGGACGACGACCGGGACCGCGATGAGGAAGATGATGAGCAACACCAGCATGACGTCCACGAGGGGCGTCGTATTGATGTCGGACATCGGCTTTTCATCGCCGCCCTCTGATCCAACACTCATTGCCATTGATCGGTTATCCTAAACATGCGTGTCGATGGAGCCCCTTGCGGGTGCTCGTGCCGGTGGAGGAGCGCCCTGGGGGCTTCTCCACCGGCTTCGATCGAGCCTTACGCCTTGGCGGCGGCGGGCTTGGCAGCCGGAGCAGCCGGAGCCGGGGCAACGGTCGGCTTCACAGCGCCGTTCGAAACCAGATAGGCGAGCAGATCGACGGTGAAACCCGACAGCTGTTCGGCAATCGCCTTGTTGCGGCGCTGCAGGAAGTTGTAGGCGAGCACCGCGGGAACGGCCACGGCCAGACCCAGAGCGGTCATGATCAGCGCTTCACCGACCGGGCCGGCAACGGCGTCGATCGAGGCCTGACCGGCGGCGCCGATCTTGATGAGGGCGCGGTAGATGCCGATAACCGTACCGAACAGACCGATGAACGGCGAGGTCGAACCCACAGTCGCGAGGAAGGCGAGGCCGCCGCCCAGCGAGGAGTTGATTGCGGCTTCCGAACGGGCCAGCGAGCCGTGCAGCCAGTCATGGGCTTCAACCGGATCGGTCAGCTTGGTGTGTTCTTCCTGAGCCTTGATGCCGTCGTCGACGATCTGCTTGTAGGCCGAGTTCTTTTCCAGCTTGGCGGCGCCTTCCTTGAGGTTGGCGGCGCGCCAGAAGGTCGCGCGGACCTTCTTGCCCTGGTTGATCACCTTCTGCTGTTCGATGAGCTTGGTGAACAGGATGTAGAAGGTGCCGATCGACATGCCGACCAGAATGAGGAACACGGCCCAGGCAATGGTGCCGCCTTGTTCCAGAGCTTCCATCAGGCCGTAAGGGTTTTCGGCCTTGGGAGCAGCCGCGGCTGCGATAGACATCAACAACATGTTTAAGAATTCCCTCTCAAAATGGTTCGATCAACAGGGGAGGCCGGGCGCCTGGCCCGGGCGCCTCCCCACAGCAATTACTCAGGCAGGCGCCAAACGATGCGACGCGACGAGGAAGACCGGATCGGATTGCCGTTCTGGTCGACCGCGGGCGTATAACGACCGCGACGCGTGATCGCCTTGCAGGCGGCGTCATCAAGAGCGGCGTTGCCGCTTGAGGATGTCACGCGGCAATTTTCCACGCGACCCTGCTCATTGATGTCCCAGGAGATGGCGGTCGTGCCCTGGGCCTCCTGACGCAATGCCGACGGCGGATAGTCGTCAGCCGACACCCAATTTGCCGGATTGCCCTTGGCGCCAGCAGCCTTGCTGACCGTGGGGGCCGGCGGCGGCGGCGGCGGCGGGGCGGCCACCGGCGTCTGTATGACGATCGGGGGCGCCTTGGGCGCTGTCTGGATCGGCGGAGCCGGGGACGGCGTCTGCACGATCGGCGGCGGCGCTACAACCGGCGGCGGTTCCACCGGCTGGTCTGGCGGCGGCGGCGGCGGCTCCTCATCGGGCGGCGGCGGCTCTTCCTTTACATCGATGACATTCAGCTGTTCTGCCGCCTTTTTGACATATTTCATGCCAAGTCCGGTGACGAAGGCATAACCGAGAACAGCATGAATCAAGGCAACGATGATGATCGAGACGGTGCGACTCGATCCTTGCGAGTGGTCAGCATAGGCCATTCAGCAACGACACTCCTTAACTCAGCTTAACCAGTAGGGTTTCACAAATCAGCCGAAATCGGCCACAAGCGTCGGAAGCACTCCCCCCCGGCAACTTTGGCCTATGTCCGTTCGTTTTCTACCTTGGCAACTCCTATCGCGGCATATCGTGGGACGCAAACGCTTTATCGACAGGGCAGGTTGTGATTAGCTGCGGCCCATCGGAAAAGCTTGCCTGTGACAACTATGCCACTGACTGTACGGTTAGGACGAAAGATCGCATGAAACCCGCTACGCAAATCAGATGTTTTGGCGCGATGTGCCTCATTCTTGCCGCATGTCCGGCGATTCCGGGCCATGCGCAGGGCTCCGCGTCCCTGACCAGGGCGGCTGTCCAACCCGAATTATCCTATGCCGATCTGGTCGATCTGACCGAGCGCGCGCCCATCATCGCCGAGGCCAAGGTGACAGGTGTGACCCAGTTGCCACCCGAGCGGGCGGGGAGCGTGCCTGACGGTTTTCGCAGGGTTTATGTCGAGGCGGCGGTTGCGAATCTGATTCGCGGCGAGGGCGGCATTAGCCCGATTGTAACATATTTGCTCGATATGCCGGTCGATTCGCGGGGCAAGATCGCGAAATTGAAGAAACTGCCGGTGCTGCTGTTCGCGCGGCCGGGCGGCCGCCCGGGACAGATCCAGTTGATCGCCCGCGACGCGCAGCAGCGCTTGACGCCGGTATTGGCGGCGCGCACCCGATCGGTCGTGGGCGAGCTTCTGAGCGGCAAGGCGCCGCCGACGATCATCGGCCTTGGCGACGCTTTCCACGTCGCGGGCACGATAGCGGGCGAGGGAGAGACGCAGATTTTCCTCAAGACGCCATCGGGCGATCCGGTGTCGCTGTCGATCATCCGCCGTCCGGGGCAGGCGCCGACATGGGCCGTGGCGCTGGGCGAGATTGTGGATGAGGCCGCCCGCCCGCCCGAGCGCGACACTTTGCTCTGGTATCGCCTGGCCTGTGGCCTGCCGCCCGCCCTGCCGCCCGCATCGGTGCGCACGCTGGCCGTTCAGGACGCGGAGGCGGCGCGGGCCGATTACCGGTTCGTGCTCCAGTCGCTGGGGCCGTGCACCCGCACCCGCGCGGCGGGGTGATTGCGCTCCGGCGGCGCCGAGGCGCGCCCTTTTTCTTTGGACTAAGGGCGATTGGCCGCTATCAGCGCGCACGCACACAGCCCCGTTCAAGGAAGATGACCGATGAGCAACCTCCACCGCCATGCCCCCTTGCGCGTCGCGCTGGTCGGTCTCGGCACGGTCGGCGGGGGCGTCATCCGCTTGCTGAACACCAACGGCGCGCTGATCGCGCGCCGCGCCGGATGCCCGATTCAGGTCACCGCCATTTCCGCGCGCGACCGCAGCAAGGATCGCGGCGTCGACCTGTCGCCCTATGAATGGGTGGACGACATGACGACGCTGGCCGCGCGCGACGACATCGACGCGGTGGTCGAACTGATCGGCGGCGCGGACGGCCCGGCGCTGACGCTGGCGCGCCAGTGCCTGATCGCGGGCAAGCCGTTCGTCACCGCCAACAAGGCGATGCTGGCCCATCATGGGCTCGACCTGGCGCGGCTGGCGGAAAAGGGCGGCGTGGCGCTGAAATATGAAGCGGCGGTGGCGGGCGGCATTCCGGTCATCAAGGGGATGCGCGAAGGCGCGGCCGCGAACGAGATCAGCCGCGTCTATGGCATATTGAACGGCACCTGCAATTACATCCTGACCACCATGGAGAAGGAAGGCAGGGGCTTTGACGAGGTGCTGAAGGAAGCGCAGGAACTGGGCTATGCCGAGGCCGACCCCAGCTTTGACATTGACGGCGTCGACGCCGCGCACAAGCTGACCATCCTCGCGAGCCTGGCCTTTGGCACGGAACTGGATTTCGACCATGTCGCGATCACCGGCATCCGCCACGTCATCGCCGCCGACATTGCCGAGGCCGCCGCGCTCGGTTTCCGCATCCGCCTGGTCGGCATGGCCGAAAATGGCGAGGGGGGGCTGTTCCAGCGGGTGCATCCGATGCTGGTGCCGCTCAACCACCCGCTCGCCCATGTCGACGGATCGCTGAACGCCGTGGTGGCGGAAGGCAATTTCGTCGGCCGCCTGTTCTTCGAAGGGCGTGGCGCCGGCGAAGGGCCGACCGCTTCGGCCGTGGTCGCCGACCTGATCGACGTCGCGCGCGATGAATATGGCGACGCCTTCGCCATGCCGGTCGCGGCCCTGGCGCCGCAGCCGCCCGCCGATGCGGGCCTGCGCCGTGGCCGCGCCTATCTGCGCTTCAAGGTTCAGGACCGGCCGGGCGTGCTGGCGGAGATCGCCGCCGCCATGCGCGACGCGGGCGTGTCGATTGAAAGCATGATCCAGCGCGGCGCGGCGCAGGCCGACGGCGTTCTGGTCGCCATCGTCACCCATGCCAGCGAGGAACGCTGCATTCAGGATACGCTGGATCGCCTGTCGGGCTCAGACAGCCTGCTGGATGCGCCGATGGTGATGCATATTCTGGATTAAAGAAGGTCGCGCCGTAACGGCACGGTTTCGACAGTAAAAACGCAGCGTGCTTCTCGACAATCGCTGAATGACTTCGTATCGCCCGCTGACGAAGAATAACAAGAAGGAACCCCATGGTGCAGGCTAGCTCGATTCTCGACCGCGTTCTGGTGCTCGAAATGGTCCGCGTGACCGAAGCCGCCGCCATCGCCGCATCCAAGCTGGTCGGCCGTGGCGATGAAAAGGCCGCCGACGCCGCCGCCGTGGAAGCGATGCGCCTGGCCTTCAACGACCTGTATATGGACGGCACCGTCGTCATCGGCGAGGGCGAGCGGGACGAGGCGCCCATGCTCTACATCGGTGAAAAGGTCGGCGGCGCGCCCGGCAAGGGGCCGAAGATCGACATCGCGCTCGACCCGCTGGAAGGCACGACCATCACGGCCAAGGCCGGCCCCAACGCACTGGCGGTGCTGGCGGCGGCGGAGGAAGGCGGCCTGCTGAACGCGCCCGACGTCTATATGGAAAAGCTGGCCGTGGGGCCGGGCTATCCCGAAGGCGTCATCGACCTCAACAAGTCGGTGACCGAGAATGTCGAGGCCGTCGCCAAGGCGAAAGGCGTTGCGCCCAGCGACATCATCGTGTGCGTGCTCGACCGCCCGCGCCATGAGAAGATCATCGCCGAACTGCGCGGCATCGGCTGCGGCGTCCACCTGATCGGCGACGGCGACGTCGCCGGCGTGATCGCGGTGACAAACCCGGATACCACCATCGACATGTATATGGGTTCGGGCGGCGCGCCCGAAGGCGTGCTGGCCTGCGCCGCGCTGCGCTGCGTGGGCGGCCAGTTCAAGGGGCGCCTGCTGTTCCGCAACGATGACGAGCGCGCCCGCGCCCGCAAATGGGGCATCACCGATCTCGACAAGGTCTATGACCTCAAGGAACTGGCCAAGGGCGACTGCATCTTTGCCGCGACCGGCGTGACCGAAGGATCGCTGCTCGACGGCGTGAAGCGCCTGCCTGGCGGCAAGCTGACCACCGAAAGCGTGGTGATGCGCGCCAGCACCGGCACCGTGCGCTGGGTGAAGGGCGAACACCGGATCGACCGCAAGGACGCCTGAGATAAGGACCGCAGCGCCCGATATTGTTCTGCGTATCGGGCGGACGGACGATGCGCCGCTGATCGCCGCCATGCACGCGGCGAGCTGGCGCGTCGCCTATCGCGACATACTGGACCCGCGCTGGCTGGCCGAGGAACTCGATGCTGACCGGCTGGCGACATGGGATCGGCGCATGGCGGCCCCTGAACCGGGGCAGTCGGTGCTGATCGCGCAGCGCGATGGCGCGGCCATCGGCTTTGTCTGCCTGATCGCAGGGGCCGATCCGCGCTGGGGCGGGCTGGTCGACAATCTCCATGTCTTGCCCGACCTCAAGGGCGGGGGCGTCGGCAGCCTGTTGCTGCGGGCGGCGGCGGCGCACATGGCGGCGGACGGGGGCGGGCTGCACCTGTTCTGCTACACCGCCAATCATCCCGCCCGCGGCTTTTATGATCGCATGGGCGGGCAGGTGGTCGAGGCGCTGGAAAAAACCGGTCCCGATGGTCTCCCCGCGCCCGAATTGCGCTATTTCTGGGCCGATGCCGCCGCGCTGGCGGCGGGCTGAGCCGGTCTAGCGCTCGCCGGGCGCGCGATCCATCCGCATCACCGGCTGCACTTCGGCATAGGGCATGATCATCCGGCCATCGGGCGCGGCGGTGAAGGTGGTCTGCGTCGGATAGGCGAATTCCAGCCCTTCGGCATTGAAGCGTTTGAGGATGCCGATGCCGATCCTGTGCCGGACCTGGTAGACGGCGTCCCAATCGGGCAGATAGACGTCGAATTCGACCTCGAAATCGAGGCTGCTCGCGCCGAAGCCGACAAAGCCGCTGCGCACGAACGTGCCGCCCAGCCCCTCGATGATGTCGCGCAATATGTTGGGGATGCGCTCGGCTCGATCGGGATCGGTCTGGTAGATCACGCCGATCGCGAATTTGATGCGGCGATGGTCGAGCGCCTGATAGCTGGTGATTTCCTTTTGCAGCAGATTGGTGTTGGACATCACCTTTTTCTCGCCCGTCACCGCGCGCAGACGGGTGGATTTGAGCCCGATCCTTTCCACCGTCGCGGTGGTGGCATCGTAATGGATCGTCTCGCCCCGGCGGAACGGCTTGTCGAAAATGATGGAAAGTGCGGCGAACAGGTCGGAAAATATGCCCTGCGCGGCGAGGCCGATGGCGATGCCGCCAATGCCGAGGCCCGCGACAAGGCCGGTGACGTTGACGCCCAGATTGTCGAGTACGACGATGGCGGCGACCGCGAACAGCGCGACGCTCACCAATATCTTGATGATGCCCATGGCGTTGGCCAGCGTGTCGCTATTGTCGTCGGCGCCGGCCTTGATCTCGACCATCCCCAATATCGCCGCGCGCACCCAGAAAGCGCCCTGGAATACCGCCGACAGGGTGAAGAGGAAGCCAATGGTCGTTGCGACGACAGCAGGCGGATTGGCGAAGCCCGCGACCAGTTTCGCCGCCGCCAGCGCCATGAAGAGATGAGTCGTTTTGGCGAACACCCGCCCCGCGACATGGGTGAGCGTGAGCGTGTCGCCGGGGCGATCGCGCAGACGCTGGCCGAATTGCCGGATCGCCGCCAATATCAGGTAAATGACCGTGCCCGCCGCGACCGCGATCACGATCTGGGTCGCATGGTCGCTCCACCAAGCCAGGGTCTGATCCCAGAAGGTGCGGAGCGCGAAAGGCTGGCTGTTGGCGGTGGCGGCTTGGGCGGTGGGGCTGGCGGCCATGATGGTCCTTGTCATGCGGGGTCTTGCGGGGCTTGGCGGTCGAAATGACCCGGCGTCTGATAGACGCTGAAAGACCCGTTGATAAAGCCCTGCTATCGGACCGACGCAGGGGTTCTTACCGCGCCAACCCGCTGCGGCGCTTTTGGTTCCCGGTCATGCGGGGGCGCCATGCCTGGATGCTGGCGCGGACGGTCGACATATGGGCCAGCGTCAGGGCGGCGGCGGCCATGGCGCCGGACAGACTCCACCCCCGGCTGTCGGGCGAGCACCAGGCGATGATCGCGAACACGAATGCCGCGCCCACCGCCTGGGCCAGCGCGCGGGGTTCGCCATCGGGACCGCGCAGCCAGTAGACGCAGGTGAAGATGCCCAGCGCGAAATGGGCCGTGTAACGCATCGCCGCGCCGGCCAGCGACGAGCCGTCGACCCATGCCATCGCCGCGAGCAGGGCGATCATGGCGGCCATCGCCATGCCGCGCCCCATCCGCCCGACGATGGTCGAAACCATCGGATAGAGCAGCAGTTCGGCCAGCATCGCCGCCGCCAGCACCGCACCGGCTTGCCCAATGCCCTGCGCCATCAGGGCGACCAGCGCCAGCGCGCCCCATGGCATCATGCGCCAGCGCATCATGCGGATATGGCTGATCCACGCCTTTGCGCCCGGCCGCCTTTGCCAGCGGCGGTCGTTGAGGCGCACCATGAAGGCCGAGAGGAGGAACAGCGCCTCGGTTCCGGGCGGCAGCATGGCGGGCATCGCCCAGGGCGAGGCGAGGACCAGCCCCAGCAACAGGCCGAAAGCGCCGCTGACCGGGCGAAGTTCGGACGGGGTCATGCCGTCGCCGCCCGCGCGGGCGCCATCATCGGGCGGATATTTTCAGCGCGGCGCAGGCGCGCCAGATAGGTGTCGAGGCCGATATGCAGCGCCAATACCATGAAGATGAAGGGTTGATAGGCGATGCCGACGAACAGCGACCCGAGCATGTAGACAAGGTGCCCCTGTTGCAGGGCCAGCGCGAGCGGCGACACCCACGCCCATTCTGGCTCTGTCCGGCGGCGATAATGGCGGCGTATCCATTCGGTGCGCACGAAGGTCAGTATGTGGAGCAAAGCCCAGATGAAGAAGCCGAAATAGCCCTGTTCGCCGAGCATTTCGAAATAGGCGCTGTGATAGGCGCGGCCCCGGTCGGTGACGATCCGGGTTTCGACCCGCGTGCCCGCGCCGTCGCTGATCGTGCTGCGCGCGACATAGGTGAAGCTGTTCTGGAGATAATTGTCGAAGCCGCCGCCGCCGGGATGATCCTTCACATAGTCCAGCGTCCAGTTCCACACGGCGATGCGGGTGGAGGCGCTCTCGTCGCCCTCGTGATTCTCGATGGTCTGCATCCGCTGGGTGAAACTGGCGGGCAGGAAGGGCAGGGCGGCGAGCGCGGCGACCGCCATCAGCGGGCCATAGATGAAGCGGCGCTTGGAATGCATCAGCATCATGCCAGCGAGGAAGACGAGACACACAAGGCCGGTGCGCGCCTCCGTGCCGATCGGCATCAACATGCAGGCGAGGCACAGCGCATAGGCAAAGGTCTTAACCCGCCAGTCGGGCGGAAAAATCGTGCCATGCTTCGCCAGCCACAGGATCAGCGGGATCAGCGAGATGGCGACGCAGGAAATGATCGACCCTTCATAAAGCCCGCTGTTGTCCGTCACCATCAGGTTCAGCACGCCATAGCCGCCGCCCGACAGCGCCGTCTTCATGCCGCCGTTGATGATGATGGTGCTGGCGCACAGCACCATGAACAGGGCCAGCGCCTCTATCCGCAATTTCGTGCGCAGCGTGAGCGGTAGGAAGATGGCGAAGACCAGCGCCTTCCACACCCAGTTCCACTTGGTCATCGCCTCGACCGGGAAATCGGCGGTCATCGTCGTATAGCCGCAATAGGCGAGCAGGATCAGCATCAGCCCCTGGCGGACCGAGAATCGGCAATCCTTCTTCTGGTCGAGCAACAGCCACGATCCCGCCGCCGCCACGAAGGCGAGCAGCGATATGGGGATGGAATTGAGGAGGAAATAGGACAGGCGCTGGGGCGAAACGATGTCGATATAGGCATAGACGGCGATCAGCAGGAACGGCCGTTTCAGCCCCATCAGCCCGAACAGCCCCAGAAAGGCGATGAAGAACAGGTCACGCATCGCCGACAGGCTCCTGCGGCGCTGGCGGCGGATCGCGGTCGAGGTCCGGGCGCGAGAGCAATCGCCATGCGGCGAGCAGGATCACGCCATGGCTGACCAGCAGGGATAATGTGTCGATCATCGTCGGTTGTGCCGGTCCATCTTCGCGCGCCGTGGTGACGATGTCCTAGCGCAGCAGAGTTGACGGGCCGTTAATCCTTTTCCGGCAATAGGATGGGGCCATGACCCGGATATTGCACGTCCTCGACCACAGCCTGCCGCTGCACAGTGGTTATACATTCCGCACCCGCGCGATCCTGCGCGCGCAGGTGGCGCAGGGGTGGGACGTGCGCGGCATCACCGGCCATCGTCATGCGGCGGGCGGTCCGCTGACGGAGGAGGTCGACGGCCTCATCTTTCACCGCACGCCCGGCAAGCCCGCCACCGGCAACGCCCTGCTGCGCGAATGGCGCGACATTGCCGCCCATGCCGATGCGATCGACCATCTGGTGTCGCAACGGCGGCCCGACATCATCCACGCCCATTCGCCGGTGCTGAACGCCATCGCCGCGCAGCGTGTCGCGCGCCGCCACGGCATTCCGATGATCTATGAAATCCGCGCATTCTGGGAGGATGCGGCGGTCGGCAACGGCACCGGGACGGAGGGAAGCCCGCGTTACTGGCTGACCCGTCAGCTTGAGACTCACGCGGTGCGCGCGGCCGATGCGGTCGCCGTGATTTGCGAAGGGTTGCGCGGCGACCTGATCGCGCGGGGCGTTCGGGCGGACAAGATCATCGTGTCGCCCAATGGCGTCGACATGGACCAGTTTGGCGATCCCGTGCCGCGCGACCCGGCGCTGGCCGCGAAGCTGGGACTGGAGACGGCCGATGTCGTCGGCTTCATCGGCAGCTTCTACGATTATGAGGGGCTGGACGACCTGATCGCCGCCATGCCGCGGCTGGTGCGGGAACGCCCGCGCGCGAAGCTGCTGCTGGTCGGCGGCGGCCCGCGCGAGGAAGCGTTGCGGGCGCAGGCGATGGCGTCGCCCTTTGCCGACCATATCGTCTTTGTCGGCCGGGTGCCGCACGATCAGGTCGAACATTATTATGCGCAGGTCGACATCCTCGCCTATCCGCGCAAGGCGATGCGCCTGACCGATCTGGTGACGCCGTTGAAGCCGCTGGAGGCGATGGCGCAGGGGCGGCTGGTGGCCGCGTCGAGCGTTGGCGGGCACCGCGAACTGATCGAGGATGGCGTTACCGGAACGCTGTTCGCGCCCGATGATCCGGCCGCGATCGCCGCCGCTCTGGCGGGGTTGTTCGCCGACCGGGCGGGCTGGGACGAACGGCGGGCCGTCGCCCGCGCCTTTGTCGAGCGTGAACGCGACTGGGCCAGCAACATATTGCGTTACGACCCCGTCTATCGCCGCCTGCTGGGGGAAAGCCCGGCGGCGCGGGCGGCGGCCTGAAACGGGGGCGGGGCCGATGGCGCGCAGGAACATGATCCTGGGTCTGGCGGGGGCAGCGGCGGCACTGGCGGTGCTGACCATTCCGGTCGGCCTGTTGGAAATGGTCGTGGCGTCGACCGGCCTGTCGGAAGCTTTTCCGGCCGCCGCGCCGCCGCTGGGGTGGAAGGCGCGGTTGATCGTTGCGGCGTTCGCCGGACTGATGGCGGTCGCCGCAATCGCGGCGATTGGCCGCAACCATGATGAGAAGAGCGGACGGGGAGCCGCCAAGGGAGACAGAAAAATGGGTTTCGCCTTTTCCAGACTGACCGCCCTGGCGCGTGGCCGCCGGACCGCTGGCCCCGTATTGCGCCGGGCCGACGCGCATCCTGACGCGCCCGCGCGCGAACCTATTTTCGCCAGCCGCGATTTTGAAGGTCTGGACATTTTCCGCCGCGCCCGTGCGGAAGGACAGGCCCAGCCGCACCCGATGGAGATGCCGCACGCGCCCTTGCCATGTTCCCGGGAGGAACTGGGCGCGCCCGCGCAGATCGCCGATTTTGCGCCGCAGCCCGCTTTCCGCTCGCCAGCGCCGGTTGTGGCGCAGGAGCCGGTAGCGCCGACGCCCGGCTTTGGAACGCCTGTGGATGTCCGGGATTCGGATGCGGTTGCGCCGGAACCTGCTGCGTTCGACGCTGCGCTCCCGGCCGCTTCGGCTGAGCCTGAGCCCGCCGGGCCTCCCCCATTCGCCATGCCGGAAGGCGAGGCGTCAGCCCCCCCCGCTCAGCCGCTGGAGGGGTTGAGCGTCGCCCAGCTCACCGAACGGCTGGAACGCGGCCTTGCCCATCGCCATGCCAGCGTCGCGGGTCGCGCCCCGGTTCTGGCGGACCTGCCGCCGGCTGCGCCGGTGCCGGTGCGCGAGGATGTCGAACCCGAAGTCGATGCGGCGCTGGCCGCCGCGCTGGGCGCATTGCGGGGGCTGGCCGCGCGGGCGGGCTGAAGTGGCCTGGACAAAGCCGTTTTGCTCTGATCGCCTGCCCCCGCCTCGGTTCTCAGATTCTGGGCGGGAGGCCCTTTGAAAACGCGCCTTTCCGCTTCGGTGAGATCGCCCCGGCTCGAACCCGATTCCCAAAAGGCAGCTTGGGGCGATCCATACAATTCGCGTCAATTCCAATAAGCAACTCGCTGGAATTTGGTTGCTGGATATGGCATCAATCCTCCTCATGCAGGCCATTATTATCGGTGCAGCTATAGCCGTGACGGCAGGATTTCTCGCCAGAAGCATCTCAAACGCTTGGATTAGATTGTGCATTACTGGTGTATTTGCGCTATTACCCATCTTGTTGGCTGCGCTCGTCCTTTTGCTCGAAGAATGCGACAATCGCCTGCCTAACGGAATGTGCCACGGTGCCGGTCTGACCATCATGGGTGTCTTGGCCATCATGCCCTTCTGGCTATTGGGGTTGGCCATCGGTTGGTGGCTGAAGAGCCGTCAAAAGTTGATCTGAACCTCACAAGTTCGCCCACGCCGTCGAAGGCCCGTCCTCACCAATCCTCTATCGTCAGGGCCGACAGGATCAGGGTGACGCCGTCAGCCCGGTCCAGTCGTTCGTCCACGACCATGTCGGCGACGAAATGGCCGCTCAGGCTCCATTCCATGTCGGGAAGGCCAGTGGTGAGCGCGTCCGCCCGCGCACCGGTGTCGGCCCCTTCGAGTCGCAGGGTGATGGCGTGGCGGCGGCCCTGGAACATGGCGCTGCACCATGGGCGGCTGGCGACATGGTCGAACAGGCAGGCGTCGCCCGCCCGCGCCGCCAGTTGGCGCAGCAATTGCGGCAGCGGATCGGCGCTCCGGCGCGCGGGGAGGCCCGGCCCGGGCCGGCCGATGGGTGCGGCGTGATGGATCATGCGCCGTCCCCCGCGCGCTGGGCGGCGATATAATGTTCGACCCGGCGGCGCATGCGCGCGCCCGGTTCGCGTCCCCGGCGCAGATCGTGGACAAGGCGCGGGTCGCGCACGCATTCGCGGCCGAAGCGGGTCGGCGCAACCCCGCTTTCCTTCAAAAATCGTTCGATATGGCGCAGCAGGTGCATGGGCTCTGGTCTCCTCACAGGCCTTCGACTCGCCGATGTGCGCGCCGATAGGGTTTTTCCTATCTTTGAAATGATTTCCTACTTGTCTAGGAAAAATCCTGCCGCTATGGTGCGGTCATGGATGAAAAATGGGACAGGGTGCGCACGACGCTCGACCGGCTGATTGCCGAACGGGGGCGCAATTATGTCGACGCGTCACGCGCGATCGGCCGCAATCCCGCCTATATTCAGCAGTTCATCAAACGGGGATCGCCGCGCAAGCTGGATGAGGATGACCGGCGGACGCTGGCGCGCTTTCTGGGCGTGGACGAATCGCTGCTGCGGGGCGAAACGGTGGCGGATGAAAGGAAAATTCCTGTCGGGGCGGCGCGCCATGTTCCTGCGGTGGTGGCGATCCGTCGGCTGGAACTGGGCGCGTCGGCGGGGGCGGGCGCGCTGGACCAGGATGAGCGGACGGCGGGCGCCATGGCGTTTGACGCGCTATGGCTGCGCGACCTGGGCGTGCGGCGCGACCATGCCTCGATCATCCGGGTCGATGGCGAATCCATGGCGCCGACGCTGGCCGATGGCGACGACATCATGGTCGACCATGGCGATGGCGCGGACCGGCTGCGCGACGGCGTTTATGTGCTGCGGCTGGACGGCGTGCTGATGGTGAAGCGCATCGCCATGGGGCCGCGCCGGGGCCGCTTTTCGGTGCTCAGCGACAATCCCCGTTATCCCGACTGGATGGATATCGACCCGGCGCTGGTCGATATTGTCGGCCGCGTGATGTGGACGGGGCGGCGGCTAAGCTAGGGCCGATCGACATTCGGCCTTAACAGCATTTCCCGCCATTCTTGCCGCCATAGCGGGATTCCTGCCGATCGCGGAAAAACTGGACCCGGTCCATCGGTTCCTGTTCGGGATGATGGTCGCGCATGTGGCGCAGATAGGCGTCATAATCGGGCATGCCGACCATCATGCGCGCGGCGTGGCGCAGCTTTTCGAGAAACAGGCTCATTCCGCCGGGACCATGACGGGCGGGATTTCCCGCGCGGTGGGGGCGGGGGCCTGTAGGGCCGCGACGCAGGTGCGGATGGTGAAGAACAGGATCGCCAGCACCACGGCGAGGAAGATGGCGACCAGCCCGGCGTCGATCCGGTCGTTGAAGATGATGCGGTTCATCTCGGCCATGTCCTTGGCCGGGGCCAGCACTTCGCCACTGGCCGCCGCCGCCCTGAACTTCGCCGCATGGGCGAGGAAGCCGACCTTCACGTCGCTGGAAAACAGTTTCAGGAAGCCCGCCGACAAGGTGCAGATCAGCAGCCATGCGGTGGGAATCATCGTCACCCAGGCGAAACGCTGGCGCTTCATGCGGAACAGCACGGCGGTCGACAGCATCAGCGCGATGGCGGCCAGCATCTGGTTGGAAATGCCGAAGACTGGCCACAGCGTGTTCACCCCGCCCAGCGGATCGGTAACCCCCTGATAGAGGAAAAAGCCCCAGGCCGCGACGCACAGCGCGGTGGCGATGATGCCGGGCGCGTGGCTTTTCGAGTCCTTGAAGCCGGGCGCGGCCAGCGCGATCAGATCCTGCAACATGAAGCGGCCCGCGCGGGTGCCCGCGTCGACGGCGGTCAGGATGAACAGCGCCTCGAACAGGATCGCGAAATGATACCAGAAGGCCTTCATGGCGGGCCCGCCGACGACATGGCTGAAGATTTCCGCCATGGCAACGGCCAGCGTCGGCGCGCCGCCCGCGCGGCTGATGATCGTGTGTTCGCCAACGTCCTTTGCCGTCTGGACGATGAGGTCGGGGGTGATGGGAAAGCCCATGGCGGTGACGGCCGCCGCCGCGCTCGCCGCATCCTTGCCGATCACGGCGGCCGGGCTGTTCATGGTGAAATAGACGCCGGGGTCGAGGATGGACGCGCCGACCAGCGCCATGATCGCGACAAAGGCCTCCATCAGCATCGCGCCATAGCCGATGATCGGCGCATGGGCTTCGCTGGCGATCAGCTTGGGCGTGGTGCCGCTGGAAATCAGCGCGTGGAAGCCCGACACCGCGCCGCAGGCGATGGTGATGAACAGGAAGGGGAAGAGGCCGCCGGCCCAGACCGGGCCATTGCCCGCGGCAAAGACGGTGACGGCGGGCATTTTCAGCGGCGGGGCCATGATGACGATGCCGATGGCGAGCGCGGCGATCGCCCCGATCTTGAGGAAGGTCGACAGATAATCGCGCGGCGCCAACAACAGCCAGACGGGCAGGACGGAGGCGACCGCGCCATAGCCGATCAATATCCAGCAGAGTTGCACGGGGGTGAAGGTGAACAGCGGTCCCCACACCGGCGAGGCGGCGATGGCCTGGCCATAGACGATGGCGGCGAGCAGGCCGACAAGGCCGATCAGGCTGACTTCGCCAATCCGCCCCGGCCTGATCCAGCGCGTATAGGCGCCCATGAACAGCGCCAGCGGCACCGTCGCCGCCACGGTGAACATGCCCCACGGGCTTTCGGCCAACGCCTTGACCACGATCAGCGCCAGCACGGCGAGGATGATGACCATGATCATGAAGGCGCCGAACAACGCTATCGTCCCCGCCGTCTGCCCCATTTCCATGCGGATGAGTTCGCCCAGCGACTTGCCGTCGCGGCGCATGGAGATGAAGAGGACCATGAAGTCCTGCACCGCCCCCGCCAGCACCACCCCGAAGATGATCCACAAAGTGCCGGGCAGATAGCCCATCTGCGCCGCCAGCACCGGACCCACCAGCGGCCCCGCGCCCGCGATCGCCGCGAAATGATGGCCGAACAGCACCGTGCGGTCGGTGGCGACATAGTCCAGGCCGTCGGCGCGGCGGATGGCCGGGGTCGGGCGCGACGGATCGAGCCGCATGACATGGCGCGCGATGTAGAGCGCATAATAGCGATAGGCGACGAGGAAACAACTGACCGCCGCGACCACGATCCACAGCGCGTTGATCGCCTCCCCGCGCGCCAGGGCGACGAAGGACAGGGCCGCCGCGCCGACCATGGCGATTACGATCCAGGGCAGGTGGCGGGTCATGCGGCGTCCTCTTTTCCTCTGACGGGAGGCGCACCCTATACCCAAATAGGGACAACTCAAGCGTCTCCCGCCGACGGAGCCAGAGGGGCGGCGCGGGAGGCGCGTCGATGAAATGGCGGCCTGTACTATTCCGGCAAAAGACCGTTGCAACCGCCCGATCGCTCTTCTATAGGCGCTGTCCTTGGTGAGGGGCCTTAGCTCAGCTGGGAGAGCGCGTCGTTCGCAATGACGAGGTCAGGGGTTCGATCCCCCTAGGCTCCACCAATCCCCAATAGCGTCATCGCCTGCGGGATTTTCATCCCGAGGCTGCGTTCACGTCCGGGCAGGCAGGATATTGTTGGCGATTGCGTCAGGCGCGGCGGCGGCCAAAGCCTGCGCCAGCGACCATCAGGCGCGGTTGAGCGGCGGTGCGCGTCTGATAGGCGACGGGGGCGCGCTGCATGATCCGCGCGGTCCGCAGATGATCGAAGAGCGGGCCTTCATGGATGGGGAAGAGGAAACGGATGCCCATGCGGTCGATTTCCGACCAGCGCACCGCGCCGAAGACGACATCGCCGTCCAGATCGACCTGACACTGGCTCAGCGGCGGCAGGCTGCAACCCACCACCTGCGCGCCGCCTTCGGACAGGTCGATGATCGTCCCTTCCAGGCTTTCGAGCACCGTCGTTATGACAATGGGAATGTCGACGACGACTCTGTCGTGGCTTCGGTTGATCTTCATCACGCCTCCAGATGAGAGGAAATTATCAACCAGCAGGGTTAACGAAGTTTGAAAGTCGCGCGCGATTTTCCGGGGATTCTGGTAAGTCGCCAGCCGCAAAGGGCCTTTTCTCAGCGCGCGTGGGCAGCTAGGGGGCTGGACATGACTGTTTCCGACACTTTGCGCGCATCGGCGCTTTCGTCCAAGGCCTGGCCCTTTGAAGAAGCGCGCAAGCTGCTCAAACGCTATGACAAGGCGCCGCCCGCCAAGGGGCATGTGCTGTTCGAAACCGGCTATGGCCCGTCGGGCCTGCCGCATATCGGCACATTCAACGAAGTGCTGCGCACGACGATGGTGCGCCGCGCGTTCGAGACGATGTCGGATATTCCCACGCGCCTGATCGCCTTTTCCGACGATATGGACGGGCTGCGCAAGGTGCCCGACAATGTCCCCCATCAGGATATGCTGCGCGAACATCTGGGCAAGCCGTTGACCGCCATCCCCGATCCTTTCGGCAAATTTGAGAGCTTCGCGCATCACAACAATGCGATGCTGCGCGATTTTCTGGACCGGTTCGGCTTCGATTATGATTTCCGCAGTTCGACGCAGCAATATCGGTCCGGCGCGTTCGACGATGCGCTGCGCGGCGTGCTGCGCCATTATCAGGCGATCATGGACATCATGCTGCCGACGCTGCGGGCGGAGCGCGCGGCTACCTATTCCCCCGTGCTGCCGATCAGCGCGAATAGCGGTGTCGTTTTGCAGGTGCCGGTCGAGGTGGTCGACGCGGACGCAGGCCTCATCCGCTTTCAGGATGAAGGCGAGACCGTCGAACATTGCATCCTGGGCGGCGGCGCCAAATTGCAGTGGAAGGTCGACTGGGCGATGCGCTGGGTCGCGCTGGGCGTCGATTATGAAATGTATGGCAAGGACCTGACCGACAGCGGCGTGCAGTCGGGCAAGATCGCGCAGGTGCTGGGCGGGCGGAAGCCCGAGGGCCTCATCTATGAAATGTTCCTCGACGAAAAGGGCGAGAAGATTTCCAAGTCCAAGGGCAATGGCCTGAGCCTGGAGGAATGGCTGACCTACGGGTCGCAGGAAAGCCTGGCCTTCTATGCCTATCGCGAGCCGAAAAGCGCCAAGCAACTGCATATCGGCGTCATCCCGCGCGCGGTCGACGAATATGAGCAGTTTCGCGGCAATTACGCGGCCCAGCCGGTCGACAAGCAACTGGGCAACCCGGTCTACCATATCCATAATGGCGCGGTTCCGGCCGAAGGAATGCCGGTCAGCTATGGCCTGTTGCTGAACCTGGTCGGCGTGATGGGCGGCGACGCCACGCGCGACCAGGTTTGGGCCTATCTGGCCAATTATGCCCCCGGCGTCACGCGCGAGAGCCATCCCGCGCTCGATACGCTGGTGGGTTGCGCGCTGGCCTATAATCGCGATTTCATCGCCCCGACGCTCCAGCGCCGCAAGCCGGAGGAGAATGAGGCGGCGGCGCTGCGCGAGCTGGACGCGCAGCTTGCCGCCCTGCCGGACGACGCCACCGCCGACGAGATCCAGAATATCGTCTATGAAATCGGCAAGGACCCGCATTACGGGTTCGAACAACTGCGCGACTGGTTCAAGGCGCTGTACCAGACATTGCTGGGTGCCGACCAGGGGCCGCGCATGGGCAGCTTCATCGCGCTTTACGGGGTGGAGAACAGCCGCAAGCTGATCGCCGACGCGCTGGCCTGATTCAGGCGTCCGATTTCAGCGGTTGTAACGGGAACTTTCGGCAGGCGATCGCGTTTGCCACTTCAGTCCACCCCCTTTCGGACTGATGGCGCCGCTGCAAAGCGCGCCATCGGCCGCGCGGCGCGGAAACGAGCGGCGCGGCCAAGGGGGGTAGTCTTCTTGAACCCCCGTCCCTTCAAAAAAGGCGGCTTCGGACAGAACCGAAGCCGCCTTTCCTTTGGATGGAAGGGGGGCCGTCTTACCAGAAGAAGCCGCGATGCACATCGACCACGCGGCCGGTGCGGATGTTGACCAGCAGCACGTCGTTATAGTGACGGACCCAGCGCAGATTGGCCGCCGGACGGGGCAGGCGATAGCGATAGGGATCGGCGATATAATAGCGCGAGCTGTAATGAGAGGGGCGGATCACTGCGCCCGCCCGCCAGCTATGATAACGGAAGGGGGCGGTCCAGCGCCCGGCGCGATAGACGCTGCGGTGGGTGCGGCGATAATCGCGCCAATCCTCGCGATATTCCTGCTTCGCGCGGCGATAATCGCGCCATTCCTCGCGCACGTCGCGGCGGTCGCCGTAACGCCGGGCGTCGCGCAGGTCGCGCTGTTCCTGGCGGATGTCCTGGCGGTCGCGGCGAAGCTCCCCGGCCGATTGCGCCATCGCGCTGGCGGGCATGATCGCGGCGGCCATCAGGCCCAGAAGAATGATCTTACGCATTGCCTGTCTCCTTTTCAGCCATGGGCTGTTCATTCGGGATGACGGCGGCGGGCGGTTCCGTCCGGGCCGCGTCAACAGGCCCCTTATGGCGCTGCGTCGCTGAACGGGTGGGGAATGGCGGCGTCAGCTTTCAGTCATTTATGTCGCAAAGTGTAATCGGCGCGGATGCGCGGCGTCACGGCGTCCAGGGCCGTTCGCGGAACCATTTGGTGACGACATATTTCGTCCCCACAGCCACCGGCAAGGCGGCGTGGGCGGTCTTTTCATTGGGCGCGCCGTCGGCCGTCAGGTTGCTCCAGACCAGCAACATGCCCTCGCGCGGGGGCACCATGAACCCGGCATGGGGGAAATGGGTTTCGCCGCCCGCTGCGACGCCGGACAGATAGACCATCGCGGTCCAGCACCGCTGGCCGCCGCTGTCGCGCATCCGTGGCCAGTAATCGGTATTGACCGGGAAAAAATCATAATGGGCCTTATATTGCTGGCCGACATGATAGCGTTGGCCCTGCAATGTTTCGCCCAGGGCGGGGGCCAAGCCCATGAGGGCGCAGATCCGGTCGCTGACCGCCTCCACCGTCGCTTCCCACGGATCAAGATGACAGCTGGAGCTGGTGCGCCAATCCGGGCTGGCGCTGCCCGCGAACAGCGATGACGGCTGGGCGTCTGCGTCGATCAGTTCGCGCAGCCGCGCGCATTCCTGCGCCGAAGCGAAATCATGGCGGACGTACATGTCGATCAGCGGCGTTTCGATCCGGCTGACCATCGGGTTGCGGTTCAGCCGCTCGCGCACCTTTGCGCTCATCGCGGCGCGGGCGGGCGATGCCGCGCCGCCATCGTCGGGGGTTTTACTGTCCATATGCCTCTTTCCTGCCATCGGCCTGTCGGCGCAGGCAACGGTAAAGCCATGCGAGGAATCGAAAAAAGAGAGGCCCGGGGTTGCGACGCCCCGGGCCAGTATTCCTGAAGGCCAGTTCAGGATGGCTTACCAGAAGAAATTGTGGATCACGTCGACGACATAACCGTCGCGAATGTCGACCAGCAGCGCGTCGTCATAATAACGCACCCAGCGCAGCGTGCCATAAGCGGGCGGCAGGCGATAATAATAGGGGTCGTTGATCCAGTAGTTATTGCTGTAGAGCATGTTGCTCAGGAAAAAGCCGATCGAGAAGCGGCGATAGCCATAATCCCATCCGCGCGGCGCATAATAGCGGCCCAGCCGATAGCGTTCCCGATACTGGGTGCGATAGCTGTTCCAGTCATAGCGGCGTTCGGCGCGCCAGCGATTGTCCCAGCGGCGCTGGCTGTTCCAGCGGTCGCGGTCGCTGTAGCGGCGGGCCTGATCGCGGCGCCATTCGTCGCGGCGCTGGTCGTTGCGCCATTCGTCGCGGCGGTCCTGCCGCCAGTCGCGGCGGTCGTCGCGGCGATCCTCGCGCCAGTCGCGGCGGTCGTCCCGGCGATCCTGCCGCCAGTCCTGCCGATCCTCGCGCCGATCCCCGCGCCCTTCGCGGCGATCATCCCGTTTTTCCTGTCGCCAGTCCTGACGATGCTCGCGGGCGCGTTCGCCCCGATCCCAGACGCGGTTATCGCCCTGTTGCGGGGGCGTTACGCGCTGCTGCGGCGCGGGCCGGGCCTGCCACCGGCGCTGATCGTCCTGCGCCCGAACCTGAGCCTGCGCACGAACCTGCGGCTGAACCGGCGTCTGGCGCTGGGGAGCCGGGCGCTGTTGCGCCTGGTTCCAATTGCCGCGCATATTATGGTTGCCCTGCGGCCGGGTCTGTTCGACGCGTCCTTCCGACCGGCGGCCGTCGCCGCGGCGATCTTCGCCGCGCTGCGCATAGGCGGGTGCGACCCCGCCCAAAATCGTGGCGGTCATCAGACCGGCCAGCATCCATTTCCTGAACATCGGCGTTTCGCCTTTCCCAAACCGGGCATCCTGCATCCCGTCATGTCCGTTCTTCTATGCGCCTGTCGATGACGACTTGCTGAATTATCCTGTCAGCATTCTGAAAGATTCGCGCCATGCCCGCTTCGGGCGCCCGCGCGGGGCGTGCAGCGCCAGCGTGGGCAGCGCCGGGGCCATCGGTTCGGGAGAAGCGTCAGCGCTTGCCGAGGGCCGGCACGGCGCGCGCCGCATCCTCCGGCGCGATGCCGGGCGGGGGGGCGGCGGCGACCTGTTCCTCGCCGCGCATGATCCGGCCCGCGCGCTTGATGGCGCCGCGCAGCCGGGGATAGACGCCGCAGCGGCAGATGTTGGTGATCGCGGCGTCGATCTGTTCGTCGCTGGGGTCGTTGGTGCGCCGGAGCAGCGCCTGCGCCGCCATGATGACGCCGGGGATGCAATAGCCGCATTGCGACACATTGTCGGCGGCAAAGGCCTGTTGCACCGGATGGCCGCGATCGGGCGACAGCGCCTCTATGGTGGTGACGAAGCGTCCCTCGGCCTGGGCGATGCTGATCTGGCAGGATCGTGTCGCCTCGCCATCTATGTCGACGGTGCAGGCCCCGCAATCGCCGGTGCCGCAGCCATATTTGGCGCCGGTCAGGTTCGATGCGTCGCGCAGGGCCCAGAGCAGGGGCGTGTCCGGGTCCATGCGATAATGGACGGGCCGGTCGTTGACGGTGAAGCGGGTCATGGCCCTGTCCTTAGCCGATCCTGCGCGGTCGCGCCAACAAAGCGCTCGACTTCCATGCCATCGCTGCCCAAGCTGCCGGGGCAACGGGGTGAAGGGGGATCGGTTTGGTTTCGACGGTTGCGACGGTCGCCTATCTGGGGCTGGAGGCGCGCGCGGTGGAGGTGCAGTGCCAGCTTGTTTCCGGCCTGCCCAATTTCATCCTCGTCGGCCTGCCCGACAAGGCGGTGGCCGAAAGCCGGGAACGGGTGCGCAACGCCATTGCCGCCATCGGCCTGTCGTTGCCGCCCAAGCGCATCACCGTCAACCTGTCGCCCGCCGACCTGCCCAAGGAAGGGTCGCATTTCGACCTGCCGATCGCGTTGGCGCTGTTGGGGGCGATGGGGGTGATCGACGCGGAGACGCTGGCGGGGTTTGTCGTCGTGGGTGAACTGGGGCTGGACGGGCGGATCATGCCGACGCCCGGCGTGCTGCTCGCCGCGCTCCATGCCGGGGGCAGGGAGATGGGGCTGATCTGTCCGGCGGCGCAGGGGGCGGAGGCGGCCTGGGCGGGCAATGTCGATGTCGCCGCCGCGCCCGACCTGCTGACGCTGCTCAATCATTTCAAGGGCGTAGCGGTGCTCGGCGCGCCGCAGCCGGGCGCCGTCGATCCGCCCGTGCGGACCGCCGATCTGCGGCAGGTGAAGGGGCAGGAGGTCGCCAAGCGCGCGCTGGAGATCGCCGCGGCGGGTGGCCACAATTTGTTGATGGTCGGGCCGCCGGGGGCGGGCAAATCGCTGATGGCCAGTTGCCTGCCGGGCATATTGCCGGAAATGACTCCGGCCGAGGCGCTGGAAAGCTCCATGGTGGCGAGCGTTGCCGGGCTGCTGGAGGGGGGACGGATCAGCCGCGCCCGCCCGTTCCGCGCGCCGCATCACAGCGCGTCGATGGCGGCGCTGGTGGGCGGCGGGCTGCGCGCGCGGCCGGGGGAAGTGAGCCTTGCCCATCTGGGCGTGCTGTTCCTCGACGAACTGCCGGAGTTTCAGCGCGCGGTGCTCGATTCGCTGCGCCAGCCGCTGGAAACGGGGCAGGTGAGCGTTGCGCGGGCCAACGCCCATGTCACCTTTCCCGCACGGGTGCAGTTGATCGCGGCGATGAACCCGTGTCGCTGTGGCCATCTGGCCGATCCGGCGCTCGCCTGCTCGCGCGCGCCGCGCTGCGCGGTCGACTATCAGACCCGCCTGTCCGGGCCGCTGCTCGATCGCATCGACCTGCATGTGGAGGTCAATGCGGTGAGCGCGGCCGACCTGGTGCTGCCGCCCCCGACGGAAGGATCGGCGGAGGTGGCGGCGCGGGTGGCGTCGGCGCGCGCGGTCCAGACGGCGCGCTATGCGGGCACGGCCACGCGCACCAATGCGGAAGTCGATGGCGAGCGGCTGGAGTCGGTCGCCGGGCCGGATGCGGCGGGGCGCGACCTGCTGGCGCAGGCGGCGGTGGCGATGAAATTGTCGGCGCGCGGCTATACGAGAATATTGCGGGTGGCGCGCACCATCGCGGATCTGGCGGGGGCGGAACAGGTGGCGCGCATCCATGTCGCCGAGGCGCTGAGTTACCGGCGGCGCGCGCCGGTCAATTGACCCGGCTCAATTCGGGATCCAGTCGATGTTGAACAGGGTCATCAGGCCGATAGCGATGCCGCCAATGGCGAGGCCGATCAGAAAACGGCGCACATCCTGCCAGTAATCGGGATATTCCATGGCGGTGCCCTCCTTTCCGCCGGATTAGGGGCGGGGCAGGCGCGGCTCCAGTGACAAATGCCGTTAGGGGAATGCTGTCAGGCGCTCTTGTCGCTGGCGATCAGTTTAAGCTCGCCGGTGGTCGTTTCAGTATCGCGGTGGGCGAAATGGCCGTCGATGCGACCGCCCGCAGCGATGGTGATGCGTTCGTAACGCACGTCGCCGGTCACGCGCGCGCTGCTTTCCAGCACCAGTTCCTCGGCCGTGATCGACCCGTCGACAAGGCCCGCCAGCCGCGCCGCGCGCGCCGTGACATGGCCGCGAATGGTGCTGTCTGGCCCCTGCACCAGCGCGGCGCATTCAATGTCGCCTTCGACCTTTCCATCGATATGCAGGTCGACCGACGCGCTGATATTGCCGGTGATGACGACATCCCCGCCGATGAGCGAGAAGGGCGTGTTCTTACCCCCGGTTGCCGACATCGGCGAAGCGGGCTTTGGCGGTTTGCTGGATTTGGAGAACATCTTGGCGGGCCTCCAGAAAGCGGCGGGGGTTGATCGCCTGACCGTTCAGGCGAACTTCGAAATGCAGGTGGGTGCCGGTCGACCGGCCGGTGGAGCCCATGCGGCCGATTGCGTCTCCGCGCGCCACCGACTGGCCGACGCGGGCGCCAAAGCCGGACAGGTGGGCGTAACGGGTCATCAGGCCATTGCCATGGTCGACCTCGACCACATTGCCATAGCCCTGACGCTGGCCGACATAGCTGACCCGGCCGCGTGCGGCCGAAAGGATGGGCTGGCCATAGCGGCCGGGAAAATCGAGGCCGGCGTGGAAGGCGGGGCGGCCGTTGAACGGATCGCGGCGATAGCCGTAGGAACTGGTCAGCATCGGCGCGGCGGTCGGCTGGCCCGACGGGATGGCGACGAGCGTGCGTTCAAGGAACTCCATCCGGTCGAGCGCGACGGCCAGCGCCCTGAGATCTTCGGTCAGCGCGTCACGGTCGCCCTTCCACGGCACGAAGGGGCCGCCCTGCGCCCGCGCGGCGTTGCGGGCGAGCGCGTCGGGGTTGAGGCCAAAACTGCGGATGGCGGCGGCGGCCTTGTCGGCGCGGCGGCGGACGGCGTCGGTCAGCAGCGCGGCGAACCGGTGCTGGCGCTGCTCGATCCGCAGCAGCGGCGCTGCGCCCGGCGCTTCGCTGATGCGGGCCGACAATGTGGCGGCTTTCTTCGCCGGTTCCGCCTTCTTCCGATCGTCCTGACCGACAACCGCGTCCTTGCCCTTGTCGGCGTCGGCGCCGAAATGGCTGCGGTAGATGTCTTCCATGAAGTCCTGGCGCGCTTCAAGGTCGTCGGCCAGTTCGTCGACCGACTGGCGGTAGGCGTTCACGGCCTTGGCCTTGCTGGCGACGGCCTGACCTTGTTGGGTGAGGGCGGCGCGGTCGCGCGCCACGCCTGCGCTGTCGGCGATCATGCCCAGGGTCAGCGCGCCCCAGCCCAGCACCAGCGCCGAAGCGCAGCCTGCGCCGATGATCTGCGCCCGGCGGCTGATCCGCACAAAACGCACCCGCCCGCCGGAACGCAGGAAGATTTCCCGATCCGGGAACAAGGCTGATATTCGCGCCTTGAGCGCGGCTATCCGCGATATTTTGTTATGATGCACCCGCCGACCCGCTATATTTATTCGACGATTCGGGCGCGTAGCAAAGGTTTCGGCTCCGCACCAATTTTAGTGGGCGGAGTCGTGACGAGTCGAGCCTTGACCGGGGTGAAACGAAGGCGAAGCTGAGCGGTTCCCGACCGAATGCAATTTTCAGCCTGTTTTTTCGCCCGAATCTGCGCGGGCGAGCAGGGCGATGGCCTGATCGGCGGGCATGGCCTTGCCGAAATGATAGCCCTGGCCGATCTGGCACCCGCCCGCGCGCAGATAGGCGCTCTGGCGCTCATTCTCCACCCCTTCGGCCACGGTGGTGATGCCCAGGCTGTAGGCGAGGTTGAGCAGCGTCCTGACGATGGCGGCGTCTTCGGGGTCGGTTTCCAGATCGCGCACGAAGCCCCGATCGATCTTGATGACGTCGATCGGAAATTGCTTGAGGTGGGATAGCGAGGCGTAACCGGTGCCGAAATCGTCGAGCGCGATGGACAGGCCCGCATCGGACAGGCGCTGGAGGGTGCGGGCCGTGCGATCCGCATGACGCCCCAGGAACACCGATTCGGTGACTTCCAGTTCGATCATCGATGGCGGCACGCCTGCCTGTGCCAGGCGCTGGCAGAGCCGATCGGCGAAATGTTCGTCATTCACGTCAGCGCCGGTGATGTTGAGCGCGACATGGCCGACCGCGATCCCCGCCCTGATCCAGTTCCGGCAGTCTTCGATCACCCCGGTGAGCATTCGGTCGGTAATGGCGCGGCCGAGTTCGGGATGTTCGAAGGCGGCGGCGATGTCGCCTGGCATCAGCACCGCGCCATCGGGCAGGGGGCAACGGAACAGCGCCTCGAACCCGACGATCCGGCCGGTCTGGAGGTCGGCCTTGGGCTGATACCATGGTCGCGGATGGGGCGTCGCCAGCAACTGGCGCGCGCGGTCTAGCATCCGGCTTTCCGTTTCCCATGCTTCGAGCAGCCTGGGGCCGAACATGCTGGTGCGGCCACGGCCGTTATTCTTGGCGTGATAAAGCGCGATGTCGGCATGTTTGACCAGTGCGGTCGCATCCCGCCCATGGTCGGGGAACAGCGCGACGCCGATGCTGACCCTGCTGTCGATCTGTCGTCCGGCATGGGTGATGGGTTTGTGGAACTGGGCATTGATGCGCGATATGATCGGCGCGAGGTCAACCTCGCCGCGCAGGCGGGTGAGGAGGATGGCGAATTCATCGCCGCCCATCCGCGCGACCAGATCGCCCGGCCGCACCGCCAGCCGCAGGCGCGCGGCGATTTCGCACAACAGCGCGTCGCCCGCATCATGGCCGATCGTATCGTTCACCCGCTTGAATTCGTCGAGGTCGATGAACAGCACCGCGAGCTTGCCTGCGTCTTCGCATGTGGCGTGGGTCGCCTGCGCCACCGTGGCGATGAAATGCGCGCGATTGGCGAGGCCCGTCAGGCTGTCCGTCATCGCCAGCCGCGCGAGGCGCTGTTCCGCCTCCTTGCGTTCGGTGATGTCGACGACGCAGGACATGAGGCAGGCTTCACCGTCAACCTGGATAGGGCGCGAGGAAATCAGCGTGTCGCGCACCATGCCGTCGCCGCGTCGCAGCAGGCATTCGAAATTGTCGACGGCGCGATGTTGCTGGATCTGGCCGACCAGCGCATCCCTGTCGCCAAGGTCGAGATAGGCCTGGTCGATATTCTCCAGCGACGCGCCATTTTCGCCCGAGAAGGCATCGGCCGCCGCCTGATTCATCCGTTCGACCGATCCGTCGGCGCGGGTGACCAGCAGCGGCAGCGGAACCGCCATGAACATACGTTCCAGCGTGTCGCGGCTATGCGCCAGCGCGGCGCGGCTGACCTCGGCCTCTCTGGCCGACATCCACGCCTTGCGCTGTATGCGGTTGGACCGCGTCACCACGATCCACATGCCGCTGTGCAGGATCAGCATGGCTATCACCATGCCGGGCAGGGTGGGGGAGTGGAGGGCGGGCGCCATATATCCGGCCAGCAGCGCAATGCCGCACAAAAGGCCGCCGCCCGCGCTGCCGCGAAAGCTGGTCGGCACGACGAGATAAAATACCAGCGGAAGCAGCACGAGCACGAAGATCGCAATGTCGCTGCGCGATTCGACCAAGATGGCGGCGCCGATAGTCGTGAGGAACTGCCAGAGCGCGCAAAGGCGGACGAGCGCGGGGAAGGTGCGGACGCCCGATAGCGCGACAAAGCTGCTGATCGCCGTGAATATGACGAGCGAGCGCGCCGCGATGACGATCGTGAACCGGTCGGTTCCGGCAAAGCGCCAGTCCGACAGCAGGAAAAGGATGTCGAGCACCGTTGCGGCGACAAACAGCGCGCGGGCATTGCGCCGGCTCTCGTCCAGGCGGTCGGCCTGGAAGGCCGCTTCGGTGGCCGGGTTAGAAAATTCGCCAGACAAGGAGTTGAGCCGGGTCACCGATCGCCTGCAGATTTGCGCGGCGCGTCGACGCCAATCGGAGGGAGGCTATCGAGGCAGGGTTAAAAATTTGTCAAAAATCGGGGGAGGCGGCAGCGCGGGTTCGACGCGCCGGTCAGCCTTGACCATGAAGGGGGGCGTCGCTATAGGCCCGCTCGCCGGGAAAAACGCCGGGGGGATTCGGTCCCCGACGCGCAAAGCCGGGCATATTACGAGCTGAACATTGCCGGAATGCTCTCGCAAGTCCCGGCGGCCTTTGGTCGCCCGGGCCTTATTGCCGTTCAACAAGGCGGCAGGCATCGGGATGTTTTTCGGTAAAGTAACTGAAAAAGGTGAAGGGCTTCATGCCAACGATCAACCAGTTGGTCCGCAAGGGCCGTGAACCGCAGAAGGCCAAGTCCAAGGTCCCTGCGATGGAAGCCAACCCGCAAAAGCGCGGCGTTTGCACCCGCGTCTACACGACGACCCCGAAAAAGCCGAACTCGGCTCTCCGCAAGGTGGCGAAGGTCCGCCTGGTCAACCAGCGCGAAGTCATCACCTATATCCCGGGTGAAGGCCACAACCTTCAGGAGCACTCGGTCGTGCTGATCCGTGGCGGCCGCGTACGCGACCTTCCCGGCGTGCGTTACCATGTGCTGCGCGGCGTGCTGGATACCCAGGGCGTCAAGAACCGTAAGCAGAGCCGTTCGAAGTACGGCGCGAAGCGTCCTAAGTAAGGGAGACTGAAAACATGTCACGTCGTCGTCGCCCCGAAAAGCGCGTCATCCTGCCCGATCCCAAGTTCGGCGATCAGGTTCTGTCCAAGTTCATGAACAGCGTCATGGAAGACGGCAAGAAAGCCGTCGCCGAGTCCATCGTTTACGGTGCGCTCGAAACTGTCGAAGCGAAGTCCAAGAAGGACCCGATCGGCATGTTCCACGACGCGCTGAACAATGTGAAGCCGGGTATCGAGGTCCGCAGCCGCCGCGTCGGCGGCGCCACCTATCAGGTTCCGGTCGAAGTGCGCCCCGAGCGCGCCCAGGCGCTGGCCATTCGCTGGCTGATCACCGCCGCGCGCAACCGCAGCGAAACCACCATGGCCGCCCGCCTGTCGGGCGAACTGCTGGACGCCGCCAACAACCGCGGCAACGCGGTCAAGAAGCGCGAAGACACGCACCGCATGGCGGAAGCGAACCGCGCCTTCTCGCACTACCGCTGGTAAGAACGGGCCGCGGGCGACCCGGTTCGCCCGCGTCCTGACCATGGGTTTCAAAATTCGGTCCGTTCGCCGTGGGTGGCTACCCATGGCGGACGGATTGGTTTAGGGGCCACGCACACACACGAATCCCAACCGCCGGCGCGCCGGCAACGGAGAAGCATCATGGCCCGCAGCCATCCGCTCGAACGCTATCGCAATTTCGGTATCATGGCGCATATCGACGCCGGCAAGACCACCACGACCGAGCGTATCCTTTACTACACCGGCAAGTCCTACAAGATCGGCGAAGTCCATGACGGCGCCGCCACCATGGACTGGATGGAGCAGGAGCAGGAGCGCGGCATCACCATCACGTCGGCTGCGACCACCTGCGTGTGGAAGGCGGACGAGGGCAAGGGCCCCGAGCATCGCCTGAACATCATCGACACCCCCGGCCACGTCGACTTCACCATCGAAGTCGAACGCTCGCTGCGCGTGCTCGACGGCGCGGTCGCCGCGTTCGACGGCGTTGCCGGCGTGGAGCCGCAGTCGGAAACCGTGTGGCGCCAGGCGGACAAGTACAAGGTGCCGCGGATGTGCTTCATCAACAAGCTCGACCGCACCGGCGCCGACTTCTATTATTGCGTGCAGACGATCATCGACCGTCTGGGCGCGACCCCGGCCGTCCTCTATCTGCCGATCGGCGCGGAATCGGACTTCAAGGGTCTGGTCGACCTGGTCAATGATCGCGCGATCATCTGGAAGGACGAAAATCTGGGCGCCGAGTTCACCTATGAGGCAATTCCGGACGATCTGGCCGACAAGGCCGCCGAATATCGCGAAAAGCTGATCGAACTCGCTGTCGAACAGGATGACGAGGCGATGGAAGCCTATCTGGAGGGCAATTTGCCCGACGTGGCGGCCCTCAAGAAGCTGATCCGCAAGGGCACGCTGAACCAGGCGTTCGTGCCGGTGCTGTGCGGCTCTGCGTTCAAGAACAAGGGCGTGCAGCCGCTGCTCGACGCGGTCGTCGACTATCTGCCTTCGCCGCTCGACATTCCCGACGTGCAGGGCATCAACCCGAACACCGAAGAGCCCGACAGCCGTCCGACCTCGGACGAGGCGCCCTTCTCGGGCCTGGCGTTCAAGATCATGAACGACCCGTTCGTCGGTTCGCTCACCTTCCTGCGCGTCTATTCCGGCACGCTGACCAAGGGCACCTACCTGAACTCGGTCAAGGACAAGAAGGAAAAGATCGGCCGCATGCTCCTCATGCACGCCAACAGCCGTGAGGACATCGAAGCCGCCTATGCCGGTGACATCGTCGCGCTGGCCGGCATGAAGGAAACCACCACGGGCGATACGCTGTGCGCCGAGCGCCAGCCGATCATCCTGGAACGCATGGAATTCCCCGAGCCGGTCATCGAACTGTCGGTCGAACCCAAGACCAAGGCCGACCAGGAAAAGATGGGCGTCGCGCTCAACCGCCTGGCCGCCGAGGATCCGTCCTTCCGCGTCTCGACCGATCACGAATCGGGCCAGACGATCATCAAGGGCATGGGCGAACTTCACCTCGAAATCCTGGTCGACCGCATGAAGCGCGAGTTCAAGGTCGAGGCGAATGTCGGCGCGCCGCAGGTGGCCTATCGCGAATATCTCAAGAAGCCGGTCGACATCGACTATACCCACAAGAAGCAGTCGGGCGGCACCGGCCAGTTCGGCCGCATCAAGGTGAAGCTGACGCCGGGCGAACGCGGCGCGGGCATCATCTTCAAGGATGAAATCAAGGGCGGAAATATTCCCAAGGAATATATCCCCGCCATTGAAAAGGGCATGCGCGAAACGGCGGCCACCGGCTCGCTGATCGGCTTCCCGATCATCGACTTCGAAATCCTGCTGTACGACGGCGCCTATCACGACGTCGACTCCTCGGCCCTGGCTTTCGAAATCACCGGCCGCGCCGCCATGCGCGAAGCGGCGCAGAAGTCGGGCATCACCCTGCTCGAACCGATCATGAAGGTCGAGGTCGTGACCCCGGAAGAATATCTGGGCGACGTCATCGGCGACATGAACAGCCGTCGTGGCCAGATCCAGGGCACCGACAGCCGCGGCAACGCGCAGGTGGTCGAGGCGATGGTGCCGCTGGCCAACATGTTCGGCTATGTGAACTCGCTGCGGTCCTTCACCCAGGGTCGTGCGAACTACTCGATGATCTTCTCGCACTATGACGAAGTGCCGCAGAATGTGGCGGACGAAGTCAAGGCGAAGATGGCCTGACGACTTTCTCTGGCCGACCCGTGCGAACGGGTCGGTTAGGGGCTGGTAATATCGAAATTTGCTGCTATGGACGCGCCTTCGCAAGGCGCGGCCGAGCGGTCAAACCACACGGATTTGATTAGAAGGTAGGATAAAATGGCGAAAGCTAAGTTTGAGCGGACGAAGCCGCACTGCAACATCGGCACCATCGGTCACGTCGACCATGGCAAGACCTCGCTGACCGCGGCGATCACGAAGGTGCTGGCCGAAACCGGCGGCGCGACCTTCACCTCGTACGACAACATCGACAAGGCGCCTGAAGAGCGCGAGCGCGGCATCACCATTTCGACCGCCCACGTCGAATATGAAACCGCCGAGCGCCACTATGCGCACGTCGACTGCCCCGGCCACGCCGACTATGTGAAGAACATGATCACCGGCGCCGCCCAGATGGACGGCGCGATCCTGGTCGTTTCGGCCACCGACGGCCCGATGCCGCAGACCCGCGAGCACATCCTGCTCGCCAAGCAGGTCGGCGTGCCCCAGTTGGTGGTGTTCATGAACAAGGTTGACCTGGTCGACGATCCGGAAATCCTGGAACTGGTCGAGCTGGAAATCCGCGAGCTGCTGAGCTCGTACGACTTCGACGGCGACAATATTCCGATCATCCCCGGCTCGGCCGTTGCCGCCCTGCAGGACAAGACCCCGGAAATCGGCCACGACGCCGTTCTGAAGCTGATGCAGGCTGTCGACAGCTGGATCCCGCAGCCCGAACGTCCGGTCGACAAGCCGTTCCTGATGCCGATCGAAGACGTGTTCTCGATCTCGGGTCGCGGCACCGTGGTGACCGGCCGTGTCGAAACCGGCATCGTCAAGGTCGGCGAAGAAGTCGAAATCGTCGGCATCAAGCCCACCCGCAAGACCACCGTGACCGGCGTTGAAATGTTCCGCAAGCTGCTCGACGAAGGTCGCGCCGGCGACAACATCGGCGCCCTGGTTCGTGGCGTCGGCCGTGAAGACGTTGAGCGTGGCCAGGTTCTGGCCAAGCCCGGCTCGGTCACCCCGCACACCGAATTCGACGCCGAAGTCTATGTGCTGTCGAAGGAAGAAGGCGGCCGTCACACCCCGTTCTTCGCGAACTATCGTCCGCAGTTCTACTTCCGCACCACCGACGTCACCGGCGAAGTGATCCTGCCGGAAGGCACCGAAATGGTGATGCCGGGCGACAATGTGAAGCTGGGCGTGAAGCTGATCGCTCCGATCGCGATGGACTCGGGTCTGCGCTTCGCCATCCGCGAAGGCGGCCGCACCGTCGGCGCAGGGGTTGTCGGCACGATCTCGAAGTAATATAGGACCGCAGCGGCGCGAATCGCCTGATTCGCGCCGCTGTGATTTTCCACCGCCCCGGATCGCCTTTCTCCGGCTCAACCGAGCTAGAAGGGCCGGAAACGGGGCGGATATTTTTTGGTGGTGCATTTTCATAAATCATCGGCTGCTCCGGCTGATTTTGGAAAATGCGCTGGGTATTTGGCTCTTTCGCATCGGTAACAGGACATGGACAGCAACATCCGCATTCGCCTCAAGGCATTCGACCATCGCGTGCTCGACCAGGCAACCGGCGACATCGCCGAAACCGCCCGTCGCACCGGCGCTCTCATCCGCGGCCCCATTCCCCTGCCGACGCGCATCGAAAAGTTCACGGTCAACCGTGGCCCGCACATCGACAAGAAGTCGCGCGAGCAGTTCGAAGTCCGCACCTACAAGCGTATGCTTGACATTGTGCAGCCGACGCCGCAGACGGTCGACGCGCTGATGAAGCTGGACCTGGCTGCCGGCGTGAACGTGGAAATCAAACTCGCTTAAGCGAGTTTGTCTTTAGCCCCGGCGAAGGCCGGGGTCTCGGGCAAACAAGCAAGTCCCTGTGGTCCTTTGGACAGGCAGGGTATCGGGTACTCCAGCTCGCTGGGGGCTCAAACGACACAAGGGATACCGCACGGCCTTTATCCGGTGAACCGGGCAGGCGCGTGGTCCTGGTCCCCCGTCGCCTTTCCCGGGAGGGATCGGCATCCGACCCTGACGGGGTGATCTATTATTTGGGTTGGGCCGCGAGGGAATCATCCTGAGCGGTTTTTTCGTTGGATACGCCCGTTGCTAAGACGGGCCTCTGTGGGAGCAAATAGTGATGCGCACAGGCGTTATCGCGAAGAAGGTGGGGATGACCCGCCTGTTCAATGAGGACGGACGGCACGTGCCCGTCACGGTTCTGGCCCTTGAGGGCAATCAGGTCGTGGCGCGCAAGAGCGTGGACAGCGACGGCTATGTGGCCGTCCAGCTCGGCGCTGGTGTCGCTAAGGTCAAGAATGTCGCCAAGCCGCAGCGCGGCCACTTCGCCAAGGCGGAAGTTGAGCCCAAGCAGCGTCTGGTCGAATTTCGTGTCGCCGAGGACGCGCTCCTCGATGTCGGCGCGGAAATCGCCGCCGACCATTTCATCGCCGGCCAGCTGGTCGACGTCGCCGGTCACACCCAGGGCAAGGGCTTTGCCGGCGCCATGAAGCGCTGGGGCTTCGGCGGTATGCGCGCCACCCACGGCGTGTCGATCAGCCACCGCGCCCATGGTTCGACCGGTAACCGTCAGGATCCGGGCCGCGTGTTCAAGAACAAGAAGATGGCGGGCCACATGGGCGACCGCGAACGCACGCAGCAGAACCTGGAGATCGTCCGCACGGACGTCGAGCGCGGCCTGTTGTTCGTCAAGGGTTCGGTTCCGGGCGCCAAGGGCACCTGGCTGACCGTGTGCGACGCCGTGAAGGTGAAGCGCCCCGCCGACGCGCCCTATCCGGCCAGCCTGAAGGCTGCCGCCAACAGCAACAACGCTGCCGCCGAGACGCCCGCTGAAGAAGCGGCGGCTCCCGAAGCGACCGAAGGCCAGGAGGGCTAAACCATGAAGGTCAACGTACAGACCCTCGATGCAGCGGAAGCTGGCGATCTGGAGCTCAACGACGCCGTTTTCGGCCTTGAGCCCCGCGCCGACATCCTGCACCGCGTCGTCACCTGGCAGCTCGAAAAGCGTCGCGGCACTGCCCGCGGCACCCGCGAGCGTTCCGATGTCGCCCGCACCGGCAAGAAGTTCGGTCGCCAGAAGGGCGGCGGCACCGCCCGTCACGGCGATCGCCGCGCTCCCGTCTTCATCGGCGGTGGTAAGGCCCACGGCGCCCGCGTCCGCGACTTCAACCCTTCGCTGAACAAGAAGGTTCGCGCGCTGGGCCTGAAGATGGCGCTGTCGTCGAAGGCCAAGACCGGATCGCTGATCGTGGTCGACAACCTTGACGTTGCCGAAGGCAAGACCAAGGCGCTGGTCGCCAGCCTTGCCAAGCTGAACCTGTCCAAGGCGCTGTTCATCGACGGCGACGCGGTCAATGTCAGCTTCGCCAAGGCGTCGGCCAACATCGTCGGCGTGGACCTGCTGCCCGCCGTCGGCGCCAATGTCTACGACATCCTGAAAGCCGACTCGCTGGTGCTGACCCGCGCCGCGGTCGAAAAGCTGGAGGCCCGCTTCAATGGCTAAGAACGAAGCCGCGACCGTCGCCAACCGTCATTATGACGTGGTTGTCGCCCCGGTCATCACCGAGAAGTCGACCCTTCTCTCCGAAAACAACGCCGTGGTTTTCAAGGTTGCTGGCGACGCCACCAAGCCGGAAATCAAGGCTGCTGTCGAAGCCCTGTTCGGCGTGACCGTGAAAGCGGTCAACACGCTGATCCAGAAGGGCAAGGTCAAGCGCTGGAAGGGCAAGCCCTACAAGCGCAACGACGTGAAGAAGGCGATCGTGACGCTGGCCGAAGGCCAGTCCATCGACGTCACCACCGGTATTTGAGGCGGGATCAATGGCACTCAAGCACTATAACCCGACGAGCCCGGCCCAGCGCGGCCTGATCCTCGTCGACAAGTCGAGCCTGCACAAGGGCAAGCCCGTCAAGGCGCTGACCGAAGGCAAGCGCAAGACCGGTGGCCGCAACAACAAGGGTCATGTGACCTCGCGCGGTATCGCGGGCGGTCACAAGCAGAAATATCGCATCATCGACTTCAAGCGTCGCCTGTGGGACGTCGAAGGCACGGTGGAGCGTCTGGAATATGACCCCAACCGCACCGCCTTCATCGCGCTGGTCAGCTATCCCGATGGCACCCAGAACTACGTCCTGGCGCCGCAGCGTCTGGCCCCCGGCGACAAGATCATCGCGGGCAAGAAGACCGACGTGAAGCCGGGCAACGCGATGGAACTGGGCCAGATGCCGGTCGGCACGATCATCCACAATATCGAGATGAAGCCGGGCAAGGGCGGTCAGCTCTGCCGTTCGGCGGGCACCTATGCCCAGCTCGTTGGTCGCGATCGCGGCATGGTGATGGTTCGCCTGTCGTCGGGTGAACAGCGGTACATCCGTTCCGACTGCATGGGCACGGTGGGCGCGGTGTCGAACCCCGACAACGCCAACACCAACCTTGCCAAGGCCGGCCGCAACCGCTGGCTGGGCAAGCGTCCGCTGACCCGCGGCGTCGCCAAGAACCCGGTCGATCACCCCCATGGCGGCGGTGAAGGCCGCACCTCTGGCGGTCGTCATCCGGTCACCCCCTGGGGCAAGCCGACCAAGGGCGCCCGCACCCGTCACAACAAGGCCACGGACAAGTTCATCATCCGTAGCCGTCACGCCAAGAAGAAGAGGTAATCCGCGATGGCTCGTTCCGTCTGGAAAGGTCCGTTCGTGGACCTCAGCCTTCTCAAGAAGGCCGAAGCGGCCCAGGATGCCGGTGGCCGCGCCCCGATCAAGACCTGGTCGCGTCGCTCCACCATCCTGCCGCAGTTCGTGGGCCTGACGTTCAACGTCTACAATGGCCGCAAGCATGTTCCGGTGTCCGTCAACGAGGACATGGTGGGTCACAAGCTGGGCGAATTCGCCCCGACCCGCTATTTCCCCGGCCACGCCGCCGACAAGAAGGGTAAGCGCTGATGTCGAAGCCCAAGGCTCCCCGTCGCGTCGCCGATAACGAGGCTCTGGCCGTCGGCACGCAGATCCGTGGTTCGGCGCAGAAGCTGAACCTGGTCGCCGCGCTGATCCGCGGCCGCAAGGTCGAAGACGCGCTGAACGTGCTCGCCTTCTCGAAGAAGGCGATGGCGGTCGACGTTCGCAAGGTGCTGGCTTCGGCCATCGCCAATGCGGAAAACAACCACAATCTCGACGTCGACTCGCTGGTCGTCGCGGAAGCTTCGGTGGGCAAGAGCTTCACCCTGAAGCGTTTCCACGCACGCGGCCGCGGCAAGTCGACCCGTATCCTCAAGCCCTTCAGCCGCGTGCGCATCGTCGTGCGTGAAGCTGGCGAAGAAGCGGAGGCGTAAGCACATGGGTCACAAGAGCAATCCGATCGGTCTGCGTCTCCAGATCAACCGCACCTGGGACAGCCGCTGGTTCGCCGAAGGCCAGGATTATGGCCGTCTGCTGCTGGAGGATCTGAAGATCCGCCAGTACATCATGAAGAACCTGCCGCAGGCCGCGATCAGCAAGGTCGTGATCGAGCGTCCGGCCAAGCTGTGCCGCGTGTCGGTCTATGCCGCCCGTCCGGGCGTCATCATCGGCAAGAAGGGCGCGGACATCGAAAAGCTGCGCCGCAAGCTGGGTCAGTTCACCGCGTCCGACGTGTCGCTGAACATCGTTGAAATCCGCAAGCCGGAAATCGACTCCAAGCTCGTCGCACAGGGCATCGCCGACCAGCTCGAACGCCGTGTCGCCTTCCGTCGCGCCATGAAGCGCGCGGTGCAGTCGGCCCTGCGTCTGGGCGCCGAAGGCATCAAGATCACCTGCGGCGGCCGTCTGGGCGGCGCGGAAATCGCCCGCACCGAATGGTATCGCGAAGGCCGCGTTCCGCTGCACACGCTGCGCGCGAACGTCGACTATGCCGAGGCCGAGGCGCACACCGCCTATGGCGTGTGCGGCATCAAGGTCTGGATCTTCAAGGGCGAAATCCTGGGCCACGACCCGATGGCCACCGACCGGCTCATGCTGGAGGCTCAGACCTCCGGCGTGCGCCCGGCGCGCTGATTATAAGGTAGGTATAGCGTCATGCTGCAACCGAAGAAGATGAAGTTCCGCAAGACCTTCAAGGGTCGGATCAAGGGCGAGGCGAAGGGCGGTTCCGCCCTGAACTTCGGCGCCTATGGCCTGAAGGCTCTGGAACCCGAGCGCGTCACCGCCCGCCAGATCGAGGCGGCCCGCCGCGCGATCCAGCGTCACCTTCGCCGTCAGGGCCGTCTGTGGATCCGCGTGTTCCCCGACGTTCCGGTGTCGAAGAAGCCCGCCGAAGTCCGCCAGGGCAAGGGCAAGGGTTCGGTCGAATATTGGGCCGCTCGCGTCAAGCCGGGCCGCATCCTGTTCGAACTGGACGGCGTGCCCGGTCCGCTCGCAGCAGAGGCCTTCTCGCGCGCCGCGATGAAGCTGCCCATCAAGACCAAGGTCGTCGCCCGCCTCGGCGACACCTCGCATCTGGGAGCGTGAAGCCGATGGCCAACGTTGCTGATCTCAAGACCAAATCGGACGACGAGCTGTCGACCGAACTGAACAACCTGAAGCGCGAGCAGTTCAACCTGCGTTTCCAGGCCGCCACCAACCAGCTGGAAAAGCCCAGCCGGGTGCGTGAAGTGCGCCGGTCGATCGCGCAGATCATGACCCTTCAGTCCGAGCGTTCGCGCTCGGCTGCGAAGTAAGAAGGAAACACACGATGCCCAAGCGCGTGCTGACGGGAACGGTGGTTTCCGACAAGACCGACAAGACGGTGGTGGTTCGCGTGGAGCGCAAGGTTAAGCACGCGCTCTACGGCAAGATCATCCGCCTGTCGAAGAAGTACCATGCCCATGACGAGGGCAATGTCTACAAGGAAGGCGAGACGGTCCGCATCGAGGAAACCGCCCCGATTTCCAAGCTGAAGACCTGGAAGGTCATCGAGCGCGTGGATACGCACAAGTCGCCCGAAACGGCGGCCTGAGCCAGTCACCGGCCCACGGGGTCGAAAACATGCAAACGCGGGCTGGCCTTTTCCTTCGGGAGAAGGTAAAGGCCCGCGCTTCATGTTTCGAATCTTCCGGGTCGAAACAGGAATTCGGAACCGCCGGGGATTGTCCCGGTAGGCCAAATGAGAAGGAACCGGATCAATGATCCAGATGCAATCCAATCTTGACGTCGCGGACAATAGCGGCGCCAAGCGCGTCCAGTGCATCAAGGTGCTGGGCGGGTCGAAGCGGCGCTTCGCGGGCGTGGGCGACATCATCGTCGTCTCCGTCAAGGAAGCCCAGCCGCGCGGCAAGGTTAAGAAGGGCGACGTGCATCGTGCCGTCATCGTCCGCACCGCCAAGGACATTCGCCGCGCCGATGGCTCGGTGATTCGTTTCGACGGCAATGCCGCTGTGCTCATCAACAAGAACGAGGAGCCGATCGGCACCCGTATCTTTGGCCCGGTCGTTCGCGAACTGCGCGCCAAGAAGCACATGAAGATCATTTCGCTTGCCCCCGAGGTGCTGTAATGGGCGCTGCCAAGATCAAGAAGGGCGACAAGGTCGTCGTGCTCGCCGGCAAGGACAAGGGCCGCACCGGCGCCGTCCTGCAGGTCATGCCCAAGGAGGACAAAGTCCTCGTTGAAGGCGTCAACGTGCATGCGAAGCATCGCAAGCCCGATCAGATGAACCCCCAGGGTGGCATCGATCGCAAGCCCGCGCCGCTGCACATTTCCAACGTCGCTGTCGCCGACAAGGATGGCAAGCCGACCCGCGTCCGTTTCGAGGACCGCGACGGCAAGAAGGTCCGCGTCGCCGTCAAGTCCGGTGAGGTGCTGTAATGGCCGACAAATATATCCCGCGCTCCAAGGCGCTCTATGACGCCGAAATCGCCAAGGCGATGACCGAGAAATTCGGTTACAAGAACGTCATGGAAATCCCCCGGATCGAGAAGATCACGCTCAACATGGGCGTGGGCGAAGCGACCCAGGACAAGAAGAAGGTCACTTCGGCGGCCGAAGAGATGGAACTGATCGCGGGCCAGAAGCCCGTCATCACCAAGGCCCGCAAGTCGATCGCCCAGTTCAAGCTGCGCGAAGGCATGCCCATCGGCGCCAAGGTGACGCTGCGCCGCGAGCGCATGTACGAGTTCCTCGATCGCCTGATCAACATCGCTCTGCCGCGCGTTCGCGACTTTCGCGGTCTGAACCCCAAGAGCTTTGACGGTCGTGGCAACTATGCCTTCGGCATCAAGGAACAGATCATCTTCCCCGAGATCAGCTATGACCGCGTCGACAAGGTGCGCGGTATGGACATCATCGTGACCACCACGGCGAAGACGGACGATGAAGCGCGCGAATTGCTGCGCCTCTTCGGCTTCCCCTTCCCGATCGAAGAGAAGCAGGCGGCCTGAACGGCCCCGCTTCTCTTTCCGACCAACCCAAGGAAAGAGAACTTAAGTCATGGCGAAACTGAGTTCGATCAACAAGAATGAGCGCCGCAAGAAGCTGGTGAAGAAATATGCCGGCCGCTATGCGAAGCTCAAGGCGATCGCGAATGATACGACCGCTGACGACTCCGATCGGCTGATCGCGCGTCTGAAGATGGCGGAAATTCCCCGCAACGGCAACCCGACCCGCATCCGCAACCGGTGCGAACTGACGGGCCGCCCGCGCGCCTATTACCGCAAATTCCGCCTCTGCCGTGTGCAGCTCCGCGATCTGGCCAACAAGGGCCTGATCCCCGGCGTCACCAAGTCGAGCTGGTAAGGATCATTTGAGATGGCATTGACCGATCCCCTGGGTGATATGCTCACCCGCATCCGCAACGGGCAGCAGGCGAAGAAGGACAGCGTTGTGTCCCCCGCCAGCAAGCTGCGCGCCCGCGTGCTCGACGTTCTTCAGCGTGAAGGCTACATCCGTGGCTATAGCGAGGAAGCGCTCGGCAAGCATCCCGGCCTGCGGATTGAACTGAAATATTTCGAAGGGCAGCCCGCGATCAAGCATGTCGCCCGCGTGTCCAAGCCTGGCCGCCGCGTCTATTCGGGTTCCAAGGAACTGCCGGTGGTGCGCAATGGCCTGGGCATCACCATTGTCTCGACGCCCAGGGGCGTTCTGTCCGACGCGGAAGCGCGCGAACAGAATGTCGGCGGCGAAGTGCTGGCGGAGGTGTTCTGATGAGCCGTATTGGCAAGAAGCCTGTCGCGATCCCCGCTGGGGTGACGGCGACCATCGAGGGCGGTCAGCTCTCGGTCAAGGGCCCCAAGGGCACACTGGCGCTCCAGTTGCGTGACGAAATCAGCTACGCGGTCGAGGATGGTAGCATTTCGGTGCAGCCTGCCAACGCTTCGAAGGCTGCGCGCGCTTTCTGGGGCATGCAGCGCACGATGGTGCAGAACCTGATCACCGGCGTGACCGAGGGCTTTTCGAAGAAGCTGCTCATCACCGGCGTCGGTTACCGCGCCAATGCGCAGGGCAAGACCCTGAAGCTGCAACTGGGCTATTCGCATGACGTCGACTTCGACGTGCCCGAAGGCATCGAGATCAAGACCCCGGATAACACCACGGTCGAGATCAGCGGCATCGACAAGCAGAAGGTGGGTCAGGTCGCTGCCGAGATCCGCCGCTGGCGCAAGCCCGAACCCTATAAGGGCAAGGGTATCAAGTACGCCGGCGAGTTCATCTTCCGCAAGGAAGGGAAGAAGAAGTAAGATGGCAAAGCTTTCCCTCTTCGCGCGGCGTCGTCGCCGCGTCCGCACCGCGCTCAAGGCCGTTTCGGGCGCCCGCCCGCGCCTGTCCGTGCATCGTTCGGGCCGTCACATCTACGCCCAGGTCATTGATGACGCCGCCGGCAAGACCGTCGCGTCGGCTTCGACCCTGGACAAGGATGTCGGTTCGAAGGCTCTGGGCAAGACCGGCGCTTCTGCTGAAGCCGCCGCCGATGTCGGCAAGCGCGTCGCCGCAGCGGCGACCGCCGCTGGCGTCACCCAGGTCGTGTTCGACCGTGGTGGCTTCCTGTTCCATGGCCGCGTCAAGGCGCTGGCCGATGCCGCCCGCGAAGGCGGGCTGGAGTTCTGATCATGGCTGACGAAAACACCATTCAGGCAGCGCCCGAAGGCGCTGAAGCGACCGAGGGTCGCGGTCCCGGCCGTGGCCGTGGCAACCGTGGCGGCGACCGCAACCGCGGCGAACGCGGCGGCCGTGGCCGTCGCGACGACCGTCGCGGCAATCGTGACGAGGAACAGGGTGAGGAGCTGATCGAAAAGCTGGTTCACATCAACCGCGTCAGCAAGACCGTGAAGGGCGGCAAGCGCTTCGGTTTCGCGGCTCTGGTCGTCGTCGGCGACGGCAAGGGTCGTGCGGGCTTCGGCCATGGCAAGGCGCGCGAAGTGCCCGAAGCCATCAGCAAGGCGACCGCCGCCGCCAAGAAGGCGATGGTCCGCGTTCCGCTGAAGGAAGGCCGCACCCTGCACCATGACGGCCTGGGCCATTTCGGCGCTGGCAAGGTGACCGTGCGTTCGGCCCCGGCCGGGACCGGCATCATCGCGGGCGGCCCGATGCGCGCCGTCTTCGAAAGCCTGGGCGTGGCGGACGTCGTGACCAAGTCGAACGGCACGTCGAACCCCTATAACATGATCCGTGCGACCTTTGAGGCGCTGGGCGAACAGACCAGCCCGAAGTCGGTGGCGCAGCGCCGTGGCAAGAAGGTCGCCGACCTTCTGCGTCGTGGCGGCGCATCGGCCGAAGTCGCGCAGGCCGACGCCGAAGCGATTGCGGAGTAACCGATATGGCGAAAATCAAGATCAAGCAGATCGGTTCGCCGATCCGTCGCCCCGCCGACCAGAAGAAAATTCTGATCGGTCTGGGCCTTGGCAAGATGCACCGCGTGGTGGAGCTGGAAGACACCGCGGAAGTCCGCGGCGCGATCAAGAAGCTGCCGCATATGGTGGAAGTGGTCGAGTAGATTGAAAGGTAAAGCGCGGGATCGGAAGCTGGCGTGTTGCGTTTTGGCGCTCATTCCACTTCTGATCTTGTTTGCTTGGTCAGGCAAATTTCTACTGATCATATTTTTACACGTCGTTACATTTGTGCAGCTCTCACTGAGCGGCCAGATTTGACAGTGCGCGACAAAAGCGAAAGCGAGTGCAAGATATGAAACTGAACGAAATCAACGACAATGCCGGCGCCCGCAAGGGCCGGATGCGTGTGGGCCGGGGCATCGGTTCGGGCAAGGGCAAGACCGCCGGTCGCGGCCAGAAGGGCGCCAAGGCGCGTTCGGGCGTCGCCATCAACGGCTTCGAAGGCGGCCAGATGCCGCTCCACATGCGGATCCCGAAGCGCGGCTTCAACAACATCTTCGCCAAGGATTTCGCGATCGTGAACCTGGGCGCAGTGCAGGCCGCCATCGACGCGGGCAAGCTCGACGCCAACGCCACCATCGACCATGCCGCGCTGAAGGGCGCTGCCCTCGCCCGTGGCGGCAAGGATGGCGTGCGCCTGCTGGGCAAGGGCGAACTGACCGCGAAGGTCAGCTTCCTGGTGGCCGGCGCTTCCGCCGGCGCGGTCGAAGCGGTTGAAAAGGCCGGCGGCAAGGTCGAGGTGATCGCCGTCGTCCCCGCCGCCGAAAAGGCCGCCGCCAAGAAGGGTAGCGCCAAGGCCGCCAAGAAGGCCTGATCGGCCCAAAGGCTTGCAAGCATCGCCCCGCTGACCGATATGGGTTGGCGGGGCTTTGCTTTTTCGTTTCCGCGCACGCATGTCGGCGTCACACACCGTTCGACATGCCGGGCAGACGCGGTTAAGGGGATTGCGAATCCCTTTGCGGCCGGGTCGCCCGGTGCTTTTAATGTGATTGTTGAAGGTCAAGCCCATGGCATCGAGAGCCGACCAGCTCGCATCCAATCTCAGCCTCGCCAAGTTCAGCCAGGCCACCGATCTGAAAAAGCGCCTGTGGTTCACGCTGGGCGCGCTGATCGTGTTTCGTTTCCTCAGCTTCGTGCCGATGCCGGGCATCGACCCGACGGCGCTGGCCAGCGCGGTTCAGGATACGCGGGGCGGCGTTCTCGACATCTTCAACACCTTTTCGGGCGGCGCGCTGGAGCGTGCGAGCCTGATCGCGCTGGGCATCATGCCCTATATCACCGCGTCCATCGTGGTGCAGCTCGCCACTTCGCTGGTGCCGCAACTGGCGGCGATCAAGAAGGAAGGCGAAAGCGGGCGCAAGAAGCTGAACCAATATACCCGCTATGGCACGGTGCTGCTGGCAGCGGTGCAGGGCTATGCGATCGCCGCGGGCTATGAATCGCGCGGCGCGGTGATCGATCCGGGTCTGTTGTTCCGCGTGTCGGCGGTGATCTCGCTGATCGGCGGCACCATGTTCCTGATGTGGCTGGGCGAACAGATCACCTCGCGCGGGATCGGCAACGGCACCTCGCTCATCATCATGGCGGGCATCGTCGCGCAATTGCCGGTGACGCTGGCCAATTTGTTCAAGTCGGGCAGCGAAGGCTCCATTTCGGGCCTGACGATCATGCTGATCGTGGTGCTGGGCACGGGCCTGATCGCGCTGATCTGCTTCATGGAGCGGGCGCAGCGCCGGGTGCTGATCCAATATCCCAAGCGGCAGACGCGTCAGGGGCTGATGCAGGCGGACCGCAGCCATCTGCCGCTCAAGGTCAACACCGCCGGCGTCATTCCGCCGATCTTCGCCTCTTCGCTGCTGCTGATGCCGCTGACCATCTCGCAATTCGCCGGCACGGCTGTCGCGGGCGAGAGCAAGTGGAGCGATTTCATCCTGACGCTGAACCAGTATCTGGCGCATGGCAGCCCGGTCTACATGACGCTCTATGGCCTGGGCATCGTCTTCTTCTGCTTCTTCTACACCGCCGTTGTGTTCAATCCGGAAGAAACGGCCGACAACCTCAAGCGCAATGGCGGCTTCATTCCCGGCATCCGTCCGGGCAAGAACACCGAACTCTATCTGGACTACGTGCTGACCCGGATCACGGTGATCGGCGCGGCCTATTTGGCGTTCATCTGTCTGGTGCCGGAATTCGTCATCGCGCGGGCGGGCATCCCATTCTACCTTGGTGGGACTAGCCTGCTGATCGTTGTCAATGTAACCGTCGACACCGTTACACAGATTCAAAGCCATCTGCTGGCCCATCAATATGGCGACCTGATCAAGAAGGCCAAGCTGAAGGGCCGCATCCGCTGACAGGGCGGCATAGCGCAGACGTAAACAGGGGAGAATGCGCGCAATGAACATCATTCTGCTTGGCCCGCCGGGCGCTGGCAAAGGCACGCAGGCGACGCGGCTGGTCGACAGCCGGGGCATGAAGCAGCTTTCCACCGGCGACATGCTGCGCGCCGCCGTGAAGGCGGGCACGCCGGTAGGGTTGCAGGCCAAGGCATTGATGGAGGCGGGCGCGCTGGTTCCCGACGAAGTGGTGTCGGGCATCATCGGCGAGGCGCTGGACGCGCTGCCGCCCGAAACCGGCGTGATTTTTGACGGCTATCCGCGCACCGAAGCGCAGGCGCATTCGCTGGACGCGATCCTGAGCGAACGCAGCCGCACGCTCGACCATGTCATCGAACTGGAAGTGGACGAGGACGCGCTGGTCGAGCGGATCACTGGCCGTTTCACCTGCGGGAACTGCGGCGAAGGCTATCACGACACGTTCAAGCAGCCCAAGGTTGAAGGCGTGTGCGACAAGTGCGGGGGCACGGAATTCAAGCGTCGTCCCGACGACAATGAGGAAACCGTCCGTACCCGCATGGCCGAATATCGCGCCAAGACCGCGCCGATCCTGCCGATTTACGAGGCGCGCGGCATTGTGAGCCGCGTCGACGGCATGGCCGACATGGACGATGTGACGGTGGCGGTCGCCGCCATCCTCGACGGGACCGGCGCCTGACGCTATCATGCGCCCCGATTCAACAGGGGAGGGGCGCATGATCCGTATCGCGTTGATGGCTGGGGTTTTGTTGACGGCTGCCTGGGCCTTTCCGGCCGGGGCGGCCGTAACATCATCTGACGCATCCGGCTTCGCCATTGAAAACAGCGCCGCCATCGCTGCCGATCGGGCGGACCTGTTCGCGCTGCTGGCGCAACCCGGCCGCTGGTGGAACAGCGACCATACATATAGCGGCGACGCCCGCAACATGGCGCTCGATTCGGCGGTGGGCGGCTGTTTCTGTGAAAAGATACCTGGCCGCGATGGCGCGCCCGATGGCGTCATCGAACATGCCCGCATCATCTATGCCGCGCCGCCCGCCGTCCTGCGCATGGTCGGCAGCTTCGGCCCGTTGCAGGCGGAGGCGGTGGTCGGCACGCTGACCTTTGCGATCAAGCCCGGCGCGGAAGGGAAGGGCAGCGCGGTGACGATGACTTACGTCGTCGGCGGCTATGTTCGTGGCGGCGCGGACAAGCTGGCGCCTGTGGTCGACATGGTGATGGGGCAGCAACTGGCGGGCCTGAAGCGCGCGGCGGAAATGGCGGCAGCGACGCCATGACCGGGATCGGGCTGGTGAAACGGCGCCATGGCAGGGGCATGGCGGCTGCTTCCCGGTCGGCTCGCTTGAATTGCGACTAATTTCCGCTTATTTTGCAACCATGGCCATTCTTCCGATCCTTGAAACGCCGGACCCGCGGCTCCGCACCATCTCGACGCCCGTGGAGGCGATCGACGACGATCTTCAGCGCCTGATCGACGACATGTTCGAAACCATGTATGATGCGCCGGGCATTGGCCTGGCCGCGATCCAGGTGGGCGTGCCCAAGCGGCTGCTGGTCATGGACTTGCAAGAGCCGGAGGAAGAGGACGGCCCGCCCGTCAGGAAGCCGATGGTGTTCATCAATCCGCAGATACTGGACGGGTCGGAGGAATTGTCGGTCTATCAGGAAGGCTGCCTGTCGGTTCCCGAACAATATGCCGAGGTCGAGCGCCCGGCGCGCGTCCGCGCCAGTTGGATGGACCGGGACGGCCGCATCCATGAGGAGGAACTGGACGGCCTGCTCGCCACCTGCCTCCAGCATGAGATGGACCATTTGCAGGGCGTGCTGTTCATCGATCATCTGTCGCGCCTGAAACGCGACATGCTGCTCAAGAAGCTGAACAAGGCGCGCCGGGCCGCCTGACCCGGCCGCCCGTATCGCTGCTCCATCCCCTTGTCCCCCCCGGCCAACCTGTTTCCCATGCCCTATGGCGATGGGACGCTGCATCACAGGCGCGCGCCCTTCCTGCTGTTTGACGACGCGCGGCCAGTCGGCGCGGCCCCGGCGCGGCTCTATCGCGATCCGGTCGGGATGATTGTCGCGCGGCTCCCGCAGGAGGTCGCGCCCGCGCTGGAGCGCCTCGCGGAGGCTGTGCGCGCCGGGCGCCATGCGGCGGGCTATTGCGCTTATGAGCTGGGCTTTGCGCTGGAGCCGCGACTGGAGGGGCTGGCCAGCGCCCCCACCGATGGCGACATGCCTTTGCTGTGGTTCGGCCTGTTCGAGTCTGTCGAGCTGGCGGCGGCGTCGGCCGTGCCCGCGATGCTGCCCGACGCGGCGGCAGCGAAGGTCAATGCGATGACGCCGATGGTGTCGCGCGCCGATTATCTGACGGCTTTTGGCCGGGTGCAGGACATGATCCGCGCGGGCGACATCTATCAGGCCAATCTGACCTTTCCCTGCGAACTGGCGATCAGCGGCGATCCGCTGGCGCTTTATGCCGCCATTCGCGGGCGGCAGCAGGCTCCCCATGGCGGCATTGTGTCGACCGGGCAGGGGATGCTCCTGTCCTTCTCGCCCGAACTCTTCTTTGCGCTGGGCGGGGGCAGGCTGGCCGCGCGGCCGATGAAGGGCACGGCGACGCGGCGCGCCGACCGGCAAGAGGATGCCGCCGCCATGGCGGCGCTGGCCGCCGACCCGAAGCAGCGCGCCGAAAATCTGATGATCGTCGACCTGCTGCGCAACGACCTGTCGCGCGTGTCGGTCGCCGGCAGCGTGAAGGTGCCTGATCTGTTCCGGGTCGAAACCTATCCGACGGTGCATCAGATGGTGTCGGATGTGCAGTCCGTGCTGCGCCCCGGCCTTGGGCCGGTCGACGTGCTGCGCGCGCTGTTCCCCTGCGGCTCCATCACCGGAGCGCCCAAGCTGCGCGCGATGGAGGTGATCGCGGCTGTCGAGCCGCATGGGCGTGGCGCTTACACTGGCGCGATGGGCTGGATCGACCCGGAGGGTGACGCCAGTTTCAACGTGCTGATCCGCACGCTGGCCATCGGCGCGGACCCGACGCGCGCGCGCATCGGCCTGGGTTCGGGCGTGATCGCGGATTCGACCGGGCCGGAAGAATGGGCCGAATGTCTTGCAAAGGCACGATTTCTGACCGATGGCTGGCGCAGCGAAGGATAGTGAATCACCCATGTCTCTGGCCGACGGACGGTTTGATCTTCTGGAAACCATGGCCTTCGATCCCGAAGAGGGGATCAGGCTGCTTGACCTTCATCTGGAACGGTTGAAGGCGAGCGCGACTGCGCTGGGTTTCGCCTTTGACCGCCATGCCGTACGCAATGACCTGCAGGCCGCGACCTTCCGCCTGCGCGAGCGCAGCCGGTTGCGGCTGCTGGTGTCGCGCGGCGGCGCGACGGCGATCGAGGTGCGGGCGCATCGCACATGGCCGCATGCGGTGATGCCGGTGGCGATCGTGCCGCGCAACGCCCCGGCAAGCGACCTGCGCCTGTTGCACAAGACCACCGACCGTTCGCTCTATCGCGACGCGCTGCGCCGGGGCGGCACTTATGAAGTGGTGATGACCGACGAGCGCGGCTTCCTGACCGAAGGCAGTTTTTCGACGATCTTCGTCGAGCGGGGCGACAAGTTGCTGACGCCGCCGAGCAGCCGTGGCTTGCTGCCCGGCATATTGCGCCGCAGCCTGATCGACATGGGCGAAGCGGTCGAGGCGGATCTGCGCGCCCATGACCTGGAGCGCGGCTTCTTCATCGGCAATGCCGCGCGCGGGATGGTGGCGGCGACGGTGCATCGCTGAGCCGGCTGGCGCAATATGGCCGCACGCTGTGAACTGGCGGTTGCCCCTGCGACCGTTGCGCACTAAGGGACGCCCCGTTCGCCTGCTTTGCGGGCAAGGGGATTTCCAGGAAAGATTCGCACCATGAGCCAGACTTCCGCCGCACTCGGCCGTATCCAGCCCTCCGCCACGCTCGCCATGAGCGCGCGGGTCAATGCGCTGAAAGCCGAAGGCGTGGACGTGATTGGCCTGTCGGCGGGCGAGCCCGATTTCGACACGCCCGATTTCGTCAAGGAAGCGGGCATCGCCGCGATCCGCAACAACCTCACGCGCTATACCGATGTCGATGGCACCGCCGATGTGAAGGAAGCCGTCGCCTTCAAGTTCAAGCGCGACAATGGCCTTGCCTACAAGCGCAGCCAGATCAGCGTCAATTCGGGCGGCAAGCATACGCTGTTCAACGCGCTGGTCGCGACCGTCGATGCAGGGGATGAGGTCATCATCCCGGCGCCTTATTGGGTCAGCTACCCCGATATCGTCAACTTTGCGGGCGGCACGCCGGTGTTCATCGAAGGCCCGGCGCGCCAGGGTTACAAGATCACCGCCGCGCAGCTCGATGCCGCGATCACGCCGCGCACCAAGTGGGTGATGCTCAATTCGCCGTCCAACCCGTCGGGCGCGGCCTATTCGGCCGATGAGCTGAAGGCGCTGGGCGAGGTGCTGCTGCGCCATCCGCATGTTCTGGTGATGACCGACGACATGTATGAGCATGTCTGGTATGCGCCCACGCCCTTTGCGACCATCGCGCAGGTGTGCCCGGACCTTTATGACCGCACGCTGACGGTGAACGGCTGTTCCAAGGCCTTTTCCATGACCGGTTGGCGCATCGGCTTTGCCGGCGGCCCCGAGTGGATCATCAAGGCGATGGGCAAGCTGCAATCGCAGTCGACCAGCAACCCCTGTTCGATCAGCCAGGCGGCCGCGGTCGCGGCGCTGACCGGCCCGCAGGATTTTCTGGAAGAGCGCAATGCGGCGTTCAAGAAGCGCCGCGACATGGTCGTCGCCATGCTGAACGACGCGCCGGGCCTGGATTGCCCGACGCCCGAAGGCGCCTTCTATGTCTATCCCGACGCCAGCGGCCTGATCGGCAAGACGACGCCCAAGGGCGCGCTGATCGACAGTGACGAGGCGCTGATCGGTTATTTTCTGGACGAGGCCCGCGTCGCCGCCGTCCATGGCGCCGCCTTTGGCCTCTCGCCCGCCTTCCGCATCAGCTATGCGACGTCGGAAGAGGTGCTGAAAAAGGCGTGCACTCGCATTCAGGAAGCCTGCGCGGCGCTGAAATAAGCGCAAAAACGGAAACGGATCGTTGCGCGTCGCGCCGTCTTGAAAGAGACGGACGCGACGCCTATTTGCGTTTCGATTAAAAACGAATTTGGTCTTGCCGTTTGTCGCTCTCTCGGACGCATTGATCGAAACAATGTGACCGGCGTCACGGCGTTCAGCCATGGGCAAGGCGATAGAGGGCAAGGCGGCGCCGTTGGAGTCCGCCGATGACCATGTGATTCAGGGACTATGTGAAGGTTATGAAGTCTTTCCTCAAATCCGACCTGTTCCTCCGCTTCCTTGGCGGCTTTGCCCTGGGCGCGGTGGGCATGTTCCTGTTGCAGCCCAATGATCCCCCGGCCTTTGCGTCGACCGCGCTGGCGGCGTCGACAGCGGACCATGCGGGTCTTTGATCGCGCCCTGCTGACCGTTTCGGCGGTCTTGCTGGCCGTTGCAACGCCCCTGTCGGCGGCTGAGCGGGCTGTTCAGGCGCCCGCCCCGGCCATCGACGCCGCCGCGACCCGCAAATGGGAAACCGCCGTCTTTGCCGGCGGATGCTATTGGGGCGTCGAGGGCGTATTTTCCCATGTGAAGGGCGTTCATCTGGCGGTGTCGGGCTTTGCCGGCGGGCCAAAGGGACGCAAGGTCGATTACGAGCAGGTCAGCGAAGGCGATACCGGCTTTGCCGAGTCGGTGCGCATTACCTATGATCCCAAAGTCGTCACCTATGGCGCGTTGATGCGGATATTCTTTTCCGTCATCGCCGATCCGACCACGCTCAATTATCAGGGGCCGGACCATGGCACACAGTATCGCAGCGCGCTGTTTCCGCTGAATGCGGAGCAGGAGCGGGCGGCGCGCGCCTATCTGGCGCAACTGGACAAAAGCGGCCTGTGGCGCGAACCGGTGGTGACGCGGGTGGAACGCTTTACCGGCTTTCAGGATGCCGATGCGTATCACCAGAATTTCCTGACGAAGAACCCTCGCCACCCCTATATCCTGCGGTGGGACATGCCCAAGGTCGCAGCCTTGCGAACGATGTTCCCGGCGCAGTATCAGGATCGGCCCGCGCGATAATCGCCGGGGCGTGAAGCCCGGAGAGCAATGGCCGATTTTGCACCTTCAATGACATGGCCGCCAGGAACCGTGATTGCGGTGCTGGCGGCGGGCCTGGGCGCACGCTTTGGCGGGGGCAAGCTGGACCATGATTGCGGGGGCAGGAAGCTGGGCCGATGGGCGCTCGACACGGCCCTGTCTACCGGCGCGCCGGTATTGGTGGTGACGGGGCCGCAGGCTCCGGCCTTTCTTGGCGAGGCCTTGCCGCGCCCGGTGCGGAGGATCATCAACCCCGCGCCTGCTGATGGCATGGGGGGGTCGGTGGCGCAGGCGGCGCAGGCGGCGCGGACGATGCAGGCCAGCCATTTGCTCATCATGCTGGCGGATATGCCGTTGATCGGTGTGGACCTGTTGGCCGACCTGGCGAGCAGGGCACGCGTATCGGGCTTGGCGGCTACGCGCCATGCCGATGGCCGCCCCGGCGCGCCTGCCTGTTTCGCCGCCGAACGCTTCGACGATCTGGCGGCGCTTGGCGGCCGGGCGGGCGCGCGTGCGTTGTTGGCGGGCGTGCCGGACGGCGCCGTCGTGGATGTGGTGGGCGACGCGTTGATGGACGTGGACTACAGGACAGATGTCGACAGACTGGCGGCGTTGTTGTCGGCATCCCGCTGATCAGAGGCTTCATCGATCAGCGCGTCGTAGCGGCCCACGACATCGGCCAATATCGACAGCGCCATCGTGTTGGGATCGCGCGTGTGAGGGATTAGCCCCACGGGCGCGCGCAGCCGGGCGATCCGGCCGACGTCGATGCCTGCGCGCTGCAGCATGGCGATCCGGCGTTCGCGGGTCAGCCGCCCGCCTATGGCGCCGATGAAAAAGGCGTCGGCGCCCAGCGCCCAGGGCAGCAGCGCGCGTTCCCATTCATGGTCGTGGAACAGCAGGACGATGGCCGTCCAGTGATCGACCGGCATGTCCATGGGCGGGCGGCCAAGGGAGAGGCCGCCGGGGCCGGGCTGCACCATGCGGGCGTCGATGCCCGCCGACCGCGCCAGAAGGATCAGCCGGTCCTGTTCAGGCCCCGCGCCGAACGTCAGCAGCGACAAGGCGGGCAGGAAGCTGATGCCGCGCGCATGGGGCGCTGCTTGCGGGGGGAGGAGCCATTGCGCGGGGATGCGCCGGTCGAGCCGGGCGACGGTTTCCCGCGCCTGTTCGACGCAAGGGGAGGGGTCGACAAGAACGTCGATGCCCGCGCCGCAGGGCAGGCGAAAATCCATGAAGGGCGAACCCGCGCCATAGCGTAAAAGCACTGGCCCGCCCGATGCCGCAGCGGTCTGCGCCTGGCGCGCCAATTCCGATTCCAGGCATCCGTCGGCCAGGCTGCCGACCATCGTGCCGTCGGGCGCAATGGCCAGTTGCGCCCCCACGCGACGCGAGAAACTCTCGTCGATACGGACGATGGTGCACAGCGCCCCGCCCTGTTCCGCGATCAGCCGGATCGGGGCGGCGTCATTGGACCGCAGCATGGGGGGAAGGGGCGGTTGAGACGACATTGGGGCAGGCTCATGTTCGCGCGACAGGCGGCCATCCTATGCGCGATGATCGGCCGTTGGGAAGGGGCTTCATCCGCGCCTCTTTTCCCGCCGCGCGCCTTGGCGGTAGTGGAGATTTGCACCGTCATGCGTTGATGATATGGCTTGGCTGGCCGACGCGCATCATGGGTGCTGCGCTGAATTGGCGATGGAGGTGGCAGGGTGGCGATCAGTCTGACGGTCAATGGTGAAAAGCGCATGGTCGATGGCGACCCGGCTAAGCCGCTGCTGTGGGTGCTGCGCGAGGATCTGGATATGGTCGGCACCAAATTCGGTTGCGGCGCCGGCCTGTGCGGCGCGTGCACGGTGCATGTTGACGGCAATGCCGTGCGGTCGTGCCAGATGGCGCTGGGCGACGTGCAGGGCATGGCGATCACCACCATCGAAGGGGTGCAGGCGACCGATGCGGGCAAGCGCATCGCCGCGACATGGGTGGCGCAGGACGTGCCCCAATGCGGTTATTGCCAGGCCGGGCAGATTATGAGCGCGACCGCGCTGCTCGCCCAGACGCCCAAGCCCAGCGATGCGGACATCGACGCCGCGATGATGGGCAATCTGTGCCGCTGTTCGACCTATGTCCGCATTCGCGCCGCGATCAAGGCCGCAGCGGAGTCCGCGGCATGAGCGCGGCGACGCTGTCGCGGCGGAGCTTCATCTCCGCGTCGCTGATCGCTGGGGGCGGATTGCTGTTCGACCTCAACGTGCCGCTGGCCCGGGCCGCCGACGGGACGCCGACGATCTTGACGGCCTTCATCCGCATCCTGCCCGACAACCGGGTCATCATCGGCGCGAAAAATGCCGAGATCGGTCAGGGCGCCAAGACGATGCTGCCGATGCTGATCGCGGAGGAACTGGACGTCGACTGGGCGCAGGTGACGATCGAGCAGACCCATGCCGACCAGTCGATCTTTGGCGGGCAGGTGGCGGGCGGCAGTCGCACGACGCCGCGCGAATGGGTGCCGACGCGACGGGCGGGGGCGGCGGCCCGCGCCATGCTGGTGTCGGCGGCGGCGGCGCAATGGGGCGTGCCCGCCGAGCGCCTGAAGACCGCCAGCGGCAAGGTGAGCGATCCGGCATCGGGCAAGAGCCTGACCTATGCCGCGCTGGCGGTGGCGGCGGCGAAGCTGCCCGCGCCCGACCCGGAAAAGCTGACGCTGAAGGACGCCGCCGATTTCCGCATTATCGGCCAGTCGATCATCGGTCCCGACACCCCCGCCATCGTCGCGGGCAAGCCTTTGTTCGGCATCGATTTCAAGCTGCCCGGCATGCTTTATGCCGTGATCGAAAACTGCCCGGCCTTTGGCGGGACGCTCAAGTCGGCCAATATCGACGAGGTGAAGGCGTTGCCCGGGGTCGCCCATGTGCTGACCATCAAGGGCGACGGCCAGCCCGAATCATTGTTCGACGGCGTGGCGATCCTGTCCAAAAGCTGGTGGAGCGCCAACAAGGCGCGCGAGGCGCTGAAGGTCGAATGGGACGACAGCGCCGTCAGCGGTTTTTCGACGGAGGGCTACGCCAAGCAGGCCGCCGCCCGCCGTACGGGCAAGGCCGATGGCGACATTATACGCAAGGGCGATGTCGACGCCGCCTTCGCCGCCGCCGCGAAGACGGTCAAGGCCGATTACAGCTATCCTTTCCTCGCCCATGGCACGCTGGAACCGCAGAATTGCACCGCCCTGTTCAAGGATGGGGCCATCGAAATCTGGGCGCCGACCCAATATCCCGAAAATGGCCGCTCTCTGGTCGCCAAGGCGCTGAATTTGCCGCCGGAAAAGATCCGCATCAATTTCACTCGCATTGGCGGCGGCTTCGGTCGGCGGCTGATGAACGATTATATGGTGCGGGCGGCGGTGATTGCCGCGAAGTTGCCCGGCGTTCCGGTAAAGCTGCTCTATTCGCGCCAGGACGACATGCGGCGGGATTTTTATCGCCCGGCCGGCTGGCATGGTTTCCGCGCGGCGCTGGACGCCAAGGGCAAGCTGACCGCGTTTCACGATCATTTCATCACCTTCGGCAAGGACGGTGAGCCGGTGCGCGCCGCCGAAATGCCGGAATATGAGCCGCCGGTGGAGTTTGTCGACAATGTGGTGATGGAACAGAGTTTCCTGTCCACCAACATGCCGACCGGCTGGCTGCGCGCGCCCGGATCGAACGCGCTCGCCTTTGTCACCCAGGCGTTTCTGGACGAAGTGGCGCAGGCGGCGGGCAAGGATTTGCCGACCCTGATGCTGGAATTGCTGGGCGCCGACCGCGAAATTCCGCGCGGTGATCGCTCGCCGCCCTTCGTCACCGCCCGCGCAAAGGCCGTGATCGAGAAGGTCTGCGCCATGGCGGGCTGGGACCAGCGGGCCAGGATGCCCAAGGGATCGGGGAAGGGCTTTGCCTTTTATTTCAGCCATATGGGATATTTCGCGGAAGTCGTGGAAGTCGCCATCGTCGATTCCATGCCCAAGGTGAAAACCGTGTGGGTGGCCGGCGATATCGGCAGCCAGATCATCAATCCGCTCAACGCCATGCATCAGGCGCAGGGATCGGTGATCGAGGGGCTGACGCAGGCGCTGGCCGGACAGTCGATCACGCAGGTCGCCGGCGCGGTCGAGCAATCCAATTTCGACGGCCATCCGCTGCTGCGCATTCCCGATACGCCGGACATCCTCGTCGAGTTCATCAGGACGGACTATCCGCCCACGGGGCTTGGCGAACCGGCGTTGCCGCCGGTCATACCGGCGATGGTCAACGCCGTTCACGCCGCGACTGGCCGCCGTATTCGCAGCCTGCCGGTGACGCCGGACATGCTGGCCTGAATCCCGCGCGGGGACCGGGCGAGGGGGATCACCCCTTCGCCTTCATCCGCGCCAGCGCCCGGCGGTCGAACCAGCCCTGCACGCCGCCGCGCGGGTGCAGGCGGGGGAGCCATTGGGGATAGAGGCTGGCGAGCGAGGCGGGCAGGCCCGATGGCCCGGCGCGGCCCATGATGTCCGACACGATGCGGTTCTGCATGTGGCGGACGGAATAGTTGACCATGCGCTTATATTGCATCCGCCATGTCGCCGGGTGCAGCAGGCTAACCGGCTCGCACAGAAAGCCCGCGCCCTCGCAGGCGAGCACCCGCTGCGTCACCCAGTCGGCATCGGGGCCAAGATGGGTGTGCGCCCAGGCGGCGACCAGCCCGTCGTCGCCGATCAGGTCGTCGGGCAGGCGCAGGTCTGCCGCGCGGATCGCCGCGACGAAAGGCCCGGACAGGGCGTAGAGATCGCCGAAAATGCCGCGATCCTGCCGCAGCATGGCGCGATAGGCCGCCGCCTTGCGCCCGTTCATCGGCATCCCCGCTGCGGCATTCGCGGCGGGGTCGGCGGCAAGAGCGGTTACCAGCGCATCTATGGAGCCGGGCGTGATCTCGGCGTCGCCGTCCATCAGGATCACGGCCTGTTCGTCGCCGGTCAGCAGATGATGGATGAAATGGTTCCAGGTGCGCGACTTGCCGCCCGCTTGCAGATCGTGGACGATCACATTGGTGCGGCCTTCGGCGGCGGCGCTGGCGCGCGCGACGGTGCCGTCGGTCGATCCGTTGACCAGCACATGGAAAAGCGTGCCGGGCCGGTCCAGCGGCAGCGAGGCGAGGCAGGCGGCGATCCGCCTTTCTTCCTGATGCGCGAAGATGCCGACGGCGACGGTCATGGCGTTGCCCTTAACGGAAGTCCCAGGCCTGCTGGCCATGATGGGCGGCGTCGAGGCCGGTGGCTTCCTCGTCCGCGCTGACCCGCATGGGCAGGATGAAGGACAGGCCAAGGCCCAGAATCGCTGATCCCAGCATCGCCCAGACAGCGATGGCGGCGATGCCGATCAACTGGGCGGCGATGATCGCGCCATAGCCGACCGACGGGTCGAAGCCGACGCCGCCCAGCGTGGCGGGGGTGAAGGGAATGAGCAGCAGCGCGCCGATCAATCCGCCCACGCCATGGACCGCGAAGATGCGGGCCGGGTCGTCGATCCGGCCACGGCCGATCATGCCCGCGACGATGCGGCAGGCGATGGCCGCGATCAGGCCGATGGCCATGGCGCCCGCGCCGCCCACCAGCCCCGCTGAAGCGGAAATGGCGACCAGACCGGCGATGGCGCCCGATGCAAGGCCCGTGGCGCTGGTCCGTCCGCCGAGCAGCCGGTCGGTCAGCGCCCAGCCGATCAGCCCGGCGCACGCGGCGAAATGCGTGTTGAGCAGGGCGCTGGCGGCGTCGTTGGCGGCGCCCAGCGCCCAGCCGCCATTCGCCGCCATCAAGCCGACCCACAGCATCGCCGAGCCCGCCAGCGTCAGCAGCGGGGCGTGAGCGCCGCCTTCGGCCCGCTCGCGCGGCCCGATGATGAGGCCCAGCACCAGCGCGGAACAGCCCGCCGTCAGGTGGACGACCAGCGCGCCGGCAAAATCAAGCGCGCCCAGTTCCGCCAGCCAGCCGCCGCCCCACATCCAGCGGGCGACCGGCGCATAGACGATGAGCAGCCACAGCGGCGCGAACAGCAGCATCCAGCCGAAGCGGGCGCGTTCGGCCAGCGCCCCGGCGATCAGCGTCACGCCCAGCAGCGCCAGCGTCATCTGAAACAAGGCGAAGGCGGTTTCGGGGACGGTCAATCCTTCGCGCAGGTCGGCCATGCCGCCCATGAACAGGTTGGCGCCGCCGCCCAGCCAGCCGCCGCCCGGCGCATAGGCGAGGCTGTAGCCTGCAATGCCCCAGGCCAGCGACGCGGTGGCCGCCATGCCCAGCCCCTGCGCGGCGGCGGACAGGCCGTTGCGCGCATTGGCGAGCCCCGCGCGGCGCAGGGCAAGGCCGGGAAGCGCGGCGATGAGGACGATGAGGGCGCAGAGGATCATCCATGCCGTGTCGCCGCTGTCGACGCCGACGCTCTGGGCATGGGCGGTCTGGGGCAGGGCGATCGCGGCGGCGATCAGCGGGAATGAGGCAAGGGCGCGCATGCCCCGCTGTCTAAGCGAAGTCCGGTAAAGACTTCGATAAGGGCGTTTGGCGGGCGGGGATCAGACCCAGCCTTCAAGCACCTGATTGGGCGGGCGATGGCCATCGACCCAACTGCGGATATTGGCGATCACCCGCGCGCCGGTGGCGTCGCGCCCCTCGAACGTCGCCGATCCCATGTGCGGCAGCAGCACGACGTTGGAAAGCGCCATCAGGCGCGCGTCGACGGCGGGTTCATGGGCATAAACGTCCAGCCCCGCGCCTGCGATCCGCCCCTCGCTCAAGGCCGCGACCAGCGCGTCCTCATCGGTCACCTCCGCGCGTGAGGTATTGATGAAATAGGCGGTGGGCCGCATCAGCGCGATCCGGCGCGCGTCGATCATGCCGCGACTGTCGGCGTTGAGCGGGCAGTTGATCGACACGATGTCGCTTTGCGCCAGCAGCGAATCGACATCCTCATGCCAGGTCGCCTGCAATTCCTGTTCGACTTCGAAGGGCAGGCGATGGCGGTTGTGATAGGCGATGGATAGGCCAAAAGCAACGGCGCGCCGGGCGATGGCGCGACCGATGCGGCCCATGCCGATGATGCCCAGCCTCTTGCCGGCGATGCGATGGCCCAGCATCCCCGACGGGCTCCACCCCGACCAGCGGCCTGATCGCACCAGCTTTTCGCCCTCCGCCAGGCGGCGAGGGACGGACAGGATCAGCGCCATGGTCATGTCGGCCGTGTCCTCGGTCAACACGCCGGGCGTGTTGGTGACGATGACGCCCTTCTGCCGTGCGGCGGTCAGGTCGATATGGTCGACGCCGCTGCCGAAACTGGCGATCAGTTGCAGCCTTTCGGGCGCGGCGGCGATCAGCGCGGCGTCGATATGATCGGTGACGGTGGGCACCAGCACATCGCATTGCGCCATGGCGCTGGCCAGTGCGTCGCGGCTCATCGGTTTGTCGTCGGCGTTGAAGCGGGTATTGAACAATTCCGCCATGCGCGCCTCGACCGCGGGGGGCAGGCGGCGGGTGACGATGACCGTGGGATGTGCGGGACGCGGTTTCTTGGCCATATCCGGCCGCTATGCCCCATGGGCTTGTTGGTCAAGGGGATTGTCGGGGGCGGTCGCAACCCGCTATGGCATGAGTCATGCGGTTTGCAGGAATGAACATGGTGAAGTGGGTCGGCGTTCTGGCAGCGGCAATGCTGGGGGCGGCCGCGCCCGCCGTCGCGCAATCGGGCAAGGCCGTGCCCTATTGGGCGTCGATCGCGCAGAATGAGGCGCGGATGCGCGTCGGGCCGAGCCTGGATTATCCGTCAAACTGGATTTACCGGCGCCGAGACCTGCCGGTGAAGGTTATCAAGGTGCTGGGCCTGTGGCGCCAGATCGAAGACCCGTCGGGCACGACCGGCTGGATGCATGTCCGGCTGCTGAGCGATACGACGACGGCCATCGTCCGGGCGGAAGAGGCGCAGCTGCGCGAAACGCCCGCCGATGGCGCACGGGTTCTGTATCGCGCGCAGAAGGGCGTTGTCGGCCGCCTGTCGGACTGCGCGCGCGGGTGGTGCGCGATGGATGTGCGCGGCCAGCGCGGCTTTGTGCGGCAGGACCAGATCTGGGGCGGTGGCTGAATCCCCGACCTAACGGGGCAGGGCGGCGGCCTCCCGCGCCAGCGCCTCTATCGCCGCCATGTCGACCGGGCCTTTGGGGATCACCCAACTGCCCCCCACGCATTTGACGAAGGGCTGGGCCAGCCATTCGGGCGCGCTTTGCGCGGTGATGCCGCCTGTGGGACAGAAACGGGCGGTATGGAGCGGCGCGGCCAGCGCCTTGAGCGCGGGCAAGCCGCCCGATGTCGCGGCCGGGAAGAATTTGAAGTGGGTCAGCCCCATGTCCATGCCGCGCATGATGTCGCCGGCCGTGGCCGTGCCGGGCAGGAAGGGGATGCCCGCAGCAATGGCGGCGCGGCCCAAGGGTTCGGTGAGGCCGGGGCTGACGATGAAGCGTGCGCCCGCCGCCATCGCCGCATCGAGCTGCGCCGGGTTCAGCACCGTGCCCGCGCCCACGACCGCGCCCTCCACCTGCGCCATGGCGCGGATCACATCGAGCGCGGCGGGCGTGCGCAGCGTCACCTCCAGCGCGGGCAGGCCGCCGGCGACCAGCGCCTGCGCGATCGGCACGGCGTCCTCGACCCGGTCCACCACCAAGACCGGGATGACCGGCGCCAGTTCCATCACATCGCCGACCGACAGGGTCATGAGCGTTTCTCCCGATAGGCCGCGGCCGCGCCGAACAGGCCGATTTCATCATGGACGGCCAGGCGGATCGGCACCGTCGCCATCAGGCTTTCGAACCGGCCCTTGGCGGTGAACCGGCTGTGAAAATGGCTGCGCGGCAGATGGTCGCGCAATCGTTGCGTCAGCCCGCCGGCCAGCACCACCGCATGGGGGCCGTGGGCCAGCGCCAGATCGCCCGCCACCGCGCCATAGGCCATGCAGAAACGGTCGAGCGCGGCGCGGGCATGGCCATCGCCGCCCTCAATCGCGGCCTGCCATAATTCGGCGTCGTTCATTATCGTCACCCGGTGATGGCCGATGGTCGCCATTGCGCGATAGAGATGGTTGAGGCCGGGGCCGGAAACGATGCGTTCGACCGATACGCGCAGAAATTCGCCACGCAAATGGTCCAATATCCTGGCCTCCAGCGCGTCGAGCGGCGCGAAGTCGAGATGCCCGCCCTCGGTCGCGATGACATGGGGGTGGCCATCGGCATAGGCGATCATGGCGACGCCGAGGCCGGTGCCCGGCCCCATGATGGTGACCCCGCCATCCATAGGGAACGGCCGATCCTCTCCGAACAGCAGCGGCAGATTTTCGGGCGGCAGCCGCGATACGGCATGGGCCACCGCCTCGAAATCATTGACCAGCCGGACGTGGGCCAACCCCAGTTCATCGGCCAGGCTGTCGGGTCGGACGACCCAGCTGGAATTGGTCAGCTTGATGACGTCGCGGCCGATGGCGGTGGCGAAGGCGATGGAGGCCGCATCGGGCAGCGCGCCGCCATCATCCGCGGCAAAGGCCGCCCAGCAGGATTGCAGGCTGGGGAAATCGGCGACCCTGTATTTGCGCACCACGCCCAGCGTCGGCGCCCCCGCGCCGTCCAGCGTTGCGCGGGCGAAGCGGGCATTGGTGCCCCCGATGTCAGCGGCGACGATGTCCTTCATCAGAACGGCAATTCGCCTTCCATCGCGGTCAAAATGGGCGACGCGCCCGCTTCCGCCAGATCGCTGTGGTGGCGGAACAGGGCGAACAGTTCGCGGCCCGTGTCATAGGGCGGCGGCGGGGCGGGCGGCTCCATCCGCTCGCGCCAGACCAGCGGGTCGACGAGCGCGTCGAGCGATCCGGTCCGCGCGCACACCCGCAACATGTCGCCGTTGCGCAGCTTGCCGATGGGGCCGCCGCCCAGCGCCTCTGGCGACAGATGGATGGCGGCGGGCACCTTTCCGCTAGCGCCCGACATGCGCCCGTCGGTCAACAGCGCGACGCGGAAGCCGCGATCCTGCAACACGCCGAGCGCCGGGGTCAGCTTGTGCAGTTCGGGCATCCCGTTGGCGCGCGGCCCCTGAAACCGGACCACAACGACGACATCGCGTTCCAATTCGCCCGCCTTGAAGGCGCGCAGCACATCGTCCTGCGTGTCGAAAATGGCGGCGGGCGCCTCTATCGTCCAGCGGTCGGGATCGACGGCGCTGACCTTCATCACGCAGCGGCCAAGATTGCCGACCAGCAGCTTCATGCCGCCATCGGGGCTGAACGGCATGGCGGCGGGGCGCAGCATGGCGTCGTCGCGGGACGCGGGGACATCGCGCCACAGCAGCGCATCGTCCTCCAGCACCGGCTCCTTGCCATAATCGGTGAGGTCGCGTCGGGCGACCGTCAAAATGTCGCGGTGGAGCAGCCCGGCGTCGAGCAGTTCACGGATGACGAAGGCCATGCCGCCCGCCGCGTGAAAGGCGTTCACGTCGCCCGAACCATTGGGATAGACGCGGGCGAGCAGCGGCGTGACGTCCGACAGTTCGGCAAAATCGGTCCAGTCGACGCTGATCCCCGCCGCCCGCGCGATGGCGGGCACATGGATGGCGTGATTGGTCGAACCGCCGGTCGCCATCAGGCCGATGATGGCGTTGACGATCGCCTTTTCATCGACGCAATGGCCCAGCGGCCGGTAATCCTCATTGGGTTGTCCGTCCTTGGCCCAGCCGATCGCCGCCAGCCGGTGGACCGCAGCGCGGGTCAGCTCGCCGCGCAATTTCGTGCCCGGATTGACGAAGGCGGCGCCGGGCATGTGCAGACCCATCACCTCCATCATCATCTGGTTGGAGTTGGCGGTGCCATAGAAGGTGCAGGTCCCAGCGCCATGGTAACTGGCGCTTTCCGCCTCCAGCAATTCGGCGGCGCCCACTTTCCCTTCCGCATAAAGCTGACGGATGCGCACCTTTTCCTTGTTCGCAAGGCCCGATGGCATCGGCCCGGCGGGGATCAATATGGTGGGCAGATGGCCGAAACGCAGCGCGCCGATCAGCAGGCCGGGCACGATCTTGTCGCATATGCCCAGCATGAGATTGCCTTCGAACATGGCGTGCGACAGGGCGATGGCGGTCGACAGGGCGATGGTGTCGCGGGAAAAAAGCGACAGGTCCATGCCGGCCTGCCCCTGGGTCACGCCGTCGCACATGGCGGGGACGCCGCCCGCCACCTGCGCGGTGGCGCCCACTTCGCGCGCGGCGATCTTGATCGCTTCGGGATAGCGGCCATAGGGCTGATGCGCCGACAGCATGTCGTTATAGGCGGTGACGATGCCGATGTTCATCGCCGCGCCGGTGCGGATCACCGGCTTGTCGTCGCCGCTGGCGGCAAAGCCATGGGCGAGGTTGCCGCAGGACAGACTGTGCCGGTTGGTGCCAGCGTCGCGGCCGCGTTCGATGAGGTCGAGATATAGGCGGCGGCGCGGCGCGCTGCGCTTGATAATGCGTTCGGTGACCCGCGCGATGACGGGGTGAAGATCAGTCATGCCAGCTTGCTCCATCGCGTTCGATAAGGGCAATGGCCGAGGAGGGCCCCCAGTTCCCTGAGGCATAGGCGGCGGGCTTCATATGCGCCTCTTGCCATCCGTCGATGATCGAATCGATCCAGGCCCATTGCGCCTCCACCTCGTCGCGGCGGACGAACAGGGTGGCGTCGCCTTCCAGCAGGTCGAGCAGCAGCCGTTCATAGGCGATGCGCCGCCGCTGCCCGGCGAAGGCGGCGGTCAGCGACACGTCGAGCGTCACCTCCTCCAGCCTGATCTGCCGTTCCAGCCCCGGCCGTTTCGACATGATGAGCAGGCGGATATATTCTTCCGGTTGCAGGCGGATGATAAGGGTGTTGGGTTCCAGGCCCGATCCCCCGCTTGAATGCTGCCCGTTGCGGCCGAAGATGGAGTGGCGCACCGGCTTGAACTGAATGAGGATTTCCGACTGGCGCGCGGGCATCCGCTTGCCCGTGCGCAGGTAGAAGGGCACGCCCTGCCAGCGCCAGTTGTCGATATGCGCCTTGAGCGCGACAAAGGTTTCGGTGTCCGACGCTTTGCCCAGCTCGTCGGCATAGCCGGTGACGATCTGGCCGCCGACGGCGCCGGGCGTATATTGGCCGCGCACGCTGTGCGTCTTCACCGTTTCGGCGCTCATCGGGCGCAGCGAGCGCAGCGCCTTCACCTTTTCATCGCGCACAGCGGTGGGGTCGAAACGGGCGGGCGGCTCCATGGCGATGATCGACAATATCTGGAGCATATGGTTCTGCACCATGTCGCGCAGCGCGCCGACGCCGTCATAATAGGAAACGCGGCCTTCCAGCCCCACCGTTTCCCCCACGGTGATCTGCACATGGTCGATGGCCGCCGCATTCCACAGCGGCTCGAACATGACGTTGCCAAAGCGCAGGGCGAGCAGGTTCTGCACCGTTTCCTTGCCCAGATAATGGTCGACCCGGAAAATCTGATCCTCGGCGAACAGCGCGCCGATGCCGTCGTTGACCAGCCTGGACGAGGCGAGATCCTTGCCTATGGGCTTTTCCATCGCGATCCGGGTCGTCGGCGCGATGAGCCCGGCGTCGGCCAGTCCCTGCGCGGTCGGCGCGAACAGCGACGGCGGGGTCGACAGATAGACGGAAATGCCCCGGCTGCGCCGTCCTTCCGCCCGCGTCGCCAGATGGCGGAACTGGTCGATATTGCCCGCTTCCACCGCCGCGTAGACGATCAGTGCGCGCAGCCGCGCGGCAAGGTCTGGATCATAGCGGTCTTCGGGAAGATATTTGTGCAGCGATGCGTCGACGGAATCGCGAAAATGATCGTCATCCATTTCCGTCCGCCCGGACGCCACGATCAGGAAATCGTCGGGCAACAGATTGTCGGCCAGCAGATTGTAAAGCGACGGGAAAAGCATCCGGTGCGCAAGGTCGCCAGTGGCGCCGAACAGGATGAGCGTGGCCGACGGTTCGGTCAAAAGGTTACCCCCTTAAGCCGTTAGAAACATCATCCCCTATCGAGATATGGGCCAGTTATAGCGGGAAGACCGGGGGCCGCAACCACCAACAGGCTCGAATGGAGCCGGGCAGCGGGCCGGATCACACTTCCATCTGGCGGGTTTCGGTCCGCTTCGCTTCATCCGACATGGCGCGCCGGGCGATGCGGTCGATATCGGCTTCCTTGGTCAGGCGCATCATGTCGATCCGGCCGGTATAGGGATGGGCGACCGCCATCTTTTCTTCCGGCGCTCGCACGATCAGGGCGTGCATCAGCAATTCGGCATGAAGGTCGCTCGCCGGGTCGAGCACGGGCTTACGCGAATCTTCGGGCACGGAACGCAATTTGATCTGACCGTCCCTGGCCTTCACATCGCCCTGGATCGGACGGAAGCCGAAAAGCATATTCTGTTCGGGCCAGTCATCCTTGGTATAGATGCCCGTCATATATTGATGGTGGACGCCATCCCCTTCCAGTTCCAGATATCCCCGGCATCCGGTCATGTCGACGGCGCAGGCGAGCACCATGCTGTCGTCGGGCAATGCTATGGTCAGCGGCGGGGCGTTGCTGGTGATATGCTTGAAATCCTCGCGGATCAGCGATGTGCCGCGCGACACGCAATTTGCCGGATCGACCTCCGGCAATTTGAGCACATGGTGGCGCTGGATTTCGGTCTGGATCGGCTCTCCCGCCTTTGCCAGCCCCTTGCGCAGATGCGGCAGCGCGCGCACGATCAGGCGCGAAATTTCCTGGCCCAGCCATTCGTGGACATGCACGCTGTCGCGGAAGAAATTGTCCATCGGCGGCGCATGTTCGGTCGCCATCGCCGCCGCGAGCAGATCATAGCCGTCGAAGAAAGGGAGGTGGAGCTTCTTGGCCACCCGTCGCGCCAGCGACCGAATCTTGGGCTTGCAGTCGGGGAAGTCGGGTGATGGCAGGATCAGGATGATCGGCAATGTGCCCATGGCCACCAGCCGCTCGCAAAAGTCCATCAGCACCGCCGTCCATGTCGCTGGCTTGACATGGCCGGTTTCCAGCCAGCGCCCGTCGTTGACGCACAGGTCAAGGATGCAGAATTCATAATCGGCAAGATTGCCGTGGCCCGACCGATAGAACACATAAGATGATGTGCTGGCGCCGAGCGAAAAGTTGGTGAAGGGCTCGACCTTCGGCGAATTGGCGAAATATCCCGCATAACCATTGCGGATGACACCGTTCGACGTTCCAAACAGGGCAACGGAAAATGGCTTGTTCTTCTCGTCGGTCGTCTTGTCGGTCACTCGTGAAGGCTCTTGATTCGATCAGCGATCAGGGGGGTTTGATCGCTCGGTCCCATAGTGTCAAACAATTTGGGCCGGCGGGCGGGGCGCCCGGCGCCCGTCCCACATCCCCGTCCCGCCTGCCCCTAAATTGCGGGCTGGAAAAATGATGCGCCCTATTGGTGCGCGTTCAATCTCCCGGTTCAATATTCTGGAGGATTGGAATGCCATTTTCCAGCACACAAGCCTGGGTAGGGGTGATCTTGTAACCGCCGCCAATGCCAAGGATGAAAGCGGGTCCGGCGCCGCCCGGCGTGGCGGACTAAGGTCGAACGCCCCGCGAGGGCCGCGTGCATGCGCAAGCGAACCTGCCATATGCGCGAGGGCGAGCAGTCTTCGCGCATCCAGCCCTTTTCCCTTCGCGTCTCGCCGACAAGGTCGACTTCCACAGCTGGCTGCTGCTAAAAGGCGGTCGCCATCGCAACCGTGCCCGGATCGGAACTGACGGTCATCGGCGAGAATGACCCGGTGCAGGCCATACGACAATCTGCGCAGTCCGATGTCGCGCATCTAAAGGACGCCGCGCGAACTGGCGAGGCTTCTGGCCTACTCGCAAAGCATCATCTGCCGACGCGCCCAAGGTGGCTCTCGAGTGGGCGCAAACGAGCAGCCAGCCGTCGCCGTGGAGGGGCGGTCGCCTGCGCCAAATCCGGTGAGCAGCAAAACGCTTCGCCAGCCATCCTTTGCAGCGACGAAACGGTACGCAGATCCGGCTGTGTGCCAAACCCCGAAATTATCCTTTTTTCAAAGGATGTTGGTGCGGTCGAGAAGACTCGAACTTCCACGGCCTTTCGGCCACAACGACCTCAACGTTGCGCGTCTACCAGTTCCGCCACGACCGCACATTTCAAGGGGAACCGGCGGCGCCGGACCCTGGTAGGCGCTGGCCATTAGCAAAGGCCGCGACGCCATGCAACAACCTATCTGCCTTGTGCGTTCAGTGGCCGAAACGGATCGGAGAGGATGGTTGTGAACAGCCCCGGACAATGGATGGCGGCGGCGGCGGGCGCCATGGCGCTGGCCGTTCCTGTCGGACTGGCCGTGGGGCAATATGCCATCAACGCGCCGATCGCCGCCCGGTCCGGGTTTGAAGACAGCCCGCCATCGGTCGATTCGACCCCGCTTGCCCCGCCGACGGACGATGCCGACCTGCGGGGCCCGGACGTCGTGCGTTGCACCGGGTGCGCGCCCACTCTGGCGGAGCGTCAGGCGGCGGCCGATATGGCCGGGATGGACCTGGATGGCATGGTGAGCGGGCCAGCCGATCCGGTCGTGATTGACTATCAAAGCCAGGAGGCGCCGTGGGGCGAGGACGATGGTCAGGATAGGCAACAGGAACGGGCATCGTCGCCGGTCTATCGCCTGCCCGACAATGTCGACCGCTTTGCGCGCGGCGAAGCGATGGGACAGATGGGCCGGAGGCTGGAAGGCGCGCGCGTGGCGACCGCCTTCCAGCCCTGACCGACCTTGTTATTCTGCGGCGACGACCTCTGAGGCCGAATCGCTCAGCGGCTGCGCGAGGCGGCCCACCATCTCCTTCGGGCAGACCTGCCAGAAATAGCGCCGCCAGCGGTCCCAGTCGTCCAGGATCGCCTGCGACCATTTGCTGTCGGTGCGGCTGGCGTGCTCGGCGACCAGTTCCTTGAGCACGCCTTCCCAATGGGCGCTTTCCAGCCGTTGCCAGACAATGCTCTCTGGGTTGGCATGGGCGGGGAATCCGCCTTCCTCGTCCAGTATGAAGGCCATGCCGCCGGTCATGCCGGCTCCGAAATTGGCGCCCACCTTGCCCAGTATGACGGCGGTGCCGCCGGTCATATATTCGCAGCCATTGGCCCCGCAGCCTTCGACCACGACCTGCGCGCCCGAATTGCGGACGGCGAAGCGTTCGCCCGCCTGTCCGGCCGCGAACAGCTTGCCGCTGGTCGCGCCATAAAGGACGGTGTTGCCGATGATCGTGTTGTCCTTCGACGACAGCGGGCTGGACACGGTCGTGCGCACGACGATGGTGCCGCCCGACAGGCCCTTGCCCACATAGTCGTTGGCGTCGCCAAAGACCTCCAGCAGGATGCCCTTGCACAGGAAAGCGCCCAGCGACTGCCCCGCGCTGCCGCGCAGGCGCACGGTCAGGTGCCCGTCGGCCAGCGTCGACATGCCGAACTTTTCGGTGACGGCGGCCGACAGACGCGTGCCGACGGCGCGATGCGTGTTGCGCACCGTGTAGGTCAACTGCATCTTTTCGCCCCGTTCGAACACGGCGCGCGCGTCGCGCATCATCTGCGCGTCCAGGCTGTCGGGCACCTCGTTGCGCCAGCTCTTCAGGCTGAACCGCCGTTCTTCGTCGCTGGCGTCGACCTTGGCGAGAATGGGGTTGAGATCCAGGTCGTCGAGATGTTCGGCGCCGCGATTGACCTGCTTCAAGAGTTCGGTGCGTCCGATAACCTCGTCCAGGCTGCGATAGCCCAGCCGCGCCAGTATCTCGCGCACTTCTTCGGCGATGAAGGTCATCAGGTTGATGACCTTTTCGGGCGTGCCGGTGAATTTCTGGCGCAGCTTTTCATCCTGCACGCACACGCCCACGGGGCAGGTGTTGCTGTGGCACTGGCGCACCATGATGCAACCCATGGCGACCAGCGACAGCGTGCCGATGCCGAACTCCTCCGCGCCCAGGATCGCCGCGATCACGATGTCGCGCCCGGTCTTGAGGCCCCCGTCGGTGCGCAGCTTCACGCGGTGGCGCAGGCCGTTGAGGGTCAGCACCTGATTGGCTTCCGACAGGCCCATTTCCCATGGCGTGCCGGCATGTTTGATCGAGGTCTGCGGCGAAGCGCCGGTGCCGCCGACATGGCCGGCGACCAGGATGACGTCGGCATGGGCCTTGGCCACGCCCGCCGCCACGGTGCCGATGCCCGCCTGGCTGACCAGCTTCACGCAGACGCGCGCGCGCGGGTTGATCTGCTTGCAGTCATAGATGAGCTGCGCGAGATCCTCGATCGAGTAGATGTCGTGATGGGGCGGGGGCGAAATCAGCGTCACGCCCGGCGTCGAATGGCGCAGCTTGGCGATGAACTCGGTCACCTTGAAACCGGGCAACTGGCCGCCTTCGCCGGGCTTGGCGCCCTGGGCCACCTTGATCTCGATTTCCTCGGCGCTGCCCAGATATTCGGCGGTGACGCCGAACCGGCCTGACGCGATCTGCTTGATGACGCTGTTGGCGTTGTCGCCATTGTCATAGGGCTGGAAACGGTTGGAGTCCTCGCCGCCTTCGCCCGACACCGCCTTGGCGCCGATACGGTTCATGGCGATGGCCAGCGTTTCATGCGCTTCGGGCGACAGCGCGCCCAGCGACATGCCCGGCGTCACGAAACGCTTGCGGATTTCGGTGGTCGCCTCGACCTCGTCGATCGGCACCGCTTCGCGGGCATAGTTGAATTCCATCAGGTCGCGCAGATAGACGGGCGGCAGGTCGCGGACCCCGCGCGAAAATTGCAGATAGGTGGAATAGCTGTCGGTGCCCACCGCCGTTTGCAGCAGGTGCATGAGCTGCGCCGAATAGGCGTGGCTCTCGCCCCCGTTGCGCTGGCGATAGAAGCCGCCGACCGGCAAGCGCACGACCGCCGAGTCATAGGCCGCGTCGTGACGCAGCTTGGCGCTGTAGTGAAGCGAGGCATAGCCTTCGCCCGAAATCTTCGCCGGCATACCGGGGAACAGGTCGTTGACCAGCGCGCGCGACAGGCCGACAGCTTCGAAATTATAGCCGCCACGATAGGAGCTGATGACCGCGATGCCCATTTTGGACATGATCTTCAGCAGGCCTTCGTTGATCGCGACGCGATAGCGTTCAATGCACTGATCCAGCGACAAATCACCGAACAGGCCGCGCGCATGGCGGTCGGCGATGCTGGCTTCGGTGAGGTAAGCGTTGACCGTGGTCGCGCCCACGCCGATCAGCACCGCGAAATAATGGGTGTCCATCGCTTCGGCGCAGCGCACGTTGATCGAGGCGTAGGAGCGCAGCCCCTTGCGCACCAGATGGGTGTGCACGGCGGCGGCGGCCAGAACGCCCGCAATGGCGATGCGATCGGCGCTGACCTGCTCGTCGGTCAGGAAGATTTCGGTCCGCCCTTCGCGCACCGCCTGTTCGGCTTCCTCGCGGATGCGGCGAATCGCGGCGCGCAACTGCTCCTGCCCGCCCTCAGCCGGGAAAGTGCAGTCGATTTCAGCCACCTGCGCGCCGAATTGCGCCTTCAGTCGCGCCCACTCCCCGGATGTCAGCACCGGCGATTCCAGCACCAGCACGCTGCTGTTCTGCGCGTCCTGCTCCAGGATGTTGTGCAGGTTGGAAAAGCGCGTCTTCAGGCTCATCACATGCCGTTCGCGCAAGCTGTCGATCGGCGGATTGGTGACCTGGCTGAAATTCTGGCGGAAGAAATGGCTGATCGTGCGCGGCTTGTCGGAAATGACGGCCAGCGGCGTGTCGTCGCCCATGGAGCCGATGGCTTCCTTGGCGTCCTCCACCATCGGGCTGAGGATCAGTTCCATGTCCTCCAGCGTCATGTTCGCCGCCACCTGGCGCCGGGTCAGTTCGGCCTTGTCCCATTGCGGCAGGGCGCTGGGCGCATCGACCAGATCGTCGACGGTCATGAAGCCCTTGATCAGCTCGCCATAGGGGCGCTCGCCCGAAATGCGATCCTTGATCGCGCGGTCGTCATAGATTTCGCCTTCCAGCAAATCGACGGCGATCATCTGGCCGGGGCCCATGCGGCCCTTCTTGACGATGGTGGTTTCGGGCACGACGACCATGCCGGTTTCCGACCCCACGATCAGCAGGTTGTCGCCGGTCAGCGTATAGCGCAGCGGGCGCAGCGCGTTGCGGTCGACGCCAGCGACGGCCCAGCGGCCATCGGTCATGGCGAGCGCGGCTGGGCCGTCCCACGGCTCCATGACGCTGGCCAGATATTCATACATGTCGGCATGGGACTGGGGCAGATCGGCCTTTTCCGACTGCCACGCCTCGGGCACCAGCATCAGCTTGGCCGTGGGCGCGTCGCGACCGGCGCGACAGATCGCCTCGAACACGGCGTCCAATGCGGCGGTGTCGGACGCGCCCGCCGGGATCACCGGCTTGATGTCCTCCGACTGTTCGCCAAAGGCGAGGCTCGCCATCTTGATCTCGTGGCTTTTCATCCAGTTCTTGTTGCCGCGGATCGTGTTGATCTCGCCATTATGGGCGAGGGTGCGGAACGGCTGGGCCAGCCACCATTGCGGGAAGGTGTTGGTCGAATAACGCTGGTGGAAGATCGCGACGCGGCTTTCGAACCGCTCGTCCTGAAGGTCGGGGTAAAAGACCGACAGCGATTCGGCGAGGAACAGCCCCTTGTAGATGATCGAGCGGCAGGACAGCGAACAGATGTAAAAATCGTTGATCTGCGCGGCGATCACCTTCTTCTCGATCCGGCGGCGGATGAGGTAGAGTTCCTTTTCGAATTCGGCGGTGTCGCGCTCCTCCGGCATCGGGCCGGCGATCATGATCTGTTCGATTTCCGGGCGGGTGCGCTGCGCCTTTTCGCCGATGACCGAGACGTCGACCGGCACCTGGCGCCAGCCATAGATGGTATAGCCCGCGTCGATGATCTCCGCCTCCACCAGGGTGCGGCAGGTTTCCTGCGCGCTGAGGTCGGTGCGCGGCAGGAAGATCATACCGACGGCGAGGCGATTGGGGCGGGGCTTGTGCCCGCTGTCGGCGATGGCGTCGTCAAAGAAGCGCACGGGCAGGTCGACATGGATGCCCGCGCCGTCGCCGGTCTTGCCATCGGCGTCGACCGCGCCGCGATGCCACACGGCTTTCAGCGCGTCGATGGCGCTGGCGACGACCCGGCGCGACGGGCGGCCATCGGTCGCCGCGACCATGCCCACGCCACAGGCGTCGGATTCGAGGTCGGGGTGATACATGCCCTCACGGGCGATGCGGGCGCGTTCGGCTTCGGAAGGGAGAGGAAAGTCGCTCATGTCATTCACCCTTATCATCGTCTGGAGCCATTGCGGGCTCCGTATCCCGTGGGAATCATCGTCTTCAACAAATGCGCGTCAGTTGCCTGTCGCCTTGGCCTTTTGCGCGTCGGCCTTCGCAATGAAGTCTGTCATCACATTCACAACATTATCCGCCGCCTGCGTGTTCAGACCGCTATTGCGCTGGTTGGCTTGGTCGGCCGCGGCCTTGAACATCAGCGGCTGGATCGCCTGCCATTTCCGCCCGGCGGGCGTCAGTCCAAAGGCGATCAGCTTTCGCCGGTCATCGTCGGTCAGGCTGCCGATGAATTTCGTTCCCACGCCGGTGGCCGTTTTTCTGAAATCATCAACCTCGACATGCGGTTCCTGACCGCTCAGATTGCGGTCGATCATATGACCAAGGTCGCTGCCCTCCGCCGCCGCCTGAATCGCTTTTGCGCCTGTATCGCTGCCATAGAATGCGATGATCGCATCGAGATCCGTCTCGGTCAGATAATCGGCATAGACGACCGACAGCGCCTTGTGCATTGCGGGCAGCGCGGCGATCGTGCCCGGCTCGACAATGTCACGTTCGGCCTGAATAACCGCTGCAACGATGCCGGGGTAGAGCCGCTCCATTTCCGCAAATTCGGGGCGTTGGCCGATCTGCTTGGGCATGGTGTCGGTATAGGCGCGCGCTATCTGGCGACGGGTCAGGGCCTCGCTGTTCAGCATTTCAGCCAGGGCCAATGCCTTGGCCAGTGAAGCTTTGGTTGGCGTGGTCTTGACCAGCCAAGACGGCGCAGTCGGCCCGGGCGGCAGCACGCTGACCTTGGCTTGCTGTTCCTGCGCGCCTGCCAGGACAGGCATGGCCGCAAACAGCGCCAATGCAAGGGTCAGGGTTACCCTCACGCAGCGACCCTCGCCCCGGCCCTGGCCTTCGCCTTCAAATATTTGTGCATATGGTCGGTCACGTCCCGGCCGTCGCGGATGGCCCAGACGACCAGGCTTGCGCCGCGCACGATGTCGCCCGCCGCGAAGACGCCGTCGACGCTGGTCATCATCGTCTTGTGATCGACGCGCAGCGTGCCCCAGCGGGTGACGGACAGGTCTTCGCTGCCGAACAGCTTGGGCAGTTCTTCGGGGTCATAGCCCAGCGCCTTGATGACAAGGTCGGCGTCCATCGAAAATTCGCTGCCTGGATCGGGTTCGGGTGCGCGGCGGCCCGACGCGTCGGGCTGGCCCAGCCGCATCCGGGTCACTTTGACGCCGGTGACATGCTCGGTGCCTTCAAAGGCGATGGGCGCGGTCAGCCAGACGAACTCGACGCCTTCCTCCTCGGCATTGGCGACTTCGCGCTGCGAACCCGGCATATTTTCGCGGTCGCGGCGATAGAGGCACTTCACCGATTTCGCGCCCTGGCGGATGGCGGTGCGTACGCAATCCATCGCGGTATCGCCGCCGCCGATGACGACGACATTCTTGCCTGTGGCGAGCAGCGATCCGTCTTCATGGGCGGGCACGGCGTCGCCGAACCCCGCCTTGTTCGACGCGGTGAGGAAGTCCAGCGCCTTGACCACGCCCGGCGCGCCGACGCCCGGCGCGCGGATGTCGCGCGGCTTGTAGACGCCGGTCGCGATCAGGATCGCGTCGTGCTTTTCGCGCAATGCGTCCAGGCTGGCGTCGCGGCCAACCTCGAAGCTTTCGTGGAAGACGATGCCGCCGTCCTTCAGCCGCTGGATGCGGCGCATGACCACATCCTTTTCCAGCTTGAAGCCGGGGATGCCATAGGTCAGCAGGCCGCCGGCGCGGTCGTGCCGGTCATAGACATGGACGTCATAGCCCGCGACGCGCAGATATTCGGCCGTCGTCAGCCCAGCCGGCCCAGCGCCGATGACGCCGACCGACTGGCCGCGCGCCGCGCCGGGGACGAGCGGTTCGACCCAGCCTTCCTTCCAGGCGGTGTCAGTGACGAATTTTTCGACGCTGCCGATGGTCACGGCGCCATGACCGGAAAATTCGATGACGCAATTGCCCTCGCACAGCCGGTCCTGCGGACAGATGCGGCCGCAGATCTCAGGCATGGTGCTGGTCAGGTTTGACAGTTCATAGGCTTCGCGCAGCCGCCCCTCGGCCGTCAGGCGCAGCCAGTCGGGAATGTGATTGTGCAGCGGGCAATGGGTGGAGCAATAGGGCACGCCGCATTGCGAGCAGCGCGACGCCTGTTCCTCGGCCTTGTCCACAATGAAGCTGCGGCTGATTTCCAGAAAGTCGTCGGCGCGATCGTCGGCCGCGCGCTTCTCGGGATAGGCCTGCTCGGTCTTCACGAATTTCAGCATCGGATTGTCGGCCATGGATCGCCCCTGAAAATGTTGCAGGCGCGTTCAATAGCAGAAAAACCGGCGGAGTCACGCGGTTTTTGCCGCATGGGTCAGTAATACTGACATTAATTCAGGCGATTTTTGACCCGTCCCGGCGCAATCTGTAATATTCTTTCAAATATTAGTCTCGATACGGCCCTATCTCAGGCTGAGCCAGATCAGCGCTCCGACGCCCGCAATGATTCGATACCAGGCAAAGGGCACGAAACCGCGGCGCGACACCAGTCCGACAAACCATTTGATGACCAGCAGGGCGACGATGAAGGCGGTGACGAAGCCCAGCGCGATACTGTCCCAGCCGACCGCCGCGCTGGTGATCTGGTCGCCCTTTTTCGCCAGTTCCAGCACGCTCGCGCCCAGCATGGTGGGGATGGCGAGGAAGAAGCTGAACTCGGCCGCCGTGCGCCGTTCGACGCCCAGCGTCAGCGCCCCCATGATGGTCGCGCCCGAACGGCTGACCCCCGGCACCATCGCCAGACACTGGATGAAACCGATCCCGATGACGCGGACAAGCGGGATGTCGGCGATGCCGTGGAAACGATCGGTGCGGATCAGCCGCTCGATCGCCAATATGGCGACGCCGCCGACGATCAGCGCGACCGCCACCACCTTTGGCGCGCCCAGCAACATTTCGATCTGGTCATGCAGCGCAAGGCCGATGACAGCCGCGGGAATGAAAGCCACCAGCAGGTTGCGCAGGAAGCGCCAGCTTGTCGGCTCTCCGCTCAGCAAGCCCATGCCCACGGCCCAGAAGGTGCGCCAGTAAAGCGCCACGACCGCCAGGATCGCGCCCAGCTGGATCACCACATTGAACATCGCCCATGTCGCCGCGTCATAGCCCAGCAATTCGCTGGCCAGGATCAGGTGGCCGGTGGAGGATACGGGCAGGAATTCGGTCAGCCCCTCCACAATGCCCAGCAGGATGACGGTCAGATAATGCAGGTCCATGGGCATTTTCCGGTTTCAGACAGGCAAAAAAATGCCCTGTGCGGCCGGGGCGACCCGATGGATCGGCCCGGCGCGACAGGGGCATGGCGTCAGGCTGGCGATCAGGCGCTGACCCGACCGGCAAAGCGCCCATGCTTGCGATAGACGACCAGCCAGCCATCGGCCACGGCGGCCATCGGCGTCGCCGTCACGCCCAGTTCGGCGAGGCCGGGCGCTCCGGCGGCGGCAACATTGTCCTTTTGCAGCATCGCCCACTGGTCGCGGGTGATGGGCGCGCCGGGCAGGAAGCCGAAGGCCGCGATCAGGCTGGCGAACGGGCCGGGCACGGCAACGAAACTGCGGTGCCGGCCGATGCGCGCGGCGATCCATTGGTTGATGGCCAGCATCGTCATGGTCTGCGGCCCGCCCAGTTCGAACGTCTTGCCGCCATGGGCCGCAGGATCGGCCGCCGCCGCGACGATGGCTTGGGCGACATCGGCGACGTAAACGGGCTGGAATTTTGTCGCCGCGCCGATCACCGGCACCACCGGCATGGCGCGGATGAGGCCCGCAAAACGATTGGTGAACTGGTCCTCCGCCCCGAAGATGATCGATGGGCGAACGATGGTCGCGGGCGGGAAGGCGGCCAGCACGGCGGCTTCGCCTGCGGCCTTGGACCGGCCATAGGCGGACGGGCTGTCAGCGTCGGCGCCGATGGCCGAAACATGGACCATCGCGCCGACCCCGGCCTGCGCCGCCGCCTGCGCCACATTGGCCGCGCCCTTCGCCTGCACCGAGTCGAAATCGCCGGTCAGCACCCCCACCAGATTGATGACGATGTCGCTGCCGGTGATCGCCAGGGCGACACTGGCCGGGTTGGTCACGTCGGCGGCGACCAGTTGGGTCTGGCCCAGCCCGCCCAGCGGCTTCACCCGCACGGCGGTGGTCAGGCGGCGCTGCGCCACCCGGACGCGGGCGCCCTGCGCCAGCAATGATTGCACGACCTGCCGACCTACAAAGCCTGCGCCGCCGAACACCGTAACCAGTTTATCCTTCATCGCGCGATCCATGCCCTGTGCTGATAGGGAGAGAGACTCTTCGTCCCCCATTGCAACAGCCGCCCGCCGCTGACAACCGCAACGGCAGGCGGAGCGTGGATTTTTCAGCCGATCCAGCCTTGCAGATCGGCGATCATCCACAGGCCGAGCGCCAGGAACAGCAGCGCCGCGCCGACCTGAAGCGCGCGCATCGGCACTGTCTTCGCCAGCGCCTCGCCAAAGACGACGGCGGGGACATTGGCGATCATCATGCCCAGCGTCGTGCCGGCCGTCACCGCAAAGACATTGTCGAACCGCGCGCCCAGCGCGATGGTCGCCACCTGCGTCTTGTCGCCCATCTCGACCAGGAAGAAGGCGATGAGCGTCGTGGCGAACACGCCCGCACGGGATGGCGCGCGGATCGGCTCATCCGCGTCCAGCCTGTCGGGGATCAGCGTCCAGGCGGCCATGGCGACGAAGCTGGCGGCGATGGCGTAGCGAAACCAGGGCTGGTCGAGCATTCCGGCGATCGAATGGCCGAGCAGCGCGGCGAGGAAATGATTGGCGAGCGTTGCGACCAATATGCCCAGGATGATCGGCGCGGGCCTGCGAAAGCGGGTGGCCAGCAGCATGGCGAGCAATTGCGTCTTGTCGCCCATTTCGGCGAGCGCGACCAGGGCGGCGGAGGTGAAGAGCGCTTCCATCTTTCATATCCGGGGCCGGGCGGAAGGTGAAACAGACGCAATGCCATCGTCGCATTCCGCCCGGCCGGACAAAAAGCGCCGATGCCATTGGTCTCGCCCGATACGGCTTCGCGCCGCATCCCATACGCCATGGCCTCTCGACCAAATATGTTGACGCATGACCCGTTCGCATGGCGCGGAACGGCTGGCTACTCCCCAGATGACGCGCTAGCCTCTAGGCGAGACAGGCGGGGAAGGCAAGCCATGGCGAAGGACGCGAACAAGACGGTCGAGACGGCGGCGGACGTAGAGGCGTTTCTGGCGCGGGTCGAACCCGAGGAGCGCCAGGCGGACGGGCGCGCGGTGACCGCGCTGATGGCCCGGCTGTCGGGCGAGCCGCCCGCCATGTGGGGGCCGAGCATCATCGGCTTTGGCCGCTACCATTACCGTTATGACAGCGGGCGCGAGGGCGACAGTTGCCGGATCGGCTTTTCGCCGCGCAAGGCGGAACTGGTCTTCTATCTGGCCGGTCTGGACGACGCGGACTTTGCGACGCTGGGCAAACATCGCCGGGGCAAGGGCTGCCTCTATGTCAAACGGCTTTCGGCCATCGACATGGCGGTGCTGGAGGCGTTGATCGTCAAGAGTCTGACTTACATGGACGAGGCCTATCCGCGATGAAGATGATGATGACTTTGCTGGCCCTGACGGTCATGGCCGCGCCGGCGAGCGCCGCGCCGGTCGAGGAGGCCGGTATCGCCAGCCTGTCGGCCGACCTTTCCGCCGGGCGCACCACCAGCGTCCGGGCGGTGCGCGCCTATCTCAAACGCATTGCCGCGATGGACCGGCGCGGGCCGCGCCTCAACAGCATCATCACCCTCAATCCCGATGCGCTGAAACAGGCGGCGGCGCTGGATGCGGAGCGGCGCGCGGGTCTTGTGCGCGGGCCGCTGCATGGCGTGCCGATCCTGTTGAAGGACAATATCGAAGCGGCGGGGATGCCGACCACCGCCGGGTCGCTGGCGCTCGCCCGCAACGACAATGGCCGCGACGCCCCGGTCGCCGCTTCGCTGAAGGCGGCGGGCGCGATCATATTGGGCAAGGCCAACATGTCCGAATGGGCCAATTTCCGCTCGACCCGGTCGATGAGCGGATGGAGCGGCATGGGCGGCCTGACCCGCAATCCCTATGCGCTCGATCGCACGACCTGTGGCTCGTCCAGCGGATCGGGCGCAGCCATCGCCGCCGGGTTCGCGCCCGCCGCCATCGGCACGGAAACCAACGGCTCGATCATCTGCCCGTCATCGCTGATGGGGCTGGTGGGGCTGAAGCCGACCGTCGGCCTTGTGCCGCGCACCCATATCGTGCCGATCAGCCAAAGCCAGGACACCGCCGGGCCGATGGCGCGCGACGTGCGCGACGCCGCGATCCTGCTGTCCGTCCTGATCGCCAGCGATCCGGCCGATCCAGCCACGGCGGATGCAAAGGCCCACGCCCATGATTATGCCGCCGCGCTCGACCCGGCTGCGATCAAGGGGATGCGGATCGGCGTGATGCGCGGGATCGAGCAGCCCGCGCTGGTCGCGCTCTATGACGCCGCGCTCGCCCGGTTGACGGCGCTGGGCGCGATACTGGTCGATGTCGAAAAGCCCGATATGGACGCGATGCGGGCGGCCAGCGGCACGGTGTTGAACGCCGAGTTCAAGACCGACCTCAACGCCTATCTGGCGAGCACCGACCCGGCGAGGGTGGAAAGTCGCACGCTGGCCGACCTGATCGCGTTCAACAGCGCCCATGCGCCGCGCGAAATGCCGCTGTTCGGGCAGGAATTGTTCGAAAAGGCGCAGGCGGGGGCTGGCGCGGCCGATCCGGCCTATGCGGAGGCGCGGGACAAGGCGAAACGGCTGGCGGGACCGGAGGGGATCGACGCGATGCTGGCCGCGCGCAAGCTCGACCTGTTGCTGGCCCTCAGCTATGGCCCGGCCTGGATCAGCGACACGCTTTATGGCGACAATTATTCCGGGCCGCGCGGATTGACCAGCCCGGCCGCGATTGCGGGCTATCCGCACCTTACCGTCCCCATGGGGCAGATGCGCGGGTTGCCCGTGGGGTTGAGCTTCATCGGCGCGGCCTATGATGAACAGCGACTGCTGAACGTCGGCTATGCCTTTGAACAGGCGCAGGGGCTGAAACTGCGCCCCGATTTTCGCGCGACGGCCGATGCCGGGCCTGAACTGGAAGCCGCTCAGCCCTGACCGAGCAGCGCAGCAATGGCGCGGGCGGCGGCGGTGACATCGGCCCATGTCTCGTCGAACCCGGCCTCGTCGCCATAATAGGGGTCGGTGACGCCCGTGCCCTCACGCCCTGGCACCATGTCCATCAACAGGCCAAGGTGCGCGCCATGCCCCGCCGGAGCGATGCGGCGCAGATCGCGCAGATTTTGGCCGTCCAGCGCGAAGAGATGGGTGAAGCGGCGGAAATCATCCGCCTTCACCTGTCGCCCGCGATAGCCGCTGATGTCGACGCCATGGCGCATCGCCACCGCCTGCGCCCGGCGGTCGGGCGGATCGCCGACATGCCAGTCGCCCGTGCCCGCCGAATCGACATGGACGGGCAGGTTGAGCCGCGCCGCCTCCGCCCGCATCGCCGCTTCCGCCAGCGGCGAGCGGCAGATATTGCCCAGGCACACGAACAGGACGGACGCGATCATCCCTCAGCCGCCGCCGTGGAGAGGCCGAGGCCGGGCACGCCGATGGAGCGCCGCCCGCCGAAATCGGTGCGCGCGACGATGACGCCGAGCTTCTCCATATAGTCGATCAGGCGGCGGACCCGGCCCGGCGAACTGGTGCCATAGGCCCGCGCCAGCGCATGGTCGTCGGGGCAGGGCCGCCCCTCCATCGCGGCGCGCGCGATCAGCAGGAAGGGGGCGAGCATGTCCTCCGGCACTGGCTCGGCGGCGCGCAGCGCATCCCGCCAGCGCGGATCGTCGGCATCGGCCATCCCCGCCTGCGCCATGGCGAAACGCCTGCGGAAGGCGGGCAGGTCGATCGGCGCGGTTTTCAGGCCCTTCATCCGGCAGCGCACGCCGAAATCCTGATAGAGCGCGGCAACGCCGGGCGCGGCGTCGCCCATGTCCGCGACAATATCCTCCAGCACGGCGATCACCACCGGCTCATTCTCGCCAAAGTCGAGTTGCGGTGCGGCGGGCTTTGCCTGGGGCGCATCGGCCAACTGGCGCATGATGTCCTCGGCCGGGCGCGGCGGCGGATCGGCGCGCGGCGGGGAAGGGGGCGGCCCATCCTCCTGTCCGCGCGCGAACAGCAATTCCTGAAAATCCTCCGCCACGGCGACGGGCGGCGGCATCAGCTTGTGCGATCCGCCGCGCGTGCCCGTTTGCACCGCGCCGATCTTCACCGACACCGGCCGCCGCGCGATGGCGGGGCCAAGGCCCAGGAATCGCCCGCGCTCCAGGTCGCGAATCTGCTCCGCTTGCCGCCGCTCCATGCCCAAAAGGTCCGCCGCGCGCGCCATGTCGATGTCTAGGAAGGTGCGGCCCATCAGGAAGTTCGACGCTTCCGCCGCAACATTTTTGGCGAGTTTCGCCAGACGCTGCGTCGCGATGACGCCCGCCAGCCCGCGCTTGCGCCCCCGGCACATCAGGTTGGTCATGGCCGCAAGGCTAAGCCGCCGGGCCTCGTCCGAAACGTCGCCCGCCGCTACGGGCGCGAACATCTGCGCTTCGTCCACCACCACCAGCGCGGGATACCAATGGTCGCGCGGCGCATCGAACAGGGTGGAAAGGAAGGTTGCGGCGCATTTCATCTGCGCTTCCAGTTCGAGGGCGTCTAGGCTCAGCACCACCGAGGCGCGATGTTCGCGGATGCGGCCCGCCATCCGCACGATGTCGCGCTCATTATAATCGCCCGCGTCGATCACGACATGGCCATAGGCGTCGGCCAGCGTGACGAAGTCGCCCTCCGGGTCGATGACGACCTGCTGCACCATGGCGGCGCTTTCCTCCAGCAGGCGGCGCAACAGATGCGACTTGCCCGACCCCGAATTGCCCTGAACGAGTAGGCGCGTGGCGAGCAATTCCTCGACATCGACCAGCACGTCCTTGCCGTGGCTGTCGGTTCCTATGCTGATGTTGGCGGTCACGAGGGGCTTTTGGCGTAGGGGGTGGGCGAGTGCAAGGCCGCTTGGTTCTAATCCGACTTGAGCCAGTTGAGGATGACCATGACCGAGCCCTTGGGGTCTTTCCCACTCATCCAGCTTTCTTTGCAAAATTCTATGGTTTCAAGACGGCTGGGAGCGATATGCCCGGCGATTAATAAATCCCGGACAATGGCGCGCCGCTTCGCCCCCTCTTTCGACGATGAAGGAATTGAGCAGATTGTGGCATTGTCGTCAGGAAACATGCTCATGATGGCGATGATCAGGTTTGCGACGGCAGCCTGATCGGCGGGCGTACCAGCCTCGCCTTCAAAGCGAACATAGACAGGGCCGAAGTTCACAGACATTGCGGCGGCAGGAGACGTCATGGTCGCCCACAGCATGACTAATGCGAAGATCGGGCGACGGTGCATGCGCAAAAGTTATACGCTCGACAGATTCAGGTCGATCCGGATTCTGTTCAGACTCTTACTTGACCGTCCGATTGTTGCGATGCAGCATCGTTTCCATGGCGACTCTGACCCCTCCCGCGGGCGCGCCCGCGATCACGCAGAATCCTGACATACGCTATCTGGGGCGGCTGCTCGGCGATGTCATCCGCGCCTATGGCGGGGAGGGGCTGTATAAACAGACCGAGTATATCCGCGCCGCCTCCGTCGACCGGGCGCGCGGCATTCAGGGGGCGGACCTGGCCGACACCGGCCTGGATGCGCTCAGCCTGGACGACACATTGTCCTTCGTGCGCGGCTTCATGCTGTTTTCGATGCTCGCCAATCTGGCCGAGGACCGGCAGGGCGTCGCCGCCGAGCCGGGGGCGGACGTCGCCTCCGCCGTGGCGCGGCTGGAATCGCATGGCGTGTCGCATGACGCTGTGCTCGACCTGCTGGCGCACAGCCTGATCGTCCCCGTGCTCACCGCCCACCCGACCGAGGTGCGGCGCAAGAGCATGATCGACCACAAGAACCGCATCGCCGACCTGATGCAGTTAAAGGACGCCGGGCGCGCCGAAACGCCCGAGGGCGAAAATCTGGAGGAGGCGATTTTCCGCCAGATCGCGCTCCTTTGGCAGACGCGCCCGCTGCGTCGCGAAAAGCTGTTCGTCGCCGACGAGATCGAAAATGTGCTCGCCTATTTCCGCGACGTGTTCCTGCCGGTGCTGCCCGCGCTTTATGCGCGCTGGGAACGGGTGCTGGGCGCGCGCCCGCAGAGTTTTCTGCGGGTGGGAAGCTGGATCGGCGGCGACCGCGATGGCAATCCCTTTGTTCAGGCGCCGCAACTCGCCTTTGCGTTGCAGCGCGGCTGTCAGGCGGCGATCAACTATTATCTCGATGCGCTTCATGCGCTGGGCGCGGAATTGTCGCTGTCGACCGAACTCGCCCATGTGCCGCAGGCGGTGCTGGACCTGGCCGAAGCCAGCGGCGACCTGTCGCCCAGCCGCAAGGATGAACCCTATCGCCGGGCCTTGTCGGGCATTTATGCGCGCCTCGCCGCGACCTGCGTCGCGCTGACCGGGGAGCAGCCGGCGCGCCCGGCCAAGCTGAGCGGCGAGGCCTATGCGACGCCGCAGGATTTTCGCCGCGATCTCGTCATCGTCGCGCAGGGACTCGCCAGCGAGGGCGACGGCGCGCTGGCGACCGGCGGTGCGCTCGGGCGGCTGATCCGCGCGGTCGAAACCTTCGGCTTCCACCTCGCGACGCTCGACATGCGCCAGAACAGCGCCGTGCACGAACGGGTCGTGGCCGAATTGCTGAAGGTTGCGGGGGTCGAGGCGGATTATCTGGCGCTCGACGAATATGCCCGCATCGCGCTGTTGCGCAAGGAACTGGCCAACAACCGGCCATTGGGTTCGCGCTTTTCCAGCTATAGCGAGGAAACGGCGACGGAACTGGCCATTGTCGAGGCGGCGGCGCAGGCGCACCGGACCTACGGGCCGCAATGCATCAGCCATTATATCATTTCCATGGCGCAGAGCGTGTCGGACCTGCTGGAGGTCAACATCCTGCTGAAGGAAGCGGGCCTGTGGCGGGCGGCCGACAATGGCGAACCGCCCCATGCCGCGATCATGGCCATTCCGCTGTTTGAAACCATCGGCGATCTGGAGGCCGCGCCCAACATCATGTCCGCCTATTTCGGCCTGCCCGAAATCGCCGGGGTGGTGAAGGCGCGCGGCCATCAGGAAGTGATGGTTGGTTATTCCGACAGCAACAAGGATGGCGGTTACATCACCTCGACCTGGGGGCTGTATAAGGCAAGCCAGGCGCTCGCTCCCGTCTTTGCCGAGGCGGGAACGGGGATGCAATTGTTCCACGGGCGCGGCGGCGCGGTCGGACGCGGGGGGGGCTCCGCCTTCGCCGCGATTCAGGCCCAGCCCAAGGACACGGTGCAGGGGCGCATCCGTATCACCGAACAGGGGGAGGTGATCGCCGCCAAATTCGGCACGCGCGATGTCGCCATGACCAATCTGGAAGCGATGACCAGCGCGACGCTGCTCGCCAGTCTGGAACCCGAAGGCATTTCCACGCGCGACGCGGCGCGCTTTGCGGGCGCGATGGATGAGCTGTCGAAAACCGCCTTCGCCGCCTATCGCGATCTGGTCTACGGCACGGAAGGCTTCCGCGATTTCTTCCGCCAGTTGACCCCTATTCAGGAAATAGCGGGCCTGAAAATCGGGTCGCGTCCGGCCAGCCGCAAAAAAAGCACCGCCATCGAGGATCTGCGCGCCATACCCTGGGTGTTCAGCTGGGCGCAGGCGCGGGTCATGCTGCCCGGCTGGTATGGCGTCGGCCATGCGCTGACCGCGTTCGAGGACAAGGCGTTGCTGGCCCACATGGCGCAGCATTGGTCCTTCCTCAAATCGGCGCTCGCCAATCTGGAAATGGTGCTGGCGAAATCGGACCTGGGCATCGCCGCCCGCTATCTGCCGCTGGTCGAGGATCAGGCGCTGGCCGGGAGCATTTTCGGCCGCATCCGCGACGGATGGGCGCAGACGCATGACGGGTTGCTCGCCGCCACCGGCCAGTCGCGCCTGCTCGACAGGAACGCGACGCTCGAAACGTCGATCCGGCTGCGCCTGCCCTATATCGAGCCATTGAACCTGCTCCAGGTCGAACTGCTCAAGCGCCACCGCGCGGGCGAGGATGATCCGCGCATCCGCGAAGGGATTGAACTGTCGATCAACGCGATCGCAACGGCGCTGCGCAACAGCGGTTAGGCTCAGGATCTGCAATTACACATGCTGAGCCTAGTGACCCGAATCTGAAGTTCGCCACATTGGATGGATAGGTCGGAGCGAACTTCAGATTCAAAAGGGTCAATAGCAACTATATGATTCTAGTGTGGTTTAAGGATTTGAAATTCGCTCCGCGCCTGGCCGCTTAATGTGGCGAATTTCAAATCCACCACACTAGAAATCCGGCTGCATTAGCAGGGTCTGCCGGCGACCCGCATCCTACGAACCTGTCGCCTCACATCGCCGTTCGCGGAGTTGCATCCCCGTGGCGACATGGTGGCGACACAGATTGAGGGCGTAAAATCACCTCGCCTAGAAGGCGACTATATCACTGATTTATCTAGAAAAACTGGAGCGGGCGAAGGGATTCGAACCCTCGACCCCAACCTTGGCAAAACGATTCAAGCCATTTCGCCAGCCTAGCCGATTCTACGAAATACTAAGGTAATTCCGATAGTTGTTGCGGTCAATGTCGCACCACCCTACTCCTGTCTTCGCCACGAAACGGCAAAAATTAGAGACAATACGGAGACAGAAAGCCTCGATTTGAGCTTTGTCTCCAAATGGAGTGGTAACGATGCCGACTGCCAAGATCAACAAGCGCTCGGTCGATGCCTTCAGCGCGGACGGACAGGCGCAGGCAGTTCTGTGGGACAGCGAAATCCGGGGCTTCGGCGTCCGTGCGCTTCCGTCAGGACTCAAGACCTTCATCGTCCAGTACCGCAATGCCGAGGGCATCAAGCGGCGAATCAACCTCGGCCGGTATGGCGTTATCACGGTCGAACGCGCGCGCGATCTCGCGAAGATAAAGCTCGGCGAAGTGGCCTCCGGCGAGGATCCGGCCGTCGCGGTCCATCAGGCCCGTAAGGGGATGACGGTTTCCCAGATGTGCGAATGGTATCTGACCGAGGCGCGCGCCGGGAACATCCTTGGCCGCAGGAACCGGCCGATCAAGGAAACCTCGCTCAAGATGGACGAGAGCCGGATCAACACGCACATCAAGCCATTGCTTGGCAAGCGGCACGCCAAGCACCTGACCATCGCCGAAGTCGAGCAGATGCAGTCCGATGTGCGGGACGGCAAGACGGCCAAGGCGCGCGGCGGCGGGCGCGGCGGCAAAGCCGCTGGCGGGCCGGGCGTCGCTGCGCGCTGCCTCGGCACGCTGCAGGCGATCCTGGGCCATGCCAAGCACAAGGGTCTGCTGACCGAACATCCAACTCGCGGCGCCAAGAAACTCGCCACCAACAAGAAGACCCGGCGGCTCAGTTCCGCCGAAATCGTCGCACTGGGCAAAGCCATGGCCTATGCCGAGCGCAATGGCGAAAACTTGACCGCACTTGCTGTCGTCAGGCTTCTCGCACTGACCGGCTTTCGGCGGGAGGAAGGCCAGGCGATGAAGCGCGCCTGGGCTCATGCCGAAGGCGGGTTCATCGCTTTCCCCGACACCAAGACCGACGCCCAGGTTCGCGCGATTGGGCCGGAGGCACTCCGGGTTGTGCTCGCGCAGACCGAGATTGCCGGGAACCCTCATGTATTCCCGTCACTGACCGGCACCGGCCCCTATCAGGCGGCCGCTGCGTGCTTCATTCGGGTCTGCCGACTGGCCGGGATCGAGGGCGCGACGCTCCACACTCTGCGCCACACCTTCGCCAGCATTGCCGGCGAACTGGGGTTCACCGAACTGACGATCCGCGCCATGCTCGGCCATGCATCCCAGAACGTGACGCAGGATTACATCCATATCGACGAGGCGCTGAAGCTGGCAGTCCGGCGCACCTCGGACGAGATTGCCCGCCTGCTCGATGAGGGCGCGGCGGACCTGCGTCGCTCCAGCCTTGCGGCTGATCATGCCGGAATCGAATCCCTCGACAGAAGGTAACGAATATGTTACCGATGGCGGTGCAGTATGATTGTTGAGGAGTATGTTCGCGAGGATGGCTCCTGCCCGTTTCGGGGCTGGTTCGATGATCTCGATGTCCAGGCCGCTGCCAAGGTCGCGACCGCCATCGTCCGGATGGAACTGGGCAACCTGTCCAACGTCAAATGGATTGGCGGTGGCCTTGGCGAGTATCGGATCGACTGGGGGCCGGGATACCGGCTCTATCTGACCCAGGACGGCGGTCAGTTGGTCATCCTCTTCGTGGGCGGGACCAAGAAGCGGCAGCCGTCGGATATCAGGCAGGCGAGCGCATTGCTCGACGAGTACAAGGACCGGAAGGTCAAAGCGAAGAAGGCAAGGAGTTAGGCAAGGTGGCGCTGACACGCGATTTCAAGGAGACGGTGAAGGAGCGCGCCGCGCGCGATCCGGCGTTCGCCAAGGCCATGCTCGACGAGGCTGCGACTGCCTTCCTCAATGGCGAACCCCATGTTGCACGTCTGATCCTGCGCGACCTGGTCAATGCCTCGGTCGGGTTCGAAGGCCTCGCCGCTGAAACCAAGCGCCCGAGCAAGAGCCTGCACCGCATGCTCTCCGAGAAGGGCAATCCCAGCATGGACAACCTCGCCGCGATATTCGGCGCCGTTCGCAAGCGGCTTGGCGTTGCGTTCGAAGCCCATGGTGTCGAGGCAGCGTGATGCCTGCGGTATTCTAGCTGTGCTAAAACCCTCCACCGGCTGACCAAGTTCGGCTCGTTCGATGTTGCTGAGACACAAATCCAATGGACTCGATGTGGAATGCTGTCGCCAGCTGCACGATTGTCAATGCCTGCTGCACTAACTGACCCCCCGTTCAATGCGTATGAGAACCTGTGGAACCATCTCCCAACGGTTTGACGTGCAACGTGACCTGAACCTTTCCGGCCCTTTCAAAGTGGAGCGTGACCGGAACCACATCGCCAGCCACGAAGGGCGCTTACCGGCGAGGGCAAATACTGACATCGCTCACCACGGAACTCTGGACTTGTAACGGTTTTGCGCCGGTCGCCTGAGCGTTTTAAGCTCGCAACAGGAGACCGAAGAGATGATCAAGCATTCAGAAGAGTTCAAGCAGGAGGCGGTGCGGATTGCACTGACCAGTGGTTTGCCCCATGCACGGGTTGCCAAGGATTTGGGGGTCGGGAAGTCGACGCTGGGTAAGTGGATCGCGCAATATCGGCCGACAGACCTGATATCAGCGCCGCCGACAGATCTGGCCCGCGAGAACGAACGCCTTCGCCTTGAGAACCGGGTGCTCAAGGAGGAGAGGGATATCCTAAAAAAGGCCACGCAGTTCTTCGCGAGTCAGCGGCCGTGAGGTTTGCGTTCGTGGAGAGCTGGCGGCATGTATGGCCGATCGAGACGATCTGCCGGGTGATGCGGGTCAGCCCTCGTGGCTATCGTTCGTGGCGTGCCCGGCCCATGTGTCGGCGGGATCGGACAGACATGGCCGTGCTGACCCATATCCGGGAACAGTATCACCTGAGCCTAGGCAGCTACGGCAGACCGAGGATGACGATGGAGTTGAAGGAGGCGGGCCTCGCTGTCGGTGAGCGCCGCGTGGGCCGACTGATGCGCCTCAACGGGATCAAGCCGGTTCGCACGCGTAAGCACAAGGTGACGACCGACAGCCACCATCGCCTGGGTGTCGCAGCCAACTGGCTGGACGGGGATTTTGTTGCTGCTGCGCCCAACCAGAAGTGGGCAGGTGACATTACCTATATCTGGGGGACTGTCAGGAATTTCGTGTGCGGCGAGGCATAATGGGCAACAAGGAGATCCACTATGTCACGACGCAAAGAGCCTTCGATACCGAACGACATTCTCGACC
>NZ_JACIEB010000007.1 GCF_014196635.1 Sphingobium fontiphilum | reverse complement strand
TAGGGACAAGCCGTGCATGCCGAGACGCCATATCCTCAGCGCCCGACAGCGTTCGGCCCTACTCGACCTGCCGACTGACGAAGCGGCGCTGCTGCGGCATTATATTCTGGCAGCCGATGACCTGATCCATATCGACCGGCGGCGCCGACCGGAGAACCGCATCGGGTTCGCCCTGCAGTTGTGTGCGCTGCGATATCCAGGTCGGACGCTTGCTCCCGGCGAACTGATCCCCCACGCCGTGTCCGCCTTTCTAGGTGCCCAGCTTGGCATCGCTGGCGACACGCTCGCGTCCTATGCCGTTCGACGCCAAACCCGGCACCAGCACATGGAGGCGCTGCGCCGCATCTACGGATACAGGATGTTCCCCGGACAGGGACCGCATGCCAGGGCGTTCCGGGATTGGCTTCTCGCCGAAGCCGAGCAGGCACGCTCAAACGACGACCTTGCCCGGCGCTTCATTGCCCGCTGCCGTGAAACCATGACCATCCTGCCAGCGATCACGACAATCGAGCGGTTGTGCGCGGACGCGCTCGTCGCCGCCGAACGCCAGATCGAGAAGCGGATCGCAGCCCGTCTCGATCCCGTCGCCTGTGATGGGCTCGACCGACTGACTACCGAGATGCTGCCGGGGGCGATCAGCCGCTTCATCTGGCTGCGCCGGATTGAGCCGGGCAACAACTCCGCCGCGGCGAACCGGCTGCTCGACCGGCTCGAGTTCCTGCGCGCGATGAACCTCAATGATGGTTTACTTGCCGGTGTTCCACCGCATCGCGTCGCCCGGCTACGCCGGCAGGGCGAGCGCTACTTCGCCGATGGCCTGCGCGATCTCGGCGCCGATCGGCGCCGCGCTATCATGGCGGTTTGCGTCATTGAATGGGCCACTGCGACGGCGGATGCGGTGATCGAAACACATGACCGGATCGTTGGCCGCACCTGGCGCGACGCGAAGCAACTGCATGACGCGCGGGTCGTAGAAACCAGAGGCGCTACCACTGCGACTTTGAACGGCTTCACTGCACTCGGTCAATCATTGCTCGAAGCGCATGGCGACGGCGCGTCGCTGGAAGATGCGGTCGCGCGCGGGGCGGGATGGGAACGGCTCACCAGTCTCGTCGCTACGGCCAAGACGTTGACGGACACCTTGGGCGACGATCCGCTGGCCTATGTTGATCAGGGGTATCACCGCTTCCGTCGGTATGCCCCGCGCATGCTGCGATGCCTCGACCTCAAAGCTGCGGCGGTTGCACGGCCTTTGCTGGACGCGGCTACCGCCATCGCTACCAGGGGCGCAGTTCCGGCGGCCGACGATTTCTTGCGCCCGCATTCCAAATGGCGGCGACAGTTGCGGGCGAAGGGCGATGATGATGCCCGCCTCCGGGAAGTCGCGGTCATGTTCCACCTGCGCGACGCGCTGCGCTCGGGCGACATCTGGTTCGACCGCTCGCATCGGTATGGTGACCTGCGCCACGTCCTCGTGCCGATGGCGGTCGCGCATGCCGCGAAGCTAGCGGTCCCGTCCGACCCGCATGTCTGGCTGGCTGACCGCAAGGTGCGTCTCGCCGATGGCCTTGCCCGGCTCGGTCGCGCCGCGCGCAGCGGTACAATTCCGAAAGGCAGCATCGAAGACGGCACGCTGCGCATTGATCGCCTCACCGCCGACGCGCCGGATGGGATCGAGGATCTGATGCTCGATCTGTATCGCCGCCTGCCGCCCGTCCGCATCACCGATCTGCTGCTCGAAGTCGATACCGCGCTGGGTTTCACCGATGCCTTCACGCATCTGCGCACCGGCGTGCCGTGCGGCGACCGAATTGGTCTGCTCAACGTCCTGCTCGCCGAGGGCCTGAATTTGGGCCTGCGTAAGATGGCAGAGGCTTCCAACACCCACGACTATTGGCAACTCTCCCGTCTCGCGCGCTGGCACGTCGAAAGCGAGGCGATCGACCAGGCGCTGGCCAACGTGGTCGCGGCGCAAGGGGCGCTGCCGATGGCCCAGGTGTGGGGTATGGGTAGAGCCGCATCGGCCGATGGCCAGTTCTTCCCCGCAGCACGGCAGGGCGAGGCGATGAACACGATCAACGCCCGCTACGGCAACGATCCCGGAATCAAGGCCTATACTCACGTCAACGACCGCTTCGCGCCGTTTGCATCGCGGACTATTCCAGCCACAGTCAGCGAAGCACCTTACCTGCTCGACGGGCTGACGATGAATGAGGCAGGGCGACGGATCGAAGAGCAATACGCCGACACTGGCGGGTTCACCGATCATCTGTTCGGGATCAGCGCCATGCTCGGCTACCGCCTTGTGCTGCGCATCCGCGACCTCCCATCCAAACGACTGTACGTATTCGACCCTGCCACCACGCCGAGCGAGCTGCGCCCGCTGGTGGGCGGCAAGGTTCGTGAGGCGCTGATCGTTTCCAACTGGCCCGACCTGTTCCGCTGCGCCGCCACCATGAGCGCGGGGCAGGTCGCGCCGAGCAGCATCTTGCGCAAGCTCGCCGCCTATCCGCGCCAGAACGATCTTGCAGCCGCGCTGCGCGAGGTGGGCCGGATCGAGCGGACGTTATTCATCGTCGAATGGATTCTCGACGCCGGTATGCAGCGCCGTGCACAGGTGGGCCTCAACAAAGGTGAGGCACATCATGCGTTGAAAAATGCCCTGCGCATTGGCCGTCAGGGCGAAATCCGCGACCGCACGACGGAGGGTCAGCATTACCGGATCGCTGGCCTCAACCTACTGACCGCCATCATCGTCTACTGGAACACCCTGCATCTCGGCCATGCCGTCGAAGCTCGCCGCCGCGAAGGGCTCGATACCCCCGACCATCTTCTCGCCCATATCTCGCCGCTCGGGTGGGCCCACATCCTTCTCACTGGTGAGTACCTTTGGCCCAAGGACTCCGCCGCTTAGGGTGTCATTCCGCCCTCAGCCAGAACTGACCCCTTGTTAGATGGCCGCCATCGCTGGCTGCCCACTGTCGAGCGATTTCGGCCGCATCTTCCCTGGGCACTGGTGCTCAGACAGATTCACGCCATAACTCCGCCTGTGCGATCATTTAGCGAACGGACACTGGTCAAGGCCTGTCGAATGCTCGCGAGATCGGGATATGTCGATCCACGCATTCTCGAGCCGGCTCCACGATTGCCACCTGATACGCGGGCAGCGCGGCTAGTGGCAGATCGAATCAAAACCCGTCCGGATTCTTCGCTTCGCGAGATAGCAGTGTGGTTGTCGCGCGATTTGCGCGAGCCAACGGCGCGAGGCGGCCATTCGTGGTCAGCTGAGGGTGTAAGGCTAGTGATCGAACAGGCGAAGAAGCTACGCCTTCTCGACGCTTGACCTCGCGTTTCTTAAACCGTCGTATTCGGCGTCCCATAGATCGCTCTGCTGTGACGATGACAAATTTACACCATCAAATGCCGGGACCAAACACCTAGGCCATAGTCGCAAGTGCAATTGCGGCCGTCGCGGAGATCGAACAAAGTGCGAATGTGGTCCGACGCCATCCCAGAATGGAAAAATACAGCCCGAGCACGAGTGCAGTTACGCGCACTTGCCACATTGTGCCACTCGCGATGCTCGATAACATAGGACTGACAGAAGTGCGATTGACGTGTGCGACCAGCACACCACCGGCAGACTCTGCTAAAGGCATCATGCTCAGGCTTGACAATCCAATGCCCACTAGAGCAAGCGTCGCCAAGATCGATTGTAAGGCCAAGTTGGGACGAGACCAATGCTCCGTCCCGCGCAACGCATATAAAGCAAACATCGGTAGTCCGATAAGTAACATCAGATCGATATACAGACCTAGCTTGACCGCAATTGATATGATGCCCGGCACCCTCTTACAGGCCCCTGGAGGCATAACTGCCCTGACCGCGAGGGCTGTCGCCAGAGGCGGTGTGACCGCGGAACTTACGGGCTCTAAGCGGAAGGGGCGCAACATAGGGGGCGACGGGCAGCTTGCCATCTGCGGCAGCATACACCATCATCGGCGCCAACCTTAAATCGGTCAACCCGGTCACCTTCCGGCTGCCCTCCAGGAGCTGGGAAATCATTGCATCGGAAAAGAAGCGCTGCATATTGTCGGCCGGGACTGGGAAGAGGCAGCCAGCACCAGACTTTGCGCTATTAAGCATGGAATGTATCCGAACATCGGTGGAAAGATTTGCGTTGCGGAACATCAATTCCTCCATGGAAATGGCGATTGGCCTCTAGATCTACTACGCAGGGCAGTTCACTACCCCTCATCCGAGGCGCAGATTCGCCGGATCGAGCCTTACTTCCCGTTATCGCACGGAGTGACGCGGGTTGATGATTGACGCCCTGCTAGGCGCTGCTGGCCGACCGCTGATACGATGCCGACTGGTTGCTTACCGGCCTGGCCGCACGCGGCATTGCCGCCTGCATCCCGTCAAAGGCTAACCGCAAGTTCCCGATCCCCCACGACACCATGCTCTACCGGCAGCGCCTTCTATCGCCGCAGCCGTCATCTTCTGGCTGACGTGATGGCGTGGACGGCCCCTGCACCAGCGCAGCTGTGCAATGATGCGGCCGTTGTAGGTCCACGTCTAGGAGTCGTCACATAAAGCAGGAGGTTGCCACCGTCGGATTGGATCTGGCGAAGAACGTTTTTCAGGTACATGCGATCGGCAGCGACGGAGCCGTTCTGGTGCGGCGGAAGTTGAGGCGCGCGGAGGTTATCGGCTTCTTCACCGACCTTCCGGGCTGCGTGGTCGGCATGGAAGCGTGCGCATCCGCGCACCATTGGGCTCGCGAGCTAATCGCATTGGGCCACGAAGTCCGGCTCATGCCGCCCGCCTACGTGAAGCCCTATGTGAAGCGCGGGAAGACCGATGCGGCAGATGCAGAGGCGATCTGCGAGGCGGTAATGCGCCCGACGATGCGGTTCGTTGCGGTAAAGTCAGTCGAACAGCAGGCGGTGTTGATGGTGCACAAGAGCCGCGACCTGATGGTGCGGCAGCGAACCATGCTCATCAACGCCTTGCGAGGTCACCTGGCCGAGTACGGCATCGTGACAGGGATAGGCGTCGGCGGTGTGACCGCGATGCTCAAAGCGCTGCATGACCAACAAGAAGGTCTGCCTGCTCACGCTCGTTCCGCGTTGCACGGGCTCGCTGCTCAGATGAGGGCGCTCGCCAGTGAGATCGACAGGTTGGAGGCGCAGATCCTCGCTTGGCATCGCGCCGATGAGACAAGCCGTCGGCTCGCCACGATCCCGGGTATCGGCCCGATCACCGCGTCGGCTATCTCGGCCGCAGTGCCAGATGCGTCGCTGTTCCGACCCGGCCGCCAGTTTGCGGCATGGCTGGGACTTACCCCTCGAGCAAATAGTTCCGGCGGCAAGGAACGCCTGGGTGGGATAACCAAGCAGGGAGATGGCTACTTACGGCGGCGGCTTGTGGTCGGCGCGACCGCGGTGATGCGTATGACGCGCAAGAACGCCGACCGGCAGCCCTGGATGGCACAGCTCCTGGAACGCAAGCCTGCGAAGATCGCGACGGTCGCGCTCGCCAACAAAACAGCCCGTATCGCTTGGGCGGTGATGTCGCGCAAAGAAGTCTATGCGGCGCAGGCCGCATGACCGTCGTCCGCGCTGCCGGGTAACGCCGGTGGCAGGATGGCGTAGGAGTAGCTGAGTAGTGATGACAAACCGGTCAGACCGGGGGTCGGCAAAACCCAGGGGGTCACAGCGCTGCGAGCGCGATGACGTGATTAGGGAGCCAGCCTGCGGACTTCATCAGGGCCAGCAGCCATGCGGTGCTGCGCGAACAGGCCGAATACATGGATGCACCCGACCGGTGCTCATCGCTAAACAAAAGCTCTTGCGCCGCAGGGGTCGTCCATACATGGCGCATCCAGCAGGAGATCCCCAAAGCAACCGCGCTCGCCACCGCCGAGTTCGCCACACTGAGCCTGCGGCTGCTCAATGTCGCCGCCCGCGTCATCGAAAGCGCCACCCGCATCCGGATCGCCTTCGCCTCGGCATGCCCTGATGCCGCAGCCTTCCAGACAATCGCAACCGCGCTCAGGCCCGCACCGACATAGCCAGCGCGGCCGTGCCGCCGAACGCCCGAGACCCTTCCTTCAATCCCGCAAGCCCCTCGAACCTCCGCGATGAAAAAGGCGCAACGGAAACGCTCGTCCCGTCCACGCCGCCAGTGCCGTCGCCCGCCAATCAAGGCAAACTACGCCGCTGTCATGAATAAGCCGGGCTAGGGGCTACTCACTTGCACCAAGGGCGGCAACCACAGACGCCCTGGGTCTATCTGTACATAGAACCACTTATCTTCTCAGAATAGGAAATTTAAGGACGCCACTGTATACGTCTAATATGAAAATTCATATATATATTATAAAGCAATATGCAAATAATATACTAACCTCGTGGGTTTGGTAATGATTTCGACTGTGTTCGGCATAATAGCCATATGTTGTGTATTTGCATGGCCATTTTTTGTGGATTATCGAACATCGGTTAAGATTCAAGGTTCAGGATCTGCAGCATTTGCGCTCTATTTTTTGGCTATTGGCTCGCCTACGGCCGCGATAGCATGCCTTATTGCGTGTTCTCAGCTCGCTATTTCTATCGCCGTAAAAGATCGTTATATTGTTACAAGACTTTATGGAGCGAGCTTCATTATATTGATTTCTCTCTCCGTGGCCACATGGCATGGAATGGCCTCGGTATTGGTCTTCATTGGTAGCTCATTGGCAACTTTCGCACGACTCCAGACATCTACTCACCGTATGAAGGCGCTCTTCCTTGTCGGCGCTCCTTTTTGGCTGGTCCACAATTTGATGGCCGGAGCCTTTTTCGCTCTGAGTTCAGATTTTGTATCGTTGGCTTCGAATGTGATCAATCTGACAAGGCACTTGAGGCGCAAGGGTTGTCCCCTGTCAGCACCAATGGCACAGATTTGAGGCTGTGATTTAAGCAGGGTTGGGGCTTCGTCGTAGTAACGAAGGAGCCAAGATGAAGCAGATGTCCGGGGCCTGACCTTCATTCGTAAAAGCCGCAGTCTAGGACATCTGCTGGATATTGTCCCGGAAATGCTGGCGCTTGCCGACCATCCCGAACGGTCCTGCAAGGCGATCTTTTGCCTGCAAACAGATTGCCGCGATCGACCGCAAGATCGCCGATTTGACGGTTCTCCGCGGCGAATTGGATCGGCTGATAGAGGCGTGTCAGAACGGCATGGTCGCCGAATGCAAGATCCTCGGCGGATTGACGCTGCCGATTAATGCACAGGCCTAAGCAATCGCCATAATGTAGCACTCCGCAAATGAGACCGCGTGTTGATCCACATCGGCCGACCCAAGATTTCCGATGGTTTGGAGCAACTGGCGCTGAGGACACTCGTCAGCAATGCTGGCGTTGTGGGTCAGGAGCGCTCTCTTAGAATTGCAGGTTGTTCCGCTTTTACATCAACATCGATTTTGGCTTGCCTCCCAACTTCAAGATCTTGATTTTGCGATCTTCGTCACCGTTCCGTCCTTGCCATCCCAATCAATCTCGAAGTCCACCTTGTCGCCGATCTTGATCCCGGAAAGTATTTCCGGCCTAGCCGCGAAGCCCATCGTCATGGCTGGCCAGCCCAGGCCGGTGATGGCACCGTGATCAAGCGTGATCGTGCCTTTCGCGGTATCGATGGCAGTGACCGTGCCGGCAGCCATGCCGTGCTTCATTGCGGTTGCTTTCGGCATGCCGGATATGGTGCCAGCATCGGCGGCAGCGCTCTGGGACGGCTTCGGCACTTCCGCTTCCTTCTTGCAGGCGGTGAGCGTGGCAATAGCCGAGAGGCCGACCGCAATCGTCAGGGTTTTCTTCACTACACGTCTCCTTCGGGTTGAACATGGGGTCGAGATCGCCGGCGCATCAGTAGATAGGCTGCCGGAATGACGAGCATCGAGAGCAGTGGCGCGGTGAGCATGCCGCCGACCATCGGCGCGGCGATACGGCTCATCACTTCAGAGCCCGCGCCGCTGCCAGCAAGCACTGGCAGCAGGCCGGAGAGGATTACGGCAACGGTCATCGCCTTGGGGCGCACGCGCAGCAGCGCGCCTTCGCGCACGGCGGCAGCGACATCGCCATCGTGGCGCGCTTCGAGCGCCTGTTTGAGGTAGATGAGCATCACCACCCCGAACTCGGCGGCGACGCCGGCCAGCGCGATGAACCCGACCGCAGTCGCGACAGACTGGTTGTAGCCAAGCCAGTAGAGCAGCCACAGCCCGCCGGTGAGCGCGAAGGGCAGGGTGCCCATGATCAGCAGCGCCTCGTCCCAGCGGCGGAAGGTGAGGTAGAGCAGCGCAAAGATGATCGCGAGCGTCACCGGGATTACCAGCTTCATCCGTTCCTTGGCGCGGACCAGGAACTCGTACTGGCCGGTGTAGGAAATGCTGACGCCGGGCGGCAGCACGACCCTGCTCGTGATCGCGCGGTTGATGTCGCCGACCAGCGTTTGCATGTCGCTATTGCGCCCATCGACGTAGATCCAGGTGACAGGCCGGCCGTTTTCGCTTCTGAGCATCGGCGGGCCATCGCTAATGTTGACGGTCGCGACGGTTCCGAGCGTGATCTGCTGACGCGAGGAGGTCAGCACCGGCAGGCTGGCGAGCTTGTCGATGCTGTCGCGCAGTTCGCGCGGGTAGCGCACACTTATCGGATAACGCGCCAGTCCTTCGACGGTCTGGCCGACAGTCTCGCCGCCGATCGCGCCCGAGATCACCGACTGTACGTCGGCGACATTGAGACCATAGCGCGCAGCGGCGGCGCGGTTGACATCGACGTCGATATAGCGCCCGCCGGTGAGCCGCTCGGCCAGCGCGGAGGAAACCTCCGGCACGGCCTTAACTACCTGTTCGATCCGCTTGGCGGTGCGGTCGATCTCGGCAAGATTCGATCCGGCGACCTTGATCCCGATCGGACTCTTGACGCCTGTCGCCAGCATATCGATGCGGTTGCGGATCGGCGGGATCCAGAAGTTGGCAAGGCCGGGCACCTTCACCCTTGCGTCAAGTTCATCGCGCAGCTTCTCAGGTGTCATGCCAGGCCGCCATTGGTTCTGCGGTTTGAATCGAATGGTGGTCTCGAACATTTCGAGGGGCGCGGGATCGGTCGCGCTGTCGGCGCGGCCGGCCTTGCCGAACACGCTCTCGACTTCGGGGACAGTCTTGATCAGCCGGTCGGTCTGTTGGAGTAGGCGGCCAGCCTCGGCTGCCGACAGGCCGGGCAGCGCCGAAGGCATGTAGAGCAGATCGCCCTCGTCCATCTGCGGCAGAAACTCGCCGCCGATCCGAGCGATCGGCCACAGGCTGGTGGCGAAAACCAACGCGGCAATCATCAGCGTCTGCTTCGGCCGCGCCAGCACACGGTCGATCACCGGGCGGTAGATGTACGCCAGCCAGCGATTGATCGGATTGGCTTCCTCGCTGGGGATACGGCCCTTGATGAGGAGGCCCATCAGTACCGGGATCAGCGTGATCGAGAGGAAAGCCGCCGCCGCCATCGCATAGGTCTTGGTAAAGGCGAGCGGCGCGAATAGCCGGCCTTCCTGGCCCTGCAGGGTGAAGATCGGCAGGAAGGAGAAAGTGATGATCAACAGGCTGAGGAACAGCGCCGGGCCGACTTCCGCTGCGGCATCCGTGACAAGCCGCCATCGCGTGGGTGCATCGGGCTCTGCTTCCGGATTGTCGTGGCGCCAGCGCTCCAGGTGCTTGTGGGCATTCTCGATCATCACCACCGCCGCATCGACCATCGCGCCGATGGCAATAGCGATACCGCCGAGTGAAAGGATATTGGCGTTGAGCCCCTGCGCCCGCATGACGATGAAGGCGATCAGGATGCCGAGCGGGAGGGTGAGGATCGCCACCAGCGCCGAGCGCGCGTGCCAGAGGAACAGCGCGCAAACGAGCGCGACGATGATGAATTCCTCAACCAGCTTGCTGGTGAGATTCTCGACCGCGCGATCGATCAGGCCGGAACGGTCATAGGTGGTGACCACCTCGACGCCGGGGGGCAGGCTTTTCTTCAATTCGTCGAGCTTGCCTCGAACGCCCTCGATCACTGCCCGCGCGTTCTGCCCCTGGCGCATGACGATCACCCCGCCCGCGACTTCGCCCTTGCCGTTGAGTTCGGCCACGCCGCGGCGCATTTCCGGGCCGAGCTGCACGCTCGCGACCTCGCCCAAAGTCACTGGCACGCCGCCCGCTGTAGTGCGCAGCGGAACACTGCGAAAATCGTCGAGCGTCTTGAGATAGCCGCTGGCACGCACGGTATATTCGGCTCCGGCCATCTCGACGCTCGCCCCGCCGACCTCCTGATTGGCGCGCTTCAGAGCCTCCGCGACGGCCTCGCCCGTCACGCCATAGGCGGCGAGCTTCTGCGGATCGACCACGACCTGGTATTGCTTGACCATGCCGCCGATGCTCGCAACCTCGGCGACGCCGGGCACGGTCTTGAGCTCGAAGCGCAGGAACCAGTCCTGCAAGCTTCGGAGTTGCGCGAGATCGTGCCGCCCGGTCCTGTCGACCAGCGCATATTCGTAGATCCAACCAACGCCCGTCGCATCGGGGCCGAGCGAGGCCGTCGCTCCTTCGGGCAGGCGGCTCTGGACCTGGCTCAGATATTCGAGCACCCGGCTCCGCGCCCAGTAGAGATCGGTGCCGTCGTCGAACAGAACATAGACGAAGCTGTCGCCTGTGAACGAATAGCCGCGCACCACCCGCGCGCCGGGCACCGAGAGCATCGTCGAGGTGATCGGATAGGTGACCTGATTCTCGATGATCTGCGGCGCCTGCCCCGGCCAGCTCGTGCGGATGATGACCTGCACGTCGGAAAGATCGGGAAGCGCATCGACCGGCGTGGTCCGAACCGCCGCCACGCCGATTGCCGTGAGCACCAGCGCGGCCGCCAAGACGAGATTGCGTCCCCTGACCGAGGCGCGGATGATCGCCGCGATCACTGACCGCCTCCGATTGGCCGGGCGGCAATGCCGGTCAGGCTCGCTTCGGAATCGAGCAGGAACTGGCCCGAGGCGACGAGTTTTTCGCCTGCGGCCAGCCCAGCCAGCACTTCGGTCTTGCCGCCGCCCTCGCGGCCGGTGCGGACCTCGGCCGGACGATAGCGTCCATCGGCGAGCGCCAGCATGACGAGAGTGCGCGCGCCCGTCCTGATCACCGCTTCGCTCGGCACCAGCAGCGCCTGACCTCCCTCGCTCCCCAATGCGACAGCAGCGAACATGCCGGGTCGCAGCCGTCCGCCACGGTTGGCGAGTTCGATCCGCACCGTCAGCGTGCGGCTGTCGGCCTGCGCTGCGGGCAGCATCGCACTCACCCGTCCGGCGAAGCTTTCGCCCGGAAAGGCGGTCAGCGTGGCGCTCGCGCTTTGGCCTACGCGGACCATACCCGCCTGCGCCTCGGGCACGGCGGCGTTGAGCCAGACCGTGCCGATGCCGCTGACCTGCGCGAGCGTCTGGCCCGCGCCGAGCGTTACACCCTGACGCGCGTCGAGCGACTGGATCACGCCCGCGATCGGCGAGCGGATCGTCACCGTGCCATTGGTCCGGCCCGTCCGTTCGACCTCGCCGATCAGCGCATCGGACATGCCCATCAGCCGCAGCCGCTGGCGTGCGGCGGCGGTCAGCTCGGGCTTGCCGAGCCTCTTCACGGCAAGGAACTCGGTCTGCGCGCCGCCCCATTCGGGCAGCTGGAGGTCGGCGATGGGCGCGCCCGCGCCGATCACATCGCCGGGCGCGCGGGCGTAGACGCGGGTGACGAAGCCGCCGGACCGGGCCTGGACGATCGCCACGTCGCGCTGGTTGAAGTCGATCGTGCCGGTAACCGTGAGGGCAGAGGGCAAGGCGCCCATTTCGGCCGCGACCACGCGCATGCCAAGATTCTGCCGCGCAGCGGGATCGACGCTGACGCCGGGCATCGCATCGCCCATGGGGGCGTCGTCGGCATATTTGGGCACGGTCTTCATCCCCATCGACGAGAGCGAATTGGGGTTATCGTAGTGCTCGGCCGGCACCATCGGATCGTACCAGTAGAGGATCTTGCGACCCGATTGGGCCGATCCCGTTTCAGTCGTGGCCGGGCCGCCTTTTTGTCCGAGCCAATAGCCGCCACCACCGGCAAGCATCGTGACTGCCAGCACCCCGGTGCCCCAGCGCATTGCGTTTGTCCTGTCCAGCGTCATGGCCGAACTCCTCCATAAGTGTAGTTGATCCGGATCGCGTCGCGGGCGACCTCGGCTTCGCGCGAAAGCGCATCGACTTCGGCTTCGGCGAGCGCCAGGCTCGATAGCAAAGCACTTCCGAGATCGAGCTTGCCCGCGGCGTAACTCGCCATGTCGAGTTCGGCCCGGCGCTTGGCGAGCGGCACCAATGTATCGCGCGCATTCATCAGCCGCTGGTGATGCAAGGCATAGTCCGCAAGGTCGGCATTGAGTTCGGCCAAGAGGTCACGCTCTCCAGCTTGGCGCATCAACCCAGCACGTTGCGCCTCGCTTTCGCGCGCGGCGATCAAGGGATCTTGCCGGCGCTTTGCGAAGAATGGCAGATCGATGCTGACCGTGACCGAAACCATGTCGCCATAAGCGGGAGCGCGACGACCATAGGATGTTCCAACCCGCCAGTCCGGGCGTTTGTCAGCGCGGGCAAGCGTGACATCCGCCTCGGAAGCACGGGCTCGGGCGTCCAGAGCCTGAAGTCGAGGTAGGGAAGCCACATGGGTCCGCAAAGCAGGACCATACACCTCAAGCACCGGCGGGTCCCCGGTAACATCGGAGTCGGGGTCGCCGGTAAGGCGCGCAAGTCTCGCCTGCGCCTTGGTTACATCGGCCCTGAGCTCGCTGCGACGGTCGTTGATGGCTGCGCGCAACTGCTCGGGTTCAAGCGCCTGCGAAGGACGTGCCGAACCAGACGCGAGCCTCGCCGTGACGGTAGCTTGCAGATCGCCAAGGCTCGCGTCGAGCCGCTCAAGTTGGGCAAGGCGCCGCTTGGCATAGTAGAGATCGACCCAGGCTAGCGCGGTTTCGAGCCGCACATTCTGGGCATCGACCGCCAGATCGGCCTCGGCCACGCCGATGTCTGCTTGTGCTCGCCCCTGTTGAGCACGGCGCTTGGCGGGATTGGGAAACGCCTGTTCGATTCCGACGCGTGACATTGTCATGCTGTCCCTGTTCAATGTGAAAGCAGGTGGCCCCGAAACAGGGAAATTCTCGAGGCTCACCACCAAGGTCGGATCGGGCAGCCGACCGGCGGCAATTGCCGTCGACCGCGTGGCTTCGACGCTCGCCTCGCTCGCTGCAAGCGACGGCGCTTCGCGTGCAGCGCGGTCGAGCGCGGCATCGAACGTCATGGGTTCGGCCAGCACGGCGGCCGGGATGGCCACGAGCAGCGGCGCCAGAAAAATCTTTCGCATGGAGCTCTCCTGATCGGCGGAGGCCGGACCGAAACGTCAAACAATCAGGGGCAAAACGTGCGCCGGCGAAGCATGCGAATACTCCGCCGGCGACACGCGCCTGGCCAGGTTGCTTTTCGTTATCGGCCAGGCAATCGCTTTAACCAGCCGAAGGCATGGCGCGCTTGCCCGGCATGTCCATCATGCAATTGGCCGCGCTCATCTTCATCATGCTGCAGTTGCAGTCTGCCACCTCGGTGCCGCCATCCTTGATCCAGACCCGGATCTGCTGGGGAAGGTTGGACTTGTTCGGGCCGGGGGTCGGGCGCGATTGCCATTCCCAATGGAGGGCATAGCGTGGAAAGTACGCTAAACAACGCTAAGCGAGAACGCATGGCGAACGCTCGATGCGAACGGACGGGCGCTTAATCAGGCGGGCCGTTCGATTCCCATCCTACGCATTTCGCGATAAATGGTCGATCGGCCGATGCCGAGTTGCCGCGCTGCTTCGGTAGGCGAGATACGAGCTTCGACCAGCTTGATGGCCGCATCCACTTTGGACATGTCCAGCGGCTGACGGCCAGGCTGTTTGCCCTTAGCACGGGCGGCGGCAATACCATCTCTGGTTCGCTCAGAAATCAGCCGTCGCTCAAAATGGGCGATGGCCCCAAACACATGGAAGATGAGCTCGCCGGCAGCTGACGAAGTGTCGATCTTTTCTTCAAGGCTCAGGAGCGCGATGCCCTGACCGCGTAGCGTCTCAACCGTGGTGAGAAGTTCGGCAAGCGAGCGCCCAAGCCGATCGAGGCGGACCACCGCCAGCGTGTCACCCTTGCGGGCATAGGCGATTAGCTCAGCCAGACCGGGCCGTTCCATGCTCTTACCTGAAATGACATCGGTGAAGATTTTGATGGCGCCAGCCTTCTCCAGACGCATGGTCTGGCCCGCAACGTCCTGATCGCCGGTGCTGACGCGGGCATAGCCCAGAATATCACCCATGCCGCACGTCTCCCAAACGGTCGTTCTGTGGACGCTATGGAGGGCAGCCGCTGCGCCCCACCCATATCCGTCCACATACTATGTCTCTTTACTCCTCGCTGTCCATAGGCCCAGATGACCTTTTGTGGACAGGAAACGGCATGACGAAGCGCAAGCATCAACTCCTGACCGAGAGCGAACGCGATCAGATACTCGCCATCCCGACCGATCGCGACCATTTGGCCCGGCTCTATACCTTCGAGCCTTCCGATATCGAGATCATCGGCGCGCGACGGGAGCGACGGAACCAGTTGGGCGTGGCGCTGCAACTCGCGCTCCTGCGGCACCCGGGCATCACGCTTGCGCAGTTGATACAGGACAGGGGAGCAATACCCCATGATCTCGCCGCTTTCGTCGCGGAGCAACTTGGTCTGCACGTAACCGAGCTGGCCAACTATGCGGCGCGGGATCAGACAATGACGGATCATGCCCGTGAGCTGGCGGCGCGTTTGGGGCTTCGGGGGCCAACCCGGGCCGATATTCCCTTCATGGTCGAGGCGGCCGCGAGAACGGCATGGGCGACCGACAAGGGGATGACGATTGCGATGGGCGTGGTCACCGCCCTGCGCGAGGCCCGGATTTTGCTGCCGTCCATCTCCACCATCGAACGCGCCAGCAGCGCGGGACGTGCCCGCGCGCGCAAGCAGGCCGCCCACGCCCTGATCGCCGATCTCAGCGCCGAACAGGTCCAGGCCCTCGATCAGCTCTTCGACGCCGCCGGCGGCATGAGCCATCTCGCCTTGCTTAAGACCATCCCCGTCGCGGCCAAGCCCGATCACGTCCGCCAGATCCTCGACCGTCTGAGGCAGGTGCGGAAGATCGGCATTTCCCCCGACGTCGCGGGCCGCATCCACGCGGACCGATTTCGGCAATATGTCAGGGAAGGCCGTGCGTCGCCTGCCTATATGATCGAGCGCTATATTCCCTCCCGGCGACGCGCCACGCTCGTTGCCTTCCTGCTCGATCTTGAAGAACGGCTGACGGACAGCGCCCTGGAGATGGCGGACAAGCTGATCGGCGGCATCTTCACCCGCGCGAAGAACGCCCAGGCGCGCAGCTATGCCGCCACGTCGAAGAACGTGGCCCGGCTGATGCTGATCTTCCGCAGGACGATCGACGCGCTCACCGATGCAGTCGATACTGGCGAAGATCCTATGGAGGTCCTGGATGCCTCAGTAGGATGGCACACCCTCCTGAAGGCCAGACCGGAAGTGGCGACGATCGCGGAAACCGCCAATCTTGATCCGCTGAGGGTCGCGGCCGACCGCTATGCGACGTTGCGCAAGTTCGCCCCTGATCTGCTTGAAGCGCTGCAGTTCAGGGCCGGAAAGGGCAGCGCGAAAACGATTGCCGCTATCGAGATGCTGCGCGACCTCAATAGGTCGGGCAAGCGCGATCTGCCTGCCGACGCTCCGATGCCCTTCCGCAAGGAATGGCAGAAAATCGTCATGGGCGATGACGGCAAGATCAATCGGCGGCTCTGGGAAATCGCGACTATCGCGCATCTGCGCAACAAGCTGCGCTCCGGTGATGTCTGGGTGGAACGATCGACGGGATACCGCCAGTTCGACAGCTACCTGCTAAGCGAACCGAAGGCCAAGCCGATCGTGTCGGCTCTTGGTCTGCCACCCACAGCCGGCGAATGGCTCGAACAGCGGGGCCGCGAACTGGACTGGCGGCTGAAGAAATTCGCCCGGAGCCTGAAGCGCGACGCTCTGGAGGGTGTGCGATACCGCGACGGCCGCCTCCAGATATCCCCCGTTCGCACGATCGCAACGCCCGACGCCGAAGCCCTGGCCGACCGGCTCGATGCGATGATGCCACGCATCCGTATCACCGAACTGCTACATGAGGTGGCGCAGGAAACTGGCTTTCTTTCGGCGTTCACCAACCTGCGCACCGGCGAGCTATGTCCCAATGAAAATGCGCTGCTCGCCACGATCCTCGCCGACGCCACCAATCTCGGCCTGTCGCGCATGGCCGCCGCGAGCCAGGGCGTCACGCGCGATCAACTCCTATGGACCCATGACGCCTATATCCGCGACGAGAGCTACCGCGCGGCGCTCGCCGTCCTCATCAACGCGCACCACCGCCTGCCATTCTCGCGGGTATGGGGCGACGGCACAACGTCCAGTTCCGATGGTCAGTTCTTCAGGGGCGCGAAGCGCGGCGCATCGGGCGGCGACATCAACGCCCGCTATGGCGTCGATCATGGCTTCAGCTTCTACACCCATGTTTCCGATCAGCGCGGGCCCTACCACGTCAATGTGATCTCGGCCGCCACGCATGAAGCGCCCTATGTCCTCGACGGCCTCATCAGCCATGGCACCGATCTCAGGATCGTCGAGCATTACACCGACACCGGCGGAGCGACCGATCATGTCTTCGCCCTGTGCGCGATGCTGGGATTTCGCTTCTGCCCGCGCCTGCGCGACTTTCCGGACAGGCGGCTTGCGCCGATCGCGCCGGTTTCGGCCTATCCGTCCATCGCCCCGTTGTTGGGCAAGCGTATCCGCACCGACATCATCAATGAACAATGGGACGACGTGCTGCGCCTCGTGGGGTCGATCAAGGCTGGCCACGTCGCGCCGTCGGTCATGCTGCGAAAGCTCGCCGCCTACGAACGGCAGAACCAGCTCGACGTCGCACTACAGGAGATCGGCAAGATCGAACGGACCCTGTTCATGCTGGACTGGCTTGAAAATCCCGATCTGCGCCGGCGATGCCATGCCGGCCTTAACAACAGCGAGCAGCGCCATGCCCTGACGCAAGCGATCTACACCTTCCGCCAGGGCCGCATCATCGACCGCAGCCATGAAGCTCAACAATATCGGGCATCAGGCCTCAACCTAGTCATCGCGGCGATCGTCTATTGGAACACGATCTACATGGCCGACGCCGCCCAGCATCTGCGATCGGCAGCGGCCCCGGTCCCCGATGATCTGCTTGTCCATACGTCGCCGGTTGGCTGGGAGCATATTGCCTTTTCCGGCGATTTCCTCTGGGATCGAGCCGCCGCTTCCGCTGGCCGCAAGGCCCTCAATCTTCCGCCGGACAGCCGCGCCGCCTAAGCGTTCCTCGGTTGTTCTCCCTTAGCGTTGTTTAGCGTACCTTCCACGCTATGCCCTCTTCAAGGGGCCGGTCAAGGACGTCGAGCGGGACAAACCCCGCGGCCTCAACATCAGGGCGCTCCTGGAGGCCTGTGGCGACAATTTGACGGGTCTCAGGGACCGCGCCCTTCTCTCCACTGCTTACGACACCGGCCTGCGCGCCTCGGAGCTCGTGGCGGTCGCGATCGAGCATATCGAAGAGGCAATCGATCCTGCTGCGCGCCTGCTGCAGATCCTGCGCCACAAGGGCGACCAGGAAGGGGAGGGGGCGACCGCCTATCTCAGCCCGCGCACCGTATCGGCGATCGCGGCATGGCGCGATGCCGCGGGGATCGAACATGGGCCTCTGTTCCGGCGCGTGCAGGTCCGGCGCTACAAGGCGCGCCCGGCGGTGAAGGGCCGCCGTATCGACAGCATCTCAAGTCGCGAGGCGTGGGATCTGCGCAAAACCTTGCCCAAGCCCGCGGTGCCAGCCCGGGTCGAGTATGATGTGGGGGAGGGCGCTCTCCATCCTGCTTCGGTCGGCCCGATCTACCGCGCGATGATCCAACGCGCGTTTGACCGTGGCGCGTTGCCCGATCTCACCGCCGACGATTTAGTCCGCCTGCTTAAGGGGATCAGCGCCCATTCGACGCGGGTCGGGCTCAACCAGGACCTGTTCGCCAGCGGCGAGGACCTTGCCGGCATCATGGACGCGTTGCGCTGGAAGTCGCCGCGCATGCCGCTTGCTTACAACCGTAATCTAGCCGCCGAAGCTGGCGCAACTGGGCGCCTGCTCGGGAAACTGAGTTAGAATCTTGCTCCTCTTCTCACATGAGCGTATTCGGATATGATGGTGAAACGTGCGCTTCATCTTCTTCTCCTGCTTGGAGCCCTGATCGGTCTGCTCGGCCAGGAAACCGCTTTTGCGTCTGGCCCGCCTGCGGTGTCCGCGACGATAGCGATGGCGGCGATGACCGATTCCGGGATGTCTGAAGACTGCATGAAGATGATGGCGCAGCAACAGCCCGCGGAGAAACCCTGCAAGGGAATGACGCTCGCCTGCATCGCCGCGATGGGTTGCGTCATTCCCATGGCCGTGCGCAATGACGCGCCGGTGCTTGCGGCGCGCGAAGCAGGTCCAACCCTGGCATTCTGGACGACCACAACGGTCCTGCGCGGCAGCGACCTTACTCCCGAACCGGAACCACCGACTCTCCTTGACTGATCGAACCCGGCCTTCAGGCTGACAGGATCGGTGCGCGCGTCGCGCATCGAAACATCCTGTCGGACCTGCGGCCACCACGATGATTTGCCAAAGGATTACAGTCATGAAGAACCGTGTTTTCTATGCCCTGCTGGGAGTAGCCCTCGCCGCACCGGCCACCGCCTTCGCCGGCCAGCCCGACCACAGCCAACAGTCCGGCCATTATGAGTGGAAGTCGGTTCCGCAATATGGCCCGCGTGCCACGGGACCGGCCCAGCGACGCGTCTGGGTGCCCCATAACGCGCGGGTGGCAAGCTGCGACTGCGACATGATGAAGATGAGCAGCACCGGCGCTGCTGATTGCATGAAGCAGATGCACAGCATGGCATTGCCTTCGTCGGCCTCTTCGGCCGGTTAGGCACAGGTTCTGGCCGCTTCAGGTCGCATAGACGGCTAGGCCAGTAGTGGCGGCGGGATGCCCCCCATTCTGCCGCCGCTGATGTGCCTGCCATAGTGCGCGATGCCGGCCTGATCGTCCGATCAGGAGATTTCCATGCGATTGTTTCTTTGCCTGCCGCTGCTCGCGGCAATCCCCGGCATTGCGCTCGCCGGTCCGCTCACCTTCGAAGCCGCGCTCCAGCGCGCCCGGCAGGAGGCGCCGTCGATCAAGGCCAACGTGCTCGGCGCCAATGCCGCGCGTTCCACGCGCGGCGCGGCTGGCGCGCTGCCCGATCCGACGCTTGGGGTGAGTATCGAGAGCTTCCCGATCTCGGGCCCGCTCGCGTTCGAGCCGCAGCGCGACGATTTCACGATGGCGCGGGTCGGGGTGTCCCAGGATATTCCCAATCTCGCCAAGCGACACGCGCAGCAGGCGCGCGCCGATAGCGACATCAAGGCGGCCGAGGCCGATACCGCGGTCGAGGCGCGCACTGTTGAGGTTGGCACCGCGCTGGCCTGGATCAATCTGGCCTATGCCGAACGCAGGCTCGCCGCGCTCGACGATGTCCTGTCCCGCCTCGAGCAGGTGGTGGGAACGACGCCAGGCGCAGTCGCCTCGGGCAACGCACGGCCAGCGCAGACCCTCGCCGGGCGGCAGGCCGTTGCCGCCATGCAGGATCGCCGGAGCGAGCTGGTGTCGAACGTGGCGCGGGCACGCGCGATGCTGACCCGCTGGACAGGCGATCCAGCCCCCGAAATTACTGGGCCAATTCCCTATTTTGCGGTCGATGCAGCAGCCCTGCGCGCAGGGCTCGATCGCCTTCCTACTATGCTGATGATCGATGCCAAGGCCGGCCAGGCGGATGCCGATGTGCGCTTGGCCGATGCCGGCCGGCGCTCCGACTTCGGTGTGAATGTCGCGTATCAACGCCGCGATCCCCGGTTCGGCGACTATGTCTCGGCCGGCGTGACGGTCAGCCTGCCGTTCTTCACCCGCAATCGCCAGAATGCCGGGATCGCCGCGGCCCAGGCCACTGCCGGGCGGATACTGGCGGAGCGTGAAGCGGCCCGGCGTGCGCTCGCCGCCGACCTCGATGCCGATCTCGCCGACCATGTCATGCATCATGAGCAGTGGATGCGCGCGCGGGACACGCTGCAACCGCTCGCCGAGCAGCGGGTCAGGCTGGAGACCGCCAGCTACGGCGCCGGGCGCGCCAGCCTTGTCGATATCGCCGACGCCTATGCCGCGCTCGCCGACGCCACTCTCACTGTCCTCGACCGCGAAGCCCTGGTCGCCGCCGACGGCGCCCGGCTGACCCTCACCTATCGGAGCGCCGACCAATGAATGAAGCCGCTTCCCCGATCCGGCCGCGCCTCGCGGCCGCCGGTCTCGTCCTCGCCCTGGTTGCGGGAGCGGGCGGCTATGGGATCGCGCGCTGGACAAGCCATCTGACCGATAGCCCGTCAGCAGCCCCGGGCGCCGACGCCGGCCGCAAGGTGCTCTACTGGTATGATCCGATGGTGCCGTCGCAGCATTTCGACAAGCCGGGCAAATCGCCGTTCATGGATATGCAGCTTGTCGCCAAATATGCGGATGAAGGCGGCAGCGACGTGCCCGGCGTGCGGATCGATCCGGCGACGTCGCAAACGCTGGGACTCCGCACGGTGACAGTCCGGCGCGGCGAACTGGCGAGCAGTCTCACCGCTACCGGCACGATCGACTTCAACCAGCGCGATGTCGCGATCGTGCAGGCCCGCGCGGGCGGGTTCGTGCAACGGGTTTATGGTCGCGCGCCGGGAGACGTGGTCGCTGCGGGGGCGCCGCTTGCCGATATCCTGGTGCCGGAATGGGGTGGTGCGCAGGCCGAATTTCTTGCGGTGCGCCGTCCCGGCAACGCGGCGCTGATCCAGGCGGCGCGCCAGCGACTCATGCTGCTCGGCATGCCGTCTGGCACGATCGCTTCGGTCGAGCGAGCGGGACGGCCGCACAATGTCATCACAATCTCAACGCCGACCGGCGGGGTCATCAAGACATTGGATGTGCGCGCAGGGATGACGATGGCGGCGGGACAGACGCTCGCCGAGGTTAACGGCCTCGGCACGGTCTGGCTCAATGCCGCCGTACCCGAGGCGATCGCCGGTCCGCTCAGACCCGGACAATCCGTGCAGGCAACGCTCGCAGCATTTCCCGGCGAGACCTTGTCGGGCCGTGTTTCCGCGATCCTGCCGCAGACCCGGGCCGACAGCCGGACGCTGACCGTGCGGATCGAACTGCCCAATCGCGGCGGACGCCTGCGCCCGGGCATGTTCGCGACCGTGTCGTTCGGCGGAGCCACGCAACCGGCGCTGCTGGTGCCGTCCGAAGCGCTGATCCGCACCGGCAAGCGGACCCTGGTGATGCTCGCGCTCGACAAGGGGCGCTACCGGCCGGCCGAGGTGCAAACCGGAAGGGAGGCCGGTGACGACACCGAGATCCTGGCTGGCCTCAGCGAAGGCGAAAAGATCGTCGCCTCGGGCCAGTTTCTGATCGATTCCGAGGCCAGCCTCTCTGGCGTGCAGGCGCGGCCGATCGGCGGGGCTACTCCGCCAGCAGTTGCCAAGCCCGCCGCTACGGCGACGCTTTACGAGACCGTCGGCAAGATCGAGCAGGTCACCGCCAATTCAGTGACGCTCAGCCATGAGCCGGTGCCCGCCATCGGCTGGCCGGCGATGACAATGACCTTCCAACTTCCCGATGCATCCATCGCGCGTGGCCTGAAGACGGGCGACCGTGTTCGCTTCGGCTTCGATCGACCGCCTGCAGGACCGACTGTGCGGCGCATGGCCCAGGTGGCGGGCCAGTGATCGCTCACCTCATTCGCTGGTCGGTCCGCAACCGCTTCTTTGTCCTGATCGGCATGCTGGCGCTGGTTGGCGCCGGGCTATGGGCGGTGCGTTCGACCCCGATCGATGCGCTACCCGATCTCTCCGACGTGCAGGTCGTGATCCGCACTTCCTATCCGGGGCAGGCGCCGCAGATCGTCGAGAACCAGGTCACCTATCCGCTCACCACCACGATGCTGTCGGTGCCCGGCGCCAAGACGGTGCGCGGCTATTCCTTCTTCGGCGACAGCTTCGTCTATGTGATCTTCGAGGACGGCACCGATCTCTATTGGGCGCGCAGCCGTGTGCTCGAATATCTCAACCAGGTGCAGGGACGGCTCCCGACTAGCGCCCGCAGCGCGCTCGGCCCCGACGCCACCGGGGTCGGCTGGGTCTATGAATATGCGCTGGTCGATCGCAGCGGTCGTCACGACCTGTCGCAGCTTCGCGGGCTTCAGGACTGGTTCCTGCGCTACGAATTGAAGACGGTGGCCGGTGTCGCCGAGATCGCCAGCATCGGCGGCATGGTCAAGCAATATCAAGTGCTGCTCGATCCAGTGAAGCTCGCCGCCTACGGCGTCACCCACGCCCAGGCCGTCGATGCCATCAGACAAGCCAATCAGGAAGCAGGCGGCTCGGTGCTGGAGATGGCCGAGGCCGAATATATGGTCCGCGCCTCGGGCTATCTGAAGTCGCTCGACGATTTCCGGGCGATCCCGCTGAAGACGGCGGCCGGCGGCGTGCCGGTGCGGCTAGGCGATGTCGCCACCATCCAGATCGGCCCCGAGATGCGGCGCGGTATCGCCGAGCTGAACGGCGAAGGCGAGGTCGCCGGCGGCGTCGTCATCCTCCGTTCGGGCAAGAACGCCCGCGAAACGATCGCGGCAATCAAGGACAAGCTCACCGATCTCAGGAAGAGCCTGCCGGCCGGCGTCGAGTTGGTGACGGTCTATGACCGTTCGCAGCTCATCGATCGTGCTGTCGAGAACCTCACCCACAAGCTCATCGAGGAGTTCATCGTCGTCGCAATCGTCTGCGGGCTGTTCCTCTGGCACGTCCGCTCGGCCCTGGTCGCGATCCTCACGCTGCCCTTGGGTGTGCTCGCCGCCTTCGTCGTGATGCGGTTCCAGGGGGTGAACGCCAACATCATGTCGCTGGGCGGGATCGCCATCGCCATCGGCGCGATGGTCGACGCCGCGGTGGTGATGATCGAGAATGCCCACAAGAAGATCGAGCGCTGGGAGCAGGATCACCCGGACAAGCATCTCGAGGGCGAGATGCGCTGGATCGTCGTCACCGAAGCCGCCGCCGAGGTCGGGCCAGCCCTGTTCTTCAGCCTGCTGATCATCACGCTGTCGTTCATTCCGGTGTTCACGCTGGAGGCGCAGGAAGGCCGGCTGTTCGCACCGCTCGCCTTCACCAAGACCTATGCGATGGCGTCAGCCGCGATTCTGTCGGTAACCCTGGTGCCGATCCTGATGGGCTGGCTGATCCGGGGGCGCATCCCGGCCGAGCAGGCCAATCCGGTCAATCGCTGGCTGACCAACCTCTACCGGCCCGCGATCGACTGGACGATGCAGCGGCCCAAGACCGTGCTGCTGATCGCGGCCTTGGTGTTCGCGACCACCGCCTGGCCGCTCTCTCGGCTTGGCGGCGAGTTCATGCCCAACCTCGACGAGGGCGACCTGCTCTACATGCCGTCAGCCTTGCCCGGCCTATCGGCGGCGAAGGCCTCGCAACTGCTCCAGCAGACCGACCGGTTGATCAAGACCGTCCCCGAGGTGGAGAGCGTGTTCGGCAAGGCCGGGCGCGCCGAAACCGCCACCGACCCCGCGCCGCTCGAAATGTTCGAGACGACGATCCAGTTCAAGCCGCGCGACCAGTGGAGGCCGGGGATGACGCCGGAGAAACTGGTCGATGAGCTGGACCGGACAGTGAAGCTCCCTGGCCTCGCCAATGTCTGGGTGCCGCCGATCCGCAATCGGATCGACATGCTGGCGACCGGCATCAAGAGCCCGATCGGGGTCAAAGTCTCTGGAGCCGACCTTATCCAGCTCGACCGCATCGCCCATGACGTCGAGACGGTGGCGAAAACCGTGCCGGGGGTCAGTTCGGCGCTCGCCGAGCGGCTGACCGGCGGGCGCTATATCGATGTCGATATCGACCGCGCTGCTGCCGCCCGGTTCGGGCTCAACATCGCCGATGTCCAGCAGATCATCTCGGGTGCGATCGGCGGCGAGACCATCGGAGAGACGGTCGAGGGGCTGGCGCGCTATCCGATCAGCGTGCGCTATCCGCGCGAATTGCGCGACAGCCTCGAAGGGCTAAGGACGCTCCCGGTTCTGACCCCATCCGGCCAGCAGATCACGCTCGGCACCGTGGCCAATGTATCGATCGCCGAAGGGCCGCCGATGCTCAAGACCGAGAATGCCCGGCCTTCGACCTGGGTCTATGTCGATGTCCGTGGACGCGACCTCGCCTCGGTTGTCGGCGACATCCAGCGCGCGGTGACGAAACAGGTCAGGCTCTCGCCCGGCGTCAGCATCACCTATTCCGGCCAGTTCGAATATCTCCAGCGGGCGGTCGACAAGCTGAAGCTTGTCGTGCCGGCGACGCTGCTGATCATCTTCGTGCTGCTCTACATGATCTTCGGCCGGTTCGACGAGGCGGCGCTGATCATGGGCACACTGCCGTTCGCGCTCACCGGCGGGATCTGGACGCTCTACCTGCTCGGCTTCAACCAGTCGGTTGCGACCGGCGTCGGATTCATCGCGCTGGCTGGCGTCTCCGCCGAGTTCGGCGTGGTGATGCTGATCTACCTCAAGAACGCACTGGAGGAGCGCCATGCCGATCCTGATGCGGCCGAGGTTCAGGCGGCAGTGCGCGAAGGCGCGCTGCTTCGCGTCCGTCCCAAGGCGATGACGGTCGCGGTGATCCTCGCGGGGCTGTTGCCGATCCTGCTAGGATCGGGCGCCGGCTCCGAGGTGATGAGCCGGATCGCCGCGCCGATGATCGGCGGCATGCTGACCGCGCCGCTGCTCTCGATGTTCGTCCTTCCCGCCGCCTATCTGTTGCTGCGCCGTCCGAAAACCAAGCCGATCACTCAACCCGTTTCATCATGCAGGAGAAGACCATGAAGCATGCAAGACTGACCATTGCCCTCGGCCTCACCGCCCTGACCGCCGCGTGCGGCAAGAGGGCGGAAACGCCGGTTGCGGCCGAGACCAACCAGGCGACGCCTGCCACCGCAGCCATGAGCGGCGACATGGGCAACGTGGCGATGGCACCGGCGGCTGCGCCGATCATGGCCAAGGGTCATGGCACGGTTACCGCCATCGACAAGGTGGCGGGCACGATTACGCTCGACCACGGCCCGATCCCCGAAGCCAAGTGGCCGTCGATGACCATGGCGTTCAAGGCGGCGCCTGCGATCATCGATGCGGCGAAGGTCGGCGACAAGGTCGATTTCGACCTTATGTTGACCGGCAGCGCCGGGAAAGTGACCGCCATCCACAAGCAATAGAGCAGGCGCTGCGCCGTCCTCCTGCATCGCCCAGCACCCCGGCACTCCACTGATGTTTGCATAGCAGCTAGCTCCCGGCAAGCATCAGCGCAGGCCTGCCAAGATTCGCCCCTCCTCCGAGGATGGACGGTAGATCGAGACGATCGGGTTGCACCGTCGCGGCAGGCGACCTCTTCGGCAACCGCCTGACCAAGTGCTGCGGCCTATACGTATATCGAGGCTGGACCTGGGACCGTACTCCGACGCTTGAAGAGAAGTTCTTCCCCTCGCTTTCCCGGCGGTGGTGTCAATATCTACTGAAGGAGGAGAATATGATCAAGAAGTCGCTCATGGCCGCGCTGGCCGGAATTTCGATGCTTGCCGCCGTTCCGGCGATGGCTCAGGGTATCGGGCACAGCTTCTTCATGCGTGGCTCGATCGTGGGCGCGGATGCCCAGGGCACGATCGTTTGCATCGGCAAGAGCGATGGCGCCGAAGTCGGCCAGACGCTGGAAGTCTATCGTGTCGTGACCCATCCTGGTCCTTCGAAGGGCGCCGGGCCGACCTACCATCGTCAGCTTGTCGGGCATGTGACCGTCGACCACATCTACGATGATCACTTCGCGCACGTCGCGGTGAAGGATGGGACGCCGGCAAAACACGACATCGTCGAGCTGCGCCGCAGCAACTGACACGACCTGGCGTCGGTCGGAGCCGCGGCCGGAGCTGAACCTCCACCGCCGCTCCGAACGAGATAGCCGAGAGGTTCGCACTCAGCTAATAAAGGAGTTCGACATGAAAGCAGTGATGCTTGCGGCAGCGGGTTTGGCCCTGCTATCGGCAGTCCCGGCCGCCGCGCAAGGTATTGGCCACACATGGTTCATGCGCGGTTCGATCGTTGGTACCGATGAGACCGGTCCGGTTGTTTGCATCGGAAAAGCCGATGGTGCGGAGGTCGGTCAGGTTCTCGACGTGTATCGGAACGTCCCCGTACCGGGCGGTTCCTATAAGGGCACGGGTCCGGCATTCCGCCGGCAATTCGTCGGTCATGTGAGGATCAATCACATCTACGACGATCACTTTGCCCATGTGACCGTCGCGGACGGCACACCGGCCAAGCACGACGTCGTCGAGCTTCGCAAGAACTGACCGTGCCTCCGGCGACCGGCCGGCAGGAGCTGCCCGACGGCGAGGATGTCGGGTAGACCGCCGGCTGGCCTGGCGCCGGTGGCCTAAACGGGGCCATTCGGGGTCGCAGTAAAACTGCTTGACCCAGGACCACGGTCCCACCGGCATAATCGAGCGGATGTCATGGGAAATTTCAAGATCGGCGAACTGGCCGCGGCCGTAGGCGTGGGGCGTGACACGATCCGCTATTACGAGCGGATGGGTCTGTTGCGTGCGCCAGAGCGAACGGCAGCGGGCTATCGGCTGTACAATGAGACGGATCTCGAGCGCGTCAACTTCATCCGTTCGGCACAGGAACTCGGTTTCACTCTCGAGCAAGCTCGGCAGCTGCTGGAACTCAGGGCTTCCGACACCTCCAGTGCACAAGCCGTGCTCGACATCACGCACGCCAAGATCAGTGACACCGAGGCCCGGCTCAAGCGTCTGTCCGACATCCGCGAAATGCTTCGGATGCTTGCCGACGAGTGCCCGGGCGAGGTGCCAGTTTCCGATTGCCCGATCCTCGCCTTCCTGACGGCAAGACGGAAGGACCAACGACAAAAAACAAAAGACGAAGCAGCGCAGGAAGAACGATCACCGCTACCGAAAGGGGTCTTATCATGACGAAAAGGTATATCATCGCCGTAACAGTTCCGGCGTTACTTCTGGGAGCCTGTGTGACCACACGGCCCACGAGCGCACAGGTGGAGAGCTGCCGGGCGATGGAGAGCAATATGGGTCTCCAGACGCCCCATGACCATCGTGAGATGAAGGGCCAGGGCCGCAATCCCATGAACCTCTCGCACGACCAGTGCCTTCGGATTCTCCGTAACGCGGAATGAGCCGGTCGGGGCGGCAGTCTGCCGCCCGGACGTTTCCAGAGAGAAGGAACAAGCCATGATCAGACATGCCAAGACCTTTCTTCCCGTTGCCGGCGGGAGCTTGCTGGTGGCGCTCGCGCTCGCCGGCTGCGACCGCAAAAGCGATCAGACGGTGCCGGCCGCGGAGAACAGCGTCGCCGCCGCCGCCCCGACCGACACGATGAACGATGGTGCCACGGATTCCGCGCATGAGATGAACAGTCAGGAGGAGATGGACCGACATCACCGTCAGGCCATGGACCATGATGCGATGCGAGCGGGCGGCATGAACCAGAGCGCACCGGCAACCGACGCGGCGCCGACGAATTCGGCGATGCCGATGAAAGATATGTAGGCGCGCAAAAGGGGAAGGGGATGCGCAACCGGATCAGCCTGCGCCGCTGCAGCCTTTGGCTCGTGCTCGCCCTGAGCGTCTCCACGAGCGTCAGCGCGCAGGAAGGCGAGGATCATGCAGCCCATCATGGTGGGGACACGGGTACAGCCTCGATGCCGACGGGTGGCGCCATGTCTGCTCCGGCGGCGCCGGGCTCCACCGACATGGCGAAGATGATGGACTCCATGATGGAGCGCATGATCAACGGCGAGGGAGAGAATGAGCACGGCCACGATTCTCGGCGGTCGGCCTTCTTCTCGCAGCTGCTCGCCTTTCCGGCGCTCGATGAAGCAGCCCGGCAGCGTGTGGCGTCACAGGCCAGCGAACGGGTCAACACAGGCCTGGCGATGATCAACGCCGCGTCCGCCGAGGGAGCACGTGCGACGACGGTTTCGGCCCGGCTTGATGCGGCCCAGCGCCTGCGCGAGGGCACCGATATGTTCCGCGCGGGCTCCGCCGCACAGGGCGCGATCGGGGGCCTGCAGCCGCCCCAGGACGTGGGCCTTTCCTGGTTTCGCGACCAGCTCGATCTGGACGAGCCTTCACCCGGACATGCCAACCATTGGTTCGGCATCTCCCCTTCGCATCTGTTGCTCATGATCTTCCTGGCGCTCGTCAGCGCCACGTTGATCGCATTGCAGATGTTCCGCCTGCGGCGGATCGGCGCGATCGTCGGCGGAGGTGCCGTCAAATCGCCGGCGTCGGCGTCGCCGGTGGCTGCTCCGATTGCCGGCAAACTCGCGGCGCCGTCCGCGCCGGACGTCGTGGCGCTTGCGCCCAGCAACGCCGCACCGCCAGCCGGCGCCTCGCTGCGCAAGCCGAAAAGCTGGGCCGGGCAGCTGCGCGTCGTCCAGATCGTCCGCGAGACGCCGACGGTGCTGACCTTCCGTCTCGCCGATCCGGCGGCCGATCGGCTGCCGTTCGATTTCCTCCCCGGCCAGTTCCTGCAGGTCGAGGTGGAACCCGAGGACGGCAAGACGGCGCGCCGGTCCTATACCATCGCATCCTCGCCGACGCAGCGCGCCTATGTCGAGTTGACGGTCAAGCGCGAGGAGCAGGGCGTCGTCTCGCGCCATCTGCACGACAAGGTTTCCGCAGGCGACCTTCTGAAGGTGAGCGGTCCATTTGGTGCCTTCACTTTCACGGGGACCGATGCGCAGAGCATCGTCCTGATCGCGGGCGGGGTGGGCATCACACCGATGATGTCGGTGCTGCGCTATCTCACCGACACGGCCTGGGATGGTGACATCTTCTTCTTCTACGGCGCTCGTTCCACCGAAGAATTTGTGTTCAGGGACGAGATCGAGCGTCTCGAGCGCCGCTTCGCCAACCTCCACGTCATAGCCGCCATGCAGCGCTCACCCGGCACTGTCTGGATGGGACCCGAAGGCCCGATCACCCGGGAAATGATTCTGGCGGCGGTTCCCGAGATTGCGAGCCGCCGCATCCATATGTGCGGTCCACCGGCGATGATGGGCGCGATGCGCACCATCCTTGCCGAGCTTGGCGTGCCCGAAGCGCAAGTGCACACCGAAGCCTTTGGCCCGGCCTCACTGCCTGCCGATGCCGACGAGCTCGAGGTGAAGCCCGCATCCCCACCCGCGCAGGATCAGCCTGCGGGGCCGGCGGTGGCGCCGAGCACCGTGACCTTCTCCGTGTCCGGCGTTTCAGCGGCCCTTCCGGCCAACGAGACCGTGCTCGAGGCGGCGGAAGGCGCGGGTGTGGAAATCCCCTATGCCTGCCGCGTCGGTCAGTGCGGCGTCTGCGTCGTCAAGCTGCTTGAGGGTGAGGTGACGATGGAGGTCGAAACCGGCCTGGCGCCGTCCGACAAGGAACAGGGCTATGTCCTCGCCTGTCAGGCCAAAGGAACGGGCACACCGCTCGTCGTGGAAGCCTGATGCGCGAGCGGGGCGACCTCATCGTCGGCCTGCTGGTCGCTTTTCTGCTGCTGTTTCCGCTCGGCTATCTCGTGCATGTCTCGCCCCGGTTTCCGGGCAGTCTCGCGGGCGGGATCATCGGCATCGCGGCGCTGGTGCTGATGGTGCTGACGCTTCCCTATGTAGCAGCCAAGCATATCAAATGGGTCGACAAGGGACTCTCGCATGTCGTGAGCAAGCCGACCTTGCTCGCCATCCACATCTATGCCGGCGTGCTCGCGCCGATCCTGGGACTGGTGCACGCCGCGCATAAGTTCGAAAGCCCGGTCGGCCTGCTCCTCACCGTTATCCTGTTGATGACAGTCATCACCGGGTATATCGGCCGCTATCTCCTCGCCCAGATCGCCAAGGCGCTGAGAGGCCGCAAGTCGGAGCTGGCTTCCCTGCGGTCCGCCTTTCTCGACGAGCCGGCCCCGCCACCTGCAACAGCTGGGACCAAGGCGCCGCTGTCGGGCTGGAAGCGTTATTTCTTCGTCGCGGGCGACGCACCGGCCGTCGACTTGCCCGAGGACAGGGAGGCGCTCGCGGCGGCGCTCACCGACACCGAATTTGCGATCCGGGCTGAAGAGGCGACGAACGCGCTGTTCGCCAAATGGCGGCTCCTGCACATCCTTCTGGCCTGTCTCATCTATGCGCTGCTGGCGCTCCACGTGGGCGCCGCGATCTATTTCGGGCTGCGCTGGCTATGAGATGGCAACGCCTCCTCTATGCCGTGTTCATCGCGGCCCTGCTGGCGATCGTGATCGCGATTCCGGTTCGGATGCGATCGAGCGCGCCGGCCGATGCGGGGTTGGTCGCGCGGCTCGTGGCGCCGGGTCCGCTGTCGAGCGCCCACCAGGCGTTCGCCGGCCAATGCACCGCCTGTCATACGCCGGGCAAGGGCGTGGAAACCACGACGTGCCTGACCTGCCATGCCGGAACCGATTTCGGCTCCAAGCAATCGACGCAGTTCCATGCCCGCGCGACCGAGTGCACATCCTGCCATGTCGAGCATGAGGGCGATCGCGGCATCATCCGCATGAATCATGCAGCGCTGCTCGACCCGAAGCTATTCCGGCAGCCCCTCGACGGGTCGGCGGTCAATCCGCATGGTTTCTCGCCCGAAGCCGGGTTGAACTGCGCGAGCTGCCACTCCTACCGCGATCCCCACCAGGGACTGTTCGGCACCGATTGCGCGAGCTGCCACAAGACCGACAGTTGGAAAATCGCGAACTACCGGCATCCGTCGGTCAATTCGACCGAATGCTCCGAGTGCCACAAGGCGCCTCCAAGCCATTTCATGGAGCATTTCAGCATGGTCTCGGAGCGTGCCGCCGGCAGGAAGGCGCGCGTCGACCAATGCTACGCCTGCCACACGACCGACAGCTTCAACAATATCCGCCGGCGAGGCTGGTATGATCACCATTGAAGCGGGATGGCTGAGCGCCTTCTTCCGGTTCGCGGTGATCGGTCTCGAGCTCGCGGGGACGCTGACGATCCTCGTCGGCGCTGCGTTGGCGACGGTGCTGTTTGCAAGGCGGGCAAGGGCTGGCGATCGGACGGAAGCCTATAGTGCGTTCCGCTCCGCCCTAGGCCGCAGCATTTTGCTCGGTCTCGAATTCCTGGTCGCGGGCGACATCGTCAAGTCGCTGGTGATTAACCCCACGCTCGATGATCTCATCGTGCTTGCCGGTCTCGTGCTGGTCCGCACTTTCCTCAGCATCTCGCTCGGGGTCGAAATCAACGGCCATTGGCCGTGGGAGGAAACCCGGATGGCGCGGGAGAAGGCGCGCGACGCATCGGATGGTTCGTCGCCGAAGACTGACGCAGCGTCCCGAGGTGGAACGCCAGCGGTGAAAGAGCAGATGGGAGCATGATGATGATCGAAAGACGCGAATTGCTGATGGCGGGCGCCGGCCTAGCGGTGGCCGGTGCGATGGCCGCTCCGGCGGCGGCGCAGCACCGTTCAATGGAGGGGATGGCGATGCCCATGTCGGACTGCGTCGATCAATGCATCACGTCGCACCGCATGTGCCTGGAGACTGCAACCAATTTGACGAAGCAGGGCGGTGCTCTGGCGACGGCCGCACTGATCGCGATGCTGACCGACTGCGCCGAGATATGCCAGACGACGGCGAACTCCATGCTGCGGCAATCCTCCTTCCACCGGATCCTGTGCCGCGCCTGCGCCGAGACCTGCGAGCGATGCGCGCAGGAATGCCTCCGTCATTCCGAGGACCAGCAGATGGCTCGTTGTTCGGCTACCTGTAAGGAGTGCGCCGCAAGTTGCCGGATGATGGCGGATATGGCCGGCTGAGCGGCGGGCTTCGCATATTACGTATACAGCTAGGCCGAAGGCGACACCATTTCACGGGCAAGCTCCGAGAGGAGCGACAGTCGACCGGGCATCTGCCCGGTCGAACCGAAAACCCAGACGTGAAGGAATGGATACTTGCGCAAAAAGACGGCAGTTATCGTTTCGCTCGCAGCTCTCGGCATCCTTGCCGTCGGCGCCGGGCCTGTTCTCGCCGACGGAATGCCGCCGGGCATGCCTGATCTTGAGGAGACCCTCAAGGCCAAGCCGGCGCCCGCCCAACCCGATACCGCCCACATGCAGGGCATGCGGCATGGCAAGGAACAGATGCACGGCCAGATGATGCAGGGGCATCGGATGGCGATGCAGGGCTCGCGGGACCAGGATGGCGCCTCCGGCATGTCGCGGATGTCGCGTGGCGGTTGCTGAACCGGCAAAGAAGCCAGGTTCGGCGACAGGGTTGACCGCTGGCCCACAGCCGTGACGGGCAGTTGAGCTGCATGGTTCGGCCGAAGCTTTGGCCCGCCGTTCCCCCACGGCGGGCCAATTGCCTTTATGGCTGGTCTGAACCAGCAAGACCGGTCGCGGGCATGCAGTTGCTTGACCCCGGACACCATGATCCAACCCGCGTAAACCAGCGAGTACCACTGCTGATCGAGCCGGATTCGTAACTTACGTATACAGAGTAGATCCCGTTTGCAGCATTGCAGTGCCGGAATTGCCGGGATCGGAACCTCGATCGGGCAAGAGGGACAACATTTCGGAGACCTTCAATGCGAAAGACGACGCTTTTCACCGCCGCGGTCAGCTGCTTGGCGACCTTGACCCTCACCGGCACGGGTCTGGCCCAGTCGGCGCCCGCGACGCCGCCCCCTGCCGCCCAGCCGACGCCATCGCCGTCTCATCCTCACCAGCAGGGCATGGATCATGGCGGGCAGCAGATGCACGACCAGATGATGCAGGATCATCAGTCCGGCATGCAGAAGCAACAGGGACAGCAGGGCATGCCCGGCATGGCAGGCACGTCCAGCGGATCCGCCGCGGCGAATGGATCGGGCATGGCCGACAAGCCGGCGAGCGGCTGCTGTGAGATGCCGATGAAAAAGGCGAAGCCGGCCCCCAAGAAGAAGGCCCCCAAGCCCATGGCCGACAAGCCGATGAGCCACATGTGAGGTTTCCAGCCCCGAGAACAAAACCCCGGGGGCTGAGGGCCCGCCGCCGCCCCCGCGGCGGGCCAGTTCTTTGACAATGCAGACGGTTCGCCGTCTTCCCCGGTCACCATTCCCGGGAAGCAGGCGTCCGTCGCGAGAGGGGGAGAGACGGCGATGCGGAAACATCTGAGCATTGGCGCTACAATAAGCCTTCTGCTGTTCAGTAGCACGCCGCTCCTCGCGCAGGGCGTCGGCCATAGCTTCTTCATGCGGGACAAGATCGTCCGAATGTATGCGGGCGGCGAGGTCGCCTGCGGCGGCCAGGCCGATGGTGCGCAGGTAGGGCAGATCCTCGAAGTCTACCATGCCACGCCCCGTCATCGCTGCATGGTCGGCCATGTCCAGGTCGACCAGGTCTTCGACGATTATTTCGCGCACTTCCAGGTCACTAATGGCACGCCGCTGAAGGACGACTGGGTCAGGCTGAAGCGTAGTACCTCATAGCGTACACGATGACCGCCAAGTGATCGGGGTGCATTTAAGAACGCCGATAGCGTGGCCGCGAACCATTTGTCTGCGCTCACGAATATACCGTCCGTAATTCAATGAGACGCGTCGGCTCTTCAGTCATCTTTGATGCCTCATCTTGCTAGCGCGGCATCCGACTGGTTCCTGCGGAACTTACTTATAGGACGGCTTGCCGGAGGGTCTACTCCATCAAGCGCCGATGGAGATGGAGACAGGCGATGTACGAGAAAGCGATCGGGACCATCAATGCCGCACCGTCGTTCCGGCATCGGTATGACAATTTTATCGGCGGCCGCTGGAGCGCTCCCGCCACGGGCGAATATTTCACGGACACGAGCCCGATCAACGGCGCCGTGATCGCCGAGTTCGCGCTTTCAAGCCCGGAAGATGTCGAGCGCGCGCTCGATGCGGCGCACGCTGCCAAGCATCAGTGGGCCAGGCTCTCGCCGGCCGAACGCGCCCGGCTGCTCAACCGGATCGCGGACCGGCTGGAAGATAATCTGGAGCTGCTAGCGCTCGCCGAGACGATCGACAACGGCAAGCCGATCCGCGAAACGCGCGCCGCTGACGTCCCGCTGGCAATCGATCATTTCCGCTACTTCGCCGGCTGCATCCGGGCGGAGGAGGGCGCGATCTCGACGATCGATGCCAATACGATCGCCTATCATTTCCGCGAACCGCTGGGCGTGGTCGGCCAGATCATCCCGTGGAATTTCCCGCTGCTGATGGCGGCCTGGAAGATCGCGCCGGCGCTTGCTGCAGGCAACTGCACGGTCATCAAGCCCGCGTCCCAGACGCCCTTGACGCTGATGATGCTCGCCGAGCTCACCGCCGACATCCTGCCGCCCGGCGTGCTCAACGTCGTGACCGGTCCGGGGCGAACCGTAGGTCAGGCGATCGCCGCCAATCCGCGCATCGCCAAGGTCTCCTTCACCGGCGAGACCGTCACCGGCAAGCAGATCATGCACGCCGCCGCCGATCATCTCATCCCGCAGACGATGGAGCTTGGCGGCAAGTCGCCTAACATCTTCATGGCAGACGTCCTTGATGAGGACGACAGCTTCTTTGACAAGGCGCTCGAGGGCTTCACGCTGTTCGCCTTCAACAAGGGCGAGGTCTGCACCTGTCCCTCGCGCGCGCTCATCCATGAATCGATCTTCGACCGCTTCATGGAGCGCGCGGTGGCGCGCGTCGCAGCGATCCGCCAGGGCGACCCGCTCGATCCCTCGATCCAGGTCGGCGCCCAGGCATCCGAGGACCAGCTTCGCAAGATTTTGGGCTATATCGAGATCGGCAAGGCCGAAGGCGCGCAATGCCTGACCGGCGGTGCCAGAGCGCTTCCCGGCGGCGAGTTCGACCAGGGTTATTTCGTGCAGCCGACCGTGTTCGTCGGCGAGAACCGCATGAGGATCTTCCAGGAGGAAATCTTCGGGCCGGTTCTCTCGGTGACGCGGTTCAAGACCGCCGAGGAGGCGATCGCGATTGCCAACGACACGGCCTATGGCCTCGGCGCGGGCGTCTGGACGCGTAACGGAAACAGCGCATACCGTCTCGGCCGCGCGATCCAGGCCGGGAGAGTCTGGACCAACTGCTATCATCAGTATCCCGCCCACGCCGCCTTCGGCGGCTACAAGGCGTCGGGGTTCGGGCGCGAGAACCACAAGATGATGCTCGACCATTACCAGCAGACCAAGAACCTGCTTGTCTCCTATGACGAGCATGCGCTCGGCCTGTTCTGACACCCTCGCAGTAGGAGAAGAAGACATGGCGAAAACCATGAAGGCGGCCGTCGTCCGCGAATTCGGCAAGCCGCTCGTGATCGAAGAGGCGCCGATCCCCGAAGTCGGCCCCGGCCAGATCCTCGTCAAGATCGCAGCAACCGGCGTGTGCCATACCGATCTGCACGCGGCCGAGGGCGACTGGCCGGTGAAGCCCAATCCGCCGTTCATTCCCGGGCACGAGGGCGTCGGTCATGTCGCCGCCGTCGGATCGGGCGTCACCCATGTCAAGGAAGGCGACCGGGTCGGCGTTCCCTGGCTCTACACCGCCTGCGGCCATTGCGTGCATTGCCTGGGCGGCTGGGAGACGCTGTGCGAACTCCAGCAGAATACCGGCTATTCGGTCAACGGCAGCTTCGCGGAATATGTCCTCGCCGATCCCAACTATGTTGGGCATCTTCCCGACAATGTCGACTTCATCGACATCGCGCCGATCCTCTGCGCGGGCGTCACGGTCTATAAGGGCCTGAAGGCTACCGAGGCAAAGCCCGGCGATTGGGTCGTCGTTTCCGGGATCGGCGGTCTCGGTCATATGGCGGTGCAATATGCCCGCGCCATGGGTATGAACGTTGCCGCGGTCGACATAGACGATAGCAAGCTTGAGCTCGCAACCCGCCTTGGGGCCGCGCTGACCGTCAACGCACGCGGCGAGGATCCTTCGGTCGCCATCAAGAAGGCGATCGGCGGTGCGCAGGGCGTCCTCGTCACCGCGGTATCGCCCAAGGCCTTCCAGCAGGCGCTGGGCATGGTCCGGCGCGGCGGCACGGTGGCGCTCAACGGCCTTCCGCCCGGCGATTTTCCGCTGTCGATCTTCGACACCGTGCTCAACGGCATCACGGTACGCGGATCGATCGTCGGCACCCGGCTCGACCTCATAGAAGCGCTGGCCTTCGCCGGCGAAGGCAAGGTCCACGCAACCGTGCACGCCGAGAAGCTCGAGAATATCAACGATGTTTTCGCGCGCATGCACCATGGCGACATCGAGGGGCGGATCGTCCTCGATCTGGCCTGACCATATTTGACGAAAGCGACGGTCATGCCCTCGTTTCATAGTTTCCCGATCGCGCGGCGCCGCTTCGTCCAGGGGCTGGCGGTCGGCGCAGGCGTTGCCGGATTCGCTCCGGCGCTGCTGGCGAAATCCCTTTCCGCGTCGGCCGGCGAACTGCGCGGAACCGAGTTCGACCTCGAGATCGCCGAGCTGCCGGTCAACTATACCGGCAAGCGCCGGGTCGCGACGGCGGTGAACGGGGCGGTCCCGGCACCCGTCTTGCGCCTGCGCGAGGGCGACACCGTCACGCTGCGGGTTCGCAACAGCCTCAAGGAAATGTCGAGCATCCACTGGCACGGGATCATCCTGCCCGCCGAAATGGACGGCGTCCCGGGCATCAGCTTCGCGGGCATCGCGCCGGGCGAGACCTTTACCTACCGGTTCGAGGTTTGCCAGACGGGGACCTACTGGTATCATGCCCACACGCTCGCCGAGCAGACCGGGCTTTACGGTGCGATCGTCATCGATCCCAAGGTGCCGACGGGTTCTGTTCCCGACCGCGATTATACGATCATGCTGAGCGACTGGTCGGACGAGCCGCCGCTCCAGATCTTCACGAACCTCAAGAAGCTGAGCAGCTATTACAATTTCGCGCAGCCGACCGCAGGCGACTTCCTCAAGGACGTCGGCTCGATGGGGCTTGGCAAGGCCCTCGAGCGCCGGCGAATGTGGAACACGTCGCGCATGAATCCGACCGATTACAGCGATATTTCCGCCGCGACCTACACCTATCTCATGAACGGGACGACGCCCGCGGGCAACTGGACCGCCATCGCCGCGCCGGGCGAGCATGTTCGCCTCCGCTTCGTCGGCGCCGGGACGGCGACCTTCTTCGACGTGCGTATCCCCGGTGTCGCGCTCACGATCGTCTCGACCGACGGGCAGGCGGTGGTGCCGGTGACGGTCGAGGAGTTCCGGATCGGGCCCGGCGAGACCTATGATGTCGAGTTCACCATGCCGGACGGTGATGCCCGCACGATCTTCGCCCAGTCGATCGACCGCACGGGGTTCGCCCGCGGCACGATCGCGCCCGCGCCCGGCATGGTCGCGCCCGTGCCGGCGCTCGATGCGCGGCCCTGGCTCGACCCCGTCGACATGATGGGCGCCATGACCGCAATGGGCGGCGAACATGCGGGGCACGGCATGACGGAGATGCCGCCCAAGGCCCGGCATGCCCGCACCGAATATGGCGCGAACACCGACATGCGCGTCGACTATCCTCGCGCCAATCTCGACGACCCGGGGGCGGGCTTGCGCGGTCGATCATGGCGCGTCCTGACGCTGGCAGACTTGAGGACACCGACCGGAGATCCCGATCCGCGCGAGCCGGAACGCGAGATCGAGCTCCACCTCAACGGCAATATGGAGCGGTTCATCTGGGCGCTCGACGGGATCAAGCTCAACGACTCGCGGCCGCTTCACTTCAAGCCGAACGAGCGGCTGCGCATCACCCTGGTCAACGATACGATGATGGCCCATCCGATGCACCTCCACGGCATGTGGAGCGACGTCGAAGCGCCGGACGGCACTTTCCAGGTCCGCAAGCATACCGTGGTGGTCCAGCCGGCCCAGCGGGTGAGCTTCCGGGTCACGGCGGATGCGATGGGCCGTTGGGCGTTCCACTGCCATCTGCTCTACCATATGGCCGCCGGCATGTTCCGGGAGGTGGTGGTCGCATGACCGGCCTTGCTCGCCCACAAGGTGCTCCGTTCGCCTTTGTCATTGCGCTCTTGGCTGTGGCGGTCGCGCCCGCCCATGCTCAGGTCGCGCCTCACCAACACGTCCCGGCCGCGCCGCCGATCGCGCAGCAGGTTCAACCGGAAGAACCGCCCCGGGCCGAGGACCATGCCGGCATGGATATGTCCGGGGTCGACGTGTCGGGCGGCAGCACGAAGATGGACATGGGCCGGATGCAGGGCGGCAAGGCCCCGCCGGACGCGCGCGACTCCAACGACTATGCCGACGGCTACCGTAATTCCAGCCTGCCGGGTTATGAGATGGCCGACAAGCTCTCGATCCCCAAGATCCTCGTCGACGAACTGGAGTTTGCCACCGGCAACGAAGGGCAAGGTTTCGGTTGGACGGTGCTGGTCACCAGGGGACAGGACAACGACAAGCTCTGGCTGCGCAGCCAGGGACTGAAGAACTCCGGCGATCGCCTCGATCCCGAGAGCAGCGTCGAGGCGCTCTGGTGGCACAGCAAGAACCCGTTCTGGGGCACGCTGTTGGGCGTTCGCCAAGATCTCGGCAAGGGTGCCACGACCTGGCTCGCCGCCGGCGTCGAGGGTCTGGCGCCCTACTGGTTCGACGTCCAGCTGACCGGCTATGTAGGTGACGACGGCCGTGTGGCGGCCCGTGCCAAGGCTTCCTATGAAGTGCTCTTCACCAATCGGCTCATCCTGACGCCGCAGGTCGAGACCAACGTCTATTCCAAGCGCTCCACCGACCGCGAGCTCGGCAGCGGCTTCAGCAATGTCGAACTGAGCGGCCGGCTGCGCTATGAAATCTCGCGCAAGTTCGCGCCCTATGTCGGCTTCGTCTGGGAACGCGCGCTGGGCGGCACCGCCGATTTCCGGCGCGCGGATCGCGAGCTTGTGACCGAGCATCGCGTCGTGGTCGGCTTGCGCGTGTGGTGGTGACCCGCAATGCGGCGCCGGCAGGATCATTGAACGAACCCGGGCGTCGCGACGAAGGGGACGGCGAGAAGGAGACAGCCTTCCGCTCGCCGATCTTGCTGCAGTTCGCCGTCGCCGCTGCGGCGGCGGGCCAGACCGCTATCCTTGCGTTCCTGCCGTCGCTCGTCGACGAGGGACCGGTCCCACTGTCGCTGCGCGCCCATGACTTCCACGTAGCGAGCCTGAGTGCGGCGCATCCCCTTGCGGCATTGCTCTTTGCGCCGCTCTGGGGCTGGCTCGCGGACCGCATGGACTATCGGGTCCTGCTGCGCGCCGCGCTCATCCTTCTCGCTTTTGCCTTGGCGCCGGTCGGGGTCGTGGCGCTTCCGACACTCTATCTCCTGCGCGCTCTCGCGGGCATGTCCGCGGCCGCGATCATACCGCTCGCATTGCTCTCCACGAGCTTTGCCGGAGGTGGACGGGCCGAGCGGGCGATGCACTTCACCTGGCTCACCGCCTTCGTTTTCCTGGGCGATCTGTCCGCTCCGCTGCTCGCGGAGGTCTCCGGGGCGGTATTTCCTCGAGCGCCGCTCCTGATGCTGTCGGTCGCCGTCGCCATGATCGCCGTGCTCATGTTGGTTGCGCCCCTGCCGGTGCGCGGCGCCGCGCGGCCCGGGAGCGGTGGTGATGGCGAAGCACAGTCGCTTCCGACCACTTCGATCCTGCTCCTTGTCACGGTCGTCGGCGGTGGGGGCCTTGCCGCCATGCATGTCAGCTTGTTGGTGACCCGCGTTGAAGCCAGTCTCAACCGCGAGGCGATTGCATGGATGCTCAGCCTTTGCGGACTGGCGATGTTGGCGGCGCAGCTGTTCCACACCAGGGTCCCGTGGCTGGTGACAGCCCCCAGATTGCTCGCGTGCCTTACGCTTGGGCTTCTCGCCGCCGCCTTGTTCGTCTTTCCCTATGCGTCGTCGATGATCGTGATCGCCGGCCTCATTGTCGCGGCCGGCTGGAGTTCCGCGAGCCTTCGTCTCGTGACGAGCTTCTGGATCAGCGGCCCCACGCTTCCGTCCGGCTGGAAGCTGGGGCTGCAGCATGCCGCAGCCAGCATTGGCCAGGCTCTGGCGCCACTGGCGATTGCCTTAGCCGATCCAGGGGAGCAGTCGTTGATCCTGATAGGCATCGGCTGGATGTCGATCCTTCTCCTTGTGGCGCTGCCGCTGGTCTGGCGACGCAGGCCGGGTTCGACAAATGCCACCGTTTGATGAGGGGGAGGCGGCATTGGTGCGTATTGAACAATAGGTGCAAACGTCTACCGCTCATCGTCACTGTTCAGGAATCTGTCCATGAAGACCCGTTTGTCTGCCGCCTTGTTGTTCCTCACCATGCCGGGCGTCGCTCTCGCCGCCAGCGATGTCGTCGTTCGCCGGGACCCGGGATGTGGATGCTGTGAGAAGTGGGCGCGGGCTGTCCAGGCGAAGCTCGGCCGCAAGGTCATCATGGAGGACGATGCCGCGCGGCCTGCTTTGCGGCGCAGGGTCGGCGTCCCCGTGCAATTTTCTTCCTGCCATACGGCCCTGATCGACGGATATGCGTTCGAAGGCCATGTCCCGATTTCCGACATGAAGCGTTTGCTCGCCACCCGTCCCGCAGGCGTCAAGGGGCTCGCCGTCGCTGGCATGCCGCTTGGCTCGGAAGGCATGGAAGTGCCGGGCGTCAAGTCCCATAGCTATGATGTCATCGCCTTTGGCGCTGCCGGCCCGCGGGTCTTCGCACGACATTGAATTGCATAGATGCCGGTCTCGCATTGTCGGAGCGTTCGGACCTTTGGTGGCCGCTGCACCTTCAACCTCTGCGCTGTCACGCGGAGCGGATTAGAAGACCCCTTTAATGACCCCGGCGATTTTGCGCGCTGTGCTGCCCGACGGCATCGAGGAGAGCCCGACCGATCAACGGCTTGGCAATGATGTGATCAAAGCCGGCTTCGGCGGCACGCTGCGCCAGCACGACGTCATGAAAGCCCGATATCATGATCGCGTGTCCCGACCAGCCAGTCTGCCTGAGATGGCGCAGGATGGCGAAACCGTCGATATCGGGCATCCGATAATCGAGGATTACACAGTCGGCCTCGTTTGCTCGAGGATCGGCCAACAGCGCACGACCTGTCGTGTAGCCGTACACCTTATAGCCGCGCGATCGCAGCAGCAACTGAACGCTGCGCCGCACGCCCGGATCGTCGTCAGAGACAAGGATGGTGTAGCGGCCATCGCACCGGGCACTGACAGATAACATCGCGCGTGATCAATATACCGGTTGAAACCGCTATATCGGTCGCACGGTCACGGCTCAGGGTCGCTACGTAAACTTCGCAGTTACTAGGGTTTGCGGCCCAATCCGGCGGCGAAGGCGATCCTGAGCGCCTCGGACAGGTTGCGGACATCCAGCTTGGTCATGACGCTGGCGCGGTGAACCTCGACCGTCCGCGATGAGCATCCCAGATCGTAGGCAATGGTTTTGTTGGGGTAGCCATTCGCCAAACCCTCGAGCACTTCACGCTCCCGGGGCGTCAGGGCGGCGATGCGCACTTGGGCGTCGGTTGCCTCTATCGCGCGGACGTCGGCATCGTCTATGCGCCCAAAGGCGCGGGTAACTGCTTGAAGGAGGGCAGCCTTCTCGAACGGCTTTTCCAGAAAGTCGACGGCGCCGGCCTTCATCGCCTGCACTGCAACCGAGACATCACCATGCCCTGTGAGAACGACGACCGGCATGTTGATCCCGCGCTCGGCCATGGCGGCCTGAACCGCCAGGCCATCCATTTCCGGCATGCGCACGTCGAGGATAACGCAGCCAATTGTCGCGGACCTGGCCACCTTGAGAAATTCCACCCCTGACGCATAGGTTTCGACAACATAGCCTGCCGTCTTCAGCGCAAAGCCGGCCGCGCGCCGAATTGCTTCCTCGTCGTCGACGAGGTGAATGATCCGCCTATCCTCCATAATCCTCCTCCGCCTTCGCGTGGATCAGCGTGAAATGAAATCGCGTGCCGCCACGCGGGGGGTGCTCGACCCAGATCCTTCCACCGTGCGCCTCGATGATGGTCCGGCAGATCGAAAGGCCGAGGCCCATGCCATCGGACTTGGTCGACACGAACGCGGTGAAGAGCTGCTGCCGAATTTCCTCGGCGATGCCCGGTCCCGTATCCTCGACGGTTACTTCGATCAGGCCATCGGGGCGCAGCATGCTCGCGAGCCGGAGATCGCGGATCGGCACTTCCGCCATCGCCTCGATCGCGTTGCGCATCAGATTGACGAGCACCTGCTGGACCTGCACGCGGTCGACGAGAACCGGCGTCGCGGCCGGGTCGAGCGCGAAAAAAGTGCGAACGCCGCGTTCGCGCGCGCCGACCAACGCCAGCTGGCTTGCCTCGGCGATGACATGCGGCAAGTCATGAACGCTCTTCTCGACCTCTCCGCGCGCCACGAAATCGCGCAGGCGGCGGACGATATGGCCGGCACGCAAGGTTTCCTGGGCCGCGTCGTCCATCACCGAACGCAGCGACGCGAAACGCTCGCCCTCCTCTGCCTCGAGCAGATCCCTGATCGTTTCCAGGTAGAGTGCTACCGCCGCGAGAGGCTGGTTGAGTTCGTGCGCAAGGGTAGAGGCCATCGTGCCCATGGCACTGAGGCGGGAGACGTGCACGAGTTCGGCCTGAAGCTCCTTCAGCTTCAGCTCGTCCTGTTCCTTTGCGGTGAGATCGCGGACGAAGCCGGTGAACATGCGCTGGCCGTCCTCGCCCGCCTCGCCGACGGATAGCTCCATCGGAAAGGTCGAACCGTCGCGGCGCTGCCCGACGACCACGCGGCCGAGCCCGATGATGCGGCGCTCGCCGGTCCGGAGGTAGTGGGCGATATACTCGTCGTGACGGCCGCGGTCCGGTTGCGGCATCAGGCACGAGACGTTGTGCCCGATCAGTTCGGATTCCCGGTAGCCGAACAGGCGCTCGGCGGCTGCGCTGAACGAGGTGATGCTGCCCCCCTCGTCGATGATGATCATCGCGTCGGGGACGGTCGCAAGGATGGATTGCAAATGCTGTTCGCGCGTCTCGATCGAGGCGCGAACGGCGGCCTCGTCGGTGACGTCGCGGGTGATGCACGCGAACCCGCAATGAAGGTCACCGTCGAACAGCGCCGTAATGGTCAGGCGCGCCAGATACTCGGAGCCGTTCTCGCAAACTCTCCAGGCTTCGCGCTCGAATGTTCCTTCGTCTAGCGCCGCTGCCAGGTCGGCCCGTGGTCTGCCGGCAGTGATCTCGTCGGGCGGATAGAAAAGATCATGCGGCTTTCCCAGAACATGGTCGAGCGGCCAGCATTCGATCCGCTCGCCTTCCTCATTGTAGCTCAGCACCCGCCCGGAGACATCAAGCAGCGAAAGGACATAGCGGCCGGCCTGACGCAGAAACAGCGCGGCAAGCCGCTCGATCTCGGTAGTGGCATTCTTGGCGTCGGGATCTTTCTTGTCCATGACGCCCGCTCAGCCCAGTAACCGAAGGCGTTTGAGGGATCGAGGTTCGAAGGAGATGCTCAGCGACGCGCGAGGATGGCCTTCATCTCGTCGATTTCCTGGCGCTGCGACTGCTCGATCGAGGTGCACAGACGGACGACCTCCGGGTCGCTCAGCCGCGCTTCGCGGCACATCAGGATCGCGCCCGAATGGTGCGGGATCATCGAGCGCAGGAAGGCTGTGTCGCCGATCGTCGTTTGGGTGCGGATCAGGGCGAAGCTGCCGAAGAAAGCGATCAGCGAGACCCCGATCAGCGCGATATTGGCGGCCTTCGACGGGAACATATGCCGCATGGCGAGGATCATCAGCACCACCATCGGCGCTACCATCATCATCGTCATGTAGAGCATGTTCAGGTTGTTGTAGAAGCTGTCGAGACCGTCGATCATGACGAACATCACGAGATACATGATGACGCCGCTGACGAGGGTCTGGAGCGCGAGGCTCCAATAGGCTCCCTTTTGCGGGCTGCCGTGGCCGGATGGGTGGTCCATAGGTCCTCTCCTTGGTTCGGCGTGAATCAGATACAGCGGGATCGCCGCACATCCTCTTGCCCATCTGCCGCATCGCCATTCGCCGCTCCCGGACTAGAACCAGAAGCGGACGCCAGCGACGAAGCTCGTGGCATGGACATCCTCCCCGGCAAGGCGGGAGAGCCGTGCCGTATCTCCCGTTTTGCGCAGATAGGACACGCCGATATAGGGCGCGAACTGGCGGCTGATTTCGTACCGCAGCCGCAGGCCGGGTTCGACGTTGACGAGACCTGAGCCGATGTCGTTCTCGGGCACATCCTGCGCACTGAAATTCACCTCGACGCGTGGCTGGAGGATGAGGCGCTGGGTGATGCGTTGGTCGTAATAACCTTCGACCCGGCCGAGCAGGTCGCCCTTGGTGGAGAGGAACAGTGCGCCTTCCAATTCGAAGAAGCCGGGCGCCAGGCCCTCGAAGCCGACCGTCGCATAGGTGCGGTCGGGCCCGCGCCCGAAATCCTGCCGGACACCGGCCTGGACGTTGAAATAGGGGTCGATGGCGCGGCTGTAGAGCACCTGCACTTCGGCGGTATCGATCCCGCGCCCGAACTCGCCTTCGCCCTCGCTCTTGAGCCAGAGCCGGTTGATGTCGCCGCCGTAGAAGCCTTCGCCGTCCCAGCGATAGCCGTCGCGGCCGCTATGGGCTTGATACTCGAAGACGTTGAGCAACAGCTGGCCGAAATTATTGCCGCCGCTCTCCTTCATCATGGCCATGCGCGGCTGCGCCATCTCACCGCCGGGAAAATCGCGATCGGCATAATGGTCGTGCGGAACAGGCGGCGGCGGTGCGTCACCGGCGGGAAGCGCCGTCCCCGTCATCTCCATCCCCGGCATCGCGCCCTGGCTGTGCTGGGCGTGATCCATGCCAGGCATGTCGGGCATTGCGCTGCCCTGATGCTGAGAATGGTCCATTCCCGGCATGCTGTCTGGCGAGGCGGCCGGATCCTGCGACTGCGCAGGTGGGTTGGGGCGCGGCGCGGCGTCCTTGTGCTTCTGCTTGTCCTGCGCCGGCTGCGCCCCGCCCGGCGGTGTCATGCCGGGCATGTCGTGCATCGAATGGTCCTGGGCAAAGGTCGGGGTGGCTGCCATGAGCGCGATCACACTGCCCAGTGTGGCAAGTGGCCGGATCATTATGCGTCTCCCTTCGGGCGCACGCTCACGACCCGCATCATGCCGGCATGCATGTGGTAGAGGAGATGGCAGTGGAATGCCCAGTCGCCAACGGCGTCGGCGGTGAAGTCCCAACTCACCTTGCCGCCGGGCTGGACGATCACCGTGTGCTTCCTCGGCGCGTGATCGCCGTGTCCCGTCACCAGTTCGAAGAAATGGCCGTGGATGTGGATCGGGTGGCCCATCATCGTGTCGTTGATGAGGTTGATCCGCACGCGCTCGCCTTCGGTGAAGGGGATCGGTTCGTGATGGTCCGACATTTTCTCCCCGTCGAACGACCACATGAAGCGCTCCATGTTGCCGGTGAGGTGGATGTCGATGCTGCGGCCAGGCGCCCGGACATCGGGGTTGCGCTCCAGTGCCATCAGATCCTTGTAGACGAGTACCTTGTGGCCGACGTCGGCCAAGCCCTGGCCCGGTTCGCCGGTGCGATCGACCGGCATCGGTGAGATGGTCTGAACGCTCGGATCGCGCTTGACCTGCGGTGCATTTGCAAAGTCGCGCATCTTCATCGAGGCCATCTCGTGCCCGCCATGATCCATGCCGTTCATCTGGTCTCCGGCTTCCGCCGCCATTGCCGAATGATCCATCCCGGCCATGCCGGAGTGGTCCATGCCGCTCATCCCGGAATGATCCATGCCCGGCATCACCGCTGCCGTGCCGCCGAGACGCGCCGAGGCGTTCTTCTCGGCGCTGGGATCGACGCCGCGCGGCGCGCCACCCGACATGTCCATGCCTTCCATGCCGGGCGTCGAGGACATGTCCATTCCCATGTCCTTCATGTCGGCGAGCGGTCGCTTGCGCAGCGGCGGCACCTCGGCGGCCATGCCGGCGCGCGGCGCGAGCGTGGCGCGCGCCATGCCCGAGCGGTCGATCGCCTCGCCGACGAGGGTGAAAGCCTTGTCCTCGCCGGGCGTGACGATGAGGTCGTAGGTCTCGGCGACGCCGATCTGAAACTCGTCGACCGTCACCGGCACCACATTCTGCCCGTCGGCCTGGACGATCGTGAGCGGCAGTCCCGGAATACGGACATTGAAGGTGGTCATCGCCGAGGCGTTGATGACGCGCAGCCGCACCCGCTCGCCGGGCGTGAACAGCGCGGTCCAGTTGTCGAACGGGCCATGGCCGTTGACGAGATAGGTGTAGGTCGAGCCGGTGACGTCCGAGATGTCGGTCGGGTCCATCCGCATCTGGCCCCAGTCGAGCCGGTCCTTGAGCGGCTGGTCGCGCCCCGAGAGCAGCCCGGCGAGCGTCTGGCGCTGGAAGTTGAAATGGCCCGGATTGACCTTGAGGCGACGGAAGATCGCCTCCGGCGACAGCGGGCTGTGATCGGCCAGTACGATCACATGCTCGCGGTCATAGGCAACGGGATCGTCGCCCGCCGGGTCGATGATGATCGGCCCGTAATGACCTTCCTGTTCCTGAAGGCCCGAATGGCTGTGATACCAATAGGTGCCGCTCTGGATGACCGGGAAGTCGTAGAGATAGCTCGAACCCGGCTTGATGCCGGGGAACGACACGCCCGGCACGCCGTCATGCTTCGCCGGGACCAGAAGCCCGTGCCAGTGGATCGAGCTGTCCTCTTCGAGCTGGTTGACGACGTTAAGCCGCACCCTTTGCCCCTCGCGCAAGCGGACCAGCGGCGCAGGGACCGTGCCGTTGATACCGATTGCGCGAAAGCGATGCCCGTCGATCGTCATCGACTGGCGGGCGATGGTGAGGGTGATGTCCTCGCCGGAGACGGTTGGGATAGTCGGCCGCAAGCCCGCCGACAGGGTTTGCGCCCAGGCAGGCAGCCAGGCCGACAGCGCGGCGGCGCCGCTTGCGAGCGCGGCGCCGCGCAGGAACTGGCGGCGGTCGAACACTGAATTCATAACGCGCTGTCTCTGCTCACATCCAGGAGGGGTTATTGGGAATACGCAGCGTGAGCGCTTACCCCTCAGGAATTTTGCAAGATTTCCGAAAGTCGCGTCCGAGCGCGGTAAAGTCTGGTTTCGACCGCCTTCTGGCTGATCCCGAGGATCTCGGCGGTCTCGGCTTCGGAGCAGCCTTCAACTGTCCGCAGAAGCAGCACTTGCTTGAGCGCGACAGGCAGAGCCGCGATCGCCGTCGTCGTGCGCTCCAGCTCGGTTTCGCCAGCTAGCGTTCTGTCCGCGCCAGGCGTTTCGTCTGCCACGTCGCGTGCTTCGCCCAGCGGCAAAGCGAAGGCGAGCAGCCTGCGAACGGCGCGGCGGCGGTGCCAGTCTCTGCATTTGTTGAGCGCGATACGAGACAGCCAGGCGCGGAACGATCGTTTGCCGTCATACCGGCCCAACGCGGTGAACGCCGAGACGAAGCAGGTCTGGGTTACATCGATGGCTTCCTCGCTATCGCCGACGTGACTGCGCACGAGCCGGTAGACCCAGCCCTGGTGGCGTCGCACCAGTTCGCCGAACGCTGCTTGTCGGCCAGCCAGGGCCAGATCCGCAAGCTCCCCGTCCGAGCAGTCGGGGAGGTGGAGCGTCATTTTTTCTGGGCCGTGAGAGCTTTCACCACGGCTTCGTCGAACTTCGCCGCCTGGTCGGGACGGAGCACCGCGCGCATCGCGAAGATATGCTCCAGCGTCTCCTTCTGTAATTCGCCCATTGCCTGATGCGAGCGGTCGACAGCGGCCGAGACCCTCGGGCCATAGCCATGTTCGGCATCGATCGCCTCGGCAAGGCGTACATTGTCGGCGCGCAGCTCAGCCTCGAGCGCCTGACGACGGATCGCATAGCTCTTCTCGATCGTCTCGAGACGAGCATGCTGTCCGGCATCGAGCTTCAGATCGCGGTGTAGCAATTCGTGAAGTTCATTCTCGACGGGCCGATCGGGCACCACATAGACGCGCCCGATCACCACGCCGGCGATCGCCGCGGCAAATGTCAGCAGCGCCAGAAGAACCAGCCGCCGAGGATCGCGCATCACCGCGATCCAAGCAGCGACGAGGGCGCCAAGGCCAGCTGGGCGTCGAACGGCGTGATGGTGCTCGCACCGGCGGATGCCGCGGGCAGCCCAGAGCCGGCAATCCCGATGAGAAGCGCCGCGACCGCAGCAATGCCGAACATGGTGTTGCCTACGCTCGGACTTGCCTGGATGCGCGCGATCTCCGCCATCACCCGATCGTCGAGACCGTGTAGCCGCCGATCGAGCGGCGCATCGCGCAAGCGTCCGAGAAGTGTGTCGAGATCCGTCATCTGCATTCTCCTTCAACCTTAGAATACGCAATAACCCATCATGCCCCTCATGCGATGCGCGCGTGAATATTTTGAGGGGTAAGCCTCGGCGCTGCGTATTCAGCAATACCGTTCTTCGAGAAGGAGTTGCTTTCATGCCTGCACCGCATCGCCTTGCCCTGGCCGCGCTCGCCGCCAGCGTGCTCGTCGCATCCCCGGCCTTCGCCCATCCCAAGCTCCTGTCCTCGACGCCTGTCGCCAATGCGAGCGTCGCGGCCCCGTCGAAGATCACGCTCACTTTCAGCGAGGGCTTGATGCCCAGGCTGTCGGGCGCCGAGATCGTCATGACCGGCATGCCCGGCATGCCCAACCATCGCATGGCGGTCACGGGCTTCAAGACCTCGACCGGCGCTGACGGCAAGACGCTTATCCTGACGCTCGCGCGACCGCTCTCGGCCGGAAGCTATCAGGTCGCCTGGCATGTCGTCTCGACCGATACGCACCGGATTCAGGGCAACCTCGCCTTCACTGTGACGTGACCCGGTGAGCGACGTGGCTCTCGTCGCGATCCGCTGGGCGCTCTACGTCGACCTCGGGCTGCTGTTCGGTCTGCCGCTGTTTGCGCTCTATGCGCTCGGCGGCGGGCGGACCGGGCGGCGGCACCTGCCGATGGTCGCTCCGCTCATCGGCCTCGCGGTGCTCGGCCTCATCCTCTCTTCGCTGGGTTTCCTGTTCCAGGGAGCGGCCATGGCCGGCGTGCCGTTCACCCAGCCGGACATGTCGATCCTCGGCGACCTCCTCGACGAAACGGCGCTGGGCCTCGCGCTCAAGATACGAATGCTGGCGCTTCTTTTCGTGCTGTTCGGCGCTGCGCTGCTGAGCCGATTGCCGCGCGGCGCCACCCTGGGTGTGACGGTCGCAGGCGCAGTCGCGCTGGCGACGCTTGCCTGGTCGGGTCACGGCGCGGCCGGGGAAGGCAATGCGGGGTGGCTGCAACTTGCGGCCGACCTCCTTCATCTCTTTGCGGCCGGGGCATGGGTCGGGGCGATCGCCGCCTTTCTCATCCTGACCCTGCCGACGATCGCGACCGATGACATGGAGCGGGCAATGCTGGCCGAGTGCGCCCTGCGCGGCTTCGCAAGCGTCGGCACGCTGATCGTTGGCCTGCTCATTCTCACCGGCGCCATCAACGGCGCCTTTTTGGTCGGCCCTGACCATGTCCTGACGCTGGCGCAATCGACCTATGGGCTGCTGCTGATCGCCAAGCTCCTGCTTTTTGCCGCGATGGTCGGCCTTGCCGGACTCAACCGCTTCCGCCTCACGCCCGCGCTGAATTTCGCCATTGCGCAACAGGACGCGGCGGCGGCGATGGTCCTGTTGCGCAAGAGCTTGCTCGTCGAGGGCTGCCTGGCGGTCGTCATTCTAGGGCTCGTCGCATGGCTGGGAACACTGTCTCCGCCAATGTCGGTCTAGCGCAATGCCAACCGCCCGAGCAGAGCGAGCGCCATGCAGTCCTACGCGCCGCCCTTGGGAGCCGGATCAACGCAGCCCGGGATCGACTTGAGACATATCCCTGTTTCGCGCAGCCGGGTGTCGAGCGTGGGGGCGTTGAGCACCAGCCTCGCCGCTTAGGAGAATACGTATTGACCCTGACACGGTGTCAGACCCTACATCGTCAGGCGTCGAAAAGGAGCAAGGCGATGAACGAGACACACTCAGCGGCGCATGGAGGCGGTTGCTGCGGCGGCCACGGTGCGGCGAAACCAGTGGCGGGCGTGAAGGATCCGGTCTGCGGCATGACCGTCGATCCGGCCAAGACCGCCCATCATGCCGAGCATGGCGGCAAGAGCTGGCATTTCTGCAGCGCGGGCTGCCGCTCCAAGTTCATTGCCGATCCGGAGCGCTACTTCCGGCCGGCCGCGTCGCCGGCCGAGGCCCCCGAAGGCACGATCTGGACATGCCCGATGCATCCCGAGATCCGTCAGGACCATCCCGGTGCCTGCCCGATCTGCGGCATGGCGCTCGAGCCGGCAACGGTGACCGCCGACAGCGGCCCCAGTCATGAGCTGATCGATTTCACGCGGCGGTTCTGGGTTGGTCTGGTGCTCGCGGTTCCCGTGTTGATCCTCGAAATGGGGGCGCACCTCTTCCCGGTAATCCATCGCTTGGTGCCGATGTCGGTCTCGGTCTGGGTTCAGCTCGTCCTCGCCACCCCGGTCGTGCTCTGGGCCGGATGGCCGTTCTTCGTGCGGGGCTGGGCCTCGCTCAAGACCCGCAATCTCAACATGTTCACTCTGATCGCCATGGGGACCGGCGTCGCCTGGGTCTACAGCGTCGTCGCGACGCTCGCCCCGCAGATATTTCCGCCCGCATTCCGCGCCGGGGACGGGATGGTCGCGGTCTATTTTGAGGCGGCCGCAGTGATCACCGTCCTTGTGCTGCTGGGGCAGGTACTGGAGCTGCGTGCGCGAGAACGCACCTCCGGCGCGATCAAGGCTCTGCTCAATCTCGCGCCCAAGACCGCGCGTCGCATCGCCGCTGACGGCGCGGAGGAAGAGGTCGGTCTCGAGTTGATCGCCGTGGGCGACCGCCTGCGGGTACGTCCCGGCGAGAAGGTGCCGGTCGACGGCGTGGTCGAGGATGGACGCTCCTCGCTCGACGAATCGATGGTCACCGGCGAATCCATGCCCGTTACCAAGGCCAGGCAAGACAAGGTCATCGGCGGCACGCTCAACCAGACCGGCGCGCTCGTCATCGTCGCCGACAAGGTCGGGCGCGACACGATGCTCGCGCGCATCGTCCAGATGGTCGCGGAGGCGCAGCGCTCGCGCGCGCCGATCCAGCGCATGGCCGATCAGGTCTCGGGCTGGTTCGTCCCCGTCGTCATCGGCATCGCTATCATCGCCTTCATCGCCTGGAGCATCTGGGGCCCGGAGCCGCGCTTCGCCTACGGGCTCGTCGCGGCCGTTGCCGTGCTGATCATCGCCTGTCCCTGCGCGCTCGGGTTGGCCACGCCGATGTCAATCATGGTCGGTGTCGGCCGGGGCGCGGGGCTCGGCGTCCTCATCAAGAATGCCGAGGCCCTTGAGCATATGGAAAAGGTCGACACGCTCGTCGTCGACAAGACCGGCACGCTTACCGAAGGCCGTCCGGCTGTCACGCAGGTCGTGCCGGCTTCCGGCTTCGACGAAGCGGAGCTGCTGCGTCTTGCCGCATCGGTGGAGCGTGCGTCCGAGCATCCGCTGGCACTTGCGATCGTCGAGGCCGCGAAAGACCGTGGCATCGCCATGAGCGAGGTGAGCGACTTCGACTCTCCGACAGGGCGCGGCGCGCTCGGCACCGTCGATGGCCGCCGGATCGTCCTCGGCAATGCCCGCTTCCTGGGCGAGGAGGGGATCGCGACGGAAGCGCTGGCTGAGCAGGCCGACACGCTTCGCCGCGATGGCGCCACGGCGATCTTCATCGGTGTCGACGGCAAGGTGGGAGGAGCGTTCGCGATCGCCGATCCTGTGAAGCAGACGACACCCGAAGCGTTGGCCGCGCTCAAGGCGGAAGGTATCCGCGTCGTCATGCTGACCGGCGACAACCGCACGACCGCCGAAGCGGTCGCGAGACGCCTCGGGATCGACGATGTCGAGGCCGAAGTTCTGCCAGACCAGAAGAGTGCCGTGGTCGCTCGTCTTAAAGCCGAAGGCCGCGTCGTCGCGATGGCTGGAGATGGCGTCAACGACGCGCCGGCGCTGGCTGCCGCCGATGTCGGCATCGCCATGGGCTCGGGGACGGACGTTGCGATCGAGAGCGCGGGCGTGACGCTCCTCAAGGGCGATCTCATGGGCATCGTGCGGGCACGGCGGTTGAGCCAGGCGACCATGTCCAACATCCGCCAGAACCTGGTCTTCGCCTTCATCTACAATGTCGCCGGGGTCCCGGTCGCGGCGGGCGTCCTCTATCCGCTGTTCGGCATCCTCCTGTCACCGATCATCGCGGCGTTGGCGATGGCGCTGTCTTCGGTGAGCGTTGTCACGAACGCGCTCCGCCTCAACCGGCAAGCGCTGTGAAGCAAGGATCATGGCTGCCGACACCGCCGTGATGTCGCAACTCACGCATCACCTCGAAGAGGTTCGCGAAACCGCTGCCGCTTCGGATGCGCTGTTCGTGCGGCTCGACGATCCGGCATCGCTCGCCAGTCACATGACCGGGTCGTTCTGGATGATGGGCGGCGGCGGGATAGAGTATCTGCTCGATGAGCAGTGCGGCAAGGCGATCGGCTCGCGTATCACCATGATCGGCTCGGCCTTCGGGCTCAACCTCCGAGTGGACGAGGTGGTGGTTGAGCATGAGCCCCCGCGGCGCAAGCGATGGCGAACCGTCGGTGCACCGCAGCTCCTGATTATCGGCGGCTACGAGATGGGCTTCGAGATCGAGCCCTTGCCGTCGGGATCGCGATTGCGGGTGTGGATCGACTATGGCTTGCCCGGTTCGTTCCCGGGGCGACTCTTGGGCGCGCTGTTCGCGGGCTTCTACGCCCGCTGGTGCGTGGACCGGATGGTCGGGGATGCCGCCCGCACCTTTCCTCTCAAGGCGGGCGAGAAGGGCTCAGCATGAATATCGGGGAGGCTTCGAAACAGACCGGCGTCTCGGAGCGGATGATCCGCCACTATGAGAAGATCGGCCTCATCCCGGCGCCGCCGCGCCGGGGCGCGGGCTATCGCGACTATGGCGAGCGCGACCTTTATCGCCTGCGGTTCATCGCCAATGCGCGCGATCTCGGCTTCCCGATCGCGGAAATTCGGACCCTGCTCAGCCTTTGGGCGGATAATGGCCGCAACAGCGCCGATGTGAAGCGGGTTGCGCTGGCGCGTGCGGAGGAACTTCAGCGCAAGGCCGAAGCCCTGACTACCCTGCGGAAGACACTCCTCGATCTTGCCGAGCAGTGTCACGGCGACGAACGGCCGGATTGTCCCATCATCGCTGAGCTGACTGTCGGTAGAAAATGGTAAAGTAGCCCGTCTCTCGGATCAGACCCGCTCTGGTGGGCGGAGTGTTGATCGCACTTGGCGTTCTCACGATGGGGCTTTCGATATATTTCCTCGGATTCCGTCCACCACTGCTCCCGGAGGATGTTCGCTATATTGGCGGCAATCCGCAGGCTCTTTCGCCAGCATTGCGGGATTGGCTTGGCATCGTATTTAACACGTGGGGAGGCTTTATCGCGGGATACGGAACCATGTTGACCGGAGCCGGCGTTTCATGCTGACTGGGCGGAATAGCTGGCTGATCAGGGCGACCGCACTAAGTCTCCTGATCGTATTCGGCCGCTTTCTTTACAGCAATATCGTCCTGAGTTCCGACTTTCTGTGGGTTATTGCGGGCCTGTTTGCGTTGTCATTGGCCGCCGTTTATCTTCTCATCGTTGAACTCTAACGCGATTTTGAGATAGCGATCGAAGATCGGCTTGCCCTTTGGCAGGAATGAGCCCGCACCAAAGCCGCCGGCCGGGGTGGTATCATCACCTTCTTGGCGAAGGTGGCGCAGCTTATGACGGCGTTTCGCTGTCACTCCGGGCTGGCTAAGCCGAAGGAAGCGCAGTTATATGGCTGTGTTTAGAGGCTCACGGCAGCTTTCCCATTCCTGCCGAAAAGGCGATCCTCAAGGTTTGGGAAAGGGTATGGACGCCGAGTTTGGACATGAGGTTGGCGCGATGGACCTCGACCGTTCGGGAAGAGATGCCGAGGTCGTAGGCGATAGTCTTGTTCGGGTGGCCCTGGGCGAGACCTTCAAGAACATCCCTTTCACGCTGCGTCAGCAGATCAATCAGCCTCCGCGCTCCGGCTTCTTCGACGGTACGGCTATCTGCCCGATCAATGCGCGCGAAAGCGCGGTCGATCGCATCGAGCAGTATGGCCCTTTCGATCGGCTTGGCGAGAAAGTCCACGGCGCCTGCCTTCATCGCCTGGACTGCCAGCGCCACATCGCCATTTCCGGTCAGCACGACGACCGGCATGTCGATGTTTATCTGTGCCAGGGCGGCCTGAACCTCTAGACCATCCATGTCCGGCATATGCATGTCCAAAATGACGCACCCGTTCTCGGCCTCATCTGCACTCTGCAGAAATTCCGGTCCCGACGCATAAGTCTCAACGACAAACCCCGCCGTGCGTAGCGTGAATCCAACTGCTTTCCTGATTGTCTCTTCGTCATCGACGATATGAACGACGCGCTTGTCCCCCATGGTCCTCCTAGGCAAACCGAACCGGCACCATGCTGCAGCGGCGATCATGGCGCCGCTTCGCGCGGGCCTTGTGCGGGTTGGACCATAGTCCAAGGTCAAGAGGGATTTGCACTGTTGCACGCGCGGGGCTGATCGCACACGCGTTCCAGTCGGTGCGGACGGTCAGGAACGTGCGATCGTTGGCTCACCAATCGCGAAGGTGGACCCATGCCGATTACAGGAGGCTGTGAACCGCCTCGGCGATCATGGGCACCGTGTCGATACCGTTAGAAGCGTGGACAACTGTGTTGGTGCTGACGATGCGGCCAACAAGCGCGCCCAGCACCTGTGCTGCGTCTCCCGCGAAGAGGGGATGCACCACCGCGCAATCGGGCGGCGCAAAACCCATGCCAACGAGCTGGCGCGCAGCGCCCGCGAGTGTGCGGCCCGATGAGGCGATATCATCTACCAGCACCGCCTGGCGGTTGGAAAAGGTGGAGGCATCGGGGATCGAGATGGTCACCTCGCGATCGCCGGAACGCGCCTTCTCGCAAACGAGGTACGGCGCGTCAGCGTCCGCTGCTACCTGCGCCACCCATTGCTGGCTTTCCGCGTCGGGTCCAATGATCAGCGGTCGGGCGACATTCTGCTTGATCCAGGACGCCATCAGCGGCGCGGCATGAACGACCCGAGTAGGAATGCGGTAGATTTCCGACAGATCATGATAGCGGTGGAGATGGGGATCGACCGTCACCATCCAGTCGAGATGGCGCGACAGGACGGCGGAAAAGGTGCGCGACGTCACGGCCTCGCCGGGATGGAAGCGCACGTCTTGGCGCATGTAGGCAAGATAGGGAGCGACAAGGCCAGCCTTGCGCGCCCCAAGCTCGCGAACCGTGTCCGCTGCGAACAGAAGTGGCAACAGCTTTGCATTCGGACGATCGAGGCTGCACAGGAGGACGACGTCACGATCGGCGACATCGCTTACGGTCCTGAGATACGATTCTCCGTCCGGGAACTCGCGGTGCTCCAGTACGCCCGGCTGTGCGCCGAGCGCGGCACACAAGGCCTGGAGGAGCGCCTCACTGCCGGGAAGCGCGAAGACGATCGGCCGGCTCATTCCGCGGCGATCCCGAAGATCGCACCATTGCTCACCGCGAAGGCTGCCGCATAGTCGAGTTCGCCTGGGCTCTCGGCATGTATGGTGCACAGGGGTGTGCCTGCCTCAACTCTCTGGTTCAGGCGGCTATGGAGCGCGACTCCCGCGGCTTTGGCCATCGGGGCGCCGGCGAGCTTTGCGACGGTCGCGAGCTTGCGGTTGTCGATGCTGACGAGCCGGCCGGTATAAGGCGCGATCATATCCTGCTGAAATGGGGCAACCGGGGGTGCGCGCATGCCGCCCTGAGCTTCGCAGATGCGTTGGAATTTCGCCCAGGCACGGCCGCTTTCGAGACTTTCCAGCGCCCGCGCGAACCCTCCGCCGGCTGGTGTTGCCCCCGCCAACTCGAAGAGGCCTCCGGCGAGTTCGCATGCGCGCTGCGCGAGATCCTCCGCGCCGGGTTCGCCTTGAAGCACGGCCAGTACATCCTGAGCTTCGAGCGCCGGGCCGATGCCACGTCCGATCGGCTCGGCGCCTGAGCCGCACATTACGCGGGTACGCAAGCCAAAGGCTTCGGCGACCGACGTCAGCGCCGTTGAGAGTGTGTCGGCCGCATCGGCGCTGCGCACCTTGGCAGTCGGACCGACCGGGATGTCGATCACGAGATGGGTCGCGCCGGCGGCGATCTTCTTGGAGAGAACCGAGGCCACCATCTGGCCGACCGCATCGATGTCGAGCACCCGTTCGACTCCGATGATTACATCGTCGGCCGGACTCAGCCGGACGGCGCCGCCCCACACGATACACCCGCCTTCGCGTTCGACCACCCGGCGGATCGCGGGGACGTCGAGGTCGACGGGTGCCAGTACTTCCATCGTGTCGGCGGTGCCGGCCGGCGAGGTGATCGCCCGCGAGGATGTCTTGGGCATGATCAAGCCTTCAGCGGCCATGATCGAGACGACGATCGGCGTCGTGCGATTTCCCGGCAATCCGCCGACACTATGCTTGTCGACGATGACCGCGCCGGGCCAGCTCAGCCGCTCACCGACATCAACCATGGCCCTGGTGAGCCCGATGGTTTCATCCTGATCGAGCGGCACTGCCGAACAGGCCGTCACGAAGGCTGCGAGATGGACATCGCTGTACCGACGCTCGGTGATGTCGCTGATGATCGCGGAGAAGGCCTCTTTGCCAAGCCGGTTCCCGTAGATGCGACGGCGTACGTCGCTGAGCGAGGCGAGCGGCTGGGCGTGCGTGATCTCGACCAGATCGTCGTCACGGACACCGAGCCGATGCCACGCTGTCTCGGACAGGCCTATTTCCCCGGGCGCAGGAGCATCGCCCGAGCTGTGCAGCAAGGAAACCACCACTTCGTTGTCGCCGGCACGGAGGCTGACTTGCGCCCGCGAGGCGAGGCCTTCGGATCGGCAGACCGGGCAGTCGTGGCGCATGACTGCAATGAGGTCGTTGCCGGCTGCGGTCAGGCCGAGGCGGCGCGCCCGCAGCGTCGTCGCGACGGGCTCCGAATCGGCCTCCTCGATTGCAGAAGCTCTCACGCGAGCAGGCCCCAGCTTCCTAATGCCGGCACGCTGCACGACCAGTTCAGTTCTTCCGAGATGCGCTTCGCCAGCACATGCGCGCCGGTCGGCTCGCCGTGAGTGACATAGACGTGTCGTGGCCCCTCGTGCAGCGCGCCGAGCCACCGCATGAGCTCGTCGCTGTCGGCGTGGGCCGAGAGCATGGTGAGGTTCGCGACCTCGGCCGCGACCGGGATATATTCGCCGTGGATCTTGATCGTCCGGGCCCCGCCGATTATCGCCGCGCCGCGTGTCCCCGCCGCCTGGAACCCCGAAAAGAGGATGAGGTTCTTCCCATCGGGTGCGAAGCGCTTGAGATGATGGAGAACGCGGCCGCCGGTCGCCATGCCGCTTGCCGAAATGATGACCTTGGGGGCGGCATTGGCGGTCAGCTCCTTGGACTCCTCGACCTCCCGTACATAATGCGCCACCCCACAGGCAGTTTCGCACTCCGCGCGACTCAGCCGGTGCTCCCCCATGAAGTCGCACATCAGCCCGCTCGCATTGATCGCCATCGGGCTGTCGAGATAGATGGGAATGTCCCGCAGGCGTCCGTCAGCGCGCAGGCGGGACAGGTGATACAGCAGCGACTGGGCGCGCCCGACCGCGAAGGCTGGGATGACGACAGTTCCGCCGCGCCTGACGCATCGTTCGATATGATCACCCAGCACCCTTGCCGGATCGACCTGCTCGTGCCGGCGATCTCCATAGGTTGATTCCACGACGACGTAATCTGCCCGCTCAGGCAGCTCGGGATCCTTCATGACTGCGTCGCCATAACGTCCGACATCGCCGGAGAAGAGGATCGTGCGACCGTTCCAGTCGATCTCGATCGATGCGGCGCCGAGAATATGGCCGGCGCGGTGATAGCGCGCCTTGATACCGTCGGCGATTGCGTGCCACGCTCCGAACTCGACCGTTCGGAACAGCTGCAGCGCCATGCGCGCGTCGGCCTGGGTGTAGAGAGGCAGCGCGGGTTGGTGCCGTGAAAAGCCGTGGCGATTGGCAAACTCGGCGTCCTTCTCCTGGAGGTGTCCGCTGTCCGGCAGAAGAAGTTCGCACAAGGCTTCGGTGGCCCGTGTGCTGAGAACGGTTCCATCCCAGCCGAGACGCGCCATGCGCGGCAGAGCGCCGGAATGATCGAGATGCGCATGGGTCAGCAGCACCAGGTCGACGTCGGCGACCTCGGGCGGAATGGGCGCCCAGTTGAGGCGGCGCAGGTCCCTAGGCCCCTGGAACAGGCCGGAATCGATGACGACCTGCGTCTCGCCGTCATCCACCAGGTAACGCGAGCCCGTGACGGTCTCCGATGCGCCGAGGAAGGCGATGCCGAGACCGTCGGCAGGACGCTCCGCAAGGTCGATCTTTGCCTCGCGCTCGAGCACGGTCGCCCCCAAATGGGCGCGGGACCTGTGTTTCTTCTTTCGCTTGTGCATGAATTCTGGCTGCCTCCCGCGATTATCTAGTGCCGTGCAGATTTCCTGGTCCGAGACGCTAGAAACTATACGCAAAGACCGCAGGTAACGCGGAGCCGCCCTGGCTTCGATGAAAAGGCGGACTACGCTGGGCGGGCAGGGCTGAACCGCAGGGAGCACCGCCGCCCGCGCGGTCCGCTGCGGTGTCTACTTATACCGCGCCTTCTGGACCGGGATCTATGCTCGTCGGGCATTGACCAGAAGAGAGCGGTATGAACGATCATGACCATCAGATACGCCGGCGCGGGACGTTCGTCCTGATCGGATTTCTGCTCGTTGCCGGCTTCTTCCTGATCACTGAGCACACCGCGCACTTTTTTGGCCTGCTCCCCTACCTGATTCTTCTCGCTTGTCCGCTCATGCACCTGTTCATGCATAATGGTCATGGCGGTCATCAGCATGCTCATGACCAGGAGACCGGCCGCGCCCCGCTGGCCAATCTCAATGAGCGCGCCGAGGGAGAGCCGCGATGACGCATATCGATTACGGCTACGGCCTGTGGGGGCTCGCGCTGGTCAACGCAGCCGTGTTCATCCTGTTCGCATTCAGCTTCTTCAAGCCGGCAACCAAGCGCGACTGGCGCAGTTTCGGAGCGTTCAGCGCGTTCATCGTCGCCCTCTTCGCCGAGATGTATGGGTTCCCGCTAACGATTTTCGTGCTTTCAGGATGGCTCCAGTCCCACTTCCCCGGCGTCAACTGGTGGAGCCACGACGCCGGCCACCTCCTCGAGATGATGTTTGGCTGGCGCATCAACCCTCATTTCGGGCTGTTCCACATTGCCAGCTTCGTGCTGATCGGCGCCGGCTTCTGGCTGATCGCCGTTGGATGGACGGCGCTTCATGAAAGCCAGCGCCGGCATAAGCTCGCTACCACCGGAATCTATGGCTTGGTTCGCCACCCACAGTATGATGGGTTCGTATTGGTGATGGTCGGCTTCTTGCTGCAGTGGCCGACCATCCTCACGCTGGCGATGTTTCCAGTACTTGTCGTCATGTATTTGCGTCTGGCACGGGCCGAAGAGCGTGAGGCGCTCGCCGAATTTGGCGATGCTTATCGTCGCTACACAAAGACCGTTCCACCGTTTGTGCCCCACCTTGCGCGCCTGTTCGGTGCGACGCGTGACGCAAGCGCGGATCAACAATGAAATTCCTGCCGGCCGCGACCTTTTGATCGGTCGCATCGCCGAGCTGACTGGAACACGCAATCGCCACACCGAGAAAGAGCACTGGCCATGGCAGATCCGTTGAAACCGACCACATCGCCGCTTGCTGCTCGCGCAATCCCGAAGGGGCCTGCGGCCGCCTTTCATGCGGGACTGCGAGCATATATGCTCGCGGTCTACAACTACATGGCCAGCGGTCTATTGTTGACCGGGATCGTCGCCTTGTTCGTTGTCAACAGCACTGGCGTGCGTGCCGTATTTTTCACGGCGAGCGGCGCTCCGACGTTGCTCGGATGGATCGCGGTCTTCGCACCACTCGCCCTCGTCTTTACGCTCAGCTTCGGCATCAACCGGCTATCGCTGCTGCTCGGACTTCTCGCCTGGGCCATGCTGCGCTACAGCCGCGACCTGCCGATCGCGAAATTCTTCGCCTACAGCGCGTGGTTGATGGCGATCCTTACCATCGTCCTCGCCGGCAAGGGCGTGTCGGCGCTACAGGAAGCCGGCATCATAGACATCGCGCCGCTTGGCGGCGGCGTCCGCGTCTCCATGCTCGGTATCTTCCCGACCTTGCAGTCAATGGGCGCGCAGCTCCTGATGCTCATCGCGGTGCTTGGTGGCTTCCTCCTCAACCGGCGCCGTGCCGCTGTGGCGGTCGGCTGATGCAGCCGGGGACAACCACGATGATTTGCCTTGACCCTCTAGTAGCTAGAGGGTGCATAGAGAGTCCATGATGCTTGTTCGAGTAGATGATCATGGTCTGTAACAGCTGCCAGTCCGACGTACCGCCGACGCCGGATCCGCGCTGGCGCCGCATGCTCTGGATCGCGCTCGCGATCAATCTGGCGATGTTTCTGGGCGAGATTGTCGCCGGCATCGCTTCGGGGTCGCGATCGCTACAGGCGGACGCGCTCGATTTCCTCGGCGATTCTGCAAATTATGCCATCAGCCTCGGGGTCGCGGGTCTGGCGCTTGGCTGGCGGTCGCGTGCCGCGCTGCTCAAGGGCGGCACGATCCTCGCCTTCGGCCTTTATGTCCTCGTCACGACGGTGCTTGCGGCGCTGGGCCGCGGCGTGCCGCAGGCCGAGACGATGGGAATCGTCGGCGTGATCGCGCTGATCGCGAATGGCAGCGTTGCGCTCATGCTCTATCGCTACCGCAGTGGCGACGCCAACATGCGCTCAGTCTGGATCTGCTCGCGCAACGACGCAATCGGCAATCTTGCGGTCTTGCTCGCTGCCGCCGGTGTCGTTGGTACGGGCACGGCTTGGCCGGATCTCGCTGTTGCCCTAATCATGGCGGGCCTAGGTATCTGGGGCGGCCTGCAAATCATCAGTCAGGCCCGTTCAGAACTGCGCCCGAAACCGCCAAATGAAGGTTCGGCACAACATTCGCTGGCCTCCACGAGCCTATAGTTGTTAAAGAGCAGATAGATGCATCGACTGACGATCCTTTTCGCCTGTTTGGCCGTGTTCCTGACCCTTGGGGTCGGATCGGTCTCGCACGCGATGGAGCCGATCGTTTGTATTGATGCCAATAGCGCCGCTGAAATCGGCCACACCGAGGGCGATGGCGACCAAGTGCCCGCCGATGGTGACAAGGGCTACCCCCACCATCATGGCAGTTGCCATGGTCATCATGTCGCGGCTCCGCTGGCGGAGGCCGAGTCCTTTGGGCAGGCTTTGGCTGGATCAATCATGCGGCCGAGCCGGGCGATAGTTCTGGCCACCGCAGCGGCCGACCCGGCGCTACGCCCTCCCCAAGCCTGACGACTCCCTAGCTTCCTCCGGCATCGACCGGTGGGTTCTCAAGGTTCGTCAGGAGTTCTTTATCCATGCATCGTGTCATCGCGGCCTTATTGGCCGTAACGTCCTGCGCGGCGATCGCGCAGGCGCAGACGGAGCCGGCTACCGCGGCCGCGCAACCGCTCGGCGTCTATACCTTAGAACAGGCTGTGCTGGCTGCGGGCGGCTCGGCACCTGCTGTTGACGCAGCTGCAGCAGCGATCGAAGCGGCTCAGGCCGAGCGGACGATCGCTGGGCTACGGCCAAATCCCGTCCTGCAGGGCCAGGTCGAGAATGTTGCCGGCTCTGGCCCATACAAGGGTCTGCAAAGTGCCGAGACGACCGTCGGTGTTGCGATCCCGATCGAGCTGGGCGGTAAGCGCGGTGCCCGCGTCGCCGTTGCCAGCGCCCAGCTTTCGCGTGCCGAACTTCAGGCAGCGATCACCGCGAGCGACATTCGTCTGCAAGTGACGCAGCTCTATATAGATACGGTTGCGGCCGAACGCCGGCTCGCAACAGCGCGCGATCAAGCGCGCATTGCCGCCGAAGTGCTGCGCGGCGCGGGTGTGCGGGTTCAGGCGGGACGGGCCTCGCCGCTCGAACAGCAGCGCGCCGATGTCACGAGGATCAACGCCGATGCCAATGTGGAACGGCTGACACGGCTGGCCGAAGCAGCGCGCACGAACCTGGCACGGCGGATTGGACGACCTATCGACGGGATGCTCGATGCCGCGCTTCTCGATCAGCTCCCGGCGCTGACCTTTGGTCCCGTCGAGACGCCGCCGGCGGCAAACACTTTGGCGCTCGCCGCCGCCGACGCCGATCTAGCCGTCGCCGATGCCGGCGTGAGGCTGGCGCGGGCGAACCGGGTGCCGGACCTCAACGTCGGCCCGGCTCTAAGGCGGCTCGAAGCGTCCAACGACACCGCTGCGGTATTTTCGATCTCGATTCCGATCCCGCTGTTCAACAATGGCCGCGCGGCCATCGCGCAGGCGAGCGCGCAGCGAAGCCAAGCGGAAGCCTTACGGCGTGTTACCGCCCTCGATGTCGAGCAGGCGATCACGAACGCGCAGGCGGAGGCCGCAAACGCGGCGACGACCGCCCGCGCTGCAGCCGGACCGGCGCTGGAAGCGGCACAGGAAGCCGCCAGGATCGCCCGGATCGGCTACCGCGAAGGCAAGTTCGGCCAGCTCGACCTGCTGGAGGCCGAACGCACTCTTGCCGAGACGCGCGTCGCCGCGATCGACGCACTCGCCAATTATCAAAATGCACGCGCGCAACTGGAGCGGTTGACCGCCCCCGCGACGGCAACCACGATTTCGGGGGATACCGACCGATGAAGACCATCCTTATGGGCGGCGCGATGCCGCTTGGCCTCGCCTTGCTGCTCTCCGCTTGCGGCGGTAGCTCCGAAGGCGGCGATGCTGCTGCAACCAATGAAGCATCTGCCAATGCCGACGAGGGCGGCGATAAAGAAGCGCATGCCGACGAAGGGGCCGTGACGCTCACGCCCGACCAGATCACGGCCGCCGGGGTCCAGATCGCGCGCCCGATGACAGGCGGAGCCGGTACGATCGAACTGCCCGCAACTATCGAGGGTGATCCGCAAGGGACGCAGGTCGTTTCGGCCGCGATCGGAGGCCGCGTCGTTTCATTGACCCGCAATCTGGGCCAGTCGGTCAGCAGGGGGGAAACCATCGCGGTCATCGAAAGCAGGGAAGCGGCACAGCTCAAGGGAGAGGTGGAAGCGTCGCGCGCCAGGCTTGCACTCGCCAATTCCAACCTCGCACGCGAACAGCGCCTGTTCGCGCAGCGCGTGTCGCCCGAACAGGACCTGATTGCGGCGCGAACGGCTGCGACCGAAGCAAGGATTGCCTATCGCCAGGCCCAAAGTCAGGTCTCGGCCGCTGGCGGCGGCGGCGGCGGCGGCGGCGGCGGCGGGGGCGGGGGCGGGGGGGGCCTCAACCGCCTCGGCATCACAGCTCCGATCGCCGGCCAGATCATCTCGCGTCCGGTCGTGCTGGGCCAGACGGTTACAGCCGACGCGGAACTGTACCGTATCGCCAATCTTGGCCGGGTATCGCTGGCGCTGAACCTCAAGCCCGAAGACGCCGGCAGGGTCAAACCCGGGAACGTGGTGACGGTAACGGCGCCGGGCAGGCAGACCAGCGCGCGCATAACCTTCGTCTCGCCCGCGCTTGATCCCCAGACCCGGCAAGTGCCGGTTATCGCGACGCTCGACAATCGCGGCGCGCAGTGGCGTGTCGGCGAACCCGTCACTGCCGCGGTGCAGCTGAGCGGCAATGCCGGAAGCTCTGCGGTACGCGTGCCGACGACGGCCATTCAGACCGTCGAAGGCAAATCGGTGGTCTTTGTCCGCACGGCCAAGGGGTTCCAGGCGACCCCGGTCACGCTGGGCGACGCTGCCGGCGACACAGTCATCGTCCGCTCTGGTCTCACCGGCCGCGAACAGATCGCCACTACCGGCAGCTTCACGCTCAAGGCCGAACTCGGCAAGGGCGAAGCGGCGCACGAGGATTGATGCCATGATCGCCCGTATCGTCACATGGGCGGTCGAGAAGCGCTGGCTCGTCCTGCTTCTCACCGCCGTCGCCACCGCAATCGGTGCCTATTCACTCTACCGGCTCCCGATCGACGCGGTGCCGGACATCACCAACAACCAGGTCCAGATCAATGTCCGCGCCTCGGCGCTCTCGCCCGAACTGGTCGAGAAGCAGGTTTCGTTTCCGATCGAAACCGCGCTTGCGGGCATTCCCGGCCTTGAAAACACGCGCTCGCTCAGCCGCAATGGGTTCGCGCAGATAACGGCGGTCTTCGACGAGTCCACCGATATCTATTTCGCCCGCCAACAGGTGGGCGAGCGCTTGGCGGGCGTCGCGGAAAACCTGCCCGACGGCGTGAACCCCGAAATGGGACCGATCGCGACCGGACTGGGCGAGGTCTATATGTGGACCGTCCGTCTCGACCATCGGCAGGATGACAGGCACCGTCCCGGTGAGCCTGGTCAGCAGCCCGACGGCAGCTACATCACGCCGGAAGGCGAACGGCTGACGAGCGAGGAAGACAAGGCAACCTATCTGCGCACCGCGCAGGATTGGATCGTCACGCCGCTTTTGAAGAACACGCCGGGTCTTGCCGGCGTCGACTCCATCGGTGGCTATGCCAAGCAGTATCTGGTCGTCCCCGACGTCCAGAAGCTCGCTTCCCTGAACATCACGCTCACCGATCTTGGCACCGCACTCGAGAAGAACAACACCAGCGTGGGCGGCGGCTTCGTCAACCGCAACGGCGAGGGTCTGGCGGTCCGCTCCGACGCTCTGGTGCGCAACGCGGCCGAACTGTCGCGCACCGTCATAGCAACCCGCGAAGGGGTGCCGATCACCCTTGACCAGGTTGCCACCGTTCGCACCGGCCAGGCGATCCGCATGGGCTCGGCCTCGGAGAACGGCACCGAAGTGGTCGTGGGCACCGCGATCATGCGGATTGGCGAGAACAGCCGCAACGTGGCGACGGCGGTCGCTGATCGGCTGAAGGAGATCAACGCCTCGCTGCCGCCTGATGTCGTGGTGCAACCCGTTCTGGACCGGACCGCGCTGGTCAATTCGACGATCAAGACGGTCGCCAAGAACCTCTCCGAAGGCGCGTTGCTCGTCATCGTCGTGCTGTTCCTTCTGCTCGGCAATTTCCGCGCCGCGCTCATTGCGGCGGCGGTGATTCCGGTGACAATGATGCTCACCGGGTTCGGCATGCTGCGTCTGGGTGTCTCGGCAAATCTGATGAGCCTGGGCGCGCTCGACTTTGGTCTCATCGTCGATGGCGCTGTCATCATCGTCGAGAACGCGCTGCGCCGCCTCGCGGAGCAACAGCACCATGAAGGCCGACTGCTCAGCATGAAGGAGCGCCTTGAAGCCGTTGCCACGGCGGCGCGCGAGATGATCCGGCCCTCGGTCTACGGGCAGGCAATCATCATCCTTGTCTATGTCCCGCTGCTCACGCTCACGGGCGTGGAGGGCAAGACGTTCGTGCCAATGGCGCTGACGGTCATCATCGCCCTGCTTTTCGCCTTTGCCTTGTCGCTGACTTTCGTGCCGGCGGCGATTGCCATCTGGCTGTCCAAGCGGGTCGAGGAGAAGGATGGGCGCATCATCTCATGGCTCAAAGCCCGTTACGAACCGGGTCTCGAAAAGGCCATGAAGCGCCCGTCGCTCACGATCGGCGCAAGCGTTGTGAGCCTCGTCGCGGCGGCGCTGGCCTTCACTACGCTGGGGCAAGTCTTCCTGCCCCAGCTCGATGAGGGCGATCTGCTCATCCAGGCGCTGCGTATCCCGGCGACATCGGTCCAACAGAGCCAGGCCATGCAGGTGCCGATCGAGCGTATTGTCGCCAAGCAGCCCGAGGTGCGCTTCGTCTTTTCCAAGACAGGCACGGCCGAGCTGGCATCGGACCCGATGCCGCCCAACGCGACCGATATGTTCGTCATCCTCAAGCCCCGCGATGAATGGCCTGATCCCAAGCTAGCCAAGGAGGAATTGGTCGAGCGACTGGAAGGCCTGCTCGGCAAGATTCCTGGCAACGCCTACGAGATCACGCAGCCGATCCAGATGCGGTTCAACGAGCTGATTGCCGGCGTGCGCGGCGACATCGCGGTCAAGGTGTTTGGCGACGACTTCGTTGCCATGAACCGCACCGCCGAACAGATCGCCGGCGTTCTGCGCAAGACGCAAGGGGCGGCGGACGTGAAGGTCGAGCAGACCACAGGTCTGCCGATGCTCGATATTCGCGTCAATCGCGACGCGATGGCGCGGGTCGGCGTCACCGCGCAGGACGTGCAGGACACGATCACCGCCACCGTCGGCGGCCGCGAGTCCGGCATGATCTTCGAGGGTGATCGCCGGTTCCCGGTGGTCATCCGCTTGTCGGACGCGCAGCGCGCCGATCTGCGCCAGCTCGAACAGGTGCAGGTGCCGATTGCCGGGGGCGGCTATGTGCCGCTGTCCAGCGTCGCCAGTATCGGCGTCGTCGATGGGCCGAACCAGATCAGTCGCGAGAACGGCAAGCGCCGCGTCGTCGTGCAGGCGAACGTGCGTGGACGTGACGTCGGCAGCGTGGTGGCGGACGCACAGGCGGCCGTCGGGCAGAACGTGCGCTTGCCCGCTGGCAGCTATCTTGAATGGGGCGGGCAATTTGAAAATCTTGAGTCCGCCAGCCAGCGGCTTCAGCTCGTGATCCCGGCCTGCTTCATCTTGATCCTGATGCTGCTCTATGGGGCATTGGGATCGGCACGTGATGCCGCGATCGTGTTCACCGGCGTGCCGTTCGCCTTGGTGGGCGGCGTACTGCTTCTGTTTGCCCGGGGCATGGACTTCTCGATCTCTGCAGCGGTCGGGTTCATCGCGCTGTCGGGCATCGCGGTCCTTAACGGCCTCGTCATGGTCAGTTCGGTGCAGGACCTGATCCGGTCCGGCATGGACCGGGCGGAAGCTGCGCGGACGGGGGCGATCCAGCGGCTTCGTCCCGTCGTGATGACGGCCTTGGTCGCCAGCCTCGGTTTCGTGCCGATGGCGTTCGCGAACGGGGCCGGCGCGGAAGTGCAAAAGCCGCTCGCCACCGTCGTCATCGGCGGTCTCATCTCCGCAACCTTGCTGACGCTGTTCGTGCTGCCGACGCTCTACGCGCGTTTCGGGCAGCAAGCGGCGAAGGATGACGAGCGAGACGAGGCAGCGTCGCTGCCGCAGCACACATGATCGGACAGGGGAGGGCAAGGATTCGTCCTCCCCCACCACGCCCAGGAAGGAGGCATGAGGTGTCAGTGATCGAAAATGTGACGAGCCTCAAGGCATCGCCGCTGCGCATCTGGTCGGTTCTTACCGACTTTGCCGGTCATGCGCGGTGGAAGCCCTTCATTCAGCTTTCCGGCACTGCGGTTCAGGGCGGCGAGGCCGCTTACATTTTCCGCATCGGCAAGCTCGACAAGGAAATAACCGCCAAGGCGGACATCATCTGCATCGACAAACCCCGCATGTTTGCCTGGACCGCCGGTGTTCCCAAGCTCCTCCTGTTCGAGGAGACTTACACTCTGGAGATGGAGGCAACGGGGACACGCGTGCGGCATAGCCTGCACTTTACCGGGCTCCTTGGCGTTCCCCTGGCAGCGATGATGCGGGGCACGATCCAGGTCAGTCTCGTCCGCTCGGACGCTGGCCTGGAACGATACCTGCGGCGCTTGGCGGCTCAACCAAGCGCGAAGGGGCGGACCTTGCCGCCTCGGAACGGCTTCAGAAGCAACCGGAGGCCATCATGACATCGCTTCGTTCAAGGACGGTCGGCATCGTCGCGGGCGCAATGGCATTGGTTGCATGTTCGGAGCAGCCGACGACCAAGCCGCCGACGGAACAGGAAATCCACGCGAATGATAGCGCGGACGCAAGCGGCACTTCTGGCCGCCATCCGTATCGGTGCGACGACAAGCGCACGCTTCTCATCGACTTCAAGGATGAGGGATTGACCCTTGAAATTCGGCGGGCTGCGGATGCGGCACCTCTTGTGCTGACCGCCCCCGCGCAGGGCCTCCAGTATGTCGGCGATACGGCCAGCGCTACCTTCTCGGGTAACGAGATCAGGATCGAGGATGCCGAACAGCCAACCATCGTGTGCACGAAGGCCACGAGCCTATGACCACTCCAGACATCATCGTGGAGCGTTGACGATGGCCGCTCTCAAATTCTCACTCATCCCGATGGTCGCGATTCTGTTTGGGGCCATCCTTGCCGGTTGGCGGTCCCCCGGCGAGAAGCTGGTCGCGGCCATGCAGCATCTGGCAGCCGGCGTCGTGTTCGCAGCCGCTGCCACGGAAATCCTGCCGCTGGTGAAGCACGGTGGCTCTCCGAGCGCGACGCTGATCGGCGGCGCACTCGGCGTCGCCGTCATGCTGAGCCTGAAGGCAGCGGAAAGCCGCTTCAAGGGACCCGTCGCCCTTCTCGCGGCGATAGGACTCGACCTTGCCATCGACGGTCTGGTCCTGGGTCTCGCTTTTATCGCCGGCGAGAAGGCGGGCACGCTGCTCGCCGTCGCATTGACGCTTGAGGTGCTGTTCCTTGCACTGACCCTCACCAACGACCTTGCCGGCACTTATCGCAAGGCCAAGGCGATCGGCCTGACCTGCGCGCTGGCGTTGCTGTTGCCCATCGGCGCGCTGTTCGCACAGCCAGTTGCGTTGTTGACGCCGGTATGGATCACCGGGTTCCTGAGTTTCGGGCTCATGGCGCTGCTTTACCTCGTGACCGAGGAACTGCTGGTCGAGGCCCACGAAAAGCCGGACTCGCCGCTGATCAGCGCCATGTTTTTCGTCGGCTTTCTCGCGCTCCTGCTGATCGAGGAGATCATGGCATGAGGTCGTCGGCTCGTAAGGCGCCCGATGAGCGCCGGACGTTATGGGTAGTGCTACTGCTCAACGCAGTGATCGCCATCGGCTTCTTCGCTACCGGCCTGCTCGGCGATTCCAGCGCGCTGATCGCCAATGGTGTCGACAATCTTTCCGATACGGCCGTTTACGCCTTCAGCCTCATCGCATTGAGCCGCGGACAAACGTGGAAAACACGGGCGGCGAGCGCATCGGGCGTGATGCTGCTGATCTTCGCAGGTGGCATTCTCCTCGATGTCGGACGCCGGTATATCCAGGGCAGCGAGCCGATCGGACCCACGATGATGATGATGTCGGCGGTTGCGGCGGTCGTGAACTATGTCTGCCTGCGGATGCTCCAGCGGCTAAAGCAGAAGGACGTGAACCTTCGCGCCGCCACCACCTTCAGTTTCAATGACTTCATCTCCAACGGCGGCATCCTGATCGCCGGGGCATTGGTGTTGTGGCTGGGGGCGAATTGGCCCGATCTACTCGTCGGCGTGGCTACCGCACTGATCGCGGTCAAGGGCGGCATGGAAATCCTGCGCGATGCTCGCGCAGAAGAAAAAATCAGCGCGGAGAAGATGCGATGACCGACAAGCTCGAACTCGATATTCCTGTCCTGCTGCCGCAGGTCCCTGATGCGGCCGATACTTGCGTTGGCCGCCTTGTCTCGACACTTAAAGCAAAGCCCGGCGTCGAGCAGGCGCATGTTCTTCCCGCCGATGGCGAGACCGCCGCAAAGCTATGCATCCATTTCGACAACGCTACGCTGCCGATGTCGCGCGTGCGCGAAATGGTGCGTGCAGCCGGCGCCGAGATTAGCGGACGATATGGCCATGCGACGTGGCAGGTCGAGGGTATAGGCCACGAACGACGCGCCCGCACCGTCAGCGAAACCCTGTGCCGGGTTCCCGGCGTGCTGCAGGCCGACGCCAGCGCCTCGGGCAGTGTCCGTGTCGAATATGACAAGGAGCGCATCGACGAGACCGCTATCCTCGCCGCGCTCGGCAAGCTCAAGGTCAAGCCGGGAAAGCAGGCTGGTTCCGACCATGCCGGACACGGTCACGGCGGACACGCCGAAGGGGCCGAAAAGCATGGACCGGGAGATGGACACGATCACGCGCACGCCAATTTTCTTGGCCCCAATACTGAACTGATCTTTGCGCTGGTGTGCGGCGCATTGCTGGCGATCGGCTTTGCGGTCGAGAAGCTGGTCGCGGGCGCGCCCGAGTGGATGCCGACCGCTTTCTATGTGGGCGCCTATCTTTTTGGCGGCTTCTTCACGCTGCGCGAGGCGATCGACAACCTGAAGCTCAGGAAATTCGAGATCGATACGTTGATGCTCGTCGCAGCCGCAGGCGCCGCAGCGCTGGGTGCTTGGGCGGAAGGCGCGCTCCTGCTGTTCCTGTTCAGCCTGGGCCATGCACTTGAGCATTATGCGATGGGGCGCGCCAAGCGCGCCATAGAAGCGCTGGCCGAACTCGCGCCGGACAAGGCGACGGTGCGCCGCGACGGGCAGACCATGGAGCTTGCCGTCGAGGAGCTGGTAATCGGTGATGTGGTAATTGTGCGCCCCAACGAGCGCCTGCCTGCCGACGGCTTCGTCATCAAGGGTTCGAGCGCGATCAATCAGGCCCCCGTTACCGGCGAGAGCATCCCGGTCGACAAGGAGCCGGTTGCCGATGTCGGGGCCGCCCGTGCGAAGCCCGATGCGGTCGAGGCGACTTCGCGGGTCTTCGCTGGCACGATCAACGGCGGCGCCGCGATCGAGATCGAGGTTACGCGGCGTTCCAACGAGAGCGCGCTTGCCAAGGTCGTGAAGATGGTCAGCGAGGCCGAGACGCAAAAGTCCCCCACCCAGCGCTTTACCGATCGGTTCGAACGCGTCTTCGTGCCGGCTGTGCTGGCCCTCTCGTTCATCCTCCTGTTCGCGTGGGTCGTGATCGACGAGCCATTTCGCGACAGCTTCTATCGGGCGATGGCGGTTCTGGTCGCCGCCAGTCCCTGTGCGCTCGCCATCGCGACCCCCAGCGCGGTGCTTTCAGGCGTTGCGCGCGCGGCACGCGGCGGCGTGCTGGTGAAGGGCGGTGCTCCGCTCGAAAACCTCGGTTCATTGAAGGCGATCGCGTTCGACAAAACGGGCACCCTTACGGAAGGCCGCCCGCGCATCACCGATGTCGTGCCGGTGGACGGCGCGAGCGAGGAAGATCTGTTGACGCTCGCCGTCGCGGTCGAAGCCTTGAGCGATCACCCGCTGGCGCAGGCGATCGTCAAGGATGGACGCGAGCGCTTGGGCGGCCGTGGCCTGCCGAACGCGACCGACCTCAAGAGCCTGACCGGTCGCGGTGTCACTGCGACCGTCGACGGTGAAACCGTGTGGATCGGCAAAGCCGAGATGTTCGGCCTGGAGGGCATCCCCACGCTGAACGCGGCTGCAATGGACGCGATCGCGACCCTGCGCGAAGGCGGGCGCACCACGATGGTCGTGCGCAAGGGCGATCGGGACATCGGCGCGATCGGGCTGATGGACACGCCGCGCGAGGCGGCCAAGGTCGCCCTCAAGCGCCTGCGCGAGATGGGGATCACCCGGATGATTATGATCTCGGGCGATCACCAGAAGGTCGCCGACGCCGTCGCCAAGGATGTCGGTCTCGACGAGGCATGGGGCGATCTGATGCCGGAGGACAAGGTCGCCGCGATCAAGAAGCTCGCCGGCGAGGACAAAGTCGCAATGGTCGGCGATGGCGTCAATGACGCGCCGGCGATGGCATCCGCGACCGTCGGAATCGCGATGGGTGCCGCTGGTTCGGATGTCGCGTTGGAAACGGCCGACGTCGCGCTGATGGCCGACGATCTGGCCCATCTCCCGTTCGCGGTGGGCTTGAGCCGCCACACACGCGGCATCATCCGGCAGAATGTTTTTGTCAGCCTCGGTGTAGTCGCGTTCCTTGTGCCAGCAACGATCCTTGGCCTCGGTATCGGTCCGGCGGTCGCGATGCACGAAGGCTCGACGCTTCTCGTCGTCGTCAATGCGCTGCGTCTGCTCACGTACCGCGATACGGCAACGCAAGCGGCGTGACTGTAAATCGCGAGATCGATCGCTCAGCGGCTCGTCAAACGTGACGGAAATTTCGCTCAGGCCGCACCGAAATCACAAGCGAACTGCCAGCGGCTTCTGTTCCTGCCATTTAGAGAAGTCACTATCTCTGCCAGATAGAAATGTCACAGGTTGGGGAACAGCAGGGGCTGCGTGGAGCCATCGAAACAGCGCAGCGCAGCCCCTGCTGATGCGCTGACATTGAGGGAAGGGCGCCCATGGACCCGCTGCGAAGGCAGCGGGCCCGGTCAGCGGGTTTTCACGAACTTGAGCGTGCCGCGCTCAAGCAACTGTGCATCGCTAAGTCTGGGACCGCGCTTGAGCTTTGAGCCACCCAGTTTGCGACGATCGATCTTCGGAGGCGCTTCTGGCTCAGGGAACAGATGCGTGGGCTGCGATTGACGGGCAGGGGCGTCGTTGTTGCGCTTGCGGTGATGCGGCATGATCGCCTGCATTTGCCTGGCCAGCAGCAGCGCCGCATCCAGATGCTTGTTCTCGACGATGGCAGGCTGGTTGACCTGCCGCATCTTGTCGAACTGACGGTAGGGCAGGACCTGCCCTTCATGCTCGATCTCCAGTCGGCCATCGGGATACTCACACACCGTTACCCGTTTGCGCGCCAGCTTCCGGCTGACCTCATTCGGCTCCAGGATGAACATCGCCTTGTTGTAATGCAGCATCAGCGCCGCCGTCACCGTCCGCTGTTCCCGCCAGACCATGATCGCGCGCAGATCGTCATGCGGCGCCAGCGGGCGATGCAGGTCGCGGCTGTCGAAGGCAGGGCGGGCGAACCTCTCGTTGTGCCTGGCCATGTGACTGGCGAGGAAAGCATTGGCTTCCGCGATCGAAGAGATACCCTCCAGTCGCATCGCTTTGACCAGCCGATCCTGCAAGGTGGCGTTGGCTCGTTCGACCCGGCCCTTAGCCTGCGGTGAGTTGGCGCAGATGATCTCGATATTGAGCGCATCGAGAGCGCGACCAAAATGGGTCATGCCGTCACCGCGCGCCGTCGCCTTGGCATTGCGAAACACGCTGTGCTTGTCGGAATAGAAGGCCACCGGCTTGCCGTGCTGCTCGATATACGCGCGGGTCGCCTCCATATAGGCGAAGGTGCTCTCGCTCTCGACCATCCTGAGATGCATCAGCTCACTGGTCGCGTCGTCGATATAGACCAGCAGGGTGCATTGCGGCCCGCGCTCCTCAAACCACCAATGCTTCGACCCGTCGATCTGGATCAGTTCGCCTCGGCAGTCCCGGCGATAACGCGGCTGATATGGGCGAGGGCGACGGGTATCGCGATCCTTCCAGAGACCCGCCTTTATCATGAACTGGCGTAGCGTCTCGCAGGCGAGATGGATGTCGTGCCGCTCGGCCAGATACTCGCGGGCCAAGGTTGGCCCAAAATCATGATAATGCTCGCGCACGATCGCGACAACGCGCTCGCGGAAATCATCGTCATAACACCGGTTGCTCGGCCGACCGCGCTTGCATGATACCAAGCCTTCGGGACCGGCCGCATGTAATCGTACCAGCAGACGAAATATCTGCCTTCGACACAGGCCTAATAGTGCTGAAGCGTCCTCAACACGCAGTTCACCGCGCTCGACCCGCAACAGCGTATCGTAACGGGAAAGCTCGCCATGGCTCATGCCAATCACCGTCATAAGCGCACCTCCTGAATCAGGAGATGACCATGCCACCGATGACCCACGCACCGACGTCGAGAGTGACATCTCTAACTAGCGGAGGGGTGACATTTCTATCTAGCGCTTACAGCTTCTAAGTTTGATAATAATAGTTATGTTAAATTCTTCCAATTCCGGGGCTATCAGAACACGAGTTCAGCCTGGCGTGGAACCGCTCTTGGCTGTTCTTGTCTGCCGCCAATCAGACCGCGGGCGCACCCTGCCAAAATATAAACGGCTTGGCGCTGCGCACCGCGATTATGGTGATCGACGCAATAGCCTTGATAATGACGCTTGAGCAAGCCAGCGCGCACCAACTCCGACACCGCCCGGCTCACATTCGTCTTGCCCGAAGCCCGTACCTGCTCACGGATGGCGTCTTCGACCATAGCCGTGGCCTGACCCTCATCCATCGGCAACGCGCCGGACATTGCCAGATCGCTGCGTATCCGCTCTTCCAGGGCTACGCGCCGGGGGTCGCGCTGCCCCATTGGCGTCAACGCATCGCAAAGCCAGTCACGCAAGGGAATGAGACCGCCGCCTTTGGCTACCAACGGCCCGGCGCTGCCGTCGGAACGGGAAACTTGGGCAATCAGGTTGAGCACCATGAAGGCATAGCGCGGCCGAGACGAGGACCGCGCAAGCATCTCCAACAAGGACGGCATATCCAGTTGCTGGTGGCTGTCGCCGATGACCGGAGCGTGCAACATAACAGGATTGAATCAAGCACATATGGGGGGTGAAGTGAATCCCATTTGGCCGGTGGCTTCATCATTTTGTCGGCTGTGACACTTTGCCCGAAGGTAAAGTGTCACGCGCGCCCTTTCATCATCGCACCGGGCAGCTCCAGGCTAGGACGACCTGTGCATTTGTTGCGGGGAGCTGCCCGCAGGACGCATCCGGTCTTGTTTTTCAATGGCTTCGCCGAACGGTGACTGGACGAAACCGCTATCGAAATGCGCATCATTCGCACTATGAGCAGTCTCGAAGATGCCGGCCGCTTGGGCGATATCACCGCATTCGAAGCCGAATGCCGGCAGGCGGCGACGCTCGATCATCTCAAATCCTTGCTCGATGGTATTGTGCGCCAGTTCGGGTTCCGCTGGTTCGCATTGGTGCACAATGTCGACTTGAAGCGGACCACCCGCAAAGCCCTGCTAATAACCACCTATCCGGTGCGGTGGATCGACGAAATCATGGAGTCACGACTCTATCTTGAGGATCCGGTTCACGCCGCTTGCGTCAAAACCGTCTCCGGCCTCACCTGGGATCAAATCGGCGATTATATCGCGCCCAATGCACGCCAGCTTTCGATCCTTGAACGGGGTCGCGGACATGGACTGGCATCTGGGTTTACCATGCCGATCCGGATGCGCGATGAGCCTGACGCGATGTTTACAGTAGCGCGGCAAGGCGATGAGACGATCTCAAGTCCCGACCTTCTCTCTGCCCGATTGATTGGCACGGTTGCGTTCGACCAGGCTCGAGCCCTTCTCGGTCCCGATGAACTGGCAAACGTTCCGATAGCGCTCAGCCCGCGCCAGATCGACTGCATTGATCTGGTGGCACAGGGCAAGAGCGACTGGGAGATCGGACAGATTCTGGGTCTGAGCCGCGACACTGTCCATGAATATGTCGAAGGTGCGCGCCGGCGGTATGGCGTGCGTCGCCGGACCCAGCTCGTGCTTCGCGCTGTCCGAGACGGACATCTGAACATCGACGCGCTCGTCTAGCAGCGTCGCCCCCCACATAGCGAATTGGCGCTTCAGGTCTCTCCGACTTGAGGCTCAAGGGGTGGCTGGCGATCAACGCCGCCCTGCATTCCTGCCGTCTTGCACGACCTTGCACCTCCGCTCCCCCCTTGTGGGGGGATTGCCCGAAATTGCCGCACCGGGTTCAAAAGAGAGGTGATTTTCAACGGAGAGTGGTCGGCGCATTTTTAATGCAGCGGCGCTGAAAAGCGGAGAAATCAGATGCAGCGCCTGCGCCTTGCCCTTGCCGTTTCGATCGTGGCGATGTCCGCCGAGGCGGCTCCTGCGTCCGCCAACGATCTGGGTTGCCAGGTTTTGCTTTGCCTCTCGAACCCGGGCGGTGCGACCCAGTACCCCGCCTGCGTGCCGCCTATGGTGAAGCTCTGGGAGCATCTGGCATTGGGCGGTTCATTTCCCGGCTGCTCCGGTGGCGGCGTTGCGAACACCAAGGTCTATGATCGCGATTCCGCTTCGCGGCGCCGGGTGGTGATGACGTTCACCGACGGGCGGCAGCAATCCTATTCGCTTGCGAATATCGAAAGCTTGCCAGTGTCACCCAGCGAACACGGGACCACACCACAGTGATCCTCGAGCTCGCGACCGTTGTCGGTCTCGCGCAGCAGTGTGCGCCATCGGTTGCTGTCGAAACGCTTGTGTCGGTCGTCCACACCGAGAGTCATTTCAACCCCTATGCCATCGGCGTGAATGCGAAGGGGGTGCGTGCGCCCAATCCCGGCGATCGGGCGTCGGCTGTCGCAGCCGCGCGATCGCTGATCGCCCGCGGATACAACATCGATCTGGGTCTGGGGCAAATCAACAGCGCAAATCTTAGGTGGCTTGGCTTGTCGGTCGAGGACGCCTTCGATCCCTGCCACAATCTCGCCGCAGCCGCACGCGTGCTGGCTTCCAACTATCTGAGCGTCGCGCGCTCCAGCCCTTCTACAGAGGCGGCCATCGCGACCGCCATGTCGATGTACAACACGGGCAGTCGTTCCCGCGGGTTTGGAAATGGCTACGTCGGCCGCGTCTATGCGTCGTCGAGTGTTGTCGTGCCAGCGATCAGGCGTCGAGCGATGCCAGAACCCGCCGCTTTGCCCGCGCTAGTGACGCCGGAACCCACAGTTACGCTGCCTTCGGCGGGTGTTCGCTCGCCGCGCTTCCAAGAGGCATGGGACACCACTGCGAGGGCGCAGACGGCATCATTGATGGTCTTTGGGGGAGCATCCAACAGTTCACCGAAAGGACAAGCCGAATGACTGCCTTAGCGACCAATTCCAAGATATGGTTGACGCCGCGCCGGCGCGCTTTTGCGCAGTATCTGGCACTCTTTGTCGCGGTCATTGCGGTGTCGCTCCTGCTCACCGATCCGGCCCATGCTCAAGCGGCCGACGGCGTCACCTCGATGGCCGAGAATATCAAGACTTGGCTGACCGGCACTTTTGCGAAAACGATCGCAGTGATCGCCGTCGTCATCGTGGGTTTCATGTTCTTCACCGGGCGAGCGAGCCTGGGGCTGTTGGTCACCGTCATCGTCGGCATCTTCATCGTGTTCAGCGCGCAGTGGATCGTCGATACCATCACTGGCGGCGCGTGAGTGCGCTGGGATGGACGACGAAAAGCTTAAGGAAGAAACGCTCTTCCTGGCCGTGACCCGGCCGACAATGTGGTTGGGCGTTCCGATCGAAGCGTCGCTGCCGATCGCGCTGGCGGCTTGCCTGACGCTCATCGTCACCGGCAACCCGCTTTACGCTTTTGCGCTAGCCGGGGCCTTTCTCGCCATAGCCCGGCTGATCGTGCGGCACGACGCAAACGCCTTCCGCCTCTTGTGGCTCTGGACAACGACAAAGGCACGCTGCCGCAACAGGGGATGGTGGGGCGGTAGCTCCTACTCGCCCCTGCCGATCGATGGAGCGAAACGCCGCGGCTTTGCGCATGGCTAGCCGGGCCAGCTCGTTGGGCGGCGCTGCCGCCCGGACGCCGTGGCGGATCCTCAAGAACGAGGCCGACCCCGCGCGCTATCTCCCCTATGCGCGCCATATCGACGACAACATCATTGCGCTCGACGGGCGCGACCTCATGATGATGTTCAAGCTCGACGGCCTTGCATTCGAGACCGCCGACCCAATCCATCTCAACGACTGGCACGAAAAGCTCAACGGCACGTTGCGCAATATCGCCGACGACCGTCTGGCGATCTGGACGCATATCGTCCGCCGGCCGATCACGGACTATCCCGAAGGCGAGTTTCGCTCGGCCTTTGCGGCCGATCTCGATGCAAAATACCGCGCGCGGGTGACCGCCAAGCGGATGTTCGTGAACGAGCTCTACCTGACGCTCATCATGCGCCCGTCCGTTGGATCGGCCGACCGTACCGGCGTGCTCCTTCGACGTCTGGCATCGGCGCGCAAGGAGGGGGCCGAAGTCGACGAGGACGAGCTTGCGCGCTTCGAGGATAAGGCGCGCGACATCGAGAAGCTCCTCGCACGCTGCCGGCCCCGACGCCTGCACCTGTACGAGCACAATGGCCTGATGTTTTCGCAGCCGCTCGAGGTGCTCGAACTGGTGATGATGGGCCGCGCCGGCAGGGTGCCGCTGGTCCGCGGCCACCTCGGTTCCGCCATTTATGGGGAACGGGTGATCTTCGGCCGCGAGACAGTCGAGGTGCGGGCGCATGACACGAGCCGGTTCGTCGGCCTGTTCGGCATCCGCGAATATCCGGCGATGACGCGACCGGGCCAGATGAACGCGCTTCTCAGCCAAGATTTCGCATTCGTCGTAACGCAGTCCTTCGCGTTCATGGGCAAAGCGCGGGCCTCGGAGCGCTTGCGCCGTCGCCAGAACCAGATGGCCTCGACCGAGGATGCCGCTGCAAGCCAGGCGCTTGAGCTGGCCGACGCGGCCGACGATCTGCAGAGCAATCGGTTCGTCCTGGGCGAACATCATTTCTCGCTCGCGGTTTTCGGTGAAAATCAAAAGCGCCTGGCCGAAAATCTCTCGACCGCACGCGCCGCCCTTGCCGACGCGGGTCTGGTAGCCGCTCGGGAGGGTCCGGCGCTGGAGGCCGCCTTCTGGTCGCAGCTTCCCGGAAACTTCGCGTGGCGTGCGCGGCCAGCGGCGATCACGTCACGCAATTTTGCCGCGCTCTCGCCGTTCCACACTTTCCCTGCCGGCAAGCCCGATGGCAATCACTGGGGCGCCGCGATCGCGTTGATGAAGACCGCAGCCCAGTCTCCCTTCTATTTCAACTTCCATGTGAACGATCTTGGCCACACGCTGATCATCGGCCCGTCGGGCGGCGGCAAGACCGTCGTCCAGAATTTCCTGATGGCGCAGCTCGAGAAAACCGGCGCGCAGCAGATCTTCATCGACAAGGACCGAGGGGCCGAGATCTATGTGCGGTCATCCGGTGGCACGTATCTGGCGCTGCGCAACGGCGTGCCGACCGGGTTTGCGCCGCTCCGCGCGCTTGAGCAGACTCCAGGCAACATCGTCTTCCTCGGCAGGTTGATCCGGCATCTGGTGACCCCCTCAGGCATCCAGCTCGGCGTCACGCAGGAGCGGATGATCGACGAGGGTATCCTCTCGATCGGACGCCTTCCCCCGGAGGAGCGGTCCATTCTGGCGCTTCGTCAATTGCTCGGACAGCGCGATCCGGAAGGGATCGGCGCGCGGCTTGAGAAATGGTCGCGCGGCGGCGCACTTGGCTGGGTGTTCGACAACGACCGGGACGAGTTGACTCTCGAGGCCCGGTTCATCGGTTTCGACATGACGGATTTCCTCGACAATCCCGAGATCCGCACGCCGCTGATGATGTATATGTTCCACCGGATCGATGCCCTGCTCGATGGCCGTCGCCTCGTAATCGACATCGACGAGTTCTGGAAGGCGCTGGGCGATGATGCCTTCCGCGCCTTCGCGCAGGACGGCCTGAAGACCTACCGGAAGCAGAATGCCTTCCTGGTGTTCGGGACGCAAAGCCCGGCTGACGCTCTGCGATCGGACATCTCGCACAGCATCATGGAGCAGGTCGCCACTAAGATCCTCTTGCCCAACCCCCACGGCCGAGAGGTTGATTATATCGATGGACTCGGCCTCACCCGCGCCGAGTTCAAGCTCATCAGAAACGATCTAATCCCCGAAAGCCGGCGGTTTCTGGTCAAGCAGGGTCACGATTCCATCGTGGTGGAACTGGATCTCGGCGGCCTGTCCGACGAGCTGGCCGTGCTCTCGGGCACCACCGAAACCGTCGGAATCCTCGATCAGGTTCGCCGCGAACATGGCGACGATCCCAGTCACTGGCTGCCCGCCTTTCACGAGCGCCGCCGTGCCACCACCAGAAGGAAAGGATAAGGTCATGAAAGCATTCCGAGCGCTCGCGATTGTTAGCGGATTGGCGATTTCCGTACCGGCGTTCGCGCAGGGCATCCCGGTCTATGATTCCAGCACGTTTCTGCAGACCCTCTCGACGGTGAAGAACACCCTATCGATGATCGAACAGGGGAAGCAGCAAATTTCCCAAGCCACCGACATGTTCAACAGCGTCAACAAGCTGACGAACGTCAATCAGATTGCCTCTTCCCTGAACACCGACGCCGTTCGCCACCTCTTGCCGAGCGAGGCACGGGACATTCAGCGCCTCATGTCCTCTAACACGACGGGGCTCGGCAGCCTTGGCACGGCCGCAGACCGGATCCGCAGCAGTAACCGTGTCGAGCTTCCCGAGCTTCGCCCGGACGCCACCGCTTTCGAGCGCTCGAACCGCGATGCCATTTCTCGCAATGGCGACATGGCGGCGCGCGACGCGGCCATTGCCGAGGCAGCATATGGCGTCACCGCCCAGAGAACGACGGGTCTCGAGGAACTGCGTTCGTCGCTGGACACCGCGTCGGACGCAAAGGACGTGATGGATATCCAAGCCCGTGTCGGGGTGGAAAATGCCCATATCCAGAACGACGCGGTGCAACTCCAGGCTCTTACAATGAGGCAGCAGGCGGAGCAGCGCATTCGATCACAGCAGGAGAGCGAGCAAATCTTAGCGAGTAAACTCGGGAGCCTCCATCAATGAAGGCAACCATCTTCAAGACAATCGCGCTTTTGGTCCCGGCGTTTCTGGTGGCGTGCCAACCCCCCGCCCGCGGAAAGGATTATCTCAAAGCTCACCCGCAAGAGCTCGCGGAAGTCCTGAAGGCGTGCGCCGATGGTACGCATCGCGACGCACAGGAATGCTCGAACGCAGAGAGTGTGAAGACGCTCGATCAAAAGCTGCGCTCGCTGTCGCCGGCCCATTGACCGTGATGGAAAGATGAGATGGCCGACGGACTCTTCACCACGCTTTACACGAACATCGACGGCAAACTCGACATGTTCCTCAACGAGCGCCTGAACAATGTCATCGAGGTTGTGCGCGGTCCACTCGCGCTTGGTTTGGTCATCTACATCGCGCTGTTCGGCTACATGGTGATGCGTGGCATCGTCAGCGAGCCATGGGGCGAGCTTGTCTACCGAATGGTGAAACTGTGTTTGCTCTACATTGCGGCAACGACGGTCGCCTACACGGAGTGGGTAACAAACCCCCTGTTCCACGGCATGCCTGATGCGATTTCGCAGGCGTTGGCGGGGCATACCGTCACGAGCGTCGGCAACGTGTTCGACGACTATTTCAGCCAGTGTGACGTTATCATCGCGAGGATCGAGACCGAGGCGGCAACGTACAGCGATATCAACCCCTATAAGCTCGTTTTATACGTCCTGAGCCTCGGGCTGAAAGCGTTGGCCGGACTGTCTGCGGCGATCGGTTTCTCCATCACCGTTTTCGCGAAGGTCGCTCTCGCGATTATCATCGCGCTCGGACCCATCTTCATAGCCCTTTCACTCTTCGAGACCACGCGGAGGCTGTTTCACGGGTGGCTCGGGCAGGCCTTCAACTTCATTGTGTTGATGGCGGTGATCATAGCCATCACGGCCCTAATCACTGACCTTGGTGCGACCGCGATTACCGCATCCGAAGGTGTCGGAGACGCCGCCCTGGGTGCGGTGCTGTTCGCCGTTTATATTTTCTTGGGAACGATTTTCTTCTTTCAGGCCCCCTCCATCGCAACCGGCATTGCCGGGGGCGCATCGGCCGGCATCGGTGCCTTCGCCGGCTCTGCGTGGGGGGCCATGGCGGCACCGTTTCAGCAACGCCGCGTCGCGCGCAACAGTCGCAATCTCGAACGTGCCGCCCAGCGCGGCGGTTCGGTGAGCCGCGCATGAGGAAGGAAGACCCTTTGACGAGACCAACCACGATAGTCCGCGCGCTCCGGCGATCAGCCGTCGTCATCGCACTGATCCCGTCACTCGCCCAAGGGGCATCGGGGCCAAAGAAACTACCCGTCTGCAACGGCAAACATCTGCGCGAGGTGAACATCTACGGGAGCGTGCTGCCGGGTTCGCCGCTCCCGGCAATCGTCTCACCCCCTGCCCCGCCGCCCGTGCCGCAGATCAAACAGCCAGTTGATGCCGGCACTCCGCCCCCGCCTGTTCCCGCCCCGCTTCCCGAGAAGACGTCCGCGCGCGCGACCCCCGGCACCTTTGGGAGTTGCTGATCATGCGGAACCAGACCGAAGGCGTGCCGGCAAAAGACGCTGAACTCTATTTCGGGCATGCCCGATCCTGGGATCAGGATCGTCAGCGCAAATCGTTACGATCCGAACGCATCGCCTGGGTCGTGGCCGGTCTGGGGCTGCTTGCCGCGACCGCGGAGGGTTTCGCACTCGCGGGCCTGGCCCCGCTGAAGACGGTCATGCCGTACATTATTCGCGTCAATCAGACGACGGGCGCGGTCGATGTGCAGACCACCCTCACCCAGAAGCCGATGCGCTATGACGAAGCGGTTACGAAATTCTTCCTCGCGCAATATGTCCGGACGCGGGAAAGCTGGTTGCCCGCGGCGGCCGAGGAGAATTTCCGGGCGGTCACCATCTTGTCCGAACCAGGCGAGCAGCAGCGCTGGGGCCGATTTTTCAGCTCGAACAATGCCGCGAGCCCACAGGTCGTCTGGGGCAAGGGCGCGGTCGTCCAGGCCCGCGTGCGCAATATCGCCTTCATCAACGATCGTGTTGCTAACGTCCGCTTCACGCGGACGGTGCAGACCGACACTGACACCCAGAGCAGCGACTGGATCGCGACCGTCACCTTCCGGTACACGAATGCGCCGATGGCGGAGGGCGACCGCTATCGCAACCCATTGGGGTTCCAGGTCGAGAATTACCGCGCGGACCCCGAGGTGGTGCGATGAAGCGCGTTCTCTCCATAGCGAGTCTTCTCGCCGTCATAGCGACACCAGCCCTGGCGGAGGACACCCCGCGCGGTGGGCCGGCGGATCCGCGCGTGAAGTTCGTCGAATATCAGGAGACCCAGGTCTACCGGATCGTCGGCACATTTCGGACGGCGACCCAGGTGGTGCTCGGCGCCGATGAGACGATCGAACATGTCGCGCTCGGCGACACGGTCTCGTGGGAGGTGGCGGTTGCCGGTCATATCCTGTTTCTGAAACCCCGCGAGCGAGCGGGACCGACCAACCTCATCGTCACGACCAATCGCGGGGGCGAGCTGCGCAACTACGCCTTCGAGCTGACCGCGCGCCGGGGACCAATCGGCAGCGGCAGCCGTGACACATTCTTCCAGGTTCGGTTTCGCTATCCGCGCGATGAGGCCGATCGTGCCGCGCGCATGCGCGCCACCCAGGAGGCGCAGCGCGTCGCCGCGCTGCAGGCAAGCGCCGTTCGGGGAGCACTTGACCATGGCGTCATCGATGGACCGCGCAATCTGAACTACAAAGTCCAGGGTGCAAGCGATCTTCAGCCGTCGGAGATCTCCGACAACGGCCAGTTCACGGTCCTGCGTTTCCCCGGCAACCATGAAATCCCGGCGATCTATCTCGTGCGACCGGACGGCTCGGAGTCCTTGGTCCCATTTGATGTCCGCGACGAGTTTGTGGTCGTCCACGCCGTGGCGGCTCAACTGCGCCTGCGCCGGAACCGGGAGGTGCTGTGTATCTATAACCTCGCGCCGACACCTTACGGCGTCGATCACGGCACCAATACCGCATCGCCGCATGTCGAGCGCACCATACAAGACCCAAAGGAGTGAGTGCGATGGACGAGACTTCGGCCGAGGCCCCTCGTCGCCCGCAAGGTGATCCAACACCTGAACGCGACGAGATTATCCGCGAGCGCGGCATCGACCCGATCGGGGGAATGACAGCGGCAAAGCGGAATACCGCCCTGATTTTCGCCGGGACGGCGATGGTGCTCGGCATTTTGTGGGTGAACTCGGGACCGAGCAAGCCCGACTCGAGTTTGATGGGAAAGCCCGAGGCAATGGCCAAACGGCCGGATCTCGCGGCGCGCGAAACGGTCGCATATGATGCTGTCGCAGCGAAACCCAAGCCGCTCGGCACCGTGAGCGCCGATCCCAACGCGCCTGTCCTCAATCCTCCGCCGACCGTTGGCCCCGATGGACAGATCGTGCCGGCACTACAACCCGGAGCGCAGCCAGCGGCGGCACCGCAGAACACGCGTCAGAACCTGGCCGATCAGGCACGTCGTTCGACCTTGATCGCCTATGGCGGCCGCGACGCGCTCCAAGCTCCAGCGGGTTCTAACGGCGCTGGCTCCGATACCGGCAATGCGGGCACAGCTGGCGACGGCTCGACCGATCCGGCCGCCCGCAGCGCGCCCAATGCGCTCGATGCGCTTCGTCAGAGTTCGGCCGTTGGCGAGGCACGCGCCTCGATGCTGCCCAATCGCAACTACCTCGTCACCGCCGGCACGTTGATCCCCTGCATTCTTCAAACCGCCATGAATTCGGCACAGCCGGGTTACACGTCGTGCCTGATCCCACGCGACGTCTATTCGGAGAATGGCCGCGTCGTGCTGATGGAGAAGGGCACCAAAGTCCTCGGTGAATATCATGGCGGCATCCAACAAGGGCAGAACCGCCTGTTCGTGTTGTGGACGCGCGCCGTCACGCCGCAGGGCGTGCGCATCGACCTGGCTTCGCCGGGGTCGGATGCCCTTGGCCGCGCAGGCATCGCAGGGTCCGTGGACACCTTCTTCTGGGCGCGCTTCGGTAGCGCACTGCTACTCTCGCTGGTCGACGACGCCGCCTATATTGCAGGGCAGTCCGTCTCTGGCGGGAACAACAATTTCAACAATACGACGCGGACCCCAAGCGAGGGGGCGAGCATCGCGCTCCAGAACAGCATCAACATCCGTCCGGTGCTGAAGAAGAACCAGGGCGAGGAGGTCGGGATCTTCGTGGCCAAGGACTTCAACTTCGCAGATGTCTACAATCTCGAGTTGCGGCGCTGAGGATGAGCGATACCGCAGTCCTGCGCCATTATCTCGCACCGATCCTGCCGCTGCTGGAGCCGGTCGAGGTGACTGAGCTTGTCATCAACAAGCCCGGCGAGGTCGGCATTGAGGACCATCTGGGCTGGCATTGGCACAATGTCGCCGAGCTCGATAGCGAATGGCTCGCGACGCTCGCCGTCGCAGCCGCAAGCTTCACCCGGCAGGACGTGAATGCGGAGACGCCGATCTGCTCGACCATCTTGCCAGGGGGCGAGCGCTGTCAGATCGTCATTCCCTCGGTGACGCCAACGGGCGCGCCGTCCTTCACCGTCCGCAAGCCTTCGCGCGTAACCCTCGCGATCGACCAGCTCGCAGATTCGGGGCTGTTCACGAGCACGCGCGCCGCTGCGCAAGGCCTTGGCGAAGTCGATGCGCAGCTGATTGCGCATCGCGACGTCGGCGATTGGCCGGCTTTCTTCAAGACAGCCGTTGCCGCTCGCAAGAACATCCTGGTGAGCGGCGCGACCGGCTCGGGCAAGACCACCTTCGCCAAGGCACTGATCCAGCTGATCCCGCCGGACGAGCGGCTCCTGACGATCGAGGATACGCGCGAGCTCGTCGTCGAGCATCGCAATGTCGTCCACATGGTCTATTCGAGCGAACGTCAGGGCCTGGCGAAGGTTGGCCCCAAGCAGCTACTCGAAAGCGCGCTGCGCATGCGACCCGATCGCATCCTCCTGCAGGAGCTGCGCGACGGCACCGCCTTCTTCTACCTGCGCAACGTGAATTCGGGGCACCCGGGTTCGATCACGACGGTCCATGCCGGTTCGGCGATGGGCGCGTTCGAGCAGCTGACGCTGCTGGTTAAGGAATCCGAGGGCGGACGCGATCTGGCCCGCGACGATATCCGTGGGCTGTTGCACATGCTCGTCGACGTCGTCGTCCAGACCCGCAAGCGCGCCGGAAAATTCGAAGTCGAGGAGGTGTATTTTGATCCGGCTGTCGGACGCACGACCGCTCACTAGGGTCGCCATCGTCGCAGGGGTGCTCGCGGCAACCTTTTTGGCGTGCGCCTTGTGCGCGGCGCTGGTCGCGCTGGTCGGCCTGAATCAGATCGGCCCGCACATGGAGATCTCGGCGATACCCGCCTGGCTTTGGTATTACCGCGGCGATCCGCTGCTTCATCTGTGGCTGGAACGCGGTGCGCTGGTCAGCGGCGCAATCGCTTTCGTCATTCTGCTCGTCATCCTGAAGCGGGGGCGCACGCTCCATGGCGAGGCACGGTTCGCGCGCGAAAGCGAAATCCGGCGGGAACATTTGCGCAGCAACAGTGGGATCATCGTCGGGCAGAAAGGCGGCCGCTATCTCGTTTTCGGCGGCACCGAACATGTGTTGCTCGAAGCACCGACGCGCGCCGGCAAGGGCGTCGGCGTGGTGATCCCCAATCTTCTGAGTTGGCCAGACTCCGTGGTGGTGCTCGACGTGAAGCGCGAGAATTGGGACATCACCGCAGGTTTTCGCGCACAGCATGGTCAAGCAGTCTATCTGTTCGACCCGCTCGATCCCGAAGGGCGAAGCGCCCGCTACAATCCCTTGAGCTTCATCGACCGGCTCGACGACACCGATGTGATCAATGAACTGCAGAAAATCGGCGGCATGCTGTTTCCGGCCCCGGAAAAGGCTGATCCGTTCTGGGCAGAGGCCGCGCGGGCCGCTTTTGTCGGCGTCGGCGCTCTCGTCGCAGCCAATCCCGCCCTCCCCTTCACGATTGGCGAAATCTATCGGCGACTGACGACGGGCGACCCCAAGGTCGAACTGCCGAAGGTCGTCGAAGAGGCCCAGCGCCGCGGCCAGCGGCTGAGCCAGGCCTGCGTGTCGGCATTGAGCGACTTCACCTCCGCGTCGGACAACACCTTTTCCGGCATCAAGCAGACGATCACCTCGAAGCTCAATTTGTGGCTCAACCCTTATGTCGACGCGGCGACGTCGGAGACCGATTTCGATCTGCGTCAGGTCCGGCGCGAGCGGATATCGATCTATCTTGGGGTCTCGCCCGACAATATCGACCGCATTGCTCCGGTTTATAATCTGTTTCTACAGCAGCTGATCGATTTGAATACGCGGGAACTGCCTGAGAATGGCGGCCGCGTGCCGGTGCTCATTCTGCTCGACGAGTTCGCCCGCCTCGGCAAGGCGCCGGTTATCGCGTCAGCGTTTTCCTACGTGGCAGGCTACGGGCTTCGCCTGTTGCCAGTCATCCAGAGCCGATCCCAGCCCCGCGGTATCTATGGCGCTGACGTTACCGACGAGATCATCGCCAATTGTGGACTGGAGATCGTGTTCACGCCGAAGGAGTTGAAGGTCGCCAACGAACTCTCCGAGCGGCTTGGCTATTTCACGATGAACGTCAAATCGAAGAGCCGGACGATTCATGGCCTGCTCGCCAATCGCAGCATATCAGAATCAGACCAGCGCCGTGCCCTGATGATGCCGCAGGAACTGATGCAGATGCCCAAGGGCGAGCTTCTGCTGATGCGCGGCGGTATTCCGCCCGTCAGGGGTCGCAAGATCGAGTATTTCCGATCGAAGCGCTTCACGAGCCGGATCAGTGACCCGCCCAAGGTCGCGCCCCGTCCGATCGCGACCAACACAGTGTCGGCCACCGCCAAATTGGCAAGCGAGGCGAGCAGCAGTGATCCTTTAGCGCATGCCCTTAGCACGAAGAGAGCTGCTCTGTTGAACGACGGCCAAGCAGCCGCGCCGGTAGAGCGGACGGAACCTGTCATGCGCGCGCTCACCGGTGACGAACTGTCGGGTTTTGCCGAAATCACCGATGACATGTTGGTGCTCGGCGACATGGTGGAGCTACCACCGCCCGGCGACGAACAGGCCGCTATCGCCTTTGTCACGGCGATGACAGCCCGGGCCGTTCTCGAGCCCGTGGGTGCCGGTGTCCAATCTCCAGAATTTGCGACCGAGAGGCATGACCATGGCAGAGAATGATTCCAAGCAACCCGGTACGGCGCGGACGAGTGCCAACAGCGTTGGCCTCGACGACGCCAAACGGCGCAAGGCGGCTGCGCCAGAAAAGTCCTCGCCCGGGGGACCAAAGGACGGGCCCACCGAAGCACCTGATCATGTCGGCGCTGTCGGTGCGTCACGAAGTGCGCCCAAGGTGCATTCCCTCGAGGCGGGCGACGTGCCGGAGAGCGTGCGGAAGCGCTATTATGCCGACAAGGCGAAATGGTCGGGCGAACCCGCCTTTTTCACGACGGCGCAAGCGAAGGAGCCCGCGTTTCGCGATCAGGGGCGGCGCCTGGTCACATCAACGGAGAGTCAGGAGGTCGTCAAGGATCTGGTGGCGATCGCACAACACCGCAATTGGGATCGGATTCACATCACGGGATCGGAAGAATTTCGGCGATCGGTTTGGATCGAGGCCAGTCAAAAAGGCCTCGAGGTACGTGGCTACAAGCCCAACGATCGCGATCTCCAGGAACTCGACCGGCTGCGCGGGGAGACGAGCCGCAATACGATTGCGCCCATGGCAGCCCGTGACCTCGATGCTGTCCGTGGGTCATCCGGGATGAGCCGACAGAGCGGCGGCAATGGTTTGGAACGGTCGGATCCCCGGCGCGGCGATCGTGGCAACACGCCGAACGATCGCGCGGCGGATAGCCAGATGCGCGTGATGGAAGCGGTGATCCGACGGACGTTGTTCGACAATCCCGAGGCGGTTGCGCGGGTGATGACAGTCGCCCGCGCGCAGCTCGATGCGCATATCGCGGCGGGACGCAATATCCGACCGGCGATGGTCAAGGACGCCTCCCCCAGCGTCAGGCAGGATGTGGTCCGCAGCCGTGACCCAGCTACGCCCCCCATCCCTCGTCCCGGTCGCGAGCCCAAGCCTCAGGAACGCAGCCGCTCTCGGTGATCGGGAATCGGGTCCTTTGGGCCGCAATCGCCACTGCGCAGATGGGTAAGCCGATCGCTCCTGGTTTAAGAACCGCCACCTTTGTTCGGCTTTGCCGAACATTTATCGTGATTGATAAGCCATAAGCGGTGCAACTCGAGTATGCCTGATATATACTATGCGCGCGAACCGTCCCGCAAAGCGCAACAGTCTTGCCATATAATATAATTACCGTTATATCGAACGCGCCGCACATCGCTCACAGAGGCTCAAATTGCGCGAAGGATATAATCTCAAGACGCTTGGACCTCGGGCCGCCCAGCTGATCGTCGAACTCAACGAACGCCGTCAGCCGATCTTCTCGCTCGCCGACGTCAGCGAGATCACAGGTCTGAGCCCGTCATCGGCACGCAGCCTCGTTGCGAACACCGAAGCGCGCGGCATCGTCACGCGCCTCAAGCCCGGCCTCTATAACCTGGTGCCCTTCGAGCGGGGCCGCGACACCGAGCATGTGAGCGATCCCTATCTCATCGCGAGGACTCTGGTTGGCGACGCGCCCTACTTCATCTCCCACGGCAGCGCCCTCGAACTGCACCGCATGGTCACCCAACCGCAGTTGGCCATCATCGTCTCCTGCGCCAAACGGCTGCGCCCGCAGCACATCCACGGGTATGAGTTCCGCTTCGTCGACGTCAAACCAAAGGATTTCTTCGGCCTGACCGAGATCTGGATCACACCCGAAGAGCAAGTCCGGATCAGCGATCCCGAGCGGACCATCATCGATGGTCTGGACCATCCGCAATATGTCGGTGGCGTCACGGAGGTCGCCAAGGGGCTCTGGATGAAGCGCGATACGCTGCGGGTCGAACTGATGATCGACTACGCGCTTCGCCTCGGCGTTGGCGCGGTGATCCGCCGCCTGGGCTATCTGCTGGAATTGTACGGGCTGGCCGACGCAGCGGCATTGGAGCCGCTGCGCGCGCGGCTGACCCCGACCTATCAGCGTCTCGATCCGTTGTTTCCCAATGAGGGCCGGATGCTGGCCCGATGGCGCATCCGGCTCAACGTCGAGCCCGACGAACTCGATATAATCCGGAGCAGTTGATGATTCCCCAGCGCGATCTCTCCCGTATCGCCAACGGCCTTCTCAAGCCGCGCGGCCGCCGCGTGCCCGAGGCGGTGATCGAACGCGACTATTGCCTGGCCTGGTTTCTGACCGGTCTCGCACAGCATCCTTTGCGCGAATTTCTCGCCTTTAAGGGCGGGACGGCATTGCGCCGCTGCTGGTTCGAGAATTACCGCTTCTCCGAGGATCTCGATTTTTCGCTGATCAAGCCGATCGAACTGGACGCGATCCTCTCCGGCCTGAATGAGATCTTTGCTATCGTCGAGGCGGCTTCGGGAATCAACATGGCCTATGATCGGCCCGACCGCCATGGCCATCAGAACACCCACACCTTCTATCTGAGCTACAAAGGCCCGCTACCCGCGCGCAACGACGTGAAAGTCGATATCACGATCAATGAGGTGTTCTGCTTTCCGCTGGCCGAGCGTCCGATCCTGCGGACATTCGAGGAATTTTCCGACCTGCCGGAGGGCCCCACCATCCTGGCCTACAGCCTGGCGGAGATATTCATCGAGAAGCTGGCGGCGCTATCGGACAAGGCGCGCACCGAGCCGCGTGATCTTTACGACCTTTGGAATCTGCTCGAGGAGCGGGACATCCGACCAGCGGAATATTTCGCCGAATTCACCCAGAAGCTCGCTCTGCGGGAGCGCACACCCAATTGCGTGACCGCCGCGATCGCCGCCAAACAGAAGCGTCTGAGCACCCTCTGGACAGGAAGGTTGCAACAGCAAATGAGCGATCTGCCGCCCTTCGAAGGGGTGTTTCGCGATGTTATGCGCGCGCTGCGCGAAGCCGATCTCCCGGAATAGGATTGAAAGTCCTGCTACCTGCGCCCGTCCCTCGAGATTGTGCACTGGCGATTCTGAATATTGACGTGTGCCCAACGACAACGGACCGATGATGGGACAAACCGGCCGTTCGCGGCGGTTCAGTCTTTCGGCAGCTTCCGACCCAAAGGTGGTCATAGGCGAGGCACGTTTCCGATATCGGGAGCGGATATTCTGAATCGGGGTTCTGACACACGCAAACCCTTGGACAACCGTGGGAGGTTCTGTGGTGTGACAACCGACCGATTGTGACACCAGCTTATCGCTTCCTGCCGAACATTGGGATTTTGTATAGTTGCCCCAAGCTGCCGCCAACATGAGGCTGCTAACGTCATGGCATGACGCATATCCGATGCCTTCCAATCGCCACTTTGCCTCTGTTGGCAGTCCTGACGGGCTGCAGCAGTGATCCCGCTCCGCCCCCGGCTCCCCCCGCCAAAGCGGAGGCGGTCGCTCACGAAAGCGATCTGCTGAAGATCACCCTCACGACGCAAGCGCAACAGCGTCTCGGCATCCGAACGGTAAGGATTGGCGATGGTTCGGTCGCGCAAATCCGCGAGACGAGCGGCGAGGTCGTTGTCCCGGCAACCGGCGGGGCGGGTGTGCCAACGGGATCGACGAGCAACCTTGCTCAAATCGGGGTCAGTCAGGTTGCGGCCGAAGGCGAGGTCGCGCGGGCGCAAGCGCAAGTGCGGCTCGCCGTCATCGCCTATAACCGCGCCGACGCCTTGGTGCGCGAAGAAGCGGGCAGCGTGCGAGGACGCGACGAAGCCGCAGCGGCACTTGCCACCGCGCGTGCGGCACTGGATGCGGCACGCGCGCAACGCGCGCTGCTCGGTCCCTCGATCGCGTCGATGAGCAATCTTTCGACGCTGTGGGTGCGGGTGCCGGTGTTCGGCACCGACGTGAGCGCCATCGAACGCGGTCGCACGGCTACGATTCGCCCCCTCGGCGACGATCGCGCCGCTCCGCGCGCTGCGCGCCCGGTCCAAGCCCCGCCCTCGGCCAATGCGGTGACGGGCACCGTCGATCTGTTCTTCGCGCTCGATAATCGCGACCGTGCCTACCGCGTCGGCCAGCGCGTCTCCGTAGCGTTGCCGCTTGGCGGGAAGACGGATGGGCTGTCGGTCCCGACCGCGGCGATCGTCCGCGACATTTATGGCGGCGAATGGGTGTACCGGAAGACTGGACCCGACACCTATGTTCGCCAGCGGATCGAGGTCGCGAGCGTCGCGGATAGCCGTGCGCTGTTGTCGCGCGGCCTGGAGCGCGGTGCCGAAGTCGTGACGGACGGGGCGGCCGAGCTGTTCGGGACCGAGTTCGGGACGCCGCACTGATGCTTGCCTGGCTGGTCCGTGCCGCGCTGACCCAGCGCGTCCTCGTTCTCGCGCTCGCCGCGCTGCTGGTCGTTCTCGGACTGCGCGCGACCGGCGATGTGCCGCTCGACGTATTTCCCGAGTTCGCGCCGCCGATGGTGGAGATTCAAACCGAAGCTCCGGGTCTCTCCACCGAGGAAGTGGAAAGCCTGATTACCGTGCCGATCGAGACGGCGGTCAACGGCGTCCCCGATCTGATGACGCTGCGCTCCAAGTCGGTGCTCGGTCTATCGTCGGTATCGATCCTGTTCGCGTCCGGCACCGACGTGATCCGCGCGCGCCAGCTCGTGCAGGAACGGGTGACGCAGGTGCAGGCACGGTTGCCCACCGCCGCGCGTCCCCCAATGATGCTCCCGCCGCTGTCGTCGACCAGTCGGGCGATGAAGATCGGCATATCGTCGGCAAAGCTCGATCAGATGCAACTCTCCGAGCTGGCGCGCTGGACGATCCGGCCGCGCCTGATGGCGGTGCCAGGCGTCGCCAACGTCGCGATCTGGGGTCTCCGCGACCGCCAATTGCAGGTTCTGGTCGATCCCGACCGACTGCGCGCTGCTGGCGTGACGCTCGCCGAACTGCGCGCTGCGGCCGGCGACGCGGTTTTGGTCGGCGGGGGCGGCTTCGTCGATACGGCAACGCAGCGCCTCGCCGTGCAACAGACGAGCGCGATCCAGTCCTCGGCCGATCTCGCCCAGGCGGTCATCAAGCAAAGCGGGGAAGCATCGGTCCGCATCGGCGACGTCGCCCGCGTGGTCGACGGCTTCGCCGCGCCGATCGGCAATGCGATCATCGACGACGGCCCCGGCCTGATGCTGATCGTCGAGAAGCAACCGACCGGCAACACCCTCCAGCTTACCCGTGACGTGGAGGCCGCGATCGGTGAGCTTAAGCCGGGCCTGCGCGACGTGAAGGTCGATACGACGATCTTCCGCCCCGCGACCTTCATCGAGCGCTCGATCGACAATTTGACGCGCGCGCTTGCGATCGGCTGCCTGCTGGTCGCCGTCGTGCTGTTCGTCTTCACCCGCGATTGGCGACAGGCAACGATCAGCCTGGTCGCGATTCCGCTGTCGCTGCTCGGCGCGGGCCTGGTGCTGCTATGGAGTGGCGCGACGATCAACACGATGGTGATCGCCGGGCTGGTGATCGCGCTGGGCGAAGTGGTCGATGACGCGATCATCGACGTCGAAAACATCGCGCGCCGGCTGCGGCTCAACCGCGAGGCAGGCAATCCGCGCTCCAACTTCGATGTCGTGCTGTCCGCCTCGCTGGAAGTGCGATCGGCGGTGGTGTTCGCGTCGCTGATCGTGATGCTGGTGTTCCTGCCGATCTTCTTCCTGGGCGGGGTGGCGGGCACGTTCTTCCAACCGCTCGCCATCGCCTATGTGCTGGCGATCGCAGCGTCGTTACTGGTCGCGCTGGTGGTGACACCGGCGATGTGCCTGTTCCTGCTGCCGAACGCGCCCCTCAAGGCAGAGCGTGACACGCGGTTCGTCGGGGCGCTCAAGCGCAGCTACGCCGGGGTACTGCCCCGCATGGTGGCGCGACCGGCGCTGGCGATGGGGATCGTCGCGGGCGGCCTGCTGCTGGCAGGCGTCGGCTACGCCGGGTTCAAGGACCAATTCCTGCCCGATTTCCGCGAAACCGACTTCCTGATGCACTTCGTCGAGAAGCCCGGCACGTCGATCGAGGCGATGGACCGCATCACGATCCGTGCCTCCAAGGAACTGCGCACGATCCCCGGCGTGCGCAACTTCGGCGCGCATATCGGCCGTGCGGAAGCCGCGGACGAGGTGGTCGGCCCGAACTTCACCGAGCTATGGATCAGCCTGGACGAGAATGTCGACTACGACGCCAGCGTCGCGCGGATCAAGGAAGTGATCGACGGCTATCCCGGCCTCTACCGCGACGTACTCACCTATCTGCGCGAGCGGATCAAGGAAGTGCTGAGCGGCGCGGGCGCGACCGTCGTCGTCCGCATCTTCGGCCCCGATCAGGTCGAGCTTCGCGCTACGGCTGAGCGGGTGCGAGCCAAGGTGGCGGCGATCGGCGGGGTTGCCGATCTCAAGGTCGAGCAACAGGTGCTGGTGCCGCAAATTAAGGTCCGTCCCCGGCCCGCCGATCTTGCCACGGTGGGCCTCACCGCAGGCGAAGTACGGCGACAGGCGCAAACCTTGGTTGCCGGGCAGAAGGTCGGTGAAATCTACCGCGACCAGAAGGCGTTCGACGTGGCGCTGTGGGGCGAACCCAAGGTGCGCGGCGATGTCCATGCGCTTGCCGACATGATGATCCAGACGCCTGCGGGCGCGCCGGTGCGGTTGCGCGATGTGGCCGATATCCGCATCATGCCTGCCCCGAACGAGATCAAGCGCGAAAACGGTCAGCGTCGGATCGACGTGACGTTGAACGTCGCGGGCGCGGACCTCGGCACGGTCGCGCGCGCCGTCGAGGCAGCGGTGGGACAAGTGCCGTTCGCGACAGGCTATCACCCGCAAGTCCTGGGGGAATATGCGGCGCTGCGTGACTCGCGGCAGCGGCTCTGGACGACGGGGTTGCTGTGCCTGCTGGGCGTCCTGCTACTCGTATGGCTGGAGTTTCGATCGGCACGGATCACCGTGCTGGTCGCGACCAGCCTGCCGTTCGCGCTGGTAGGTGGGGTGGTCGGCGTGGCGCTCACGGGCGGGGTGCTGTCGCTCGGCTCACTGGTCGGGTTCGTGACGGTCATCGGCATTTCGGCGCGCAACGGCATCATGCTGCTGTCGCACTACGATCATCTCCGCCGGTTCGAGGGCGAGGACTTCGGCCCGCGCTTGATTCTGCGCGGCGCGGAGGAGCGGTTGGTGCCGATCCTGATGACCGCAGCGTGCGCCGGCCTTGCGCTGCTGCCGCTGATCGTCGCCGGCAACGCGCCGGGCCATGAAATCGAGCATCCGATGGCGATCGTCATCCTGGGCGGACTTGTCTCCTCGACCGTGCTCAACCTGTTCTTGATGCCCGCGCTCTACGCGCGCTTCGGCCGGGAAAAGCCCGCGCCCGATGCCCCGCTCGCCGGAGTTCCCGCATGATCCGCCGGTTTGCTCCGATTGTCGCGCTCGCGGTCGCGGGGTGCATGACCGCGCCTCTGCCCCCGCCGACGATCGCACCCGCGTCCGCCACAGGTGCTTTCGCAAACCTTCCGACCGCGGCGATCGGCCCGGTCCCGAATGACTGGTGGCGGCTGTACGACGATCCGGCGCTTGATCGACTGGTCCAGGCAAGCCTCGCCGCCAATGCCGATCTGCGCGTCGCCTATGCCAATCTCGACGGCGCGCGCGCGGCACTGCGGCAGGCGCGCGCCGCGCGGCTGCCGCAAACCACGATCGAAAGCGCGGGCACGATCGACAACAGCGCGACGCAGCCAAGCGCGTCATCGAACGTGCCGACCACCGACTACGATCTCGCCCTGACCGCAAGTTGGGACATCGACCTGTTCGGCCGCCTGCGCTCGGGCGCGCTGGCGGCAGGGGCCGATGCGGACGCGCAGGCAGCAGTGCTGGACTCCCTGCGAGTCGCGGTCGTGGCGGATACGGTGCTCGCCTATGTCGATCTGTGCGGTGCGACCCGTGCGGCGAATGTCTCGCGCGAGATAGTCGCGGTTCAGGAACGCTCGGTTGGCGTGGTACGCGACCAGCTTGCCGCTGGCGAAGTCTCGCCGCTCGAAGTCTCTCAGGCCGCCAGCCTGCTGGAATCCACCCGCGCCACGCTGGCCCCATTCGAGGCGGCGCGCGCGAATGCCCTGTACCGGATCGCAACCTTGCAGGGCCGCCCCCCCGCTGAAGCGCGCGGGTTCAACATCGTCTGCAATGCGCCCCCGAAGCTCCGCGCGGAAGTGCCCGTCGGCGATGGCCAGGCATTGCTCCTTCGACGGCCCGATATCCGTGAAGCGGAGCGCCGCCTTGCCGCGGCCGCGGCGCGGATCGGGGTCGCCCGTGCCGATCTCTACCCGCGCGTGAACCTGGGCGGTGCGGTCGGGCTGCTGACGGGTGGCTTCGTCGCGACCGCTTCGCCGCTGATAAGCTGGGCCTTCCCCAATCAGGCCCCGGCGCGCGCACGACTGGAACAGGCCCGCGCGACCGAGCGTGCGGCGCTCGCCGGTTGGGATGTGGCGGTATTGCGGGCGCTGCGCGAAGTCGAAACAGCGCTCGCCGCCTATGATGGCGAGGTGCGCCGTAATCGTGCGCTCGATGCCGCGCGCGTCCAATCCGCGCTCTACGCGCGCCGTGCAGCCGCTCGTGTTCGGCTTGGAGATGCCACCTCCCTGATCCAGTTCGATGCCGAGCGCGCGCGGGCGCAAGCGGCGCTCGCCCAGGCACAGTCCGATCTCACCGTGGCGCAATCCCAGGTCGCGCTATTCCGGGCGCTGGGTGGGGGATGGCAGACGCACGGTCCGGCGGGCTAGAAGGGCAGCCATGCGAATCCTGATCGTAGAAGATGATAACGAGACGAACCGCTTCGTGGCCCGCGGGCTTGCGGAATTGGGACATCATGTCGTCACCAGCACCGATGGTCGCGACGGGCTGTTTCAGGCGACTGGGGACCAATTCGACGCGCTGATCGTCGATCGGATGCTGCCTGGTCTGGATGGACTGTCACTTATCAAGGCGCTACGTGCGGCGGGCAACATGACACCGGCCCTCATGCTCACCGCCGTGGGTGGCATCGCTGATCGCGTCGAAGGACTGGAAGGCGGTGCCGACGATTATCTGGTCAAGCCGTTCGCCTTTTCCGAGCTTGCCGCGCGTGTTCATGCGCTCGGGCGGCGTCCGGCTGCCCAGACCGAGGCGAGCGTGCTTGTAATTGGTGGGATCGAACTGGATCTTCATCGACGCTTCGTTACCCGCGACGGCCGTAGGATCGTGCTGCAACCGCGCGAGTTCGCGTTGCTCGCCGAGCTGATGCGCAATCCTCGCCGGGTCATGACGCGAACGATGCTGCTGGAGCGGGTCTGGGATTTCGATTTCGACCCCAAGACGAACATCGTCGAGACGCACTTGAGCCGCCTGCGCTCCAAGCTCAACGCCGGGTTCGAAGATGATGCGATCGAGACCGTGCGCGGTGCTGGCTACATGATCCGCGGCGCGTGATGACCCGCCCGTGGCGATCCACCTTCGGGCTTGTCGCCCTCGTCGCGTCCCTCTTCGCGCTGGGGACGGTTATCATCGGGGTCGTCGCCTATGAGGTGACGCATGAAGCGCTCGAGATCCAGCTCGATCACCGGGTCGCGATCGAAACCCGCGCGCTGATCGACGAAGGCGACGACGGTCCTACGGGCGTTGCGATGGCAATCCGTCGGCGCGAGGCGGCGCGAAGCACCGCCAGTCTGGAATACCTGCTGGTCGACCCAGTGGGTCGCCGTGTCGCGGGGTCGCTCGACGCGACCGCCCCTACCGTGCCGGGTTATCTGGAATTTCTGCATTACCGGCGGGACGGCGAACACCGGATCGCACAGGCCCTGACCACCCGATTGCCTGACAACAGCCGGTTGGTCGTCGCGGCCGATCGCGAAGTGATCGACGAGATGGATGCGACGCTGCTCAAGCTGTTCGCGGGCGCATTCGGCGTCATGCTGCTGCTCGGTATCGGCGGGGCCTGGCTGGTGGGTGCGGTGACGCGCGCGCGCCTAGCGCACATCGACCGCACCGCCCTCGCGATCATCGATGGCGATCTGGCGCGACGTATGCCGCTCACCGGCGCGGGTGACGAGTTCGATCGCGTGTCGGCGACGCTCAACCGGATGCTCGACCGGATCGGCGGGCTGATGGACAATTTGCGCCAGGTGTCGAGCGACGTGGCGCACGACCTGCGCACGCCGCTGACCCGCCTGCATAACCGGCTTGATGAAGCGCTATCAGCACGGGACGTGGACGAGAAACGCCAGGCGATCGAGGCTGCTGCGGCACAATCACGCGAGCTGCTCGATATCTTCGGGGCATTGCTGCGCATCGCGGAAGTGGAAGCATTGTCACCTCGCGCCCATTTCCAGGACGTGGCGCTAAATCAACTGGTTGAGGAACTGGTCGACACCTACCGCCCCGATATGGAAGCAAGCGGCCATCTGCTCGTCACAGCGATAGCCCCCGAGATATGGACGACGGGCGATCGACGGTTGCTGCAGCAGCTTATCACCAATCTCCTCGACAACGTGCTCCGCCACACCCCCCCTGGGACGACGGTTCGCGTCGAGCTGGAGCGTGATGACGCCATTGCTCGCTTGACGGTCGCCGATGACGGACACGGGGTAGCACCCGAAGATGCGACCCGGTTGTTCCAGCGGTTCGCGCGCGCGGAACGTAGCCGATCCTCGGAAGGGCATGGCCTGGGCCTGGCGCTCGTCGCTGCGGTCGCGACCGCGCACCGGGGCATGGTTTCGCTCCTCGCGCCGCCCGGATTTGGGGTTGTCGTTGAACTACCAGTTGGGAAAACATGATGACAATCGGCGACAGGCGCGAACTTCTGAGCAAGGTGCCGGCGATCACGCTGGGCTTCTGGATCATCAAGATTCTAGCGACGACGCTCGGCGAAACAGCCGGCGATACCGTCAGCATGTCGATGAACCTGGGCTATCTTGTCGGCACCGCGATTTTCCTGACGGCGTTGATCGCGCTGGTCTGGTGGCAGGTGGCGGCGACGCGCTTCCACCCCTTTCTCTATTGGTCGACGATCATCGCATCGACCACCGCGGGAACGACGATGGCGGATTTCGCCACACGGTCGTTGGGCATCGGTTATCCCGGAGGTTCGACCCTGCTGTTCGTATGCGTGCTGGCGTCCCTGTTCGCCTGGTATCGCACCCTGGGCTCGATCTCGGTCGATACCGTGCGGGAACCCAAGGCGGAGCTGTTCTACTGGCTCACCATCACCTTTTCGCAGACGCTCGGCACGGCGCTCGGCGACTGGACAGCGGACACCGGGGGCCTCGGCTATCTTGGTGCAGCGGCGATCTTCAGCGCGATGCTGGCGGTACTCGCCGGCCTCTACTTCTGGACGAAGGCAAGCCGGATATTCCTGTTCTGGGCAGCGTTCATCCTGACCCGGCCGCTCGGCGCGGCCGTAGGCGATTTCCTCGACAAGCCGATCGCAAAGGGCGGGCTCGATTTCAGCCGTCCGCTTGCTTCGGCAGTGCTCGCGGCGGCCATCCTGGCCCTTATCGTGATCCTGCCACAACGCGCAGGCCAACATCCTGGTGAGAACGGGGCCGGGTAAATTGAACCGGTTTCTCGCCACGACACCCGACCATTGAAAGACTGCCTGTGTTCGATCGCCTAATCGAGTTCCTTAACGAAGCCGGCTACCTTGGAATTGCCGCGCTGATGTTTCTTGAAAATGTGTTTCCGCCAATCCCCTCCGAAATCATTATGCCCGCTGCCGGTTTTGGCGCGGGGCAAGGGCGATTGAATCTGTTCGGCGTGATCATGGCCGGCGCGGGCGGCTCGGTCGCGGGCGCGCTGTTCTGGTACTATGTTGGAAAGTGGATTGATGCCGATCGGCTGCGGCGCTGGGCCGAACGGCACGGGCGCTGGCTGACGCTTGCACCACGGGATATCGACCGCGTAGACCGCTGGTTCGATCGACATTCCGGTAAAGCCGTGTTGCTCGGTCGGCTCGTCCCCGCGCTGCGAACGCTGATCTCGGTACCAGCAGGCGTGTTCGGTATGAGTCTACCGCGTTTTCTGCTGTTCACGACGCTTGGGACCGCGCTCTGGACGACACTGTTAGCAGTGGCCGGCTACCTTCTTGAAGGGCAATACCGGATCGTTGCCGCCTACCTGAATCCGACTACCAACATCATCGTCGGGCTGGTGGTCGCCGCATATCTTTATCGTGTGGCGACGTGGCGTGCCACCTAAAGTCAAAACCGAACGGTTGTGACACCGAGAAACGGCGGCTTTCGACCGTTCCGATCTTGGAAGCTGTCTGGCGGGAAAGTCCCAAGGTCCGGCCATTCCACCGGCCATGAAGGACCGTGCGCCGATTGTCGCTCCTAACCGAATGACGGCTCCTGTCCGATCCGGACACTCGCTACAACCTTGGTGAACGACTTGGCTTGGTCGACAACTGCCCCGAATACGGTTGCCGGTCGTACATATTGTTATCCGGTCACACTTGCTGCCTCTGCCTCCCATCTGCTTGCCACGTCTCGTGCTAACGCTCGCGATCACGTGCCTTACGGGCACCTCGGTCAATGTCAGGTCGTTGCACTACCTCGTCCTTCTCTTCCCGATCGCGACGATCCGCTGCTTGGTTACGATCGGCGATCATGATCTCCCGCGCCCGCGCCAGTCGCCGTGACACCGCCGCCGGCATATCGGCCACGAACCCTGCGATATCCTCGGCCAGCGCGCGATCCTCGGCCTTGCCTGTCGCCGCCAGCGCGGCCGCGGCATCTGCATAGGCCCCCCGGATCTGCTTCTGTCGGCCTAGCGCCAGCACATCCTCCGCCCGCCGCTCCGGATTCTGTGACCGTGCGAACGCCTGCGCCCGCTCCTCAATCAGCCGGTTGAGATCCAAGTCCCTCCCCTGCCCCGCTGTCCGGGCCTCCAGATGGTGCGCGGACGAACGCACCCGCTTCTGGACATGGCCACGCGCGCGGCGCGGCGTCGCTTCGGCGGCGATGCCGCGCTGTCGCAATTCATGGGCGAAGCTCTCGCGCCAGTGATGAAGGTCGGCCTTGCGCGGATTGAACCGCGTCCCGTCCGCACCCTGGGTCGCGACGGTCAGATGAACATGGGGGTGAGCGGTGTCGGTATGGAGCGCCACCATATAGCTGAACTGACCTTCGAACTCGACCCGCGCGAACGCCTGGACGGCATCATGAATCGTGGCGGCATCGGTCGTACCACCCGGCATCGACAAGACCATCGACATCGACGTCGGACGGTCCTTCCCATGCGCGTTCATCGCTTGGTCGAGCATGTCCCAGTCGGCGGCAATCGCCTTCAACCGCTTTTCATCGGTGATGATCTCGCCCTCGCTGCTACGGATTTCGAGCTTCCCGTGCCGCGAGATATAGCCGAAATGCTCGGCAAGATGCCTGGCGCCACGCTGTCTGCCGGAGATCTTGACCATGACCTCGGGGGCCTTGCGCACGATCCGCTCGAGCTTGGCCCGCGCCTCGGCAGGCGACAGCACCGGCGCGGCAATGCTCCCGCCCCTTCCCTTCCCACCCGAACGGATCCGTAGTGTCCCCCCACGCAGGCTGCGCTTGCCCCCGGTCGGCGGTCGCCAGGCTTCCATCAGACTGGGGAGCGGCAGGACGCCGTCGTCATCCTCATTCATCGGCGGTATCCCAATAGGCCATGTCACCCTTGAGCGCGCGGCCAAGCACGCGCAGCTGATCGGCCACCTCGTCCCGGAAGGACGCGACCCGCGCGGCCTCGCGCGCGAGGTCGAGACGCGAATCCACCATGGTCGCGGCATGCAGCGCATGGACCGCCTGGTTGAGATTGATGCCGATCCGGTTGAGTTCGCGCCAGGACTGCGCGATCACGACCCGGTCCGCGCGCGACGGCGGCGACGTCGCGTGCAACCGTCGGCGCAACAGCATCACCAGCCATTCGGTCCGTTTGAGGCCACGCGCATCCGCCGCCGCATCGAGCTGAACAATATCCTCGCGCAGGAGCCGAAGGTGCAGCCGGTCAGTCGTGCGCGTCCGAGGCGGTGCCGTCGCGGCCCCGGCGTCCTCAAGAGCAGCGTCGATCAGCTTGCGCAGGAGCGCTGAGCGACCGCCGGCCGCAGTCGCCTTAGCATCGAAGCGCCCCGCGAGATCATCGGGCAGACGGACGTTGAAGACGGCCATGTCCGCAAGACTATTGTCATACATTGACGGCGCCAAGCCTATCCGGCCCTCACCTAAAACCACTCATCTTAGAGTCTGCTTGAACAGACTCCCCCCTCTTCAAGCAACGTATCCAACTCGACCTGGCCTCGATGGGAAAAGAGAGTATCTCCGAGCGAACCAATTCCCTCCGCCTGCAAAAATGAAGACAGCCGCACCCCTGAAGAAAGGGGCACGACTGTCAAAATTGTCTGAAAAGCTCGATCGTTTCGACGCGGAGTGAGGGGTGAATGGGTGAGCGCCCGCCCTGCCCCGCCAATGGTTTACTCCATGGCGATCTCGGCAACAGGCGCTTCGACCTCCTCGCCGTCGTCGAACGCCACCCGAACGCGCTCGGGCAGGATCAAACGTCCTGAGCGCCCACCCACCGTCACCCGAACCGCATCGAGCAGCCGAGGCTGCGACGGCACCTCCGTTTCGAACATCGACCGCAAACCGGCACCGGCACGAACCGGCCGGCTCGGTGCGGCGCGCGCGGCGCCCTGCCCGTCCGAGAGCGCGGACACATCGCGCAGACGGGCATCCGGCAGAGCCTCGGATGCCTTAAGACCCGCGATGAACCGGCCACCCTCGGCCAGGGTCACGCTTTCATCACCAAGCCGCTCAACATAGGCGCGCACCGCGTCGCCATGAGTACGGGCAGCCCGGTGGAGGTCGTAGAGCAACCGGATCGGCATCTGGTCGATCGCGGCCCGCAGCCAGGGCGCCATGTCGCCACAGGCGGCATAGAGCGATACGAACTGCTTCGATCGGCCAAGCGCGCGGGCGATCTCCGCCTGAGTGACGCCGGCACCCAGCATGCGTTCGATCCCGGTCGCCAGATCATGGGGGGTGAGGCCTGCGCGCTGGTCATTCTCGACGATCTGATCGGCGAGCGTGTCGGCGCGGTTCACCACCGCCATCACGATCGCCGGGATGGTCTCGCGCCCGGCAAGGCGCGATGCCCGAAAGCGCCGCTCGCCGACACGGATGACATGAAGGCCGTCGCCATTTTTCGGGGCGACGATGATCGGCTGCAGGACGCCGCGCGCAGCAATCGAAGCCGCCAGGTCATCGAGCTCTTTCTCGTCAAACACGCGCCGCGGATTTTCGGGATCGGCCATGATCCAGTCGAGCGGCAGATCCTCGACGCGCCGCGCGCTGTCGTGGAGACCGACAAGCAGCCCGAACTCTTCGGCGCGCTGATCGAACTTGCCCATCACGCCGCACTCAAATGGCGGACGTCCATCCGGCGCACGATCTCCGCCAGGATCGGCCGAATTTCGTCAGCCGCCGCTTTTGCGCCGCTGCCGGTTTCACGCCAGACCGGATGATGCTGTTCGGCCGAATGCTTGTAGGTCGGCCGCGCCTTGATGAAGGCGGGAAACATCAGCTTCTCGCCAACGGCGCGGGCAAGCTTGACCGCATTGTCCATTTCGCGGCGGTCGAACGGATTGACCATCGAGGGCAACAGCCCGAGAAAATCGACCTTGCGCCCGCCTCTCGCCCCTTCAGCCTTTTTGAGCGCGGTGAGCAGCATCTTGGCGCATTCGATCGAATCCTCGGCGACTTGGACCGGCCCAATCACCGCGTCGGCCACCGCCATCGCGCTCAAGGTCAGCTCGTCCCATTTGGGACCGGTGTCGATGACGCAATGGTCGAAATGAGCACCAAGCGCAGGGAACCGGCCGAGGAAATCGCGGACATCCGCGGCCGCCTTGACCATCTGCAGGCGCTGATCGGCGGCGAAGACGGTGATGCCGGGCGCATCGGTAAGCTCGAGCCGCGCCTCGGGATCGAACAGGTCCGCCGAGAACCATCCAGTTCGCTCGCTGGCAAGCCGGCGTGTGGAACTGCCCTGCGGATCAAGGTCGAGAAAGGCGACGCGATTGCCGCCTTGCTCGGCCAGATACCAGGCGAGGTGCGTGGCGAGGAAGGTCTTGCCGACCCCGCCCTTCAGCAGGCTGACGACGATCGTCTTCATGGTCGCCGGACCCTCACGATTCATAGTCTTGGGGACCATCACGCAGATTGCGCTCGTAATGGTCGCGCGACGACCAGTCGCCACCACCGCCGATGCCGGGTCCGACATAGCGGAACAGGTAAACGGTGATCGCGAAGCAGCAGAATGCGAACACGAACGCATGGTCTGGATGACGGGCAAAATAATCGGCCATAACGAGTCTCCTTGGCCTGTTCCAGGGACACCGATCGGTCCCCTCACCGCGCAGCAAAACGCGGCCGCTCTCGCCGCGCAGCCTCCCCTCTCGTGCCGGGGAACAAGGTCCAATGGACGTCAGGCGGCACCGCCGACAGTCTGCTCAAGCAGACTTTTCGGCTATCCCCCCGGTCGGGGGGATGGCCGGGTTCACTCGCCAGAGATGGGAAATCTGGACAGGCCGGCACCGAGCGCAACCGGGTGGCGCAAGGCGATCCGCGCTCGCGGCACCGGCGAATCCTTTCCGTAAAAAGGTGGCCCCGACAGAGTCGGGGCCATGATGGCTCAATATTCGTGGGTGAGAAGCAGCGTCAGCACGCGGATGGTGACATCGGGATCTGTTGGGTCAGGGGATCCATATGTCAGCGCGCGATCATAATAATCGACCTTCCAGTACAGGGCCTCGCCCGCGAACTCGAAGCGACCGAAATCACGCTCCCCATGCGGATCGACGTCGGGACCAAAGGCGTCATAGTCGCGCACGGTGCGCAGCAGTTCGGCGCGGCGCTGAAACCCGCGAAACAGGCTGGTATCGCCGATCAGGTCGGCGACCCCGGCGGTCATGACCACCTGGTTGACGCCCGGGCTATGGATGAATTGGCGCAGGGCATCATTGAGCCGCGCGATGGTCGCGATGCGCTGGTCTGCGGATAGGACTTTGTCATTCTGGGGGTCGGCCATGACGTTTGACTTTCCTAGCTGTGTCAGACCCCGCCGATCGGGGCCTTCCGACAGGCGACCGGACCGCCGGGGCATAGCGCGCCCGCGCACCCGACAGGGTCGCAACGGATGTGGAGAAGCCCGGCACCGGGCTTGCGCTGGCAAGTGCCGCGGCGAGGACGCCAAGCCAGGAAGGGACCGTCGATGCGGCGGTCAGAGGGAATAAGGAACGGCATGGCCGACTTTTCAGACGTGGTGCTGGACGCGCGAGCGAGGGCTTCGCTATTCTTCCGATCATGACAGATACCGCCCGGATCATTGCCCTTTGGCCAAGCTGGACATCGAGCGTCGGCGCAATGCAGCAGCTGCAGATTCAGGTTCGTACCCAGTGCCGCCGCTGCGGCGCCCTGATGCGCGCCGACCTCGACGAACTGGTCGCCCGCTATGGCGGGAGTGCGTCGTTGATCGATCGCCAGGAGCGATGCCGCATGGTCGCGTGCGATGGCGCGACCTTCTACCTAGCCGCCCGGCGCTATGGTGGACCGTGGCGCATCCTGATCGACGATGCGGCGCTGCGCGACGGGCTGAGCCTATGCCCGCCAGCCCACCTTGCGCTTGGTCGACCAGCCCCTTTCAGCGACAACGCAGCGCCGCTCGTAACCGAGCGCTGTTGACAGTGCGACCACGGCAGGGATCGTTACCCGCATGGGCCGAGACCCGGCACGGGGCTCGGGGCGCAAGCCTAGAGCCCGGTCCGGTGCAACCGGAGCCGCCGACGTCCTTGCTTCATTTCCAATATGCGATGCGTGCTGCATCTATTTCACCAACTGGTGTCGCAGGTTTGCCAGAATTGAGCAGAGCTGTTGGCTTTTCCGCCGTATATCAGCGAGCATCTCAAGGCCTTCCGCTTCCTCGACCAGAAGCATGGTGCGTTCGGGCTGCCGCGCACGGATAGAGACCTGACGGTAAACCACGATCCACTTGTCCGTGCGCTCAACCGCAATCTTTGCCACTCCATGCGCCAGAAATGTTCGAAGGCGCTCATGGGCACGAAAAGCCTCAATCGCTTTGAACGCCGCTTTTCCCTCAGCGGCAAAGGCCCCTTCCGTACCAAGGACCGCCGCGATATCGTCGAACCGCTGCCCGGTCAGATGGCGCAGACGGACGGCCGCACCTTTCTCCGGCACCGTACTCAAGGATAGCAAGGTTTCGGTCACGCCAGCCTCGGCCGCGGAGAAACACTGCAGACAGGCTCCGCGCCATGCGTTCACATCATGGACCACCCGGCTCCACAATGCGTCATCACTTTGGGGTAGAATCTTTGTTTCGGCATTCATCCCAACTTTGTATCGCGCGCGTGTTGATAATCGGTTGCCCGAGAGCGCAAGCAGCGCGCGATGCCCGTTGATGTTGGACAGAGCCGGGAGCCCTGGGGCTCCCGGCAAGTGTCACGCGAAGGGATCATATTCGTTGATGACGACCACGTCGCCGTCAAAGTCGTCGGCGGTGATGACGGCGAACTGGTTGCCGATCCCGATGACCATCGTTACGATCATGAGGGTCTTGGAGAGGCCGAGCGCGTGTCTGCGGGCGATCTTGATGTCGGTGAACATGTCGAGGCTCCTTGAAAGCCGGCGGGTTCATCCCCGCTCGACTGGTGCCCGAAGTGTTCGGAGGGTGGCCGCGATCACTTTTTGCCGCAGGCCAAAAGCCGTAGCGAAGCGACCGGACCCTTTACGGGTTGATCGCATTAGGCCGCGCGCCGGACCAAGGATTGCGCCTCAAAGAGCGGGGTGGAACTGCTGGCCAGAAGAGGTCATGGCCCCACCGGACGGATATCACCGGTTGCTTGTGTTTGCCTCACGTGAGACATATATCTGTATCAGATGAGACAGGAGCAGCAGATGGCGAGCCAGCCCGTGACGATCGAGACCCTGCTTGGGGTTGCGCCCCGCAAGGGCGACACGCGCCTGGGGCTGAGCTATTCGATTCTCGAAGGCCTGCCGGTCGGCGCACTCGACCATCTCGCCGACACCGTCGCGCCCAATGACAGCCGCTTCAAGTTCCGCCTGATTTCCAAGGCGACGCTTGATCGCCGCAAGAAATCGGCGTCCAAGCGCCTGACCAGCGAGGAAGGCGACAAGCTGGCGCGGATCGCCAAGGTGTTCAGCTTCGCACTCGATATCTATAAGGATCCCGCCAAGGTCCGCGACTTTCTCGGCCGCGCGCACCCCATGCTCGACAACAAGCCGCCGCTCGACGTGGCGCTGGCGACGGGTCCGGGAGCCGATGTCGTCATCAACCTGCTGGGACGGGCGGCGTATGGCGGCGGGGCGTGAGCGCCCAGATCACCGATCGCGTGCTGACCTGTTTTCGGATCGGCGATCCCGATGGCGCTCATCCGATCTATGACAGCGAGGGCGCTCGGCTCTATCCGGGACGGTGGAACACCGCGGCCAGCCCGATCATCTACACGTCAGAACATTATTCGACGGCGATGCTCGAAAAGCACGTCCACGCGAACACGGTGATTCCGCCCAACCAGCATTATATCCGCATCACGATTCCCAACGGCGTCAGCTACGAAGTCTTCCCCACCGCGAAATTCTCCGGGTGGGACGGCAAGCGCGAAGATATCTGCAAGGCCTTTGGCGAGGCGTGGTTCGCGGCGCAACGCTCGGCGCTGTTGCTGGTGCCTTCGATCCCGGCGCGGGTGGAACGCAACATCCTGATCAATCCAGCACATCCCGACGCGCAAACAATCAGCTTCGAGCTGCCCGAACCAATCTGGTGGGACGACCGGCTCTACGGCTGATCGCGAAGGGCTTGGCGATCAGCACGCTGTTGGGGTCGCTGGGCGATGTCCAGACATGGCTGGCGCCACCCAAGCAATAATGGATGGCTCGCTGGATCTCGACACTTGATAGATGTTCGTTCTTTGTTCTATTCTGCGGCCATGCTCCGAGTCGATGAAGACAGTCTGGCCCTCCACCTCGAGGTGTCGCTCGCCACGGCCGAACCGGCCCTCGTCACCGATATTGGGTGTGGCGATACCGTTGCACGACGCCGGGCAACGGCGGAGTTGGCGCGACACCTGGCAATGCGGTTGCGCTGCTACGACATCCTCGCCGACGAGCCCGCCACGAGGTCAGATACATTGCCGCTCTTCCCTGAAGCATGACGCACGCCACCTTCCGGATTGAGCGCTGATGCTGGCTGTATTTCTGTTTGCCGTCGCGGTCGTGCAGGACGGCCAGTCGTTCACCTGCACACCGATCAGGGTTTGGGACGGCGATGGCCCGATCTGGTGTCGCGAGGGACCACGGATCCGGCTCGCTGGGATAGCGGCGCGGGAGATCGATGGCTCGTGCCGCACGGGACACCCCTGCCCGCGCGCCAGCGGGATTGTCGCGCGCGACACGCTGGTGCGGTTGCTGGGCGGCGCGAAGGGGCGCAGCGCCACAGGCCATATCCTTGTCACAGGTCCGAGACTCCAATGCCGATCAACTGGCAATGCGAAAGGGGATCGGACGGGTGCCTGGTGCGCCGCGCCAGCGATCGGCGATGTCAGCTGCGCCATGATTGCGACCGGCACGGTGCTGCGATGGAGCCGCTATGCGGCGGGCCACTGCCGCTGAGAGGACGCTGAAGGGCAATTTCCTAGCCGCGCCCTTCCAGATCCATTTTCCGAACTTTCCTCGATCTCGAACCGGCTACAGGAAAAACACCAAAAGGCCCGGCGGCGTGAGCCGCCGGACCTTTGCCGGTCTCAGAAGGGAATTTCGTCGTCATCCACCGAGCTGTCATTGCCGCCCTGGTCGCCACTCGCGGGCTTGGCGCGGGTGAGGAAGGTCACCTCGTCGGCGATGATCTCGACGCCGTACCGCTCGATATTATCGTTGTCGGTCCAGCGGGTGTAGTGGATGCGACCGCGCACCATCACCTTCATCCCTTTGTCGACATATTGCTCGACGGTCTTGCCGACCCCGTTGAAGCAGGTGATCCGGTGCCATTCGGTATCTTCGATCCGGCGGCCATTGTCGTCCTTGACGACCTTGCCGTTGCTGTCCCGCTTGGGCCGCGAAGTCGCGAGGCTGAAGTGGGTGATCTTGGTGCCGCCCTGGGTGGTGCGGGCTTCCGGCGTGGCGCCGACATTGCCGGCGAGGATGACGAGGTTCTGCATGTCGAGGTTCCTTTTTTGGGTGCCAAAGGGACCGTCCCTTCGACTGACCCCCGAAAAAGGCGGGCATGGGCGGTGCTTCCACCGGAGCGCGCAAGCGGCGTAGGGGAACCCCGACACAAGGGGTGGTGCGGGCAGCCGTGGCACACGGCAACTCGGCCCGAAGGGGAGCGGGTTGGAAGCACCGAACGACCGACTTAGGGATCAGGTCAAAAAGAAGGGATGGTGGCTTTGGTTCTATAAACACAGGAACCGCTGCAGAAGCATTGCCCTATCACCGCAGCAATCTATGCCCGATAGCCCCACCACCGTTGGTCAGCCCCTTTTCCCAGTTCGACTTGTCGTTCGCAGCGCAGCAACGGCGGCCCCTACGACAAGAAGACATGATGGCCGTCCGGCGGGTTTAGTCGGAAAACCGTCTCTGGCTTCAATCGGGTTGGCAAATCCCTTTCGAGTGGTGCGCGCACGGATGATGTTGCGGGGCCGGTTACGCGATCTGCACCCGGATCACGGCAAGGAGACGGTCGACGCAGAGACAGGCGTCGGCCACATCGAAGGGTGACGCCCCGACCCGGAACAACGCGTCGATCTCGTGGTGACTATAGGCCGGCGAAAGGATCGCTGTGAGATCCGGCAATTCCAGAGGCAGGCCGGACAGGCCTGCTTCCGTCGCAAGCGCCAGGGCCTTTTCGAGGTCATGCCGAATATGGACGCGGTTCCAGTCGTCGGCATAGCCCGCCTTCATCAGATAGGCTTTGAGGCTGAGTTCGATCGCGATGGCCAGCGAATGCGCAGCGCTCGCCGGAGCGATCCCGACGCTTGCCGACGCGCCGCGGGCAGAGCCCGTGGCATTCTCCATGAAAATGTCGATCAGCACCGGATCGACATTTCCGGCGAAACGGCGCGCAGCGTCATCGAGCGTGGCGGCCGATAGCCCGATCAGCCAGCGCGGTCCTCCGATATTGCGCAGATGGCGCAAATACGCCGAACCGGGTTCATCGGCGTCGGTGCCGGCCGACCAGCGCAACAGCAACGCGGCCTTCCAGCAGCGCCCATGGCGCTGTCGGAATGCAAGCAGAGCGCGCAGTTCCTCATCATGCAAATCGCGCATCATCATCTCTCTCTCATTTGTGGCAAGGCGACGGCCGGCGCGGCGTGAGCAACGCGGATGGCTGGTGGACACTGAAATGGATCCACGCTGCGGACACGGCCGACGGATTCCGGCGCTATTCAGCCAAACCAACACGCCTCGGCACCCTCCCCTCTCGCTGGCGGGAATTCCGATGGGACAACCGTAAGCAGAGCCAAAAAAGGGCCGCCGGCAAACCGGCGGCCCGCGGCTTCAGCCCGCACCGCGACGAGCAGCTGCAGGAGGGCTTCCCAATGGGCCGCGACGATCAACGACCCGGAGTCCCCGAGCCTTGGCTTCGATGACAAGCCGCTCCGTCACGCCATTGCCCTGGAAGGCGATCACGAATCTCGGCTTGAGCGAGAGCATCTGCTCGTTGCGACGGAAGCCGGCGCGATCTCCGAGCTTGCGATCGAGACCGAACCGCACCTGCTGGATGCCATTCTGCTCGGCCCAGGACGCTGCAAGCCGTTCGATACCCTTCATATCGCCGCCGTGTACGAGATACATGTCGCCGACATGGGCGCGAACCTTGTTGAGGGTGGCCAGCAGGTTGTCGGCGAACGTCTTCATATCCAAGTCGTTGGCGAAGGTGAGGCGGCCACCGGCGAACACAACGGGCGTACCCTGCGCGGTGTTGGCGTTCAAAGCCCGCTCGCGGCGCGCCCGCAGGAAGGCGTGGCCGTCGACGATCCCGGCGGTGACACCGAGCGAAATGCGGTTGCCGGACGATGGCACCCACGATCTCCCGGTTTCCCGGATATAGTGCGCGGCGGCGACATCGCGCATGATTTCGAAGGCACCCGCGGATTCCTCGACCTTCTTCGCGAGATCGATCTTTTCCTCCAGATTGGCCGTGCTGATTTCGGAGCCGTCCTGTTCGGCGAGGAGCAAGCGAATGTCGTCGGTCAGCCGGTCGACCAGCCCGTGTTTCTTGGCGGCGGCGCGGTGGAATAGGTTCACTAGCCCCCAGCCCAGATCTTCGATGTCACGCTCGATCGACGTGTTGCTCATCGTCGTGAAGAGATCGCTCCAGATTGCGGTGACGGTCTGCTCCAGCGCCTCGGTTGGTGGCGGCGCCATGCCACTCAGGTCTTCAGCGCGGGGTTCGAGGTGCCCTAGCTCCAGTGCCGCGAGTGCGGCTGCAAGCGATGTGGACATGATAGCGAGCCTTTCTGTCTGTGCCGGCGGCCTCTCCGCCGGATGCGCATCCTCCGGGCGCTCGCAAAAGAGGGGCTGGCACCGAGGCACAGCCGAGGGAAACTCGCGAACAAGGGGTGGTGCGGGCAGCCGTGGCACACGGCAACTCGGCCCGCCGTTCGCGGGTTGCCAGCGCCTCGCGGGCGCCCATATGCAGCATCCTCTGGCGGGGAGGTGTCGTCGCAGACCGGTTTTCGCTTTGTCCTCAGCCTGCGCCGTCGATCCGGAACAGGGGTATCTCCAATTCCGCCGCCGCGAGATGCGAGAGCACCGCCGCGTAGCTGCCGAGACGGCGCACCGTTTCCGCCGAGATTAGGATCTCGTCATCGTCCGAGGCGCTGAAACTCCGAACGGTCGTGTCGTCAAAGACCACCCGCTCCGGGCCAAACGCCCCAGAAGCGCCGCCCGCCCAGCGGGCGAAGACAAGGGCATGATCGACACAGAAAGTCTCGATCGCTTCGAACCGGCCCCAGGCAACCTCATGGTCGGCCAAGTACAGGGGAACGCTCGGATCGAGATCGTCCGGGTCGAACGCGGTGCCCTCCCAATCCGTGAAGGCGCCGTCGCTCTCGACGGCAGCACAGAAGCCGGGAAGGAGGTCAGGGGACAGCGATCCGCCAATGCGGATCGCGACAGAAGCGCGATCGGCCATGAGAGTCTCCGTAGCTAGTGAGGGGGGTCAGCCTGGGGACTGACCACGGTGGAATGCGTCGAGCCAGCGCTCCATCGACATGCGCTGCTCGACGGGCTTGCAGGCTTGCGCCGCCTGGAACGCGATCAGCGCGAGCGGTGCATCCGCAACGATCCGATCAACTTCGCTCGGCGAGAGAAGGCCGTGCTGACGGATATAGGCGGTGATATTGCCCGGTCTCGGTGTCGCCCCGCCTCGCCCGACAACGGGCTTGCGCCAAAGGCCATTGATCGTGCGCAAGCGAGGTTTTGCGCGAGCCTCCATCAGAACGATGGTGCGCAGTTCATCCTTAGAGAGCGCATCCACTTCGTGCGGCCGCATCGCGGGACAGAAGAAACAGGAGGATTTGGGCGGTACAGGCAGGCCCGCACGCTCAATGCGTGCAATGCAATCCGCCCGGGTCCAGCCCAGTTCGCGAAGGGGATAACGATAGTCATAGCGTGGGTCGGCATATCCCTCGGCATGCGCGTAGCGACGCTGATCGGCACTGGAACAGTCATAGCCGATCAGTTTGACGACACGTCCGCCTTCTCCCCAGCACCGTATCGCGGGTGCCCATTGCGCCGTCCATTTGTCCTGCGGCGCCACCTTCCATTTGAGCGAGCAAGACCCCCGCCCAAATGCCTTGGACGGCAGGGTGGCGTTGGTCAGCATGTTGGTGCCCAAGCTATCATAGGGCGGCCAATGCTTGAAATTTCGTGGTTCGTAGCGGACGACATCGGACGCGACATCGTGACGATCCATCCAACGACGAAAGACCGGGAGGAAGGCGTAGGTATCGGTCTTCTCGGAACCGGTATCGGCGAACAACACCATATCGATCGGCTCGCCTCGTTCGACGAGCTCGATGATCATGGCGGTAGAATCGACGCCCGCGCCCCAGGCCGCGATCACCGGCGCGCGCTCAACCATCGGTCGTGTCCTTCGGGACAATGGCCGGGTTGATAAGCCGGTATGCGCGCGTCCTGAACTTTGCAATCCGGCACACGGCGCCGGTTATGGGATCGCGAAATAGCGGGGCCTTGCCCTTCGGATTGGCAATGACCGTGAAGCGGTTGCGATCCTCGCCGTCATTGAAACGAATGGGTTCGTCGAAGATGATGGTCTGTCCCGGCTTCGGGACCGGCTTCGCGCGTTCGAGCTTGCGGCGAAAAAGGTTGGCACGGCAGCGTGCGCGCCATTCGGAGGCGTAGGTGCTGTCAGTCTCGGTCAATTCATCGAGAATGGCAGCAGGGCAGTCACTTTCGCACGGACCCATCGTTTCCGTCAGTCGGGTAGGATTGGTGCTGCTCATGGAGTCAGCCCTGATCCCCCCGCCGAACCGCACGTGCAGCTTTCACCGCATGCGGCTCTCCACTGTGACGAACCATCACTTTGCCGTAGATCGGGCAGGCGGCCTCTGTGAGTATCCCAGTGGCATTGCTCGCACAGGACCACCGTCCTGCGGGCGCGTGCCACCTTCATTCTCACGACAAAACCGCGGTGCGAAACATCGGCCATCCCCCGGATATGGTGCACCTGACACGGAACATCGGATCGACCGCAAGCCTCGCATTGCTTGGCATTCTGACGATCAACCCAGTCCGTACGTGAGTGGGTGAACACCTGCGTCCAAGGCTGGATATCAATCCTGGACGAGGTGGCCGGATCACGTTTCAGATGAGCCAGTTTCCAGACTTTGACCGATCGGGGCTGGCCATCGACGTCGTAGCCGATGGTGAATTCCTGCCCCGTCCTCATGCGGGCCACGACCGCTCGCACATTGGTTTTGTGCTTGCTGGCCAAGGTCTTGAACAAGCTCCACCGCTGGAGAAGCTCAAGCCTGTTCAGCTTGAAGCTCACATCCTTGGCGAGAGCATAGTAGTTCGCAAAACCCCGCAATTCGGCGTTGTAAGCTAGGACGATCTCAACGTCGCTGCAGCTGAGCAGCAGGCTACGATGACGCGGCTTCAACACCGACAGATCACCATAACCTTTTGCAGAAGCGAACGCGTGGACCTTCTCCCAAGGGACATGCAGCTGCATCACTTCCGACGGCGGCCTACGAAGGAAGCTGACGGAACCTTGTCGGCTCCGGACAACCCGTTGGCGTGTCGTATATGTGCGGACCTCATATCCAAGGAAGGCGGCTCCATCGCTCGCCTTGCGGATACCGCTTTTCTCCTCGGACACCGTGAGCGCCAGCGCCTCGGTCAGGAATGCCCTGACTTCGGCGAACACGCTTCGTGCATCCTCCTTGCTACCGATAACCCCAATCATGAAGTCGTCCGCGTAGCGACAGTAACGAAGTCGGCGATAACCGGGGTCCATCGCGTCTCTCGACGGGATGGACCGCTTTTGCGGCAGTAAGGTTTGGATTTTGGCCAAGGAGGCCGCAACCTTCACCTCGTCGACATTGTCTTTGGCCCGCAGCATGGTGACGCGCTTCCGTTGTTTCTGGATGCGCCCAGCCAGTCGCCCATATTCCGGGTTCGTGGCACGGACCTTCCCCCTCTCGAAAGCCGCGATCCGTTCCGCCATGAACATATCGAGTTCATGGAGGTAGATGTTGGCCAAGATTGGAGAGACGATACCGCCCTGCGGAGTGCCGCTGTAGGTCCGGGTGTGAACCCGGTCTTCCATAACACCCGCCTTAAGCATGCTGCCGATCAAGCCGATGAATTTCTCGTCATCGATCCTTTTCCGCAACAGCCGCAGGAGGATGTCGTGGTCGATGTTCTCGAAGAACCCCGCGACATCCACATCTACGAGCCATTTCACCCCCGTCCATACGGCTTTGACGTGTTCAAGCGCCGTATGACACGACCGGCCCGGCCGGAATCCATGGGAGGCGTTCGAGAACACCGGTTCATAGATCCGTTCGAGCAGTTGCCGCGCCACTTCCTGAACGAGGCGGTCGTCGCGCGTGGGAATGCCCAGCGGACGCCGTTTGCCCTTGCCTTTCGGGATAAACACCCGACGCACTGGTTTGGGATCATAGGTCCCTGCCGTCACGCTGGCGATAATCGGGTCGAGGTCTTCCGGTCCGAAGTCCGCGAAGGTCTCGCCGTCAATACCCGGCGTCATCGCACCCTTGTTGGATCCGATCTTCTGGAGCCCCTCCTCCCAAAGGAGGCGAGACCCCATCAGACGATAGAGTCCATTCACCCTTTTGCCCGACGCAACGAGCGCCGGAATGGCCTCCAACCGGCCTTTCACAGTTTCTGGCAGCATCAGCACACCCCATGATCGGTGGTTGAAGAATCACAGCTGCCGCCCTTCCCCCGGTCTTCCCCGCTTTCGGCCCGATCGCTCGAGACCTTATACAGTTGCACCGCCGCCTCCGAAGAGGTCGATGTCCCGGGCATTACCCCGGGCATTTGAGTAATATGGCGGCTCCGTACCCATGCAGGCCGGCAGAAGCCGCCTGTTTAGGGCATCCCGTAGTTACGCTGAATGGAGATGCGGCGCGGTTAGGTGTCCCGTTCGTCCACTAAACCCCTCGACGAGAGGCGCACCGGATGGGCTGAGAAACAGGCGGCCAAGACATGAGACCGCTGTCATCATCCGGACCTGGCGTGACAGTCGCTTTCGCCAGTATCGCTATATAGATTGCTGCAGACTGGGATTTAAGCAGTGTAGCCTTCACCATACGCACCTTGCCCTGACCGTCATCGCCTCCATTTGCGACTAAGACGCATCTGGCCTTTTCCGAACATGCTATTGTTCCCCGTCCCTTTCGGGATTTCAGACCTTGTGAGGCCCGAGGTTAGTCCGGCGAGCAGAGGCATTCTCAACTTACCTCATCATCACTGATACTCCATTTCAGCGCCGCAACGGCGCACTGTCTTTGTAGCCGAACGTGCAGCCGTCGCGCGCGCCGGTGCTTTGCCGGGTCAGGCACACGACGGCGAAGACGGCCCGACCGCCGGACGCCTCGATCCGTTCGCACGCCGCGTAATAGGTAGATCCGACCATCGAAGACGCGAGAACCGTGAGACGATGGTCCGCGTGCGCATAGGTGAACTGGTTGTCGAGATAGGAGCGCGGAGTGGCGTAGCCACCCATATCGCGCATGAAGAGCCAACCCATGAGATATCTCCTGCGATTGCGGGGTTCAGGCGGCAGCCGCGAAACGCGCCGCGCCGATGTCGCCGGGGATGCCGGCAAGTCGGTGCTGGAACGCGGCCACGTCGAGTAATTCGGTAATCGGCGCGCGGTGGGGCCTGCCGATCTCCTGCCCGTCGCGACAGCGGCTGATCGAGACCTCGCTGCCCGGAAGAAAGCCGCGCGGGACCACGCGAAGGGCGAGATCCGCATGGCGCAGCTCCGTCGTGCCGTCTTCGTGATCGGCACCCATGATGGTGTTGATACGGGTGTCGTCCGCGTCGAGGCCGATTGCCGTTGCGAGGCGCGTAAGCGCGCGGCGCGCCTGATAGTGGAAGGTCCGTTTGGCGTGGTAGTTTCCGCCGACGCTCTTTCCGGCAATGCCGAGCAGCGCTGGTGCGGCGTCGACCGCCAAGCGATCCGTTTCGCAACGAAGGCGAAGGGCGGCCGCGCTGGGCGCATCGCGTAGGGCAACGTCTGCCAGATGGCGGATGAGGAGAAGGGTTGCCGCGTCGCTGGCGACTGGCTTGCCAGCACGCTGACAGTCGTCGACGGCGGCGTTGAGGGCGTGGAGTGCTGCCGGCAGATGGTCCAGACCGGCGGGGGAAAGGGCCTGATTGTGGCGGTAGAGCGTATCGTAGAACATGGGAGCCTCCTTCTGAGCGCTCTGGCGCGCTCAAAAGGCCGAAGGCGTCCTCTCCTCCCCCCTCCTTGCGGCGGCGGAACGCTGCGGCGATCCGGCGGTAGGCGCCGGGGTCGGGGCAGGCGATCGCCGCGATCATGCCGCTTCACGGATCTGTTCCTGGGCTTCGTCCGACGTGGCGAGGCCAGTTGCGCGGAGCAGAAAGGCGGCCGCCGCTTCGGCTTTTGCCGCAGCCGTCATGATGGCGCGGGCATCCTTGCGCAACACCGCGAGCCACGAGCCGATATATGCTGCATGATCGTCGATATGGGCGGTCGGGAGGCCAAGATCCGCGCCAAGCAGGGCGGATGTCATCTCGGCGCAAAGCTCTTCAAACGCATAGGCGTTGTCGCCGAATTTCCTGCCAAACTCTCGGTTGAGTCGGTCAGGATGGCCGGTCCAATGCCCTGCCTCATGCGCTAACGTCGAAGCGAAATACGCGCGGGTGGAAAACAACTCGACAGGCGGCATCGTGATGCTGTCGGCAACGCGGTCGTAGAAGGCGCGATCGCCGCGCTGGTAAACCCTCGCAGGAAGAGCATCGAGAAAGCGCTGTGCACGATCCGGCAGCGCGTCGTCGGGGGCGACGGCGCTGACGGCGCAGGGATAAAACTTCTCTGGCAGCCCATCAATCTGATCGGCATTGAAGACGGCGTAGGATCGCAGCACGCGGCGCATTTCGTCGGTGGTGTCGCCGGTAACGGGCGACTCCACGGTCTTGCTGTAGGATTTGTAGAAGATGGCGATCTGCGACCGCTCGCCTTCGCGGACCTGGCCGCCCAGCGCCTGCGACTGCTTGTAGGTCATCCAAGTGCGCGAATGGTAGCCCGCGCCTTCGGCGCAGAGCCACAGCCAGAAGCAATTAATGCCCTTGTAAGGGTCGCCGGTCGCGCGAAGTGGACGGCCGCCAAGGCCAGGTCGCCACGGCTTCACCCAAGGGCGCACGCCGGATTCGAGTTTGTCGATGATCGCGTTTGTGATGGTGTCGGCGGGCGACGATCTATCGGTGGTCTTTGCCACGGCACGTTCTCCTGATCTGGTAGAGGCGAGCCCGGAGCAGCGCCCTCCCCTCTGAAAGGCCGCCGTCCGGGCACAAAAGGAGGGGCGGCACTCCGCGAAGAGTGCCGCCCCCAGTCGCCTCGAACCGTGCAAGCGGGCGTCAGGCTGCCTCGCTCAAATCCTCCTGACCGTCATGTGTCGCGTCTTCGATGTCCGACTCGTCATCGCCATCCTCGCCGGGATCGACATCTTCGGTTTCGTCAACGAAGGTCGATCGCAGCGCGATGGTCTCGGGCTTTTCGATGGCGTCGAAGCGCATCGCATCCGGCAGCCAGGCCGCCGCTTTTTCGCGGACTTCGGCCTCGACGATCCCCTGTCCGTTGCAGAGCGAGGCGCAGGTTGCGGCAAGGTCGCCCTTCTTGGCGTCCTTGTAGCGGCCGCGCAGGATCGGCCCGCCGATGGCCTCGAGCGCTTCGAGCATGACGTCCTTTTTGACGCGGCCGAAGAAGTTTTCAGCCGTGGGGCGCCACCAATGCTCGACCTGAATGTCGAGCGCGCGACCAAGATGGTCATGGAACCCATTGGACCGTCCGCCCTCGGGAACGTTCAGGCTCGGCTCCAGCGTGCGTGCGATCGAGAAGGCCACCCAACTGCCGCGGGCCTCGTCGTCGAGCGCACGAAAGGCATCGAAACGTTCGGACATGGTCTTATGACCGGCCCAGCTCGTATCGAGACGCTGGCGCTGATCCTCGATGGCCTGCGACGCCATCGATCCTTCGTCGCGGAAGCCGAAGATCGGGAATTGGGCGCCGCTGGACTTGAGCGTCGAGTGGTTGCGGACGTAGTTCTGCTCGAAGACGACATTCTGCGCCATCAGGAAGATGGTGAGGTCCAGCGCCATCGCCGGATCACTGGCGATGTGAGCGACGAGGACCTGCCGGCGCTGGGTAGCCAGCTCGTCAATCAGGGTAGCGCTGAGTTTGGGTCCATGATCGATGTCGCCGGCGCCGTCGTCACCATTGCCACCGCCCGTCACCTTGGGCGGAGCATTCGGATCGACAACGGGCTTCTCGCTGAACATGCGGGTGTGAACGCGGGCTTCGCCATCACCGCCGATGTAGACAAACGTCCCGATCTGCGCCCGGACCGCCGGATCGATCTCGCGACGGGATTCCTCGATGCTTTCAAGCTCCCGTTCGATTTCGTCGAGACGATAGTTCGCGACCTCGGCTTCCGCCGTCCCATCGGTCAGTTCGCCTTCAAGCTGCTCGACGAGTTGGTCATTCTCGGCAGAAAGCGCTTCGACGCGCGCGCTTTCCGCTTCGCTAAGCGGCCGCGCGGGCGCGTGAAACTCATGAAGCTGACGCTCGAGATCGTAGGGAACGTGGGTGGCCGCAATCGGCGTCACGAATGCGAGGCCCTCGGCCTGCGCGAGTTCGGCGGCGGCCGCCTCCAGCTTTTTGCCGGCAAGATCTTCAAGAAGATCGACGTCGATCCAGTTCTCGTCCCCCTCGGCGGCAAAGAGATCACCCTCGATGCGGCCGCCTGCGGCGACATAGGCATCGCGACCGATGAACCGCGCCTTGGCATCGTTCGCCTTAATCGTCCCGTTGAGGATCGCACGCCGGATGTTGTCGGGCTGATCGCCATAATAGGAGGTACTCATCTGTGCGAACACGCGAGCCTGACGATCGATGTCGCTCGTCACGGCATACGCCTGAGCGACCCCCAGGGTGATTTCGCCGGCGGCGAGAGCCTGGAACACGCTTGGTGCAAGCTCGGCAAGCCGCACCCGCTGCTCGACGAAGCGGGTGGTGACGCCCTGTCGCTTGGCAACGTCCTCGGCGGTCATCCCCTTCTGGATGAGGAAGTTGAACGCGGTGCTTTCATCCGCCGGGTTCATCGGAACGCGCTGGAAATTCTCGGTGAGGCTCGCCTCGACCGAGTTGTCGTCGTCGCTCAGCACGAGGACGGGCACGACATGGTCGACCGGCAGAATGCCCTGCTCGATCAGGCTCTGGAGTGCGCGCAGCCGGCGCCCGCCCGCCTTGACGGTGAAATGGCCCGCTTTCTTGAGCGGGGTAACGATGAGGTTCTGCAACAAGCCTTGCGTCGCGATGCTGGCGGCTAGGGCGTCGATACCGGCGTCACGGCTCGATTTGCGGACATTGTCCTTCGACAGCGAGAGGTTCTTGACCTTCACGGACTGGATCATCTTTCGTCTCCATCTGGAACTGGCGCGCCGCCTCGACGGTCACGCGAGCCTGCTCATCAGGCCCACAAAGCCGAAGGCCCCCTCCCCTCTCCTGCGCTGGGCGCGGAGAGAGGACCTCGATCGTCAGGCGGCGATGCGCTCGATGACGGCAGCGGCATTCGCGACGGGAACGAACATCCGCGTCCTGTGCTGGATGATGTCGGTAAAACAGCCGGCCGCCTTGAGTTCGGCAAGCCGCGTGTGCGGCCAATCGAGCAGTTCGAGGCGCTGCTGGCCGGCGACCAGGCTGCGCTTGAGCCGGTAGGCTCCGACGGACGATATCTCGCCGGTGGCCATCACATGCTTTGCGGTATCGTCGCCTGACACGGTGATGGCGGCGTTGATCCCGAAGGCTTCCGCGAGCTTCGACACCAGCGGTGCAGGAACGATCCGGCCGAGGAAGGACTGGCCGTCATCGGTGTTCAGGCGCCAGACCTGAACATGATCGTCGGGCAAGCGATCCCAGACCGGCAGGAGCAGGCCTGCGACCAGATAGAGCGTGCTGGTGCGGGTCTTGTCCCGCATCTCCTCGACCTCAGCCTGCCACAGCGCCGAAAATTCCTCCTCGCTGGACTCTTCCCACATTGTTTCGAGCAGCAAATCCTGCCGCATCCGCTCGGAACGGGTCGGCCGAACCAACTCGTAGCGGCGAACGATCTCACCATCGTCATCGGTGAGCGAATAGGTGCTGCACCGGATCGCGGCCCTGCCAGACTTGCGATTGACGATCGGGCGCGAGTCGTCGCCGAGCATCCGCAACGCACGGTCGAGCGAAACCGGCTTGTAGCGCTCCTCCGTTTCGAGGCGCAGAATCTCGGTTTCTGCACCACTCGTCTGGTCGCGCCGGATGACCGTGCGATCAAGGATCGTGATGCGTTCGGCATTGATGCTTTCAACGCCGAGATCGAGCGTGCCGGCTTCGCGCGCCGCCTCGATCCGGGCCTCGATTAGACCCAGATATTCATCGAAGATCGCATTCTGCAACGCGATGCGCAGCGCGAGAATACGATTGAGCCAGCGCTGGATGGGCGGCAGCTCCTCCTTCAGCCCTCCGCCTTCGCCCTCCAGCTCAAGTCCGGTCAGGGTCTGGAATTCGCCAAGTGTGGTCGAGCGCAGTTTACCGTTGGCAAGCAGGCGGAACCATGTTTCGAGGGATTCCTTGGCATAGTCGCTTTCGAGATTGTCCCGCGGGTCGAACAGACCTTGGCCGCCTGTCTGACGCTGGCCCCGTGTCAGGGCACCAAGGCTATCGAGGCGGCGGGCAATCGTCGAGATGAAGCGCCGCTCGCCGCGGCAGTCGGTCGATACCGGACGGAACAGCGGCGCGGTTGCCTGGTGCGTGCGATGGGTGCGGCCGAGACCCTGGATGGCCGCGTCAGCGCGCCAACCGGGTTCGAGCAGATAGTGGTTGCGGCGCGACTGGTTCTCGGCGGTGAGACTCGCGTGATAGCTGCGCCCGGTGCCGCCTGCATCGGAGAAGATCAGGATCTTCTTCTCGTTCCGCATGAAGGCGTCGGTCTCGGCAAGGTTTGTTCGCGGCGAACGGCTCTCGATACGCTGGCGACCGTGCGCGTCGATGACGATGCGCCGGCTGCGTCCCGTCACCTCGGCGACGGCATCGGTCCCGAAATGCCCGATGATATGGTCAAGGGCGGACCCCACGATCGGCAGGGAGCAGAACCGCTCGACGAGATTGTCGCGCATTTCGAGCGCTTCCTGGCTGAAGATGGGACGCCCTTCCTCGTCGGACATAGGCTCGGAGCGGGTCTTGCCGGTGTCGTCGACGAAGGTCTTCATCTGACGGACGGGAAAGGCGGCCGTGAGATAGGACATGACGAACTCTTTGGGTGAAAGCTCTATATCCAGATTCGCCCGGTCCTCGGCGTTCAGCGCGGCCAGTGCCCGGTTGAGCATCGCCTCGGACGTCGAGACGAGCTGGATCACGACGCTCTCGCCCCGGGCCAGATCGGCGCGGATCGCCGGGATCAGCGAGGGCAGCTTCATGCCGATCAGGATTTGGCCGAAGAATCGCTGCTTGGTGGCTTCGAAGATCGACAGTGCCGCAGCCTTCGCGCCGCTGTTGTAGGTGTCGTTGGAGAAACTGTCCGTCACCCGGGTGGCATCGAGCGCGGTGCGCAAATTGGCGTGGATGATCGCCCACGCATCGGCATAGGCGTCATAGACCTCGACCTGATCGGGCGTCAGGCGATGTTCAAGGATGTCATATTCGACACCGGCGAAACTGAGCGCCCTGGCGACATAGAGGCCCTGCATCTTCAGGTCGCGGGCGATCAATTCCATCGCCGCGATCCCGCCACGCCGCAAACTGTCGACGAATGCGCGGCGATCGGCGAAGGCGGTGGTCGGACCCCACAGGCCAAGCCGGGTGGCATAAGCGAGATTGTTGACGTCCGACGCGCCGGTTGCCGACACATAGAGGACGCGGGCACGAGGCAGCAGGTTTTGCAAGCGCACGCCGGCGATGCCTTGATCGGATCCGTCCTTGGTGCCGAAACGGCCTTCGCCGCCGGCGACACCCGCCATTTCGTGCGCCTCGTCGAACACCATCATGCCGTCGAAATCGTCACCAACCCAGTCGAGGATCTGCTGAAGGCGAGTGCCCTTGTCCCCCCGGTTGGAGCGGAGCGTCGCATAGGTGAGAAAGAGCACACCCTCGGCCGCGCCTACGGCCGAGCCCAGTTTCCACTGGTTGAGATGCTGGATGTCGAGCGCAAGACCGCCGACCGCGGTCCAGTCGCGACGTGCATCCTCCAGCAGTGTCTCGGTCTTGGATATCCAGATGTGCTTGCGGCGCCCGCGCAGCCACTGGTCGAGGATGATGGCGGCAACCTGACGGCCCTTGCCGGCACCCGTGCCGTCGCCAAGGAAGAATCCGGTCCGGTAAGGGCGACCGTCCTTGTCCGGCGTGAGCGACAATCCTTCCTCGGCCGCCTTGAACAGACCGGAGATGTCGCGCTCGAAAGCGTCCCCGGCGTAGATCAGCGTTTCGAGCTGAGCGTCGGACAGCACCCGGTTGTCGACTACACCGGCCGGCAGCTTCGGAACGTAAGACGGCCGCGGTGCCGTAATCGAGCCCATGGCGATCGATTCCACCATAGCGGTCGGATGCGCGGATGCACAGGGAATGGCGATGCGGCTCGGCCTGTACGGCAAGTAAACACCGACCGCCTCGCCAGTAGGTACGGGTTCGGCAAAGACGTCGTAACCGATATCAAGCGCGCTGAGAGACTGGGCGGCCGTCGCGATGGGGGCCGAAAGCCGGGGCCTGCTCGAAAGACCGCCAAGCAGGGATGCGCGCGCACGGGTTGGTGCAAGGCGCGCTGGGGAGAGTCGCGGTGTTTCCGTGACGCTGGCGGCGGAAGTGATGATCGTCGCGAGCGCTTCGGGGAGTGAGTTGCACCGAACGATAGCGACGTCATCCTGGAAGCCTTTTTCCAGAACAATGAGCTTCACGATCTGGCTGGTGCCATGTTTGGCATAAGCATTGGCGGGCAGTTCGACGTGGAGCGTGATCCCACAGCCCTCGGTCGCCTTCGCCCAGGCGCGGCTCGATGTATCCACGCGATCGGGAAGGATAGCAGCGCAGCGCCCCCCGGCATCAAGCCGTTTCAGAGCGGAGCGCAAGTGGCGGAACGCGGCAAGCGGGTCGGCATGTCGACCGATGCTGCGAGAGAAGGGAGGGTTGATGAGCACGGCGGTCGGGCGGATCGACAGCGGCAGCAGATCGTTGATGAGTTCGCCATCGTGGCGATTGACCGGTGCGGTGGGGAATGCTGCCTGGAGCATGTCAGCGCGCGCGGGATCGATCTCGTTGAGGACAAGTTTGGCGCCAGCGCGCGCGGCGAAAACGGCCAGAAGCCCGGTGCCGGCGGAGGGCTCCAGGACGGTATCGGCTGTGGTGATGCGGACGGCGAGTGCGGCAAGGTAGCCAATCGTGGCCGGTGTCGAAAATTGCTGGAGCGCGATCTGCTCTTCGCTGCGCACAGTATGCGTCGGGAGGGATGCGGTGAGCGCGGTCAGGGCCGCCAGGCACTCGGCGGGCTCTTGCGGCAGGTCGAGCTTGGCGAGGTGCAGGACCTGGGCCAGCTCCAGCACATCATAGGCATCGCGGAGTGACCAACGCCCGTCAGCGGCAGTTGAACCATACGCGGCTTCCATCGCCTGGAGCAGGCCAGGTCGGTCCACGCTGTCGCCTTTGCGCAGCTCGGCATAGACCGCGTTTGCGGCGGTAATGGATGGTTCGGTAAAATCGAGTTCGAGAGCAGCGGCTGAGGTGCGCATTGTAGGCCTCCATTGCATCGTCCGGTGCCCATCACCGGATCAACAAGCCGGAGGCCTCCTCTCCTCTCGTCAGTGGGAGTGGAGTTGGATCACGGTGCGAGGAATGGCGTTGCGGGCAAGCCGATCGCGCAGTGCATCGTTCCAGTCGTCATGCTCTGATGGGAGCCACTCCTCGACCCTTCGCCCGTTGGCACTGAGGTGCTCCCCTGCCCTCTTCAGGCAAATCTTCGCCGCCTTGTTCCGCTGACCGAACACGATGACGCGCTTTACATGGGACGGTATGCCGACATGGGCATAGCGCTCGGCACCGAGCACCGCCCAAACCGGCAGTTGAAACCAGTCAATGGCGGACAGGGCATCTTCGATCCCTTCGGAGATGCCCAGAACGTCATCCGGCTCACCAAACCGCACGCTGCCCGAACCGAGCAAACCCAGCGCGAGCTTGGGCTTGCGGAAGGGGCGTCGCAAAATGTTTGTGGGATCGAGGAAAGTCCGGTGGACCGCGACCAGGCCAAGCTCATTTCTCACTGCGGCGATCATTGCGGGAAGGCTGCGCCGATCCTTCCCCTTTCCTATGATCGTCTGTGGGTTGAAGCGAAGGTCAGGCGTCGGCGCATAAAGGCCCCGAGCATGAAGATAGGCTTCAGCCGGTGTGCCGGCGATGGGGATGCTGTGCTGCCATAATGACCTGGCTAAACCGCTCAGATCGCGTGACGCCGCGCGCAGTTCGACATGGACTGGCTTTCGATCGTGCAAACCCTGACGATCGAGAGCCTTGAGGACATCGGTCGATGTGCATCCCGCGAAGCATTTGAACAGGATCGCCTTGGTGCCGAGGCGGACCGAAAGACTAGGGGAATGATCGTCATGGGCGGGGCAACGGCACTCTCCGCGCGATCCAGACCAGCGTCCGCCCAGGCTCTCGACGATCTGCTTGGCGCGAACGGCGGCGTCGATTGTGGCTGGCATAAGCGAAACTCCTATCGAAATTTAGGTTCGCTCCGCGCATGCCCCCTCCCCTCTTGCCCGATCGGCGCTGCCTCCTACGACCTATGCCGCTTTTGCCGCGAGCACACCGAACTCTTCGACGATCCGGTCGGTCGTGTAGTGGGTGGTGCCATCGCGCTCGTAGGAGGTGTCACGGAGCCGTCCGGCAATCCGCACGAGGTCGCCAACCTGGGCCTTTTCATCGATATATTTCCGCTGGCCGTCGCTGAAAATGACGACGCGGTTCCAGTAGCTGTCATCGATCCACTGGTCGCCTTCTGCGCGGCGGCGATAGTTCGCGCATACTGAGATGTTCGTGACCTTGGGCTTGGCGTCGATCTCACCGATCCGGCCGATGATCTCGAATTTGGCAAAATTGATCATGTGACCTCCTCACTGCGTCCACCCAGCGGCGACGAGCGGTGGTTCAGTTGCTGTCATCTCGTCGCTGGGCGGATCTGCCAAGGATCGAGACCGGGATGTTATCGTGGAACACCGGTCAGGCGGTATCCCCCCAGCAAGGGGGGAATCGGTTATGCTGTCCGAACTAAAGGGTCCGCGAATCGCCCGCGTGTTCTTTTAGAATTAATCTAAAACAACGCCGCTGCTCGCAGCGGAAGGATTCATGATTCTAAGTGATTCAGATTCGGTGCCGAAAAAACATGCAATTTCAACGATCTGCCGCGTTTGTCCTGACCGCACGGGGGATTTTGCCTGACCTGGCGGGGGCGTCATCCTGACCGGTCGGGGGTAGATAGCTGACCTATTGGGGCTATCCTGACCGATTGGGGGCAATGGCTTTTGGCGGCCCCGCGCTGGGGAATAATGTCATTCTGCCGCGTTTATCGAGCATCAGCGAGCCGAAAACGGGCGGAACGCGAATCGTACTGCGACTCGGCAGAATCCGAGGGGTTTTACGGGAGTGTCACCAGGTTCTAACCTGACCGGATGGGGGCGACAGAAAGTGTTTATGCCTGTCCTGCCTTGACGAGAGAGGACAGGTCAGGCAGCAGTTAGGCGAATCTGCCAATATGCGTTCGGCCTATATGACATGGAACACGCGGAAAATCTAAGCGCCGATGCAGCGCAAGAGGCGCAAGCCGATTCGGCGCCGGGCCGTGCCATGCGAGTCGCGGCGGCTTTGCAAGCGAAGGGTGGCGAGGAGTTCGCCAAACCCGGCAGCATCGTTGAGATCAAATTCGTGAAAGGCCAGTCGCTCAGCCTTACGGCGTCGCGATTGCTTGCCTTGATGATTCTGACCGCAGGTGGCGATGCCTGGCAAGATCGGCCGCATCGGATGCGCAAGGCCGATATTCGCCGCGGTCATAAGGGTAATGAACGAATCTCCGACATGTTGGAGGAACTTCACCGGACCTTGTTTGCGATCGACGACCGGTCCTGGCGCGGCAAGAAAGCGACGCTGCGCTTTTCCCTTATTTCGTCGTCTCGCGAAGAAGCGGAAGATACAGACGGTGCGGATGCGGGCTGGATCGAATGGGAGTTCACACCGGACGCGCGCAAGCTCATCCAGGAGTCTGAGAGTTATGCCGTTCTCAACCGGCAGGCAGTTCTGGGCTTCCGCTCAAGCTATGCGCTCAAGCTCTATGAGATTGGATCGCTGCGGCTCCATCGTCGCCAGTCAACCTGGAAGGGCGATATGGCAGCGCTGCGTGCAGCGCTGGGCATATCGCCTGAGGTGTATAAGGATTTCGCGCAACTCCGTCGCAAGGTGCTTGAGAAGGCAAAAGCTGAGATCGATCAGCTCGCTCACTTCCGAGTTGAGTGGAAGGAGATACGGCAAGGCCGAACGGTGACCGAGATCGAGTTCCGTTTCGAACCGAAGGACGCGCCAGCGCAGATCGCGACCGTCGATGAGATTGAGCGGCACTCGACAGGACGCAAGGCGCGCAGGGAAGGGGCTGTAGAGACCCTCGCCGACACGGTGGAAGTGGGATCGGTCGTCAAGGCTGCCATCAGCGCGCTTGTCACACCCGAGAAGAACTCCGAGATCATCTTCCCGGAAGGAACGATCCGTTTCAACGCCGAGACCTTAGCGGCTATCGCTCGATCGAACGGTGGCGGGTGGGATATCGATCTCATCGCTGACGCATATCGCCAGCAGATGGGCGACCGTCTGGCGAAACTCAAAGGTGCGAAGTTGCTGAGTTCCTGGACCGGCTTTTGCGAGAGTTTCGTTGCGCGGAGGGGGCGTCCCTAACGAAAATTGCACCGGTGCAATTTCCTTCGCCCCCACCGAGTCAGGATAGACCCTTGGATAAGCGGTGATTGGCGATATTCAGGCGATATGCCGACCATGTTGCGCCGCGACTTTCGAAATACCGCTTCTATTTGACGGAAAAGCGCAAGTAGCGCTACAGTACCCCGAATTTCGCAAAGGGGCGCCCTGTGGCAGCATCACTAGACATCGACGATACCCACGATCTTCTATCGGTGGCTACGCTTGCCCAGCGCACGTCCTCGGTGCTGGAGCGGCTTCGCGATTCGGCGCGCAGCGCGCGGGCGGATGATCGTCGTGAGCCCACTTTCCCAATAGGAAAGGCGGCCGACCTGGTCGGGCGGACGCCTGCAGCGATCCGCGACGCAGAAAAGGACGGGCGACTTCCGCCGCCGCCGCGAACCGAGAATAATCGCAGAGTAGGTTATACGCTCGCGCAGCTCAATGATATGCGGGGCCTGTTCGGCACGAGACCTTGGCGGGCAGCAGACGACCCGTGCTGTGTCGTTGCTGTCCAGAACTTCAAGGGAGGTGTCGGCAAGTCGACCTTGTCGGTGCATCTTGCCCAGTATCTCGCTATCCAGGGCTATCGGGTCGCGTTGATCGACTGCGATAGCCAGGCCTCCGCGACGACTCTGTTCGGCTATGTGCCGGATCTCGACCTCACCGAGGACGACACGCTCTATCCGTTTCTCCGCCAGGAGGAAATGACCTCGCTCGAATATGCACTGCGTAAAACGCATTTCGATGGCCTTGAACTAATCCCTGCTAATTTGCGGCTGTTCCAGTCGGAATATGAGATCGCCGCCCGGATGGCGCGCGGGCAGGGGGGGCTTATCGATCGCCTCTCTCAAGGCATCGCTAGCATTGCTGATCGCTTCGATGTCATCGTCCTTGATCCGCCCCCAGCCCTTGGCGCCATATCCTTGTCGGTTTTGCGCGCCGCGAATGCTCTCGTTGTGCCGGTGCCTCCAACCGTCATGGACTTTTCTTCGACCGCGGCGTTTCTGGCGATGCTGGATGAGACCATCGAGACGCTGGCCGAACGCGGCTTTGCGCCGACTCTCAAATTCCTGCGCTTTGTTGCCTCGAAGGTCGACGAGAACAAGTCGATGCAGAAGGAGCTGCTCAATCTGATGCGGACGTTGTTCGGTCACGCGATGGTGCGTACGCCGCTTAAGGATTCTGCTGAGATCGACAATGCGACGGCTCGTCTAATGACCGTTTATGAACTCGATGGCCCCGTCACAAGCAGTGCGGTGCGCAACCGCTGCCTCACTTATCTCGATGGCGTCAACGCTGAGCTGGAATTGGATATTCGCGCCATGTGGCCCAGCCACTTAGGCCGTTTGCGAAAGGAAGGTTTGGCATGAGAAGCAAAAATTGCACCGGTGCAATTCCGGGTAGAGGGTCGGCATTATGAGCAGAAAGAATGCGAGTTTCGCGGCTGACTTGGCAGCCGGAATAAATCTGCCTGAAGATGGTGCGCCCGCCCCGCGTCGTCCCGGCCTTGGTTCGAATGTATTGACTGGAAGAGAGAACCGCTTGGCCGAATTGGCAGCGGGATCGGTCGTCAGTCGCACGCATGAATTGGTCGATCCCGCTCGATGTCGAATGTGGGCGGGTCACAACCGGGAATATGCGCTCCTAAACGAGGAGCGATGCGCCGATCTCATCGAGAGTATAAAGGCACAGGGACGCCAGGAAATGCCGGCAATTGTGCGCCGTGTGCGTGGCGAACCAGACTATGATTTTGAGGTGATCTGCGGTGCGCGGCGTCATTGGTCGATCAGCTGGCTGCGTAGCCACAATTACCCCGACTTCCGGTTCCTGGTCGATATCCGCGAACTGTCGGATGAAGAAGCGTTTCGCATAGCGGACATCGAAAACAGAGCCCGCGAAGACCTGAGCGATCTGGAACGCGCTCGTGATTATCTCCGCGCGCTCGAAGCCTATTACGAGGGCAGGCAAAAGATCATGGCGGAGCGGATTAACGTCACGGAAAGCTGGTTGAGCCGTTATCTTGATCTCGCGCGTCTCCCGGTGGAATTGATGGTCGCCTTTCCCAATCCACAGGATTTGCGGATCAAGCACGTCACAACGATCAAGCCATTGCTGAAGCCGGACGATCGTCGCCAACGCGTATTTGCCGAAGCGGCCGCGCTCAGTGCTCGATCGGGAGGGGAGGGCGCTCCCATGGCTGTGCCGGAGATCGTTCGTGCATTGTCGCTGGCGGCCGATCCCCCCAAAAGGTCAGGACCCCCCAAGAAGTCAGGAATGGCGCAGATTGTATCGAGCGAGACAGGGAAAGCTGTGCTTCGCATCGAGGGCACTGATCGCAAGGGAATTCGCCTGACACTTCTCAATAGGGGTGGGGCCTCTCGGGAGGATGCCGAGAAGGCCATTCGCGAGGTGCTTGACGCGCACTGGGCCTGAAGTGGGCCGACGCAACAACGGGAGGCGTGACATCGAGCGGTCACGCCCCGCTACAACTCAATCAGTGGGGTGTGCCGAGACATCGACACCGAGGCCAGCTAGCATCGAATCGAGTTCGGCCATTTCACGATCAAACTCTGCGAGCGCAGGTACAAAATCTGGGAGCGCCCGGGGCGGGGCAGGGGGACGCCCTATCGGACGGATACCAAACCCGAAGGCGATAGCCAGATCGCGCGTCATATAGGTCCGCCAAGCCTGACGACCGCTCACCTCCACTAGAAGGTCCAGTTCTGCCGCGCGAGAAAGCAGCTTACCGGCACCAGAGATCGTCACATCCAATCGCCCGGCGAGCATCCGAGGACTGACGACGGGGACAAACTGGACAAGGCTGAGCAATTCCAGGAGCTTGCCAGGGCGGTGCGCGCCATGGAGGGCTGCGGCGGCGCGTAAGCGGTCTTCCTCGAGCGCCTGTAGCCTCACCAAGCCCTCTTTCGCCCGCTCGGTGAGCGACCGGAGGTTGCGCAGGAGTATGGCCTGCGTGTCGCGCGGCGAGAGGCGAAGCGCTTTGTCGCCAATGGTCAGGCACGGCAGCACGGCTTGAGTGATCTTCATCGATCGCAGGAGCCCGGGGACGGCAAGCCACGGCGTGATCGTGCTATCTGCGCGGGAGCGCCGGGCCGTAATCTCAAGCGCGCGGAGGAGGGCTGGCCGCTGGTTCCAATCTTCTGGGACGTCCGTTGAGATCGCCAACTCGTCTCGCCAATAACGGGATTCGCGCTGGGCCAATTGCCGCTGCCAAATCGGAAGCGCATCACGATCGTCCAGATTGGTAGGCACCGGCCGGCGACCGGGCAGATTGACGGCGCATTCCCGTCCGAAAATATCAATTTCGTCAATCTCGGCACCCTGCACCCGCAGCGCCGTGGTATAGCCGGTCCAGGTGGCGCGTCGCTGCCACGGCGCAGCGGCAGGACTGGCAGAAACACGGGCATCGAGGCGGCCTATCGCCGCTGCCGCCCGTTCCAGACGAGCGACGAGCCTGGAGGTCCAAATTGGCTCTGAGAGGTCTGGCAGGGCAACAGGCATGGCATAAATATATCCGCAAAGTAGCCATAGCGTCTACCATGCTGTTGCTCCTTAAAAATGGACATGTGATAATTGCAGTTATCACATAAGCAGATTTGACCGTTCTTTATAAGGTGGGCTACAAGCGCGGCTGAGGAGCGAGGCGCGTCGTGAGCACCGAAACCGCCCGGGAAGGGCCAGAAATCCCCGTAGCGCCGCCTGAGGCTGTCCTGCCGGCCGTCAGGGCGCCGGCCGACCTTGCGTGGACGATCGTGCAGATGCGCGCCGGCGAGCGCATCACCGTCAACGAGGGCCTGATCGCCGCCTATCAGGCCGCTTCATCGCCCCATAGCATCCGTGCGCTCAAGTCCGACGTCGAGGCGTTCGATGCGTGGTGTAGGCGCAACAACCGGATCGCGCTGCCGGCCACGCCCGAGACCGTGGCCGATTATCTCGACGCGCGGGCCGGGAAGGGGAGCCGGCCGGCCTCGCTATCCCGCTACAAGGCGTCGATCGCCAAGATCCACCAGCTGCTCGAGCTCAAGGATCCGACGCCGGCGCCGCTGGTGAAGCTGCGGCTCCAGACGGTGCGCCGCGAGAAGGGGGCTGCGCAGAAGCAGGCGCGGCCGCTGCGGTTCAAGGGCCCGGTGCGCGACGTCGAGCGCGACAAGGCGCGGGGGCTCAACATCCGCGCGCTGCTCGAGAGTTGTGGCGAGGATCTGCCGGGGCTGCGTGATCGGGCGCTGCTATCGGCCGCTTATGACACCGGGCTGCGCGCCTCCGAACTGGTGGCGGTCGCCATTGAGCATATTGAGGAGGCGATCGATCCCGAAGCGCGGCTGCTGCAGATTCTGCGTCATAAGGGCGATCAAGACGGGGAGGGGGCGACCGCCTACCTCAGCCCGCGCACCGTCGCGGCGATCGCGGCGTGGACCGAAGCGGCGGGGATCACGACAGGGCCGCTGTTCCGGCGGGTGCAGGTGCGGCGCTACAAGGCGCGGGCAGCCGTGCGCGGTCGGCCGATCGACAGCATCTCGGGCCGGGAGACGTGGGATCTGCGCAAGACGCTGTCCAAGCCGGCGGTGAAGGCGCGCGTCGAATATGACATCGGCACCGTGGCGCTGCACCCGGGCTCGATCGGACCAATCTTTCGGTCGATCATCGGCCGCGCGTTCGACCGTGGCGCGCTGCCCGATTTGACGGCGGACGATCTGGCGCGGTTGCTGAAGGGGATCAGTGCGCACTCGACGCGGATCGGGCTCAATCAGGACCTGTTCGCCAGCGGGGAGGATTTGGCCGGCATCATGGACGCGCTGCGGTGGAAGTCGCCGCGGATGCCGCTCGCTTATAATCGCAATCTCGCGGCAGAGCAGGGGGCGGCGGGGCGCCTTATGGCGAAGATTGGCTAGTCATGACGGCCTAAATAGGTCTTTGGATGATGCCGTGCGACCACACGACGGCGGCAGGTAGATCGAGGGATTTGCGCAGCGGCAAGAACCGGAGAAGGGAGGCTGAGCCCCCGGGGTCTTGAGCTACAACGTTAAGCCTAAGAAACGGGCAGGGGCCTGGTAGCGCGTAGTGTATGAGCGAAGCCACCATCGCTCAAACTCATCAGCACAGTCCAATTTCGAAGAGGAAACAAGAAAGTGGTTCCGGAAACGGTATGGATCTTATCCTGTGTAAACGCTCGCGCTAAATGGCGGCGTTCTGATCGCGCTATTTGTCAGTTGCCGGGTCCGATGACGAGGCAATCGCGCGCGGCCTGAACGATGTCAGCGGTGACCTCCTCGACGCGGTTGAGGGTCATGATCCGCCGCATCTGCGCGAACAGGCGCTCCATGAGCCGGAAGTTGCCGCGCGTGATGCGGATCACGGCTGCCTGCGCTTCGATCGCGTCGAGTTGGGCCGGGTCGAAGCTGATCCCGAAATCGCCGGCGTGGGTCGCGAGCAGCAGCCGCATTTCGGTCTCGGTAAGCGGTTTGAACTCGTGGACGAAGCCGATCCGCGAGTAGAGCTGGGCATAGCGGGCGAGGCGCTTCTCCAAGCCCGGCATACCCATCAGGATCAGCCCGAAGCCGTGGCGATCGGCCATGTCGCGGAGATGTTCGAGCGACTTTATGGTCAGGCGGTCGGCCTCGTCGACGATGACGAGGGGGCAGGCGATGCGGGCGGCGTCATGGGTGATTTCGTCCTGCGAGCCGCCCGCGACCGTCAGCCGGGCATAGCCCAGCTTAATGAGGTTGAGGCCCAACACCGCGTCGATCGTCTTGGGCGTGTTGCTGACCGACACGGTGTAGAAGACGGCGCGGCAGCGAGCGACCTTTTCGCCAAGGAGCGCGGCAATGGGACGGAGCGCGGCATATTCCCCCAGGTCGGGGAAGCTGGAAAACTCGCGCGCCGATCGCGTCTTTCCGACGCCCGGCCGGCCATGACACACGCCGATATAGCGGTAGTGCGCGCAGGCTTCGGCAAACTCGACGAACCGGGCATGTTCGCGGGTCGCCAGGAACGGCTGCTCGACCAGGAACTCAATCGTCAGCGGCGTAGAGCCGGAGCCCTCGGTAGGTGGTGGGCCGGGAAGCCGTATCCTCTTGGTCGCCATCGAAGGTCTCCGTGGGGGCAGGCACCTGCTTGTCGCGCTCCTTCGCGCCGCGCCGGGCGCGCTGGATCGCGCGCAACGACGGGTGCCCAGCGTGCTCGGAGCTGAGCGCACGGCAGACGAACCGGCCCTGGTGGTAGACGTGGATCTCGGTCAGGTCGCGGGGGTCATAGACCGCCTCGACCTGCTCGCCGACGAAGGCCGCGAGCGTGGGTTCGACATAGCGCCTGCCCATCAGACGGATGCCGTCGCGCAGCACTTTACGGGGCTTGGGCACGTGCACGAGCAGCATGTCGAGCTGTTCAAGGCTGTCGGGCATTGCGGGCAGGAACCCGCCCTTCTGCCAGCGCGTGATCGGCGGTTCGCCGGTGCTGCCATGCGGGCGACGATGATAGACGCCGCACACGAACGCCTCGAAGCGGGCGCGCAGCTCGTCGAGCGTGAGCACTGGCGCCGACAGCGGCTTGCCCGCGATCAGGTGGCCGGGCAGGTCGGGCAGGAACATGTCGTTGATGGTGCGGAACAGCCGCTCGATCTTGCCGCGCCCGCGAGGACGCCCCGGCAGCGAATGGATGAGGCGGATTTTGAGGGCGATGCACGCCTGCTCGATATGCTCGGAGATGAAATCCGAGCCGTTGTCGACGTAAAGCTGTTCGGGAATGCCGCTGACGATCCATTCGGGATTGGGCTTGCGCCAGATCGCCTGCCGCAAGGCGAGCGCCGTGTTGAGGGCACTGGGGGCATCGAGGCTGAGGAAGTAACCGGCGATGGCTCGGCTGTGATCGTCAACGATGACGGTCAGCCAAGGACGCACCGGGGTTCCGGCATCATCGAGCACGAGAATGTCGAGAACGGTATGATCGGCCTGCCACATCTCGTTCGAGGTCGCGGCTTCGCGCCGATGCACTAGCTCGTGCTGGTCGCGGTAGACGGCCGGATCGGAGGCTGCGGCGATCTGGCTTGCCGGTATCGCCCTGACGACACGCGCGACGGCCGCATAGCTGGGGGTTCGGTGTCCATGCGCGATGGCGAGTTCCTGCACCTTTCGGTGAATGGCGGCGACCGGGGGTCGCGGGCGCTTGGTGGCGAGAGTGCGGGTCAGTTCGACCAGATGTTCCGGCAGGTGCAGCCTGCCCCGATCGTTGCGCGGCAGACGCGCGAGACCGGCAAGTCCTTCGGCACGGTAGCGCCCGAGCCAGCGCTGCAACGTCCGCTCGCTCAGCGTGCCGGTGCGGGCGAGGTCCGCGAGCGGGATGCCATCGGCGAGGTGCGGTTCAAGGACGCGGTAGCGCTCGATCGCCAGCGGCGGGACAAGCGCCGGATGCGTCACCGCCGGCGGTCCGTGTCGCAGGTAAGGAAAACGGAGATTTGCCTGCCCATCGCCATGCGAGTCCGCTCGCGTTGCCAAACCGGCCTGTTCGACGTAAATCTACCCGGTAAAGAAAACTAGGGCAACATAGACCTGCCGATGACGACTTTCTTCCCAAACCGCGCCCGATCGGGGCGCCACCGGCCCTACGCATGAAAATCGGTTACGCCCGCGTATCGACCGCCGAGCAGAACCTGGACCTCCAGCGTGATGCGCTGAAGGCTGCCGGCTGCGAGAAGGTCATCACCGACAAGGCCTCCGGGGCGACTGCCGCTCGCCCTGGATTGGAAAAGGTGAAGGAGCTGCTTCGCGCCGGCGACACACTGGTGGTCTGGCGCCTCGACAGGCTCGGCCGCTCGCTCCGTGATCTGATCGGATGGATGACCTACCTCGACGAGGAAAAGGTCGGGCTGCTGAGCCTGCACGAGGCGATCGACACGACCACCACGTCGGGCAAGCTTACCTTCCACCTGTTCGGGGCATTGGCGGAGTTCGAGCGCAACCTGATCCGCGAGCGGACCCAGGCCGGTCTCACCGCAGCCCGCGCTCGCGGCAAGAAGGGTGGCCGGCCGGCCGCACTCGGCAAGGACAAGCGCGACCTGCCCGTCAGGCTCTACCACGAGAACACGATGCCGATCGCCAAGATTTGCTCGATGCTCGGCATCTCCAAGCCAAAACTCTACGCCTATGTGCGATCGGCCGAGACCAAGCCGGTAGCCGCGTAGCGACGCTCGCCGACAAATAGCGCGATCAGAATGCCGCCACTTAGCGCGAGCGTTTACACCGTTCGCGGTCCCGATCGGCCCAGCGTCCCCCGGAACCGTTCGTTATCGGGAAGGCATCTAAGCGGTCTGCACCATCCTTCATCTAAAGTTCTCCAAGCGCTTCTGAGGATTTTCGGGCGCACCAAAAGCACTTGCTCCTCCAGTGGCTGGAGCATGTAACCGCAATTTGCTCTCCTGCGGACGGGGGGGCTGGAGGTGGCTTTTTGACGGCCCGTGTTGAAGCAATCGGTATGTCTCGACGCTCATTAGTGGCGCGGCTGGTGGCCTGTGGAACCGGCTTGGTGCTCGGTTCTCCAACGCTCGCGCGACAGACTTCCCGGTCTGCGGGCTCGTGGAACTTCGGTGCGGCTCACCTCGAATGGGAGCCGCTGGAAGTCGGCACGGGTGATACCCTCCTTGTTTCGGCACAAGTGCGCGGAGTGCCGGTGCGGGCGGTGCTCGACAGTGGCAGCGGCGCGTCGATCATGAGCACGGCGCTCGCGGCGAAGCTCGGCTTGAACGATGGTGAGCGGCGCATGATTAGCGGGCTGAGCGCCAAGGCCCCGGTGCTGCTGGTCCGCGACATCGACGTACAGCTCGCCCGCGAAACCCGTCGCTTACCCTTTGCCGTCGTTGGTGATCTGAGTTCAGTGTCGGCGGCCTTCGGACGACCGATCGATATCCTCCTTGGTGCCGATATGTTCACGGGTAGCTGCATCGCGCTCGATTTCGCGAAAAGGCGTATGGCGGTCGTCAAGTCAGGCACGTTTCTCGCCGGTCCCGACTGGCGCGCTGTCGCGCTCGGGCGCGGTGCCAAGCAGGAGCTGTTCATTCGAGCTTCCGTCTCGGGTTTGCCTCCCGTGCCCTTGATGATCGATCTTGGCAGCTCGGCCGCGCTGATGCTCTCGTCGGCCTATGCCCGCGATCAAGGGCTGTTGAACGGGAAGCTCGTCTCGACCGCGGCGATCGGCGGCGTCGATGGTGTGCGTATCAACGATGCTTTCACGATCCAGAACATCAACATCGAAGGGCTTGGCGTCTCGAACGTCCCCACACTCGGGATGAGAGCTTGGCTCTCCACCAGCACGGTTGGCAATGTCGGCCTACCGCTGATCGCTCAATTCGACGTGGTGTTCGACGTGACCGCCGGATTCGTGTGGCTCCGGCCACTCGGTCCTCGTCGTCGCCTGCCGATGCTGAAGGACCGTAGCGGCCTTGGCCTCGCAGCCTCACCAACGGCGCTCACCGTTGTTCATGTGGCGGCGAACAGTCCCGCGGAAAAGGCTGGCTGGGCGGTCGGCGACCGGATCGTGGCGGTGAACGGCCATTCGATCGATGCGAACTATACGCGTGGGGAGCTCTGGCAAGTGCGCTCCCGGCCTGCTGGCACCCTCGTAAAGCTGACGATGGCCTCGGGTGATGTGCGCGAGCTCAGGCTGGCCGATTATTATTGATCGGCTTGAGGGTGGCCTTTGCCGATCGCCTTCATGATCCGACAATCGGCCATGCGCGCCTTGGTGCAGCTCTGGCTGAGCATTGCCAACTCATCCCGCAACACCGCGAGTTGCGCCAGTCTCTCCTCCACATCCTTGAGGTGCTGAGCAGCGATAGCTGAGGCGGCACCACAATCCTGGTCCGGGTTCTGCGCCAGCCCCATCAACGAACGGATCTCGTCGACGGAGAAGCCAAGCCGGCGACCGTTGCGGATGAAGTGCAAACGCTCAATGTCACTGGCATCGTAGGTTCTGCGACCCGACGCCGTGCGAGGGGCGGATCGGAGCAACCCGATCGACTCATAAAAGCGGATCGTCGTCACCTTCGTCGAGGTCTCGCTGGCGAGCTGCCCAATCATCACCGGCTTCATCATGCCATCCTTGCTTATGCGAACGTGTCGCACATTTCGCTTGCTTCTACAGCGACTGGAGGTGGTAAGGAAGGCCGCATGAATGCTTCTACCGAAAGCTGCGGGTGCCACGGGGAGCCCGCGCGCGCGCAAACCGATCCGGCCTATCGCCGTGCGCTGCTGACCGTCGTGGTGCTCAACCTCGGCTTCGGAGTCGCCGAGCTGTTCGGCGGGTTCATCGCCGATAGCCAAGCGCTGAAAGCGGATTCCCTCGATTTTCTCGGGGACGGGTCGATCAGCCTTATCGGTCTTCTCGCGCTTGCCTGGTCCGCACGGGCGAGGGCAAAGGTCGCGCTGACGCAGGGGTTGTTTCTCGGTGCGCTTGGCGTGGGCGTAATCGGTTTCGCGATTTGGCGCGCCCTGAACGCAACCGCGCCCGATGCCGAACTGATGGGCACAATCGGCGTTGTCGCGCTCGCGATCAATGTCGTGTCCGCCTTGGTGCTTGCGCGTTTCCGGGAAGGGGACGCCAATGTTCGCGCGATCTGGCTGTTCAGCCGCAACGACGCGCTCGCCAACGTGGCGGTGATCGCCGCGGCCGGTCTGGTGGCGTGGACAGGAAGCGCCTGGCCGGACCTCGCCGTCGCCGGCCTCATCGCCCTCCTGTTCCTCCACTCCGCTTATGAAATCGTCACTGGCGCTCGGCGCGAATTGGGAGAGCGGTAGTGCGTCTGCTCGCGTTGATCCGGGCAATGCTCTCGTTGCGGCTGCTCTCCGCGCTCGCGGCGCTGCTGATCCCTGCTGCGGCAATCGCCGAACCCGGCGACGTGCAAACCGCATGGCGGCTGCTCGACTATATGGCCGTCGATTATGGCGGCGCGGTCGCCAACGGTCGGATCAAGAGCACGTCGGAATATGCCGAGATGACGGAGTTCGCCGCGTCGGTCTCGACACGGCTTCAGGGCCTGCCGGCGAAGCCGGAGCGTCAAGCCCTCATCCAGCGGGCTGCCAACCTCCAGGCGGTGATCGCGGAAAAGGGACCGACTGAACAGGTGGCAACATTGGCGCACGGGCTCGCGGCCGATCTGTTGCGCGCCTACCCGGTGCCGCTCGCGCCCGATAAGGCTCCGAACCTCGTCTCCAGCGATGCCCTGTTCCGACAATCCTGCGCGTCCTGCCACGGGATGACGGGCAACGGCCGTGGCCCTGACGCCGCCAAGCTCGCTACGCCCCCGATTGCTTTCACCGATGCCGAGCGCGCGCGCCAGCGCAGCGTGTTCGCGCTCTATCAGGTGGTGACGCAAGGCATCGACGGGACCGCGATGCAGAGCTTCGCCGATCTGCCCAACGATCAGCGCTGGGCGTTAGCATTCCGAGCCGGGAGCTTCGCCTTCACGGATGCGCAGGCGCGCGAAGGCGAGCGGCTTTGGAAATCCGACCCGACCCTTCGCCGGCGCATTCCGGACCTGAAAACCCTGGTCGCGCTCACCCCGGCCGCGCTCGGCGCGGCGATCGGCGACGCCAAGGCTGACCCAGTGCTCGCGTTCCTGCGTCGTCATCCCGAACAGGTGATACAACAGGCTCCCGGCTCGCTCGCGGTCGCCCGCGCCAAACTCGCCGAAAGCGTGGCGGCTGCGCGGCGCGGCGATGCGCGCATGGCGAAAGAGCTGGCGCTGTCGGCCTATCTCGATGGGTTCGAGCCGATCGAGCCAACACTCACCGCGCGCGACGCGACGCTGATGGGTCGAATCGAGGGCGCGATGGGGGAGTTCCGCGCCTCGATCGACCGGGGCGCGTCGCCCGATGATCTCGCGGAGAAGGTCGCAGTACTGGGCGGCCTTTTCGACGATGCGGAAGCGGCGCTCGCGCCTGATGCCGCCACCGAAGCGTCCACGTTCCTGGGCGCGTTCACGATCCTGCTGCGTGAAGGGCTCGAAGCCCTGCTCATCGTTGTCGCCATGATCGCGTTCCTGCGTAAAGCCGAGCGCGGCGAGGCGCTGCGGTACGTGCATGGCGGCTGGGTCAGCGCGATCATCGCGGGCGGGATCACCTGGGCGGTCGCCACCTATGCGATCGGGATCAGCGGTGCGAGCCGGGAGCTGACGGAAGGGTTTGGCTCGCTGTTCGCCGCGGTCGTGCTGCTCTCGGTCGGGATTTGGATGCACGGCAAGGCGCAGGCCGATCAGTGGCAGCGCTATATTCGCGAGAAGATGTCGCGGGCGCTCTCGGGCGGGTCGGGCTGGTTCCTGTTCGGGCTGGCGTTCGTCGTAGTTTATCGCGAGGTCTTCGAGACGATCCTGTTCTATGCCGCGCTTTCGGCGCAAGGTGACAACGGGATGCTTCTCGCGGGGGCCGGGTCGGCGATTGGACTGCTCAGCCTGATCGCTTGGGCCATGCTTCGCTACAGTCGCAAGCTGCCGATCGCGCAGTTCTTCCGCTATAGCTCCTGGCTCATGGCGGTCCTGACCGTCGTGCTGGCGGGTAAAGGCGTCGCCGCGCTCCAGGAAGCCGGCCTTATCAACATCGCACCGCTCGCGGACGTGCCACGGCTGTCGATGCTCGGCGTGTTTCCCACTTGGCAATCGGTGCTGGCGCAACTCCTGATGGCGGTCGCCATTGCGGTCGGGTTCGCCTGGAACGGGCGCGACCGATCCCGCTCGGGTTCCGGCTCAGTGACCCTTGGTTCGAATTAGTGCAATGACATGAAAACCCTTCCGTGATAGAGGCAAGCTAGTGCGAGCCTTTTTGCCTTTCCTGACATGCCTGATGCTGGTCCTGACCAGCTTCTCCGGCATGGCCCATGCCGCCGATCTGGCGGGGGGAAGCATCGCGGGCGTTGAGTTCACGGTCCATACCGCCGGTGACATCGATCAGGTGCCATCGGACTCGGACAAGAATGTCCCGCATCATCACAATTATTGTCACGGACACGACGTCGGCGCGCCTGCGCGCACGACGATGGAATATACCCCCGTCCTCACAGTGCCCAAGCCGACAATCTCCGCCTCTGCGTCGCTCGACGGCCGCACCGGCATGGTCCATTTGAGGCCCCCCCAAGCCTGACGTCCGATTTGGGCGTGCGTTGGCGCGCCCCTGTCGATCATCGTCAGGAGTCCTATTTTCATGAATCGTATCCTCGCGGCCATGCTGGCCGCAGCGTCTTGCGCCACGATGGCGCAGGCGCAGGTCGGACCGTCCGCGCCTGTTGCGCAGGATGCGCCGGTCTACACGCTTGACCAAGCGGTCAGTGCAGCGGGCGGTTCGGCCCCTGCTGCGGAAGCGGCGACAGCTGGAATCGACGCGGCCCGTGCAGGTCGCACAGTCGCCGGCTTGCGGCCCAATCCGGTGGTTCAAGGCCAAGTCGAGAATGTCATCGGCTCCGGGCCGTATCGGGGGGTCCGCAGCGCGGAAACCACGGTCGGCTTTGCGATCCCGATCGAGCTAGGCGGCAAGCGCGGCGCCCGCGTCGCGGTCGCCAATGCGCAATTGTCCCGGGCCGAGATCCAGGCCGCGATCATCGCGGCGGATGTCCGGCTTCAGGTAACGCAGCTCTATGTCGAAGCGGTCGCGGCCGATCGCCGGGTAATGACAGCCCGCGATCAGGCCCGGATCGCCAGCGATGCGCTGCGGGCCGCGAGCGTTCGCGTGCAGGCAGGGCGGGCATCGCCACTCGAGCAACAGCGCGCGGATGTCGCGCGTATCAATGCCGACGCCAATGTGGAGCGGCAGCTTCGCTTGGCCGAGGCGGCCCGCGCCAATCTGGCGCGTCGGATCGGACGGCCGATCGACGGCCTGCTCGATGACACGCTGCTCGATCGCCTTCCCGGTGTGAACGTCTATGGGCCGTTGGCACCGGTCAACACGACCGGCACACTCGCGCTGGCGGCAGCCAACGCGGATTTCTCCATTGCCGAAGCCGGCGTGCGGCTCGCGCGCGCCAATCGCGTGCCTGACCTGAACGTCGGGCCGTCGATCCGCCGCCTGGAAGCGACCAACGACATGGCGGCGGTGTTCAGCGTGTCGATCCCGATCCCGGTGTTCAACAATGGTCGCGCCGCGATTGCGCAGGCGACCGCGCAGCGGACCCAGGCGGATGCGCAGCGCCGCGTGACCGCGCTCGACATCGAACAGGCGATCACGGACGCGCAGGCGCAGGCGGCCAATGCCGCAACGACGGCTCGTGCGGCGTCGGGGCCGGCGCTGGCGGCTGCACAGGAGGCCGCCCGCATCGCGCGGATCGGCTATCGCGAGGGCAAGTTCGGCCAGCTCGAATTGCTCGATGCTGAACGCACGCTCGCCGAAACGCGGGTCGCCGCGATCGACGCGCTTGCCAATTACCAGAATGCCCGCGCGCAAGTGGAGCGACTGACCGCTCGTGCGCCCAATGGGGGGAATCAGTGATGAAGAGCTTTTATCTCGCGGGCGCGGCGTCGCTCGCCCTGCTCTTGGCTGCCTGCGGCGGCAAGGATGGCGGAAACGAGGCAACTGCCGAAGGCGCAGCTGCCAATGAGACGGCAGCGGGCACGGAAAAGGGCGGTGCTGAAGGCGGTCATGCCGGTGAAGGCGTCGTCACATTGGGTGCCGACCAGATCGCCACAGCGGGCGTCCAGGTCGGACGGCCGATCATCGGCGGGGCCGGGACGATCGAGCTGCCCGCGATCATCGAGGGCGACCCACAGGGAACGCAGGTCGTCTCGGCCGCAATTGCGGGACGCGTGGTCGCGCTCACCCGTAACCTCGGCCAATCGGTCGGACGCGGCCAGACCATTGCGGTCATCGAAAGCCGCGAGGCGGCGCAGATCAAGGGCGAGGTCGAGGCGGCGCGGGCGCGGCTTCAGCTCGCTAATTCGAACCTCGCGCGCGAACAGCGGCTGTTCGCGCAGAGAGTCTCCCCTGAACAGGATCTGATCGCCGCCCGCACAGCGGCGACGGAGGCGCGGATCGCCCTGACGCAGGCGCAGAGCATGGTTTCGGCGGCGGGTGTCGGCGGCGGCGGGCTCAACCGGCTCGGCATTGCCGCGCCGATCTCGGGCCAGATCATTGCGCGCCCCGTGACGCTGGGACAAACGGTCGCGGCGGATGCCGAACTCTATCGCATCGCCAACCTGAGCCAGGTGTCGATCGCGCTTAATCTCAAGCCCGAGGATGCGGGCCGGGTGCGTCCCGGCAATACGGTGCTGGTGAAGGCGGCAGGCCGTCAGGCGACCGCCCGCGTGACCTTCGTGTCGCCGGCGCTTGATCCGCAGACGCGGCTCGTGCCTGCGCTCGCCACCCTCGACAATCGCGGTGGCGAATGGCGGGTCGGCGAGCCTGTGACGGCAGCCGTGCAGCTCACGGGCAGCGGCGGGAGCGGGGCGGTCCGCGTGCCGACGACGGCGGTCCAGAGTTTCGAGGGCAAGTCGGTCGTGTTCGTGCGCACGCCCACCGGCTTCAAGGCGACCCCGGTCCAGCTCGGCGATGCGTCGGGCGACACGGTGATCGTCCGGTCGGGCCTGACCGGCAACGAACAGATCGCCACCACCGGAAGTTTCACGCTCAAGGCCGAGATCGGCAAGGGCGAAGCGAGCCACGAGGATTAAGCCATGATCGCCCGTATCGTAACCTGGGCGGTCGAGAAGCGCTGGCTAGTCCTGCTCCTCACCGTCATCGTCGCCGCCATCGGCGCCTTTTCCCTCTACCGGCTACCGATCGACGCGGTGCCGGACATCACCAACAATCAGGTCCAGATCAACGTCCGCGCGCCTGCCCTCTCGCCCGAGCTGGTCGAGAAGCAGGTGTCGTTTCCAATCGAAACCGCGCTCGCCGGCACCCCCGGCCTGGAATATACGCGCTCGTTGAGCCGCAACGGCTTCGCGCAGATCACGGCGGTCTTTTCGGACGCGACGGACATCTATTTCGCCCGCCAGCAGGTGGGCGAGCGTCTGCGGGGCGTGCAAGAGAATCTGCCCGACGGCGTGAACCCTGAAATGGGTCCGATCGCGACAGGCCTGGGCGAGGTGTACATGTACACCGTTCGTCTCGATCATCGCGAGGACGACAAGCACAAGCCCGGTGAACCGGGCCAACAGCCCGATGGCAGCTACATCACGCCAGAGGGCGAGCGACTGACGACCGAAGAGGACAAGGCGACCTACCTGCGCACCGCGCAGGACTGGATCGTGACGCCGCTTCTGAAGACCACACCGGGCCTCGCCGGTGTCGACTCGATTGGCGGTTACGCCAAGCAGTTCCTCGTCGTGCCCGACGTGCAGAAGCTGGCCTCGCTCGGCATCACGCTGACGGACCTGGGAAATGCGCTGGAGCGCAATAACACCAGCGTCGGCGGTGGCTTCGTCAATCGCAATGGCGAAGGTCTGGCTGTTCGCTCGGATGCGCTCGTTCGCAATGCCAGCGAGTTGGCCAGGACCGTGATCGCGACACGTAACGGCGTGCCGATCACGGTCGAACAAGTTGCGACTGTGAAGACGGGTCAGGCGATCCGCATGGGTTCGGCATCGGAGAACGGTACCGAAGTCGTCGTCGGCACGGCGATCATGCGGATCGGCGAGAACAGCCGCATCGTGTCGACCGCGGTCGCTGAGAAACTGAAGACGATCAACGCTTCGCTGCCTCCTGACGTCGTAATTCAGCCGGTGCTGAACCGCACCGAGCTGGTCAATTCGACGATCAAGACGGTCGCGAAAAACCTGTCCGAAGGCGCGGTGCTGGTCATCGTCGTGCTCTTCCTGCTGCTCGGCAACTTCCGTGCGGCCCTGATCGCGGCGTTGGTCATCCCGATCACCATGATGCTGACAGGCTTTGGTATGCTGCGCGCTGGGGTCTCGGCCAATCTGATGAGCCTTGGGGCTTTGGACTTCGGTCTGATCGTCGACGGCGCCGTCATCATTGTCGAAAACGCGCTGCGCCGGCTTGCCGAGCAACAGCATCATGAAGGCCGATTGCTCAGCGTCAAGGAACGGCTCGCGACCGTGGCAGCCGCTGCGCGTGAGATGATCCGTCCCTCTGTGTACGGGCAGGCAATCATCATCCTCGTCTACGTACCGCTGCTCACGCTGACCGGCGTGGAGGGTAAAACGTTCGGACCGATGGCGCTGACCGTCATCATCGCGCTCGCCTTCGCCTTCATCCTCTCTCTCACCTTCGTGCCGGCGATGATTGCGATCTGGCTGTCGAAGAAGGTCGAGGAGAAGGACGGCCGCATCATCACGTGGCTGAAGAAGCGCTACGAACCCGGTCTCGACCGGGCCATGAAGCGCCCGACGCTGACGATCGGTGCGGGTGTGGGAAGCCTTGTGGTGGCGGCGCTTGCTTTCACTACGCTCGGCTCGGTGTTCCTGCCGCAGCTCGACGAAGGCGATTTGCTGATCCAGTCGCTCCGCATTCCGGCAACGTCGGTCCAGCAGAGCCAGGCGATGCAGGTGCCGATCGAGCGGATGATGTCGAAGCAGCCGGAGGTGCAATTCGTCTATTCCAAGACGGGCACCGCCGAGCTGGCGGCCGACCCGATGCCGCCGAACGCGACCGACATGTTCGTCATCCTGAAGCCGCGCAAGGATTGGCCGGATCCTGAGCTTCCCAAGGAGGAGCTGGTCAGCCGGATCGAGGGTAATCTCGCGAAGATTCCGGGAAATGCCTACGAGATCACCCAGCCCATCCAGATGCGCTTCAACGAGCTGATCGCCGGCGTGCGCGGCGACATCGCGGTGAAGGTGTTCGGGGACGACTTCAACCAGATGAACCGGACGGCCGAGCAAATCGCGGCGGTGCTGCGCAGAACGCAAGGCGCAGCGGACGTGAAGGTGGAGCAGACGACCGGTCTTCCCATGCTCGACATTCGCGTCAACCGCGACGCGATGGCGCGGTTGGGCGTTACGGCTCAGGATGTGCAGGACACCGTGACTGCGACGATCGGCGGGCGAACATCGGGCCAGATCTTCGAGGGCGACCGTCGCTTCCCCGTGGTGATCCGCCTGTCGGAGGCGCAGCGTGCCGACATCGGCCTGCTCCAACAGGTGCAGGTGCCGGTGGCAGGCGGCGGCTATGTACCGCTGTCCAGCGTCGCCGAGATCAAGGTGGTCGATGGTCCGAACCAGATCAGCCGCGAGAACGGCAAGCGGCGCGTGGTGGTGCAAGCCAACGTGCGTGGCCGCGACGTCGGATCCGTCGTGGCGGATGCGCAGGCGGCGATCGGCAGCCAACTCCGGCTGCCTGCCGGCACCTATCTCGAATGGGGCGGCCAGTTCGAGAACCTCCAATCGGCAAGCGAACGGCTGAAGCTGGTCATTCCGGCTTGCTTCATCTTGATCCTGCTGCTCCTCTACGGGGCGTTGGGATCGGTCCGCGACGCCGCGATCGTGTTCACCGGCGTGCCTTTCGCGCTGGTGGGCGGCGTCCTGTTGCTGTTCCTGCGGGGCATGGACTTCTCGATCTCGGCGGCAGTGGGCTTCATCGCCCTCTCGGGCATCGCGGTCCTCAACGGCCTCGTCATGGTCAGCTCGATCCAAGATCTGATCCGATCAGGGATGAGCCGCGAGGAAGCCGCGCATGTTGGCGCGATGCAGCGTCTGCGACCCGTCATCATGACCGCGCTAGTCGCCAGCCTCGGCTTCGTGCCGATGGCGCTGGGCGAAGGCGCCGGCGCAGAGGTTCAAAAGCCTTTGGCGACGGTCGTCATCGGCGGTCTGATCTCGGCGACGCTTCTTACGCTGTTCGTGCTGCCGACACTCTATGCCCGGTTCGGGCAGAAAGTGATCGAGAAACCCGAGCACTACAATGAGGAGCATGAAGGGGACGACCACGGTCAGACCTTCGTGAACAACTTGGCCTGATGGATGGGCGGGGCGATCCGCGATCGCCCCGCCCATCTCTGGGAGATGGGGATATGCCTCGCACCATAACCAGCTCGATGCTTCACGGCGGGCCACTGCGCATCTGGTCGGCACTCACCGATCCGGATCATCGCCGGGCGTGGAGTCCGCTCGTATTTCTCGATGATCCGTCCCGGCTCGGCGACACAGAATGCACCTTTGCGATCCAGGGCATCACCCGGCCAATTCGGACGCCAGCACGGATTGATCGATTCGATAAACCGCACGCCTTCGCTTGGTCCTGCGGCATCCCCTATCTGTTCACGCTCGAAGAGCGGTACGAGCTGGCGGGGGACGATGGCGGCACCAGGCTAACGCATAGCTGCACGCTGCGCGGGGCGCTCTCCCTGCCGTTCGCGGCGATGATGTTGCGCCGCCTGCGATCCCTGATGGTCGAATCTGACGATCGCCTCGCAACCTATCTCCGCTGGCGGGTAGGTCAGCCTGCCCGGGCTATCAATCGTCAGCGCGTCCCCTTCCGCTACAGGAGGAAGGCGCGATGATGATGCACTGTAAGCGGGTGCTGCCCGCCGTCATCCTCGTTGTCGGGCTCGCGGCGTGCTCGGAAAGAAAGCCGCCAGCCCCGCCAACGGAGCAGCAGATCCATTCGTCCGACAGCGCCGTGGCGACCGGGGAAATGGGGCGGCATAGATATCGCTGTTCCGACGGGGAACCGCTGTTCGTCGATTACAAGGACAACGGCCTGCAGATCGATTTGCGGCGCTCCAACGGGGGACCGCCGATGATGCTGACCGCGCCAGCGCAGGGCCTGCAATATGTCGGCGAAACAGCCACCGCGACCTTCAAGGGGTCGCAGCTCACCATCGTGGAAGGCGATGGCCGTACCCGGATCTGCGAGCGGGAAGGCACGCGATGAACTGCCCTGCCTTCGAACGCCACAGGGCGCTTCGTCGGAAGAGACCGATGTCTGACACGTCGATTTCAAATGTGACAACCTTGTGCGGCCTGAATCGGGCCGGTCTGGCGATCGCGCGCCTCGGCGTCGTTCTCGTCTCCGGGGCGGTTATAGGGGCGTGTAATCCAGCGCCGACCCAGCCTACCGAGCCGGCGCATGAAAAGCATCTGACGTCGAAACTAATCGCGCAGCGCATCATGTACTGCGACGACGGCACACGCGCCGATGTCGACTTCATCGATGACGGCTTGAAAATGGCCGTCACCTGGCTGCCGAAGGGCAGGACCGAGATCCTGCGCGCGCAGCGAACCGGTGACGAGTTTCGCGGCGACCATTCGCGGGCTGTCGTGGCGGGCGGATCGATCGCGTTCACGCGACGCGGGAAGATCCGCGTCTGCCACCGAACCCCGGAGGAGTCCTAGGAAATGCAGGCACTGCTCTATACGCTTGCGCCTGTGCTGGCGGTCGTGCTCGGCGCGATTGTCGCGAGCCGCACCAAGTTGAAACCTGGCCTCGTGGCGGGCCTACAGCATCTCGCTGCCGGCGTCGTGTTCGCGGCGGCAGCGACCGAAATCCTGCCGCAGGTCAAGCATGAGGCATCGCCCAGCGCGACGTTGATCGGCGGGGCGGCGGGCGTCGCGACCATGCTGGGGCTCAAGGCTCTTGAGGCCCGCTTCAAGGGGCCGATGGCGCTACTCGCCGCGATCGGCATCGACATTCTGGTGGACGGCCTGGTGCTCGGCCTCGCTTTCGTGGCGGGCGAGAAGGCAGGTCTCCTGCTGACGATCGCGCTCACTCTGGAAGTGTTATTTCTGGGACTGACGCTGACCGACGAGCTGGCGGAAACCTATCGCTCGCGCTTGCGCATCATCGTGATCGTCTCGGCATTGGCCCTGCTGCTGCCGATCGGCGCGCTCGCTGCCGTGCCGGTCGCCGCGCTGTCGCCGGTGATGATCGCCGGCTTCCTCAGCTTCGGGCTGATGGCGCTGCTCTACCTCGTCACGGAGGAGTTGCTGGTCGAGGCGCACGAGAAACCCGACACCCCGCTCATCAGCTCGATGTTTTTCGTCGGCTTCCTGGCCCTGCTGACACTTGAGGAGATGATGGGATGATCCCGGGCAACGACAACAATGGCGGGCAGGAGCGCCGCACACTGTGGATCGTCCTGCTGCTGAACGCGGCGATCGCTGCGGGCTTCTTCGTTTCCGGCTTCTTCGCGGACTCGAGCGCGCTGATCGCCAACGGCGTCGACAACCTGTCCGATACGGCTGTGTATGCGCTGAGCCTTGTGGCGCTCACCCGGGGCCAGACATGGAAGACACGCGCCGCGGTCGCTTCGGGCGTCATGCTGCTGATCTTCGCGGGCGGCATCTTGATCGATGTCGGACGGCGCTACGTGCAGGGCAGCGAGCCCATCGGACCTACCATGATGGTCATGTCCGCGATCGCCGGCGTCGTGAATTACCTCTGCCTGCGGCTGCTCCAGCGCCTCAAGGATCCGGACGTCAATCTCCGGGCCGCAACCACCTTCAGCTTCAACGACTTCATTTCCAACGGCGGCATCCTGATCGCCGGCGTGCTGGTGCTGTGGTTGGGTACCAATTGGCCGGACCTGCTGGTCGGCTTCGCCACCGCCATCATCGCCATCAAGGGCGGTGTCGAAATCCTGCGCGACGCGCGCGCCGAAACCAAGAAAAGCGAAAGGAGGTCGTCATGAACGACAAGCTCGAACTCGACATTCCAGTGTTGTTGCCGGACCTTCCTGACGCGGCCGATGCCTGCCTGGACCGTCTCGTATCAACCCTGTCAAAGCGCGAAGGTGTCGAGCGGGCGCATGTGATCTGTCTCGACGGCAACACGCCAGCGGCGCTGTGCATCCATTTCGATGCCGCCAAGCTGCCGCTGCCACGGTTGCGCGAAATGGTGCGCGCCGCAGGTGCCGAAATCACCGAGCGCTACGGCCATGCGATCTGGCAGGTGACGGGGATCAACCACGAACGTCGGGCGCGCACGGTCAGCGATGCGCTGTGCGCCTTGCCCGGCGTGGTCCAGGCAAGCGCCAGCACCAGCGGGTCTGTCCGGGTCGAATATGATCGCCGCGAAACCACCGAAGAGGAGGTGCGCGCTGCGCTTCGCAAGCTGAAGGTGAGGGTGGGCAAGCGGGTCGCTGCCGATGAACATGCCGGCCACGACCACGGCCCCGGGGGCCACGGCGCGGGCGAAGAGAAGCACGGCCCCGGCGATGGCCACGACCATAGCCACGCCGAATTTCTCGGCCCCAATACCGAGCTGATCTTCGCGCTCGCCTGTGGCGCGCTGCTGGGGATCGGCTACGCGATCGAGAGGCTGGTCGCTGGCGCGCCCGAATGGCTGCCGACCGCCTGCTATATCGCAGCCTATTTCTTCGGCGGATTCTTCACGCTGCGCGAGGCGATCGACAACCTCCGGATGAAGAAGTTCGAGATCGACACGCTGATGTTGGTCGCTGCGGCCGGCGCCGCTGCGCTGGGCGCATGGGCCGAAGGTGCGCTGCTGCTGTTCCTGTTCAGCCTCGGCCATGCGCTTGAGCATTATGCAATGGGCCGCGCCAAGAAGGCGATCGAGGCGCTGGCGAAGCTCGCGCCCGAAACCGCGACCGTGCGACGCGGCGGGCAGACCAGCGAAATCCCGGTCGAGCAGATGGTCGTCGGGGACATTGCCATCGTCCGCCCGAACGAGCGCCTGCCTGCCGACGGCTTCGTCATCAAGGGCACCAGCGCGATCAACCAGGCCCCGGTCACGGGTGAAAGCATCCCGGTCGACAAGGTGCCGGTCGCAGATGCCGCAGCGGCACGCGCCAAGCCCGATGCAGTCGACGCGGAAAGCCGGGTTTTTGCTGGTACGATCAACGGCGGCGGCGCGATCGAGATCGAGGTGACACGCCGTTCCAATGAAAGCGCGCTTGCCAAGGTCGTGAAGATGGTGAGCGAAGCGGAGACGCAGAAGTCGCCGACGCAGCGCTTCACCGACCGGTTCGAACGGATCTTCGTGCCCGCCGTCCTGGTCCTGTCAGTGCTCCTGCTGTTCGCATGGGTGGTCGTCGACGAGCCGTTCCGCGACAGCTTCTATCGCGCGATGGCGGTGCTGGTGGCGGCAAGCCCGTGCGCGCTCGCGATCGCAACGCCGAGCGCGGTCCTGTCGGGCGTTGCCCGTGCAGCGCGGGGCGGCGTGCTCGTGAAGGGCGGTGCACCGCTCGAAAACCTCGGGTCGCTCAAAGCGATCGCTTTCGACAAGACGGGCACGCTGACCGAAGGTCGTCCGCGCATCACTGATGTCGTGCCCGTCGATGGCGCCGATGAAGGCGAGTTGCTGGCGCTGGCTGTCGCCGTCGAAGCGTTGAGCGACCATCCCCTGGCCCAAGCGATCGTCAAGGACGGCCGCGAACGTCTGAACGATCGTGCCGTGCCGACTGCCGGCGACCTCAAGAGCCTGACCGGTCGGGGCGTCACCGCGAGCGTGGATGGCGAGACGGTGTGGATCGGCAAGGCCGAGATGTTCGGAAGTGAGGGCATTCCGGCGCTGGGGCAGGGCGCGCAGGACGCAATCGCGAAGCTGCGCGAGAACGGCCGCACGACAATGGTGGTCCGCAAGGGGGACCGCGACCTGGGCGCGATCGGCCTGATGGACACGCCTCGCGAAGCTGCCAAGACCGCGTTGCGTCGGCTGCACGAGATGGGCGTGTCGCGGATGATAATGATCTCCGGCGATCACCAGAAAGTCGCCGAAGCGATCGCCGACGAAGTCGGGATCGACGAAGCGTGGGGCGACCTCATGCCCGAAGACAAGGTTGCCGCGATCAAGAAGCTCGCCGGCGAAGACAAGGTCGCGATGGTGGGCGACGGCGTGAACGATGCGCCGGCGATGGCAAGCGCCACGGTCGGCATCGCGATGGGCGCGGCGGGGTCGGACGTTGCGCTGGAGACAGCCGACGTGGCGCTGATGGCCGACGATCTGGCGCACCTGCCATTCGCAGTCGGTCTTAGCCGCCATACCCGTGGAATCATCCGGCAGAACGTCTTCGTCAGCCTGGGTGTCGTCGCCTTCCTGGTGCCTGCTACCATCCTCGGCCTCGGCATTGGGCCAGCGGTGGCGGTTCATGAGGGATCGACGCTGCTCGTCGTCATCAATGCGCTCAGGCTGCTCGCCTACCGCGATCCGGCAGGGAAGGCGGCATGAAGTGGCTGATCGCCTTCGACCTCGACGGCACGCTTGCCGAGAGCAAGCGGCCGTTATCGGAGGATATGGCCGCAATCCTCGCCCGATTGCTCGCCATCACGGATGTGGCGGTGATCTCGGGCGGGGACTGGCCGCAGTTCGAAAAGCAGATCGCCTCGCGCCTTCCTGCCGGCGTCGCGCTCGACCGTCTCTGGTTGATGCCGACCACAGGCACGAAACTCTATCGGTTCATCAATGGCGCTTGGCGCGCGGTCTATGCCGAACTGTTCGACGACGCGGAGAAGGCGAAGATCCGCACGGCCTTCGATCAGGCGCTGACCGATGCCGGTCTCGCCGACGAACGTATCTGGGGCGAACGGATCGAGGACCGGGGCAGCCAGATCACCTTTTCGGGCCTGGGGCAGGCAGCGCCGCTGAAGGAAAAGGAAGCGTGGGATCCTGACCGAAAGAAGAGGACCGCGTTGCAGGCCACGTTGCGCGCGAAGCTGCCGGAGCTCTCGATCAATCTCGGTGGCACGACATCGATCGACGTGACCAGAGCAGGGATCGACAAGGGCTATGGCCTGAAGCGCCTGAGTGCCGAGAGCGGTGTCCCGCTCGACGGGATGCTGTTCATTGGGGATGCGATATTCCCCGGTGGGAATGACTATCCCGCTGCTGAAATCGGCCTCGACACAGTGAGGGTGCGCGACGTCGCGGAAACCACCGCCGTCGTGACCGCCATCATCGCGTGTCTGCACCGATAGGATCAAGATACATGGTCGGCTCCATCGCGGAATGCCGCATTGTCAAAGCTCTGGCTTCTGTCGCTTAGGGCAGCGCTTCCTAAAACGAAAAGAAGGCAATGTGCGCGTCTCCGCGAACAAAGCCTCCAGCGATCAATCTAAGAGATTCCGCCGCGCTTCTCAATCGTAGGGGGCGTTTGCGGGAGGGGGCGGAATCCTACGCTAAGGATTTGGGCCAGCGATATTCCCCGGTTAGATTGATGTGTTCCTATCCCAACGGCGAGACGTGGGCGAGTAGATCAGGCGCGATATGGGTACCGCTGGCGGCCCGGGTATTGACGACCTCGCCGAGCTTCATGGTGTTCCAGAATATGATGATGGCGGCGAGCAGGTTCATTCCGGCGATGCGATAGTGCTGGCCTTCGCCGGATCGATCCCGGATTTCACCTCGGCGGTGGAAGCTGATGGCGCGCTTTAGGGCGTGGTGGGCCTCACCCTTGTTGAGGCCGATCTGAGCCTGGCGCTGGAGGCCGGCATCAAGAATCCAGTCGATCATGAACAGGGTTCGCTCGATGCGGCCCACCTCTCGCAATGCGAGGGCCAGCTCATTCTGGCGCGGGTAAGAGGCGAGCTTGCGAAGAATCTGGCTGGGGGCGACGATCCCCGCTGCGATCGTCGCCATGATGCGCAGGATGTCGGGCCAGTTGCGCTCGATGAGCGGTTCATTGATCTTACCTCCGACCAGCGCTCGCACATTGGCCGGCGTCGCGTTGGGCGTGAAGGCATAGAGTCTTTTCTGAGGGAGATCGCGGATACGGGGGGCGAACCTGTAGCCGAGCAAGGCGTCACCTCAAGGTTTGTTCGCCAGACAACGATTTCTCGGACATAAGCGGAACATGGGCTACGCTACACGCTTCAACCGCGCCATTGGCTCGTTGAGTGGGTGGAATTCACCTGCTGGAAGTCGCCTGGCCTGCTCCCAGAGGTAATCGCCGGTCAGACTGATGTGCGCCCAGCCCATCGGAGAAAGGTGCGCAAGCAGTGCCGCATCGAACGTCGTGCCGACAGCGTTGAGGTGCTGGGCGGCCCGGTCGAGATAGACCGTGTTCCAGTAGGAAATCGCCGCAATCAGCAGGTTCAGCCCAGATGCGCGAAATTCCTGATTTTCCAGCGAGCGATCGGTGAACCGACCCTGCCGGTTGGTATAGATGGCGGCGGCAAGCGTGTGCCTCGCCTCGCCTTTGTTGAGACCGGCCTGACAGGCACGTCGCAGTTCCGGTTGTTCAAGCCAATCGAGCGTGAACAAAGTGCGCTCGATACGGCCCAGTTCAGCCAATGCAAAATCCAGCCTGTTCTGGCGTTTGTAGGCGGCAAGTTTTCGCAAGATTACTGACGGCGCCACCGTGCCATCCTTGATTGAGGCGACAATCCTGACGATGTCATCCCAATCGGCCTCGATCGCTGCCGTTTTGATGGTGCGGCCCATCAGATTTTCGATGCCCTTGTATGTCGATGGCGCAGCGATCGAACCCAGCTTGCGGTCGCCAATATCGCGCAGCCGTGGCGCGAAGCGGAACCCGAGTAGGTGGCAGAGTGCGAAAACATGATCGGTGGCGCCGCCGGTATCGGTATAGTGCTCATGCAACGGAAGGTTGCCGGCGCCCAGGACAAGCCCGTCGAGCACGTAAGGCGCTTCACCTGCCGTCGCGGACATGATCCGTGATCCGAATGATGCGAAGTGATCGGAAAGGTGAGAATAGATTTTCACGCCAGGTTCGGCGCCATATTTGGCATTGACGTCCGCCGCCCCTGAACGGCTCCGCCCCGACCGGAAGAACTGGCCATCGGACGACGAACTGGTGCCAGCGCCCCAATGCCGCGCGAAGGGTAATTCGTGATGGGCTGAGATGATCATGGCCAGCGCGGCCTGATAGTTCTCGGGTGAAAGATACCAGTTGTGGGTCCATGCGAGTTGGGCATAGCTGACGCCTTCGCTGGCATTGGCCATCCGCTCCAGCCCGAGGTTGGTGCCATCAGCCAGAATTGCGGCGAGTACCGTGCTGGGGTTGTCGTGCTCCTTGCCTGAGCGCAGGTCACGGAATGCGTTCAAAAAACCAGTGCGTTCGGCGACTTCAAGCAGCAGCTCGGTGATGCGCACGCGGGGAAGCAGGGTATCGAGCTTGCGATCGAGGGCTTCAGCTTCCGGTGGGGTGACAGGCGGCATTTGCTGAAGCTTGAGCCGGTCTCGTTCGAGCGACACTCCCTCAAGCTTGTTTGTTTTCAACTGCTTGGCAAATCGGCGCAGCCGCCAGTCAAGATTTCGTGCCCGGTCAGCGAGGTAGGATGCAGCATTTGAATCGAACGGAAGCACATCCGCCACTTTGGCGGCGTCGCGCCGACCCAGCAAATAGGCATCGAAGCGCTGATAGTTGCGGGTTCCCTCGATCCATACATCACCGGCGCGCAAACGATCACGCAAGGTTGCCATGATCGCAATTTCATAACGTCGGCGGTCGATACGGCCGCTTTCGGTGATGAGACGCTTCCACTGCCGATTGGGGAATGGCAGTGGAACGCCATCGGGAAGGTCGCGCGACTTTCGTGTGTTCGCATCGCGAATGACATCGATGGCTTTGATCAGTGCCGTCCCTGTTCCAGACGCCTTGAAGGTGAAGGCGTCCAGAAATGCCGGGCTGAAACGCCGTAGCGTGGCGTAACGCTCGGTTGCCGTTACCAGTGCGTCCTCGCCGGCAAGATCAGCAAGGGCATCTACTTGGGCCTTTGCCGCAACAAGCCGGTGCCAGCCCACCGCTTCGTCAATCAATTCGAGCGGATCGCCGCCATTCTGGACAGCCTCATCAAGTGCTGTAATCGTGGCGCCAAACAGCCGCATGAGTTGCCCCACCGACTGAATACTATCTTGGTAGCGACGCTCGCGCCCACGCCGCGCGCGCGTGAACATGCCGCCGATAAGTCGGTCAAACATTTGGATCGCGGCATCGGCAAGTCTGGCCTCAAGGTCGATCACTGCGGCCGTCAACGTCGCCCGCCTGCGATTGACGCTGTAATCCGAAAGCAGGAATGCCGGTGCCACGCCGCCCTCGCGGACAAATTGGGCAAAGCGGAATTCCGGAATGGCGCCCCCAACTACCGGGTGGATACCTATGCCGCGAACATAGCGCAGGCGCTCAAGCAAGCCATTGATATTGGCCGCAGTCGGGGCTTCTTCGAAATTACGCAACCACGCCAGCGGTGTCATGCCGAAATCCGGGTTGTTGATTACGAGTTCGTCTAGCCGTGTCAGTTCAGCAGAGCTGAGGCCTTCGACGATTGCGGCTGCGGCAGCTTTGCGTGCGCGTGCCCGGCCAGCAAGACCGGCGCGTTCCAGTGTGTCGCCTGACGGAAGAATGAACCGCTCACCCTTCAGGCCAACCATGAGGGCGCGAACAATCGGTTCACCTCTGTCTGTATACTCGGCGGCTTGCGCGGCAAGATTCAGGGCAAGTGCCAGGTCGCCGCGTCGAAACGGGCGTATGCCAAGATAACGCGCCACGAGATCGGCATGATCGGTACGGGTTTGCGCGCGCTGACCATATGCAGAGAAGGAGGAAGGATCGACGAATAACTGTGCCGCGAGGTACTGAAGAATGACGTCGGGAAGCCCGATCTCGGGTTGCAGACCAAAGCCGGGATGTCGCATCAAAGCGATTTGTGCAGCCAGACCGAGGCGATTTGCTGGACCATAGCGGCGCCCAACCAATTCAACATCTTCCGCAGAAAGGGTATAATGCCCAATGATCGCGGTTTCTTGGACAGGAGGATCGAACAGGCGCCGGCGCTCGTCTCCGGTCAGAAGTCGGCGTCGTGCCATTTTTCTCTCCCGCTGAGGCGAATAACAAAATTGACACCAAAGCGGCTTGCACTGGAGGGAGGCCATTCGTTGCCGGTTGATCCCCGAGCAATCACCCGGCGCAGCAAGACAGTTTGGCGACATCCTTATCAAACGTTTGGGCCGCCAGTTTGAGGCCTTCCACAGTGGTCAGGTAAGGAAATATCGTTGCACCCAATTCCAGGGTGGTCATGCCGTGTTTGATCGCCAGCACCAGTGTCTGGATCGAATCCGCGCCTTCGGGTGCCATGATCTGGCCGCCCAGCAAACGGTCGTTCGCCTTGTCGGCAATCAGTTTGATGAGACCCCGCGTATCGCGTGCTGCCAGTGCCCTTGGCACAGCATCGAGCGGGAGCAGCGAAACCTTGATGTCCAGGCCTTGCGCCCGTGCTGTCGTTTCAGTGAGGCCGGCGCTGGCGACTTGCGGGTCGGTGAAGACGACGGATGGCATGGAGGAATTGTCGTAGCGGTATTGGTTGCCCGTCACCGCGTTGCGCGCGGCCAGTTTTGCGCCATAGGCGGCCATGTAGACGAACTGGTCCCGTCCCGTTACATCGCCCGCCGCGTAAATGCCTGGAACCGACGTTTCGAGGTGGTCATCGACGACGATTCCACCATTACGGGCAAGCACTATGCCGCGCTCCTCCAGCCCAAGCCCGTCGCTATTGGGTCGGCGTCCGGTGGCGATGAGCACCTGTTCCGCCGCGACGGTGTCACAATGCCCCTCGCAGGTCAATTCGACCCCGCTCTGTGTTTGGGCGATACGCTGATAGCCGACACCTGCGCAAACCCGCACGCCCTCGGCTTCCAAATAGTTTTTCAGCGCGGCACTCACTTCCGGGTCCATTTCGGGGAGCAGGCGGCTTCGGCAGCAGATGGTGACATCAACGCCCAGACGCGAAAACATCTGTCCCAGTTCTACCCCGATCACCCCGCCACCGATCACCAGCAGCGATTTGGGCAAGCGATCCAGCGCCAGCGCCGATGTGCTGGTTAGGTAGGGCACGCTGTCCATCCCCGGAATCGGCGGCACGGCGGCGTGCGCACCCATCACCAATATGACCTTGCCGACCTTCATGGGCGCATCGCCGACAATCAGCGCACCATCGGCAAAGCGTGCCTTGCCCTCGATATAGCTCACACCGTCATAGGCGGGCAGCAGATCGACATATTTTTTTTGGCGCAGCGTCGTGACAAGATCGTCCTTCGACGCCGCCAATACGGACCAGTCATCCATCTGGACAGCGCCCCCAAGGCCGGGAAAGCGCGCGGCGGCAAGCCCACCATGCACCGCTTCGGCGGCGCGGATCAGCGTCTTGGAAGGAACGCAGCCAACATTGACACAGGTGCCGCCAATCGTGCCGTGACCGACGAGCGCCACTTTCGCGCCCAGATCGGCAGCGGCGATCGCGGCGGAGAACCCGGCAGAACCCGCGCCGATGACGGCCACGTCAAATCCTTCCTGCCCGGGGCGGTTGCAACAGTCGTTCATTGCTTATCGCTTTCTTGAGGCGCTGGCGGCGCCCCGCTCAGTTTTGAATAGCGCGCGCCGGATAACCCGCGTTGGTTGATGCAGCGGCAATCGCAGCAGCATTGGTGCGGCGCGGGTTATAGGTTGCGCGCGCGGTCTTGGCTGCGAAATCGACCGTGACCGCCGTTACCCCGGCGACGCCTTCCATCGCCTTCTTCACGGTGATCGGGCAGGTGGCGCAGGTCATGTTCTCTATGGCAAAGGTGGTTTGCTTCTGAGCGGTTGCGGTAGCCGCGGGGCGATCTTGCGCCGTGCCACTAACTGCATAGGCGACCCCGCCGCCAGCCATAGCCAGCACGGCCATAGCGATACATACTGTCTTTTTCATGGGTATTTCCTTTCAATAGAACCAGGGTGCCCACCAGTCGATGGTGAGCGCCAGGATGGCGACGGCAAGGCCCAGCCACAGCACCGCCTTGGTGGTCCAAGCCGATTGTGGACGAGCGCAGTAGGAACCGTCTTCACAGGGCGGTTTCGGCTTGAAATAGACATGCCAGAAGCCGTAGCCGAGCAGCGCGAGCGTTACGCCTGCGACATAGGGCTTGTAAGGTTCGAGCGCCGTCAGGTTGGCGATCCACGCGCCGGAAATTCCGAGCATAACCAACAGTAGCGGGACGACGCAGCAAGCCGAGGCGAGCCCCGCGCCGATCAATGCGCCCGCCGCAACCCAGTTTGCCTGCTTCGGCTCGTGGTTTTCGGTGAGGGCTGGCTGTCCCGCTTCCGGCGTTGAGACCATGGCTTGAATCCCTTGTTCCAACTGAGTGATTCGCAGTGTAGGCTCTGTAGCCACTACAGACTCAAGAGGTATTTTCATGGAGCAACAGGTCGGCATCTTGCGTGCCCAGCTTGCCCGGAAAACAGGCTGCAATCTCGAAACCATCCGCTATTACGAGAAGGTGGGATTGCTGCCGGGGCCGCCTCGCAGTTCCAACGGCTACCGCGTCTATTCGCCGGAACTGGTGCAAAGGTTGCAGTTCATCCTGCGCGCGCGCGACCTTGGCTATGCAATGGATGAGATACGGTCATTGTTGTCGCTCACCGATACCGGTGCACAAACCTGCGCGGAGGTTATGGCGAGAACCGAACTCCACCTTGAAGATGTCCGCCGCCGCATTGCAGATTTGCAGAAGATAGAGGTGACGCTGGCGACCACGTTAGCCAGATGCACTGGAGATGACGTTGCCGAATGTCCCATCCTGGAAGCACTCCAGTTTTTACCCCATCAAGGCAATTGACGCCATCTTTGAGGGATTTGATTTTGTGATGTCAGCTTGGAGTATAGCCTAACCGGACGTCAGGATGCAGCGGCGGTTTCTGTCAGGATAGGGTTATGGCAAGCATTTATTGACGCATGTTCCGCCGTGTCATAGAATTCAACCTGACATTTTGACCGGAGGCGGCGATGAAAGGCCAGAGGATCGGTTACGTCCGGGTGAGCACATTCGATCAGAATGTCGATCGCCAGTTGGACGGGCAGTCGCTCGACCGGATTTTCACCGACAAGGCATCGGGCAAGGACATCAACCGCCCCGAACTCGATGCCATGCTCGCCTTCGCCCGCGAGGGTGACACCGTCGTGGTCCACAGCATGGATCGATTGGCGCGTAATCTCGACGATCTGCGCAAACTGGTTCAGTCCCTCACCAAAAGAGGCGTCCGGATCGAGTTCGTGAAGGAAAGCCTGGCCTTCTCGGGCGAGGATTCCCCGATGGCCAACCTGATGCTCTCGGTCATGGGTGCGTTCGCCGAATTCGAGCGCGCCCTGATCCGGGAGCGGCAGCGCGAAGGCATTGCGGTCGCCAGACAACGCGGTGCTTATCGCGGGCGGAAACGTTCCCTCTCCGACGAAATGGTCGCCGAGCTGCACCGCCGTGTTGATGACGGCGAGCGCAAGGCCGTCATCGCCCGTGACCTGGGGATCAGTCGCGAAACCCTCTACCAGTATCTCCGCGCTGCCACCTGAGCCGGTTTCACCCAGCCTCGCTCACCCTTAGGCTTGTCTGATTGATACGACCAATGTCACGTCTCTTGAATTGCTTGAATCATATCAATGAGGATTGGAGGTCTCCTTCGTCAAACGAATGGCAAGAGCGCGACCGATTGCCGCTGCGGCGACTGGCTGGACGGCGCTTGGCGGAAATGGTGCAACCGAACTAGCATTGATCTCGCAAAGCGCATAGGAGCCATCGCTGATGGCTTCACCAGGGCGAAATAGGAAGTCGGCGTCCCAAAGAAGCGGAAGATCGTGGTCGGCGATCGACAGCAACCTTTGCATCTCTGGAATCCAGCGATCCTCCATCGCTTTCCGTAAGGCTGCGAAGCGCGTCACCTCCGGTCCGAACATGGCGCGGCCCATCGGCTGTGGGGTTGACGACGTTGTATCAATGGCCGTTGGCGTCATCAGCGCAGTGATCAGGTTGTGCCCAAAGCCAACCACTCGGTGCCCGCACACGTAGCAGCGGACCATGCCCTCGGACGACTGCGGCTGATAAGCCTGATCGATCAGCACGCCGCCGTCGTTTAGAAACGGCACCCACCTTTCCAAGCACTCGGCTAGGCTGATGCGCTCCGATTTGCTTCCTTGGCGGGCCTCTTGAACTTTCACCGACGTTTTCAAAGCCGGAGCGTTTCCCGCTTCGTCTAGTTGGACACGCCATACATTCCTGCCGCCGTTGCCGTAGTTCGGCTTCAGCACGCGCGGGCCTGCGGCAAGATGTTCGGGGAAACGAGCGCGAAGGCCTTCAGCGTCCACGTATCGATCGACATCGCTGCCCCATTCCATGGATCGCGTTGTGTAGAGCACTTCCTTGACGCCGATTTTGGCGATCACGTCAGGATGCGCGCTGACGACAACGCCGCACCCCGCGACTTCGCGCAGCATTGGATCGAGCTGCGAGCGGTCGCCTGAAATGTCCAACGGATTCACCCAGACCAGCACTGCGTCGCACGACAGCAGCTCGTCCCGAATCTCGCGAACCGCCTCGTCCCTGTACAGTACAGGCCTTGCGGTCGCCCCGAGCGCCCGCAAGGCCTGCATTATCGGCCACTGCCGGGCTTCATGAAAGCGATGCGTCCACTCGGCTGCTTGCCCACGCCAAAGAAGAGCGATGTTCGGGCCGGATGTCATTGTTGCATCTCCCCATCGGACCTGTCCCCTTTGTGGTCGCGAACTCAGGTGTCGCGCAGCAGTGGGTGTTAAGCCACGGCGGTCGGGTTCAGCCGCCGCCGCGCAAAGCCGCGGCATAGCGCCGGTCGACCACTTCCCAGTCGATGTTGCGGAAGAAGGCGTCGACATATTTGGCGGCGGCGGTGCCGTAATCCATGTGGAAACTGTGCTCGTACATATCGAGCGCGAGCAGCGGCACGCCGGCAATCGCACCGTGCATATGATCCCACGCCCAATGGTTGTGCAGCGAGCGCGTGTGGAGATTGTAGACGAGCACGCACCAGCCCGATCCGCCGGCAAGGCTCATCCCGGTACGGCGGAAGTCGGCTTCCCAGCGGTCGAACGAGCCGAACGCCGCGCCCAGCGCGTCGCGGATGGAACCGGCTGCCTGGCCGTTGCCGCCGAGCCCGTCGAAATAGACCTCATGGAGCACGACCGAGCCGGTGCGGTGCAGCTCCTCGCGCTTCAATCCGCCATAGACCACCGGCGGCAGGTCCGTGTCAGCGAGCGCGGCGGCAAGTCGTGTCTCGATCATATTCAGGGCCTTGACCGAGCCCGCATAATTGTTCTCGTGGTGCGATGTGATCAGCCTTTCGGAGAGGCCGTGAAGCCTGGCGGGATTGAACCTGAGCGGCTTGACCTGATGATTTCCGGCAAAGGCGGGGACAGCCGCCGGCGCTGCGGCCGGCGTCTGCGCAGAGGCTTCGTTGATAGTCATGGCGGCGGCTCCGATGCCAAGAGTTGCGATTGCACTGCGTCGGGAAAGATGGTCGATCGTCACGCGTCACTCCTTCAGATGATCATTACATATGCGGCCCCGAGGACCGAGCAGACGCCGAGCACCGGCAGCATGCCGGCCTTGAACCGGAACATGGCGAGTATCGCACCCACCGCGAGCGCCAGCGCCGGCCAGTTGACGGACGTTAGGACTGGGAGATCGATGGTGCCGGCTGCGAACGGCACTTCGCGGACTTGCTCGAACAGAGTGTGGATACCAAACCAGACCGCCAGATTGAGGATCACGCCGACCACTGCGGCGGTGATCGCCGAAAGCGCGGCCGACAATGCGCGGTTGCCGCGCAGCCGCTCGATGAATGGCGCGCCGGCGAAGATCCACAGGAAGCATGGCAGGAAGGTAACCCAGGTGGTGAGGATTGCGCCGAAGGTCGCGGCGACGAGCGGCGGCAGCCCGGTCGCTTCGCGGAAGGCCGCGAGGAAGCCGACGAACTGCGTCACCATGATCAGCGGCCCGGGCGTGGTCTCGGCCATGCCGAGCCCGTCGAGCATCTCGCCGGGCTGGAGCCAGCCATAGGTCTCGACTGCCTCCTGCGCGACATAGGCGAGCACCGCATAGGCGCCGCCGAAGGTCACCACCGCCATCTGGCTGAAGAAGGTGGCGATGCGGCTGAACACGTCGTCGGGGCCGAACGCGAACAGCAGCGCTGCGACCGGCCCGAGCCAGAGCAGCAGCAGGACGCCGGAGATGCGCAGCGACCAAGAGAGGTTCGGCCGGGCATGGTCGGGAAGGCCCTCGCCAAGAGCGGTGTCGCGGTCGTGGATTATCTCAGCGCCGGCGGGACCATGTCCGCCGCCGCCCTTGAATGCGGCGTAACCAGCGCGGCCACTGAAGAAGCCGATCAGCGCGGCGGCAAGCACGATCAGCGGGAAGGGCACGTCGAGCACGAAGATCGCGACGAACGCCAGCGCGGCAAAACCGCGCATGACGTTGTTCTTCAAGGCACGCGAACCCACCCGGACCACCGCCTGTAGCACCACCGCCAGCACGGCGGCCTTCAATCCGAAGAACAATCCCTCGACCAGCGGCACTTCGCCGAGCAGCACATAGACATAGCTGAGCCCTAAAATCGCGAGGAAGCCGGGCAGCACGAATAGCGCGCCCGCGACCAGGCCGCCCTTGGTCTTATGGAGCAACCAGCCAATATAGACAGCTAGCTGTTGCGCTTCAGGGCCGGGCAGCAGCATGCAATAGTTGAGCGCGTGGAGGAACCGCTCCTCGCCGATCCAGCGCTTCTCCTCGACCAGGATGCGATGCATCACCGCTATCTGGCCCGCCGGTCCGCCGAAGCTGAGCAGCGCGACCCTGATCCAGACGCGCACCGCCTCGCCAAAGCTGATGCCGTGCTCGTGCAGCGTCTCGACTGCGATTTCAGCGCGTGCGCTGGCCTCCATCTTTAGTCCTCTTTTCGCCGGGTGAAGTGAGCATAGAATCCGTCGAGCGCGGTCGATCCGCGCGCGATCCGCTCCTCGTCGTCGTCGGTGCCGGCACAGATGCCGGCGATAAGCGCGCTCACTCCCGGAGTTTCCGGGCGCTCGAACCGAGCATCGGCAATATCAAGGTCGTGAACAATTTCGCCGAGCGCCCGCAGCGCGGGGTCGGTCTCGAGACCGGTGAGGAACACCAAGGTCTCGAAGGAGCAGCGGTCGCCTTCGTGGGTGAACTCAGCGTCCGCCATGTCGAACCTCAGTTCGTCAGGCTCCGGCACATATCCTTTGCCCTCGACGAACTTGAAGCTCGCCTCGGGGTCGATGAAGCGGCGAATGAGCCAGGCGGACGCGATGCGATCGACATGGACATGGCGGCGCGTCACCCAAACGCGGCGCTTTAGCTCCGCCGGGGTCAGCTCGGGCGCACCGGGGCCGCTCACATCGGGATGTTGGTGAGAGCGGCGGTCCGCCTCGGTGATGGCGGCCTGTGCCGCCTGCCGACCATGCGCACCGAAAAAGTCGATCGCGGCGACCTCGTTCAGGCGTTTGCGCAGGCGGCCCACATCCGCCGCCGCGACATACTCGCCCTCACACAGCGCGCGCGCCTCGCGTGCCAACTCCTCATAGTCGGCGTCACGCGCAGCGTCGAACACTCCGCGCAGCTCCGCATCGCCCATGCCGCCGACAAGGCGCGCTTCGAGGATCAGCGCCTCGCCGCCATTTTCGGTGATCTCGCGATGCAGTTCTTCGAACAGCGCGCGCGTGTCCTCGCGATTGGGGAGCGCATGGACGGCGTTCTTGAGCGGCGCGGCCCCGATCGCCTGCAAACGCCGCCAGACCTTCACCCGCAAATAGGCAGGCTTAGCCGGAAGCTGCGGGATCAGGAGCAACCAAGGGGAAGCTTGTGTGTTTGTCATAGTTGTATCGTCACTAGCCTACAAGTGTAAGGGTTGCATCACAAGCCTCATGAGCATAGGACTGCTTATCCCGAAGAAAGAAACCGGAGCGCAATGTCGCGGCTCGCCGGCGGCGCGCTCGCATGACGTGAGGCTTTCCGTGTCGAGTGCGCTGATGAAGGATCAATTATGCTGAAAAAGACCATCGCCTTGGGATTCGCCAGCCTCCTGCTGGCAAGCCCGGCATGGGCAGCGCCGGACTGGTCGGCTGTCGACCGGGCGATAGGACGAGCGGGGGCCGAACAGCCGGGGGGCGTTCACCGCTACAGCTTCCCGCGTTCGGACCTGAGCGTCACGCTGGATGGGGTGACGATCAAGCCCTCCCTCGCGCTCGGCTCTTGGGCGGCGTTTCAGCCGATGGGCGACGAGGCGATGGTGATGGGCGATCTCGTGCTGACCCACGACGAGGTGAACCCCGTTTTGAGCCGCCTGCTCGCAAGCGGTTTTACGATCACCGCGCTCCACAATCACCTGCTCCGCTCTTCGCCTGCGACCATGTACATGCACATTGCCGGCCACGGCGACCCGGTGAAGCTCGCGGCCGCGCTCCGGCAAGCGCTATCAGCCAGTCGGACCCCGCTCGCCGCGCCGCAATCGCCTTCGGCCAGCGCAGCCGCATCGCGGCTCGACCTCGATGTGGCCGCGCTCAACCGGTTGATGGGCGGTGAGGGCAAGACGGCCGGTGGCATCCTCCAATACAGCTTTCCGCGCGCCGAGCGGCTGATGGACGGCGATATGGAGACTCCGCCGACGATGGGCACGGCGACCGCGATCAACTTTCAGCCAACCGGGGACGGCCGAGCCGCCATCACCGGCGATTTCGTACTTGTCGCAAACGAGGTCGATCCGGTCCTGCGCGTGCTGCGGACGAACGGGATCGAGGTCACGGCGCTGCATAATCATATGCTAAACGACGAGCCGCGGCTGTTCTTCATGCACTTCTGGGCCAACGACGACGCAGCCAAGCTCGCCCGTGGGCTGCGCGCGGCGCTCGACAGGATGAACAATCAGAGGAGTTGAACTCGGACGACGGCTCATTGGGCCGTAACCGCCGCCCGCCCGACCCCACGGCCCTTATGCAGGAAGTGGAATGGAACATGGCTAGCAAACGAACTCTCACTGTTGTCGCAGGCGTGGGCGCGGCCGCGCTGGCGATCGCGGGCGTGGCGATCGCGCAAAACCACGAGGCGAACGAAAACCGGATAATCGGCAAGCACAGCGAACGAGACATCCCGCTTGCTCAGGTGCCCGAGGCCGCGATGAACGCGGCACGCGCGCAACTCGCGTCAATAAGCAAAGCGGAGCAAGTCACCCGAAAGGCGGACGGAAGCACGCTCTATGAAATCAAGGGCAAGAACAGCGACGGAAAGACGATCGAACTGTTCGTCACGCCCGAAGGCCAGGTGCTCGGCCGCGAATGATGGATCAGCACGGGGCGCCGGCCGTCGAGGGCCGTGCGCCCCTTCCGAAATGATACTGCGGAATAGGAGACGAAAATGCGGCCAAGGCGATGGATATTGTTATGCGCCGCTTTGGCCGCCCTGCCTGATAGTGCGATCGGCCAAACCGAACCCGCGTCGGCGACGGGCTCGGCGTTGTTCGTAAGCTGTCAAGCGAATGAGCCGCGATGCGGCGCTTACCTCCAAGGCGTGCTCGACATGATGATCGTCGCGCGAAAAGCGGAATGCCGCGCTCCACGCTATGACCGATCGGCGCTGCGCGCGGCATATTTACGCTGGGCGGAGCAGAATAGCTATTTTATGAGTGTTCATATGGTGGCCGGAGCTGAACGCTCGTTAGCGAAGGCTTGGCCATGTCAGTAGCATCGTACCCCGCGGCGTAGCCTGCCCGGCGGCTGCCTTTGAGGGCAGGCGGAGCGTCCGCCTGGCGGTGAATTCCGCCAGCTCAACGATCCCATGTCGCGCCTCAAGCTCGCTAATTAGCCGATGTTCGCATTATGTCTGCCAAATCGTTGTCTGGCGCACAAACCTTGAGGTGACGCCCATCTTGGCTACGGTGCGGGCATGTAATGCAGCAGCGTGGTAGGATTCGCTCTGCGCCTCAACCCCCAGCTTCCAGTTGGCCTTGATGACCGAACGACAACGCACCGACGTTGGATACTCCTGAAACGGCGCATTCTTCAGCGCTTCGGTCATCGGCCCCAGGAATTCCACCAAGGTCTGGGCCGGTTGCTGATCCAGGTTGATGAAGATGAAGCCCTCCCACGTGTCACAATGGATCGGAGTCAGGCCGCTCTCCTGCTTGTCGACATGGGGAAAGCATTCTGCGTCGGGTATGTGGGTGAGTTCGCCATCGGTATTGTACTGCCAGGCATGATAGGGGCAGGAGAATTTGCCGCCCCGCCCCTTTTCATCCCACACCAGTTTCATGCCACGATGCGAGCAGATATTGTGGAACGCGCGGATGTTCATGTCTTTGCCGCGCACAATGATCGCCGAAACTGAACGGCACGTCACATCACGGACGATCCAGTCGTCCGGGTTCGGAATTTCACCCGCCTCGGCTATGTTCAGCCACACCTTGCCGAACATTTCACGCTCCGCCTCGAAACGTTCACGCGAATTATACGCATCAGGCTCTATCCGGCCACCCTCTAAAATTTCGGGTGTCGCCATGATCTCGCCTTGGCCGATGTCGAACATGATACCGGGATTGGGCGTATTCATCGCAACTCTCCTCTTTGATATGCTTGCGCTTTCCTCAATGTCATAAGCGGCAATGAGCCCTGGCCTTCTTCCCACTTGCGGCCCTGGCGCTCAGAATAGCGGATTCGCGACACGCGTGCGAGGCTGGGCCTTAGCAACCGTTTCCAGCGAATGATGCTTACCTCGACTCAGAGACAAGCTAACCAGCGCCCATGATCGCCTCGGCTTAGGTACGGGAGCGAAGGGGAGGAATATGAAAATCAAATTTGCTCTGCTCGCCGGTTGTGTCTTTAGCGCTGCCTGGATTGGCGGCGCACCCGCGCGAGCTCAAAGCGCACAACAGCCGCAAAGCGCTGAATCTCCATCGTCGATAGCCTCCGATGCCGATATGTCGACGATCGTGGTGACTGCGCGCCGGCGCACCGAGGACCTTAGCCGTATTCCCCTGACGGTCAGCGCGTTCTCAAGCGAGACATTACAGCGCAAATCCATTCTCAGTACCTTCGATCTCACGCGGGTGACCCCCGGCCTCAACATTTCCTTGTCGGGCAGTTCGGTTAATCCCGTCATCGCCATTCGCGGCCAGTCGCGCGGCCTTGCGGGACCCGGCACGCCGGGCGTTCTGACCTATTTCAATGAAGTCCCGCTGCCCAGCTATGGCAGCCTCATCTCCACCTATGACATGGACAACATCCAGGTCCTGAAAGGCCCGCAGGGGACCCTGTTTGGACGCAACGCAATCGGCGGTGCGGTCCTCACCTATTCGCGCAAGCCGACCTATGAGCTCGGGGGCTATGTCGAAGCTGAATATGCCAGCTTCAATTCGCTTCGTCTCGAAGGTGCAATCAATCTTCCCATCATCGCGGACAAACTCGCCGTGCGTATCGCAGGGCAGTCGTCGAGCACCGATGGCTTTACGAAAACCTTTGTTTACAGCCCTTATATCCTAACCGGTCCGTTCAACGCCGCGCCCGGCAGTTTGATCGGCGATGCACGGAATTACGGCGAGCTGGACAATAAGGGATTACGCGTCTCCGTCCTCGCGGAGCCGGTCGAAGGTGTCTCCAGCGTGACGGTGCTGGATTATTTCCGCTCACGCGGGAATGCCCCCATCGTCTATCAAGGGCCTTTTCCCGGCGGAGAGCCCGCAATATATGCCTCGTCACCGGCAGAATTAAACACCCTTGGTCTGGGCGGCCTCCTGATTCCGACGTTCCTTTGCGGCACTTCGCCAAGCTGCGATATCGATCTGGCGAACCTCTATGCTAAAGATAATCCGCGTCGATCAGCATATACCAACATGCTTCCCGACGGTAAGACGTCGATCTTTGGCATCTCCAATACGACGACGATCGATTTCTCTGATCAAATCCGGTTGAAAAACATCTTCGCCTATCGGACGGCGAAGGACGATCACAATACCGATATCGACGGAACCGCGATGGCGATTGTGGATGTGGTCGATCGTGTCCGGTTGCAGCAGATCACGGAAGAGCTTCAGCTTTCCGGTGAAGCATTCAACCAAAAGCTGAAATATGTGTTTGGTGGCTTCTACTATGAAGAAAAGCCCAATGGCATTGGCGGGCGCGAGGCTGATGGCATCTCCGTGTTCAACGGACTGAACGTCACGACAAATATCAATTATCAGCATGAGACGACCAAGGCTCTCTATGGCCAGATCGACTATGACCTATCAAACATAGTCAAAGGGTTAGGTGTCACCGCCGGATATCGATACTCGTGGGACAAGACCTATGGTTGCGTCTATGTTGCCGATTACAGCCTGGCGCTCGGCGGTACACCGCCAAGGATCGGTGAGTATGGCTTTCTGCCGACGGAAGAGCAGTGCAAAACAGGTGATTTCACACCCGATCCGAACGCCGCGCCAGGAACCACCATTGCCGAAAACTTCTCCCAAAAATCCCGCAAAGGCACTTACACGCTCGCTTTGAACTGGCAGGCGACGCCTGATCTGTTGCTCTATGCCACCACCCGACGGGGATATCGGCCGGGCGGCTACAACTCGCCAACCCTGCCTGCCCCCATAGCATCCGTACAGACGTTTGAAGCGGAGACCTTAACGGACGTCGAAATTGGTACGAAGGGCCGCTATTCGTTCGGCGGTATTGGCGGGAATTTTAGCGTGGCCTTGTTCCGCGGCAAGGATAAGGACTATCAATATTATCAGACCACGACCGGCATCCCAGGCCTGGTTTCGGGCGGCCTGATCCTCAATAAGGCCGATCTGATCATCAAAGGTTTCGAGGGTGACTTCAGTATCCGGCCATTCAGAGGACTGACGCTGGGAACAAATTTTTCCTATACTAAGGTCAGCGTCGACAAATTGACCATCCCGCCAGCTGTGCTCGCCGCGTATGAAGCAGCAGGAGCGGGAGATCAGGTTGAGATCACATCTGTTTTCTTCCAGCCAAAGTGGCAGGTTAACGTTAATCTGAGTTATGATTATCCGGAGAGGATTCTGGGTGGTCAGCTTGGCTTCAACGTTGATTATCACTATCAGTCAAAATATCTGGGCGGAGAGATTTTCATCGATCCCTATGAGACAGTGGATGCCCGGATCTCGCTTTCGAAGCTGTACGATGATCGGGTGACGGTGAGCGTCTTCGCGCGCAACCTGTTCAACGAACTTTATGCGGTGGGCCCGAGTTCATCGTCGGCTGGCACCGGAGCAATATCATATGTCATGGCGGCACCGCGAACATTTGGCGGCTCGGTGCGGTTCAACTTCTGATATGAATGGCTTCGATCCGCTTGCCTGGATGCCGCGATGGGCCGGCATCCCAATGAGGGTGGGATGGGGACGGGACCTTAGGATATTCCTGTTCGGCGAAGAGATGCTCGACCCGTGAGCGGACCTTGGATTGCACATTGGTCGCGCGCCGCGCCGTTGCCGGCATAGGTCGGCCCTTTGGCTTCTTGCGAAGATTGGAGTGAGTGACATGATGACAACAAGGGACGTTGCGACGAAGTTCTTCACCCTGATGGCGAGCGGCCACTTCCCCGAGGCATTCGGGATGCTGGCCGATGATGCGCCATATCATATTGTTTTGTTGGCCACACGCCGCTGTCCGGCCGGTATCATGGGCCACAGGAGCTGTTTGAGAAGCTGGGCCCAAGCCTCTCCGATCTCAAGGATCTCAAATCCACGTTCACGGAACTCATCGTCGACGGCAAGCGCGCTGTGGCGCTGATGCGCGCGACGGCGCACGCCGCGCACGGTCCCTACACGCAAGATCCGGCGATATTCGTGATAACAGTGGAAGGCGAAAAGATCGTCGACCTCCTTGAGATGGTCGACACTGTGATGATCGAGACCCAATGCTTCGGTAAGAAGCTTTCCGCAGCGTAAAGCACATCTGCCGAGCCTGGCCTGCCGGAAGGCTCCCGACAATGGCTGTGATCAGGAGATCGAAACATGGCGACGCCCACGGACGTAGCGAGCGAATTTGCGGCCCTCAACAAGCTCTACAGTTCAGGTGACCCGATCGAAGTCGACCCCTATCCCATGTACCGGGAGTTGAGGGATAAGCAGCCGATCATGGATGGCGATATTCTGGCTCGCTACGGGGTCCCATCCCAGGCGGACTTCATCCTCAGTGGCCGCAAAATCTTTAGCCTTTTCCGCTATGAGGACGTCGCGCGGGCATTGCAGGATGACGATACGTTCTCAGCCGGCCTCCAGGCCATCGGCCTCGGCGATTTCCTGGGCGATGGCATTCTGACCGCTTATTCCGGCTTCGAGCATCGCAAGTTGCGCGGCGCCATGCTCAAGGCGCTCACGCCGGCAGCGCTGCGCGATTGGCGGAGCATATTGATCGAGCCCCAAATGCGCGAACATCTGGAGGCGTTGAAGCCGCTTGGCAAATGCGACCTCGTCTCAGCCTTCTCGCTGCGCTTCCCCATCGATGTGGTCTATCGCGTGCTGGGGTATCCCGACGACAGCGAATTCGCCGCGCGCTTTGCGGGTTGGGCGCTGCGTATCCTGTCCGGCACCCCAACCGATCCGGCGGCGGTCGCGCAGGCCCATGCCGCTGCGCTTGAGGCCTCGCGCAACATTTACGATGCGACACTCGACATCGTGAAGGCGCGTCGTGCGGCAGGTGCCGAGGGCGAGGATATGATGTCGCGGATGATCCGTGCCGAACATGAAGGCGAGACGCTCGACGACCATATCATCACAAGTCTGATCCGCGGATTGCTGCCGGCCGCGGCGGAGACGACCACCCGCACCTTCGGCAACATGCTGGTCCTGCTCCTGGATCGGCCCGAGATGTTCGAACGCCTGCGCGCCGACCGCAGCCTGATGGCCAGGGCGATCAACGAAACGATGCGTTTTGAGCCAACGGCCTCCTATGTCGCCCGCGAGACGCGCGTCGACACGGAGTTCCACGGGGTGAAGGTGCCGGCGGGAACCGCGCTCTCATTATGCGTGGGATCGGCAAATCGCGACGAACGCTTCTTCGAAAATCCCGACACGCTCGATTTCGATCGTAAGATGTTACGCCCGATGCTGGGCTTCGGATCGGGCGCGCATATCTGTCTGGGAATGCAGCTCGCGCGGCTCGAAATCGACGTGGCCATGAATGCCGTCCTCGATATTCTGCCGACGATCCGGCGCGATCCCGATGCCCCGCATTCCGAGATCCGTGGCCTCAATCTTCGCGGACCGGACGACCTCAACGTCTGTTGGGATTGAGAGTCCTCATTGGGCTTTCTCGGGTCACCTGTTGCCTCATGGTCGTGACCGCCCCCGGATCACTCGCTTCTTTCCGCGGCCAGTGCCGGGCTGGCGCATGATGGAGGTCTGGAGAGCCGGACTGCCTTTTGGTCCACTCATGGGCGGAGCGCGCCGTCAGCGCGCAAGAGCGAAGGAGACGATCGCCTCGGAAATCGCCTCGCGGACATTTTGTTCGGTTCTGAGCTCCGGAACGTCCAGGTGGAGCTGTCCGAGCAGGCCGGAAATCGACACATAGCCCAGCGTCACGATCAGCGCGTGGAAGAACAGACCTTCCGCTGAAATATCCGGCCGGATGATGCCCTGTCGGCACCCCTGCGCCATGGCTTGCTTGAGCGGCTCCAGCATCTCGTCGCGGCGTCGTTCGAGGAAATGGCTCCGTTTGATCTGCTCGCCATCGTGAATGACCTGATCGATCAGCAGCCGGCCGACATGCGGGTTCAGTATATAGAAATCGGCATAGCGCAGGGCGAACTGCCTGATGGTCAGCAGGGGATCATCAACAGACGGCGCTTCGAGCTGGAAGGCAGCGAAAAAATCGATCGCCATCTGTGTGAGCGCTTCGAGGTACAGATTCTCCTTCTTGCCGAAATAATGGTAGATCAGCTTGGCACTGACCCCCGCCGATCTTGCGATCTGGTTGACGTGCACGGTGGCAAAGCCGCTGCGGGCAAACTCCTTTTGTGCAGCCTCCAGGATCCTGTCGATCGTTGCCGACTTGTCTGCTTTTCCTCCGTTCATGCCCATCATCTGAACCTGTTCGATTGGAGGGGCAAGTTCACATCGCGGGAGAGGGACACCCCCAGCGTTGCAAGCGGGTTCCAACGATGGCGCCTTGGTGACCATTGACCGCCTGAAGCAATGGGCGGAAGCTCGTGGCAATGAAAGGTTTCGCCCTTTTCGGCCAGAAACCTAACCAGGAGAAACCTGATGGGGCGTTTTGATGGCAAGGTGGCGATCGTCACGGGGGCGGCGAGCGGTATGGGCGAAATGGAAGCGCGCATCATCGCCAGCGAGGGCGGCCGGGTGGTCCTCACCGACATCGCGGCGGACCTTGGCGAACAGGTGGCGGCAGACATTGGCGACGCGGCGCTTTTCATGCACCATGACGTGTCCGACGAAGCGCGCTGGGCGGACGTCGTGAAGCTGGCGCGCGACCGCTTCGGCCCGCCGAGTGTGCTCATCAACAATGGCGGCGTGGGCGCCTATGGCGGCATCCATGAGATTGAGACCGATTATATGCGGCGGATCATGGAGATTAATTTCATGGGCGGCTTCTTCGGCATCCGCGCCGTGCTGCCCTCGATGCGGGAGCTCGGCGGCGGCGCCATCGTCAACATCTCCTCCGGGCTCGCCACCACCAGCCTTGCCGGCTACTTCCCCGTGGGCACTTCCAAATGGGCCGTGCGCGGCATGACCCGGCTGGCGGCCAAGGATCTGGCGCCGTTCAATGTGCGTGTGAACACCGTCTTCCCCGGCGCGATCGACACGCCCAGTCTGGTGCAATCGGTCCGGGATAATGCGAAAGACCTGATCCCGCTGGGTCGCGCGGGCGGCTCCGACGAATGCGCGCGGGTGGTGACCTTTCTGGCCTCCGATGAAGCGAGCTACGTCTCGGGCGCCGAGATCATGGTCGATGGCGCGATGCTGTGCTGAGCCCGCAGGCAACCGGACGATATAAGCCATGAACGAATATGCGCGCCATTGGACCACGGCCAGCCAGCTCGGGCTGGATGCCGCGACGGCGACGGTCGAGAGTCATATCTCGCCGGAGATTTACGCGGCCGAGGTCGACCGTATCTACCGCCGGTTGTGGCTGATGATCGGCCGGGAGGAGGAAATCCCCAATGCGGGCGATTTCTTCCTGCGCGCGGTGCCGACGCTGAAGGCCGAGCTGATCATCGTGCGCGGCAAGGACGGGATCGTGCGCGCCTTCTACAATAGCTGCGCGCATCGCGGCGTGCGGGTCGTGCAGCAGGCGCGCGGATCGGCGCTCACCTTTCGATGCCCCTATCACAGCTGGCTCTACGGCGCGGACGGAGCGCTCCGCGCGATCCCCTCGGAGCAGGAATTCCCCTGCGTCGACAAGGCGAAGAGCGGCCTGGCGCCCGTGCAGCTGGAGATCTGGAACGGCTTCCTCTTCGTCAACTTCGATCCGCAGCCGGCGCAGAGCCTCGCGGACTATCTGGGCGGCCTTGGCGAACTGCACGCGACCCTGCCTTTCGATCGCTATCCGTTCCACATACGCACCGATTATGATGTCGCGGGCAACTGGAAGGGGTGCATGCATACCTTCTCCGAGGGCTATCACATCACCACTGCCCATGCCCGCACCCTTACGCCGCAGATCATCAATAGCAGCAATCCGACGTTCAATTTCTACGATGTGCGGATATTCGGGCCGCACAGCACGCTCACCAGCGAGCGCAACTATGACTGGCGACCGAAAACGCCGGTCGTGACATTCGCCGTCAGCCAGTTGCCGCCCTCCACGTTGCCGCGCGTGGACGGCAGCGAGGAGCGCGATTTCGTTTCCCACCCGTCGATCAACCGGATCGGCCTGCCAAATTTCGGCGTGGAAACCATCACGATCTTCCCGAACATCTGCCTGCAACCGCTGGGCGGTGGCTATTTGTGGATGACGTTCTGGCCCATCGCGCCGGATCGCACGCTGGTGGAAGTGCGCAGTCATGCCGTGGTCGCGCCGAAGACCCTGCGTCAGGAATTCGCAACGGCCTATGCGTCAGCGGTTAATCGCGATGTCCTGTCGGAAGATTTCGCGCTGACCGAGCAGCAGCAACGCGGCTTCACCATGGGCGCGCACCGCCACCAGAATTTCGGCGAGAATGAGTTGCTGCTCCGCTATCTGGCGAAGGCGGTCGATCACTATCTCCACGATGACGCGCCGCTTGCGGCCGAACTGAAGGCCTGACGCAGAGGATATTATGGGCAAAACGCGATTTGATTTCTCCGGCAAGCGCGTGCTCGTCAGCGGCAGCACGAGCGGCATCGGCGCCGCGACCGCCAGACTATTTGCCGAGAGCGGCGCCCGCGTGGTCATCCACGGCCGCAACGCCGATCGCGCCGCGGCCCTGCAGGACGAGATTCGCGCGGCAGGCGGCACCGCCATCGTGGCGCTTGGTTCGCTCGACAGCGATGCGGGGGCTGCCAGCATCGTGCAGCAGGTGGAGGCGGAATTTGGCGGGATCGACATCCTCGTCAGCAACGCCGGGGATAGTCAGCCCTATGCAGCCGACTGGTTCGCTGTCCCGACTGAGGACTGGCTGAGCAGCTACAACAGCAATGTCGGCGGGGCGGTGCGGCTGGCCAAGGCCTTTGTGCCCGCCATGCGCCGCCAGCGCTGGGGACGCGTCATCCTGATCGGCAGCTCTGCCTATTATCTGCCCATTCCCGATTTCCCCACCTATGGCCCCGCCAAGGCCGCGCTGGCGAACGTCATGGTCAACATGACGAAGATTCTGGGTGGCACCGGTGTGACGGTGAACATGATCAGCCCCGGATCGGTGCTGACCGAGACGATGCAAGCCAACCTGCTGCCGATGGCGCAGGCAGAGGGCTGGAGCGACATCGACCCCCTCGCGATCGAGCGCCGGCTGATCGCTGAAAAATGGCCCAACGCCGCAGGGCGCATGGGCCGGCCCGAGGAAATCGCCGCGACGGTCGCGTTCGTGGCGAGCGAGGAGGCCGCGTACATGACCGGCGCGCATATCCGCGTCAATGGCGGCGAGAGCCCCTCACTGCATTGAGGAAAGCACCGCCGCGTCCGGCCGTCATTGCTATCGGTTCCCAACGAAAAGGGCTCGTTGGAGCGTCGCGTCCGCGATACTCTCGACGCTCAATAACGCCGCGCGGGCGATGACAAAGGAGAGAGAATTTGCAGAGACTGGAAGGTCGCCCGGCGATCATCACTGGCGCCGCTTCGGGCATCGGCGAGGCCACTGCGAAGCGCCTGGCGGGCGAGGGTGCGCTGGTCGCGGTGGCGGACATCAACAGGCCGGGCGCAGAGACGGTTGCTCACGCGATCGAGCAGGCCGGTGGGCGTGCGATTTCCCTCTTCATGGACCTGAACGACGAGGAGAGCATCCGCGCGATGATCGCCGCAACCGTGGATCATTTCGGCGGCCTGCGCATCCTGCACAACAATGCAGCGGACATGCGCCAGTGGCATCTCGACGAGGATATGGCGGTCGAGCATATGGATGTGGCCGTGTGGGACAGCATCTTCCACGCCAACATCCGGGGAACGATGCTGGCCACCAAATATGCGCTCCCCGCCTTACTGGCGTCGGAAGATGCGGCCATCATCAACACGAGTTCGGGTGCCTCGCTGACGGGCGATCTCTACCGTCCCGCTTACGGCGCCTCAAAGGCCGCGATCAACAACTTCACCATGTATGTCGCCACCCAATATGGCAAGCGAGGCGTTCGTTCGAACGCCATCTCACCGGGCATCGTCATCACTGCGGCCGCCTCCGCTGCGAACGGCGAGGAGCGCTATGCGGCACTGATGCGGCATGTGCTCAGCCCTCGCATCGGCCGGCCGGACGATCTGGCAGGCGTGGTCGCGATGCTGGCATCCGACGACGGCCGCTACGTCAACGGCCAGATCATCTCCGTGGACGGCGGCATCCGTGCGCACTTCGCCCATGTCGCGGATGTGGCCGATGAGTTCTGGAATGATATGGAGGAGCGTCATGGCTGACGGGAAAGCAGGAACGGAGACCGCCAGGGCGGCGCCTGTTCCGCATTTTCATGTCACCAGCTTCGATCTTGGCCACGGCCCGGTCGAGCCGGATCCGGCGGTGATGCAGAGCGGTCATGTATCGGTCGCCAGCTATGTCGATCATGAGCGCTTCGAGAAGGAAGCCGCGCTGTTCGGAACCGTCTGGCTCAACATTGCCGATGAAAGCGACGTTGCAAAGCCGGGGGACTGGATCGTTCGCCCGGTTGCCTGCCGCAACGTCTCGGTTCTCATCACGCGAGGTGCCGACGGCGTTGTGCGCGCGTTTCACAATATATGCACCCATCGCGGCATGCAGCTCCTGTGGGAAGAAAGCGGCAATGGCAGTCGCTTTACCTGTCCTTATCACGCCTGGACCTTCGGCTCCGACGGGGCCCTGCGCAGCGTGCCCGATCAGGACTGTTTTCCCGGTCTCGACAAGGACGCCTCAGCGCTGCGCCCAATCCATCTCGGCATATGGGAAGGCTTCATCTACATCAATCTCGCTCCCCAGCCAGCCCAGACGCTGGAGGCGTTCGTCGCCCCCTTGGCGGGTCGGTTTCAGGACCTGCCGATCAAGCATTTCAGCCGTCAGGCGACGATGGGCGCGCGGATAAAATGCAACTGGAAACTGCTGCTGGAGGCACAGAGCGAGAGTTACCATATCCGGGCGCTTCACGCTCGCACCGTCAGCAGCATGATGTCGTACAGCGGTAACCCTTTCTGCCATCCGCTCTATTGGGAAGCCCTGGGGCCGCATCGCAGCTGGTCGACCAGCATCAATCCGCAGTTCGAACTGTCGGATGCGCGCCCGGTGCAGCAGTTCGCGTTCACGGCGTCGGCCCAGATCATCACCACCGCCAACCCGCTCGAAGACACCGATAGCGCGGTAAACGGCTTTCGAGGTTCCGAGCCGATTGATCGAGGGGATCCGGCGCTATGGGCCGCGGACAATATGATCGTTTTCCCGCATGTGCAGATCAACGCGGGCGCAAACGGCTGCTGGATGCATCGCTTCTGGCCAATATCGGAGAATGAGACGGACTGGCAGGCGCGTTATTACTATTATGAACCTGTGAGCTTACGGCAGGAGTTCGCGCAGCATTATGCGACGGCATTCAACCGCGATACGCTTGTCGAAGATAATAATGCCTGCACCCGCCAGCAAAATTCGATGAAATCGGGAGCCATCGACCACATCCAGTTTGGAATGCAGGAAATGGCATGTCGTCACAGCGCGGCCGTCGTCAAGACTGCGATCGATCAGCTTCATAGCTTGCCACTCGCATAGCCTGCATGAAAGACAGCCCCGGATGGGATCGATGGGGCTGAAATTTCCACTATTCTGTTGGAGACAAAGATGTTCCGGATAACCAGCTTCCTTCGCCGCGATGTCAGCCTGTCTCGCAGCGAGTTTGTCGAGCGCTGGCGGAATGATCTCAGCGCGGCGATGATGGCCAATCCGCAATTCGTCCGCTCGGTCCGGTCCTATGTGCTGAACAAGCCTTTCGAGACAGTTCCCGAAGAATTTCTGTGGATCGCCTGCGATGATTATGACGGCGTGATCGAGCTTTGGTTCGATACGCTGCCCGCTGCGGTGGCCACCGCCAACGCGCTGGCCGCCGACAGCGCGGTCCAGTCCGCAATGCAGGGCCTGATCGATACCGTGGGCAGCGTGACGTGGATCGGCCATGTCGTCGACGGGTTCGACAAGCCCGGCATCGCCGTCAAGCGCATCGTCGCCGGGCAGCCGCGCGCAGATATCCCGCTCGAAACCGCTCAGGATTACTGGGTGCACGATCATTACGACTTTTTTTCGCGCTTTGAGGATTTCATGGCGTACATGCTGCGCTACCGCGCCGTTTATGGCATCCAGACACCGGGCCTGCAGATCACCAGCCACCGGTTCATGGGGATGTGCGCGGATGTCGGCTTCGCGTCGCTCCAGCATCTGTCAGACGCGTATCGCGAGCCCAAACATGCCGCCGTCATGATGACCGACATCGAGAAATTCGGCGCAAAAACTGGTGCGATCACCTTCACGGCAGGCGCTGTCGAGGTGGCGTACGGTAAGGCCATGGGCTGATATGGCTTGACCATCGAGAAGATGGTCCAAACTAGAGGCGTTGACAAATTGACACATCCACAAGCGAGTTGAGACGATTTGGATGAAGCCGATAGCTGCCGGCGGTTTTGTCGTATCTGGTAGCGAGCCTTCGGGCATTTTGAGTTTGTTGGAGCAGCGTTCGACCATGTCGCGCAGGGCGTAGATCGCGGCATCTGCGGGGAACTAGCTGGATCAGGTGGTTCCGCTTGGTCGGGATCATACCGGTGCCGCCGCGCTTCGTGGCTCTAGGCAGCCTGCCACCATCGCTCCCCTCGCAGGGCAGGCCAGCAACGGCGAGTGACCGCGCTGGGCTGTATGATCAACACCAAGACAGGCATTTAGCCTTCGGACCTGTCCTGGCTGCCTTTGCGTTGCAACACGGCGATTAACGCCCGCACCTGTTCGCGCAGGTTGACGATACTTTCCTCGTCGATCGCAAGGTTGGCTGACAATGTTGCAGGAACTTTCCCGGCGTCGGCGCGCAGATTTCTGCCCTTGGCCGTCAACTCGATCAGCACGCGCCGTTCATCCTTTGCATCGCGTGTGCGACTTATTAGCCCCGCCCGTTCCATACGCTTGAGCAGCGGCGTTAACGTGCCGCTATCGAGATAGAGGCTGTCACCGAGTGAGCCGACCGTCTGAGATGCTTCTTTCCAAAGCACCAGCATGACCAGATATTGCGGATAGGTCAGGCCGAGTTCCGCGAGGATCGGTCGATAAAGCCGGTTCAGGAGATTGGACGCAGCGTAAAGTGGAAAACAAACCTGCCGATCAAGATCGAGCGGGTCGTTGTCGATCGGCAGGCTCATTTTCCTCAATCCTAGTTCACTGATACAACAATCGCCACGTCGATATTACCTTTCACCGCATTGGAATAGGGGCAAACCGAATGGGCTTTGGCAACGACTTCTTCCGCTGCCGCCTGATCGATTCCGGTGATCGTGACGCCCAATGCTACCGTCAGGGCGAATCCACCCGATCCGTTTGACTCCATCCCAACGTCGGCCACCACGACGATATCGTCATCCTTCACTTTTTCCGAAGCCGCTCGCGTTACGTGGATTACGGCGTTCCCGAAGCAGGCGGCATAGCCGGCAGCAAAAAGCTGCTCAGGATTGGTCGCGCCGCCCTTACCGCCCAACTGCTTGGGCAGAGCCAAGGCGAGATCGAGAAGGCCGTCATCGCTGTTGATTGCCGCTGAGAAGTGACCCGGGAAGGGCATAAATTTCCACTGAGAAGTGACCCATGTTGAACTCACCCCTGGCTTTGGCGAGCGGGGGATCAAGGAGTGTTGGACATGGCGTTGTTGAGCGTAATCCGTCGCTGGCATTACCGCGACCATCTATCGATCCGCGAGATTGTGCGGCGCACGGGATTGTCCCGTAATACGATCCGTAAATATTTGCGGTCAGAGACGATTGAGCCGCAGTTCAAGGTGCCCGAGCGGCCAAGCAAGCTGGATCCGTTCGCGGAACGGCTGTCGGCCTGGCTGCAACGGGAGATGGTTCGCTCGCGCAAGCAGAAGCGCACGGTCAAGCAGTTGCACGCCGATCTGGTGAGCCTGGGCTATGACGGTTCCTATGGCCGTGTTGCCGCCTTCGCGCGGGCATGGCGCGATGAGTATCGCCGTCAGCAGCAGATGAGCGGCCGCGGGACGTTCGTGCCGTTATTGTTCGCACCGGGGGAGGCGTTCCAGTTCGACTGGAGCGAGGACTGGGCGATCATCGCCGGCGTGCGCACCAAGCTGCAGGTGGCGCACTTCAAGCTCAGCCACAGCCGGGCCTTCGGCGAGCAGGACGTTGAGCAGGCCGATCCGGTCGCCACACGGAACACCGGTGCGCAGATGGGTGAAGGCGTCGGTGAACTCCAGCGCAGCGTCCACTTCGAGCAGCAGGTCGGTAATGCGGATGGGCGGCAGGCGACGGTAAAGGTCCAGCACCAGGTCATCGATCCCGTCCGGCGCATCGGCGGCCAGGCGATCGATGCGCAGCGTCCCGTCCTCGATGCTGCCTTTCGGGATCGTACCGTTGCGCGCGGCGCGACCGAGCCGGGCGAGGCCATCGGCGAGACGGGCCTTGCGGTCCGCGAGCCAGACATGCGGATCGGACGGTACGGCCAGCTTCGCAGCATGCGCGACTTCCATCGATACGAGGACGTTGCGAAGGTCACCGTACCGGTGCGAGCGGTCGAGCCAGATGTCACCCGAGCGCAGCGCGTCGCGCAGATGGAACATGACCGCGACTTCCCGGAGGCGCGCATCATCGTCGCCCTTCGCCCGCAATTGACGCCGCCATTTGGAATGTGGGCGCAGGAAATCGTCGGTCGCCGGGAGCGCGTCTTTGGTGGCGATGGCGATCACCGCGTCCAGCAAGGGGCGCGCAGCCGACGCGGCTTGGAGATGGAGGCAGCGCAGCATACGCGGGGCATAGCGACGGAAGCGGTGATACCCCTGATCGACATGCGCCAGCGGATCATCGCCAAGCGTGTCCGTCAGAATCCTGGCCGTCGCGACGAGGCGGGAGAGATGGTCCCATCCCGCCGCACGCGCGACCGCATCCTCCAGCGACGCGCCGTCGCCATGCGCTTCGAGCAGCGACTGGCCAAGCGCAGTGAAGCCGCTCAGCGTCGCAGTGACCCCACCTCTGGTTTCCGCGGCGCGTACGTCATGTAGCTGCTTCGCCTCGCGCCAGGTGCGCCCGACGATCCGGTCATGCGTCTCGATCACCGCATCCGCGGTCGCGGTAGCCCACTCGATGATGCAGACCGCGAGGATGGCGCGACGCCGGTCGGCACCGAGATCGCGCAGGCCATCGGCGAAGTAACGTTCGCCCTGTCGGCGCAGCCGGGCGACGCGATGCGGCGGGACGTCGCCGAGCAGGCGGGCATCGAGGTTCATCGCACGCAGGAACTCAAGCCGGTCGAGCAGTCGATTTGCCGCGGCGGAATTGTTGCCCGGCTCGATCCGGCGCAGCCAGATGAAGCGACTGATTGCCCCCGGCAGCATCTCGGTCGTCAGCCGGTCGAGACGGGTGCAGGCGACAAGATCAAGGCGAGATGCGATGCGCTTCTCGATGCTGCGTTCGGCCGCGACGAGCGCATCCGCGCACAGGCGCTCGATCGTCGTGATCGCCGGCAGGATGGTCATGGTATCGCGGCAGCGGGAGATGAAGCGCCGGGCGAGATCGTCGTTCGAGTGTGCCTGCTCGGCTTCGGCGAACAGCCAGTCACGGAACGTCCGTGCCGGCGCGCCCTGACCAGGAAACGTCCTGTATCCGTAGATGGAGCGCAGCACCTCCATATGTTGCTGGCGGGTCTGGCGCCGGACGGCGTAGTGGACGAGCACGTCACCGGCGATGCCGAGCTGGGCGCCGAGGAAAGCGGATACCGCGAGCGGGATCACCTCGCCCGGCACCAGCATTCGTCCCGGATAGCGCAGCGCGCACAGTTGCAGCGCGAAGCCGATCCGGTTTTCCGGTCGGCGTCGCCGGTCGATGTGGATCAGGTCGTCGTCCGCCAGGATATAATGCCGTAGCAGCGACGCTTCGTCGGTCGGCAGGTCGAGCAGCGACGACCGCTGCCGGGCGCTCAGGATATGGCGTCTCGGCATGCGGCTTTGTCCCTG
>NZ_JACIEB010000006.1 GCF_014196635.1 Sphingobium fontiphilum | reverse complement strand
CATGTTGGCAAACCCGACCGGAGCCACCAGCCCTCCGGACCCGGACCAGGCGGAAATCTCTAGACCCGAGCGGTCCAAGGTTGGGTAGCAGTGCACAAACCGGCGGACTCTCGTTATAACCGCGGGACCAGCGGGGGGCAGGTCACTTGGCACAAGCGATTTTCAGCAAGCCCAGCTGAAGCTGGCCGAACTGGTCACAAAGAAGGCGGAACTGAAGAACGTTCCGCCGGTCGAAATGCCGCTGGCGACCGTTTTGATCCGATATTGGGACCGGCACGGTGCGAATGTCGCTTCCCACGACACCCAACGCTTCGCCTTGAAGCTGTGGAACGAGTTTTGGGGTGAGGCAACAGTTGCCGACCTATCTATTCCTCGGCAGCGCGAGTTTAGGACCTGGTTAAAAGCGCGCGATTACAAAAACTCGTATGTCGACAGAATCCTCTCTGTGGGTCGGGCTGCACTAAATCTCGCGTGGAAGTGGGGAGAGATTACCTCACCACCGTTCATCGAGCATGTGTCCGACCGGAGCGATGCCAAGGAGGCATACCGGCTGAAGAAATCCGAAATGCGGCGCTTCCTCTCAGCCGTTCAGGAATGGCCGCACCTCTATACATTTTCCATGCTGATGCTGAACACGCTTGGACGACCGGAAGCAGTTCTGGACCTCGCACCTGCCCAGGTCGATCTGGAATATCGCTCAATCAACCTCAATCCAAAGGGGCGCAAGCAGACCAAAAAGTATCGGCCCACTGTGCCGATCACGGATACGCTAATGCCGTTCGTCTTTGATCGCAAAGTCGTCCGCTTCGTGACCTGGCGCGACAAACCGATCAGAAGCGTCAAGAAGACGTTTGCGAGGGCGGTCAAGAATGCAGGCCTCTCTGCCGACATAACTCCCTACAGCCTTCGCCACACCATGGCCGCCGAACTACGGGGAAGGGGTGTTCCTGCATGGGAAGTTGAAGGCCTGTTGGGACATCGCAGGCCCGGCGTCACGGAAAGCTATGCTGTCTTCTCTCCTGATTATCTGAGCGCGGGGCGGGCGGCTATCGACGGGTATTTCGCGGACCTGGGGATGGAGCTGCCCCGTGTCTCCGCAAACTGCGTGCCAGTTGCGTGCCAGCCGAAGCCATTCACCATCCCACGCACAGAAGTTATGTAAATGATTTCAATCGGAAAAACTGGAGCGGGCGAAGGGATTCGAACCCTCGACCCCAACCTTGGCAAGGTTGTGCTCTACCCCTGAGCTACGCCCGCTCTGGCGGCCGGAGGACGTTCCTCTCGGCGGGTGAGGGGGGCAACTAGCAGCGGTTTTTGCGGTCGGCAAGAGGGGATTTGCAGGAAATGTCATTTCCCCATTCTTTTTGCGTCGAGGGCGGAGCGAGCGGATTTTGTCGCATGGCGGCCGCTGGCTGAAGCAGGGGCGCGCGACTGAGTGAGGCCGCTTTTGCATTCCGGCCCTCCATTCAGCCATATGCAAAGCCCGCCCCTTGCCGCGCGAGGGTGACGCCACCCATATAGCGGGCTATGAAGGGGGCCGGGCGATGGCCGGACACAAACGGGAGACAGGCATTGGCGACGTTGGGATTGAGCGAGAAGGACAGGGCGGCGATTGAGGCGTTTCGCCGCGACGTGGTCGATCCTTCGCGGACCGCGCTCGTCGTCGTCGATTTCTGGGCCGAATGGTGCGGGCCGTGCAAGCAACTGGCCCCGGTGATCGAGAAGGTCTGCGCCGAATATGCGCCCAAGGGCGTCAAGCTGGTGAAGATCAATGTTGACGAAAATCCCTTCATCGCCAGCCAGTTCCAGGTCCAGTCCATCCCCACCGTCTATGCCGTGTTTCAGGGGCAGCCGGTTGCGGACCTGAGCCAGGCGCGCACCGAAGGGCAGCTGAAACAATATCTGGACCAGATATTGGCGCAATTGCCGATTGAATCGGATGAAAAGGCGCAGGCGCAGGAAATCGCGCCGCTGATTGCCATGGGCGAGGAATTGCTGGACGGCGGCGAGGCGGATCGCGCGCTGTCGGTTTTTCAGCAGATCGAGGCGATGGCGCCGGGCAATGCGGATGTCGCATCGGGCATGGTTCGCGCCCTTGTCGCGCTGGGCCAACTGGACGAGGCCGATACGCTGATCGCCGCGCTGCCGCCCGAAGCGGCAAAGGATCAGGCGGTCGAGCGCGCCCGCGCGGCGTTGACGCTGGCGCGCAATGCCCGCCCCGTTGCCGACCTGTCGCCCCTGCTGGCGCGGCTGGAGGCGGATGCCGACGATCATCAGGCGCGGTTTGATCTGGCCGGAGGCCTGATGGCCAATGGCGACCGCGACGGGGCGGCCGACGCGCTGCTGGAAATCGTGCGGCGTGATCGCGGCTGGAACGATGGCGCGGCGCGCGCGGAACTGCTGACCTTGTTCGAGGCGGTCGGGCTGGAAGACCCGTGGGTGTCGGCGACCCGGCGCCGGTTGTCGCAGATATTGTTCGCCTGACGGGCGGCGGAGGTGGCGCGCCTGTCCATCTTTCCCCTGTCGGGCGCGCTGCTGTTGCCCGGCATGATGTTGCCGTTGCACATCTTCGAGCCGCGTTACCGGGCGCTGATGCACGACGCGATGGCGCGCGACCGGCGGATCGGGATGATCCAACCGCGCGGCGACGGGGCCGCACCGCCGCTTTATGACATGGGCTGCGTCGGCCATATCGGCGAGTTCGAGGCGCTGGAGGACGGGCGGTTCAACATCATCCTGACCGGCATCGCCCGTTTTCGCGTGTTGCGCGAACTGGATGTAACGACCCCCTTTCGTCAGGTCGAAGCCGACATTGAGCAGCCGGGCGAGGGCGACGACGATGCGCTGGCCATGGCCGAGCGGGCGGCGCTGGAAATGGAGGCGCGACGTTTCGCGCAGGCGCTGGGCTATGTTGTCGACTGGAATGCGGTTTCGCGGCTGGACGATGCCTCGCTGGTCAACGGCATTGCCCAGATCGCGCCGTTCGACCCGGCCGCCAAGCAGATATTGCTGGAGGCCGACAGCCTGTCCGAACGGGCGGAACGGACGATTCAACTGATGCAGTTTTTCGGTCGCGCCGACCCGGAGGGCGGCGCGACCATGCAATGACCGCCCCTATTTGAAGGCGGCGATGCATTCCACTTCCAGCGGGGCACCCAGCGCGAGGCCATCGGCGCCAAAGGCCGACCGCGCGGGCAGGCGCTTGCCGTCAAAATAGGGGACATAGACGGCGTTGAAGCGCGGCCAGTCGGCCATATCGTCCAGCATCACCGTGCATTTGACGACATGGCCGAAGTCGAGGCCATTGTCGGCCAAAATCTTGCCGATCGAATCCATCGCCCCTTTGACCGCCGCGTCGAACCCTTCCTTGTGCGGGTCCATGCCGGCTGGCGCCTGGCCGATCTGGCCCGACATATAGAGCGTGTCGCCGACCCGGACAGACGGGGAGAAGGGCAGCTTCGCGGGCATCGCCTGCTGCGCCAGGGCGGGCGTGGCCAGGGCGAAGGCGGCGAGCGCGACGGCGATTTTCAGGCTTTTCATGGGGGACAGGCTCCTTTGCGGGTCAGACGTACGGCAGCGCGGCGATCAGTCGGTCGATGTCGCTCTGGTCATTGGAAAATGATAGGTCCACGTGCGCCCTGGCCAGCGGGGCGGCCAGCGGCTCTTTTGACACCGCAAGGTTGCGCATCGCCGCCCCCAAAGCCTCCCGGCGGCTGAGCTTCACGCCATGATCCGCGCGAACGCCGCCTTGAACGCCTGCATTTCCGCCGGCGTGCCAAAGGAGACGCGGACCCAGTCCTCCATATGCTTGCGCGGGCCGCCGATGAAGATTTTCTCCTTCGCCAGCGCGGCGGTGACCTCCGCGCCGGGGCGGCCGACATGAAGCATGGCGAAACTCGCCTGCGAGGGCAGGTAACGCATGCCGCGCGCGTCGGCCCAGGCGAACAGGTCGTCGCGCACCGCCTTGTTATAGGCCTTGCGTTCCGCGAGCAGTCCAGGGTCGAGCAGGCTCGCCTCGGCCGCGACCACGGCGGGCATGGGGGTGATGTTGACGCCATAGGTCGCCATGCCGTCGAGCAAGTCCTTGCGCCCGGCGATGATGCCGCAACGCAGCCCCGCCAGCCCGTAAATCTTGGAGAAGGTGCGGGCAACCAGCACATCGGCGCCCTTCGCCACCAGATCGAGGCAGCTTTGTGCGTCGCTGAAGTGGATATAGGCTTCGTCGATCAGCAGCACCGACCGGGCGGGCTTGTTGGCGAGCAGCCATTCAATGTCGGCGCGCGGCGTGACGAGGCCGGTCGGGTTGTTGGGATTGCACAGATAATAGACGCCCGCATCCGGGGCGGCGGCGAGAAGCGCCTTCACATCCACGGCATAATCGCCCGACAGGGGCACCGCGACGGAGCGGGTGACGCTGTTCGCGCCCTTGCCCACGAAGCCGCTGTCGAAGGTCGGTTCGAAATAGGCGATGGGGCGATCAGCGCTGGAATAGGCGAGCGCCACCGAACGCAGCGGCATGAAGGAGCCGGGGTGGACCTGAACCTGTTCAGGGGTCAGGCCGTTCTGCCGGGCGAACAGGCTTTCCAGTTTGCCCGCAAAGGCCATGCCATAGCGACCCGACAGCTTTTCCAGGCCTGACAGCGTCTCCAGCGCGGCGGGGCAGGGGCCGAGCGGATGTTCGTTGCTGTTGATGAACACGCCGTCGGTGAGCGTGGCCACCATGCCTTTGGGGTCGTCGGGCAAGGCGACCTTGCGCCCGCGCTGGGCGATGGCGGGGACGCCGCCCGCCAGCGCCGCCGCGCCCATGGCGCCGCGGATCAGCGCGCGGCGGGACAGGCGGTCGATCATCTCGCTCATTCCAACTTCCTTCAGGGCTGGGCCAGTTTCCGGACGTCCGCTTCGGTCACGGGCTGCGGATAATCATTGCCGAAATGGGTGCGGACATAGGTGATGGCCGCGCCGACCTGCGCGGGCGTCAGCAACTCGGCAAAGGGCGGCATCGCGCCCTTGCCGTTCATCACCACGCCGACCGGATAGGCGGGATCGGCCAGATTGGCGTCGCTCGCCAGCGAGGGAATCGCGCCATCGCCGCTGCCCCGCGCATCGGCCATGTGACAGGCGGCGCAAATCTGTTCGAACAGCGCCTTGCCTTCCGCCATATTGTTCTTCGCCTGCACGCTGCCCGGCGTGTCGCCCATGGCGGGCGCGGCGAGCAGCGCCAGCAGCGGGAGGGCCAGCAACAGAAGAGCGGGTCGCTCGCTCATGCCGCCGTCACCCGTTCGTGGATCTGGGTGATCGCGTCGATGCCGGAGAGCAGCGATCCTTCCATCCAGCCGCCATAATAGCTGGCATGTTCCCCCGCCAGCACGACGCGGCCGTCCATTTCGACCAGATTCCTGTAATGTTTCTCGCGGTTGGCCTCGCTCCAGCGTGAGGTGCAACCCAGGATCCAGGGCACGCGGCTCCACGGCACCGACACGCCGTTCATATATTCCTTGCGATATTGCGGATGGAACACCTCACCCTGTTTCAGCGCCGCCTCGATCCGTTGTTCGGGCGTCATCGCCGTCAGCTGGAAAGCGCCCAGATCGCGGGCGAACGCGCCCAGCAGCACGGCGGGGCCTTTGGAAAACATGCGGTCATTGGGGTAGGAGAGCTGGGCGATGGCCTGATCGGTGAAGCTGTGCCCGCCATAGATATTGTCGTCTTCTTCCCAGAAGCGACGCTTGAACTCCAGCCCCATCTTGAGCTGCCCGGCATAGGGCACGGCCTTCATCGCGGCGGCTAGTTTCGGCCCGACCTGCATCTCCACCTGGCTGATGATCGACAGCGGGATGGTGCACACGCAATAATCGGCGCTGACGCTCTGCATCTTGCCCGATGGCGCGTCCTTGTAGCTGACGGTGACGCCGTCGCCGCCTTGTGCGACCTTCGTCACCTTGGCGTTATAGGTGATGAGCTTGCCGACCTGTCTGGCGAAGGCCTTGCCGATCATGTCCATGCCGCCGACCGGCTGGAACATCGTCGTCTGCATCACATAGTTGAAGTAGAAGGACATGGCGGTCCACACCTGCGGGTCGAGCACGTCGCTGAGCCCAGCGATCTGCGACGGGGTCGGCGCGCCGTTGCGGCCGCCGCCCGGCGGCTGATCGTAACCGCGTTGCGACGAGACATGGACGCTGGACGTGTAGGCCATGTTATTGTCCAGCAGGCCCCAGTGGCGCAACGCCTCCAGCAGCTTCTCCTTGTCCTCCGCGCTGACGCTCTGGTCCAGCGCGCCCGCGTTCAGCGCCTTGCCCAGCAGTTCGGACGTATGGCCGCGAAAATCGGTGGCGACTTCCTTGTACCGCATCGGCTTGCCGCCAAAGGCGCTGCCGCTATGGATGAAGCCATTATGGTTGAGCTGGATGAACGGCTCCAGCGCGACGCCGAACTGGCGGCAATAATGGAGCAGGCATCTGTGATGGTGCGGGATGCGCCAGGGGCCGGGATTGATGTAATTGCCCGGCGCGAACTGCACCTTCTGCACCGTGCCGTCGCTTTCGGTGAAGCTGTCGCCGCCGCGCAGCGTATAGTTGCGGCCGCCGGGGCGATCCTGAAACTCCAGGATTTTGACCGAATAGCCCGCCTTGGTCAGTTCATAGGCGGCGACCATGCCGGCAAGACCCGCGCCGAGCACAACCACCGAAGCGCCCGGCTTCGCGCCAGTCAGCACCGGCGGTCCGGTAAACTGCGTTTCGGCGGCGTGGCCGAACGCGGTCATCGCCTGATACATGGCGGCCGCGCCGCCCATCCTGCCGATCAGGGTCAGAAGCTGGCGGCGACTGGGCGTGGTCATTTCGGTCATGTGCGTCCCCCTGTTATAGCGCCCGGACGTTTCACATCCGTTCGCTTCGAGCGAAGTCGAGAAGCATCAGCGCCCGGTCTCGACTTCGCTCGACACGAACGGAGGGTTGGTCCTTTTCCGATCAGGGGGCCTTGGCGGCGATCGCCTCGATCTCGACCAGTTGCTGCGGCCGGGCGAGGCCCGCGATCTGGAAGGCCGAGCGCGTCGGCTTATTGGGTTGTTCAGCGGTGCCGAAAAATTTGAGATAAGCGCGCATCATGCCGTCGCGATCCATCTTGCCGCCCAGTTTCGGATCTCCGACCAGAAACACGGTCATCTTCACGACATCGCCCATGCCAAGGCCAAGGTCGGCCAACTGCGCCTTCATTTTGGTGAGGATCGACATGGTCTGCGCCTCGGTATCGCCATAGGCGTCGGGCGTGTCGGTGACCTTGGGGTCGATCGGCGCGCCGGTCGCGCCCGAGAGGAAATAGAGGGTGGCGCCCGCCGCCACGGTGGCGGATGAGGCGATGGGCGATGCGTCGCTCTGTTTGCGAGTGACCTGCGCCTGCGCGGCTGTCGTCATGCCGAGTGCCCAAAGCGCCAAAGTCCATCCCAATGCCGCCTTCATTTCAGCGTCTCCCCGATTGATGGCAAAATGTGAAAAGAAAGGGCCGATCCGTCGCCGGACCGGCCCTCCGTTGCGACCCGTCAGAATTTGAAATCGATACGGGCGTAGTAATAACCTCCGGCGACGCCATATGGGCCGTGGTTATAATAGGCGTTCCATGCGCCTGATCCGTTCTCATATGGCGAGATGCCCGGAGCCGGTGTCACCCCCTTGAGGATATTGGGCACTTCGGGGCGCTTGTCGAACAGATTGTTTGCACCCAGCGAGAAGCTGACGAAGTCGGTGAAGGCGTAGCTTGCTTCCATGTCAGTGATCGCGGCGGCCTTGACGACACCGTTGAAGTAGAGCTGGTTGGCTCCACCGGCAGCGTCGGGAATCAGGAAGCCCCCATCGGGAATGATAATGTTGCCCATTGCATCGCGGGAAGTGAAGCCGGGCCGCACCAGCATGCTGGTCTTGCCATAGAAGGTTTCACGAACATTCAGGCTGAACTTGCCGCTCTTGAACAGGGCGCCGGCGACAACCTTGTAGTCCGGCGTCGAGTCTTCGATATTGCTTTCCGAAGCAGCGTTGAACAGCGGATAGCCGACCTTGTTGTTTGTGATCTTCGTCTTGTTGTAGTTTGCGGTCAGCGAAAGGTTGAGCGTGCCAAAGTCCAGCAACACCGGATAGCTTGCCGACACGTCGATGCCCCAGGTCCGGGTGTCGATGCCGTTGGTGAAGCTTTGCACGCCGACGGTCTGAAGCCCCGTGTCCAGCACGATGCCAGCCGCAGCGAGGGCGTCGAAGATCGCATCCGCGCCGGGCTGCACCACGCCGCCCTGCACGGCGTTGCGCGACGCGGTGGCGGCAATCCGATCCTTGATCTTGATGAGATAGCCGTCGACCGTGATGGCCAGCTTGGGGGCCGGACGCACAACGATGCCAGCCGAGAAGTTCTTCGACTTTTCCGGACCGAGGGGACCGAAGCCGAGCAGCTGCGCGGCGGGCGTGCCAGCCGGAAGCTGCGCCACGGCGCTGGTCGGACCGACGTTGATGGTCGAATATTTCTGTTCGGCCAGAGTCGGCGCGCGGAAGCCGGTGCTTGCCGTGCCGCGGATCGCGAAGGCGTCGCTGAAGTCATAGCGGGTCGTGATCTTGCCGATCAGCGTGTCGCCAAAATCGGTATAGTCTTCATAACGACCGGCAAGGTCGACCGTCCATCCTTCCACCGGCTCCATGATGAAGTTGATATATCCGGCCTTGGAACTGCGGGTGTAGCGCCCAGCGTCCGTCGCCTTGTAGCCGGGGAATGACTGAACGCCGGTCTTGTAGGTCGAATAATAATCGCCCTGGACGATCGCGTACATGTCGCGACGATATTCGCCACCGAAGGCGAAGGTCAGCGGCGACGCCATGCCGACTTCGAATTCCTTGCGGATGTCGCTCGTCACCGTCGTCTGGCTCAGGCGGAAGCCGCCATCATAGGCCTTGTCGGGCGTATTGGGCGAACCGATGCCGTTCAGCGAATCGGCATAGCTTTCCTGCCAGACTTCGCGATGGGCCGAGCGTTCGGTCCAGATTTCATTCTTCTGATAGCCATAGCTGGCGCTGATGTCATAGTTCCAGCCGCCGCCGACTTCGCCCTTGGCGCCGACGGTCAGGCTATATTCGTCCTCGATCACATGCTGCAAGGGAACCATGCCCCACACACCGGTGTCGCCATAGCAAAGCGCGGGATCATAAGCGGACGGTGTGACGCCGCCGCTGCCGACCGTGCCGTCGTCATAGCAGATGCGCTTGGGGTGGCGATAACCCTGGTTGGCCCAGCCTTCACGGCGGGCGACATCGCCGAAGCTGTAGACTTCGACCCCGCCAAAGTCGTAGCCCATGTTGTAGAAGCCGAGCGTAAGGCGCGACTTGGGCTGGCCGCCGTTGATGTTGGCCAGCGCATCGCCCGCCAGATTGGACCATTGGGCCGGTGCGTTGGGCTGAAGCGTGCCATCGGCCTGCGTGACCTGAATCTGGCCCTTGCCGTTGGTGGTATAGTCCTGACGGCGGTGGAACAGGCTCATGTTGAAATAGCCGTCTTCGCCCAGCTTGAAACCCATATTGCCGGAGATGGAGAAGAGTTCGCCTTCACTGTTATAGTGCTGGCCGCCGGTGATCTTGAAGCTGCCGCCCTCGTCCTGATCTTTCAGGATGAAGTTGATGACGCCCGCGATGGCGTCGGTTCCGTAAACGGCGGCCGCGCCTTCTTGAAGCACTTCGACACGCGCGACCGAATCCGGCGGGATGAGGTCGATGCTGGGCGCGGCCGAGCCGGAGAAGGCGCCAAGCACCTGAAGAATGCCGTTACCATGGCGGCGCTTGCCGTTGACCAGGATCAACGTGTGGTTAGGCGAAAGGCCGCGCAGGCGCGCCGACAGCGAGAAGCTCGACATGTCGGTGCCCTGGGTCTGGGCGGTGAAGCTCGGGACGATCTGGGTCAGCACCTGGTTGAGGTTGGGCTGGCCGACACGGCTGATCGCATCGGCGCTCAGCACCTGCACCGGCGCCGCCGATTCCGCCGCCTGCATGCCGACGGCGCGGGTGCCGGTGACGATGATCTCGTTGCCTTCATCCGTTTGCGGTGCAGCATCGACCTGGGCCATGGCGCAGGCCGACCAGGATGAGGCCAGAATGAGAGATAATTTCAGCGCGGTTCGTCCGGACATATTCGCTACCCCTTTGCGATATTATGTTTCGTCGCGGGGTTGAACGAAGCTTGTCCGGAATTCCGCCAGTCCTCGTTGCAAAAAACTGTCACAAAGGCTGCTGCGGCCAGCGATGTTACGCTGCATTTTCCGATATGTTGCCGCTGCGTTGCTGTGGGCGCAATATTCCAGGGGGCGGAGTGGAGGCGCGAGAAAGGGGTCTGGGATCAGTTTTGCGACGCAGCATTTTCGGCGATGCCAGCCGCCGGGGGCCGCCATTGCGGACAGCCCCCGGCCTTGGGTCTTGGTCGATCAGGCGGCCTGCGGAACGGCTTGGGGAAGCGTAGCGACGCCGTGCCGGTGGAACAGCGCCTCCCAGGCCATGGCGTCGCCGCGCCAGTCGCGGTGGGATGGCGTGGTCATGGGCGCAAGCCGGATGCGCGGCGACAATGGGGCGCTGAAGTCGGACGGGTGCATCTGTTCATGCCAGACATGCAATATGTCGAATGGCAGTCCGGGGAATCGGCTGGCCAGCGCATCGTCCAGCGCGTTCAACTCGGCGCTGCATGTCCGGTGCGGATCGAAATGATACGGCCATGCGCGGGCCGGGCGGGCGTCACCGCCGAAACGGACGAACAGGGTCCGCTGCCGATCCGACAATTTCTGTTTCAGCGAGTCCCATTTGTGGAGCAGCTTGGAGCGCGTCCGCGCAAGGGCTTCGTCGGTGATGATGCAGCGCCGGGCGGCGTCGCGTTCGAATTCATGGTGGTAAAGGCAGCCATAGGTCGGGCAGATCGCCGTGTCGCCCTCGGCAAGGGCCGCCAGCGCAAGGCCCTGTCCGTCGTCGCGCAATATGCGGACCAGGGCGGGCAGGGGCGTGACCAGCCAGTCGAAGGGGCCGGTGGCGAGTTCGCCGGTGCATGTCTTGATCTGGCTGGCGACCTGACACCAGGCGCCCAGGCTGACGATATGGGTATAGGACGTATCGGACATCGCTGTGCTCCTCGGAAAGGGCGCGCCGGTCCAGCCCCGGAAAAGGCCATGCCTTCTCAAGGAACAGGGATTGGCGGGTGGGAGAATGCAGCCTGACGTCAGCGCCTCAGCCGCGTCGCCTCATGCGAGGTGGATTTAATCTACTTAAACGATAGACATTAAAATGCAACAGTGTTTGCAGCGGGAACAGCTTTGATCGCGATGAAATGCCGGTCGGTTGCGGCGCGCCGCCGCCGGTCATTGGTTCGGCGCAGGCGGCGACAAGCGCCTATTTTCAGAGCTTGCCGTATTTCGCTTCGAACCCGGCGATGTCGCCATTGGCGAGATAGCGGGCCTGATCGACCCACTGGTCGCGCACCGGGCGGCCCTTGAACGCGCCCAGTTGCGCGTCGACCGCTTCGATGTCTGCGGCGCTCCACGCGGCGATCTGGCTGAAGCGGGTGATGCCCAGTTCGATCAGGCGGGCGTTGAGTTTCGGTCCAACGCCCTTCATGCGGAGCAGGTCGTCGGTTTCCTCTCTGACGGGCGTTGCCATGGCCGTCTGCGCAGCGGGCGCGGGCGCTTGTGGCGCCGTTTCCGCCGGTTCAGGCGCGACCAGAGCGATGGCGGCTGCGATGGGTTCCATCGGCACTGCATTGGCCTCAGCGGCGCTGAGCGGTTGCTCTGTGGGGGGCGCTCCCGCCCCATCGCCGCGGGTGAGCAGAAAAACGACGGCGATGACGATCAGCGCCGCGGCAAGCAGCCACAGGCCATAATCCATCAGAAATTGCTGCATCGCTCGCCTTTCTCTCTTTCAATCCCTTGAATGCGAACCATTTAGGCGCGCCGGCCGCTTCGACAAGCCCGCCGGCTGCGTCACTGCGCTTCGCGCGCGACCTCCCGCCAGCCGATGTCGCGGCGGCAAAAGCCGGTGGGGAATTCGATGGCGTCGACCGCCGCATAGGCCGCCGCCTGCGCCTGGGCCACGCTGTCGCCGCTGGCGGTGACGTTGAGGACGCGTCCGCCATTGGCGACGAGCACGCCGTCCTTCATCGCCGTGCCTGCGTGGAACACCTTGGCCCCCGCGCTTTGCGCCGCCGCGATGTTGGCGATGGCGCCGCCCTTTTCGGGTGTGCCGGGATAGCCGTTTGCGGCCATGACGATGGTCAGCGCGGTCCGATCGGCCAGCGCCACCGGCCCCTGATCGGCCAGCCGCCCCTGCGCGACCGCCAGCAGCAGGTCGACAAGGTCGCCATCGAAACGGCTCATCAGCACCTGGCATTCCGGGTCGCCGAAACGGGCATTATATTCGATCAGCTTCGGGCCGTCCGGCGTCAGCATCAGGCCCGCATAAAGCACGCCCGAATAGGGGATGCCGTCCGCCGCCATGGTGTCGACGGTGGGGCGGATGATCGTTTCGATGACTTCCGCCTCCAGTTCCGGGGTCAGCACCCGCGCCGGGCTATATGCGCCCATGCCGCCGGTGTTGGGGCCGGTGTCGCCATCGCCGACGCGCTTGTGGTCCTGCGCGGAGCCGAAGGGCAGGATCGCGCTGCCATCGGTCAGGGCGAAGAAACTCGCCTCCTCGCCCGTCAGGAACTCCTCGATCACCACTTCCTCGCCCGCCGAACCAAAGGCGCCGGAGAACATTTCGTCGAGGGCCGCCAGCGCCTCTTCGCGGGTCATGGCGATGATGACGCCCTTGCCGGCGGCCAGACCGTCCGCCTTGATGACCACGGGGATAGCAAAGCCTTCGAGCGCGGCGAGAGCATCGGCCTTGGTCCCGGCGCGGACATAGCCTGCTGTCGGGATTTTGGCGCGGGCGCACAAATCCTTGGTAAAGCCCTTCGACCCTTCCAGTTGCGCGGCGGCCTTGCCGGGGCCGAAGGCGGGAATGTCGGCGGCGCGCAGCGTGTCGGCGAGGCCGTCGACCAGCGGCGCTTCCGGCCCGATGACGACCAGGCCGATGGCGTTGGCGCGACAGAATGTCACGACCGCCGCATGATCGGTCGCATCAAGGTCGACCAATGTCGCATGGTCGGCTATGCCCGGATTGCCCGGCGCGGCGAACAGCGCGCCCAGCCGGGGCGATTGCGCCAGTTTCCAAGCCAGCGCATGTTCGCGGCCGCCGCCGCCAAGCAGAAGGATGTTGATGTCGCCCATGTCGCCTGATCTCGATACCGGATTTGATGTGTCGGGCCGCCTGTTAGCGGAGGAAAGGGCGGGGGACAACGCGCCGCCGCTCTCCGTCAGCGAATTGTCGGGCATGTTGAAGCGGACGGTGGAGGATCGTTTCGGCCATGTCCGCCTGCGCGGCGAGATTTCGGGTTTCAAGCGGGCGGCTTCGGGCCATCTCTATCTGGCGCTGAAGGACGACAATGCCGTCATTGACGGGGTGATGTGGAAGGGCGGGGCGCAGCGTCTCGCCTTCGCGCCGCAGGACGGGGTGGAGGTGATCGCCACCGGCAAGCTGACCACTTATCCTGGGCGTTCCAAATATCAGATCGTCATCGACCGCATGGAACTGGCGGGCGAAGGCGCGTTGATGGCGCTGCTCGAAAAGCTGAAGCAGCAACTGGCGGCCGAAGGGCTGTTCGCGCCGGAACGCAAGCGGCCGCTGCCCTTTCTGCCGCGCGTCATCGGCGTGGTGACGTCGCCCACGGGCGCGGTGATCCGCGACATTCTCCACCGGCTGGCGGATCGCTGCCCGACGCAGGTGCTGCTGTGGCCCGTGCTGGTGCAGGGCGAGGGCGCGGCGCAGCAGGTGGCGCGCGCTGTGCGCGGTTTCAGCGCGATGGACGGCGGCGGCCCGATGCCGCGCCCCGATCTGGTGATCGTGGCGCGCGGCGGCGGATCGATCGAGGATCTGTGGGCGTTCAACGAGGAAGCGGTGGTGCGCGCCGTCGCCGATTGTTCCATTCCGATCATTTCGGCGGTGGGGCATGAAACCGATACGACGCTGTGCGATTTCGCCGCCGACCGTCGGGCGCCGACGCCGACCGCCGCCGCCGAAATGGCGGTTCCGGTGCGCGCCGACCTGCTCGCCATGCTGGCCGAACAGGGTTTGCGCATGAGCCGCTCCGTGCGGCGCGGCATCGCCCAGGCGCGCGAGCGGCTGGACATGCAGGCGCGGTTGATGCCCGCGCCCGACATGCTGCTCGCGCCACAGCGCCAGCGGCTGGATGACGCCGGCGCCCGGCTCGACCATGGTTTGCGCCATCGGCTGGCCGCTGCCCGCGCGGCGCTGGCGGACAGTTCTGGGGCGCTGCGCCCGGCGCTGCTCAAGGCGCAGGCGGCGCGTGCGGCCGAGCGGCTGGAGCGGATAGGGTTGCGGCCCGAATTGCTGACCCGGCGGCTGGGAGAATCGCAGGTCGCGCTGGACCGGATGGCGCGGCTGTTCGCTTCGAACGATCCAGACCGGCCCTTGCAGCGGGGCTTTGCGCGAGTGATGGCGGGCGGCCAGCTCGTCCGCACGACCGATGCGGCGCGGGCGGCGGGGCGCGTGGAACTGCGCTTTGCCGATGGCGAAGTGGCGGCCGATGTCGATGGTGCAGGCGCGCCCCTTGAGCGGGGGGCGGGAGAGGATATATCCCGACCGACGAAGATTGCGCGCAAGCCGCGCGCGGAAAAGGAAGGGCGGCAACAGGATCTGTTTTCCTGAACTGCGGCCGAAAGGACGAATGCGATGTTGATGACGAACCGGGGCGGTCCCGCGCGACTCCATTATATGGCCTACAGTTTTCGCGTGTTGCAGCCGGGCGACCATGTGCTGTGCTCGGTGACGGGCAAGGCGATCGCGCTGGAGGATCTGCGTTACTGGAGCATCGCCCGGCAGGAGCCCTATGCCGACGCCGCCGCTTCGGCGAAAGCCCAGTTGCCCGGAGCCGGGGCATAATCCGGCTGGCGCTGCCCTTAGCGGCCATGATGCTGGTCGCCGCTGCGCCTGCGCTCGAAATCCCGCTCTCCGGCGCGCTCAGCCAGGGCGGCGCGGCGACAGGTTCCGCGCCCAAGGGGACGGCCAGCCTGACACTGGACGGCAAGTCGGTGCCGGTCGCCGCCGATGGCCGCTTTCTGATCGCCTTCGACCGGGATGCTGGGCCGGACGCAAGGCTGGTCGCGCGCCTTGCCGATGGCCGCACGGTGGAACGGGCGATAAAGGTCGCGCCGCGCGACTGGCGGATCGAGCGGATCAATGCGCCACTGCGTCCCGTGAAAAGCAGCGAGGCGTTTCTGGACCTTCGTCGACCCGAACTGGCGCGGATCGCGGCGGCTCGAGGGAAGGTCACGGACGCAGCGGGCTGGCGGCAGACATTCATCTGGCCGCGCCAGGGGCGCATTTCCGGCCTGTTCGGTTCGCAGCGCATCTATCAGGGGCAGCCGGGCGCCTATCATGGCGGGGTCGATGTCGCCGGGGCCACGGGCGATCCGGTTGTCGCGCCCGCCGACGGCGTCGTCATCCTGGCGGCGGACAAGCCCTTCACGCTGGAGGGGCATTTGCTGATGGTCGACCATGGCATGGGCCTCAACAGCGCCTTCCTCCATCTGTCGCGCATCGACGTGAAGGAGGGCGACCATGTGAGTCAGGGACAGGTGATCGGCGCCATCGGCGCGACCGGGCGAGCCACCGGACCGCACCTGCACTGGGGCATGAAGTGGAACGACGCGCGCATCGACCCGATGCTGGTCGCGGGGGCGATGGCGGCGGGATGAAGTTTAACTGATCCGCTTCATCCGAACCGGCCGGCCACCCGCAATCTTGCCCCTGAAACCGCCCATCGCCCCCCGGCGGATTTCGATCATCTGGCCCACCTCGGGTTCCCGGCCTGTTATCGCTTCAGTCGTGGCCCATTGTGCATCGTCGAGTCCGATCTGCCACTTGCCATAGCCCAGGTGGCGGAGCGACACGATCTTCTCCTCGATGTGGCTGACCCCCTCTTCCTCGCGCGCTTCATCCCGGTCGCCATCGCTGTCCCCCAGGAAGGGCAGCTTCGGGAAGGAAAAGCCGAACAGCGTCTTGCGTGTCTTTTTGAGTTCGCTCTTGTCGAGCACCACCACCTCATCGCGTTGCGCGGCGGCCTCGATCGCGCCGACCTGCCGGTCGAAACAGGCGAGGCGCTGGGAATCATCGGCTATCGACCGACAATTCAGGAGGTTGGTGAATATCTCCGGGCGCGGCTGCTGCTTGCCGGGCGCGGCCTGCGCCTGCGCGGCCAAAAGGCAGATCGACATCGCCGCTGCTGCTTCCATCCATGTTTTCATGCTTCGCCTCTGCCAACATTCGATCTCATGCCATCACCATGCACCGGCCAACGTGAACGTCAATGTCGTGCATGAACAGGCGATGAAGCCATGCCGCCGCCATATTTGATCGACACTGCGATAGGTGTGGCATTAATACTGCAACACCTCCAGCATCGGCGAAATTTTCTTGCTATATAGGGAGTCTTCACGCCTAGCATAGCCTTGTTGCATTTATGATACAGGCCCATCCAAAAGCGGTAAACCGCACTCTCGACCGCTTTACAACAGCCGGTCTCCCCGCGCAGTTTCATCGCCATCCATATGAGGGGATCGCTGTCGGGCACCAAAATCCCCCCATAGGTACAAAGAAATGGCGGGCTCTCCGCCAAACTCCAGAGCAAGGGACTGGACCGTGAAAACATTCTCCAAAAGGGCGCTTCTGCGCGCCGGCGTCGCACCGGCCATTCTGGGCGCGTCGCTGATCGCTTCGGCTGCAACCGCGCAAGACACCCCGCAGGGCGCAGATGCATCGGAAAGCGAAGCCATCATCGTTACAGGATCGCGCATCGTTTCGCCGAACGCGACCTCGGTCGCGCCGGTTCAGGTGATCGGCGCCGCCCAGATCGAAAATTCGGGTGTCCCCAACCTGCAGGACATTCTTCTTAAGAATCCCACTTTTGGTGCGCCGACTTTCAGCCGCACCAACACCGGCTTCGCCACCAGCGGCGCTGGCGCGGCGACGGTGGACCTGCGCAACCTGGGCATTGATCGCACGCTTGTTCTGATCAATGGCCGTCGCGTGGTTTCGGGCATTCCCGGCAGCCCCGCTGTCGATCTCAACACCATTCCCGCCCAGTTCATCGAACGCGTTGACGTGGTGACTGGCGGCACTTCGGCCGTTTATGGTTCGGACGCGGTCGCAGGCGTGGTCAACATCATCTACAAGAGCGATTTCCAGGGCGTGGAAGTCGGCGGTCAATATGGCCTGACGAGTCGCGGTGATGGCGCCGAAAAGCAGCTCAACATGACGCTGGGCGGCAATTTCGGCGATAACCGCGGCAATGTGATGCTGTATCTCGGCTACACCAAGCAGGAGCGCATCTTCACCAAGGACCGCAGCACCGAAGCAGGGTCGATGGCGATTGACGAGGAAAGCCTCGGCGCAGCCGTTACCGGCGCGGATGAGGATCTGTTCACGCCGATCCGTCCCTTCTATTCGGGCTTTAACCCGCGTGGCCGTTATTATTCGGACAACTATGTCTGGACCTATGATCGCAACACTGGCGCTCTGCGCCCCTGCGCTTCCACCAACGGCAGCACAAACCCGTCGGCCGTCGCAGCGTGCGGACTGGCCCCTGGATCGACCATCGGCCCGGACGGTTTCAATCGTTCCGACTTCCGCGTCTTCGCGGTGCCGGTCGAACGCTATCTCGCGGCCTTCAAGGGCAATTACGAGGTATCGGACAGCGCGAACTTCTTCATGGAGGGGACCTACGCATCGACCAGTTCTGCAACCAACATTGAGCCCTTCCCGTTCGACTCCACCTACATCACCGAAACCGGTCAGGTGCCGATTGAAACGCTCGTGGGCGGAACTGTGGTTCGTAACCCGTTCGTGCCGACTGCAATCTTTAATGATGCGTCGGATACCGATGGCGACGGCCTGCGCGATATCTTCTTCGACAAGCGGCTTGCCGATCTCGGGCCGCGTACCAGCAAGGTTGATCGTGACACCTTCCGCCTTGTCGTGGGCGTGAACGGCAGTATCGGCGGCACATGGCGCTATGAAGCGTCCTATGTCTTCGGCCAGACGAAGGAAGCGCAGTCAGGCACGGGTCAGGTGAATGTCCTGAACTTCCGCAATGCGCTCAATGCCATTGTCGATACAACCGACCTGAATGGCAACGGAAACACAACCGAGATCATCTGCGCTGATGCCACTGCACGGGCGCAGGGCTGTGTTCCCGCCAACATCTTCGGGGCGAATTCACTCGCGCCTGCGGCTGCATATCTGGCCGCGCCTTCCAGCCTGACGACGAAGATCCAGCAATCGGTCGCGTCTGCCGGCGTGACTGGCGAACTTTTCTCGCTGGGCCTGGGGGCCGATCCCATTTCGATCGCGGCGGGCGCCGAATATCGCCGGGAATTCTCCAGCAGCGAGTTCGACGCGCTGACGCAGGCTGGTCTTAACGCGGGCAACGCCTTGCCGCCGACCAAGGGGCGCTTCCATGTTTGGGAAGGCTATGTCGAAGCGATCGTTCCCATCCTGGCCGATCAGCCCTTCTTCAAGACTCTGAATGCCCGCGGCGCCATCCGTGTCTCGAAATATTCGACGGTCGGCAAGACTTTCAGCTATAACTATGGTCTGGAATGGGCCCCCGTCGAGGACATTCGTTTCCGCGCGACCCGTGCCCAATCAACGCGCGCGCCGAACATCTCGGAACTTTATTCGCCGCTATTGCAGGACTTCCCGAGTGGTTTGCAGGATCCATGCGCTGGCATCACCGCATCGGGTGGCGGTGCTCTCGGTGACAATTGCCGCGCGGCCCCAGGCGTTCTCGCCAACATCGCGGCCAATGGCGCCTTCACGGTTTCTCAGGCAGACCTTCAGGGCATCACCAGCTATGCAGGCGGCAATCTCAATCTGGGCGAGGAAAAGGGCAAGTCCTGGACCGTGGGCGTGGTCATCAATCCCCGGTCGATTGATGCTCTCCGCAATCTGACACTGAGCGTCGACTGGTTCGATATCAAGGTGACAGACGCAATCGTCTCGACTCCGCTGCAATTCATCCTCGATCAATGCTACGGTCAGGGTGAGCAGGACTTCTGCGACTTCATCGTACGTCGCGCCACTCCGGAAGGCGCCAACAGTGCGGGCTCGCTGGATGAGGTGAACAGCGGCGCATCGAACAGTGGCGGTCTTCGCACCAGCGGCATCGACGTGTCTCTTGCCTATCAGCAGAATCTCGACAGTTGGGGCCTTGCCGGTACGCTTGGCCTGAACGTGGCCTACACCCATCTGCTGAAGGGCTATGTCATCCCGCTCCCTGGCTCCGATAAGGACTATTTCGCCGGCGAAGTGGGGGCATCCAAGGATCGGTTCACGGCGAACCTCAATTACGCGATCGGTTCGCTGGGCGTGACTTTCACCGGAACTTATATCGGTAAGGCCAGTCTGGATGATCAGCTCACCGGCGCCAAGCCGGGGACCAACAAGTTCTACGAGGTTGGTTCGCAGTTCTATCTCGACACCCAGGTCCGTTATTCGGTCGGCGACAATTATGAATTCTATGTCGGCGCCGACAATCTGCTGGACAACAAGGCGCCGTTCATTCCCGGCACTTTGGGCGGCGACGCGGGCATCAGCACCCTGTCGGGCGTCTATGACGTGATTGGCCGGAAGTTCTACGCTGGCGCCAAGCTGAAGTTCTGAGCTTCAGCAGGAACCTGAAAGAGAGGGGCGGCTCCGGGTGGAGCCGCCCCTTTCCTTTTATCCCACTTCCAGCCTCAGCCCGCCGTCGCCTTCATCGACCTTCACCGTCGATCCGTCGGGCACTTCGCCGCGCAGGATGAGGTCGGCAAGGGGGTCTTGCAGATAACGCTGGACCGCCCGCTTCAATGGCCGTGCGCCATAGACGGGGTCATAGCCGACCCGGCCAAGCCAGGCGCGCGCCGCATCCGTCAGGTCGAGGGTCACCTTGCGGTCCTTCAGCAGCTTCTGCACGCGACCCACCTGAATATCGACGATCGGCGCCATATGATCCGCGCCCAGCCGGTGAAACAGGATGATCTCGTCCAGGCGGTTGAGGAATTCCGGCCGGAAATGCGCGCGGACGATCTCCATCACCTGCGGTTCGACATCCTCCACCTTCTGGTCGTCGGCCAGGCCCGTCAGATATTGGCTGCCCAGGTTCGACGTCAGCACGATGATGGTGTTGGTGAAGTCCACCGTGCGCCCCTGACCATCGGTCAGGCGGCCGTCATCCAGCACCTGAAGCAGCACGTTGAACACGTCGCCATGCGCCTTTTCGACCTCGTCGAACAGGACCACCTGATAGGGGCGGCGGCGCACGGCTTCGGTCAGCACGCCGCCTTCCTCGTAACCGACATAGCCCGGAGGCGCGCCGATCAGGCGGGCGACGCTGTGCTTCTCCATGAACTCGCTCATGTCGATCCGCACCATCGCGCTGTCGTCGTCAAACAGGAAGCCGGCGAGCGCCTTGGTCAATTCCGTCTTGCCGACGCCCGTGGGCCCCAAGAACAGGAAGCTGCCGAGCGGCCGGTTGGGATCCTGCAACCCCGCGCGGCTGCGGCGCACGGCGGTCGACACGGCCTTGACCGCATCGGCCTGGCCGATGACGCGCTTGCCCAGTTCCGCTTCCATGGCGAGCAGCTTTTCGCGCTCGCCCTCCATCATCTTGTCGACGGGAATGCCAGTCCAGCGCGATACGATGGCGGCGATGTCCTCGCTCGTCACCTCCTCGCGCAGCATCGCCCCGGCTGAGGCGGACTGCGCCTCCTCCAGTTGCCTTTCAAGCGCGGGAATCGTGCCATATTGCAGTTCGCCCGCCCTGGCATATTCGCCGCCGCGCTGCGCCTGTTCGAGGGCGATGCGCGCGGCGTCGAGCTGCTCCTTCAGCTTCGCCTCGCCCGCAATCTTGTCCTTTTCCGCCTGCCAGCGCTGGGTGAGTTCGGCCGATTGCTGCTCCAGATTGGCAAGGTCCGCCTCCAGGGTCGCCAGACGGTCCTTCGACGCCTGGTCGCTCTCCTTCTTCAGCGCCTCGCGCTCGATCTGCAACTGCATGATCCGGCGGTCGAGATTCTCGATCTCTTCGGGCTTGCTTTCCACTTCCATGCGGATGCGCGAAGCGGCCTCATCCATCAGGTCGATCGCCTTGTCGGGAAGGAAGCGGTCAGTGATATAGCGATTGGAGAGGGTCGCGGCGGACACGATGGCCGCGTCCGCGATTCGCACGCCATGGTGCGTTTCATATTTCTCCTTGATGCCGCGCAGGATGGAGATGGTGTCCTCCACCGTCGGTTCGCCCACGAACACGGGTTGGAACCGCCGCTGGAGCGCCGGGTCCTTCTCCACATATTTGCGATATTCGTCGAGCGTGGTCGCGCCGATGCAATGGAGTTCGCCGCGCGCCAGCGCAGGCTTCAGCAGATTGCCCGCGTCCATCGCGCCTTCGGATTTGCCTGCGCCGATCAGCGTGTGCATCTCATCGATGAACAGGACGATCTGGCCTTCCGCGCCCTTCACTTCGTCCAGAACGCCCTTCAGGCGTTCCTCAAACTCGCCGCGATATTTGGCGCCCGCGATGAGCGAACCCATGTCGAGCGCCATCAAAGTGCGGTCCTTGAGCGTATCGGGCACGTCGCCATTGGCGATGCGCAGGGCAAGACCCTCCGCAATGGCGGTCTTGCCCACGCCGGGGTCGCCGATCAACACCGGATTGTTCTTTGTGCGGCGGGCCAGGATCTGGATGGTGCGCCGAATTTCCTCATCACGGCCGATGACCGGGTCCAGCTTGCCGTCCTTCGCCGCCTGGGTCAGGTCGCGCGCGAATTTCTTGAGCGCGTCATAGCGATCCTCGGCGCCCGCCGTGTCGGCGGTGCGGCCGCCCCGCAGGCTGTTGATCGCGCCGTTCAGCGCCTCCGCCTTCACCCCCGCAGCCGCCAGCGCCTTGCCCGCGGTCGTCGTCGTTGCAAGGGTCAGGGCCAGCAGCAGCCGCTCGACGGTGACGAAACTGTCGCCCGCCTTGGTCGCGACCTGTTCTGCCTGATCCAGCACACGCACGGCGTCATTGTCGAGGCCGGGGGTTTGCTGCGCCCCGCTGCCCGACACGGCGGGCACTTTGGCCAGCGCCGCATCGACTTCGCGCACGGCGACGTCGGCGGAGCCGCCTGCGGCCTTGATCAGGCCCGCCGCCATGCCCTGATTATCCTCAAGCAGGGCTTTGAGCAGATGTTCCGGGCTGATCCGCTGATGGTTCATGCGGATGGCGACGGTTTGCGCCGATTGCAGGAAGCCCTTGGCGCGATCAGTGAATTTTTCGAGGTTCATGTCATCCCCTTTGTGCAGATAAGCAGAATGTAGTGTTGCTCAAAAGCAACACAAGGGGCGTTACGCATTTATCCCTATCTATGAATGTTGGAGCGGAATTTTGGCATTGCGGCCGGAGCCACCGCCTTTTTCACCGGGGAGCAAAGCCGAAGGCCCGATTGTTGCCCGTGGCTGGGTGTGATGACAGCCAGGATAACGGGCTCAGTGGCGATTTTCCAAACGCCAGCCATCGTTACCCGTTCCGACGATGTCGCAGCGCATGAGCGGCGCGCGCGGCGCCAGCGACCGCGCTCGGGCGCTTTGGCCCTCCGGCGTCGCGCCATGCGCAGTCGGTCAAATCCTTCTGTTGGAGGCACGCTGATTGCCCTCCCCGAAATTTGGCGGCCGGATTTTGACCCAGATCAAAGCGCTGCCGTCTCGACCATATACACCAGCCACAGGAGAGACAAAATGAACGAAAACTGTTCAATGAGTTTCAGTGTTGGTGTGACCGCTCTTGTCGGCGTCACCATGGACGTGCCCGATCTGAAGGCCGCGCCCTCGTTCTTCGCGGCGCTCGGCGTTGATGCGGTTGCCGATGATATGCAGTGTTCGGTGCATACGGCCGTTCAGGCCGATTGCCTGACGCTCAGGCTCGCTTCGGCAGGGCGGCGACTCCGTCGCCTCACTTTCACCGCGTTGCCTTCGGAGGTCGCACTCATCGGCGCGCGGGCGAGGGCGGCGGGCTACGCCGCGATCGAGGCTCGCGATGCCTCGCTTCTCCTGATTGGACCTGACGGCATTGAAAGCGAGCTTGTCGCGCGCGATGCGCCGCTTGCGGCAGCCGATGCGCCGGGATCGCTTATTCTGCCGCACGCCCCGCTGCACGGGGAGATCGAAACGCCTCGTCCGCTGTACCTGTGTCACGCCGCGATCTTCGTATCGGCCATGCCGGAGGCGCTGGACTTCTACTGCGGCGTTCTGGGCCTGCGCGTGGCGGATCGCTGCGACAACGAACTCGCATTTCTGCACAGCCCGCATGGCGGCGACCACCATATACTGGCGCTGGCGCAGTCATCCGGGCCGGGCCTTCACCACTATAGTTTCGAAATGGGCACTATCGACGCGATAGGCTTGCGCGCCGCCCACCTCGCCCGACAGGGCTACGATGCCGGGTGGGGCATGGGCCGTCATGTGCTGGGTTCCAATTTCTTCCACTATGTGCGCGATCCCTGGGGGTGCCATGTGGAACTGACCACTGGCCTCGATCAGATCGCGGCCGATACCGACCGGGTTCCCGGAGACCGCAGGGCGGAGGACGCCTTCTATCTCTGGGGCCCGCCGCCGCCAGCCGACTTCATCGCAAACGCAGAGGCGCAGCCCGTCGAGCCGGCGCTCGTCACCGCCTGATCACGGAGGAAACAACCATGGCGACTGTCCTGAAAATTGCCGAGAATGCAGCCGGTCAAGGCTATAACGAGGAAGCCGAGCGCGAACTGGTCGGGCGCGCCCGCGAGTTGCAGCCGCTGCTGCTCAAACATGCCTCGCATGGCGACACGCATCGCACCCTGCACCCCGAAGCGTTCGACGCGCTGACCGACGCCGGTTTCTGGGCGATGGCCGCGCCGCGACGCTGGGGCGGGTTCGGCACCAGCGCCCGCGCCATGTCGCTGGTCGGCGCGGAACTGGCCAAGGCCGATCCCTCGGTCGGATGGGTCTATACCGTTCTTCACGGCACCACCTGGGTCGCGAGCCTCGGACCCGATGCGCTGCAGGAGGCGATCTTTGGCTCCAGCAAGGAGCATCCGGTCATTTGCGGTATCGCCAATCCTCCGGGCACGATGGACGAGGTTGACGGCGGATATATCGTCAATGGCCGCTGGCCCTATGCGTCCGGCTCGCTCCATGCCTCCTGGGCCCAGCTCGGCGTCAATATCCGCAAGCCCGACGGTTCGATCGAACATGGCGGCTTCGCCTATCTGCGCCGCGAGGATTACACGATTGAAGACACCTGGCACATGATGGGGATGAAGGGCACAGGCTCCAACACCATCGTCGCCAAGGATGTTTTCATCCCCAAGGCGCAGTTCTTTCATGTCGCAAAGCTCGGCATCGGCGGGCATGAGCCCGGCAAGCGCCACGTCGGCGAGCCGTCCGACTTCTGGCCGTTCATGCCCTTCCTGCGCGCCACCGCCCATGCCGTCGTCGCCGGCGCCGCCACCGCCATTCTGGACCGGGTAATGGAAGCGGCGCAAAAACGCCCCATCGTCTACACCAGCTACGCCCGTCAGGCCGAAGCGGTGATGGCGCAAGGCGAAGTGGGCGAGGCCGCCGCGCGGATTTCCGCCGCCGTCGCCCTCACCCTCAAGAATTGCGACCTGATCGACCAGGTCGGGCTGACCCGCGTGCCGATGACGCCGCACCAGCGCGCGCAGAGCAAGGGCGAGGGGTCGCTCGCCGTCGACCTCCTGTCCCAGGCGGTCGACCAGCTGATGTTCCTCGCCGGCTCCAGCGCCTTTGCCGATGCCAACCCGATCCAGCGCTTCTACCGCGATGCCGTGTTCGCCATGCGCCACACCGCGAACCTTCCTTATGTCGGCTACGAAATCTTCGGCAAATCCCTGCTCGGGATCGAGCCCAACATCGCCCACCCCGACTTCATCTGACACCCGATTGCGAGAGGAGAACCATCATGCGTATCAACCGTCGCTCCACCTTCCTGTCCGACCCCGTCAGCGATCTGATCGACGTCGAAAATCGCGAGGTTTCGGTCGCCGCGCTCCATGATCCCGACTTGTATGAACTCGAAATGGAGCGGATCTTCGCCAAGGCGTGGCTCCTGCTGGGTCACGAGAGCGAAATCCCCAATGTCGGCGACTATGTCGTGCGCCTGATGGGTGAGGATCAGGTCATCGTCGCACGCGCGGCGGACGGGCAGGTCCATGTTTCACTCAACGTCTGCCCCCACCGCGCGATGCACATCTGCATCGCCGATTCCGGCAATGCGCGCGTCCACAAATGCATCTATCACGGCTGGGCTTTCCGCCCCGACGGCAGCTTCATCGGCGCGCCGATCGAAAAGGAGAAGATGCACGGCGAGATCAAGTCCAAGGAACAGCTTGGCCTCAAGAAGGCGCGCGTCACCGTCTATGGCGGCCTGGTCTTCGCGACCTGGAACCATGACGGTCCCACGCTGGAAGATTTCCTGGGCGACATGAAGTTTTATTACGACATGCTGTTCTGCCGCACCGACGGGGGCCTGGAGATACTGGGCCCGCCGCAGCGCCTGACCATTGACGCCAACTGGAAGACCGCCGGCGAACAGTCTGCCTGCGACGGCTTTCACACCCTCACCCTCCACCAGTCGCTGCTGGAAGGCGGCGCGATGGCGGGCGAGGAGAATACCGAGCATGAAAGCGCACCCGCCATGTATGGCGTCAATGTCTCGGGCAACGGCCATTCGCTGCGCTGCATCCCCGCCGACACCAGCTGGGCGATGATGGCCGGCAAGACCCACGCCGGCATGACCGATGATGAGCGCCTTGAACTCATGCCGCCTCCGGGCATCACCAAGGATTTGCTGCCGCAGGTTCGCAAGAACCTCTCGGCAGAGCAGCTTCATGTCTTCGCCAAGGCGCCGCCGGTCGTGGGCGGCATGTTCCCCAACGTGAACCTCCTCTTCATCTACTCGCCGCTGCGCGACGGAACGCTGGGTTCGGCGATGGTCATGCACTCCATCAACCCCAAGGGGCCCGAAAAGTTCGAGTGGGTGACCTACTTCTTTGCCGAAAAGGACACGCCGGAAGAGGTCAAGGCGATGATGCGCGCCGCCGCTACTCAGGGCACCGGCACCTCCGGCGTCATCGAGCAGGACGACAGCGACACCTGGCCGCACATGTCCGAATCCGCCCGCGGTGTCATCGGCCGCACCGAGACGCTGAAATATCAGGCGATCCTGGGCGAAACCCGCCCTGACGACTGGCCCGACAAGGCGAAGGTCTATTCCGGTTTCAGCAAGGACGACGCCCAGTGGAACTGGTGGCTTGCCTACCGCGACCTGATGCTCGCCGAAGCCTGAGCCGCAACTGCCTGTTCGAAAGGAATCATCGATGTCGATTTCCACGCAAATCACCCCCGAAACCTCGAGCGCGGTTCTGACCGAGGTGGACTATGGCAGCCCCATCCACGACCGGATCACCGGCTGGTATATCAGGGAAGCGCGCCTGCTGGATCACCGTCTGCTCGACGAATGGCAGACCTATCTGGCCGAAGATCTGGTCTACAAGGCGCCCGTTCGACTCACCCGCCGCGTCCAGGGCTTCGATACCGAATTTGGCGCCATCGGCCATTTCGATGACGATCACGCCTCCATGACGGCGCGGGTCAAGCGACTGACCGGCACCAAGAGCGCGTGGTCTGAAGACCCGGCATCCCGCACGCGCCGCTTCGTCACGAACATCTCCATATGGGAAACGGATATACCCGATGAGTATAAGGTTTCGAGCTACCTGCTGCTGACGCGCAACCGCGCGGATGCAAAGGATTACAAGCAGCTTTCGGCGGAGCGTAATGACCGCCTGCGCTGGAACGGCGAGCGTTTCCTCCTGTCGCGCAGGACGATCCTGCTGGACCAGGTGGTGCTGGGCATGCCCAACCTCGCCATTTTCCTTTGAGCCACGGCCGATAACCACAATCCGGAGAGACTTGTATGGCGACCGCTTTTGAACTGGACCGCTCGATACCGTCCCACGTCCCGCCCGAACTGGTGCTTGAATGGCCGTTCGTATTCGGTCAGACCTACAAGGGAGATCCTTATGCGGATCTGGTCGCCCCGATACATGATCTCCCGCCCGTGTTCTTCGCCCGGAACGCCTATCCGGGTGAAGGACCGGCATGGATCGTGCGGCGGTCGGCCGAACTGGCGGCGATTTATCAGGACAATGTTCATTTTTCGAATATGGGCTTCGCGCCGTTCGCAAAGCTGCTGGGCGAAACCTGGTACAACGTCCCCGCCGAAATGGACCCGCCCAAGCATGGCCGCTATCGCAGCATGATCTTCCCGCTGTTCACGCCCAAGGCGGTGCGCGCGCTGGAAGAAAAGGTGCTGAACTATGCGCGCCTTTATATCGACCGTTTCAAGGAAAAGGGCGAATGCGAGTTCATGAGTGAATTTGCATTCGAATTTCCGGTCAAGGTCATTCTCGATCTGATCGGCTTGCCGCAGGACATGACCAAACAGTTCATGATCTGGGAGAACGACCTGCTGCACGGCAAGGATCTTGAAGAGATCGCGGCCGCGACGCGCCAGGTGGTGGATTATCTGCGCAGCGAGATAGCCGAGCGCAAACGCAACCCGCGCGAGGATCTCATCACCTTCGGCATCAATGCCGAAGTGGATGGCGTGCGCATGAGCGACGACGAAGTGTTGGGCTTCGCCTTCAATCTGTTCATCGGGGGTCTGGACACGGTTTCGACCAATCTTGGCCTGCAATTCTGGCATCTGTCGACCCATCCCGAGGATCAGGCATACCTGCGCCAGAACCCGGACGCCATTCGCGAAGCCATTGAAGAGATGCTGCGCGCCTATGCAGCGGTCACCACGTTCCGCACATGCGTCAAGGAAATCGAGATCGCCGGTATCACCATGAAGCCGGGCGACAAGGTGGCGATGTCGACCACCCTGGCCGGCCGCGATCCGGAAGCCTGGCCAAATCCGGGCAACGTCGTCCTGTCGCGTATGCCCCAGCATCTCAGTTTCGCCAGCGGACCGCATTTGTGCCTCGGCATGCATCTCGCCCGCCGCGAATTGCTGGTCGCGATCAGCGAATTTCTTGCCGCCATACCGCCGTTCCAGCTTAAACCGGGGGTAGAGATGGAATTCCATCTGGGTATGATCCAGCCGCTCGCCTTGCCGCTCGTCTGGTCGCGCTGAAGCGAACCAGACTCTCGCCTGACGAAGGAACCCGACATGGGACTTGATGCAATCGATCCGCTCGACAAAATGCTGAGCGACTATCAACTGGTGAGCGACAGCTATTCCGGCAGTTGTCCCGCCAATCCCTATCCCATGCTCGCGGAAAGGCGCGGCAAATGTCCGGTCATGCATGGGGATGTGCTGGCGGAATACAGCGTGCCCAGCCAGGCCGATTTCATGCGGTCCGGCCGACCCATCGTCACGCTGTTCCGTTACAAGGACGTCCATGCCGTCCTGAAGGATCCGGTGAACTGGCAAAGCTACCTGCTCGCCGAAGGCTTCGGCGCGGCGGTCGATAATATGCTGTTCACCGGCATGGACGGCGAGGTGCATGATACCTATCGCGCGCTGATCCAGAAGCCCTTCTCCCGCCCTGAAATCCGCCGGCGGATGGATGAACTGGTCGTCCCGATCATCCGGGACGAATATATCGCCCGGATGCGGCCCCTTGGCCGCACCGACCTGATCCGCGATTTCGCGCTGCCCTTCCCGCTGCGCATCGCCTACGCCTTCCTGGGCTTCCCTGACGATCCGCGTGTGGTGCAGGAACTTGCCGGACTTGCGCTGAAGGTGCTGGCCGGGCCCCAGTTCGATCCAGAACTGGCCAGGACCACCGTTCCCGCGTCGATGGCCGCCGGCGTCAGGATGCACGAAATCATCCTGCCGATCGTCGCTGCGCGTCGCGCCGAAGGGACCGATCAGGACGACGTCATCGGTTTCATGATGCGCAGCGAAATCGGTGGCAGGCGCTTTAGCGACGATGATATCACCGCATTCGTGCGAATGTTGCTGCTGGCGGCCGGCGAAACGACCAGCCGCACATTTGGCAACATGATGGTGCAACTGCTCGAAAGGCCCGATGTTCTTGAAGAGGTCCGCCAGAATCGCTCGCTGATCCCCAAGGCGATCAACGAGACCATGCGGCGCGATCCGACCGCTGCCGCATTGGCGAGGATCGCGGCGAAGGACATGGAAATCGGCGATGTGAAAATCGCCAAGGGCACGGCGGTATCGCTTTCGATCGCTTCGGCCAACCATGATCCCGAAGTCTACGAAAGGCCCGACGAACTGTGGATCCAGCGCCCGATGCGTCCACTGCTCAGCTTCGGGTTCGGCCCCCATATCTGCATGGGCATGCACCTGGCGCTTGCAGAGATAGAAGTCGCGCTCGATGCCTTGCTCGACCTGCCCAATCTGAGGTTCGATCCGGATCATGAAGCGCCGTTCGTGCGCGGACTGAACCTGCGTGGAGCCGATTCAATCCATGTGGTGTGGGACACCGATTGATCGGGACTGCCAATCGCGCTTCGCTCGTGTATCAGCGGCACGGATGTCCGATGATCTTTTTGCCCTCGTTGCCGCCGAACTGGCCGAGCCCGTCGATCCGCGGGTGACCGCGATGGCGCGGGCGCTGGCGGACCAATATCCCTATGCCGCCCGCGCCGTGCTGTTTTACGGCTCATGCCTGCGCGAGGCCAGTCTCGACGGGCTGATGCTCGATTTCTACCTGATCGTTTCGGACTATCGCGCCGCTTATGGCAAAAGCTGGCTGGCGACCGCCAACCGGTTGATCCCGCCCAATGTCTTTCCGTTCGAGCAGGGCGGGTTGATCGCCAAATATGCGGTGCTCAGTGAAGCCGACTTCGCCCGGCTGAACGGGTGGGATGCCGACAATATTTCGGTCTGGGCGCGCTTTGCCCAGCCGTCGCGGCTGGTGTGGGCGGCGGACGACATGGCGCGGGAGGTTGCGGTGTCGGCGGTCGCGCGCGCCGCGCCGACGCTGCTGGAAATGACCCTGCCGACCATGGCGCAGGGGGGCGGCGACGCAATTACCGATCTGTGGAAGGCCGGCTTTGCGCTGACCTATAATGGCGAGCTTCGCGCCGAGCGGAAGGGGCGGTCGCAGTCGATCGTCGATGTCGACCCCGCGCGCTATGCGCGTGTCGGCGAGGCGGCGCTGGCAATGATTGGCGACGCGCCTTATCGCCTGTCGCCCGCGCGGGCGAGGCGGCGCTGGCGCCAGTTGCAGCGCCGGGGCAAATGGCTGTCGGTCGTGCGGCTGGCCAAGGCCAGCTTCACATTCGCTGGCGGCATCGACTATCTGGCGTGGAAGATCAACCGCCACGCCGGGACCGCCATCGTCATCAAACCATGGCAGCGGCGCTGGCCGCTGGTCGGCGCGATCACTCTGCTGCCGCGACTGTTCCGGGGAGGCGCGATCCGGTAAGTGCGGTCGCCACCGCGCGCGACAGGCTGATCAGCGTATAGGGTTTGCGCAACACCGGATGGCCGCCGAATTGGGCGCTGTCCATGCTGTCGCCGGCATAGCCGGTGACGAACAGCACCGGAATATCGGAAAAGGCTTCGGGCAAGGCGCAGACCATTTCCGGTCCGGTCATGTCGGGCATGAGCACGTCGCTGATGATGAGGCCAATGTCGCCATGGCTGGCCAGCAATTTGGCGGCCCGTGCGGGATGTTCGCACGGGACCGGCAAATGGCCGAGTTCCGCGACGGCGGCCAGCGTCTGTTTGAGCACGCGCGGATCATCCTCCACCACCAGGATGCGCGTGGGGGGATGGCGGGTTTCGTCGGTCGCGGCGGATTGCGCCTGCTCGTCCGCTTCCTGCGCGCTGGCGCGGTGACGCGGCAGGTAAATATGGACGGCGGTTCCCTGTCCTGGTTCGGATTCGATACGGATTTCGCCATGACTCTGGCGAACGAAGCCGAAAATCTGGCTGAGCCCCAGGCCGGTGCCCTTGCCCACCGGCTTGGTCGTGAAAAAGGGTTCGAACACGCGGGCCAGCACCTGCGGCGTCATGCCGCAGCCAGTGTCGCGGACGGTGAGCCGCACATAGTCGCCCGCCGGGCACTCGCCGATCTCCGCCTCGGCCAGCGGCGCCTGCGTGGTTTCGATGCTCAGCGTCCCGCGCCCGTCCATGGCGTCACGGGCGTTGACGCACAGGTTCAGCAAGGCGTTTTCCATCTGGTGCCGGTCGACGAAGATGCGCCATCCGGCAGCCCGCCCGTTGATCGTGACGATGATCTGGTCGCCGATCGTCCGGTCGATCAGGTCCGCCATGCCCTCCAGCAAAGCGTCGGGTGAAATCGCGCTGGGCAACAGCGGTTCGGACCGGGCAAAGGCCAGCAGCCGCCGGGTCAGCGCCGACGCGCGAGATGCGCCCTCCATGGCGTTGTCGATATGGCGTTCGGCGTCGTCGGGTTTCAGCCGCAGCTTGCGCCGGGCGAGTTCCAGACCGCCGACGACGACCGCCAGCATATTGTTGAAATCATGGGCGATACCGCCGGTCAACTGACCCACCGCGTCCAGCTTGTGCACCTGACGCAAATGTTCCTCGGCAGCTTCGCGCTCGGCGGCCTCGCGACGCAGGGCTTCGTTCGCCTCGCGCAATTCCTGTGTCCGCTGGGCCACCGCCGTTTCCAGCCGGTCGGCGCGTTCGCTTTCGGCTTCAGCTTCATTATTAGCCTTGCGGCGCTCGCTATAGGCGATCTGCGCGATCCAGAAGGCAAAAAGGACGCAGGCCAGCAGCGTCAGCCCCAGAAGGCGGGACGTCTGGCTGACGCGGACGGTGCGGTCGCCCGCCGCATCCACCGCCATGCTGCGTTCTTCCAGTCGCTGCTTCTCGGTGGCGCTCACCCGGTCGAGCGACAATATGATGCGGCGCAGGTCGTCCGATGTTCCGGCGGCATGGAATTTCGCCAACGCCGCCATTTTCTGGTCGTACGTGGTGCGCAGGCCGATTTCCGCCAGCCGCTTGCCGCGCTCATCGAAGGCGACCTGCAAGGCGCGGACATTGGCCTGTTGTTCGGGCGAGCGGCGCGTCGCATAGGCCAGGCTGCGCAATTGCCCGGCCGCCGCGCGCCATTGCGCCTGATACAGACGGCCGGTATCGGGATCGAGGCTGATGACATAGCGGGCCAGCGTCGCTTCCGCGCGTGCGGTGGTGGCCTCCAACTGACGAACGAGAGCGATCACCTCCATGCTGCGGCGCTGGGCGTCGAGCGCGCGCTGATGATCTTCCTGCGCCGTCGAGGCGCCAAAGAGCAACGCGCCAAGCGCGCCAGCGAGCATGAAGCCCAAAATGAGGGGCAGGGCGCGGGCCAGTCTTTCCCGCCACCCGCCATCATTTTCGGATCGGAAAGCCACCATGGTCGACTATCCTAGACGAAGGGAAGGCATCGCAAAAGCCATCCGTTCCGCCAGTCCGGTCCGCACCCTGTCAGGCGATCACGCCCACGGCGCGGCCAGCCGCCTCGAAAATACCGATGATCTGGCCGACCTGTTCGTCGCTATGTTCCGCGCATAGCGAGCAGCGCAGCAAAAAGGTGCCGGCCGGTGTCGCGGGCGGGCGCGCCATGTTAACGTAAAGGCCCAGCTCCAGCAGCGTCTGCCACATCGCCACGGCCTGCGCCTGATCGGTGAGGATGACGGCGATGATCGCCGATTGCGGTTCCTTCGTCCCCAGGGTGAAGCCGAGATCGGTCAGCCCCTTGTGCAGCCTTTGGCTGTTCTTCCACAGATGCGCGCGCTTTTCGCCCGCATGCATCAACTTGCGGATGCTGGTCGCGGCGGTTGCGACGACGCTGGGCGGAAGCGACGCGGTGAAGACATAAGGGCGGCAGACGAGGCGCAAAATCTCGAATTTGGGGTGGTTGGAAACACAGAAGCCGCCGACCGTCCCCACTGATTTGGAGAAGGTGCCAACGACGAAATCGACGTCCTTCTCGACGCCCTGCTCCTCATAGACGCCCCGGCCATGCGCGCCGAAAAAGCCCATGCCATGGGCTTCGTCGACCAGGATCATGCAGTTTTCGTGGCTGCGGACGGCCGCGACCATTTGGGGCAGGGGGGCGACGTCGCCCAGCATCGAATAGACGCCTTCCAGCACCACCAGCTTCAGCGCGTCGGCGGGCAGGCGCCCGAGACGTTTGTTCAGATCCTCGACGCTGTTGTGGCGGAAACGGACGATTTCGGCGTCGCCCAGAAAACAGCCGTCATAGATGGAGGCGTGGCTGTCGGCGTCCAGCACGACATAGTCGCCCTTGCCCGCCAGCGTGGAAATCATGCCCAGATTGGCCTGATAGCCGGTCGAAAACACCATGGCCGACGAGGTGCCGTAAAATTCCTTCAGCGCGTCTTCGACTTCCCGATGCCCCTGATAAGTGCCGTTGAGCACGCGGCTGCCGGTCGTGCCCGCGCCGAAATCGTCCAGAGCTTTCTTGCCCGCCGCCACGACGTCGGGATCGAAAGTCATGCCCATGTAATTATAGGTGCCCAGCAGGATCGTGTCCTTGCCCTTGATGACGGCAAGGGTGGGCGACTTCACTTCATCCATGACGATGGCGAAGGGGTCGCGCACACCGGTGGCGAGCAGCGCCTCGCGCTCTGCGATCAGGGCGTCGAACTTGGAAAAAAGGTCGCGGCTGTTGGTCATCAAAAATGTCCGTTCGGGTTCTTCAGCCATCCATGGATGGCGGGATGCGTCAGGCGGCCTGCAGCTTCATCACCGCGTCGACCAGTTGGCCGACCGTTTCGATTTCGGCCTGCATGTTCATGGTGATGATGATGTCGAATTCATCCTCGATCGCCGCGACGAAATCCATGACGGTCAGGCTGTCCCACTCCAGATCGGTGGCGAAGCTGGTCGCGTCGGTCAGTTCGATGCCCTTTTTGTTGAATGGGGCGATCTGTGCGGCGACTGTGTCGAAAATGGGCTGGCGATCCGTCATATGCTCTTGAGCTTTCCCTGAAAGTGGGGCTTTTGCCCGCGCGGGCCGGTATTTGGCAAGCGAATAAGGCGGCAATCGGGCATGATGGTGCCGCTATGCGGCGCGAAGGTGGGAAGGCGCGAAATTATGGCCAGCATGATCGAACCTGATGGCGCCCGGCCGGTTCCCAATGCCGTCCACCTGATCCGCACGGCGGTGACCACCCATATGCAGCTCAGCCAGATGGCGGACCAGAAGGCCAATATGCTGATCGGCGCCTCCATGGTCATTTTTACCCTGTGCATCGGGCAACTGCGCGCGGGACGCCTGATGGCGCCCATCGCGATATTGGCGGTCGCAGTGTTTCTGGCGGCGATCTGCGCCATCATGGCGGTGCTGCCCAGCGTTCCGCGCGTGGGCGATGGGGCAGTCGGCGAGGGCGACAATCTGCTTTTCTTCGGGATTTTCAGCGCACTGGATGAGAAGGACTTTACCGACCGGGTGATGAACCTCGTCACCGACGACGCCAGCCTGTGCCGGACCATGTTGCGCGATCTGCATCAGAATGGCCGGGTGCTTCAGCGCAGGAAATATCGCTGGCTGGGCTATGCCTACCGGCTGTTTCTGGTCGGGGTGATCGCCAGCTTCGTCGCGCTTGCGGTCGAACTGGCCATCGCCTGACGCAGCTTACCGGAAATTATCCGCGTAGGCCTGCAACTTCAGCGTCTTGGGCGGGGTCGCGATAACGGTGTAGGGCACGCCCTGCTTGCGGGCGTAGGCGACGGCGGCCTCCTGCGAGGGGAAGCTGAGCCTCAACTGCTGCTTTGTGTCGCCAGAGCCCGCCCAGCCGGTCAGCGGATCGGGCTTCTTCGCTTCGGCGGGGGCATATTCCAGCACCCATTTATGGGTCAGCGCCTTGCCCGATTGCAGGGCGTTCTTCTGGATCTGGTAAATACGCGCGGTCATCGCGAAAGACTCCGGTAACTGGTGATTGTGCGTTGCACCAAGCCCGATCGTCAAGTCAAGGGGTGCGCCGGGCGTCGGCATTTTTGGTGCGCAATGTGGCGCTGGCCGCCGCCGGATCGTCGGGCCAGGGGTGGCGGGGATAACGGCCGCGCATCTCCTTGGCGACGGCGTTCCAGCTTCCGGCCCAGAAGCCGGGCAGGTCTCGGGTCGTCTGGATCGGGCGGCCGGCGGGTGAGGTGAGGGAGAGGACCAAGGGAATGCGGGCGCTGCCCACGGTTGGATGTTCCGCCAGGCCAAAGAGCGCCTGCACGCGCAGTTCCACCCTTGGCCCCCCTTCGGCGGCATAGTCGATTTCATGGCTGGACCCTGCGGGCGAGCGGAAGGCGGGCGGGGCGAGTCGCTCGACCGCTTGCTTGCCGTCCCAGCCCAGCAGGCCTTCCAGCACGCCCGACAGTTGCGACCGGTCGATGTCGGACAGGCGGCGGCGGCCGACGAGCAGCGGCGGCAGCCATTGGTCGATGCCGGCCATCAGCGCCTCGTCCGACAGCGCCGCCACCCCGGCGAAGGCCGCACGTGTCCTGAGCGAACGGGCCGGGTCGGACCATGGCAGCAGGGGAAGGCCGCCCTGCCGCACGCCCGCGAGCAGCGCATCGGCAACGGCCTGCGGGTCGGGCCGGTCATCCGACCCCGAAGACAGGCGCAGCGACCCCAGCCGCCGCTCGCGCAGCGCCTCCACCCCGCCATTGTCGGGACGGAAGCGGACGGTGCGATGCTCCCGAACCCGTTCGCCGAACAGGCGCAGCACATCGGCCTCACTGATCGGCGCGGCCGACAATATGCGCGCGCCCGCGGCGCTGCCCTGCACCTCGCCGACGGCCAGCCAGTCCTCCCGCGCCAGCGGCGACAGCGGATCGAGGCGGAAGCCGCGCCCGCCAACGCTCGCCCAATCGCCGCCGTCAGCCGACCGGCGCTTCGCCACCCGGTCGGGGAAGGCCAGCGCCAGGCACAGACCGATTGCCTGATCGGTCGGCGGCGCGTCACCGCCCGATGGCGCCAGCCGCGCCCAGCGTTTCGCCATGGCCCGCGCGGCATCGGCCCGCTTGCCGCTTTCCCGACGCCAGCGGATGCGGCGCTGCGTCAGGTCGGCATCCTGCCCGCCAATGCCGCGTTCGCCCAGCAGCACGGCGACCTCCGCCGCCACGTCGCCCAGCCCCATTTCGCCCGCGCGCACCAGCATATGGCCGATGCGCGGCGCAACCGGCAGTTTCGCCAGCGCGCGGCCATGGGCGGTGATGCGGCCATCGTCGTCAATGGCCTCCAGACTGGACAAGCGGGATCGCGCTTCGGTGATGGCGGCGGCGGGCGGCGGGTCGAGCCAGCGTAGGCTGGCGGGATCGCTCACCCCCCAAAGCGCGCAATCGAGCAGCAGGGCGGAAAGATCGCTCTCCAATATTTCCGGCGGGTCGAACGGTGGCATCCCGGCACTGGCGGCGGCTTCCCACAGGCGATAGGCGACGCCCGGCCGCTGGCGCGCGGCGCGCCCGGCCCGCTGCGTGGCGCTGGCCTGGCTGGCGCGTTCGGTGACGAGGCGGGTGACCCCGGCGGCGCGATCATAGCGGGGGCGGCGGGCAAGGCCGCTGTCGACGACGATCCGCACGCCGTCGATGGTCAGGCTGGTTTCGGCGATGGAGGTGGCGAGGATGACCTTGCGATCGGGCGCAGGACGGATGGCGGCGCGCTGGGCGCCGGGGTCGAGGCTGCCGTGGAGTTTGTGGACGGTGGCGGCGATGCCTTCGATCCGCTCGGCCGTCCGCTCGATTTCGGCGACGCCGGGCAGGAAGGCGAGAATGTCGCCATCGGATTCCTCGATCAGCGCGCGGCGGATGGCGGCGGCCATTTCATCCTCAATCCGCTTTTCAGCGTTGCGACCGACATGGCGCAGCTCCAGCGGCTGGATGCGGCCTTCGCTCTCGACCACTGGCGCGTTGTCCAGCAAGGCGGCGAAGCGCGCGCCGTCCAGCGTGGCGGACATTGGCACGATCCGCAGGTCGGGGCGCAAGGCCGCCTGCGCGTCGAGCGCGAGAGCAAGGCCGAAATCGCTGTCGAGGCTGCGTTCATGCACTTCATCGAACAGCACCGCTGACACCCCGGCGAGTTCCGGGTCGTCCTGAATCCGGCGGACGAAAATCCCCTCGGTCAGCACCAGCATGCGGGTGCGGGCGGAGGATTTGCTGTCCATGCGCGTGGCGTAGCCGACCGTGCCGCCCGGCTGCTCTCCCATCAGTTCGGCGATGCGCTCGGCCGCCGCGCGGGCGGCGAGACGGCGGGGGGAGAGCAGCAGAACCTGCCCCGTGCACCATGGCTGATCCAGCAGGGCGGGTGCGACTGCCGTGGTCTTGCCCGCGCCCGGCGGGGCGACCAGCACGGCGTTGCTGCCGCGCGACAGGGCGGCGAGCAGGTCGGGCAGGACGGCGTTGATCGGCAGTTCGGTCACGCCTGCCCCTGTCGCCGCAAATGGCGCGGGCCGCAATACCCCCTGATTTCCTACAGCCGCGCCGGTGGGCGGCGCATGTTAGGGTCAACGGGCAATGATGATGGGAGGATGGGCATGGACCTGATTGAAAAGCTCTGGGCGATCGAGGAGATCAAGCAGCTCAAGGCGCGCTATTTCCGTTTCATGGATGGCAAGGACTGGGCGGGGATGCGCACCATCTTTACCGATGACGCCACGTTCGACGCGCGGACGGCGCTCAGCATCGAACCGCAGGGCGGCGAGGACGCGATTGTGAGGGGCGGCGAAGCTATCGCCGCTTTCATCGAGGGGGCCGTTACCGCGCTGCGCACCACCCATCATGGCCACTGCCATGAAATCACCATTGACGGGCCGGATGACGCCCATGGCGTGATCGCGATGGAGGATATCGTCTGGACCGCCGACCGCTCCACGCTGATCGTCCACGGAACCGGTCATTATCATGAGCACTATCGCCGGGTGGACGGCGTATGGCGCATCGCCCGGTCGCGGCTGACGCGGCTGGACGTCAAGACCGGCTGAAGCGCGCCTCAGCCCGACAGGTAGATGTGGATCGGGTTTTTGGGGTCGATCACCATCTTCGCGGTCAGCGCCAGCGACATCAGGATCAGCAACGGGCGGATCAGCCTGCCGCCGAACCGCATCGCGAGGTGCGAACCGATCTGGCCGCCGACGATGCTGCCCGCCGCCATGCAAAGCCCGGCGATCCACAACACATGGCCACCCGCGACCATGGTCAGCAGCCCGGCGATGTTGCTGGCGAGGTTCGCCGCCTTGGTCTGGGCGGTGGCGCGCAGCAGCGAAAGGCCGCCCAGCGCGAGGAAGATGGTGGCGTAGAATGCGCCCGCGCCCGGCCCGAAAAAGCCGTCGTAAAAGCCGATGACGCCGATCAACAGGCCCAGCAGGCCCATGCCAACACGCTGCTTTCGGTCAAAATCGGCTGCGCGCGGACCGAAGGTGAAATAGGCCGCGATGGCGATCAGCAGCGCGGGCATGAGGCCCGCGAGGATCGACGGATCGACCCGCTGGAGCAGCCAAGCCCCCCCGACCGACCCCAGGAACGCGGCGATCACCGGCCAGCGATAGGCGGCAAGGTCCATATGGCCCGCCCGCGCATAGGCCCAGCAGGCCCCGGCCGTGCCGATCGACGATTGCAGTTTGTTGGTGGCGACCGCCGCGACCGGCGGCACCCCCGCCGCCATCAAAGCGGGGAGCGAGATCAGCCCGCCGCCGCCCGCCATCGCGTCGATACAGGCGGCGATCATCGCGGCCGCGGTCAGGAAGGCGAGGGTTTCGGGCGACAGGATCATGGATGCTCCGCCCGGTGGGCTGGAAGGAGAAGGCGTATGCGCTCAACCAGACGAACGGCGCGAGGAAATGCGCCAGATCATGCAGGCTGGCCCCTCAGGCCTGCCGCAGCACCGTCAATAGGCGCGGGCGATGGCGAACTCGACCGCTTCGGTCAGCGCATCGCGGGCGCGACCCTGGGGGAAGATGGCGATGGCGTCGATAGCGCGCTGGCCATAATGGCGGGCGCGGGCCAGCGTGTCGGATATGGCGCCGGTGCGGCGCAGCAGGCCGGTGGCGCGGGCCAGATCGTCATCGCTGATCTTGTGTCCGGCGATGGCCGCTTTCCAGAAGGCGCGGTCTTCATCACTGCCGCGCGCATAAGCGAGGATGACGGGCAACGTCACCTTGCCGTCGCGGAAATCGTCGCCAGCGTCCTTGCCCATGGTCGCGCCATCCGATTCATAGTCAAGGGCGTCGTCCACCAGTTGGAACGCGATGCCCAGATAACGGCCATAGGTGTCCAGCGCGGTTTCCTGCGTTTCGTCCCGTTCGGCGACCACGGCCGAAATGCGGCAGGCGGCGGCGAACAGCGCGGCGGTCTTGGCGCCGATGATGTCGAGATATTGTTCCTCGCTCGTGTCGATTCGGCGCTGGGCGGACAACTGGTTGACCTCGCCCTCCGCGATGATCGCCGAAGCGCCCGACAGGATTTTCAGCACCTTGAGCGACTCGGCCTCGACCATCAGTTCGAAGGAGCGGGAAAAGAGGAAGTCGCCGACCAGCACGCTGGCGCTGTTGCCCCAGATGATGTTGGCGGTCTTGCGCCCGCGGCGCAGGCCCGACCCGTCGACGACATCGTCGTGCAGCAGGGTGGCGGTGTGGATGAATTCGACGGCGGCGGCCAGCTTGTAATGGCGTGTGCCCGCATAGCCCAGCAATTCTGAACAGGCGAGCGTCAGCATCGGCCGCATCCGCTTGCCTCCGCCCGCGATCAGGTGGCCGGCCAGTTCCGGGATGAGCGGGATCCGCGACTGCATCCGGTCGAGGATGACGGCGTTCACCTGGTTCATGCCGTCGGCGACCAGAGCCATCATGGGGTCGAGGGAGGGCGGCCCGGAACGGCGGAGCGACTGGACATTGTCGGATGCTGCGGCGGTCATGGCCGCCATGTGGCCGCGCGGAACGGGCTTGGCAAGCGGAATAGCTTGCCTCCCGCGAAGGAACGGGCAAAAAGCGCGACCGCAACGGGAGGACGGCAGTGGACGAAACGCTCAATCGCTATCGGGAAAGCATCGACAATATCGACGCGGCGCTGGTGTTCATGCTGGCCGAACGGTTCAAGGTGACGCAGGCCGTGGGCGAATATAAGGCGATCCATCAATTGCCGCCCGCCGATCCGGGGCGGGAGGAGCGGCAGATTGCGCGCCTGCGCCAGTTGGCGCTCGACGCGCGGCTGGACCCCGATTTCACCGAAAAATTCCTGCGCTTCATCATTGATGAGGTGATTCGCCATCATGAAAGGCTGCGCGAGGGCTGAACTGTCCGCGGCGTTCAGTCGGTCGCGGCGGGCACAGGGGCGACGGCCTCCAATATGATTGCATAGAGCTGGGCCAGCGAATGGTGGCAGGCGGCGACGCCGGGATCGGTGGCCTGTTGGGCCAGGTAAAGGTTGCGCGAAAGGCCTTGCTCGAAATAAACCCGGTCAAAATTGTGCTGCATTTCAATCATCTCCCGCAAGTGCGAGGGAGGAAATGCCGATCGTGGCAGGAAGATCCGCGCAAGATCGAGGCACGGCGACGGAGCGCGCCGTCGCTGCGGCAAAGCGGTCAGCGCCTGTTTGGAAAATGCGCGGAAGAGCGCATTTTCGATGCGGCACCGGCCCACACCCCCACCCGGCCGCCCAGACATGGTATTCTGATGGGTGGCCGGGTGGGGGTGTGGGCCGGTGCGGATGCGCCAAAGGCGCATTTCCAAACAGGCGGTCAGCCCGGATAGGTTTCGTGGCCCGCATTGGGCCAGCGGAAGCCCGTATAGGTCAGCATTGTGCTGAAACTTTCCGACCGCACCTGATGCCACCAGCCAATGGGAATGAACAGCAGGTCGCCGGGTGTCAGCCGCACCTCATAACGGAGCAGGTCGCGGGCCGCCGGATAAAGGGCGATGCGCTCGGGGTCGGTGATGTCGTGGACATCGCTGAACACATGGCGGTCATGGGCCAGGTGGCGGGTCTGTGACGGCGGAATCAGGATGATCTGCTTGGCGCCCGTCACTTGCGCCAGCATATTGTTGGTGAGGTCGAAATGCAGCGGGGTGAACGCGCCCGCACCGCCAATCCACAGCATGCCCGGCGCGCGCGCCAGATAGGCGTCGGGATGACCAAGGTCAGCCTGCAACGGCGCCAGCGCCGCGCCATTGGCGGCGCTGTTATAGGCGGTCAGGTAGGCGTCGTTGCCGCCATCGCGCGCGAGGGCGATGAATTGGCGAAAGGGCGCGCGGCGCCTGTGCCGGTCCTTCATCAACTCATAGTCGCCCGCGCCGTCGCGCCCGCCCTGAAACTCCACGAGCGCCTCGCCGATCAGGTCGGCCAGATAATCGGGCGTCCAGCGCGCCAGGGCGGGCCAGTCTGCCATCGCTCCCTTGATCACGACCGGGCGGCCGGGTGCGTAGAATTCGTGGAGGAACTGGTCGGTGGACAGATTTTCGGCGGTCAGCAGGCCGGAAGCATAGGGGGACAGCGCCCGTTGACGCTCCATCGTGTCGAGCAGCCATTCGCGACGTTTGAGGGCTCGACTGTCATCGGCTGGCGGCAATGGTTGCGCCTTGGCTTGACGGGGCTGCGGTTGCGCCCTGGGTTCAGTCTGCCGGGGATCGAAGCCGATCTGGCGCAGGGCCATTTGCAGCCGCAGGTCGCCGCCCGTGCCGGGCAGGGCGGGGAGAGGCGGGGTAGGGCCGGGTTTCTTCATTGCGGGTCATTAATCCTGAAACATGACGTTCCCGTGGCATTTTATGACAGGCGCGTGACGGTCAAGCCGGTTCGATCAGGTCCGCGCGGGCGCGCGCCTTCGACCGGCCGAGCAACACCCCGCCCAGCGCCAGCAGAAACCCGACGATCTGGACCAGGCCAAGCCGTTCCCCGAACAGCAGCCAGGCCTCGATCGCGGCGAGCGGCGGCACCAGCAGAAGGAGCATCGACATGCGCGTCGGCCCCTGATGCCGGGCCAGCCACACCAGCAGCGACAAAGCCGCCATCGACAGGCCGAATATCGACCAGCCCAGCCCCAGCCACAGCATCGGACTGTTATCCCAGTGATAATCGCCGACCAGCAGCGTCACGACGATGGCGAAGATCGCGCCGCCCGCATTCTGGACCGCGCCCGATATCAGGATGGGGTCGCCCGCAATCGCGCCGCGCTGAATGAGGGTGCCGCCCGCCATGGCCAGGATGGAAAAGATCGCGGCCGCGGCGGTCAGCACGGTGAGGCCGCCGACATCGCTGCGCGCGATCATGGGCGAGAGCACACAGGCGACGCCGGTCATGGCGATGGCCATGCCGGTGACGGCGCGGGCGGACAGGCGTTCGCCGAACAACAGGAAACTGGCGAGCGCGACCATCAGCGGCTGAAGCGCGCCGAGCAGGGCCATGATGCCCGCCGGCATTCCGTGCAGCACCGCCCACCAACTGGCGATCAGGTAAAGGCCGTGCAGCATCGCCCCCGCCGCCAGATGGTGCATCAGTCGCGATCCGCGCGGCAACGCCTCGCGCCGATAGAGAGCGGCAGCCAGCAAGAGCGCGGCGGTCAGCGTCATGCGGATCGCCAGCACCAGTTCGGGCGAGGCATGGGGCACCACCGCGCGCGCGACGATGAAACCGGTGGACCAGATAAGCACGAAGGCGATGGCGGCGAACAGGGCGAACATGGCGTTCCCTTGGCGGATCGGACGGCCGCTGTCGATCCGCCTTTATGGCGGGGCTATTCGCGCCCGGCGCGCAGGGCCGCGCCGCCAGCGACGGGGGTGATGGCGACCAGCAGCAGCGACGTTGCGCCCAGGAACTTCATGGCCGCGCCGCTGCCGTCGCCCAGAGTGCCCGCGCCGAAGATCAGCAGCGGCACCGCCAGCGGCAACGCCAGCAGCCCCGCCAGCGCTCCGCTGGAGCGCAACCCGGCGGTCAGGCTCGCCACCAGTATCGACAGGGCGGCAAGCGCGGGCGTGCCGATCAGCAGCCCCGCCTCCAGCGTCCAGATGGTCGGCGCGGGCAGTTTCAGCAGCGCGGCGGCGGGCAGCAACGCCAACAGCAAAGGCGGGCCAAAGCCGATCCAGTGGGCGATCAGCTTGGCGATGACCTGCGTTTCCTCGCTCACCCCACGCAGCGACAATTGGTCGATCACCCCGGCATCGCGGTCGGGCGCGATCAGCCGGTCGATGGGCAGCAGGCTGGCGAGCAGGGCCGCGATCCACAACATGCCGCCGCCCGTGCGGGCGAGCAGGCCCGCGTCCGGCCCCAAGGCAAAGGGATAAAGGCTGGCGACCAGCAACAGGAAGGCGACGGGCAGCCAGAGTCCGGCTGAACGCCAGCCATTGGCGAGGTCGCGGGCGATGAGGGGGATCAGCATATTCATGCCGGTTCCACCGCATGATCGCGCAGGTCGATGCCGATCGCGCCGTCCATTGGCAATGGCTGATGCGACGCCGCGAGCACTAGCCCGCCGCTCGCGCGGTGCGCCGCGATGGCCTCCCCCAGCAGCGCGATGGAGGCGGTGTCGAGCCCGTTGGCCGGCTCGTCGAGCAGCCAGATCGGCGCACCCGACGCGATGACCCGCGCCAGCATCGCCCGCTTGCGCTGGCCGGTCGACAGCATCCGCACCGGCACCGGGGCAAGGTTCGTCAGCGCCATACGGTCGAGCGCCACGGCCAGCGCGGCGGGAGACGCGCCGTCAATCATGGCCCAAAAGGCCAGCGCATCGGCCATCGGGCGCTCCATGTCCAGCGCCAGCCGCTCATCGGTCAGCGCCAGCGCGCCTTCGCGCTCGACCGTCCCGGCAAAGGCGGGCAACAGGCCGGCTACGACCCGCATCAGGCTGGATTTGCCGATGCCGTTGGGGCCGGTCAGCATCGCCGCTTCGCCCGCCGCCAGCGACAGGTTCACATGATGGAACAACAGCCGCCCGCCGCGCAGGCAGGCAAGGTCGGCAAGGCGCAGGCGCGCGCCGCTCGGAACAGGCGCTGGCCGCTCGCTCACGGCGCGACCATGTCTTCCAAAACATGCATGTCGAGGTCGGACAGGCCGAAATGATGGCCAACTTCATGCACGACGACATGGGTGATGAGCGCATCGAGCGCGACCCCGGTTTCGACCCATTCGTCGAGCAGGGGGCGGCGGAACAGGTGGATGGTCGGCGGCGCATCCCCGGTCTGTGCGGGCTCGCCCACCGGGCGGCCCGAATAGAGGCCAGTGAGGCCGAAAGGGTCGTCGATGTCGAGGTCGGCCAGTACCGCTTCATCCGCGAAATCCTGCACGAACAGAACGACATGGCGCAGATGATCGCGGAACGGATCGGGCAGGCGGCTGAGCGCGGCCAGCGCCAGTTGCTCGATCTGAGCGGTGGTCGGCGCGAAAAGGGGTGGTTGACCTGGGTCGGGCATGGCTGCGACATAGGACAAAGCGCAGGCGGAGGATAGCCACCGATATGGTTGACAGACTGGACGATGCGGCCCGCGCGCGGGCGCTGGCGGACCTGCCCGAATGGCGGTTGGTCGATGAACCGGAAGGGATTAGCCGGCGCTTCATCTTCGGCGATTTTTCGGCGGCCTTCGCCTTCATGGCGCGGGTGGCGTTGCTGGCGGAAAAGGCAGACCATCATCCCGATTGGTCCAATGTCTATAATCGTGTCGATATTTTGCTGACCACCCATGACGCGGGCGGGCTGTCGCAACGCGACATCGACATGGCCCGCGCCATCGACGCGCTGCTGGCGGCTTGAGCGTGCGGCGGCGATTTCCTAGATGATGTCCATGGCCACGTCCCCGATCAGTGAACTCAACGACCGCGCCCGCGATGTTTTCCGCCTGGTGGTGGAAAGCTATCTGGGCACGGGACTGCCCGTCGGGTCGCGCACGATCAGCCGGATGAATTCGCTCAGCCTGTCGCCGGCCTCCATCCGCAACGTCATGCAGGATCTGGAGGAACTGGGCCTGCTGGCCGCGCCGCATACATCGGCGGGGCGGATGCCGACCGAAACCGGCCTGCGCCTTTTCGTCGACGGGATGATGCAGGCGGCTGAACCATCGGTCGAGGAACGCCGCGCGATAGAGGCGGGGATCAGCGAGGGCGGGCGGATAGAGGAGGCGCTGTCGGCGGCGACGGCGGCGCTGTCGGGCCTGTCGGCCTGCGCCGGGATCGTGATGGTGCCCCAGCGCGAGGCGCTGCTTCGCCAGTTCGGTTTCGTGCCCCTGAACGACCGGCAGGCGCTGGCCGTGCTGGTCGGGCAGGACGGATCGGTCGAAAACCGGGTGCTCGACCTGCCCGAAGGCGTGTCGCCCATCGCCCTGTCGGAAGCGGCCAATTACATGTCCGCACGCTTTGCCGGGCTGACCCTGCGACAGGCGGGCGAACAGTTGCGCGGCGAACTGGAGCGGGACCAGACGGCGCTCAACGGCGCGGCGCGAGCGCTGGTGGAGCGGGGGCTTGCCATATGGTCGGCCGATGCGCAGCAGCGCCCGGTGCTGATCGTGCGGGGGCAGGCGAACCTGATCGACGCCGCCGCCGCCGAGGATCTGGAACGGGTCCGGCAATTGCTGGAGGAACTGGAAGGCAAGCAGGAAATCGCCCGCCTGCTGGAAGGCGCGCTGGGCGCCAGCGCGGCCAAAATCTTCATCGGTTCGGAAAACAAGCTCTTTTCCCTGTCGGGTTCTTCGGTCATAGCCGCCCCCTATCGCGGGGGCGACGGGCGCGTGGTCGGCGTGGTCGGCGTCATCGGCCCCACACGCTTGAACTATGCCAGGGTGATCCCCATGGTGGATTTCACCGCACAGACGCTGTCGAGATTGATGAGATGAGTGACGAAAAGCAGACGATGGATAATCAAGAGGCCGTGGACACGCTGCCCGAGGATATGAGCGCGCAGGAAGCGATGGACGCCGTCGATGATCGCATCGCCGCGCTGGAGAATGATCTGGCCGCCGCGAAGCAGGACGTGCTCTACGCCCATGCCGAAACGCAGAATGTGCGTCGCCGCATGGAAAAGGAACTGGCCGACGCCCGCGCCTATGCCGCGACCAGCTTCGCCCGCGACATGCTTTCGGTAGCCGACAACCTCGCCCGCGCGCTTCAGGCGATCCCCGCCGAGTTGCGCGACGACGAGAAGATGAAGGGGCTGGTGGTGGGCCTTGAGGCCACGGGCCGCGAACTGGAGGCCGTGTTTAGCCGCAACGGCATTACGAAGCTGGTGTCCGTCGGCGAACCGCTGGACCCCAACAGGCATCAGGCGATGATGGAAATTCCCTCCGCCGACATGGAGCCGGGCACGGTCCTGACCGAAATGCAGGCCGGCTACCTGATCAAGGACCGCCTGCTGCGCCCGGCTCTGGTCGGCGTGGCGAAAAAGCCGGACTGACCGGCTGATATAGCAATGATGTGAAAGGCCGCTGCCCGGATGGGTGGCGGCCTTTTCGGATCACACGCGGTCCGCTTGCGCCACCGCGTCCAGCCCGCGCAGGGCCGACAATATCCGCATCAGGTGGGCGGCGTCGTCCACTTCTATGTCAATGATGTCGGTGTGGAACGGCCCCTCGCGGTTGACCAGTTGCAGGTTGAGGATGTTCGCCTTGGTCGCGCCGAACACATTGGTGACGGCGGCCAGCGCGCCCGGCTGGTTCTTGACGATCACCGACAGGCGCGCCGTGCCGCCCTTTGACCCGGTATCCCAGGACAGGTCGACCCAGTCGGCATCCTGTCCGCTTTCCAGCGAATGGCAATCGATGGTGTGCACCTCGATCGGGGCGCCGGTGCGGCGGATGCCGACGATCCGGTCGCCCGGCACCGGGTGGCAGCATTCGCCCAGTTCATAGGCGATGCCCGGCGTCAAACCGCGGATAGACACGGGCGCGTGCTGGCGCGGATGGGCCTCGGCCAGCCCCTCGCTGGTGGTCGATCCGGGGATCAGCGCCTCCAATATTTCCGAATCGAGCAGGCGGTGGGTGGCGATGGCGATCATCATCGCCGCGCGATCCTCCAGCTTCAGCCGCTTGAGCGCCGCCTTGAGCGCCTTGTCGCCCAGTTCGGCGGCCAGGTCCGCGGGCAGGCGGCCGACGATTTCCTCATAGAGCTTCTCGCCCAGCGCCACCATCTCGTCGCGCTGCTTGTGGCGGATGAAGCGGCGGATGGCGGCGCGCGCCTTGCCGGTGACCACAAAAGTGAGCCAGTTGGGCTGGGGGCTTTGCCCGCCGGATTTCAGAATCTCGACCTGATCGCCATTTTCAAGCGGGGTGCGCAGCGGCACGACCCGGCCGTTGACCTTCGCCCCCACCGTCTGGTTGCCCAGCGTCGTGTGGACGGCATAGGCGAAGTCGACCGGGGTCGACCCCTTGGGCAACTGATGCAGTTCGCCCTTGGGCGAAAAGGCGAATATCCGGTCCTGATACATCGCCATGCGGGTATGTTCGAGCAACTCGTCGGCATCCTGGCTCTGCTCCAGGATCTCGACCAGATCGCGCAGCCATGCCGCCTGCCGGTCGCCGGCGTCGCCCTTCTGCTTGTAGGCCCAGTGGGCGGCGAGGCCGAATTCGCTGTCCTGATGCATTTCCCGGCTGCGGATCTGCACCTCGATCCGCGCATTTTCGCTGTGGATGACGGTGGTGTGGATGGACCGATAACCGTTGCGCTTGGGCGTCGAGATATAGTCTTTGAAGCGGCCCGGCACCATTTTATAGTGCTGGTGGATGATGCCCAGCGCGCGATAACAGTCGTCGGTGTTGTCGGTGATGACGCGAAAGGCGATGACGTCGGTCAGCTGTTCAAAGCTGATGTGTCTCTCCTGCATCTTGCGCCAGATGGAATAGGGGTGTTTCTCACGCCCCGAAACGGTGACCGACAGCCCGTTGCTGCCCAGCAGCAGTTGCAGTTGCGCGCCGATGCGGTCGACCTTGTCGTGGCCGCCTTCCTTCAGCCGCTCCAGCCGTTTGGTGATGCTGTCATAGGCTTCCGGCTCCAGTTCGCGAAAGGCCAGCATCTGCATTTCGCGCATGAAATCATACATGCCGATCCGCTCGGCGAGCGGGGCGTAGATGTCCATCGTCTCGCGCGCGATGCGCCGCCGCTTCACCTCATTCTTGATGAAGTGCAGCGTGCGCATATTGTGCAGCCGGTCGGCCAGCTTGACCAGCAGCACCCTGATGTCGTCCGACATGGCGAGCAGGAACTTGCGAAGATTTTCCGCCGCCCGCTCATTTTCGGACTGGGCCTCGATCTTGGACAGCTTGGTGACGCCATCGACCATGCGAGCGACGTCGGGACCGAACGCCTCCTCGATCTCCTCATAGGTGACGAGCGTGTCCTCGATCGTGTCGTGCAGCAGGGCGGTTACGATGGTGCGGTCATCGAGGTGCAGGTCGGTCAAAATGCCCGCCACCTCGATCGGGTGGCTGAAATAGGGGTCGCCGCTGGCGCGCTTCTGGCTGCCATGTTTCTGGACGGAAAACACATAGGCGCGGTTGATCATCGCCTCGTCCGCTTCGGGATCGTAGCTCTTTACCCGTTCGACAAGTTCATACTGGCGTAACATCGTGATCCGATTGTGTGGGAAGGCCCTGTGCGTGCAACAAAAAAATCGCGCAAGGCCACGAAACGATCCTTTTGCGGTGCACAACGGATTGCGATTTTGCAACCCCCATCGCTTTGGGCTATTGTTGCCTGATAATGACACCGGCACCGATCCAGCATTTCGAACATTGCGCCCTTCCCGCCGCGCTGGAGGCGATGGGGGAACGCTGGTCCTTCCTGATCTTGCGGGGCGCCCTTTCGGGCATTCGCCATTTCGAGGAGTTTCAATCGACACTGGGCATCGCCCGCAACATCCTGGCCAACCGTCTGGCCCGGCTGGTGGAAAATGGCATCATGGTGCGTCAGCCCATGCAGTGCGACCGGCGCAAGGTCGAATATCGCCTCACCGAAAAAGGGCAGGAACTGGGCACGGTGATGATCGCCCTGCGGCAATGGGGCGAAAAATGGGGCAGCGGCGCGCCCTGTACGCCGATATTGGCCGACCGGCGCGACCGCCGGCCGATCCAGCCGATCGGCATTCGGGCGCATGACGACAGGGTGCTCGCTCTCTCCGACCTGATCTGGCTTGACGAGGACGAAGCCCGTCCATTCGCTTGTGCGGGCGACAAGGAACAGGCCGCTGCCTGATGCTCCTTTCGGTTCGGCTTCACGACCGTCCGCAAATGGCCTAGGTTTTCGGACGATGTCTGCCAATCCTTTCCAGCCGCAGCCTTTTTTCGCCGACAAAAACCGGGCTTTCTGGAACCTCCAGTCCCTCGGCTGGGCGGGCGCGTTCCTGTTGCGGGCCTCTTCAACCCTGGCCAACGGGCAGTCTCTCTCGTCGCTTGTCCCGGTGCTCATATCCACCGTCACCGGCTATTCGGTGACGTTGCTGATCGCCGTCATGTTCCGATGGCTGCTGAAACAGCGGCCCTTTATCACCTGGGGCGCGTCGATCGTGGCCGTCGTTGCGGCGGCGGGGCTGTGCGCCTTCATCGACGCGTGGGTGTTTGCTACGCAGAATCAATCGGTCGACAGCATCGGCGTGCAACTGTTGCTGGGGGCATTCTACCTCAACATGACCCTGCTGGGCGCATGGTCGGCGCTCTATTATGCCATCAATTTCTATCTGACCGTGGAGGAACAGGCGGATCAGCTTCTGCGGCTGGAAAGTCAGGCGTCCAGCGCACAGCTCGCCATGCTGCGTTACCAGCTTAACCCGCATTTCCTGTTCAACACGCTCAACAGCATTTCGACCCTGGTGCTGTTGAAGCAGACCGATCGCGCCAACAAGATGCTGTCGCGCCTCTCCTCCTTCCTTCGCTACACGCTGACCAATGAACCGACGGCGCAGGTGACGATCGAACAGGAGGTCGAGACGCTCAAACTCTATCTCGACATTGAAAAGATGCGGTTCGAGGATCGGCTGCGCCCGACCTTTTCCATTGACCCGGCCGTGGCCCATGCGCGCCTGCCATCCCTCCTTTTGCAGCCGCTCGTCGAAAACGGCATCAAATATGCCGTCACGCCCAAGGAAGAGGGTGCGGAGATATCGGTCAGCGCGCAATTGGCCGGTGAAAATGTCCGGATCATCGTATCCGATACCGGGCCGGGATTGAATGAAGGCGGCAGCAGGCCAAACATTGAAAGCGTGGGCGGAACCGGTGTCGGACTGGCGAACATCAAGGAACGTCTGGCCCAGGCATTCGGGGAACGACAAAGCTTTGAAACGCGTTCCAGCCCCAGCGGTTTTTCGGTGATCATCGAAATACCGCTCGCCATGGAAGAACCATCGAAAGTTGCCGCATGACCATCAGAACGATCCTCGTCGACGACGAAAGCCTGGCCATTCAGGGCCTGCAATTGCGTCTGCAAGCGCATGAGGATGTCGAAATCATCGAAACCTGCACCAATGGTCGCGAAGCCATCAGGGCGATCAAGACGCACAAGCCCGACCTTGTCTTCCTGGACATTCAGATGCCCGGTTTCGACGGCTTTTCGGTTGTGCAGGGAATGATGGAGATTGAGCCGCCGCTGTTCATCTTCGTCACCGCCTATAGCGACCATGCCATCCGCGCGTTCGAGGCGCAGGCGGTCGATTATCTGATGAAGCCGGTGGAAGAAGGGCGCCTGGCCGATGCGCTCGACCGTGTGCGCCAGCGTCTGGCCGAAAAACGGCAGGTGCAGGAAGTGGAAAAGCTGCGCGAGATGCTGGCCGAGGTTGCGCCCGACGCGATGCATGAATTTGCGGCGGCGGACGAGGAAGGCCCCGCGTCGAGCCGTTATGAAAAGCTGATCAACATCAAGGATCGCGGCCAGATTTTCCGGGTCGACGTGGATTCGATCGAGCGGATCGACGCGGCGGGCGATTATATGTGCATCTACACCGCCGACAATAGTCTGATCCTGCGCGAAACCATGAAGGATCTGGAAAAGCGGCTTGACCCGCGCAATTTCCAGCGCGTGCACCGTTCCACCATCGTCAATCTGAGCCAGGTGCGGCAGGTGAAACCCCACACCAATGGCGAATGTTTTCTGGTGCTGGAATCGGGCGCGCAGGTGAAGGTCAGCCGGTCCTATCGCGACGTAGTGGCGCGGTTCGTCCATTGATTGCCGGATACGGGGGGAGGGGCAGCCATGTTGAAACTATTCGGTCACCCCTTCTCATCCTACTGCCAGAAGGCGCTGATCGCGCTTTACGAGAATGAGATCGACTTTGAACTGCGGATGCTGGAGCCGGACCAGCCGGACAATGGCGCGGCTTTTGCCGCGCTTTGGCCGATCGGCAAGTTTCCCCTTTTGCAGGATGGCGATGAAGCGGTGCCCGAATCGAGCATCATCATCGAATATCTGCAAATCCATCATCCCGGCCCCGTCCGCCTAATTCCCGATGATCCGGCGGCGTCGCTGGAGACGCGGAGGCTGGATCGCTTTTTCGACAATCATGTCGCGACGCCCCAGCAGAAGCTGGTGGCCGACGCCATACGCCCGGAGGGACTCAAGGATCCTGCGGGCGTGGCGGACGCGAAGGCTGCGCTGGCAAAGGCCTATAGCTGGCTCAATACCCATATGGCGGGTCGGGAATGGGCGACGGGCGATGCCTTCTCGCTCGCCGATTGCGCCGCCGCGCCGCACCTGTTCTACGCCCATCATTCGCAGCCCATCGCGCCGCATTTCGGCCATCTGCTGGCCTATCGCCAGCGGCTGCTCGCCCGGCCATCCTTTGCTCGCGCGGTGGACGAGGCGCGCCCCTGGCGGCCCTATTTTCCGCTGGGGGCCATCGAGGCGGATTGAATCAGCGGAACACCCATTTGCGGTTCAGCATGAAAACGATGCCAGGCGTTACGAACAGCATGGCGGGGATGGGCGACCATTCGGGCCAGCGCATCAGCGTGACGCACAGGCCCACCCAAAGGGCGTTGAGGGCATAGCTGACCAGCGATACCGCGACAAAGCGGACGCCGCGCGCGCCATGGCCGCCTTCCCCGGCCTGACCGCGAAAGGTGAACAGGCTGTGCGTGACATAGCCGATGCCGACCGCCGCCAGATAGCCGATGCTGTTGGCGATCTGCACATGCGTCCCGACGATCGCCGCGAGAACCCAGTAGATGCTCGCCTGACAGGCGGTGATGAACAGGCCCGACAAGCCATAGCGGACGATCTGCCAGAACAGCGCGCGCTGCTGTGCGGTCAATCGCGTGTAGATGGTGATGCTCCCCGTTGCGCTTTGCGGCGGGAGGTTTAGAGCATCAAGCCGAAAAGTGGGAACCGGTTTTCGGCGGAAAATGATGCGACAGCAAATATCCCGGACGTGCGCCTTGCTGGCGCTGACAGCCTGCTCCGCGTTCTGAGGCGAGCATGGACTTGAAAAGCGTCGATGCCTTGCGCGGGCGGATCGTGGCGGCGCTGGCCGCATTGTCGGTCTGGAGCGACCGGCACTGGAAATGGCTGACCTTTGTCGCCTGGATCGGCATTGTCGCCTTCTTCCTCGTCACCCGCTGGCCGACGATTCAATGGATGGTGCTGTCCGACACCGACGACAATATCCGTTATGTGCAGGTGCGCGACTGGCTGGCCGGGCAGGGCTGGTATGATTTGCGCCAGTACCGGCTGGACCCGCCGGACGGAGCCAATATCCACTGGTCGCGCATCGTCGATCTGCCGCTCGCCGCGCTGATGCTGTTCTTCCGCGCCTTCGTGGATCAGGGCATGGCCGACCGGCTTGCCTGCGGCGTCGCGCCGCTGATCCCGCTGCTGCTGCTGATGGGCAGCCTGGCGTTCATCGCCCGGCGGCTGTCGGGCGGCCATGGCTGGATCATCGCCATGTTGCTGCCGCTCGCGGCGGGCATGGGGATGAGCATGTATGTGCCCATGCGCGTCGACCATCATGGCTGGCAACTGGCGCTGGCGTTGACGATGGTGGCGGGGCTGGTCGACCGCGACTGGCTGCGCGGGGGCGTGGTGGCCGGCGTTTCGAGCGCGCTCTCGCTCGCCATCGGCATGGAAATGATCGTCTATCTGGCGGCGGGCGGCGCGGTGATCGCCCTACGATGGGTGTTCAAGGATGGCGCGGCGCGGCGGATGCTGCCCTATGCGATCAGCCTATCGGGATCGACGGCGCTGTTTTTCGTCCTGTTCGCCAGCTATGCGAACCGGGAAATGGTCTGCGACGCCTTGTCGCCGATATGGGTGGCGATTTTCGCGGCGGTGGGCGCGGGTATGACGCTGCTGGCGTTGCTGCCGCTCAAAAGTTGGCCCCTGCGGCTGGCTGCGGGCGTGGTGGTGGGCGGCGCGGTCGTCGCCTTCGCCTGGCTCAACTGGCCGCAATGCCTGTCGGGCGCATACCAAATCTCGCCGGAGCTTCAGCGCCTGTGGCTCGCCAATATCCGCGAGGCAAAGCCGCTGACGGTGCAGTCGCAAAGTCTGGTGGTGCCGTTGCTGGCGTTGCCCGTGCTGGGGCTGTTCGGCGTTATCGGCGGCCTGTGGGCGGCCCGGCGCGATCCCGACCGCATGTGGGCCATCGGCAGCATCGGGCTGATGATGGTCTTTGCCGCCGCGCTGCTGTTCTGGCAGTTGCGCGCGGGGCCGGCGGCCCAGTTGCTCGCCATCCCGGCCGCCGCTTATGCGTTGCATGGCGTGGTCCGCGCGGTGATCCATGGTCGAAAGCTGGCGCGCGCGGCGGGACTGGTCGCCGGGGCTGCGGGGCTGGCGATATTGTGCGCCTATCCGCTCTATCCGCAGGCCATGGCGCTGTGGAACAAATGGACCGGAACGACGCCGACGCCGGTCAAGCCCGTGGTTCAGGCGCGGCGCGACGCCATCAAGCGCGCCAATGCGCGGTGCCGCACCCAGCCTGCGCTGGCGGTGCTCGATGAATTGCCGCCCGCCACCATCTTCACCGTCGTCGATCTGGGGCCGCGAATCATCGCGACCACGCATCACAGCGCCATCGCTGGCCCCTATCACCGCAATGGCCCGGCGATCCTGGACATCCACCACGCTTTTGACGGGCCGCCCGACGCCTTCCGCGCGATTGCACGGCGGCATGGCGCGACATTGCTGTTGCTCTGCCCCAATTTTCCCGAAGGCACGCTGTATCAACAGCGTAGCGTCCATGGCTTTTACGCCCAACTGATGCGGGGCAATATTCCGGCCTGGCTGAAGCCGGTGACGTTCCGGTCGCCGCTGACGCTGCCCTATCAGGTCTATCGAATCGATTATTCAGCGCCGGGCGGCGAAAAAGTCACGCAGCAGCGCTGACGCCTCGGTTTCCGCCAGACCGCCATAGATTTCCGGCCGATGGGTGCATTGCGGCCGGGCAAAGACCCGCGCGCCATGTTCCACCCCGCCGCCCTTGGCGTCCGGCAGCGCGTAATAGAGACGGGCGATGCGCGCATGGGATATGGCCCCCGCGCACATGGGGCATGGCTCCAGCGTCACCCACAGGTCGCATCCCGTCAGCCGGAAATCGCCCAAAGCCTGCGCTGCTGCTCGAATGGCGACGATCTCGGCATGGGCGGTGGGGTCATTGTCCCGCCGGTTGCGATTCTCGCCCTCGCCGATGATGGCGCCGTCGCGGGTGACGACCGCGCCGATCGGCACTTCGCCCGCAGCCGCCGCCGCGCGGGCGAGTTCCAGCGCGCGGCGCATGGGAGCGGGCAGGGGAAAAGGCTGGTCCATCGCGCGCATTTAGCCTAAGGGCGCGGCCAAGGGAAAGGCGCGCAAGGGGCTGGCCGAAACGGTTGACGAAAGACCGGTTTGACGCTAACTGCGCCGCTTTCCGACCGAACCCGAACGAACAAGGTTGATACGATTATGTCGCGCATTTGCGAACTGACTGGCAAGGGCCGCCAGGTGGGCCACAATGTGTCTCACGCCAACAACAAGACCAAGCGCGTGTTTCTGCCGAACCTGCAGAACGTCACGCTGATCTCCGAAGCGCTGGAAACCGGCGTGAAGCTGCGCGTGTCGACCCACGGCCTGCGTTCGGTCGAACATAATGGCGGCCTCGACAACTGGTTGCTCAAGACCAGCGACGACAAGCTGTCGCTGAAGGCCCGTCGCCTGAAGCGCGACATCGTCAAGAAGCAGGCGGCCTCCGCCGCCTGATTCGCCCGTTTCGGGACGAGTGCGATGAAGCGGTCCCGTCGGGGCCGCTTTTTTGCGTGTGCATCTGATTCGCCCGGATGATCGGGACCGGGGATGATATGCTGGACATCAGACAGGACGATCCCGCCGCGCCGCATGTCGCGGCGCTGCTGGCCCATCATCTGGCCGAACTGCGTTCGGTGATGGCCGATTTTGCCTTTGCGCTGGACGCCACCGGCCTGTCTGCGCCGAACGTCATCTTCTGGACGGCGTGGCGCGGCCGGGAACTCGCGGGCTTTGCCGCGCTCAAGCAACTGGACCAAACCCATGGCGAGGTGAAGTCGATGCGCGCGGCCCCGGCGGCGCGCGGCGCTGGCGTCGGGCGCGCCCTGCTCGACCATGTGATCGGAAAGGCGCGGGCGCGCGGTTATGCCCGGCTCAGTCTGGAAACCGGCACGGCGGAACTGCACCAGCCAGCCGTGCGCCTGTATCGCAGGGCCGGGTTCACACCCTGCGGTCCCTTTGCGGACTATCAGGAAAGCCCGCACAACCAGTTTCTGACGCTGGCCCTGTAACAGCGTCGCGTCGGCCTATTCCTTCGCCGGGCCTGCTTTCGCCTCATCCGCGAATCGCTTGAAGAAGCTGTCGGCATTCCATGCCGGGCGCGCCTTCGCATTGGCGACCCGCATGGTGACGGCGGCGACATAATCGTTCAGCTTCACCGTTTCGGCGGGCATCACCGGCTGGTTCGCGTCGTCGAAAGGCGAATGATAGATATTGGCCCGCCACGCCTTTTCGACATCGGCCTCGGGCGTTCCCGCCTTGAACCCATATTTGAAGAACAGCGCGGGTATGCCTTCGCGGATGAAGGCATATTGGTCCGACCGGATGAAGACGTTGCGGTTGGGGAAGGGATCGGGCACGATGGGCAGGGCCATGGCGGCGCTGATCGCCTCGGCATCCTTGCCCAGGCTGCTCTGGTCATAACCGATGGGGGTGACGCTGGTCAGCTTGAAGATCGGCAGCGCCATGTCGAAATTGAGGTCGGCGACGATGTCCGCCTTGGGCACGGTCGGGCGTTTGGCGAAATAGCGGGAGCCGAGCAGACCCTTTTCCTCGCCGGTGACGATGGCGAACAGGATGGAGCGTCTGGGCCTCGCCTTGTCGGCCTTCAGCTTTTTCGCGATCTCGATCAGCGACGCAACGCCCGAAGCATTGTCCAGCGCGCCATTATAGATGGCGTCGCCCTTGATCGGCGTGCCGACGCCATAGCCGTCGATATGGGCGGACAGGACGACATATTCCTTCGCCAGCTTCCCCTTGCCGGGCATCATCGCCACGACATTGGTGGAGAGGCGTTCGACCTGCGTGGTCGCGGTGCTGGCGCGCAGCCGGGTTGCCAGCGCAAATGTCGGCACGGCGGCGGAAGCGTCCGCAGCGGCGGCGATCTTTTCGAAATCCTGCCCAGACCCCGCAAACAGCATCGCGGATTTCGCGGGGTCGAACTGGGCGGAGAAGAAGGGAGCCGACGTTTCCCGCATCGCCGGGTCGCTGAAATACATCGCCGCGCGCGGAGCCAGCGCCATGCGCCGATCCCAGGGGATTTCGACCTGCGGGGGCGTTACCAGCTCGATCATGCCGACCGCGCCCTGCTTGGCCAGCCATCCGCCGCGTTCCGAGCGGGCGTGGGATTTGAGCGCGCCCGAAATGCTGGCCGGACCGCCGGATATGACGACGACGATCTTGCCGGCCAGGTCCAGCCCGGCGAAATCGTCATAACCCACTTCGGGCAAGTGCAGGCCATATCCGGCGAAGACCAGCGGCGCGTCCACCATTGCGGGCGGCGGGCCGCCACGGCCGCCGGGGATGATGTCGGCCGGGATGGACAGCGCGGTTTCGCCATCCGGGCCGATCAATGTCGCGCTGCTTCTGTCTAGCAAAACCCGCTGCTCTGTCAGCGCCACGGGCTGGCGAAAGCCATCCTCGCCCATGGGTTTCAGGCCCGACGCCTGAAACTGGCCGATCACATATTGCACCGCCTTTTCATGGCCGGGCGATCCCGCCTCGCGCCCTTCCAGTTCGTCACTCGCCAGATAGGCCACATGCGCCCACCATGCGTCCCCGCGCGCATCTTGCGCAATGGCAGGCGCGGCGACAGCGAAAGGCAGCATCAGGGCCATGGTATTGCGGCGAAGGGTCAAGGTTCGTCTCCTAACGGCAGAAGGATCGGAAGCCTGTTGTCCGGGGAAGGACGGGCTTTGTCGAGAGGGACGAACAAGGGGCTTGGAACCGCCATCGCACTGTATTATGATTGCAATACAGTTTCAGGAAGGTTCGACCATGCCCAATCGCCATTTCATCCGCTCTTTTCCGCTTGTTGCCTTGATGCTGGTCGTGGCCTGTTCGAGCGGGCGGGAGACCGAAGAGCATGGAGGCGCCGCGCCGAAGAACTGGTCGGGCCTGCGCGATTTCGACCGGATCGACCTGACCGGGCCGGACGATGTGGCGGTGCGACAGGGCAGGGACTTTGCCGTTCGGGCGGAGGGCGATCCCGCCGCCATCAGCCAACTGGAGATCAGGGTCGTCGACGGCGTGCTGAAAATCGGGCGCGAACCGCGCTGGAATCTGGGATGGAGCAGCGACAAGGGGGCGACCATCCATGTGACCATGCCAGCGATCAGCGGCGCAAGCCTGACCGGATCGGGCGATCTGAAGGTCGACCGGGTCGACGGCAAGGCGATGAAGGCTGCATTGACCGGATCAGGCAATCTCACGTTGGGCGCGGTCGCGGTGGACTTGCTTCAGGCCGAACTGACCGGATCGGGCGACATCTATGCGCAGGGCGGCGCGAAGTCGGTGGAGGTGTCGATCACCGGGTCGGGCGATTTCGATGGCGACGCCTTGAAGGCTGGCGGCGGCAAGGTTGAAATCATGGGGTCGGGCAACAGCCGCTTTGCCTCCGACGGCGCGGTCGCTATCAGCATATTGGGATCGGGCGACGCGAACGTGAAGGGCAAGGCCAGGTGCAAGGCGGATATAATGGGATCGGGCGAGGCGCACTGCGCGCCCTGATCGCGGTTTTGGCCGTTATGGCCGCCGTTCCGGCCATGGCCGCGACCCAGGCCTATGTCGTCCCCAGTTTCGATTCGGTGCGGATCGACGCGCCCATTCGCGTCGAATTGACCACCGGGCGGGGTGTTGCGGCCAGCGGCGAAGGCCCGCGCGCGACGCTGGACCGGATCGCGCTCAGCGTGTCGGGGCGGCTCTTGTCGATCCGGATGACGCCACTGCGGCCGGGCGAGAAAAATGCCGGTTCCGCCACGTTGCGTCTGTCCACGGGCGATTTGCGCCGGTTGGTGATGGTCGGCGGCGGCGCGGTCAGCGTCGATCGGATGAAGGGGCTGAACGGCGACATCGTGGTGGGCGGCAATGGCGATGTGACGGTCGCCGCGGTCGAGGTCGACCGGCTGACCGTGTCGTTGGCCGGTGGCGGGCGCGTGACCCTGTCGGGCAAGGCGGGCGCCGCCGATATCCGCCTGTGGGGACCGGGCGAACTGGCCGCGTCCGGGCTGGCGGCGCGCACGGCGCGGGTCAGCAATGACGGGCCAGGCGACATGGCATTGACCGCGATCACCTCCGCCGATGTGCGGGCGAGCGGGACGGGCGATGTCACGGTCAGCGGCCCCGCAGCCTGCACCGTCGCCAATAATGGCGCGGGTCGGGTGGCGTGCGGCGGCGAGAGCTATTGACGCTGCGGTTCAGCTTTCCAGCATGTCTGCGCCGCCATTATAATGGTGCCAGGCCATGATCGCCGCCGCGCCGCGATGCGGACGCCAGTTTTCCGCCAGCGCGCGAGTCGTCTTTTCGCTGGGGCGTTCAGGCAGGCCCAATATCTGGCCGACGGCGATTTGCACGGCGAGATCACCTGCCGGCCAGATGTCCGGCCGTCCTTCGGCGAAAAGCAGGTATATTTCCGCCGACCAGCGGCCAATGCCCTTGATCCGCACCAGTTGCGCGATCGCGTCCTCATCGTCGGCGGGCAGGGCGTGAAGGTCGAGTTCGCCCGACAGCACCAGTTCGGCCAGGCTGCGCGCATAGCCCTGTTTCTGCCGCGAAAGACCGCAGGCGCGCAAAGCATCGAAATCGCGCGCGATCAGCGCATCGGGCGCGCAGCCCAGGCCCAGTTCCGCCTCCAGCTTGCGCCAGACCGACGCGGCGGCGGCGACGCTGACCTGTTGCCCCACAATCGTGCGCAGCAATGTTTCGTAACCCGGCTCGCGCACCCGCGGCGCGGGGTAGCCTGCGCGGGCGATTGCGCCGGCAAAAGCGGGTTCTGCGGCGGCGATCGCGTCCAGGCTGGCGCGCAACTGATCGGCGGTTGTAACCATCATGTCCCCGGTTCCGGCGTCTGCGCCCTTGATTTCCTCAATTCCGCCGATATGGGCAGATTGGTATTTGGAAGGGGGTTTGCCTATATGCCTAAGTTGTTTGTGGTCAACCGCGATGGGGAAGAGCGCGCCGTCGATGGCGCCGATGGCCTGTCCGTGATGGAAGTCATTCGCGATAACGGGTTCGATGAACTGCTGGCGCTGTGCGGCGGCTGCTGTTCCTGCGCGACCTGTCATGTCTATGTCGATCCGGCATTCGCTGGCGCGCTGCCGCCGGTCAGCGAGGATGAAAGCGACCTGCTCGACAGTTCCGATCATCGCAACGAAACCAGCCGTCTGTCGTGCCAGATCATGTTGAGCGATGCTGTCGACGGTCTGCGCGTCACAATCGCGCCGGAAGACTGATCCCTTCAGGCAGGGGCGTGGATGAACGCCCGCTCCTGCCTGCCACACCATTTCGCTGCCGACTAAAGCGGTTTCAGGCGCAGAACCGCCATCGGCGCTTCGCTGGTCAGCGGTGTGATCGTCCAGCGGATTTGCTTGCCACTGGCGCCGGGCTGTGCGCCATCCTCCTGATTTTGGCTGATGATTTCCGCGTCGGTGGTCAGGACGAAATGGCCGTTCAGCGCCTTGGCCGATTCATCGCTGTTGCCCGCCAGCATGGCGGCGTCTCCCGCCTTGCCCGACTGATTGGCGAAGGCGGGCGCCTTGACTCTTACCGTGTCCGCGCCGCGCAACTCGACTGCCAGAAAAGGCAGCGGGACCTGCGCGTCGATGTTGAAGGGAAACAGGAAGGCGTGGGTCAGCGTGCCCGAAAGCCGATAGTCGACCACCAGCGTCTTGTTGCCGACATAGCGGGCCGACCGGAAACCCGGCTCCTTCGCCAGTGCGGCGGCCATGGCGTTCAATTGCGCGACGTCTTCCCTGGCTCCATCGGGCCGGTTGTCCTTTCCGGTGCCCTCCGCGCGGCCTTCGGCCTGCCACAGCGCGATCTGGGAATAGGCGCTGTCTTCCTTGGCGGGGGCGCCGCCGCCCTCCAGCGGCGAAATACTGCCTTTGTTCATGTTGGCGGCCAGTATCTCGCCCTTGTAGGCGAAGGTGAAGCTGCGATCCGCGCGGATGTCGAGCGAGGATTCGAACTGTCCTGGCGTCACCAGGCATCCCGGCAGCATCAGGGCCGCCGCCATCGCCAAGACGCTATGCTTCCAATGGATCATCGGCCTCCCCCTCCTCCGTCTGCCGCCGCCTATCTGTTGGTTGCGGCGTAAAGCGCGATCGCCGCCGCATTGGAGACGTTGAGGCTCTCCATACGGGGGCTGATCGGCAGTTTGGCGATAATGTCGCAATGGGCCATGCTGTTGTGGCGCAGCCCTTCGCCCTCGGCCCCCAGCACCAGCGCGACGCGCGATTCGCCGATAGCATCGCCCAACGTGGCGCCGGCGTCGCCATCCAGGCCAATGCGCCAGTAGCCGGCTTCTGCAATCTCGTCGAGCGCGCGGGCCAGGTTGACCACCCGCACCCAAGGCATGATCTCCAGCGCGCCGGACGCGGCCCGGGCCAGCACCCCCGATTCGGGCGGGGCGTGGCGATCCTGCGTGACGATGCACAGCGCGTCGAAGGCGGCGGCCGACCGGAGAATCGCGCCGACATTGTGCGGATCGGTCACCTGATCGAGCACCAGCACCGGTCGCTTGTCGTCCTGCCCCTGTTCCAGCACGTCGCCAAGCCACACATCGTCCAGCGGCTCGACCTCCGCCACGATGCCCTGATGCGGCGCGTCCGACGGGACCATGCGGCCAAGGTCCGCGACATCGGCATAGACGATGGGCAGCACCGGCGGCAGCTCCAGCGCATTGATCGCCTCGCGCGTGCCCCAGATTTTGCGCACCACCCTGTCCGGATTGGCCAGCGCGGCGGTCACGGCGTGACGGCCATAGAAGCGGGGCAGCATGCCTTTCGGCTTGGCGGAACGATGACCTCTTTTCATCTGGCGCTCATTTCACATCGGGGCATTGACAGGCAAGCCTCCTTTCGCCATTGAGCCGCCTCCAGCGCAAAGATTGGAAGTTTTTTCCGGTCAAACGCGTCAGGGCACTGGACAGGTGGCCGAGTGGTTAAAGGCAGCAGACTGTAAATCTGCCCGGGTTTCCCGTACGCTGGTTCGAATCCAGCCCTGTCCACCATATCCCTTTCCAGCGCCGCATTTTTGATTGCGCGCATTCGGTGCGGCTGTGCTAGGCGGCGCGCCATGCTGAATATCAACGACATCACCGTGCGGCTGGGCGGGCGCACCATATTGGATCGTGCGGGCGCTTCATTGCCGCCGCGCAGCCGCGTGGGCCTGATCGGCCGCAACGGCGCTGGCAAATCGACGCTGATGAAGGTGATGATCGGCCAGATCGACCCGGATGGCGGATCGTGCGAAATGCCGCGCGGCACGCGGCTGGGCTATATCGCGCAGGAGGCGCCCAGCGGCACGGCGACGCCGTTCGACACGGTGCTGGCCGCCGATGTCGAGCGCGCCGCGCTGATGGCGGAAAGCGAGACGACGCAAGACCCCGATCGCCTCGGCCATATCTATGAGCGACTGACCGCGATCGACGCCTATACCGCGCCCGCCCGCGCCAGTCGCATACTCGTCGGCCTCGGCTTTGACGAGGAGATGCAGGGCCGCCCGCTCGACAGCTATTCGGGCGGCTGGAAGATGCGCGTGGCGCTCGCCGCTCTGCTCTTTTCCAATCCCGACCTGCTGCTGCTCGACGAACCGTCGAACCATCTCGACCTGGAAGCGACGCTGTGGCTGGAAAATTTCCTGAAAGCCTATCGCGGCACCGTGGTGGTCATCAGCCATGAGCGCGACCTGCTAAACAATGTCGTCGATTATATCCTGCACCTGGAAGGGGGGAAGATCACCCTTTATCCCGGCGGCTATGACGCATTCGAGCGGCAGCGGGCCGAACGGCTGGCGCAGCAGGAGGCGGCGCGCGCCAAGCAGCAGGCGGAGCGCGAGAAATTGCAGGATTATGTCGCCCGCAATTCCGCCCGCGCCTCGACCGCGAAACAAGCCCAGTCGCGCGCCAAGGCGCTGGCGAGGATGCAGCCGATTGCTGCGGCCATCGAAGACCCGACGCTGGCGTTCAGCTTCCCCAGCCCACCCGAACTGCGCCCGCCGCTCATCACCATGGACATGGCGGCGGTGGGCTATGGCGAGACGCCGGTGTTGCGCCGCGTCAACCTGCGCATCGACCCTGACGACCGGCTTGCTCTGCTCGGCCGCAACGGCAATGGCAAGACCACGCTCGCCCGCCTGATCGCCGCGCAGCTCGCGCCGATGGAGGGCGCGATGCAAAGCTCGTCGAAGATGAATGTCGGCTATTTCACCCAATATCAGGTGGAGGAACTGGACGTCGCCGACACGCCGCTGGAGCATATGACGCGGGTGATGAAGGGGGCGACGCCCGGCGCGGTGCGCGCGCAACTGGGCCGTTTCGGCTTTTCGGGCGAGCGGGCGACGCAGAAGGTCGGCTCCATGTCGGGCGGCGAGCGCGCGCGGCTGGCGCTGGCTCTCATCACGCGGGAAGCGCCGCACCTGCTGATCCTCGACGAACCGACCAACCATCTCGACGTCGACAGCCGCGAAGCGCTGGTCCAGGCGCTCAACGAATATTCGGGCGCGGTGGTGATCGTCAGCCATGATCGCCACATGATCGAGCTGGTCGCTGACCGGCTGGTGCTGGTCGATGGCGGCACGGCGCAACCGTTTGACGGGTCGCTCGACGATTATACCGCCATCGTGCTGCGCAAGAGTGATGGCAACACGGCCAGCGGCGGCGACACGCCCAAGGTTGACCGCAAGGCCGACAAGCGCGCCGCTGCCGAATGGCGCGAAAAGCAGAAGGCGCTCAAAAACGCCCTGTCGCGCGCAGAGAAGGAAATGGCGACCCTGGCTACCGAACGCCGCCGCATCGACGCGGCGCTGTTCGACCCCAAAAGCGCCAGCGGCGCCGAAGCGAAGATGACCACGTCCGAACTGATGGTGAAACGCGCAGCGGTCGAAAAGAAGCTGGAAGCGGCGGAGGAAGCCTGGATGGAGGCGGGCGCGGCGTTGGAGGCGGGATGAAGCGTTATCTTTTCGTCTGTAGCCAGAACAAGCTGCGCAGCCCGACGGCGGAACAGATATTTTCTACTCGAAGCGACATGGAAGTGTCGTCGGCCGGCACCAACCATGATGCCGAAAATCCGCTGACCGGCGAGGCGTTGGAATGGGCCGACACCATCGTCGTCATGGAACGTGCGCATCGGAGCAAGATCCAGAAACGCTTTCGTTCGCATCTGAAGGGCAAACATATGGTCTGCCTGGATATTCCGGACGACTATGCGTTCATGGACCCCGATCTCATCCGCCTGCTGGAAGCGCGTATGGCGCGCTATCTGCCCATGAGCCGCCCGGTCGATGGCTGAACCAGTTCATTCCGCCGTCGCGCTGAACGCGAATGTCACCGCCACTTTCGGGTCCAGCCCGGTCGAACTGTCGCCATTGCCGACGCCAAAGGGCAGGCGGGCGATGCTGGCTGATCCGCTGACCTTGCGGATCTTGCCGCTGCCCGACAGGGTGAAGCGGATCGTCTGGGGCTTGGTCACGCCCTTCATCGTCAGCGTGCCCGCAGCGCGGTAGGCGTTGGGGCCGGTCCGTTCCGCGCCCTTGACCGTAAAGGTCGCGGTCGGGTGGGCGGCGGTGGCGAAAAATTCCTCGCCCGGCAACATCCCGTCCTTGTAGGCGTCGCCGACGCTGGCGCTCGCCATGTCGATGGTGACGCGGATGTCGGCGCTTTCGGGATGGTCCGGGTCCATGGCGATGGCGGCGGTCCACTTGCCGAAGCTGCCCTTGATCGTCTCGCCATCATTGCCGACTGCAAAGCCGATGCTGCCGCCCGGTTGCACCGCCCATGTCGGCGGCGGGCCGATGGGTTCCTCCACGGCAGCAACGGCATTTTCGACGGGCGGGGCGGCATTGTCCGCATCCGCGATATTGGCGACGGGCGCTTCGTCTGCTTCTGCGCTGTTGCCGACGGGCGCGGCAGGCTCGGCTCTTGGCGCGGCCGGGGCGGGCAGGATCGCCTTGCCGACGACCAGCCCCAGCGGCACCAGCGCAGGCAGCGGGAACAGCAAGGCGGTCGAGCGCACCGGCATCATCCGCCACATCAGCCCGTCGCGCAGCTGGACATGGTGGCGCAGCGCTCCGGCGACATGGAGCATCACCAGCGCCACGCCGATCCAGCCGAGCAGGCCATGGGCCGCCTCCGCCGCTTCATGGGCGTTCGCGCCCAGCGGCAAATGGGGCAGGGGCAATACGCCAAAGAGCAGGGTCGGCACCTTCACCTTCGCGCTCGACACCAGCGCCCATCCGGTCAGCGGCGCGCCCAGCATGAAGAGGTAAAGCCCGACATGGACGCCTTTGGCCAGCGCCCCCTGCCACCCGCCCTCGACCGGGGCGGGGCGGGGCTTCCAGTAACGCACCGCGACGCGGATCAGGGTCAGCGCCAGCACGGTGATGCCAATGGACTTATGCAACTGATACAGGGCAAAGCCGCGCGCGCCCAGATCCTCCAGCGCCCATCCCACGCTGATCTGGAATGCGATCAGGGCGGCGATGGCCCAGTGCAGGGCGATGGCGATCTGGCTGTAACGCGGCATGGGCGGGTTCTCCTGCGTGGGCGGCGCGCAATCTATGGCTCGATGCTGCCGCCGTCCATCGCGCCGGTAGAAACGGACTGTTGCCCGTCATCGCCCCAGTGGTCGAGGATACGGGTGACGCCCATGTCGGCGGTGACATTGCCGACCGTGCGGAAAATGTCGGGGACGGTTTCCACGGCGAGCAGCAGCGGCAATGCCTCCACCGGCACGCCCATGGCGAGGCAGATGGGGCCGGTGGTGGTGAAGAAGGTGATCTGGCTGGGCAGGCCGACCGCAGCGAGGCTGACGATGGCGGCGACCAGCACGCCCATGACGAGCTGCGCCGGGCCGATGGCGACGCCGTTCATCGCCGCCACATACAGCGCCACGCCCAGATTGGCGGGCGGGCTGGTGATGCGGAACAGCGATATGGCGAGCGGCAGCACGATGGCGCGCGTCGACGCCCGCACCGCCAGCGCGCCGTCGCTCGCCTGGATCATCGCGGGCAGCGAGGCGATGGAGGATTGCGTGGAAAAGGCGATGGCCTGCGCAGGGAAGGCGGCGCGGGCGAAGCGGCCCGGCGCGATCCGCCCCAGCATTACCACCATCGGGTAGAGCAGCAGCGTCACGACGACGCACAATATGACGATGAAGGCGATATAATGGAGCAGCGCCCCGGCGGTGGCGATGCCCGACCGGCTGCCCGCGACCAGCGCCAGCGCGAATACGCCGATGGGCGCCAGCCACAATACCCACCCGACCAGCACCAGCAGCGCGTCGACCAACGCGGCGAACAAACCGTTGAGTCTTTCACGCGCTCCCGGCGCGATCCGCGTCACCGCAAAGCCGAAGGCAAGGGCGAAGAGCACCACGGCGACCACTTGTCCTTCGCTCGCGGCCTTGATCGGATTGGCGGGGATGAAGCCCAGCAGCCATTCGGCCGAAGGGCGCACATCGCCCACATCGCTGGCCGGGCCAGCGCCCGCAAGCGCCGCCACCGCGCCCGACGGCACCGGCCACCAGTGGAGCAGCAGCGGGCCGATCAGGGCCGCCACCGCCGCCGATCCGGTCAGCAGCACGGCGAACAGAGCGATGGCGCGCCCGGCGACGCCGCCGCCCCGCGCGCTCTGCGTCGCCTGTGCGACGCCCGTGACCAGCAACGCGAAGATCAGCGGGATCAGCGGCATTTGCAGGCCGTTGAGCCACGCCTTGCCCACCGGCTGGGCGATGGCGATGGCCTGCGCATCCAGCGCGCCGCCCCATTCCGACAGGGCTATGCCGATGGCGAGGCCAAGCGCCAGCGCGATGAGGATACGGACGGTCAACGACATGGACAGAAATTCCCCCGGATCGTCGGCATCGCTCCCCCGATTTTTGCCCACCCTAAAAGACGGATGGCAAAAAGAAAGCCCGGCAATCGGATGATTGCCGGGCGAGACTGGCGCGCGACTGGGAGCCTACGCCGGTTGGATATTGCCGGTCAGCGTTTTTCCGGCGGCAAAGTGATCTTCACATTCTCGCCATTCTGGCCGGGAAAGTTGGTGAACATGGCGTCGATCAGGTTCGGCACCAGATAGGTGAGCTTGTTCGACAGCGACTGGGCGCTGGCCTTGCCCTCGAACAGGCGGCGGCTGTCGGCGGCGCGGTCGATCTTCATAGTCAGGTCGCTCGAATAGACGGTGTAGCTGGTGACGTCGCCATAGCCAGCCCCGCCGAACAGCCAGGGATCATAGAAGCCATAGCCCCATGGGCGGCCCCAATAGCCGCCATAGCCGAAACGGCCGCCCCAGCCGGGCCCCCAGCCCGGACCCCATCCGGCCCCGCCAAAGCCGGTCGAGCGAACCTTCTCCTTGCCGGTGTCGACTTCATAGGCGACGCGCACGATCAGGTCCGCTGCCGCGGGATCGCTGGCGGGCACATAACCGGTCTGGCGCAGCCGTTCGCCGACCAGATCAGCATAATGGGCAAATTCCAGCCCGCCGGCCAGTTTGGGATCGTCGGCGACGATAGTGAAGCTTTGCCCTGCGGGGGCAGGCAATTGCTGGAAGCGGGCCACATCGGCCTTGAACGGCGCGGCGCAGCCCGATAGCGCCATCAGCGCCAGTGCGGGCGCGGCCATCCATCCGAACGTCTTGAAACCGATCATGTTTTTCGAGTCCCGTAACAGGCCGAACCGACCCTTTTCTGTTGTGTGCGCTCTGCAATAGCAAAACGCAACTGAACATGATTTGAACGCTGCGACAGGAAAGGCGAAAACGGCGCCGCGCCCGTCCCAGCTATGACGCCGCAACGGGGGTAAAACCGTGGCCACCCATTGCTTTTTTGTTCGACAGGCTGGCCTTGCCCGTCGACAGGTTCAGCGCATCAGGCCCATCGCGTCATAGGCGGCGCGCAGGGTCGGGTCGGCGGCGGCCGATGCCCTGGTCGCGCCCTTTTCGAGGATGGCGTCGAGTGCCGCGTCGTCGCCGCGCAGTTCCAGAAAGCGGGTGCGGATGGGGCGCAGGGTTTCGACCAGCACTTCGCCCAGCGCCGGCTTGAACGCGCCGAAACCCTGGCCCGCGAAGCGCGCGCAGATGGCGTCGGGCGCTTCGCCGGACAGGGCGGCGAGGATGCCGATCAGATTTTCGGCCTCCGGCCGACCCCCCAGCCCCTCCGCCGATTCGGGCAGCGGTTCGGGATCGGTCTTGGCCTTGCGCACCTTCTGAATGATGGCGTCGTCATCGTCGGTCAGGTTGATGCGGCTCATGTCGCTGGGGTCGGACTTCGACATTTTCTTGGCGCCGTCGCGCAGCGACATGATGCGGGCGGTGGCGCGCGGGATGATCGGCGCGGGCAGGGTGAACAGGTCGACGCCGAAATCGGTGTTGAACTTGGTGGCGATGTCGCGCGCCAGCTCCAGATGCTGTTTCTGATCCTCGCCCACCGGCACATGGGTTGCGTTGTAGACCAGAATGTCGGCGGCCTGAAGCACGGGATAGACGAACAGGCCGACCGATGCGCCCTCGCGGTCCTTGCCCGCCTTGTCCTTGAACTGGGTCATGCGGTTGAGCCAGCCGATCCGCGCGGTGCCGTTGAGGAGCCAGCAAAGCTCGGCATGGGCGGGCACGCGCGCCTGGTTGAACAATACGCTGCGATCCGGGTCGATGCCCGCCGCCACCAGCGCGGCGGCCATGTCGCGGACGTTGCGGATGCGCTGTTCGCGTGCCTCATGCACGGTGATCGAATGCATGTCGGCGAGGAAGAAGAAGCACTGGCTGCCCGGCTCCATTTCGTCCTGCATCCGCACCCAGTTGCGGATCGCGCCCAGATAATTGCCAAGGTGCAGGCTGCCGGTGGGCTGGATGCCGGAAAGGACGCGCATGTCTGTGTTCAACTCGCTCTGTGCGGGCGACGCAGGGCCGCGCGCAATTCTGAAAGGGAATAGGCCCGGAAGATCAGGGCCGCCGCCCCATAGACCAGACCGCCAAGCCCGCACAACAGGCCAAGCGCTACCACCCGTTCGACCAGACCGGCGGCCATGTGCGGGTCAACCAAGGGATTGAGGAACCACAAGGCCGCGCCCATCACCGCGCTGGCCGCCACGATGCGCAGCCCCTTGGCGCGGAACCGCGCGTCCATCCGCAACTGGTCGCGCCGGTGAAGCAGCCAGTAAAGGACCAGAACATTGACCCAGGCGGCGATGGCGGTGGAGATGGCGACGCCGACATGGCCGAATGGCCAGATGAGCGTGAGGTTGCCGACGAGGTTGAAGAGCATGGAAAAGACCGCGACGCGCACCGGGGTCTTTGTATCCTGCCGCGCGTAAAAGCCGGGGGTCAGCACCTTGATGAGCACATAGGCAGGGACGCCGACGGCAAAGGCGGCGAGCGCGCCCGCCGCGCCCACCGTATCGGCGGCGGAAAAGGCGCCATGTTGCAGCAGACCGCGGATCAGCGGCGTCGCCGACACGCACAGCGCCACGGCGGCGGGCAGGGCCAGGAACAGGGCCAGCTCCATCGCCCGGTTCTGGGTATGGCTGGCCGCTTCCTCATTACCCGAACCGATCTGGCGCGACAAGGCGGGCAGGATCGCCGTGCCCACGCCGATGCCGATCAGGCCCAGCGGCAACTGGTTGAGCCGGTCGGCATAATAGAGGTAGCTGACCGCGCCCTGCGGCAGGAAACGGGCGGCGAGGCTGGTGGAAATCAGCAGGTTGAACTGGATCGCGCCCGCCCCCAGCGCCGCCGGGCCGATCAGCGCCAGCAGGCGGCGGACCGGCGGCGACAGGCGCGGCGCGCCAAGGCGCAGCACCACGCCCGCGCGGCGACAGGCCCAGATCAGCCAGAGCAACTGCATCGCGCCCGACACGGTGACGGCGATCGCCTGCGTATAGGCGGTTTCGACCGGGGTTGCGCCGCGAAAGAACAGGATGGCGACGATCATGCAGATGTTGAGCAGCACCGGCGCGGCGGCGTTGACCCAGAAGCGGTCGAGCGAATTCAATATCCCGCCCAGCAGCGAAACCAGGCTGATAAGCGCCAGATAGGGGAAGGTGATCCGTGTGAGGTTGACGGCGAGGTCGAATTTTTCCGGGCCGCCATCGGGAAAGCCGCCGGTCATCGCCCAGACGACAGGGGCGGACAGCGCCATCATCAGGCCGGTAAAGACCACCAGCACCGGAAAAAGCACCGACAAGATCTGGCTGGCGAAGGCGATCGCCGCCGCCTTGCCGCTGCCCGGTTGATCCTGATCCCCCTGCGCCATGGTGCGGTTGAACATCGGCACGAAGACGGCGGCGAAGGCGCCCTCGGCAAACAGGGCGCGGAACAGGTTGGGCAGCCGCCAGGCGATCAGGAAAGCGTCGGACGCCAGCCCCGCGCCCAGAAAGCGCGCGACCGCCATGTCGCGCACCATGCCCAGCACGCGGCTGACCAGCGTCAGGCCGCCGATGGTGGACGTTGCTTTCAGCAGGCCCATGGCGTCATGCTTTCGACCGTTCGCGTCGCGGGAGAGATTCTAACGGGCGACGCGAACGGCATGAAGGGTGCGTCAGGCGTTGCCGAGCGGCTCGCCCGCTGTCTGCGCCATCGCTTGCGCCTGCTGCATGTAGAGCGCGCCGAAATCGATGGGGTCGAGCAGCAGGGGCGGAAAACCGCCGTCGCGCACAGCATCGGCCAGCACGCGGCGGGCGAAGGGGAAGACGAGGCGCGGCGCTTCGGCCAGCATGAAGGGCTGCATCTGGTCTTCCGGCACGTTGCGCATCCCGAACAGCGCGGCGTAAAGCAGTTCGACGGCAAAGGCGGTGCCCTGCGGCGCGACGGCCTTCACTTCGATCTTCAGCGACACTTCGATGACTTCATCGCCTACCTTGTCGGCGCCGATATTGAACTGCACGTCGATATTGGGCTGGTCCTGCCACTGATATACGGCCGGAGCGTTCGGATTTTCGAACGACAGATCCTTCACATATTGGCTGATCAGCGCGATCTGGGGCGAATGATCGGCGCCATTGGGGGCCGTAACGGTGATGGTGTCGGGCTCGTCGGCCATCGTGAAAAATCCTGTCTATACCCTGTTGTCGCTTCATGCGGCAGTCGATGCCGACATGACCGGCGCGCTTAGCAGGGCGGGCAGGACAGGGCAATGGCGTCGCTTCGGCTCCGGCATGGCGCCAATGGATGATCGTTCATTTGAATCTGCGGGCAAACATGCCTATGTTAAGCCTTCCAAGGTCGAAAGAAGGGTTCCCGCCCCCGTGTATGTGATCGTCATCCTCGCCATGGTCGCCGGTTTTCTGGCATTGCGGCTCTATTCCGTGCTGGGCAAGCGCACCGGCCACGAACAGCAGCCCGCGCCCCGGACGGCGGATGAACGGCCCAAGGTGACGGTGCTGCAACCCCGCGCGGCGGGGGACGTGGCTACGGACAACGTGCGCATTGCCGACGGCCTGATCGCGCCGGGCGCTGAAGCGGGCGTGCGCGCCCTGATCGCGGCCGACCGCACGTTCGACGTGCCGCAATTCGTGGACGGCGCGCAGAGCGCCTACCGCATGGTGCTCGAAGCTTTCTGGCGCGGCGACAAGGATGAACTGGGCTGGCTGTGCGACGCCGATGTGCTCGGCTCCTTCGTCGAAGCCATCGACGCGCGCGAGGCGGAGGGGCTGACCCTCGACAACCGCGTGGTCCGCATTGAAAAGGCGCAGATCGTCGAAGCTGGCCTCAACGGCCGGATCGCGCAGGTCGCCCTGCGGTTCGAGGCGGACATCGCCGCGGTGACCCGCGACAAGGACGGCAATGTCGTTGCCGGGTCGCTGACCGATGCGGTCGGCACCAAGGACATCTGGACCTTCACCCGCGATATTCGCAGTTCTGACCCCAACTGGAAGCTCAGCGAAACCGACGAGGCTGCATGATCTTCCGTCGTGCGGGCGCCCTTGTCGGCGCTCTGTGGCTGTCGGCTTGCGCAGGCGGCATGATACCGCCGGGTTCGTCGGTCCCGCCTTCGCCGACACCTCCCCCAGAAGCTACGCGCCCGGTTCCCTCGACGCCCCGGCCGACGCTGCCTGTCGCGCCATTGCCGCTCGACTTGGTGGAACCCGGCACGGCGGCGGCGGCTGGCGTCACCCTGGGTCCATCCGTTGCCGAACTGGTTCCGTCCGGCGAAAAGGCGGTGCAGGCCTTGCGCGCCTTCAAACTCTCCTGCCCCTCGCTAACCCGGCGCACCGACCAGAGCGGCCTCACGCGCGGCAGCGACTGGAACAGCGCCTGTTCGGCCGTGGCAAGCTGGCCGGAGGCGACCGCCGCCGAATTTTTCGCCCGCTATTTCGAAGCGGTGCAGGTGGGTGACGGCGCGGCTTTCGTCACCGGCTATTATGAGCCCGAAATCGCCGGGTCGCGCGTGCGCCAGCCAGGCTACGAGGTGCCGATCTATCGCCGCCCCCCTGACCTGATCGACGTCGACCTTGGTCAGTTCAGCGACAGCCTGAAGGGGCGGACGATCCGGGGCAAAGTGGACGGCGCCAAGTTAGTCCCCTATGACGAACGGTCGCGGATTGTTGCGGGCGCGCTTGCCGGGCGCGGGCTGGAACTGGCCTATGCCGCCGATCCGATCGAATTCTTCTTCCTTCAGGTCCAGGGCAGCGGTCGGCTCAACCTCCCCGACGGCGGCGTCATGCGCATCGGTTATGACGGGCAGAATGGCCGCGACTATACCGGCATCGGCAAGCTGATGAAGGATCGCGGGCTGATCAAGGCCGGGTCGATGCAGGACATCATGGCCTATTTGCGCGCCAACCCCGCCGAGGGCGCGGCGATCATGAACGAAAACAAGAGCTTCGTCTTTTTCCGTGAATTGACCGGCTCCGGCCCCATCGGCGCCATGGGCGTGGCGGTGACGGGCGAGACGAGCCTGGCCGCCGATCCCAAATATGTGCCGCTGGGCGCGCCCGTCATCCTGTCGCTCGACCGGGCCGAACCCAATGGACTGTGGATCGCGCAGGACACCGGCGGCGCGATCAAGGGCGCCAACCGGTTCGACAGCTTCTGGGGCGCGGGCGCACGGGCGCGGGGCATAGCGGGCGGCATGTCGGCGCGGGGCAGCGCGTTGCTGCTGCTCCCCATCGGCAGCTATGCCCGGTTGACCGCGCGCTGACCGGGCGATGGCGCGGCGGGGCCTTTCTCCCGAAGAACAGACTCTGTGGGACGCGGTTGCGCGCACGGTCAGACCGATCAAGGGCCGGCGCGTGCTCAGCGCCCTGCCTGCCGCACCACCCCCGTCCATAACGGCGCCTCCTCCGAAGCCTGCCTCCACACCAACGGCCAGGTCAAAGCCTGCGCCCGGGCCGGCGCGCGCACCCGCGCCGGTGCTCGACAGTGGGTGGGAAAAGCGCATTCGCGGCGGCACGCTCGTCCCCGACATGGCCATCGACCTTCACGGGCACAGCCTCTCAGCCGCGCATGTCCGGCTTGATCGCGCGCTGGCGCAGGCGCGGGCGCAGGACGTGCGCATCCTGCTGGTCGTCACCGGCAAGCCCCGGCCGCGCGACGGGGGGATGGGCAGCGGCCAGCGTGGCGCCATCCGCTCGGAAATCGGCCACTGGCTGCATGGCAGCGCCCATGCCGACGCCATCGCCAGCGTCCGCGTCGCCCATCCGCGTCATGGCGGCGACGGCGCGCTCTACATCATCTTGCGCCGCAAAAAAGGTTGACGCTTCTGCCCCGCCACTGACGGAATATTAACCAGCTTCCTTCAAAAATGGTTGGCAGCATAGGTGACGATCAGGGCGCGAAAGGCGGATTCAGGGCGGATGCAGGGCGTGACATTGACGAGCCGCGCCGCCGCATTTGCCGCAGGAGCCGGGGCACTCGTCTTCATCTTATCATTGGTCCTGGGCTATGGCGCGGGCGGCGAAGACGACCTTTTGACGGTTGGCCGGTCCCTCATCATCGCCATTTTATGCGGCACGATGAGCTGGGCGTCGACCCAGCGGACCGTCGCCACCACAGCCGCGGCCATTGACGACGCGACCGAACGGTTGATCTGCGCCGCCCATGGCGACCTGCAATCGCCGATTCCAGCCAGCATTGGCCGCGAGATGCCCGAACTGGGCATCGCGCTGGAGAGCCTGTTCAGTCAGGTTCGCACCAATCTGGACCATGTGCAGGCGCTGGCCCTGTTCGATCAGGTCACCGGCCTTGCCAATCGCACCAGCTTCTGCCGGCAGGTGGAGCGCATTCTGGCCGACCGGGATGACGGATCGCCAGCGGCGCTGTTCTTCCTCGATCTGGACGGGTTCAAGGCGATCAACGACACACTGGGCCATGCGGCGGGCGACCAGTTGCTGGCCCGCGTCGCCAGCCGCCTGCGCGAGGTGGTGATGGCGCAGGTTACGCAGGGCATGGGCGACGGGATTGTCGGCCGCCTTGCGGGCGACGAGTTCACCTTGTTCTTCCCCCATCTGCCCCACGCCGACGCTGCGCCGCGCATCGCCCGCGCGATCCAGTTCGCCCTGGGCGAACGGTTCGATCTGGGCAGTCAGCAGGTCGGCCTGGGCGCGTCCATAGGCATCGCCGCATATCCCGACCATGGCGATAATCTGACCGCGCTGCTGCGTTCGGCCGACATCGCCATGTATCATGCCAAGCGGGAAGGACGGGGACGGGCGGAGATGTTCTCCCCGGCGCTGGCGCTGGAGGCGTCTGATCGCGCCGAGATGGAGCGCGATCTGATGCTGGCGCTCGAACGTAATGAGTTCATGCTGGAATTCCAGCCTCAGGTCGATGTGGTGTCGGGCCGCGCGGTGGCGGCGGAGGCGCTGGTGCGCTGGGTTCATCCCGGGCGTGGCGACATGGTGATGCCCGGCGCTTTCGTGCCCCTCGCGGAGGAAAGCGGCGTCATCATCGCATTGGGTGACTGGGTGATGGGGCATGTTTGCGAAACGGCGACCCAATGGGCGCGGCGCGGCGTGGCGCAGCGTTTGACGATGAACATTTCCAGCCGCGAACTGGCGCAGGCCGATTTCTTCATGCGGCTGCGCCACGCCATGGCGACCCACAAGACGCCGCCAGCGATGCTGGAACTGGAATTGAACGAATCGATCGGGATGGATCTGCCCACCCGCGTGCTCGGCCAGTTGCGGGCCTTGCGCGGTGAAGGCGTGCGGGTCACCATTGACGAATTCGGCACAGGCTATTCCAACCTGTCGCGAATGAAGGATCTGCCCGTCGACCGGGTCAAGATAGACCGCAGCCTGGTGCGCGACATCGTTTCTTCCGCCGAGGCCCGGACCATCTGCGGCGCGGTGATCGGCCTGGTTCACGGTCTGGGGCTGGAGGTCGTGGTCGCGGGCGTCGAAAGCCAGGCACAGATCGATCTTCTCCGCGTGCTGGGCGTTACCCAGTTTCAGGGCTTTTATCTGGCCCGTCCCATGAATGAAGCGGACTATCTGGGCCGCTATGGCCGACAGGCGGTAGCCTTGCGCAGCGTGTGAGAGCCTGTCTCGAAATGCGCGGGAGAGCGCATTTCGGATGCGGCACCGGCCCTCACCCCCACCCGACCGCCCACAAAGTGTATCCTGGATGGGAGGTCGGGTGGGGGTGAGGCCGGTGCGGAAGCGCGACAAGCGCATTTCGAGACAAACTCTGAGGCGACCGCTTCTTCCCTGCGCCATTGTCAGCCGTCATGCCCGCGCGCTAAACGCCGTTCATGGCCATCGCTCTCAAAGTCACCCGATCCATCATGGGCCAGCCCTGGCATTGGCGCGGGCAGGGCGCTGACGCGCGCGAACCGGGCTATCGGCCCGATGACCTCATTGCCCAGTTGCTGATGGCGCGCGGCTGTTCGCGCGAGGAGGTGGAGCCGCATCGCCACCCGACCCTCCGCCATTTCATGCCCGATCCCAGCCATTTCCGCGACATGGATGCCGCCGCCGCACGGCTGGCCGATGCCGTCGAGCGGGGGCAGGATGTGCGGATATTCGGCGATTATGACGTCGATGGCGCGACCAGCGCCGCGTTGCTGGTGCGGTTGTTGCGCGACCTGGGCCTCCATGCCCGGCCCTATATCCCCGACCGCCTGATGGAAGGCTATGGCCCGTCGGGCGAGGCTCTGGTCCGGTTGCAGGGGGAGGGCGCCGAACTCATCGTTACCGTCGATTGCGGCGCGCAGGCGTTCGATGCGCTGGCGATGGCGCGTGACGCGGGCGTCGACGTGATCGTCGTCGACCATCATAAATGCGCCACCACGCTGCCCGCCGCACTGGCGCTGGTCAATCCCAACCGGCTGGACGAAAGCGAGGAGGCGGCCGTCCACGGTCATCTGGCGGCGGTCGGCGTCGCCTTCCTCCTGGGTGCGGCCTTGCTGCGCGAATTGCGGCGGCGGGGCTGGTTCGCGACCCGGCCCGAACCGCGCCTGATGGACCTGCTCGACATCGTCGCGTTGGGCACGGTGGCGGATGTGGCGCAACTGCGCGGGCTCAATCGCGCCTTTGTCGCGCAGGGGCTGAAGGTGATGGCGGCGCGCGCCAATATCGGCCTTGCCGCATTGATGGACGCCAGCCGGCTGTCGCGCGCGCCGCTGGCCCATGATCTGGGCTTTGCGCTGGGGCCGCGGATCAATGCGGGCGGGCGCGTGGGGAAGTCGGATCTGGGCGTGCGCCTGTTGACCACCGCTGACCCGGCGGAAGCGGCCGCCATCGCGGCTGAACTCGACCGGCTGAACGAAGAACGGCGCGCCATCGAATCGATCGTGCAGGAACAGGCCGAAGCATTGATGGCGGCGCAGGGCAATCGCGCCGTTGTGCTGGTTTCGGGGCAGGGTTGGCACCCCGGCGTCATCGGCATCGTCGCGGGGCGGATCAAGGAAAAGGCCGGACGACCCGCCATCGTCGTCGCTCTGGATGAAGATGGCGTCGGCAAGGGTTCCGGCCGGTCGATCTCCGGCGTCGATCTGGGGGCGGCGGTGCTGGCGGCCAGGGACATGGGCCTGCTGGTCGCAGGCGGCGGCCACGCCATGGCGGCGGGGTTGACCGTGGCGGCGGGCAAGGTTGAGGCGTTGGGCGATTTTCTGGACGAGCGGCTGGCGTCGGCGGTCGCGAAGGCGCGCGATGATCGCGCCCTGCTGATCGACGCGGTGCTGGCCCCCGCTGGCGTAAACCCCGATTTCGTCGCCGCGATCGAGGCGGGCGGTCCCTATGGCGTGGGCTGGCCCGCGCCGCGCGTGGCCGCTGGACCGATGCGGGTGATCAAGGCCGATGTGGTCGGCAACGGCCATTTGCGCGCCATCATGGCGGGCGACGACGGGCGCTCGATCAAGACCATCGCCTTTCGCCAGGCGGAAAGCGAGCTGGGTCAGGCGATATTGGGGGCGCCGCGCGACCGGCGCCTGTGGGTGGCGGGCCGCGCCAAGATCGACGATTGGGGGCCGCGACCGGCGGCGGAACTGCATCTGGACGATGCCGCCTGGGTCGATTGATCTGATTGAGCAATTTCCCAGCGCGGGGGGTTGACCGTTCGCCGGTCTGCCCGTAAAGCGCCCCTCGCTCCGATGCACTGCGGCTTGCCGCGCTGCCTCATGGCCCCTTCGTCTAGCGGTTAGGACGCGGCCCTTTCACGGCTGAAACACGGGTTCGATTCCCGTAGGGGTCACCACCTTGAATTCAGGTGGTTTTTTTGCCGGAGCCTTTAAAGTTCCCCCAAGCGGGTTGGGGAAACGTCCTTAGCTGATTTTTCGATTTCTGTTCAGGCTTGTTCGACCATTTTGCGTGTCATGCGCCTGCGCCCTTTACCCTGCCTTAACCATGCCTGCGCAAAGGTGCCGCTGCGCGCATTGATCGGATCCGGGGCATGGACGAGCTACTTCAGGAATTTATCTCCGAAACGCAGGAAACGCTGGAAGCCCTGGCGGGCGAAGTCGTGGCGTGGGAAGCCGACCCGGCCGACCGCGACCGGCTGGATGCCATATTCCGCTTTTTTCACACCGTAAAAGGGAGTTGCGGCTTCCTGAACCTGCCGCGTTTCGAGCGGCTCAGCCATGCAGCCGAAGACGTCCTCTCGGAAATTCGCGCCGGGACTCGCGGGGCGGACCCTGCGACCGTCAGTGCGGTCCTGGCGGTGATGGACCGCATCGGTGAACTGACGGAGGCGGTCGCGACCGGCACGGCGCTGCCGAATGAAAATGACGATTTTCTGATCGGGCAACTGGCCGAGCGTCAGGCCGAAGCCGCCCACCCAGAGGCGGAGCAGGCGCCCTTGGCGCAACCGCAACCGGGCGCCCCGCGTTCAGCGCCGCGCACCATTCGCCTGCCATTGTCGCTGATCGACCAGTTGATGAACGGCGTGTCCGACATGGTGCTGGCGCGCAACGAATTGTCCCGCAAATTGCGCGAACGGTCCGCCGATCCTGAACTGGACGCCGCTTTCGAAAGGCTCTCCAGTTGTGTCGCCGACATGCGCGACGCCATATCCAAGACCCGGATGCAGCGCGTCGACCGCCTGTTCGCGGCGATTCCGCGGATGGTGCGCGACCTGTGCCGCGACCTTGGCAAGCGCGTCGATCTGACGCTGGAGGGCGGCGACGTCGAAATGGACCGCGAGATGGTGGAAATGGTCGTCGACCCGCTCACCCACATCGTGCGCAACAGCATTGACCATGGCATTGAAACGCCCGAGCGCCGCCGCGCGCGCAGCAAGCCGGAAGTCGGCCAGTTGAAGCTCGCCGCGCGGCAGTCGGGCAACCAGATCGTGATCGAAATTGCCGACGACGGCGCGGGCATCGATACGCGCCGACTGGTCGACAAGGCGATCGGCGACGGCCGCCTCACCCCTGAAGCCGCTGGCCGGATGAGCGAGGCCGAAAAGCTGGAGCTCATTTTCCACGCTGGCCTCTCGACCGCGGAAAAGATCACAGCCGTGTCCGGGCGGGGCGTCGGCATGGACGTGGTGCGCGCCAATATCGAACGCATCGGCGGCAACATCGCGCTCGACAACCATCCCGGCAAGGGACTGACGATCATCCTGCGCGTGCCGTTGACGCTGACCATCATCCCGGGATTGATCGTGCGGGCAGGGGGGCAGCATTTCGCCATTCCACGGTCAGCCGTTGTCGAAATCCTGCATGACAACAATGAAATGCTGTCGGTCGATTCGGTCGGCGGCGCGCGTGTCGCCACCATCCGGGGCGTCCGTCATTCGATGATCGACCTGGAGGACGTGTTGGGCCTGCCTGTGCTGAACCAGCCGGGGCCGCGCGCCATCATGGTGGTGCGATCTTCCGCCGGAACACCCTATGCGCTGGGCGTGTCGGCGGTCGACAACCATGAGGAACTGGTCATTCGTCCCGCGTCGCCGCTGGTGATGGCGACGGGCGTTTATGCGGGCATGACCCTGCCCGACAATGGCCGACCGATGCTGCTGCTGGACGCCGGCGGATTGGCGCAGGCGATGGATCTGCCGACCATCGTCGATGATCGCGCCGTACGCGACAAGGCCGAACGGGCCAATGGCGATGCCTGCGAAGAGACGGTTGCAGCCCTGCGTTTCGAGGAGATTTCCGGCGAACGGCGCCTGTTGCAACTGTCGATGATCGAACGTGTGGAGGATATAGATCGTTCGCAATTTGGCCGTTCGGGCGGGCGTGCCTTTGTGCGGCTGGACGGGCGGCTGGTGCCGGTGGTCAACGGTCAGCATCGCTTCGACACGCCGCTGGTCACGGCGCTGCGCCTGCGCGACGGGGTCAGCGAAGCCTGCTATCCGGTCGCCGCCGTGCTCGACATCGTCGACATGCCGGTGACGCCCGACATGGTCGCCATGCACGGCATGGTCAGCGGCGTCGCCCTGATCGAAGGCGAACATCTGGAGGTCGTCAATCCCTTCGCGCTGTTCGCGTCGTTGCCGACCGATCCGATCAGCGATTGCGCGGTTGGCCGCTGCATATTGGCCGATGCCGACGATGGCTGGACGCGCGAGATATTGGCGCCGCTGTTGCGGCAGGCTGGGCACAAGGTGGCGATGGGCCTACCGATGGGCGAACAGCCTGACAGTGGCGACATCATTCTGTGCGCCAGCGCCGATGCGGGCGCGGCGGCCGAGCTCACCGGCAGGCCGGTTGTCCGGTTGCGCACATCGCCGCGACCTGTCGGGCCGGGCGACGCCAGCATTTACCGCTATGACTTTGACGGCCTGATGGCGGCGATCGCCGCTGCCGGGGGACGGAGGAACGGCCTGTGACGGATCAGCTATCTCTTCGCCACCCTTGCGGGCACCCGCGTCGCCATCGCCACTGACGAGATCGAGGCGGTGGTGAAGCTGACCGAAATCGCGCCCGTGCCGGGCATGCCGTCGCATGTCGCCGGGCTTTCGGCGCTACGCAGCCGCGTGCTGACGATCATCGACATCGCCGCGCTGATCCATGGCCATGCCACCCCCACCGATCAGCGCCGATTGGCGATCATCGCCAATATCAGCGGCCACAGCTATGGGCTGATGGTGGATGGCGTTTCCGACATCAACGCCGTCGATGGCGGGCCACAGCCGCTGCGCGGCCAGATCGCGCCGGAATGGCGCCCTTATGCGAGGGGGTTGGTCGATGGCGATGCGGGCGCCTGTCTGCTGGTCACCCTGTCCAGTTTCGTCGAAGCCGGGGTCTGGCCGCAGGCGGCCTGAGCGCCGCAACGCCATCGGCATTTACCAATCGCTTAACATTATTCGTTAGCATCACGGGGTTGTCGAAGCCGACACATCAAAGGGAAGCAAAATGAAAAACTGCCTCGTCGTCGATGATTCCAAGGTGATCCGCAAGGTCGCCCGCCACATATTGGAGTCGCTGGACCTGTCGGTCAGCGAAGCCGTCGATGGCCAGGATGCTCTGACCCAGTGCGAGGCAGGCGCGCCCGATGTCGTCCTGCTTGACTGGAACATGCCGGTGATGAGCGGCATGGAATTTCTGGAGGCGTTGGCCACGGCCAAGCTGGAGGCGCGACCCAAGATCATTTTCTGCACCACCGAAAACGGCATCGGCCATATCAAGGCCGCGGTCGAAGCGGGGGCGGACGAATATATGATGAAGCCCTTCGACCGTGAAACGCTTGAGAGCAAACTCGCCATTGTCGGGGTGATCTAGCGTCGGACCTTCCGCCTTCCCCCCAAAGTTCCCGGAAAGTCCCCCGTCATGTCGCCTTCCCTGTCACTCCCGATCGCTACGGCTGAAAAAGGCCCCGTGCGCGTTCTGGTGGTGGACGATTCTGTTGTTGTCCGCACGGTGATCGACCGGATATTGTCGGCCGAGCCCGGCTTCTTGGTGGCGCACAAGACCAACATGGCCGAACATGCGCTCACCTATCTGAAGGCGGAGACTGTCGATCTCATCCTGCTCGACATCGAACTGCCCGGACTGAGCGGGCTTGCGGCTTTGCCAGCCATGCTCGCGCAGCAGCCGGGCGCAAAGATCGTCATCCTTTCGGGCCATTGCGAGGAAGGCAGCGCGCCCGCGATGGAGGCGCTTGCACTGGGCGCCAGCGACATCGTCGCCAAGCCGGGCAGCGGCAGTTTTGGTCAGCAATTCCCCCAGGCGCTGATCGAGCGGCTGGCCCGTCTGTTCGATCCGGCATGCGGTCCCGATCCCTTGCCCCCTCCGGTCATGCGGCCCATCGCCGAACTGGGCAGCGCCCCCGTGGCCTGCATCGGCATTGGCGCCTCGACCGGCGGCATTCATGCGCTGGGACAGCTTTTCGCGGGGCTGACGGAGGCGCCAGGCGTGCCGGTGCTGGTGACGCAGCATCTTCCGCTCAGTTTTACGCCCTATTTCGTGCAGCAACTGGGCCGCATGACTTCGCTGCCCGTGCGCGTGGCCGAACAGGGCAACCTGTTGATGCCCGACACGGTCTATGTCGCGCCGGGCGACGCCAGCCTGTTGTGTCGGCGCGGGCTTCAGGGGCGGGTGTGCATCATGCTCGACCCCAAAAAGACGCCGATCGGCAACCTGCCTGGCGTTGACCCCATGTTCGCGTCGATGGCTGACGTCTATGGCGGCGGATCGGTCGGCATCGTGCTGACCGGGATGGGGCGCGACGGCACGGCGGGCGCGCGTCGCATCGTGGCGGCCGGGGGCTGCGTCGTGGCGCAGGATCAGGACAGCAGCGTCGTGTGGGGCATGCCCGGATCGGTGGCTGAAGCGGGCCTGAGTTGCGCCTTGATGGAGCCGGGAAGCATGATGCCCTTCATCGCCCACCGCGCGCAGCAGGCATCGCTATGATCGCGCGTCGAGAGGAGGGAGCGGCGCGCGAGGGCGTCAGCCGGGTATTGAACAGCCTGCTGGAGGCGCGGACGGGCCAGACATTGTCGGAAAATCGTTCCTGGCGCACCGACACGGCCTTGCGTCCAGTGTTGCGCGCCCATGGCTTCGCCAGCATTGACGCGCTGATCGCGCGCCTGCTGACGACGCGCGACGCCGCGCTGGAAGACGACGTCGTCAACGCGTTGTTGAACAATGAAAGCAGCTTTTTCCGCGACCTTCAGATTTTCGACATGCTGTATCGAGACATCCTGCCCGCGCTGCACGAGCGCAAGCGGGACCGGGTGTTGCGCATCTGGAGTGCGGGCTGTTCGACCGGACAGGAAGCCTATTCGTTGGCCATGCAGATCCGCAAGGATGCCGACCGGTGGAAGGGCTGGCGGATCGAGATATTGGCGACCGATATCTCCACCGCCGCGATCCAGCAGGCGCGCAGCGGCGTTTTCTGCCAGATGGATGTGCAGCGCGGGCTGGCGATCGGCGATCTGCTGAAATGGTTTGAACCGTCGGGCGACGATTGGAAGGCTTCCGACGAACTGCGCCATATGATCGATTTTCGCGCCGACAACTTGTTTGCTCCTCATGCCCCCCACGGCCTGTTCGACCTGGTTCTGTGCCGCAACGTGCTGCTGTATTTTTCGGCGGACAGGCGGCGCAAGGTGTTCGACCTTCTGTCCCGCCACACGCATGATCATGGAGTCCTGTTGCTGGGCGCGGGCGAAACGGTGATCGGGCAGAGCGACGACTTCATGGCCCATCCCGCTTTCAGGGGCGCTTATGGCCGCCGCCTGCCCATCATGCTGGAAGGATCGGCGGGTACGCGCCGCACGGGCTGAACCCTGTCATCCTGCTTGATCGGCTGCCCGCTCTCGGCCATGGTCGGCTTCCGGCGCATCGAGCCGCCGGTCATATCAGGGGACATGTGGCCCAGCGCCCGGTGCACGCGATGATAGAGACGCCTTCCCCCAATTTTGACGAGCGCAGCCTGCCCGTCTCGATGCTGGTGCTTCATTATACCGGGATGCCGGACGCCGCGAGCGCCATCAACTGGCTCGCCAACCCCGAAGCCAGGGTTTCGGCCCATTATGTCGTGACCGAGGATGGCCAGGTGGTGCGCATGGTCGACGAGACCAAGCGCGCCTGGCACGCCGGCAGGGCATATTGGCGGGGCATAGACGATGTGAATTCGGCCAGTATCGGCATCGAAATCGTCAATCCGGGGCATGAATGGGGGTATCGCCCATTCCCTGCCACGCAGATGGGCGCGCTCATCCCCCTGATCCATGACATTGTTCAACGCCACCGGATTACGCGCGGGAATATCGTCGGGCACAGCGATGTTGCGCCCGCGCGCAAGCAGGATCCGGGCGAGCTGTTTCCCTGGGGGCAACTGGCCCGACTGCGGCTGGCGCTGCCGCGACCGACGAAGAATTTGATGGATCCGCACTGGACTGATGGCGGCTTCATGCTGGCGCTGGAACGATTCGGTTACGACATCACCGACCCGCAGGCGGCGGTGATCGCTTTCCAGCGCCGGTTCCGCCCGGAAATGATCGACGGCATCATCGACGGCGAATGCCGGGCAATATTGCTGGCGCTGTTGCTGCCCAAGCCCATGGGTGACGAATAACCGGGTGACGGCGCTGGCGGACTGCGTTAAGGGGCGTGTCGCCAGAGGGCCGGGCGGCCGCGGCGTGGCGGGTAACTTCCACGGCGAGGAAAGTCCGGGCTCCACGAAATGACGGTGCCGGCTAACCGCCGGCTGGAGTGATCCAAGGGACAGTGCAACAGAAAGCAGGTCGCTAAGGTTTCGGCCCAGCGAAATTGAAAGGGTGCGGTAAGAGCGCACCGCGCCCCCGGCAACGGGCGGCGGCACGGTAAACCCCACCGGGAGCAAGACCGAATAGGGGCGGCGCGCAGTCGAAAGGCTGCTAGGCTTGTTTCGGCCGAGACCGCCCGGGTTGGTTGCTTGAGGGCCGGAGCAATCCGGCCTCTAGAGGAATGGTCGCCCATCCATGGCGACATGGTGGACAAAACCCGGCTTACAGGCCCTCTGGCAAACATGTTGCACGCTCGATAAGCGTTGAAAGATTGCAGATTTCAGGGGAAATAGTGATGCGCTTCGCAAAGGCCGCGATGCTCTGCGCGCCATTGATGTCGATGGCCGCCTATGCGCAGGAGCCTGCTGTCCCCGCAACGCAGACTGTCCAGCAAATGTTCGACGCGGCTGCCGCCGCCACCAATGTCGGCGATCATCAAAAGGCTCTGGCCATGCTGGAGGCGCTGGTCAAACGGGTGAAGAACCCACGCAGCCTGGCCATCATTCGCCTGCGGCAGGGTGTTGCTCTGACCGAATTGTCGCGCTGGAACGAGGCGCGCCCGCTGTTGGAAAGAGCTATAGCGGAACTGCCCGAGGATGATCAGAGCCTGGAAATTGACCGGGGTCAGGCCCTGCGCGCGCTGGGCGATCTGGAGATGCACCATCTCGATTATGAGGCTGCGCGAGCCTATTTTTACCGGGCTCTTGCCATACAGACAGATCCGTTGGAGCGGTTGGGCGCGCTGATTCGCGCAGCCCAGGCGGGCCGCTTCGTCGATGGCCAGAAGGCGCTGGCTGATGTCGACCAGGCGGTCGCTCTGGTTGCAAGCCATTTTCCCAAGGACAAGGCGCTTGTGGCGATGGTCGGCGCGGCTCGCGGGGATGTTCTGCTTAATCTCGGGCGGTTTGCGGAGGCGGAGACGGCGTTTGCCGCCTATGTCGCGGCAGAGGGCGGGTTGACCCGGAAGGTCGACTATCGCGATCTGGTGGCGCGATCCAACGCGTCAATCGCCGCGCTATTGGCAGGGCACCGGGACAAGGCGCGCCAATATCTGATTTATACCGGTGCCGGCCGGCTGCCCAAACAGGATTTCACGCTTGGCGCGGACATGCCCTTGCCCCTGTGCGGCGAGGAAGGGATTCGCCCGGATGACGTGGCGGTCGTGGAGTTTGGCATCAGAGACGATGGCGGCATCAGCTATTCGCGCCCGATCTATGGCTCGCGACAGGGCGCCATGCCGTTGATTTTTGCGCGTGCCGTGCAGCAATGGTCGTGGCGACCGGAGGAAGTCGCAGAGATCCCGGCGCTGTTCCGGATGGTGACCCGGCTCGAAGTGCGTTGTTCGGTCAGCGAGGGCGGACCATCGCTGGCCGATGGCGCGCGGACGGCATTTTTCGAATGGGTGGAGCAGAGGGGTGGCAGGCGTTTCGAGGTCGAGGCCGCTTCGGAAATACAGCGGCGGGCCTTGTTGGTCGCGGAGCTGGACCGGCTTCGCGCGACGGCGGGCAGTTCGAAGCTTTCGCAGGCGGCGGCGCTGTCGGACCTTCTGGAAAATCCGCTGGTCACCGGAGCGCAGGCCTTGGCCTATGGCGCGGCGCTCAAGGATCTGCTGGAGGAAGCGGGCGCGCCGCCACAGGCGCGCCTGTGGAGTGACTGGCTGATCCTGAGGAGCGATTACCGGGTCGACCTCGATCCAGCCCGCTATGCCAACGATGCGACGGCGCAGGGACTGGCGATGCTGATCAACTATGACCGCGCGACCCGGCGTCGCAGCCAGCGTAGCCAGGCGGCGCTGGAGGCGGTTCTGGGCGACAGCCGCTTGCCGCAGGACCATCCCTTGCGGACAGCGGCGCTCATTCGCCGGGCGGCGGCCAAGGTCGCGGACAAGGATATGGCCGGCGCTCGGGCGGATTATCTGGCCTCAGGGCTCACCGAACAGCAATGTTCCATCGTGGATGCGGCGCCCAAAATGAAATCCTTTGGCGGATCCAGCAGCGACTATCCGATGGACATGGTGATGGCTGGCATCGAAGGGTGGGCGCGGATGCAATATGATGTGTCCAGCCAGGGCAGCGCGCTTAATGTCCGCGCGATCGCAGCCTATCCGCCCATGATTTTCAGCGGAAATGCCACGAAGATGGTGTCGCGTTCCCGTTTCGAACCCAGCTACCGGCCTGCGGGCGGGCTGGCGTGCAGCGGTAGCCGGCATAGTATCCGTTTCATGATGCCGAACTGATGGCTTGCCGCGCCGCTGGCATTCGGGGCGAAGCTTCCCTAGGTAGGTTGGATGGCACGCAACAGCCGATCAAATGACTGGGGCTTTCCGCGCTGGCGGGGCTATGGGTCTTCGCGTGAGGCGCAGGCGGTGCGCCTGTGCGATCGCCATGGCTGCGACAGGCCGGGCGATTGCCCCGCGCCCAAATCGCCCAACAGCCCGGAACGATGGTATTTCTGTTCCGACCATGCCGCCGAATATAACCGGAACTGGGATTATTTTCAGGGGCTGGACAAGGAAGAGCGCGAGCGCCGCGAACATGATGAACGGCGCGACGCCAGCGGGTTCCAGTCCAGCGCCTATCATGGCTGGGGCGGGCCGGGCGATGGCAGCCGGTCGCGGGAGGAGCTTCATGCGCTCAAAGCCCTGGAGCTGGAAGCCGATGCCGATTTTGAGGCTGTGAAGAAAAGCTGGCGGCGGCTGGCCAAGGAATATCATCCCGACGTGAAGCCCGGCGATGCCGATGCCGCCGTGCGCTTTCAGGCGATCCAGGCTGCCTATGAAGTGCTGCGCGCGGCAGAGGAGCGGCGAACGTGGAAGCCGTCGAGGCCCGCAGGTTGAAGACGCATATCGCCTCCAACTGGGATCATGCGATCCTTGTCTGCCGCAAATGTTCCAAGAAGCTGGATGGCGGTTTCGGCCCGGACGGCAAGCAGAAGCTGGCCAAGGCGTTGCGTCGCCATCTGTCGCTGGGCAAGGGGCGCAAGGCGGCGGCGGGGATCGTCGAGGTGTCGTGCCTGGGCATCTGTCCCAAGGGCGCGGTGACGGTGGTCAACGGAGCCGCCAGCCGGGAATGGCTGTTGGTGCGGCCGGGCGCTGATCTGGATGAACTGGCGCGGGAACTGGCGATAGAGGATGAAGCTGTCGCCGGTTGAGCGGTTATGAAGCCTTGCGGCGCGGGTTGTCAGCGGCGGCCCTGATGAGCAGCGGATAGAGTATGCGATTTTCGCTGTCGACCCGGTCGGCGAGCGCGGTCAGCATCGCGCGCGTCTGTGTGCAAAAGGCGGACCATTCGCGCAGGATGCGATCATCCGACCAGGCGGTCATATAGCTGGAAAACCGCGCGGCCAGATCGCCCATTTCCTGTTGCAGCGCGGCGGCCGTCTTGCGCGTATCATCGTCGGACGAATGCACGGTCGCCGGATAAAGCAGCCTGTCTTCGAGCGCGAGGTGGGTCATCAACAGGCGGGCCAGTTGCCAGCGCAGGCGCGCAACCTGACGAGGCGCGCTTTCATCGCTGACCGCTTCACCCAGCTGCGCAGCGATCAGCGAGATTTCATCATGCTGCCGCCTCAGTTCCGCAATGTCCATCACTTGCCCCGTCTGCTCTGTATGGAACCATGGCGGGGCATGATTAAGAGATGGTTGCGACCAGTCCGTTTTCGATACTGTTTTCCGGATATACCGGCCGGAGCATGGCCCCGACCGGTCATCATGGCGTGGATCAGGCGGGCTGATCGGCGCGGGAGGCGCCTTCGCCATCCAGGTTCAGCGCGACGAAATCCCAGTCGATCGCTTCCTTCAGCAGCTTTTCAGCATAGTTGGGGCGCAGGTTGCGATAGTCGATATAATAGGCATGTTCCCACACGTCGAGGATCAGCAGCGGCGTGTCGCCATGGGCGACGGGGCAATCGGCATCGTGATAGGATGTCACGGCCAGCTTGCCGTCCTTCAGGATCAGCGCGGCCCAGCCGCTGGCGAAGTGGCCGACGGCTTCGGCCTTCAGCTTGTCGACCAGCGCGTCGAGCGAACCGAAGCCTTCGTTGATGAGGTCGAGCAGCTTGCCCGAGGGCGCCTTCTTTTCGGGCGACAGGCATAGCCAGTAGAAGCTGTGGTTCCAGATCTGGCCAACCTGGTTGAACAGGCCGCCCTTGGCGGTCTTGATGAGTTCGACCAGCGACTTGCCTTGCAGGGTCGGATCGGCGGCGACCAGTTCGTTGGCTTTCACGACATAGGCATTATGATGCTTGCCATGGTGATAGTCGAAGGTTTCGGACGACAGGATGTCGCCGAAAGCGTCCTTGGCATAGGGCAGGGCAGGCAGAACGAAGGCCATGAAGAAACTCCTCGGTTTCATGGGTGGATGGTCGCACAACGGATGGCGCGACCGGAAGGTTGCGCGCCCCTAGCAAGGATGAGGCGATACGAAAAATGAGGAATTTTTCATTGCCCCATCGGAATTATCCATGTGACAGCAACCTGGCGTTAGCCTAGACTGTTCGATCAGGATGAAGCGCTCGCCGCAGCGTCCGGGGAACCTTTTTGGGGAGAGGTCAGGGTCATGGCGAAATTTTTCGGCAATCTGCATCTTGTGCTTGCGGCGGGGCTGGCCCTTGCGCTGGTGGTTATGTTTGCCGCCCATCCGGGCATGGTGGACGCCAACGGCGTTTTCCGGTGGCTGCACCTGTTCTTCGGCATCACCTGGATCGGGCTTCTCTATTATTTCAACTTTGTTCAGATTCCCACAATGCCGAAAATCCCTGCGGAACTGAAGCCGGGCGTGTCGAAGCATATCGCGCCAGCGGCGCTGTTTTTCTTCCGCTGGGCGGCGTTGCTCACCGTTGTCACCGGTCTGGTCGTGGCCTGGCTGGCTGGTTATGTGCATCAGGCGCTGATGCTGCAGGCGCCCTATCTGCTGATCGGCATCGGCATGTGGCTGGCCCTGATCATGGCGGCCAATGTGTGGTTCGTGATCTGGCCGAACCAGAAAAAGGCCCTGGGCATCGTGGCGGCGGACGATGCGGCCAAGGCGAAGGCGGCCAGCGTCGCCATGATGGCCAGCCGCACCAACACGCTGCTGTCGCTCGCCATGCTTTATTGCATGGTGAATTTCAGCTGACGCTTCTCATCCCTTCGCCGGCTCGCTAAAGCGCGCCTTTCGAACCGGCAAGGGACAGGGCGTGGCGCGCGAAATCACAGGATTTTCAAACCCGCTGATCAAGCGGGTCCGATCCCTGCGCGAAAAGAAGTTCCGCAAGGCCGAAGGGTTGTTCCTGGCCGAAGGATTACGCATCCTGACCGAAGCGCGCGAGGAGGGCATCTTGCCCGAAATGCTGTTCCACGCCGGGTCGACGCACCCGCTGGCGCAGCAATTGATCGCGGCGATGGAGGCGGCGGACTGCGACGTCATCCTGACCACGCCCGACATATTGTCGAAGATTTCGGGCAAGGACAATGCGCAGGCGGTGGTCGGCGTCTATCGCGACCGGGTTACGCCGCTTGAGCGGATCGACCGGGCCGGCGCCGACATCTGGATCGTCGCGCAGTCGCTGCGCGACCCCGGCAATCTGGGCACGATATTGCGGACCGGCGATGCTGTCGGGGCGGGCGGCCTGATCCTGGTCGACGATTGCGTCGATCCCTTCTCGGTCGAATCGGTGCGCGCCAGCATGGGGGCGCTGTTCACCCAGTCGATCACCCAGGCGCGCTGGGAAGACTTTATCAACTGGCTGCGCGCCGGGCCGGGGCAGTTGATCGGCACCAGCCTGAAGGCGACCCATGATTATCAGGAACCCGCTTATGCCAGCCCCGCCTTCCTGCTGGTCGGCAACGAAGCGCAGGGGCTACCCGCCGATTATGAGGCGCAATGCGACCTGCTGGTCAAGATGCCGATGATGGGCAAGGCCGACAGCCTGAACGCGGCGGTCGCGACCGCAGTCATGGCCTATGAACTGCTGAACCAGAAAAGAAGGGCATGACGATGAAGGGGGCAGGGACAAAGGATATGACAGGCGGCATGGGCGCGATGTGGCTGCACAAGCGGGTGCTTGCCGCCAGCCTGATCGGCACGGCGGTCGAATTTTACGACTTCTATATCTACGCCACCGCCGCCAGCCTGGTGTTCGGGCCGCTCTTTTTTCCCGCCAGTTCGCCGTCCGCCCAGTTGCTCGCCGCCTATGGCAGCCTGGCGCTCGCCTTTTTCGCACGGCCCTTGGGCGCGGCCGTGTTTGGCCATTATGGCGACCGCATCGGGCGCAAGGCGACCTTGGTCACGTCGCTGATGCTGATGGGCGGATCGACGCTGGCCATCGCTTTCCTGCCGACCTATCAGTCCATCGGCTGGTGGGCGCCCTTCATATTGTGCGTGCTCCGCTTCGGGCAGGGTCTGGGCCTGGGCGGCGAATGGGGCGGGGCGGCCTTGCTGGCGGTGGAAAACGCGCCACCGGGCTGGCGCGCGCGGTTCGGCATGTTCCCGCAACTGGGCGCGCCGGTGGGCTTCATCGCGGCGAACGGCATGTTCCTGTTGCTGGGCGCGGTGCTGAGCGATGCGGAGTTTCTGGCCTGGGGCTGGCGCATACCTTTCCTTGCCAGCGCGCTGCTGGTGATATTGGGCCTGTGGATTCGCCTGAAGCTGACAGAAACGCCAGAGTTTTCCGCCGCGCAGGCCGAAGCGCCGCCGCCCGCGGTGCCGCTGGCCACGCTGTTCGCCCATCATCTGGGCGCGGCCATCGCCGGCACCTTTGCCGTGGTCGCCTGTTTCGCGGTCTTCTACATCGCGACCGCCTTTGCGCTGGGCTATGGCACCAAGACGCTGAAGATCGACCGGGAGATTTTCCTGGGCCTGCAACTGGGCGCGATCCTGTTCATGGCGGGCGGCATCGTGCTGGCGGGATGGTGGGCCGACCGCACCACGCCGACCCGCGTTCTGGTATGGGGCTGCATCGGCACTATTCCCATGGGCATGGTGTTCGGGCTGGCCATGGGCACGGGTGCGCTGCTGCCCATTTTCCTGATCCTCAGCGTCGCGCTGTTCCTGATGGGCTTTGTCTATGGGCCGCTGGGCGCCTATCTGCCTGCGCTGTTCCCGACGCAGTTGCGCTATACCGGCGCGTCCTTCTCGTTCAATCTCGGCGGCATCATCGGCGGTGCGCTGGCGCCCATCGCCGCCACATGGCTGTCGGCGGTGCAGGGGGTGGCGCTTGTCGGCCTTTATATGTCCGTCGCCGCCGCGCTCAGCCTGGCGGGCCTGTGGTTCACCAGCCGCGCGGGCTGAAGCGGCGCGGCGGTCAGGCGATGGCCTTGCGCATCAACAGCATGGGGACGCCGCTGTCCTCCATCGGGCGCACCCCTTCAAAGCCGAAGCTGCGATAGAGGGGAATGCCCGCCATCGTGCCGGACAGTTCCAGCGCGGTGAAGCCCTCCGCCCGCGCCGCGACCTCGCACAGGCTCAGGATCAGGCGGCCGACCCCTTTGCGCACATGATCGGGGTGGGTGTACATGGCGCGCACCTTGGCGGCCTCCGTCGCGGGATCGAGCAACCGGTCGTCGCGCCCGGCGCTGTGATCGCCGCCATAGGGCGTCGCCCGGCGGCTCCATCCGCCGCAGCCGGCGACGGCGCCGTTCGACTCCACGACAAAATAGGTGCCATCCGCGATCAACCGGCTGTCGAGACCCATGAAGCCATGGCTGGCCGCGATCTGATCGGGCGTGAGGAAATCGGCCTGCAACTGGTCGATGGCGCTGGTCATCAGGTCGCGCAGGACGGGTTCGTCCTGCAGTGTGGCGAGGCGGTGGGAGAGGGGCATTGGCCCTGTGCTGCACAACCTCCTCGCCTTTTCAATCTCCATGCGAAGTCGTTCGACCGCATTCGCTGAAAGTCGACCGACCTGTATCATTTATGTTACAGTTAAAGAAAACATGCAGCACCCGACAGCGTATCGTTGGCGGGTTGAGCTGCGCGGTCCGTTTCACATGTCAGCAATAAATCTAAATATGGCGGGGATGGATGGAAGGCCCATACACTAATGTAGGGGGCTATTGATGATCGACCAATTATTTGCTCGTGGGCTGACCAAGGCGCTGCTAGCGACTACCGCTCTTGCCGCCATGACGGCGCCGGCCTTCTCTCAAACGCCCGCCGCGCCGGAACTGGCGGCGGAAGACGATGCCGGAGCTACGATCGTGGTGTTGGGTACGCGCCGAACCGACAGGTCCGTTACTGACTCTGCCTCGCCAATCGACGTGATCGGTGCGCAGGAGCTGAAGACCCAGCCGGCGGCGGATATGCTTGAAGTTCTCAAGAACATCGTGCCCAGCTTCAACGTCCCGCAAAATGCGATTTCCGACGCTTCGACCTTCGTCCGCTCGCCGTCCATTCGCGGCCTGGCGGGCGACATGACGCTGGTGATGATCAACGGCAAGCGCCTCAACCGTTCCGCGCTGGTCCAGGTCGCGGCGGGCGATCCGACCAACAATCTGTCGCAAGGCGCCGACCTTGCGGTCCTGCCCACCATCGCCTTTGGCAACCTCCAGATTCTGCGCGAAGGCGCGACCGCGCAATATGGCACCGACGCGATTGCCGGCGTGTTGAACTATACGCTGCGTGAGGATGAAGGCGTAGAGTTGAGCACCCGCTACGGCCAGTTCTATGATGGCGGCGGCGACGGCAAGGCGCGGCAGATTGCGGGCTATGCCGGCTTCAAGCTCGGCGACCGCGGCTTCATCTCGTTCGCGGGCGAATATAACAAGGATGACGGCACGATCCGCAACGCGACGCGTCCCAACGCCGTGCTGTTTGCGCAAGCGCACCCGGAACTGGCCTCGCAACTTCCCAATTATCCCAAGCCCGTGCAGATCTTCGGCAATTCGCCGTCCGAGGGCTGGAAGGCCACCGTCAACGCCAGCTATGACGTGACCGACGCGACCAAGATTTACGCGTTCGGCAATTTCGCGCATTCGAAGATTACCCAAAGCTTCAACTACCGTCCCGTGGAAACCTTCGCTGCGACGGACACCGCTGGCGTCGTGCGCAACCAGACGCGCAATAGCGCCTTTGCCCATCCGATCTATCTGACGCCCTGCCCGGCTGGCAACGCCACCTGCCCCGCAGGCGGTTTCGTCAAGGATAGCAACACCTATTCCTTCTCCAGCCTCTATCCCGCCGGTTTCACGCCGCAATTCGTCGGTGTGAAGGATCAGGCGTTCGGCGTGGCGGGCATCAAGGGCGACCTGCTCGAAAATCTGACGTTCGACGTATCGGGGTCGCTCAGCCGCAACGCGCTCACCCTGTCGATGTTCGACTCGATCAGCCCGTCCTATGGGCCGGATTCGCAGACATCGTTCAAGTTCGGATCGCTCATTCAGAAGGAAACCAATCTGAATGCCGATTTCGTCTACTCGCTCGACGCCGGGCTATCGAGTCCGGTAACGATCGCGTTCGGCGCCGAATATCGCAAGGAAACCTACACGGCGACCGAGGGCGATCCGCAATCCTATGGCATTGGGCCCTATTACAGTCAGGCTCTGTATGTCGAAACCGCGCCGGGCGTGTTCGCGCCTGACTCCACGGTCACCATGCCCGTTGGCGCGAGCGGCTACGGCGGCACCAGTCCGGACGCAGCGGCCAGCTATTCGCAGCATAATATTGCCGGTTACCTCAGCGTGGAAGCCGACCTGACCGACACCTTCTCGGTTGGTGTGGCCGGCCGCTATGAAGATTATAACACCTTTGGCGGAACCACGGTTGGCAAGGTAAACGCGCTGTGGAAAGTCGCGCCGACCTTCTCCGTCCGCGGCACGGTCGGCACGGGCTATCACGCTCCTTCGCCGGGGCAGAGCAACGTGCAGATTCTGACGACCGCTTTCACCAACGGTCTTCAGGTGCAGACCGGCACTTATCCGGTATCCAATCCGATCGCGCAATATTATGGCGCAACGGCGTTAAAGCCGGAAAAATCGACCAACTATGGTCTTGGCTTCGTCTTCACTCCGATGCCGTCACTGACCGTCACACTGGACGGCTACTGGATCAAGATCAAGGATCGCATCGGAACGTCGCAGACCTATAATGTCACTGCAGCGGATATCGCCGCTCAGCCGGCCCTGCTGGCAGTGGGTGAAGGCGGCGACGTGCAATATCCCACCAGCGCCTATGACTCGCGCACGGCCGGTATCGACCTTGTCGGCACCTACCGCTCCAACCTTGGCGATGGCAAACTCAACCTGACGCTCGCCTACAACTATAACGAGACGAAGGTTACAAAGTTCGATACGGCCATCATCAGCGCGTCGCAGAAGAAGGATATTGAAGGCACTATCCCCAAGCATCGCGCGACCTTCACCGCCAATTATGCGATCGGCGACTTCACGATCACCGGGCGCGAAAACTTCTACGGTTCATTTGGTCTGGAAGATGCTTTCCCGGGTCAAACCTTCGGTTCGAAGTTCACGACCGACATAGAGGTCAGCTACACCATCGCCGAACATTATACGTTGGCTGTGGGTGCGACCAACCTGTTCAACACCTATCCGGACAAGATCAAGGCGACCGATGCCAACCCGATCTATGTGCTGACCAACAGCCTGTCGAATGGGCAGGTCTATCCCAACAGCGGCGGGCCTTTCGGCGCCAATGGCGGTTTCTGGTACGCTCGCCTGAGGGTAAAGATCTGAGAACCTGCGTAACGCAAAAAGAAATCGGGCGCCTTTCGGCGCCCGATTTTTTATGTCGGATTGCGAAGCGGTGAAGAAGGCGCTGGCCGCGCCTTCAGCCTCCAGCTTTTCAACCTTCGCGGTTGTCGCGGCGCTCGGCGATGCGGGCGCGCTTGCCGGTGCGGCCGCGCAGATAGTAGAGCTTGGCGCGACGCACGACGCCGCGGCGGACCACGGTGATGCTGTCGATGTTGGGCGAATAGAGCGGGAACACGCGCTCCACGCCTTCGCCGAACGAAATCTTGCGCACGGTGAAGTTGCTGCCCATGCCCTTGTTGGAGCGGGCGATGCACACGCCTTCATAATTCTGGACGCGGCTGCGGTCGCCTTCGACGACCTTCACGCCGACGCGCAGCGTGTCGCCGGGGCGGAATTCGGGAATATCCTTGGCCAGGGCGGCGATGTTTTCCGCCTCGATCTGCTGGATCAAGTTCATTTAACTCAAGTCCTTCGTTTCGCGTTGCGCGCCAGAGGGCGACTGGTCCCGAACGCCGATATGGCGTTCCCAAAGGTCCGGCCGCCTTAGCCGTGTATCATCCTCCGCCCTTTGTTTCCGCCAGGCGGCGATTTTCGCATGATCCCCCGATCGCAACACTTGCGGGATCGTGCGCCCTTCCCATTCGACGGGCCGGGTATAGTGCGGATATTCGAGCAATCCCCTTTCGAAGGATTCCTCGACCCCGCTTGAAGCCGCGCCCATTACCCCAGGAAGCAGCCGAACGCAAGCATCGAGCAGCATCAGCGCGCCCATTTCTCCGCCCGACAATATGATGTCGCCCATGCTGATCTGTTCGATGGGGCGGGCCTCGAAAATCCGCTCGTCAAACCCCTCGAACCGGCCGCAGAGCAGGGTGACGCCCGGCCCTTGCGCAAGCTGCCGGATGCGACGCTGGGTGATCGGCGCGCCGCGCGGCGTCATGGCGATGACGGGCAGGGCGGGGGCCTTCGCCATGGCATGATCGACCGCTGCGGCCAAAATGTCGGCCTTCAACACCATGCCCGCGCCGCCGCCCGCGGGCGTATCGTCGACTGTCCGGTGCCGGTCGGTGGCGAAATCGCGGATGTGGATCGGGTCGCACGCCCATGTCCCTTCGGCCAGAGCGCGCCCGGCGAGCGACAGGCCCAGCGGACCGGGGAAGATTTCGGGATAGAGGGTCAGGATCTGGGCGGTGAAGGTCATTTACTAAACTGCCGGGTTTCCAGCCAAAGGATAATGGCGAAGGTTACGGCTGCTGCGACGGCCATTGCGAACCACATGAACGCCTCCGGATCGGGATCGCCATGACCGCCTTCGCTCTGGAAGATCATATAACCTATCGTTGTCGGCACAATCATACCGGCGAACGATGCGAACATTATTCGTGCAGGTCTGAATAGCTGCTTGGAAAGCCGCCAGATCACGCAGGAAAGCGTCGCCGGGACCAATGCCAGCAGGATGAGGACAAGAACGATGCTGGTCATCACGCCGCCCAATTCTCGACCTTCAACCCCGGCACATCGGCGAAGTCGGCTTCATTGCGCGTGACGAGCGTCAACCCCAGCGACAGCGCATGGGCGGCGATCAGCCGGTCGAAGCTCTTGCGCCTGACCCCGATGGCGCGCGCCATGCGGCCATAGATTTCCGCAGCAGCGGCGTCAAAAGGGCGGACTGACAGCACATGCATCATCATGTCCAGCTTGCGCCCGTCCTCTGCTACCGTGCCGCGATGGCGCGCGCCGACGCGCAATTCCGCCAGCGTGATCGCTGAGATATTGAGTCCCGCCGCGTATGACGCGCGCACACGATCCCGCAGCGCATCGCTGCGCGCCAGAGCGAAGTCGATGCAGACATTGGTGTCGAGCAGAAACACTCAGGCGGCCTTGCCCGGAGCCCCGGACCAGTCCCGTTCGCCCTGTTCGATGTCGCCGCGTCCCTCGGACATGAAGCCGGGTGAAAAAGCGCCATAGAGGCCCATAAGCACGTCCAGTCCCGCATCTTCCTTCCAGAAGCTGAAACTGCCATCGGCATGGGCGGCGATGACGATGTCGTCTCCTTCCGCCATGCCAAGCGTCTTGGGGAGGCGAAGCGCCAGCGAATTGCCCGACTTGAACACTCTGGCCTTAAATTCCTCGCTCATGACGGACTCCGTATATACGCAGTGTATATACTTTAACCCCCTGTCGCGGTCAACGGCGGCGCGCGCGATACCAGGCGAGGCCCATGCCGCTGCCGAAACACAGCGCGCCGCAAGCCAGCAATGTGGCGCCCAGCGTCACCAATATGTCGGCAAAGCCTTCGCCCCGCTGCATGATGCCTGGAAGGATGAGGAGCAGCGGCGCCGGGCACACCAGCGCGGCGGCCGCCGCCAGCTTGACGCCGCGCGACCAGGGCATGGTGAACAGCCGCCAGCCCGCGCCCATCATGGCGAGCAGATAAAGCGCGAGAAGAAGGAGGGGCAGGCCCTTCATGCGACGAAGGCCGCTTCGATGATGGCGCGGTCCGGTTCGACCGTCACGGCGTGCATCGGCACCATGAAGCGCTTTGGCTTTTTGCCTTCGATCGCGGGCGCTTCGATTTCGATGATGTCGCCCGCGCCGAAATTCTCGACCGCGACGATGCTGCCGAGCGGCGCGCCGCCATCCGCCATGCAGGGCAGGCCAATCAGGTCGACATGATAATATTCGCCCTCGGCCAGCGGGGGCAGGGCGCAGCGGGGCACGGTGATTTCCGCGCCGCGCATCGCCTCCGCAGCGGAGCGGTCGCCGATTTCGGCAAAGCGCGCCACCGCGCCATTGGGGCCGGGACGGATGGACTTGAGCGTCAACACCCGCCCGGCGGCGTCCAATGCCTTATACGCCTTCAGGCTGTCCGGCCCTTCGCCAAACAATTTCAGGCGGACCTCGCCCGACACTCCATGCGCGCCGATGATGACGGCCAGAATGACGGGCTTGTCGGTCAAGGGGTTCAGCCTTCGGCCTGTTCGGTCGCGGCTTCTTCGGCAGCCGGTTCTTCGGCCGGAGCGGCGGCGGCTTCAGCGGCGGCCTTGGCGGCTTCCTCGGCCTCGGCCAGCTTGGCGGCGCGGTCTTCAGCGCGATCCTTGGCCCTCTGGCCGGGTTCCGCCTTGTTGGGGTTGTTGCGGGCGGCGCGTTCCTTCACGCCGGCTGCGTCGAGGAAGCGGGCGACGCGGTCGGTCGGCTGAGCGCCGGCGGCCACCCAATATTTCGCGCGCTCGGTGTCCAGAACGACGCGCTTTTCATCGCCCTTGGCGAGCAGCGGGTTGTAACTGCCGATACGTTCGATGAACTTGCCGTCGCGGGGCGCGCGGCTGTCGGCGACGACGATGCGATAATAGGGACGCTTCTTGGAGCCGCCGCGCGACAGACGAATGGAAGTTGCCATGTTACTAACCTTTGCCTTTCTAAAATACTGACTTGATTTACTTTTTCAGGAAATTTTCAAAACCGGGCGGCAATTTGGGGGCGTTGCCGCCCATGCCGCCCAAACCGCCAAGCCCACCCAGATCGGGACCGCCAGCACCGCCGGGACCGCCCAGCCCACCAAGGCCGCCCATGCCGCCGCCGGTGAACATCTTGGCCAGCCCCTTGAGGCCGCCCATCTTGCGGATCTTCTTCATCGCCGTTTCCATTTCCTGATGCATTTTCAGGAGACGGTTGACGTCCTGCACCGTCCGCCCGGCGCCCTTGGCGATGCGGATCTTGCGCTTGGCGTTGATCAGGGCGGGCTTTTCCCGCTCCTTGGGCGTCATCGAACCGATCATCGCGTCGAGATGCACGAGCGTCTTGTCATTGGCGCCGCTGTTGGCCATCGCCGCCTGCGCCTTTTTCAGGCCCGGCAACATGCCCGCCAGCGCGCCCAGGCCGCCCATGCGGCGCATCTGGTTCAATTGCGCGCGCAGGTCGTTCATGTCGAACTGACCCTTGGCCATTTTCCTGGCGAGCTTGTCGGCTTCCTCGGCGTCGATGCTCTCGGCGGCCTTTTCGACCAGCGAAACGACGTCGCCCATGCCCAAAATGCGCTGGGCGACGCGGGCGGGGTGGAAGGGTTCGATCGCGTCCAGCTTTTCGCCGACGCCCGCGAATTTGATCGGACGGCCGGTGACCGCGCGCATCGACAGCGCTGCGCCGCCGCGGGCGTCGCCGTCCATGCGGGTCAGCACCACGCCGGTCAGCGGCACCTGCGCCGAGAAGCTGGTGGCGACGTTCACCGCGTCCTGCCCGGTCAGCGAGTCGACGACGAGCAGGATTTCGGCGGGGCTGGCGACGTCGGCCACCGCCTTCATCTCGTCCATCAGCGCCTGATCGACGTGCAGGCGGCCGGCGGTGTCGAGCATGACGACGTCAAAGCCCTGAAGCTTCGCCGACTGGAGCGCGCGGCGGGCGATGTCGACCGGCTGCTGCCCGGCGATGATCGGCAGGGTCGCGACATCGGCCTGCGTGCCGAGCACGGCAAGCTGTTCCTGCGCGGCCGGGCGCTGCACGTCGAGCGACGCCATCAGCACCTTCTTGCGGTCCTTCTGCTTGAGGCGGCGGGCGATCTTGGCGGTGCTGGTCGTCTTGCCCGACCCCTGGAGGCCGACCATCATGATGACGGCGGGCGGGGTCACGTCGATCATCAGGTCCGCCGTTTCGGACCCCAGCATTTCGGTGAGCGTGTCGGAGACGATCTTGACGACCATCTGCCCCGGGGTGACGGAGCGCAGAACATCGCTGCCGACCGCCCGTTCGGTCGCCTGATCGACGAACTGGCGCACCACGGGCAGGGCGACGTCGGCCTCCAGCAGCGCGATTCGCACTTCGCGCATGGCGGTGCGCACGTCCGCTTCGGTCAGCGCGCCGCGCCCCCTCAGCTTGTCGAATACGCCGCCCAGGCGATCGCTTAGCGAATCGAACATCATCACCTCATTTGGGCCGAAAAGGCCCGGAAAACCGTGCATACCCGTAAAACGACAAAATCGCCGGCGGGCGAAACCTCGCCGGCCAGCGTCCACCCGAACCCAGATCATGGGGCTGCATGGAGATGTCAGGGTATCAGGCGGCAGAACCGCCCGATTGCCCCGCGCCCTTAGCGCAAGGCGCGTCATCATGCAACCAAAGCCTTATGAGCCCAAAGCAAGAAAGGCCGCCTCGTTGGGGACGGCCTCTTCTTGATCGAAGAGCCAATCAGGCGTCGACCAGCGCAGGGATCAGGACTGGGCCTTCAGATAGTCGATGATCGCCTGACGCTGGGCGGGGTCTTTCAGGCCGGGGAAGGACATGCGGTTGCCCGGCACCAGGGTGCGGGGATTTTCCAGCCATTTGTCGAGCGTGGCGGCATCCCATTTCAGGCCGCTGTCCTTGAGCGCGGCGGAATAGCTGTAGCTGGGCGCATGGGTGCCGGCGGCCTTGCCAAAGGCGCCATAGAGTTCCGGGCCGATCTTGTTCTGGCGCGCGGAGCTGGCGTCATGGCATATGGCGCAGCGGGCGAAGGCGGGCGGCGGGGTGACGTCGACCTTGGCTATGGTCGCGGGCTTGGCTTCAGCCGCCTTTTGGGCCTCGGCCTCTTCCTTCTCTTTCCTGGCTTCGGCTTCCTCCCGGGCCTTCTTCATGGCGTCGGCTGCCGCTATGTTCGCGGCTTCCGCAGCAGCGCTGTTGGCGACCGCTTGCGTGGCGTTGGCGGCATTGTCGGCCGCGCTTGCGGTGTTTTCAACCGCATTCGCCACCATGTTGGCGGTTTCGTTCGTCGCCTTGGGCTCGCCTGAGCAGGCGGCCAGCATCAGAACCGAACCGATAATCGCATATGGCTTGATCATGGCCATCCTCTCCCTCGCAACAGTGCGCGCCTTATCTGCGAGGGGGCGGACGGCATAAATTGGACTAAGGGCCTATGATCGGACGATCATCCGGCGAGGGTGGCCGCCAGCGCGACAAAAGGAGCGGAGGCGGCGAGCAAAGGCACCGCCAGCCCCTCCACGATGATGACGGCCGCGCCGACGCCATAGGCCGGGTGGATGCGGCGGCGGGTGACGACATCATGGGCTATGGCGATCAACACGAAGGCCATTTGCCCGATCAGCACGGCCAGGCCGCCCATCGGCCCCAGCAGCGGCATGGGCAATAGGCGGCCAAAGGCGGGGCCGATGATCGCCACCATCGCGCACAGCATCAGCCGCTTGTGCCAGTCGCTGCGCCGCCGCGCGCGGATGGCGAGCGCCAGCAGCAGGACGAAGGCGGCCAGTTCCAGCGCGCTGAGCGCCAGGAAGATTTCCGGTGTGAAGAAGGGGGGCACACGGTCGCGCACCACCGCCATCATCGCCGTGACCGCGCCCAGCGGCACCATCACCGTGGCGAGGCCCAGCGCGCTCCACCCCATGCGCCGGTGCAGCGCCAGCGAACCGGACGCGGCGAGCGCCGCCTGCGCCACATAGAGCAGGGTCCAGGCCATGAACACCGCACCGTGCACATGCACCCAGAAAGGCGCGACCCGCGCGTCCACCATCCCGCGCAGGGCGAATGAGCCGAAGCCGCCGATCACCGTAAGGGCGATGGCGATGGCCATGAACAGGAAAAATCCATTGTCGCGCGCATCAGCGCGCAAGGGGTGCGTCATCGCATCCATGGGATGCATCTCCTCCATTCTTTGTCGGCGCGACCCATGGTGATTTTGCTCGGGGAGGATAAGCGAAAGTCGACGGGTGGGGAAGAGTGGCCGACGAAGGGCGTTGGTCGATCAAAGACGATGGCTGGTGCGGGTGTGGCTCCTGCTTCGGACGGCGTCTGGTGTCACCTGTTAGGGACGCTTCGCAGTTTCGGCGCCCGCACCGCGATAGCCCTCGGCGTCAGCGCTTGCCGCCTGGGCCAGAGCGATCAGGCCATCGGCGACGGCGGTCGGGTCTTTGAGGACATCTGCTGCCGAGATACGGATGATCCGCAAGTTCTGCTCGGCGAGCCAGTGGTCGCGCGTTGCGTCTCGGTGCGGTCGGTCGCCTCTATCGTGGGTTTCGCCGTCGATTTCGATGCCAAGCTTTGCAGAGGAAACGTAGAAGTCGAGGATATAAGGGCCGACCGGGTGTTGGCGACGGAATTTGATTCCTTGCGGTTGCCCTTTGAGCAATCGCCAGAGCAGGGCTTCGGGCAGGGAGAGGTTCTGGCGGAGGGTGCGGGCCTTGGCGACGGTGCGTGGTGTCGTTGCGCGCGCCATTGGCCCCTCCGTCAGCCTTTCAGGCTGCCACCTCCCCATGCCTTCGGCACAGGGAGGAACGGGGTAGGATTTGATCCTCCCCGTCGCAAAGCGATGGGGAGGTGGCTGGCCGAAGGCCAGACGGAGGGGCCGCGCCCTCTCGTCAAAGTTCGCTGTCCATCAAGGCCGGGAAGAAGCCCTCATGCGCGGCGCGCAGGTCGTCGAGGGTGGCCCAGCCGATATTCTGTTCGGCATCGCCCACGGTCACCGCGTCGCCGCCGGTGCTGCCGATGCGGACCGCGGTGACGCCCAAGGCCTGCGCCCGGGCCAAAATGGCGGCGGCATCGCCGGTGACGACATAGCGGCCCTGATCCTCGCCAAACATCTGGGCGTTGAGGTGAACCTCGCTCGACCAGTCGGGCGCGATGGTGGCGCCGATGGCGCTGGCCAGCGCCATTTCGGCGACCGTGACCAGCAGGCCGCCGTCGGAAATATCGTGGACCGCCGTGGCAAGGCCATCACCGACGAGCGCGCGGACGAAATCGCCCGCCAGCCGTTCGGCGGCCAGATCGACGGTCGGGGCCGGTCCGGCTTCCTGGCCTGCGACCTCGCGCAACCAGATGGACTGGCCGAGATGGCTGGCTGTACCGCCGATCAGGATGATGTCTTCTCCAGCCGCCTTGAAAGCGACGGTCGCCATCTTGTCGACGTCAGCCAGCAGGCCGATGCCGCCGATGGCGGGGGTCGGCAGGATGGCGGAGCCGCCGCCGGTGGCCTTGCTTTCATTGTAGAGCGACACATTGCCGCTGACGATGGGGAAGTCCAATGCGCGGCAGGCGTCGCCCATGCCGTCGAGGCAGCCGGTCAACTGCGCCATGATTTCGGGGCGCTGCGGGTTGGCGAAGTTCAGGCAGTTGGTGACGGCGAGCGGCGTCGCGCCGACCGCGCTCAGATTGCGATAGCATTCCGCGATAGCCTGCTTGCCGCCCTCATAGGGGTCGGCATAGCAATAGCGCGGCGTGCAATCGGTGCTGATCGCGATGCCCTTGTTCGATCCGTGGACCCGCACCACCGCAGCGTCGCCGCCGGGGCGCTGCACCGTGTCGGCGCCGACCATGTGGTCATATTGTTCCCAGATCCAGCGGCGCGATGCGATGTCGGGGCTACCCATCAGCTTGATGAGGTCGGCGCCGATGTCGGTGCTGTCGGGCAGATCGCCGAGCGGCTTCACGCCCGACCAGACCTTGTAGTCTTCCTTGGGCATCGCCGGGCGATCATAAAGCGGCGCGTCGTCGGCCAGCGGCGCAAGCGGGATGTCGCACACCGTTTCGCCCATGTGGATCAGCACCATGCGGCCCGTATCGGTAACATGGCCGATGACGGCGAAGTCCAGCTCCCATTTGCGGAAGATCGCTTCGGCAAAGGCTTCGCGGCCGGGCTTCAAGACCATCAACATGCGCTCCTGGCTTTCGGAGAGCATCATTTCATAGGCGGTCATGCCGGTTTCGCGCTGGGGCACGTCGTCCATGTTGAGCTGGATGCCGACGCCGCCCTTCGACGCCATTTCGACGCTGGAGGAAGTGAGGCCCGCCGCGCCCATGTCCTGAATGGCGACGATGGCGTCGGACGCCATCAGTTCCAGGCACGCTTCGATCAGCAGCTTCTCGGTGAAGGGATCGCCCACCTGCACCGTCGGACGTTTGGCGTCGGCGTCGTCGCCGAAATCGGCGCTGGCCATGGTCGCGCCGTGGATGCCGTCGCGGCCGGTCTTCGATCCCACATAGACGATGGGGTTGCCGACGCCGCTCGCCGCCGAATAGAAAATCTTGTCGGTGTCGGCTACCCCAACGGTCATCGCGTTGACCAGGATATTGCCGTCATAGGCGGGGTGGAAATTCACCTCGCCGCCTACGGTCGGCACGCCCACGCAATTGCCATAGCCGCCAATGCCGCGCACCACGCCGCTGATCAGGTGGCGCATTTTCGGGTGATCGGGGCGGCCGAAACGCAGCGCGTTCATGTTCGCCACCGGGCGCGCGCCCATGGTGAACACGTCGCGCAATATGCCGCCCACGCCCGTCGCCGCACCCTGATAGGGTTCGATGTAACTGGGGTGGTTGTGGCTTTCCATCTTGAAGATCGCCGCCTGCCCGTCGCCAATGTCGACGACGCCCGCATTTTCGCCGGGGCCGCAAATGACCTGGGGGCCGGTGGTCGGCAGCTTCTTCAGGTGAATGCGCGAGCTTTTATAGGAGCAATGTTCCGACCACATGACCGAAAATATGCCGAGTTCGGTCAGATTGGGTTCCCGGCCGAGCGCGTTCAGAACGCGATCATATTCTTCCGGGGACAGCCCGTGTTCGGCGACGATTTCGGGCGTGATCGGGGATGCGGTGCTGGACATGCCCGCGCCTTTAGCGGCGGCGGCGGGGATAGACAATCCTTGGCTGTGCCTGGGAGGCGGTTGCTGGTAAAAGCATGGGCGAAGGCCGAAGGGAATGACCATGCAATGGATGCTGTTGCCGCTGCGCCGCTACGCCAGGTTCAACGGGCGGGCGCGACCCAAGGAATATTGGATGTTCGTGCTGTTCATGCTGCTGTGCCTGATTGCGCTGAGCATCATCGAGTCGGCGCTGGGCCTGGCGCCAGCGCGCCGGTGGGCGCAGGCCGGGCAATATTGGACAAGCGCGGGTTATGAAACGCGCGGCGGGCCGCTGGTCAAATTGTTTCTGCTCGGGGTTTTCATCCCGTGGCTCGCCGTGGCGGTGCGGCGGCTGCACGACAGCGGCCGCAGCGGCTGGTGGCTGCTCGCCAGCATCATCCCGATCATCGGGCAAGCGCTGGTGATCGTCTTTCTCATCATGGGCGGCACCCGCGGGCCCAACCGTTTCGGGCAGGATCCTGTCGAGGTGGGCGAAGGCGGCCAGACGCGGCTGTGAGTGAAAAGAAGAGGGGCCGGACATGCCGCCAAGTCCGACCCCGCCATGGGAAACTGCGATAGTCGATCAGGCCTTGCAGCTCTGCGCGCCCTTGCCCGGCAGGGTGGCGGTGATGGCCGCGCCGCTGCCTTCGACCGAATAGCCGCCTTCGGCGACAAAGGGCTTGCCGGCTTCGGGGGCGACCAGCTTGGTTGGCGCGCCGCCCTTTTCCGTGCGCAGGTTGGCGGTCTTGTCGTCGGCCAGGAAGTCGACGAACAGAAGGCTGTTGTCCTTGCAGCGATAGGATCGGCTGTCCTTCACCGCCGGGGGCAGTTCGACCGGCGCGGCGTTAGCCAGTTCCTTGGCCATAGGGTCGGCAGGGCCGCCCACGACTTCGGGTTCGTCATTGGAGCCGCAGGCAGAGAGAAGGCTCAGCGATGCGACAGCGATCAGGGAGAGGTAATATTTCATAGCGGCCTTCCTATGTGCAATTGCAGCATGGCGCGTCAACGCCAAACTACATCTTTGTTGCACCGATGTTGCACAGGGCCTTAACGAATTTGGCGCGCAAAGCCGCAATGACCCCTTGTCCATGCTTGACCCGATGAGCCTGTGCGCCCAATGCTGGGCTCATGGCTGAGTTAGTTGAAAACGCCGTCGGCGATACCGGCGCCCTGTCTTTCGAAGATGCGTTGCGCGCGCTGGAGGGCATTGTCCGGCGGCTGGAGAGCGGGGACGTGCCGCTGGACGAATCGATCACCCTTTATGCGCAGGGCGAAAAATTGCGGCAGCAGTGCGTCGCTCGCCTGCAGGATGCCGAAGCGCGGATCAGCAAGCTGACGGTGGATGCGAGCGGCGCAATCACCGGCGCCCAGCCGTTCGGCGCAGACTGAAAAGCCCCGGAATCATGAAGGACAGCCTTCTAGCCGATCGGGCGCGCCAGACCGCGCAAGCGGTCGATCATCTGTTTGACCAGTTGTTTGCGGTGCCGCAGGACCCACGCCGGTCGCTTTATGAAGCGATGCGCCATGCGGCCATCGGCGGCGGCAAGCGGTTGCGCCCCCTGTTGGTGAGCGCGACCGGCGACCTGTTCAACGTGGCGCAGGATTCGGCCCTGCGCGTTGGCGTCGCCGTCGAATGCATCCATGTCTATTCGCTGGTGCATGACGATCTGCCCGCGATGGACAATGACGACATGCGCCGCGGCCGCCCGACCGTCCACCGCGCCTTTGATGAGGCGACGGCGATCCTGGCGGGCGATTGCCTGCACGACATGGCCTTCGAAATTCTGGTCGATGAGGCCACCCATGGCGACCCCTTCGTCCGCTGCGAACTGGTGAAGGCGCTGGCGCTCGCCAGCGGCCCGGCGGGCATGGCGGGTGGGCAGATGATGGACCTGGAGGCGGAAAAGGCCAGTTTCGATCTGCCGACGGTCACGCGCCTGCAACAGCTCAAGACCGGCGCGCTGATCGGCTTCTGCGTGGAAGCGGGCGCGATATTGGGCCATGTGCCGCACGAGGGGCGCACGGGTCTGCGCGGCTATGCCCGCGACATCGGTCTGGCGTTCCAGATCGTCGACGATCTGCTCGACGTCGAAGGGGATGAGGCGCTCGCCGGCAAGGCGCTGGGCAAGGACGCGGCGGCTGGCAAGGAAACCTTCGTATCGCTGTTGGGCGTGGAGCGGGCGCGGGAACAGGCGCATATGCTGGTCGATCAGGCCAAGGCGCATCTGCACGGTTTTGGCGCACAGGCGGACCTGCTGCGCGCCATCGCGGATTACATCGTGGAGAGGGACAGGTAGGGCATGGCGACTGAGAAGGCGCGGATCGGCGTTTATCCCGGCACATTCGACCCCATCACATTGGGGCATATGGACATCATCCGGCGCGGCGCGAAGCTGGTCGACCGGCTGGTCATCGGCGTCACCACCAATATCAGCAAGTCGCCGATGTTCACCGACGAGGAGCGGCTGGACATGGTGCGCCGCGAATGCGCGGGCATCGACGCGGACATAGAAGTCGTCGGCTTCAATTCGCTGCTAATGGATTTTGCCGAGGCGCAGGGCGCGAGCATCATCGTGCGCGGCCTGCGCGCTGTCGCCGATTTCGAATATGAATATCAGATGGCCGGCATGAACCAGCAGATAAACGGCCGTGTCGAGACCGTGTTTCTGATGGCCGATGTGTCTTTGCAGCCGATTGCTTCGCGGCTGGTGAAGGAAATCGCGCTTTATGGCGGGCCGATCCATAAATTCGTCAGCCCCACCATATGCCGACAGGTGACGGACCGGGTGGAATTGATCGGCCGCAAGGGCGGCTGAAACCCGCCAGTCAGGCGCGGTTCAGTTGCCAATCGCGATTCAGGCGCTATCAGGGCAAACCGTGCGGAAACCGCCCGGCAATGAAAGGCGAACGATTCATGGGTTTCAGGTCAGTGTTCCAGGCAATTGCGATCGGTTGCGCCTTGTTCGCTGCATCCGGCCCGGCCATGGCCCAGGGCGGCAGGGGTGAAGACCTGAAAAAAGCGGAAACCGCCGCCAAGGCCGAAGAGACGGCCAAGGCGCTGAACGCCGAAACTGCGCCCAAGGTGCCGCCTGCGACCGTTCCGCTCGACCCCGCCAATGTCTGGGCCCTTGACCTGTCGACCGGCGGTCGCGTCCGTATCCAGTTGCGCCCCGATGTCGCGCCGAACCATGTCGAACGCATCAAGGAACTGACCCGTCAGGGCTTTTATAATGGCCTGAAGTTTCATCGCGTGATCCCCGGCTTCATGGCGCAGGGCGGCGATCCCAAAGGCGACGGCACCGGCGGGTCGCAACTTCCCGACCTGAAGGCGGAGTTCAACCTGCTGCCGCATCTGCGCGGCACCGTGTCGATGGCCCGCGCGCAGAGCGAGGACAGCGCCAACAGCCAGTTCTTCATCGTCCTGCTGCCCCGGATGCAGCTCGACAAGAAATACACCATCTTCGGCCGCGTGATCGAGGGTATGCAATATGTTGACGCGATCGCGCCGGGCGAGCCGCCGGCCGAACCGTCGACCATCGTGCGCGCTGCGATCGAAGCTGATGGCGGTGCGCCTGCACCCGTCGCCGCGCCGGTCGCCGAACCCGCGCCTGCGCCCGTTCCCGGCGAATAACCCGCCTTTCGCGGGCGAGCGTCCATGCGCGTAGACCTGTTCGATTTCGACCTGCCGCCTGAAAATATCGCGCTGCGGCCGGTGTCGCCCCGCGACTCTGCCCGGATGCTGCTCGTTCCGGGCGATGGCGCGATGGTCGATCATCACGTGTCGGACCTGCCCAACCTGTTGCGCGCGGGCGATTGCCTGGTTTTCAACGACACCCGCGTCATCCCGGCCCAGCTTGAGGGTAAACGCGGCGAAGCGCGCATCGGCGCGACGCTGCACAAAAGACTGGGGCTGCGCGACTGGCAGGCTTTCCTGCGCAATGCGAAGCGGGTGAGGGCCGGCGACCGGATCGACTTTGGCGCGGGCGTGAGCGCCATCGCCAGCGGGCGTGACGAGGATGGCGGCGTCACCCTGTCGTTCGAAGGTGACGAGCCGGTCGAAATCCTGCTGGAACGGGCGGGGCGGATGCCGCTGCCGCCCTATATCGCCAGCAGGCGCCCGACCGACGACCAGGACCGAAGCGATTACCAGACCATGTTCGCGCGGCAGGATGGCGCGGTCGCCGCGCCCACGGCGGCGCTGCATTTCACCCCCGCGCTGATCGAGGCGCTGGACCGGGCGGGCATAGCGCGCGAGACGCTGACCCTGCATGTCGGGGCAGGCACGTTCCTGCCGGTGAAGGCGGAGGATACCGACGATCATCGGATGCATGCCGAATGGGGGCGGATCGAAGCCGATGTCGCCGATCGGCTAAACGCGGTGCGCGCGCAGGGCGGGCGCGTGATCGCGGTCGGCACCACCAGCCTGCGCCTGCTGGAAAGCGCCGCCGATGCCGAAGGGCTCATTCGTCCCTTCGCCGACGAAACGCGCATCTTCATCCAGCCAGGCTATCGCTTTCGTGCGATCGATGGCCTGATGACCAATTTCCATCTGCCCAAATCGACGCTGTTCATGCTGGTCTCGGCGCTGATGGGGCGGGAACGGATGCAGGCCGTTTACAGGCACGCCATCGGGGAAGGCTATCGTTTCTACTCTTATGGGGACTCAAGCCTCCTGCTGCCGGAGGGGTAGGGCTGAGGCCGGCGCTGGACATGGTCCACGAAATGCCCCCGGAAAAGCCATACTGCTATCAGAGCGGCAACCCGGGGTGTGGCCAGGTCTGGTGTCCCCTGACAATTGTCGGCGGCGACAATCTTCTGATTCCAGCGATTTTAACCATGTCAGCCAGACAGCAGCCGAATGTTCGATTTTCAATATCTCGCCGATTTCCCGGAAACATTAATCGAGATCATATTTCTGCCATCTCAGCAATAACATCCATTTTGGATAATATTGATCAATAGCGCATAAATGATTTTTACAAAAGGAGGGGATGATCCTGCTCAAAGCGGGAGAACGGCGGAATGTTCAACGTGATTGAGTGCGTGGTCAATGAGCACGACTACAGGTTGGTGCTTGTCGCGGCTCTGATATGCGCCTTGGGCAGCACGGCGCTTTTCATCCTGCTCCGGCGCGCCGGCGATTGCGTTGAAAACAGGCGACGCCATTGGCTGGCGGTCGCGGCCATTGCGCAAGGCGTCGGCATATGGGCGACGCATTTCGTAGCGATGCTTGCCTATCGTGGAGCGTTGCCGCTTGAATTTGATGTGCCGTTGACGGTGACGTCGGCCGTCGTCGCGATCCTCGCCTTCTGGGCGGCTCTTCATGTGCTGGGGATTGCGCCATCGCTGTGGCGGAGCATCGGCGCCGCGCTGGTCGCTGCGGGCGGCATCGCCATCATGCATTTTGTCGGCATGATGTCGATCATCGCGCCCGTATCCATTCACTATGCGTGGCCGCCGATCCTGATTTCTTTCGTGGTGGCCGCGATCGCTCTGGCGGCGGCTTTCGCCGGTTTTACTCGGCTCAAGGGCAATTGGCGCATAGCTGTGCCGGCGGCGCTGACCATATTGGCGATCGTCGCCCTGCATTTCACCGCCATGTCCGCCACTACGCTCAAGGTCGATCCGCGAGCCGATGTCAATGGCGTGTTCAGTCCGCATGGCTGGCTGATCCCGACCATCGCCTTCGCCACCTTTGCCCTGCTGGGCCTGGTCCTGACCAGTTCCTTTGTCGACCGGATGCTCACCGACCTCAAGGGGCTGACCGGCGCGACCCTGGAGGGCATATTGATCGTCAGCGATGGCAGAATAGTGGAAGTGAACGACCAATTATGCGCGATGCTGGATATGGAAGCGGACGCATTGCTGGGCGCTAGGCCGGGGGACTGGTTCGTCGCGCATGATTATCAGCCTCTGGAAGGCGAGCGCCCCGGCACGGTGGAGGCGTCGGCTTTGCGCCCGACCACAGCCGATCAGGTTCTGGAAATCGCTTCCCACCAGATCGAATATCGTGGTCGCCTCTGTCAGGTGCTGGCCGTTCGCGACCTCACCGAACGCAAGCGGGCCGAGCGCGCCATCGCCCATATGGCCTCCCACGATGCGCTGACCGACCTGCCCAATCGGGTGCACATGGCCGAAATGCTGGGCGAAAGCCTGCGCGCCATGGGATCGGGCGGCATGTTTGCCGTGCTGGCGCTCGACCTCGACCGGTTCAAGGCGGTGAACGACATTTTCGGTCATGCGGCGGGCGACGACATATTGAAGCGGGTGGCGACGATCCTGCGCAACGCCGTCGGGCCGGACGATGTCGTGGCGCGGATCGGCGGCGATGAATTCGTGATCCTGCAACGCCATGTCTGCGGCGATGACGATGTCAGGGCGCTTGCGTCGCGGATCCTGGACTCCTTTGCGCAGGAGATGGACATCGCCCGCGATCCGATGGCGGTCGGCGTCAGTATCGGCGTGGCCGTTTTCCCGCGCGACGGGGAGGACGCGGAGAGCCTGCGCCACAATGCCGATACCGCTCTCTACCGCGCCAAGCAGGAGGGGCGCGGCATCGCCTGCTTCTTCGATCAGCAGATGGACGAGCAGATGCGCGAGCGTCGCGCGCTGGAGTATGATCTGCGTCAGGCCCTGTCGCGGGGCGAGTTCTACCTCGCCTTCCAGCCGCTCGTCTCCACCGCCTTTTCGGCTGTCGTGGGCTATGAGGCGCTGTTGCGCTGGTCCCATCCCGATCGCGGCGACGTGCCCCCCGAAGTCTTCATTCCTATTGCCGAGGATGTCGGCGTCATCCTGCCGATCGGCGAATGGGTGTTGCGCGAAGCCTGCAGCATCGCGGCTCGCTGGCCAGACTATCTGTCGATTGCGGTCAATGTGTCGGCGGTCCAGTTCCGGGTCGGCAATCTGGCGTCGGTCGTCGACGCGGCATTGCGGGACAGCGGCCTCAACCCCAAAAGGCTGGAGCTGGAAATGACCGAAAGCGTGCTGTTGCGCAACCGCAGCGCGACCATCGCCATCTTGCATGATCTGAAAGCGCGGGGCGTGAATATCGTGATGGACGATTTCGGCACCGGCTATTCCTCGCTCAGCAATTTGCGATCCTTTCCCTTTGACAAGATCAAGATCGACCGCAGTTTCGTGTCGTCAGTGGCTGATGACGGCGCGGCGCGTTCCATCATTCGCGCGATTGTCGGGCTGGGAAGGAGCCTGAACATGCCTGTCGTCGCGGAGGGCGTCGAAACCGACGAGCAGCGCCAAATGGTGCTGGAGGAAGGATGCCGGCAGGCGCAGGGCTATCTGTTCGGCATGCCTGCGCCTGTCGGAGCGGAACTGGCGGCGCAACTGCGGCTGAGCGGCGGCGGGTCTGGCAATTGACGCCCGCAATCGGGCCGCGCGCTATTGATCCCTGAAAGCCCGGGCGAGCTGGTCGCGCATGGGCTTCGTGACGTAGGAGAGCATGGACCGCGATCCCGTCGAAACATAGACCTCGACCGGCATTCCGGGTTTCAGAGGCTGTTTGAGGGCCTGGACTTCCTTGTCATTGAGCTGAACGCGGATGCGGTAGAAGCTAAGGCCGCTATGTTCGTCGACGCTGCGTTCGGGTGCGACATAGATCACCCTGCCATGGACTTCGGGGGTCGTCTGGGTGTTGAAGGCGGTGAAGCGCATCTGGGCCGGCTGTCCGGCGGCGACCTGATCGACGTCGGCCGGGCTGATGGAGGCTTCGACCACCAGTTCATCCTTGCTGGGGACGATCGACATGATGGTTTCCGCGGGACGGATCACATCGCCGATGGTTGTGTAGGTGAGTTTGTCGACGATGCCGTCGGCGGGCGCGCGGATGATGCTGCGTTCGAACTGGTCGGTGCTGCTGGCCTTCTGCACCTGTTGCTGGTTGAGCGTTTCCATGATGCGCGCCAGTTGGGTTGCGGCTTCGGCGCGACGCGACTGGCGGGTGGAGATGGCCTGTTCGCGGGTTTCAGCGATGCGGCCCTGCGCCTGGGCGATCTGCGCCTGTAGCGCCGCGATGCTGCCGCGCATGTCGACACGGGTGCGTTCCAGGCTGTTGAGCTTGTTGATGGTCACCAATTGCCGGTCCCACAATTTTCGCACGCCGGCCAGTTCGGGTTCGATCAGCTTCTGCTGGTCCTCCAGCGCCGCAATCTGGGCGCGATAGCCGGCGATCTGCTGGTTCAACTGGTTGACCCGCTCGCTCAGCTGGTTCTGGATGCCTCTGTCTTCCGCCATCCGCAGGTCAAAGCCCCGCTGTTCCATGGCGATCGCCTCGCGCGCGGCGGGATTGGCGCTGGCGGTAAGTTCGCGCGGGAAGCGGACCCGGCTCAGCCCGTCGCGCTCGGCCTCCAGCGCCGCGCGCTGCGCCAGCATCTGGAACAGCGACTGGGTGGAGAAATCGGCGCTGGTGCCGCTGACCGCGGTGTCGAGGCGCATCAGCGCCTGCCCCTTGCGCACCGCGTCGCCATCCTTGACCGAGATGGCGGAAATCACGCCGCCCTGTGGATGGGCCACCCGTTTCACATGGGATTCGACGCCGATCTGCCCTGAACCGATCACCGCCCCGCCGATCGGGATGACCGCTGCGGCCAGACCAAGGCCGAAGACCAGGATCGCCGAAGCGATCAGCGCCTGACGGCTGTGCGCACGAATGGAGTGTTCCGGCGCATAGTCGAAATCCTCGTCCGAAGGCGTCAGATCCTTCTGAAGGGTGATCTGGTTCATCTGCTCAATTCCTGTTGCCGGTCGCCACGACCTGCGCCTGACCCGGCGCGGCGGCGCGGGCGCGCGCGAATATTTCCTCGGTCGGGCCAAAGGCGACCTGCGCCCCGTCCTTGAGCATCAGCGCAAAGTTGCACCGCGCCACGGCGCCGGCGCGATGGGCCACGACCAGCGCGATGCCGCCGCGATCCCGCACGCCCTGAATGGCGCGGTCGAGCGCCGCTTCGCCCTGTGCGTCGAGATTGGAATTGGGTTCGTCGAGGACGACCAGGAACGGGTCGCCATAAAGCGCGCGGGCAAGGCCGATGCGCTGGCGCTGCCCGCCGGAAAGATTGGCGCCCTCCACCCCGATGAAGCTGTCATAGCCCTGCGGCATGGCGACGATCATGTCGTGCACCCCGGCCGCCTTGGCTGCCGCGATGACTGCGGCGGAATCGTGCGGTTCGGCAAAGCGCGCTATATTTTCGGCGATCGTGCCGGTCAGCAGTTCGACCGATTGGGGCAGGTAGCCGATGTGGACGCCCAGCCTGTCGCTGTCCCACTGCGCCAGCGACGCGCCGTCCAGGCTGATCGACCCCAGGGCCGGTTGCCAGATATTGGCCAGCGCGCGCGCCAGCGTCGACTTGCCCGCCGCGCTGGGGCCCATGACGATGGCGGCGTCGCCTGCCGAGAGGCGGAAATGGATATTCTGTATGACCGGCCGCTGGGCGCCCGGCGGCACGATCGCCAGCTTCTCCACCGACAGGCTGGCGGCCGGAGGGGGCAGCTCGGTCGTCGTCAATGCGGCGGCCGGCGCAGCGGCGAACAGCTTTTCCAGCCGGTTCCATGCCGAACGCGCGGTGGCGAGGCCGCGCCAGTTGCCCAGCAACTGGTCGATCGGGGCCAGCGCGCGGCTCGAAATGATCGAACTGGCGAAGATGATGCCGCCCGTCGCCTTGTTGTCGAGCACCAGCAGCGCGCCGACCGTCAGCACCGCCGATTGCAGGAACATGCGGAACACGCGGCTGCTCATGCCCAGCAGTCCGGCCGTGCGGGACAGGCGCGCGGCCGCCGCAAGATAGGCGTTGTTATTGTGGTTCCAGCGCAGCCACAGTCGGCCTTCCATGCCCATGGCGTGGATCATCTCGACATGGCGCTGCTGCTCGCTCAACATCGCGGCGCGTTTGCTGGCGTGACGGGCGAGCGATTCGGTCGGTGCGCGCGTCTTGCGGTCGGCATAGAGCGTCAGGCCGATCAGGATGATCGCGCCAACCAGCGTCGCGACGCCAAGCCAGATGTGCAGCAGGGTGAGCAGGGCGAAATAGAGGATGATCCAGGGCAGGTCCATCAGGTTGCCCGGGCCCGGGCCCGACACATAATTGCGGATCTGGTCGAAATCGCGCATCGCGTCGGCGCCCGCCTCGGGCTTGCGCCCCAGGCGCAGCGTGATGTTGGTCATCGCCTTCTGAAGCTGCGTGCCGATGTCCCGGTCCATCCGCGCGCCGATGTCCGCCAGCATCCGGCCCCGCAGCATGTCGAACAGGCCCTGAAAAACATAGATCACCGATATCATCGCGAACAACGCGAACAATGTCTGTTCGCTCTTGCTGGGTATCACCGAATCATAAACCAGCATCATGTAGAAAGAGCCGCTGAGCATCAGTATGTTCAGCAGCGCGCTGAGCAGACCGACCGTCCATAATGCGCGGCGGCTCTTTCCAAGCGCCAACGCCAATTGGCCACCCATCGCAAATCCAGCAGACATCCCGTTGCCCCACATAAGGTCTCGCCCCAGCTTCTCGTCTCAGCATTTCAGGACAGAGAACAGGCTGGTGCTTGTATCATCGCCATGGCCAAGGCCAAGCCCGTTTGCACCGACTAAACCGATCCAGACCCGCTGGCTGTGCAATATATCACATAAATGACGGTATTGATTGGTTGTCCTCCCCCATTCCAGCGCGACTGACAGCCAATATTCATTAATTCCGATCTGTTCGATGCCTTTGGAGAAATATTATCGAACCCGGACGCGCGCACTCCGCCATCGCTGTCGGTGCAGGGGAACCGCAAGCCATTTTGCGTCGAGGCGGGGATTTTCGGAATGATGCGGAAGCGACTGAGGGCTTTGGCATCGGAAAATGGTAGCGGAGGAGGGATTCACACGAAAAACATAAGATACTGATTTATAACAACGTTCTTGATCGTCGTGCCGATAATTCCGCTCAATCCACCCCCAATTTTACCCCTTCGCGACAGGCCGTGCCGAAATATCGACAGGCCGACATGCGCGATCCCTGCTACGCCCGAGAACGCGGCTGTTTACAGTGTGATCGCAGAAAGGACCGCAGACTATCGACAAACACCACGGTTGCACGGCCGACCTTGGCTGCCTCGATGTCGCCGGAAGCGATGAGCTGGTAGATCTTGGATTTGCTGAGCCCCGTCATCCGTACTGCGTCGGGAATGCGAACGCTTATCGGCCCAATCGGGGGCGCGTCGTCGCCATTCGTTGCAGGCTGCCGGGCCGACATCGGACTATTTCTTACGTGCCCGGCTGAACGAGCGGTCGCTCGCCAGGAAGCCGCTAAGCATGAATGGAATGAGGTCCGGTACGGACTCGCGTCGGCCGTAGGCCGCCTCATAGGCCTCGGCGTAGTCGTTCAGCGCTTCGATGAGATCCGGCATGACGTTGATCGTGATCTTAGCCGGCGTCCGATCGGGCAGCCTTGGCAGCTTCAAATCAGCCATGACGGCCTCCCCAGGGTCCGGGCAATATGATGTCTTTGTGCACGACCACCCGTAGCGGCCAGCCGGGACGCACGCGCAAGGTCGGCTGGATATTGAGATTGCGCGTGACGAGCTGATCGCCGGCGCGCGCGCCGCTCTGCTGCGCTGACTCGCGGATCGCCCGGACAAGGTCGCTTTCGGTGCTGCCGAAGCTCAATTCAGTGCCGACGCCCAGCAGTGTCGACAGGGCGACGCCCTTCAGAAGTTGCCAAGTATGCCGGTCGATCCGGTCGGACAGACCCGCATAGCCCTGCGTATCGGTCGCCGGCACATTGTCGATACGAATCGACGAGCCGTCGGGCAGGATAATCCGCTGCCAGACGACCAGCGCACGGCTCTGCCCAAACGCTACAACGCTGTCGTAGCTGCCGATCAGCCGCGATCCTTGCGGAATGAGCAGACCGCGCCCGGTCACACTGTCATAGACGTTCTCCGTGATCTGCGCGGTGACGAGCCCGGGAAGATCCGAGTTGAGCCCGGTTATGAGGCTCGCGGCAATGATGCTGCCGGCCTGCAAGGTCCAAGGCGATACGGACTGCGCCAGCGCGTGCGGATTGATGTCGTCGTCGCGATTGGCGTGGCCGACCAATTCGTTCTTGCGCCCCTGGGCGTTAGGATCTCGGTCAGGGTCGAGGAGCGGCTTGGCAGTCTCGGCCGATGCTGGCGGAACACTTGCATCGGTAGTCACCGGTGCAGGGGCGGCGGCGCGACCGCCGCCCGCCAATTGCAGCATGACGCCAGACTCGCGTGCGGCCTTCTGCTCAGCGGCGATGCGCTGGCGCTCGGCTTCGGCTTCCTGCGCGGCCCGGCTCACCGCATCGGCAGCGGGGTCAGGGGGAACCATCCCGCCAAGCTGCCGCTGGCGCTCGAGGATCGGCCGCCCGAGATCACCGGGAAGCGGTAGCCCGAGCTTCGGCACGTCGCCATAGCTCGTCGGCGCGCCCGCGAGCGCATCAGGCGGCGCCTTCGCGCCAACCAGCTTTTCATCGCTTCGTGCGATCAGGCTCAGGGTCGCGGGCTTGAGCGCCAGCCAGGCGACGCCGATGATCGCGGTCGAGCCGGCGGCAGCGATGGCGACGATCGCACCGCGGCGAAAACGGGTGACGCGGCCCGGCGCCGCGCGCAGAACGAGCGTTTCGGGGTCGGCTTTGGGCGCCGCGATCGGCGCGGAAGAAGCGGTTGGATCGGTCACGCGCCCCTCCCGGCCTTGCGCTGCCGGCTCTTCGGCTGGGCGGCGGTGATACGGACAATCTGCTGTTTCTTGCCGCCAAGGCGCAGCTCGGCGACACCGAACAGGCGGTCGACCACATAATAGCGGCCGGCGACGCGATAGTTGACGAGCTGGGCCTCGCCATCCTCGCCAATCACGAACAGCGGGGGCGCCTCACCCACGGCGATCGCAGGCGAGAACTCGATGTAGGTCTGCCGCCCATCGTCGAACGCGCGCAGCGGCCGCCAGGCCGGCTTGTCGCCCGAGATCGCATAGTTGAAGTTGAGGCTTTCGACCGAGAGGCCCGACGCGATCGGCGTCGCCGCCACGGCTGCATCGCGCTGACGCCGGAGCGCGATCAGCTCGTCATGTGGATAGGTCCAGGAGATCGCCGCCATCGCGGTCGCGGGCGTGCTTTCGAGCTGGAGATGGTAGGTCCGGCGATCGGTAGCAATGACAAGGTTTGTGCGTAGGCCCGCCGAAAACGGCTTGACGAGGATGTGCACGCGCTTGCTTTCGCCGATGCCGCTGGTGGTATCGCCGACAGTCCAGCGCACGGTGTCGCCGGCGGCGACGGACACAATCGTTTCGCCCGGCTGCAAGGCAATGTCGGTGATGCGCTCGGGCGCGGCATAGAGCCGGTAGAGCACGCCTTCCGCCCAGGGATAGACCTGGACGGCATATATATATCCCGCGCTCGACGGCTCGCGCAGTGCCGCCCGGTTGGCGGCAGTGACGCGCGCGGTGGGTGACGCGGGTTCGCGGCTCTGCGCAGCGACGCCCATGGCAAGCGCCATCGCGCTCGCCGCCAGGATGAGGGCACGGATCATTGGTCGGTCCTTTCGGGGGATGGTGCGGCTGCGGGTTGAGCAAGGGTCGGATCGAGCGGCGAGCCCAGCGGAATGTCGGTGGGCGGCGCGACCGGGAGTGATTGTGCGGGATCGGGCACGGCCGATGGTTGCGGCGAAGGCGGCCGGTCCTGAGGCGTTTCCAGTTCGCGGCTCCAGTCGATCGCGTCAACATAGAGACCGAGCGGGTTTTTTCGGAGCACATCGGCCAAGCGCGGCGGCTTGATCTTCACCGTGAGCATCGCCGTCCAGCGTGACGTGCTGGCGAGGCTTCCCCGCTCATATTGCTGCTCGGTCCATTTGACCTGGAAGCTCGTATCCGACGCGCGGACGACGCTCGTCACCTGCACCGAAACCGTCTTGCGCCCGACATCGGCGAACGGATTGGAGGTGCGGGCATATTCGCCGAGGAACAGTGACGCACGTTCGGTCGCGAAATCATAGGCTGATAGCCAGTTTTCACGCATCAATACCGGATCGAGCGAGCGCGCTCGAACGCCGGTGATGAACCGGCCGAGGAACCATGCGATCTGCGGATCGGTCGGCCGATAGTCCTTGGCGGCAGGCGCGACGGCCTGTGCTTGCCCGAGTGCATCGACCTCGACCACATAGGGCACGACGCGGCTTTGCATCGATTGCCAGACCAGCGCGCCCGACAGACCAGTGGTCAGGAACAGGCCGCCGAAGGCCATCAGCCGCCAGTTCTTCGCCTGTGCGCGAGCCGAGCCGATACGCTCATCCCAAAGCTGGCCCGCTCGTTGGTAGGGTGTCTCGGGTTCGGGCGTTCGCCCATAGCGCTGCAATGCGCGTCGAAATTTCATCGCTCAGTCCCTTTCCTTGATGTCTGGAGTGGCGCCAGCGCCGCCGCGGTCGCCGCCCTGGATTGCGTGGATCGCCATCTGGCGGCGGTGGCGAGCATTCTGGCTGGCATGAAGCTTCTGCGCCCAGGCGGGTGTTCCTTCAGCTGCGCCTATCGGCGCGGCTGCGGGGGCGGCGCCGCCGGCACGGGTGCTTCCTGCTTCCCATGCGGCGCGCTGCCCACGATCGGCGGCAGCGCTAACGCCGAGACCGCCGCTCATCCGGTTGGCAGCCGCGCCGCGCATGGCGGTCGCAACGCCGCCGAGGCCCGCGCCGACGCTGGTCGAGCCCGAGGTTTCCTGCCCGAGCTTGTAGGCAGTGGATGCGGCAGACCCCATCGATGTACCGGCGCGGATCGCGCCGAGACCGGCCCCCGCGAGACCGCGTGCCGCGCCGACGGCGCCAGCGCCTGCCATCGCAAGACCTCCGCCGGCAAGCACGGTAGTGGCGATCACCGATCCGGCGCCGAGCTGCGGCGCGCCGGCGACGAGGCCGGATGCGATTCCCGGGCCGAAGATGGAGAGGCCAAAGATCGCGAGGCTCGCGAGCATCAGCGACACGGCCTGTTCGATCGACACCTCGTCGCCGGTGATCGCACTGGTGAAGTCGGCGAAATAGTTAGAGCCGATGCCGACGATGACCGCGAGCACCATGACCTTGATGCCCGAACTGACGACGTTCCCGAGCACCCGTTCGGCGAGGAACGACGTGCGGTTCCACAGCGCAAAGGGCACGAGCACGAAGCCGGCGAGCGAAGTAAGCTTGAATTCGAGGATTGTGATGAAAAGCTGGATCGCGAGGATGAAAAAGGCGGCGATGACGACGACCCAGGCGATCACCAGCACGGCGATCTCGATGAAATTGTCGAAGAAGGCGATCGGGCCAACCAACTCCTTCGCCTGCTCGAGGAGCGGCCATGCTGCCTCGAAGCCGGTCCCGGCCAGCTTGCCGGGTCGCAATAAATCGTCAGCCGTAATCGCGCTGCCCCCTGCGGTGAGGCCGAGGCCGGCGAAGCTGCGAAAGATGATATCGGACAGTGTCGAGAAGCTGTTGAGGATCAGGGCGAAGACGCCGACATAGAGGATCTTTTTGAGGAACTTGGCGATGACGTCGTCTTCGCCGCCGAGCGCCCAGAACAGCCCGGCGAGCGTGATGTCGATGCCGATCAGGATCGTGGTCAGGAAACCGACGTCACCGCCCAACAGGCCGAACCCGCTGTCGATGTAGGAGGCGAAGGCCTCCATGAACTGATCGATGACATTCAGGTCATCCATATGGGCGGGTTCCTGCTTGAAGTTGAAAGGTGTCGCGGGGACCGGCGGCCATGAGAGGGGCAAGCCCTACGGCCCCCGCGACGAGACAGGTTCGGACCCGGGGGGAGCTGGGGGCGCGGTCCTCGCCTGCCTCAGCTCATTGGCGTGGCGTGTAAGCCTTGCCGTCGCCGAGGAAGCGGCGCGTCGACTCGCGTGCCTCGCGCGCGATCTGGCCCCGCTGCGCCTGCTCGACCGATTCCGCCCGGAACTGCGCCGCCATCATTTGCTGAAGCTGGAGCTGCTGCTTGGCGGTGAGCGCGAGAAGCTGGTTCGTGGCCTGCTGCGCCTGAAGCGAGCCTTCCGCGCCCTGGCTGCGCGCGACGATGTCGGCGAGCGCCTGCGTGTCGCTCCGTACGTTGTCGACGATGCGGTTCTGGACCCCCATCGTCTGGCGAAACGCGGACATCGCGGTATCGAGTTGATCGCGTGCGCGAGCCACACGCTGATCGCGGCGGAACACCTGATCGAACTCCTGCGGGTAGAGCTGGCGGAAGCGCTCGTCGAGCTGATCGATGCGGAAGTCGACGCCCTGCGCCTGGCCCATGAGCTGGTCGATCTGCTGGAGGCGCTGGCGAAGCTCCTGAAGTTGCGGGAAATCGATCCGGGACAGGTTCTTGCCCTGGTTGATCAGCATCTGCGCTTCGTTCTGGAGACTCTGGATCTGGTTGTTGATCTGGGCAAGCGTGCGCGCGGCGGTGAGCAGGTTTTGCGAATAGTTCGATGGATCGAACACACTGAGCTGGGCCGCGACGGGCGTCGAGGTCAACGCGATGCCGATACCGAGCGAGCCGACGGCGCCGAGCGCGAGAGCGGAGAGGCACGCATATTTGCGGATAGGGATACGGGGCACGGGAAATTACTCCTTGTCTTCTGGGGGGCGGGCGGCAGGGTGACGCCCAAGCAGGTCGGCCGCCCAATCGAGGCCGGCTTGGGAGAGAAAGGTCGCGGCGAAGTCGGCCTGGCCCTTTTCGGCCAGCACCGCGTCTATGCGCTTCTGGCTGTCGGGATCGGACGCGCCGCACAACGCCAGCGCGATCGGGCCTAGCCCAAGCTCGAACAGCCGGTTGCCGCGCGCTGATTGCAGATAATATTGCCGCTTGGGCGTCGCGCGGCTGACCAGTTCGATCTGGCGCGCGTTGAGACCGAAGCGGACGTAGACCGTCTGGCCCTGCGGCTCGATCGCCCGATCATTGGGCAGCAAGATGCGCTGCGGACAGCTTTCGATGATGGCCGGCGCGATCGTGCTGTCGGCGATATCGGCTAGGCTCTGTGTCGCGAACACGACGCTGACGTTCTTCTTGCGCAGCACCTTCAGCCACTCACGGATGCGCGCGGCGAACAGCGGGTGGTCGAGGAACACCCAGGCTTCATCCAGTACGAGAAGCGTCGGCCGCCCGGTGAAGCGCTCCTCGAGACGATGGAACAGGTAGGTCAGCACGGGCGCAACGACGCCCGCCTGCCCCATCAGCGCTTCAGTCTCGAAGCACTGCACGTCGGCGATCGCTAGATCGTCTTCGGCGGCGTCGAGCAGGCGGCCGAACGATCCTTCGAGCGTATAGGGCGCGAGCGCCGATCGCAGCGGTGCCGATTGCAGCAGCAGCGACAGGCCGGTGAGCGTGCGTTCCTCGATCGGGGCGGTCGCGAGATTGGTGAGCGCCGACCAGACGGCCTCCTTGATCTCGGGTGTGACCAGTACTTTCTCATGGGCGAGCAGCGCGCCGATCCATTCGGTCGCCCAGGCGCGTGCGTTGGAGCGATCGATGTGGCGCAGCGGCTGGAAGGCGATCGTTCGCCCGCCCACGTCATCGGCATGACCGCTCTCACCGCCAAGCCCGAGCGCGTGATGCGCGCCGCCCATCGCCAGCACGGCCGCGCGCGCCGAAAATCCCTTGTCGAAGACATAGACCTGGGAGTCTGGATATCGCCGGAACTGAAGCGCGAGCATTGCGAGCAGCACCGACTTTCCGGCCCCGGTGGGTCCGACGATCAGCATATGACCGACGTCGCCGACATGCGTGCTGAGACGGAACGGCGTCGAGCCGCTGGTTTCCGCATAAAGCAGCGGCGGACCGTCGAGGTGCGGATTACGCGCCGGTCCTGCCCATACCGAGGACAGCGGCATGAGATGCGCGAGATTCAGGGTGTGGACGATCGGTTGCCGGACGTTCGCATAGACATGGCCCGGCAGGCTCGACAGCCACGCCTCGACCACATTCATGCCCTCGCGGATGCAGGTGAAGCCGAGCCCGTTGACGATGCGCTCGACCGCGCGGACCTTTTCCTCGACGCGGGCGCGGTCGATATCGGCAACGGTGATCGTCGTCGTCAGATAGCCGAACGCGACATGATCGCCGCCGAGCGCCTGCAAGGCGAGGTCGGCATCGACCACCTTGTTGTCGGCATCGCTGTCGAGAAGCTGGACCGGCTGGTTGTAGATGACTTCGCGCAGCAGCGCGGTGATCGACTTGCGCTTGTTGAACCACTGCCGCCGCAGGCGAGTGAGCGCTTTGGTTGCGTCGGTCTTGTCGAGCGCAATGAAGCGCGTCACCCAGCGATAGCCAAAATCCTCATGGTTGAGTCCGTCGAGGATGCCGGGACGGCTCGCGTTCGGAAATCCGAGGATGGTGAGCGTCCGCAGATGCTCGTCGCCGAGCATCGGTTCGAGCCCGCCGGTCAGCGGCGTGTCGGCGAGCAGCCCGTCCAGATAGATGGGCGTTTCGGGCACGGCGACGACATGGCGGCGCGCGGAGATCGCACCGTGGAGAAAGGTCAGCATTTCGCTGTCGCCGAGCGCGCGCACCTCGGGCATGAAGCCTCTGAACAGGTCAAGCGCACGATCCGTCTCGGCGATGAAGCCGGCAAGCGCTTGTCGCCAGTCGCGGCCCTTCGCGTCGTCGCTGCGCTCGATCAGCGCTCGGCCCGCCGTGTCCGCCTGATCGGGCGGAGGCAGGAGGGTGAGCGTCAGATAATAGCGGCTCTCGAAATGCGCGCCCGCGCTTTCGAACGCCGCGCGCCGTTCCTCATCGACCAGCCACGACGCCGCATCGGGAAAGCTGCTGTCGGGATAACCCAGCGCTTCGCGCCGCTCGGCCTCGAAATGGAGTGCCCAGCCCGAGCCGAAGCGCTTCAGGACATTGTTCGCCCGCGCGCAGGCGGCGACAAGCTCGGCTTCGGTGGCGGATTCTAGATCGGGGCCGCGGAACCTGAGGACGCGCAAAAAGCTGCCGTCCTTGTTGAGCACCACGCCGGGCGCGACAAGCGCCGCCCATGGAAGATGATCGGCGAGCCGGTCGGCCTTCTGACGGTATTCGCGCAGATTCAGCATGACAGATGCCCCTTCTGGCGAAGGTGGCGGACAAGGACCGGGGCGAAGTCGGGATCGCGCTTGGCGGCGAACACCGCGAGAGTGTGCCCGAACGCCCACATGGCCAGCCCGGCGATCCACTGCTGGAGACCGAGTCCGAGCGCGGCCGCGATCGTACCATTGACGATCGCGATCGCTCGCGGCGCCCCGCCAAGCAGGATCGGCTCGGCAAGCGCGCGGTGCATCGGCGCCTCGAACCCCTCGATATGGCTGGCGCCATAGGAATTTGGCGCGTTCACGAGATGAGCGCCCCGCCGCCGAAGCTGAAGAAGCTGAGGAAGAAGCTCGACGCCGCAAACGCGATCGACAGGCCGAAGATGATCTGGATGAGGCGCCGGAACCCGCCTGCCGTCTCGCCGAACGCGAGCGTCAAACCGGTGACGATGATGATGATCACCGCGACGATCTTGGCGACAGGACCCTGGACCGATTCGAGGACCTGCTGAAGCGGTTCCTCCCACGGCATGCCCGAGCCGGCGGCCTGCGCGGTGGCGGCGAGCGCAAGCCCGAGGCCGATGGCGGCGCCGGTGAGGAAGATGCTCCGACGATCGGGAATACGGGCAGGAATACGGGACAAGCGCATGGTCATTCTCCTTGGGGTTCGAGGGCGTGGTCGGGAGTAAGGTCGAGGACGGCGTAGCCGCCGTCGGGATCGAGGCCGGCGACGCGCGCGATCGTGTCGACGCGGCGCGCGAGGCCGCGCCCGGCGATGAACACGATCATGTCGATGGCGTCGGCGATCAGCCGGCGCGGAACGGTGACGACGCTTTCCTGCACGAGCTGCTCGAGCCGGTAGAGCGCCGACACTGCCGAATTGGCGTGGACGGTTGCGATGCCGCCCGGATGCCCGGTGTTCCAGGCTTTGAGCATGTCGAGCGCTTCGCGCCCGCGCACCTCGCCAACGACGATGCGATCGGGGCGGAGCCGCAATGTCGAGCGGACAAGATCAGCCATCGTGACGCCGCCGGCTCCGGCAGTGCCAATCGTACGCGTGCGCAGCCCCACCACGTCGGGCGCGGCGCATTGCAACTCACGCGTGTCTTCAATGATGATGACGCGTTCGTCGAGGTGCGCCATCTCGGCGAGCAGCGCGTTGGCAAGCGTCGTCTTGCCCGAACTGGTGCCACCCGCGACCAGGATGTTCTTGCGCTCGACCACGGCCATCGACAGCAGTCGCGCCGTGTCGGCGGGCATGATGCCGTCCCGCACATAGTCGAGCAAAGTGTAGATGCGCGCCGCGGGCTTGCGGATCGAGAAGCACGGCGCGAGGCTGACCGGCGGCAGGATACCCTCGAACCGCTCGCCCGCGCCTTCGCCGTGCGGTGGCAGCTCGGCTGACACGATCGGCGCATTGCCATGAACCTCTGTCCGTGCGTGGCTGGCAACCAGGCGGATGATCCGCTCGACCTGCGCGGGCTCATATTTGGTGCCGGTATCGATCCGGCCTTCGCCGAGTCGATCAAGGCGCAACACGCCGTCCGGGTTCACCATGATCTCGATGACCACCGGATCGGCCAGCGCTGCGGCGATGGTCGGCCCCATCGCGGTGCGCAGCATCGCGCGCCGACGCCCTGCGGAATTATCGGAGCCGAAAAGCGTGTCGCTCATCGCCCACCTCCATTGTCTTTCGCGGAGGCAGCAAGCGTGCGCTGGCCGCTGGCGAGCGCTTCGCCGACGCGGGCAATGAACGCCTCGAAGCGGTCTCGGCCGATCGCACGCGCCGCTTCGTCGGCTTCGGCCAAAGGGGCCTGCACCATCAGTTCATAGCGGATGAACAGCGCCAGGCTCTCGAGCAGCACATGCCCGTCACGCTCGACACGCCCCAGCGCGAGCGACATGCGATCGAGCCGCTGGCTGAACTTGTTCTCCAGCTCGCTCGCCGCCTGCCGGTTGAGCCAGGCGGTGAGCGCGTCGGTGAGGATCGCCGATTTGGACGCGCCGGGCTGGCTCGCCAGCGCCTCGAAGCGGTGGCTCAGATCTTCGGGCAGGAAGAGCTGGTAGCGGACGCGGTTGGGTTTGATCGCGGCCATTGTCAGAAGTCCGGCAGCATGTCGGCGCTGCGACCCTGATTGATCGCGTGAGCGCGGATCAGCGTGCCGGTGGCGCCGGCGCGGTCCATCGCGTGCTTGTCGGCGATCGTGTCGGTGTCGTCGCTGTCCAGGCCGAGCAGGTCGAGCTGCTTTGGCGGCTCGGGTTTTTTGGCGGGTTCTTCGCCGAGGCCGGGGTGGCGCTGCTGTTGCAAGCCGCCGTCCTCATCCGCCTTCGCATCGTCATCGGGCTTGCCGAGCCGGGTATCGGGCGCGCGGACCAGTCCGCTCCAGTCGTTGGGGCGTGCCTGCGGCCGGTCGGGATAGTCTCCGGGCGCGGGCTGCGGCGGCGGTGCGATCCGCTCGCGGAAATTGCGGTCCTCGTAATAGCGCAGCTTCCTCGCGCGGATCGGGGCCATGCCGGAGACAAGGACAAGCTCATCCTTGGGCGGGAGCTGCATCACCTCGCCGGTGGTCAGGAGTGGCCGGGCGGTCTCCTGCCGGCTGACCATGACGTGCGCCAGCCAGGGCGCGAGCCGGTGGCCGGCATAGTTGCGCATCGCGCGCTGTTCGGTGGCGATGCCGAGCGCGTCCGAAATCCGCCGCGCCGTGCGCTCGTCGTTGGTCGCAAACGCGACGCGGACATGGCAGTTGTCGAGGATCGAGTTGTGCTCGCCATAAGCCTTCTCGATCTGGTTCAAGGACTGCGCGATCAGGAAGGCGCGCACTCCATAGCCCGCGAGAAAGGCAAGACTGGTCTCGAAGAAGTCGAGCCGCCCCAATGCCGGGAACTCGTCGAGCATCATCAGGAGCTTGTGCTTGCCCGCCCTGGCGGGATCGGCATCGAGCTTTTCGGTGAGGCGGCGGCCGATCTGGTTGAGCACCAACCGCACCAGCGGCTTGGTGCGGCTGATGTCCGATGGCGGGATGACAAGGTAGAGCGAGACCGGATGGCCGGCCTCGACGAGATCGGCGATCCGCCAGTCGCAGCGCGATGTCACCGCGGCGACGGTCGGGTCGCGATAGAGCCCGAGAAACGACATTGCGGTGGAGAGGACGCCGCTGCGCTCGTTCTCGCTCTTGTTGAGCACCTCGCGCGCCGCCGAGGCGACGACGGGATGGATCTGCGGCGCATCCTTCGTGCCGAGGTGATTGGTGGTCATCATCCGCCGGAGCGTGGCGGTGAACGGCCGCTGCGGGTCCGACAGGAATGTGGCTACCCGTGCGAGCGTCTTTTCTTCCTCCGCATAAAGGACGTGGAGGATCGCGCCGACCAGGAGCGAATGGGAGGTTTTCTCCCAGTGGTTGCGCCGTTCGAGCGCGCCTTCGGGATCGACCAGGATGTCGGCGATGTTCTGGACGTCGCGGACCTCATGCTCGCCGCGCCGGACCTCCAGCAGCGGGTTGTATTTGGCGGAAGCGGGATCGGTCGGATTGAACAGCAGGACGTGGGAGAAGCGCGCGCGCCAGCCGGCGGTGAGCTGCCAGTTCTCGCCCTTGATGTCGTGAACCACGGCGCTGCCGGTCCAGCCAAGCAGTGTCGGTATGACCAGCCCGACGCCCTTGCCCGAACGGGTTGGCGCGAACGCCATGATATGTTCGGGGCCGTCATGCCGGAGATAGCGGCCGCGCGAGCGGCCCAGGAATACGCCGGCATCACCGTAAAGGCCGGCCCGCTCGATCTCGTTCGGCCTGGCCCAGCGCGCCGAACCATAGGTGGTGACGTGACGCGACTGCCGCGCGCGCCAGAGCGAGCCTGCGATCGCCGCGCCGCAGCCGATGAAACCGCTCGCGCCGGCGAGCGCGCCGGCCTTGTCGAAAACATGCGGCGCATAGGCATCGTAGTGATACCACCAGGGGAAGAGCGCCCAGGGACGATAGACCGGCGTGCTTCCAGCCATGAACCAGGCCGGACCAAGTTCGGGCTGGTAGGCGAGCATCGCCGCCGCCCATTGGGTCGCCGCCCAGAGGCCCGCGATCACGATTGCGAACACGACAAGGATCTGGCCGATGAGCAATTTGGTCGGGGTCACGTTGAAGCTCCCGCCCATACCGCCGGATGCGGTCGGGGCGCGGCTTCAAGACTCGGCTATGGGCCGCCCGAAATGAACGGAGCCGCTGGGGGCTGGTGGGTGACCGAAGGAGATCACTCGTCGGCGACTGACTCAATATTCCAGCTCTGTTCTTTTGATCGAGCTATGACCCGAGTTGATGATTCTGCCCTGTCGTTGTCCCTCGAGGTGGCACTGACCACCACACCGCACCGCCGATGACCCGCTACACCCTGCAAAAATCCGAGCTGCAAATTCGGGCTTGCGTGTCGGATTATCAGACATTATATCGCATTTAATGTAGTGAAATCGTGCGAGGCATGCATGGCGACAATCGCTCCTCCGCAGCCCGCGGCAACCGCGTTTCCCAAAGCCGACGCCATTAGGGCGTTGGTCGACGAACTGCTGCAAGTGGCCAGGGCTGAGGCACAGGTGCGCGGAATTGCCCTGCCTCCGGAAAACCCGAAGATCATCCAGGCGCCCGTGCCACTCGACTCCTTGTCCGTGGTCGACACGCTTTGCGCGGTGGAGCAGGTCCTCGACATCGAGCTTCGCGACAGCATCGTCCGCACCGGCGGCTACAATTCGATCGAGAAGGCGATTGACGACCTCCTCCCTAAGATCGAACGCGTCTGGGTTAAGAAGAAAGGGTCGAAGCCATGACCAATCTCGCACTCCGCCAGGAAGGCGACGAGCAGGAGCGGCGGCGCTTGGGCGACCGTCTGCGCGAAGCACGGAAATATCTCGGCCTCAAGCAGGAAGAAGTTGCTGCCTATCTCAAGATTCCCCGGACCGCGCTTACCGATATCGAGAATGGCCAGCGCCGCGTTGAAGCGATCGAACTGACGCGGCTTGCCCGTCTTTACCGCCAGTCGGTGGCCTATTTTACCGGCGAAGACGAGGCCTCCGCGAGCCTTCCCGCCGATGTCGCCCATCTGGCGCGACGCGTTGCGGCCTTGTCGACTGAGGACCGGGCCGAGCTGAGCCGGTTTGCCGAATATCTCCGCTCGCGGTCTGGCGGCGAACGGAGCTGATCGATGGCGTCGGATTATGCGAGCGCGGTTCGCGCTGGTACGATGGCAGCGGGCCGCCTGCATCGCGAACTCGATACGCGCGCACTGATCGAGACCCAAGGCGGCAGCGTCGATGTCTTCGGCGCGATCCATGCCGTGGGTCTACCCTTGCTGCTTCGTCCTCTGAAAGGCCTGCTCGGCGCCTATCTCAGCGCACCTGCTCCTGGCGTTCTCGTCACGACGGAACGACCGATGAGCATCCAGCGCTTCACGGCCGCGCACGAACTCGGGCATTTTTCGATGCGACACGAGCCGAGCCTCGACGATGAGAGCATCCTGCGCCGGATGCCGATGTCGCCCGAACCGGGAAACAACTTCGAGGAAACCGAAGCCGACGCCTTTGCGATCGCCTTCATGATGCCGAAATGGCTGGTGCTCGCGCACAGCGCGCGACAAGGATGGCAGATCGATCATTTCCGGCGCCCCAATGTCGTCTATCAGCTCTCGCTGCGGATCGGCGCCAGCTATGAGGCGACGTGCCGCACCCTGGTTCGCTACAATCTGATTTCGCCATCGGTGATGACCGACCTGCTCCGGACGCAGCCGCGCAGCCTGAAGGTCGATCTCCTCAAGGACTATCGGCCCGACAACTATCGCGGCGACGTCTGGCTGCTGACCGAGCGCGATGCCGGCTCGCGGATCGATGGCAGTCGCAATGATCTTTTCGTGCTGCAGCTCGAAGAACATAGCGGCGGTGGGTATCTCTGGGATCTCGACCAACTGATCGCCAGCGGCTTCGCCGTCGTTCGAGACGAGCGTGAGGCAATCGACGGCGATGGCATCGGTGGTCCCGTTGTCCGCCGTGTCACCGCGGCGCCCGATGCGCCGCGGCGCGGCCGCATGTCGCTCGACGAGCGGCGGCCGTGGCAGCCTGCGCCGGCCCTCACCAGCCTGACGCTCGATTTCGACCTCACCGGCCCGGAACAGACGGGCCTGTCGCGCGCCGAACGGCGGCACCTGCTCGAGGCCGCCTGACGCCCCATGATCGATATCGTCCGTGACCTTCGGCCGCTGTTCGGGCCTGCGCGCGATCAAGGCGCGCGGCCGACATGCCTCGCATTCGCCGCGAGCGACACCCACGCCGGGCTTCGCGACGGCTGGGCACCGCTGTCGTGTGAATTCGCCTTTTATGCCGCGCAGAAACGGGCGGGCAGACCGCCGACGAGCGGCGCACTGCTATCCACAATGCTGGACGCGCTACGGCTCGATGGCCAACCCGACGAGAAAGGCTGGCCGTATCTGGCAGCGGTTCCAGCCGATCATCGACTGTGGACGCCGCCGGCGACCGTTGGCCCGCTCTATGGCCGCAACGGACAGAGGGATGGAACCGACCTGTCATCCATCCTTGCCGCGCTGGATCGTGACACGCCGGTGCTCATGCTGACGATGCTGTCACGGTCTTTCTTCCAGCCGCGCGGTGATGGCGTCGTCGATCCGGCGAACGACGAACTCCCCGAGCCAGCGCAACGGCACGCGGTCGTCGCGGTCGGGCATGGAACCGTGGACGGCACCCCGGCCATTCTCATCCGCAACAGCTGGGGACCAGGTTGGGGCTTGGAAGGCCACGCCTGGCTTACTGAGCGCTTTCTAGCGCCGCGCCTTTTCGCCACGGCAAATTTGACGGAGGAAGTCGATGTATCTTCCCATACCGCCGCAGCCTGACTGCGTTGCTGGCTGGCGCGAGGCGGTCCGGCTCGTCGACCTCGCCACCGGACACCAGGCGCAGAATGTCGTCATCTCCGTGGCCGAGCCGACTGCGCGCGCAACACTCGCCGATCCCGTCGTGGCGGAAGTCGATGCCTTCCTTTCGGGCCATGGCAAGAAGCCCATCGAGACGGTCGCCAACACGATTTTTCCGGCAGCGCTGTACAGGCGCTACGGCGCGCCGCAATTCTTCGACCGGTTTCGCGACAACGTGCTGCCGAAGGTCCGGAGGTCGGGCGCTTGGTCGGGCTATTATTTCGAACGGATGATGGAATTGCCCCGCGCCGACGGCCAGCCAATCAATCAAATCTGGGGCATCGTCGAGCGCCTGCGCAACCCGAACGTCCGAGCGCTCAACAAATTCGAACTGCTGATCTTCGACCCCGCCCGCGACGTGAATGACTCGCCCTACGGCGGTCAGTGCCTGAGCTTTGCCAGTCTCAAGCTGATCGGCAAGGGCGACGATCGTCGCCTCGGCATGACCGCGCTCTACCGCAATCACTACTATATCGAAAAACTGCTCGGCAATCTGATCGGCCTCGGCCGTCTGCTCGAATTCATCGCCAAGGAAGGCGGGGTCGCGCTGGGTCCGCTCACGATCGTCTCGACCAACGCCACGGTCGACACCGCCAACTGGAACCGCGGCGATCTTAAGCAACTCTTTGAACGCTGCGATCAGGCGAGCGCACATCTCCGTGCTGCGGCGTGAGGCGCGCCCAACGGCAGTTCTAGCGGCTCATCGTTGTCATCCGCGACACCGTACAGGCTGAACATGCCCTCGATGAACTCGCGCTGCCCGCCGTAGCTCGGATGGCGGACCGCGGTGGTCGGAATGTCGAGACCGTCCAGCGCCAGGTGAGCGTCGCGCCCGATCGCGACGATCTGGCGGGGCCGGATCATTGACACGAGGGCTTGCAATATCGGCCAGGTCGCCTCGCGCTCGCTTCGCGTGTGGCATCGGTTCGACATCGGATCATCCGCTTCATGGGGATGGAACGGGAAAACGTTCCAGAGCATGACAGGCTGACCGATCCGCTCTAGCACACGCCAGACGATCGCCGCGGTGCGCTCCGCCACGGCGGGTCCCTGCGTCGCACGTTCAAATGCGATGCCGCCCATCAGCGTGCCGGCATGTCCGAGGTGAATTTCGTCGGTCAGCGGTACGCCCGTACGCCGCCCCCCGCGATAGCCGAGATCACGCGCGATCCAGATCGTTTCGACGCGATGATCAAGCGCCGCGGTGAGCAGCATTTCGAGATTGTCGCGGCGCCGGGCGGCGGCGTCGCTGCGGTCATGGACCGTGCAGCGATCGCGCCAGGGATTGAACACTGAGGGAAGTTCGGTCGCCGCCAGGGTGGACACAAAGGATTTCGGGGTCATGACGGCAATTCCTTGATACGCAGGCGGCGATTGGCGAAGTCGATCAGGACGCGGCCGCGCCGATGCTCCTGAAGGAAGCGGAAAGCCGTATAGCCCTGGAGGATCGCTTCCTCCCAAAGCCACAGCGGACAGCGTTCTGATTCGTAGCCGGCGACGAACTGGCGGACATGCTTCAGCATGTCCAGCGGAAGGCCACCGCGCTTCACGTTTTCAAAGTACCGGAGTTGCTGCGCTTGTCCGAAAATCCAGGAAGTTATGCCCTCTTCGATGAGAATCGCCCGAGCACCGTCTTCGGCGTCGTCGAGTTTCGGATCGCTCTTGCGCTTGAGACGGAGCAGCGCACGCAGCACTGGCGACCAGCCAAGCACCGCGACATAAGCGTAGTGAAAGACATCGTGGAAACGATAGTCGTCGGGTTCGAGCGCGTTGTCGGTGAGCCGGTCGCCGACATACACACCGCTTGAGCGTTGATACACGAATGTCTGCCCGCGAACGGTGCGTTCATAGACGTCGATCGCCATCCGCCGCGGCAATTGCTCTTCTGGGTCGAGCGCCGCATCGGTCGGCGCCGGATAGATGCGCTCGCGCGGCCAGCGATCGAAGATCTTGTGAAGATTCTTCACGGCGGCAGCCTCGATGGTAACACCGGATTCGTTTGCCGCCTGGATCAACCGGCGCATGACCGCGACCAGCCGGCCCGCGAGTGCTTCGCGGTCCTTCGCAAGACCGCCCGCCTGGAAATCGTTGATGAGCAGCCCAACGTCGCCTGCCAGCGCGAGCAGGCTATGCTCGAACTGCGGCATCGGTGCCTTGGCAAGCGGAATGTGCTGCGGCTGCAGCGCATGGAAACTGAGCGTTTCGTTGCCGCCCGTCTGCCATTGTCCGCCGTTTGTCGCCGCGGCGGCAGCGATGTCGCTGAGCGCCATGCGGCTGCGCCGTGCGATCGCCGCCAGATACCAAAGGACGTCACCAAGCTCTTCCGCGACGGCGTGAGCGTAACCCAGGTAGGAGGCATCGTCGCGCTGCTTTTTCTTGGCCTCACTGAGCAAGCTGCCGACTTCGCCGAAAAGGCCAAGCATCGAGAAGCCCAGTGCGCGGCCACCGCTGCGTTGATCAGTCCGCGCGGCCTGCTTCGCATAATCCGCAACAGTGAGAGCTTCGAAATCCTCGCTCATCGCCTGCCCTTCCGGCGATCCGATATCGCGTCTGCGGGGACGCTCACGCCATAGGCTTCAAGTGCCCGCAGTACGATCATCCGGATCGGCTCGCGGGAATCGAGCGACCGTTGACCGAGATCGCGTTTCGTAACGGCAGGAATCTGCACCTGAAGATGCTCGTCGCCGACATCGGTTTGCGCTGCGATATTTTTCATGAATCCATGAAAACATAATTTCATGAAAATAGAAAGCCCGAATCCTCCGGATCAGGAGACGCTCGGCCCGCTGCGCTGCCGCCCGAGTGTCCAGTTGATCCCGCCGTCGCGCATGATGCCCGAGACCGATTTACCGACATGGCGATCGAGAACAGAGCGCCACGGCACCAGCGTGAAATCGCGCGACCGTTCGATGAGCGCATGGCGACCACTCGTCATCTCGACTGCGCGCACGAGCCTGCCTTGAACAGCCTCCCCCTCTCTGGCCTCGGCGAACGGAACGCCTAACTTGTCGGAGAGCTGGCGGGCGACACGCAGCAATTCTCGCCGCTGGAGCGCGGCGAGCATCCCTCGCCGATAGACCGTCTGCCCATCCTGTTCGTCTGCAAGCTGTTCGGTGATCAGCCATTGCCGTCGCATCGCCTGCGCTGAACGAACCTCGTGCCCGAACCCAGCATCGCGCACTGGCACCGGCGCTTCGGCGACCAGCTCGCGATCGAGCCAGGTCGCGGCATCGGTTCCCGGTAATTTGTCGAGCGGGATCGCCGACAGGGTTTCAATGGCAACGGGGTGGTCGCGGAACTGCATGGCTTCGAACCTCTCGACCCTGGCGAGATGGTCCGGCGCGATGATCCAGCTTCCGTCGGGCTCGCGCTCGACGACGCCCGAGATTTTTCGCATCGCTTCAAGCCGCCGGACATGCGTTTCGGCGAAGCGTTCGCTGGCGGTCGGATCGTGCTTCAGATGGGCGTCGATCGAATAGCGCCCGCCGTTCGCCGCCGCGATCTCGTCGATCGTCCGATCGACGGCGCGAATGCCGCCCTCGCGTGGCGCGATCCGGACGATGGCATTTTCGGGGATCGTGTCGACCAGCTCGCCCTTGCCGATCTCGGCATAATGGGTGCGCCCGTCGATGCCGTCGACCAGCAGATAATGACGGTCTTCATGTTCGTCGGCGAGCCCGCGCATCACGACGCGGCCGATGATCGGCGTCGCCTCCTTCGCGACCGGGTCGTAGATGACGCGATCGACCGCAGCACGATCGAGCTTCCGCGCGGTCAGCTCGCGCTGCATGGTGCGGATGATGTCGCCGCGCTCGCCGATCTGGCGCAGTGTGTTCGCAAGGTCGGGCTCAAGCCGCCAGGTGCCGTTGCCGACATGCGAGGCGAGTCCCATGCGCCCGAGTTTCTGCAGGCGACCGACGCGAAGCGATTGCTGGAAGGGATCGCCATCGCTCGCGCTGACCAGCCGCGCGGTATCCATGTCGCGGATCAGCCGTCTGTCGATCGCGGTCAGCCGCTCGGCACCCGTATCGCTGCGAAGCCGCTCTTCGATTTCAAGGTCGGTGCGCGGCCCCAGGTCGAGGTTGACGATCTCGATCGCCCGCTGCCGGCTCCCGTGCGAGATATACTCGCGCGCGATCAGCAGATTCTCACCCCGATCGTTTACGCCGCGCACCACGATATGCGTGTGCGGATGGCCGGTATTGAAATGGTCGACCGCCACCCAATCGAGCTTTGTCCCAAGATCCTGCTCCATCTGCGTCATCAGCCGGCGCACGAACGGCTTCAAGTCGGGATACTGGTCGGCGTCCTCGGCCGACACGATGAACCGGAACTGGCGGCGGTCGCCGTCACACCGTTCGAGGAACGCCTTGCCATCGGCGACGTCGCTGTCGGGCGAGTAGAGCGCACCAGCCTCGCCCTCACGGGTCACGCCGTCGCGCTGAATATAGCGAAGGTGCGCCTTCGCACCGCCCATGCCTTTCCCGCCAAGGCCGACAGGCCGTATCTTGACGATCACGCGGCGCGACCGGAACGCGCCCAATCGGTCGCGCGATCTGAGCACCCGCGCAACACTCGCGCCGCGCCCGATCCGGCTGCCGTCGAAACGGCCGCGCCTGCCCGTTTTCATGCCGGCCCGCTTTGCCGCTTTCACGACGCGGCTCAGGTAGCGCTGCTCCTTGCCCCGGCCGCGCATCCGGCCCAGCTGCGGTTCGAACTCATCATCGCGCATAGCGGCGTCCTTCCATGCCGGAATGACGCTCCCCGCCGATAAGAATGGCGCGTCCTCGCCAGAGCGCAAGGAGTCTCGCGATTGGGATCGGAAAAGCCCAGAAAACCGCCACTCCTGGTAACCCTGTCTCGCACTCAAAGGGCGAGTCTCGCAAAAGCCTTCAAAAAACGATGTGCAGACAAACACTTACAAAATCGCGAGATTTTGCCTCTATCTTGCCATCGAGCCCGACTGCCACCTGCCGCCCCAGACGCCCGCTTTGCCTTCCCGCCTTCCCGATCAAAAAAGGGGAGCGGCGCCATGCGGCACCACTCCCGCGAACCTGCCCCTTCAACAGCGCATCGCCTTATTGCCAGCCTGCCTGTTCGGCCTGACGCAGCGCCCGATTGCACCGCTTCAGCCTCTTCTCAGCGGCCCTTAATTCGGCTTCGATCTGCCGCCGTTCTCCCGCGTCATCGCACCATGAAAGCTCCGCGCGAAGCTCCTCGATCTGTTGTTCAACCGACATCTCATCCTCCTGATACAAGCGAAAGATGAGCCATCGCCCGGCGGGGAGCGGGCGGGGTCAACCACCGCGCAGCGGCCGCGAAGCGGGCGACGGGGGAGCCGATTTTCTCGTCGCCGGAGTGGAGCGAAGCGGAACGCAGGTGGCGTGAAAATTGGGGGAACCGTCGATGGTTGAGGCGGTCCGTTCGCCGCCGGATACTCGGTGCTTGCTGAGCGGATTTCTTCCTCTCTGCAGGCCCGCAAGCGCGTTCCGGTGCAGGAAAAGGCCCACGCCAAGCCCTCAAGGCATGAGGAAAGCCCCGCGCCGGGTGACCGGCGCGGGGCCGATCCGGCTCAGTCGCCGGGGTTCCAGATAACGGCGAACGCGTCGTCGTCGTCCTGCCCGGCGGCGCGGCCGAGATTGGCGTAGAGGGTGCGGCCGCCAAGTTCGGGGGCCGACATGGCGAGGCGGACATATTCGCGCTGGCTCACCTCGCCGGTGCGGATCCAGCCGCCGCCCAGTTCGACGCCGTTCGACAGCACGCGGTAGTCGGGCTGGTCCCCGGTCTTACTGCGGTTGGGGATGATGGCGATCTCGGCATTGACCGAAAGCGTCTTCAAGGCGCCCCGGAACGAACCGTCGTTCTGGCGCTGGACATGACCGATTGAGGGCATTTCTCGTCTCCTTGCACATTCGCCCGACCCGATGCCGGGCGATGGGCGGACCGAAGGGACGGCCCTTGAGCGCGCTGCGAACCGCAGGCCGAAGCGAAGCGGAGGACCGGAAGCGCGGGGCTGATTTGGAGCGAAGCGGCCGCGAGGAGCGCCGCCAAAGCGGCGCGGGGAAATCAGTTCCGCGCGATGGTTTCGCGAGGCGCGCGGCCGTCCCAGGTCATGCGCCCAAGGAGCCGGCGACGGGTTGGTGAGACACGAAAGGACGAGATGCGCGCGCGGACAGGAAGCCCAGTCCGGCGTCTTTCCGGGAAGCCATGATTGCTTTCGCGGCCACGAGGCCGCGGCTATAGCCTCACGGCGATGAACGAAGGAACGACGATTGCGGGGCAGATCGAACGGCTGATCGTGCGGCTGGACGGCGCGGCGGTGTGCGATGCCTGCGTGACTGACCGGCTCAACCTGTCGGTTACCGCACAGGCCAATGTCGTCACCTGCGCGCTCGGCGGCACGCGCGGATTCGAGCGGCAGAAGGACGAATGCACGTTATGCGGAAGCGCCCGGACGGTGATCCGCCGCACCGCCCGGTAGGTCAGGCGGCAGGGGTTTTCGGCACGCGAGCGCGCAGTGCGGCGCGATTTGGGCTAGTTGCCGTCGCCCGCGAGCGCGCGCGACAGCGCCTCGTTGGTCGCGTCGATCTCGATGCGGTCTGCGAAAATCGCGCACCAGCCGCCACCGAACTCCCCGATGCGGGGCTTGGAACAGGTCATGGCCCATTCAAAGCCGATCGGCCCCTTGGCGAGCGTTTCGGGGCAACATCGCTGGATCACCACCGCGATGGCAGCGGCATCGAAATCGTCCATGCTGGCGAAACACACGATCCGCGCGGATGGATCGTCGGGGCAGGTTTCAGCGATGAAATCGGCTCCGATGGTGGGAAATTCGGGATCGTTGAACGCCTCGCGAAACCCGCTCCACCGCGCGTTCGCATCGTCCGGCGGAAAGGCTGCGAGCAGCGCCGCGCTCGGCGGATCGGGCGCGTCGTCATTCGCTAGCGCGTAGCCAGCGTTTGCGACTTCCTCGATCAGCGCGCACTCGGCGGCGGTGCAGCGAAAGGCGAAGCTGCCCTGAATCCAGATGTCAGCCATTGCTCGCCTCCTCCCGTTCGGGCGTGATGACAAGCGGGGGCACCGCGAAGTCGGCCGCATCGAAATGCGCGATGATCGCCGCATAGCTGCCCAATCGCTCGGCGGTGCAGCGCCCCATGAGGATATAGTCGTCCTCGTCGGCAGCGTAGCTTTGCGGTTCGCCGCTGCCGGTGAACACGGTGCGTTCCGCACCCCACTGGCAGGCATAGGCGCCCGACCAGCGCGCGAAGAAAAGCCCATGCGCGATGCAGAAGGCTTCGAGTCCCTCGAACCGCCCCCAGGCGACCTCGTGCGCCATGAGCGCCAAGGGCTCGCCCTCGGGCAGATCGCCGAGCGCGAAGGGTTCGCCGTCCCATTCGGTGGACAGCCCTTCGTTCGCGATGGCCTCGGCGAAGGCGGGAAGCTGGCTGGCGGGGAGCGTCCCGCCGATGGTGATGGATGCCGAAACACGGTCGGCCATGACAAGTCTCCTGTCTGAAATCCGCGCCGCGAGGGCCGCTTGCGGCCGAGCGGCGCGGCGATTTTATGGGGGACGGAACGGGCGGCGGGTGCGCCGCCGCCCGTCCAGTTTCATGCGGCTTCGCGCTCGGGCTGTTCCTGCGGCTCGGCCTTGGCAGGGGCCGGAAGCGCAATCACCGCGCCGGGGCCGGTCGGTTCCGGCTCGCGGTCGGGGCGCGCCGCGAGCACCTTGGCATGAGCCGCGACGGTGCCGACGCCGCCGCGCGCCGTATAGGTAGCGGGCGGGAACGCCATCCATTTCGGCACCCAACCCTCGACCTTGGGCCGCCCGTTCGCACCCTCCAGATGGTCGCGGACGATGCGCTTCAAGACCTTGCCCGGTTCCTTCGCATTGGCGGCGGCGACAGGTTCGCCCGCCACCTCGGCGACGATGCGGGTCAGCACCTCCTTGTCGCGGACACACTCGAAAAAGGCGTCGTCGGCCTGCCAGTAGCGGGCCATATCGACGCCGATCTCGCCGCCGACCGCCTCGATGGCGGCGCTGCCGCTGGCGAGCGTTTCGCCCATGACGATGACGATCACGTCCATTACGGCGCGGTCGGGCACGTCGAGCAAGCGCAGGAACACGCCGACCAGTCCGAAGTCGTCGCCGTTGCCGCCTGTGACGGTCGGTTCCTCGGGCGAGAAGCCGAGAAGGTCCAATACGGCGCGGCGCTTCGCGTCGAAGTCGGTTTCCGCGCGGCAAGTTTCGACGCTTTCGCGCACATCGTCGTTGCGCGCGGTCTGCGGCTCGGGCTTGACCGTCCACAGTGGCGACCCGACGATGACATGGGCGACCATCAAGCGCAGCGCGACCTTGGGATGACGGGTCAGCGAGGCGCGGACAGCGGCATGACGGTGCAGGTTGATATAGGTCTGCATCGTGCTCGTCACTTCGGGGCGCGGCACTTTGGGGCCGGTTTCGATTGCCTCGCCGCGTTCGAGCCGCTTGGCCTCCTTGCTCGTCACATAGCCTTCGTGGACCTCGACCTCGCCGCTTTCGCGCACATCTATATACACGCGCCCGCCCTTGCGCTTGGGTGCCTTGGCGAACTCATAGCGGTAGAAATATTCGCCGGGCGGGACGATCACCACGTCGAACCATCCGGCATCCAGATAGTCCTCCTTGCGCGCGTCGATTACGGCGTTCTGCGCGGTCCAGAACGCGTCGGCATCTGCAAAATAGCGGTCTTCGCCGAACAGATCGGCGACGATCGCAAGGCCGCTCGCATCGACGTCGAACAGGGCATGTTCGACCTTGATCGACTGCCCGCCGAACAGCCATGCCTTCAATTGCTGGCCGGTCGGGCAATAGGCGTCGTCATCGTCGTAGAGCGCCAGCCATGCCTTCTGCTGCTGCTTGCTCGCCAGCGTCAGATGCCGGACGGTCGCCGCGTTGATCTTCTCCTTGCGGTAAAGATCGCGGATGCGCGGAAGCAGGTTGCCGAGCGCTAGGATACGCTTCACGCCAAGCTCGGGAATGCCGAACGTCGCGGAGATATCCGCAATGTCGCGGCCCTCCTTGACCAGCCGTGCGAAGGTTTCCCATCGCGTCACCTCGTCGGGATCGAGCCGGGTGTTCTCGAGAAGCGATGCCTCGATGGCGTCGGCGTCGTCCCCGGCGTCGAGGATGGCGACGGGAAGCGGGCCGTGGTCGATGCCCTCGACAAGCGCGATGGCGTTCGCCGTCCAGCGCCGCCGCCCGGCGACGATTTCGTGGACGCCATTATCGTTGCCCGCCTGCGGGCGCACGATCAGCGGCACGATGACACCGCGCTTGCGGATCGAGGGCAGAATGTCGCCCACGTCCGGGGGCTTGGGTCCGTGCCGCATGTTCACCTTGGACGGAACCAGCTTGCTATGGTCGATAAAGTCGAGTTTCATTGGTCTGCTCCTTCTGGAGCGCCGGTCCCGTTTGTCTTGCTGGATGGGCGGGACCGGCACTCAATGCGGCGAAACGCGCCGCGCGTCATCCGGCCCCTCGATCATCAAGAGGCGGCGGAAGCTCGTTGCCGTTCCGGCTATCGGTGATGCGGCGAAGTTCGGCTTCGGCCAGAACGATTGCACCCATGCGCCGCGCGGTATCGGACCATAGCGAAAGCGGGGCCAGCGGCTCGAAATGCTCGTCGCGCTCGATGAACAGGCCGAAGGGCAAGCGGACGCCCGCAATCTCGGTAAGCGAGAACACGCCCATTTCCGGGCATCCGAACCCCAAGTCGGCGAGGCCGAACAGCGTGTCTCCATCGTCGTAAAGCTCGGTGGCGATCCACGTCGCCGCGCCGACCGGATTGAAGAATTTGACCACCGGGAACGGGTCGAACCGTTCGTCGCGCTGCTCGTGGAGGCGGCTGGCGCGCGCATTCGCGCGCAGCGCCGAAAGGATCGCATGGGGGAGCGTAATCATGCCGCTTCCCTCCCTTCGTCCTGCGTCTCGGCGTAGCGGGCAAGCAGCCAATCGGCGGCCTTGCTCGCCTGACTGGCCGCGCGAAAGATCGCGCGATTGTCCTCGCGCAGCACGTCGAGCCATGATGCCAGATAATCGGCGTGACGAACGGTCGGCACGATGCCGAGCGCGGCGCAAAGGAAGGCCGATCCCATCTCGGCGATCAATTCTTCGCGCGCATAGTCCTTGCTGCCGAACGCATTGCGCAGATTGCGATTGAGGCGCGACGGGTGGCCGCTGGCATGACAGAGTTCGTGCAGCGCCGTCCGGTAGAAATTGATCTGTTCGTGGAAGGCCGGTTGCGGGGGCACCTGCACATAGTCGGCGCTCGGGACATAGTAGGCCTTGTCCCCACCGATGCGGAAATCGACGCCCGATGCCGCAATGACCGCTTCGGCGATCGGCACGACTTGGCGTTCGGGAAGCGGTGCGGGGTCGGTGGCAAGGCCGGGGCGCAAGCCTTCGCACTGTGCGACGTTGAACACGGTGAAGCGTTTGAGGAACGGCACCGCGCGGGCTTCGCCGCCGGTCTGGCGCGCGCGTTCCTTCTCGGCTTCGGGGGTGAAGCGGTCGGCATAGACAACCCTTGTCCCGCGCTCGCCTTTCCTGACATTGCCGCCCGCCTCCAAGGCTTGGCGGAAGGTCAGCCACGATTGCGACGGATAGCCGTTCTCGATCACTGCTCCCCACAGGATCAGGACATTGACGCCGCTGTAATTGCGGCTGGTGAGCCCGTTGCGCGGGAGGCCGGGGGCGGCGGAGAAGCCTTGACCATTGGGGCGGCCCCAAGGCTGGACCCAAGGGAAGCGGCCCGCCTCAAGTTCGGAAACAATGCGGCCCGTCACCTCGTCGTAAAGATTGGCGCGCTCCGCCGGGGGCTGGCGTTTGCTGCCCTCTGCGCGCGCGCGTTGGCTGCCGGTCTGGTGCATGGCTATCCTCCAATGCCGCCCCAAAAACCCCAGGGCCTCCCCCGGAGCGGGGGTGGGCGGCGAATTGCGACCTGCCGGGCGCGGCCAGGAGGCGGTCCGCACCCGCAGGGCCGAAATGCAATGGAGGAGCCGGACCCGAGCGCAGTCGAAGGCCGGCTTGCGGGACGCCGGGCCGGGCCCAGAAGGGAGCGCCGCCCACCCGCGCGACGAGGGGAAGGCCCAACGAAAAATGCCGCCGCGCCGGTCAGGCGCGGCGACGACAGGCCGGAGCAAGGCTCCGGCATCCCGCCAGTCCGATCGTCACCTTTGGCCGGGACGCGCGAAGCGTGGCCCGGTGGAGCTTGGCGAACGGATGTGAGCCTAGCGGAATAGAGCGGCGGTCGCGCCGCAGGCGCGAGGCGCCTGAAAACCCGGATGCGTCAGGTCAGACCCTGCCGTCTTGAAGCACTCTCGTCGTGGTCGCCATGCGCGCGGTGACACGAGGAGCGAGCACTCGGCCCACTGGCCCCAACAGATCAACCGTGCAGCGGGGATCCGTTCGAACCGGTGCAAGCGGTCATCGCGGGCAACAGGCTCATCATGGCGGCACCGGCGATGATGATCGCGCCGACCGCCGCGGCGATGCCGGTCGCGGTCGGCCCCGCACCGCCGAGCTGCATCAGGCTGGAGACGACACTGCCGCCGGCGATCCCGGCGGGCACGGCGAAGAGAAGCGCGATCGCTCCGCGAAGCGGAACGGGCAACCGCGACGCGATGAGCATGCGTCCGATCAGCAAGACCGCGACGCCGACGACGAGGCCGAGAAGCAGACCGAGCAACGGCCCCAGTTCGCCACCCCCCGCCCACAGAAATGCGGCCGCACCGAGCCCGACCGGGAGTGCGAAGACGGCGAGCCGGAACATCGCCCAGGCGAAGAGGACGATGCCGGTGGCGGACAGGATCAGACCGAGCAACATCACGACCAACTCCATAGGCTCGGAACATAGCAGAAACACGATTCGGCATGAAGCCCCGATCGGCTCGCACTATGGGCGGTCTGGCGCGTTCTTCTCGGGCGACGTCGATCGCAGCGCGACGAACAGCGTGGCCGCACCGGCTTCGCTCCGGCCGGCAGGGGGCCGGTCGCCGATCGCGAAGAAGATGGCATTGACGGTACGCGGCGTTGCACTGGCGGCCGTGACAGCCGACCGGGAATTGACGGGCACTCCGGCGACGCTCGCGAGATAGGCGCGGGTCTCACCGGGCAGCGCGCGGCCGGTCCGCACGTGCTCGGCATAGCGTGCCGGTCCCGCGTTATAGGCTGCGAACAGTCCGGGATAACCGAAGCGGTCATACATCAGACGAAGATAGAGCGTCCCCGCCAATATGTTGTCGCGCGGGCTATGGGGATCACGTCCGAGCCCGAGCCGCGCGCGCATTTCGGACCAGGTGCCGGGCATGAGCTGCATCAGTCCCATCGCGCCGGCGTGGCTGGTAATCGGGCGCCCGTCCAGCACCGTGCGCCCGCCGCTCTCGGCGCGCATGACGCGCTCGATCCATTCTACCGGCACGCCGAAACGCGCCGAGGCTGCCTCGATATAGGGCCGCCAGTGAACGACCGACTGCGCGTCAGCCGGTGCCGCCGCCAGCAGCGCCAGGGCGGTGATGGCGACCCTCAGCCCAGCCACAGCAGTCGCACCTCGCCGATGACGTCGCCGCGCGATGTCGGTCCGAAATAACGCCCATCGAACGAATCCGGGCTGTCCATCAGCAGGAACAATGCGCCCGAACGCAACATCACGCAGCCATTCCACCACGGCATCGGACGGTCGCGGCCATCGGCTTCGCGGCGTTCGGCCACCGGGTGGCCGTTGACATAGATCTCCCGCCCGCGCGCACAGACGCGATCGCCGGGCGCGGCCGCGACGCGCTTGACCAGCGGGATATTGATCGGAATGTAGCGCCGCTCGGCGGCGAGCCGGCGCCAGCGGTCGGGCACCCGGACCAGCACCATGTCGCCCGATGCGATGTCCTGCCGTCCGCTGACGGCATAGAGACCGATCGGCGCGCTGGCCGATGCGTTCCAGACCAGCCACGGCGTTGGCGGCAGCGCGATCGTGGTCGCCAGCGCGGCCGCGCCGAGACCGATCAGCGCGGTGGGTTTAGCCGGCAGACGGGAGGGTAGCAGCCTAGCCATTGCCTCCCTCCCGCATGTTCGCGCGCGACCAGGCCTCGATATCGTCGATATGGTAGCGCCAGACGGTGCCATGCTTTCGGCACGGCGGGCCGCGCCGCTCCCGGCGCATCTTCTTGAGCGTGTCCCCCGCGAGACCGAGATGGAACGCGGCCTGCTTGGTTGTCAGAAACGGGCAATGCTCGCGTGCCCGCCGAGCGCGCTCCGCGGCCGACGACGCCGTGGCTCCACCGTCCACAGCGGATGAATCCGCCTCGATCCGTGTTCGCGCGCCGCCGCCTGCTTCGGGGTTTGGATCGTGTGTCATGAGTGCAGCGCCCGGTCCGACGAACCCGCGTTACCCGCCGATCAGGCCCGCACGCGCGGCTTCCTGTTCGGCGACATAGGCATCCAGCATGTCGGCCTGGCCGGGGAGCAGCGCGTCGATCGCAGGGAGGCCGTCGATATCGTCCCGGTGAAGCAGCACGGACGGGCACTGGCCTTCGACATTGCCGAGATTGGGGCGATGCTGGGCATAGCCGATGAGCGCGGCCAGATCGGGATCGAACGCTCGAGCGATGGCGGGCGGATAGACGAGATACTGATTCTCGAACGTCCGCAGCCATCCGAGGCAATAGGAGGTGATGACCGCGCGGCGCACATGATCGGACTGGTTAGCGCCGGCACCATGCAGGATCGATCCGAGGAACAGCAGCGCGGAGCCGGGTGGCATTTCGGCGGCGACCGGACGTGCATCGCCCGGTTGCGATGCCGCATCGTGATGGCTGCCCGGCCAGACCAGCGTCGCGCCACTCTCCAGCGTGAACGGATCGATCGGCCAGATGACGTTGATCTGATAGTGCATCCCGGTCTTGACGCCGCCCCAGAGATCCTGGTCGCGGTGCGGCACCTGCGCGAGCGCGCCGGGATGGATTTCGATCGCCTGGGTGAGGTTGAGAACGATACGATCGCACCATTCCCCGAGCACCGTTTCGGCGATACCGCGGATGATCGGGTGCAGCACAAGGCCGGCGATATGCCGTGAACGCCGCAACAACGCGCCAAAGCGCTTGGTGCGGGCTCCGTAGAATCCGCCTTCGCAAAAGGGCGTGGCGACGAAGCGCGGTGCGAGTTCGGCTTCGAGCGCGGTGATTAGCTCGGTCGGCACGGCGTTATCGACAATGACATAACCGTCGGCGAGCAGCATCGCGGCGAGGCGGGCGGGGTCGTGCATCGCCATTCCCTTCACGCGGCTCTTGCCGCCGCATCGGGAGTGATCGCACCCGGTACATAGATGCCGTTCGACGCCAGCAGCGCAGGCGTACCGGCGCAGATCTCGATGCGGAACGCTCCAAGGAACGCGCCATCGATGCGGCGCGCGGGGCCGAGCGGCGCTGCGCGCCAGCCCATCGCCAAAACCTCCTCGCGAAAAGCAGCGGTCACGACGCCGGTTAGCATGGTGATTCCGCTGCCGAGCGCATGATCGACCATCGCCGAGATGAGCCGGTTGCGGACACGCAGGCGTCCGGGGGCGCCCAATCGTTGCGGCAGGCAAAGTCGCGTAATCTCGCGAACCTGCTCCCCCCGGGGCGCATCGCACTCGCAGAGCGACGCGAAACGATCGGCGAGAAGATGTGCGCCCTCTGTCGATAGCAGCCGCATCGACCCCTGGTGAATGCAGCCATCGTCGGTGGCGATCAGATAGACCGCCTTGTCGCCGTCATAGCTGTCGATTTCATAGCGGCCGCCGACGACCGGAACATCCCAGCCCAGCAGATCGACGAACAGGGTCTTGCGGTCCTCGAACATCGAGGCGGCGCGCGCATCGGTAAGCGAGCACCCTTTGACAATATGGATCATGGCAGTAGCTCCCGTTCAAATTGAACAGTCGCGAAGGGAGCAGAGATGAAGGGCTCAAACAGTCGTCAATATTGAGGATGCGGCGATCCCGCTCAGAACCGCGGGACGATCTCCTCGATGCAGACGATTCCGCAGGCGAGCGCGATCGCCGGGAGCTGCGCGCGGGAATAGATTCCGAAATGTTCGCGCAGGTCACGCATGTAGGTGCGCACTGTCGTCGGGGCGATGTTCATCATGATCCCGATCTCGACGTCGCTCTTGCCCATCGCCGCCAAGCGAAAGCATTCGAGCCGCTTTGGGCTGAGATGGGGTAATTTCAGCGGGCGCGCCGGAAAGCCGTGCAAGCGCCGCGCCTCGGTAAACGCCTCGCTCGCCATCAGCGTCGCGATCCGGCAGATATGCGATGGCGGCAATTGCCCGTCGCGCGTTGCGAACGTACAGCATCCGGGCGGCTCGCCGGCGACGCCAATCGGAACGGTGAGGCCGTTGCGCAGGCCATGACGCGCGGCTTCGCGCACGATGCGCGCCTGTCGCCGCGTGAAGCCGCCCAGCAGTCGCTCCATTTCGTGCCAGCAGAACGCCCGGCTTGTCGAGCGCGCCGCGAGCAAGGCGGGATCGTCGCGGTAATAGCCTTCGGCGACGAAAACGTCGCCCCAGCTCTGGAAATTGTCCATGCGGAAATATCGCCCACCGGGCTGAAAGAAGGCCATGCTCTGGACGATCGCGAGCCATGGGAGGCCGAGCTGGCGTGCGGCGGCCTCGCTGCAACTGAACAGCTCGCGATCACTGTTCGCGCGCCTGGCCTGCTTAATATAGGCATCGAGGTCGCGAAACGGCACCGAGGGGCACTCCTTTCGACGCGCGCGTTGCGGGCGCGTCTATCGGGCGCGTGGTTCCAGCCCACGCGCGTGCAGCCCCCGATGATTTACTTGGTCTTGCTCGGCCGCCCCGTCGGCTTGTGCGGATGGCGCCGGAGCGTCACCGCCGGGCGCGCCAGTATCGCGCCGATTTCCAGTTCGTCGTCCGAAACGATCGAGATCGATATCCGGCCGGACAAGAGATAGACGGCATTAACGCCGAGTGCCTTCGCGAGCCGCTCCATTGCTTTCAGCGTCGGGCTCGACCGGCCATTTTCGATCGCACTCAGATAAGAGCTGCTCGTGCCCGCATCATGGGCGAGCGCTTCTTGCGTGATGCGCATCGCAAGCCGCAATTTCCTGAGATTCAAACTGAAGGACTTCGACGCATCCATAAGGGCGTAAGTTCACGCCCTGCGACCATTACTCCACACTGGATACAGGTTGGAGTTATTATCTATATTATTACGTTTTTACAAATATTTAAATGAGATTCCCGAACAACGCGCACTCAACTCTGATGCGGATTCTCAGGCGCGCCAAAAGACCGCATTCGGACGGTCGAATCGGTCGATGACCGAAGCCCTCACGCCAGGACATTGGCCGTGGACGCCGCAGTGGAAATCCCATCGGCGTCGTCACATCCGGGGCGAGCATTGATTTCAAGCGCCGAGCGAATCACGATGCGAACAACGTCCCGTGGACACGTCCGCAATCGCCGTTCCGGCGTGGCGTACAGGAATCATCGGATAGTTTGACGTGCCTGTGTGTCGTTGTCTCCTTTGATTTGAATGCAGCGCAGCGAAGCGGAGCGTCGCATTGGTTCATAGTTATGAAATCACCGTTCGTGTCGGGCCGCTGGCCGCCCACCATGCCAACCGACTACTCGCAACAGTCGGTTCTGGCGGTAATCCCGCAGCGGTCCGGTTTGCTCCAGCCCCGCCGAATTGTACTCGGATCTTCATGATGCAGCGGGATCGGTCCGGGGATCGGTAGTGACGAGCCCGAAAAACGTGGCGCCGGCATTGCCTGGAGGATATTGTCGATCTCCCGATAGACGCCTCGCGCTGCCATATGAGGATGGCGCGCCGCTTCGTCCGGATCAAGCACGGGGGCAAAGCAGGCATCGCTGCCTTCCAGCAGTGTGCGCCATTCTTCCCGTGTCCGCATGGCGAATATCTCGCTAAAACGCTGCTTGAGCTCGGGCCAGGCATCACGATCATAGCCGTCGTCAAAACTGCTATCGCCGGCCAACCCCAGCTTTTTGCAAAGCAGCGCATAGAACTTGGGCTCGAGTGATCCGACTGAGATGAAATTCCCGTCGGCGCACCGATAGGTCGAGTACCAGTGAGGGCCGTCAAGGATGCTGCAGCCGCGTATGCTGGCAACCTGGCCGGCGGCCTTCAGGCTCAGGAGCAAGTTCATCATGTGAGCGCTCCCATCGACGATCGCGGCGTCAACCACTTGCCCATTCCCGGTATCCCGCGCGTGCATTGCCGCTGCGAGGACGCCGATGGCCAAATAGAGCGCTCCACCCCCAATATCGCCTACCAGGCTTGGCGGCGCCATTGGCGGTTCACCGGGATGCCCAGCATACCAAAGGGCTCCTGACAGCGCGATATAGTTGATGTCATGGCCGGCCGCTTGGGCGAGAGGTCCCTGCTGCCCCCAACCCGTCATGCGACCGAATACAAGGCGGGGGTTACGCGCTAGGCAAACCTCGGGACCAAGGCCGAGCCTCTCCATCACCCCAGGCCGCATGCCTTCGATCAGTACATCGCCCCTTTGGACGAGATCCAGGACATGCGCGACGCCTTCGGGGGACTTCAGATCCAAGGCAATTACACGTTTCCCGCGGTTCACAATGGCGCCGCTGCCAAGATCGATATTTTCGGAGTTAGGGCTTACGCGTTCAATGACGACGACATCGGCGCCAAGGTCGGCCAACAGCATTCCGCAAAACGGCGCCGGGCCGATGCCCGCAATTTCGAGTATTTTGAGGCCTGCAAGCGGACCAGTTTTCGTCATTCAGGCATACCTGCGTCTGAGACCTTGGCGCTTTGATCCAGGCCGTTTCGCCGCTCCAGATTTCGAGACGGGTTGCAGTCGTGCTGGGCGGCAGTGTCGAAAGTAAGATTGGCAAAATGACCTTGATTCGCCTAATTCATTCTCTGGAGCAATTATTCCTGTGGGGCATGTCCATGCTCGATTCTCGCCTCAAGCATGCCGTCGCGGTTGGTCAGCTTCGTTCCTTCTCCAGGGCAGCGGATGCGGTTGGTGTCACGCAGTCGGCGGTGACCAAGAGTGTCGCTGAACTCGAACGGCATCTTGGCTATTCCCTTTTCCATCGGACCTCACGGGGCGCGATGCCGACAGAGGAGGGACGCGAATTTATTGATCGCGCAGCGCGCTTGCTTGCCGACGCAGCTGAACTACTCGGAGATACAGCCCGCCGCGCCGACGCCTATGCGGGCCCGCTTCGAATCGGACTGTTCCCAGGGTCAATCGACTGGTTGCTCACCCAACCTCTGGTTTCTTTGCTGCGGCGCCATCCGGCAGTGCGCGTCGAAGTCGTTTCGGGCAACAGCGAAAGGGGCGTGCGACTCCTGTCGCGCGGCGATATCGATGTCGCCTTTGGACTTGAAGCGGCCTTTGCACGCTGGCCGGAATTCAAGTGCGAGCGGGTCGCCTCGATCGAAATACTGCCTTTTGTGCGGAACAATCATCCCATTCTGGGGATAAACCCGACCAGCAAGGAGCCGCTGGTCCAGTTCGAATTCGTAGTGCCCTCATCTTCCGAACCCTACACATCGATCATTCAGCAGATGTACGAAAAAAGCGGTAAGCGTCCCGCTGACTGGATCCACATGACAGACTATTTTCAATTGGTTCGACGGATCGTTGCCACATCCGATGCTATCGGGATGGTTGCAAAACAGTTCACCGAGAACTCATGGTTTCGCGCCAATTTCGTGGCCTTGGAGGGAATCGGTTTATTCGATCCATTGACGCTTTGTTATGCTGTGCGTAGCCGCTGGCAGGTAAAACCGGCTGGCCGTGCGCTCGTCAGCCTTGTTCGTCAGGCATGGCGCACCGCATCATCGGATTAACGGCAAGGGGGCGGGGTGCGATCGGAAATCCGCTGCATCCGTCGCGATCAGCTAGAGCATTTCGCGCAGAAGTGGGAACCGGCTTTCCGGCAGGAAATGCTCTAGCAAATTGATCTTGGGCATTTTCCGAGTTGGCGGGTGATTCCACTCGCCTCGAAAATGGCCTAGAAGCTAATCGCCACTTCTCCGCCGATGACGCGCCCCCTGTTTAGCGGTGAAAGGCTTGCACCCGTGCCCCCGAAGGCCGCCGGCAAAGGTGTATCGCCGCCAATCGTCACCTCATTCAGGAGGTTTCGGCCATAGATGGAGAAGCGCCAGTGCTTGTTGTCGGTCGCCAATGTGAGGCTCGCATCGAGCATATCGGCGCCCTGAAGGAAGCCGACGTTGTTGTCGGTGAATGCCGCCTTGTCGCGATGCGTGAAGCTGACACGCGCCGTTGCTGTCCCCAATTCGCCAAGCTGCTGATCATAAGTCAGCCCCACGCCATAGGTCCATGGCGACAGCCTTGGCAATTTGAGCGCACGATCCACATCGTTGATGACGCCATCACCGCTGAGGTCGAACTGGACGTTGCGATACTGGCCATTCACGTAGCCGAGCTGACCCGAAATCACGAGGTTGGACAAAAGAAAAAACTGCCCCTCGGCCTCGACGCCTTTGATTGTGGCGTCGGCGGTGTTCCGTATGACCTGGCTGACGCCAAGCGGTCCGGGCAGGTTGATCTCGCGCTGCAGGTCCTTCATGCGATTGTAGAAGGCCGCCAGGTTGATCCGGTGGCGCCCGAATTGCTTCTTGGCGCCGAGTTCGAAACTGTCCTGGGTCTCTTGATTGAATGGCCCCGGCGGCACAGCGGGATCGGTGTTGCGCAAATTATATCCGCCGCTGCGGAACCCGCGCGTGTAAAGGCCATAAATCTGCGTGTCGTCATCCGGCTTCCACTGAAGGCCGATTTTCGGCGTAAACCCTCGCCATTTTGCCGCGTCGGCGAAATTGGTTGCACAGATCAGCGTGTCTAGATTGCAACCATTTGCGCGTAAGGCCGAGACCCGAACGGCTTTGCGTTCCCAACTATACCGCGCGCCGAGATTCAAGGTCAGCGTATCGGTGAAATGCCAGTCGGTCGAAGCAAAAATGCCCCATGTTGTCTGGTCTTGCGTACCCCCACCGGAAACGATCCGAGCACCGCCCAAAAGATTCCGCAGCTCGGCGTAACGAAGATCCTGGGAAAAATAGTATAGACCGGTTGTCAATTCGACGTCACCGAACCTTCCGGCATAACGAAGTTCGTCGCTGAGTTGATCCTGGTCGATTTCGAAAAAGGCATGAAAGAAGGACTGTGGTGTTCCATCGATATCAGCGCCCGCGGAGGATCGGAATTTCCGATAGCCAGCGATGTTGGTGAAGACGCCTTCGCCCAGACCAACATCGATGTTGGTTTCCACGATCGCCTGGTCCCATTTGGCATCATAGAAACCTGGGAAATTGATCGAAAACCTGAAGCTGTCGCGGGGAAACAGCGCGTGACTCTGGACAGGGGCTCCATCGCTTTCGACATCGCCATGCTCATAGCGGAGATCCATTCGGAAGCGGTCGCCACCCTTGAGCGAAAGTGCCGGGCGAATGATAAGGTCATGTGATTTACCGAAGCTGCGATTGTCGAAGCGGTTGCGAAACCAGCCATTGTCGTCGCTGTAGTAGACGGCCAATTTGGCAGCCAAAACGTCATCGACGATAGGTCCGGTAACCGTGCCGCTTACGGTCTTTTTCAGTCCCGTTTCAATGGATAGCTTGGCTTTGGCTCCAAAATCGAAGCTGGGCCGCGTGGTCCGCACAACCACGGCACCGCCGGTAACGTTGCGACCGAAAAGCAAGCCTTGCGGTCCACGCAGAACTTCGATCCCCTCAAGGTCGAAGTTGTCCAGCACGACACCAGCGTTGATGCCGAGGTAAATACCGTCAGTGAAAACGCCTACGGTGGGGTCGATCGATGGGATCGTGCTGTTGATGCCGAGGCCCCGGATAGTGAAATTGGCATAGCCCGGTGCCGTACCCACATCCTCGAGCTGGACGTTGGGAACGTCGTAGCTCAGACTTTGAAGATTCTGGACGAACTTGGCATCCAGCTGCGCTTCACCAAAAGCCGTGACCGCCATCGGTACTTTCTGCACGCTTTCGCCATAGCCCTTTTTGGTGGCGGTAACGACAATGTCCTCAGCCAGCGCTTCCGTGGCGCTCCCGGTTTGGTCGTTCGCCTAGGGCGTTGCTTCCTGGGCAAATGCTGTTCCCGAGCACAACAACGCGGCAGAAGCCAATAGACATCCTCTCATGGCTGATCCTCTCTTCCCAGGAGATATTGTGTAGTTCATGCCGTTTGGCGGCATTTGAGGGCCGTCGTCCAATTCAATTCGCTGCAGAACTATTCCTGCTGCTCATCGATATCTGGCGGCAGCACGACGCCATCGGCAGCCCGACGGCCGCTCAAAAATATCATGGTAATTCATCGGGTTGATTACGCTCTCAGCGCCCGTTCTACCGCCTCAAGGCTGTCATTCAGCCCGAGCGGGTGCTCGGCATCCGTGAAGTCGACAATTCTACCCCAGTGCCGGGCGACATCATCGAGCGTGAACGCCCTGTCCGCTCCGAAGGCGTGCCCAAGCGCGCGCTCCCACCTAAGCTTGGCGATATAGCCGGCTCCAACTTCAAAAAGCCCTTTGGTTTCGCTGCAATTCTCGTGCGCAAGCCAACCGACCAATGGACTGATCGCTTCCGCTCTGAGATTGGCGAGAAACTCTTGTGGAAAGGCAGTCGCGGTCATACGCGATGCGGCGATTGGGGCGATCGTATTAACCTGGATGTTTCTGGACCGCCCCTCCTCCGCCAGCGCGTTCGCAAGCCCCAATATTCCGAGCTTGGCTGCGGCATAGTTGGCCTGACCGAAGTTGCCGTAGATTGCGGCTGCAGACGTGGTCATGACGATGCGGCCATAGCCCTTGTCGCGCAGTATCGGCCATGCTGCCTGCGTCACTGCCCGCGTCCCATTCAGATGGACCCGCTGAAGCAGTGTCCAGTCTTCGTCGGTCATTTTGTGGAAGCTCACATCGCGCAGGATGCCGGCATTGTTGATGACGACGTCAACGGTTCCGAAGTTGTCAACCGCGGCTTGGATGATCAGCGCGCCCTCCTCGACCGACGCATAATTTGCCACCGCCTGACCGCCCGTGGCTCGAATTTCGTCGACCACATTGTCAGCGGCTGTGGAGCAGCTGCCGCTCCCTTTCTCGTCGCCACCCAGATCATTCACCACCACCTTGGCTCCGCGCCCGCCAAACATCAGCGCGTACTGGCGCCCAAGTCCGCCTCCGGCTCCGGTCACAACCACTACCCTGCCATCGAAACGAAGCTCTTCGTCCATCGCTTGTCTGCCTCTTTTACCTGAGCGACGCATCTGCGCATTTGATCCTGTGCGAGTCAGGCACGCGGCTCCATTTCCGTCGACGCTGTCGTTTTCGTCTGAGCCTTACCGAAAGGCTTGAATGCCGGTCAGGGCGCGCGAAACAACAAGCTTTTGAATCTCCGTCGTGCCATCGGGGATGGGGCAAATGATCGCCTCACGCACCAGCCGCTCAACGATGAATTCGCGGGTGACGCCGTTGCCGCCATGGATCTGAAGCGCATCGCGCGTCGCTTCGATCGCCATTTCGGTGGCGTACCACTTGGCCATCGAGCATTCCGTCTCTGCGCGCGTGCCCGCCTGGACGAGGGATATTGCCCGGTGCGTCAACAGACGGGCTGCGTCGATCTTGGTCGCCATGATGGCGATCTTGTCGGCGATCAGCTGATGGCCGGCGATCTTCTTGCCATGCTGCGCGCGATCGCGAGCGTACGCGATCGCCTCATCCATTGCTCGCCGTGCGATGCCGATACTCCACATCGCCATATGGCAGCGGGCAATCTCGAACACTTGCAACGTATTGCGCAATCCATCGCCGACCCGGCCGATCGTGTTTGCCACCGGTACGCGGCAATCGGACAGGAATATCTGTGCAGTCGATTGGCCGTTGAGCGCCATCTTCTGGATATCGCGCACCTCATACTCACTCTCGTCACGATCGACCAGGATGTGAGTGACTTCATTTTCGCCAGTCTTGCACGTACAGATGAAGATGTCCGAGTAGGCTCCGTTGGTGATCCAGGTCTTTTCGCCATTGATGACCCAGAAATCGCCGTCTCGTACGGCGCGTGTCTTGATGGCGGCGACGTCCGAGCCGACATCGGGCTCCGAGATGCCGAGCGAAACGAACTTCTCGGCCGCGACGAGGTCGGCAAGATAGCGTTGCTTGATCGTCTCCGGGGCGAAGCGGCGGATGAGTTCTGCGCCAACCGCGTTGATGAAGCCGGGTATGGCCACATCGAGCGAGGAATAGGCGATCTCCTCGAAAATGAGCAGATGAGTGAGCCATCCCATATCAAGCCCGCCCCATTGCTCCTGATGCGGTGCGGTAATATGGCCATAGCCGGTCAGTGCTTGAGTCCATTCCTTCATGAGCGGTTTGGGGATGAATCGCTCCCCATGCCGGCGGATTTCCGGCTCAAGCTTGTTGTCGAGAAAGCGGCGGACGGTTTCCACCGCCATGCGTTGTTCATCGGACAGCTCAAAGTTCATATCGTGACCCCGTGTTTCCCTAGGCGCGCTCTGACAACTACCGGCCCAGGATCGTGACGGCGACCACCGCCTCTTCCACCCCGATGACACCTCCGCCGTTCTGCGCGATCGCGAACCGGGCATTCGGAACCTGTCGATCTTCCGCCTCGCCGCGCAATTGCAGCGCAAGCTCGTAGATTTGGCCGAGCCCGGTGGCGCCGATCGGATGTCCCTTGCATTCAAGCCCGCCCGACGTGTTTACCGGAATACGCCCACCCAGCGCCGTCTCACCGCGCTCTGCCGCGAGTCCGCCCTCGCCAGGCGGCGTCAGGCCGAGCGCCTCGATTTCAATGATCTCGCCAACCGCCGTGGCGTCATGCACCTCCGCGACGCCAATATCTTCTGGCCCCACGCCGGCCATCGCATAGGCCCGGTTCGCCGCAAGGCGGCTGACATGGTGGTCATAATCAAAGGGATCGCGCGCGGCGCCGGTTTGCAGCACAGACGCCAGGATTCTTAGCGCCCTGTCCGGGGCTGCCGACAGTTTGCGCCGACCGGCTTCGCTGCAGATGATCGCAGCGGCGGCGCCGTCGCTGATCGGGGAGCACATCGGCAGTGTGAACGGGTAAACGATCGGAGGCGCAGCGAGTACACTTTCGACGGTATATGGGAGGCGATACTGGGCAAGCAGATTGCGCGTCGAATGCATGTGATTTTTCGCCGAGACGGCCGCGATTTGCGCTTGCGTCGAGCCGTAGGTCTTCATGTGCGCGCGTGCCATCGCGGCGTATACATCCATGAAAACGCTGTAAGGCTGACTCGATGTCGTTCCTTCCGGAACATCGACGCCATTGCCCATGGCCAGCAGCTGCGCGCGGCCCGACTCGGTTTCATGCACGTCCCAAGCGCCATCGAATGCACTGAACATGAGCGCCTTGTCGGGCGAGTACATCTTCTCCGCGCCGAGCGCGAGTACGACATCCGCTGCCCCCGATCGAACATAGGCGGCGGCCATGTGCAAGGCCGTGGAAGCCGTCGCACATGCGTTTTCGACATTCACCACGGGAACGCTTGAGATGCCCATCGCTCGCGCCACGATTTCGCCGCGGATCATGTCCTGGCCCTCCATATGCCCCTGGACGCAATTGCCGAAGAAGATGGCTTCGACATCGCCGGCGGTGCATCCTGCGTCGGAAAAGGCCTGCGACGAAGCTTCGGCGCAGAGCATTTTCAGGCTCTTGTCGAACTGTTTTCCGAACGGGGTCATCCCAACCCCCATGACGAATATGTCGGTCATTCGTTGATCCATTCTTCCAATGTGTTCCGCATCCGATCAGGTCTCACCGGTCGGAAAAATCGGGCTTCCGCTTCTCCCGGAATGCCGCCAGTCCTTCGACAATGTCGTTGGACAAGGCGTAAGCAGCCATGGTTTCGAGTTCCTGACGCAGCCCGACTTCGAGCGAGCTATCCTGCGCAGCGCGGACTAGCTGCTTCATGTAGGCGAGCCCTGGCCGGCTCTTTTCTGCAAGAGATTCTACCAGCGCTTGCGCTGCCGCAATGAGATCCTCGGGAGCAACCAGTTGGGTCACGAGTCCGGCTTCCTTCATCTCGGCAGCCGAGATGGTCCCGCCGGTCATCATCAGATGTTTCGCACGCGCTTCGCCGATCTTCCTAGGGAGTCGAACCGACCCTCCACCGCCGGGCAACAGGCCGTAATTTGCATGGGCGTCGCCAAATCTGGCCGGGTGCGCGGCAATGACGAGATCACAGCACAACACCAGTTCCAAGCCGCCGGCGAGCGTAAGGCCGTTGACCGCCGCAATTATCGGAAGGCGCGACGTCTCGATCCTGTTAAAAGCCTGACCGAGCGGCGGCAGAAACAGATTTAAGCGTTCGGCGAGAGTTTGTCCGCCTGTTCCATCGCCAATTGCGAGCAGATCCGCGCCAGCGCAAAACGCCCGTCCGGCGCCGGTAAGAATGCAAGCGCGCACCGTCGCATCTGCTTCCGCTGCCTCGATCGCTGCGGCGAGTTCCTCGGCCAAAGCCAACGACAGACTGTTCAACGCTGCCGGCCGGTTGAGGGTCACCCAAAGCGCTGGGCCGCGTTGCTCAACCAGGATGTATTCATAGTCCATTGCAGTCTCCCGCGCGCCGGCAGGCGGTCACCGGAATAGAGGATGTGGCTAGGATGGCTGCGTCGGTCATGCCCCCGAAATGCGCCGGTCCTGGCCCGCCCAATAGGGCTCTCGAAGCTTTGAACGAAGCACCTTTCCGACATTGCTCAACGGCAGTGGCTCGGCGGTAAAAACGACCTTGCTTGGCTTTTTTGCGGAGCCCAGACGCTGGCGCACCAAATCTATTATCTCGGTCTCCGTGATTTGTGCTCCGGGCTTGACACGCACCATTGCAAGCGGCGTTTCACCCCATTTTTCATGGGGCACGCCAAAGACCGCGACCTCGAGTACACCGGGATGGTCGGCAATTACGTTTTCGATTTCGGTGGGATAGATATTGAAGCCGCCTGACACGATCATGTCGTTGTTGCGATCGAGCAGATACAAAAATCCGTTTGTGTCGATCATGCCGACATCGCCGGTTTTGACCCAGCCATCTTCCATGCGCCGGGCGGTTTCCTCCGGATCGTTCCAGAATTCCTCCATCTGGCCATTTTCGAACCGTGCGACGATCTCGCCGGGCTCGTTTGGTCCCAGCACCTTTCCGTCCTCGTTACGGATTTCGATATCGGCGCCACTCATGGGACGTCCGACCGCCCGAATTGGGGCAGAACCTTCAAATTCGCCGAACCACTCGTTGGGCCCCATAGACGCGATGGGCAGGATTTCGGTCTGTCCATAGCCCGAATGAAGAACATGATTCCCGAATATCTGGCACGACTTGCGAAGCGTCGGCTCGGAGATCGGCGCTGAAGCACTCAGCAGAAACTTCAAATTCGGAAAGTGGCGGCCATATGCCCCGTCGTGATGCACTATGGCATTGAGCATGGTGGGGGCTACAAAGGCATGGCTGATCCGTTCCTGCTCGAGAGTGTCAAGAAAGGACGCTGGATCGAAGCCGTCCATCATCACGTTGCGGGCGCCGCAATACCAGGCCGGCACGAACAGGAAGCCCGATGCATGGGACAACGGGCCGACATGCAGAATGGCATCCCCTGGGGCCACTTGGGGGCCGATGCTGAAAAATGCGGCGGAGATCGTCATCCATGAACGGTGCCGATAGGCAACGCCCTTGGGTTTGCCCGTCGTGCCGCCGGTGTGGCGGATGACACAATAGTCCTCCGGCGCGACGACGGGATCAGGATCCCGGTCCGAGGCTGTCGCCAACCAATTCTCATAGTTGTGATCGCGGATAATGATCCGCTCAAGCGTCGGAGCTTGGGCATCCAGCCCCGCCAACTCCGAAGCCAATGCCTCATCGACCAGCGCCAACCGAGATCCGGTACTCGCGATCATATGGGCGTGCGCTTCACATCGGTTGCGCGCATAGAGAGGAACACGCGTATAGTTTCCAATGGCAGCCGCCAGTATGATGTCGGCGGCCTCGATGGAGTTCTTCTCCAGCGTAGCAATCCGGTCACCCGGTTGAAGGCCGCACTCCGCAAGAGCATTTGCGAGCTTCACGCCGCGCAACCAGGCTTCCGAGAAAGTCAACCGCCTGTGGCCGTGAACGAGAGCCTCTTGCTGGGCGAAATAACGTGCGGCGCGACGTATTTGCGTACGGACGTCCATCAGCCGCGCTCCTCTAAGGCGCTCGCCCACAATGGCGCAGTCGACACATAATAAACTGACATGCGATAGGCCTCTCCGGACTTCTTTTCGTAAGCATCTGTGTCTGCAGCATTGATCCAATCGTCCAATTCAATATTCTGCGATGCTATTCTTGCTGCTCATATTATCGTGCCGGATCATGTCGGCGGCTTTCTCGCCGATCATGATGCAGGTTGCATTGGTGTTGCCGTTGACGACTGATGGCATGATCGAGGCATCGGCCACGCGGATATTTGCGAGGCCGTGAACGCGCAGGCGGTTGTCGACCACCGCCATCTCGTCGGTGCCCATCTTGCATGTTCCCACCGGATGATAAGCATGATTGGCTTCTGCCCGGATATAGGCGTCGATCTCTTCATCAGTTTCAAGGTAGCGGTCAGGATAGAGAGGCCGTTTCATCATCGCCTTCATGCGATCCGAATGCAGGATCTCCTGCACGACACGGAAGGCATTGCGCAACGTCTTGAGGTCGTCGGGATGACTCAAGAGATTGAGGTCTATCTTGGGATCGGATTCGGGGTTTGAGTCATGTAAGGCAACCCAGCCGCGGCTCTTTGGGCGCCCAATATTGAGAATGATCGTATAGCCCCATTTCGTCATCAGCTTGTAGTCGCGCGCATGGTCGCGATAGGCGAGCGGCACGACATGGACCTGGCAGTCCGCCCGGTTCTGCCCCGGCGCGGATCGCAAGAAACCGCCTGCAGCCGTGGGCGGCGATGCCAGCCAGCTTTTCCTTTGCGTGAGATACTGGAATAGGTCTCGCACGGTCTTGAGCGCGCCAACGACATTGAGTGCGATCCCGAGCCGCTTCTTCGACTGGTAGCTCAGCATCAGGTCAGGATGGTCGTGAAGATTCTGGCCGACACCGGGAATATCATGAATCACTTCGATTCCATGCTTCTCCAACTCATCACGCGGTCCGATACCGGAAAGCATCAACAGTTGGGGCGAATTATAGGCGCCGCCGCTGACAATGACTTCCTTTTCGCACGGGATCGTCTTCAACTGCCCGTCCTGGGAATACTCGACTGCCACCGCGCGGTTGCCCTCAAACCTGATACGATGGACGCGGGCATGTACTTCGACGCGGAGGTTGCCGCGCCTGCCCATCACCGGATCAAGGTAACACGCCTTCACGCTGGCGCGCTTCCCGTCCTTCACGGTAAACTGATAGATGCCGACACCTTCCTGGCTGGCACCATTGAAGTCCGGATTGGCTTGATGGTCCAGTCCAGTCGCCGCCTCGATGAAAGCATCATAGACATCGAATTCGCGCTTGCCGTTGGATACGTGAAGCGGTCCCGACGAGCCGTGAAACTCATCCTCACCGCGCTCATTATTCTCAGCCTTGCGGAAATAGGGCAGGACATCGTTGTAACCCCAGCCGTCGTTGCCGAGTTCGGCCCAGTGGTCGAAATCCGACCGGTCGCCGCGGATATAGACCATCCCGTTCATACCGCTCGATCCACCCAGCATCTTCCCGCGCGGATTGTAGAGGCGGCGGTCGTTGAGCGCCTTTGAAGGGTCGGTGTTGAACCGCCAGTTGAGCGTATTGATCCGATAGTCTTGGATCAGCGCCGCAAAAGCGCCGGGCGTGGACACAAGCGGCGAGGTGCCTGGGCCGCCTGCCTCGAGCAGGCAAACGGTGACATCGGGGTCCTCGGACAACCGGCTGGCGATAACGCCGCCCGACGACCCACCTCCAATAATTACATAGTCAGCCATTTGCTTCCCTTGTCATTCGACCCATGCTGGCGACCCGGCGTCATGCAACATGCCAGCATCAACCGCCGCAGCCACGTCAGAGGATCTTTTCGAAGATGTTGAGTAGTCCTTCGGTCTTGCTCGAATAGGGTGGCAGAAGTTGACCAAGCAGGCTGAGTTTCGGCTGAGAGAACACCGGCTTGTAATGAGTGAAGCGCTCGAAACTGGCGACGCCGGTATAGGCACCGATGCCGCTCTGTCCGATGCCACCGAAAGGCAGCCGGCGCTGGAAGACGTGCATGACCGTGCCGTTGAGAGTCACGCCGCCAGCGTGCGTTTCGGAAATGATCTTGCGCCGTTCCTCACTTTCGTCGCCAAAATAATAGAGCGCCAGCGGGCGCTCATGCCGGTTTACGTAGCGAATGAGCTCGTCTTCGGAGCGATATGGCATGATCGGCAGGATCGGTCCGAAAATCTCCTCCTGCATCATCGCCATGTCATCGGTAACGTCGAGAACCGCCAACGGCACGATCCGATGCCGTTCAGGAAGCGTTCCATCGCCGTTGTCCGAGAGGTTGAGCACCGTCGCGCCCTTGGCTTCGGCATCATCGAGCAAACCTTGGAGCCGCGCGAACTGTCGGTCATTGATGATACTGGTGAAATCGGGGTTGCTTGCCGCGTTGGGGTAGCATTTGGCAACCTGAGCGCGGAGTGCGGCGACGAAGCTTTCCATCTGATCGACATGGACGAAGGCATAGTCAGCGGCGATGCAGGTCTGGCCGGCGTTGAGCAGCTTGCCGAACACTAAGCTTTCACAGACTTGTGCAAGCGATGCACCCTTGCCCACGATGGCAGGGCATTTGCCGCCAAGTTCCAGAGTAACAGGTGTAAGGTTGGCAGCCGCCGCTTCATAGACTTTGCGGCCAACCGCGGGTGAACCGGTGAAGAGAATATGGTCGAAAGGTAGGGCCGTCATCGCCTGTGCCATGTCGGGCCCGCCCTGGACAATCGCGAATTCCTCTTCGGCGAAATACCGGCGCACAAGCCGCTCGCTGGCTTCGGCGGCGTTGGCGGAAACTTCGCTCGGCTTTGCGATCACGCGGTTGCCGGCCGCCAATGCACCGGCCGCGCCAACGAATATGGTGCCGAGCGGATAGTTCCACGTGCCGAGAACGCCCACCACACCTAGGGGCTGGGGGACCAGGCGCGATGAACCGGGAAGGCCGAAGATGTCAGTCTTCACCCGCCGCGGCCTCAGCCACGTCTTCAGATTGCGGCGCGCAAATTTAATTTCCGATATGCCAAGCATCAGGTCGAGCAGGATAGTCTCGTAGCGGGATCGAATGCCGAAATCGGCGGCAACGGCATCGACCAATTCGTCTCTGTGCTGCTCAAATATCCGGCCAAGGCGCCCGAGCAGGTCCATGCGTTCTTCGTAGCTGCGCGAAACCTGCTCACGCGTCCCTTCGCGTTGGGTCGCGAAAATTCGTTCCAGCTCAGTTCTGTTCCGAGACGCATCCACGTTAAATCGTCCGGAGGCGCGCTGGCCGCTCGGCGCTGCTCGCCTGGGCGGTGCTTTCAGCTGCGCCGATCTCAGTGATCACAGCGCGCTCGATTCTGTACGCCGTGCCGATGAATGAGGGACCGTTGCCGGTGGAACGCATTATGGATGCTCCTCGGTCTGAAAGTCAGGTCGAAAAAATCGGGGGCAGCGGGCGGGAGAGGATGCCCGCCGCCCCCGTCGCAGCAGCGATCAGAACTTGACTGTCGCTTCGACGCCATAAGTGCGCGGCATGCCGCGGTTCAGATAATCGTAGCCGAACACGTCCATGTTGAGGCCGTAGGTGTAGTAATATTTGTCGAACAGATTCTTCGCCCACAAGCTAACCGACATATTGTCGTGCGCATAGGTTAATCGCGCATTGGCGAGCCAGTAGCCCGGATTTGCGCATGTAATCGCCTTACCCGCGAGCGTTATGTTCGATCCCGCTGGGGGTGTATCGCACGGTGTCTGCCCATAATTCTTGAACGGATCAAAATAGTACTTGCCCATGTAGGACGCATCACCGCGCAAGGTCAGCTTGTTGGTGCCGTCATCGATCATATCCCAGTCGAATCCGGCCTGGAACGTAACCTCCGGCGCGTTCGGGAAGGGATTGCCGTTGACGTTCAATGTCGGGCTGGCCGGGTTTGCCGGATCGATCACATTGCCTTTGTACTTGCTGTTGAGATAGCCCAGCGAAGCATCGAAACGCAACGTATCGGCCACCTGCCAGGCGAGTTCGGCCTCGCCACCGAACAGGCGACCATTGGCGCTGCGCGTGAAGGTTGTAGCGGCGACCACCTGCGTTACTTGGTGATTCGAATACTCGTAGTAGAAGCCCGCGAGGTTAAGTTGGACGCGGCGATCGAACAGCCGGGTTTTGAGCCCCGCCTCATATGCATTCACCTTTTCAGGCTGGATATAATAGACTTGATTGACGCCCTGATAGGCAAGCCCGTTGAAGCTGCCGCTGCGGTAACCGCGACTGTACTGGAGATAGCCCATGATATCATCGGCGAACTCATAGCTGACATTGATACGGCCGGTTAGCCTGTTTGCCTTTTCGCGCTGCTCAAGCGGCGCGAGATTGGGGTTGTATGGATTGCTGTAGGGGATCAGGTTGACAACCGGCGTCGTACCGTCGAGCGCATAGAGGAAAGTGCTGCCGTTAAGGTAATTGACCTTATCCTGGGTGTAGCGTGCACCCACCGCCACGGTCAGCCGCTCGGTCGCTTTCCAGGTTACGTCGCCGTAGATCGCCTTCGAGGGGCGCGACACGTCAAAACGCTGTTCGCCGAGGATCGGGGTGAACGGAGGCGCGCCTGCCCCGGCGCAGCCCGCCGAAAAGCTACCCCCCATGCCGCCATTGCCCGTATTATTGATCGCGATGTCGGTCTGGAGTGCAATCAGCGAGCGTGCATCAAGGAAGCCGTTGGGATTGATCTCGATCGCGTCGCAGAATCCGGCATCGCCAGGCCCCAACGCCGGATTGGCGGCAAAGGCTGGGATATAGCGGATCGCGTCGGGCGTTCCGATTGCGGCGTTATTGTAGCTGCCCGGAAGACCGGCGCCAAGCAGCAGCGGCCTCAGCGCCCCGAAAAAGTCCGGGTAGTTGACCGTCTTGACCTTGTCCCTGCCATAATAAAGGCCGGCAATGATATCGAGGCGGTCGTTCGAATAGCTGAAACGCAGGTCCTGGTTGAAATTCTTGCTCGTCGACGTGAGGCCGATCGAGCAGAGATCGGCTGGGCCGCCATCGCAATCATCAGGATTGTTGATATAGTCGCCGGTGTCGTAGCCGGTAATCGAGGTGACGGAGAATTGGTCGCTGACATCCCATTTGATGTTGAGGGCTATCCCTTTCGACTTGCTGATGTTCTTACCTACCCGATCAACTGCGACCTCATTGTCACGCAGCAACCGCCCGCCTAGGAAAGGTTGCGGATCGTAACGCGAATAGCCGAGCGCATCCTGCCCGCCCGCGAGTTGACCACCTGCATAGGGCGCGGTGCCCCATGGATCGTCCTTCGCGGCATAGAGCTTCAAATTGATGTCGAGATCGGGATCGGGCCGGAAGCGGATCGAGATGCGACCGCCGATCGTATCGGTGGTCCCTAGGTCGCGCTCATTCCCAGGCAGTACATTGCGCTGCCAACCATCCCCTTTTGCAAAAGTACCGGCGACGCGGACGCCCAAGATGTCGGGAACCAGCGTCGCTTCAGCGGCGCCCTGCACCGTGAAAGTGTCGTAATTGGCATAGCCGGCGGTCAGATAGCCATTGGCCTCTCCCAGATCCGGCTTGCGCGTGAAGAAGCTGATCGCGCCACCCGTGGTGTTGCGACCGTAGAGTGTTCCTTGCGGTCCGCGCAGTACCTCGACCCGGTCGATGTCATAGAGTTGCAGGCCATGGCTCGCCCGGAAGCTCTGATAGACTTCATCGACATAGACGCCAACCGGCGACGCAGTGGAGGCGGAAAATTCGTTCGCCACTGAAATCCCGCGCAGCGAGAAATTCGGTTGGGTGCGACCATAGGGAGTGGTGACTTGCAGGCTGGGGATCGCGCCCATCAAGTCTGAGGTCTCCGTGATGCCGCGCGTGCGCAGCGTCTCGCCGCCTATGGCGGAAACGGCGGCTGGAACATCCTGCAAATTCTGTTCGCGCTTCTGCGCCGTGACGACGATTGTCTCAAGGCCACCTTCCTGCGCCTCGGGCTTTTCGCCCTGCGATGCAGCGTCCTGGGCATGTGCCGGCACTGCAAGCGCACACGCGATCGATAGCGCGGTGGCACAAAGCAAATTTGTCCTAAAGGCTGTGACCATGACTGTCCTCCCCACGGCATTTTTTGATTTGGCGCCATTTGCCGCGCCTTGGGGCTCATCGTCCAATTCAATTTGTTGGCGAACTATTCCTCCCACTCATTGATTAAGGACTGATGAGCCTGCACCGCTGACGCTTCGTGGCGACGCAAATAACCCCATATATTTCATTGAATTAGTCACGCTGAGCGCGTCCATCGGGACGGATGCGCGCGTTCTGCTCGCCCCAATCGAGCCCTTCCAGACGATGTATCGGCGTAATTGGCGGTCCCGGCGGTTTCCCTTGTCGAGTTGCAAGGGGAATCAGCTATGATGAGATGTAGTGAGATACGGTTTCTTGGAGTTCATTCTACTATTCGCGGATGCATCTAAGTAGCTGATATTTCTAACAACTATGGCAGAAAACCGCGCCTCTAAATCGGCGGTTCTGACTTTTGAGGCTCATCGCGAAGCCGCCCGAAGGGGGCGTTGCCAATACGGCTGTCTCTGGTCGCTTGGTGGCAGGTGCTGGATGGGAGCGGAACAGCGCATGAATTGTGAGAACTCGATAGGATTCTTCTCGACATTCGACACTGCGGTTGCCGCGTCGATCACGTCGGCCCAGTCTTGGAGCATCCGCCTTCGCGGTGTGAGATAGAGCGCACTGTTGTAAGCGCCGCGCACCTCATCCTCGTCCTCGTGAGCGAGCGCCATCTCGATCCAATCCGGCTTGTAGCGTTCGGCTTCGTTCGCCCAGGTCGAGCCGAGCCCCCTAAACCCATGTACCGTCTGCCGATGGAGATACCCCATCCGATAACAGGCATAGATCATGGTGTTCTCGGAAATAGACTTTCCAGGCTTGGCTCCGGGAAAGAGGAACGCATCGTTCGTCGCCTGCAAGCGGCGCTGAACGATCATTGCGGCCTGGCGGGACAGCGGAACAAGATGCTCACGTTCCATCTTCATGCGCTCCGGCGACAGACGCCATAGCGGGTTCGGTCCATAGAGATCCTCGAACTCGTCCCTGGCCGCGAAGCGGGTTTCGCTGGTTCGGACCCATGTGAGCAAGGTGAACAGCAGCGCGTCACGGGTGATCTCGCGGCGGCGCGGCGTGTCCTCGCCGTCATAGGCGAAGATCGCTCGCACCAGCTTCGGAAACTCCGCGAGCGGCACGCGCGCCATGTGCCTGACGGGCGGCTTGGGCTTGAGCGCATCGTTGAGGCCGAGCGTCGGATCGATGGTCGCCCAGCCGCTCGCGATCGCGAAGCGATAGATCTGGCTGACGTTCTGCTTGAGGCGACGGGCGATATCGAGGGCGCCGCGCGCTTCGACCGCGCGGATCATCTCGAGAATCTCGGGCGGGTCGATTTCCGTGATCGGACGCTTCCCGATGACCGGAAAGACGTCGCGCTCCATCCGGTTGATGACGCGCAGGGCATGGGCCGAGTCCAGCCCTTCAATACGATTGGCGTGCCAGGCCCGCGCAATCTCTTCGAACAGCTTGAGCGCGGCCCTCTGCTTCTTCGCCCGCTTCCTGGCCTCGGCGGGGTCCTCACCCTGATCGAGCAGCCGCTTGGCTTCGGTCCGCTTCTCGCGGGCGATCGCCAGCGTGACGGTCGGATATTTGCCGAAGCTCAGCAGTTTTTCCTTGCCGTCGAAGCGGTATTTCAGGCGCCAGAGCTTCGATCCGTTCGGCTGGACGAGCAGGTGCAGGCCTTCTCCATCGGACAGCTTGTAGGGGCGCTGCCGCTTGGTGGCGTATTTGACCTCAAGTTCTTTCAAAGCCATCTGGGGGTATCGCCTGTTTTGGGGACAGCCGAAAAATACCCCCAAAATACCCCCAATCCAAATCGCCGTGGGTGGCCGCAGCCGGTCGCACCGGGACGCCGGCGTACGCAACGGGACGCGAAAAATATTTGATTTTCCTCGAAAAATGTCTGCCAGTGGCCTCAGTGGGTCACTGGTGGACAATCCGGGTTGGTAGCGGAGGAGGGACTTGAACCCCCGACACGCGGATTATGATTCCGCTGCTCTAACCAGCTGAGCTACTCCGCCCCTTCGGGTGAGGGCGCGCTATACGCAGGGTCGGGCGATGGGTCAACAGGGGAGGTGCGGTTGTTTTCATCCTGCCTTCACAGCCCGACTTTCACCGCCTGATCCCTTGCTGGCTCCGCGATTGGAGGCTTCCCATTCTCCTGTTGGAGCAATACGCAAAAATCCCTGCAATTTTAGGGCTTGCAATAATTTCGGGCGGTTGCACTAATGTTGCAATGCACAAGCGGCCGTCCGGCCGAAGGGAGGAACCACACATTGCCCTTCCATGAAATGTTCGAACCCGACGGTTCCGTCCGCGCCTGCTATGCGGAGGTGCAGAATTGGGTCGAGCGAACCGGGATCGCGGGCCTGAACCGTCGTCTCGATGAAGCAGAAGCCATTTTCCGGCGGATCGGCATCACCTTTGCCGTCTATGGCGAGGGCGGCGATCCGGAAAGGCTGATCCCCTTTGATCTGCTGCCGCGCATTTTTACTGCGCACGAATGGCGCATATTGGACAAGGGCATTCGCCAGCGGGCGCGGGCCTTGAACGCCTTTCTCCACGATGTCTATCACCGCGGCGAGATTGTGAAGGCCGGCGTCATGCCCGCCGACATCATTTACAGAAACAGCGCCTATCTGGCCGAGATGGCTGACTTCAGCCCGCCGGGCAAGGTTTACAGCCATATTGTCGGCATCGACATCGTGCGCACCGGCCCGGCCCGTTTCGAGGTGCTGGAGGATAATTGCCGCACGCCGTCGGGCGTTTCCTACATGCTGGAAAATCGCGAGATCATGACCCGCATGTTCCCGGACCTGTTCAGCGATGGTCTGGTGGCGCCGGTGGACGACTATCCCGCCGAACTGCTCAAGAGCCTTCAGGAAGTGGCCCCCCCCGCCTGCAAGGGCGAACCGGTGGTTGTGGTGCTGACGCCCGGTTCGCTCAACAGCGCCTATTATGAGCATAGCTTCCTCGCCGATCTGATGGGCGTGGAACTGGTGGAGCCGGCCGACCTGTTCGTCGACGAAGGGCGGGTGTGGATGAAGACCACGCTGGGGCCAAAGGCCGTGGATGTCATCTATCGCCGGATCGACGACGAATATATCGACCCGCTGGTCTTCAAGCCCGACAGCCTGCTGGGCATTCCGGGCATCTTCAACGTCTATCGCAATGGCGGCGTGACGCTGGCGTCGGCGCCGGGGTCGGGCATCGCCGACGACAAGGCGGTCTATATCTATGTGCCCGAAATGATCCGGTTCTATCTGGGCGAGGAGCCGATCCTCGACAATATCCAGACCTGGCAATGTTCGCGCCCCGATGAACTCGCCTATGTGCTGGAGCATCTGCACGAACTGGTGGCCAAGGAAGTGCATGGATCGGGCGGATACGGGATGCTGATCGGCCCCAAGTCCAGCAAGGACGAGGTTGCCGCCTATGCCGAGCGGATCAAGGCGAACCCGTCCGAATTCATTGCCCAGCCCACGCTCGACCTGTCGACCGTGCCGACGCTCGGGCCCGCCAGCGTCGTCGGGCGTCATGCCGATTTCCGCCCCTATTGCCTGGTCGGCAAGCAGATCAGGCTCGTGCCCGGCGGGCTGACGCGCGTCGCGCTGACCGAAGGATCGCTGGTCGTCAACTCCAGCCAGGGCGGCGGGGTGAAGGATACCTGGGTGCTGCAGGATTGACGATGGTGCTGCCTGTCCTTTCATCCAGGCGCACGCCGCCGGTCCGCAACAGCCGCAATAATCGGAAAGTGTTCCCATGCTGAGCCGCACCGCCGAAAACATGTTCTGGTTGGCGCGTTATATGGAGCGCGCCGAATCGACCGCGCGCCTGCTGACCATGGGACAGCGCATGGCCATCCTGCCGGGCGCGCACCATCGCGACGAATGGCGATCGGTCGTGCGCGCGACCGGCGCCGATTGCCATTTCCCCGAAGGCACGACCGTCACCGAAAGCGATGTCGTATCCTTCCTGATGCTGGATCTCGACAATCCGTCCTCGATCCGATCCTGTTTGCTCAAGGCGCGGGCCAACGCCAAGTCGGCGCGCACCATGTTGACGCAGGACATGTGGGAGGCGCTGAATGACGGCTGGCGCAAGCTCGACAGCTATGACCTCTCCGAAGCGCGCCAGCAACTGCCCAGCCTGATCGACTGGGTGAAGACGCGGGTGATGACCTTTCGCGGGGCGGCCGATTCGGGCCAGTTGCGCAATGCGGGCCATGATTTCCTGCGCGTGGGCAGCGCGCTGGAGCGGGCGCAGATGACGCTGCGTCTGCTCGACATCAAATATTATGTGCTGCTGCCTGAAACCGAAGTGATTGGCGGCAGCCGCGACCATTATCAATGGACGTCGGTGCTTCACGCCTTGTCAGGCAGCCGCGCCTATCACCATGTCTATGGCGGCACCTATACGCCCTGGCAGATCACCGATTTCCTGATGCTCAACCGCCTGTTCCCGCGCAGCGTCGCCTATTGTTACGACCAGCTCGCCTTTCGCCTGAACCGGCTGGCCGGCTGGCACAATGCGCGCGCGGAGTGCAATGACACGATCGAGGCGATGGTCACTGAACTGGGCGCGCTCGACAGCGGCGAGATTTTCCGCATCGGCTTGCACGAAACGGTGCAGAGCGGGCTTGCCGCGTCCAATCGACTGGGTGCGGAAATCGCCCAGGCCTATCATTTCGGATAGGGAGGGCAGGGGGCATGAAACTGCTGGTCCGCCACCAGACCGTCTATCGTTATGAAGCGACGGCCGGGCGCGTGGCGATGCGCCTGAAGCTGATGCCGGTGGACAGCGCGGCGCAGACGGTCATCGACTGGCGGGTGAGCATCAACGACCAGCCGGTGACGGACTTCACCCGCAACGCCCATGGCGAGATGGAGGCGATCTGGATTCGCCATGACCGTCAGGACGAGGCGGTGATCGTCGCGGAAGGGCTGGTCGAAACACGCGAGACACATGGCGTGCTGGGATGGCCGGCGACGCGCGTCGACCCGCGCTATTTCCTGCGTTCGACCCCATTGACCGCCGCGTCGCCGGCGATCGAGCAGATGGCGCTGGCCATAGATCCGGACATCGGCGCGCTGGCCCGGCTCCATGCCCTGTCGGCGGCGATCAGCGACAGCGTGACCTATCGCGCGGGCGTGACGGGCGCGAACACGACGGCTGCCGAGGCGTTCGCGGTGGGCGCGGGTGTGTGCCAGGATCAGGCGCAGATATTCATTGCGGGCGCGCGGGTCATGGGCATTCCGGCGCGCTATGTTTCGGGCTATCTGCTGGCGCAGGAAGGCGATGTTCTGCACGAAACGCATGGCTGGGCGGAGGCGCTGGTTCCGGGGCTGGGCTGGGTCGGCTTCGACCCCTCCAATCGGGTGTGCGTGACCGACCATTATCTGCGCGTAGCATCCGGTCTCGACGCCGATCAGGCCGCGCCGGTTCGTGGTTCGGTGACACTGGCGGGCAACATCTGGATTGACGCGGACGTCCGGATCGCGCAGGCGGAGGACGGGGTCGAGGAACGACAGCTGCAACGTCAGCAACAACAGAATATGTCGTCATCGGCCGGAAATCTGAATAAGGCCGGGTGAATCAGGGAGCCGGGGGGTAATGACCTATTGCGTGGCAGTCCGCGTTGACCAGGGTCTGGTCATGCTGTCCGATACTCGCACCAATGCGGGGATGGATAATATCGCCCGTTTCAGGAAGAGCTTCACCTATGAAGTGCCGGGGGAACGCGCGATCACGCTGATGTGTTCGGGCAACCTGTCGATCACCCAGGGGGTGAAGACAGTGCTGTCGCGCGCCATCAAGGATTCGGCGCACGACCCGGAAATCGAAACCATCCTCAATTGCCCGACCATGCACCGCGTCGCCCAGATTGTGGGGGAGGCGATGTGCGCGATGCAGAATCGCTATCGCAACACCATCGAGATGCAGGGCGCCGCCGCCGACGCCTCGATCCTGATTTCGGGCCAGCGCAAGGGCGGCAAGCCCCGCCTCTACCTGGTCTATTCGGCCGGCAATTTCATCGAGGCGACGGCCGACACGCCCTTCTTCCAGATTGGCGAGCATAAATATGGCAAGCCGATCCTCGACCGGATCATCCGCCCCGAAACCTCCCTGGAGGATGCGGTGAAGGCGGTGCTGGTGTCGATGGATTCCACCCTGCGTTCGAACCTTTCAGTGGGAATGCCGCTGGACCTGACCGTCATCGAGCGCGACAGTTGCGCCTTTGGCATCCGCACCCGCATAGAAGCCGATAATGAACAGTTCGCGATGATCTCGCAAAGCTGGTCGGCGGCGCTGCGCAAGGGGTTCGAATCCCTGCCCAACGTGCTGGATTGAAGCGCAAGGGCTTCGTTGATCAGCGCCTTTCAAGGGTTTCTTCATCGACCATGCCAATGAGAGGGGCCGCCGGGTCGGCGCCCGACGGCCCATCATGTGCATGGTCAGCGGCCGGAAGTGCCGCCCATGGGAAACGTGGATCGCGCTCTTTCGCCCCGGCGACCGCTCCGTTGCGCATCAGCGCATCGGAGGCCTGTCACTTTTGGAATTAGGGGAAATCGACGCTTGTTTCAGCGTCGCTCAGCAGCGCGCTTCCCGAATGGACTTGACCGACCCCATTGCTGAACCATGAGACATCGGATCACCTCCTTTCGCTAAGTTGAAGCTCTTTGCGACCGGTTTTCGGCGTGCCCTGCGCCGGCCACGCATGATGTGTCCGCCATCATCGGGCGACGATCAAGGCTTGTAATAATCTTTTTTCGAATCATAATGCTGCGTCCCGACATGGGCCGTGTCGCAGCCCTTAATTCCGGCAATCCTCGATCACCCGCCCCACTTCCGCCCATGGCGGCACCGTCAATGGCGCAAGGCCGGGCAACTCCACCGAAAAGCGCCCGCGACTATAGGCGATCTGGTCCAGCGTGGCGTCCATCGACGCGCGCGTGGCGATCGTTTCCGGCGTCGTGCCGGTGCTGGCGGCGGTGGGCCATTGGGCGACCGCGAAGCTGGTTCGCACGATCATCGGGCCGGTCGCGACGCCATTCCGTGCGAACTGGATTCGCCCGCCCGCCTTGTCGCAGCGAATGCGCAAAAGGGGAGCGCCGCCGACGGGGCCAAAATGCGCCGACGATCCGGAGGCGTCAGCACGGTAGGTCCATGTTCCGACGGTCAGAGCGCGGTCCTGCCAATTCGCTGCCGGGGGCGGCCCGGGCGGCGGCGCTGCGGAGGGTGCCGGAGCGGGGCTTGGGGGCGGTGCGGGCGCCGCAGCCGGAGCGGGGCGCTGTTCGCCGGTGCATGATCCGAGCGGAACGAGGGCCGTCAGCGCCAGGCCGGAAGCGAGCAGGCGCGAAGGGGCGAGACAGTGCGGATATGATGGCATCCCCCCTCCTTGCCCGAGCGGCCTGTGTCGCTCAACCGGAAATGGATGGGAAACGCGCGGGGCGGGGCAGGCCGTTTCAGGCGTGGATGGGCGGATTGGTTGACAGCCATGGGACGAATCGGTAAAGCGCGCGCATCCCGATACGCTGACAAGCGGCAGTGCTCTGGCACTGACCGTCTTTTTTGCGTCCCGGGGGTTGTGAATCGCCGTTGCCTGTCTGGCGCGGCCGGACGCTTTGAGATGGGGCGGCGCCAACCGCCCCGTGGAGCAGGAGACAAGATTACCATGGCACGTATTGCGGGTGTTAACATCCCGACCAACAAGCGCGTGATCATCGCGCTCACCTACATTCACGGCATCGGCCGCAAGACCGCCGTCGACATCGCCGACAAGCTGGGCATCGACCACGGCCGCCGCGTTCAGGACCTGTCCGACGCCGAAGTGCTGCAGATCCGCGAAACGATCGACGCCGACCTCACCGTCGAAGGCGACCTGCGCCGCAACACCGCGATGAACATCAAGCGCCTGATGGACCTGGCCTGCTATCGCGGTCTGCGTCATCGCAAGGGCCTGCCGGTTCGCGGTCAGCGCACGCACACCAATGCGCGCACCCGCAAGGGCAAGGCGAAGCCGATCGCTGGTAAGAAAAAGTAAAAATCCGTCCGGGGGACGGATTTGTACTTTTTCTCCGCCGGAGGCAGCTCTCCCCATGCGAGACGCCTCCAGCATCACAAGTTTCTGTAGGAAGAGCAAAAAATGGCACGCGAACCCCAGCGCATCAAGCGCCGCGAACGCAAGAACATCTCGGCCGGCGTGGCGCACGTCAACGCCAGCTTCAACAACACCATGATCACCATCACCGATGCCCAGGGCAACGCGATCAGCTGGTCCTCGGCCGGCATGATGGGCTTCAAGGGCAGCCGCAAGTCGACCCCGTACGCCGCCCAGGTGTGCGCCGAAGACGCCGGCCGCAAGGCCGCCGAACATGGCGTCCGCACTCTGGAAGTCGAAGTGAAGGGCCCCGGGTCGGGTCGTGAATCGGCGCTGCGCGCTCTGCAGGCCGTGGGCTTCCACATCACCTCGATCCGTGACGTGACGCCGATCCCGCACAACGGCGTGCGTCCTTCCAAGCGTCGCCGCGTCTAAACCAGCGGCTGGCGTTTTCAGGCGGGCGGCGGACGCGTCGCCCGTTCACCCATTTGCATCGGCCGGAACGTCCTGTTGGGTTCAGGAAAAGCGGTTCGGCCACATCCCCAGGGGAATTACATGACTGTCAACATGAAGAACTGGCAGGAATTGAAGAAGCCCAACGCCCTCGAAATCAAGGCTTCGGGTGACGGCAAGCGCAAGGCGGTGTTCGTCGCCGAACCGCTGGAGCGCGGCTTTGGCCTGACGCTCGGCAACGCGCTGCGCCGGGTTCTTCTTTCCTCGCTCCAGGGCGCGGCGGTCACTTCGATCAAGATCGAGAACGTCCTGCACGAATTCTCGTCGCTCGCCGGCGTGCGTGAGGACGTCACCGACATCGTCCTCAACATCAAGCAGGTCGCGCTCAAGATGGAAGGCGATGGCCCCAAGCGCCTGCAATTGTCCGCCACCGGTCCGGCCGTGGTGAAGGCGGGCGATATCGCCGTTTCCGGCGACATTCAGGTGATGAACCCCGATCTGGTGATCTGTCACCTGGATCAGGGCGCGAGCCTGAACATGGAACTGACCGCCGATGTCGGCAAGGGCTATGTCCCCGCCGTCGCCAACCGTCCGGCCGATGCGCCGATCGGTCTGATCCCGGTCGATGCGCTCTATTCGCCCGTTCGTCAGGTCGCCTACAAGGTCGACAACACCCGCGTCGGCCAGGAACTGGACTATGACAAGCTGTCGCTGACCGTCGAAACCGACGGCACAGTGACGCCGGAAGACGCGGTCGCCTATGCCGCGCGCATCCTGCAGGACCAGCTCCAGCTGTTCGTCCACTTCGAAGATGCGCTGCCCAGCGCCGCCCCGGCCGCCGGCGTCGGTTCGGTGTCTTCGGCGAGCGAAGGCGAAAGCGACACCAACCAGATCAACCGCTATCTGCTCAAGAAGGTGGACGAACTGGAACTGTCGGTCCGCAGCGCCAACTGCCTCAAGAACGACAATATCATCTATATCGGCGATCTGGTTCAGAAGACCGAAGCGGAGATGTTGCGCACCCCCAATTTCGGCCGCAAGTCGCTGAACGAAATCAAGGAAGTGCTGTCGTCCATGGGCTTGCGCCTGGGCATGGACATTCCCGGCTGGCCGCCGGAAAATATCGAGGAAATGGCCAAGAAGCTCGAACAGGAGCTGCTGGGCTGATCCAACACCGTCACCCCAGCGAAAGCTGGGGTCTCAGGCCGCCAAGGGCGACCTTGGCGCACGAGATCCCAGCCTTCGCTGGGATGACGCAATAGGTGAATGGGCGACGACCTCCAACGGTCGCCTGGTCCGGGGTACCTCACACGGCCCCCTAACGAACGAAGGAAGAAGACATGCGTCATAAGGTTGGTCATCGCAAGCTGCAGCGCAGCGCCGGTCATCGCACCGCCCTGCTCCGCAATCTGGCGGCTGCCCTCATCAAGCACGAGCAGATCACCACCGGGATCGCCAAGGCGCGCGAACTGCGCCCCTATGTCGAAAAGCTGATCACGCTCGCCAAGCGTGGCGGCCTGTCGAATCGCCGTCTGGCGCAGTCGCGCCTTCAGGACGACGCGCAGTTGGCCAAGCTGTTCGACGTGCTGGCGGAACGCTACAAGAATCGCGACGGCGGCTATACCCGCGTTATCAAGGCCGGCTTCCGCGCCTCTGACGCCGCGCCGATCGCCATCATTGAACTGGTCGATCGCGACGTGAGCGCCAAGGGTCAGGATTCTGGCCCGGTCATGGGCGCCGATGAGGATGAGCTGGAAAACGCCTGACCCTTTTCCGCTCCGTCTGAATTGATGGAGCAGCAAAGGTCAGAGGTTCACAATCAGGCCGCAGCCCCCTAGGCTGCGGCCTGATCTGTTTTGACGAGGATGCCGATGTCCCCCCATCATTATCTGGCGCTGCCCTTGCTGGCGGCGCTTTCCTCCGCGCCCGCGCTGGCCAATCCCGATGCCGCCGTCGCGCAGCACAGTGCGCAGCAGGCGATCCGCTATCCACAGACGCAGCGCGGCGATGTGGTGGAGGACCAATTCGGCGTAAAGGTTGCCGACCCCTATCGCTGGCTGGAAAATGACGTGCGCGCCGATCAGGCCGTGCATGATTGGGTCAGCGCCCAAAATGAGGTGACACGGGCTTATCTGGCGACGGTGCCGGGCCGCGATGCGCTCAAGAAGCGGATGCAGGCGTTATATGATTATGGCCGATACGGCCTGCCGCGCAAGGCGGGCAGCCGCTATTTTTACAGCTATAACAGTGGTTTGCAAAACCAGAGCCCGCTGTTCATGCGCGAAGGCCTGACGGGCGAGCAGAAGATGCTGGTCGATCCGAACGGCTGGGCAAAGGATGGCGCGACGGCGCTGGCCGAATGGAAGCCTGCGCCGACCGGCAAATATCTGCTTTATGCCGTGCAGGACGGCGGCACCGACTGGCGCACGCTCCATATATTGGATGTGGACAGCGGCAAGTTGCTGGACGAGCGGATCGAGTGGGTCAAATTTTCCGAACTGGCCTGGGACGGGAAGGGCGAGGGCTTTTTCTATTCCCGCTTTGCCGCCCCGGCGGAGGGACAGGCGTTTCAGAGCCTGAACGAGAACCAGCAGGTCTATTATCACCGCCTCGGCACCCCCCAGTCCGAAGATCGGTTGATCTATGCCACGCCCGACCGGCCGAAGCTCGGCCACAGCGCGGAGGTGGGCGACGACGGCCAGTGGCTGCTCATCACATCGTCGCAGGGCACCGATGCCCGTTATGAACTGCACGTCGCCCGGCTGGATGGCGGCCCGATCAAGCCGCGAACCCTGGTCAAGGGGCTGAAAAATGACTGGCGGATGATCGGCAATCAGGGGGCGACGCTCTATTTCATTACGGACAGGGGCGCGCCGCGCCTGCGCGTCGTCACGCTGGACGCCCTGCATCCCCGCGCTCGCCCGAAACAGGTCGTGCAGGAACGGGTCGATACGCTGGCGGGCGGGTCGATGGTCGGGCAGCGGCTGATCCTGGCCTATATGTCCGATGCGGCGACCCTGGCTGAACTGGTCGAACTGGATGGCCGCAAAGTTGGCGACGTGCCGCTGCCCGGCGTCGGATCGGCGGCGGGCTTTGGCGGCAAGAGCGGCGATCCTGAAACCTTCTTCAATTTTTCAAGCTTCACGACGCCCTCGACCATCTATCGCTTCGACACGGCGACAGGGGAGACAAGCCTGTTCGCGCAGCCCAAGCTGGCCTTCAACCCCGATGATTTCGTGACCGAACAGCTTTTCTATCCGTCGAAGGACGGAACGAAAATCCCCATGTTCGTGGTGCGCAAGAAGGCGCTGGCCGACGCGAAGCGGGCGGCGCCGACCATCCTTTACGGCTATGGCGGCTTCAACATCTCGGTCACGCCCAGCTTTTCGCCAACCCGGCTCGCCTGGCTGGAACAGGGCGGCGTCTATGCCATCGCCAATTTGCGCGGCGGCGGCGAATATGGGAAGGCCTGGCATGATGCCGGGCGGCTCGCCAACAAGCAGAATGTGTTCGACGATTTCATCGCTGCGGGCGAATATCTGAAGGCCAATGGTTACACCACCGCCGACGGGCTGGCGGTGGAGGGGCGTTCCAATGGCGGGCTTCTGGTCGGCGCGGTGGTCAACCAGCGGCCCGACCTGTTCGCCGCCGCGCTGCCGGGCGTAGGGGTGATGGACATGCTGCGCTTCGACCGGTTCACCGCCGGGCGCTACTGGACCGACGATTATGGATCGCCGGGCAAGGAAGAGGATTTCCACCGCCTGCTGTCTTATTCGCCCTATCATAATATTGCGTCGGGCCGCGATTATCCCGCGATCATGGTGACGACGGCGGACACTGACGACCGTGTCGTTCCGGGCCACAGCTTCAAATATGCCGCCGCGTTGCAGGCTGCCGATCTCGGGTCGAAACCGCACCTCATTCGTATCGAAACGCGCGCAGGCCATGGATCGGGCAAGCCCACCGACAAGCTGATCGAGGAATTTGCCGACAGCTATGCCTTTGTCGCGCGGTTCACCGGGTTGAAGATCGGGGAGTCCACGCCCTAAACGGAGCGTATCGTTCAGCATCGTGACAGCCGGTCGCGTTTAGGTAACGGTCTATCGCGACGGGACAGGACATGAACGATGGCTGGAAAGATGGCACAGATGACGGGCGGCATCATGGTCGCAGCGATGCTGGCGGGCAGCATCACCCCCGCGCAGGCGCGTCCGCGCCATTATGATCGTCACCACCATCGGCATGATGATTTCGGTCTGGGCGATGCGATCGGCATTGCGGCGCTGCTGGGGGCGGTCGCCATTGTGGCGTCGTCAGCGTCGAAGGACCGTCGGGCTGCACATGACGATGCGCTCGACGGGCAGCCCCCGCCGTCAGACGACCGTCCGGACGGCGTGGACGCCCTGCCGCACGACGATGGCGCGGCGCCGACTGCCGGCGACGCCCTGGAGGAGGCCGCCAACGCCTGCGCCCTGGCCGCGCGGGACGAGGCGTCGGCCAATGGCGGCTATGCCGAGGTCCGGTCCATGGACGAGCCCCAGCCGATTGACGGCGGTTTCAATATCGACGGCAAAGTCGAGAGCAGGGCGTCATGGAATGCGGCCAGCGGCGCGCTACGTCGCTTCACCTGCACCGTCAGGGACGGTCGCGTCGCGCAAGTCTATCTGAGCCGGGATGTGGTCGCGCGCTAGTCCGTTCGATTGCGCCGACAATGGCCGTTGACCGGTGGACGCCATAGTCTTGTTCTGCCAAGGAAGATCAGCAGCGCTTCCCTGAAACAGCAAGGCGATATCGATGTGACCAACGCAGTGGGATCGGTTTTCTTCTTTCACATTCCCAAGACGGCAGGCACATCTGTTCATCGACTGATCGAGGATAATATCAGCCTCGCCGATACGCTGGCGGCCTGGCAGGCGCAGCAATATTGGGCGGAAGTGCGGCGCCCTCATCCGGACAGTGCGAAACTGGCCTTTATCGGCGGCCATATCCCGCTGGCGATGGCCGATTTTCTGGGAAAGCCGACGCGGATCATCACCTTCCTGCGCGATCCGCTCAAACTGGCGGTCAGCGCCTTTCACTATGCCGTCAAATTGGGGGCAGTGCGGCCCGAGGTGTCTTTCGATGATTTCATGCAAACGGATCACGCCTATTACCTCTCCAACTATCAAAGTCGGTGGCTGGCGCAGCAGGACGTGCCCGACCTGAAGTTTTTGAGAGAGCCCGCCCGGCCGATTTCCTTCGATGCGCTGAAGGAGATGATTGATAGTAAGGCTGAAGATAACAACATCCTGTCGTGCGCATTGGCGAATCTTGATCGTATGGATTTCGTCGGCATCGTTGAGCAGATGGATGAATCGGTCGAGCGCCTTTGTAATCGTTTCGGATGGAATATTCCCATCGCGACCCCGCGCGACAACGTAGGCCGATACAAGGAGCGTCTGCGGCCTGAAACCGCCGCCCGCTTGGCCATGATGACACGGATCGACCGGATCATATATGTCCATGCGTCGCAACGGTTGGGGAAATATGCGCCGGCCGAGCGGCTTCCGCCGGTCGCCAATCATTATTTCGCCGATTTCAGTGAGCAGACCCGCCATTCCGGCTGGAATATGCGTCAACACGTGCTGACCTGGGGCGGCATGCGCTGGACAACCGACCGGGCGGAATTGACCATGGATTGCCGGATGGTTGAAGGCACGGCATATCGCTTGGCCGTGCGCATTCTCAACAGTATCGATAATCACCGCATGCATGAAGTGCAAGCATGGCTGGGCCCCGAAAAACTTGATCTGGAATATCTGCGCGACGGCGGCGGCTGGCGTTTGGTGGCGGAAATTCCTCCGCTTGCACAAACGGCAGAACGCCCGGTTCTGCGTCTGGATGTTCCTTTTGCGCAACGTCTGTCAGAACGGAACAGCCACAATAAGGATACGCGCCTTATCGGTTTGGGGGTCAAATGGGTCTATCTCGGCCCGGCCTGACGCATCCGTGCTGGCGCGGGGCCGCCTTGCTGGACATTCGGGGCCGGGGCGATTAACCGCCCTTCACCCCCTTTTCCCCGCTCCAGCAAAGGCGATTCGATGACGCTGCCCCTTCAGGATTCCATCCTTATCGTGGATTTCGGCAGCCAGGTGACGCAGCTCATCGCCCGCCGTGTCCGCGAAGCCGGCGTCTATTCGGAAATCGCCCCCTTCACCCAGGCCGAAGCCGCCTTTCAGCGCATGAAGCCCAAGGGCGTCATCCTTTCCGGCTCACCCGCAGGCGTGCCGGAAGAGGGCAGCCCGCGCGCCCCCCAGATGCTGTTCGATGCAGGCGTGCCGATCCTGGGCATCTGCTACGGCCAGCAGGTGATGAGCCACCAACTGGGCGGCGAAGTCCGCCCCGGCCATGAAACGGGTGAAGGCGGCGAATTTGGCCGCGCTTTCCTGACCGTCACCGAACCCTGCGCGTTGTTCGACGGGCTGTGGGGCGTGGGCGAGCGGCATCAGGTGTGGATGAGCCATGGCGACAAGGTCACCAAATTCGCGCCGGGCTTCAGGATCGTCGCCGTGTCGGACGGCGCCCCCTTTGCCGTCATCGCTGACGAAGACCGCAAATTCTATGGCACGCAATTCCACCCGGAGGTGGCCCATACGCCCGATGGCGGCAAGCTGATCGCCAATTTCGTGCGCCATGTCTGCGGTTGCCCCGGCGACTGGACGATGGCCGAGTTCCGACAGGTGAAGATCGCCGAAATTCGCGAGCAGGTGGGCGAGGGCAGGGTCATCTGCGGCCTGTCGGGCGGCGTCGACAGCGCGGTGGCCGCGGTCCTCATCCACGAAGCGATCGGCGACCAGTTGACGTGCGTGTTCGTCGATCATGGCCTGATGCGGCTGGGCGAGGCCGAACAGGTCGTCAGCCTGTTCCGCGAACATTATGGCATCAAACTGGTGCATGTGAATGCGGAGGAGCGTTTCCTCGGCGGTCTCGCCGGCCTCACCGACCCGGAAAAGAAGCGCAAGTTCATCGGCGGCGAATTCATCGCCCTGTTCGAGGAAGAAGCCGCGAAGATCGGCGGCGCCGATTTCCTGGCGCAGGGCACGCTCTATCCCGACGTGATTGAGAGCGTCAGCTTCACCGGCGGCCCCAGCGTGACGATCAAGTCGCACCATAATGTCGGCGGCCTGCCCGAACGCATGAACATGAAGCTGGTCGAACCCTTGCGCGAGCTGTTCAAGGACGAAGTGCGCGTGCTGGGCCGGGAACTGGGCCTGCCCGAAATCTTCGTGGGTCGCCATCCCTTCCCCGGCCCTGGCCTCGCCATCCGCATCCCCGGCGAAGTGACCAAGGAGCGCTGCGACATATTGCGCAAGGCCGACGCGGTCTATCTGGAGGAAATCCGGTCGGCAGGGCTGTATGACGCGATCTGGCAGGCCTTCGCCGTGCTGTTGCCGGTGCGGACCGTGGGCGTAATGGGCGATTATCGCACCTATGACAGCGTCTGCGCGCTGCGCGCCGTGACCTCCACCGACGGCATGACCGCCGACATCTACCCCTTCGACGCCGCTTTCCTGAGCCGCGTCGCCACCCGCATCATCAACGAGGTGAAGGGCATCAACCGCGTGGTCTACGACTACACGTCCAAGCCGCCCGGCACGATCGAATGGGAATAGGCCGGTCGCGCTGACGCGGCTCCATCGCCCGTCGCGCCGGGAATGAGAGCTATCGCTGCCTTCCCTTGGCATGATCGGGGCCGGGGGCGGACCAATAGTGTGCTCTCTCGTCTGACGCCGCCGAGCATTCTACGCATCCGCGCGTAATATGCTGTTCCAGGGCCCAATCAGGCGATACGATCCGTTATGCTCGCCACTCTCATTTCTGCGCTCGCCGCAATCGTAGCCTCCGCTGGCGCGATCTATGTCACCAAGCAGAAGGAGAGGGAAGCGATCTGGCGGGCAAAGAAACTATCCTATTATGAGGAGTTTTTCGCCGCAGTAAGCGGCATCGTGGGAAAGACGCCTCCGCCCGATACCCAGATCAGATTTGCTAATGCCGTAAACAACCTACATCTCATTGGTTCGGCTGGCGTTATCAAGGCGCTGCATGATTATTGTGATGAAGTGGCTTTCTCGAATGAGAAAAAGTCGCAAGGCAAACACGACGACCTTTGGTCGCGACTTGTGTGGGAGATTAGGGACGACCTAGATGATCCTCCGAGCAAAGATCCTGCGGCATTTACTGCGCGGCTTTGGGCATCAGGCGTTGGAACCAACGTGCTGCCGCTGAAGTAATGGCGGAAGGGGTGGGATTCGAACCCACGGATACTTGCGCATCGGCGGTTTTCAAGACCGCTGCAATCGACCACTCTGCCACCCTTCCATCGCGGCGCCGCTGGTCAGCCCTCCCTAACGCCCGCGCGCGCGCTGCCAAGTCCTAAAATCGGGTCGGGCGGGGGACAGGTGCGATAAGGGGCTTTTGTCGCGCCCGCCCTCTGTGTCACAAAGGGCGTATGGCATTTCGTTCGTTGCGATCCATCTTGCTGGCCGGGCTGCTGCTGACCGCCGCCTTTTCGGTCGCGCCCGCGCCGGTTTCACAGGCGCAGGCGCCCGTCGATGAGGGCTTCCGCGCCTATCTGGAGAGCCTGCGGCCCAGGGCGCGGGCGATGGGGATCAGCGATTCGACGCTCGACGCGCTTTATCCCACGCTGACGCCCAATCCCCGCGTCATCCAACTCGACCAGAATCAGCCCGGCGGCGGCGCCTATTCGCCGATTCCCGCTTTCGAGCCCTATCGCCGCCAGCATGTCGACGCGGCGCGGATCAGCGGGGGCCGGGCCGCCTATGCCGCCAATCGCGCGCGGCTGGCGCGGATCGAGGCGGAGACGGGCGTGCCAAAGGAAATCATGGTCGCCATTTTCGGGCATGAAACCAATTATGGTTCCTATACCGGTGATTTCGACCTGATCCGCAGTCTGGCGACGCTGGCGTGGGAAGGGCGGCGGCGGACGCTGTTCGAACCGGAATTGCTGGCCACGATCAAGATGCTGGACAGCGGCGTGCCGCGCAGCCGGTTGGTGGGAAGCTGGGCGGGGGCGACGGGTTATCCGCAATTCCTGCCGTCCGTCTATCTGCGGCTGGCGCGCGATGGCGATGGCGACGGGCGAGCCGACATCTGGACCAGCCAGGCCGATGCGCTGGCCTCCATCGCCAATTATTTCGTCGATGCCGGATGGCGGCGCGGCGAGCCATGGGGCCTCGCCGTGTCGGTTCCCGCCGGGCTGGACCGCGACGCGGTGAAGGCGAAAACCACCCCCGCCCGCTGCCCGCGCGTTTTCAACCGCCACAGCCGCTGGCTGACCATGGCGGAATGGCGGCGGCTGGGCATCGTGCCGCAGTCGGGCATGTGGCCCGCCGACACCATCATGGCGACGCTGCTGGAACCGGACGGGCCGGGCAAGACCGCTTACCTTCTGACCGGCAATTATCGCGCGATCCTCGATTATAACTGCTCCAATTTCTATGCGCTGTCGGTGGGATTGCTGGCCGATGCGGTGCGGCAATAGGCTGGTCGGCGCGGCGGCGGCGGCCGCGCTGCTGGCGTCATGCGGGGGATCGGACGGCGGGCGGCGGCCCGGCGGGGACAGGCCTGCGGCGCGCGCCGTGTCCGACCTGCCGGTCAAGATCGGCCCGCCCTATCGGGTGCGCGGCGTCACCTATACCCCGGCTGACGACCATGATTATGACGCGGTGGGGCTGGCGAGCTGGTATGGGCATGAACTGCGCGGCAGCATGACGGCAAGAGGCGAGCCGTTTCTGCCTGAAGGCATTACGGCGGCTCATCGCACATTGCCGCTGCCCAGCTATGTCGAGGTGACGGCGCTGGATACGGGGCGGACGATTTTGGTGCGGATCAATGATCGCGGACCTTTCTCCGGCGATCGGATCATCGACCTGTCGGCGGGGGCGGCGCGGCTGCTGGGCGTCATGGGGCGGGGGAGCAGCGCGGTGCGGGTGCGCCGGGTGGAGCCGCCCGAAAGCGACCGGGCGCGGTTGCGCGCCCATCTGCCCGCGAGCGAGCGCGCGCCGGCCAGCCATGGCGCGCTCGACGCGCTGCGGCGGCGCATGGGTGGCGGCTGGCAAGGCGGCGAGGCGTCGACGCACGATCCTGTATATGTGCCCGGCCGGGCGGGCTATGTTGTGCAGGTCGCCGCCTTTTCCTCTGCCGACCGCGCGCGCGACCTGGCCGGTCATGTCGGCGGGAATGTGGTGAAGGGCGATGGCGTGTGGCGGGTGCGGCTTGGCCCCTATGCCGACCTGTCCGCCGCGCGCGCGGGCGTCGACCGGGCCGCATCGAGGGGCTATGCCGACGCGCGGATCATGGCTAATGACGGGTCATAGACGGGCGCGACGCGCCGCCATCATCACTATCAGGGTTCATCCTTCCATGAAAAAAACCTTCGCCGCCGTCCTTCTTGCCGGATTGCTGGTGCAGCCCGTGTCGGCGGGCGCGCCGCCCTATACCAGCGAAGCGCCGATCGCGTTCATGAAGGATTTGTCGTCGGGCGCGATCCTGTATGACAAGGGCGGCGACACGCCGATGCCGCCCGCCTCCATGGCGAAGATGATGACCGCGCATGTCGCCTTCCGCCTGATCCAGCAGGGGCAGTTGAAGCTCGATACGAAATTCACGGTTCGCCCCGAAACCTGGGCGAAATGGCACGGGCCGCAGGCGGGATCGACCATGTTCCTGTCGGCTGGCGAGCAGGTTTCGGTCGAAAATCTGCTGCACGGCATCGTCACCCTGTCGGGCAATGACGCCTGCGTCGTTCTGGCCGAAGGGATTGCGGGCACGGAACAGGCGTTCGCGGGCCTGATGAACGAGGAAGCCAAGCGGCTGAAACTGGACAACAGCCATTTCGGCAACAGCAATGGCTGGCCCGATGAAGGCGTGACCTATGTGACGGCGCGCGACCTCGCTCGCCTTGCTGAAGCGACCGTCAACGAGACGCCCGACCTCTACAAGAAATTTTACGCCACGACCTCCTTCACCTGGGGCAAGACGATGGGCGGGTCGGACATCACCCAGGCGAACCGCAATCCCATTTTGGGCAAGATCGCGGGGGCCGACGGGTTGAAGACCGGTCACACGGAAGAAGCGGGCTATGGCTTCACCGGTTCGGCCGAACAGGACGGCCGCCGTCTGGTGATGGTGGTCGCTGGTCTCACCAGCTTCAACGGCCGCATTGCCGAATCGGTGCGCTTCATGGACTGGGGGTTCAAGGCTTGGAAGTCGCAGCCCCTGTTCAAGAAGGGCGCGGTGGTCGAAACCGCCGAGGTGCAACTGGGCAGCGCGTCGAGCGTGCCGCTGGTCGCGCCGCAGAACATGGCCGTCACCCTGCCGCGCACGGCATCGGCCAACATCACCGTCAAGGTCGCCTATACCGGCCCGATCAAGGCGCCCATCGCCAAGGGGCAGCAGATCGCCCAGCTCATCATCTCCACCCCCGACACCGCGCCGCAGGTGCTGCCGCTGGTCGCCGGTGAGGATGTGGCGGAAGCGGGCCTGTTCGGCCGCCTGTGGAACGGCCTCAAGTCCTTCTTCGTGTGACCGGGCGTTTCCTCTCTCTGGAAGGGGGCGAGGGGGCGGGCAAGTCCACCCAGATCCGCGCGCTGGCGGCGGCGTTGCGGGCGCGCGGGATCGCGGTGGTCGAAACCCGCGAACCGGGCGGCAGCGCCGGGGCGGAGGCGATCCGCCAGTTGCTGCTGACCGGCGAGGCCGACCGCTGGAGCGTGCGGGCCGAAGCCCTGCTGTTCGCGGCGGCGCGCGCCGACCATGTCGAAAAGACGATCCGGCCTGCGCTTTTGCGGGGAGCATGGGTACTGTCCGACCGTTTCCTTGATTCGAGCCGCGCCTATCAAAGCGGGGCGGGCGGGCTGAATGATGGCGACATCCTGGCGCTGCACCGCTTTGGCAGCGAAGGGCTGCTGCCCGACCGGACATTGGTGCTCACCCTGCCCGAAGCGGAGGCGCAGGCGCGCGCCCATGCCCGCGACGGCGGGGCGGGGGACCGTATCGGCGGGCGCGACCGGGCGTTTCACAACGCCGTCGCCCGCGCCTTTGCCGGTCACGCGGCGGCGGAACCCGCTCGCGTCCGCCTGATCGACGCATCGGGCGCGGCGGAGGATGTCACCGCGCGGCTGATGGACGCCATCGCGGACCTGCTGCCATGACCTTTCCCATCGGCCATGAGCGGCAGGCGCGCGCCATGCTGGAGCAGGCGCGGGCCGGGCGGCTGCATCATGGCTGGATCCTGGCCGGGCCGCTGGGCGTGGGGAAGGGCATGTTCGCCAGAGCCATGGCGCTGCGCCTGCTGGCGGAGGCGGCCGGGCCGCCGCCCGGCGACGACGGCCTGTCGGTGGCGGACGATCACCCCATCGCCCGGCTGATCGCGGCGGGCGCACATCCCGATTATGCGGACCTCATCTGCCTGACCAAGGATAATGGCGATCAGGCGCGCAATATCAGCGTTGACCAGATACGCGGGCTGTCGCGCCTGATTTCCACCGCGCCGTCGCTGTCGACCCGGCGGGTGGTGGTGATCGACAGCGCCGACGACATGGAAGCGCCCGCCGCCAACGCACTGCTCAAGACATTGGAGGAGCCGCCGACCGACATGGTTTTCCTGCTGGTGTCGCACGCCCCGGCGCGGCTCTTGCCGACCATCCGCTCGCGGTGCCGCCTGTTGCGGTTCGATGCGTTGGATGATGCGGCGATGCGCGCCGTGCTGGGCGCGCAGCAGCCCGACATCCAGGGGACGGAGCTCGACGCGCTGCTGCGCGCGGCGGAGGGATCGCCGGGGCGGGCCATGGCCTATGCCGGGCTGGACATCGCCGGGCTGGAATCCGCGCTGGAACGGATCGCGGCCCATGGCGACCCGGACAATAGCGAGCGGCTCGCGCTGGCAAAGCAATTGGGGACAAAACCCGCCCGCGCCCGGTATCAGGCCTTTCTGGAGCGCGCGCCAGCCTTCCTTGCGCGCGCGGCGCGGACACGGCGAGGGGCGTCGCTGGGCCGTGCGCTCGACCATTGGGACGAAGCGCGCAAGCTGGCGGCCGGGGCGGTCATATTGACGCTGGAGCCGCAGTCGGTGGTGTTCGAACTGGCGGGCCATGTCGCCGCACTGGCCCCCGCGCGCGGCGGCGGGCGATAAAGGCCGATATTTTTTCGTCAGCGGGGCTTTTCGGGCAAAAAGCCGTTCCTTCTTTTTCGCGCAGCTTTTAGGGAAGGCCCCATGTCCAAGCCCTATACCATCACCACCGCCATATCCTATCCCAATGGCCGCCCGCATATCGGCCATGCCTATGAGGTGATCGCCACCGACGCCATCGCCCGGTTCCAGCGGATGATGGGCCGCGATGTCTTCTTTCAGACCGGCACTGACGAACATGGGCTGAAAATGGCCCAGACGGCGCGGGCGCGCGGCATCGAACCGCGCGAACTGGCCGACGAGATGTCCGGCTATTTCCAGGATATGGATGACCGGCTCAACATCAGTTACGACCGGTTCATCCGCACCAGCGAGGCCGACCATCATCGCGCCAGCCAGGCGATCTGGCAGGCGATGGAGAAGAACGGCGACCTGTATCTGGGCCGCTATGAAGGCTGGTATTCGGTCCGCGACGAAGCCTTTTACGACGAAAAGGAAATCGTCGAGGGGGAAGGGGGCGCGAAGCTCTCGCCCCAGGGCACGCCGGTGGAATGGACCGTCGAGGAAAGCTGGTTCTTTCGCCTGTCCGCCTATCAGGACCGGCTGCTCGCCCTCTATGAAAGCCAGCCCGACTTCATCCGCCCGGAAAGCCGCCGCAACGAGATTTTGCGCTTTGTCGAAGGCGGCCTGTCGGACCTTAGCGTATCGCGCACCAGTTTCGACTGGGGGGTGAAGGTGCCGGGCGCGGACGGCCATGTCATGTATGTGTGGGTCGACGCGCTGACCAATTACATCACCGGCTGCGGCTATCCCGACGATGCCGAGCGCATGGCGCGCTATTGGGCGGACGGCGGCGAGATCATCCATATCATCGGCAAGGATATCGTGCGGTTCCACACCGTTTACTGGCCCGCCTTCCTGATAAGTGCGAAGCTGCCGCTGCCCCAACAGGTGTTCGGCCATGGCTTCCTGCTCAACCGGGGCGAGAAGATGTCGAAATCGCTGGGCAATGTCGCCGATCCGATGGAACTGGCCGAGCGTTTCGGCGTCGATCAGTTGCGCTATTTCCTGCTGTCGGAAGTCACCTTCGGCAATGACGGCAGCTATAGCGCGGAGGCGATCGTCGCGCGGTCGAACAGTGACCTCGGCAACGCCTTCGGCAATCTCGCCCAGCGCACCCTGAGCTTCATCGCCAAGAATCTGGAAGGGCGGCTGCCCGCCATCACCGGCCATGATGCAGCCGATGCGAAATTGTTCAGGCTGATCGACCGGGCCGTCCGCACGGACATGCCCGCCGCTTTCAACGACCTCGCGCCTTCGGTCGCCATCGACGCCTGGCTGCGCGCGGCCTTCGCCTGCAACGCCTATATCGACGCGCAGGCGCCCTGGGCGCTGCGCAAGACCGACCCGCAGCGGATGGAAACGGTGCTGGCGACGCTCTATATCGCCATCGCGCAACTGGCGGTCGCCATCCTGCCGGTCATCCCGGCCAGCGCCACCGCCTTGCTCGACCATATGGGCGTGCCCGCCGACAAGCGGACCTATGACGCGATTGGCGACCACTGGTATTCGGACCTCGCCGAAAGCGATTTTGTGCTGGCCGCGCCCAAGCCGCTGTTTCCCCGGCTTGAACTGCCGTCGGACGAGGCGTGAAGCGATGCTGATCGACAGCCATTGTCACTTGAATTACAAGGGGTTGATCGAGCATCAGGCCGATGTTCTCGCCCGCGCCCGCGCGCGCGGGGTGGAAACGATGCTGAACATCGCCACCCGCGAAAGCGAATGGGATGATGTCCTTGATACCGCCGTGCGCGAGCCCGATGTGTGGGCGACGGTCGGCATTCACCCACACGAGGCGGACGAGCACCCCCATATCGACACCGCCAAGCTGGTCGCGCGCGCCGCCCATCCGCGCGTCGTGGGCATCGGCGAAACCGGCCTCGACTATTATTACGATCATAGCGATCGCGCGCGGCAGCAGGCCAGTTTTCGCAGCCATATCGCGGCATCGCGCGACACCGGCCTGCCGCTGGTCGTCCACACCCGCGATGCGGAGGCGGACACGCTGGCGATCATGCGGGACGAGATGGGCAAGGGCGCCTATGGCGGCGTCATCCATTGCTTCACCGCCAGCGGCGCCTTTGCCGATGCGGCGATGGAGCTGGGCTTCTACATCAGCATTTCGGGGATCGTGACCTTTCGCAGCGCGAAGGATTTGCAGGCAACGGCCGCGCGCCTGCCGCTCGACCACCTGCTGATCGAGACGGATTCGCCTTTTCTCGCGCCGGTGCCGCACCGGGGTAAAAGCTGTGAACCGGCCTTCGTCGCGGACACGGCGAAGTTCCTGGCGGAGTTGCGCGGCGAAAGCGTCGAGACGCTGGCGGCGGCGACATCGGCCAATTTCCGCACCCTGTTCGCCAAGGCGGCATGAGCCTGAAGCTGACCCTGCTGGGCTGCGGCACATCGTCGGGCGTGCCGCGCATCGGCAATGACTGGGGCGATTGCGACCCCGCCGAACCAAAGAACCGGCGGACGCGCGTGTCGATCATCGTCGAAAGCCCGACCACGCGCATATTGGTCGATACCTCGCCCGACATGCGCGCCCAGTTGCTGGCCGCCGACATCATCGACATCGACGCGATCCTGTGGACGCATGACCATGCCGATCACAGCCATGGCCTGGACGATGTGCGGCAAATCTATCATCACCGCCGCAGCCCCGTGCCCGGCTATGCAAAGCGGCAGACCATGGCGCTGCTGCGTCGCCGCTTCGCCTATGCGTTTGAGGGCAGCAACGGCTATCACCCGACCATCCATGGCATGGACCTGCCCGACCGGCTGACCATCGGCGACATCTCGATCGCTTGCACCGACATGCCCCATGGCGAAATTTTCTCGACCGGCTTCCGCTTCAGCCATGGGGATAGGTCTATCGGTTACGCGACCGATTTCCATGAAGCGACGCCCGCCATGGACGCCCTGTTCGCCGGCGTCGATATATGGGTGGTCGATGCCCTGCGCGAACGGCCGCATCCCACCCATCCGCATTTGTCGCTGACGCTGGACGCCATCGCGCGTTGCCGCCCCGGCCGCGCCATATTGACCCATATGGACCAGAGCATGGACTATGCGACATTACGGGCGACATTGCCGCCGGGCGTCGAGCCCGGTTATGACGGCATGGTGATCGACCTGGCGCAAGGGACGCGAACCGACTGATGGACATGACCACCGACCAGATGATGCGGGGCGTTTATCTGCTCGTGCTGCTGGTGCTGGTCGGGTCCGCCCTGCTGGCGCGGCGGGTGCCGTGGCGCGGCGCGATGGGCATGGTGCTGGCCTGGGTCGCCATCTTCGCAGGCGTGCTCATCCTGTTCAGCTTCCGCAACGAACTGGGCTTTGTCGCCAATCGCGTGCGCAATGAAGTGGCGGGCAAGCCCGACCAGAAGGTCAGCGGCCAGTCGCTGCGGATCGCGCCGGGCGCGGACGGCCATTATTGGGTGGAGGCGCAGATCAACGGCACGACCGCCCGTTTCCTGATCGACAGCGGCGCGACCGTCACCGCCCTGTCGGAAGAAACGGCGATGGCGGCCGGCCTCAACATCGATCGTCTGGCTCCACCGATGATGATGAACACCGCCAACGGCACGATCACGGCGCAGCGGTCCAGCATCGCCATGCTGACATTGGGGCCGATCAGCGCCAGCGACCTGCCGGTCGCCGTTTCCGCCTCGTTCGGCGGGGTCAATGTGATTGGCATGAACCTGTTGTCGCGGCTTTCAAGCTGGCGGGTGGAAAATGGTGAGATGATCCTGACGCCATGACCAGCGCCCCCGATCAACGCGCGCGCCTGAAAGCCATTATCGGCGGTTCCACCGGCAATCTGGTGGAATGGTATGACTGGTATGCCTATGCGGCCTTCACCCTCTATTTCGCGCCCCATTTCTTCCCCAGCGGGGATCGCACGGCGCAATTGCTGGGCGCGGCCGGCGTGTTCGCCGTCGGTTTCCTGATGCGGCCGATCGGCGCATGGCTGATGGGCGTCTATGCCGACCGGCATGGGCGCAAGAGCGGGTTGACTTTGTCCGTGTCGCTGATGTGCGCGGGATCGCTGCTGATCGCGGTGACGCCGGGTTATGAGCTGATCGGCGTCGCCGCGCCCGCCCTGCTGGTGGTCGCGCGGTTGATGCAGGGGCTCTCCATCGGCGGCGAATATGGGGCGAGTGCGACCTATCTATCCGAAATGGCCGGGAAAAGCCGACGCGGTTTCTTCTCCAGCTTTCAATATGTCACGCTGATCGCCGGACAGCTTGTCGCCATCTGCGTGCTGCTGGTGCTGCAATCCCTGCTCAGCGAAGCGGCGCTCGACGCCTGGGGCTGGCGTATTCCCTTCGCCATCGGCGGGGCGCTGGCTATCATCGTCTTCTGGTTGCGGCGGGGCCTGTCCGAAACGCAGAGCTTTGCCGCGGCGAAGGCGGAGGGCGCACCGAAATCTGGCTTCTGGGAATTGGTGACGCGCCATCCGCGCGAAACGCTGACGGTGATGCTGCTGACCGCGGGGGGCACCATCGCCTTCTACGCCTATTCCATCTATATGCAGAAATTCCTGGTGAATACGAGTGGCCTCAGCCGCGAGGCGGCGTCGCAGATCAACGCCGTCACCCTGTTCGTCTTCATGCTGTTGCAGCCGGTGGCGGGCGCGTTGTCCGACCGGATCGGGCGCAAGCCGTTGATGATCGGCTTCGGCGTCCTGGGCGTGGCGTGCACCTATCCCATATTCGCGACACTGGCGGTCACGCGCGATCCGGTCATTGCCGGGCTGCTGGTGATGGCGGGGCTGGTGATCGTCACCGGCTATACGTCGATCAATGCGGTGGTGAAGGCGGAGCTGTTCCCCGCCCATATCCGCGCGCTGGGCGTCGCCTTGCCCTATGCGCTGGCCAACACGCTGTTCGGCGGCACGGCGGAACTGGTTGCCCTGTGGTTCAAGGATAGGGGGATGGAACAGGCCTTTTATGTCTATGTTACGGGCATGATCGCCATTTCCCTGATCGTCTATGCCCGGATGCGCGATACGCAGGCACACAGCCGCATATTGGAGGATTGATCGGGCGCGGGGCCTTCCCCGCGTACACGGTCAGTCCAGTTCGATCGCCATCGCCGTGGCTTCGCCGCCGCCGATGCACAGCGACGCGATCCCGCGCTTGAGGCCCCGGTTCTGGAGCGCGGCGATCAGCGTGGCGATGATGCGCGCGCCCGACGCGCCGATGGGATGGCCCAGCGCCGTCGCGCCGCCATTGACGTTCAGTTTCTCGTCGGGGATGCCAATATCGCGCGCGGCGATCATGGCGACCACGGCAAAGGCCTCGTTCACTTCGAACAGGTCGACTTCGTCGGCGTTCCAGCCTGCCTTTCCCAGCACCTTGCGGATGGCGGGCACCGGTGCAGTGGTAAATTTCGCGGGCTCATGGGCATGGGCGGCGCTGGCGCGCACCATGGCGAGAACCGGCATCCCCAACCTTGCCGCGACGCTGGCCCGCGTCATCACCAGCGCCGCCGCGCCGTCGGAGATGGACGATGCGTTGGCAGGGGTGATGGTGCCATCCTTGACGAAGGCGGGTTTGAGGTTGGGGATATTGTCCGGTTTCGCCTTGCCCGGCTGTTCGTCGGTGTCGACGACCACATCGCCGCCGCGCCGGGCGACCGTGACCGGCGTGATCTCGCCCGCAAAGGCGCCGCCGGCGATGGCGGCATTGGCCCGTTCGAGCGAACGGATGGCGAAGCGATCCTGATCCTCTCGCGTGAACTGATATTCGCGCACCGCTTCCTCGGCGAACACGCCCATCGCCTTGCCGGGTTCATAGGCGTCCTCCAACCCGTCCATCATCATCGTGTCGATGATGCGGTCATGGCCGATGCGCGCGCCGCCGCGATGCTTGGGCAGGGCATAAGGGGCGTTGGTCATGCTTTCCATGCCGCCGGCGACGACGATGTCGACCGCGCCCGACGCCAGCGCCTCCTGCGCCATGATCGCCGCCTGCATCCCCGATCCGCACATCTTGTTGACCGTGGTCGCCTCCACCGACATCGGCAGGCCCGCGAGCAAGGCGGCCTGACGCGCCGGCGCCTGGCCCAGCCCGGCGGGCAGGACGCAGCCCATATAGATGCGCTCTATCGCGTCGGCTGGGGCTTTGGCGCGCTCCACCGCCGCGCGCACGGCGGCGGCGCCCAGGTCGGTGGCCTTGATGTCGGCGAATACGCCCTGAAACCCGCCCATGGGCGTGCGTGCATAGCCGGCGATGACGACGGGATCATCCTGCATATTCTGCTCTCCTGCGGGCGCATGGCCGCGCTCACCCATGTTAGTGTCCCGGCCTGCAAAGGGCATATGGGGTTGATGCGGGCTGCCTACAACAATTCGGCGATCAAGGCCTGGGCTTCCTCGCCTTCCCAGTCCATCGCGCCGATCACCCGCGCGACCTCCTTGCCATCGCTGCCATAGAGCACGGTCGTGGGCAGCAGGCCGGTGGCGTAATGGAACCCGAACTCGTTTTCGGCGTCGGTCCAGGCTTCGAGATGAGGCAGTTTATGCTTGGCGAAAAAGGGTTCGACCAGCTTCGCGCCCTGGCTGTCCTGCGAAATGGTGAGGACGGCGAGGCCATCCTTTGCATGGCTTTCCGCCACCCGGTCGAGCGTCGGCATTTCCGCGATGCAGGGCGCGCACCATGTCGCCCACAGATTGACGAGCAGCGGGCGTCCGGCAAAATCCTGCAACGTCTTTTGCCCGCCCGGCCCGCTGAACGGGAAGTCGGGGGCAGGGGCGCCCGCCTTGCTGCGGTCGATTCGGTAGATTTCGTCGCCGTCGGCCGCTGCGTTGGCATTGCCGGTCGCCTCGCCGCCGGTCGCTTCGCCGCTGGCGGCCTGCGTCGCATTGGCTTGCCCCGAAGGCCCGGATTGCCTATCGCATCCGGCCAGTAGAGCCATCATCATCGCACCCGACAGGAGCAGTCTCATTTCGGATCGCACGCCAACCTCCAATAATATGTGGGGCGGCCGTTTCGCCGCTGGCCCCGCCGCGGTCATGCGCGAGATAAATGCCTCCATCCCGTTCGACAAGCGCCTGTGGAAACAGGACATAGCGGGATCGAAGGCGCATGTCGCCATGCTGGCCGCGCAGGGCATCGTCGATGGCGAGGACGCGCAGGCGATCACCACCGGCCTCAACGCCATTGCCGACGACTATGCGGCGAACGGCGTGCCGGTCGATCTGGACCTGGAAGACATCCACATGGTCACGGAGTCGCGCCTTGCCGAACTGATCGGCCCCACGGCTGGGCGGCTGCATACCGCGCGCAGCCGCAACGATCAGGTGGCGACCGATTTCCGCCTGTGGGTGCGCGACGCCATGGATGAAGTGGACGCGGGCCTGCTGGCGCTGCAACGCGCGCTGCTGGCGCGGGCGGAAGAGCATGTCGACGCGGTGATGCCCGGTTTCACCCATTTGCAGTCGGCGCAGCCGGTGACGCTGGGCCATCACCTGATGGCCTATTATGAGATGATCCGCCGCGACCGCAGCCGCTTTGCCGATGCGCGCGTCCGCATGAACGAATGCCCGCTGGGCGCCGCCGCGCTGGCCGGCACCGGCTTTCCGCTCGACCGGCACATGACGGCTGCCGCGCTGGGCTTTGACCGGCCAACCGACAACAGCCTGGACAGCGTGTCCGACCGCGATTTCGCGCTCGATTATCTGATGGCGGGCACGCAACTGGCGCTGCACCTGTCGCGACTGGCGGAAGAGTTCGTGATCTGGGCCAGCCAGCCCTTCGGCTTCGTCAAGCTGCCCGACGCCTATTCGACCGGCAGTTCGATCATGCCGCAGAAGCGCAACCCGGACGCCGCCGAACTGGTGCGCGGCCATGCCGGGCGCGTCATGGGCTGCATGACGGCGCTGTGCGTCACCATGAAAGGCCTGCCGCTCGCTTATTCCAAGGATATGCAGGACGACAAGCCGCCGGTGTTCGAGGCGCATGACATGCTCGGCCTGTCCATCGCGGCGATGACGGGAATGATCGAAACGGTGACGTTCCGCACGGACCGTATGCGGGCGCTGGCCGAAAGCGGTTTCGCCACCGCCACCGACCTTGCCGACTGGCTGGTGCGCGAGGGCGACATTCCCTTTCGCGAGGCGCACCATATCACCGGCCGGGCGGTGGCGACGGCGGAGGCGGCTGGCGTGCCGCTGGCCGACCTGCCGATCGAGACGCTCAAGGGCATCGACCCGCGCATCGACGAGCGTGTCTATGCGGTGCTGACCGTCGACGCATCGGTCGCCAGCCGGATGAGCCATGGCGGCACTGCGCCCGCGCAGGTGCGCGCCCGCATCGCGCAGGCGCGCGCCGCATTGGGAGACGCATGATGAAGCATCGCATGGCCGCGCTGGCGCTGATCGTTTTCCTGTCGGCCTGTGGCGGTCGCCAGCCGTTGAAACCCGTCGAGGGCCAGCGCCTGCCCGCCGTGCCGGTGGGGGCGGCGGCAGCGCCCACCGCCGCTGAGCTGACCGACCCGTCGAGCCAGGCGCGGCCCGAACGCAATGTGGAATTGCTGCGTCAGTCGGAAAAGCGGCGCGACGACCCCTTCGACCTGCCGCCGGAAGGCTGAGCGGCCGGCGAGCCTATTTCAAGGAACGGATCATTGGACCATTTTGACTATGTCGACGGCGCCATGCGGGTGGAGCAGGTGCCGATGGCGGCCATTGCCGAAGCCGTGGGCACGCCTGTTTATGTCTATTCGACCGCGACTCTGACCCGCCATGTCGGCGTGTTCAGCGACGCCCTGTCGGCGCTCGACGACCCGCTGATCGCCTTTGCGGTCAAGGCCAATCCCAATGCCGCCGTGCTCGCCACGCTGGCGAAGCTGGGGCTGGGCGCTGACGTCGTCTCCGGCGGAGAATTGCGGCGCGCGGTGGCTGCGGGCATCCCGGCCAGCCGCATCGTCTTTTCCGGCGTGGGCAAGACGGCCGATGAAATGCGCCTGGCGCTGGAGCTGGGCATTTTCCAGTTCAATCTGGAGAGCGAGCCCGAAGCGGAAATGCTGTCGGAAGTCGCCCTGTCGATGGGGAAGCGCGCGCCAGTCGCCTATCGCATCAACCCCGATGTCGATGCGGGCACCCATGCCAAGATTTCGACCGGCAAGTCGGAAAACAAGTTCGGCATCCCTTATGACCGGGCGCTGGCCAGCTATGCCGCCGCGCGCAACCTGCCGGGTCTCGACGTGCAGGGCGTTGCCGTCCATATCGGCAGCCAGTTGACCGATCTTGCCCCGCTTGAGGCGGCGTTCGTGAAGGTCGGCGCGCTGGTCGCCGCGCTGCGCGCTGCGGGGCACGACATCCGCACCGCTGACCTGGGCGGCGGCCTGGGCGTTCCCTATGACCCCGCTTTGCCTGTGCCGCCCAGCCCGGCCGATTATGGCGCGATGGTGACGCGCGTGACGCAGGGGTGGAATGTGCGCCTGCTGTTCGAACCGGGCCGGGTGATCGTCGGCAATGCCGGCGCGCTGCTGTCGCGCGTCATCCGCGTGAAGCAGGGCGCGCAGGCCCCCTTCGTCATCGTCGACGCGGCGATGAACGATCTGATGCGGCCCAGCCTTTACGACGCATGGCACGATATTCGCGCGGTCAAGCCTTCGGGCCAGCGCGCCGCCGCCAATGTCGTCGGGCCGGTGTGCGAGACGGGCGACACCTTCGCCATGGATCGCGACATGGATGTGGTGGCGGCCGACGATCTGGTCGCCTTCATGACCGCCGGGGCCTATGGCGCGACCATGGCGGGAACCTACAACAGCCGCGCGCTGACCCCTGAAGTGCTGGTGTCGGGCGACAAATGGGCGGTGGTCCGCGCCCGCCCGCCGGTCGAGACGCTGATCGCGGGCGACATCATCCCCGACTGGCTGAAAAGCGTCCGCTGATGCACAGCCTGCCCGTCTTTCTGCGACTGACGGGCAGGGCCGTGATCCTGACCGGCATGGGCGAGGCGGCTGACGCCAAGCGCCGCCTGCTGGAGCGGGCGGGGGCGGTGATCGTGGGCGAGGAAGCGGAGGCCGCCATCGCCATCGTGTCGGACGGGGATGAGGCGACGGCGCAAAGGCTGCGCGCGCGCGGCGTGCTTGTCAACGCGACCGACCGACCGGAACATTGCGACTTCACCCTTCCCGCCATCGTCGATCGCGATCCGGTGCTGATCGCCATCGGCACCGGCGGCGCTTCGGCGGGGCTGGCCAAGGCGCTGCGGCAAAGGCTGGAGGCGATGTTGCCCGCGCGACTGGGCGCGCTGGCCGATGCGCTGGCGCAGGCGCGTGGAGCGATGAAGGCGCGCTGGCCGGGCGCGGCGGACCGGCGTCGCGCCATCGACGCGGCGCTGGCGCCGGGCGGCGTGCTGGACCCGCTGCGTGCTGACGCAGCCGACGCTGTGCCCGGCTGGCTCAGCGCGGATGGCGCCGCCGCCACACAGGGGACGGTGCCGATCCGCCTTTTGTCAGCCGATCCCGACGATCTGACGCTGCGCGCCGCGCGGCTGCTGGGGGAGGCGGACGTGGTTTATCATCACCCCGCCGTCCCGCCCGCCATCTTGCACCGCGCCCGCGCCGACGCCGTGCGGATCATCGCCGACGCCATGCCGGACGCGTCGGGGGAAGGGCTGACGCTCTGGCTGGAGATGGCGGAATGAGCCGCATTTTCGTCTATGATGACGAAGGCGCGCATGAACTGCATCTCGACGCCTATCGCGCCTTGCAGACGCGCCCGGCCTTTGTGTGGATCCATGTCGATGCGGGCGCGGAGGATGCGCGCGCGGTGGTCGAACGCTGTGATGTGCCGGATGCCGCCGCCTCGGCCCTGCTGGCGCAGGAGACGCGGCCCCGCTGTCTGGTGATGGGGGAGGGCGCGCTCATCAACCTGCGCGGGCTGGGCGCTGCGCAGGGGAATGGCGGCGATCCGCTGGTGTCGATCCGGCTATGGGCGGATCATGCGCGGGTCGTGTCTGTCGGCTATCGCGAACTTGCCATTCTCGACGCGGTGGTGGCCGACATGATGGCGGGGCGGCTGCGCGATCCGGGCGACCTCATCACCGACATGGCGCAGCATATTACCGCCGAACTGGACCCCGACGTCGCGGATCTCGGCGACGATCTGGACGAGATCGAAAGCGACCTTGGCGATCATGCGCCGATTCACGCCCGTCGCCGGGTCTCGCGCATCCGCGCCACCGCCATATCCTATCGCCGCTTCATCGCGCCCCAGCGGCAGGCGCTCGACCTGCTGGCGATGGCCGATGTGCCGTGGGTTCACCCCGATGACCGGCTGCACCTTCAGGAAGCGGCCGATCGCTGCGCGCGCATGGCGGAGGAACTGGAGGCGGTGCGCGAACGATCGGCGCTGGCGCATGAGGAACTGACCGACCTGCGCGCCGAGCGGATCAACCGGCAGGCGCTCATCATATCGGTGGTGGCGCTGGTCTTCCTGCCGCTGACCTTCCTTACCGGCCTGCTCGGCATGAATGTCGAGGGCATTCCCTTCGCCCATGAACGCTGGGCCTTCTGGGGCGTGGTCGCCACCTGTGTCGCCATGGCGATGGGCATAGGCGGCTGGTTCATGGCGACGCAGTGGTTGCGGCGGTAGGGGCGAGCAAGGAACGGCGGCTTTCCAATCGTCATGCTGAACTTGTTTCAGCATCCATGCGCGGCAAGCCTTCGTTCAGATGGGTGGAATGGACGCTGAAACAAGTTCAGGGCGATGAATGGGGCTGGGACAATGCTTCAACCCGCCCGCGCGGCCTTGTCCACAAATCCGGCCTTGGCGTGGCGGCCGGCCAGCGGATGGCGCGGACGGGCACCTGAAGCCCGGCGCGCAGCAGCCAGAGCAGCTTGTCGGATCTGGGCGTGACGATGCGGCTGTCCCATGCCTGCGCGCCGCGTGCGGAGACGGCGCGGGCGATGTCGCCGTAAATGCCTGCCGCCGCCAGCACGGCCCAGGCCGCCCGCGGGGGCAGGGCGCCGGTCCCATGGCGGGCGCTGTCTTCATGCGCGGCGGCCAGCATCGCCAGCCGCTGGCCCAGAACCGCCAGCTTTGGCCGCGCCCATGGCTTCATATGCTCGCCGGGCGGAATATCCGCCTCCACCAGCCATTGGACGGGCAGGTAACAGCGGTCGGCCGCGTCATCCTCCGCCACGTCGCGGGCGATATTGGCGAGCTGAAAGGCAAGGCCGAGGTCGCAGGCGCGGTCCAAAGTCGCCTCGTCCGCCGGATCGACGCCCATCAGCACCGCCATCATGCAGCCGACCGCGCCCGCGACATGATAGCAATAGCGCATCAGATCGTCCTGCGTGCGGGGCCGCCATTCGCGCGCGTCGAGCGCGAAGCCGTCGATCAGGTCATGGGCGAAGCCATGGGGGATGGCGCATTCGCGCATCACCACGGCCAGCCCGTCGAACGCCGGGTCGCCGCTGGGTTCACCCGCCAGCGCCATATCGGTCAGCACACGGATGGTCGACAGCCGCGCCTGCGCGTCTGCGACCGCGTTCATCGCGCCGCCGTGGTCCTGCCCGTCCATGATGTCGTCGCATTCGCGGCACCAGCCATAAAGCAGCCAGGCGCGCTCGCGCGTGACCCGGTCGAACAGTTTCGACGCCATGGCGAAGGATTTCGACCCGCGCGCGATACTGTCGCGGGCGTGGGCGACCAATGCGGGCCGGTCGAAGCTCAGAGGTTGGCCGCCTTCATCGCGAAGATCGTCTCGTGCGGCTGATAGGCGGCCATCGCCTCCAGCAGATCCTCGATGGCGTCGGCGTGGAGCATGATGCCGGCATGTTGCGGCCGGATGAAGCCGACCTGCGTCATGTGCCGGTTGAAGCCGATCAACTGGTCGTAAAAGCCCGCGACATTCAGCAGGCCTACGGGCTTTTTATGATAGCCAAGCTGCGCCCAACTGATCGCTTCCCACAATTCGTCCATCGTTCCGACGCCGCCGGGCAGGGTGACGAAACCGTCCGACAGGTCGGTGAACATCTGCTTGCGCTGGTGCATGGTCTCCACGACGTGAAGCTGCGAACAGCCCTTGTGCGCGACTTCCGCGCCGACCAGCGCCTGCGGGATGACGCCGATCACCTCGCCACCCGCCTCCAGCGCGGCGTCGGCCACCGCGCCCATGAGGCCGAGGCGCCCGCCGCCATAGACGACGCCGATGCCGCGCTGCGCCAATGTGCGGCCGACATGGCGCGCCGCGTCGATATAGGTCAGGTCCGCCGGCGTCGCTGAACCGCAGTAAACCGCCAGTCTCTTCATCACGCCCTGCCCAGATCGTCCAGCATCAGCGCCGCCGTCGCCTTGGCGCTGCCCACCACGCCGGGGATGCCGGCACCGGGATGGGTTCCGGCCCCTACCAGATAGAGATTGGGGATGACATCGTCGCGATTATGGGCGCGGAACCAGGCGCTTTGGGTCAGCAGCGGCTCCAGGCTGAAGGCGCTGCCCTTGTGCGCGGCCAGGTCGCGCTCGAAATCGGGCGGGGCATAATGGAATTGCGTCACAATGCGCGACCGGATGTCGGGGATCAGCCGGTGCTGGATCTCGTCGAGGATGCGTCCGGCATAGAGCGGCCCCACTTGATCCCAGTCGATCGGCAGCTTGCCCATGTGCGGGACCGGGGCAAGCGCGTAGAAGGTCGAATGCCCCTCCGGCGCCATCGACGGGTCGCTGATCGTGGGATGGTGGAGGTAGAGCGAAAAATCCTGCGCCAGCACGCCATGGTCGAATATGTCGGCCAGCAGCCCCTTATAGCGCGGACCGAACAGGATCATGTGGTGGGGAATGCCGGGCCATGTGCCCTTGATGCCGAAATGAAGCACGAACAGGCTGGGCGACCAGTTTTTGTTCGCCAGCTTTTCGCCCTGCTTTTCCCCGCGCGGATGATGGCCCAGCAGGTCGCGATAGCTGTGCATCAGGTCGGCGTTGCTGGCGATGGAGTCCGCCTCCGCCCGCCATCCGCTGGCCGTGCGCACGGCAACGGCGCGGTCGCCATGGGTTTCGATCTCCACCACCTTGTCGCCCAGCCGCATCACGCCGCCCAGCCGCTCGAAATGGGTCGCCATGCCCTGCACCAGCGCATTGGTGCCTCCGCGCGCGAACCACACGCCGCCATCCTTTTCGAGCTTGTGGATCAGGGCGTATATGGCGCTGGTCGCCATCGGATTGCCGCCGACCAGCAGCGTGTGGAAGGACAGCGCCTCGCGCAGCTTTTCGTTGCGCACGAACGAGGAGACCATCGAGTAGACGGATCGCCATGCCTGATATTTGGCCAGCGCGGGCGCGGCCTTTATCATCGAGGCAAAGTCGAGGAAGGCGACCGCGCCGAGCTTGCGATAGCCTTCTTCGAACACGCCCGCCGAATATTCGAGGAAGCGTTCATAGCCCGCGACATCGGCGGGATCGAGCCGGGCGATTTCGGCCCGAAGCCCGGCTTCGTCGTTGGAATAGTCGAAATTGGTGCCGTCAGGCCAGTTGAGCCGGTAAAAGGGCATGACCGGCATCAGGTCGACGTCCTGCGCCATGTCGTGCCCCGACAGGCGCCAGAGTTCGGCCAGGCAGTCGGGATCGGTGACGACGGTCGGCCCGGCGTCGAAGGTGAAGCCGTCGCGGTGCCAGACATAGGCGCGCCCGCCGGGACGGTCGCGCGCTTCGACCAGAGTGGTCTCGATCCCCGCCGATTGCAGACGGATGGCAAGGGCGAGGCCGCCGAAACCGGCGCCGATGACAATGGCTGTCTTCGCCATCAGGCGGAATATCCCAACAAAGCACGCATGGCGGCTCTTATGGGGACGGGCGGCTTGCCGCACAAGATGCGCAAACGGTCAGCTTGCGTCGAGCGCCCGGCATAAAAGCGGCCGATCAGCGGTTCGGGCAGGCGATAGAATCGGTCGAAGATGCGCCAGCGCATGTCCGGCTTGGCGGCCCCGAACAACATCTTGCCCAGCAGGCGGTAATAGCCGCCCCGGCGCCAGTGGTCGGCGGCCCATTGTCGCGAAAAGCGGGCGAGCGCCGGGCCATCCATCGGCCATCGATCCGCCAGCGCACAGGCGAAGCGGACGGCGTCGGGCAGGGAATAGCCGGTCATCGGCTGGAACAGCCCGGCTCGCGCGCCGGCCCGCGCAACCGGATCGGCGGCGGGCCAGAAACGATCAAAATCGCCGCCATAGACAACCGGCAGCACGCCGGTCTCGCCATGGATGACCCGCGCCCCCGCCCAGCCGGCGTGCGCCGCATAATCGGCGATTCGCCGTTCAATGGCCGACACCTCCAGCGTTGGCGCGTCGCTGTAATAGGTGTCCTCAACGAAAATGCGCCGCTCGCCCATCGGCAGCAGGTAGACGAAGCGATAGCCGTCCACCTGTTCGACCGTCGCATCCATGATGACCGGATGGTCGACCCCATGGGGACGGTCGAGTTCGATCACCTGTCCCACGAATTTCTGCCAGCCGCAGCGCAGGGCCGACAGGTCGCCCGCGCCCCGCGCGTCGATCACCGCGGCTGCATCTATGATGCGGCCGTCGGCCAGCATAACGCTGCCCGCCGTTACTCTCTCGGCGGTTGCGGAGGCAAGAATCCGGTCGCCCAGAATGGTGCGCAGGCGCCCATCATATTCGCTGGAAACGATGCTGTTATAGGGGGCGGACAGGTGGCGACGAAGATCGGGGAAGCGCACGTCGTGGCCGCCGGGCCAGCGCGCGCTGACCAACGGATCGACCAGCCAGCGATGATCGGGCGCGATATCCGCGTCGAAGAAGGACCAGACATGATTGCCGCCCAATGTCGGCGCGCCCTCGACCAGCAGGAGCCGGGCGTCGGGGTGTCGCGTCGCGAGGGCCAGGGCGATCAGTCCTCCGGCGAGGCCGCCGCCGACGATGGCGATGTCGCATGTCATGCTGGTCATTCGCCCCTGACTAACGGTTTGGCCGGGCAAAGCCACTGGATAAGGGCGCACCGCCCCATTATCCTCCCGCCATCGAGATGAGCACCGGAGAAGAAATGCCCATGGCCCTGTCGCTTTACACCGTCACCGTCCCCCTTTTTCAGCAGATATTGGGGACCATGCTGCATTTGCTGGACAAGGCGGAGGCGCATTGCGCGCAGACCGGCGTAGCGCCCGAAACCATCATCGAAGCGCGCCTGGCGCCCGACATGCTGCCCTTTTCCTATCAGGTGAAATCAACTGTCGTTCACTCGCTGGGTGCGATAGATGGCGTGAAGGCTGGCATATTCCGGCCCGACGACAGCACCCCGCCCGACAGTTTTCCCGCCCTGCGCGAACGGGTGGAAGGGGCGCTGGCGCAGCTTGCCGCCCTGACGCCCGCTGAAATCGATGCGCTGGAGGGTGGCGACATGCGCTTTGCCTTTGGCGAGGCGCATGTCGATTTTCTGGCTGAAAATTTCCTGCTTTCCTTTTCTTTCCCCAATTTTCTGTTCCACGCCACGACCGCCTACGACATATTGCGCGCGCAGGGCGTGGCGGTCGGCAAGCGCGACTTTCTGGGGCGCTTGGCGAAGAAACGCTAGGTTGAACTGCGTGGCGGCATAGGGTAGGGGACTATCCTATGCACATTGTTGAAGATCGTCAAAAACTGCTCGGCCGGGTCCGCCGCATCGCCGGGCAGGTCCAGGCCGTGGAAAATCAACTTTCGGGCCAGGCCGATTGTTCGCAACTGCTGCAACTCGTTGCGTCGGTGCGGGGGGCTGTCGGCGGGCTGATGGACGAACTGATCGAACAGCATATGCGCGAGCATGTCGCCAGGCCAGGCCTGACCGATGCACAGCGCAGCGCGGCGACGGAAGAGATGCTGGCCATCATCCGTCGTTACGGGAAATGACCATGGCCCACGATCACAGCCATCATCGCCACGATCACGATCACATACCCGCCCCGGATTTGGCCGCCTTTGGCGCTGCCGATGGGGGCGAGGAACATTTTTTCGATCATATCTACCTGACCGCCGGGCATGACCGGAACGCGCGGCGGACTTTGTGGGTCGTCTGGCTGACCGCTCTCACCATGGTGGTGGAGATCGCGGCGGGTTGGTGGACGGGTTCCATGGCGCTGTTGGCCGACGGTTTCCACATGGCGACCCATGCCGGGGCGCTGGCTGTGGCCGCCGCCGCCTATGGCTATGCCCGCCGCCATGCCCGCAGCGCGCGTTTCACCTTCGGCACGGGCAAGGTCGGCGATCTGGCGGGTTTTGCTTCCGCCCTGTTGCTGGCGGTGACGGCGCTTTTTATCGCGATCGAATCGGGCGTGCGCCTGTTCCAGCCGGTGAATGTCGAATTTGGCGAGGCGACTCTTGTGGCGGTGATCGGCCTGGTCATCAATCTGGTCAGCGCCGTGCTGCTGGGCCATGATCACAGTCATGACCATGGGCATGATGACGGCCATGGGCACGCCCACGGCCATGCCGACAATAATCTGCGTGCCGCCTATATCCATGTGCTGACCGATGCGCTGACCTCCGTGCTGGCCATCGTCGCGCTGCTGGCCGGGCGTTACTGGGGCTGGTTGTGGCTGGACCCTGCGGTCGGCCTGCTGGGCGCGGTGGTCATTGCGCGCTGGGCCTGGGGGTTGATGCAGGATACGGTCGGCATATTGCTGGATACCGCCGAACCGGCGCTGCTGGCGCGGGTGCGGGCGACGGTGGAGGGCGAGGGCGCGCGGCTGCGGGATCTCCACATCTGGCGCATCGGTCCCCATGCCCATGCCGTCATCATCAGCCTGGAGCCGGGCGCTGACGGCCCCGCCATCCGTGCGAAGGTGGCGGCGATGCCCCGCATGGCGCACGTCACGGTGGAGTGCGGCTGACGGTTACGCGGTAACCGCGCCTACTCCTTCTTGCTGGTGGTGCCGCGCCCCACATCGTTGCGCGGTTTGCCGCCCTTCGCACGCTGCGCGGCGGCGTTGGCGCCCGCCAGCACCGGGCCGCAGGCCGCGCTCTTTGCGTCGCCAATGTCGACGAAGGCGAGCACGCTGGCCAGAGGGCTGGCCACCGCGCCCAGCGCCACCGCTGCGCCGCCGCGCGCGACCAATTCGGGGCTGATGATGTCATAGCTGGGCGCGGCGAAATGGCCGCCGATGCCCACGGGCGACTGGCCCGAAAACAGGCTGAACTTCTTGCCATCGGCGCGGAAACGCAGGTCGATGCTCTCGTCGCGGAAGGAAAAGCTGCCCCGGCCCAGCATCACATTCTTCTGCGTGTCGATCAGGATCGGGTCGGCCGCCGCGACTCCGTTGCGCACGGTAAAGGCGATCAGGCCGCAATTGATCTGCACCGGCTTCTTCAATTTGCCGGAAAACATTTTGGAGATGAAGGTGCCGACGTCCAGTTCCGACAACTGGATGTTGCGCGCCCACATGCTGCCTGCGGGCAGGATGACGGCAATGCGCCCATTGGCGGCGGCCAGTGAATCATGGACGCTGTTGCCGATGCCGGTCATTTGCACCCGCGCCTTGATCGTACCGGTGGTGCCCGATTCTTCCACGCCCCATCCGGCCAGCAACCGGCCCATGGGCGTGGGCGACAGGCGGATGTCATAGCGGGTGTCGACCGGTTTGACCCGCGCGTCGATGGCGATATCGGAACTGATATGCCCGCCCGCCATGTCGAAGGTCAGCGGCGACAGGGTCAGCAGACTGTGGTCCAGCTTCAGCGCCAGTGCGATGTTGGAGACAGGCACATTGTCAGCGCGCACCGATTTGACCGTATAGCGCACGTCGGCGTCGAAATTGCGGATTGCCTCTATCCGCAGCGGCGCGTCGGGCAACAGCCGTTTCTGGCCGCCGACGGTGGTGATCGCGCCCGCCGCGCCCTGCGCCTCCAGTCTTTCGGGATCATAACCGATGAATGGCCCGGCATCGAGGATGTCGAGCCTCTGTGTCGACAGGTTCGCTTTCAGCAGCGGGCGATTGTCGGGCAGGGATACGGTCATCCGCCCGGCAATGTCGCTGTCGCCAAAGCGCCCCTTGATATGGGTAAAGCGCCATTCCCCGCCGACCTTGGTCAGGGCTGAAGTCACATGATAAGCACGGGTATCGGGCGTGACGATGCCCAGATAGTCGAAGAGAAGGCTGATATTGGGGCCGCTGGCCTTCAGCTTCAGGTCGGCGCCCTCGATCACCGTCGCACCCGGCAGGGTGCCGGTGATGTCCAGTTCGGTCGCGCCAGCTTGTGCCGCGACGGCAAGCTGGTTTCGCCCGCCGGTCACCGTTTCATTGGGCGACAACAGTCCGCCCCGCATCGAAAAGGGCTTGCCGCGCATGGTGCCGGCGCCAGTGAAGCGAATATCGCTGGCAAAGCGGGTGTCCTGCGCCTTCACCGTATCCACGGAGATGTCGGTGGCTATCTGCATCGCGGGATCGCGATAGCGCATGGTCGTGCCTGTTATCAGCGCGCGCTGGATCAAGGGAAGGGTGAGCGGTTCGGCCTTGGCGTCGGGCGCGCCAAACGTCCATGTATTGGAATTGCCGTCCTTTGACCATTCGAGGTCGATTGCCGCCTTTTGCAGATCGAGCGTGCGCACCCGGTAGCGATCCCCGAACATCAGGCTGAGCGGCGCGATCCGCATGTCGATCTGCCCCGCCTGAAAAAAGGCGGGTCGGCTGGCCCAGGGCAGGTTGGCGATGGTCATGTCCTGCGCCAAAAACTTGATGGTAATCGGTGCGAAATAGAGCTGAAAATCGCCCCCCACCCGCACGGGCCGCTCCAGCGAGGCGGACATGATCCGTTCAAAGGGCGTTTTGAGGAATCGCCCTTTGGTGATGAACAGGATCAGCCAGATGGCGAAGAGGATGCCGACGATCCACAGCACTATGCGCGCGGGCAGCGGCAGACGCCTCCAGCGCACGCGCGCCGCGCCGATCCAGGAAGGGGCCGCTTCTATGTTTGTCGCACGCAATGCGGCCGGGGCGACGGGGGCAGGGATGGGTTCTGTATCCGCCATGGGCGCATGAACGCCCCGGACGCCGCTTTGGCTCCGAATCGCCTTGCTTTTATACCCTCATGCGACTAAGCGCCGCCCTTCGCGATATTCGGAAGGACCGCCCGGCTAACCAGGGCTGCCGGGGCTGTCTGTAATCGTCGCGCTGAAACAAGGAGACGAAAATGCCCAAGCTCAAGACCAAGAGCGGTGTGAAGAAGCGCTTCAAATTCACCGCTTCCGGCAAGGTCAAGCACGGCGTCGCTGGCAAGCGTCACCGCCTGATCAGCCACAATGCCAAATATATCCGCCAGAATCGCGGCACCTCCGTGCTGTCGGATTCCGATGTTGCCCATGTGCGCCTGTGGGCGCCCTATGGCCTGAAGTAAGGGAGGTCTGACCAATGGCGCGTGTCAAGCGTGGTACGACCACCAAGGCGAAGCATAAGCGGATTCTGGATCAGGCGAAGGGCTATTATGGCCGTCGCAAGAATACGATCCGTATCGCCCGTCAGGCCGTCGAAAAGGCGGGCCAGTACGCCTATCGCGACCGCAAGGTCAAGAAGCGGTCCTTCCGTGGCCTTTGGATCCAGCGCATCAACGCCGGTGTCCGCGCGGAGGGTCTGACCTATTCGCAGTTCATGCACGGCCTGAAGCTGGCCGGCGTCGAACTGGACCGGAAGGTTCTGGCCGATATCGCGATGCATGAAGGCGAAGCCTTCAGCGCGATCATCGCGCAGGCGAAGGCGGCTCTGCCCGCGGCCTGATCCGCTTCCCCAACCGGGAAGGGTTGAAAAAGAGGCGCCGGGGCAGATGCTCCGGCGCCTCTTTTCGTTTACTGGCCCTTTGGCGTCGGCACGCGCCGGGGCATGGCTGCGCTGGGCAGGAAAAGGACTTGAGGCCATGTCGATGCATCTCTGGTGTCTCTACGTCACCGCCGTGTTCCTGATTTCGGCGACGCCGGGGCCGAACATGCTGCATGTCATGGCGCAATCCATCCATCATGGCCCGCGCAAGGCGATGGCGACCATGGCGGGGTTGATGAGCGCGGTGCTGCTGTGCCTGATCGCGTCGGCATTTGGCCTCGGCGCGGTGCTGGAGGCGTCGCCGCGCCTGTTCGATGTGCTGCGCTATGCCGGTGTCGCCTATCTCATCTGGCTGGGGATCAAGGCCTGGCGCGCGCCGGTGTCCGCCGGGGACATGGACGATGACGGGCCGCACCGTTCGGGCTGGGCGCTCTATGGCGCGGGGCTTCTGACGGGCCTGTCCAATCCCAAGCTGATCATCTTCGCCGCCGCATTATTTCCACAATTCATCGACACCCGTGCCGCATTTGCCCCCCAGTTAAGCATATTGGTGATCAGCTTCGTGGTCATTGAGAGCTTCTGGTATGGCGTCTATGCGCTCGGCGGCCTGCGATTGGCGGGCTGGCTGAAAGGGCAGAGTCGTCAGAAGATGTTCAACCGTCTGACCGGCGCGTTGTTCATCGGCTTTGGCGGGGCGCTGCTGGGCGCGCGCGCCTGATGTCGATCAAGATGTCACGAAGCGAACGCATATAGTGGCGGTCGGCGATGGCCGGTTGGCGGACGAACATGGGAAGCATGATGTATCTGGGTGAAGCGATGCAAAGCGGGACGGCCCCTGTGCCATCGCCCAGGCCCGGAAAAGGGCCTGGCGAGGATATGGCGATGTTGCGTGCCGCCGCCAGGCTGAACAAGGAGTTGGGGCGGCATAACCGGCTGCTTTACTGGACCGATTGTTTCGGTTCGGCGGCGCTGGGCTATGGCGCGCTGGCGCTGACCATCCTTGCCAAGCCGCTCTGGCTGGCGCTGGCGGCGGCGGCCGTGGCGATGCTGGCCTTGTATCGCGCGACCCTGTTCATCCACGAAATCTCGCACATGAAACCCGGCGCAGTCCCCGGTTTTCGCACCGCGTGGAACGCGCTGATCGGCGTGCCGATGATGGTGCCGTCCTTCATGTATGAAGGGGTCCATACGCTGCACCACCAGCGGCAGCGTTATGGCACGGCGGCGGACCCGGAATATCTGCCCCTGTCGCACATGGGGCCGGGGACGCTGGCGGTGTTCATGCTGACCGCGCTGCTCGCACCGCTGGGCTTTCTCATCCGCCTCGTCATCCTTAATCCGCTGAGCCTTTTCATCCCCGGCCTGCGCCGTGTGGTGCGCGAGCGGTTGTCGGCGCTCGCCATCAACCCGCAATTCGTGCGCGCCGCGCCGGACCCGGCCTATGGCCGGTTCTGGCGGCGCTGGGACGTGGCGGCCAGCCTGTTCGCCATCACCCTGCTGGGGCTGGTGATCGCTGGTATCGCGCCGCTGCGCGCCTATGCCATTTATCTGGGCGTCATCGCCGGGGCGATGGCGATCAACCAGGTCCGCACGCTGGTGGCCCATCTGTGGGATAATGAGGGCGAAGAAATGAGCCTGACCGCCCAATATCTGGACAGCGTCAACGTGCCGCCGCCCGGCCTGCTGCCCGGCCTGTGGGCGCCCGTTGGCCTGCGATATCATGCGCTCCACCATTTGCTGCCCGGAATGCCCTATCACGCGCTGGGCGAGGCGCACCGGCGGCTGGTCGCGGCGCTGCCCGCCGGGTCGGCCTATGGCCGGGCGAGCTATCCCGACCTCATGGGCCTCATCCGCCGTCTGGTCATGTCCTCCTTCCGTTCGCGCGCGCGGGGCTGAACCGCCCTTTTCATGCCGCCCTTTTCATGTTCGTCCCGCCCCGCTAAGGCGCGGGGCGACACGTTCACGCATTGCGAAAAGACCATGACCGAAATCAGCGCACTGAAGGCCGGCCTGCTGGCCGATATCGACGCCGCCGCCACGACTGACGCTCTGGAGGCGCTGCGCGTCGGCGCCATCGGCAAGAATGGCGTCGTCACCGGGCTGCTCAAGACGCTTGGCCCGATGTCGGCGGAGGAGCGGCTGGAGAAAGGCCCGCCGATCCAGGACCTGCGCGAGGCCGTGACGGCCGCGCTCGCCGCGCGCAAGGCGGCGCTGGAGGAAGCGGCGCTGACCGCGAAGCTGGCCGCCGAGCGCATCGACATGACCCTGCCCGCCGATATCGGCCCGCAGGGATCGGTCCATCCCGTCAGCCAGGTGATGGACGAGTTGACCGAAATTTTCGCGGACCTGGGCTTCTCGGTCGCCACAGGCCCGGAAATCGAGGACGACTGGCATAATTTCACCGCGCTCAACATTCCCGAGACCCACCCGGCGCGGGCGATGCACGACACTTTCTATTTCCCGCAAAACCCGCCGGGCAAGGCGATGCTGTTGCGGACCCACACCTCGCCGGTGCAGATCCGCACGATGAAGGATCAGGAACCGCCGATCCGCATCATCGCGCCCGGCCGCGTCTATCGCAGCGACAGCGACGCGACGCACACGCCGATGTTCCACCAGATCGAGGGCCTGGTGATCGACAAGGGCATCACGCTCGGCCACCTCAAATGGACGCTGGAAACCTTCCTCAAGGCTTTCTTCGAGCGGGAAGACATCGTTCTGCGCTTGCGCCCCAGTTATTTCCCCTTCACCGAACCGTCGGTCGAGGTCGATGTCGGCTATACCCTGACCAATGGCCAGCGCGTTATCGGCGGCGATGGTGATGCGCCCGGCGGCGGCTGGCTGGAGGTGCTGGGCAGCGGCATGGTCAACCGCCGCGTGATCGAGGCGTGCGGTCTCGACCCCGATGAATGGCAGGGCTTTGCCTTTGGCACCGGCGTCGACCGCCTCGCCATGCTGAAATATGGGATGAACGACTTGCGCGCTTTCTTTGACGGCGACCTGCGCTGGTTGCGCCATTATGGCTTCTCGGCGCTCGATGTGCCGACGCTGAGCGGGGGAGTGGGCGCATGAAGTTCACCCTGAGCTGGCTCAAGACGCACCTTGCCACCGACGCCGACCTGCCGATGATCCTGAAAGCCCTGACCGACATCGGTCTGGAGGTCGAGGGCGTCGAAAATCCCGCCGAAAAGCTCGGCGCGTTCAAGATTGCCAAGGTGTTGAGCGCGGAGCGCCATCCGCAGGCCGACAAGTTGCAGGTGCTGACCGTCGATCATGGCGACGGTAACCCGTTGCAGGTCGTATGCGGCGCGCCCAATGCCCGCGCTGGGCTGGTCGGTGTGTTCGGCGTGGAGGGCGCGGTCGTGCCCGCCAATGGCATGGTGCTGAAAAAGACGGCCATTCGCGGCGTCGAGTCCAACGGCATGATGTGCTCTTTCCGCGAACTGGAACTGGGCGACGAGCATGACGGCATCATCGAACTGGCTGCCCATGCGCCGGTGGGGCAGAATTATGCCGCCTGGGCGGGCCTCGACGATCCTGTGATCGACGTGTCCATCACCCCCAACAGGCAGGATTGCATGGGCGTGCGCGGCATCGCCCGCGATCTGGCGGCCAAGGGGCTGGGGACGCTGAACGCCATTGTCGTGCCGGTGATCGAGGGCGTCGGCCCCGGCCCGGATGTAAGGACGGACGATCCCGAAGGCTGCCCGGCCTTCTTTGCGCGCACCGTCACCGGCGTCACCAACGGTCAGTCGCCCGAATGGATGGCGCGGCGGTTGAAGGCGATCGGACAGAAGCCGATCAGCACGCTCGTCGACATCACCAACTATATCATGATCGATCTGGGCCGTCCGCTGCACGTCTATGACATGGCGATGTTGAAAGGCCCGCTGGTCGCGCGCAAGGGGCGCAGCGGCGAGCAGGTGCTGGCGCTCAACGGCAAGACCTATACCGTCGATCCGACCATGACCGTGATCGCCGATGATGAAGCTGTGCACGATATTGGCGGCATCATGGGCGGCGAACATTCGGGGGCGACGGATGCCACCACGCAGGTGCTGATCGAGTGCGCCTATTTCACGCCCGAACATATCGCCATGACCGGGCAGAAGCTGACGCTGACCAGCGATGCGCGCGGTCGGTTCGAGCGTGGCGTCGACCCCGCTTTCCTCGACGATGGCCTGTCGATCGCCGCCGATCTGGTGATGAAGCTGTGCGGCGGGACGGCGAGCGAGGCGACCCGCGCCGGGCAACCGCCGCTGACGCCCAAGAAGGTTAGCTATGATCCTGCCCGCTGCCTGGGTCTGGCCGGCGTCGACGTGCCCGCCGCCGAGCAGAAGCGCATTCTGCAAAGCCTGGGCTTCACGGTCGAGGGCGATGAGTCGCGGGTCGAATATCAGGACGGGATGCCCGTTTCGATTGCGGGCGACTGGACCGTCACCGTGCCGACATGGCGGCGCGACGTCGATGGCTGGCCCGATCTGGTGGAAGAAGTGGTGCGCATCGTCGGGCTGGACCATGTGCCGTCCACGCCGCTGCCGCGCGAGCCGGGCGTCGCCCGGCCGACCGCCACGCCCGAACAGTTGATGGAGCGCCGCGTGCGCCGCACCGCCGCCGCGCGTGGCCTGTCGGAAGCGATCAACTGGTCGTTCATTTCCGAAAAGGAAGCCGCATCGGTCGGCGGCGGCGCATGGACGCTGGCCAACCCGATTTCGGAGGATCTGAAAGTCATGCGGCCCTCGCTGCTGCCGGGCCTGTTGTCGGCCACGCGCCGCAACATGGATCGCGGCGCGCCGTCCATCCGCCTGTTCGAACTAGGCCGCCGCTATGGCGCGGACAAGGAACGCGCGGCGGTTGGCTTCGTGCTCGCGGGCGAGAAGGCGCCGCGCGGCTGGCAGAGCGGCAAGGCGCAGGGATTTACCGCCTTCGACGCCAAGGCTGAAGTCATCGCCCTGCTCGGTGCGGCGGGCGCGCCGGTCGCCAATCTCCAGAATTTCGGGGAGGCATCGGCCGCCTATCATCCCGGCCAGTCGGGCACGCTGCGTCTGGGGCCGAAAGTGGTTCTGGCCGAATATGGCGTGCTGCATCCCAGCCTGGCCAAGCAATTCGGCCTGACCGGCATGGTCGTCGCTGGCGAGATTTTCCTCGACGCCATTCCGGCCAGGCGCAAGACCGGCTTCATGCGCGCGCCCTATGCCCCGCCCGCCTTGCAGGCGGTGAAGCGCGACTTCGCCTTCATCGTGCCCGAAGCGGTCGAGGCGGACGCGCTGGTGCGGGCGGTGAAGGGTGCGGACAAGAAGGCCATTGTCGAGGCGCGGCTGTTCGACATCTTCACCGGCGCAGGCGTCGAGGAGGGCCACAAGAGCCTGGCCATCGAAGTGACTTTGCAACCTGGCGAAAAGAGTTTCTCCCAGGAAGAGCTGGACGCGATCAGCACGGCGGTGGTGAAGGCTGCGGCAAAGCTGGGCGGAACGCTGCGCGGCTGATCTGCGCGCGGCGGGCTTGCGCCCTCTGACCATGTGTATTAGTGATATAATACGATATGTCAGAGGAGCGTCGCCATGTCCCAAGTCGAGCCTGTCGGAGTTGAACCCTTTCACGCCCCCGCGCCGCTGCGCCTGAGCGCCCTGTGGGCGTCGACCATGTTCTGCTATGTCTATGGCGACTTTTTCGGCATGTTCCGGCCGGGTCGCGTCATGGCGATGAATGAGGGCATCATCGGGCCGCTGGGCCCGGCGACACCCACGATATTGGTTGCCGTCTCCGTGATGATGGCGATCCCGTCGGTGATGATCTTCCTGGCTCTGGTGCTGCCGACGGCGATCAATCGCTGGCTCAATATCCTGCTCGGCTGTCTTTACACCGCGATCATGCTGCTCACCATGTCGGGAGGCGCGCCGCCATTTTACCTGACGCTGGGCGTGATCGAGGTCGCGCTGACCATCGGGATCGTCGTGACGGCGTGGCGCTGGCCATCCAGGGCATCGCTTCATGTCTTCGGCTGATTTGACGCCGGTTTCGGCTGTTCAGGCGCGGCTGGCCGGACTTCTCTATCTGGGCACGATCATCGGCGGCATATTTGCCGAAGTCGGCGTGCGGGGGCGGTTGGTCGTGGATGGCGACGGCGCCGCCACGATGCGCGCCATCGCGGCTCATCCGACGCTGTATCGTGCGGGCGAGGTAGCCGACCTCTTCATGCTGTGCTGTTATATCGCGGTGACGGCGCTGCTCTATGGCCTGTTTCGCAATGGCGGGCGATTGCTGTCGCTGGCTGCCGCCGGATTCAGCCTGACGGGTATTGCGGTGCTGGCCTGCGCCGGCATTTTCCATATGGCCCCGCTGGTGCTGATGGGCAGCAACATGACGGATCGCGCCGCCCTCATCCCGTTGTCGCTGTCGCTACATGGTCAGATTTATGCGATCAGCCTTGTCTTCTTTGGCTTTTATTGCCTGTTGATAGGGGTTCTTGCTATCCGTTCCCGGCAAGTCCCGGCATTGATCGGCGCGCTGATGACTGTAGGCGGGCTTGCCCATCTGCTGTTGCGGGTCACGGCGATGCTGTCGCCGGAGCTTCGCCTGCTGATCCCCGGTCCGGTCGGCTTGTTGCCGCTGATCGGCGAAGCGGCTCTTGCGGGCTGGCTGGTCCTGTTCGGTGTGCGGCACGCAGACCGGGCCTGATCATTTGTCCTTCGCATCGGGCGCTGCCGGCATGATCGGCGCGATCTTGCATCCTTTGGCGCTGGCCATCCCGCGCAGATAGCCGCGCCGGGCGATCCCGGCCGTCACCGCCGCCTGCAACCGGCGTTCGGCGGGGGCCGCGCCGCTGATCTCGCGGACAAGGCCGCGGAACGGGATCAGGGAATTGACCACCGTCTTGCCCACGGCTTCGGCGATCTTGCCCGTGCGATTTTCGTTCGCCTTTTCGCCCACGGTGAAATCGTCGCCCAGAACGGCGTTGAGCTCGCCCAGCGACCGGTTCAGCCCCTTGCAACTGCGGCTGGGCGGCGCGGCATAGGGGTCTTCGGCGGCGGCTGTCAGCACGGCTGGAATCTGATCCTTGTCGAGGCCGATGTCGCGGGCGGGCTGGGTGGCGATGTCGCCCGCCTTTCTAAGGGTGTCGTCCTTCTTCTCCGGCTCCTGTGCCCGCTCCTGCGCGGCCATGGCGGGGGTGGCGAGCAGCAGGGAAAGGGCGAGAGCGCGGGTCAGCATAGGGGCGTTTCCTGATCATGTGGCGGTTGCGATAGTGTAACCATCGGGCGCAGGTCGCGGTTCCCTTCCGGGTTTGAAGCCATGGCATTACCAGCTAGTGACCCGAATCTGAAGTTCGCCACATTGGATGGATAGGTCGGAGCGAACTTCAGATTCAAAAGGGTCACTAGCAACTATATGATTCTAGTGTGGTTTAAGGATTTGAAATTCGCTCCGCGCCTGGCCGCTCAATGTGGCGAATTTCAAATCCACCACACTAGGATTGACGGTGCTCCGGGAGATTGAAAGCCATGTCCGAACCCTTTGTCACTATCGCCGCCGAAGGGCTGACCGCTGCCATCAACCCGCTGGGCGCGGAACTCTGGTCGATACGCGACGGGGCCGGGCGCGAATGGATGACAGATGCCGATCCCCGCTGGTGGACGGGCCATGCGCCTTTGCTTTTCCCCTTTGTCGGCCGGTCGCGCGGCGATGTCTATCGGATCGACGGCGTTGAATATCCCATGGCCCAGCATGGCTTTGCCCGGCGGCGCGACTTCGGCGTTGTGGCGCGGGCGGGCGATGCCGTGACCTTCCGGCTGGAGGCCGACGCGGAGAGTCGGGCCGTCTATCCCTTTGATTTCCGGCTGGACATGGCTTTCGCGGTCGAAGGGCGCGGCCTGCGGATGACCGCCACCATTTCCAACAGGGGCGCGGCGGCGATGCCGTTCAGTTTCGGTTATCACCCTGCTTTCGCCTGGCCGCTGCCCTTTGGGGGGGCGGTGGAGGATCATCGCATCGTCTTTGAACGGGAAGAACCCGCACCGATCCGCCGCGTCGGTGAAGAACCGGGCCTGATCGCGCATGATCGCATATCATCCCCCGTGGCTGGCGACACGCTTGCCCCCATCCACGCCATGTTCGAACGCGACGCGCTGATCTGGGATGAACTGGAGAGCCGCTCGCTGCTCTGGGGCGTGCCGGGGCGGGAGCGGCTGAAGATCGACTTTCCCGACACGCCGTGGCTGGGCCTGTGGCAAAAGCCGGGCGCCCATTATCTGTGCGTCGAACCCTGGGCGGGCATGGCTGATGTGGAGGGGTTCGCAGGCGATGTGTGGTCCAAACAAGGGATCATGCGCCTGGAGCCGGGGGACAGCCGCAGCTTCCGCATGGATGTGACGCTGGTCGATTGACCGGCATCTGGCGCGGGCGGCAAAGCTTGCTATATGCGCGGCCATGACCATCCCATCCCGCCGCACCTTCGCCATTATTTCCCACCCCGACGCAGGCAAGACCACGCTCACTGAAAAGCTGCTGCTGGAAGGCGGCGCGATCCATCTGGCCGGTGAGGTCAAGGCGCGCGGGGCGAACCGGCGCGCCCGGTCCGACTGGATGAAGATCGAGCAGCAGCGCGGCATTTCCGTCACCTCGTCGGTGATGACGTTCGAGCGGACCCGCGATGGCGAGACGATCACCTTCAACCTGCTCGACACCCCGGGGCACGAGGATTTCAGCGAGGACACCTATCGCACGCTGACCGCCGTCGACAGCGCCGTCATGGTGATCGACGCCGCCAAGGGCATCGAGCCGCAGACCCGCAAGCTGTTCGAGGTATGCCGCCTGCGCAACGTGCCGATCATCACTTTCGTCAACAAGGTCGACCGCGAAGGGCGCGAGATTTTCGGCCTGCTGGACGAAGTGGCCGACCAGTTGCAGCTCGACGTATGCCCGATGAGTTGGCCCGTGGGCATGGGCGGCGAGTTTGAGGGGATTTACGACTTCGCCACCAACCGCCTGCGCCAGCCGACCGGCCCGTCACGCGAATTTGAGGGCAAGGAACAGCTTTTCAACGGCCTCGACGACCCGAAACTGGCCGATGTGCTGTCGGCGCAGGGGCTGGAAAGGCTGCGCGAGGAAGCGGAGCTGGCGCAGGGCGGCTATGCCGAATTCGACCTTGGCCGCTACCGCCATGGCGACCTGACTCCGGTCTATTTCGGGTCGGCGCTCAAGCTGTTCGGCGTTACCGAGCTGATCGACGCGCTGTCCGCCCATGCCCCGCCGCCCCGTTCGCAGCCCGCCGAGCCCGCGGCGGTCGAACCCGATCAGAGCGAGGTCACCGGCTTCATCTTCAAGGTTCAGGCGAATATGGACCCGATGCATCGCGACCGCATCGCCTTCATGCGGCTGGTTTCGGGCAAGTTCAAACGCGGCATGAAGCTGACCCCCAGCGGGTCGGGCAAGCCGCTGGCCGTCCATTCGCCGATCCTCTTCTTCGCGCAGGACCGCGAACTGGCGGACGAGGCTTTCCCCGGCGACATCATCGGCATTCCCAATCATGGCGCGCTGCGCGTGGGCGATACGCTCTCCGAAAAGCCGGGCCTGCGCTTCACCGGCCTGCCCAATTTCGCGCCGGAAATATTGCGCCGCGTGCAGTTGAAAGACCCGACCAAGACCAAACAGTTGCGCAAGGCGCTGGACGACCTGTCCGAAGAGGGGGTTATCCAGGTCTTCTACCCCGAAATCGGCAGCAACTGGATCGTCGGCGTCGTTGGCCAGTTGCAGCTTGAAGTGCTGATTTCGCGGCTGGAGGCGGAATATAAGGTCGCGGCGGGGCTGGAGCCTTCGCCCTTCGACACCGCCCGCTGGATCAGCGGGGAAGAAGCCGCAGTCAAGGATCTGGTCGCCTATAATGGCGCGAACATGGCCCGCGACCGCGACGGCAACCTTGTCTTCATGGCGAAAAGCGCGTGGGACATCGGCTATCAGCAGGAACGCCACCCCAAGGTCAAGTTCAGCGCGACCAAGGAACGCTGATCGGCGCGATCAGGCGCTGACCCAATCCCGGCGCAGCGCCTTGCCCGCCAGCGCCATGAAGAGGCCGGCGAGCAGGTAGAAGCCCAGCGCCGCGACGATGGCGTAGCGCAGCGCCTCATTCCCAAAGGCGGGGGTCAGCGCGTCGGAGAGCGAGCCGACCGCCCAACTGCCAAGGCCCAGGCCCACCAGATTGTTGATGAGCAGGAATGTCGCCGCCGCGCTGGCGCGCATATGGGCGGGGACGAGGTGCTGGATGGCGGTCAGCACCGGGCCGAGCCAGACATAGACCAAAGCCTGCGGGATCAGGAACAGGGCGAAGGCCAAGGTGACGCTGTTCGACAGCACGCCGATCACGAACAATGGCATCCCCACGACATAGCTGATCGCGGGCACCCAGGCATACCAGGCCTTGTCGCGCCCGCCCATGGCGTCGCCAAGCCATCCGCCCGCCAGCACGCCCGCAACCCCGCCGATCAGCAGCAGCCCGCCCAGAAACTGGCCCGCGCCGATGAGGTCGAGGCCAAAGCTGCGCATCAGCAGGCTGGGCAGCCAGAAGGCGACGCCATAGCCGCACATCGAACTGCTCGCCGCGCCCAGCGCCAGCAGCCAGAAGCTGCGCTTGGCCGCCAATATGCCGAACACGGCGCTGACCGGCACGGCGTCGCCCGTCGGCACCGGCCGGGCCGGTTCCCGCACCACCAGCCGGAACAGCGGCGCGATGACGATGCCGAGCAGGCCGACGACGATGAAGGCGGTGCGCCATTCCACCGTCTGCGCGATATAGCCGCCCAGCAGCACGCCGCCCGCCGACCCCAAGGGGATGCCGAGCGAATAGATGGAGAGCGCACGAGCGCGCTGGTGCGGCGGGAAATAGTCGGAAATGACCGCATAGGATGGCGCGACGCCGCCCGCTTCGCCGACGCCCACGCCGATGCGGCACAGGAACATCTGCATGAAATTGCCCGCCAGGCCGCACAGCGCGGTGAAGCCGCTCCAGATGGCGAGGGACACGGTGATGACCCAGGTGCGGCTGGTGCGGTCCGCCAGCAGCGCCAGCGGGATGGCGAGGGTGGAATAGAGCAGCGCGAAAGCGATGCCGCCCAACGCCCCCAACTGGGTATCGGTCAGTTCCAGTTCGGCCTTTATGGGGCCGGCGAGGATGCCGAGGATCTGCCGGTCAAGGAAGTTGAAGGTATAGACCAGCAACAGCATCGCCAGCACCACGCCCGAATAGACAGGGTTGTTTCGGGCGGGGGCGGGGGACGATGCCTGGGTCATGCAATCTCCGTGCGCCGCCCCTGTCCAAAGGGCAAGGGCGGCGTCGGGGGTAAGAGGGGGACTCTGCCGGATCAGAACTTCAGCGTGCCGGTCACGAAAACCTGGCGCGGATTGCCGTAGAAGGCGGTCAGCGTGCCTTCCTTGCCCAGCGATGGGGTCGGAAAACCCGCCGCGTTGTTGATGATCGCGCCGGTCGTGGGGTTGGCCGCGACGAAGGTGTAGCCGGAGGTCTTATATTCCTTGTCCAGCAGGTTCTTGCCATGGAGCCCGAGGCTCCAGCGGTCGTCGGGCGCGGTGTAAACGATGCTGGCGTCCCACAGCGCAAAACCCTTCTGGTCGATATAGGGGTTGGGGATTTCGAACTGATAGGTCTTGGAACGCCAGGACAGGGTGCTGCCGACATAGATGCTGCCCTCGCCGACCGGCGCGGTATAGCTCAGCGTGCCGCTGGCGGTCCATTTGGGGGTGTTCTGCACCTTGCGGAAATCGGCGACATCGGTCGGAACGCCGCCGATATTGGAGATATATTCCTTATATTTCGCGTCGATATAGCCGATGGCGGTCGACAGGTTGATGCGGTCGCCGCCGGTCAGCACATCACGGCCAAGGCGCGCGTTGCTCTCAAACTCCAGCCCCTTGAACGTCGCCTTGCCCGCGTTGGACACGATGCCGCAGAAGGAGGCGATGCCGCCGACGCTGCATGCCACCGAGCCGGGGATCTGCACATCCTTGTAATCGGCATAGAAGCCCGCGACCGCGACATAAAGCGCGCCGCCCATGAAGTTGCCCTTGTAGCCGACTTCATAGCTGTCGACCTGTTCCGGCGCGAAGCTGAGGAAGGCGGCGACTTCGCTGTCCTGACGAATGCCGTCCTGGTTGAGGTCGGGCGCGTTCACGCCCACGCCGCGCGGGTCGAAACCGCCGCCCTTGAAGCCCTTCGAATAGCTGGCGTAAACATTGTGGTCGCGGTTCGGCTTGTAACTGACCGAAAAGCGCGGGGTGAACTTCTTATATTCGCGCTCGCCGTTGAAATCGGTGCCGGGCGCGCCGAAGGGAACGCCCGCGCCGTCGAACACGGGCGAGCCGCCGCCCAGATAATTCTGGCGCAAAATGTCGGCCCGGCGCTTGTCCCATGTGTAACGGCCACCGGCCGACAGGCTGATCTGGTCCGTCACGTCAAAGGTGAAGTCGCCGAAAATGGCATAGGTTTCGGTGTCGACATTGGCCTGGGTAAAGGCGGTCAGGCCAGCGAGGGTGGTGAACAGGCGCACGTCGAACAGGGTGTCGGCCCTGGCGTCGAGATAATAGAAGCCGACCATGCCCTTCAGCGGGCCATTGTCATAGAGAAGCTGGAATTCCTGGCTCAGCTGCTCGTTGAAATAATAGGCGGGAACGTCGACGTCGATGGCGGGCAGGGCGTCGAAGTCGATCGGCGACGCGCTGTCATCCTTGCGCCAGGCGCTGATCGAACGCAGCGTGACGCTGTCCGACAGTTCGGCGCTGATGTTCATCGACAGGCCATAGGACTTCACATATTGCTTGGGATCGGTGAGGCCGCCCTGCGTGTCGAACACGTCCTTGAGCATCGGCGTGCCCGAAAGCTGGCCCGGCATCAGGCGGTGGCCGCCGCGCGCATTGCTGTTGTCCTTGGTATAATCGCCGGTGATGCGCATCAGCACCGGTTCGCCATAGCCGCCCATTTCAAATGTGGCGCGCGCCGCCCAGACGTCCTTGTTGTAATTATCCTCGCCGGTGGTCAGGTTCTTGCCAAAACCGCCGCGCGACAGGCGGGCCACGGCGCCGCCGACGCGGATCAGGTCGCTGATCGGGGCCGACACGGTCAGCACGCCATCGGCCTGGTCATAGGTGCCGAACGAACCCTTGAGCTTCAGCGCGAATTCCTGCGGCAGCATCTTGGTCACATATTTGACCGCGCCGCCAATGGTGTTGCGGCCATAGAGCGTGCCCTGCGGACCGCGCAGCACTTCGATCCGCTCCACATCGTAAATGTCGAGGAGGCTGCCCTGCGGACGGTTGAGATAGACGTCGTCGAGATAGATGCCGACGCCCTGTTCGAAACCGGAAACGGGATCCTGCTGGCCCACGCCGCGGATGAAGGCGGTCAGCGTCGAATTGGTGCCGCGCGACGCCTCCAGCGTGGTGTTGGGGACGACGTTGGCGATGTCGGTGATGTCGAGCGCGCCCTGCGATTCCAGCTTGTCGCCGGAAAAGGCGCTGACGGCGATGGGCACGGCGACCAGCGTTTCCTCGCGGCGGCGCGCGGTGACGACGATCGCGCCTTCATCGTCGGACGGGGCGCTGGCGCCTTCTTGCGCGAGAGCGGGCAGAGTGACGCAACCGCCCCAGGCGGCGCTGGAAAGGGCGAGGATTCGAAAGGTGTTTAGGGCGGTGCTGCGAACGGCCATGGCGGTTCCTCTCCTGATGGCGGCGCCCGGTCCACCGGGCTGCCGGATTGCTTTGAATGATTGGATAATGAAAGTTGAACCGGCTTTCAACTTCAAATATAGGAGCCCCTACCAATGTCGCAGTAATGCTGCGACAAAAACAACACAGCTATGGGAGCAGGCATGACCGAATCGGCGAGCGCGCGGGACGACAAGACGCCTCGCACCGCGCGCGGCGAGCGCACCCGCCGGGCCTTGTTGCGGGCGGCGGCCGATGAGTTCGGCGAAAAGGGATTCCATGAAGGATCGATCAGCGGCATCACCCGCCGGGCGGGCTGTGCGCTGGGCAGTTTCTACACCTATTTCGCCAGCAAGGACGATATTTTCCGTGCGCTGGTGGCCGATATGTCAGGCCAGGTGCGAGACCATGTCGCGCTGCGCCTGCCGGATGCTAGGGACGGGATCGACGCCGAACGGATCGGTTTATTGAGCTTTCTGGAATTCGCGCGCGAGCACAAGGAGATCTATCGCATCATCGACGAAGCGGAATTCGTCGATCATGCGGCCTATCGCGCCCATTATGAAACGACCGCCTCGCGCATGGCCGCTCGTCTGCGCAAGGCGGCGGAGCGAGGGGAATTGAGCGATGACGTGGACGAGGTTCACGCCTGGGCGATCATGGGCATGAACGTGTTTCTGGGCCTGCGCTATGGCGTGTGGGACGACAGCCGCGATCCGCAGGAAGTGGCGGCCATTGCCAACGCGCTGGTCGCCAACGGCATCGCGCGCAAGGCGTGATCAGCCGCCCTTGAGCCGCGCGAGCGCCGCGTCCCGGCCAATCAGCGGCAACAGCGCGGCCATGTCCGGGCCATGGTCCAGCCCTGTCAGCGCCCGGCGCAGCGGCAGGTACAGCGCCTTGCCCTTGCGCCCCGTCTGCGCCTTCAACGCCTCGGTCAGCGCCTTCCATATGCCGGCATCGAAGGGCAGGGTTGCGAGCGTGGCGGCGGCCTGCGCCAGATAGGCGGCATCCTCCTCTTCCGCCGCCGGGGCTTTGACCGGCCCGGTGACGATCCGCCACCAGTCGGCCGCCTGATCCACCGTTTCCAGATTGGGGCGAATCGCCTCCCAACCCGCTTCACCGACGCCGTCGGGCAGGCGGTCGGCGACGGCGGCATAGGGCAATTGGTGCACGATCTTGTGGTTGAGCGCGGCCATTTCGGCTTCGTCGAAGCGGGCGGGCGCGCGGCCGAAATGGGCGAAGTCGAAACTGTCGATCAAGGGCGCGGGATCGGTGAAGGGTTCGACCGGCTGGCTCGACCCCAATCGCGCCAGCAGCGATATCACCGCCATCGGCTCCAGCCCCATCTCGCGGAAATGGGCGACGCCCAGCGAGCCGAGCCGTTTCGACAGCTTGCCTTCCGACCCGGTCAGCAGCGCCTCATGCGCGAAGGCGGGCAGGGGCGCGCCCAGCGCCTCGAACATCTGGATCTGGGTCGCGGTGTTGGACACATGATCCTCGCCGCGCAGCACATGGGTGACGCCCATGTCGGCGTCGTCGATGACCGAGGGCAACAGATAGAGCCACGACCCGTCGCTGCGGCGGACAACCGGATCGGACAGCAATTTCGGGTCGAAATGCTGATCGCCACGGATCAGGTCGGTCCAGACGATCGGCCGGTCATGGTCCAGCCTGAACCGCCAATGGGGTTTGCGCCCCTCCGCTTCATAGGTCGCGACCTGATCGGCGGTCAGGGTCAGCGCGGCGCGATCATAGACCGGGGGCAGGCCCCGGCCGAGCAATATCTTGCGCCGCAATTCCAGTTCCTGCGGCGTTTCGTAACAGGGATAGACCCGGCCCGCCGCGCGCAGGGCGGCGAACTTTTCCTCATAAAGCGCAAAGCGCTGCGACTGCTTTTCCTCCGCGTCCCATTGGAGGCCCAGCCATTGCAGGTCGGCGCGGATGGCGTCGGCATAGTCTTCGCGCGACCGCTCCAGATCGGTGTCGTCCAGCCGCAGCAGGAAGCGCCCGCCGCTCTTGCGCGCCCACAGCCAGTTGTGAAGCGCGGCGCGGATATTGCCGACATGCAGATGGCCGGTCGGCGACGGCGCGAAACGGGTGACGACGGCCATGGATCAGATCGAACGAAAGGCGTTGGTGATGGGATAGCGGCGGTCGCGGCCGAAATTGCGGCTGCCGATCTTGACCCCCGGCGGCGACTGGCGGCGCTTATATTCCGCGATGTAGAGCAGCCGCTCGATCCGCGCGACAATGTCCTGATCGAAACCGCGCGCAACCAGTTGGGCGACCGATAATTCCTCCTCGACCAGACCATAAAGGATCGGGTCCAGCACCTCATAGGGGGGCAGACTGTCCTCATCCTTCTGATTGTCGCGCAGTTCGGCCGTGGGCGGCTTGGTGATGACGCGTTCGGGCATCACCGGACCCTGCGGGCCAAAGCCGACGCCCAGCGAAGGCATGTTCGCGTTGCGCCAGCGCGACAGGTCGAACACCGTGGTCTTGTAGGCGTCCTTCAGCACCGAATAGCCGCCCGCCATGTCGCCATAGATGGTGGCGTAACCCACCGACATCTCGCTCTTGTTGCCCGTGGTCAGCAGCATGTGGCCGAACTTGTTGGAAAGGGCCATCAGCGTGACGCCGCGGATGCGCGACTGGATATTTTCCTCGGTCAGGTCGCGATTGCGGCCCGAAAACACATCCGCCAGCATCGCGTCGAACGCGCCCACCGCCGGTTCGATGGGGATGTTGTCATAACGCACGCCCAGCAGGCGCGCACATTCGATGGCGTCGTCCAGACTGTCCTGACTGGTGAAGCGCGAGGGCATCATCACGCACCACACCCGGTCCGGCCCCAGCGCGTCGACCGCTACCGCCGCCGACAAAGCCGAATCGATACCGCCCGACAGGCCCAGCACCACGCCGGGGAAGCGGTTGCGGTTTACATAATCGCGCAGGCCCAGAACCATAGCATTATAGATATCGGCAGGCCGCTCATCCAGCTGGTGGACATCGCCGGGCAGGCACGTCCACGCCCCCTCGCGCTTTTCCCATGTCGTGATCGCCAGCGCCTCTTCCCAGTCGGGCATCTGCGCCGCGATGGAAAGGTCGGCGTTCATCACGAAGGATGCGCCGTCGAACACCAGTTCGTCCTGCCCGCCGACCCGGTTGAGGTAAACGAGCGGCAGGCCGGTTTCGCGCACCCGCGTGCCCGCCACGCCATTGAGGCGGCGTTCGTCCTTGTCCACTTCATAGGGGCTGCCATTGGGGCTGATGAGGATGTCGGCGCCCTGCGCCTTCAGATGGGCGGTGACGAAGGCGAACCAGATATCCTCGCAGATGGGAACGCCGATCTTCACGCCGCGAAAGTCGATGGGCGCGGGCAGGGGGCCGGGCGCGAACAGCCGCTTTTCGTCGAACGTGCCGTAATTGGGCAGTTCGCGCTTCTGCCTGATCTGCGTCACCGCGCCATTTTCCAGCAGGGCGACGACGTTGAACAGCACGCCCTGCGCCGCCGCCACCGTGCCGACCAGCATCGCCGGGCCGCCATCGGCCGTCGCCTGCGCCAGCCGGTCCAGTTCATGGTCGGCGCGCTCGATCAGCGCGGGTTTCAGCACCAGATCTTCTGGCGGGTATCCGATCAACTGCAATTCGGGATAGACGATCAGGTCCGCGCCGGTCGCGCGGGCGCGCCATTCCAGCATCGCGTCGGCATTGGCGGCAAGGTCGCCCACCGACTGGGTCATCTGGGCAAGGGCGATCACGAGTTTGGCGGTCATGGCGGCCCCCTAAAGCATTTTGCCGCGCCACGCAAAAGCGCCTTTCCAGCGGGGGGTCGCGCCGCTAAAGGGGCGGCGACTTCGCCAACGTAACCGATCTGTCACGGGGATTCGGGCACATGAAATTGCTGACTGGCAACTCCAACAAGCCGCTGGCCGGCGCTATTGCCGACTATGTCGAAATCCCGCTGACCAACGCCAGCGTCCGCCGCTTTGCCGATGAAGAGGTTTTCGTGGAAATCCATGAAAATGTCCGGGGCGAGGATGTGTTCGTGCTCCAGTCGACCAGCTACCCCTGCAACGACAATCTGATGGAGTTGCTGATCATGATCGACGCGCTCAAACGCGCGTCGGCCAAGCGGATCACGGCGGTCGTTCCCTATTTCGGTTATGCCCGGCAGGATCGCAAGCCCGGCCCGCGCACGCCGATCTCCGCCAAGCTGGTCGCCAACCTCATCACCACGGCGGGCGCCGACCGGGTGCTGTCGGTCGATCTGCACGCCGGGCAGATCCAGGGCTTTTTCGACATTCCGACCGATAACCTGTTCGGCGCGCCGGTGATGTCGGCCGATATTCAGGCGCGTTTCGGCGAGAAGAATATCATGGTCGTGTCGCCCGACGTGGGCGGCGTGGTGCGCGCCCGGGCGCTCGCCAAGCGGCTCGACAACGCCCCGCTCGCCATCGTCGACAAACGCCGCGAACGGGCGGGCGAATCGGAAGTGATGAACATCATCGGCGACGTCTCGGGCCGTTTCTGCGTGCTGATCGACGATATCGTCGATTCGGCCGGCACGCTGTGCAACGCCGCCGCCGCGCTGAAGGCGGCGGGCGCCGAGGGCGTGGTCGCCTATGTCACCCATGGCGTGCTGTCGGGCGGCGCGGTCGCGCGCGTCGATGCGTCGGAACTGCACGAACTGGTCATCACCGACTCGATCCAGGCGACCGACGCGGTGGCCCAGTCAAACCGCATCCGCCAGTTGCCCATCGCCCCGTTGCTGGGCGAAGCGATCAAGCGCATCGCTGACGAAAGCTCGGTTTCCAGCCTGTTTGATTGATGGCTGGCCTCGTCGCTCAGGCGGCGGGCAGCAGCACCAGAGGCAGCGACAGGATCAGCGCCAGTGCGGCGATGATGCGCTGGCCGCGCGTCACGCCCAGCGGCAGTTCGCGCCAGAGCAGCGGGCAGGCGAGCAGCGCCAGAAGGAACAACCCGATCGCGATGATGGGCGAACCGCCCATCGGCATGTCCTGCAGCAGCGTCAGTCCGCCCAGGAGGGCGATCAGGCTGAAAATCCATCCGATGGCGGCCATGATCGCAAAGCTTAACGCGCTTGCGTTGCGGAAGGCTTAATCGGCCGCCCAGGGGTCGTAGCTGCCAAAGCTCCAGACATTGCCCTCGCCATCGAGCGCGGTGTAGCCGCGCCCCGGATAGCCGTCATTATCGGCCGGTTCCTGCACCACCACCGCGCCCCTGTCGCGGGCATGGCGGCAATGCGCGTCGGGATCGGGCACGACCACATAGATGCAGCCCGTCACCCCGCCCAGATCGCGCACCGTCGACCAGCGGTAGAGCGATTCGCCATCCTCCCCGCGCGCGCTGCCCAGCATGACCATCCCGTCGCCCAGCACCAGTTGGGCGTGGTGGACGATGGCCGGGTCGGCATCATCGGCATAGACGGCGTGGGGCTCAAAGCCGAAAGCCTCGCACAAAAAGGCGATGGCGGCGGGCGCGTCGGCATAGCGCAGGCATGGGATCATCGGGGAACCGGGCATCTTTCCTCTCCCTTTCCGGAATCGGGTGCGGCCAGTCTAGCCTAGCGGCGTTCGAGCGGCTAGGCGGGGGGCATGACGACATTGGACGATCTTGCCCTGGCCCACCGCCTTGCCGATGCGGCGGGCGACGCCATCCGCCCCTTTTTTCGCGCACGCTACGACACCGAGTTCAAATCGGACAAATCGCCGGTGACGGAGGCCGACCGCGCCGCCGAGGCCGCGATCCGCGCGATTTTGGAGAAGGAACGCCCCGGCGACGGCATTATCGGCGAGGAATATGGCGCGACCCGCGAGGATGCCGAGCGGGTATGGATATTGGATCCGATCGACGGCACCCGCAGCTTCATCGCCGGTCGGCCGATATTCGGCACGCTGATCGCGCTGACGCAGGCGGGCTGGCCGACGGTGGGGATCATCGACCAGCCCATCGGGCGCGAACGCTGGGCGGGGATGACCGGGCAGCCCACGATGTTCAACGGCCGCCCGGTGCGCAGCCGCGCCTGCCGCGACCTGGACCACGCCATCGTCGCGACCACCGCGCCGCAGGCCTTCCCCGGCTGCACCGCCGAGCATTTCTCGCGCCTGGCGGGTCAGTGCCGCGACACGGTGTGGGGCGGCGATTGCTATAATTACGGGCTGGTCGCGTCGGGCCATGTCGACATTGTCGTCGAAGCGGGGCTGAAACTGCACGATCTGGCCGCACTGGTGCCGGTGGTCGAGGGCGCGGGCGGGCAGATGTGCGACTGGTCGGGCGATCCGCTGACCGCCGACAGCGACGGCAATGTCATTGCGCTGGGCGATCCGGCGCGGCTGGATGATGTGCTGGAGGCGCTTTCGCAGGACCATGACGGCCATCATCACGGCTGATCGGATGGCGGGCGATCTTTCCACCCTGCTGCATGATGTTTTCGGCTTTCCCGCCTTTCGCGGGGTGCAGCGGCAGGTGGTCGACCGGGTGATGGCGGGCCGGGCGACGCTGGCGATCATGCCGACCGGCGCGGGCAAGTCGCTCTGCTATCAATTGCCCTCGGTGGCGCTGGACGGGTGTTGCGTGGTCGTGTCGCCGCTGATCGCGCTGATGCACGATCAGTTGCGCGCGGCGCAGGCGGTGGGCATCCGCGCCGCCAGCCTGACCAGCGTCGACAATGACTGGCGCGAAACGCAGGACAGGCTGCGCGCCGGGGAGCTGGACCTGCTTTATGTCGCGCCGGAACGGGCAACGACGGAGGGGTTCCGGGCCTTGCTGCGGTCGGCGCGCATCGCCCTGTTCGCCATCGACGAAGCGCATTGCGTGTCCGAATGGGGGCATGATTTCCGTCCCGATTATCGCCTGTTGCGGCCGATGCTGGACGAATTTGGCGATGTGCCGCGCCTTGCGCTGACCGCCACCGCCGACGCGCATACGCGCGAGGATATATTGGTGCAGCTCGGCATCCCGCGCGATGGGATGATCATTTCGGGCTTTGACCGACCCAATATCCGCTATGCGGTCGGGCCGCGCGATGGGCTGACCCGGCAATTGACCGACCTGCTCGCCGCCGAGCGCGGCCCCGGCATCGTCTATGCCCAGACCCGCGCCGCGACCGAAAAGCTGGCCGAGACGCTGGGCCGGGCGGGGCGGCCGGTGCGCGCCTATCATGCCGGGCTGTCGCCCGACGTGCGCGCCGCCAACCAGGCCGCCTTCATCGCCAGCGAGGATATGGTGATGGTCGCCACCGTCGCCTTTGGCATGGGCATCGACAAGCCCGATGTGCGCTTCGTCGCCCATGCCGGCCTGCCCAAGTCGATTGAGGGCTATTATCAGGAATCGGGCCGCGCGGGCCGCGACGGCGAACCGGCGGTCGCGCATCTGTTCTGGGGGGCGGAGGATTTTGCCCGCGCCCGAATGCGGATCATGGAACTGGAGCCCGCGCGCCAGCCCGGCGAGCGGGCGCGGATCGCGGCGCTGGGCGCGCTGGTGGAAACGGGCACATGCCGCCGCGCGATCCTGCTGCGCCACTTTGGCGAAAGCCCGCCCGAACGCTGCGGCAATTGCGACAATTGCCTGTCGCCACCCGACAGCATCGACGCCACGGAAACCGCGCGCAAATTGCTGTCCGCCGTCTACCGCACCGGGCAGAGTTTTGGCCTGGGCCATATCGAACAGGTGCTGACCGGCGCCGTCACCGACCGGATTCGCGAGCGCGGGCATGATCGCATTTCCGTTCACGGCATCGTCGCGGGGGACGAGGGGGCGTTGCTGCGCCCCGTCTCCCGCGCCTTGCTGGTGCGCGACGCGCTGGAAACGACCGAGCATGGCGGCCTGAAGCTGGGCCCCAACGCCCGGCCGATCCTGCGCGGGGAAGAGGAGGTGCGGGTCATCCTGCCGCCCAAGCGCCAGCGTCGCCGCAATGCGCGCGGGGCGGGCGCGGCCAATCCGGTTGGCGATCCGCTGTTTGATGCGCTGCGCGCCTGCCGCCGCGAACTGGCGCAGGAGGCGGGTGTGCCGCCCTATGTCATCTTCCACGATTCGACCCTGCGCGAAATGGCGGAGCAGCGGCCGACCAGCCTGTCCGAACTGGCGACGATCAGCGGCATCGGCCAGCGCAAGCTCGACGCCTATGGCGACGCATTCCTGGCCGCGATCCGGCCCTTTGCCTGAAGCGCGGGGCTTGAAACCCGCCTTGCGTGGGCGCATGGACAGGGCAGATTAGAGGAGACGCCGATGTTCCGCCGATTGACCGACAACATGTATGTTTCGCCGCAGATCAGCGTCGATCAGGTGGAGGAGGCCAGGGCCATGGGCGTGACGATGATCATCAACAATCGCCCCGATGACGAGGAACCCGGACAGGTCAACGGGGCAGAGGTCGAGGCGGCGGCGAAGGCTGCGGGCCTTGGTTATGCCGCCGTGCCGGTATCGCATGGCGGCTTTGCCCCCTGGCAGCTCGACGGCATGGCCGCCGCGCTGGAGCAGGCGGGAACGGGCAAGGCGCTGGCCTATTGCCGGTCGGGCACGCGCAGCACGCTCCTGTGGTCGCTCACCCGCGCGCGGGCGGGCGAACATCCCGATGTGCTGAGCGCGCAGGCGGCGGCGGCGGGCTATGACATCAGCCCGGTTCGCCAGATCATGGACGCGCTGGCTGCCGGTTAGAGTGATTTCGAGGCAGGTGTAAACAGCTGCCGACGCGGAAATCACGGGAAACAAACAAAAAATACGGTTCGTTCCGGTCCAGTCAAAACCGGAACGACCTTATGGCAGCAGGGCGAGAGCCCGGCCGACCGCCGCTATGCCTTCGGGCGCGGCTGCAAAGCCCATATGGGTGCAATCCACCTCGATCGCGCGGTCGCGCTCGCCCGAACGTCCGGCGGCGCAATCGGGCTGGATGACCCCGTCACGCCGCGACCACAGGGCAATGGTCGGCACCGGCGGCTTTTCCTCGCGGCGACAGGGGAAGGGCGGCGCGTCGACCGGAAAGCCCGCTACCCTCTCATAAATCCGCCAGGCATGATTGGCGCGCGGGTCGCCCGAAAAGGGCGTGCCCATGGTGACGACGCCGCGCACCCGGTGCGGCATCGCCTTGGCATATTCGCGCGCATAAAGGCCGCCCAGGCTCCACCCGACCAGCGTGACGGGCGCGCCATTGTCGCGCTTGATGGCGCTGATGCTGGCGTCGATCCGGTCCAATATGTCGGTGCGCGGCCCGCAATTGCGGCCCAGGCCCCAGTCATGCGCCTCATAGCCTGCGCGGGACAGGACATCGCGCATCGCCTCCATCCGGCGGCCCGACGCCAGCAGGCCGGGAATCAGCATCACCGGGCGGCCGTCGCCGCGCGCCATGGTGGACGCCAGCAGATCCAGCGACCGGCCTGTGCGCCAGATATCATAGGGGAGCGCAAAATTGCCGATGAGATGCGACAGCCCCGGCCGTGCAATGGCGCCCTTCGTACGAGCGCTGCGCGCGGACAATTGGGGGATGGACAACGGCACGGCAACGACACTCCCTTGCGCTTGCGGCAAAGATGACAATGTCGTGACAAACGCTGCAATCGTCCACAGGTTTCATCGCGTCTTTGAAACGGCTGGGCGATAATCGGCTTTAGGGTGCCAGTGGTGAAGTGGTCTGCACGGTCGCCCCGTCGGATGCGCGCAACTGGCGCGGTTCCAATATGGCGGCGGTTTCGATGAGGTCGAGCGCCCGGCGCGCGTCGAGATAACGGCGGGCCGATTGCACCCAACGGGCGGCGACCCCCTTTCCGGGCATCGCGTCCACTTCCGCCAGCGCGGCGGACACGCGACCAGCGTCGATATAGCGCAAGGCGCGATCCAGCGCGGCCTGCGGCCGGGGCGAAGGCGTTGTCGATCGGCGGAAGGTGACAAGCGCCTTCGCCTCTTGTTCCATGGCGCTCCACCAGTCGCGCTCGGCCGCAGCGGTCAGCCCTTCCGCTATGTCCAGCAATCCGCCGCGCAGGTCGACAAGGGTCAACGGCTGGCGCGAGGCGTTGATGATGGTGGCGACGGCGCGGGGCTGAGCCTGGCCAAAGCGCAGGCGCAACTGCCCCTCGACATAGCCGAGCGGCGCGCCGCTATCGAGCGCACGGCGAGCGGCGAAGGCGACGAGCAGCCCTTCCGCCCGGGCGGCGTTGGCGGATGCGCCCTGCGCCTCCACCGTGATTCGGGTCAGCCTTTCCTCCATTTGCTGCACCCGCGCGTCGAGCATCTGGTCGGGTATGGCGGCCGGACGCGCCGCGCCCGGGCTGGCGACCATGGGCAGCGTCTGTTGAGTCGTCGCGGCGGGAGTGAGGGGCGCGGGCTGCGACTGCCAGAGACGTTCCAACTGCGGCAGCGCCCAGAGGGTCAGGCCGACCCCCAGGGCAAAGCCCAGAATCGGCAGGCCCAGCGAGCGAATAAGCGAACGGGGCCGGGCGCGGGCCGGGGGAATGGGCGCGGGCGGCGGGCTGTTGTCCGTGGTGGCTGTTTCGTCCATGCGTGGACTTCAATCGCACAAACGGCGGGCGAGGGCCAGCATCGCTTCGTCCGTGGGTCGCGCCGCCGCGGCGATGGCGCGCCAGCCTTCGCCGCAGGCCGTTTGCGCCGCCGCGCTGATCGCCACGATGGAAATGCCGGGGCGCTGGCGATCGTCCGTTAGCGCCGCCAGCCTGCGCCCGGCGCGCGCCGAATGGACAAGGGCCGTTATGCCCGGTTGGAGCATCGCGGCCAGCCCGGTCGCATCGCCTCGTTCGCAGGCGGCATAGACGATGGCTGGCGTGATTCGCAGCGGTCCGGGGTCAATCGGGGCGCCGTCCTGTCCCCGAAGGTGCAGCACATGGCGGCGGCCGTCCTCGGCCATTTTCCGCGCGACCGCGCTGCCGTCGGCTTCGCCCGTCTCGATCCGGTCGAAACCCGCCTGCGCCAGCGCATCGGCGGTGCACTGGCCCACGGCATAGGCGGGAAGATTGCGATATTGAGCAAGAGCGTCGCCCGCCATGCGCACGGCGTTGGCGCTGGTCAGCATCAGGGCGTCGAAGCCGGCGGGATCAGGCGGCGTCCAGGCAACCGGATCGATGGCGAAGAGAGGATAGCTCAGGGCCTCGATCCCCATTGCGGCCGCGCGGCGCATGGTGGCGCCGGCGCCCGGTTCGGGCCGGAGCACCAACAGTCGGCTCACGCCTCGAACAGCGCCCGCAGCGCCGGGCTGGCGCGATCGAGCAGCGACCGGCCCAGCGCCATCGCCCCGGCGTCGTCGCCGCGTGCGATACCGGCCTCGCCGCGCACGCATTCCGCGCCATCGGCGGACAATATCTCCGCCTCGATCCGTATCGCTTCGCCCGCGATTTGCGCCAGTGCGGCGATGGGCGAATGGCATGTGCCGTTCAGCCCACGCAGCACCGCGCGTTCCGCCATCACGCAATCGAAGGTGTCGGCATGGCTGATCGCGGCGAGCAGGTCGCGCATCGCCCGGTTTTCGGTCAGCGTCTCTATCCCCACCGCGCCCTGCGCGGGGGCGGGGAGCATGGCGTCGACCGGAATGGCGCAGCCGATGTCGCCCTGGCCCAGCCGGTCCAGCCCCGCCGCCGCCAGCAGCGTTGCGTCGGCTTCGCCCGCGTCCAGCTTGCCAAGTCGCGTGGCGACATTGCCGCGAAACAGGGTGATCGACAGGTCAGGCCGTGCGCGGCGCACCTGCGCGCTGCGCCGGGGGGAACTGGTGCCCACCACCGCGCCGGGCGGCAGGGCGGACAGGCTTTCCGCGCCGATCAGCCGGTCGCGCACATCGGCGCGGGGCAGCATGGCGGCGATGGTGATGGCGTCGGGGCGGATGGTTTCGACATCCTTCATCGAATGGACGGCAAAGTCGATTTCACCTTCCAACAGAACCCGGTCCAGCTCCTTCGTCCACAGCGCCTTGCCCCCGATTTCGGCCAGCGCCCGGTCCTGAATCCGGTCGCCGCTGGTCTGGACGATCACGATCTCTATGGCGCCCTGCGCCCAGCCATGAGCGGCGCACAGCGCCTGCGCGGTCATGGTCGCCTGCGCCAGTGCAAGCGGGGAGCCTCTGGTGCCAAGGCGCAACGGTCGGTCGGCTATCGTCATATGCGGCTTGCTCTAATGCCCATGGGCATTAGAGGGAAGCGGCAATGACCATCATCCTTGGCCTTGAATCGAGTTGCGATGAAACCGCGGCGGCCCTGGTGAGCGCCGACGGGCGGATTTTGGCGCACCGGCTCGCCACGCAGGAGGAAGAACATCGCCCCTATGGCGGCGTCGTGCCCGAACTGGCGGCGCGCGCTCATGTCGAGGTGCTGACGCCGTTGATCGAAGCCGCGCTGGCCGACGCAAAGATGACGCTGGACGATGTCGACGTGATCGCCGCGACCGCTGGCCCCGGCCTGATCGGCGGAGTGATGGTCGGCCTTGTCACCGGCAAGGCGCTCGCCCATGCGACCGGCAAGCCGCTGATCGCGGTCAATCATCTGGAGGGCCATGCGCTCTCGCCGCGGCTGGCCGACCGCTCGCTCCAATTCCCCTACATGCTGTTGCTCGTTTCGGGCGGCCATTGCCAGTTGCTCCATGTGCGGGGGCCGGGCGACTATGCGCGGCTTGCCACCACCATCGACGATGCGGCGGGCGAGGCGTTCGACAAGACCGCCAAGCTTTTGGGCCTTGGCTATCCCGGCGGTCCCAGAGTCGAGCAAGCGGCGGCGCGGGGCAACGCGAAGGCGGTGCCCCTGCCGCGCCCGCTGGTCGGCACGGCCGAACCGCATTTTTCCTTCGCGGGCCTCAAAAGCGCAGTCATGCGTGCGGCGCAGTCCGGCCAATACGGCGCGGACGACATCGCCGCCTCCTTTCAGCAGGCGGTGATCGACTGTCTGGTCGACCGCACCCGGCGGCAATTGTCGGCCGGGCATCCCGCGGGCGCGCTGGTCGTGGCGGGGGGCGTCGCCGCCAACCAGGCGATCCGCGCGGCATTGGAGAACCTCGCCGCCGACCATGGCGTCCCCTTCGTCGCGCCGCCGCTGTGGCTGTGCACCGACAATGCGGCGATGATCGCCTGGGCGGGGGCGGAACGCTATGCCGTCGGGCTGGTCGACGATATGAGCGTTCCGGCGCGACCGCGATGGCCGCTGGACCCGGACGCTGAAAAGGCGCGCGGAGCGGGAGTGAAGGCATGAAGGCTGGCGTAATCGGCGCGGGCGCATGGGGCACGGCGCTGGCCCATACGCTCAGCATGGACGGGGAAGCGGTGCGCCTGTGGGCGCTGGAGGCCGATGTCGTGGCCGCGATCAACGGCGACCATGCCAATAGCGCTTATCTGCCCGGCGTCGCGCTCAATCCGACGATCATCGCTACCGGCGTGATGGCGGACATGGCCGATTGCGACATGCTGCTGATCGTTTGCCCGGCCCAGCATCTGCGCGCCATGGTGGCGCAGACGCCCGCGTGCACCCCCCTGGTCCTCTGTTCCAAGGGGATCGAGGCGGGCACGGGGTTGCTGATGTCGGAAGTGGTGGCCGAAGTCCGCCCAGACGCGCCGCTGGCGGTGCTGTCTGGCCCCACCTTCGCGCATGAAGTGGCGCAGGGCCTGCCCACGGCGATCACGCTCGCCTGCTCCGACGCGGATCTGGCGCGCACGCTGGCCGCGCGTATCGCCCGCCCGGCATTCCGCCCCTATGTCAGCGACGATGTGATCGGCGCGGAAATCGGCGGCGCGGTCAAGAATGTGCTGGCCATCGCCTGCGGCATTGCCGAGGGGGCGGGGCTGGGTCTCAATGCCCGCGCCTCGCTCATCAGCCGGGGCTTTGCCGAAATGACGCGCTTCGGCCTGGCGCGCGGGGCGCGGGCCGAGACGCTCAGCGGCCTTTCCGGGCTGGGCGATCTGGTGTTGACTTGCTCCTCGACCAATTCGCGCAACTTCTCGCTGGGCAAGGGCCTGGGCGAGGGGCGGTCGGCAGTCGATCTGCTGGCCAATCGCCGCACCGTGGCCGAAGGGGCCTTCACCGCGCCGGTGCTGCGCGACGCGGCGCGGTCGGCGGGCGTGGAAATGCCGGTGGCCGAAGCCGTCTGCGCCCTGCTGGAAGGACGCGCGCCGGTGGCCGATATTGTCGGCGCGCTGCTGTCGCGTCCGTTGCGGCCCGAATAAATTTGCCCGTGCCCCTCGATTATCCCCTAAATATGGTCGCCATCGGGGTGAGAGCGGAGAGCGATTCCTTTGGCGACTGACGCCCAGACTGTGGACGACGATGGCCGCGACATCGCCGCTCTGGCGCGTGGCGGGCGGGCCAATGTGTTCGGTTTCCTGCTGCGTCTGGCCGCGCGTCTGCCTTTCCTGTTCATTGCCGGGCGCTGGTATGGCGCGGACACGCTGGGCAGGTTCGCCTATGCCGTGCTGGTGGTGGAGTTTGCCGCGCAGCTTGCGACGCTGGGGTTGAAACGCGGGCTGGCCGGGGCGCTGGCGCAGACGCAGCGGCCCCATAATCATGTGGTGACCGACGCCATGGTCGTCACGCTGCTGGCGTCGCTGGCGGCGGCGGGCGCGCTGATCGCCTTTCCGCAGGCGATGTTCCCCAACAGCGGCATCAACGGGCTTGACCGGCTTCTGGCCCTGATCGTCATCGCGGTCGCCGGGTCCGATGTGGCGCTCGCCGCCTGCGCCTATCGCTATGACATCGGCGCGACGGTGCGGGCGCGCTCCATCATCGAACCCTGGGCGATCAGCATCGGGGCCTTCGTGTTTGCGTTCTATTCCACCCGCGACGGCCTGATCCTCTCCTATGTCCTGTCGATGGTCGCGGCGCTGGCCGCCTCGATCATCCCGATGGCGCGTCATTATGGCGTCCCCCATGGCTGGCGGCCCGATGCCGGGCGATTGTGGCGGCTGGCGCGGCGCAACCTGCCGCTGGCGGCGGCGGACGGGGTGGAATGGGGTTCGCGCAGGCTGGACATGGCGATCCTCGGCCTGTTCGTCAGCCCGGCGCTGGTCGGCATCTATTATGTGGCGCAGCAGGTCGCTTCGCTGCCGCAAAAGCTCAAGACGAGTTTCGACCCGATATTGGGCCCGGTCATCACCCGCAACCTCGCCGAAGGCAATCTGGCCGCCATCGCGCGGCAGGTGAGCCAGGTCGGCTTCTGGATCATCGCCGCGCAGGCGGGCATTGCGCTGGCGCTGGGCATTCCGGGGGTGGCGGTGATGGGCCTTGTCGGCCCCCAATTCGCAGGCGGCGCGCTGGCGCTCGGTTTCCTGCTGCTGGCCGAAGTGGTGGCGGCGACCGCGGTCGTCAGCGAATCCGCGCTGGTCTATATCGCCCGGCACCGCAATCTGATGATCTCGCTCGGCATGATCGCGGCGCAGGCGCTGGTCAGCTTCGCGCTGATCATGGCGGCGAAAAAAATGGGCTATGGCGACATGGTGCTGGCCGCTGCGCCCGCACTGGGCCTGTGTCTGGCGCTGGGGCTGGGGGCGATTGTGAAGGCGCGGCTTCTGTCGCGCCTGCTGGGCGCGCCGATCAACGCCTGGCGCTGGCCGCTGCTATGGGCGGCGGCGGCGGCGACCCTTGTCGGCGCGGGCTTCATGGCCCTGCCGCCCCATTATGAATGGGTGCAACTGGTCTTCGGCATATTCTCTATCCTTGGCGCCTATGCGGTCATCATCTGGCGCTGGGGGTTCGGCAAGGAAGACCGGGCGCTGTTCCGCAAGGGATAGCGCCCCGGCCAGCGATCAGGCGAACAGCGCGTCGCGGATGACGCTGAGGTCGGCTTCGGGCCGCGCGCCATAGTGGGAAATGACTTCCGCCGCCGCCGCCGCGCCCAGTTTCAGGCAATCTTCGATCCCGCGTTCGTCCAGCAGCGCCGACAGGAACCCGGCGGCGAACAGGTCGCCCGCGCCCGTGGTGTCGACCACCTGCGCAACCGGCGCGGCCGGCGCGCTATACCGCTCGCCGTCGACCACGGCGATCGCGCCATGCTCGCTGCGCGTCGACACCAGCACAGGCAGCTTGCCTGCAAAGGCGGCGATGGCCTCTTCGAAATCGTCCACCCCGGCCAGCGACTTAATCTCATTCTCGTTGGAAAAGAGGATGTCGATCAGCCCTTCCTCGATCAGCTTCAGGAAATCGGCGCGATGGCGGTCGATGACGAAGCTGTCCGACAGGGTGAAGGCGACCTGGCGCCCCGCGCTCCGCGCCGTGTCGATCGCCGCCCGCATCGCCGCGCGCGGCTGTTCAGGATCCCACAGATAGCCTTCCAGATAGAGGATTTTCGCCGAGGCGATCAGGTCGCGGTCCAGCGCCTCTTTCGGCAAAAACTGCGACGCGCCAAGGAAGGTGTTCATCGTCCGCTGCGCATCGGGCGTCACCATGATGAGGCAGCGGGCCGTTGGCGGCTCCTGCGCGCGGACGGGGGTGGTGAAATGAACGCCGAGCGCGCGCACGTCATGGGCGAATACCTTGCCCAGTTGATCGTCCGCCACCTGCCCGATGAAACCGCATTGATTGCCCAGCGCGGCCATGCCCGCCAGCGTGTTGGCGGCCGAACCGCCGCTGATTTCCATCGCGGCGGGCATGTCGGCATACAGGCTTTCGGCCATCGCCGTGTCGATCAGCTGCATCGCGCCCTTGGTCAGCGCATGTTCGGCCAGGAAAGCGTCGTCGGTGCGGGCGATGACGTCGACGATGGCATTGCCGATGGCGACGATGTCGAACGTGGCGGGCATGGTGGCGGTCAAGCAGAAGTCCTTTGGCCGTGTTGGGATATCGCCCGCTCCTCTATCCGCGCGCGCCGACCGGCGCAACCGCGCCGGTTGACGGCGGTCGCGGCCGGGCGGATAGCGGCATGATGGTTCCCCTTGCCCTGTTCCGCGCCTTTCCCGACATCTTCCTGCCCGCCGCGCGCGCGGTGCTGATCCGCAGTCTGTTGCTGACGATCGGCCTGTTTGCGCTGCTGGGGGTCGGTCTGTGGTGGGCGATCCGGGCGCTGGTCGCATGGATGGGATCGGGGGAACAGGCGGGCCTTGCGGGCGCGGCCGCCGCCACGTTGATCGCTTTGTTCGCTTTCTGGTTGCTGTTTCGGGCGGTGGCGATGGCGATATTGGGCTTCTTCGCGGACGAAATCGTCGTCGCGGTCGAGCAGCGATCCTATCCGGCGGCGGCGGTGACAGCCCGTCCCGTGGGCGCGGGGCAGGGGATGCGCTTTGCCGTCCGGTCTGTCCTGCGGATGATCGGTTGGAACGTCCTTGCCCTGCCGCTCTATATCGCTTTGCTGGTGACAGGGGTCGGCACGGCCGCTCTGTTCCTGGCGCTCAACGCCTATCTGCTGGGGCGCGATCTGGCCGACATGGTGGAACCGCGCCATCCCGACCTGCCGCCCATCGGCGGCGCGGCGCGCTGGCTGATGGGCCTGGCGGGCACGCTCCTCTTCCTGATCCCGGTCGCAAACCTGTTTGCGCCGGTGTGGAGCGCGGCTATGGCCGTCCACATGCTGCAAGCCAACCGGAAACGCCGCCCATGATGTTCGTTCGCAGGCTGATCGCCGCCGCCGCGCCCATGGCGCTCGCCGCCTGTGGCGGCGCGATCGTGCCGCCGCAATCGCCCGGAACCGTCGCGCCGCCGGGGCCGCCGGCCAGCGCCTTCGCCCAATCCGGTCCACTCAAGGGGCTGGACGCGCGCCATTTGACGCAGATGTTCGGAACGCCTCGGCTCGACATTCGGGAACTGACCGGGCGCAAGCTGCAATTTGCCAATGGCCGCTGCGTGCTCGACGCCTATCTCTATGCCCCGGCAAAGGGCAAGGATCAGGTGGTGACCCATGTCGACGCCCGCACGCCCGCCGGGGTCGATACCGACATTGCGACGTGTACGGCAGCATTGCAGGCGCGATGAACCGGCTGCGCGTTTTCCTTGATCCCTTCCTGCTGGCGCTGCTGACGACGGTTGCGCTCGCCTCACTGCTGCCGGCGCGGGATGCTTTCGCCTCCTTTATCGGCGTGGTGGCCGACGCAGGCATCGTGCTGCTGTTCTTCCTGCACGGCGCCCGCTTGTCGCGGCAGGCGGTATTGAGCGGGGCGAAGGCTTGGAAGCTGCACCTCGCGACGCTCGGCAGCACCTATGCGTTATTCCCGTTGCTGGGGCTGGGCATCGCCATGCTGCCGGGTGTTCCGCCGCTGGTCGGCATGGGGCTGCTGTTCCTGACCTTGCTGCCCTCGACCGTGCAGTCCTCCATCGCCTTTACCGCCATTGCGGGCGGCAATGTCGCGGCTGCGGTGGTCAGCGCCTCCTTTTCCAACCTGATCGGCATCGTGCTGACGCCGCTGCTGGTCGCGCTGTTCATGGGCAAGGTGGGCGGCGGGCCGTCATTGCAGGCGGTCGAAGCGATCCTGCTGCAATTGTTGCTGCCCTTTGCCCTGGGGCATATGCTGCGCCCGTGGATCGGCGATTTCGTCGCCCGCAACAAGGACTGGCTGGGCCGGGTCGACCGGGGTTCGATCCTGCTGATCGTCTATTCCGCCTTCAGCGCGGCGGTGGTCGAAGGATTGTGGCGGCGTTTGAGCGGCGGCGAACTGGCGCTGATCCTGGCGCTGTGCATAGGCCTGCTGGCGGCGGTGCTGACGGCGACATGGCTGCTCGGCCGGGTGCTCGGCCTGCCGCGCGTCGACGCCATCGTGCTGCAATTTTGCGGGTCCAAGAAGAGCCTGGCGTCCGGCGTGCCGATGGCGGGCGTGCTGTTCCCGGCGGCCAGCGTCGGGCCGATGCTGTTGCCGTTGATGCTGTTCCATCAGATCCAGTTGATCGCCTGCGCCATGATCGCCCGCCATTATGCCCAAGGCAAAGAAGCGGCGCAGGGCTGAGCCGTCAGCACCAGGGGCGGCGGCTGCCTTCCCATGGCCGCGCCAGCCCCTCGCTGACCAGCATCGCGCCGATGGATTGGCCGTCGCGGGTCACGATGCGCAAATTGCGGCCATAGCGATCCGTTTCGCGCTCGCCGCTTTCCAGCGAAAAAGGGCCGTCGTTCAGCAAAGCCTGCAATCGCTCGGTCGCGCGCGCACCCAATTCCGCCTCGCTCTCACAGCGCGGCGGATGGGTTTCGGGGGTGTCGATGTCGGCGATCCGGTATTTCTCGCCCGCCAGCCAGAATGTGTCGCCATCGACCACGCAATTTGCGCCGCCGCCGCTGTGGCAAAGGGCGAACTCGGCGGACAGCGCGTCCGGCGCGGGCCGGTCGACCTGCTCCTCCATCCAGTCAGGCAGGGTGGGGGCGAACCACAGCGCCGCCAGAACGATGCCCAGCAGCCATGGCATGGCGCCAATGCCGGGCAGCCGGAGCCGGTGCTTTGGCAACGGCTTTTTGAAACGGCTATGTCCCGTTGCGCGGGTTTCATTGACCCAGGCGAGGCGCACGGCGTCTTTTCCTGTTCTGCGACGGTTGCGGGGATAGCGGCTGGCCATGGCGTATTTCTAGCCGCTCAATTCCCAACCATGTCTTAAACCCTGTCCGCCTTTTCCTCCGATCTGGTGCGGTGCGGTAAAATGGCTGGACAGCGCGGCCTGCCCCCGGCACAAGCCGCCCCGATCCCACGACAGACAGACTCAAGGGAAAATCATGCCCCGCACTCTCATATCTTCCGGTTCGCCTTTCGAGGCGCAGGTCGGCTATTCGCGCGCCGTCGTTCAGGGCGACTGGTGCTTCGTCGCCGGCACCACCGGGACTGACCCTGAAACCAAAACCATGCCCGAAGGCGTGGCGGACCAGGCGGCCAATGCGCTGAAAACCATTGGCGCGGCGCTGGAGCAGGGCGGATTTTCCTTCGCCGATGTGGTCCGCGCCACCTATTACATCACCGATCCTTCCTATTGGGATGCGATCGCCGCGCCGCTCGGCGCTGTGTTCGGCGATATTCGCCCCGCCGCCACCTGCGTCGTCGCCGGCCTCATCAAGCCGGAGATGAAGATTGAAATCGAAGTCACCGCTTTCCGGGGATAAGCCATGATCACCATGTTCGGCATCAAGAATTGCGACACCATCAAGAAGGCGCGCAACTTCCTCGACGGCGCGCGCGCCTCCTACAGTTTCCACGATTACAAGGTGTCGGGCGTCGACGAGCAGAAGCTGCGCGGCTGGATCGTCGAACATGGCTGGGAAACCATTCTCAACCGGTCGGGCACCACGTTCCGCGCGCTCGATGCGGGCGACAAGGCGCATATCGACGCTGACAAGGCGGTGATGCTGATGATGGCCAACCCGTCGATGATCAAGCGCCCGATCCTGGAAGTGGGCGACAGGTCCATCGTTGGGTTCAAGGCGTCGACCTATGAAGCCGCGCTGGGGCGCGCGACCGCGTGATCGGCCGGGCGCTCTTCCGTCGCGCCCTGATCGCCATTATGGCGCTTGGCATGACGCAGGCGACCGCCTTTGCCGAACCGCTGATCATCGCCCATCGCGGCGCCAGCGGCGAACGGCCCGAACATACGCTGGCCGCCTATGAACGGGCCATCGACCAGGGCGCCGACTATATCGAGCCCGATCTGGTGCTGACCCGCGATGGCGTGCTGGTCGCCCGGCATGAGAATGAGATTGGCGGCACCACCGACGTCGCCGACCATCCTGAATTTGCCGATCGCAAGACGACAAAGACCATCGACGGCCAGATGATGACGGGGTGGTTTACGGAGGATTTCACCCTCACCGAACTGCGGACGCTGCGCGCGCGCGAGCGTCTGCCGCAATTACGGCCGACCAATGTGCGCTTCGACGACCTCTATCTCATTCCGACATTCGAAGAGATATTGAAGCTGGTCCGCGCCAAGGAGGCGGAAGCCGGGCGGCGCATCGGCATCTATCCTGAAACCAAGCATCCCAGCTATTTCGCGGGCATCGGCCTGCCGCATCAGGGGCCGCTCCTCGAATTGCTGAACCGGTTCGGGTACATGACGGAAGTCGACCCGGTCTTCATCCAGTCGTTCGAGGTCGGCAATCTGCGCGCCATTCGCGCGATGTCGCGCCTGCGCCTCATCCAGCTTGTCGATGCGGAGGGCGGTCCGGCCGACCTGCCCGCGACCCGCTATGCCGACATGCTGACGCCCCAGGGGCTGGCGGACATCGCCGCCTATGCCGACGGCATCGGCCCGGCCGCGTCGATGGTGTGGACGCCGCAGGGCGCAACCATGCTGGTCAGCGACGCGCATACCGCCGGGCTCCAGGTGCATGTGTGGACGCTGCGGATGGAAAACGCCTTCCTGCCGCCGCCCTTCCAGCGGCTGGATGACCGGGAAGGGCGGGGCGATTTCGCGGGCTATGTGCGCTCCGTCGTGCAAACCGGCGTCGACGCCATTTTCAGCGATTTTCCGGGTCAGGCGCGCGCCGCTCTGGCGCCCTGACCGGGCGGTCGAGGCAAAATGTCTTCGTCGCACGATTTGTCTTCTGTTTCCCTTGTAATATGGGGCGGGGCGGGCGATGGATAGGTCATGTTGTCGCAGAAGACCCGTTACGCCATCCGCGCCCTGCAACATCTTGCCGACCGTTATCGACAGGGGCCGGTGCCGCTGACCGAGATCGCCAGCCGTCAGAACATCCCGGCCAAGTTCCTGACGGTGATCCTGTCCGAATTGTCGCGCGAAGGGCTGGTATCGACCCAGCGCGGGCGTGACGGCGGCTACTGGCTGGCGCTGTCGCCCGTCGACATCAGCTATGGCGACATCGTCCGCCTGACGCGCGGATCGCTGGCGCTGACCCCCTGCGCCAGCCGCTTCGCCCATGAAAGCTGCACCAATTGCCTGCCCGAATCGGAATGTCGCCTGCATCGTGTGATGCTGCGCGTGCGCGACGAAACGGCCAAGGTGCTCGACGGCATCAGCCTGGCGGAGCCTTTCCCCGCTGCATAGAGGGGGTTGTCACGGCCTCGCGCCTTCGCCACATCGGGCGTATGACCACGCCCCCGCTCAAAGCCGTGCTGATTCCCGTCACCCCCTTGCAACAGAATTGCACGCTGTTCTGGTGCACGAAGACGATGAAGGGCGCCTTTGTCGATGCGGGCGGCGATATTGATCGGTTGAAGGCCGCAGCGCAGCAGCATGGCGTGACGGTCGAGAAGCTGCTGGTCACCCATGGCCATATCGACCATTGCGGGCAGACCGGGGTGCTCGCCCGCGACCTGGGCGTGCCGATCGAAGGGCCGCATGAGGACGACCGTTTCTGGATCGACCGCCTGCCGCAGGATGGCGTGCGCTGGGGCCTGCCGGGCGAGGCTTTCGAGCCGGATCGCTGGCTGAAGGATGGCGATCAGGTGCAGGTGGGCGAACTGGTGCTGGACGTCATCCATTGCCCCGGCCATACGCCGGGCCATGTGATTTTTCACCACGCGCCCAGCAAGCTGGCCATCGTCGGCGACGTGTTGTTCAAGGGGTCCATCGGCCGCACCGATTTCCCCCGTGGCAATCATCAGGATCTGATCGACTCGATCACGCACAAGCTCTGGCCGCTGGGCGGCGACACCGCCTTTGTCCCCGGCCATGGCGAAATGAGCAATTTCGCCATCGAACGGCGCACCAATCCCTATGTCGCCGACGCGGTGCTGGCGCGCGCCTGACGCGGCGCAAAGGCGTTCTTTCCGTTGCGCTTCGCCGCCGCGCCTGATACCGGCGCGCCGGTAAATCGCGCCATTTCAGGAAGGGTCGCCCCGTACATGTCCGACAAGATCAACCGCATCGTTCTCGCCTTTTCGGGCGGTCTCGACACCAGCGTGATCCTGAAATGGCTGCAACAGACCTATGGTTGCGAAGTCGTGACCTTCACCGCCGATCTGGGGCAGGGCGAGGAACTGGAACCCGCCCGCGCCAAGGCCCGGCTGATGGGCGTCAAGGAAGAACATATCTTCATCGACGACCTGCGCGAGGAATTCGTGAAGGATTATGTCTTTCCGATGATGCGCGCGAACGCGCTGTATGAGGGGCTCTATCTGCTGGGCACCTCCATCGCCCGTCCGCTGATCGCCAAGCGCCAGATCGAGATCGCGAAAATGGTCGGCGCGGATGCCGTATCGCACGGCGCAACCGGCAAGGGCAACGATCAGGTCCGCTTCGAACTGGGCTATTATGCCCTGTCGCCCGACGTGAAGGTGATTGCGCCCTGGCGCGAATGGGATCTGACCAGCCGCACCAGGCTGATCGAATTCGCCGAAAAGCACCAGATTCCGATTCCTCGCGACAAGCGCGGCGAAAGCCCCTTCTCGACCGACGCGAACATGCTGCACACCTCTTCGGAAGGGAAAGTGCTGGAGGATCCGTGGGAGGAGACCCCCGATTTCGTCTATTCGCGCACGGTCAATCCGGAGGATGCGCCCGACGCGCCGGAATATATCACCATTGATTTCGAGCAGGGTGACGGCGTCGCCATCAATGGGGTGGGCATGTCGCCCGCCACCCTGCTCGAAACCCTCAACGACTATGGCCGCAAACATGGCATCGGCCGCTTGGACCTTGTCGAAAACCGGTTCGTCGGCATGAAGTCGCGGGGCATGTATGAAACGCCGGGCGGCGCCATCTATCACCTCGCCCATCGCGGTATCGAACAGATCACGCTGGATCGCGGCGCGGCCCACCTCAAGGACGAACTCGCCCCCAAATATGCCGAACTCATCTATAACGGCTTCTGGTTCTCGCCGGAGCGTGAGATGCTGCAGGCCGCCGTCGATTACAGCCAGCAGAAGGTGACCGGCACGGTTCGCCTGAAGCTCTACAAGGGCGGCGTCTACGTTGTTGGCCGCAAGTCGCCCTATTCGCTCTACAGCGAGAAGGTCGTGACGTTCGAGGATGATGCGGGCGCCTATGACCAGCGCGATGCGGCGGGCTTCATCAAGCTCAATGCCCTGCGCCTGCGCTTGCTGGGGCGTCGCGATCGCTGATCGTCCCTCATTGACGCGGGCGGCTGGCCGATGATCGACTGGTCCGCCCCCGTCATCGCGCTGGTCATTGTCGCGACGATCATCGTCGGTTTCGCAAAGGGCGGCTTTGTCGGCGTCGGCGCCTTGCCCATGCCCATCCTGGCGCTGGTGATGTCGCCGGTGACGGCCGCCGCCATATTGCTGCCGATTCTGATCGTGCAGGATGCGGTGGGCGTTTGGGCATTCCGCCGCCACTGGAACCGCCATATCGTTGCGGTCATGTTGCCCGGCGCGATTATCGGCATCGCGCTTGGCTGGCTGTTCGCGGAAAAACTGCCGGTCGGCGCGATATTGGCGGTGGTCGGCGGCATATCGATGCTGTTCGGCCTGTGGCGGCTTTGGATCGAGCGGGGCGGGCGCAGGGTGGCGGCGTCCACGTCGCCCGGCTGGGTCGGCACGCTCTTTGGCGTGTTGACTGGTTTCACCAGCCAGGTCGCCCATGCTGGCGGCCCTCCGTTCCAGATGTGGGTGACGCCCAAAAAGCTGCCGCATCTGGAATTTGCCGGCACCAACGCCATCCTTTTCGCCATCATCAACTGGGCCAAGGTCCCGGCCTATTGGGCGCTGGGGCAGTTCTCCGCCGCCAACCTGCATGTTTCGGCTATGCTGATGCCGGTTGCGATCCTGTCGACCTTTGGCGGCGTGTGGTTGGTCCGGCGGGTCAATGGCCGGATTTTCTATACCCTGGTGAATGTGCTGCTGGTGCTGCTGGGCGGCAAGCTGGTGTTTGACGGCCTGGCCGGATAGCGGAGAATCGCTGCCATTCATCTGTTTTTCCAGCAAAAATTTCAAAGTTAATGTTTCTTTAGGCCTGTTTCCTCCAAAGCGGCCCAAGTTTGGAGGTAATGATGCACGGGCTTGCGATTGATCCCCTGGAAATGTGCCGCGCCATGGATCGGTCGACAGCCATCATCAGCTTCGACATGACCGGCCACGTGACAGCCGCCAATGACCGCTTTCTTGACCTTTTCAGCTATCGCTTTGAGGAGATTGCGGGGCGTCACCACCGGTTGTTCTGCGATGCAGACTATGTGCGCACGGCCAATTATCGCCACTTCTGGGACAGGTTGCAGTCAGGCCGTTTCGATACCGGCGAATATGCCCGGCGCAACAAGCAGGGCGAGGAAGTCTGGATTCGCGGCAGTTACAATCCGGTGTTCGACGCCGATGGCCGTCAGACCGGCATCATCAAGTTCGCCCACGACATCAGTTTAGAAAAGCGCGCCATCGCCGCGCGCGTCGATGCCGAACGATCGCTGCTCATGCAGGAAGAAGACCGGCGCACCGTGGTCGAGGATGTGCTGGGCAAGGTTGCCGACATCGTCGAAACCATCGACACCATCGCCCGCCAGACCAATTTGCTGGCGCTCAATGCATCCATAGAGGCGGCGCGCGCGGGCCATGCCGGCCATGGCTTTGCCGTGGTCGCGGCGGAGGTGAAGAAGCTGGCCGTCGACACCCAGGCCGCAACCGGCAGCGCCCGTCGACTGATCGCGCGATGATCCCGCCCGCCCTTCATCGCTTGCTTACCATTTTTGGCTAAGGCAGGCGGGATGGAGCCTTCATCCGATCCTTGCCCGAAATCGGCGGTCAGCCATGGCGTCGGCCTTGCCGGACTCGTGGGCCTGGGCCTTTGGACGCTGGTCGCCCGCCATTATGGCATGAACGGGCCGAATGCCGGTTTCGCGGCGGTCGCCGCCTGCGCGCTGCCCATGGTGCTGTGGTCGCTGCTGGTCGACCGGGTGCATCGCAATGCATCGACGGGAATCGACTGGGACATGGCGCCACGGCCATGGCGGTCAGCCTTCGATACTGCGCTGGTCAAGATTGCCGGATTATGGGCGACCTGGCTTGCCATCGCCATCTTCTATTGTCTGGCGCGGTGGTACTGGCAGGGCAATTATCATTTCGCCATGGACCTGTTCGCCTGGTCGGCGCCTGGCCTTGTGCTGCTGTCCATCCCCTATGTGACATGGCTTGACCGCCGCCTGAGGGAGCCGCGCGACGCGACATACGCCTTTGGCCAATGGGTGATCGGCGGGGCGGCGGGCGCGCCCGACATGGCGCAGGTCGCCCATCATGCCCGCGCCTGGGCGGTGAAGGGCTTTTTCCTCGCCTTCATGGTGTCGATCGTGCCGGGCAATTTCGCCGACGTCGTCGGCTGGAGCATCGGCCGCGCGATCAGCAATCCGGTCGATCTGGCGCTGTTCCTGATTGCGGTCATGTTCATGATCGACGTGGTGATGGCGACCGTCGGCTATGTGCTGACCATGAAGCCGCTCGACGCGCATATCCGCACCGCCAATCCCTATCTGGCGGGCTGGCTGGCGGCGCTGATCTGCTATCCGCCCTTCGTGCTGATGGGCGGCGGCGGGCCGCTGGATTATCATGCGGGTGGCGCTGAATGGTTTGTGTGGACGCAGGGGAACACGCCTCTGCAATGGCTGCTGGGCGGCTGGCTGGTGGTGTTGACGGGCCTTTACGCCTGGGCGACGGTCGCCTTTGGCCTGCGCTTTTCGAACCTCACCCATCGCGGCATATTGACCCACGGTCCCTATCGCTGGACCCGGCACCCGGCCTATCTTTCCAAGAATCTCTTCTGGTGGTTTTCCAGCATGCCGTTCCTGGCGGTGTCGGGCAGCATCGCCGACATCGCCCGCAATTGCGCGATGCTGGCCGCGACCAACGCGGTCTATTTTTGGCGCGCGAAGACCGAGGAAAAGCATCTGTCCGCCGATCCCGACTATCGCGCCTATAGCGAATGGATGGAACGCAACGGTCCGGCGCCGCGCTTCTTTGCCTGGGTGACGGGCAAGCGATCAGGCGCAAGGGCCGGGCTGCACCCGGCCGAATAGGGCGTCCTAAAAACTTTCCTCGGCATAGACGCGCGACAGGTCGCCCGCCCATTCGCCGCGATAGCGGTCGAGCAGCCGTTCGGCATGGGTCTTGCCCGATGCGACCACTTCGTCCAGCGCGGCCAGATAGCCGGTTTCATTGTCGCCCGCGCTGTTGAGCCGGGCGCGTGCGGCAAGACCCGACCGCGCGATGTCGAGCACCTGCCCGGCAATGTCGCGCAGTTTCCGCCCGCCGCCAATGGGGGCGTCGAGGCCCAGTTTCGGCACGGAATCGCGCAGTGTCTGCCGCTCCTCCATGGTCCAGTCCTTGACCACGTCCCACGCCGCGTCGAGCGCGCCCTGGTCGTAGAGCAGTCCGACCCACAGGGCGGGAAGGGCGCAGATGCGGCCCCACGGACCGCCGTCGGCGCCGCGCATTTCCAGAAAACTCTTCATCCGCACTTCGGGGAAGGCGGTGGAGAGGTGATCCTCCCAGTCCTTTTCCGTCGGCTTTTCGCCCGGCAAGGCGGGCAAGCGCCCGTCAAGAAAATCGCGGAAGCTCTGGCCCGCGGCGTCGATATATTGGCCGTCGCGGAACACGAAATACATCGGCACGTCGAGCGCATAATCGGCATAGCGTTCATAGCCGAAGCCGTCTTCGAACACGAAGGGCAACATGCCGGTGCGGCCCGGGTCGGTGTCCGACCAGATGTGGCTGCGATAGGACAGATAACCATTGGGTTTTCCGTCGGTGAAGGGCGAATTGGCGAACAGCGCGGTCGCCAGCGGTTGCAGCGCCAGCGACACGCGGAATTTCTGCGCCATGTCCGCCTCGCTGCCATAATCGAGGTTGGTCTGGATGGTGCAGGTGCGCAGCATCATGTCGAGGCCCAGCGACCCGACGCGCGGCATATGATTGAGCATGATGCCATAACGCCCCTTGGGCATGATGGGCAGTTCGTCGCGGCTCTTGTCAGGCCACATGCCAAGGCCGAGAAAGCCCAGGCCCAGCATGTCGCCGACATATTTCACCTGCTCCAGGTGACGCCCGGTTTCCGCGCAGGTCTGATGCAGATTGTCGAGCGGGGCGCCCGACAATTCAAGCTGTCCGGCCGGTTCCAGGCTGATCGTGCCGTCCGGCCCGGCGAGCGCGATGATATTCTCGCCCTCGAAAATCGGCTTCCAGTCATAGCGGGTCAGGCCGATGAGCAGCGTGTGAATGCCGCCCTTTTCCTCATAGGAAGGGGCGTGATGGTCCTTGCGCGCATAGACGAATTTCTCATGCTCGGTGCCGATCCGCCAGCGATCCTTGGGCTTTTCGCCTCTGGAAAAGGCCGCGATCAACTGGTCGCGGCTCTCGATGACGGGATCATTCCCCCCTGAGTCGGTTCTGGTGCTCATGCCCCGGCCTTAATCCTTCCCCTGCGCGCGTCAAACAAGCGCGGCTTGCGCTACATAAGGCGCGTCTATCATGGCTTCAATCTCATTTCGAATTGAAACTGTTTTTCTGTTTCAGCGCCAGTCGCCGTTGATCGTCATCCAGGCGGCGGTGGCGGCGATGGCGGCGGTCTCCGCCCTTAATATCCGCGGTCCCAGCGACATGGCGACGGCGGCCGGGTGCGCGCGAATGGCGTCGCGCTCCGCCGGATCGAAGCCGCCCTCCGGCCCGATCAGCAGCGCGGCAGGCCCCGGATGATCGGCAAAGGCCTGCGCCATCGGCGGGCCGCCCGTCTCATCGGCGAAGAACAGCGTGCGGTCGGCGGGCCAGTCGCGCAGCAACGCGTCGAGCTTCACCATGGGCGACAGGGCTGGCAGCGCGGTGCGCCCGCATTGCTCGGCCGCCTCCACCAGATGGGCGTGCAACCGGTCAAGGTTCAACTTGTCCACCACCGCCCGCCGGGTCAGCACCGGTTGCAGCCGGGCGACGCCCAGTTCGCACGCCTTTTCCGCGATCAGGTCGATCCGCCCCTTCCTGATCGGCGCGCAGCACAGCCAGAAATCAGGCGCTGTTTCCGGCGGCTTCGTTCGCGTTTCGCAGACCAGCAACAGGTCGCGCTTGCGAATGTCGCGCGCCCGCGCCGCCCATTCGCCCGATTGTCCGTCGAACAGCAGCACGATGTCGTCGGCCTTCACCCGCATCACGCTGATCAGATAATGGGCGCCATTGCCGTCAACCGGTACGGCCACCCCTTCGCCCAGCGGCCTTGCAACAAACAGGCGCGGCGCGCTTTGCGGCGGCCATGCGGGGGTTGCGGTCATTTTGTCTCTTTCCTTCGCCCCGAGCTTGTCGAAAGGCCACGCCCCTCTTTAAGGAAGATCGGGGCGGCGACAAGCGCGCCCGAACGGAGCGGCCGTGAATCATACCATTGTTCCCGACAGCGAAACGCGCGGCCTTGTCGCGCGACTGCCCGCAACGCCGCGCGCGCTGGTCTTGCTGGCGCGGCTTGACCGGCCGATCGGCTGGTGGCTGCTGTTCTGGCCGGGCGCATGGGCCATCGCGCTGGCGGGCGAAGCGGTCGCGCGTTGGCCGCTCATCCTGTGGTTCCTGATCGGCAGCATCGCCATGCGCGGCGCGGGCTGCGTGTTCAACGACATTGTCGACCGCGATCTCGACCGGCAGGTCGCGCGCACCGCCGCCCGGCCGCTGGCGAGCGGGGCCGTGTCGCTCAAACTGGCCTGGGCGTGGCTGCTGGTCCTCTGCCTCATCGGGCTGGTCGTGCTGCTCCAACTGCGGCTTTATGCGCAGATCGTGGCGCTCGCCTCGCTGGCGCTGGTTGCGGCGTACCCCTTTATGAAGCGGATCACGGGCTGGCCACAGATATGGCTGGGTCTCGTCTTTTCCTGGGCGGCGCTGGTCGGCTGGGCGGCGGCGGCGGGGGCACTGACTCTGCCGGGCCTGCTCCTTTATGGCGGCACCATTTTCTGGGTCGTGGGTTATGACACCATCTACGCGCTTCAGGACCGGGAGGACGACGCATTGATTGGCATCGGGTCGAGCGCCCTGTCGATGGGTCGGCATGTGCGTTCGGGGGTCACTCTTTGTTATGCGGCGGCGCTGGCGCTTTGGGCCGCAGCGCTTTGGCAGGTGCGGCCACAGGCGCTGGCGCTGCTCGCCCTGTTGCCGATGGCGGCGCATCTCCTGTGGCAGGTGGCGACGCTCAAGGAGGATGGGGTCGATCCGCTGGCCAAGTTCCGATCCAATCGTTTTGCCGGATTTGTGATGCTGCTCGCCTGCCTTGTCATCGGCAGCGCATGAACGCGGGGCCGCAAGAGGGGGAGGATTGCTGGCGCATCGCCCGCGCCGACCGGGCCAGCGTCATCATCGACGCGCAGGATTATTTCCGCCACGCCCGCGCTGCGATGCTGCGCGCCAGGAAACGGATCATGCTGATCGGTTGGGATTTCGACCCCGGCATCACCATGATCCGGCAGCAGGAGGCCCGCGATGACGCGCCGCCGATCATCGGCGATTTCATCCTCTGGCTGGTCCGAAACCGGCCCGATCTGGAAATATTCCTGCTCCGCTGGGATGTCGGCGCGATCAAGTCGATGGTGCGACCGCGGACATTGGCCACCACCTGGCGCTGGATGGCGCACCGGCGCATCACGGTGAAGCTGGATGGGCACCATCCCCCGGCGGCGTCCCATCACCAGAAGATCGTGGTGATCGACGATTGCCTGGCCTTTTGCGGCGGCATCGACATGACCGGCGATCGGTGGGACACGCGCCTGCACCGCGATGACGAGCCGGGGCGCAAACATCCCGACGGCACGCCCTATGGCCCCTGGCACGATGCGACAACCGCCTTGCAGGGGCCGGTCGCAGCCGTGCTGGGCGAACATGGCCGCGACCGCTGGATCGCGGCGGGCGGCAAGCCCCTGCAACCGGTCGAGGGCGCGCATGATTGCTGGCCCGAAGCATTGGCCGTCGATTTTCACGATGTCGATGTCGCCATCGCCAGGACCGCGCCGGAATTGGACGATCAGCAGCCCTGCACCGAGATCGAACAGCTCTATATCCGCCAGATCGCGTCGGCGCGCCGACATATTTATGCCGAAAGCCAGTATTTCGCATCCCGCAAGGTGGCGGAGGCGATCGCCGCGCGGCTGGTGGAGCCGGATGGCCCGGAAATTGTGATTATCAATCCTCAGCAGGCCGATGGCTGGCTGGAGCAGCAGGCGATGGACACCGCGCGCGCGCGCCTGTTCGAAGCGCTGAAGGCGCGCGACATCCATGATCGTCTGCGCATCTATCACCCGTTCACGGCGCGCGGCGTTCCCATCTATGTTCATGCCAAGGTGATGATCGTCGACGGCCGTTCGATCCGGGTGGGGTCGTCGAACATGAACAACCGGTCCATGCGGCTGGATACGGAATGCGATGTGACTATCGACGGCGCACTTCCCGCTAACGCCGGTGCGCAGGACAGGATCGTGCAAATCCGCGATGGCCTGATCGCGGAGCATCTGGATCTGCCGGTCGAACGCGTCGCCGCCGTAATGGCCGAACGCGGCCTGATCGCGGCGATCGAGGAACTACGGCACAAGGCGGGGCGGACGTTGCGCCCCTATGTCACGCCGAACCTCAATGATGTGCAGCAATGGCTGGCCGATCATGAAGTGCTGGACCCCGAGGGGCCGCAGGAAATGTTCGAACCGCTGCACCAGCGCGGCCTGTTCCGCCGGTTGCGGCATATGCGCCTGTTCCAACGCCGCAAGCGCGGCTGAGGCGCTAAAGCCGGGCGACCTCTTCCGCGATGATGGCGCAGGCCTGTGCGAAGCCATCCTCCTGCTGGGTGAAGCCCAGGCGCATATGATCCGGCTGTCCAAAACAATCGCCCGGCGCCAGCAGCACGCCGCGCGCCGCCAGCCTTTCGCATAGCGCCCGGCTGTCGCGCCCGTCCGCTATCCATGGATAGCATGTCGTGCCGCCTTGTGGCCGCACCCAGCGCAGCCGGTCGTCCGAACCGGCGATCAACTGGTCGAGCGTTGCGATATTGGCGCGGGCCACTCCCTCCAGCCGGTCGATGATGGCCCCGCGATGGCGCAGGGCCTGCGTCGCCAGCGCTTCGGTCAGGGGCGAGCCGCTGATGGTGAAATAGCTGCGCGCGTCGACCAGCCGTTCGCGCAAGACCGGGTCGTCCACCACCATCCAGCCGATCCGCAGACCCGGCAGCGACAGCGCCTTCGACATGTCGCTCATCACAATGGTGTTGGCGATGCCCGCCGCCGACGCCTGTGGCGGGTCGAAATAGAGCGGATGATAGACCTCGTCGACCAGCAGCGGCGCTTGCGTGTGTTCAAGGTCGGCGGCGAGCGCGGCTATTTCCGCGCGGGGCATGACCGACCCGGTGGGGTTGTGTGGCGTGTTGACGATTACTGCGGCCGTATCGTCGTCCACCATCGCGCGGATCGCATCGGCCCGCTGGGCAAAGCCATCAGCGCGGTCGAGGCGGTAAAGCCGCGCCTCCATGCCCCAGGCCCCCGCCATGGCCGCATAGGCGGGATAGCCGGGATCGGGCATCAGCACATGGGCGCCGGGCCGCGCCAGCAGGCAGAAGAGCGCCGACAGGGCCTCTGACGCGCCGGTGGATATCAACACCTGCCCGGCATCGACCCCATGAAAATCCGCCACCGCCGTGCGCAGTGCCGGGCTACCCTGGGGCGGGGCATAACTCATCACGGTCGTGGACAGGTCGAGCGGTTCTTCGCCAAGGGCGCACAATGCGCCGACGGTCCAGCGCGGGCCAGTGCTGGACGCGAGATTCCATGCGATCGGAGGGTCGGCAAAGTCGTGTGCCGACAACCAGTTGTCGAGGCGAAAGGGGGGCAGGTGCATGGCGGCGCGCGTCTCCGGAACGATAGCGAACCTTCATGGTCGATGAGCCGTTCCGCGCCAATGACCGCCCCGGGAAAATTGGCCTGCCCGTCAATGCCGGGGGATGATCGCCGAAAAATCCGGCCTTACCAGTTGGTAATCAGTTTTCCCGATAAGCGCCCGATGATGTCCTTCACCTCCGACGCTGCAATCATGTTCGGGCTCTCGCTCGTCAGCATGATCTTGTGCGCAGGATTGCTGGTGTCGTGGCGGGCTTTGGGCGGCGTTCGCCATGCGCTCATCTGGTCGGGGGCCTTTGGTCTGGCCGCCGTGCAATGGGCGATCATTGGCGGCTATAACAGCTTCCTGCCTGAAACCGCACCGACCTTCATCGGGTCGACATGGGCGGGCGGGGCGGTTTCCATCCTGCTGTTCATGGGTTTTCGCGAACGGATCGGCGCGCCCCGGCGATGGGCGCTGCTGGTCGGGATCATGGCGGCGACGGCGGTTCTGGTCGGTGTGACTTACTGGCTGGGGCAGGCCCATTATGCGCTGGCTGTGCCGCAATTCGTGCGCGCGCTCTTCCTGCCGCTTGCCGCCCTGACGCTGGTCGGGCGCGAGCGACGCAGCAGCGGAACCGAAATCATGGCGATCATCGTCCTGCTGGGCTTCGCCATTTTCAGCGCGGTCGTGGGCTTTTTCCGGCTTACCGATTGCGGGTGCGAGACCAACGCCGGGCGGGCCGTGTTGCTGACCGGCCTGCCGGTGCTGTTCATGGGGACGGGCATCGTCATCGTGTTGCTGCTGGCGGGCGATCTGGCTCGGCAGTTGCGGATCGCCGCGCGCACCGATCCGTTGACGAAGGCGCTCAATCGGCGCGGTTTTGAAGAGGACTGCGCCGATGCTCTGCGCCGCCGGGGCCGGGCGCAGGCGGCCTCCATCGTCCTCATCGATCTCGACCATTTCAAGCGGATCAACGACCTGTTCGGCCATGGTTGCGGCGACGACGTGCTGCGCGCGGTCGCGGCGTGCGTTCGGCGGCATTTGCGCGGCGATCATCTGTTCGGGCGCATGGGCGGGGAGGAGTTCGCCCTGATGCTCGGCCGCACCGACATCCATGCCGCCCGCGCGCTGGCGGAGCAGATTCGCCGCGCGCTGCGCGACCTGGCGATCCTGCCCGATGGCGGGCGGGTGACCGCCAGCTTCGGTATCGCCGCGATGGGCGCTGACGGCGACCTGAGCGCCGCCATCGCCCACGCCGACAAGGCCATGTATGACGCTAAATCGCTCGGCCGCGACCGGGTGTGCATCCATGAAGGCGGCGATGCGGCGCAGCCGGTGCGCCTCGCCTTCGCCCAGCGCGGCTGAGCGCTTACCCTGCTGCGCCCAGCAGCGCCTCTGCGCCGCCCAGATCGACCGACACCAGACGGCTGACCCCCGGTTCGACCATCGTCACGCCGAACAATCGGTGCATCCGCGCCATGGTGACGGCATTATGGGTGACGATCAGATAACGGGTGCGCGTCTGCCCCACCATCGCGTCGAGCAGGTCGCAAAAGCGTTCGACATTGGCGTCGTCCAGCGGCGCGTCGACTTCATCCAGCACACAGATTGGCGCCGGATTGGTCAGGAACAGGCCGAAGATGAGAGCGACGGCGGTCAGCGCCTGTTCCCCGCCCGACAACAATGTCAGCGCCGCCAGCTTCTTGCCCGGCGGCTGGGCCATGATCTCCAGCCCCGCCTCCAGCGGATCGTCGCTGTCGATCAGTTCCAGATGCGCCTGTCCGCCGTTGAACAGGGTGGTGAACAGTCGCCGGAAATGGCCGTCGACCGCCTCGAACGCGGCCAGCAGCCGTTGCCGCCCTTCCCGATTGAGGCTGCCGATGGAGCCGCGCAGGCGGTTGATCGCAACGGTCAGTTCCTCGCTCTCGACCCGGCTCTTCGCCTGGGTGGTTTCCAGTTCGTCCAGTTCCTGGGCGGCGACCAGATTGACCGGGCCAATCCGTTCGCGTTCCGCATGGACCCGGTCATGTTCGGCGAGTTCCGTCTGGGCGATACGGATGGCGGCGCTGTCGAAACCGATGCGTTCGGGCAGCAGCGGCGGCGGGCATTCGAAGCGTTCACCCGAAAGGCGGTTCATTTCCACCCGGCGTTCGTCGGCGCCATCGGCGCGCGCGGTCGCCCCGGCCCGCGCCTCGCGCGCATTGGCCAGCGCCTCGCCGGCTTCCCGCGCGCGCGCCTCGGCCTGCCTCAACGCGGCTTCCGCCTCCGCCTCGGCGGTTCGGGCCTCGGCGGCAGTGGCATCCAGCGCCTGGCGTTGGGCATTAAGGGCGGCGATCTCTAGGGCCAGCCGCTCCGGCTCGCCGGCAATCGCCAGGCTTTCCGTTTCAATCGCTTCGGCGCGACCCGCCATGGCGGCGATCCGCCTGGCCGCTTCCCCGGCGCGCGCGCGCCAGCCTTTCGCGTCAGCCTCGCTGACGGAAAGCCGCTCGCGGTCATGGGCGATGGCCCGTTCGGCCATGGCCTGTTGCGTGCCGATCTGGGCCACGGCGGCGCGGGCGGCTTCATTGGCCTGGGTCAGCGCCGTCACCAGCGCCCTGGTTTCTGCTCCATCCGGCACGGCGGCCCGCGCTGTCCGCGCGCGTTCGACGTCCTCTTGCGCCGCCGTCTGCTCCCGCCGCGCTTCGATCAGTCGTTCCTCAACGGCCTCGCGTCGCCCGGCCAGCCGTTCGATCGCGGTGGTCGCCTCGTCGCCGGCGCGGATCGCGTCGCGCAGCTTTTGTTCGGCGAGCTTCAGCGCCGCGCGTCCAGCATCCTCGGCGGCGACGGCGGACTGTTCGGTTGCCGTTACGAGGGCGAGTTGGCCCTGCGCCTCTTCCATTGCGACTGCCGCCGGCGCCCTTTGCGCCTCGATTTCGGCCAGCCGGTTTATGCGGATGAGCCGCTCGGCCGCCGCCGCGCCGCTTTCGCTCGCAACATAGCCGTCCCAGCGGCGCAGCAGGCCAGCCCGCGTCACCAGCCGTTGCCCTACTGCCAGCGGCTGGCCTTCGTCGCTGTCCGCGACAGCCACCTGCGCCAGTCGTCGGGCCAGTTCGGCGGGGGCGTCGACATGGGCGGCCAGCGGGCTGGCGCCGGGCGGTAAAGCAGGGTCGTCTGGCATCGCGCTGGCGCCGGACCAGCGCCGCTTGCCTTCCGCCCCGATGGGCGCTTCCAGATCGTCGCCCAGCGCGGCAGCCAGAGCGCGTTCATATCCCGGCGCCGCCTTCACCCGGTCAAGCGCCCGCGCCGACCCGCCGCCGCCGCTGTCGACCGCGCGGCGCAGGGCCGCCGCTTCGCTGTCCAGCGCGGCCAGCGTCGCCCGCGCACTGGCAAGGGCGGCCTGCGCTAAGCCGCGTTCCTCGGCTGCGGCCTGCCGCGCTGCCTGTGCCTGCGCAATGGCGGCTTCGGCGTCGGCGCGATGCTGCGCCGCCTGTCGCTGGCTCTGTTCGGCCTGCGCGCGTTGTGCTTCGAGCGGCGCGAGGTCGGGCAGGGCGCGGCTGTCCGCGTCCAGTTGCGCGACGGACCTGTTCGCGCGGTCCAGTCGCGCCTGCGCGCCCGCCAATGCCGCGTCGGCCACGCGCAATTCGGCTTGTTCGGTCGCCTGCCGCGCAACCGCACGGGCAAGATCAACCTCCGCATCGCGCGCCGCACGCTCCAGTTCGGCCAGCCGGGCGGATAGGGCGGGCAGGGCTGCCTGCGTCTCGGCGATCCGTTCCTTCAGCGCCGCGCCTTCGAGCGCCAGCCGCTCGATCGCCGCCGCCGCGTCATGGGCCAGCGATCCCTCGCGCGCCCGGTCCTCCTCCAGCCGGTCGGCCAGCGCCCTGAGTTCCGATGATCGCGCCACAGCCCGGTCGCGGTCGGCCGTCATGATGTGCAAGCGGTTCTGGATGTCCGACACGGCCTCCCGGCTGGCCTGCGCCGCCGCCCGCCGCTCGGAAAGCGTGGTCACGGCGGCTTCGGTATGGGCGGCGGCGGCCATTTGCGCCTCTTGCGCGGCGATCACCGCGTCCGCCGCCGCCTTCGCTTCGGCCCGCGCTGCGTCCGCCGCCGCCGCCGCCTCGCGCCAGCGCGCAAAGATCAGCCGCGCCTCGGCAACGCGTATCTCCTCGGACAGGCGGATATAGCGTTCGGCCGCCCGCGCCTGCCGCCGCAGGGCGTTGGCGCGATTGTCCATGTCCGCCAGCACTTCGTCCAGCCGCGCCAGATTCGCCTCGGTCGCGCGCAATTTCTGTTCGGCGTCGCGGCGGCGAACGTGCAGGCCGGCGATTCCCGCCGCCTCCTCCAGCATCGCGCGCCGCTCCTGCGGACGTGCGGCGATGACGGCGGCGATCTTGCCCTGGCTGACCAGCGCCGGGCTATGCGGGCCGGTGGCGGCGTCGGCGAAGATCAGCGCGACGTCCTTGGCGCGCACGTCCTGGCCGTTGGCGCGATAGGCGCTGCCCGCGCCGCGTTCGATGCGGCGCATCACCTCCAGTTCGCCGTCGGCGCCCACCGGCGCGGAGGAGAACAGGTCGCCCTGTTCCTGAATGGCGAGAAGCGATACTTCCGCGAAATCGCGGCGGGCGCGGCTGGCGGTGCCCGCGAAGATCACATCCTCCATGCCGCCGCCGCGCATGGATTTGGCGCTCGATTCGCCCATCACCCACCGGATCGCCTCCAACAGGTTGGATTTGCCGCAGCCATTGGGGCCGACGATGCCCGTCAGGCCCGGCTCGATCCGCAATTCCGTCGCGTCGACGAAGCTCTTGAAGCCGGAAAGCTTGAGGCGTCTTATTTCCATCGCCGCGCTCCGCGCCCGGCGGGATCAGTCAGGCAGGAAGGACGCCCCCCTTTTTCCAATCAGATGCCCGCTTCGCGCAGCTTTGCGCGCAGCGTCGCCCAGTTGGATGTGTTTTCCTGAAGCGCGCCATTGATGACGAAGCTGGGCGTGCCCTGGATATCATATTCCTCGCTCACCTTCTGAACATCGGCCGCCAGTTTTTCGGCGGTGGCGCTATCGGCCAGGCACTGTCTGGCCTGGCTTTCGGAAATGCCGCGCTGCTGCGCGAATTCGATGAAGCCAAGGGCGCTGGCGATGATGCCGAAACGCTGCGCCGGGGCCGCGGTTTCGGCGGCCTTCAGCGCATTTTCATTGGACTGGAGCGTTTCGAACATGGCCTGCTGATTGGCCATCAACTGTTCGGTCATGGGGAAGAACACATCCTTGCCGCCGCAGCGCGCCAGCAGGGCGGAGGTGAGGTCAATGGGATCGCGCAGGAAGGGGCGGAATTCGAAGTTCATCTTGCCGGTGTTTACCAGCTCCCGGATTTCCTCGCTCGCTTCCTTGCTGAACTCTGCGCAGTGCGAACAGGTGTAGGAACCGAATTCCACCACTTTCACCGCCGCATTGGGATTGCCCATTACGAAATGCCCCTCGGGCGTCTGGTTGATCGTGTCGGCCCAGCTTGTGCCGGCGGGCGCGGCGACAGCGGCCACCGGATCGCCCGAAGGCGTCGATCCATTGCCCTCCTCCTTGCCGCAGGCGACGAGCGAGAGGGACAGGGCCAGGACGGCGATGCTGTACAGACGCTTCATGGGGATTACGCGGCTCCTGAACGGGTGAAAGCGAGGGATCGGGGGGTGGTCTAGATCAGTTGGCGGCAGCGGGCAATGCGGCGCGCACGGCGTCCCATGTCGGGCCGCCCACCATCTTGTCGTTGACGGTGAAGGCGGGCGTTCCGCTGATCTTCAGCTCGCGCCAGGCATGGTTGGTCATGGCCAGCACCTGTTTGAGCGCGGCGGGATCGGCGACGCAGGCGTCGAGCTGTTTGGGCGTGAAGCCGCGTTTCGCCATCAGCGCATAGAGGCCGGTTTTCTGCCCGATGTCGCGCATGGCGGCGACCTGATCGGTCGGCTTTGCCGCGCTGTCGCCGTCATAGGCGATGATTTTCGGCATCCACGCATCCTGATTGGCGAAAATCGCCTCATGATTGCCCATGAAGCGCGCCTTGCCGCCGCATCGAGCGATCAGTGCGGCGGTCAGGTCATATTTGTCGCGCACCGCGTTGCGCACCTCTACGCTGACCTTGCCGGTCGAAACATAGCCGGTGCGCAGCGGGCCGGCCGATTCCGCCACGAAATGGGCGCAATGGCTGCATGTGTAGCTGACATATTCGACCAGCTTGGTGGGGGCGGCGGGATTGCCCATCACATGGCCGCCCACGGGCGAAAATGCGACTTGCGCCGTCCATTTGGGCGCGGGCGCGGCGCTCAGCATGGCGGGGGCGGCGGCCGCAAGGGCCAGAAGGGCAAAGGGCACGAATCGCGTCATCATGGGCTATCCATCTGGTCGCCCGTTCCTGAACCGGGGCGGAACGGCGGGTTGATCATCCGATTTTGGGCACGCCGCTGCTGTTGGCGATACCCTGCGCCAGCGATTCGAGCACCGCGCGCAATTCCGGATCGCCAATGCCGCGCAGCGAATCGCCCAGGTCGAGGGGCACGGGTTTCAGATTGGCGGGCGGCGGCCGGGTTTCGGCTCGGGCGGGTGTGATCCGGCCCTGTTTCATCGTCACCCTGGCGATCGCGCCATAGCCGAAAAAGCGGTTCACCCGTTCCACAATGTCGGGAATGGCGTGCTGCACCATTGGCGCGTGGCCGCCCTCGACCGTCATCTGCAATGTGCCGCCCGATTTTTGGCCCACGGGAAAGCGGATGAAATCGGGCATGGTGATGTCGGCATAATGGGGGCCGACAATGTCGGGCCAGCGGGTCACGATGCTCGCCTGCACGAAGCCGAATTTGCGGAACGCCGCGCGGCCGATTTCGGGCATCAGGTCGGCAATGGCGCGCGGCCCGCCGGTGCGCGCACGGTCAGCGGCCTTTTCCTTCTCCGGCTTGGGCGGGCGTTCCTTCATGCGCTGCTTAATGGCATAGGGCGGTCATGCCCGTCGAGCCGTCCGTTACGAAAATCGCTGCCCCCGCCACCATCGCGCGCGACTTGCTGGCGCATTATGAGGTTCATGCCCGTCGCCTGCCCTGGCGCGCGCCGCCGGGCAGCAATGCGACCGATCCCTATCGCGTCTGGCTGTCGGAAGTGATGCTCCAGCAAACGACCGTGGCGGCGGTGATTCCCTATTTTGATCGTTTCACTGCCCGCTGGCCGGCGGTGGAGGCGCTGGCGGGGGCGGATGACGCCGATGTGATGGCCGCCTGGGCGGGCCTTGGCTATTATGCCCGCGCCCGCAACCTTCTGGCCTGCGCGCGGGTCGTGGCGCGTGAGCATGGCGGCGCTTTCCCCGATACGGAGGAGGCGTTGCGCGCCCTGCCGGGCATCGGCGCTTATACCGGGGCCGCCATCGCCGCCATCGCCTTTGGTCGCCGGGCGGTAGTGGTGGACGCCAATGTCGAGCGTGTCGTCGCCCGCCTGTTCGCCATTGCGCAGCCTCTGCCGGCCGCGCGCGCCGCCATCCGCGCCGCCGCCGACGCGATCACGCCCGAGGCGCGCGCGGGCGACTTCGCGCAGGCGATGATGGATATGGGCGCGACCATCTGCACCGCGCGCAACCCCGCCTGCGGCATTTGCCCGCTGCGGAAAGATTGCGCCGCTTTCCGCGGCGGCGATCCGGCCGCCTTCCCGGTCAAGGCGCCCAAAAAGGCGCGGCCGCACCGGCTGGGCCATGGCTGGTGGATCGAACGGGCTGGCCATGTGTGGCTCGTCCGGCGGCCGGGGCGCGGGATGCTGGGCGGGATGCGGGCGCTGCCCACCTCCGACTGGAGCGATGCGCCCGATGCCACGCCGCCGGTCGATGCCCCTTGGCGGAGACTGGATCCGCCGGTCACCCATGTCTTCACCCATTTCTCGCTTGCGCTGACCGTGCACCGCGCCGCATGGGATGGCGAGCCGCCCGGAGAGGGCGAATGGTGGCCGATCGACCGTATCGGTGAAGCAGGCCTGCCGACATTATTCGCCCGCGCGGCCGACGTCGCGATGATCGACCGAAAGGATCAAGATGCCCGCTGACCTGTCAATGCCCGGCTTTGTCGGCGGCACGCTGGATCGCGCCGACCAGATACGGACGAGCCCGGAAAAGCTGGCTGAAGCCTTTGCGCAGCGATCCGCCCGACGGCTGGTGCTCGACGGGTTGGACCCGGTGGCGGATGGCGAGCGACTGGCCTGCGAACCGATCCCCCGCCGCGCGGCGCTGGCGGAACATGTTTTGCTGGGCGTGGATGATGACGGTCCGCTGTTCGCGCCTCTGGCGCGCGACATTCCGCATGGCGCCGTTTTTGCGCCAGCCGTGTGGGAATTGGCGGGCGTTCTCGCACCCGATCAACTGGCGCTTTACGGCGCGGCGCGCAGCCTGATCGACTGGCATGCGCGCCATCCCTTCTGCGCCCGCTGCGGCCATGAAACCCGGCCGGAAAAGGGCGGCTGGGCGCGGCTTTGCGGATCATGTGGAGCCGAACATTTCCCGCGCGTCGACCCGGTGACGATCATGCTGGCCGAACATCGCGGGCGGATATTGCTGGGCCGCCAGCATCGTTTTCCGCCCGGCCGCTATTCCGCGCTCGCCGGGTTCGTCGAGCCGGGCGAGACGATCGAGGAAGCGGTCGCCCGCGAATTATGGGAGGAGGCCGGGATCAGGGTCGATCAGGTCCGCTATGTGATGAGCCAGCCCTGGCCTTTCCCCGCATCGCTGATGATCGCCTGCATCGCGCAGGCCCGCGACGACCGGCTGACGCTGGACGAAAGCGAGATCGAACATGCCTTCTGGTGCGACGCGGCCGGGGTGCGCGCGGCGCTCGCGGGGGAGGCGGGCGCGCCCTTTATTGCGCCGCCGCCCATGGCTGTCGCCCGTCACTTGCTGGTTCATTGGCTGGCCCGGCAGGACGCCTCCGCCTGACCCCCCAGGCTCGGATCGCCCCTCCATTGCGCCCCCTGCCGCAAGCGCGTAAGGCCGGGGACTTCAACCGCGAAAGGAACAACGCCGTCCCATGCTCAGCCTGGATGAAGCCCAGACCCGCGCCGAAGATCTGGTGAAGGCGGCGCGCAAGGCGGGGGCGGATGCGGCGGACGCGCTTTATGCCTGCAACGCCTCCACCACAGTGGCGGTGCGCATGGGCGCGCTGGAGGATGTGGAAAGCTCCGAAGGGGAAGAGATCGGCCTGCGCCTGTTCGTCGGGCAACGGTCGGCCACCATTTCCGCGTCGGACATGAACCCGGCGACGCTGGCCACGCTGGTCGACCGTTGCGTCGCCATGGCCCGCGAAGCGCCCGAAGATCCCTGGGCGGGCCTGGCGCCCGAAGACCGGCTGCTGCGCAAGCGCCCGCCATCGCTCGACCTGATCGACACGCAGGAGCCGGAACCCGCCACCCTGCGCGAACGCGCGCTGGAGGCGGAGGACGCGGCCCGCGCCGTGCCGGGCGTCACCAATTCGGAAGGCGGTGGCGCCTCCACCGGGCGCAGCCAGGTCGCGCTCGTCACCAGCCATGGTTTCGCGGGCGCCTATGGCGCGACGTCGCATTCGACCTGGGCCAGCGTGCTGGCGGGCGAGGGCGCGGGGATGCAGCGCGATCATGCCAGCCATTCGGTGCGCCACCTGGCCGACCTGGACGCCGCCCATGCCATTGGCGGCCGCGCCGGCCAGCGGGCGGTCGCACGGCTGAACCCGATCCGCATCGAAAGCGGGGTGATGCCGATCATCTTCGATCCGCGCATCGGGTCCAGCCTTATCGGCCATCTGATGAGCGGCATTGTCGGCCCGGCCATCGCCCGCCGGTCGAGCTTCCTGCTCGATGCGCTGGGCGAGGCCTTGTTCGACGCCGGGGTCAGCATCGTCGACGATCCGTTGCGGCCGCGCGGGCTTCGTTCGCGTCCCTTCGATGGCGAAGGATTGCCCACGGCGCGGCGCGCGATCATCGACCATGGCGTGCTGACCGGCTGGCTGCTCGACAGCGCGTCGGCGCGGCAACTGGGGCTGGAACCCACCGGCCACGCCAGTCGTGGCGCAGGCGGATCGCCGGGCGCGGGCGTCAGCAATGTGCATATGGAGCCGGGAACGGCTACCGCTGGCGAATTGATGGCCGATGTGAAGCGCGGCCTTTACGTCACGGAACTGATCGGCATGGGCGTCAACACCGTGACCGGCGATTACAGCCGTGGCGCGTCTGGCTTTCTGATCGAAAATGGGGTGGTGGTTCAGGCCGTGTCTGAAATCACCATCGCCGGGCATTTGCGCGACATGTTCCGCGCGCTGACGCCGGCCAACGACCTTCATTTCCGCTATGCCGTCAATGTGCCGACGCTGCGGGTGGACGGGATGACCGTTGCAGGCGCCTGATATTCCCATCCGGGCGGTCGCCGCCGCCGTGGCCGATGCGGCCGACCATGCCCTTGCCCTGTGGGCGGGCGGCGACACGCGGGTGCGCCAGTGGGAAAAGAAGCCGGGCGAGCCTGTGTGCGAGGCCGATCTGGCGCTCGACGCCATGCTGCGCGACAGCCTGTCCGCCATAGATCCGTCCGCAGGCTGGCTGTCGGAGGAGACGGCGGACACGGTGCATCGGCTGGACCTCGCCCGCGTGTGGGTGGTCGATCCGATCGATGGCACGCGCGATTATCTGCGCGGTCGCACCGGCTGGGCGGTTTCGGTGGCGCTCGTCGAACATGGCGTGGTGCGGCTGGGCATATTGGCTGCCCCCGCGCGCAATGAAACCTGGATCGCGGTCGCGGGGCAGGGGGCGATACGCAACGGACAGAATCTGGCGGCGGGACGCCGGACGATGTTGCAAGGCGCGCGCGTACCCGCCGACCATCTGCCCCGCGTCGATCAGGATCTGACCATGGTGGAAAAGCCCAACAGCATTGCCCTGCGCATGGCGATGGTGGCGGCGGATGAGGCCGATCTGGTCGCCACCGTGCGTTGGGGCAATGAATGGGACATCGCCGCCGCCGCCCTGATCGCCAGCGAGGCGGGGGCGGCGGTCAGCGACGCGCTGGGCCAGCCATTGCAGTTCAACCGGCCCCGGCCCACCGCCTTTGGCGTGCTGTGCTGCGCGCCGGGCATCCACGCCGCCGCCGTCGACCGGCTGTCCGTGCGCGCCCGCGACATTTTGGGCGGCGGCTGAAAACCCGTCAGGCCGCCGCGCGATCCAGATAGGGCAGCCGCCCGATGATGCCGTCGGGCAATCCGCCGATCACCATGGCGCGGGCGCGGTGCCAGAAGGCCGAGAGCAGCAGCAGCGCCGAACCGATGACCAGCGCCGTGAAGGCCCAGGACAATTCCACCGCGCCAGCCTGCCGGAACAGGGCATAAAGCGCATAGAGCACATAGGCGAGGCTCGACACCAGCAACGCCCGCCGGTCGACCGCCAGAGCCACCAGACCAAAGGCGATATAGAGGGCGATGATCATCACCGCCCTGCCGGTGCCGATGTCGCCCTGGAACACGCCCAGCAACTGGAACATCGAATGGGCGATCATCGGCGCGGCCGTCAGGTGCAGCCAGAAGGCGACGTCGGATCGCCGCGTCGTGCGGCCCCGGTCGCTCATGTCCCATCGCATGGCGAGCGTGAAGATGGCGATCCCGGCGGCCAGCACCAGCCAGAAGACATGATCCTCCATCGCGGGCACTGCGGCCAGGATAAGGCCGCCGCCAACGCCAGCGGCGGCCGCCGCGCCCGCCGCCACGGTGATGGGCACCATGAAACGCCGCCAGTGCAGCCATGTCGCCCCGGCCGTCAGCGCCGCGATGCCCGCCGCCAGCAAAGCGGCCAGCCGGTCCCCGGCATGGGGGAAGATCTGTCCCACCAGCGCAGCCAGTCCAAAAGCGACGCCGCCGGTGAAACCCAGCAGCAGGATGATGCTGGGCAACGCCATGCGCCGTTCGCGGGTGAAATATTCGGCAAGCCCCCAACTGGCCCCCGCCACCAGCAGGCCGGACATGATCGAGGGCGCATGCGTCGACGCGCCGAGTCGCATGCTGTTGCCCAGCCATGCGACGGCGACCAACAGGATGATTGCGGCGATGCCGACGAAAATATCGTTGAAGCCGGTCAGCAGGCGGAAATGTTCTTCATCCACCACCGGGCTGGCGCGCAGGGTCGCGACATGGGCGCGCAGCGCATCAGCCGCCTCCGCCGAAATCGCCCCCGCCGCTACGGCGTCTTGCAGGTCGCCTTCGCTATACATCGCCATATTCCTTGAATCGCCACTATGGGACAAGGGTAACACAACTGTATTGTACGGGCAATACAGCCAGTGGGAGCCTCCGATCCCGCATTTTGATGCTCGCCAGCCCGGGTTGCCGGTGTTAGCGATCCCCGTGTCAGAACGACAAAGGGTTAAGAGAGGGAGATGCATGGCTCTGCCAACATTGTTGCAGTCGCGCCTGTCGCTGCCGCTGATCGGTGCGCCGATGTTCATCATATCGCAGCCCGAACTGGTGATCGCGCAATGCCGGGCCGGCATCGTCGGCGCTTTCCCGGCGCTCAACGCCCGTCCATCGGGCGTGCTGGATGAATGGCTGCATCGGCTAGGGTCCGAGTTGACCGAACAGGATGCGCCCTTTGCCGTCAACCTTATCGTGCACCGCTCGAACGCCCGGCTGGATGAGGATCTGGCCCTGTGCGTGGCGCACCGGGCGCCCATCGTCATCACATCGCTGGGCGCGCGAGAGGACGTCAACGCCGCCATTCACTCCTATGGCGGCATCGTCCTGCACGATGTCATCAACAATCGCTTCGCGCGCAAGGCGATCGAAAAGGGCGCGGACGGCCTGATCGCGGTGGCGGCGGGCGCGGGGGGCCATGCGGGCGTGCAATCGCCCTTTGCGCTGATTCAGGAAATTCGCGAGTGGTTCGACGGTCCGCTGGCCTTGTCGGGGGCCATCGCCCATGGCCGCTCGATCGCCGCGGCCCGCGCCCTGGGCGCTGATCTGGGCTATGCCGGGTCGTTGTTCATCGCGACGCAGGAAGCGAATGCCGCACCCGCCTATAAGCAGGCGATAGTCGACTGCAGCGCCGATGACATCGTCTATTCCAACCTGTTTACCGGAGTGCATGGCAATTATATGCGTCCGTCGATCGTGGCGGCGGGGCTGGACCCCGACAATCTGCCGCAATCGGACCCCAGCAAGATGGATTTCGCCGCCATTGCAGCCGACAAGAAGGCGTGGCGCGACATTTGGGGATGCGGGCAGGGCATTGGGGCGATCCACGCCGTTGAACCTGCGGCAACGGTCATTGCGCGGCTGAAGCGCGAATATGGGGAGGCGCTGGACCGGCTGTGCGCGGGCAGGGCATGAGCGACCGCATCACCGTTGTGTTGGCCGATGGCGTCGCCGACGTTCGGCTGAACCGCCCGGACCGCAAGAATGCGCTGGACGCGGAGGCTTTCGTCGCCATTCGCGCGGCGATCGACGATCTGGCGGCCATGCCCGGTTTGCGCTGTGTCGTGCTGTCGGGGGCGGGGGGCGACTTCTGCGCGGGGATCGACCTCGCCATGCTGGCGGGCGGGCAGGCGCCCGACCTGATGGCGCGCAGCCATGGCCCGGCCAACGCCCTGCAACAGGCGGCCTGGGGCTGGCGCACACTGCCCGTGCCGGTGATCGCCGCGATCAGCGGCGTGGCGCTGGGCGCGGGTTTTCAGATCGCGCTGGCCGCCGACATCCGCATTGCCGCGCCCGATGCGCGGCTTTCGGTGATGGAGGCGCGCTGGGGACTGGTGCCCGATCTGGGCGGCATGGCGCTTTACCGCGGCGTCATCCGCGACGATGTGATGCGCGACCTCACCTTTAGCGGACGGATCATCGCGGCTGAGGAAGCCGTGGCGCTGGGCGTCGTCACCCGGATCGCCGCCGACCCGCTGGCGGAGGCCACGGCTCTGGCGCGAATGATCGCCGCCAACAGCCCTCGTGCGGTGCGGGCGGCAAAGCGCCTGTTCAACGAACCGGCGGATCAGGATGCCGGCGCGATCCTGATCGCCGAATCCGACGAGCAACGGACGCTGCTGGCCGGGCCGGACCACGCCGAAACATTGCTGGCCGCGCGCGAGGGACGAAAGCCGGTCTTCCTCGACTAGCGGCCCGTTTACACATGCCTTTCGCACGCCCGCACCGGCCCCACCGGCGATATTGACCGCCGGACGCTTTCCGTGCGAAGGGGACTGCGCGCGGGTGTAGCTCAATGGTAGAGCAGCAGCTTCCCAAGCTGACGACGGGGGTTCGATTCCCCTCACCCGCTCCACTTGCCTCTCCGACGGCGTTCGCAGGCGTCTTTACAGCCCACCGAAAAGCGCGATAATCCGGTACTCGACGGCCGATTGCGTTCGCGCGCGTTCGCGGTCATTCAAAGATCGACGGGGGCCATATTGGGGGCCGGGGGCCAAAAGGCCGATTTGGCTGGCCCCCTCCCAAGGGGCCACGGATGGGAAGGAGGCGGAATATGGCCCTCACTGACATTGCGATCAGGAACGCGAAGCCGCGGGCCAAGCCCTACAAGATGGGAGACGCGTTCGGGCTGTTCCTGCTGGTCCAACCATCCGGCGGCAAGCTCTGGCGGTAGAAATACCGGATCGACGGCAAGGAGAAGAAACTTGCGCTGGGCACCTATCCCAGCGTGAGCCTGGGCGACGCACGTCGACGGCGCGACGAGGCGCGCGAGCTCATTGCGTCCGGCAAGGACCCGGCTCGCGAAAAGCAGCGCGAGAAGGTGCGTTCGCTTCTCCAGGTCGAAAACACATTTGCGGCTCTGGCGGCCGAATATTGCGACAAACGCAAGCGTGACGGTCAGAAGGCATGGGCGGCCGGGACCGCGAACCGTAGCGAGTATCTCCTGTCGCTTCTCAACACGTCCATCGGCCGCCTGCCGATCGACCAGATTGAACCGGCCGATGTGCTGGGCGCGATCCGTCGCATCGAGGCAAAGGGCAAGCTCGAGAGCGCCCGGCGCACGCTGCAACTCGCCGGTGCTGTTTTCCGCTATGCCGTCGCCACCGCCCGGCTGCGTTCCGATCCCACGCGCGACCTGAAGGGCGCGCTGACGGCGCCCAGCGTCACGCACTATGGAGCCATTACCGAGCCCAAGCGTGTCGGCGAGCTGCTGCGCGCGATCGACGGTTACGAAGGCCAGGGGCTGACGAAGCTCGCGCTGCAACTGGCTCCCCATGTGTTCGTCCGGCCGGGCGAGTTGCGACAGGCGCGATGGGAGGAGATCGACCTTGACGCGGCGCTGTGGACGATCCCGGCCGAAAAGACGAAAATGCGCAAGCCGCACCGTGTGCCGCTGTCCCGCCAGGCGCTGGCCGTGCTCATGGAGGTGCGTGGCGCGACGGGTCCGGCCGGCTTCGTTTTTCCGTCGATCCGGACGCGCACGCGCCCGATGAGCGAAAACACCATCAACGCGGCGCTGCGTCGGCTGGGCTAAGAAAGGCAGGTCAGTTCCGGCTTCGTCGGGGTTGCCGGGGTTCGAGGTATAGATCCGCGCCGGCCACGGGGCTGGCAATTCCCAAGAACGACCGGCTGCGACAGTCCGTGTTCGAGTGCCAACCTTGACTTCAATCGAGCCACCCTCGGGAGCTACGATGGCTGGAATGGAATCGACAAGTGCGATGCGCGCTCTGACGTCGATCGACCGCCCGCCGATTCCGCCCTGTGCTTCGATGTCGGCGATTGCGGCCGCCATCTCCTTCGCCAGTGGCCAAGTGACATCACCGCGCCGTGCACGCGCAAAGCAGCCGGCATGAAAAGCGCTCTCGTCCCAGACCATGATGTTCTGAATGCGTGACAGGCCAAGAGCAAACGTCTGTGCCGACCTGACTTCCCACATATTGAGGCGCTGGGTGTCCTCGTCAGGCGGTGATCCGAAAGATGCCTCCGCCTTGAGGAAAGCTCGCACTAGCGCGGGTAGCTGGGATCGCGCTGCCCCGGCCTGACAGACATAGGAGTCGGCGAGGAAATTGGTTTTCCGCGGAGGAAGTACCAAGCCGAAGCGCCCGGCCGCGCGGCGGAACGCACCTACCAGTTCCTGCCGATGCATTTGGTCAATAGGATCGGTCGCGAACGCTGCGGCAATATGAGGGTATATCTGACTGGTCACGACACTGGCGATGTCGCTTCGATACTGGCGCGCGAGGTCTGAGGCGATCAGCCATGCAGCTGCAGCGGGAAACTTGGTCAGCGCTTGCGCGATGTTCGCAGCCCGACCCTCCGCGAATGCACGAAGTCCGACCCGAACTTTATCCCCGTCAGCGGCTGAGAGGTCGACATGAGCAATGAACGGAGAAGCATCGGCGGCGGTAAGCCGTCGCCGGATTTGAAGTTCGACACTCATCAGGGGATTGTACCAGTGCGGCGATACCGCTGGCGTCGAGTTGTTCATCCATTGCCCCGCTCACGTAGACGCATTTATATAATATACCAAATAAATACAGGTCTATTATTCAATAATTTATAGAAGTTTTAATTAAATTAAGTTTAATATCAGCAATTTAGCCAACTGAATATTAGAGATATTCCGGTTCAATAACTTTGTAAATATCCCGAAAATATGATCTGTTCATCCAATTTCGAATAATGCAAGGTTATTATTCCCGCATCTCCTGTATTGAGAAGATTCTCGTCAATGCTGGAAAAAAGGGTTGGCGGCAAATCTTCCGGGGCGACGTGCAACGCGTCGAACGAGCCGAATATGCGATTATTCTGGGCAAATTGTTTTCGCCCAGACAGAACCGTCTTCCGAAGCCGTTTTAGCTGTGCTTGCAGTACCTTAGACGTCGATTGTGCGGCAATCATCTGATTCAACGCTTCATCATGCTCCATTGGGCCGAACAGATAGGGGCCATGATAGCCGATGATGCGATGCGGGTTGCTGACGAATGACGGCAGGCCATAAGCACCAAGCTCGAAATGATAGGCCGCCATCGCTTCACCTGGCATCAATGGTGTGATGGCTGCTGCGAATGGACTGAGATCTTCGGTCGCAATGACACGCGCAGTCAGGCGTTTCTCGCCGTGCCACAACTGCACAAGTCCTTTGCCAAGATCGATCCCATATAAGGCACCAAGGATCGCAAGGTCGAGTTGAACAATCGGTACCGCGAGCAAGCCTTCCTCCGCAGGCCAGGGATGCTTTCCGCTGGTGAACAACGGGCCGTTGATCATAGGCTTGTCGGCAGGAAGATCGACCAATGCTACACGCTGCAGCTTTAGATCCCATGCAGGCCGATAGGCGTGATCGAGGGCCACGCGCAGTTCGGTATGATTTTTGGTCATCGAAGCGGTCGATTCGTCCCACGTATCCCGAACATCCGACACCAGCTTTTTGATTGCCGACAGGTCGTTAGACATGGTTGCTCTGACTGGACATTTGACAATGTGGTTCAACTCCCGAAGGTCGACCTTGCCGGTTCCGCTCTACTTGGATTTCGGGGGGGTGGAGTAGAACAATGACTCCGCGATTGGGACGATCTCCTTCCCGGGTCAGATCAACAGCGGCAATCTGCCCCTGCTTCTGCTGCAGGGCGGTAAGGCGGTCCAGCGCCTTGGTGAAAGTTGAGGCATGGCGGCGCGCCACTATGACGGCTCATCAAATATGGCTTGCAGCCATATGAGGCCGCGCACGGCATTGCCGACCTTTGGCCACTCGCCCTGCCAGACCTCACTGCTGACAGTGATTTCGATGTCCATCGGCGTCCCATCGTCCTGCCGGGCTACCGTTACGATTAACGTGATGAAAGACAGGCTGAGCATTTCCTTCTCTTCGCTAACGGCCTGCACGACACCCCGTATCTCATGCAGAGGCGTTGATTCCTTGCGATACGGAAGGAGGGCTGCCATTTGCTTCGTCTCGATGGTCACCTTGCCATCTTGCTCAAAACGCTCCGCAAACGCCTCCCGCACACTTGCGCTTACCTGGTCCGGCAGGAGGACTATGGGCTGCGTTGACGGAAGCTCCAATTTTACGGCCCAGCCATGCACGTAAGCCCGGACGGCGATCAACCCCACACTCATCTGATAATAGGAAGCAAGGCAGAAGGTGTCGAAAGCGCTGAAACCGACGTCACCGAACGCACAATGGGCCAGCACGATATCTGGATTGTCATGATCTCCGTCGAACCACCTGATGCAGATATCAAGCGCCCTACCAGTCCGGGCGAAGGGCCATGCAGCGACAAACTCAGCATTGCTCTTCGCATTCTTGGCCGCGCGAATATATGCGATGATACCGTGTTCCTGGGTCGGCCACGCGAGGAGAAAGGCGCCGTCGCGCTCCTCGATCACAACCCCTTGCTCGATGATGGCGGGCAGCCACCGCTCTACACTATCGCCGAGTGCTGCTCGGAGGCCATCCGCGAAATAAAACTCCGCCCCCTCTTCGCTCATGAGAATTCTTTGCCGTTCATGAAGGTCGCCTTCATCCGGCTTCTGGTCTTGATCATAGGGTCGCGGGAAGGAAGATCAGCCAACGCTATGCGCTCCAATTTCAAAGCCAAGGCTGGACGATCGGCATGGTCGAGTGCGATCCTTAGTTTCATCTAATTTTCGGTTGCCTTATCCCACGCATCGCACGCATCCGACACAATTTTATCGTAGCCTCTCCGGCCTGCAAACATGCCTGCAGTATCATTTCATTATATCATCCAGGAACTCGCTTCCCGGTGCCACACCCGACAGCATCAGGTGATCTCTGGCTCGGGTCGCCGCCACATAAAGCAAGTGCCGCTCTGCATCCTGAATTGCCTCGAGATCGGCGACATCTCCGATACCGGAGAGCCGCCCCGGATCCGGCAGGACATCCTCATCCAGTGCCATGACCGCCACGGTGCGGAACTCCAGCCCCTTGGCGTCATGCATCGTCATGACCCGCATGTCGGAACCTGTCGCTTTCACTGCGGCGTGGCCTCGGTCGAGTTGCTGCTCGCTGCGCACCAGTACGACCAACTCGTTTGCCGCTACGCCTTCCGCCAATCTCGAACGCAGCCATGTGGACACACTGGCTGCTTCTGCTACGGCATCATCGAACAGTCCAATCGCAGGATCGGGTCCGTCGAATACGGAAACCGTGCCGCGCCGGCTCTCCTCGATCCCGTCCTGATCGGTGATTTCGCTCGCCAACAGCCGATCGGCGATGCGGCGGATCTGGTGCGAAGTCCGATAGCAAACCTTCAGCACCTGCGCCCGGCCCCGCACGTCCAGACCGAGTTTCGCCCACGAGAATGGGAGGTGGAAGATGCGCTGACCAAGATCGCCGGTGAAGAATAGTGCATCCGCTATGCCCGCTCGGCCAACCGCCGCCAGGAAGCGCGCCTGAGCCACCGACAGATCCTGGGCCTCATCGACGACGACATGCGTGAACGGAAGTCGTCCGCCATCCTCGACCCACCGCGTCAGGCGCCCATAGACATCGGCCGTCGTCACGACGCCTCGGGCGGCCAGCCGTTCGCGCACGAAGGCGAATACGGCCCACGCACTTTCCCGCTGCTTGGGCCCAAGCCGTGTGCGGCGGCCGATGCGTGGAACGGTGGCATAGGCATCTGCATCATGCAGCCCCCAGGCATCGACCAGTTCGTCCCATTCCTCATAGAGGAAGGCCGGACTGTGACCGGCGCCCAGTCCGCTATCCATAGCCGCCTTGATCGTTGCCCGCACCTGAGAGGCCGTCGCCATGTTCGGCTGGCCGAAAGCGCGGACGTAAAGCTCATAGGCGGCCTGATCGATGGCCCGCACGGTCAGACGAGCGCGGGCGTCCGGCGCCGCTTCTGTCATCAGTTCCGCCTTGCCAGCAAGACTGGCGGCGAGCGGCTTCGAGAAGGTGGTGAGCAGCACCTGCGCCTCCGTCCGGCCCGCAAGATGGACAGCGCGGTGAAGGGCCACGATAGTCTTGCCCGTGCCGGCCGATCCCGACACGCGGGCCGGCCCGCGCCAGTCGCGCGTCACCGGAGCGCGCTGCGCGGGATGCAGGAACACCGCCCATTGGGCGAAGGGTGCATCCAGCGCGGCCTTGAGTTCCTCGACGCCATCGACCGCCCGGAAGCGGCGCTGCGCGTCTGGATGCGCAAACGGATCGGCGCCCGGGCTGGCCTGAAGCGCCACGTGATCCTGCAACCGCCCGCCGGTCGCAAAGTCCAGCAGCGCTTCGGCCGCTTCATCCGGGAGCGAACTGAACAGGCCGTCGACGCTGGCCTCGTCGGCCGACCGGACCGCGTCCAGCCAGTCGCGGGGCACGCCGACGTTCAGCAGGTCATCGTCGGAAAGCTGTGCGAACGGGCGTAGCGGGAGCGAGCGGCCTGCCGGGGGCAGGTCGCCCCGCGAAGCCGGGCGCGCCAGCGCGCCCGTGGGTACCGCGACAGGCGCAGGCGCCGCTTCCTCGACCGTGTTGGTGTAAACGAGACGCTCTTCGGTTCGCTCAACGATCTCGACCAACTGCATCGCCCCGGTGCGTTCATGCGGCACCAGCCGGCGCCGCTCTGCCCAGTGATAGGCGTCGTCATGATGGCCAACCCACGCCAGCAGCGTATGCTGGCCATCCTTGTGCAGGACGATCCGAATGTCCTGACTGACGCGGGCCGTCCAGAAACCGGGCGCCGCCTCGACGCGGTGGAGCGACAGGCCATTGCCGCTCTCATCCTGCGCCAGGTCGAAGGCGGTGATCTTCACCTGCTTCTGCTCGGCAGATGTCAGGCGGTCCAGTGCTTTGGTGAAGGTCGAGGCTTAGAGAAGGGTCATTTTTGACCTGTGACCAGTGCGATCAGCCGCTCTTTGATCGGAGCATATCGTGTCAGCAGATCACCTTTTGGAATGACCGCTACGATCATATCCGCTGCCTCAATCGCTTCGATCTCCGGGCGCCAACGGTTTAGAAGGAAGCCAACGCATCCGGCGTCGAGCGATCGGAGTGTGCCGTCCCGAGTCTTGAAGAAGAAGGGAACCGGTGCTTCCCCAGTCGCCCACCATATCCCCATGAGGCGCTTCTCGAACTCGTCCGTCCGGGCATGTTTGTCAATCGCGACCTTTTTCAGGCCTGCGCTTGAGTAGATTTCCGGGGTTGTTCCCCAACTGATCGGATCGGAGGCATGGGCGCTTTTGGGCAGCGATATGGCCAGGGTCGGAGCGTCTGTGACTTCGGCGGCAGTCGCTTTTCGCTTGTCCATTTACACCCCCACCACCTTCATCACCTCGTCGCCGAGGTGGTTGATGACTTTCACCGCCACCTTGCCGCTGGCGGGCTTGGGGAACGGGCGGGAGCGGGTGCGCTTCAGGCTTTCCCAGGCGTCGGCGTCGATCTCGGCCTTCAGCGTGGTCTTCAATGCCTTGTACGGGTCGTTCGCGCCGGGGAAATAGGCGTGGCGGACGAAGAAGCTCTCATAATTATAGTCGGTGTCGATGAACCAGACGGCGATGTCGTCGGCGTCGCTGGCGACGATCTCGCCGCCTTTATACATGTCGATCCCGGCGACCTCGATGCTGATGCACCCGTCTGCCTCTTCATGCACCTGGATGTCGGGTTCGCCGAAGACGGTGAACAAATTGCCCGCGCCGGTGTTGGCGAGGTCCGGCATGTGCAGGTCCGGGTTGATCCGCGCCTGCAAGACGGTCAGCGCGCCCATCCGGTCGAACTCGGACGCATGGGCGTCGAAATTGAACGAGGCGGCGATCAGCAGGTCGAAGCCCGCCTCCATCGCCTCCCGCGCGGCGGCGGTCAGGTCGGCACGCGCGACGGTGCCATATTCCGGGCCGACCAATATGGCGGCGCGCCGCTCCGGGCTGTCGGCCAGCGTCTCGCTCTCGCCCTCCGATGCTTGCCGCACTGTGCCCTCGGCACAGATGAAGCGGCCAGGCCAGGGCTTGAGCGAGGCGAAGACCAGCCGATCCGCCTTGTGCGCCTGCTGCACGCCGGAGCGCTTGAGGTTCTCCAGCACCATCTCGGCGAAGTCGGCGCTTTCGGCCGCAGCGGCATTCTTCTGGCGGCGGCCCTCGGCGGCTTCCAGCTCGTCGAACAGGCTGTCATCGACATCGACGGCGGGCACGCGGTGCGGCGACAGGCTCTCGACCGTGAACGGCCCGGCGACACGGACGCGGCCCTTGTCCTCATAGGGCTGGTCATAGAGATATTCGGTGTCCGCCTTGGCCGCGATGGAAGCGTCGATCTCGCGCTGCCGGGCGATGCGCGCGTCCCACCACGCGGCCAATAGCCTCTCCCCTTCAGGGGAGGGGTTGGGGTGGGGTGTCGCCGCACCCGCAGCGTCGCGTGAACCGGGAGACCCCACCCCCGGCCCCTCCCCTGAAGGGGAAGGAAGCTCGCGCGGGATCTCCCATTCCTCCCACGCCGTGCCCAGCGCGGCGTTGAGCGCCGCGCGCAGCGGCTCCAGCTTCGCCTGATAGCTTTCCCAGATCGTGTCGATCTCGGCATTGTTGGCGATGGATTTGAGCGTGATGTGCGGCACGCGCTTGTAGACAAAGCCCTGGCGCAGCCGGCCATAGGTGGGCGTGTCGGCGGGGACTTGCCTCGTCACCTCGCCCTCCTTCATTTGCCCTTCCCGTGAGTCGGCGAGCAGATACCAGGGATAGCGCGCGCCCATGATCCGCGCGCGGGCGAGCGCCAGTGCCACCCGGCTGGTGTCGATCGTGATCCAGCGGCGGCCCCATTGCTCGGCGACAAACGCGCTGGTGCCCGATCCGCAGGTGGGATCGAGGACCAGGTCGCCGGGGTCGGTGGTCATCAGGATGCAGCGTTGGACAATCCGCGGAGAACTTTGCACGACATAAACTTTGTCTGTCGCACCACCGACGTCATTCCAATAGTCACCGAGCCGCGTGACGGGGTAATCGTCGAAAAAGTACTTCATGCGAATCTGGGTCTTCTGAGCGATCAACCGGCCTGCCCGTCCGACGCGGTCCAAGCCATCCGGTATGACCTTCCAGTGCGCGAGTTTACCGGGGTGAAAAACACGCCCCTCAAACTCAAAATTGCATGTGCTCGTGCTGCGAACCCCGTCTGACGTGAGGGGATAAGCGCCATAATCATCGCGCTCGATCGTCGAGAGCGATGACCCATCGCCTTCCCTATTCATAAACAACGGGCGGAATTTGCGCTCAGCCAAAGTCTTATTTCGCGTATACCAAAGAATATCGTCGCTGGTGGATTGCAAGAAGTTGCCCGATTGGCTCCCGGTCTTTTGCGCGGAGATCGCGCAAACAAAGTTCTCGTCCCCAAACACCTCATCCATCAGCGCCCGCACGCGGTGCACATTCTCGTCGCCGATCTGCACGAACACGCTGCCGCTCTCGGTCAGCAGGTCGCGCGCGACGGTCAACCGGTCGCGGAGATAGGTGAGGTAGCTGTGGATGCCGTCGGCCCAGGTGTCGCGGAACGCCTTCACCTGTTCGGGCTCGCGGCTGAAATGATCGGCCTTGCCGTCCTTCACGTCGCGGCTGGTGGTGCTCCACTGGAAATTGCTGTTGAATTTGATGCCATAGGGCGGGTCGATATAGATGCACTGCACCTGACCCTTCAGCCCCTCGCGCTCCGCCAGCGACGCCATGACCTTGAGCCCATCGCCCAGGATCATGCGGTTCGACCAATGCTGGTCATGGGCATAGAATTCGGTGCGCTGATCCGGTTCGATGCCGTTGAAATCGGCGAACAGGTCGGGCGCGGCCTCCGGTTCCGCCTTGCGCGTGCTCGCGCGCTTCAGATCCTCGACCAGCGCCTTGGGGTGGATCTTCTCCTGAATATACAGCGGCGGCGCCTCGACGATCAGGTCGGACCAGTCGGCCACATCCTTGCCCCGCCACACCAGTTGCGGGTCCAGATCGGGGTTGCGCCGTTCATAGGCGGCACGGATCGGCGCCTTCACATCCGGCGGCACAAACGCCTCCAGCTCCGCCGTCGGCGCATTCCGCCGCGACGCCTCGTCATGGGTGAGCGTTTCGACGGTGAGAGGCTTCTTGGCCATTAGCGTGCAAGCTCCTTCTCCACCGCAGCTTTCCATTTTCGCAGAATATTCTGGTTATCAAGCAGCCAGCGACGCAGGGTATCGGCCGCCGTCATTCCGGCTAGAATTACGGCAGTCTGTTCCGCAAAATCAGTTTGATTATCAGCGGCAGGCGTAGGGCAGCTCATGACAAGGCCAGGCTGGGGCGTCCGCTTGGACGGTGGCTTAGTAGCGAAGGTTGCGCCTATATCCTGCGCATCCGCTTGGAAAAGTTCTCGCAAAGCTGACAACGCTGGTCCCCAGTTGGCGAATGTCACGGCCACATAGTTCGCACGATGAGACTGCCCTTTACCGAGTTCATGAGCAAAGCGCCGAGGCCTGAGGTCAGATGGCAACGAGGCGAATGAGGCGGCTGCGTCGAATATCATGGAAACACTTTCATCCGGATTGGCAGGCTTTCGCATGCTCGGTCCCGGTATGATTTCCGGGGCGGCTTGTTCGAGCATTGAACAATACATGGCATTGAAGTCCCCAATGACTTGGTTGGGAACTGGCTCGTAGCCACGCCTAGCCTTGTTGATAGCTTGCTCGATCAATTCGCGTCGAAAGCGGTATCGTCGTGATTGCTCGTCAGACATCTCTTCACGCGACCTGAAATACTGCGCCAATTCTTCATAGGTGACGGTCGCATCAAATTTACCGGTGAATACCCGATGTTGAGCAACATATGCGGCCGGGCAGATTATCAACATTGCTTGGTTTGCATATTTGTTGGCATGCACAGCCAACTCCTCCCGATAGCTCTCGGCCTGATCGCGTTGCTCCAATGCATCAAGCTTGTTCTCGATCAGAATCGCCGCCTCGGAACCATCATTAATTTTCAGCTCGCAGAATATGTCTATCTCACGACGATTTCGAGTTCGGCGCTTGCTATGAAGCACCACCGAACTGCTGATTTTGCCCTGAATTCCAGCCCGTTGCGCAATCCAACCGACGAAGTGGTCAGATGCGTAAAGCTCCTCCACGATGAGCAAGTCGATGTCTCGCTCGGTGGCGTGAGTGAGAGTGGGGATGAATTCTTCGCTCATTTCAAGACTCCGCCACCCATCTCGTCCAGCCATGCCTCTACTTTCACCGCGAACTCGGTGGCGATGGTCCACACATCGGTGAACTCGGCGAAACCCCAGCGCCCATGTTCGCCCAGCGCGTTGACGCCCGGCACCCACAGGGTGCGCATCGTTTCGGCCTTGTCCTTGTCATCCTCGTCGCGGGCCCCCTTGATCTCGACCACAAGGTTGAGCGGGTTCTCGTCCCCGTGGCCGTCATCGATGCGCAGGATGAAATCCGGGCGATAGCGCCGCGCTTCGCCCCCGGCGCTATAGGGCGCCTCGAACCCCAGATTATGGTTCTTGGCCCAGGCGAGCACGCGCGGGTGCCTGTCCGCGACGCGGCAGAACTCCGCCTCCCAGTCGCTGTCGATCACGGCATAGTTGATATGGCACCGCGCGCCCGTCTCGTAGCGGTCCTTGCTGGTCATGAAGCTGACGTGCCGGGTGCTGCCCTCCCGATTATAGGGATCGAGCATGGCGATGACGCGGCCGCCGCCCTCCTGACCGCGCGTGATCGCGTTCATGATGCGATCGGCGACGCGGTCGGCGATATTGTAATAGAGAAGCTGGGCGGGCTGCGTGCCGCCAGCGAGGACAAGATGGTTCGCCATCCACTGCCGCACGATCGACTTGGCCTGAATGATAAGGCCGACATTGGGACGATCCCCGGCGTTGGTCATACGACGCTTCACGATCCATTCGGCGAGTTTCAGATGGATCGTCGCGGCGCGGGTGTCGGCCAGATGTTCGATCGTCAGATCAGCCGACTCGCCGATGATGCCGGAATTGATCGTTTCCGTGGCGCCGACCAGTTCCGGCGTCAGCTCCAGTGTCGAATCGTCGGAAAAGGACGCTGACAGACGCTCGCTCGGCAGTTCGGTGCGATAGCCCTCCACCCGCGGAAAGCGGATTTCGGACATGTCGCGTGCCGGGCTGATCGCGTGGACGCGCTCCATATTCTCCGGCGGCGACGGCTTTGAGATCACCGGCTGGGCGGTGAAGTCGAACGGAATGCCGAGCACGTCGGCATACTCGACCTTGAACTTGCCCGCGTCCGGCCCCTCGGTCTGCAGCTGGTAGGATTGCCGCCGCAGCGCCCGGCCGATCACCTGCTCGCACAGCAGTTGCGTGCCGAAGGCGCGTATGCCGAGGACGTGGGTGACGGTATTCGCGTCCCAACCCTCGGTCAGCATCGACACGGATACGACGCAGCGTATGCCTTCGCCAAGCTGCCCCTTGCGACCGACCGTGTTCATCACTTCGCGCAGGATGGCGGCGTCATCGATCTTCTCGGCGGCGGCGCGGTCGCCAGTGCGCTGGACCAACTCGTCCTTGAAGCGGGCGATCTCGTCGCTCGCGGCGTCGCGGAAATCCGCGCTGATCGCCTCGCCGCTTTCCAGCTGGATGCTGTCGATCAGCAGCGTGCGCATTCGCGGAAGCGCCGAGCCATCCGGATCGAAATTGCGGAACAGCGGGCATTTGCCGGTCACCGGCGTGACGTTGCCGTAATCGTCGGCGATCTCGTACCCGGCGATGTAATCGTGGACGAGCTTCGAGGTGGCGGTGTTGTTGCACACCACGATGAAGACCGGATCGACCCCGACTCCCGCTTCGCGCCACAGCGCGTGGGTCTTTTCGTAGTGGCCATACAAGGCGTCGATCGCGGTCAGCAGCTCATTGGGCAGCTTCTGGGGATCGAGCCCCCCGCCTTTCTTTCCGGCGCCGCTGCCGCGACCCTTTTTGGGCAGCTGCTTGCCGACATGATCCCACAGGTTCCGGAACATCGGCGTATCGCCGCCGGGGACATTGTCCATCACCGGCACGCGCGGCAGCTTGACGATGCCGCACTCGATCGCGTCCATCAGGCTGAAATCCGACATCACCCAGCCGAACAGCGATCCCTCGCGATAGCCCGAGCCGCGCAGGAAGAAGGGCGTAGCCGACAGGTCATAAACCATCGACACGCCGAGTTCGCGCTTCACCGCCTCGATCCCGGAAATCCAAAGGCGGGCGGCTTCGTTCGCCTCCTTGGCGGCGGCGAGTTCGTCGCCCCTCAGCGCCTTCTGCTCCTCTTCCGTCAGTGGGCGCTCACGGTAGCAATGGTGCGCTTCGTCGTTGAGCACGACGACATTTTTGAGCCCCATAAGCTCGCCCGCGACGCGGCGGATCATCGCCCCGTCACTCTCCGGCTTGGGGGTGGTGCGCAGTGCTGCCTGCTGCACCTTGTTGAGCGATACTTCGTCCTTCTTCTTGAAGGTGTGGTAGTTGGTGATGACGATCTTGGCGCGGCCGAGGTCGAGCAGCATGTCTTCGGGCACGATCTCCCGACTCTGGTAATAGCTCTCCGGGTCGTTGGGCTGGAGTACGCGCAGACGATCCTTGATCGTGATGCCCGGCGCGACCACGAGGAAACCTCTCGAGAATCGCTTCGCGTTGGGATGGCGCACGGCATTGAGCGTCTGCCAAGCTATCAACATAGCCATAACCGTCGTTTTGCCAGCACCAGTGGCAAGTTTCAGCGCCATGCGCATCAATTCTGGGTTCGACGCTGCATTGGCCGCTTCAAGATGCGTCCAGAAGCGGCGGCCTTGCGATGACGAGCGTGGCGCGACCTCGGTCAGCCATATTACCGTTTCCACGGCCTCGACCTGGCAGAAGAAAGGGCGTTGGTTGGCGAACTTGTGCGTGCGCCAGTGGCGAAGCAGTCGCGCTGTTGTCGGCGTGACCTGCCATTGGCTCTCCGGCAATATGCGCCAGCTTTCGATTGACGAACGAATACCGTTGATCACTTCTGTCGGATTATATTCCTGGCCCGTCGCGTCGGCGAGCAAGTCGGGCTGCACGGACTTGCCCCGGACCTTCTTGGCCTTGGGGATGGGCGAAACGAGCGCGCTCGGACGGCGGCGCCCGACAATGCTGCTGGTTGGTTGACCATTGCCATCCAGTTCCCAATGGCGATCAGGCTCGGTGTATGGCGAATTGAGAATTGGCGACTGAAAAAATACTTCACTCATGCCTCATCACCATATCGCCTCGCGCATCTTGCTAGCCCCAATCTCGTTCTCGAATGGTTCTATCAATTCTATCCCGGGTTGGAACACTCATGAATGCGCCTTTCGCCTGTTTTACCCGAAGGGAAAGGCCTGCAGATGCATAATCCCGCCATATGATCGTCGCAATAGCAATGCTAATTTTCGGCACCTAAATAAAATTTCTGTACGTTGGGGGGGTTTTACAATATAAAAATATATATATTTGAAGTTGAGATTTTTCTCCAATAAATTAATTTAATATATAAGTTTGATACAATTTTTATGATCAAGATATCGATGTTTCGAAGTTAAATTTATTAATTTGTGAGAAAATATTTATAATATGTGCGGAAAAATTTAAGCTACCATCCCGCGATGGTGCGGTTTATTGAGGCTGTGCGAGTTGGACACCTCGAAGAACCGGCTGTTTTCCGCCCGATGGCGACTGCTCTGCCACCTGAAAACTGGATCGCTTTGAGCTAGAGTTTTCAGCCTCAGATTTCCTTGGCTGGGCAAGGAGGCGCGGCATGAAGGCATCGAA
>NZ_JACIEB010000005.1:125000-318567 GCF_014196635.1 Sphingobium fontiphilum | reverse complement strand
GCCCGCATCGCAATACTCCGGCGACGCAGGCCAAACCTCAATCCCAGGCGCCGGACCATCATAACCCGTCATGCACAAATACGACACTTTCATCTGAATCTCCTCTCCGGCCCGGCGCCTTGCGTTGCCGAACCATCGCATCACCGCAGCGCGGAATCAATGAACATCGTGCATGGCAAGCGTATCATGCATGTTTTGCACGGCGCAAATGCCGCCAGCCAGAGGGCAGGTTCCGGCATGGCGCAACGGCCGCAAAGTGCTGCGGAATTGCACAAGGAGCCTTCCAGCATGACCAAGCTCGCCCTCGTCACCGGCGGCGCTCACCCCATCGGCATCGGCTTTGCCTCCGCCACGGCCTTGCGCAAGCTGGGATTTGAGGTGATCGTGACAGGCTATTCGCCAGAGGAAATCGCGCTTTTAGCGCCTGTGGAAGGGATTTCCGCACGGTTGCTGGACGTAACCGACCAGAGCAGCGTCGATGCGCTGGTGGCGGACCTGCCAAGGCTGGATGCGCTGGTGAACTGTGCCGGGCATGCCACGCCGCACGAGTTCGATCTGGACCAGTTCGCCCGCACGCTCGACGTCAACCTGACCGGGGCGATGCGCATGTGCACCGCTGCGCGGCCGCTGCTGGCCCGGCAGGGCGGCGCGATCGTCAACATCGCTTCGATGTATGCCATCTTCGGCAGCACCATGGCCCCCGCCTACACCGCCAGCAAGACCGGCGTGGTTGGCCTGACCCGCACGCTGGCGGCAAGCTGGGCCAAGGACAACATCCGCTGCAACGCCGTGGCGCCCGGATGGATCAGAACCAACATGTCGCGCATGCTGTGGGAAAACGCCGAGCTGGCCGCGCCGGTCGTGGCCCGCACGCCGATGGGACGCTGGGGCGAGCCGCAGGAACTGGGCGATGTGGTTGGATTCCTGTGCTCGCACGAAGCCCGTTTCGTCACCGGAGTGATGATCCCGGTCGACGGCGGATACGCCATTTCCGGGTAAGGGCCGTGCGCGGCCTATGCGCCATCGGCCCGCAATGGCGAAACCCGTGACGGGCGTTCAGGTCTTGAGGTGATCGCCGCGATCGGTCTGCGCGGTGCCCGCCGCCGCAATGCGTGCGCGGGCGCGTTCTTCGCCGACAAGCCCGGCTGACGTGGGGTGGTGAACGGCGTCCTCGGTCAGCCGCTCGGTCAGAACGTCCCAGCAAGTGATGGCCAGCAAGGTCTGGTCGATATGCGGGCAATCGGCCAGCGCGCGCGAACGCCAGTGCGAACGGGCTCTGTCGTCCGACAGGCGCCAGATCCCGACATGATCATGCTCCGGGCCATAGTTGACGAGTTGCGCGTAAGGGTCATAGGCCAGCAGCGCGCCGGTAATGATCCCTTCCTCGCGGAAACGGCCGGGCAGGTAATGGTCGTTGTACCAATCGCGGAATGCTGTTTCGTGGCCGGGCCTTGCCTTGATCTGTTCAACCACGACGCTGCCGTTCTGAAAGGTGCGTGGCGCCTTGTCGCGGAATTGCAGCGGGTAATAGTGGAAATCGTCGAGCCGCGAGATGTCGATCGAGTCTTCGACCACCATGCGCGTGGTCAGGGCATTGTCGATATGCTCCTGCACGAACCGCTGGGCGTCAAAAACTTCGTAGAGCGCCAGATACTGCGCATAGAACGCCCCGCCCGCAAAAGTCTGAACCTGTTCGGGGGCAAGGCGGAAGCGTTGCTGGGCGATCGAACCGCGAAACCGCAGCGCATCGCGGGTATGGATATGCGTGTACCAGTCGTTGAAATCGTCGTCGCGCCCTTCGACGGCGTTGGTGAAGACGACAAGCAGCGCCTCGATCATCCTTGCTCTCCCGCAGGGCGGTTTTTGCCCGGCCCTCCTGTTCAGCCCGCGACAAAGAAGGCCTGCGGCCGACCCATTTCCGCAACCCAGGTGCGCGGCTGCTTTCCGTCGATATCCTTGATGCCGTATTTCAGCGCCAGTTCGGCCCCGATCAGCGCCTTGCCCGAAAGCGCCCTGCGATCAGGGTCGCCCAGCAGCGCCGCGATCACCAGCCCGGTGAACTCCGGCGTTTCGAACTCCGGCAGTATCGCGCGCAGCGGTTCGGGAAAATACTCGTCCGGGATCGCCTTGAACGCGTCTGTACGGACATAGCCAGGCCAGTAGGAAACGATCGACAGATCGGTCTCGGCAAGGTCGATAGCCATGTCGTGCACCATCTTGTCGGTCCCGGCCTTGGCCGCGCCATAGGCCGGGCCAACGAAATAGGACACCGCGCCATAGAACGAGATATTGGCGATCAGCGCCCCGCCGGTGCGGATCATCAACGGCGTGGCATAATAGGCCGCCACATAGTCCGAACGCAGACCGACCACGATCATGTCGGCCAGTTTCAGATCCTTTTCCCAGTATCCGCCGGGCCGCGCCAGTTCATCGCCATAGACCGCCGCCGCATTGTTGAGCAGCAGGTCGAGCCGGCCCTGCTCGCGCTCGATCCGGTCGATCACCGCCTTGACCTGCGCATCGTCACCATGGTCGCAGACCACGGCAATGCCCTTGCCTCCGGCGGCATCCACCTCTGCCGCTGCGGCGTTCAGCTCTTCTTCGCTGCGCGCGGTCAGGTACACGGTCATCCCTTTGGAGCCGAGCGCGCGGGCCGCACCACGGCCAACGCCCTTGCTTGCGCCGGTAACCAGCGCGACGGTTTCTGTCATGGCATCCTCTTGAACAGACGGCGGGAACAGGGCCCGCCTGATTCACCGCGCGATGCTATGCGCTCCGTCGCTGCGGCGTCCCTTTCCCCGGATAGGGCTGGGATGACACATTCCCCGGCCTGCTCAGCAGATCATCGCCCCGTCGATCAGGAACTCCGCGCCCGAAACATAGCTGGCATCGTCCGAGGCGATGAACACGACCACGCGCGAAAACTCGTCCGCTTCGCCCACCCGGCCCAGCGGGATCAGGGCGGCTGCGTTTTCGCGGACCGAAGGCACCAGCGAAGGGGTTTCGATCGCGCCCGGCGTCAGGGTGACCACGCGGATATTGTCGGGTGAAAGCTCCTTTGCGCCAAGGCGGGTCATGCCGCGCACGCCCCACTTCGATACGCCATAGGCGAAGTAGCCCGGCAGGCTGGTGAAGGCGAGGCCGGACGCGATGTTAATGATCACGCCACCGCCATTGTCCTTCATCGGGCCGCGCACCGCCTTCATGCCCAGGAAAGAACCGACGATGTTCACGTCGAGCATCCGCCGCAGGAACGCGGCATCGGTGTTGTCGAAGGTGTCCGAACGCGTCAGTCCGGCGTTGTTGACCAGCACGTCGATCTTGCCGAACGCATTCAGCGTGGTGCCGATCACCGATTCCCAGCCCGCTTCATCGGCAACGTCGTGTTCGATGGCGATGGCATTGGCGCCGATCTCTTCGGCAATCGCGCGGCAGGCGTCGCCAGCGATGTCGGTGATGACGACGCGGGCGCCCTCGGCGGCAAACATCCGTGCTTCCTGCGCCCCCATACCGCTGCCCGCCCCGGTGATGATGGCGACTTTTCCCGCTAGCTTCATTCATGGTTCCTTTCGTGGGCGTCGCCTTCGGGCCGAACGGTCAGTTCAGCGTGGCGTGCGAGCCGCCGTCGATGCGATAGTTGGTGCCGGTTATGTAGGAGGCATGGGCGCTCGCCACGAAGCAGATCAGCGCGGCGATTTCCTCGACTCGCCCTGTGCGGCTTACAAGGCTGCGCCACTGCCGGGCAAAGCGCCGTTCCAGCTCGTCGATGTCAGTCTCTTCCCAGCCGCTGGCCTTGCCGATCGTGGGCAGGTTGGCCTTCAACGCCTCGGTCAGGACATTGCCGGGGCTGATCGTGTTGACCGTGATGCCGGTATCGGCGAGCGACTTGGCCAGCCCGACCGACAGGTTGACCAGCGCCGCCTTGGACGGGCCATAGGTCGGAAACTCCGGCGGCGGTTCGGTATAGGCGCCGCTGGCGATATTGATGATCCGGCCCCACCCTTGCGCCTTCATCGTATCGACCGATGCGGTGATGGTGCGCACCGCGGCGATCACGTTCGCTTCATAGGTGGCCGCCCATTGCGCCGGAGTCGCCTCGGTCCATACCGGCACGAAGGGTTCGAAATTGCCAAGGTTGTTCACCAGGATATCGATGCCGCCGAACGCCGCGTTGGCCGCCGTCATTACCGTTTGGGCGCCCGCATCGGTGGCGAGATCGCCCAGCGCGATGGCAGCGGTCCCTCCGGCAGCGACAATGGCGGCGCGCACGGCCTCGGCGCGTTCGGCGTTGCGCCCGTTGATGACGACGCGCACACCCTCGGCGGCCATCATCTGCGCTGTTGCCGCGCCGATGCCCGACGTGCTGCCGGTAATCAGCGCGCGCTTGCCTGCGATCCCCAGATCCATTCCTCAACCCCTGCCCGTTCCGTCTTGTCTGGCCGCCACCGCCGCCCGCATAGGCTGCGTGCCCACCCATTGTCAGGAGCGGGCACGCCGGTGGCCGGTTTCATGCGTTGTCGTCAGGCAATGCCCCCGCGCCGCGCAGGCGTTGCCACGGCATGGGTCATTCCGCTGCGATTTGCGCCGCTTCCACATCGTTGGCCGCCGCTTCGGACACGGCTGCCAGATGCTTGCACATCACTTCCTGTTCGCCGAACTGGACGATCTTCTTGGCGCCGCTTTCCATGACCTCCTGCTGCTGGACCAGCGCCAGGTTGTCTTCCATCAGCGTATCGCGGTTGAGCGCGAGCGAATATTGCACCGCAAACTGGTTGCGCAGGCTTTGCGGGCGCTCGAAATGATAGACCGCTTCCCAATAGCATTTGTCCGCCGCGATCGGCCAGAACCGGTGCAGCCACCACCCGCCAAGCGAAACGTGGAAGATGAAGTGCGGATAGAGGATGAACTGGTCGTTGCCCCACAGGTTGGACCCTGTGGGGTTCACATCGGGGTGCCCGGCAAAGGTTTCTTCCGGCTTTTCCTGCGCGCCGGTATCGGCAATCACCATCTGCTGCGCGTTCATGAACGAGAACGCCTGAACCAGCTTTTCCGGCGACATTTCGTATTCGGGGTTGCGCGGAACCGAGTTCATCCGGTGCGCACCGAGAAACTCGACATGCAGAGGGTGGACGAAGGGATTGTCGCGCGACGACAGCATCTTGGAAACGGTGCGCGCGTGCAGCGCGCGGACGTGATAGGCTTCGCACTGCGCTTCGATGGCCAGCTTCCAGTTGGCGTCGATCATCGAACCGACCCGCGCGGTATAGGGATAGCTTCCGAACGGCACGTTGCTCAACCGGTCTGCCAGCGGCCCCAGAAAATCGCGCAGCGATTGCGTCCCAGTGGAATCGAGATTGATGAAGATCATCCCTTCCCACGTATCGCAGCGCACCGGGGTCAGCCCGCTGTCCGCCTTGCTGACATGCGAAAAACAGCCTTCATCGGGAATATTGACGAGATCGCCCGCCGAATCGAACATCCACGCGTGGTAGGGGCAAGAAAACTTGCCGCCGCGCCCCTTTGAGTCCCACACCAGCTTCATGCCACGGTGCGAACAGATGTTGTGGAAGGCGCGGATCTGCATGTCCTTGCCGCGCACCAGAATGATCGAGGCCGAGCGCACCTTCACCTCGCGCACGACCCAATCGCCTGCGTTCGGGATTTCCGCCGTCTCGGCCACGTTCAGCCAGACCTTGCCGAAGATCTCGCGCTCCGCTTCGAACCGTTCCTGCGAGGTGTAGACCGAAAGATCGACCTTGCCGGTTTCCATGATGTCCGCGTCGGGGATCAGCGTCCCGCTGCCAAGGTCGAATGGCTGCGCCATCGCGTGCTGCATTTCCATCGGCTCTCTCTCCTCCAGTCACCACCGGCCAGGCGCGTCATTGGAAGGCGCAGGCTATGCCAGTCAGAGCATTATGCATACTGTATAGTCGCCACGGTCAGAATTCCCATTCTTCTCCCTTGACGCCTCGTCAAACAGGCTGTGGCGGGCAAGCGATGCGTCAGACCATGCCTTCGCCGGGGCGTCCGGCCTTCTTGGAGAGCTGCGCGGTGTCGAAATATTCGTCGCCGCGAATGATCAGCCCGTCCTTGATCCGGGCAATGAAGCAATAAGGGGAGCGAATCGGCTTGCCGTCGAGCACGCCGGTCATCGTCGCCTGCAGCACGAAGCCGTCTTCGGTCACGGTGATCCGGGGATCTTCGTTCTTCTGGTCATGGAAGATCGCGTGCGCGGCCTTGAGCGTTTCGATGAACTCGGCGCGCGAACGGTCCTGCGGATCGAAATTGTACCACATCACGAAATCTTCATGCAGCACGGTCTGGAACTTGTCCGTGTCATGCTCTTCGGCAACCGTCACCCAGAACTGCCCCAGACGCAGAGCCTCTTCACGATCAACCGCCACAACCTTCTCCACCAAACATGTTCTCAATCCCCGTTTGCATGGGCGGTGCGCCGATCATGCACACCTGTCCCAGGGCAGGCCAATTCCGCGGCATGATTGGTGCACAACGGCGCAGGAACGCAAGGCGTTCTACCGGAAAGGATGCCCGACCATGCCGAACCTGGCCACGATCGAAACGCTGGGCGAACGCTTCGCCGCCGCATTGGGCGCAGGGGATATTGCGGCGCTCGACGCGCTGTTCGCCCCCGATTTCGAAGTCTGGTACAATTTCAGCGACGCGACGCTCGACCGCAAACAGGCGCTGACGTTCTTCCAGTCTTATTTCACGGCCGTGCAGGTGCGCTTTAGGAACGTGCGGCGCCTGCCCACGCCGGATGGGTGGGTGCAGCAGCACCGCGTCGATGCACGCGGCGCCGATGGCTTTCGCATCGACAACCTGCCCGCGATCATCGTGTTCACGCTGCGCGATGACAGGATCGCACGGATCGAGGAATATCTCGACAGCGCGCAGACTGGCGGCTTCGACGCCAGCACGATGACCGCCGGCTGACGCCGCGACAGCGCGCCTCAACGCGAGAGGCGGACGCCCCTTTCCGGGCATCCGCCTTTGCGTGTCTGATGCAAAGTCGCTCGCCGGACCGGCCAGAGACCGGCGCCGTCCCTACCGTTCGGCCGAGCGGCCGAAGCGGGCGCGAAGCTGCACGCCGACGACCCGCGGATCGCCATAGATGTAGCTGGTCGTGCCAAGCTGCGAGCTGATGACGTTGCCCGAACCGATCACGAACGTCTTGTTGAACACGTTCTTGGCATAGACCGACAGATCGACCGGGTTGCCCATCACGTTGTTCCAGTCCAGCCGCAGGTTGGCCAGGGCATAAGGCGCCTGATCTTCTGCCGAAAGCGCAAAGACCGAGTCGTCCGAGTGCGCAAACCGGCTCTGGTAGGATACGTTGCCCGCCAGCACGAACTGGCCGGTATCGCCCGTATCATATTCATAACGCGCGGCTACATCGAACTTGTGCTTGGGCGCACCGGAAATCGCGGTGTCGATCCGGTTGATAACCGCACCGTCGGAGGGACGGACGATCACGCCGGGGAAGCTCAGGAACTTGGAGTTTAGATAGGCATAGTTCGCGTTGACCGAGAACTCCCGCGAGAAGCGGATGACCTGTTCGATTTCCACGCCGCGCGAGCGCAGCTTGGCGGCGTTGATGATCTGGTTCGATGCGGTCGCACCGTTGAAGAACGACGATGCGCGCTGCAGCCCGCCGTAGTCCGCGGTGAACAGGGCGATGTTCGTGCGCAGGCCGAGACCGCCAAGCTCATAGTCGGCCTTCATGCCGATTTCGTAATCGGTAACGGTTTCCGGCCCGAAGTACGGCACCGCCGCGGCCACGCCGTTGTTCGCCGGCAGGATCGACTGGATGTTGATCCCGCCTTCCTTGAAGCCCTTGCGCGTCGTGCCGTATACCAGCACGCCGGGCTTGACGGTCCAGTCGAGCGAAAAGGTATAGCTGTCAGCCGTCTGCTTCAGATTGGCCGGAATGCCCGCATCGCCGGGGCGCGGCTGGATACCGGTGGCAGGGACGATGATCGCATCGACAGCGAGCAACCGGGCCTTAACGATCGAATGGCGGTATCCCGCCGTGAAGCGCACCCCATCCAGACCGAAGTCGGAAAAGTCGACCGTCGCCTGACCGAAATAGCCACTCTGCGATTTGCGGTAGTTGCGGTTGTAGCCGGTGGAAATGCCCGGCAGCCCCGACGGCACGGTGAAGGCTCCGTTCAATGTCTGGAACACCGCCGGGACATTGAGATAGGCATTGGTTTCGCTGGCTTCGGTGAAGTAGCCGACCATCCAGTCATGCTTGTTGTTGATGCTGCCGGAAAGCTGGGCTTCTTCCGAATAGACATCGCCCCATTTGTTCTTGCCCGCGCCATAATCGTTGAAGTTGGCAAGCCCGGTGCACGCCGTGGCGGTGCAATTGGGGTTAGTCACGTTGATTACATTGTAGACTACGCCGGTCCCGACGCCGCCCTGGATTTCACGGATGGCGGTGGACTGCAGGTTGCGCGTCGTCGAAAAGATGTTCTTGAACGTCGTGTCGCCAAGGAAACCAAGCTGACCAAAGTTGATTTCGGTCGTGTTGATGATCTGCTGGACATGCGAGCGGATGAAGTTGTCGCGGGTCGTGGCCACTTCGCGCACGCTACCCCCGGCAGCCAGACGGGCAGCTTCCGCATCGAGACTTGCACGAGCCTTGTTGATAAGCGCCAGACGCGAGCTAAGGCAATCGTTGAAGGCCGCACTACCCGCAGCGGTAATGTTGCCGCACAGCCCGGCCACCGCAATGAAACCAAAGCCACCAGCAGCAGCCGGGTCGGTCGTGGTCAGGCCAAGCACGCCGCCCGGACGGGTGTCGAGCAGCGACCCGGTAACCGTCGAACCACCGGGAATGCGCGGATCGACGACCAGACGGGCAAGACCGTTGGGCTCATAGTTGCCCAGGACCGCAGCGGTGCCGTTCTCGTTGATGTTGGTGTCCGAGAAGATCACCGTGTTGGTCAGCCAGTTCGTCGGCGCCAGACGCAGGCTGATGCGGTAGGATGAACGGTTGCGATCGTCGAGCCGCTGCCCGGTCGTGTTGCTGATTGAAAAGCCCTTGTTGTAGCTATAGTTCCCGGCGACCCGGATCGCCACGGCATCGCCGATGATCGGCACGTTCACCGCGCCGGTAAACTCGCGGATGCTATAGTTGCCGAGGTTGGCCTCGACGAATCCGTCGAACTCGTCGCTGGGCGCCTTCGGGGTGAGCAAGACCGCGCCTGCCGTGGTGGAACGGCCAAACAGCGTGCCCTGCGGTCCCTTGAGAACCTGGACCGAAGCCAGATCGTAGAACGTGATGTTTGAACCGCCGCTGGTCGAATTGGTCTGCTGCGGCACATCGGCAAAATAGGTCACGACCGACGGCGAACTGCCGAACGTGGCGCCCTGGCCACGGATGAAGTACAGCACGTCGTTGCGCTGCGCGCTGCCCGCGGTTGCGGCGATGCCCGGCGTGGAGTTGGTGAGATCGTAGGGCGTGACAATCGCCTTTTCGCGCAGCATTGCCTCGCTGACTGCGGTAATCGCCACCGGAACCGATTGCTGGCTTTCCGCTCGGCGGCGTGCGGTCACCACGATATCCTCAACCGCGTTCACGCCGAGACCGTCCTGCGCCTGCGTCTGCGCCGCATCTTCGGCATGGGCCGAAGCCGCCGGCCATGCCAGTATGGCGGCACCCGCAAGCAGACGCAACTTCATGTTAAATGATGTCATCACTCCCCCAATCCTCCTGCTGTTTCTGTTTGGAAAATATCTTTGAAGACAGTGTCAGGGCCGAACCTTGGCCTTGCGCAGCATGCTCCCGTGGGGTCACCCGGCTCCATGGCCGGATCAACCATTATGTCGTAAATCGTGTATAGATTTGGTCAGAATATTTAATCCTATCCGCAGGCAGGCGAGTTTCACCGCTGCCCGCCCGGCGCGGCGCCCGCCGATCAACCCTACCGGGCGGCAGATTGCCGATTGGCGCATGCCCTCATTGTTTGCGCAAGGCCGCGCTGGGCGGCAGGCATGGCAGGAGGACGCTTGGAATGGATCTGGGAATCAAGGGGCGCACCGCGCTCGTCCTGGGAGGCAGCAAGGGCATTGGCCGGCAAATCGCGCTCGACCTTGCCGACGCAGGTGTGAAGGTAATCGTGGTGGCGCGCGGGCAAGCAGCGATTGACGATACCGTGGCGGCGATAGGCGCCAGTGGCGGGACCGCGATCGGCATCAGCGCGGACCTGCTCGACCTCGACAGCTATGGCCGGATTCATGATCGCGCGGTGGCCGAACTGGGCGCCCCCGACATTGCCATCTACAATCTCGATCCGCCGCCGCCCGGCACCTTTGCCGATGTCGACGAAGCCATGCTGGCGCAAGCCTATCACAGCGTAGTGCTGTGCTATGCCCGGATGCTGCGCGTGGTGCTGCCGCACATGCAGCAGCAGGGCTGGGGACGGATCGTGACGATCGGATCGGGCACGGCCAAGCAGATCGTGCGCAGCGGGCTGAATTTTGGCTATGTGCTGGCCAACAGCACCCGCGTTGCCGCCGCCGCGCTGGCCAAGACCGTGGCGGGCGAAGTCGCAGCGCAGGGCATTACCATCAACACCATCGGCACCGGCTATATCGATACCGAAAGCAACCGCACATGGACGCGGGCCCAGGCCGAAGCGGCAGGGATGAGCTTTGACGCTTTCCGCGCCAACATGGTGCAGCATATCCCGGCTGCCCGCGCCGGACAGCCGCAGGAAATGGCCGCGCTGTGCCTTTTCCTGTGTTCGCAGGCCGCCGGCTACACCACCGGGGAAACCATCCTGTGCGATGGCGGGATGACCAATTCGATCCTGTGAACGCCGCCCGGCCGTCCGGCCTAGGCCGGAGCCAGCCCGGCCTGGTGCAGGATGGTGGAATCGAAATACTCCGCCAGCCGGGAGATCCGGCCGCCTTCGACAGTGGCGACAAGCAGGAACGGGATTTCGACCTGGCCCTGCGGCGTATCGCCTGACAGCGTTGCCTGTTCGACAAAGCCGCCGGGGTGAAAATTCAGCCGCATGTCGGTGTAGGTGCGCTTCGTGAAAGTCTTGTCGCTGGCATCCAGAATGGCGCGATAGCCCGCCTTGGAATGGTGCACATCGGGCTGGAAATTGTACCAGACGGCGGCATCGTCGGTCAGCAGGTCGACGATCCGGGCATTGTCACCCGAACGGCAGGCATCCTCCCATGCCCGCGCCACAGCCATGAGGTTTTCAAGCGCGCCGCCGGTCATGCCGCGCCTCCCCAGATGTTTGCGACATGGGCTTCGAACTGGTCGCGGTTATCGGCAACATGGGCGAACGCCTTGCTGACGCCGCCATCCACGCGCAGGATCTGCCCGCTGACAAAACGGCCTTCGTCCGAGGCGAGCAGCGCGACCATCGCCGCGATATCCTCGGGATAGCCCAGTTCGGGGGTCAGGTGATGGCGCTCCACCATGCGGATCAGTTCGGGCTGGTTGGCCCGCGACGGGGCCGTGGGCACCATGCCGGGCGAGATGACGTTGCAGGTCACGCCCTGCTTGCCGTACTGCGCCGCGACATAAAGCGTCAGCGCATTGACCGCCGATTTCGATGCCGCATAGGCCGTGCGCGCCAGATCGCCCAGCAGCGCCGCGCCCGAACTGGTGTTGATGATCGCCCCGCTGCCCGATTCGATCAGCGCAGGCAGCGCGTACTTGATCATCAGCATGGTGCCGCGCGCGTTGACCGCAAAGGTCGTGTCCCAGACCTCGATCTCCATGTCCCCGGCCGCGCCATCGCGGTTGAGGAAATCGGCCTGGGTGGCCGCGCCATTGTTGAAGATCACCTCCAGCTTGCCGTAATGCGCCAGCGTGTCGTCGATCAGCTTCCTGATGCTGTCGGGATCGCCAAGATCGACATGCAGCGCAATCGCATCGCCGCCACTCGCGCGGATGTCCTCGGCCAGCGCCTGCGCAGGCTCCAGCATGATGTCGGCGATCACCACCTGCCCGTCTTCGGCGCAAAGCCGCCGCACGGTGGCCGATCCAAGGCCGCCGGCGCCGCCGGTAACGATGCAGGTTCTTCCGGTCAGTCTGCCCATGGATCTATCCTCAATTCTTAACCGGCTTGTAGGCGTCAACGCCGCCGCGGGTTTCCGCAACATGCGGGAAGTGGGTGGAAATGCCGCCATCGACGGGGATGATCTGGGCGGTGATGAACTTGCCGTCGTCCGACGCCAGCAAGGCGACCATCGCGGCAAGATCGTCCGGTCGGCCAAGCCGCGGCGTCAGGTGATGGGCAAGGTACAGGTCCAGATTATGGCCCTGGTTCATCTCGGTGTTTTCCGTCACCACCAGCCCTGGCGAGACGACATTGCAGCGTATGCCCTTCTTGCCATACTGCGCCGCGACATATTCGGTCAGCACGTTGATCGCCGCCTTGGACGAGGCATAGGCCACGCGGAAAAGGTCGGCGCGCAGCGATGCGCCCGAACTGGTGTTAATGATCGATCCTCCACCCTGGCGGATCATGTGCGGCAGGGTATGCTTGATCATCAACATCGTGCCGCGGGTGTTGATGCGAAACACGCTGTCCCAAAGATCGGCGTCCATGAACGCGACCGCCGCATCGTGCTGCATCGTTTCATAGCGCGTGTCGGCGGCGTTGTTGAACAGCACGTCGATCGGACCGTAACGGGCAACGGCCTGGTCGATCAGCCCCTTGATGCTGGCTTCCTCGGCAAGGTCGAGGTGCAGCGCGATAGCCTCGCCGCCTGCATCGCGCACGGCCTGCGCGGTCTTTTCGGCGCCTTCCAGATTGATGTCGGCCAGCACTACACTTGCCCCTTCGGACGCCAGCCGCCGCGCCGTGGCGGCGCCGATGCCACCGCTCGTGCCGCTGATGACGGCAACCTTGTTTTCCAGTCGTCTCATTGCTTCGCTCTCCGGGGTGGACGGCATCATGCCGTCGGCAGCGGACCGTCGAGCAGCATGTCGACCTGCCTGCGGTCCACCGGCTGCACGCGAATCGGCGCGCCATTGATGATATCTTCGCCCATCATCAGCCCTTCGGCATCGAACCGGATCGTGGTCACGTTGGGCCAGCGGATCAGGTAAATGCCATCGGGGTCGACGGGTTCGCTGTGGCGGGCCAGAAATGTGCCCGGATAGACCGCGCTCAGCACACAGGCCAGGGCCATCCCGTGTTCGTCGAACAGCACGCGCTCCTCATCGAACGGCCCGGCCATCCGCACGCCGAGCGCAACCACGCCTTCGTACATCGCGCGGGTTCCGGCGCGGTCGGTGATCCGGGCCAGGCTTTCGTCCGCCGACATGAACGGGTGACCATCGAATGTATAGGAGATCGGGCCGTGTGACATCGTGTCCATCACCATGTCGACATCGCCGATCACTTCGCCCCACCAGTGGTTGCGGTATGTCGTCAGCCACGCCCTGCGGCGGGGGTCGCTTTCGGCCTCAATCCGGTCGTCGAGCCGTCTAAGGCTCTGTCTTGCAGTGGAAAGCCGGGGCATCCTCTGTTCTCCCTGCCGCAGCGTTGTGCAGTCGTTGTGCCCGGCTATCGCAGCCCTTTGAGGTGAAGCGCCCTACCCTACGGCAGGCGGCGGCGCGAACAGACGGGTCCACCGTGCATAAATCGGCGACAAGTGTGCATAAATCGGCGACAAGAAAGTGACCGAACCATCATTGGAGGAGAGACGCCATGCCATACCGCGTTACCATTCCCGAAGATCGTGAACCGCTGGTTCATATCCTCAACCACCTTGGCACCGAAAAGCTGGTGGAAACCCGCCAGCGCATGTTCCGCACGATTTACGACGCACCCGAAACCACGCTGACGGCGCGCGAGCGCGAAGGCATGCGGATCCTGGGTGCGGTGCGCACCAACTGCCCGATCTGTGCCGGAATGCGGCTGTGGAAGGACTGGCCGGGCTTTCAGGGCGGCGAAATCGCTGAAGAATTCTATCAGAATGCTGCCGATTGCAATTACGGGTGGGAAGGCTTCACGCCGCGCGAACGCCTGCTCATCGAATTCGCCGACCGGTTCGAGCGCGAGATCGACGGCATCAACGGCGACGACGCGCTGTGGGAGAGGATGCATGCGCTGCTCACCGAAGAGGAGATCGGCGATACGGTGCTGATGCTGTCATGCTGGGTCGGCACCGGACGGGCGCTGAAGGCGCTTGGCATCGGCAGCGTCTGTGTCGTTCCGCCCAGCGCCGAGACGCTTGCCGCGCTGCGCAACGACGGCCTGACCGAACGGGCCGAACTCGCTCCCGCCGAATGATCGGGCGGGCTGACCGGGCGGGCTGACGCCTCCCGGTCAGTCCTTCGGCGTGAAGTCGATCGGTGGCAGCGACCTGCCGTCCATATATTCGTCGCAGCGGGTGATCTGCTGGCCGCGTGTATTGAACACCATGGCGAACGGCACGTCGCTGCGCGCGCCGGCATTGGCGATCTCGATATCGCCAAGGCACTGCATCAACACGGTATCGTTGGTCATGGCGGTCAGGCGGATATCCTTGAAGCGGATCTGCATGACCTTCAGCGCTTCGACCAGCATGTCGAATTCTTCGTCCTTGGTCAGGTTCTTGCGCACCGTGGCGTGCCACTGGATGAAATCGTCGGCGGCCACGCGCTTCATGCCTTCCAGATCGCGGTTGCCCCAATGGTGGTTCCAGCGTTCCACCGCGATGATCGCGTCCGACTTCGTCGTGGTGGCGCTTTCGGGTTCAGGCATAGATCGCATCCTTCGTGGTGATGAAATGGCTGGCAACGGCGCCCCGGCTCATGCGCCTGTCTCGTCCAGCACGGTATCGACCGACACGGCGCGCCAGGCTTCGATATCTTGCTTCACGCTGTCGAGCTTCTTCAGAATGCCGGCCACGGCATCGGCGCCCAGGGCAAGGCGGCGTGGCGGTTTGCCGCTGCGGACCACCTGTACGATAGCGTGGGCCGCCTTGACCGGATCGCCCGGTTCGTTGCCGTGATAGGCGGCAAGGCGGGCGCGCACCTCGCCCGCCTGCGTTCCGGCATAGGCATCAAGCGCGCGCTTGGCCCCCTTCATCGACCGGCCCGAAAAATCGGTGCGGAAGGATCCGGGTTCGACGATCAGCACGTCGATCCCAAACGGCGCCAGCTCTTGCGCCAGCGCATCGGACACGCCTTCAAGCGCGAATTTGGAGGCACAGTAGGCCCCCATGCCGCCAAACCCGATATGACCCGCCATCGACGAAATCATGACGATCGTTCCGCCACCTGCGCGCAGCGCGGGGATGAACGCCTTGGACACGCGCACCGCACCGAAGAAGTTGGTTTCCATAACCGCGCGCAGTTCGTCGAGCGAGAGCGCCTCGATCGTGCCGTTCATCCCGAACCCGGCGTTGTTGACAACCACGTCCACGCCGCCGAACCGTTCGTTCATGGCGGCGACACCGGCGGCAACCGCTGCCTCGTCGTTCACGTCCATGACAATGGCCGCAATCCGTTCGGCGGCAAGTTCGGCAACCTGCGCCGGGTTGCGCACCGTGCCCAGCACCGTGTCCCCCGCCTGCACGACAGCCCGCGCCAGTTCACGCCCGAAGCCTGTCGAAATGCCGGTGATGAACCAGCGCCTTGCCCGATCTGCGTTCATGCCAACATCCGGTCCCCGTCCACGGCGTGCGCTCATCCCTGAAACGGGACCGCGCATCTTGGCCGCAGACTAGCGCACCGCATCGCCGCGGGGCCTGCCCAATGACAGGTCCGCCAAGGACAGCCGGCTGCGGCGCGCGGGTCTTTTGTTTGACGCTGCGTCCACAAGCAGTGCCGCCATCACCCTGCACCCCGCCGCCAACCCTTCGGACGATAGGCGGCATCGCCACATTGAGTGCCACAATGCCGCCAAAGGTCAAAATCACCGCCATGTGGAGAGGACGATGCACCGACTCGACGGGAAGACCGCGCTGATTACCGGTGCAGGTCGCGGTATCGGCCGCGCGATCGCAAAACTGTTCGCCGCCGAAGGGGCGCAGGTCGCGGTCACGTCGCGCACCCGCGCCAATGTCGATAACGTCGTCGCGGAAATAACCGCAGCGGGTGGCAATGCCATTGGCATTACTTGCGATGTCGCGTGCGAGCAGGACGTTAGGGACGCTATCGCCGGGGCCGTCGCATCGTTCGGCGGGCTGGACATCCTGGTGAACAACGCCTTCGACCTTTCGACCACGCAATCGAGCGTCCTCGACCTTGGCGTGGACCAGTTGCTGCACCAGTTCCACACCGGGCCGATCGCCTGCCTGCGCACGATGCAGGCGGCCTACCCCCACCTCAAGCACAGCGGGGCCGGGCGGGTCATCAATTTCGCATCGTCGGTCGGGGTGATCGGAGCGGCCGGTTTTGCGCCTTATGCCATGGCCAAGGAAGCGATCCGGGCGCTGTCGCGCGTGGCGGCGCGTGAATGGGGCGCAGACGCGATCACCGTCAACAACATCCTTCCCATCGCCCAGACCGATGCCTACGATGCGACAACGGCGGACGAAAGCGGCGCAGCCACCTGGGTGCCCAATTCCCCGATAGCGCGACTGGGTTCGCCCGATCTGGATATCGCCCCGGTGGCACTGTTCCTGGCCAGCGCCGACGCCCGGTTCATGACCGGGTACAGCCTGACGCCCGATGGCGGGTTTATCATCGACACCGCCCGCTGACCGAAACACGCGAGAGGACAAGAGACATGGCTGACACCTATGACGTGGTCATCGCCGGGGCCGGGCACAATGCGCTGATCGTCGGCTGCTATCTGGCCAAGGCAGGGGTTCGCACGCTGATCGTCGAACGCTCTGACAGGGCAGGCGGCAGCGTGGCGACGCGTGAATTGACCGGCCCCGGATTCAAGCAAGACGTCTGTTCGGTCAGCCATTCGCTCATCATGGGCAACCCGCTGATCCGCAACGATGAATTGCAGCTCCTTGGGAAATACGGGCTGACCTACAACCACCCCGAACGCATCTCGGCCCTGCTGTTCGACGATGGCACCGTGCTGGAGTTCTGGAGCGATCTCGACCGCACCGCAGCGTCGATTGCGAAGATCAGCCCGATAGACGCAGACAATTACCGCCGCTTTGTCGAAACCGTCGACCGCACACTCGACATGCTGGTGATGGGCATGTTCAGCGTGCCGCCCGATCCGGGCGCCCAGGCGATGATGATGAACGCATCGCCCGAAGGCCAGGAACTGATGCGCCTGCAGGCGATCAGCGCGTGGGATCTTATCTGCGAATGGATCGAACATCCCAAGGTGCGGATCGCTCTGGCGCGCTATGCCTCGGAAACGATGATGGACCCGTTCGACAACGGCACCGGCTTCGGATTTTACCTGATCCTGCCTTACATGTACAAGTTCGGGCTGGGCATCGCAGTTGGCGGATCGGGCGCGCTGGCCGATGCGCTGGTGCGCTGCTTCGAGGATCACGGCGGCACCATCCGGCTGAACGCGCAGGTCGAACGCATCCTGCTGGAAGACCAGACCGCGCGCGGTCTTGTGCTGGAAGGCGGCGAGGTGATCCGCGCCGAAAAGGCCGTGGTGGCCGGGCTGCATGTAGCGCAGGTCTTTCCGCACATGGTCGAAGGCGCCGAACTGCCGCCCGGCTTCCTGCACCGAATCGACGTGCTCAAATACGCCGCGCTGCAACCGATGACCGTGCACCTTGCGCTGAAGGAACCGGCGCGCTTCACCGTCGGGCAGGGGATTGACGATTTCTACTGGGTCGAAACCGGGCATGCCGATGTCGATGCCTTCGCGCAAGGCTTCCAGGAGCTCAAGCGAGGCATCCCGCGCGACGATTTCGCCATCTATGTCCAGCAGTTCCGCGCCGACCCGACCCGCGTGCCCGAAGGCATGGCGCAACTGCACATCTACGCCTTCGTCCCGCTCGACCTCAAGGAGGGCGGCCGCGAAAAGTGGGACCAAATAGGCGAGGAATGGGCCAACCGCTTCATCGAAAACCTGCGCAAGATCGCGCCGAACGTCACCGAGGAGAATATCCTCGGCAAGCATTTCATGACCCCGCTGGACATCACGCGCTACAACACCAGCCTCGTCAACGGCGATATCCAGCATCTGGGCTTCTACAGCTGGCAGCTTGGCGGCAACCGCCCGGTGCCGGGCTGGGGGCAATACCGCATGCCGATTGATCGGCTGTACCTCACCGCCGGTTCGACTCACCCCGGTGGCGGCGTCACGGGCGGGCCGGGGCGCAACGCCGCGCAGGTGATCTTCGAAGATCTTGGCCTCGATTTTGACGCAGTGACAAGTTAAAATCGTGCATGATGTCCAAAAGCGGGGCAAGGCCGCCTGCCTCGAAGGGCAATTTCCGAGCGCCGCGCTTGCAGGAAAACGGCAATTTCTGTACATTATGCATAATATTGCGCAAAGGTTGGCGGGTGTCCGCCTGGGAGACGATCATGCAAGTCCGTATTCTTGAGGCCGATTTTGCGGACATTGGTCCCCACTGGGCCAGCAACCGCGAATTCGCCCAGCTCTATAACGCAGCGTCGATCTGCCCGGCCTATCTCGAACCGTTCCTGGTCAAGGTGATGATCGAGGCGCGCAAAAAGCTCCAGCCCGGCCACAAGCAGCTGGACGATATGATCCGCCTGTTCAACCTGCAGGAAATGCAGCACTGCAAACAGCACATTGCGTTCAACAAGATGCTGTTCGCCCACTATCCCGAAATCGAACCGATGGCCCGCGCCTACGAGGCGGACTACAACCGCTTCCTAAAGACCCGCTCGCTCCAGGCCAATCTCGCCTATTGCGAAGGCTTCGAAGCGATGAGCGCCATTCCCACCACCTGCTTCTTCGAGGATTTCGACGAACTTTGGGCCGGAGCCGATCCGCGCGCCGAAGCCCTGTGGAAATGGCATCTGGCCGAAGAATACGAACACCGCGAAGTCGTCCATTCCGTGTATACCGCGATCTACGGGCGCGGCCCGGTGGCCTATTTCCGCCGCATCTACGGCTTCTTCTTCGCCACGTTCCACATTCTGCGCAACATCAACAAGATCGGCAAACACCTGCTGGCCAAGGAACGCGAAGGCATGTCGGCCGAAGAACTGGCTGCATCCAGGGCGCGCGAAAAGATGGTCAGCAAGCTGGCCGGAAAGCATTTCCTGCGCCACCTGCGCGAGATTCTTTCGCCGTGGTACGATCCGGCCAAGCGCCAGCCGCCGCGCGGTGTGCAGGAAGTGCTCGACCGTGGCAACGCCCCGGTGCCGATCGCGCCGCGTCCCGCACTGGCCTGAACGCCGGCGCTGGCGCGCTTTACGCCGGTCCGGGCTGCTTGCGGCCGCTGCCGCGCCGGGCCAAGGCGGCGAGCGCGAGACCCGTCACGAGCGCGCAACCTCCGAACGCATGAAACACCGCCGCCGGTCCGGCGGACTGCGACAATTCGCGTGCGAGAAACGGAAACGCCACCTGCACGGCGAACATCGCCGACATCGCCCAGCCAATGCCGCGCGCCATGTTGGTCGATGTGGCCGCAATGTAAGAGTTGAGGTTGGGCGCAAACAGCGCAAGCCCGCACGAAACCGCGAACATTGAAACCACGAACATCGCCAGATGCGTCGATAGTCCAGCGGAAAGCAGACCCGCACCCGACAGGACCAGCGTCGCCACGAACAGCCCGATCGCGCCGAAACGGCCATGCAGGCGCCCATAGAAGCTGGTCACCAGCAACGAGCCAAGCGACATGGCGCTGAGCGGAATGGCGGCAAGACGCGGGTCGGTCACCCCGATCGAACGCACGTAGAACGGGGCAAACATCGGACCGACATACATCACCAGACCGATGAACGCGGCCAGCAGCAGCAACTCTGGCCCCACGCCCAGACCCCGGCCTTCGGGGATAGTCGCGCGTGTTTCCGGGTTGGCCCGCGCAGGCAGGGTCATCGCCAGCGGAATGACCAGCAGCGCAACCAAATGGATCAGAAACGGCAGCCGCCAGCCAAGCGTCGAAAGCGCGCCCACGGTCGGGAACACGATAACCGCGCCGACGCTGGTGAACATCGCGTTGCGGCCATACAGGCGCGGCCGCTCCGCGGCAGGCAAGGCGCCTATGCCGGCCAGCCCCGCGGTCATCGCCCCCGCGACGCAGACGCCCAGAAACAGCCGGGTAACCAGGATGACCGGGAGGCTGTCGAGCACGTAGGGCAGTGTCCCGAACAGCGCAAAGGCGACAAGCGACACAAGATAAACCGGCTTGTACCCCCAGCGGTCGATCATCCCGCCGACGATCGGAGAGCTGAGCGCAAAGGAAAACCCGGCAGCGCCGCCGATAAGCTGCGCAAGAAGTTCGGCGTTGGGATCGGCGGAAAAGGCCGCCGCCACCCGCGGCAGCGCCGGACCGAGCGCGAACAGACCAAGCATCGGGAAAATGGAGCTTGTCAGCAGCGCCAGCAGGCCAAGCGGGCCTGGCACCTGCGTGGCTGCATCGCCACCCTGCGTCATATCCACTCTGCCTGCTCCCGCTGTTTGAACCTGCGGTCCATTGCCGCGCCGCCCCTTTTTCCTGTGCCCTGCCTGCGCCGTTCGCCGCGCGGCTGCGCCTATCGCCTGATATGGCCATGGCGTGCAGCCATGCGGACAAACGCTGTCGCCATGCGGCCAGCCGAAGCGCGCGCGGCGCGCAACGCCTTGATCTGGGCCTTGATCTGGCCCGCAAGGAGCCATGTTCCTCCTGCCCTGCGACAGGTTGAACGGCGATGCCGATTGCGGGAGTATCGTTGCTCGCCTTGCCTGCCTTGCGCGGCAACTCGGCCTTTGACCGGGCACCATGAGGATTTGCATGACCAATCAGGATCGACCCATCTTCCGCCCGCTGACGGTGCGCGGCGTGACCTTGCGCAACCGCATCGTGATGTCGCCGATGACGCGGATGGCATCGCCCGATGGCGTGCCTTCGGCGCCGGTGGATGCCTATTATCGCCGCCGCGCCGAACATGGCGTCGGCCTGATCGTCACTGAAGGGATCGGCGTGGACCACCCCACGGCACTCGGCTGCGGGTCGCTGGACGAAGCGAACATGCCCGAACTGCAGGGCGATGCAGCGATGGGCCGCTGGCGCGAAATCGTGGCCGGGGTGCATGCGGCGGGTGGCGCGATCTTTCCGCAGTTGTGGCACCAGGGGCCGATCCGCACCGACCTTACCGGGCCTCACCCTGATCGCATGTCCTCGCGGCCATCGGGCATCTGGGGGCCTGCGGGGGGGCTGGCCACCGTCGCCCCGTCCTATATCGAGAAGATGCTGGTGCCGACCGCGCCGATGACCGACGAGGATATCGTCGACGTGATCGCCGGTTTCGCGCGCAGCGCCGCCAACGCGCGGGCTGTCGGCTTCGATGGCATCGCCATTCACGGCGCCCACGGCTACCTGCCCGATGCGTTCTTCTGGCACGAAACGAACCGGCGCGACGATCGCTGGGGCGGTGCCGCGCTGCGCGATCGGGCGCGGTTCGGCGTGGAGCTGGTCAAGGCGATCCGCGCCGAAGTGGGCGATATGCCGATCATGTTCCGCTATTCGCAGTGGAAGCAGCAGGATTACAACGCCAGGCTGGCAAAGACGCCGGACGAACTGGCCGAACTGGTCGGGGCGCTGGCCGATGCCGGGGTCGATATCTTCGATGCCAGCACGCGCTATTATCACCACCCCGCGTTCGAAGGATCGGACCTGACGCTGGCCGGATGGACCCGCAAGTTGTCCGGGCGGCCGACGATGGCGGTCGGTGGCATCGGCCTTGCCAACGAACTGAAGAACAGCTTCATGGGCGAAGTCGCCGCGGTGAACAACGTGCCTGATGTGGAAGCCCGCATCGCGGCCGGGGAGTTCGACCTGGTCGGCGTCGGCCGCGCGCTGATCGCAGACCCGGCATGGGCGCAAAAGGTGCGCGACAACGCGCCCTTCATGCCCTTCCACCCCCGCGTGCTCGCCACGGTCGAATAGGCCAAAGCGCACGGGGGGCGGCAGCCGCGCCGCCAACAGGGCTGCTGCGGCCCTGTTGGCGGCGCGGCCTCCGGTCAGTCGACCAGCGGTCCTGTTTCTCTTCCTTCGATAATGTTCAGCCAGGTGCGGGTCAGGTGCAGCGACGCGATGCACCACTGGCCGTCGATCCGCGCGTAGGTTTCCCGGTAATGGCCGCGCCCTTCCAGGTGGAACCCTGGCATCCTGACGATATCTTCCATCGCCCAGACGGCCTTCGCGCTTGTCGGCGATGTCAGGGTGATGATCGGGGCATGGACCTGGTGAACGGTATCGGCGTTGTCCAGCATCTGCGGCATGAACGCCCGGATGGCGGCGCGGCCGGTGACCCGCGGCTGCGGATTGGGCGCACGCCCGCGGGTCGAAACGGACTGGTCCACATCAAGCGTGGCGTCCTCGGTGAACAGCCCCGCGTAAAGATCCCATTCCTTGAGGTCGATGTGATGGCAGTAGCGCGCCTTGACATCCTTTATGGCTTCGCGGGCGACAAGATCTTCCAGTGTCATCGCAGGCTCTCCCCTTCAGTCCAGCGCGCGGAGCAGCGCGGCGGTATCGTGATCCTCGAACGCCGTGGTCAGGCGCAGGTGGTTCAGCACGGTGATCTCCCACCCGTAGTTGGCGATGTTGGTCGTCAGCCAGCCAATATATACGCCCCAGACCAGGCAGCGGCGGTATTCGTCCCACGATTCTGCAAAGCCGGGCGCATCGCTCGCCCCGTGGGCTTTGAGCCGGTCGAGGTAGAACGCCAGCAAATCGCGTTCGTTGTCGCGGCGCTGGTCGATCGGCAGCGCGGTGGTGATGAGGTAGTTGACATCGTGCATATGATGTCCGCGCACGGTCAGTTGCCAGTCGAGCAATCCGGCGCGGCCATCGGGCAGCAGATAGGTGTTGCCGATGTGGGTATCGCCATGCAGCACGGTATGCGGCAACGTCTGCTGATGCTGGTGCAACCGCGCGACACCCCGGCGCAATTCGTCGCCGGTGGTGCGCAGGCGGGCAACCATCTCGCGCTTGAAGTTTTCGCTGTCGATTTCCTGCTGGATGGCGTGGGGCACGAAATCGTGCATGAACCGGGCCAGTTCGCCATCGGTGTGCGTTTCCAGAAAGCCAAGGTCGCCCGCAAACCGCGGCGAGCGCCAGTAGCGCGCGTGCAGGCGGGCGAGCATTTCGAGAATAGCGCGCACTTCGTCCAGCGTGATCCGTGACAGGACATTGGGGAACCGCGCGCCGTGATCGGTCAGATCGCCCAGCAGCAGGGCAAAGCCCTGTGTGGCCGGATCATAGGCGCCGCCCAGCGTGAACGGCGCCTCTATGTCGGTCACTTCGGGGCGCAGGACGTTGTAGAAGCGCACTTCGTTCTGGTAAAGCGGGCCGATCATGAAATCGGGCGAACGCCCCAGCTTGAGCACGAGATGCCGCGGCACGTCTGCCGGCGTGCCGGGCGCATAGTCCACGTCCAGAAACGCGCGCGCGGCGGTGCAAACCATGCCGTCGCCATAGCGTTTGGCATCCTTCACCCGAACCTGCGCGATCCGCACGTCGGGCCGCCATGGCGCGATGATCGCGTTGAGCATCGCGGTATCGAACGCATCGGGATCGAAGGGAATCCCTCCTGCCGGAACGATTCCGTTGGGTGGCGTGTGTTGCATGTCCCTGCCCTTTCCGGCCGGTTCCGGCCGCATCCTCATCCCCCGGCCTGGCGCGTTTACTGCGCTGCCATGTCGGCCGCACGCTTGCGCGCCATGTCGATCCCGCGCGAAAGCGCCGTGGTGTTGCCGGCCCCGGCATAGAACAGCATCAGCAGCTTCATTTCCTCAAACTGTGCATCGGTCAGCTCGCGGTTGAGAATCGCCCCGGCAATCTGGATTTCGAGAAGATCGGCCCGCCCCAGCATCGTGGTAGCGCCGATGACCATCAGCCGCTTGTCACGCATCGACAGTTCGCCCGATGCCCAGATGTCGCCGAAGAGGTGTTCGACCGTTTCGTCCAGATAGGGAGAGCGGGGCGCGGCCTCAACCATGGCCGACGAACCCTTGCCGTACACGGCGTCGAACATCTCAATTCCCTTGGCCCACTTGTCGGTCATGCAATGATTCCTTCTGATGGTATGATGCCACCGTGTTGCGGAATTGGGCGATGCTTTTGCGCAACACTGCCGCACAAATCGCCACGGTTCTACCCGGTCGCTCGGCCGCCATATTGGAGATGCCCGGGCTACCGGGTCAATGGCCTGTGTTTCCCCTACCATCCCTACCTGAAGATAGGTGCCGCATTCCTCATGCACGATCTACCGACGAGAGAGGCGCTGGCCATTGGCTCGCGCCGTTAAAAGAGCCGCGCATCCAATAGCGGTAGAATGGGATGGAGGGGAAAGGCAGGAAGTCATCGCCGTCTCGCCCAGCAGCAACGGAATTGCTGTTTGGCGATGACCAATGGCCGGATGACAACATTATTGCATGTCCACGATAGAAATTGAATCACCTAAGAGCGGCGCGGTGAGCAACCCGCTCTGAAATGGTCCGGCGGCTTGCAGTTGTCGCAAGCGACGCACTGACTCAGCCGATAAAAGACTACCGGGCTTTACAATGCTCGAATGGGGAGGAAATGCCAACATGAAGTACTCTACGTACAATCGGATTCTGCTTGCGACGGTTGCGCCGATCGCTGCACTCGGCATGCCTGGTGCCGTCCATGCACAGGAAGCGGAAAGCAACGCGGTCGGCCTTGCCGACATCGTCGTTACCGCACGCCGCACCAGTGAAAACATCCAGACCGTTCCGGTCGCCGTTACCGCCCTCAGCGCTGAAAAGCTGGAAGAGCGCCAGGTTCTGCAGGTCACCGACCTGATGCGGACCGCGCCCAGCCTGTCGGTGGGTACGGGTGGCACCGGCCCCGCCACCATCGTCTACCTCGCCATTCGCGGCCAGGCCCAGAACAGCCCGAACTCATATTCGGACGCCGCTGTCGGTATCTACATCGACGGCGTCTATGTCGCCCGTCCGATCGTCGGCAACCTCGGCTTCCTTGATGCTGCCGGTGCAGAAGTTCTGCGTGGTCCACAGGGCACCCTGTTCGGCCGCAACACCACAGGTGGTGCGCTCAACCTGACCAGCCAGCAGCCCAAGCTCGGCGTTACCGAAGGCTATATGAAAGTCGGCTTCGGCAACTACTCGCAAAAGGCTGTTGAAGGCGTCGTCAACCTCCCGCTGACCGATGAACTGGGTGTGCGCTTTGCCGGTCGCTACAACGACCGCCACGGCTACTTCCCCAACCTGTCCACCGGCATCGCCAACGGCGGGATCAAGGGCGAATATTACGGCCGCGGGTCGCTGAAGTGGGAACCCAGCTCGGTTCCGCTGACGCTGAACCTGTCGGGCGACTACATGAATTACCGGGACACCGGCAACCCGGTTGCCGTATCCGCGATCAACCCGACCGGTCCGATGGCAAACTTCTATGCCATTTCGCAGGGCGTCCGCTCCGGCGCGATCCCCGGCACTACACCGATCCCGCTTTCGGCCACGTTCTCGGTCCCGGCATCGACCTTCGCCGGTTTCTCGCGTGGCCCGATCGGCCCGATCACGCAGTACCTGAACACCGAATTCGCCACCGCCGCCCAGCAGGCCGGCCTGCTTTCGCGCGATTGGCGGGTAAACTACGCGGGCCCCTTCACCGGCGTGAATGCGATCGACGACAGCGGTACGTTCAGCGAAGCCTACTCGCTGACCGGCAACATCTCGGTCGATGTAGGTGAAGTGACGATCAAGTCGATCACCGGCTACCGCAACTCGAACACGACGTCTAACCTCGACCTGCTTGGCACCAACACCGGTGCCGGCGCGTTCATCAGCCAGTACAAGCAGCACCAGTTCAGCGAAGAACTGCAGATTTCGGGTGATGTCGGTAAGCTTCAGTACATCTTCGGCGGCATTTACTTCCGCGAAGCTGGTACGGAACAGTCGCGTTCGGCAATCTTCTATGCGACGCCGATCGCAACCGGCGGCGACAACACCTTCGGTTCGTTCGTCTCGCAGTCCACCGGCGTGTTCGCACAGTTGTACTATAATGTGTCGGATGCCATCCGTCTGACCGGCGGTCTGCGCTACACCTGGGATACGCGTGAAATCAACCGTCAGGGCACCACGCCGCACCTGCCGCGTCCTGGCCAGACCATCACCTGCCAGGCAGGCGTGAACGCCGGGCAGCCCGCGCCGGTGCAGCAACAGGCCCCGAACAGCGGTTGTAATGACCGTGGTAGCGCCAAGTTCAGCTATCCGGCCTGGACCGCCGGCATCGACGTGAAGCTGTCGCCCGACATCTTCGTCTATGCCAAGACCAGCGGCGCATCCAACTCTGGCGGCTTCAACGCCCGTCCGGTTCCGCCGCCTTATTCCAGCTCGTTCAAGCCGGAAGACGTGCGCGATGTCGAAGGCGGCATCAAGGGTGAATTCTTCAACCGTCGCGTGCGTACAAACCTGGCCGTGTTCCACGCCTGGCAGTCGAACGTGCAGCGCATCATCAACGCAACCTTCGTTGATGGCACCGGCGCGACCCGTCTGACCCAGTTCGTGACCAACGCGGGCAAGGCCAAGACCTACGGCTTCGAATTCGAAGGTACCGTTATTCCTTGGGAAGGCATGGAAATCGGCACCAGTGTCGCCTACCTGCACGCCTCTTATGTCAAGGGCAGCCGCTTCGAAACGCAGCTCGTCGGTGGCCAGCAGGTCCAAGTCGACCGGTCGGGTGAACCCATCACCCAGGCGCCTAAGTGGACAGCCAACGTCTCGCTGACGCAGGGCTTCGACTTCGAAAACGGTCGCCTGAGCCTGCATGGTGACTACTCGTATATCTCGTCGCGCTACTTCGACTTCTTCACCACTGGCGATCCGGCTCAGGCCGCCGCCGTGGCGATTGCAAACGAAGCATCGCGGGTCCGCGGCTACGGCCTCGTCAACCTGCAGGCGAGCTACACGTTCAACGACCCCGCGATCGAAATCGCGCTGTGGGGCCGCAACGTTGGCAACAAGGCCAACTTCACGAACGTGTTCAACAGCTATACCGGCCTTGGCGCCACCGTGCAGTTCCAGGGCGCCCCGCGCACTTACGGTGCAACGGTCAAGTACAGCTTCTGATCTGATACAGACTGAAGAAACGGCGGTCGCTTCGTGCGGCCGCCGTTTTCTTTTGCGCGCCAGGGACGCGCCCGGCCTTGACGCAGCAACCCCGGCGACAAGGTCCACGCTTTGGGCGCCGCGGACAACAGCGGCCGCGCCAGCAAACTGTTCAAACGCAAACCCTTCAAGCATGGGCCTTCGGTGTGAAGCGCCGCCCCACACTGCGCGAACCACACCGGCAAGCGCACGCCCATGCTGCGCCACTTACACGCACAAAAAAGGGGCCACCTTGCGGCAGCCCCTCGTCCGTTCAGCGGCGCAATATCAGAAAGTGACCTGCGCTTTCATCGTCGCTGCATCAATCGGATAGGACACCATTTCAAGGAAGCTGTACCACTTGCCCCCGACGCGGCGCATGCAATCGCTCTGCCGCAGCGCGACCTTGCGCTTGGTGCCATCCTTCATGTTCAGCGTAAGCTGCTGCGTATCGATCTGAATACCAAACGATCCATCCGAGTCGACCGCGAACAGCGGCATTTCCAGGCTGATCCCGTTGTAGCTGCCCATGATCGGCGCATAGAAATCAGCGATCTCCTTCTTGCCGATCAGCGATTTCGCACTGAACCCGTCGTAAAGCAGCGTATCGTCTCCCGGCCCGTAATAGGTCATCAGCTTTTCCAGCCCGACCGACGCCCCGCCAACATCCATATATTCGCGGATCTCTTCCTTCGCCTTTTCCGGCGTGGTCGAAACCGGTTCCAGCGGCGTGGCCGACCACTGCATCGAACGCCCTTCAATCGGGGCTTCGGTCATGGCCGCAAGCGTCGCGGGATCGACCGGCAGCGACAGATGTTGCTGCACGACCTGCCACTTGCCGTCGATCTTCTTGAGCGCATCGAGCACGCGCACGTTCATCTTGAACGATTTGCCGTCCTTCATCACCGTTTCATAGGCCACCTGGCTGGCAACGCAGCCGAAAGTGCCATTGGTGGCCACGATCATTTCGGGCGTAGTCTTGGTCATGCTCTTGATCGCGCCAAGCTGCGGCGCAAAACCGGCGCGAATCTGCTCCTTGCCCTGGAACACGCCGGGCGTGAACAGGTCGAGCACCACCGCATCCTGGGCATAGAGCGGCATCAGCTTTTCGATGTCCAGCTCGGTCGCCAGCACTTCTTCGATGGCCTTGATCGCGGCGACATCGGCGGGATCGTTAAATGTCGGTGCTGCGGGCGATTGCGCGCCGCCGATAGTGGCAACGGCAAACGCCGCCGCCCCTGCAAGAAGTGACATGGGTTTCATAATGCGTCCTCTCCTCCCGCGCTTCGCGCGCGGATCAATGATAAGCCTGCATGTAGCCGCCATCGGCGACAATATACTGGCCCGAAACATAGCCCGCGTCCTGTCCGCACAGGAACGCCACCAGCGAGCCGACTTCTTCGGGCCGACCAAAACGATTGGCCGGTATGCGGCGCAGAAACGCTTCCATGAACGGTTCGAACGCCATGTCCGCATCGCGGGCGCACTGTTCGAAAAACGCGGCATAAGCCTCGCCCGTGTCGATAAAGCCGGGAGCCACGGTGTTGACCGAAATGCCGAAGCGACCAAGCTCGTCGGCCAGGCTGCGGCTCAACCCCAGCCCGGCGGGGCGCACGGTGTTGGCCAGGATATAGTCGAAATTGAGCACCGATGCGCGCGCGGGCGATTTTGCGGCGCCCGACCCGATCGTGACGATCCGGCCCCAGCGGCGCTCCTTCATCGCCGGGACGACCGCCAGTGCAAAGTGGCGGAAGGCCTTGACGATATTGCTGTAGGCAGCGTCATAGGCCGCATCGTCGAACGCATCGAATCCGCCCGATGGCGGCGCCACCGGGGTGAAGATCGCAATGTCGGGCGCGGAAAACGCTTTTGCCGCTTCGGCGACGATGAAATCGTAAGCGCCAAGATCGGTCAGGTCCGCCGAGACGCCCACCGCTTCGCCGCCTTTTGCCGTGATTGCGGCAACGGTATCGTCCAGCCCCGGCCGGCCGCGCGCGACAACAACGACACGCGCGCCTTCATCGCCCAGCCGTTCGGCCACGACGCGGCCCATGCCATGCGTGCCGCCGGTCACCAGCGCCACTTTTCCTCTGATTCCCAAATCCATGTCTGTTCCTTTCGGGCATGCGCGCGCCCGCCTGCACAGCGGGCGTCGTGCGGTGGGCCGGACGCCGCGATGCCTGCGTCCGGCCAGCAGCAATCAGGCGAAGGCCAGCGCCGGATCGCCAACCCGGTCCATCCGGCCATCAAGCAGCGGCTCGACCTTCATCAGCGCAAGGTGGTCCTCCGGCGCGCCCGGCCCCGCGATAATCAGGCACTGGCGCAGCAGGCGGCGGTGCATCAGGCGGGTCAGGGCGGCGTCGTGTTCCGGCCCGGCGCTGCGTATGAACGCGACCAGCTTGTTGTCGGCATCGACCAGATCGGCCGGACGCTCGCCCAGCAGGGCTTCGAGATCGTCGAGGTCGGCATCTTCGGCCCAGCGGCGATACCGCGCCTGGTTGAGCAGATATTCGGGCACGCTGGCCAGAATACCGCGCTGCCAGCTTGCAAAGGTTTCGCTCAGCGGAAGGCGGTGCAGATCCGCCGCCAGCTTGGCCAGCGCCATTTCCTCAAGCGGCGAAGGACGCGGATCGGGCAGGGTCAGTTCGTCGAGTTCGATCCCTTCGACTTCGGCAAGGGCTTCGAGCATGCGCCGGCCGATGAAGGCGCACTGCACGGCGGCTTCAACCCAATCGCCACCGGCATCGGTGCGCGCCAGTGCGAACAGCGGGCCGAAATAGCCGACGCCAAGGAAGGCAACCGTGTGATAGGCGATCACGCCAAGGTCCAGCGGTTCGCCCAGCGCCTTTTCGTAATGCTTGAACAGCGCAGGCAGATCGCCCATGTTTTCAACCGGATGGCGTCCTCGGAAGCATGCCAGATCGTGCAGGTGATCGCCCAGGTGGCCGATTTCCACGTCGATCACGCAGGTCAGGTTCGGCCCTTCGGACAGGAACTGCCCGCAATCCCCGGTCACCAGCGAAATGCGGTTGCGGTGCTCCGGCACGTTGCGGCGCAGCCAGCGCGTGGCAAACTCCATCGGCGGATCAACGATGCCCTGCTCTTCATACATGGCGTGAAAGCGTTCGTAGTGCTGCAAGGCCAGTTCGGTCGGGCCTTCGGGCCGGGTGCAGCCGATGGCTTCCAACGCGGGGACCGGAATCTTGTGCATGGCGGCCAGCTGCTCCATGTACTGCAACGAAGCCGACCAGCGGTCGGGCGTCATCGTCGATGCCGATTCCACCGCTTCCATGACCAGGCCGGGATCGCGCCCGCCGCGCACCCAGTCCATCACGATGGCCGGCGGATCCTCGCAGAAGCCGCGCTGTGGCGGCACCGGGATGTCGTGCGCCGCCAGCACGTTGAGCAGATGCATTTCGTGGACGTGCGGATAAGGGTGCGCAGCCCACACGCGGTCGGCCTTGAACAGGTATTCGCGCGCTTCGCCCTTGTTTTCCATGCTGACTCGCCACACCGGGCGCCAGCGGCGCTGCCGCTCGATGCGGGTAACCTTGCCGCCAAGGTTGCTTTCGGCCCAGCGGGTGATCCGCTCAAGCTGATCGGCGCTTTCAGAGGCGCCGCGGTTCGTCGGATCGTGTGCTTCAGCCATCATTCTCTCCATGATCGGTGCGGTGCGCGACCTGTGGCTCCCTTGCCGGTCGGAACCATCGTTATGCTTGTTGTGATGAAGTGATACGCACTCCGCCGGGCGCCACTTCCTACCAAAAGGCGGGGTATGGCAGCACCATGGTGTGCCTAGTCTGCAAGCTGCAAGAACCGGACAGAAGATCCGTCATGGCCACGGGCAGCGCATGCCCCGGCCTGCTGCACCTTATGGAGATAGGAGAATCCGATGGTACCGAAGTTTTGCCGCATGGCGTGGCGGGTTGAAGATATGGATGCCTTTACCCAACGCATGCATGACTTGTTCGGCTTTACCTTCTTCGCGCCGGGACTGATCGCGCAAGTCTATCCCGACGCCACATTCAAGGTCCGGTTCGGCCAGCACGGCATCGAACCGATTCAGCCCGGCGTCGAAGGGCTGCCTTTTGCCGAAGGCGATCCGCTGATCGAAATCGCGGTGGACGTGGCCGACGCCGATTCGGTCCTCGCGCGGATGAAGGCGGCAGGGCACGAACCCATCGCTGTCAGCTATTTGCCGGTCCCGGCAGTGAACGAATATCTGTTCGGCCGCGATTTTCACGGCATCCAGTTCCTCGCCTGCACCGAAGGCGTGAACGAAGCGCAGATCCGGTCGGAACTGCCGTTCGATGCACTGGACGATGCCGCGCCGCCCAAGATCGGCTGCGTGACGGTGGTTTCTCCCGATATCGACGCGCTCGCCGCCTCGCTTGGTGCGTGCTACGATATGGAGTTCCACCCGTTCGATCCCGTGGGCTTTGGCAAGCGTGGACTGTCCGGCGCGCACCGGGTCCGCCTGATCGAAGGACCATCGCCGCTGCTCGACGGGATCGCCAGCGCGCTGGTCTCGGTAGACATCATGCACCCCGACGTGGAGGCCGCGCGCGCCAAGCTGGAAGCAGCCGGCTATCCGGTGCGGTACAGCCGCACGATGGCCAGCGGCGGCAATGCCTATTTCTTCGGCCCGACCGAGCAGGGCTTTCCGCTGTCGATCTACCCGGTGGAAGCCGATGCGGAGATGCTCGGACTGGCCTGATATACTCTGGCCTGACACGCGCTGGCGCCCCGCCCCGACTCGCCTCAATCGGGCGGAGTCGGAGCGGGGCAGCGTTCGGGATCAGTAGCCTTCGTGGCCGGAATAGACGTGAATCCGCGCAGTTTTGGCGCGGCGCGGCTGCTCCAGCATGAACAGGATTGCGCGGGCAATGTCATCGGGCTCCAGCGCCGGGATGTATGTGTCCCAGCCTTCCTTGCCCGCGGCTTTCATCGGTTCGAAGATTTCCGTGCTGGTCATGCCCGGCGCCACAAGGCCGACCCGGACCCCGGTTCCGGCCAGTTCGATGCGCAAGGCATCAGTATACATTTCCAGCGCCTTTTTCAGCCCACCGTAAATGCCGGTGCCGGGGGAAACTATATTCGCCCCGATGCTGGAAATGTTGATGATATCGCCGCGCCCGGCGGCTTTCATCGCGCGGGCGAACAGGTGCGATCCGCGCACCACGGATTCATAATTGAGAGCGATCATCGGCTGCAGGTTGGCCAGATCGAACTCGTCCACCGTGCCGACGTGCAGCACGCCCGCGTTATGGACGACGATATCAGGCGTGCCGAACCGGGCAGTAACGTCGGCCAGCAACGCGGCCGGGGCTTCGGGCTGCGCCAGATCGAGCGCAAGATAACCGCAGCCGCCACCAAGCTCCGCAGCCAGCGCGGCGAGCCGGTCTTCGCGCCGGGCGGCGAGAAAGACGCGCGCGCCCGCTCCGGCCAGGCGGCGGGCGGTGGCTTCGCCGATCCCCGATGAGGCGCCGGTAACGACTGCGATTTTTCCGTCAAGCGATCCCATGGTGTCCGTCTCTCCCAGTTGCTTGCGCGATTCACGCGGCGCGGGCTGTGGACCACCATTGCAACTGGTCCGCACCTTCCAAAATGCGGGACCATGCCGATTGTGCGGCGCGGGCGAACACGTCCGGGTTCGTGCCCAGCCCGGCAAAGGTGCAGGCAAGCATTTCGTCGATATAGGGCTGCCGGTCTTGCGCGCTGCGGATCAGGCGGCGGCGCGCCTCTACCGTCATGCCGACGATCAGGTCCACCGCAACGTCGAGCGAGGCAAAGCGCATCTACCCGTCGCCGCGCGCCGCGCGCAAGGCATCGCGCACCGCATGTCGAGCAGGCGGTTGCCCGCCGTGCGCAACAGGCCCATCACAAAGCCGCAATCGGCCTGGATCTGCGCCTTTTCGAACCCGGTCAGCGGGCGCGTGCTGGCGGTATCGTCCATCAGCCCGGTCGCGCGGCGGATGTGCATCCACGCCCAATCGAATTCCAGCGCGAATTGGCCGATCATCGCGTTGAGAGTCTGCGACGCCGACTGATTTTCATAGGCCCAGCCAACAACCGGCCGCGCGCCGGTGGCGCGCACCACAGCCTGCAGGATCGTTTTGGCAGCGCCCAGCAGCACTGCGGCGGACGACGCATGCGCGGTGTGCAGGATCAGGGCTTCGGGCACGAAAAGGTCGGTGGCGACGATGCTGTTGCTGCCCGATCCCGCCACCCCGGCCACGTGCCCGTCGTTCAGCAGGGCACAGGCCGGATCTCGCAGATCGATGAAAGCCATCGCCATTTCCGTCACCATGCCGGTATCGTCGAGCAGTTGCACCCCGTTCAGCGCCCGGTCGGCATGACGGCTTCCCGAACCATGGCCCCACTTGCCGTTCACACGATATCCACCCGGGACCGGCGTGGCCGTTGCGGTTGGCGCAGAGGCGCTGCACAGCAGTTCGTTGCCGGTAGGGAACGATGTCGGTTGCCGTCGGCGGAAAACCCAGCACTGTTCCTGTCACGCCCGACGGCAGGCAGAACGCCCAAGCCGTGCAGACGCAGCCTTGCGCCAGTTGCGCCACGGTTTCGACATGCGGATGTACCGCGCAGCCCGGCCCTCCGGCGCGGCGTGGGGCGGTAATGTGGAACAGCCCGGACGCGCGCAGGAGCGATTGCCCGGCTGGAGAGGATCAGACACCGCGCGCGGCAAATGTCCCCGGAACCTTGTTCATGCTGTCGCTCGCATCACGACGTTGCCGTTGTTCACCAGCTTGCGCACATCCACCGGGATACCGTTCAGCACCGCATTGCCGGAAACCGCATCCACCAGCGTACCGGGGCTTAGAACATTGGTATTGGCGCCCGGATGCGCTTGCGCCACCGCCAGGTGGGTTTGCGGATCGCCGTGGCCCCAGCCGTGCGGCATGGAAATCACGCCAGGGCGGATATCGTCGTCCAGTTCCAGCGGAACCGTGATGGTCCCGGCCACCGAAGTCACAGCCACCGTGTCGCCGCCGACCAAACCCCGCACAGCGGCATCGGCGCTGTGCATCCGCAGCGTGCAGCGTTCCTTGCCCTTCACCAGCGTTGGGATGTTGTGCATCCAGCTGTTCATCGACCGCAAGTGGCGGCGGCTGACCAGCACCAGCGGCGCGGCGGGCGCATCGACCGCCTGCTCCAGCCGGGGAATGTCGGACAGGATCAGCGGCGGGGCGATCTCGATCCGCCCCGATGCGGTGGCAAAGCCTTCGGAAGCGCGCGGCACGGCCGGGCCGATAATCCGCCCATCGGGCGCATCGGCAAAGCTGGCCAGCGACAACCCGTCCTGAACCGCACCGAACCGGTCCCCGAACGGCCCGGTGCGGATGGCAAGGTCGAGAATGCGCGCAGGCCCGCGTTCGGGCAGCAAAGCCAGCGCCTGTTCGGGGGCCATCCCGCGCCCGGCGGCCAGCGCGGCGAAATAGCGGTCGTCCATCGTGTCGACATCGGCGTGCGGCTGACCACCGATGATCGCCCCGACACGCGCCACCACGCGCCAGTGTTCCGGCCTGCCCTGCGGCGGAAAGACCGGCGGCGAATAGCGCCCGCCGCTGGTCAGGCAAAATATCCACGACCACATGTCGAAATGCGGGCTTTCCAGAAACGACGGACTGGGAAAGATGACGTGCGCATGGCGCGTCGTTTCGTTGATGTAATTGTCCATGCTGACCATGCATTCCAGCAGCGGCAGCGCAGCGGCCAGCCGCCCCGCATCGGGGGCGCTGAGCGCAGGATTGGCGGCAACGGTCAGCAGGCCCCTGATCTGGCCGGGACCGGGCGTGGCGATTTCCTCTGCCAGACACGATGCCGGGAACTGGCCGAGCACGGCGGGCGCGCCGCGCACCCGGCTTTGCCCCATGACCACCGGCATGCCTTTGGGCAGGGTCGCCAGCATATCGACCAGCGCCGCTACCGGGCGGCTCCACATGCTGCCCCCTTCGCGGTCGAGATTGCCGGTCAGGATCGCCAGGACATCGACCATCCACGACGCGAGCGTGCCGAATTGCTGGGTGCAGGTGCCGATCCGGCCATAGATCGCGGCGCGATCGGTGCGGATCAGTTCATCGGCAAGGCCGGTTATCACGGCCGCTGCGACGCCGCAGAACGGCGCGACCCGTTCCGGGTTGAAATCGGCGGCCACCGCGCGCAGCGCGTCCAGCCCTTCGATCAAACCTTCAAGATGGCGCAGCCGCACGGCATCGCGGGCAAACAGGACATGCGCCACGCCCAGCATGAACGCGGCATCACTGCCCGGCTTCAGGCCGATCCATTGGTCGGCAGCGCGCGCGGTCGGGGTGCGGACCGGGTCGATCACGATCACCCGCCCGCCCCGCGCGCGCAAATCTCGCATCGCGCCCATCACATCGCGGTGGGAAAAGATGCTGCCTTTCGAAGCCGCCGGATTGCCGCCAAAGATTACGAACAGGTCGGTGCGGTCCAGATCGGGAACCGGAATCTTCCATTCGTTTCCGAACATCAGCATGGCCGAAAGATTCTTGGGATGCTGATCGACCGTGCTGGAAGAATAGACCTGCCGGATGCCGGAGGCTTGCAGCATCAGCCCGGAGTAGCGCGAAAGCGCCGAATCCTTCCCCGCCATGTTCCCGGCATAGGCGGCAAAGGCATCCGGCCCGTGGCGCGCCCGCACCCCTTCGACCAGCTCTTCCAGCCGGGCGAACGCCGCGTCCCACGATACGCTTTTCCATTCGCCGCCGTCGCGCACCATCGGCGTGCGCAGCCGGTCGGGATCGTGGTGCAGATCGCCCAACGTCGTACCCTTGGGGCACACATGGCCCCGGCTCCACACATCCTGGCGATTGGGGCGCACGCTTGCCACCTTGCCGCCTTTGACAGCAACGGTCACCCCGCACATGCCTTCGCACAGCGGGCAGGTCCGGTGATGCAGACCGTCTTCCGGCGCCGGCGTGACCATGCCTGTCGCGCCGGTCACTTCGCGGTCCATCCGCCGTCGATCGGCAGGACATGGCCGGTGACCATCGCCGCTTCATCCGAACACAGCCAGGCGATCCCGGCGGCCTGTTCATCGCACCCGATGGCGCGGGCAATGGGCTGGTTGATCACCTGTTCCCCGATCAGCACCTTGGCGTAATCATCGCCAAACTTGTAATAGGCGCGCGTCGGCGTGACGCCCGGCGCGATGCAGTTCACCCGGATGCCCCGATCGGCATAGGAAACCGCGGCAAACTTGGTCAGGCGGATCACCCCCGCCTTGCCCGCGCCATAGCCGGCCCCGCCAAAACCGTTGTGAATCATGCCCGCCAGCGACGTGACATTGCAGATCGCCCCGCCGCCATGATCGACCATGTGGGCGATTTCATGCTTGAGGCAGATGAAAGTGGTGCGCAGGCACATCGTGATCGTGTGATCGAAGGCGGAAACGGGTTGGGTGTGCAGGTCCGGCCCCGCCGAATCCGGGTGCGCATCGCCCACCACGTTTGCGGCCAGGTGCAGCCCGCCGAACCGTTCGACCGTCTGGCGCACAAGCGCCGCGACCTGTTCTTCATCGGTAGCATCGGCGTGGATATAGTGGGCGGCGAAACCTGCGGCGCGCAGGGCTTCGGCTCGCTCTTCCCCCAGCGCATCGTTGATATCGGCCAGCACCACGACGGCCCCATCGGCGGCAAAGGCGCGGGCAGTCGCTGCGCCGATCCCGTCCGCGCCTGCCGTGACCAGCGCCACCCTTCCCGTAAAGCGTTCTGCCATGCCCATCTCCCACCACGCTGTCTGTTCTTGCCTTCCACAATAATGCACGCGCTCCGGGGGGAACCGGCCAGCCGATAGGGGCAGCCCACGGCGATGGGCGGCAGCCTCCCGGTCAAACGGAGAGGACCAGCTCGATGCCCGACAAAACCTTGCGCCTGTTTGCGGTTGGCGATCTGCAACTGATGACGCGCGAACCCCCGGCAGACCTGTTCACCGCGGTCACGCCGGTGCTGTCCGCCGCCGACGTGACATTCGGCAACTGCGAATGGCCCTATGCCGAAGAGGCGGGCGATACCCACCCGGTCGAAGCGCATATCAACGACGATTTCGATGGCGGCGATCTGTTCGCGCCGGGCGCGCCGGAAAGCATTGCGATGATGGCCACCGCCGGGTTCGATGTGATGTCGGTCGCCAACAACCACACCATGCACGGCGGCTATCGCGCCTTCCTGCGCACCATCGCGCTGCTGCGCGAATCGGGTATCGCCCCGGTCGGCGGCGGCGATACCATCGTCACCGCGCGCGAACCGGCGATCGTAGAACGCAAGGGCCATCGGATCGGCTTCCTCGCCTGCACGTCCGGGTTTCTGCCTGGTGCGCATGCCGGGCGGCGCACGCCGGGAATTGTGCCGCTGCGCCGCCATACTTATGCCGAAAACAATAGCTGGCACGACTGGGGCATCGAACCGGACACGCGCACGCTGGTCAACCGCGACGATCTGGCGGCGATGATCGAGTGCATCACCCGGCTCAAGGCCGAAGTCGATACCGTGGTGCTGAGCTGCCACTGGGGGATACTCGAACACGAATCCGCCATTGCCGATTACCAGCGCGATGCGGCGCGCGCGTTCATCGACGCGGGCGTGGACCTGATCGTCAGCCAGGGGCCACTGCCGATCAAGGGCTTCGAAGTCTATCGCGGCAAGGCGATCCTTTACTGCATGGGAAAATTTGCGATGATCTCCCCATGGTCGCGCGACGAAACGCCATCGGGCATTTCCGCGCCACTGCTCGATGAAACCAGCCGGGGACTGGGCGCGGCGATCACGATTGCCGATGGCGCGATCACCGGGGTACAGATCGTGCCGGTCTATCTTGGCAGCAGTGGCCGGCCGAACATCCTGCAACCGGGCGATCCGCACTATGACGCCATTCTGGGCGTGGTGGCGGAACGGACCGCCGCCGCCGGGCTGAACGGCACGATGGACGCGCAAGGCCGGATCAAACTGGACTGATGATGACACAGACCGATAGCAATGCCGCCATGGAGGATTTCGCTGGCCGGATCGGCCCGTGGCTGTCCGCCCGCCTGCCCGGATTGCCCAAGGTGTCGATCTCCGATGCCAGCGAGCCGGCACAGGGCTTTTCCAGCCGGACGATCCTGTTCACCGCCCGCTGGGACACAGGCGAAGGCGCGCAGGCGCGGCGGCTGGTCGCGCGCATCCAGCGCGATGTCGCCGTGCCGATGCTGGCCGATGTGTTCCACCAATACCGCGTGATGCGCGCGATTGCCGCCCACTCGGCGGTCAGGGTGCCGAAGATTGATTTTGCCGAAAGCGACCCGACGGTGCTGGGCGCGCCGTTTTTCCTGATGGACCGGGTGGATGGCCGGGTGCCGCCCGATTTCCCCAGCTATCACCAGCAGGGCTGGTTCGCGGACCTGACCACGGCGGAGCGGACCCGCGCCTGGTGGAACGGGATTGAGGAAATGGCCCGCCTGCACCGGATCGACTGGCGCAACTTCGGCTTTTTGGCGCCACAGCAGGAAACCGCGCCAGATGCCGTGTTTTACCTCGACCGTTTCGTGGGCAACTGGTTCGACTGGGCGCGCGACGGGCGCGCCTTCCCAGTCATTGCCGAGGCGCTGGCCACGCTGCGCGCCGCCGCACCGCCCGCCGACCAATCCGGGCTGGTGTGGAATGACGCGCGGCTGGGCAACACGATGTACGATGCGGCGGGAACCGGCGTTGCCGCGCTGTTCGATTTCGAAGTGGCCACGCTGGGCCCGCCCGAAGTCGATCTGGCGCACTGGGTCTATCTGGACGAAGTGTTCAGCGAAAACTTCGGCGTGCCCCGGATCGACGGGTTGCCGCGCGGGGCGGAGGCAGTCGCCGGGTTCGAACGCATCTACGGACGGCCAATGCCCCGGTTCAGCTATTACATGGCAGTCGCCGCGCTCAAGATCCTGATCCTTTCGGTGCGCAATTATGGCAACGACAAGGACATGGGCGCGCCTGCCGCCCTGCCGGATTTCCTTGTCCGGCGACTGGAGCATTATCTGGGCGAATTCATGGCCGGGCGCTGAACCCCAGCGCCCGGCCACGCTATCGCCAAGAGCGGCGGTTCAATCCTGTTTGAGCATGCCTGCGGCAGACAGCTTCATCACATCGGCAAACGGCGCGGCGTGCGATGTCATCCCGCCATCGACCGCCAGCGTCGCCCCGGTGATGAACCGCGCCGCGTCCGAAGCCAGAAACGCCACCGGCCCGGCAATGTCCTGCGGATCGGCCACATAAGGCGTGAGGTGGTGCGCGGTGAACAGTTCGATCATTTCCGGCGAGATCGAAGCCGCAAGCGGCGGGGTCATCACCATGCCGACGACAACCGAATTGGCGCGGATGCCCTGCTTGCCATACTGCGTGGCGACATTGAGCGCGAGGTTGATGAGCGCGGCCTTGCTGGCGCCATAAGCGGGCATGCCCAGATCGCCCTGCACCCCGCGCCCCGATGCGACCATCACGATAGACCCGCCGCCGCGCGCGATCATGTGCGGGATCGCCGCCTTGCACAGCAGAGCCGGGGCGATGGTGTTGACCCGCAGCGTGCGCTCCCACGTCGCGGCGTCCATGTCGGCAATGTTGGCATCCTTCGCCAGCGTCGCCGCATCGGTCACCGCGGCGTTGTTGACCAGGATGTCCACCCCGCCGAACGCTTCCACCGCAGCGTCCACCAGCCCTTGCGCGGTGGCGGGATCGGCCAGATCGCCAAACGCCGACGCCACCGAACCGCCCGCATCGCGGATTGCCTGCGTGGTGCCAGCGGCGCTCTCCGCGCGGCTTGCCGCCGCCAGCACGCTGGCGCCCTGTTCGGCCATGACCTGGGCGATGCGCGCGCCGATGCCCGATCCGGCCCCCGTCACGATCGCCACTTTTCCGTCGAGTACGCCCATGTCCGCTCCTTTTCCCTATAGCTGTTCACGCAGATGCCGTTTCCGGTTTGCGCGGCGATTTTGCCGAGAGCGGTGTTTTTCCTGTCTTCGCGCGCGCGCGTGCCTATCGCTCTATAGGTGTCGGCTGGCGTTATGGCCTTCTTGTGACCGCCTAACCGTTTCAGGAGAACAGCATGACAGCCCCGTTGCAGGACCGCGTAGCCATCATAACCGGCGCAGGCCAGGGCATCGGCGCCGATGTCGCCACCGTGCTGGCCGAGCGCGGGGCCACAGTGATCCTCAACGACATCCTCGCCGACCGCGTCGAAGACACTGCCGCCGCGATGCGCGCGCGCGGGCTGCGCGCCGAAGCATCGGTTTTCGACCTGACCGACGAAGACGATATCGCCCGCGCGGTGGGCGCGATTGCCGCGCGCCATGGCCGGATCGACATCGTTCACAACAACGCCGCCTTTCAGACGACGGAACAGCGCGCGCGCGATCTCGATGTGATGAACCTGCCCGCCGATGCATGGGACAAGGCCTTTGCCGTCAACGCGCGCGGGCCGATGCTGCTGTGCAAGCATGTGCTGCCGACGATGATCGCAGGCGGCGGCGGGTCGATCATCCATTCGGCATCGGGATTCGGTCTGCTGGGCGAAATGACGCTGACCGCCTATGGCGCCAGCAAGGCCGCGCTGATCAACCTTGGCCGCTTCATTGCCACGCAATATGGCAAGCAGGGTGTGCGCTCCAACGTGATCGCCATCGGCTTCGTGCTGAGCGAAACTGCAGTGGAAACGACCCCACAGGCGGTCAAGGACGTGCTGCTGGCGCACCATCTCAACCCCGAACTAGGCAGCCCGCGCGATATCGCCCATGTCGTGGCGTTCCTGGCCTCGGACGATTCGCGCTTCATCAACGGGGCGCTGATTCCCGTCGATGGCGGGTTCACCGCGCACCAGCCCAGCATGGTCGATTTCCAGCGCCTGTTCGCCGCCGCCGGCAGCAACCAGCTCTGACGGGGGGCCGCCCGGTGCACGGCGCTGGCGGATGCCGCCAGCGCTGCTGCCGCCGTCAGTCGGCCGCTTCTTCCACCGGCGTCAGGTTGCGCATGAAGTCGCGGAAGTCCGCGCCCAGTTCGGGCAATGGCAGGCCCAGCTTTTCCGCGATGTATAGCGTCATCAGGTTGTTGTCGGCCGATATATTGGTTTCGAGGATATTGCCCAGCGACACCTGCCGGTCGAAAGCGCCAACCGCCACCAGCGCCATGCGCAGCGCCACGACGATGTCGTAATAATCGAGATTGCCCACCTTGCGCCCAGCCGCGGCTTCATAGATCGCCACCGTTTCATCGCGCGTCGGCAGCCCTTCCAGACGGGTCACGCCAAAGCGGCGGCTGAAAAGATCGTCGAAATAGAGCCACCAGGCCAGGTCCAGTTCGCGCGGGCCGAGCGCGGCCAGTTCCCAGTCGATTAGCGCGGCCACGCTGCCATCGGGGCGCCACATCGTGTTCGACGGCGTGGGATCGCCCCACAGCACGCAGGTATCGGTGTCTTTCGGCCGGTTTTCGAGCACCCAGCGCATGGCCGCATCGACGATCGGCAATGGGCGGCCCTGCCCGCGCGCGGCGTGCCAGTCTTTCAGGTACCCAAGATACTGGTCCAGCCCCGGCGCGCCACGATCGGGCCGGTCGAGAAACGTAAAGCCATCGCGCCAGTCGATCGCATGCAGCCGGGCCAGTGCGGTCAGCGCATTGCGAAAGAACATCATCCGTTCGTCCGGGGACAGCGCAGTCAGCCAGCCTTCGACATTGTAATTCGGGCGCTGCGTCGCCGCCTGCCCTTCGACCCGGCCCATGACCAGGAACGGCGCCCCAAGGATGGACGGATCATCCTCCATGCCCACCCACGAAGGCACCGGCAGATCGCCGCGCGCATCCAGCGCGGCCATCATGTTGGCCTGGAGCTTGAGATCGCTCTCGAACACCACCTCGAAGGTCTGCGGCTGGCGGCGCACCACCAGCGTGCGGCGATGGTGCTGGCCGTCCTCGTCGTATTCCACGTCGACGAAGAATATCTCGGCCGAAAACCCGGACCCCAGCACCACGTCCATCGGCGCGACGGTAAGACCCTGCCACGAGGGCTTTGTGCGCCCCAGCCACGCGGTCAACCGATCATGGACTGTCTTTGCGTCCAGCTTGACCGACATCGCTTTATCCTTCCTCTCATTGCCATGGTACGTATGAATCGCGGTATTGCGGCACTTCCGGGACAATTCCAGCCGGAACGCGGCGGCGCGGTTCCTCAAAACAGCGTCCAGCCTTCCCGATGACCTGTCTTATGGAAGGCGCGCGCCGGTTCGCACAACAATCATGGTGGGAAATATGCCGGACGCCCTACCTGCGTTCCGGTTGCTGGAGAGCAAGAGGTGACCGAAGCAGCAGATGTCGTCGTCGTTGGCGCCGGGCACAACGGGATGGCCGCAGCCGGCTATCTGAGCCGTGCGGGCAAGCGCGTGATCGTGGTCGAACGGCTGGGCAAGGTCGGCGGCATGACCAGCGCCGGCTACATGATCCCCGAAGCGCCAAGCCACCTCGTCACCCCGTGCGCGGTCGAACTGCTGTTCGTGCGCGGCAGCGGGCTGATCGAGGAACTGGAGCTTGAAAAGCACGGCCTGCGCTGGGTCGATCCCGATCCCACCTATGCCTATCTCGATCCGTCGGGCGCGAGCGTGTGCCTGTTCCGCGATCCCCAGCGCACGGCAGAAGACATGGGACGCCTCAACGCGCAGGACGGGAAGAACTATCTCAAGTTCCTCGAACTGCTCAACGCGCTGATGGACATCGGCTTCCCGATCATGAAGGCCGAGCCGGGCCGTCCCGACTTCAAGAATCTGAGCGCGATGGTCGGCAGCCTTGTGCGCAACGTGCGGCTGAAGAACGACCTGCAGGTGCTGGCATCGGGCACGGCGGACCAGATCGCGTGCGAATGGTTCCAGCACCCCGCCAACATCGCGCTGCTGACCAATACCGCAGCGGGCGCCGGGCCGGTCGATGACGATGGCAACGGCGCCGCCTACATGATCCTCGCCACGCTGCACCGGCTGGGCACCGGCAAACCGATCGGCAGCCTGCAAAGCTTCGCCAACGCCCTTGCCAGCAGCATCGAGGCTTCGGGCGCGAAGATCATGCTCAACGCCCCGGTTGCGGAAATCATCATCGACGATGGCGCGGCGCGCGGCGTGCGGCTGGAAGATGGCCGGGTAATCAAGGCCAAGGCAGTCGTCGCCAGTTGCGATCCGCGCACCGCCTTTGCGATGACCACGCCCGGCAAGGTCGAACGCCGCCTGCTGGAACGCATCAAGCACGCCCCGGCCAACCGTTCCAACGCGGCACCGTTCCTCGCCAACCTCGCGCTGTCCAAGCCGCTGACGCTCAAGCGCCATCAGGACTTGCGCCATGACGAGGCGGACCTGAACAAGGCGGTGGGCTACATTGGCACGCCCGAACAGGTGCGCGAAAGCTTTGCAGCGGCACGGCGCGGCGATATTCCCAAGGAAATCGCCCTGTCGATCACGCCCCTGTCGAACACCGACCCGACGCAGGCGCCTCCCGGCGGCGGTCTTGCCTATATCTATGTCCCGGCGATGGCCGTCGATGCCCGCGAAGGCTGGAGCCAGGAGCTGAAAGACCGCACGATGACCAACATCATCGCGCAGATGTCGGACTATTATGATGGCCTTGATGCCGAAGTGGGCCGCTTCGTGGAAACCTCGCGCGAGCGTGAAAAGCGGCTCAACGCCACCAACGGTTGCGTGACGCACATTGATTTCGGCTCGTTGCGTTCCGGCCAGAACCGCCCGGCCACCGGCTTCGGCAACCCCAAGCCTGCTGTGCCGGGGCTGTACATCGGCGGCGCGGGCGCGCATCCGGGCGGCGGCATTTCCGGCCTGCCCGGCAAGATCGCCGCCAAGCGCATCCTGCGCCAGATCAAATAGGATCAGGCAGGCGCGCTGGCCCGGCGATCTTCCAGGACGGACGGCGCCGGGCCAAGCACCCCGGCCAGCAAGGTATCGGCAAACTCGGCAACGCGCTGCGGGATCGCTTCTGGGGCGGATTCGTCTGCCACGCCCAGGGCTTCGAGCATGGGAGTGGAGGCGAAATAGAAGCCCACGCCCTGTACCAGCATGGCCATGAACGCCGACGAGGAAATCGGCCGCATCGGGCGGGTCGCCTCAATTTGCGCGAACAGGGCGTCAAGGCTGTGCTTGAACGGCCGAATGTAAAGCGAAACGAGATAGTCCAGCCGCCAGGTCGTGCGCCGCCCTTCGGCATGGCTGACACTGATGAAGCTGGGATTTTCCGCCGCCCAGCCGCAAAAGCGATGGACCAACAGGCGTAGGCGATTTTCGGGATCAAGGTCGGTCCGCTCGAACACGGCAAAGACCGGCGCGCCAAACCGGGCCACGCGCCAGTCCACCGCGCGCCGCCACAGATCGGCCTTCGATCCGAAGCGGACGTTGAGCAGGTTGTGGCTGACGCCCAGCCGCTTGGCCAGTTCGCGCACCGTGGTGCCTTCATAGCCAAACTCGGCAAAACTTTCGAAGGCCAGGTGCAGCAGCCGTTCTTCGGGCACGGCGCGAGCCGCATCGGCGGGCGGGCGGCCGCGCGGCCGAGGGGCCGCCTTGCGCCCGGAAGCCAATGCCACGGGCTTTTCAGGGTCTGCTGCGGTCATGGGGCGATTGTTGACATTTAAATTGGCGTATGTCAATTTGCAGGCCTTTGCTGGAGAGTGGTACTGAATTGATGGCGAGTCCCTGGTGGAAAGTTGCGCGTAGCGAGGAAGTGACCTCGGCCAAGCCGCTGGCCGTCGATGTCGGCGATCAGCCGGTGGTGCTGTGGCGCGATGCGCAAGGCATTGCCCGCGCACTGGAAGATCGCTGTCCCCACCGCCGCGCCCCGCTTTCGCGCGGCTGTGTGCGCGACAACGGCTGGCTGCAGTGCGGCTATCACGGCTGGAGCTATGATGGCGAATCGGGCCGCCTGAAAGAAATCCCGAACATGAAGGACGAGCAGCGGTTTCCGCCGGTGTACAAGGCCATTGCCTATGCCGTGGCGGAAAGCGGCGGTTTCGTCTCGGTCAACCTTGACAAGGCTTCGGCTCCGCCCGCCCCGGTGCTGGATGAAACCTTCCCGCTCAACGGCACGGCCCACGTCAGCCTTTCGCAGGGCGAATGGGTCGATACCCTGTTCGATGATCCCGGCCTGGTGCTGGACATCCGCGGGGTGCAGTTCACGCCGTATCTGATGTCCGAACTGCGCGAGGAAAATGGTCTGCTGGTGATGGAACGCTTCTGCCAGTGGGGCAAGCTGCACCTGCCGTCCTATGCCACGGCAGAGTTCCCGATCACCCTCATCACCCGCACCCGCCCCGATACCGGCGAAACCCAAGCCGTGCTGCGCGATGACAGTTTCCGCACCCTGCTGACCGCGCAGATCGCGCCGGTGGCGGCGGCGCGCGGCGTCACGCAAGTGCGCTGGCGCGCGCGGCTGGGCGAAGAGCTGAAGGGTCGCCACGCGCTGGCTCTGCGGCTCAAGGGTTCATTCGCGGTGCGTGAAAACGTCGATGCTGCGGCACTGCGCGTGCTGATCCGTTCGGCATCGCACCGAGCGCAGCAATTGCGCGAAGCGATCCTGCCCGCCACACCCGTTTCGTCTGACCCTTCCGTTTCGCCGGATTCTTCGGTTTCGGCCGCCGCCTGACTTTCCAAGGAGACCCCCATGCTTGAAGTCGCCGATCGCCCCTTTGCTTCGGATACGGATCACACCGAAACCACCGCAGCCCCGCGCGCACCGCGCCCCTCGCTCAACGCGGTGAACAACTGGGTGCCGCACGATATCGTGATGCGCGACAGCTGGTTCCCGCTGGCCCACGATCACGCCATCGGCAAGAAGCCGGTCCGCCGCGCGGTCTATTCGCACCCGTTCTACATCTGGCGCGAAAATGGCAAGGCCGTGGCGTCGGAGTTCCACCCGCAGGAAATCGTCACCCGCGAAAAAAGCCCCTATACCGATGCGCACGGCCGCTATCCGGTGATCGAACATTATGGCCTGATCTGGGGCTGGTTTGGCCGCCCGGAAGCTGCCGACCCTGCGCACCTGCCCAGCCTGCCGTTCCTGCCACCCAACGGCGGCCTGCCCAAGCACATGACCGCCACGATCCGCTTCGATTGTTCGGCGCCGATCAGCCTCGAAAACCTGATCGACCTGACGCACGCGGACTTTCTCCATGCCGATGTCGTGGGCGATGAAAAGTCCGACAGCGAAGACGTGGAAGTCTTCTACGACAGCGAAACCATTACCATGGTGCGCACGCTGGTGAACAAGTCGGTTGCGCCGATCATGAAGTTCTTCAGCGGCATCCGCCAGCCGACGCAGAACGTGCGCCAGGTCATCCGCATCTACCTGCGTTCGCACTGCGCGATTGCCTATGGGCGCTTCTCGCCGGGCGACGATGTGCCCCTGTTCCATCCCTGCACCCCCGAATCGCGGGACCGCACGCGCATGGAAATGGTGATGAACACGTCGAACGCGGGCCTGATGTTCCGCCATGTCATGCCCAAGGCCGGCTACAAGGTTTCGCGGCAGGACAGTTCGATGACCAACCCGCAAAGCCCGCGCTATATGGATATCGACCCGCGCAAGGATCTCCATTCGCGGTTCGATCAGGCAGGCCAGCGTTACCGCCTGCTGATGATGGAACTGGCCCAGCGCCAGGCTGAAGGCGATTTCGCCTACCGCGACAATGTCAGCGCCGATTGCAGCGATATCATCGGCCTGCGCAAGGAACTGTTCCGCTTCTGACGCCCGATCAGGCGGTCCATGCGCGCCCCGCTCCCGATTCCGGGAAGCGGGGCGCGTTATCAACCGGGCGCACAATTATTGCGCACAAGGACAGGTCGCGGCGCTGCTAGATGTTGCAGCATGATCCCGGTGCCATAACCTGCAAGAAACTGCCCATTCACGAGAGGCCCGACACATGCCCAAGACCAACGCCACCGGTGGACCGCGCCGTTTCTGGGGGACGATGCCGGTCCTGCCCGCCGCGCAGCTCACCGAAACCTCGCGCCAGATGGAAGCCCTCGGCTTCGAAGGCGTATTCGTGCTGCAAATCTACGGTCCGCCGTTCGTGCCGCTGGCGGCCACGGCGACCGTCACCGAAACGCTCAAGCTGGGCACTGGCATCGCCATTGCCGGCACCCGCAGCCCGGTCGAAACCGCCTATGCCGCGATGGACGTGGACCGGATCAGCGGCGGTCGCTTCATCCTGGGGCTGGGCAGCAGCATCCCCTCCGCGGTAGAAGGCATGTACGGTATGCCCAAGACCAAGCCGCTGGGCCACTTGCGCGAAATCGTCGATGTGGTGCGCTATATCATCGCCAACGGACACAAGGGGCTGGACCCCTACGAAGGCCAGTACTTCAAGGCCGATTTCCAGGAAATGATGATGACCGCGCCGCCGGTGCGCGAACGCATTCCGATCTGGATCGCCGCCTTGCAGGAAAAGATGACCGATCTGGCTATCGAAATCGCCGATGGCCTGATGGTCCACGCGCTGTGGTCGGCCGAATACACCTCCAAGGTGCAAAAGCCGGTGATCGAAGCCGCGCTGGCCAAGCACGGCCGCAAACGCGAGGATATCGAAATCAACGCCTGGCCGTGGATTGCCATCAACCCCGACAAGCAGCAGGCGATCGACGACGCCCGTGCCACAGTTGCCGCCTATTCCGGCTACAAGCAGTACGAACCGTTCTTCGAAAAGCAGGGCTTTGGCGATCAGGCCCGCGCCTGCCAGCTTGCGCTGGGTGACCATGGCGACGTGTCGAAGGTGGCGCACAATGTGTCCGATGAAATGGTGCTGGCGTTCTGCGCCTGCGGTTCGGTCGAGGAAGTGCTCGAACAGATCGAACCATATTGGGACGTAGTCGATTCGCTCGCCCCGATGACGCCCTACCGCGACCTGTCGATGGAAAAGCTGATGTATTATTATGGCGGGCTGTTCCAGCTCGTCGCGGCGGCCAAGGCGCAGGGCTGATCCGGCCGCGCTGTCCCGGTGCCCCCGTCCTTGCGCGGGCACCGGGCGGGCGCCCGCTCAGTAATAGATTTCCATGCGCCCGCCATCGACCAGCATATACTGGCCGGTAATATAGCTGGCGCGCGCCGAACACAGATAGGCGCACAGGCTGGCCACCTCATCCGGGTTGCCGAACCGCTTCATCGGAATGCGGTCGATCAACCCTGCCATGAACTGCTCGTAGGTCTGGTTCACAGCCTTCGCGCATTCGCGGAAGAACGCTTCGTACTGTGCGCCGGTGTCGATGAAGCCCGGCGGCACGGTGTTCACGGTAATGCCGAACTCGGCCAGTTCGTCGGCCAGGCTGCGGCTCAACCCCAGCGCCGACGGACGCAGGGTGTTGGCGAGCACATAATCGAAGCCCAGCGTCGCGCGACGCCCTGGCAGACGGCCATGGCCCGACCCGACCGTGACGATGCGGCCCCATTTGCGTTCCTTCATCGCCGGGGTAACCGCGCGGGCAAAATGGGCAAAGGCCCGCACCACGTTATCGAACGTGGTCTGGAAATCGGCGTCGGTCATCGCGTCAAACCGGCCCGATGGCGGCCCTACAGGGGAAAAGATGGCGATGTCGGGCGCGGCGAAGAGCGCGGCGGTTTCCGCAACCATGCGCGGATAGCTGTCCAGATCGGTCAGGTCGGCGCTGACCCCGCCTGCGGCGCCCCCGGCGTCGCGGATAGCGGCAACAGTTTCGTCGATTCCCGCCTGCCCGCGCGCGACGACCACCACGTTGCAGCCGTTGCGGCCAAGCTCTTCGGCAATCGCCCGGCCAATGCCATGCGTCCCACCGGTAACCAGCGCGGTCTTTCCCGCAATTCCCAGATCCATGCCGCTCTCCCAAAAAATGTTTGTGTCGGCAAGTGGGCGGCTAAAGGCCGTGCCCCGCACCTGCCATCGGTCAGGGGTGACATCGAACCGGCGCGATCATTGTGCGCCGACAAGACGGGAGCGATGCCACATGCAGCCGAACGAAACCGCCGACAGGCTGGCGATTGCCGAACAACTGGCCAACTATGCCCGCGCAATGGACCGGATCGATCGCGATCTGGGCTATGCGGTGTGGCACCCCGAAGGAACAGCGCGCTATGGTGCGATGTTCGAAGGGACCGGGCGTGGCTTCATCGACTGGGTGTGCACCACCCATGCACAGATGGTCGCCCATGTTCACCGTATCACCAATGTCCTGATCGCGCTCGACGGGGACCGCGCCGCCAGCGAAGCCTATGTCCACGCCACGCTGCGCTTCGAACAGAACGGCGTGCTGCGCCAGGGCAATGTCCATGGCCGGTACATCGACCGCTGGTCGCGCCGCGCCGGGCGCTGGGCGATCGACCACCGCGACTATGTGCAGGACATGGACGAAATCGTGACTGCGGGACCGCCGCTGGTGGGCGCGTTCGGCGGCAGCCGCGACTGCGCCGACCCCTCCTATGCGGCGCTGGGAGAGATCGGCGGCTGATCGGGGCGCTTACCCCGCCAGCGCGCGCTGCGCGGCCACGCCTTCGCCCCAGTTGTGAATACGCGCCCAGAACCGGGTGCGGGTGTGGGCGAAATTGTGCATGTGCGCCATGCGTGGGCAAACGTAGAGCTGGATGTCCACCGCGCTCTTGAACGCCTTGGGTTCCGCCCAGGGATCGGGCACAACATCGCGTTCGCCCACGCCGATGAACACCGGCACGCGGACCGACGCCGCTTCAAGCGCCACCGCGCCGGGCGCGACCATGTAGACCCCGCACGCGGGCGTCGTGGCCGAGCGCCATTCCGGCAGAGGATCGACCAGCCCCGCCGATGCCTTCATGTCGAGCGCCGTGATGTCAGCGGGCTGATCGTCATAGTGGAACGACCACTGGAACGGATGTTCGCCAGCCTGCGCCGCTTTCTGCAGCGATTCGGCATCGCCCAGTTGCGGGCCTTGCGAAGCGGCCAGTTGCGCCAGGTTGTAGATTTTCGGCGCGGCCAGCTTGCTGCGCCGGGAGATCCACGGCCATGCCGCCGCCGGCTGGCCGGGGCGCGTGGGCACCACGGTATGGATGCCGCTGTAGCCCAGCACGCCGATGCCATCGAAGGTTTCGTGGTTGCCCTGCGCCACCACGGTAAAGCAGCCACCCATCGACTGGCCGATGCCAAGGCAGGCAGCATCCGGCACGGGGCCAAGCCCTTCGACCAGCGTGCCCGCCGCGATGCGGGCCATGACATGCCGCACCGTCGCATCGTTGCCCGCCGCGATCACATCGAGATCGAGCAGGTCATCGGGCGGAATCGTCGATTCGCCAAAGCCGAGGTGGTCGCATGCGACGAAGATCCATCCGCGTGCGGTATGGTATCCAGCCTCGCCGCCGCCGGTCCCGTCGGGCATATCGAAGCTGTAATAGCGGCGGTTGTAGCCGCCGCCGGGAAAGGCAAAGCACACCACCGGCGGATCGGCCAGAGCACCGTCGTCGGGCAGAAACACCGTTAGCGCAGTGTGCGCCGCCATGCCGATTCCCACGGCGTCGGTTACATCGACAGTCAGTTCGACAGGGTCACGCAAGGCAGGTCTCCGGCAATGCAGGTTAAGGTTTGATGGCGCAGATCAACGCTTCAGGACAGGCCCGCGCCTGAGGCGCTGGGCTTCAGGCGCGGGCGGGCGGGTAGGCTGGCGTCGCGCCCTGGATCTGGGCAAGGATTTCCGGCGCCAGCCAGACATGCTCGACATAGTGGCCAAGCGTGCGCCGCTCGTCCGTATAGATGAAGCGCATCATCTCGCCCAAGGCGCCCTTGAACACAATCGGGTGGCGGTCGAAATCCAGCGTGGCGATGTGGGCATCCCAGTTTTCCAGCGGGCCGTCGATGCGGAAGCAGATGTGGTGGAAACGGATCGCCAGTTCATCCCCGCCGGGCAGCACGTCGCTGAACACCGGCGCGGTATTCCCGATCGGCTCGATCAGTTCGATCTCTACCCCGTTCACCCGGGCCAGCGCGATGCGCAACTGTTCGCCGTTCTCGTCCGAACCGGAATTGGCGTTGGTGAAGGTGTAGAAGGCGGGCGCATCATATTCGCGGCCGAAGGCTTCGATCGCGGCGTCCAGATCGTTGGTGACGTAGGCCACCTGGCTGTGCTGGCTGTTCGGGCGGGCAAACATGATCGTGGTCCTTTCGCGCTCAGTTGGCGTAAAGCTTGCCGCCGTCGATCACCAGCGTATCGCCGGTGTGATAGCGTGAGGCGTCGCTGGCAAGATAGACGGTAGCGCCTTCCAGATCGTCGGGCTGGCCGATGCGGCCCAGCGGAACACGTTCGGAAACGCGCTTTGCCATCATTTCGCCCACCTCCGGGTCGGCGAAGGTCATTTCGGTTTCGATGAAGCCGGGCGCGATCACGTTGCAGCGGATGCCGTGCGGCCCCAGTTCCGCCGCCAGCGCCCTGGCCAGCGAGTTCAGCCCGCCCTTGGCGATGCCGTAGTGCGCCAGCGTCGGCACACCCTGCGCGATCGAGCCGCTGCCGCAGATGATCAGCGAACCGCCCGGATCGCCCGCCAGCGCGCGGTCCACCATATGCTTTGCAACGGCGCGCAGCGTGAACACCGCGCCATCGAGGTTCACATCGATGAGTTCCCGGTAGGCCTTGCGGTCCATGTCCACGAACGGCACCTGCGTGGCGATCCCGGCATTGGCCACGGCAATGTCGATCCGCCCGAAATGCGCCACCGCGCGTTCCACCCCGGCGACAATGGCCGCATCGTCGCGCACGTCGACGCTTTCGGTCAGCACGCGCACGCCGAGCGCGCGCAGCTTTTCGGCGGCCTCTTCGTTCTTGTCGGCGCGGCGGCCCCAGATGACGATATCGGCGCCCGCCTTCGCCAACCCGCGGGCAAAGGCAAAGCCCAGCCCCGAATTGGCCCCGGTGACCAGTGCCACCTTGCCCGCTAGATCAAACATGCCTGCCGCCATAGCCGCCTCTCCTCGTCACCGTTTCGATCGGCAGCGCCAGCGCCGCCCTTGCGCCGGTTGTGGCGCGCACACCGGGCAAACCCCAAGGGAAAACTCCCATTGATTACAGCCAATACTATTGCGCGACCGCCCGGTTGCGGAAATGCCCGGACCTGACCATCCCAGATGTGCGCCCGTGCGGCCGGTCAGGAGCGCACGGTCTGGCGGAACACCTTGGGCGTCGTGCCCACCGCCTTGCGAAACGCCGCGGAAAAAGCCGCCGGGGTTTCGAATCCGCACCGCCAGGCGATTTCCTTGATCGGTGGCTGGCGTTGCTGCAACAGCGCCTTGGCCCGCGCGATGCGCCGCTCCGCCGCATAGCTGGCCAGCGTCTGCCCGGTGGAAACCCGGAACAGCCGGAAGAAATGCCGCGTGCTGACATCGCACAGCCGCGCCAGATCGGCCACGCTGGGCAAAGGCCCCGGCTGTTCGATCGCCTCGTCGATCCGCCGCAATTGCCCCTGATCGAGCCGCGAAGGCCCGTCTGCCCCGCCAAGCGCGCGCCGGAAATAGCGCGCCAGTTGCACGCGCACTTCGGTCATCAGGGCTTCGGCCAGCAAGGCGCTGCCAAAATCGGGCGATTCGATTTCGCAGGCCAGCCGCATCAGGGCATCGCGCACCTGCGGACTGCGCACGTCGAGCGAGGCTTCCAGCGCGGCTTCATCGGCCAGCAGGTCGCGATCATCGCCCACCAGCGCCTCGAACCCGCAGCAGATCGAACGCTGCTCTCCTTCGCCCCAGCGCGTTTCCAGATCCTGCCCGGCGGGGATGAAGATGATCTCGCCCATCGGGATCGGATCGCTGCGCGGGGCGGCGGTGTAATGACCGATCGGCGCACCGGGACGACGCGACAGCGCCAGATCGAGAAAACCGCGCCCCGACCGGAACACCCCGCTCTGCGGCCCGGTGAAGCGGTAGTGGTGCAGTTCCACCGTGGCGCGGGGCAGGACCATGCGTCCTGCGACGCTGCAATCCATCCCGCTGACCTGCGGCACATCGTACACTGCCGAGATACTTGCCATGCCATGCCTCTCCCGGCCTTGACCCCGTGCTACCGCGGCCCGGCCGTTCTGTTGTCGCGCCGGCGCGCACTGGCCGACTGCGGCCGCAGCTTACAGCCACAAGGCCGCCCGCCGCAATCCTTGGTGCACGAACCACACCCGCTTGCCGCCCGTGCCCCTCCTTTGGATAGGCGAGAATCTCGAAAGCAGGTTCATGCTTTGCTGCGGCGCCGGGGAACCCTGCCGATTCCTTGGCGATCGCGGCCCGCAGCCCTGTCTGCGTCCGGCCCGACAACAAATGACCGCCGTTCAAGCGCGCGGCAAAAACGAGGGATGTGGATGATGGGTATCGAAGAAAACAAGGCCGTCGTGCGGAGCTGGTTCGAAGCGGTCAACCGCGGCGACGAAGCGGCGATTCTGGCCACGACCAACGAAGATTTCCTGTTCGTGACCATGGCCCGCCAGCCCGAATGGCTGCTGTACGAATGGAACCGCGAACAGTTCTCGAAGGTGCCTTCGACGATGTCGACGGTGCTGAAATCGCCGATCCAGCTCAAGATCGTGGACATGACCGCCGAGGGCGATCGCGTGGCTGTGGAAGCCGAAACCGATTCGGAAATGCTAAACGGCCGCCGCTACAACAACGCCTACCACTTCGTGTTCAAGCTGCGCGACGGCAAGTTCACAGAAGTGCGCGAATATAGCTGCAGCTATCTGGCGCAAAGCTGCTTCAGCGCGGTCACCCCCGATGATCCGGCCGCATCGCGCATGGCCGAAGCCTGATCGATCCCCGGGCCGGGGCACCCTCCCCGGCCGCCAATGCCAGGAGCCGTACAATGCGTACCGATACTCTGGAACATTTGCGCCGGACCATGGAAGCGCAGCTTATCCGCGCCGAACACCCGGACGATTTCCCTTATCTCCCGCCGATCCCGGCATCGCGCTATACCGATCCCGGCTTTGCGAAGCTGGAACACGACGGCCTGTGGATGCGGGCCTGGCTGCAGGTCGGCCATGTTTCCGAACTGCCCGCACCCGGCTCTTACTTCCTGTTCGAGCAGCTCGAAAAGTCGGTGATCATCTCGCGCGGGAAGGACGGTGCGATCCGCGCCTTCCACAATGCCTGCCGCCATCGCGGCTCGGCCCTGCTGCTGCAGCATTCGGGCAAGGCGATGCGCTTCGTGTGTCCCTATCACGCCTGGGGCTATTCGCTGGAAGGCGAACTGAAATCGGTGCCCGATCAGCACGATTTCACCTGTCTCGACAAGGCCGAGAACGGGCTGCTGCCGGTGCGCTGCGAAGTGGATCGCGGGCTCATCTTCATCAACTTCGACGAAGCGGCCGAACCGCTGGCCGATTTCATGGCGCCGCAGGCGCCGCAGAAGGAAGGCTATCCGATCGAGAAGATGGTTGTGAAGGAACGCCTGCTGATCGAAATGGACTGCAACTGGAAGCTGGCGCTGCACAATTTCCTGGAAATTTACCACGTCGCCACGGTCCACGCCAAATCGATCGCGCCCTACCTCGATTCGCCAAGCTTCGTCGTTGCGCTGTTTGCCAACGGCCACATGCGCTTTGCCACGCGCAAGAAGAAGGGCAACACGATCTTCGAGGCAGACTTGTACAAGCCCGATGACGTGGCCGACGTGTTCAGCCAGTGCACCATCGCGCTGCCGACCTTCCCCAACACGTTCTTCGCGCTCGACCCCGGCGGTTTCTCGCTGCAGTCTTTCTGGCCCGCCGGGCCGGATAAGTCGATCATGGAAGTGCGCCTGATGGGCTGGGACGTGGACAGCGACGCGGATCGCGAACACTGGCAGGCGATGAACGGCATCGTGCGCAACATCCTGTCCGAAGACCTGTGCCTGTTCCGCTCGATCCAGCAATCGCTGGAACAGGGCACGATTCCCCAGTTGCGATTCGGCTACCAGGAACGCGCGCTCTACTGGTTTGAGGAAGAGGTCGATCGCCGTATCGGCGCAGACGCGATTCCCGAATCGCAGCGCGTCGCGCAAGTGCTGTCCGGGCAGATGCAGCGCTGAGGCCACAACGCAAAAAGGAGGCTGCGGCGGCGCAATGCCGGCCGCGGCCTCCCTTGCGAAATGGCGCAGCGAATCAGGCTTCGACGATGGCCAGCGCGGCCTGCGGGCAGGCATCGGCGCCTTCGCGGGCGCGGTCTTCCAGGCCTTCGGGGACGATTTCGTCATCGACATAGACGATGCCGTTCTCGTCGAGCTTGTATACCTCCGGGCATATTTCGGCGCAGACGCCGTAGCCGCAACATGCGGGCTTATCGATTACAACTTTCAAGCGTTTGGACATGCGTTCCTCCTCTCCGGGCACCAATTACATGTTGAACACCTTTGGTTCAACATGTACAAGCACATTACTGAATTTTCCGATGGAGAGGATCATGCTGCAAAAAGCAACTTTCACGCTGTCTGACGGCGCGACACTTGACGATCTGGTCAAGCGGGACTCCTACGAAGTTGCCCTGCGGGTGATGAGCGATGAAGAGCTGTACAAGCTCGAAATGGAGCGTGTGTTCGCCAAGACGTGGCTTTTGCTTGGCCACGACACCGAAATCCCCAATGCTGGCGATTTCGTGGTGCGCGACATGGGTGAAGACCAGGTCATCGTCACGCGCGACCGCAACAACGAAATCCATGTTTCGCTCAACGTCTGCCCCCACCGCGGCATGAAGGTGTGCACCGCCGAAGCGGGCAACGCCCATGCCCACCGCTGCATCTATCACGGCTGGGCTTTCCGCCCGGACGGCAGCTTCATCGGTGCGCCGGTGGAAAAGGAGCAGATGCACGGCAACCTTCTGACCAAGGACAAGCTGGGCCTCAAGAAGGCGCGCGTCGAAGTCTACGGCGGCCTGATCTTTGCCACCTGGAACATCGATGGCCCGTCGTTCGACGATTACCTCGGCGACATGAAATACTATCTCGACCAGCTTTTCTGCCGCACCGATTCGGGGCTTGAACTGCTTGGCCCGCCGCAGCGTTTCATCCTGCCGTGCAACTGGAAGATTCCCGGTGAACAGTCCGGTTCGGACGGCTTCCACACCCTCACGCTCCATCGCTCGCTGATGGAAGGCGGCGTGATGGGCGGCACGCCCGAATCGATCTACGACAACGCGCCGGGCATGTACGGCGTGGACGTGAGCTGCGAACAGGGCCACTCGCTGCGCTGCCTCGAAGCGGCGCAGACCTTCAAGATGTTCTCGGACATCAGCTTCGAAGGCAAGTCGGTCGAGGAACGCCTGCAGATGCTGCCGCCTCCGGGCATCACCAAGGAACTGATCCCGCAGTTGTTCAACAACCTGTCGCCCGATCAGGTCGAACAGCTCGCCACCATCCCGCCGCAGGTCGGCGGCCTGTTCCCGAACATCCTCGTGGCCTTCATCTTCGCACCGCGCACCGATGGCGGTTCGTCGGGCGCACTGGCGCTGCACACATACGTCCCGCGCGGGCCGGACAAGGTGGAGTTCGTCAACTTCATCTTCGCGGAAAAGGATGCCCCCGAACAGGTGAAGCGCGACATGCTGCAGAACAGCATCCAGCAGACCGGCACGTCGGGCGTCATCGAACAGGACGATGCCGACACCTGGCCGCAGATCATGCGCAACGCGCGCGGCGTGGTCAGCAAGGACATCACCCTCAAATATCAGGCGCTGCACGGGCACGAACGTCCCGAAGGCTGGAAGGGCGGCGGTCTGCTCTATCCCGGCTTCACCAAGGACGATACCCAGTGGAACTGGTGGATGGCCTACTACAACCTGATGGCCGAAGCGTGAGCGCCGGCAGTCTCTAGAGAGGACGTATAATGGTAAATTACGCGACCGCGGCTGTCGACAAGGCAAGCGTGATGCGGGGCCTTGTCTCCAAGAACCGGGTTCCGCTCGGCTCGGAAATCTACAACCGCATCCTGGAAACGCTCTACGACGAAGCCGCCGCTCTGGACGAGCGCCGCTTCGACGACTGGCTGGCCATGCTTGAAGAAGACCTGATCTACACCGCGCCCGTTCGGCTGACCCGCAACGGTCCCAACAAGGACCGCGACGTGATGCGCACGATGATGCATTTCGACGACAACTATCAGTCGATCCTGATGCGCACCGGCCGCCTTTCGAAGAGCGCGTGGGCCGAAGATCCGCCCTCGCGCACCCGTCGTTTCGTGACCAATACCCGCGTGGCGGAATGCGAAGCGGCCGGCGAATACGAAGTGTCGAGCTATCTCTACGTCGAGCGCAGCCGTTTCGATGTTGCGCACAACGAAACGATCAGCGCGGAACGGCGCGACATCTGGCGGCTTGTCGGCGGTGCCTACAAGCTGGCCCGGCGCGAGATCATCGTCGACCAGTCGACGCTGGGCATGTCGAACCTGGCCATCTTCCTCTAATCCGATGGCCCAGACTGCACCGCATGTTGTCGTTGTAGGCAGTGGTCTTGCGGGGTACGGCGTCCTGCGTGAGCTGCGCAAGCTCGCGCCGGACGCCAGACTGACGCTCGTCACCCATGATGACGGGCACTTCTACTCCAAGCCCGCGCTGTCCACCGCCCTGGCCAAGGGCAAGGTGGCCGATACGCTGGTGACCACCGCGGCCGAGAAGATGGCCGCGCAGCTCAAGCTCGATCTGCGCGCAGGCCGCCTTGCCGAAGGGATCGACCGCGAAGGCAAGGTTCTGCTGACCACTGGCGGGCCGATCTTCTATGATCGGCTGGTGCTGGCGCTGGGCGCTGATCCGGTTCGCCCGCCGATCGACGGCGATGCCGCGCATCGGGCGCTGGCTGTCAACAATCTTGACGATTATCGCGAATTCAGGGAAAAATTGCCGGATGGCGCGCGCGTGCTGGTCATGGGCGCGGGGCTGGTCGGCACCGAGTTCGCCAACGATCTTGTCACCAGCGGCTACAGGGCCGTGGTCGTGGACATGCTCGGCCACCCGTTGGCCCAGCTCGTCCCGGCGCCGGTGGGCGATGTGGTGCGCGATACCCTGGCCGGCCACGGCGTGGAATGGCATCTGGGCCGCAAGGTCGCGGCCATTCACAAGGCTGGAGACAAGGGCATCCGCGCAGTGCTCGACGATGGCACCGAAATCCTTGCCGATGTCGTGCTTTCCGCGGTGGGCCTGCGCCCGAATACCGATCTTGCCCGCAATGCTGGTCTGGAAGTGGACCGTGGCATCAAGGTGGACCAGACCGGCCGCACCAGCGATCCCGACATTTTCGCCATCGGGGATTGTGCGCAATATCCGCAAGGCCTTGCCGCCTATGTTACGCCGATCATGGCCGCCGCGCGGGCAATCGCGCCGGGCGTTCTCGGCACGCCGACCGATATCCGTTTCCCGACGCTTTCGGTGCAGGTAAAAACAACGACATACCCTTTGGTACTGCTTCCCAAACCGGGCGATGTTGAGGGACAATGGCAACTGGCCGAAGACGACGATGCAGGGCTGAAATACCTGTTCGTGGACACCAACGGCGCGACGCGCGGCTATGTGCTGACCCGCGATCGCTGCCAGGAAAGGATGGAGATGGATAAGCTGCTGATCGAAGCCCTGCGCGAGCCCGCTGCATGACCGGCCTGTTGCAGGACAAAGTCGCCATCGTCACCGGCGGCGCAAAGGGACTCGGCCACGGTATTTCGCGCCGCATGGCCCGCGAAGGGTCGCACCTGCTGATCACCGGACGCGATGGCGCGGCCACCGAACGGGTCGCGGCCGAAATCCGCGAAGAGTTCGGCGTGCGCGCGGTCGGTATTTCGGCCGACATGGCGGTGAAGGAGCAGGTCGTCGGCATGGTCGAACGCGCCGTGGCGGAGTTCGGCGGGCTGGATACGCTGGTGCTCAACGCATCGGCGCTTTCGCCCAACGTGCTGCTTGAGCACAAGACCGACGAAATGCTGGACGAAACGCTGAAGATCGGCACCTTCGGAAGCTGGTGGGCGATGCGCGCGGCCTTCCCGCACATGAAGGCGCGCGGCGGCGGTTCGATCGTGACGTTCTATTCGATCGACGCGCAGACCGGCGCGTGGCTGCACAGCGACTACAACATGAACAAGGGCGCGATCCTGGGGCTGACGCGGTCGGCCGCAGTGGAATGGGGCCGTTTCAACATCCGCACCAACGCCATCGCCCCGACCGGCATGGGCCAGGTCTTTGCCGATCTGGCGGAAAACGTGCCCGGCTTCCTTGAAATGGCCACGGCCAGCAACCCGCTCAAGCGGGCGGGCGACCCTGAAAACGATATTGGCCCCGTGGTCGTATTTCTCGCATCGGAGATGTCGCGTTTCGTGAACGGCGAACTGATAAACGTGGACGGCGGGCAGCACCTGCCGGGCTATGTCAGCGTGCCGCACAATCTTCAGGAACTGGAGGCTGCCGGGTGAAATTGCTACCACAGGGCGAATGGGGCGGCACCGCCGTCGGCGAGCAATATGCCAGCGTCCAGAAGATTCTGGACGGCACATTGCGCGCCATTCGCACTGTGGGCGCGCGCCGCCTGTCGATGCGCGACATCAGCGATGCCAGCGGCGTTTCACGCGGCACGCTGTACCGCTACTTCGCCTCCAAGGAAGATGTGCTGGCGGCGGTTTCGGAATATGTCTGCGCCAGCTTCGAACAGGGCATCACCGAAGTTGCCGACCGCATCGAAGACCCGGTCGAACGGTTTCGCGCGGTGATGCAGTTCTTTGCGCACTTTACCGTGGACCGTTCCCCGGACCGGATCTTTGAAGTGGAACCTGCGTTCCATCTGGAGTTTCTGCGCACCCATTTCGCCCGCCACCAGGCGGCGGTGCGCGAGGCGCTGGAACCGACGCTGGATTATCTTGAACGCAAGGTCGGGCAACCGATCAACCGCGATGTCCTGATCGAAACGCTGGTCCGGCTGCAACTCAGCACGCTGGTTATCCCGGCAGACGACAAATGGATGCGCATCTGGAATGAATCGCCCGAGCACATATTGCAATGGGCGCTGCAGACTGTCGGCTAAGGTGCCGGACGAAAAGAAGAAGAAAGGATGGATCAATGGCCACCATTGCCAAGCTTAATGTCGATGACGCGACTGGCTTTGCCTCGAAGGACGTAGCGGACGGCTTTGTCCAGATCGCGCGCGACCTGCGGCCCCTGTTGCAGCGTGAAGCCCCCGAAGGGGAAAAACTGCGCGCGCCGACCCCGGCGGTCGACAAGGCGCTGAAGGACAACCGCCTGCTGCAACTGCTGGTGCCCAAGCGCCTTGGCGGCGTCGGCCTTTCCACCACCGATTTTTGCCGCGTGCAGATGGAAATCGCCAAGGGCGATCCGGCGGTAAGCTGGGTGATGCAGATCATCAACGGCACCACATGGATCACCAGCCTGGCGCCCGATGGCGTGCAGGACGCGGTGTTTGCCGATGGCCCGCAACCGGTGTGCGGCGCCTACAACCCGCCGGGCAAGGCGCGCAAGGTCGATGGCGGCTGGATCATCAACGGCAAGTGGCCGTACATGTCGGGTTCGCGCCAGTCCACCTGGGCGCAGCAGGGCGTGGTGCTTGAAGACTATGATGGCCCGGTCGTTCCTGGCATCAACATGTGCTACCTGCCGATGGATTCGATGACCATCGTCGATAGCTGGTTCGTTTCTGGCATGCAGGGCACCGGTTCCGACACCGCCGTTGCCGAAAACGTGTTCATCCCCGACAGCCAGATGGTGTTGATGAACGAACGCGCCGGCCAGATCGACCCGACCAAGCGCCATTTCGGCGCCCCGTCGGATCTGCTGCCCGCCGTGCCCGTCGTGCGCACCACCGGCATCGCACAGCTTATCGGCGCGGTCGAAGCGATGATCGAAATCATCGCTGCGGAAGCGCCCAAGAAGCCGGTCCTGACGACCTTCATCACCACCCGCACCAATTCGGGCGCCTATATGCGCGACCTGGGTGAAGCGGCCGCGATGGTCAACACCGCCAAGCTGATCCTGTTCGATCTGACCGCCAAGCTCGACCGCGTGGCGATGGGCGAAGAGTTCACGCTGGAGGAAAAGGCGATGCACCGCGCCGCCGGGGCGCAGATGATCGAACTGGTCCACGCCGCCAGCGAATCGGCCATGTTCCAGGCAGGCTCTTCGGCCTTCGCGCTCGACAAGCCGATCAACCGCTACTGGCGCGATGTTTCGATGGCCACGCGCCACATCCAGAACATCCCGACCATCGGGTATGAAATCTACGGTCGCAACCTGACCGGCGCTGACGGCATTTCCCCGCCCGGCGCTTACTGATCGGAACACCCGGTCCGGGCCGCCCGCGCACCTCGCGCCGGGCGGCCCCTTTTCTCTCGAGCCTCGTCATAACCGACACGCCACAACGGAACCGCCCGATGAAAGCCGCTATCATCACACCCGACGGCCGCTTCACGCTGGCCGACTACGCCGCGCCCGCACCACGGGAAGGCTGCGCGCTGATCAGCGTGGCCGGCGCCGGGATCGGGCCGACCGACCTGATGCGGGCCAAGGGCTTTTTCGGCCCGGTCACCGATGCCTATGTGCCGGGCGGCGAAGGCGTGGGCACGCTGGCCGATGGCGCCCGTGTCTATTTCGGGCACGCCATGGCGCCGTTCGGGGCCATCGCGCAGACCACGCTGGTCCCCGAAAGCGAAGTCTGGCCGGTGCCCGCCGGGCTGGCCGACGATCAGGTGATCGCGCTGGCGATTTCGGGCACCGGCGCGCTGATCCCGCTGGAAGAGGCCGGGATCAAACCGGGCGACAACGTACTGATCCTTGGCGCCACCGGGCCAGTCGGGCAGATTGCCTTGCAGATCGCGCGGATCATGGGCGCAGGCCATGTCGTTGCCGCAGCGCGCAGCGCAGACCGGCTGGCGCAGATGGTTGCGCGCGGCTGGGCCGATGCCACGGCGCAACTGGGCACCGGCGATGACGAGGCGGCTCTCAAGGCCGTGTCGAACGGCGGCTACGATGTCGTGCTCGACGTGGTCTACGGCCCGCCCGCCGAAGCCGCGATGCGCGCCACCCGCCCCGGCGCGCGGATGATGAGCATCGGCGTGCAGGCCGGGCCGACCGTGGCGCTATCGCTGCGCGATCTGGTGTTCCGCAGCCACATCGGCGTGGGCACCGGCCAGCGCCCCGTCGCCGAACGGCGCGCCGCGTTCGACCGACTGATGGCCATGGCCACCGGCAAGGGGCTGACGGTGGATACCGCGCTGTTCGCGTTTGACCGCGCCGCCGATGCCTGGGCCGCGCAAGGCGGAAGCCCGCACGCCAAGATCGTCATCACGCTCTGAACGGGGCAGCGCGGCCTGCCTGCCGGATCAGGCGATCGCGCCCACCGAACCGCCATCGACGCGCAGCGCCGCGCCGGTGATGTAAGACGCGCGTTCGGACACGAGGAAGCAGGCCGCATCCGCCAGTTCCTCCACGCGCCCCATCCGGGCAAGCGGGATCGTCGCGCGCCACACTTCGGCAATCACGCGCTTTTCCAGCGCCGCGCCGGTTTCGGTAAAGCCGTGCGCGGCGGCGCTCTTCTCTATTGATGCCTGGGTGTTGGGGGTCAGCACCGGCCCGGATACCAGCGTATTGACCAGCACCCCGCTATCGCCCAGTTCCGCCGAAAGCGTTGCCGTCATCGAATGGAGCGCCAGCTTGGCCGCGGCGTATTCGGGATGGTTCAGCATTGCGCGATAGGCCGCGCCGCTGCTGACGTTGAGCACCCTGCCCCAGCCGCGTGCGCGCATCGCCGGGACCAACGCCTGGATCAGTTGCACGGCATAGAAGGTCGATGTCTGGAACTGGCGCTGCCACGCATCGGCGGGGGCATCGAACCAGCGGTGCGGCTCGGACGCCGCGCCCGCGCAGTTTATCAAGATGTCCACCGGCCCGCTTGCCAGCGCCGCCTGCGCCAGCCCGGCAACCGCTGCCGGATCGTCCAGCGTGGCCAGCAACGCGGTGGCCTTGCCCCCCGCTGCGGTGATCGCATCGCACACGCCCTGCGCGCTTGCCGCGCTGCGCCCGTGGACGATGATCTCCACTCCTTCGCGCGCCAGCGCAGCGGCAATCGCCGCGCCAATGCCGCTGCTGGAACCCGCGACCAGCGCGCGGCGCCCTGCAATGCCCAGATCCATGATCGAACCCCTCTCCCGTCGCACCCCGTGGCGCGGTTGATCCGGTCAGTCTGGACAGCTCGCCGGCCATCGCCGCCTGCCCGCGGACAGGCCCGCTGCGCGCGCGGCATGGCAGACTTCGCGCACGGAAACGAAGGGGAGAGGCGCAATGAAGATCAACATGGCGATTCCGCGCACGCTGGAAATCCCCGCGCTGTGCCAGCCGTGGGAAAAGGGGCTGGGCGCGGCGGAGGTCAAGCGCGTGATGCGCCTTGTCGATACGCTGGGCTTTCACCGGGCGGTGCTGGGCGAACACTTCCTGATTCCCATCGATCACATCGCGCTGAGCGGGGCGTTCTGGCACCACGGCACCGGCGCGCTTTCGGCGGTGGCGGGGATGACCGACACGATCCACGTGTCTTCCTCGATCACCATCCTGCCGCTGCAGCACGCCATCGTGCAGGCCAAGGCATGGTCCACGCTGGACTGGTACAGCGAAGGACGGGCAATCCCGGTGGTCGCCGTCGGCTGGCTGAAGGACGAGTTCGAGATGCTCGGCGTGCCCTTCCACGAACGCGGCAAGATGATGGACGAATACGTCCAGGCGATTCTGGCGCTGTGGTACGAAGACGACCCGGTGTTCGAGGGCAAGTATGTGCGCTTCCGCGATGTGCGCTATGAACCCAAACCGGTGAAGGGGCGCATCCCGCTATGGTTCGGCGGCGACAGCAAGGAGCCGTGGAAGCGCGTGGCCAAGTGGGGCGATGGCTGGCAGCCAGCCTTCAGCCAGCCGGAAAAGTTCCCCGAAATCATGGACTTCATCCGGTCCCAGCCAGAATATGATGGCCGCCCGCTGGGCCTCTATTTCCCCATCGAATCGATGCGCATCGGCGAAGGCCACGTTGAAACCGGCGCAGACGGCATCGTGGGAAGCTGGGACGCGCAAAAGGCGATCGACCTGTGCGGCTGGCTGACCGAACGCGGCGTGACGGAAACCAACATTCCGCTGCCGCCGCTGCGCGACCTTGAGGAGTACCTCGACTTCCTGCGCTGGGTTGGCGCAGAGGTGATCCCGAAGGTAGCCTGAACCGCCCCGAAACGCACCCGGCGGGCCGCAGGCGCTACCAGCGGTGGCGCCACTGCGCCGCGCGCACCCGCCGCCGCAGCATCTGCTGGCGCTCCTCAACCGAAACCCGCGGCGTATCGGCGGGCAGGTGATCACGCACGCTGGCGGCATCGACAATGCGCAGGCGCGGTTCCGGGCCTGAGCTTGCCTGCGTCCAGCGCAGCATCATCGACCCGGTCAGGTGCCCGCCGCAATCGAGCCAGTTGGGCACGCCCGGATCGGCGGCGGCAATCACCGCACGGAACCGCCCGTCGCTGTCCAGTCGGGCCTGCGCGGCGTTGAGGCTGCTTTGCCGGTTGAAGAAGTCGATGGTGTTCCACAGCGGATCGTTGAGCTGGATGTTCCAGTAGCGCACCGTTTCGGGCAGGTCGGTTTCCACGATCATCGCCTGTCCCGGCTCCAGCGCGTAGATGCCCTGATAGTAGTGCTGGCCCGCAACCCCGCCGCGCCCGGCCCAGTCATCATGTTCCAGACGGTTGACCACGCCTTGCGCCCGCTGCCGCGCGCCATAGTTCATGGCGAACCCGACATAGCGTTCGACAAAGCCCGAAAGCGCCGCAAGCCGCCGCGCGATCTCTGCCGCGTCGAGTCGCACCGGGCCGATCGGCCGATCGACGCGTTCGATGGCGATCTTCGCTTCTTCCTCTTCGCCCCAGTTGTAGTACCCGCGCCGCACCGCGATGTTGCAGGCGCGCGGGTCAAGGCGCACCCAGTCGCCGGTATGGCCCGCCGGACGCTCAGCGCTCAACAGGATATCGAAGCTGCCATCGGCGCCCAGCGTGCAGTCATCAAGGTCGATGAACCCGACCGAAGGGCCGAACTGGTCGAGCACGCCGATGGACCCGGCGTTGATGTCGAAGAACACGAACACCCCGCCGCCGCGCTTTCCGCTGAGGCGGTAGGCGCCCTCCCCGCGGATCGAGGCCGAACCGTAAATGAAATCGGGATTCACCCCGACGCTGTTCATCACATTGCTGACCGAACAGACGAACTCCGGGTGATCGGGATCGACGAACGTGCTCTGAAATCCGGCGGCCAGCGCCATGAACATCAGCCGGTAGGCTTCCTGCCGCGCCAGCGGATCGGCCGGGTCCGCTAGCAGGTCAAGGACGCTATCCGCCCGCGCCAAGGTGCCGAGGTAATCGGCCCACTGCGGCAGCCCCGCCGTATCAGATGAAGTCACGGTACGTCTCGGTGTAACGGGCAAAACGGGCGCGCACGGTCGTTTCGTCCAGCCCGAACTCCTCCAGGCTGTAGCTGCGCTTGCCGTGCTTGTCCGAGGGGTTTTCCGCCAGCCAGTCGAGCGCCGCCTGCGCGCCCTCGTCGCTCAGTTCGCGGCCGAACTGGGCATAGGCCTTGCGGATCGTCCCCACCGGGTCGGTGATCAGATCCTTGAAGCGCATGTCGTGGATCGGCAAGTCCGGGGTTGCGGCGCGATAATCCATCATCGCCTCGATCCCGTCGGTCCAAAGATCGAGGAACTCGCGCCCGATCTTTTCCTTGCCCGGTTCATCGTAGGCCGGGCTGCGGATCACGTACATGAGCTGCGAGATCGAAGCGACGACCTGCGTCGGATCGCGGTGCGGCTGGATGAAGATGGCATCGGGATAGACGGTGCGCAGTTCGCGCATCTTGTACATGTGCTCCTGAATCTTGACGACCCAGTGTTTGCGCGGATTGCGCCAACCCAGATGCTGCAACCACATCTTGTGCACTTCATAGCGGAACGTTGCGTCGATGCCCTTGAACCATTCGTAGAAGCGCGGCAGCCGCTGCAGCATGCACACGTTGCTGCTCTGGAACGATGTGGTCATGAACGAGCCGCATTCCTGCGGGATCATCGCCCCTAGAGGATGGCCCTTGAGCAGTTCCTTGGGATCGCCGCCGAACTGTTCCCACAGATAGGCATCGTACCTGGCAATGCGCGGGTCGGTCTTTTCGGTGGCGCGTTCGGGCGGGGGCGAAGGGTAGGCGATTTCCCATTGCAGCGGCGCGCGCACATCGGGGTCTTCGTTGAGCAGGGCGTGCAGCACGCTGGTGCCGCAGCGCGGCAACCCCACGATGAACAGCGGTTCACGGATTTCCACCTCGGCGATTTCGGGGAAGCGCGCGCGGTCATCGGCAATCTGCTTGAGCCGCCCCAGATCGTCGTGAATCTGGAACAGCACGCGGGCGCGGCCGTTTGCGTTCAGATCGGTCATCTCCGCGGCAGACCGGATCATCATCTCCAGCCCCGGCTTCACGTTCTCGCGCAAGTAGGCGGGCAAAGGGTACTGATCGAGCAGGGCTTCCGCATCGAGCGCCGAAAGGTCGGTTTCCACCACGCTTGCCATAGTTCCGGGATCCTCTGTTATCGCTTTACATCAACGCCGCGCGTTACAGACCCGAAGCTGCCCTGCCGGGTGCCGCACCAAACCTATCGACGGATTGGTATGCTGTTGCACACCATGGCGCGCAGAGCGCAGGTTCAGGATTCCAGCAGGCTGTCCGAGCGCGCCAGGCTTATCAGGCGCAGGCCATGGGCGCGGGCCTGTTCCACCGCCAGCGTCGATGCGGCAGACAGCGTGGCAAGCAGCGGCACGCCCGCGATGACGGGCTTCTGCACCAGTTCTAAACTGCATAAGTCCACATCTTGGCGACGCCCAACGAAGTCAGGCCCCAGGTCCACAATAGGCCGTTGGCGGTACGCGCGAACTCGCGCGCGGAGATCATCTGCATGACCAGGTCCCCGCCAAGACCGCCCCACTCTTCCGGGATGCCGATGCCGAAGAAACCCTGCTCCCTCAGCTTGTCCCAAAACGGATAGGGATAGTTTTCCTCGTCGGCTTCGAGCTGGCGCATCCAGTCCCTGGGGCATTCAGCCTCCACCCAGCGACGCGCGATGTCCTTGAACGCCTGTTGATCTTCGGTAAGCTAAAAAATTCATAGGACTGCTTATCTCCTGCTTGGCTCTGGCCGCGACCAACCCTCTCCAACCCATATATCGACAGGCACGATAGTGCTCTTCAGGGCAGGCGCGCGCCACCCCGGACAAACGGGCGATCCCCGCCCTGTGTCCCCCCTTCGATTGTGCAGCAAGAACAGCGCGGGCGGTTATCGCGGCGTCCACACCAGCGGCAGGGCGACCGGCTGGATCATGCCGAGATGACAGGTCACGACATGGCCCGGCTGCAAGGTGAACGGCGGAATGCGGGCGAGAAACTCCTCCATCGCAATGCGCAGTTCACGGCGCGCCAGATGCATGCCGACGCAGGTGTGGATGCCGAAGCCGAAGCCGACATGGCGGGGGCGGCGGGCAAAATCGACGGCGCCGGGATTGTCGAACTCCGCTGGATCGCGCCCCGCCAGCGTGGTGGACATGCACACCTTGTCGCCCGGCATGATCTTCTGCCCGCGAATGGTCGTTTCCTTCTTGCAGGTGCGGAATGTCGTGACCGCCCCATAGGCCCGCATCAGTTCGTCGATCGCGTGGGGAATGTCCGCCGGATTGGCGCGCAGCGCAGCTTGGTCTTCAGGGTGTGTCGCCAGGTGCCAGAACTGCAGGCCCATGTTGGTCGACACGGTATCCAGCCCGCCGATGAACAGGTTGAACATGAAGCCGAGCAATTCGTCCTGCGTCAGCGGGCGGCCTTCGATTGTAGAGGTGACGCCAAAGCTGATGAGGTCGTTACGGGGATTGGCGCGGCGATCGTCGATCTCGCTGCCGAGATAGGCTACGACCTTGTTCGTGGCGTCCGCGATCTTGGACAGATCATGGTTGTGCAGGAGGTTCATTTCCCAGTCCATGAACTCCGCCACACGATCGTGCGGCAGGCCCATCAACTCCATGAACACCTTGATGGGGAACTCGAACGCGAAATCGGCCATGAACTCGCACGATCCGCGCGCAGCGAATCCGTCGATATAACCAACCGCATATTCCCGGATCTTGTCTTCCAGCGCGGCCATCGCCTTGGGCGTGAAGGCGGGGTTGACCATCTGCCGGAACGGGCCGTGCGCAGGGGGATCAAGCTCTACCGGCGAATTGATCCAGGTACCGCCGGTCAGTTTGGAAAAGGGCGAAAAATCCTGCGTCGAATAATGATCGGTATCAAGATAGATCGCGCGCATATCTTCCATGCGGCGCGGAACCCAAGCGGGCGTCCCGCCGGGATAGGCATGGGGCGCATAGATCAGTTCCGGGCCTTCATGCACTGAATCTGCCAGCGCGTTGAACGGATCGACATCGGTCGTGGTGCCGAAGACGAACGGGAACGGGCGCACCAGTTCGGATGGCACGTGATCGGGAATGACCGGTTCAGGAAAGGCGACTGCCATCTTATCTTCTCCCTTGTGCTTTTTAGCCTAAGCGGGGCTGCAACGCGCATCGGGATGCCCGCCTGCGACGCCCCGCCACCCGTTACGCCGCGCCACTGGCTTCGATCACGACGATGACATTGAACGAACGGTTCTGCTGCGGATCGGCGGCGATCCTTGCGGCAAGCGCTTCGGTCACGGCATCGAGCACTGTGCCACGATCGCGCCCCGGATCAAGCGCGGCCGCGAAGCTGGGGCCGTTGGCCGCGCGCATCATGTCGGCCCAGACCCGGCCAAGCTGCACCGCATCGCCGCTGTTGCGATAGGCATCCCAATAAGGGTCGGGCGCCTGCACCGTGGCCAGATCGGCCAGACGCAGCCCGGTCACGCGACCATCGCGGAATGGCGCTTCGATCTGGGCGGCGGACCGCCCGGCCGAAGGGGCGCTGATCCGCTCCAGTTCGCCCTGGCTGAGCAGGCCTGCATCGGCGGTGTCGACCCAGCTTTGCCAGAACGCGTTCGCCATCCATTCAAAGCCGTGCGAATCCGGCCCGCGCCCCATGAACTGGCAGACCAGACGCCCACCGGGGCGCATCTCGCGCGCCCGTGCGTGCAGGAACGCCACCCAATCGGCATCAAGCTGCGCGTCGATCGCGGCACGCACCGCCGGGTCGGCGCTGAACACGCCCCAGCCGTGGTCGGGCACCGCACAGGGATTGCGGCTCATCCAGTGAAGCGCATTGGAGGTCCAGCCCAGATCGATACTGTGCACCGGCAACACTTCGCTGAAGTGCGAACGGCCGATTGCCATGGGATAGACGTTGGCGCGCCCGGCCAGATAGCTGGCGGGGTCTTCGTCCAGAACGGTGAACAACGAGGTGAAATCGTTTGACGGCAGATCGACATGGCTGATCACGATCGGGCGATCCGGCCCGATCCGGGGTCGCAGCGTGTCAATGGCCGCCGCCATCGGGATCATCGAATTGCGCCCTTGCGACGCGCCATAGTCCGCAATCCCGAAAGGCGTGGGAGACGCGGCCGCAACCGGGTATTCCGCCGCCGCCGCCAAGAACAATGGCAGAGCAGAGCCGAGGTTGGCAGCCTGCAAGGCGGAGTTGCGGTTATAGAACCCACCGCCCTGCATTGCCGCCGTCGGCGCTGGCGCGTCGTGGCTCAAGCGCCGTCGCCCATTGCGCCGAACACGCGTTCGGTCTCCTGCAGGTCGAGGTATTCGCGCACCCCCACCACGCGCCCGTCACGCACGGTGAACAGGTGGTGGTAGTGGTTGCGATAGGCGCGCCCATCGGGAAACTCGAAGTTGCCGCGCGATTCCACGGCAACCCTTTCCCCTTCGGCGGTCGTGGCGACAATGGTGGTCTTCGCCACCGTGGCCATGCCCAGCATCTGCTGCATCTGCGTCAACAGCGTTTCGAGATCGAGCATGCCCACGCCCGAAACGTACCACGCCACGTCCGGGGCAAGGATCGTCCGGATCGTTGCAAGATCGCATTTGTCCAGCGCCTGCATCAGGGTGATGACAAGATCGCGGTTGCGGTCCGCCAGCGCCTGGGCATCCTGGCCTTCGGCAAATGTGGTCACGGCATTCCTCCTCGGCAGTGCAGGCGCGTCCGCGTGCTTATTTGGCGATATAGGTTGCGGTCGCTGCAGCCAGAGCGCCAAGATCGACACCAGCCTTGTCGCCCGCATCCATTGCCGCGCTGACGTCCTTGACCATGTAGCGGCGAACGGTTTCGAGCATGCCTGCCGGGTCTTCATCGACAAAGCGCGCCATGACGTCGCTGGCGCCGCTGCACTGGATCAGCGCAGCCGCGGTGGACGAACGTTCAAGCCCCAGCCCTTCGGCAAGGCGCAACGCATCACAGGCAAGCTGGATGTGGCCGGCAAACAGGATGTTGTTGACCAGCTTGATCGCCCGCCCGGCGCCGCTGGCGCCGACGTGGAAGATCGCGCGGGCAAAGGTATCGAAGACCGGGCGGTTGCGCTCGATCGCATCGGCATCACCGCCGACCAGCAACGTCAGCTTGCCCGATGCCATTTCCGATTGCATGCGGCTGAAACAGGTATCGAGGATGGCGATGCCCGCGGGCACGCCGGCGGCAATCGCCTGAATCGATTCGATGCTGCCGGTGGTGAACACCGCCACGGTCGCGCCGGGCTTGAGCAGGTCTAGCACGCCTTCCGGGCCGGTCAGCACATCGGCCACCTGATCGTCCGAAAACACCGCCAGACAGACCAGATCGGCATCCTGCGCGGCTTCGCGCGGCGAACCGACCAGCACCAGCCCCTGCGCGTCCTGCTCGGCCGGGGGCTTTACGTCATACGCGCGCACCTGATGTCCGCCAGCAGCCACTGCCTTTGCCGTGGGCAGGCCCATCTGGCCCAGTCCAATCCATGCAACCTTCATCGTCTGTCCTCTCTTGCGCCCAATGCGCGCTGTACGCATCACCGCTTGCGTCAGACGACGGCCCAGGACGCCTATCGCACGTCAGGTCGACGCACGACGCAGCACCGGCGATCAGGCATATTCGGCCAACCGGTCCAGCCCGCGCACCGGATCGGTCACCCCGTCCCACGCCAGATGCGCGCGGTGCATCCGCGCCATCGATTCTTCCATCGCCGGAGAGATTTCCATCAGTTCGATGAACGCACCATCGGCGCTGCGGGTATCGAAAAGGCAGAACCGTTCGCCCGAAGGCATCTGCCCGCTGAATGCCACCGCATGGCCCCTGGCGGAAAGCCGCGTGAAATTGGCGTCGTACGGGCCGCGCAGCATGACATGGTGATAGCCATGTCCGCTTTCCTCCAGCATCTCGCGGAACACTGATGGGCCGTCGTTGGTCTGCTGCAGCAATTCGATCAGCAATCCGCCGGAAAAGCCGAACGCCACTTTCATCGCCACCTGGGTGGGATTGCCGCGATAGAGTTGTCCGGGCAGAACCGGCACATCGAACACGAAGAACGGCCCCGCCCCGATTGTGCCGGTCCAGTGATCCAGCGCCGGGCCAAGATCGGCCACGACCTGGCAAAGTTCAAGAACGGATCCGGTCGGTTGCATCGGCGTTTCCTTATGCTGGCGGTAGTGATGGCGCGTCAGGGCCGCCACTGCGCGGCGCGGGTGCGCGTGCCGTGGTCGCGCGCACGTTGCGTCAACTGGCGGCGACGCCCCGCAATGTCGATGCGTGGCACCTGCGCGGGCACCACGGCATCAACATCGGCCAGATCGAAGACCTGCACCGTGCGGATGAAGGTGGCGGGATCGGCGGTTGGCGGAACCCCTTGCCAGCGGGTCAGCATCCAGCCTTCGGCGAGGTTGGTCGTGTCGATCCAGTTGGCTATGCCGGGATCGACCGCGCTCAGCACATAGCTTTGCGTGCCATCGGCGCTCGGGGCGACTTGGGTGCTGTTGAGGCTGACCAGCCGCACCATCGGATCGGGCGAGATGGTCCATGGGTCGGCAATCTGGAACCCGGAATAATAGCTGCCTGCCGGATCGAGCGTGACCAGCAGCGCCTCGCCATCGGCCAGCCGGAAGCGTCCGCCCGCCAGATAGCCCCAGCCGCCATCGCGCCCGTTCGGTCCCACCAGCCGGTTGGGTTCGGGCAGGCCAAGGAAATCATCCTTGAAATGGCTCCAGAAATGGACCCACGCCGGCATATCGGCAATGACCTTGGCGGCAATTTCATCTTCGCTGCGCGCGCGGTGCGCGGCGGGAGGATCGAGCCGCCGGACAGACACTTCGGCAGGAAGCTGATTCCAGTCGCGCTGGCTGTCGCGGGTATAGACCTGATGCAGCTTGCCCGGCTCGGTGCGCAGATGGCGCGGCCCGCCCTCGCCCGGACCCACTGTCACGATCACCGGATCGGTCGGGTGCGCCGGATCGCGCAAGTCCTGCAACGTAAACGCGCCAAGGTTGCGGCCCAGCCCGGCGTGGTGGTCCGGCTCCACCTCCAGCACCACACTGAACTGCGGCGGATCGGCGGAGAAGCGGATGGTGATTTCATAGTCGCCATCGCCATCGACCGGGATTTCACGGTTGAAATTGTCCGGGTTGTCGATGGCGACCGCCGCGCCCTGATAGACATGGCCGTACCAGTTGCGCGGCGCGTTGCTGATGTTCCACACCACTTTGGGGTCGGCCGGATCGCCGTTCGCCTCGCGCATGGCGAGGCCCAGCACCCATTGGTCCAGCGCACGGTCCAGCCCGGCAATGCCGTCGAGCGTGGCGGCCAGCGGATCGGCGCGCATGGCGATACGGGCTGCTTCGCGCGCGGCGCGCACGTCGGCGCGTTCGATCAGGCGCAGCGAAAGCCGTTCGGCTTCTGCCTGATCGGCTGTCCAGAGCGGGTTGGCGCTCACGAGATCGTCCCCACGCGCCCGCCTTCGGTGAAGATCGTGCTGCCGGTGGTATAGCTCGACGCATCGCTGGCCAGCAGGATCGCCGCGCCTACCGCTTCGTCCGCCGCGCCGAACCGCTTGATCGCATTGCGTTCGGCCAGCCCCAGGCCGCGGTGGATCTCCGCTTCCTGCCCATCCGGGCTCATCGAGCCGACACACAGGCAATTGACGCGGGTGTGCGGGGCCTGGGTCTTGGCCAGTTCGCGGACCAGGAACAGCAGCGCGGCCTTGCTCACGCCGTATGCGACAGCGGGCGGAATGGGGGTAAAGCCGCCACAGCTCTGCACCGAAATGATCGACCCCTTGCCGTGGGCTTTCATGTCGGTCTCGGTCAGTTCCGCCAGCCGCCATGTCGCCATCACATTGACGTCCATGGCCGTTTGCCACACGGCGTCCGTGTTGGCCCACAGGCCGCCGTCCTTGGCGTAGACCACCCCGGCGGCGGCATTGTTGAACACGATGTGGATCGGCCCGAAGGCGTCGTGCGCGGTATCGACCAGCTCGCGCAGATCGTCCTTGCTTGCCGCGTCCACCGCGACCGCCCGCGCCCGACCACCGCCCAGCGCGTTGATTTCGGCGGCAATGCGATCCAGCCGGTCCTGGCTGCGCGCGGAAATGACCACATTGGCGCCGAGTTCGGCATAGGCCTTGGCCACATGTTCACCGACGCCGGGGCCGACCCCGGTGAGGATTGCTGTGCGGCCATCAAGCCGGAATCGGTCGAGTACGCTCATGGGAATTACCCTTCGTTGCGGGTTGCGGGCGCCAGCAGGTGCTCGAACCGGGCGTAGTATGGCGCAAGACGTTCGCGCACTTCGTCCGGGTCGATGCCGAACTGTTCGGCGCTGTGCTTGTGCCGCCCCAGCCGCTTGGCGGCGGTGTTCTGTTCCAGGAAGCCCGTGATGCGCGCCTGGTGCTCGGCGGTGAACGGCAGATCGAAACGGTCGTAGATGCGGCGGATCGCGCCCATCGGATCGGCCACGACTTCGCCATGGCCAAGATCGATGATCCGCCCGCCAATGTCAGGGCGCGCATCGCGGGCCTTGAGGCCACGTTCAAGCCCCTCGCTCCACGTCTCGAACACGCTGCGGCCCACGGCCTTGATATCCTTGTCCGCACCCACCGCCGCAAGAAACGCGGCGATCATGCTCGACAGCGATGAAAAGGTCAGCACCGGATCACGGTGGGTCCACACCAGCATCGCACCGGGATAGGCTTCGACCAGCCCTGGCAGATCGAACAGGTGCTGCGGCGATTTCAGCGTCCAGCGCCCCTGCGGCCCCTTCCACTGGAACTGCTGGAGCAGCCGCTTGTGCGTGCGATACTGCCCTTCGGCCACCGTGCTCAGCAGCCATTTTGCGAAATCGGGCACGCCCAGTTCGGCGGGGAAATTGGTGCTGGCGAAATGCATCATCATGCCGTGGTTGCATTCGCCTGGCTGGGTGCAGTCCATGCGCTGAATGTCGCGCAACTGCGGGGCGTGGGCCAGCCAGTTTTCATAGATCGCCTGCACCTGCGCAATGCGCGGATCGGTGTCGAAGGTGGCCTTTTCCGGGGCGGGCCAGGGAATGTACCACTCCCATTCGGTGGGCGCGCGGGCGGCCGGATCAAGACACAGCAGATCATAGGTGATGGTCGTGCCGGTGCGCGGCAACCCGCACACGATCAGCGGCGATCCCACGTCCTGCGCGGCAATTTCGGGATGGTTGCGATCATCTTCCGCCATGCGCAGGCGCATCGCCAGGATCTTGGTAATGTTGGCGCGCGCGGTGGCGCGCAATTGCGGCGGCGGGTCCATCGCCTCGACCGCCTGCACCAGTTCGTGAAACCCGGTCATGAAGCTCAGGTCCGGGCCGAAATCGGTATAGCCGGTCTGCGCCTGCGCATCCGCGATCAGGGCCGCGGGGTCGAGCGGAACGGTTGCGTCGGTTGCTGCGGCATGCACCATTTGGTCAATCCCTGTCCCAGGCGCCGGTCCACTCGCGGGACCGTGCGCTGTTGCTGTGTCCGCTAGGCGGACAGATGTGCCACCTGCCGGGCGAAAGGGCCGGTCACCCCGGAAAGCAACCGGCCCTGTCCGTAGCCGGCCGGGTCAAAGCCCCTTGGCGGCCAGCGCGCGCTTCAGTTCCGAGGTCAGCGGCCCCATGTCCTTGGGCGCAGCGCCGTGGAGCAGGATTTCATCCGCCCCGGCATCAAGATAGGCCATGAGCTGGTCAGCGCACTGCGCCGCGGTGCCCACCGCCGCGCCTTCATCGATCCACTGCTGTGGCAGGATCTGGCCGACATCGACGAGTTCCTGGCGGGTGTACGCCTGATCAGCAGGCTTGCCGTTGAGGCTGGCGATCTTGGGATGGGCGCGAATCTGGTCCAGCACCGATTTGTCCCATTCGTTGATCTCGACGATCAGATCGCCAAAGCCTGGCAGTTCGAAATAGGTGATCGCGCGGCCGCGAACCACGGCATCCTCTTCGTCCTTGGGCAGATCGGGGGCAACAATGATGTTGTGGTAGATGCGCACCGCCATCGGATCGCGCCCGGCCTTTTCCGCAGCCTCGCGCACGATCCGCGCGCTGTTGCGCACGCCCTGCGGCGATACGAACGGGTGCAGCAGCACGCCGTCGCAATGGGCACCCGCAAACTCCAGCGATTTCGGCCCGATTGCGGTGAAGATGATCGGCGGCTGCGGCCCATCGTACTTGTCGGTCAGCTTGAGCATCGGGAAATTGCCCATGATGCCCTCGTAGTTGACCGTTTCGCCCTCCCACAGGCGTTTCATGATCGAGATCGTATCGGCGAGCCGGTCCATCGTGATCGGCGGCGATCCGAGCATCTTCATGTAGGCCGGAACGGCCCGCGCAAACATCACGCGGAACCGGTCGCCCGACAGCGCCTGCATCAGGTTGGCGGTGCTGGCAGTGACGATGGGATGGCGCATCGTGGCATAGAAGGTGCCGGTGATGCGAATCTTCGAGGTCGCCTGCGCCACCGCCCCTGCCAGAACAGCGGGCTCCTTCAGCGCGAAGCGTTCCGAAATCCACACGCAGCCAAGACCGATGCGCTCTGCCTCGATGGCTTCGTCAATGCCGCGGCGCGGATCGCTTACCCGGCCAGGGAGGATGTAGGTCCCAAACTTGTCAAAAAGCGCCTGTGCGCCCGGCTCGGTCAATGTCATTACAGATCACCCTTTTTCAATCCAAGATCCCGTGCGAGACGCCTTGTGCAAAGCCGCCTGTCCTTTGGCAGGGTTTGGCGCAACATTCCCTCCCGGGCACGCGCGCCCTTTGCGGCGGCGCGCCTGCCCGGCCAGCCCCGGCTGTCAGGCCGGAGTCGCCAGCAGGGTCTGGATGCGCCACTGGCCGTCCACACGCCGCAGCGTAATGGCATAATCGGAAAAGGTCATGGGCTTGCCCTCGTTGCCCCAGTCGGTGACCAGACCATAGGCAGTGACCTGGGCCAGATCGGTTTGCGCGCCGGGATCGACGGCGATGCTGGTGATCTGGTGGCGCCATTTGCCGCCGCCCTGCTGGGTGACAACCGAGGGCATCATGCCGACTTGCTCATGGCCTTCAAGACGCATGGCCCCGGCAACCTCGAACACCCCGTCAGGCGTGAACAGGGCGGTCCAGCCCGCGGTGTCGGCATGATCGACGCTGTGACAGTAGCGCGCAAACAGTTCGCCAATGGCAATCCGGTCGTCGCTGGTGATAGTGCCCATTCTTCCGCTCTCCGTCCATTCGGCCCCTTCGCGCAGGCCCTGCGGCAATCATCCGCAAGATCGGCCGTTTACCCCCTTTCTTGCGGTAGGTACGGGCGGATATTGCAGCGATAGATTGCACGCCGACATATCAGGGCCACTGCGCCCTGCCGGGAGGGAATTGATGACTGACGAATGGGACGCGATCGTTATCGGATCGGGCGCCGCCGGGCTGACGGCTGCGGTTACCGCGGCGCGCAAGGGGCTGACCGTGCTCGTCGTCGAAAAGACCGACGTTTTCGGCGGGACAACCGCGATTTCCGGCGGCGGCATCTGGATTCCCGGCAACCACCACCAGCTTGCCGCAGGCATTCCCGAGCCGGCAGGCGCGGCGCGCAAGTACATCGGCGCGCTGGTGGGCGAAAAGATCAACGGCCCGGCGGTCGACGCCTATCTGCAGGCCGGGCCGGAAATGGTCCGCTTCCTTGAAGACCAGACCGAAGTGGCCTTTGCCCTGGCCGACCATTCGCCCGACTGGCATCCCGAACTGGAAGGCGCCAGCAAGGATGGCCGCCTGCTGCGCCCGCTGGAATACCGCACGCAGAAACTGAACGGCTATGCCGACCAGCTTCGCCTGCCGCGCAGCGAGTTCAACGCTCCGGTCGGCTTCATGGTCGACCTGCCCGACCTGCCGCACCTCGACGCGATGAAATCGTCGCCCAAGTCGCTGTTCTACATGATGAAGATCGTTGGACAATACGCGCTGGACAAGATGATGGGCCGCAAGCGCGGATCGCGCATCACCATGGGCAACGCGCTGGCCGCGCGTCTGCTGCGTTCCGCGCACGATGCAGGCGTCACACTCTGGCGCAACACCGGCGTGACGGGGCTGATCAGCGGGCCGGACGGCATCACCGGCATCCGCGTCGAACGCGATGGCAAACCGATGGAACTGAAGGCGCGCAAGGGCGTGGTCCTGGCCACCGGCGGCTTTTCCGCCAACGAACAGCTTCGCCGCGCTTACATGCCTTACCCCGACCAGCACATCTCGATCATGGCCGGGTGCAACACCGGCGATGGCATGAACATGGGGCTGGAAGCCGGCGGGATCATCGACGGTGAAAACGTCGCCAACGGGGTGTGGTCGGTGGTTTCCACGATGATCCGCCCGGACGGGACGAAGGCGATCTATGCCCACCTGATCGACATGGCCAAGCCGGGATGCATCGCGGTGGACAAGGCGGGCAATCGGTTCGGCAACGAAGCCTCGAACATCTTTGTCGAATACATGCACAAATCCGGCGCGGTGCCCGCGTGGCTGGTGGCGGATTCGGCCTTCGTCAAGAAATATGGCCTTGGCCTGTCCCTGCCCGGCGGCGGCGCGATCAAAAAGCTGGTGGCCGCGGGCTACCTGCTCGAAGGCGCGACGCTGGCCGAATTGGCCGACAAGATGGGCGTCGATGCCGCAGGGCTTGCCAGCACCGTGGCCGCGATGAACGGCTATGCGGTGACCGGCAAGGATCCTGAATTCAGCAAGGGCGACAGTTCGCTCGACCGCGATCTGGGCGATCCGCGCCACACCCCCAACGCCTGCCTCGGACCGATCGAAAAGGCGCCGTTTTATGCGGTGCAGATCTTCCCCGGCGATGGATCGACCACGGTGGGCCTGCACATCGACGGCGAAGCACGCGTGCTCGATTCTGCGGGCAAGGTTATTCCCCGCCTTTATGCTGCGGGGCTCGACGCCAACTCGCTGTGGCGTGGCAATGCCCCGGCGCATGGCTGCAATGTCGGCCCGGCCATGACGTTGGGCTATATCGCGGCGCGCAGCATCGCCGCTTAGGTCCGGATCTTGCGATGACAAAACCCACCGCCAACCGCTGCGTCGTGCTGGCCAACCGGCCGGCAGGCGTGGCGCAGGCGGACGATTTCGCCATCGTCGAGGCCGCCCTGCCGACCATCGCCTCTGGCCAGATCCTGGTGCGCAACCACTATCTGTCGGTGGACCCGGCCATGCGGGGATGGACGGCCGACACCGGCAACTATTCAACCCTCGTCGGCATCGGCGAGGTGATGCGCAGCTTGTGTTCGGGCGAAATCGTCGCCTCGGAAAATCCGGATTTTGCCGTTGGCGAATATGTGACCGGCTGGTTCGGCTGGCAGGACTATGCCGCTGTTGGTCCGGACCGCATCGTGCAGCGCACAACGCGCGAAGAAGCCCGGATGGCGCTGGGCATTCTTGGCCTGAACGGCACGACGGCGCTGCTCGCGCTGACGACGATTGCCGAACCGCGCGCCGGACAGACCGTAGTCGTATCGACCGCCGCGGGTGCGGTCGGATCGGCGGTGGGCCAGATTGCGCGCATCCACGGCTGCCGCACCATCGGCATCGCCGGTAGCCCTGCCAAGGTCCGCGACTGTACCGAGCTTTTCGGGTTCGAGGCGGCGATCGATTACCGTACCGAAGATGTCGGCGCGCGGCTGGCCGATCTGTGCCCGGACGGGATCAACATCTATTTCGACAACACCGCTGGCGCGATCTCCGACGCGGTCATGCCGCATCTGGCGCTCAAGGCGCGCGTGGTCGTCTGCGGCACCGCGTCCTACGATCGCTGGGATCCATGGCCGACCGGCCCGCGGGTGGAACGGCATCTGCTGGTCAAGCGCGCGCGAATGGAGGGCTTCGTGCTGTTCGATCACATGGACCGGCTGGACGAAGCCGTGGCAACCCTGCGCGGCTGGATCGCGGAAGGGCGCCTTGCCTTCCAGGAAGACGTGCTCGAAGGGATCGAAGCCTGCCCCGATGCTCTGGCCGGACTGTATCGGGGGGAGAACCGGGGCAAGCGGATCGTCCGGCTGGTTTAACCGGCGCCTTCCATGAAAGCCTTGAGATCGGCGTAGTGCGGCTGATGAATCAGCCCTCCGCCGGAGATAGAGATGTTCTCGCCCGTGATGTAGCGGGATTCGTCCGAGGCCAGAAACGCGACCAGCGCGGCGATATCATCGGGCGTGCCAAACTCCGGCGTCAGGATATGGCGCTTGATGATGTCCTTCAGGCCCGGCACCGTCTTGTCCAGCGCCTCGGTCAGCACGACGCCCGGCGCAATGCTGTTGCATCGGATGTTCTGGGCGCCGTGCTGCGTGGCGACATAGCGCGTCAGCGTGATGATCGCGCCTTTGGTGGACCCATAGGCGATGCGCGCCAGATCCCCGGCGGTGCCCGAATTGGACGCCGTGTTGACGATCGACCCGCCGCCATTGGCGATCATGTGCGGAATGGCATAGCGGCATCCCAGCAGGTAGCCGGTCAGGTTGACGTCTAGGATTTCCTGCCAGATTCCCAGCGGGATGTCAGTGGCTGTCGTATCCTGCGCCGACTTGGCGGGATCGGTCATCGCCGCGTTGTTGTGCAGGATGTCGAGCTTGCCGAAATGGGCCACGGTCTGGTCCACCAGAGCCTTGACCGAATCCGCGCTGGCCGCGTCGAAAGCCACGGCGATGGCGGCATCGCCCAGCGGTTCGGCGGCGCGGCGGGCCGATTCCTCAAAAATGTCGGCCACGGCAACCCGCGCCCCTTCGGCCACGAGCCGCCGCGCAACCGCCGAACCGATGCCGCCGCCACCCCCGGTAACGATCGCTACCTTGCCTGCCAATCTGCTCATTTCATCATATTCCCGATAGTGAAGGTTTCCCGGCCGCATCAACGCGCGTCGGCAGGTTATTGCAGCATGCCCCGCCGCATGCGGTAATCGCGCGGGGTCATCCCCGTTGCGGCCCGGAATGCCGCGGAAAACGCCGACGAACTGCGAAATCCGCAGCGCCAGCTTACTTCCTTGATCCGCAATTCGTCCGATGCCAGCATATCCTTGGCAAGGTCGATCCGGCAGCGTGCGATGAAATCGCCGATGCTGACCCCGGTGGCCTGCTTGAACACCCGCGCCACGTTGCGCGTGCTCATCCCGCAAGCGCGACCGATGTCCGAAATGCTCAGCGCGCTGGACAGGTTCTCGCGGATACATTCCTCGATCCGCCGCGCCTGGTGCGGCAGGACCGTGCCGGTTGCCGGGTCTTCGATCAGTTGCGACCAGCGCGCCAGCTCGACCGTCGCGGCGATGGCCATGGCTTCGAGCAACGGCCCGGCGGCAAAGCCGGGCGCGGCCAGTTCCCCGGCCATCGCCAGAAGATGACGGCGCAGCGCGCCATTCTGGATATCGGCCTGGGGAATGGCGTGATGCAAAGGGTTGGTATCCTCGAAGACATTTTCAAGGAAGGCATCGCCAAACGACATGCACAGCAGCTTGCGCCGTTCGAGCGCGGGCTGGCCCCAGTATAGGGCGTTCGGCGGGAGGTACAGCACGCTGCCCGAATATTGGGGTTCGGCCCAGCGTTCCGAACGCAGGACGCTGCGCCGCATCGCCCCGTCAAGCGAGATATCGAGATAGTGGCGCCGGGGAAGCAGTTGCCCCGCGGTCGGACGGACCCAGTCGTACGTCCTGACATCCAGGGTCAGGTCGTGGGCGGCGAACCGCGCTAGGATTGCAAAATCCGCCACGAAGTCGCTATTGAGGTCCGACCAGTCGCTTTCGGGCCGGATTGGCATGCTTGATCCCACTCCTCCGGTCCCCGACGCCGGCATGATCAACGATCCCCGCCCGCCGCCGCAGCCTTCTTGGCCTTGACGTTAGCCTTGGCCGCCTCGATCCCGCGGAACAGCGCTGTGGTGTTCCCGGCGCCTGCATAGAACAGCAGGAAATGGGGCATGAACTCCAGTTGCTCCTCGGTGAACTCGTCGTTGAGCAGCCCGCCGGTCATCTGCGTTTCGATCAGGTCGGCGCGGCCCAGCAACGTCGTCAGCCCCAGCACCATTAGACGCTTTTCGCGGATGGTGAAGGCCGGGTCGGCCCACAGGTTGCGGAACTGGTTGGTGACGATTTCCCGGTTGAAGCGGTGGTCCTTGAACGGCTCCATCATCGCCGAATAGCCTTCGCCATACACGGCATCGACGGTTTCAAGACCCTGCTGCCAGGCATCTTCGTTATTGGTCACGCGATTATTCTCCTGCAATCCGGTTGCTTTCAGACGTCAACCTTGGTGTCCATGAGTTCGCGCATCGCTTCGCCCGAAATGCCGATCTGGCCCGCAATATCGAGCATGTCCCAATATTCGCGCCAGAACACGATGCGGTCCTGATCGTCGACGGTGAAAATACCGGCGACGTTAGTGATGATTTCCTTACCGCCATCAAGCAGGCGAACACGGTCAACCCGTTCGGTAAAGACGGTGTCGCCGGAACTGGCGATGTTGAGCAGTTCGCAATCGCAATCCTTGTAGATGCGGTACTGGCGTTCCGCTTCCGCACAGATGGCATCGGCGCCGTAGACCACATCGGCCAGCGGCACGACCGCCTGCCAGCGCGCATCGGGTGCAAGCGCGGCGCGAATCTTTTCAAGATCGAGCTTTGCTGTGTGAAAAAGCGCCAGGAACTTCCTCACTGCTGCTTCCTTGCTGTTCGACATTGCTCGGTCCGTCCTCTCTCAGGCGCCGTTGTGGCTTTCGCCCCGGCATTTTCCGCCAGACTTTTTTGACTGGCGGTAAGATTTGGACAGAGTGGCGATTGCATCACACCTTCCTGTTGGCAGGGTCCAATCGCGCCATTGCGGCCAGAAACAGACGGCAACAGGCAAGGCCGCCGCAAAACCCGGCGCCGGATGGACGCCCACGGCGCGCGTCGCTCCACCTGTCGCGCCGCAGCAGCCGTTGCGGTTGCAGGCAATGAAACATAACGGACCGTTTGCGGCCCGGCACAGAGAGGAATTGATCGGATGACACAGGAAGCAGCCACGAAAACGCGCATGGTGGACCCGAACATGGTGCCCCGCCCCTACCCTGGCCGCACGGAATTGCTGCCTGCCGGTCGGTTCACGCCCGACGCGCAATGGCTGGGTTCGCTGATGGCCAACAAGTATCCCGGCGTGGTCGCGGAAAAGCTGGAGGTGGTGCAACTGTTCGACAGCCACACCACCAAGCTGCGAGTCGCGGTGGACTGGAACGAGGCTGGGAAGGCCGCCGGCCTGCCGCGCAACCTGTGTGTGAAGGCGAACTGGTCGGGCATGTTCGACGATGTCGACATTCATGCGCTCGAAGCCCGCTTTTATCACTTTCTCACCGACAACCTCACCGCGCAGACCGCAAAATGCTACTACTCCGACTGGGACGATGACGGTTCGGGCCGGGGCGTGGTCGTGCTCGAAGACCTGATCGACCGCGGCGGCAAGTTCGGCCACAGCACGCAGCACTGCGGTATCGACGGCGTTGCCAGCGCGCTGGCCGACCTGGCCAAGCTGCACGGCGGTCTATGGGACAGCCCGCTTATCACCCCCGAAGCGGCGCCATGGCTGCCAACCTCGATGAACGTCCCGGTCGACCACGATCAGGTGCGCATCATGTGGCACTGGATCAACGAAAACCTTAAGGATCCGAACTTCTGCGCGATCGCGCCGAAACATTATCTGGACGATCCGCGCCGCGTGGAGCGGGCGTTCGACAAGCTGACCGAGTACGAACGTGCGTTCGAAGCGCCGTACTGCGTGATCCTGGGCGATTGCCACCAGGGCAACACCTATATCCTGCCATCGGGCGAACGCCTGTGGCTGGACTGGCAGCTTGGCCGTCGCGGCCGTCCGTGGCGCGACCTGACCTATTTCACCGTCGGTTCGCTGACGGTCGAGGAACGCCGCCACCACCACAGGGATCTGATCGCGCACTACCGCGATTGCCTGATCAAGGAAGGCGCGACCAACGTGATCGACCTCGACACGATCTGGAACGAACAGATCCCGCGCTGGGTGATGTATGGCATCCAGGCGTGGGTGGCGAACATGGACTATTGGGGCCAGAACGGCCTGCCGATGAACGAACGCTTCTTTGCCGCCGGCGAAGACCTGGGCAGCTGGAAGCTGCTGCTGGGCGAATAAGCGCCCCGGCCGGTGCGCGCGCCGCCATTGCCGGTGGTGCGCGCATGCAGGTGCCGGATGCGCGCTGACAGAGCCGGTGATGCGGAACCGGTCATGCTGCGCGAAAACGGGCAGCAAAAAGGGCGCGCTCCTTGCGGAACGCGCCCTTTTTGCTGCGCTGCGGCCCGGCGGGCCGGCTCGCGCTTACTTGTAGGGGTCGACCGGCTGCGGCACTTCGATGACTTCAAGATCCTTGAGCATCGTGAGCACGTCGGAGATCGAGTAGATGTGGTCGATCTTGTCGCCACGGAAGCGCAGCCAGGAGAACCACACAACGTTCAGTTCGTTGCCGGTCGGCTGGACGCCCATGTAGGGACCGCCGGTGTGCTTGCCGTGGTGGTGGCACAGCACGCAGATTTCGTTTTCGCCACGGCCCCACGCCTTGAGCGTGCGATAGATGCTAGGCGGGAAGGTCTTGTACAGGCCCTGCGGCGAGGTCTTCCAGTTGAAGTACGTGCCGAGGTCCGGGCGGTTCGGGTTGTCATAGGTCATGGTGTCGGTGTTGAAGAACACGTCCATGCCGTCCCAATCGCCACGATTGATCACTTCATGCAGGTTCATCCAATGCTCGACCATGAACTTCTGGCGAGGGGTGAGGCCTTCCGTGATTTCGTCGCGCTTTTCCTGCGACAGGACGAAATCGGCTTCGGTAAAGGGGGCAAGGCCCATGTCAGTCTCCTAGATAATCCGCACGCGGCGGAGGTGTTCGGGCTTGGCCGGAACAGCATCCCGGCGTGCGGCCATTTCTTTGACGAGCGCGCCGCGCGCTTCAACCTACCATTGGAGAGGCAGTTGCACGTCTGCGACCATGCGAAGATGCAAAAATTACAAGACGGGCGAAAGGGAGAGCGCCATGGCGATCAGCGTACAGGAAATGTCGGACCGCTTCGAGATTCAGGATCTGCTGGTTGGCTATTGCTATGCGGTGGATTCGCGCGATTTCGACAAGTTGGACGATTACTTCACCACCGATGCCTTCATCGATTATTCCGAGATGGCGCTGTTCAAGGGCACCCTTGCCGAAACCAAGGCATTCCTGACGAACAGCTTCAAGCAGGTTCTTGCCGCGCAGCATGTCGTATCAACCACGCGTTACGAATTCGCCGACGATGGCCAGAGCGCGAAGACCAAGACGGTATGCTACAACCCGATGACCGTGACCAACGGCACCGAAACCGACACGATGATCTGCGGCCTGTGGTATATCCACGATCTGGTGCGCACCCCCGACGGCTGGCGCATAGCCCGGCTTTATGAGGAAAAGAGCTATCTCATCGGCGTGCCCGAATGGCTGAAAAGCCAGATGGGCTGAAGCGCCGGTGCAGCATGATATGCAAAACCATCCTGCTTAACAGCGCAGCGGCATATCGCGTTCCACGGACCGCATTCAGGCGTAACGGCGCCTTTCGGACCATCAGCGGGCCAGACATCCAATGCAGCGTTTCCTGAACATCATGTTTCCTGTCATCATGCTGGCCAGCGCGCAGGCGCTGGCGGCACGGGGCACGCAGCTTGCCACGCGCGGCGGGTCACGCTGGTAACTGATAAGCGGAATCGTGATGATCGTGACTGCCGCGCTGGGCTTTGCCCGCAAGCCGGTTTCGATCCGGGTGTTCTGGGCGTTTCTGGCAGCGAACCTGATCTGGGCGCGGGGGGGAGGTCGGGCTTGACGGGTGGGCGCTTGCCCCGCGTCTGGCGATGCCGTTATGCCTCGGCCTGTGGATGCTCTCGCGCGCCTGGCGCAGCCATGTCGGGATTGCGGCGCCGCTGCCCGGCGGCAAAGTGCTCTGGCGCGGGCTTGTGTTCATCGGCGCCACGCAAGAGCACGCCTTCCGCGCCTATGACGTGGCGACCGGGCGCGAACTGTGGCGCGCACCCCTGCCCGCCGGGGACAATACATCGCCATCCACCTGCTGGTCGGACAAGAGTGGGCGCCAGTTCGTGGTGATCGCAGCAGGCGGCCACGGCGCGATGCTCTCCAGCGAAAGCGATGAAATCATCGCCTATGCTCTGCCCAGGCGTGCCGCCGCCGGGCAATAGCCCGGCGCGCTTTCCCAGGGAAGCACGCGCGCCTGACAGTCGCTTAAGCGCGGCTCAGCCGCCGAAGGCCAATTCCAGCCCCGGCACATCCCAGTCGATCGTCACCACCCGTCCGCTGCTGCCCAGCGTGACATAGGCCGTGCGGCGGTCAGGGCCGCCAAAGGCCACATTCGTGGTCAGGAAATCGCCGGTCAGGACCGCTTCAGGCGCACCGCCCTGGGGGAGGAAGACCAGAACCGCGCCCTGCCCCGGCGATGCGCAGCAGATGCGGCCCGCGCTGTCCACGGCAAGACTGTCGAGATACATGCCCGGCCCGGCCCGTCCGACGATGGTGCTGCCGTTGGGCATGTGCGATGCCGCCGTGTCGATTACCCCCGGCGCCGAAAGTTGGAAGCTGATGAGGTGCCCTTCGAAGGTCAGCGCAACATAAAGCGTCTTGCCGTCGGGCGAGAGGCCCACCCCGTTTGGCCCATCGAGCGGGGAGACAACCTCGCGGATCGCCGAGCCATCTGCCCTGGCGTAATAAAGAGCGCCGCGCATCCGGGCGCGGCCGCGATCCCGCCCGAAATCGGTGAACCAGAACCCGCCCGCATCGTCGAAGACGATATCGTTCGGTCCCCAGAACGGGGTGGCATCGCTGTGGCTGTACAGCGTTTCGAAGGCCCCCGTTTCCAGATCAACCACCTGAATCGAACCGGGCGGCGTATCGAGCGGCGCTTCAAGCGGCAACAGCCCGCCATCGGGGAGGACCATATGCCCGAACCCACCGTTGTTGCACACATAGCAACGGCCATCCGGGCCGATGGCCGCACCATTCGGCCCGCCGCCCAGCTCGGCAACAATGGTTCTGGCGCCATCAGGAGCAATGCGCGTAAGCCTCCCGCCCAGCACTTCGACCACCAGCAGGCTGCCGTCGGGCAGCGCGACCGGCCCTTCGGGCAAAATCAGGCCGTCTGTCAGGGTTGCACCGATCTGCCTAGTCATATTGTTCCCCTCCGCGTGCTGGCCCTGCAGGACCGCCGTTGTTGTCGTATCCCTGCCACGGTTGGGCGTTACCCACCCTAGGACAGGTGAGCGCACCGCCGCGACCGGGCTTGGTCGGGCGCGCAACCTTTCCCGTTCCACTGCTGGATGCCCCGATGACCGAAGCCCTGTCCAAGCTCAACTTCCGCGATATTGGCGGCTTGCCGACCCACGACGGGCGCATCGTGCGCCCCGGCCTCATATATCGCTCCGAAGGCCCCGCCAGCTTCGCCCCCGTGCACCGCGAGGAACTGGCCGCGCTGAACATCCGGCTGGTATGCGATCTGCGTTCCCAAGGCGAACGCGACAAGGATCCCAACGACTGGGCCGAGGCCGCCCGGCTGCTCAATCTCGATGTGACCGCCGATCTGCGGGTCAAGACCAACAACGGCTGGGAAGCCCTGCGGCATGACCAGTCTGCGGCCACGGTGCGCGCAGCACTGGTCGGCAATTATGCGTCGATCCCCGCCGCGCTGCGCCCACACTTGCGCCATTTCGTCGAATCGATCATCGGCGGGGAAGTACCCGCGCTGGTGCACTGCACGGCTGGCAAGGACCGCACCGGCGTGATGATCGCGCTGCTGCTCCGTGCGGTCGGCGTTCCCGAAGATATTGTAATCGCCGATTACGAACGGTCCGATATCTTCGCTCGCAACCTGCGCCTGCGTGGCGGGATCGAAGAACAATTCTACGAAACCTTCGGGTTCGTGCCGAGCCAGGAACTGATCGACGCAATGATCGGCGTCGATGTCGATTTCCTCAACACAGCGTTCGATGCGCTGACCTCGGAACACGGGTCGCTCGAAGGGTATTTCGCCGCTGCCGATGTCGATGCCACGCTGCTGGCCTGCTTCCGCGAAACCATGGTGACTCAGGGCTGACCGGGCGCGCAACGGCTGGCCGCGCGATGCGGTGGCCTGCCGTTGCGCCCATTTCCGGTCAGGCGCGCAGGCCCCAGCGTTCGATTGCCGCTTCGATGTCCACCGTTTCGGCATCGGCGATTGCGGCGGGTGTGCCGGAAAGGCGCGGCGCAGGCGCCGGCTGGTTGATGCCGCCACGCGCCACGAACGTGCCGCGTGCGGCGTTGTGCGGGTGCGCAGGCGCTTCGGCCATCGACAGGACAGGCGTGACGCAGGCATCGGTGCCCGCGAACACATCCGCCCATTCATCGCGCGAACGGGTGGCGAACGTGGCGCTGAAATCGGCTTGCATGCGCGGCCAGTCGGCCCGGTCGTTCTGGCGATAGCCACGGTCTTCCAGCCCCAGCCCCTTGAGCATCCTGGCAAAGAACTGCGGCTCTAGGCACCCAACCGCCACATCGCGGCCATCGGCGCAACGATAGCAGCGGTAGAACGGCGCGCCGCCATCCAGGAGGTTCGAAGCGGGTGCGTCGGCCCAAAGGCCCTTCGGCTCCCACGCGTAGAACAGGCTCATCAGCGAAGGCACGCCGTCGGAAATGCAGGCATCGACCACCTGCCCCTTGCCGGTGGCCCGCGCCGAAAGGATTGCGGCGAGCAGCCCGGCGATCAGGAACATCGCCCCGCCACCGTAATCGCCCACGAGGTTGAGCGGCACCGGCGGCGGCGTGGCGCCATCGCCCATGGCGTGCAGGGCGCCGGTGATCGAAAGGTAGTTGATGTCATGCCCGGCGGTCAGCGCCAGAGGCCCGGTTTGGCCCCACCCGGTCATCCGGCCGAAGACCAGCGCAGGGTTGCGCGCCAGGCAGGCATCCGGTCCCAGCCCAAGCCGTTCCATCACGCCGGGGCGATAGCCTTCGATCAGCGCGTCAGCCCTTTCGATCAGGGCCAGCAACCGTTCGCGGTCGGTATCGTCCTTCAGGTTCAGATAGGTGACGGCGCGGCTGCGGTGCAGGATATCGCCGCCCACGTCGTCCCACGCCCCCGCGCCCGCACTGGGCGGGCGGGCGACGCGGACGATTTCCGCGCCCATGTCCGCCAGCAGCATGGCTGCAAGCGGCACCGGGCCGATGGCGTCGATCTCGACAATGCGGATGCCGGCAAGCGGCCCGGTAGCAGCCGCCATCAGATGTTGGTCCGGTCCGCGCCCTTGAGATCGAGGATCTCGCGCGCTTCATCGGGAGTAGCGATTTCCAGCCCCATGCCTTCAACGATCTGGCGCGCCAGCGTGACCTGTTCGGCGTTGGTCCGGGCCAGCCGGCCCTTGCCCGCCCACAGCGAATCTTCCAGCCCGACGCGCACGTTGCCGCCCATCGACGCCGCCATGGCGACAATGCTCATCTGCCGCGCGCCCGCGCCCAGTACCGACCATTCATACTGATCGCCGAACAGCCGGTCAGCCGTGCGCTTCATGTGCATCACATCGTCCGGATGGCTGCCGATGCCGCCCAGGATGCCGAAGCAGGTCTGGATGAACAGCGGCGCCTTGACCAGCCCGCGGTCGAGGAAGTGCTTGAGGTTGTAGAGGTGGCTGGTGTCATAGCATTCGAACTCGAACCGGGTGCCCAACGGCGTCAGGATGCCGAGCAGGCGTTCGATATCGGCAAAGGTGTTCTTGAACACCAGATCGCGCGAGGCTTCGAGCGCAGGGGCTTCCCAATCGTGCTTGAAGGTCTTGAACCGGTCGAGCATCGGGAACAGGCCAAAGCCCATCGTGCCCATGTTGAGCGATGCCACTTCGGGCGCGAAGCGCGTGGCCGGGCGGATGCGTTCGTCCACCGCCATCGACGGGTGCCCGCCAGTGGTCAGGTTGAGCACGGCGTCGGAACGCTGTTTGATGACCTTCAGGAAAGGTTCGAACAGGTCGGGGTTTTGGTCTGGCCGCCCGTCAACCGGGTTGCGCGCGTGCAGGTGGATGATCGCCGCGCCCGCCTCTGCCGCGCCGATAGCCGATTCTGCGATTTCCTCGGCGGTGACGGGCAGGTATTCCGACATCGAAGGGGTGTGGATCGCGCCGGTGATGGCGCAACTGATGATGACCTTGCCTTTTGCCATGTCTTCCTCGTGTAAATGCAAAAGGCGCAATGCCCTTCGCCGGACCGGTGCGTCAAACGCTGTTCGTCAGACTTGTGCGCCTATCTCACGTCAGGATGCCGAACTGGCGGGCGCGCAGGACCGCCTGCGGACGACGCCGCACGCCCAGCTTGTCGTAGATCTGCTGCATGTACCATTTGACCGTGCCTTCGGTCAGGCCCAGCCGTTCGCCGATCTCGCGGTTGCGCAGGCCGCCGCTGACCATGATGAGGATGTCCACCTCGCGGCTGGCGAGTCGTCCAGTCAACCCGATCGCGCCCTCGCCATCTTCGGATTCGATGGCCGGGCCATTGTCCACCAGCGAAACCAGCATGGCGGCAAAACGGTCGGCCCGCGTATCGAGCGCGGGGCCGTTGGCATAGGCTTCGCTCAGCAGGGCAGTGATGATCTCGCCTTCGTCGAGGAACACGCGCACCCAGCCCGCCGGTTCGGCCTGTTCCACCGCCGAGCGCACCGCGCGGCGGGCCTTCGAACGGTTGCCCTGCAACACGAAGATTTCCGCCAGCAGCAGCTCGAACTCCACCGCCGAACGCGCCGCGCCGCTGCGGCGCACGAACTCCAGCCAGCGCGTTGCCACCTTGGCGGCGCGAACCAGACGGTGGCGCTGCATCTCGATGCGGATCCACGCGATGGCCAGACATTCGCGCCGCCGCGACGGGTTTAGCGTGGGCACCGGTTCTTCGTCCAGATTCTGCCCGACCGCGCGCAAGGCGGCTTCGGCCTCGTCGATCTGGCCCGACTTGACCAGAATGCGGACCTGTTCGGCCACGACATGGGCGCGCAGCCGGTCCAGACCGCATTCGATGGCGACCAGATGCGCTTCATCCAGCCCGGCCAGTGCGCCAACGCTGTCGCCCCGCGCAAAAGCCAACCGCGCGCGCACCAGAAAGCCGGACGCGAACTGATCGACCAGCCCCCACTGGCGGATGCCGGGCAGATACCGTTCGACCAGATCGCCCGCACGGTCCACTTCGCCGATTTCGTAGAGCATTTCCGCATAGGGCAGCGCCGGCAACGCGGCGAGACCGGGGATTTCCGCATCGCGCGCGCCAGCCGCTTCGAGCGCCTCTTCGCTGAAACGGCAGGCAATAGCGGATTTGCCCTGCACGAACAGCGTGGGCACGATCGAACATTTGAGCGCGATCGAAGCGAACTCCGACCCCGGCCGGTCGAGCGCGCGGCGCACTTCGGCTTCGAGCTTGAGCGTATCGTGGAAATGGTAGAACTCGCGCCGCGCAGCAATCACCTGCGCCAGCAGCGTACAGCTCAGATAGGCTTCGTCATCGCCGATTTCGGCAATCAGCTGCTCGGCATCGCGTTCGACCTGCCCCAGATCATCCTGCGCGGCGGCCAGCATGATCTTGCGGTGCCGGATATGGAAATCGAGTGTTGCCGCCGCATGGGCGTCCAGCCTGCCTTCGGCCACCAGCTTGTCGCGCAACGCAATGGCCGTGTCGATCAGGCGCACTGCGGCGGCAAAGGACAAGCGCCGGATACGCCGCCAGGCCATAGCCAGCACGAGCATGGGACGGGTCGAGCTGACCGCCCAGGGTAGCTGGGAGGCGATCTGATCAAGCCGGTTGAGGTGCCCGGCGGTTGTCAGGTCGTTGGCCATGAGATCGAGCTGGTCGGCCAGAAACTCCTGATCCCCGCTCGCCGAGGCATGTTCCAGCGCCTTGATCAGATCGCCCTGTTCGGCAAAGAAGCGGCTGGCCCGGCGGTGGAGTTCGGCGGCGCGGGCAAAGGCGCGTTCATGCAGGCGGCCCAGCGCCATGGCGCGGAACAGCGGGTGGAAGGCATAGCGGCTGCGCTCTTCGTCGATCGCGTCGATGAACAGTCCGGCGCGATAGGCATCGTCCAGCGTGGCGCGGGCGTTGTCATCGCCCGTCACCGCGGCGCACGAAGGCCCGGTGAGTTCGTCCAGAATGCAGATGTTGATCAGGAAATCGCGCATTTCCGGCGTCTGCAGTTCAAGCACTTCTTCCGAGAAGTAACCGGTAAACTCGCGCCGCAGGTTGTCAGACAGCGGCTTCCAGGTCATGCCGCGGGCGGATTCGCGGCGGTACAACTCGCCACCGATGACCAGGCCCGACGCCCAGCCATGGGCATCGCGGATGATCTGCTGCATGATTTCGGCATCGACCGGGACGCCGGCCACGCGGGTGATAAGCTCGCGCGCCTCCTCATCGTCGAACGCCAGTTCCGCTGCGCCGACTTCTACCAGAAAGCCCAGCGAACGCGCCCGCGCCACCGGGATCGGCAAAGCTCCGCGCGAAATGAGAATGACGGTCATGGCATCGCGGGCGCTGGACATAGCCTGGCTGACGAAATCGAGCACCGGCATGGGCAGCAGGTGAGCATCGTCGATGACCAGAACCGGCGGCTTTTCATGGACCTGCGCCAACGCGGCCAGCCAGTCTTCCTCCGCGCCGTTGCGGTCGAGGTGGTCCCATTCCATCCCCACCGCCAGCCCGGCCGCCTTTAGCGCGCCGAAGAACGATGGAAAATCGCGGATGCCGGCTCGCACCGAAAGCCACAGCGCCGGGCGGCCCTGTTCCTTCATGTAGTTGTGGCAGTGGAGCGCCGCGGTGGTCTTGCCGCTGCCGGCGGGCGCGCAGAATGTCGCCAGGCGCGCGCGCGAAATCGGCTCGATCATGTTCAGAAACGCCTTGCGCGGCACGATCAGCGGGGTTGCGCGCGGCGGGATGATTGTCGTGGGGACTAGACCCATGATGCTGCACTCTCCTGTCAAACCGACTCTGCTGGCCGACTTCGGATGCTGTCATTGACCAAACCGGAGCGTAACGCAACGGTCTTTTCCTATCGCGCGATAGGTATGCGCAAAAAAGGCGGGTTGTTTTCCGCAGATTGGTACAGCGCCCGCACCCGCATAAATCGGCGGCGAGCGCCGTTCCGACGTTTGCTGCGCCGCAGCACCTATCGTGAGTCGGGCTGTCGTGAGTCAGCCTATCGTGAGGCAAAGCCTGGCCGGGTCAGGTAGCCGCGACGGCGACAGCTTCGATCCGCACCGGGATCGCCCCCATGCGCGGCTGGCCAAACACCGGATCGAACGCGGCGTTGGCGTCCATCAGGCGCGAGGTGCAGCCGCCCTGCCCCAGCGGATCGTCCGCCTCGTCCGGGTTGGTCCCAAAGCAGTGGGACATCGACAGCGTACCGGGCCGCAGCCGCGGCTCGGCCTCGACCACGCCCTTGATCTCGCCATGTTCCGAGCGGATGGAAATGACATCGCCCGACGCCAGCCCGAAGCGATCGAGATCGGCGGGGTTGAGATAGGCCGGGTTGTGCGATCGCCGCGCCGCCAGTTTGGGATTGGTCCGCCCGATCGAGTTCATCATGTCGTTCGCCCGGCGCGGGATCAGCATCAGCGGGAAATCGGCGCTGGGGTTGGCGGTATCGCCCCGCCGTTCGAACACCGCGGCCAGTTCAGCCATCATCGTCGGGTCGCCCAGTTGCAACATCGCGTCGCAATCGGCCGCACGCGGCAGCACGGTGATGTCCAGTTCATCGTAGACCTTGCCGTGGATGTATTGCTTGACCTCTTCAAGCGGTACGCGCGAGCCGGCACACATCGCCTCGAACATTTCCTCCGTCGTCGGGCGACGGTCGAGCGGCAACGTGAAGGGCACCGGCGGCTTGTCCCAGTGCTGGCCGGTTCCGGCGGCATTGCCGTAATACACGATCTGCTTGCCCAGCCGCCGGGCCAGTTCGTAGAAGAATTCCCAACTTTCGATGGTGTCCGACCCGGCGGGCGGGGCCACTACCGGCGCAGCATAGTGCGCGTAGGGCATTTCATAGCCGCCGGTCCAGATTCCGTAGTACTTCATCGATTCGGAAAACTGCGAACAGGCCGGGGTTTCCAGCGCCATGCGATCGGGGATCACGTAATCGGCCATGCGGGCCGTATTCGACATTTCCACGTCGATCGCCACAAGCAGGTCGAGCGAGGACAGCGCGCGCCCGGCGCGGTTCTGATCGGGCAGGGACACCGCCGGGTTGCTGCCCGAACAGATCAGCGCGCGCACCTGGCCGGGGCCGGGGGTGAGGATTTCGTCGGGCAGGGTGCCGGTGGGCGCGCCGACTACGGTCTGCGGCAAGGCGTTGATCCGGCTGGGCCGCGAATGATCCCACGGCTGGTAAGGCGCATAGGGCTGGGCATGGATCGGCACGTCGGGCAAAAGAACGTGCGGTTGAGCATGGGGTTGCCCTGCCCGCACCCAGCGGCCGCAGACCGTATTCAGGCTCAGGGCGAGGTATTCGCACAGTGTGCCGTGCAGCGGGAAATGGGCGCCGGTGGCCGTCACCACGCACCCGCTTTCCGCTTCGGCAAAGGTCCGGGCCGCCAACACCACGTCTTCGGCGGCAATCCCCGCAACGGACGCAACGTGTTCGGGCGTGAACGGCGCCACTGCGGCCATGAGCGTTTCGATGCCGATGGCGTTGTCCGCAACGAACTGCGCATCGTAAAGTTTTTCGGTCAGGATCACGCGCAGGATCCCGGCCAGGATGCTGGCGTCCTGCCCCGGCTGCGGGGCGATATGCAGAAAGGCGTGCGCGGTGGATTCGGTCGCGCGCGGATCGATCACGATCAGCTTCATCCCGCCCTTGACCGCCTGTTTCAGCGTCTGGCCCGGATTAACCATGACCCCCTGCTTGGAAATGACCGGGTTGGTGCCGACCATGATCCACGTCTTGGCCGTGGAAAACGGCTGCGGACCGGCCATCCATCGGCCATGCAGCGCCTGGGCGATCACCTTGCCCGCCTGGTCGATGGTCTGGACCGAAAAGAACCGGTCGGGATAGGTGCCCATCGCCATGATGAACATCGCCCCGATCACCGGGTTGATCGGGTTGGTCAGGTTACCGTTGCCGGGGTAGACCGCGATCGTTTCGGGACCATGCTTTTCCATGATCGCTTCAAGCCGCTGTGCAATCTCCTCGATCGCCTGCGCCATCGGGATTTCGATATAGCTGCCATCGGGCATGCGCTTACGCGGGCGCAACACCCGCGTCGGGGAGTAATGCGCTTCGGGCATGGCGCGGCCCTTGGGGCAGGTATAGCCGCCATAGATCGGGGACTGGCGGTCGCCCACGACCTTGGTCGCGCGGCCGTCTTCGACAGTCACTTCCACCGGGCAACCGGCCCAGCACACCTTGCAGATGCCGTAACGCGTCTCGGCTGTCTCGTTCGGGCTATCGACCATCGCTTGCAAACTCCCCTTTGCCTCTTGGTGCGCATGGCCGATCACGGCGGGACGCGGCGCGAGCGCACCTGCGGCGTCTTTTGCCGCATCTGACGGCCTTGCGCGCGTTCCATAACCTGCCAAGGGGCAGGGTTCGCGCCGCCAGACGTCAGCCCTGGCCCGCGTTCGGTCCGGCAAAGCTGTCGACGCTGGCCTGCCCACTGTCGATCACCAGCGCCCGCGTGACCAGCCCCGACGTGGACAGGCCGTGCAGGATTGGCTGGTCGAACCCGGCCGAGCGTATAAACGCGCGGATCGTGCGCAACAGGCGCCGTTTAGCGCAACAGGCGCTCTGTATCGAGCGCCGGCGTCAGCGCGCCAGCGCGCGACGCAGCGCCTCGCGCTTGTCACGCAGCGCCCGCTGCGAAACCGGGGCGTCGGCGGCAATCACGTAACCATGCGGGCAGCCCGGATAGACATGCAGTTCCACCGCCACCCCGGCCGCAATCAGACGCATCGCATAATCCACGTTTTCATCCAAAAACAGATCAAGCGCGCCCACCGCGATCAGCGCAGGCGGCAAACCTTCAAGCCGCGTCGCGCGGGCAGCGGCGGCATAAGGCGAAACATCGCCCTGCCCCGGTTCGCCGCCCAGCAGGCAGCTCCAGCCAAAGCGGTTATCGTCCGGGCCGAAAATGAACTCGCCGGTCGCCGGGTTGCGCGGCCGGATGCAGGTGCGGTCGTCCATCATCGGAGCGTCGAGCAACTGGAACGCCAGCGGATATTCACCGCGATCGCGCGCCATCAGCGCCAGCGCCGCGGCCAGCCCGCCGCCCGCGCTTTCGCCCATCACCGCGATCCGCACCGGGTCCACCCCCAGCGCCGCCGCATTGGCGTGCAGCCAGCCCAGCGCGGTGTAGCAATCCTCGATCCCGGCGGGAAAAGGGTGCTCCGGCGCAAGCCGATAGTCCACGCTGAGGATCGCCACGCCAAGCTGGCGGGCGGTTTCGGACAGTTCCGGCACGCTCATTTCCGGGGTGCCGATGATGTAGGCGCCGCCGTGGATGTGCAGCACCGCAGGCAGCGGGCCGGCATCATCGGCCGGGCGCAGCAACAGCGCGCGCACTTCGTGCCCTTCGGGCGCGGGGATGCGGACTTCCTGCGGAGCCACCGGCACGGGCGCGGCGGCAAGCGAGCGGGTGATCCCGTCCATCGCCGCGCGCACGGCAGGCAGCGTTTCGTGCGTCGCGGCGAGCGCTGGAAAGGCATCGAGCGCTGGCAACAGAGCCGGATCGACAAGGTGTCGCGTGTTCATGAAATTCCTCTCCACAGTGGCAATGCCGCGGTTTTGCGCTTTTTGCGGTCGCGCCTTTATGGCACGGCGGGCAGGGCAAAGGCCATGCGCAATGCGGCAATATTATCCGCCTGTGCGCGCCGCGCCGGCCCGCTATCGCGCGCCATGCCAAAGCCGTGCATGCAGCCGGGATAGACATGCAGTTCGGTCGGCACGCCAGCGCGGATCAGGCGGCCCGCATAGTCGAGACATTCGTCCACGAACAAGTCTAGCGCGCCGACACTGATGAACGTGCGCGGCAGCCCGGCAAGATCGCTCGCCCGTGCAGGCGCGGCATAAGGCGATGTGTCCGCGCCGCCCGGCTCCTTGCCCAGTTGGGCAATCCAGCAATAGCGGCTGCTTTCCCGCGTCCACACGAACTCGCCGGTAAACGGGTTGGGCGCTGCTTCCGTGCTGGTGCGGTCATCCAGCCGGGGCTGTTCGAGATGCTGAAAGCAGATCGCATATTCGCCACGGTCGCGCGCCAGCAGCGCCAGCCCGGCGGCCAGTGCGCCGCCCGCGCTTTCCCCGCTCACCGCGATGCGGGCGCGGTCAACCCCCAGCGCACCGGCATGTGCATGAATCCAGCCCAATGCCGCATAGCAATCCTCTATCGCGCCGGGAAACCGGGTTTCCGGGGCCAGGCGGTAATCGACCGAAAGGATCAGGCAGCCCAGCGCATCGGCCCACTGCATAAGCTGGCCGGTGTTCATTTCCGGCATGCCGACAACATTGCCGCCGCCGTGCATGTGCAGGATCGCCGGGGCATTGGCGGCGAGCGCGGCGGGGCGCAACATCATGCAGCGCACGGTGCGCGCGCCGCCGTCTGCCGGAACCTGCACATCGCTGATGGCGACTGGGATATCTGGCAGCGGCGCCGCCTTCACCATGGCGGGCAAGGCGGCGCGGATCACCGGCAGGCTTTCGTCTGAAAGCACCATCGGCGGCATGGCATCGACCAAGGCCAGCAGTTCGGGATCGACCAGGTGGCGCGTGGTCATGGCTTCAGGAAAGCTTGCGCTCGTCCAGCCCCAGCCCGCGCCCGATGATTTCGCGCATGATTTCCGACGTACCGGCAAAGATACGGCTGATGCGCGCATCGGTGTACATCCGGCTGATCCGGTATTCTTCCATGTATCCGGCGCCGCCATGCAACTGCACGCATTCGTCCATCACCCGACCCTCCAGTTCGGAGGCAAGCAGCTTTGCGCCCGATGCGTCCTCGGCCGAAAGCTCGCCCGCGTTGAGCAGCAGCACGAGCTGGTCGACATAGGTCTGCGCCGCGTCTAGTTCGGTGCGCATCGAAGCCATCTTGAACCGGGTGTTCTGGAACGCGCCGATCGGCTTGCCGAACGCCTTGCGTTCCTTGACGTAATCAAGAGTGATGTCGAACGCGGTCTGCGCAGTGGCCATGAAGCCGATCGCCGCGACCAGGCGTTCCTGAGCGAGGAAACGCGCCAGATAGCGGAAGCCCTGGCCGGGATCCCCCAGCATGTTTTCCTTGGGCACCTTCACGTCGTTGAAGAACAGTTCGGCGGTATCCTGCGCATGCAGGCCCATCTTGGCCAGCTTGCGCCCGCGTTCGAAACCTTCCATCCCGCGCTCGACCACCAGCAGGCTGAGGCCGTGGCGGCTGGTCGGATCGGTGCGCGCGGCCACCACGACCAGATCCGAAAGGATGCCGTTCGAGATATACGTCTTGGCGCCGTTCAGCAGCCAGTGATCGCCCTTGTCCTCGGCGCGGGTCTTCATGCCCGCAAGGTCCGACCCGGTCGAAGGCTCGGTCATCGCCACGGCCAGGATCTTTTCGCCCGAAACGATGCCGGGCATCCAGCGATCCTTCTGTTCCTCGGTACCCAGCTTGTCGAAATAGGGCGCGACGAGATCGTTGTGCAGGTTGATGTAGAAGCCAATGTCGCCGTGGCGCATATTCTCTTCGATGATGATCTGTTCGAAGCGGAAATCGTCGATCCCCGCCCCGCCGTACTTTTCATCGGCCCATGTGCACAGCAGGCCCTGCGCGCCCGCCTTCAGGTAGAGTTCGCGCGGGACCATGCCTTCCTCGCGCCACTTTTCGGCGTATGGCGCGACTTCCGCCTGCATGAACCTGGCAACGCTGTCGCGGAACTGTTCGTGCTCTGGTTCGAAGATGACGCGCTTCATGGCTATGCAAGCTCCTTGGCGGCAGGGGCCGCGGCCGCGGTGGCCGCCGGATAAAAGCCTTCACCCTTTTCCGCCTTGGCGCGCAACCATGCCGAAGGGGCAAAGCGCGAACCATAGAGCTTGGCCAGACGATCCGCTTCGGCCACGAACGTGGCGATGCCGACCGTGTCGATGTAGCTCAGCGTGCCGCCGGTCCAGGCCGGGAAGCCCCAGCCATAGATCGCGCCCAGATCGGCGTCTTCGGGCGTTTCCAGAACGCCTTCTTCCAGCGTCTGCGCTGTTTCGTTGGCCTGCGAATAGAGGAACCGCTTCTTCAGTTCTTCAAGATCGGGCTGTTCGGCCGCTGGCGGGAACTCCTGCGCCAGACCCGGCCACAGGCGCTTTCCGCCCGTCGCCGGGTATTCGTAGAAGCCACCGCCTGCCTTGCGGCTGCCGCGGCCCAGCGCGATCATCCGCTGCAGCACCGGCATGCCGCGTTCGATCGTGTACTTGTTGACCGTCATCGCCGCATCGCGCGCCGCTTCGTCGATGATCTTGACCGGCAGTTCCATGGTTACTTCATCGAGCAGCGCCAGTGGTCCGATCGGGAAACCGGCGGCCTTGGCCGCGTTTTCAATCCGCGCCGGTTCGACACCGTCTTCGAGCATCGCCACGCCTTCGAAGATGAACATGCGGAACACGCGGCTGGTGTAGAAACCGCGCGAATCGTTGACCACGATCGGCGTCTTGCGCAGTTGCGCGATGAAATCGAGCGCCCTGGCCAGCGTTTCCTTCGAGGTCTGCTTGCCTACGATCACTTCGACCAGACCCATGCGATCGACGGGTGAGAAGAAGTGGATGCCGATGAACTGGTCGGGGCGCTGCGAAGCCTTGGCCAGCTCCGAAATCGGCAGCGACGAGGTGTTCGACGCATAGACCGCGCTGGCGGGGATCACCGCTTCGGCCTTGCGCGTGGTTTCGGCCTTTATGCCCATATCCTCGAACACCGCCTCGACGATCATGTCGCAGCCTTCGAGCAGCGCGTAATCGTCGGTCGGGGTGATCCGCGCGAGCACGGCGTCGGCCTTGTCCTGGCTCAGCTTGCCCTTTTCGATCAGCTTGCCCTGCACCTTGGCGGTATAGGCCTTGCCCTTTTCCGCGGTCGGCACATCGCGGTCGAGCAACACGACCTCGATCCCGGCGGTCGCCGAAACAAAGGCGATCCCTGCCCCCATCATGCCCGCGCCCAGCACGCCCAGCTTCCTCACTTCGGACTTGGGCACGCCGGCGGGGCGGCGCGCGCCCTTTTCGGCGGCCAGCTTGGAAATGAATGTGGTGCGGATGATGTTGCGCGCGACAGGATCGGTCAGCAGCTTTGCAAAGTACTTGCTCTCCACGGCCAGCGCCTTGTCGAACGGCAGTTGCAGCCCTTCGAACACGCACGACAGAATCGCCTGCGGAGCGGGCGTGTTATAGCCCTTCTGCGCGATGGCCCCGGTCATCATCATGTAGGCCGCCGAATCTTCGGGTACGGTCAGGCCCTTCTTCTGCGGCGGCACCCAGCCCTTCACGTCCCACGGACGCACCGGGTCCGGCCCGGCGGCGAGCCACGCACGCGAAGCGTCGATCAGCTTTTCGGCGGGCACGACTTCATCGACGATACCCAGCTTGAGCGCTTCTGCCGGGGCAACCGTGCGGCCAGTCAGCAGCAGGTCCAGCGCCTTCTTGAACCCGATCAGAATGCCCAGGCGAACCGTGCCGCCCGAACCCGGCAGCAGCCCGACATTGACTTCCGGCAGGCCGACCAGCGCCTTGGGGTTGTCGACCAGCACGCGGTGATGGCACGCCAGCGCCAGTTCGAATCCGCCGCCCAGCGCCAGCCCGTTGATCGCCGCGACCCAAGGCTTGCCGGATTTTTCTATGCCGCGGTGCATCGCCGTGGCGCGCTGCGAAAACCCGAAGGCTTCCTTTGGCGTCAGCTTGCCGAAGCTCTGCACCAGTTGGGTCAGATCGGCGCCAGCCATGAAGGCGGGCTTGCCAGACGTCAGGATCACGCCCTTGATGCTGTCGTCCGCGGCGATCTGCGCGGTGACGGCTTCCATGTCGGCTAGGAAGGCGTCGTTCACGACGTTCATGGACTGCCCGGCGGCATCCAGGGTCAGGAGGGCAAAGCCGTCAGCGTTGGTTTCGAGTTTGAGATTCTGCATGGAACATCCGCTTCAAAAGACGTTTGGTGCGCGTCAGACGCGTTCGATGATCGCAGCGGTGCCAAGACCGTTGGCGGCGCAAAGCGTGATCAGCCCGGTTTCCTTGTCGCGCCGCTCCAGCTCATCCAGCACGGTGCCCAGGATCATCGCCCCGGTCGCCCCCAGCGGGTGACCCATCGCGATCGCGCCACCGTTCACGTTGATCTTGTCGTCAGGGATGTCCATCACGTTCTGGAAGCGCATGACGACGCTGGCGAAGGCTTCGTTCAGCTCCCACAGGTCGATATCCTTGCGTTCCATCCCGGCATTCTTCAGCGCCTTGTCCGAACAGGCGGCAGGCGCGGTCAGCATGATCGTGGGTTCGGAGCCGATATTGGCATAGGCGCGCATACGGCCTCGCGGCTTCAGCCCGGCGCGTTCGCCGAACGCCTTAGAGCCGACCAGCACGATGCCCGCGCCGTCGACGATGCCTGAACTGTTGCCGCCGTGGTGGACATAATCGAGCTGTTCGATCTGCGGATACTTTGCCTTGGCCACCGCTTCGAACCCGCCCTTGCCGAATCCTTCGAAGGCAGGCTTGAGCTTGGCGAGGCTTTCCACCGTGGTGCCCGGACGCATATGTTCGTCATGGTCGAGCAACACTTCGCCGAGCACGTCCCTGATCGGGACGATCGACTTCTTGAAATAGCCGTTTTCCCAGGCATTGGCAGCCTTGCGCTGGCTTTCCACGGCAAAACGGTCGACGTCTTCGCGGCTGAACCCGTCGAGTGTGGCGATGATATCGGCACCGATACCCTGCGGGGCATAGTGGTTGTGGTATGCGACGGCGGGGTCCGAAGTCCACGCGCCGGAATCATACCCCATCACCGTGCGGCTCATCGATTCGACGCCGCCGCCGATCCCGGCCTGGATCATCCCCGAATGGACCTGCGCCGCGATCAGGCTCACCGCATCGAGACCCGACGCGCAGAAGCGGTGGATCTGCTGACCGGCCACGGTCTGGGCATAGCCCGCCTGCAGCACCGCCGCACGCGCCAGCACGCCGCCCTGTTCACCCACCGGCTGGGCCATGCCAAGGATCACATCGTCAAGCAGCGACGTGTCGAGATTGTTGCGGTCACGGATCGCTTCGAGAAGCTGCGTGGCCATCTGGACCGAAGTGACTTCATGCAGCGCACCATCCGGGCGGCCCTTGCCGCGAGGGGTACGGACATGATCGTAGATATAGGCTTCCATGCAAATCGCCCTGCCAATGTGGGTACACGTATCGATAGAGATTAGGATGGGCCGTGTCCGGCGCACCCCCCGGTCGCACCTATCTTTGGACGGGCGGATACGGTATCCGCAAGGGCGCGCGGCCCACGGATTCAGGCGTCTTCGACGCAGTCCACAGTAAAGGCCCGAACGCTGCCCGGTTCAAGGAAGCGGGCCTGGTCTTCGGCCATGCGGCGGGCGTTTTCAGGGTCGGCCATCGCCGCCTGCGCCGCCGCGAAATCGGCCTGCGTGGCATAGACGATCTCGGTCACGACATCATAGTCGCGCTCGTCCGGGCCTGTCACGTAATTGCGCCGGTAAACCGCCGGCCTGCCCGACAGCGAGAGCATGAACGGCGCGTGCCGGTTTTCATAGTAATCGCGGAACTCCGCCGGGGTCATGCCGGCGCGGCGCTTCATCAGGAAAATCTGCTTGATCATCGAAACGCTCCCCCGCAGCCCCGTCGGACCGCTTGCCCCTGCCCGGACCAATCCGGGCAGGGCCGGGTTGAATTAGAGCGCCAGCGCGGCGCGGCGTCCATCCTTGATCGCTTCGTCGGTGGCAAAAACGCTCCAGCGCGCTTCGCGGGCATCCCCGATGATGCGCACGTCGATGCCACTGCCCAGCAGCGCGTGGTAAAGCGCTTCCTGCGGCGGTTTCGAGGTGACGAGCACCGTGCTGTCGATGGCGTCGAGCACCGTTTCCTCGCCGGTGAAGACGTTGCGCACGCGCACGTCGGCCGGAGTGATCTCGCGGATTTCGGTGGATGGCAGAAAGGTGACCTTGGGGATCACCCGCTTGGCGATCACCTTGTTAAGGCCCAGCTCGGTCACCGACATGGCCATCGCGGCGTCCATCGTCACGAACACGACCTCCTTGCCCTTACTGGCAAGGTATTCCGCAATTCCCGGACCCACTTCATAAGAGGTGTTGTCATAAACGACGATGCGCTTGCCCAGCCGGGCGTGTTCCAGCATCACTTCTTCGGGCGTGAACACATGCTCCCACTGCGCGCCCTTGACGCCGGTGAGCTGGTTCTTGCTGGCGCCGGTCTTGGAATAGCGCGCACCTGTCGCCACCAACACCGCATCGGGGGCCAGCGCCGCAACGCTCTGCGCCGTCGCTTCGGTGTTGAGACGGACCTCCACGCCCAGCTTGTCGAGTTGCAGCTTGAGCCAGCGAACAATATCGGCGCGGTCGGAAAGACCGGGCAGCATGGCCTGCAGCGTAACATGACCGCCGATCTGGTCGGACTTTTCCAGCACGGTGACCTTGTGGCCACGCTGCGCCGCGACAAGCGCGGCCTGCAGCCCCGCTGGACCGGCGCCGGCGATGACAACGTGGCGGGGCTGTGCCGCCGGTTCCACATCGCCAAGGTATTCGTACCCGATGTCTGGGTTGACCGTGCAGCCCACCGCCTGGCCAAAGCACGAACGCAGGAAGCAGCCTTCAAGGTCGCCGATGCAGGCGCGGATTTCGGTCAGCCGGTCATCGCGGCACTTGTTGGGCCATTCGGGATCGGCGATCACCGAACGGGCGACGAACACCATGTCGCACCGCCCGTCGGCAATCGCCTGGTCGGCAAAGGCCGGGGTCATGATGCGCCCGCCGCTGACCACCGGGAGCTTGACCGCCTTCTTCACCGCCGCTGCGGCGTCAAGGTGGGTGCCTTCCTGTTCGAGGTAGGACGAAGGATAATGGTACTGCGTCATCTGCGGCTTCTGCCCGCGCGCTGTGATGCGCAGCCAATCGACCATTCCGGTGGCTTCAAGGATCTTGCACTGCGCCACGCCATCGTCGATGCCCGCCGCGCCCAGCGTCGATTCATCGGCGTTGACGGCAATGCCGATGGCGAAATCGGGACTCACCCGCCGCCGGATCGCCTCGACGATCTCGACAATCGCGCGCATACGGTTTTCCAGGCTGCCGCCATACTTGTCGGTGCGCTGGTTGTAGAACTCGGACGTAAACGAGCCAAGCCCGGCGCCGCCGCTGATCGGGAACTCGAAGCCATCGGCGCCCGCTTCCTGCGCGTGCAGCGCGGCAACCGCGTGCGCCTCGATCAGCTCTTCGACCTCGGCCGTGGTCATCGACCGGGGCTGGCTGTCGGAGAGCACAGTGTGCGGGGCTATCCCCGAAGGCTGCGCGGTGGCCGGATCGGCCATCATCCAAACGCCCTGCACCGCGATCTTCGCGCCATGCTTGTGCGCGGCATCGACGATGCGGCGGATCGCGGGGATATGTTCGGGGTTATAGGCTTCGATAAACCAGCCGGGCGGGACCAGCGGCGCGGGCACCACCTGGCAACTGGCGATCACCATCATTCCGGCGCCGCCCTTGGCGCGCGCCTCGAAATAGCCGACCTGCTTGTCGGTGCCGATCCCCAGCCCGACCATGCCGTGCGGCGACATGAACACGCGATTCTTGATTTCCAGCCGACCGAGCTTGATCGGGCTGAACATGTTTGCATATTTGCTCATCATTATCCCCTCCGCCGTGGCGCGCAACCGGCCGCCACGGCGCCATCGTTGCTTGCAATCAGTTGTCGTCGGTGAAGTGCACGGCGAAGATCGTCTCGGCCGCCTGGTGGCGGATCGGGATCGCCTTCTGATAGGCATCGGACTTGTACCACTGCATCGCGGTGGCATTGTCCGGGAACTTCATCAGCACCACGCTGGTGCCCGGAGGCGCACCTTCCAGCGTGTCCATGTTTTCACCCAGGATCACCTCGAACGGCAAACCTTCCAGCGAAACGAAGCCTTGCGCCATGTACTCGCCATACTTTTCGAGATCGTGCTTGTTCATCATGCTCAGGACATAGGAAGCCATCTGCGTCTCCTGTGGATCAGTTCCCGGCCGCGGCCATGACATCGGCAAAATAGGGCGCATGATGGACGATCCCGCCGTCGGCGCTGAACACCTGCGCAGTGACGAAGCTGCCCGCATCCGATGCCAGGAACAGCACCGGCCCGGCGATGTCTTCGGGCTTGCTCTGTCGTGGCAGCATCACATGACGCTGGATGAAGTCGATCTCGCCGGCGGTCATGATCTCGCGCGCGCCCTTGCTCAGCACAAGGCCCGGCAACACCGCGTTGCAGCGGATGTTGTGACGGCCAAGCTGCGCCGCGACATTGCGTGTCAGCGTGTGCAGCGCGCCCTTGGATGTGGAATAGGCCGGGTGGAACACATCGCCCAGAATGGCCGAACCCGACCCCGTGTTGATGATCGATCCGCCGCCTCCGGCGATCATGTGCGGGGCAACATGCTTGATCATCAGCATCGGCCCGCGCGTGTTGATGGCAAAGGTGCGGTCCCACACCTCGACCGTCATGTCGGGAATCGAATGGTCCTTGGCCATGAAATCGGGGCGGGTATCGGCGGCGTTGTTGTGCAGAATGTCGATCCGCCCGAACTTGGCCATCACCGCAGCGACCAGCGCGATCACGCTGCTTTCTTCGGCAAGATCAAGCACATGCGCCATCGCGCTGCCGCCGTTTTTGATGATATCGTCGGCTACGGCCTGCGCGGCGGCCAGGTTGATATCGGCCAGCACGACATGCGCCCCGGCCCCGGCCAGCGCCCTGGCGCAGGCTTCCCCGATATTGGCGCCCGATCCGGTGACAATCGCCACGCGATCATTCAGGTTTCCAAACAACATGCTTTCCTCTCGTTCCCGTGTTTCGGTTTTCGGCAATTCAGGCAGGGCCGCTTTTGCGATCATTGGCCCGGCAACGGACCCCGCCGGCACCGGCAAAGTGCCGCCAGCCCGGCAGGATCATCGCCTGGGCGACGAGTCCGGCGCTTCGCTGCCATTGTGTTTAGGGTGCCCGGCAGCTATCGCATAAGGCAATAATTCAACGCTTGGTCAGGGCGTGCAACCTGACCGGGGAGAGGTCGAGAGATGCCGACAAGCCAGGACTGTCCCGCTTCAGCCACCACCGCCGTGCGCGGTCGCCGCGCCGCCAACGCCACGACCATTGCCGACATCCTCGACGCTGCGAAGGAAGAGTTCGCAACCCACGGTTTCGATGGCACCACGGTCGATTCCATCTGCCGCCGGGCCGGCGTGTCGAAACAACTGCTGTATTATTATTTCGGCAGCAAATCGGACCTCTATAGCGTGATCCTGAAAGAAGCGGCCGAACGAACCATCGTGTTCATCGGCAGCACCCAGTATGATACAATGCCGCCGCGCGACGCTGTGGAACTGTTCATGGTCAACATGTTTGCCGAATTCGTCGAACGCCCGCAGATCGCGCAGATGACTATCGACGAAGCGCAGCACAACTTCGTGCATGTGGGCAGCAAAAGCCCGCTGGCCACCGTACTACGCAAACTGATCGACGAAGTGCTCGGCCGGATAGTGGAGCGCGGGCGCGCCGACGGGTCGTTCCGCGCCGATGCCGATGCCGACGGGCTCTTCTGGGTCATCTTCAGCCTGGTGACGACATGGTTCGCCCATTCGCCGATGGTTCTGCTGGTATCGCGCACGCAGGAAGGCCGCAGCTTGGATGCCGCGGCATGGCAGGCCAACAGCATTGGCTTCGTGCTGGCGGCGCTGGGCAACCAAGCCTGAGCCAGCCCGCCCTGATCAGTTCCCCTATCCGTTCAGGGCCGCACGTTCAGCGATCGAGGATCGGCTGGAGGTCGAGCGCGGGGAGGAACGATGCCGGGCCGCAACCGCGCAGGATAAAGGCCTGGCGCTGCAGCCAGTTATGGAAATGCTGCACCAGCAGAGCATCGGCTTCAGCGCCCGCGGTTGCGACCCACGCCGAGAGCGCAGCCTGCGCACTGTCCCAGTCAGCATGGCGGATACCGGTCAGCCGCTCAACATCGGCCAGATCGGCTTCGCGCACCGACAGGCCATAGGCGTTGAGCCGCCCCATGTAGAACGCATGGTGCGCAGCGGCGTCGCGCGCATAGTCTTCGGCAGCGGTGCCGCCGGGGAAGGCTTCGATATGGCGCACAAGATGGCGGAACCCCTGGGCAAAACCCAGCTGCTGTTCGGTCGGCTCCGGCGGATCGACCAGCGCCACGCCGATGTGATCGGCAATCGCCCGGATCATCCAGCGGCTCGTGCCGACGCAATAGTTGAGATAGGCAAGATAGTCCTGTTCCGGCGCGCTGTCGAACATCAGCGGCCACATCAGGAAGCCGTTCACCGCGCAAAAACCGGCGGTGTGAAACTCGATCAGCTTGCGCGGAATGCGGTCCCCGCTCAGCGCCTCGTACCGCTCCACCAGCGCGGTCAGGTTACCCAGCGGCTCGGAGGAATCGCGCAGCCGCATGCCCGAAAGCTCTGCCGCCGGATCGCCGAGCGAGGATACTTCGAAGTCGATCAGGCCGGTCACCTCGCCCTGGTCATCGTAAAGGAACTGCCCGCCGTCATAGTTGACGAAGGTCGCCCGCGTGCGGTCCTGCGGGATGTTGCGGTTGAGCCAGGCCCAGGCGAACTCCATCAACGGCCAGGGTCGCCCGGCGATCCTTTCGCGGAAGATCGCTTCGGACGGGGCATATAGGTTGAGCGCGATCTCGCGCGGCGTGCGCGGCACCGGCAGGTTGGCGGCGGCGAAAGCTTCCACCGGCAGGCGGTGCACATCGGCCATGATGGCGATGAAGCGATCGCGCACCTTTGCCCGAACCGCTTTATCGGCGATCGCGCCGCTGTTGATGCGGCCGGGCAGCATGTCCATCACGATGCACAGCGGATCGGGAATCATCCCGTGCACGCGCGGCGCGGGAATGCCGTGGCGTTCGAAGACGCGGTGGATTTCCGCCTCCTGGAACATGTCCACCGGCGAGACATAGGTATCCCCGCGCGGCCCGCGGACATACAGCGGCAAGGGCGCGCCATCGCGTTCGACCACCACGTTCCAGCCCGGCCGCCAGCGCGGCTGCCGTTCAAACGCGGTGACCGGCCCGATGTTCGCGCCCAGCCAGTCGAAGACCTTGCGGTCCATGGCATCGGTGGGAAGCGGTAGTGTCTGCGTAGCCATTCCCGTTCCCCTTCCGATGCCGGACCGCGTTGCGATCAGTTGCCGAAGCGATAGCGCAGTTCGCCCCCCACTGTGCGCGGCGCCCCGTAGAATCCGCTCTGCACGCCAAGCAGGTTCGAGCCGACGTTGCTCGACGCGAGATATTCGCGGTCGAACAGGTTGCGCACGAAGAAGCTGGCGTCCACCCCGGTTCCGGCAATGTTGCCGATATCGAGGCGCGCGTTGACCAGCACGTAGGGGGGCAGGACCGCGTCCGACGACTGCACGCTGCTGGAGTGGTAGAAATCGGTGCTGAACACCGTCTTGCCGATGCTTTCGGGAACCGGCAGCGTCCAGCGGAGACCGGCGGTCAGCGTCTGGCGCGCGACCAGGTTGAACGGCACTTCCAGCACGCGCAGATAGGGCTGCAAATCGGTCGGCACCGTCAGCGAACGGGTCTTGAGATCAAGCAGCGTCGCGCCGAACTCGAACGCCAGGGTGGCGGTCGGTGCGATGCGCGCGGAAAGATCGATCCCGCTGACCCTGGTCGAACCGGCATTGACGAGCAAGGTGCCGCCGCTCGGATCGTTGGCCGCGTTGCAATCGCCGTCGGGCGAACGCGGCGCGTCGGTGCCGCCGGGGGCCGTGGTGCTACAGGTGGCTTGCGTGTTCAGGCCGGAAACCGGGACCTGCACGTTGCTGTACCAGCCCACGAAAGGCGAAGCGTTGAGCCTTACTTCAGCATTTCCTACCTTGAAGTCCGAACGCACGCCGAACTCAAGATCGGTGACTTTTTCCGGGCTGAACGACTGGAACGGCAGCAGGCGGCCGGCCAGCGTCGGGCTGTTGATGCCACCGGCGCGATAGCCGCGACGGGTCACGGCATAGACGAACAGTTCATCCGAAGCCTGCCAGTCAAGGCCGATGGTCCAGGTCGGGGCTTTGGACTTGGTGCGGTTCACGCTGCTGTTGACGATGGCGGGAACGGCATTGTTGCAATCCGCCGGGCTAAGTACCGGGTTGGGCGAAGTGCCGCCGCCGACGCAGGCGCTGATTTCATCCCAGGTATGACGGAACCCGGCGTTGAAGCGCAGGCCATCGGCAATGCCATCCAGCTTGTAGGTAATGTTGCCGAACACCGCCTTGCTGGTTTCGGTGAAGAACCCGTAGTTGAACGGCGCATTGGTGAAGCCGGGCAGGATGAAGATCGGGATGTAGGTGCCGGTCGGCCCCTTGGGCTTGCTCTTGAGGTAGAACCCGCCAACCAGCCAGTCCAGCTTGCCGTCGGCCACGGTGCCCTTGAACTGCAATTCGTTGGTGATCTGTTCCACGTCGGAGGTCTGGCGGCCGCCGACGACCATGACCGGAAGCCCCCTGGGGATCGCGCCCGTGCCATCGGAAATCAGCGTAGGCAGGCCATCAACGCTGGAGAAATAATCGACCTTCGTGCGACGATACCCGAAGAGGTTGACCAACTGGAACGCATCGGAAAGCGTGACTTCGGTGCGGTTGGTGACGCCGAACCGTTCGGCACGTTCAAACGCATCGACATCGGAGTCGATAACCCGGATGCCGCGCGCGCGCTGGGCGGCAAGCTGGGCCTGCGCCGCAGCCAGCGTGCCCGTGGCGGTCAGCGCATTGGGGCCGGAGAAGACATCGACCAGAACCGAGCCGCCGCCGGTCGACCGGTTGCGATAGTAATCGACGATCGTGGTGTTCTTCAGCCCTTCGAAGGGTTCGAGCAGCAGCGTGCCACGGATCGCGCGCGAATTGAGATCGTCGGCATCCTTGCCCACGCCGATGTTCTTCGTCCAACCATCGCGCTTCTGGTACTGGCCCGAAATGCGCAGCGCCACCTTCTGGTCAACGATCGGCAGGTTGATGGCCGCTTCGCCGATCACCGCATTGTAGCTGCCGTAAGTCGCCTGCACATATCCTTCGAGATCGTAGGTCGGCATGGTCGGGTAATAGAGAATCGCGCCGCCAGTGGTGTTGCGGCCGAACAGGGTGCCCTGCGGCCCTTTGAGCACCTGTACCGAGGCCAGATCATATGTCGGGATGCTGGAGCCGAGCGTCGGCGCGGGCACGTCGGCGAAATAGCTGATCACGCCGGGCGCGCTGTTGCCCGCCAGCGCCTTGGACTGGCCGCGGACCGAAAAGTTCGAGTTTTCGCGCCCGCCCGAACCGGCCAGGAACACGCCCGGCGTCTTGAACAGCAGATCCTGCGTATCGCGGACCTGCGCCTGGCGCAGCGATTCGGTGCCGAAGGCGGTGATCGAAACCGGCGTGGACTGGATGTTTTCCGCAGTACGGCGCGCGGTGACGATGATATCGCCGTAAGTCTGGTCGGTGGCGGCGACGCCTTCGTCCGCCTGCTGCGGCGTGGCCGTGGCGTCCTGCGCGAAAGCGGGGGTTGCGGTTGTCGCCAGCAAGAGCGCGACAAGGCCCTTAGTACGGCAGTGAATCATCATAAGCCCTCCCAAAGAATGTAAATGTTTTTTTCTGACGCACTCGCTGTCGCTGTCGGGAGCATCAATAACCTGTCTTTGGGAAGGATATGGAACCTGCCATCCCGTTTCGTCGGACAGGTGTGGCCTGCGTGCAGCATGCGATGCGATGGCCGCGGACAACCGCAACGACGCAGCGGAAACACGCGCACCGCAATGGCATCCGTGGCGGTCATTCGCACCAACACCAGCCATTCGACAGGTAACAGGCGGCGGGAAAGCCGCAACCTGTGCTGAAAACACGCGTCGCATGGCGCAGAGGAGCACTGGACATGGCAAGACTTGCGGACAAGGTCTGCATCATCACCGGCGCAGGCAGCGGGATCGGCCGCGCCAGCGCCGCAATGTTTGCGCGCGAAGGCGCCACGGTGATTGTCGCCGATATCCGCGCTGAGCCGGCAGAAACCGTTGCCCAGGAACTGATCGCCGCTGGCGGAAAGGCCCGCGCCATCGCCGTGGATGTGGGCAGCGAGGGCGATCTGGCCCGGATGATCGACACCACGGTCGCCGATTTCGGCCGGATCGACGTGTTGTTCAACAACGCGCTCTACACCAACACCGAACACGCCATGCGCGACATGGACTTCCTCAAGTTCGACCCGGAAATCTTCCTGGCGAACCTGCGCGTCAACGTGCTGGGCGCGGTCATCGCCAGCAAGCTGGCGATTCCGCACATGCTGAAACGCGGGCGCGGGTCGATTATCTCCACGTCATCGGGCAGCTCAATGGGCGGCGATATCACCGCCTACAGCTATGGCTCGTCGAAGGCCGCACTCAACTGGTTCGTCCAGGCGATCGCCGCGACATATGGCAAGCAGGGCATCCGCAGCAATGCGATCCTCCCAGGCCCGACGCAGACTCCGGCCAAGATCCAGTGGTCCACGCCGGAAATGGACCGCCTGTTTCTCGATGTGCTCAACACGCCGTTCATCGGCGAACCGGAAGACATCGCCGCGATGGCGCTGTTCCTGGCATCAGACGAATCACGCTATGTCAACGGCATGCTCTATCCGGTCGATGGCGGGCAAAGCTGCACCGTACCGTTCATCAGCGTGACCCGCGCGCTTGCCGCGGGTTCCTGACCCGCGCCCGCTCCGCCCCCCGACCCGGTTATCGCAAAGGAAAAACACGATGGGTATCGAACTGGAAAACAAGGTCCGCGCCATGCACGACGCATGGGGCGACGGCAGCGACGAAGTGCGCCCCGATGTCGAGAAGATATTGTCGTACTTTGCTGAAGACGCCGAATGGCAGTTGTGGGTGCCGGGCGGCCCGGTGATCCGCGGCAAGGAAGCGCTGCGCGCCGAAATCCTCAACCAGATGACCTTTGCCACCAACAACAAGTGCAACGAGGTGAACATCCTGTCGAACGACCGCATGGTGATGCAGGAACGGTCCGACACGGCAATCATCATGGGCCGCCCCTGCCCGCACCAGATGGTCGCCATCTACGAGTTCAACGACGATGGCCTGATCGTCAAATGGCGCGAATATCTCGACATGGACGATCTCAACCGCAAGATGGGCGTGACCGGCGAAAAGAACCCGGCGGGCAACCCGGAAGCTGTCGGCTGATGACGCGATCGGCGGCCATCGCGCCCGGAAAATGGGCGTTCATCACCGGCGGGTCCGATGGCCTTGGCCTGGCGTTCGCCACCGATCTGGCGCAGCGCGGCATGCATTGCCTGCTGATCGCCCGGCAGGAAGACAAGCTGGCCCGCGCCGCCGCAGCCGTCCGCGCGCTGGGAGTGGAGGCGCGCACGCTCTCGCTCGATCTTGAAGCACCCGATGCGGTGGCGCAGATCGCCGCCGCCACGGCGGACCTGCCACTGACGCTGGCGGTGTTCAACGCCGGGGCCGAAGCATCGGGCGCGGCCTTCGTCGACCGGCCCTACGACCACTGGGCCACGACGATCCGGCGCAACGTGCTGTTTCTGACAGAGGCGCTGAACCATTTCGGCAAGCGCCTGGCGGACAGCGCAGCAGCAGGAACGCCCGGCGGGATCATCGTCGTCGGGTCCGAAGCCGCGTTTGGCGGGGTGGGGCTTTCGGGCATCTACACCGCAACCAAGGGCTTTGCCCTGAACCTGTGCGAGTCGCTGTGGGCCGAACTTGCGCCCCGTGGGGTCGACGTGATTACCCTGTTGTTCAAGATCGCCGATACGCCGATGCTGCGCGAAACGCTGGCGCGGCGCGGCATCCCGGTGGAAGCGACCGGCGCATCCGATCCGATAGCACTGGCCCGCGGTACGATCGAGGCACTGGGTGACGGGCCGGTATACAACCCTGATGCGGTATCGCCAGACGATCCCGTAACGTCCAATGCCGCACGGCGCGAACGGGTCAACGCCAAAACCGAACAGATGAAGTTCTTCTACGGTTAATCCGCGCAGGGCCAGCCATGCCGGCCTTGCGCGCTAAGGGGAGAGAGCCACGATGAAAATTGGCATAAGCAGGCCCTTTGCCGATCCGGGCGTGCCGATCAACGATATCGACATGGGCGAAATCGCACGCATGGCCGAACAGATCGGCTTTGACTGGCTGACTTCGGGCCACCACACCGTCCGCCCGCTGAAGGAAGAGATCAAGGGGCCGCACACCCACGGGGTGCCGTTCTACCAAGACCCGCTGATCGGCGCGGCGCGCGCCACGGCGATGACCAAGCGGATCGAGATTTCGACCGGCGTGCTGATCATGCCGATGAAGCACCCGGTCGATGTGGCCAAGCAGGTGGCCTGTATCGACGCTTACAGCAACGGACGCTTCATGCTCGGGTTGGGCACCGGCGGCGCAAGCCGGATCGAGATCGAGGCCAGTGGCGGCAGCTTCGAGCGGCGCTGGGCTTACACGATGGAGAGCATCGCGGTGATGAAGGGCCTGTGGACGCAGGATGCCTTCGCGTTCGACGGCGAATTCTTCCAGTTTCCCGAAGTCCAGATGTACCCCCGCCCGGCGCGCAGGCCGCATACCCCGATCCTGCTGGGCGGATACAGCGATACCGTGCTGGAACGGGTGGGCCGCCATTGCCAGGGCTGGTTGCCCGCCTACGCCGGAACGCGCCTGCTGACGCTCAGCGAAACCGACATGACGGGGCCGGAACATCTCAAGCGCGGCCGCGCCAGGATCATGGCCCACGCGCAGGAAGCTGGGCGCGACATCGCCCATTTCGAAATCGGCGTTATCCTCGCCCCCGGCGACGACAGCCGCGAACTGCGCACCATCTATGAAGACGCAGGCGCCGACCGGCTGGCCTTCAGCCTGCCCCATATCGAAAGCGTCGAAGACGCGCGCATCGCCCTTGAAAAGATCGCCGCGAACGTCCTTTGACCCCCCTCGCGCGCGCCGGAGAATGAGCATGAGAGCAGTCCAGATCACGGCCTATGGCGGCCCCGAAGTCATGGTCGTCAACCAGGTGCCCGAACCCGAAGCCGGGCCTGGCCAATTGCGCGTTGCCGTGGCCGCGACCGGGGTGAACCCGGTGGACTGGAAAATCCGCGACGGGCACATGAAGGATTTCCTGCAAGTGCCGTTCCCCTTCACGCTGGGCAACGAGTTCGCCGGCACCGTCACCGCGCTGGGCGAAGGCGTCAGCGGGTTTGCGGTGGGCGATGCGGTCTATGGATCGGTCGGCCCGATCGGCGTTTTTGCCGATGTGCTGGCAGTACGGGCCGATGCCGTGGCCAAGGCGCCTACCAGCCTGTCGATGGTCGAAGCTGCGGCGCTGCCCGTGGCAGTGGTCACCGCGCAGGCCGCCTTCGATGCCGAACCGATCACGCCCGGCACGCGCCTGCTGGTCCATGCCGCTGCTGGCGGGGTCGGCAGCATCGTCGTCCAGCTTGCCAAGGCGCTGGGCGCCGAAGTCACCGCGCTGACATCGCCCGCCACGATGAACTTCGTGCGCGGGCTGGGCGCCGATCACGTGATCGATCGCACCACCGCCTATGAACAGGCGGTCGGCGATTTCGATATCGTGCTCGACGCCTTCGGCCCGCCTGCGCAGGCGCGCTCATGGGGGTTGCTCAAGCCCGGTGGCATCCTGATCTCGCTGGTCGCGCCGCCCGATCAGGACGAAGCCGCCCGCCATGGCGTGCGTGCGACGATGACCTTTGGCGCACCCCATGGCGCCGCGCTGCGCAACGCGGCGGCCCTGGCCGATGCGGGCAAGCTCAAGCCGACGATCCAGCGGACCTACCCCGTGGAAGAAGCCGTTGCCGCAATGGCCGAAGTCGAAAGCGGCACCGTGCGTGGCAAGATCGTTCTCACCTACTGACCGCAAGGAAACCGACCATGTCCTCTGCGCCTGCACGCTGCTTCGATCTTGCCGGAGGTTGCAATTTCCGCGACCTTGGCGGCTATGCCACGCGCGACGGGCGCAGGGTGCGGACCGGCATGCTGTTCCGATCCGGGGTGCTGACCTACCTGACCCCGGAGGATCACGCCGCGCTTGCGCCGCTGGGCATCCGCACCATCGTCGATCTGCGGCGCGACGACGAGATCGCAGCCGAACCGACAACATGGGCCGGGCCGGTGCGCCAGCTTTCGTGGCAGCTCGACGAATCCATCGCCTCGTCGCAGCGCGGCGCACCGTGGGAACATGCCACATCGGGCGAAGCCCTGCGCGCCTGGCTGATCGAATCCTATCCGTCGATGGCGGACTGGATGACCCGCGCCGTGCGCGGATTGCTCGATGCGGTGATCGACGACCAGACGCCTCTGGTGTTCCACTGCGCCGCAGGCAAGGATCGGACCGGCTTCTGCGCGGCGATCCTGCTTGGCCTCGCCGGGGTGGACGAGGAAACGATCCTGGCCGATTTCGCGCTGACCAACACGGCGGTGGACCTGTTTGCCTTTACCCGCCAGCACCGCAACGCCGGGCTGGGGCTGACCGATGGCCAGCACCCCTTCGAAAAGATGGCGCCCGACGTGCGCGATGCGCTGATGCGCGCGGATCCGGCCTATCTCAAGGCGGCGCTTGATTCCATAACCGCGCGCCATGGCTCGATCGAAGGCTATGTGCAGGCGGCGCTGGGTCTGGACCAGATCCGGATCGCCGCGCTGCGCCAGCGGTTGCTGGAGGACTGATCCGGCTCAGCGGCCGACCGGATAGGTGATGGTCTTTTCCTGCTGGAACTCACGGAGCCAGTCCGGCCCGTATTCGCGCCCGATGCCCGACCGCTTGTATCCTCCGAACGGGGCGTAGGGCATCTTGCCGATGCCCCCGTTGATCGCCACGTTGCCGGTGCGGATCTGCAGCGACATTTCATAGGCCTTGGCGGCATCGGCGGTCATGATCGCGCCGTTAAGGCCATAACGCGACTGGTTCGCGATGCGCACGGCTTCTTCATCGGTATCGTAACCGATCACGCAGCCGACCGGGCCGAAGACCTCTTCCTGCGCCAGAGTGGACATGTTGTCGACATCGTCGAACAGCGTAATGTCCACGAAAAAGCCCTTGTCCAGTCCAGCCGGACGCGTACCGCCACAAACCAGCGTGGAGCCTTCGTCACGCCCCGACTGGATCAGCTTTTCCACCTTGCTGCGCTGGGACTCGCGGATCAGCGGCCCCATCAGCACGGTCGGATCGGACGGATCGCCCACCTTCCAGTGCGCCGCCACCGCCTTTGCCGTGGCGACAAAGCGCGCCCGTACCGAATTGTGCACGAGGAAGCGGGTCGTGATCGCGCAGCCCTGCCCGGCGTTCACGGTCAGCACCATGATCGCCATGGCGGCGGCGGCTTCGACATCGGCATCTTCGCGCACGATCATCGCGGACTTGCCGCCAAGTTCCAGATGCACGCGCTTGAGCGTCGGCGCTGCCTGCCCCATGATCGCCGCGCCCACCGCTTCCGATCCGGTGAAGGTGATCATGTCCACGCGCGGGTCGGTGGTCAGCCGGGTGCCGACATCCGGCCCGCCGGTGATGATGTTTAGCACGCCGCGCGGCAGGCCGATTTCGTCGGCGATCTGGCCGAGCATCAGCGCCGAATAGGGCGTGAAAGGCGAAGGCTTGAGGATCAGGCTGTTCCCGGCCAGCAGTGCCGGCGTGACCTTTGCGAGGTTGAGCAGGAAGGGGAAATTGTACCCCGTGATGCCGCTGACCACGCCCACCGGTTCGCGCACCACAGTACCGCCGCCAAGAATGCGCGGCCCCTCCGGGTTGATCATGTTGACGTTGCTGGAGACGGGCAACTGCGTCGGCTCTTCCCGCCGGGAATAGTCGATGGCCGATTGCAGATGTTCAAGCGGGGCATCCACCTGGACATTGCGCGTCACGGCCTGCGCGCAGCCCACTTCCTTGAGGATCAGGTTGACCAGCTCGCCGCGCCGCGCATAGAGCGCATCATGGAATTTCTGCATCACGGCAGTGCGTTCGGCCTGCGTCATGCGCGGCCAGGGACCGTTTTCAAAGGCATCGAACGACGATGCGATGGCCGCCTCGGCCGCCGCAGCATCGCCCACCGGCGCTTCGCCGATGACGTCTTCGGTCGAAGGGTTGAGCACCGCTTCGCGCTCTGCGGCGGCGTGCCATTCACCATCAATGTACAGGCGGTCGATATCGGTAAAGGGGATAGTCATGGATCGCCTCACTGGGTCTGGAGGATGATTTCGGCGGCGCGCAGACCGACCGCCATCGCCGGAGCATTGGTGTTGCCCGAAACCAGCGTCGGGAAGATCGAGGTATCGCACACGCGCAGACCGCTGACGCCGCGAACACGCAATTGCGGATCGCAGACCGAAGCTTCGTCCGCACCCATCCGGCAGGTGCCAGCGATGTGATAGGCCGTGCCGCCAAGGGCGACGGCGTTCTGCAGGATATCGTCGTCGGTCTTTATCATGCCGCCGGGGAACTGTTCTTCCACGATCCACGGCTTGAGCGCGCTCTGTTCGCCCAGCGCGCGCAGCCAGCGGAACAGCGACACCGCAGTGATCCGGTCGATCTCGGCGGAAAAATGGTTGGCGTCGATGAACGGCTGCGCATCGGGATCGGCCGACTGGATGCGCACTTCGCCCTGGCTTTCGGGCCGGGTGAAGTAGCCCAGGATGGTCAACCCGTGGTGCTTGTCGGGGACAACGCCCTTGTCGGTCAGGTTGAGCGAATAGAGGCTGACCCCGATCTGTGCGTCGGCATGGTCGAGATCGGGCCGCGTCTTGACGAACCCGCCGACTTCATGCGCGCCATGGGTCAGCGCGCCCTTGGCCAGCAGGCCGTATTGCAGCACCGATTTGGCCAGCCCCAGGCCCTGATAGTTCAGGTTCATGCTGCCGCCGGTCACGCGATAGACGGTCTGTAGATAGCGGTGTTCGCGCAAGTTGCGCCCGACATCGGGGGAATCGACGATCACCGGCACCCCGGCGGCGCGAAGCACCGCGCCGGGGCCGATGCCCGACAACTGCATCAGCTTGGGCGAATGGACGGCGCCAGCGGAAAGGATCACTTCGCGCGCGGCGACAAACCGGGCGCCCTGCTTGTTGCGCACGGTTACCCCGGTCACCGTGCGGTCTTCGATCTCGACCTTGAGCACATCGGTTTCGGGCAGCACATCGAGATTGGGGCGCTTGCGCGCTTCTTTGAGGAAGCCCCTGGCCGAACTGACGCGCTTGCCGTTGGCGATGTTGCGGGTCTGATAGCCCATGCCGCCATCGCGCACGACATCGACATCGTTGACATCCGCCACCCGTGCCACGCCGATCTGCTGCGCAGCGTCAAGCACTGCTTCGCACAGGCCGTTGCGGGTGGGGTGGACGCTGACATGGATCGGGCCGCCCACGCCGCGCCACGGGCCTTCGCCCAGTTCGTGGTCTTCCAGCGCGACAAAGCAGCGGCCGATCTCGTCCCAGCCCCAGCCGGTGCAGCCAGCGTCGGCCCAGCCATCGTAATCCATCGGCGCACCGCGGATATAGACCATGCCGTTGACCGCGCTCGACCCGCCGACGGCGCGGCCTTTCAGCCACATTTCCGAGGGCTTGTTGCCGCCGGGCGATACGTCATAGGCCCAGACATGCGGGTTGCGCGGATCGAGCAGCTTGCCGATGCCGCGCGGCATGGCGATGAGCGGGCTGGTGTCATCCGGCCCGCTTTCCACCAGCAGCACGCGCGTTGCAGGGTTTGCCGACAACCGGTTGGCGAGCACACAGCCCGAAGACCCGGCCCCGACGATGATGTAGTCATACCCTTGCGCTGCTGCGTTGGTCATTAGGAACCCTCCCTTCACGGCGCGACCACAGGCCTCGCCTGCCCGGTTCGCCTTCGCCAGAGCCGATTCGCCGCCGGCCTGAAGAACCCTTGGCAATCAATAAGTGGAACTGCAAGTCCCATCTTTTGACACCGCCGGTATCCTGTCGCACCCGCAAGTCCAGTCTCGTGCTGTCGGGCCGCCGATACCCTTGAGCATCAGCGCAAATCCCTGCTCGAAAACGCTCTCCCCGGTCGAAAAATCGCTGCCCTGGGCGCTGCCGATCATGTTGCAGGCAACTAGGATATCGTCGACCGACACGTCGCCGCGCACCAGCCCGGCGGCCTTGGCGCGCGCTACCGGCGCGACAAAGAGAGCCGCCGTTTCGCGCGCGGCTTCGACCATCATGGCCTTTCCGGCCGGGCTCGCCAGCAGCGTATCGTCCATCGCGCGGTAGATGAAGGTCAGGCGCGCCACAGTGCGCATCAACGCGAAAACGGCATCGGGCCGTTCGCCCAGCGCGGCGCATTCTGCGGCAATGGCCTCCTGCTCCACCGCCTGAACCGCCCGGATCAGGTCGACCCGGTCGGCAAAGTTGCGGAACAGCGTGCTGCGACCCACCCCCGCCCGCGCGGCGATGTCTTCCAGCGAGATATCGGCGGCCCCGGCGCGGAAGGCTTCGCGCGCTGCGGCGATCAGTCGGTCCCGATTGCGCGCCGCATCCTTTCGCATGACATTAGAACCCCCGGCCCCGTCCTTGTTGCCGGACCCGCCGTATCGGCGCGCCGCCGGGATGGCAATCGGGGACGCGCTCAGCGCCCCCGCCTTGCGGTTACCATTGCAGTTCAAGCGCGGGCACATGCATGATGTTGCCCACGAAGTACTGCACCTTGAAGCCATCCTTGATGCGGAACTCCGGCAGAGTGCCAAGGAACTCCTCCATGGCGATCTGTAGCTCCATCCGCGCCAGGTGCATGCCCAGGCACTTGTGGATGCCGCCGCCCAGTGAAATGTGCGGAGCCTTGCGGTCGAAGCGCACCTGTTCGGGCGAATCGTAGTAGGTCGGGTCATAGCCGGTGACCGGCGTTGCCACCGAGACATATTCGCCCGGCATGATCTTCTGGCCGCGGATTTCGATTTCCTTGGCGGCGATGCGGAAGGCGGTGACCGGGGCGTAGGCCCGCAGGAACTCTTCCACCGCGGTCACGATAAGGCCCGGCTTATCGCGCAGTTCGCGCTGCCTTTCCGGGTAACGCCCCAGATAGCAGAAGATATTGCCCAACAGCGAAGTGACCGTATCCAGCCCGCCAATGTAGAGGTTGAAGCAGTGGCCGAAGACTTCGGTGACGTTCCACTTGCGGCCATCCACTTCGTTATCGAAGATCTTGCTGATATAATCGTCGCCGGGGTTCTTCTGGCGCTCCTCGATCACGCCCATCAGGTAGGCCTTGACCTTTCGCACCGCATTGCCGCGCACTTCCCAGTCGTTGGTGTGCAGCATTTCCTTTTCCCAGGTCAGGAACTCGGCCATGCGGTCCTGCGGCAGGTCGAGCAGGTCAAGCACGATGTTGATCGGGTATTTTTCGGAAAACTCGTCAACGAAATCGCAATGCCCGCGATCCTTGAACCTGGCGATCAGCACCTTGGCGCGTTCGCGCACCTGATCGCGCATGGCGGCCATGTTCTGCGGCGCGAACTTGGGGTTCAGCGCGGCCCGATAGGCGGTGTGGATCGGCGGATCGGCCTCGGTCGGGATGACCAGCCAGTCTTCGCCGATGTTCTGCGCCCACTTGCCCATCCCGTTCTTGGTGAAATTGTCGGGATCGCGGAGCATCTTCATCGTGTCTTCATAGCTGGTCAGCAGCCAGCCGGGCTGATCGCCGGGGAAGATGTTAGTGACATAGCTGATCGGCGGCAGGGTCGCCTGAAGCTGCGGGATCATCGTTTCCTGCGGGCATTCGTCCACCCGCTTGCGGGCGTAGAGCGGCAGGGTGACCACAAGATCTTCGGGCACATGGGCAGGGTGAGTAGCGGCAGTGGCCACGGCAGGTCTCCTCATCGAACTATTGCGCCGCAAACCACGATTCGGCGCCTTGTTTTGCCTACCAACGCCCAAGCCTGCGCATATGCCAGCACAAAATCTGTCGTGAACCAGCCAATTGCAAACGCATCGGGGCGTCGGCGTGACGCGCGCACAGTATGCGCCGGGTAATTCCCCGCCCCTAGACAAGGATAGGTTCCCGCGTGCGCCAGGCAGCGCACCAAGCAGGATGGCGATCGCGAGAATTGCCGGGAGAAGTGCAGTGCATTGGGATGAGGTTTTCGACGTAGTCTGCGTAGGGTCCGGGCTTGGCGGCATGTCGGCCGCGCTGACCGCCGCGCACCGCGGAGCAAGCGTGCTGGTTGCGGAAAAATTCCATCTGCTTGGCGGCGTGTCGGCGCTGTCTTCGGGCCAGCTCTGGCTGGGGCCGCACCATCTTCAGGATGGCGAGGGCATGGCCGACAGCGACGCTGATGCCGATGCCTATCTTACCCACCTCTCGCAAGGCTTCGCCACGCCGGACCGGCGCAAGGTCTTCATCGAACGCGGGCGCGAGGCGCTGCGCTACATGACCGACACCATCGGCATCCCGATGACCGTGGTCCGGGGCCTGCCCGACTACTACTTTCCCGCCGTCACCGGGTCGAAACGCGAAGGCCGTTATGTCGAGGTCGCGCCGTTCAGGGCCGAACGGCTGGGCGATCTTGCGGCGAAGGTACTGACCTCCCCCTATGGCGATGGCTACAGCTACACCACGTCGAACGAATGGGTAGAGATGCAGGACGGCGGCGAACATGTTGGCGCGTGCCTCGAACGCCACCTTGCGGCGGACGAGCGCTGCGCCGGGGCCGGCCTTGCCGCCGCGCAGGTGCTGGCCGCACGGGACATGGGCGTGGAGATGCGCACATCCAACGCAGTGATCGACCTTGTTGTCGAAGCGGACGAGGTGACCGGGGTGGTCCTGCGCGACGAAGGCGGCGCCACGCGGCGCGTGCGCGCCCGGCTGGGCGTGGTGCTGGCCACCGGCGGGTATGACTGGAAACCGTCGTTCGTGAGCGCCTTCGATGCCTTGCCGGTCGCGGGCAGCATGGCCCCTCCAAGCGTCGCGGGCGATCACATTGTCATGGCGGCAAAAGCAGGGGCCATTGCCGTTCCGGCGCGCGCACCGGCCCAGACCCCCATTTTCGTCGGCTATAAGGTGCCGACCGAAACCATCTATGGCCAGCCATCCTACCGCATGTGGTTGCCTGGCGCGCCGCACAGCATCGCGGTGAACCGTTATGGCCGCCGCTTTGCCAACGATGGCTTCTACCCCGATGTCGCCACCAAGGTCGGCCGGTTCGACGGGCAGGAACAAGGCCAGCCGAACTGGCCTGCATGGATCGTGTTCGACCAGAACATGCTGGACAAGTACGGCCTGATGCCGAGCTGGCCCGGCCAGCCCCTGCCCGAAGGCATGGCGACCAGCGCCGACACGATCACCGAACTGGCCGAACGCGTGGGCATGAACGCGCGCGGACTGGAAGATACGGTGCGCCGTTTCAACAGCTTCTGCGTGACCGGGATGGACGAGGACTTTTCGCGCGGCAGCGTGCCGTGGGGCCGGATCATGACCGGCGATCCGCGCCTGCTGAACCCCAACATGGCGCCGATTGAAAAACCGCCGTTCCACGCCGTTAAGATCGAACGCGTGACGATGGGCGTGCCCACCGCCGGTCTGCCCATCGACACAGACGGGCGTGTGCTCAACGCCGACGACCAGCCGATCGGCGGGCTTTATGCGGCTGGCAATTCGGCCGCGTGGCTCGATATCGGCGGCGGCTACAACAGCGGCATCGCAAACACCAGGGGCATGCTCTACGGCTATCTGGCCGCGCTGCACATGACCGGCCAGCATGCCGCCCCCCCACCCCAACCGGCGGAGGCCTGAACCATGGGTATCACGATCTACCAGCTTGAACGCTCACGCTCGGAACGCGCGGTCTGGTTGATGGAAGAACTTGGCGCGCCTTATGCTATCGAGTTTTTCCGCCGCTTGCCGGTGACGATGCAGGCCGAACCCGCGTACAAGGCGCTCCACCCGCTTGGCTCTTCGCCAGTGCTGGGCATCGACGGGCGCAACATTGCCGAAAGCGGCGCGGTGATCGAATATCTGGCGACGACTCAGGGCAATGGCGCGCTGGCCGTGTCCGCCGATGCGCCCAATTATGCCGATTACCTCTACTGGTTCCACTTTGCCGAATCGACCATGATGCCCGCGCTGGTCAGCGAGATCATGGCGGGTTTCGGCGGGGTAGAGGAGGATCACCCGACGCGCCTCTATGCGCGCCAGCGGATCGCGCAATTGCTTCAATTCGTCAACGCACGGCTGGAGGAGGTTCCGTTCTTCGCCGGAGACAGCTTTACCGCCGCCGACGTGATGATGACCTTCCCCTTCACGATGACTCGCCAGTACGTGCCGGTCGATGTCGAAGGCCACCCCGCCATTGCCGCCTATGTCGAACGGATCGAAGCGCGCCCGGCCTACCAGCGGTGCCGCGCCATCGTCGATTACCCTGCTGCCGCGGCGGACACCCCGGCATGAGCGCGGCAGCGTCCGACGCTGCCGTGGCCGACGAAGAGGCGCAGATTCGCGCGTGGCTGGCTGAACACATCGGTGGCACGGTCACTGCCTTCGAACGGCTGCCGCGCTGGCGCCCGTCGTGGCAGGTCACGGTCGAGCGCGGCGGCGAAACGCTGGCGCTGCATGTGCGCGGCGACCGCCCCAGCGGGCTGGGCATCTGCCCGCTGCGCCGCGAATACGACGTGCTCAGACTGTTGCAGGCCAATGGCATCCCAGTGCCGCATATCCATGGCTGGTGCCCGCAACCCGAAGCCATCGTCATGGCGCACATGAACGACACGCCCTTCCTGGGCGATGTCGATGGCGATCCGGCGGTGCAGGGCATGGTCGAAGACTATGCCGGGCACCTAGCCCGCATCCACGCGCTGGACATCGCGCCCTTCGTCGCGGCGGGGCTGAAGCCGGGCAAAAATGCCGAAGCGGTGGCGCTCGATTACCTGCTGCTTTCAGAAAGCCATTACGAAGCCGAAGACCAGCCCGATGCGCTGCTGCGCTTTGTCACCGGCTGGTTGCGCCGCCACCTGCCGCTCCACCGCGACACCAGCGTGCTGCTGATCGGGGATGCGCCGCAATTCTTCCACAACGGGCAGCGCGTGACCGCGCTCTACGATCTTGAACTGGCCAAGCTGGGCGATCCGCTCGCCGATCTCGCTTCGATCCGCGTGCGCGACATCAACGAACCGATCAGCGATGTGGCGGCGGTCTTTGCCCGCTATGTGCGCGACAGCGGCTGCACGATCGACTGGCCGGTGCTGACCTATTACACCGTGCTGCTGTTCATCGCCGTACCCATGATGACCAAGGCCACATTCCGCAAGGTCACCCCGCATCCCGCCTATGTCGAATATCTTTCATGGGCCATGGGCGCGACCCGTGCCGCGCTCGAAGCGATTGCCGAAGGCGAAGGATACGCGCTTGATCCGGTACAACCGGTGCCCGCCACGCCCCCGCGCGATGCCTATGCCTGGCGCGATCTGGTGGCGCAGTGCGGGGCGCTGCCGACAGAGGGCTTCTTCCGCGCCCCGCCGGCGCAGTCGCTCGCGCTTTACCTGCAACGCCTGGCCGAAAGCGGTGACGCCATCGCGCAGGCGGAACTCGATGATGCACGCACCATTCTGGGCATGGCCGATGCGCAGGCCTCCTTGCTGGAAGCGCAACTCGACGCCTTTGTCGAACAGGCTGCGCCCGACCGCGACCGCGATCTGGTGCGCTACTTCCACCGCCGCCAGATGCGTCGCCTGCAATTGCTGCGCGATTATCCCGGCCCGATCGTGACCCGCGGGCTGGCCCCGCTCGATCACCTCTTTCCCGATGCCTATCCGCGCGCCACGGCGGATTGAAGCTTGATTTCAGGAGTCCACGCAATGCTCAAGCTGCACCATCTCAACCACAGCCGATCGTTCCGGGTATACTGGCTGCTGGAAGAACTGGGCCTGCCGTTCGAAGTGGTGCGCCACGAACGGCACCCCGAAACGCGCATGGGACCGCCCGCGCTCAAGGCCGCGCACCCCATCGGCAAGGCACCGGCGCTGGAAACCGAAGATGGGGTAATGGTCGAATCCGGGGCGATCATCGACTACATCCTGCGCCGCCACGGTGATGGCGGGCTGGTTCCGGCGGACGACAGCCCCGACTTGATGCGTTACCTGGAATGGATGCACATTGCGGTGTCGATCGGCACCATGCCGATCATGCTCAAGGTTTATGGACTGGCGGCCGGGCTGGCCGGCACGGCGTTCGACGAGCGCGCCGATGCCGAGTTTACCAGCGTACTGAACTATATCGAACAGTCGCTGGAAGGGCGCGACTACCTGCTGGGCGACCGTTTCAGCGTGGCCGATATTCAGGTGAGCTTCGTTGCCGAACTTGCGCGGGCGCTGATCGGGATCGATGCCTACCCGAACATGCAGGCGTGGCTGGGGCGCGTCCACGCGCGCCCGTCCTTCCGCGCGACCATCGCCAAGGGCGGGGAGTATGCCTACGCTTCGTGAGCGGTTTCGCCCGCCACCGCGTTGCCGACCAGCCGCCGCCGGACATTGACCAGCAGCGGCTGGCGCGCGATGGGCGCGCCGCGCACGCGCGGATCGTCGATCACCCGCCAGATGTGCAGCGTATCGGCAAACTCCTTGTATTCGACGATGCGCCCTTCGCGGACCTGCAACTGGAAGATGTAGATGTTGCGATAATCCGCGCCGTCGGCCAGCTTTGCCGCGCTTTGGGCTTCGAACCACACCCGCTCGCCCTGCGCCACCATTTCCCCGATTTCGAACACCATCGGCCCGGCCAGCGGCAGGATGGCGGTTTGCGCGAAGAAGGCATCGACATCCATCCATCCGCAGAACGGCATGTCCCCGGCCACCAGAATCCGGCAATCGGGTGCGAACAGGCCCCGCAGCGCCGCGACATCGCCCGCCATGGCGGCGTCGATCCACGCGTTGGCGACTGCTTGCGGTTCGGGCGCTTGCGGTTGCGGCGCGCGGTCAGGCACCGGCTGGCGCCGGCTGGTGAAACGCATCGGTCCCGGCCAGCGGCGGGGCATCGGTCAACAACATGATGCCCGGCGCGGCCGCCACGACATAGGGCACAGCGTGAATTGCGTGCATCGCGGTGGCCATACAGGCATCGTCGGTCGGCATCACGCTTTCCGATCCGATGTCGATCCGCGCGTTGATCGTCGGTTCGCCTTCAAGATCGATCAGCCAGCCATGACCTTGCGGCCATTCGGGGGCAAGATCCTCGGCCATGCGGGTAAAGTGCTGCAACACGATGCGTTCACGCCCGCCGGAAATCACCCGCACGCCAAAGTTCATCGCGCCCACCGTTCCCGCCGGGATCGTGCCTGCCGCCACCTGCAGGTCGCGCGGCGTCACGGCCACGTTGCGGAAATTCTCGATCCGGTCGATCGGCAACCCCAGCACATCAGCCACGAGCATGCCGGAATGGCGCCATGTCTCGCCCACCAGATCGACATTGGCGAAGGCAGGGGTCGGATCGTCGGGTGCAAAGCCGAAGCCCATCAGGTCGAACATCTGGTAGGTGCTGGGATACTTGTCGTACATCAGCGTTTCGGACGCCACCATCCGGTCCACCCGGCGCGAAAGCCGCGCGAGGTAAAGCGGCACGGATTCGGCAAGGAAGCCGGGCATGATGCCAAGGCCGTGGAAGGTCGAGCCGCCCCTGGCGCAGGCCGCCGCCAGCGCCGCCTCCACGTCCGGGCCGAGCGATTTGGGGTAGATGAAGTTGGCCGCCGTGGTGACCACGTTCTTGCCCGATTCCAGTAACGCGCAGATATCGGCAATGCTGCCTGGCACATCGTTTTCCGCGCCCGCAAGGAACAGCACGCAGTCCGCCTCAAGCGCCAGGATCGCCGCGCGGTCATTGGTCAGCGCCACACCCAGCGGGGCGGTGCCGGCCACGGTCCCGATATCCTGCCCGGCCTTTGCGGGATTGTAGGTGAACCCACCGACGATGGAGTAATCCGGCCGTTCCGCCGTGGCGCGGATGACCATCTTGCCGGTGTGTCCGGTTGCCCAGTGAATAATCCGCAAAGCCATGGCGCTCTCCTGTTCTATTGTGCCGTCCAACCTCCATCGACCGGCAGGACATGGCCAGTGACCATCGCCGCCTGATCGCTGCACAGCCATGCAATCGCATCGGCCTGTTCGGACGTGGCGATGACCCGCCGGATTGGCTGGTTGGGAAGCAGGTGGTCGATCACCATCTGCCCCATTTCCGCGCCCGCCTTGTTATAGGCTTCGGTCGGGGTCACCCCCGGCGCGATGCAGTTCACCCGCACGCCGCGATCGGCATAGGATATGGCGGCAAACTTGGTCAGCCGCACGACCCCGGCCTTGGCCGCGGCATAGGCGGCCCCGGCCGCGCCGACATGCAGCAGCCCGGCCAGCGAGGTGACGTTGCAGATCGCACCGCCGCCATGCTGGATCATGTGCGCGATTTCGTGCTTCATCGACAGGAACACGCTGCGCAGGCTGACCGCCTGGGTATGCTCCCACGATTCCAGCGACTGTTCGTGGAAATCCGCGCCCGACGCATCGCGGTGCGCATCGCCGACGATATTCGCGGCAATGTGCAGCCCGCCGAACGCCCCCACCGTTTCGGTGACCAGCGCGGCCACATCGGCCTCCGCCGTGGCGTCGGCGCGCATGAAGCGCACGTCGTGGCCTTCGTTGCGCAGCCGCTCGGCCGCAGCGGCACCGGTTACGGCGTTGATGTCCGAAAGCATGACCCGCGCGCCGCGCCGGGCAAAGCCTTCGGCGGTGGCGAGGCCGATGCCCGCGCCCGCTGCGGTGACCAGCGCCACCTTGCCCCTCCCCATCCCGGTCATGCCATCACCCCCACACCACGTGCAGCGCGCGCGGCCCGCGCAACTGCGCGCCGACGATCACCGGCGGCGGCTGATCGGGATCAAGCCGCAGATTGGGCAGATCGAGCAGGGCGTTGAGCATCGCTTCCATTTCGGTCTTGGCCACCGGCATCCCCAGGCACATGTGCGTGCCAGCGCCAAAGCCGACGTTGACTTTCTGCGGCCTGTCGATGTCGAAAACGTCGGGGTTGTCGAACACGGCCTCGTCGCGGTTGGCTGACCCCGAGCACAGCGAAAGCGCCGCGCCTGCCGGGATCTTCACGCCGTGGAACTCCACATCCACGGTCGCCTGCCGGGCCAGGAACTGCGATGCGGTTTCCCAACGCATCCCTTCGTTGATCGCCTTGGGCACCAGCGTGCGGTCGTTGCGGATGCGCTCCAGCAGCGCGGGCTGTTCCAGCAGCGCCACCATCATGCTGCCGAACGATCGCGTCGTCGTTTCCGCGGCGGCGGGCAGCATCTGGCGGATCAGCTCGGTGATGTGCGCATCGTCGAGCCGTTCGCCGTCTGCCTCGGCGCGCAGCAGGTAGCCGATCAGGTCTTCACCAACCGACCCTTCGGCCCGGCGCTGGCGCACCACTTCGAGCGTATCATCGTAAAGCTCCTGTGCGGCGGCAAAGGCGGCGGCCATGCTGGCCTTTGCCTTTTCGGGATCGCGCTGCGGCCCGACGAGGATGCGCATGCCACGCGCGGCAAACTCCTGCGTGCGCGCTTCGTCCTTGGGGAAGCCGATGATTTCGTAGATCAGCCGGACCGGCAGCGGAAGCAGCAGGTCTTCCATCAGTTCGGCCCTGCCACGCGGTTCCAGCCGGGCCACCGCATCGCGCACCACCGGCGTCAGCAGCGTCTTCCACCCGGCAATGACACGCGGCGAAAAGGCCGGGGCCAGCAGCTTGCGCGCCACCTTGTGCGTGGCATCGTCCATCCCGGTTAGCAGGAACCCGCCAAGGAACTGCCCCAGCCCTTCCTGCAACAAGGTGCTGGTGAACGTCGCCGGGTCGCGCAGCACGGCCAGCACATCGTCATAACGGAACAGCGTGAAGACCTGCCGCCCCAGATTGGCATAGTCCGCCTGCGACGGCACGTTCCATTCGGCCAGAATATCGCCCACCATCACCGGCCGCGTCTTGCGGTATTCGCGGTAGACGGCGTGCGGATCGGCGATATCGGTGCCGTAGACGCTGCTGACGGCGGCGAAATCGCGCGAGATTTCGCTGGTCGCGGCGGCAGGCGCGGTTTCTGGCGTGGCGGTCATCATATCAGGCTCCGTCCAGGCGGCTTTGCGGCAGGCGCACATGCAGTGCCGCCTCACCGATGGAGGTCGGGCCGAACACCTGCAGGCGGCGGCCTTCGATCGCGCCCAGCAGGGTTATCAGCGCGGCGTCCTGATCCGGTCCAGCCGCCAGCACGAAGGCTTCAAGCGCCGCTTCGGCGGAAGGCCAATCGGCAAAATCCCGCTTCAGGAAGGCGCTGACTTCGGCGATGTTGCGCGCGACCATCGCGGCGCCATGGGCATCGGCCCGCGCCACCCATTCGATCAGTTCCACCACCTGCGCCTTGTGCCCTTCGGCCACCGGATCGCGCGGCGCGACCCCGGACAGCGTATCGGCCAGTTTGCGGATCAGGGTGGCGTTGTCGCCGGTCCGTTCCGCCAGCGGCGGCAGTTCTGGCAAGGGCACCCCGGCGAGTTGCGAAAGCGCCAGCAGGATCGACCGGCGCAGCGCCAGATCGAACTGGAGATAGACCGAATGCGGATCGGCCGGGCGCGGATCGGCAACCGTGCCGGTGAACTGCATCGTGCCGAGCAACGAGAACTGCAGGACGTGGAACAGGATGGCATCATGGTCCAGCGGTTCGCCGCTGGCCTGTTCATAGTAGCCGAACAGTTCGGGCAGCGGCGCGCCCATCGGTTCGATCGTGTTGCGCATGCCCATGGTGGCCAGATCCACCATCGGATCGCCAATCATGCTGAACTCGAAATCGTAGAGCTTGGTCATGCGCTGCTCGTGAACCAGGAACTGCCCGGAATCGAACTGGATGAACGCCGCGCGCGTACGGTGGCGCGGCACGTTGCGCCGGATCCACTGGATCACGAACTCCAGCAGCGGTTCGGGCCGCTTCTTGGTGCGCAGATATTGCGGCATGTAGGTATTCAGCCCGATCAGCGCGATCTCCTCGGCCCCCTGCGGCACGTGGATGTCGACATCGGCGAAGGCTTCGACCGGCACCTTGTGCATGGCGGCCACGGCGGCCATGTATTCGCGCCCGATCGCGCTGTGCGCCTCGGCGGAAAGACCGGACAGGTCGCGCGTGCCCTGAATCGATTCCATCACGATGCACGGTGGATCGGCCAGATAGCCGTGGACTTGCGGCACCGGGATGCCCTGATCGTACAGCACGCTGATGATATCGGCTTCGCGCTTCAGATCGGGAAAGATCGCCACGTCTCCGGTACGGTCGCCGCGCAAGTGCAGTTCGGTGATCTTTCCGTCCACCTCGACATCGGCAAACCACGCCGGACGCCAGCGCACCTGCTGTTCCATCCGCACGATCCGCCCGCCCATCGTCGCCTCGACGAAATCGCGAATGCGCTGGATGGCGGCTTCGTCGTATTCGGGAACCCCGGTAATTTCGGCCATTACGCGGCCCCTTCGGCGGCGGGACCAAAGGCGGCGGCGGCGGCGCGCGTGTCCATATATTCCTTGCCCGAAACGATCAGGCCATCACGCACGATCAGCAGGTTGTGGTATTCGTTGCGATAGACGGTGTGGGGAAAGGTCATTTCCCCCCGCACTTCCACGGCAACCCGGTCACCCTCGGCGGTGATGCCGACGATATCGGCGACGCGGCGGTTGGCGGTGAGCAGCCCGTCGCGCACGCTGGCGATGAAATCGGCGCGCGTCATGTCGCCAAAGCCCAGAATCCACCAGGTGCAATCGGGATGCTGCAACGCCTCGATCGTGGCGATATCGCCATCGACCACTGCCTGCATGTAACGGCGGGCCACAGCCTTGTTTGCTTCGATGTCAGCCACGATCAGCCTTTCAATTGCCATAGAACAGGTCGGCAATGCCGGCCGAATAAAACGCCATCTTGTCCGGCTCCAGGCCGTAGTGCGGGATCACTGGGGTGCAGGCGTCGGCGTGTTCCACCCTTTCGTGGAAACGGCGCAGCACTTCGTCCTTCGGGCCGACCAGCGCGATGCTTTCCACCATCTCGTCGGTGCAGGCCGCGACCATTCCGGCCAGATCGCCCGCGGCAAAGCGTTCCTGCAAGGCCCGCGCCGGATCACCCATGCCGATCCCGTCGAAATAGCGCAGGTACTGCGGCGACTGGCTGTAGAACGCCACGTTGGCGCGCGCATCGTTGATCGCCTCGCGCTTGTCGGGGTTCACCGCGACGAACATCTGCAGGTTCACCGTCACCGCGCTGCGCGGCCGACCGGCCTTGTCCAGCCCGCGCTTGAGCGCCGGGGCGGCAACATCGCGGATCCATTGCGCGTTCCACAACGGGTGGCCCAGCAGACCATCTGTGGTTTCGCCGGCCATCTCGCACGCGTTCTGGAATACGGCGGGCAGGTAGATCGGAATCTCCGTCCGAACTGGGGGGGCCAGCGTGCGGAAATTGGCCAGATCAAGCCTGTGGTACTCGCCTTCGAGCACGCCGAGCTCGCCGGTATGTCCCTTGGCCACGATCTGGCGCACCATGCCGATCACTTCACGCATGTGTGTCAGCGGCTTGCCATAGGACGATCCAAACGCGCCTTCGGTGAGGCTCTGCGCGCTCGACCCCAGCCCCAGAACCGCACGGCCGCCGCTGATCAGGTCAAGGTCCATGATGTTGCAAGCGGTTTCCAGCGGGCTGCGCACAAAGGCCAGCGCGATGCCGGTGCCCAGCTTGACCTTCTCGCTCACCGCAGCAGCAGCGGACAGCGGCAGGAACGGCGCGCCGAAAGTCTGCGATGCCCAGATCCCCTCCAGCCCGGCGGATTCATAACCCGCCACCGCCGCGACAAGCTGTTCACGCGGCATCGGCGGCAGTTGCGCCCATATGTGATTGATCGCGGTCATATGCCTGTACTGCTCCTAGACATCGTAGAGTTTGTGGATTTCAAGATCGGTGGCGGCCACGCAAAAGCGTTCGAGCGATGGCAGCGTGGCTTCCTTGGGGTTGATATTCGATTGCCAAGACACCAGTCCCCAGATGATCCAGCGGCGGTATTCCCGCCAAGCCGTATCGAAATCGATGGCGATGCCATGTTGCGCCATGACCGAGAGATAGTGGCGCAGCAAATCGCGTTCGCCCGCGCGACGGTCCGCCACGGCGATCGACCCTGCCGCGAAGTAGCTGTAATCGCGCCAGCCGTGGCCCTTGCGCACGATCTGCCAGTCAAGGAACAACCGCCCGCCATCGGCCAGCCCATAGCTGTTGCCCAAATGCGCATCGCCGTGGACCAGGCACAGCGGTGTGGGATCGGCCATGTCATGGGCGCACAGTTGCAGCCAGGCATCGCGCAGCTTCTGCGGGTTGTCGGCAAACCACGCCGGGAACATCGCCACGCGGTCGGGCAGGCGGTTCACCTTTTCATAGTGATCGGCCATCATCGCCCAGTAATCGTCGCCCGCGTGATCGGGCGCCATCGCGCGTTTCAGCCAGCCTGCCGCGTCCAGCCGCGGATCGTTCCACGTGCTGGCGTGCAGCGTGGCCAAGGCGGCAACGCCCTGCATGGCCTGGTCGATGGTTATCGGTTCAGCCGATGTGCCGAAACGGCCGCCCCAGTGCGCCATGTCGGCCAGCACCAGCAGGCCCTGCTTGCCCTGCGCATCATCATCCCAGTCGGCATAGAAACAGTGCGGTGCAGGCAAGTGCAGCCCTTCGCACAAGTCCTTGTAGAACCGCGCTTCGTTGACGTTGGCTTCCCCGCTCAAAGGGCTGCCCGACCAGTTGGACTTGAGGCACAGCGCCGCCGGCAACACCGCCGGATCCGGCCCGCTGACCAGCACACGCACCTTGGTGGTGTGGCCGGGAATGATTTCCACCACATCCATCGTGGCGATCTCGATCCCCGGATAGCGGTGACGCAGCACGCCTTGCAGCCAGGCCGCATTCACGGCGGCAAGATCGACCGGCAAACGGTCCTGCCGCGCCGGATAACCGCGTGCGGTGGTGGCGGCGCCCACGCCGCTCACCCCTTCTGCCCTGCGGCGTAGTCCATCATGTCCATGACATGGGCATGATGCGCCGACATGCCGCCGTCGATGACGATGACCTGCCCGTTGATATACCGCGATTCAGCCGATCCCAGGAACGCTACCAGCGCGGCGATATCGGCCGGTTCGCCCAGTTCGCCCATCGGCATGTGCCGGGCAATGATGTCGAACTCGCGCCCGGCCACCTTGCGCGAATGTGGCGTGACGATCGGTCCGGGGGCAATGGCGTTGCAACGAATCTTCTGCGCGCCGTGCTGCGTCGCCATATAGCGGGTCATGGAAATGACCGCCGCCTTCGATGCGCCATAGGCGATCCGCGCACTGTCGCCCAGCATCCCCGATCCCGACGCGAGGTTGACAATGGCGCCGCCGCCTGCCTGCGCGATGTGCGGGATGGCGTGGCGGCAGCAAAAGAGATAGCCGGTGGCGTTGACGTGCATGGTACGGTCCCACACGTCGTTGGGGATGGTCACCGCATCGGTATCGGCCATCATCGTTGCCATGTCGGTCAGCGCGGCATTGTTGACCAGCACATCCAGCTGCCCGAAGGCCTCGATCGTGCCGTCCACGGCGGCCTTCACCGCGGCTTCATCGGCAATGTCGAGCGCAAAGCCCACGGCCTGGTTGCCATGGGCCGCAGCCACCTCGCGCGCGGCTTCGCCGACGATGTCGGTTACCGCCACCCGTGCGCCTTCGGCCACCAGCCGTTCGACCACGGCCCGGCCGATCCCGCCCGCGCCACCGGTCACGAACGCGACCTTGCCTGCAAACCTGTTCATGCTTGATAATCCTCTCATGGGAAATGGCCGACGATCTGGCGCCGCCGTAGCCATCTTGAAATACCGGTCCTGCGTAAGGGTGCGCGATCAGACGCGCGGCATGATCTCTTCGGCGACCCAGCGGAGCCGATCAAGGTATTCGGACTTGTCCTTGATACCCGGCGGCAGCGGCACGATGGTTTCGGTGATGCCCAGTTCCTTAAGCCAGCCGATCTGGTCGATGATCTTCTGCGCATCGCGCGTACCGGGCGCGCGCGGATCGTCGAGCACTTCATGGTGCGATCCGACGTTGAGCATTTCGAGCGCGAAGAACACCTCGATCGGGCGGCCATCATATTCCGGCTGCGACTTGATCAGGTCGATGCATTGGGGGAAAGTTTCGGGCGGAGTGCGGAACGGCGACCAGCCATCCCCGAACTTCGCCACGCGCTTGAGCACTGGTTCGGCATCGCCGCCCAGCCAGATCGGGATGCGCGGCTTCTGGATCGGCTTGGGTTCGAACCCGGCGTGCTTGAAATTGACGAACTCGCCTTCGAAGCACGGATCGTCCGATGTCCAAAGTTCGATCATCGCGGCGAGATATTCGTCCGCCATGCGCCCGCGCTTGTGGAAATCGACGCCCAGCATGTCGAACTCTTCCTTGAGCCAGCCGACGCCGAACAGCGCCTCGGCGCGGCCGCCGGTCATCCAGTCAAGCGTGGACCACGCCTTGGCCTGCACGATCGGGCTTTGCAGCGGCAGGATCGACACGGACGAGGAAAGGCGCATGTTCTTCGTGCGCCCGCCAAGATAACCCAGCGCGACGACGACGTGGAAATAGTGGTAGCCTGAGAGGTCATAGTGCTGCGACGGGATCACGAAGTGTTCGCCCAGCATGCACTTGTTGAACCCCAGTGCATCCCCCTGCGCGACCAGATCGCCCACCTCCGCACCGGAAAGCGCGAACTCCCAAGGCTGCACCATCGCCTTGACGTGCATGGAATTGGGAACACCCATATTCAGCTTCATCTGCAATCCTCCGCCGGGGCGCCGCCATCAGCGGGCAGCACCGTTCACGCGCCGATCATGCGCAGAGTGGCGCGCTGCACCACCTTCCCAAAGGAAGGGCAGCGCCCGCGGCGGCGATATCATCGGCGGTGTCGATATCCAGCGCCACTTGCGCCGCGCGCGCCTTGTCAGCATCGTCGCGCATCGACGTGGCGGCACGGGCGACTGCCAGCCCCGCCGGGGCATCCTCAGCATTGTCGATCAACAGACCGTCGAGGAACGCGCCATAGTGTGTGGCGATGGATGCCTTGACCAGCGCAATGCCCGGTTTGTTCATCATCTTGGCGGTCGGGCCTTTCTCCGCCTTGCCGCCGGTGGCCGGCGATACGTCGACACCAGCGCGGCGGTTTGGCGCTGCGCCTGCGCCAGCCCCGACACGGCGAGCAGCGGGTCGATCGACAGGAACGGGTTGACGGCGCGACGATCACTGCGTCGGCCACGGCAATGGCCGCGAGGACTCCCGGCGCGGGGCGGCTCTGCGCCGCGCCGTCGAAACGGATGGCACGCCCCGCAGGCGCACGGCGGCGGGCAGCAGTGTTTAGTCCCAGCATGTGATGGTGCGGTTTAGGGATTTGAAATATGCTCCGCCCCAAGCCGCAGCAAACAGGCGTATTTCAAATCCACCGCACTAGGCGCAGGCGTCAAATGCCCCCCAGATAATCAAGCTTGCCGACCGGAACGCCCGCCTGACGCAGCAACGCATAGGCGGTGGTCACATGAAAATAGAAATTGGGCAGCGAAAAAGTCAGCACATGGCTGCGCCCCGTGAAGGGAAAGTCCCCGCTCGGAGTCTTCAGCACGACTTCAACATCCTCACGCCCGTCGATCCGGTCGCGCGGCACGGATTGAAGGAAGGCGATGGTCCGGGCGATCCGCTCCTGCAATTCGTCGAACGTCTGTTCGGTATCGGTCATGGGAAAGGGATCGAGCTGACCGATGCGGATAACCGCGCCCTTGGCGCTATCGCAGGCGGACTGCACTTGCGCGGTCAGGGGATGCATATCCTCGATCAGCCGCGCGCCTGTCAGCGTCAGCGGGTCGACACCCTTTTCAGCGGCATGGGCAGCGCCCTTTTCCAGCAAGGTCGAAAGCGCCCGCAGGCCACGGACAAAGACCGGTATGGTGAGATCATAAAGCTCTGTCGCCAAGGGGATTCCTCCGGGTTGGTGGATCATTTCAGCCCGGTGAAGACGAATTTCTGCACCCGGCGGCCGGTATTGACCTCGGTCGCATAGATATTGCCTTCGCTGTCGGTATCAATGCTGTGCAGCCAGGTGAATTGCCCCGCCTGCCGCCCGATCCGGCCGATCGAGCCGACCACTTCATGGGTCGCCCGGCGCAATATCCAGATGCGCCCGTTCATCATGTCGGCGACATAGAGCCAGCTTTGTTCGGGGTCGGGTGAAAAGGCGATGTCGGTGACCGTGTGGGTGCCGCCGGTTTCCGCCGCAATCGCCAGGTCGCGCACGAAAGTGAGCGCCCCATCCTTGCCCCGCTTGAAAATCTGGGCGCGATTATTGTTGCGGTCGCAGACATAGACATGGCCGTCGCGCGCGGGAACGACGCAATGGACGATGTCGCCGAAAATTTCGGCCTGGGGATCGGCCACCTTGCTCGGGTCGACGGCGTGGCTCTGATCGAACGCGCCCTGCCGCGTTGGTGCGACCGGCGTCTTGCCATAAGCGCCCCAGCGCCCCCTAAATCCGCCATCCTTGTCCGAAAAGCCGATGACGCGGCGATTCACATAGCCATCCGACACCAGCACCATGCCGTCGCTGTGGTTGACGTCGGATGGGTTGCCCAGCCGGTCGGTGGACTCGTTGCCCGCCGTCTCCCCGCGCCGCCCGATCGCCCGCAGGAAATTGCCGTCGGGGCTATAATTGAGCACGACATGATCGTCCTTGCCATTGCCGCCGAACCAGACCGTGCCTTGCGCGTCGACGAAAATGCCGTGCAGGCTGCTGGGCCACTGGCCGACGCCATCGACCGAGGGTGCGCTGGCCGCGCCGCCCCAGCCGCCCAGATAGCGGCCGTCCTTGCCGAAGCGCACGACCGGCGGCGCCGGTTTGCAACAGACGGCGATGGGCGGGTTCTGCGCCAGCCCGGTGTCGGTGGCGGTCAGCGAATGGGGACGGTGCACCACCCACACGCTGTCATCCGGCCCGACCGCGACGCCGCTCACCTGACCCAGCAGCAGATCGTCGGGCATTTGCGGCCAGGCGGCGTCAACCTTGAATTGCGGCACCGCCGTTCCCTCTGGCGCGATGCGTTGCGTCGCCACATCGACCAGCGCGGGCGAAGCCGGAAGCGATTGCGGCGCAAGGGCGAGCAGGACGAAAGGCAGAAAGCGCATGGGTCCGGTATCCGCATCAGGGGAAAGGGATTGTCGGCAGGATGGGGGAGGCGTGACGCGCGGGCAAGCCAAAAGCGGCGCGAGATCCATGCGACCGACAATTGCGGGGCGACGGGTTCAGACCAAAAAAAAAGCCGCCCGGGAAGGGCGGCCTTGAAAGTTTTAGGAGAGGATGCCTGAAAGGCCCGTTCCTTTTGCGCCGCAGCACGCTTCGCTGCAAATGCGAAAATCACGTCTGCGGTTGCAAAAAATGCAATCAGTAGCCTTTTGCTATGTTTCCGTAACGGAAACCGCCGCGACAGTCGCTCATATTTTTTTAATGGCCGGCCTGTTCGCCACGTTCCAGTCCCGAAGCCGCCAACTGCGAATCGATCTGCGCCATCAATCGTTCGAGCCCCGCTTCGTCGCGGGCCTCGGCACGGGCGACCAGAACGTCCTGGGTGTTGGACGCCCGCAGCAACCACCAGCCATCCGCCGTGTTGACCCGCGCGCCGTCAGTATCGTTGACCTGCGCCCCGGCCGCCTTCAGCCGATCCAGCACTTCGCCGATGACCGCGAATTTGCGGCTTTCATCGACCTGGAACCGCATTTCCGGCGTATTGACCATGGGCGGCATTTCGCCGCGAAGCTGCGTCACGCTCTTGCCCAGCGCAGTCGCCGCGCGAATCAAGCGGACGGCGGCATAGAGTGCGTCATCAAAGCCATAATATTGGTGTTTGAAGAACACATGGCCGCTCATTTCCCCGGCCAGGGGGCTGCCCGTTTCCTTCATTTTGGACTTGATAAGGCTGTGCCCGGTTTTCCACATCAGCGGCTTGCCGCCCAGTTCGGCGACCCTGTCATACAGCGCCTGGCTCGCCTTCACATCGGCGATAATCGTGGCGCCCGGTTCATCGCGCAACACCGGTTCGGCATAGATGGCAAGCAACTGGTCGCCCCAGATGATGCGCCCTTCGCCATCGATCGCGCCGATGCGGTCGCCATCGCCATCGAAAGCCACGCCGAAGTCGAGCTTCTTGTCCGCGACAAGGGCGCGCAGGTCGGCCAGATTCTTCTCTTCGGTGGGATCGGGATGATGGTTGGGGAAATTGCCGTCTACATCGGTGAACAACGTATAATGTTCACCCGGAATCAGCTTCACCAGCTTTTCCACCACCGGCCCGGCCGCGCCATTGCCCGCGTCCCAGCCGATGCGATAGGCCGCGCCGTCGAAATCCTCCAGCAGCCGCGCGACATAACGGTCGATGATGTCGACGTTTTCATTGCCCGCCGTCCCTTCCGCCCAGTCGCCCGACGCGGCCATGCTGCCCAGCTTCTGGATGTCGTCGCCGAAAAAGGGGCGATGCTGAAACACCATTTTGAAGCCATTGTAATTGGCGGGATTGTGGCTGCCGGTAATCTGGATGCCGCCATCCACATCCAGCACCGCTTCGGCATAATATAGCATCGGCGTCGGCCCCATGCCGACACGCACCGCGCCGATGCCGGCGTCGTTCAGCCCCCTGACCAGCGCCGCTTCCAGAATGGGCGAGCTGACGCGACCGTCATAGCCCACGGCGACCTTGCCGCCGCCCGCCCGGCCGATCAGCGTGCCGAAACCCCGGCCGATGGCATAGGCGTCTTCGTCCCCCAGGGTTTCGCCGATGATCCCGCGAATATCATATTCACGCAGGGACGTGGGGTGGAACTGGTGGGCCATGGGCTCGACTTATCCTTTCAATCGGATGGATGGTTTAATCGGGGCGCGACCTGTTTCGGTCGGCCTGATAGCGCAGCAAAAGGTCGCGCGCAGCATTAATCTGGGCCGCCAGCGCCTCTGTGCCGCCGCGATCGGGATGAACCGACGCGATGAGGCGACGATGCGCGTTGCGGATCATCTGTTCGTCGCTGTCGACGGGCAGGCCCAGCAGCGCGCGGGCCTGGGCGACATCGCCTGGTTCGATAGCAGACAGCGATTTTTTTGCGGGTTTGCGCTGTGGCGTGCGACTGGTGGAACGCCAGAAGAAAAATGCGGTCGAGGCGATGAGCGGGATCGCGCCCAGCAGCGGCTTGCCCTTCGCCGCCATGACCGCGCCGACAATGGCGATGCCCAGAGCCATGCCATCCCTGGCCGTCATCCGCTGCAACCGGCCGGTCCACAACAACCAGCCCGCGAGGGCGATGACAAGGATGGCGAACAGACCCATCAGGCCACGTCCTTCGGCTCCGCGTCGCTGTCGGCCACCATGGGCAAAGCGAAACCGGCGACCATTTCGCGCAATTCCTGCCGCGCGGCGATATGGCTGATGCCCAGATCGCCCAGATGCCCCTTGTCGAGCAGGGTGAGGCCGGAAGGGAAGAGTTCGCGGAATACGACCCGTTCCGACAGGCCGGGGATGACGCGAAAGCCGACGCGGCGCGACAATTCCATCAGCGCCTCGCCCACGCGCTTCTTGTTGCGCGCGTCATGGTGCTGGACGCGGTTGCGCAGCACCACCCAGTCGATCGACACGCCGTCGACCTTGGCGCGGGCCTTGCGCGTTTCGAACATCAGGTCGGCATAAAAGGACAGGCGCTTGACCTTGAACGTCTCGCTGTCGACCTGACCGATCAGGTCGAAATCGACGAAACTGTCGTTCATCGGCGTGACCAGCGTATTGGCATAGGCGGCGATATGGCGGGCGAAGACATCGTCGCGGCCGGGCGTGTCGATGATCAGGAAATCCTTGCCCGCGCCGACCATTGCGGTCTCTTCCTCCAGCGCGTCGATGGTGTCGCCGCGCAGCACCGTATAATCGGGCATGGGCAGGGCGATGCCGCGCCGACGCATGGTTTCGGCCCGATTTTCCATATAGCGGGTGACGGTGCGCTGGCGCGGATCAAGGTCGATCATGCCGACGCTGTGGCCCAGCGCCGCCAGCGCGATGGCGGTATGCACCGCTGTCGTCGACTTTCCGGTGCCGCCCTTTTCATTGGCGAAGACGATGATGTGCGGTTGGCCGTTCGCCATTGCCCCTGTTTACCCCGTTGATGATCGCATTGTTTCTTGACCGGCGGCCCTGCGGGTGCCTAGCAGGACGGCCCAATCTTCCCACCGCCCTTATCGGAGCCGTTCGTCCCGTGCAAACCCTGCGTGATCTGCCCACCCTGCGCGTCGCCCTTTCCGAATTGCGCGGCGATGGCGGCAAGCTGGCGCTTGTCCCCACCATGGGCGCCCTGCATGACGGGCATATGGCATTGGTGGAGGAAGCCAGACGGCTGGTTGGCCATGCCGGGCGCGTCGCCGTGTCGATCTTTGTCAATCCTCGCCAGTTCGGGCCCAATGAGGATCTCGAAGCCTATCCACGGCGCGAGGCGAAGGACAGTTCCATGTTGCAGGCGGCGGGCGTCGACATCCTCTGGATGCCGACCGTCGATGTCATGTATCCCGCCGGTTTCGCCAGCAATATTGTGGTTTCCGGCGTCAGCGAGGGGCTGGACGGCGCCGCGCGGCCCGGCCATTTCGATGGCGTCGCCACGGTCGTGACCAAATTGTTCAACCAGGTGCGGCCCGACATCGCGATATTCGGCGAGAAGGATTATCAGCAACTCGCCGTCATCCGCCGCATGGTCGCAGATCTCGACATGGGTATCGACATTGTCGGCATGCCCACCCAGCGGGCCGAGGACGGCCTCGCCCTTTCTTCCCGCAACGCCTATCTGACCGATGAGGAGCGCAAGGCCGCGCTGGCCCTGCCCCGCGCGCTGGGGGAAGCCAAGCGCCAGATGGAAAAGGGCGCGACCGTGGAAAGCGCCATTGCCAAGGCCATCGCCATGCTGGCGAGCCATGGCTTTGGCACCATCGACTATGTGACATTGTGCGACGCCGCAACGCTGGCGCCGATGACGGTGCTTGACCGTCCGGCGCGGCTGCTGGGCGCGGCGAAGCTGGGCAAGACCCGCCTGATCGACAATATCGCGGTGCTGCCGCTCGAAACAGCCTGATCAGAAGGGCTTCACGATCACCGCGATGACGACGATGGCGGCGGCGACGCCAGGCACTTCGTTGAGCAGGCGAAGCTGACGGTCGGTCATCGGCCGCAGCCCTTTGGCGAGCTTTTTCGAATAACCCGCGATCCAGCCATGATAGGCGGACAGGCCCAGCACGACGAGCAGTTTGAGATGGAACCAGCCGAAATGCCAGGCGCCGATCTCCACCATCAGCATCAGGCCGAAAACCCATACCAATATGATGGACGGATTGAGGATGATCCGCAGCAACCGGCGTTCCCGCTCGATCCATTTGACATCCTCATCCGATCCGACGGCGCATTGCTGGTGATAGATGAAGAAACGCGGCATCATGAACAGCCCCGCCATCAGGAAGATGACGAAGATGACATGGGCCGCCTTCACCCACAGATAGGCTGCGCCGAGATAGGCCATCACCTTGTCTCCTTTTCCCGCACATAGCTAATCAGCGCTTCGACATGATCAATGGGGGTATCCGGCAAAATGCCATGGCCCAGGTTGAAGATATGGGGCCGCCCGGCGAAAGCGGCGCGGATATTGTCGACCGCCTCGCGCACCGCCGCTCCCCCCGCGATCAGCGCCAGCGGGTCGAGATTGCCCTGCACCGGCAGCCCGGCAGGCAATTCGCGGTTCGCCCAGTGCGGATCGACCGTTTCGTCGACGCCAACCGCATTGACACCAGTGCCGCGCGCATAGGCGGCGAGTTTCGCGCCAGCGCCCTTGGGAAAGCCGATCACGGGAATATCGGGGTGAAGCGCCTTTAGCTTCTCCACGATCCGGGCATTGGGTTCGATAACCCAGCGGTCGAACTGCAACGGCGCCAGGCTGCCGGCCCAACTGTCGAACAATTGCACCGCTTCCACGCCCGCCGCGATCTGGCCGGAAAGATAGATGACAGTCGCGTCGATGATCGCGTCGATCAGCGCGCCGAAGCGTGTCGGATCGGCATAGGCCATGCGACGGGCCGCGCCCTGATCCTTGCTGCCCTGTCCCGCGACCATATAGGTGGCGATGGTCCAGGGACTGCCCGCAAAGCCGAGGAATGTGACGGACGGGTCCAGCGCCGCCTTCACCTGGCGCACCGTTTCATAAACAGCGTCGAAGCGGGTGAAGTCGGGCGTGAGCGCCGACAGGTCGGTTTGCGCCAATATCGGGGCAAGGCGCGGGCCTTCGCCCGCTTCGAACCACAGATCCTGACCCATGGCATAGGGTACGATCAAAATGTCGGAAAACAGGATCGCCCCGTCAAAAGCGAACCGGCGCAGCGGCTGGATGGTCACTTCGGCGGCGGCTTCGCTGTCATAGACAAGCTCGAGGAAACCGCCCTTTTGTGCGCGCAGGGCGCGATATTCGGGCAGGTAACGGCCCGCCTGGCGCATCAGCCACATGGGCGGCACATCGGGCATGGCGCCGCGCAGGACGGAAAGAAGCGGCTTGGCGTCGGACCCGGTCATACTAATCCTAATTTTTAAGATTCTTAAGGGATGATGATGTTTGTTGGGGCGTTGGCAGCGGGGTTTATGCGTTGCGCCCCGATTTGCCAACAGCTTGACTCCCCGTGGTGGATGATGACCCGATGAGTCCGGAACCTTATCCCTGTTATCCACAGGCTGTGGACGAAATCTGTGCCCTGTGGGAGGGTTGTGGATAAGATATCGGGCAGCGGGGATCGAAAATTATCCGCCATTTCCCTCCCAAACACTCCCTTGCTTTATCCACAGCCCTTCCACACAGATAAGCGATGGCGCGCATCCATCTTCACCTTCTGTCCGACTCTACCGGCGAAACGCTGGAGAATGTGGCCAAGGCCGCCATCGGCCTGTTCGAAAATGTGGAGGCGGTTCGCCATTTCTGGCCGATGGTGCGGTCCGAAGTCCATCTCGACAGGATCATGGAGGATATCGCCGCCAATCCCGGGCTTGTGCTCTTCACCCTGACCAACCATCAGTTGCGGCGGCGGCTGGAGGGGCGCTGCCGGGCGCTGGGCCTGCCCTATGTCGCGCCGCTCGACAATGTCACCGACGCGCTGTCGAACATATTGGGGCAGGAAACCCGCAACCGGCCGGGTCGCAAACATATATTGGACGAAGCCTATTTTGCGCGGATCGAGGCGATCCAGTTCACCATCGCCCATGATGATGGCGTCGGCCACGAAAATTGGGAAGAGGCCGACATCATCCTGGCGGGCGTGTCGCGCGCGTCGAAAACGCCGACGTCCATCTATCTCGCCAATCGCGGGTACAAGACGGCGAATATTCCGCTGGTCCGCGAATCGCCGCCGCCGCGCAACCTCTTTACGCTGCGCCATCCCATGGTGGTGGGATTGACGGTCAGCCCCGACCGGCTGATCCAGATCCGGCGCAACCGGTTGTTGTCGCTCAACCAGACGCCCGAAACCGCCTATGTCGATCTGGACAAGGTGCAGGAGGAACTGGCCTTTTCCCGCCGCATGTTCGCCGACAATGGCTGGCCGGTGATCGACATGACCCGCCGTTCCATCGAGGAGGCGGCCGCCGCCATCATCAACCTGTTCAACGACCGGGTGCTGGCGGCGGAGCAGCAGGGATGACCATCATCCTAGCCTCTACCAGCGCAAGCCGCCGCGCCATGCTGACCGCAGCGGGAGTCTCGTTCGAGGCGCTGGCCCCCGGCGTCGACGAGGAAGCCGCCAGGGACGCCCTGCGCGCCGATGGCCTGTCGCCGCGCGCCCTGGCCGACGCACTGGCAGAACTGAAGGCGTTGCGCGTGTCGCGCCGGGCGCCGCGCGCGCTGGTGCTGGGATGCGACCAGACATTGGCGGTCGACGACGGGCCGATGATCGACAAGGCGGTCGACCGGGCGGACGCGGAATCCATCTTGCGCGCGCTGTCGGGCCGCGTGCATTTTCTCCACAGCGCGGCGGTAATCGCCTTTCAGGGCGAGGCGATCTGGCGACATGTCGAAAAGGTGCGAATGACGGTGCGGCCCCTGTCCGACGCCTTCATCCAATCCTATCTCGACAGCGATTGGGAGCAATGCCGATGGTGTGTGGGCTGCTACCGGATCGAGGGGCCGGGCGCACAACTGTTCAGCCGGGTGGAGGGCAGCCAGTTTGCGATTCAGGGGCTTCCGCTGCTTCCGCTGCTTGACTTTCTGCGCGTGCGGGGCGTTCTGGCGGCATGACCGACAAACTGCCCTATGCCGAAGTGATCGGCGATCCGATCGCGCACAGCAAATCGCCCGTCATCCATAATTTCTGGCTGGAAGTGCTGGGGATTGAGGCGGAATATCGCAAGACATTGGTGAAGCCGGAGGATCTGGCCGCCTATTTCCTGTCGCGCCGGGCCGATCCGGACTGGCTGGGGTGCAATGTCACCATTCCCCACAAGATTGCGGTGATGGATTATACCGACGATCCGGGCGGCGTGCGCGACCGGATCGGCGCGATGAACACCATCGCCTGCGAAACCGGCGGGCCGCTGGTGGGCACCAACACCGATGCCGGCGGTTTTCTGCAACCTTTGTTGCGCGACAAATGGCAGGGGCGCAGCGCGCTGCTGGTCGGGGCGGGCGGCGCGGCGCGGGCGATATTGTTCGCGCTCACCAGCCTGGGCGTGCCCGACATCACCATCATGGCGCGTGATCCGGCCAAAGGGCAGGCTCTGCTGGACCGAGCCGGCGTGGACGGCCGGGTCATCGGGATGGAAGAGGCGGTGCCGCCCGTCGACCTGCTGGTCAACACCAGCCCGCTCGGCATGGTCGGGCAACCGCCGCTGGATCTCGACCTGTCGCCCTTGCCCGCTGGCGCAACGGTTTATGACATCGTTTATGCGCCGCTGGAAACCGGCCTGCTGAAGGCCGCACGGGAACGCGGTCTGAAAGCCATCGACGGGCTGGAAATGCTGATCGGTCAGGCGGCGCTCGCCTTCGACATATTTTTCGATGCGCAGGCGCCGCGCGATCGCGATGCGGAATTGCGCGCGTTGCTGGCCACTCGGTGACACATGAAAATCTATGGCCTGACTGGGTCGATCGGCATGGGGAAATCCGCCGTCGCCGCCATGTTCCGGCGTGAAGGCGTGCCCGTTTTCGACGCCGACGCGGAAGTCCACAGGTTGCAGGGGCCGGGCGGCGCGCTGATTCCCGCGATAGAGGCGCGCTTTCCCGGCGCCACTGGCCCGGACGGCGTCAATCGTGCAAAGCTTGGCGCGGCGGTGCTGGGTCATCCCCATGAACTGCGGGCGCTGGAGGCCATCGTTCATCCGGCTGTTGCGCAATCGCGCAAAGCATTCCTTCGTCGCAACCGCAGCCGCACCTTTGTGATCCTCGACATTCCGCTGTTGTTCGAGACCCATGGTCACCGGCGATTGGCGGGCGTCATCGTCGTGACCGCGCCGGCATGGAAGCAGCGCAAGCGAGTGCTTGCGCGACCGGGGATGACGATGGCGAAATTTCGCCGGATCGTGCATTTGCAGACGCCTGACGCGGAAAAACGGCGCCGCGCCGACCATATCATCCACACCGGAACCACATTTGGGCGCACCAGGGGTCAGGTGCGCGCTTTGGTCGCTTGCCTTGGCCGCAAGACAGGCGGATAAGGGTTTCCCAAGAGTCGGTCGGAAGGGCGATGCGCGAAATCATCTTCGACACCGAAACGACAGGATTCGATCCGGCGTCGGGCGACCGGCTGGTTGAAATCGGCTGCATCGAACTGGTCAACCGCGTTCCTACAGGCCGGACATTTCACGCCTATTACAATCCCCAGCGGTCGATGCCCGCGGCGGCGGAGGCGGTGCATGGCCTGTCCGACATTTTCCTGTCCGACAAGCCCCTGTTTGCGGGCGGCGCCGACGCGCTTCTGGCCTTCCTGGAGGACAGCCCGCTGGTCGCGCACAACGCCAGGTTCGACTTTGGCTTCCTCAATCACGAGCTGCGCCTGTGCGGTCGCCCGGAAGTGTCGATGGACCGGATGATCGACACTGTCGCGATTGCCCGCCAGATGCATCCGGGCGCAAAACATTCGCTCGACGCCCTGTGCACCCGATACGGCATCGACCGCAGCCATCGGGTCAAGCACGGCGCCTTGCTCGACGCCGAATTGCTGGCGCAGCTCTACATCGAACTGACCGGCGGCCGTCAGATTGGCCTGGGTCTGGCACAGGAGGTGGAATCAGTGGTCTTTCGGGCGGAACCACAGGCTGCGGCCTTGGTTCGCCCTGTTCATCCCGCGCGGGTCTTTGCGCCCAGCGCGGAGGAGCTGGAGCGGCACAGGGCGTTCGTCGCAACGCTTTCCAACCCGCTCTGGCTTGCGGGGTCGGACCCGGCCTGAACGGTCGGACCCGGCTCGTTCGAACCCGGTCTTTCCCCCTGATCGGCCGGGCAATAAGAAGGAGAAGACTTATGGATATTCGTGTTTCCGGGCATCAGGTCGACACTGGCGACGCTCTGAAGGAGCATGTGTGGACCCGTTTGGAGGCCGTTGCCGAGAAATATTTTTCACGCACCATATCCGCCCAGGTCACGTTCCGTCCCGCGCCGCATGGCGCTTTTCACTGCGACATCATGTGCCATGTCATGTCCGGCCTGATCCTGAAGGGTGCGGGCGAGGCGCAGGACGCCCACCAATGTTTCGATCTCGCCGCCGACAAGATCGAAAAGCAGTTGCGCCGCTATATGCGCCGCCTGAAGGATCGCCATGTTCAGGCCGCCGCCGCCGAGGCCGAGCGGGCCAACGGCTTCTCCTTCGAAACGATCGACGGCGCGGGCTATACCGTATTCGCCTCTTTCGATCAGGAGGATGAACCGGCCGAAGCGCCGCCGATCATTGCGGAAACCCGCGTCGACATTCCGCAGGCCAGCGTGTCGGACGCGGTGATGATGCTCGACCTGCGCAACACCAACGCGCTGCTGTTCGTCAATGCGGGCACATCGGCCTATAACATGGTCTATCGCCGCCATGACGGGACCATCGGCTGGGTCGAACCGCGCGTCTGACGCGCCTGCGCCTTTCGGGCCATGGGTCGCCGGTTGACCTTCGGGCGCAGGCGGCCTATGGCGCGGGACTTTAAGAAACCGGGCGGTCGGATCTCCCTTGCCTCCAATGGGAGGAAAATGCCGCAGGTCGGGATTTTCCAAGTTGGGCACCATGCAATTCGACGATATCGTTTCAGCTACAGCGCTGGCCACCGGCCTGTCGGTGAACGGCAAGAAGGCGCTTTTCCAGAAACTGGGCGAAATGGCGGCGGCGGTCTATGGTCTCGACGCGGGGCAGGTGACCGAAGCGCTGATGGAGCGCGAGCGGTTGGGTTCGACCGGTTTTGGCGGCGGAGTCGCCATTCCGCACGCCAAATTGCCCGATCTGGACCGGATGCGCGGGCTGGTGGTTCAACTCGATCCGCCGATCGCCTTTGACGCGGTCGATGAAGCGCCGGTGGACATCGTCTTCGCCCTGTTGTCGCCTGTCGACAGCGGCGCCGATCATTTGAAGACGCTGGCCCGCGTCTCGCGCTTCCTGCGCAATGAAAATCAGGTCGCGCGGCTGCGCGGGGCCCATTCCGATGGCGCGCTCCATGCCCTGCTGGCGGGTGGCGAGGCGCGTGACGCCGCTTGAGGCCGGGCCGCCGCCCAGCGGGGAAAGCGCGCATTTCCGTGCGCTGGAGCAGCTCTATGGATCGGCGCCGATCAACCGGCTGTTCCGGTCGCGGCTGACCATTCCCAGCGCTGGCCATTCGATCATTGATTTCGATGTCGACGAAAGCCAGTTTCATGCGGCGGGCGCTGTGCATGGCACAGTCTATTTCAAGATGCTGGACGATGCCGCCTTTTACGCCGCCAACAGCCTGGTGACGGATCGATTCCTGCTGACCACCGCCTTCAACCTGTTGTTCACCCGGCCAATCGGGCCGGGCCGTCTCCGCGCCGAGGGGCGCTGGATCAGCGGCAAGCGGCGAGTCTATGTCGCCGAGGCCAGCCTGATCGATCAGGACGGGGAAGAGGTGGGGCGCGGCACCGGCACTTTCATGCGGTCGCAATTCCCGCTGTCTTCGTTGCCCGGCTATCGCGCCGCCAATGGATGACGCGCGGCTGACCAGCGCCATGCTGGTGGGGCTGTTGATCCGCCGGGCGCAGGCGCAGGGCGGTTTCGCCATGGTGCTGGCGAAGGGCGATCCGACCAGCGGGGTCATCCTGATCCAGACCGCCGAGCGCGGGGTCGAATCCGGCCTGTTCGAGCGAATCCCCGATTATGAAAAGGGCGGTTATCGCCTGATTCCGTGCGGCGGGGCGGACCCGGCCGCGCGCGCCGACTATCTGGAACGGCGGCGCAGGAACGACCGGGATCTGTGGATAATCGAGCTTGATGTCCCGAATGCAGAACAGTTCGCCGCTGAAACGATCTGCTGATTGTTGACAGATGAGGCCGCGCTCGACATAGGCGCGCGGACGTTCCAACGCGCAGGTTGCCGTGCGGGCCAGGGGGGCCGACGGTAAACACGCAGACGGGGGGCGGCCCGGCACTGGCAAAATATCGGGTTACAAAAAGCCAGCGCCCAAGGCCAAGAACCGCACAATATGAATTGATTATGAGCTTTCGTTTGAAGGTTGCGACGATTGCAGCCCTCGCCCTGTCCGCCATCGCTGCGGTCACGGCAACCGACATGTCGATCGCGGGTCCCGCGATCCAGTCGACCACCGGCGTTGTTCCGGTGATAATTCCCGAAGGAACGCAAGGTTCCACGTCCGGCGTTCAGACGGCTGTTCGTTTCGCGGCACCCAGCGAAGTGGCGCAACCGCTCGAAACGCACACCCCCCCTTCCCACCCCGAAACGCCCGCAACCAGCCTTGCCGCGCTGGTCGAGGCCCAGGGGGATGCCGACCCGGTTGACGGCGACCTGCGTTGCCTGGCTGGCGCGGTCTATTTCGAATCCAAGGGCGAAAGCCTGGAAGGCCAGTTGGCCGTCGCCCGCGTCATCATCAACCGCGCCCGTTCGGGCCGCTTCGCCAGCAGCCTGTGCGGCGTGGTGTTCCAGCGCGGCCAGTTCAGCTTCGTGCGTGGCGGCGACATTCCGCCGGTCCGCGCCGACAGCCGCGACTGGCGCGAAGCCGTCGCCATTGCGCAGATCGCCCTGAACGACAGCTGGGACAGCCTGGCCGAAGGCGCGCTGTTCTTCCACGCCCGCCGCGTTGCGCCCGGTTGGGGCAAGACGCGCCTGGCTGTGATCGACAATCATATTTTCTATCGCTGATCGGCCTTTCGCCGACGCATTGACAAGGCCCGGAGTCGGAAAGCCGATTCCGGGCCCTTTCATTTGTTCATGGCATGTTCTATCTCTCGCATCATGATGGATGAAAGCTTATCCTGTCCGCCATTGACCGATGGCACGGCGCTGGCGGTGGCGCGGGGCACGTTGCGGCTGTTCGCGCGGCACGACATGGCCGGGATATTGGAAGTGCCGCTGCCCAATGGCCGCCGCGCCGACATCATGGCGATCGACGGCAATGGCCGGATCATCATTGTGGAAATCAAATGTTCGCGCGCCGATTTGCTGGGCGACGCGAAATGGCCGGACTATTTCGACTATTGCGACCGCTTTTTCTGGGCCGTGCCCGCGGGGTTCGACCTGTCGCCCTTTGACGGCGAGATATTGTGGCCGGGGCGGACGGGCCTGATCGTCGCGGACCAATATGACGCCGAACTGGTGCGCCCCGCCCCGGTGGAGCCGCTGGCCGCCGCCCGTCGTAAGGCCGAAACCCTCCGCTTCGCCCGCCGCGCCGCCCGCCGCCTGTCGGCGCTGTCGGACCCGGTGCTGGGGGTTTGAGGTTGGGTTGCGATGGGTCGACCGGGTTGGGTAGGGAAGCGGAATGTCGTCTTTCGGGCAACGCAGAATGGTTAGCCGACGTCTGGATATAGGGCACCATAGATCGTCAAGGCTAGACCAGCGGCAAATATTGCGATTGAAAACGTCTCCATTGGGACAGACATAAAGCGATTTGGAGCTTTATAAAGTAGTCGCTCCTTCAAATTTCTTTTAGGTGTCTTCGCCAAATGCTTCCGATTAAAATAGCTTCCCACTTTCCAGTTCACTATAGCCGCTGCAATTAGCGACAGTCCCCAATACCATCGTTGATCTGATAGTAGAGGCTGCGCAATTTGAAGCATGAGCGCAAAAACCATCATTGTGCCAAATATGGTTAGCGCGGTGACATAGCCTCGACCTATCCACCAAAAAACAAACATCATTTTCCCTCGGACCGAGCGCTTGCCGATCATAGGCTTTCGAGCAACTTCTGCAATGGCAGGTTTTGGGGACGTAGAGCAGCTTGAATAACGACAAAAAAATGGTCGCTACCTGCCATATCACTCCTGCCGTCATCCTGACGGAAGTCAGGATCCATTGGCTCAACTTTTCGTAGGATCGTGACCGTTGCGCCAATGGATCCCGGATCAAGTCCGGGATGGCGATTTAGAAGATCGGCTCTGGGATTGACCGTTGCGCTGGTGATCGAACGATTCTGGTCGCTGGCAGACCATCTGGACCCCTCCCCTTGGCCCCCAGAATGGCTCTGGGAAGGGATCGCTACAGCCACCCCCATCCGACCATCAATCGCGCAGCAGTTCGTTGATGCCGGTCTTCGAACGGGTCTGGGCGTCGACGCGCTTGACGATGACGGCGCAATAGAGGCTGGGGCCGGGGGCGCCGTCGGGCAGGGGCTTGCCCGGCAGCGATCCGGGGACGACCACCGAATAGGGCGGCACTTCGCCCATGAAGATTTCGCCGGTGGCGCGGTCGATGATCTTGGTCGACTGGCCGATGAAGACGCCCATCGACAGCACCGAACCCTTGCCGATGCGGACGCCCTCCACCACTTCGGACCGGGCGCCGATGAAGCAGTCATCCTCGATGATGACCGGATCGGCCTGAAGCGGTTCCAGCACGCCGCCAATGCCGACGCCGCCCGACAGGTGGACATTCTTGCCGATCTGGGCGCAACTGCCCACCGTCACCCAGGTGTCGACCATCGTGCCTTCGTCGACGAAGGCGCCGATGTTGACGAAGCTGGGCATCAGGATGACGTTCTTGGCCACATGCGCGCCCGCGCGGGCGAAGGCGCCGGGCACGGCGCGGAAACCGGCGGCGCGGAAGGCGGCCTCGTCCCAGCCGGCAAACTTGCTCGGCACCTTGTCCCACCAATGGCCCGCGCCGGGGCCATTTTCGATCATCATATTGTCGTTCAGGCGGAAGGACAGCAGCACCGCTTTCTTCAGCCACTGGTTGACCTGCCAGCCGTCGGCCAAGGGTTCGGCGACGCGGGCCGCGCCGCTGTCGAGCAGGCTGAGCGCATGGTCCACCGCCTGGCGCACCGGCCCCTGCGTCGTCAGGCTGATAGTGGCCCGGTCTTCCCAGGCGGCGTCGATGGTGGCGATGAGGTTGGTGGTCATGGTCATTCCCCGGTGATGGCGGCCAGAAAGGGCGCGAGATGGTCGGTTTCGTAGTCGATAAAATCGGGATGATGGTCGTGATTGCCCGCTTCGGAGCCATTGTCGACCCAGATGGTCGTCATGCCGATGGCCTTGGCGGGTTTGAGGTTGCGGGCCATATCCTCGAAAAAGGCGGCGCGGGTCGGGTCGACGCCATGGATCTCGCACAGGCTGCGATAACCGGCCGGGTCGGGCTTTGGCACATATTGGCAGGCGTGGATGTCGTGGATCAGCTCGAACGCGCCGGAAAGGCCCAGCCTGTCCAGCACCCGGCCAGCATAGGCTTCATCGCCATTGGTGAAGATCAGCCGGCGGCCCGGCAGCGCCGCGATATGGGCGTTGAGCGCCGGGTCGACGCTGAGCCGCTCCATCGAAATGTCATGGACATAGTCGAGGAAGGCGCGCGGGTCCGTACCATGATAGCGCATCAGCCCGGCCAGCGTCGTGCCATGCTCCATGAAATAGCGTTTCTGGACGGTGCGCGCCTCCACGGGGTCGCAGCCTAGCAACCCCTGGATGAATTCGCCCATCTTGATGTCGATCAGGCCGAACAGGTCCGCCTTCGCCGGATAGAGCGTATTGTCGAGATCGAAGATCCAGCAATCGACATGGGCAAGATCGGCGCGCATGGCCGGGCGATAATGCGCCCCGCCGCTCATCGCAAGGCGAATAGCGGCCCGGCCGGGCGCGGCCGGTGCGCTGCGCCCTTGCCCTTTGGCGACAAGGCAAAAAAAGGGGCCGACACTTTCGTGTCGACCCCGAGGCATGTTCGCAGGAGGAACATCGGTTGGCGGGCGGGCCCTTTCGCCGGTGGCGCGGCCCGCCCTGCCTTGTCTCAATAGTTGTAGGCGCGCTCGCCATGGCTGGAGAGGTCCATGCCTTCCTGCTCGGCGTCGACGCTGGGACGCAGGCCCATGGTCTTGTCGATGACGAAGAAGAGCACGGCGCTCAGCACACCCGAGTAGACCAGCGTGAAGGCCACAGCCTTGATCTGGGTGACGACCTGGGTTGCGATCGAGTAGCTGTCCGCGTCGAAGCCCGCCGGGAAGACGGTATAGTCGAACACGCCCTGGCCGCCGAGCGAAGGAGCCGCGACGATGCCGGTGGCGATGGCGCCAACGATACCGCCGATGCAGTGCACGCCGAATACGTCGAGGCTGTCGTCATAGCCGAACTTCGGCTTGGCGAAGGCGACGAACAGGTAGCAGACCGGCGAGACAACCAGACCAAGCAGGATCGACGTCATCGGCGCGCCCAGGCCAGCGGCCGGGGTGATCGCGACGAGGCCGGCGACTGCGCCGGTGACGGCGCCCAGAAGCGAGGGCTTGCCATGGTGGAACTGTTCAACCAGCGCCCAACTGACCGCCGCCGCGCAAGTGGCGACCATGGTGTTGATGAAGGCGACGCCGGTGACGGCATTGGCTTCCAGGTTGGAACCGGCGTTGAAGCCGAACCAGCCAACCCACAGCAGCGAAGCGCCGATCATGGTCATGGTCAGCGAGTGCGGCGGCATGGGCTCCTTGGGATAACCGGTGCGCTTGCCGATGATGAGGCAGCCCACGAGACCCGCGATACCGGCATTGATGTGCACCACGGTGCCGCCAGCGAAGTCGAGCGCGCCCCAGCCCCACAGCAGACCGGCGTCGGTCGGCGCATCGGCCAGGAAGTCCGGGCCTGCCCAGTACCAGACCATGTGCGCCATCGGGAAATAGACGATGGTCAGCCACAGGACGACAAACACGATCAGCGCGGAGAACTTCACGCGTTCGGCGAAAGCGCCCACGATCAGCGCCGGGGTGATCATGGCGAAGGTCATCTGGAAGACGACGAACACCAGTTCGGGCAGATAGATGTTGTTGCTGAACGTCGCTGCGAAGGTGGCGCTGGACACGTTCATCAGCATCGCCTTGTCGAGGCCGCCGACGAGCCACGGAACCGGCGTGCCGGTCGAGGTGAAGGCCATGGAATAGCCCCAGCAGCACCAGACCAGCCCGGCGACGGACACGATCATGAACACCTGCATCAGGATCGACAGCATGTTCTTGGTGCGAACCAGACCGCCGTAGAACAGGGCAAGGCCGGGAACGGACATCATCAATACCAGAGCGGCGGAAACCAGCATCCAGGCGACGTCGCCCTTATTGACCATGGCGGCCATGGAGGCGGCGTCCGGCGCCTTCACAGGCGCCTGCGCCAGGGCTGGCGCAGCGGCGAGCAGGGAAAGGCCGATGGCCCCCGCCACACCGCAAAGTTTCTTGGAAAAGGTCATTATTTCCCCCTTCTTACAGCGCGGTTTCGCCGGTTTCGCCAGTGCGGATGCGCACGGCCTGACCGACTTCCAGGACGAAGATCTTGCCATCGCCGATGGCGCCCGAATTGGCGGCGGCCTGAATCCCTTCGACCACGCGCGGCGCAAGGTCGTCGTCGCAGACCACCTCGACCTTGATCTTGGGAACCATGTTGGTCGAATATTCCGCGCCGCGATAGATTTCGGTCTGGCCCTTTTGACGGCCGAAGCCCTTGACCTCGCTGACCGTCATGCCGGCGATGCCGAGCGAGGAGAGTGCCTCGCGGACATCGTCAAGCTTGAACGGCTTGATGATAGCCATGACAAGTTTCATGTCGCCCCCTGTTTCTGGTGTGCGACCTTAGTGCAAGCAAGGGGCGTGCCAGTTTCTTAAAGCCGGGTTAATGCGGGGTTTGCGGCCGCCGAACCGAGTCTTTCCGCCAAAAAAATGGGCATCAAAGGTTCGTTGCCCATTTTTTAGGCAGTGCGGGCGCCTGATTTACCAGCCAGCGCCTGCCTCTACGGCATCCTGTTCTCCCGGGCGGCTTTCCCGCCGCAGTACGGCATTGCGATGCGGGAAGCGGCCATGACGGGCGATGATGTCATGGTGCCGCCGCGCGAAATCCAGTGAACGGGCATCGCCCAGTGCATCGAACAAGCGAACGGACAGGGCCTGATCCTCCAACGCCTCGCTGTGCATGAAGGGCATGTAGAAAAAGGCCTGACCCGCGCCGCCGATCTGGATGTCGAACCCCAGCGCGACGGCGCCATGGGCTATGGCGCGGGCCAGCGGATCGGTGGCGAAGGCCTGTGCAGCGCCGCGGAACATGTTGCGGGGCATCTGGTCGAACAGGATAATCGCGGCCAGCGCTGCGTCCGCTCGCGCCAGAAAGGTCTCGGCTGGCTGGCTGCGTTTTTCCGCCCACAGGGCAAGCCAGCGATCGGCGCACAGCGCATCGATCGCCGGGTCATGGCCCCACCATCCCTGCTCGCCCACCTCCGCGAACCAGAAATGGAGCAGGGACGCGACCCAATCAGGGATGGGAGCGGTAGAATCGGTCATCCCGGGGAGACGCATGGCGTCGCCAGCGGTTCCATGGGGATCAGGCCGCCGTGCCGCCGACGGTCAGCCCCTCCATCAGCAAGGTCGGCTGGCCCACGCCCGCAGGCACACTCTGGCCGCCCTTGCCGCACATGCCGATGCCTTCGTCGAGCGCCCAGTCATTGCCGATGCCGATGACCCTGGTCAGCGCGGTCGGCCCGTCGCCGATCAGCGTCGCGCCCTTTATTGGGTCGCCCAGCCTGCCATTTTCGACCTTATAGGCCTCCGTGCAGGAAAAGACGAACTTGCCCGACACGATGTCGACCTGTCCGCCGCCAAAGCTTTTCGCGAAAATGCCGCTTTTCATGCGCGACAGCAACTCTGCCGGGTCGTCCTGACCGCCCTTGATAAAGGTGTTAGTCATGCGCGGCATGGGGGCATGAGCATAGCTTTCGCGGCGACCATTGCCTGTGGGCGCGACGCCCATAAGCCGGGCATTGAGCCGATCCTGCATATAACCGCGCAAGATGCCGTCCTCGATCAGGATATTTTCCTGCGTCGGCGTGCCCTCATCATCGATGCTGAGCGATCCGCGCCGGTCCATGATGCCGCCATCGTCGACCACGGTCACGCCGGATGCCGCGACGCGCTGACCCAGGCGGCCGGAAAAGGCGCTGGTCCCCTTGCGGTTGAAATCGCCCTCCAGCCCGTGGCCAATGGCTTCGTGCACCAGCACGCCGGGCCAGCCGGGGCCGAGCAGCACGGTCATTTCGCCCGCGGGGGCCGCGACGGAGCGCATATTGGTGCGCGCCTGGGCCAGCGCCTCGTCAATGGCGCGGTTCCATATGCCCTCGTCCATCACCCGGTCATAGAGATAGCGGCCGCCAATGCCGAAGGAGCCGGTTTCGCGGCGGCCATTGTCCTCCAGGATGATGGAGATGTTGAGCCGGACCAGCGGGCGGACGTCGGTCGCCGTGAAACCATCGGCGCGCACGATTTCCAACACCGACCAGCTTCCCGCCAGGCTGACCGAAACCTGCGCGACGCGCGGGTCGCGGCCGCGGGCGGCGGCGTCGATGGCGGCGCATAAAGCGACCTTCTCGGCGAAGGGCACGATTTCGAGCGGATTGGCGTCGGTATAGAGGTGGCGATTGGTATGCTGCGGCGGCGGCGCAGGCTGGCCCTTTGCCGGATCGAGCAGGGTCAGCGTCTCGGCCGCCTTGCGGATGGCGCGCTCGCTAATGTCATTGGCATGGGCAAAGCCGGTCATTTCGCCCGACACGCCGCGCAGGCCAAAGCCCGCGTCGGTCGAATAATCGGCGGTTTTCAGTCGCCCGTCATCGAAGCCAAAGGCCTCGCTCGCCCGATATTGCAGGTAAAGTTCGCCATCGTCGCACGCCCGCAACGCATCAGCGGTCAATCGGCGCGCGCCATCGGGGTCAAGCAGGCCGGGACGATAGAGGAGGCCGCGGGCGTCGGTGAACTGGGAAGCGATGTCGGTCATATGCTCGATATAGGACGCGCGCGCGCCAAGCCCAATCGAAAAGCGCGCGCCCTTATTCCAGGCTCTTGCTCGCCTGCTCCGTCACATCCTTCGACAGGCCAGGCTGGGCCAAGATTCGCTCCAGCTCGGCCCGCATCATCGCGGCGCGGCTGGCGTCAAACCGCTTCCACCGGCCGAGCGGCGGCGCCAGCCGGGCGGCGGTCTGCGGATTCAATCGGTCAAGCGCCATGATGCAGTCGGCGACCAGCCTGTACCCCTTGCCCGATGCATGATGGAACGCCCATTGATTGGCGGCAAAGGCGCCATAGAGCGCGCGCACCCGATTAGGATTGGACAGGGTGAAAGCCTTGTGCCGCCCCAGTTCCTCGACCAGGTCGACGGTGTCGGGGTGGAAGGCCAGCGCCTGCGTCTGGAACCATTTGTCCAGCACCAGCGGGTCATCGCTGTAGCGATGATAGAAGATGTCCAGCGCCGCTTCGCGTTCATTGCTCCTGCCGCTGGCCAATGTCGCCAGCGCCGATTGCCGTTCGGTCATATTGTCGGCACGGTCGAACTGGGTGAAGGCGATGGCTGGGCCATCCTCCGCCCCCGACGCCACCAGATAGGTGAGCGCGACATTGCGCAGGGCGCGCGCGCCCTTGGCGGCGGGCGAGAGGGCAAAGCCATTGGCCTGTGTCCGTGCATGAATGTCGCGCCACAACGGTTCCAGTTCCACCCCGATCCGCTGTTGTAACGCATCGCGCGCGGCGTGAATCGCATCGGGATCGACCATCGCCATCTGGTCGCCCAGATAGGCTTCGGCGGGCAGGCGGATGGCTTCGGCGATGAAGGCGGGGTCGAGCGCGGGGTTGGTCGCGGTCTGGCGGATGGCGGCAATCACGGTGCTTTCATCCACCGGCTGGCCCGCAACCGTGCCGACCAGCACATTGACCATCAATTGCTGCATCGCCTCATAACGGGCGAAGGGATCGTCGTCATGGGCGGACAGGAAAGCGAGATCCGCCTGGGACCGTTCGCTTTCGATGATGACCGGGCTGGAAAAGCCGCGATTGATCGACAGGAGGGGCGATTGCGCGAAGCCTTCGAAGGTGAAGCTCTGTTCCGCCTGCGTCAGCATCAGCAATTGCTCGCCGCTATGGCTGCCGGTGGCCGGGTCGAACAGGGCGGTGCGCAGCGGAATGACCATCGGCTGCTTGTCGGGCTGGCCGGGCGTGGGCGGCACGGCCTGCGCCAGCGTCAGCGTGGCGGCGCCGGTGACCGGATCATGCGCCAACCGGGCGGCGACGCGCGGGGTGCCCGCCTGTTCGTACCAGCGGCGGAACTGGGTGAGGTCGATTGCACCGCCCTCCTCCATCGCGCGGACAAAATCCTCGCAAGTGGCGGCCTGCCCGTCATGCCGGTCGAAATAGAGGTCTGCGCCCGCGCGGAACCGTTCCGGCCCCAGCATCAGGGCCATCATGCGAATGATCTCCGCGCCCTTGTTATAGACGGTCGAAGTGTAGAAGTTACTGATTTCCATATAGGATTCAGGACGTATCGGGTGCGCCAGCGGCCCGGCATCCTCCTGAAACTGGGCTGCGCGCAGGATGCGGACATCCTCTATCCGCTTGACCGCATGGCTGCCCATGTCGGCCGAGAAATTCTGGTCGCGGAAAACCGTGAAGCCCTCTTTCAGGCTGAGCTGGAACCAGTCGCGGCACGTGACTCGGTTGCCCGACCAGTTGTGGAAATATTCGTGGGCGACCACCCCCTCCACTCCGTCATAGTCCATGTCGGTCGCGGTTTCCGGGTCGGCCAATATGTAGCGCGAATTGAAGATGTTGAGACCCTTGTTCTCCATTGCGCCGAAATTGAAATCGGCAACGGCGACGATGTTGAACACGTCCAGATCATATTCGCGGCCATAGACTCGCTCGTCCCAGGCCATGCTGTCCTTCAGCGCCTTCATGGCATGGGCCGTGCGCGGCAGGTCGGCCTCGCACACCCATATGCCGAGCCGCACTTCGCGCCCGCTCATCGTCACGAAGCTGTCGGCGTTGCAGGCCAGGTCGCCCGCGACCAGCGCGAAGAGATAGCATGGTTTGGGGAAGGGATCGCGCCACTCCGCCCAGTGGCGGCCGTCAGCGCCTTCGCCCTGCCCCACCGGATCGCCATTGGACAGCAGCACCGGATAGAGCGCCTTGTCCGCTGTCATTCGCACATGGTAGCGCGAGAGCACATCGGGACGGTCGGGGAAGAAGGTGATGCGGCGAAATCCTTCCGCTTCGCACTGGGTGCAGAGCAGGCCGCCGCTGGCGTAAAGGCCCATCAGCTTGCTGTTGCTGGCCGGCGCGATGTCGACCAGCGTTTCGACGCTGTGCGCGTCGCCAGTCAGGGGAATGATGAGCGCGCCACCCTCCATCGACCAGCCTTCGGGCGTCAGCTCCTGCCCGTCGACCCGGACCAGCAGCGGCACCAGCCCGTCGCCGTCCAGCCTGAGCGGCCGGCCGTGCGCGCCGTTGCGGGCGACGCTGAGCGTTGCGTGGACGCGGGTGTGCGCGGCGTCAAGGTCAAAATCGAGCGCGAGGTCGGGGACCAGCCAGTCGGGTGCCCGATAATCGCTGCGACGGATGATGGCGGGCGCGGCGCCGCCGGTGGATTGCATGTCGGCCATGCCCGCAAACTAGGCAGGCCGGACGCAAAACGCCAGTGGCGGAAAGGACTTAAATCCGCTCACCCGACAAGCGCTGGCAGAGCATGTCGAGCTGGTCGAGCGATGAATAGCGCAGCGACAACAGGCCGCCCTGCCCGCCCTTGCCATCGCCATGGGCGATTTCGACCTTCAGCCCCAATATGTCGGCCAGATGATGTTCCAGTGCCGCGATGTCGGCATCCTTGCCGGCTGTCGCACCGCCGGACGATCGCGCCGACGGCCTGGCATCGTCGCCCTTCTTCACCTGCCGCACCAGCTTTTCGGTGTCGCGCACCGACAGGCCCTTGTCCTCGATGCGGCGGGCCAGCGCCTCGCAATCGGGCGCGCCGATCAGCGCGCGGGCATGGCCCATGGAGATGCGCGATTCCATCACCGCCGATTGCACGGTGCGCGGCAAGTCGAGCAGGCGCATGAGATTGGCGATATGGCTGCGCGATTTGCCGACGAGGCGGCCCAGCGCCTCCTGGCTATGGCCGAATTCGCCGATCAGCTTGCGATAGGCCTCCGCTTCTTCGATGGGGTTCAGCTCCTCGCGCTGGATATTTTCGACAAGGGCGATTTCCAGCGTTTCGGCTTCGTCGAATTCGCGGACAATGGCGGGGATGCGATGAAGCTGCGCCCGTTGCGACGCGCGCCAGCGGCGTTCGCCCGCGACAATCTGGTAGCCATTGCCATGGGGGCGAACGATGATCGGCTGGATGACGCCGCGCTGCGCAATGCTCTCCGCCAGCTCTTGCAGAGCGCCTTCGTCGAAATGGCGGCGCGGCTGTTCAGGATGCGGATGAATGAGTGCGATCTCGATGCTTTGCACGGACCGGCTCGAACCGGTGGCGGGCGTTGGCGCTGAAATCGAAGTTTCCTGATTCACGTCGCCCAGCAGCGCGGACAGGCCACGGCCGAGGCCCGTGCGCTTGACGGCCTTGGGCTTCTCGCTCGCCTGTTCGTTCACGCAGCGACCTCCTGCCGGGGCAGGCGGGCAATGAGTTCGCGGGCAAGGCGCATATAGGCTTCCGATCCAGAACAGCGGATATCGTAGATGAGCGCGGGCATCCCATGGCTGGGCGCTTCCGACAGGCGGACGTTGCGCGGAATGACCGTGGAAAAGACGAGGTCGCCCAGGCACGCGCGCACGTCATCAGCGACCTGATCGGTCAGGCGGTTGCGCCGGTCATACATGGTCAGCGCGACGCCCATGATCGACAGGTCGGGATTGAAGCGACCACGAATACGGTCGACAGTCTGGAGCAGTTGCGAAAGGCCCTCCAACGCGAAAAACTCGCACTGGAGCGGCACCAAAAGCGATTGCGCCGCGACAAGTGCGTTGATGGTCAGCAGACCGAGAGAGGGCGGACAGTCGATCAGGCAAATGTCCCAGCGGCCTGGCTGCGCCTCATCCAGCACGCGCTGGAGTCGGTGGGTGCGCTCCTCATAGTCGATCAGTTCGATCTCCGCACCCGACAGATCCTGCGTCGCGGGGATCAGGTCCAGCTTGGGCACAGCGGTGCGGATCACCGCTTCGTCGAGTGCGCAACCGCCCATCAGCAATTCATAGCTGGACTGGTCGCGCTGGGTGCGGCCTATGCCAAGGCCGGTCGAGGCGTTGCCCTGAGGATCGAGATCAACCAACAGCACGCGCAGGCCGGTCGCCGCCAGACCCGTGGCCAGATTGATGGCGGTGGTGGTTTTGCCCACGCCGCCTTTCTGATTGGCGATGGCGATACGGATCATCGGCGGCCCTTCCTCTTGACGGAGTGCGCCACGACGATCGCGCTTTCGGGATCGGTGACGCTGCGTTCCACGTGAAACGCACCCTGCCATGTTGGACGCACCGCCTCCAGTTCATTTTCGGCATTTCGGCCCTTTGGCAGCAGCCAGAGTGTCTTTTCTGTGGATAGATGGATGGCGGAGTCGAGCAGGCGGGGCAGCGGCGCATAAGCGCGGGCGCTGATGATGGCGGCCCGCGCGGTCGGCACGGTTTCGACACGACCGCCAAACACGCTCACATGGCCGAGGCGGAGATCAGCGGCGACCTCGGAGAGAAAGTTGATGCGCTTGCGTCGGGATTCGACCAGCACCACCGGCCGGCCGGACAAGATCGCGACGACGATGCCGGGCAGTCCCGCGCCTGACCCTAGATCGATCCAGGAGCCATCCGTGGCATCTTTCGCGAAGGGCAATAATTGAGCCGAATCGACGATATGGCGGGCCCACATCTGATCGCGGGTGGATTCCGCGATCAGATTTTGGTGCGCCATCCCGGCGAGCAACAGGGCGATATAGCGTTCCAGCTTTGCCCATGTTTCACGTGGAACATCCCATTGCGCGGCAATCCAACTGCGCGCCTCGTCCTCGGTCATGCGGCGCGTCGCCTGATGTGGACGAGGATGGCGGCGAGCGCGGCGGGCGTTATGCCGCGCACCCGGCTGGCGGCGGCAAGCGTCTCGGGCCGTGCGGCGCCCAGCCGTTCGCGCATCTCGCTGGAGAGTCCGCCGATGCTGACGAAATCGAAATCGGCTGGGATAACGACGCGCTCATTGCGGCGCAGTTCGACGACCTCCGCCTCCTGCCGCTCAAGATAGGGGGCGTAGTGGGCGTCCTCCAATATCTCGTCGCGCAAGTCGATGGGGATGGTTGCGAGCGTGGGGGCCATCGCCATCAGCAGGCCCGAGCCGACTTCAGGGAAGCGCGCCCATGCGAACAGGCTCTGCCGGGCGCCGTCCTGACGGACTGCGGCGCCGGCCTTCGCCATCTCGCTCGACGTGCGTTCGATGGCCAGTTCGGCCTCAACCGCAGCGCGTTGCGCCTGGCGTTCCGCGAAACGGCCCGCCCGTTCTGCCCCGATGACGCCGTGGGCGAGGCCAATAGGAGTAAGCCGCGTTACGGCATTGTCGGCGCGCAGGCGCAGGCGATATTCGGCGCGCGCCGTCAGCATTCGATAGGGCTCGGTTACGCCCTGCAGCACCAGATCGTCGATCATCACCCCAATATAGCTGCTGGAGCGGTCAAGGATCATGGGCGCTTCATCGCGGGCGAAGGCGGCGGCGTTGACGCCCGCCACCAGCCCTTGTGCGGCGGCTTCCTCATAGCCGGTGGTGCCGTTGATCTGCCCGGCGCAAAACAGGCCCGCCACCGCACGCAGTTCGAGCGAGGCAGTCAGCGCCCGCGGGTCGACATGATCATATTCGACCGCATAACCGGGCACGACAATCTCCGCCTGTTCGAGTCCGGCCATGGATCGGACCATGGCCACCTGGACATCGGTGGGAAGCGAAGTGCTGATGCCGTTCGGATAGACGAGATGGTCGTCCAGCCCCTCCGGCTCCAGAAATATCTGGTGTCCATCGCGGTCGCCGAAACGCAGGATTTTGTCCTCGATCGACGGGCAATAACGCGGCCCCCGCCCTTCGATCGCGCCGCTGAACAAGGGCGAGCGGTTCAGCCCATCGCGGATGATCGCATGGGTTCGTTCATTGGTGCGCGTGATCGCGCAGGCCAGTTGGGGCAAGGGTCGGCCATCGGACAGCGGCGACATGGTCCAGCCCGCCTTGTCGGACGGTTGCGCCTCCAGCGCTGCCCAATCGATGGTGCGCCCGTTGATGCGCGGCGGCGTGCCGGTTTTGAGGCGAGCGATGGGCAGGCCGAGCTCACGCAACTGGATGCCCAGCGCGGTGGCGGCGCGTTCACCCGTGCGGCCGCCGGTCATTCGTTCCTCGCCCCTGAACAGCTTGCCGCCCAGGAAGGTGCCTGTGGCCAGAACGATGGCGGGCGCGTCAATATGGGAACCATCGGCGAGATCAAGGCCGGCTACAGCCCCATGCTTCAGGCGAATGCCGACGGCTTCACCCTCCACCAGCTCCAGTCCCGACTGGTCTGCCAGCATCTGCTGAATGGCGGCGCGATAGCGTTTGCGGTCGGCCTGGATACGGGGGCCTTGCACCGCCGCGCCCTTGCTGCTGTTCAGCATCCGGTAATGGATGGCGGCGGCATCGGCGGCGCGGGCGATCAGCCCGTCAAAGGCGTCGACTTCGCGGACCAGATGGCCCTTGCCCAGGCCGCCAATAGCGGGGTTGCAGGACATGGCGCCGACGGTCGCCCGCTCAAAGGTCAGCAAGGCGACGCGCGCACCCTTGCGCGCCGCCGCGGCGGCCGCTTCGCATCCGGCATGGCCGCCACCGACCACGATCACATCATAGCGTTTCTGCATGGGCGCGACTTACCCTTTTTGGCGGTCATCGTCAAAAGCCTGTTCCACGTGGAACAATGGTGGCCAGCGGCTATTTGCCGATGCAGAAGCCGCCGAACAGCCGGTCGAGCATATCCTCCGTCCCCGCCCTGCCCGTCAGCCGATCTATGGCGCCGCGCGCGCCGCGCAGTTCTTCCGCGACGATCAGCATGTCGGTTGTGGAAAGCGCCGATGCAAGATGGCGGGCGATGGTCTCGCCATGGGTGCGCTGGCGCATGTGCAGCGCATAGTCGCCCTCCCCGGGCAGCAATTGCGCGGCGCGTTCGAGCAGCATGGCGCGCAGCCTGTCCATCCCCTCCCCCGTCACTGCCGACAGGCGGATATCGTGGCGGCCATCATCGGGCAGGCGGTCGCATTGCGCGGCGACAAGGATGGCGTCGGCGCGCGGCGGCGTGGCCGGGTCGCCCAGCCACAATAGGATATCGGCGGCATCGACAGCGGCGCGGGCGCGGTCGATGCCGATGGCCTCGATCGCATCCCCCGCTTCTTCACGCAGGCCCGCCGTGTCGGTCAGCAGAAACGGCGTCCCACCCCAGGCGGCTGGCGCCTCTATCCGGTCGCGCGTCGTGCCCGCCACATCGGAAACGATGGCGGCGTCCCGCCCGACCAGCGCGTTGAGCAATGTCGACTTGCCGGCATTGGGCGGCCCGGCCAGCACCACCCGAACGCCGTCGCGCAGCCGCTCCGCCGATGGCGCCGCCAGCGCCGCGCCCACATCGCTGGCGAGCGCGGATATGCCATGGCCGATCCGCGCCTCGATATCGTCGGCGGGAACATCATCTTCGTCGGAAAAGTCGAGCGCGGCCTCCACCATGGCGGACAGGGTCAGCAGTTCATCCCGCCACCGGTCGACGCGGCGTGAAAAATGCCCCTCCGCCATGGCCAAAGCGGCACGGCGTTGGTGTTCGGTTTCCGCGGACAGCAAGTCAGCCAGACCTTCGACCGCGTTAAGGTCCAGCCGCCCATTGTCGAAAGCGCGGCGGGTGAACTCCCCTGCCTGTGCCGGACGCAGACCAGCGATTCGGCCAAGCACATTCTCCACCGCGCGCACGATGGCGCGGCCGCCATGGCAATGAAGTTCAGCCAGATCCTCGCCCGTGGCGGTGTTCGGTCCGGGCAGCCAGAGCAGCAGCGCGCGGTCCAGCGGCGATCCGTCGTCGGGATCGGTCAACAGGCGCAGGCTTGCGCGGCGCGGTTGGGGCAAGGGGCCCCCCAGCGATGCCAGCGTCGTCCCGGCAAGCGGACCGCTGATCCTTAGGATCGCGATGCCAGCCGGTGGCGCGCCGCTCGACAGGGCGAATATGGTGTCGGTCACTGGTCGTGGCCTGATGGATGGCCCGAGCCGTTTATTTATCCTTGTTGCCGAGCCCGCCTGAGGCGAGGCCAAGATCCATCATTTGCTTGAACAGCCGCATGCCCGCATCGCCGATGGGCGACACACTTTTCAGCATGGTTTCCATCTGTTCCAGGCTGCCCGCCCCTTCCCAGGCATCAAGCACGGTCTTCACATATCTGTCGTGCAGGGGCGTTACATCGGGCAGGCCCAGAAAGGCGCGGGCTTCGGCTGGTGTGCAGTCCACGTCGACAGATACTTTCATGCTGTCTTCCCTTGTCGCAATCGTCTGAAAACCGTCATGACGCATTTGTGATGAAAATGCCAATTTTTTGAAGGGCTCTCGATGGTTGCGCTCTTTGATCGCCGGGCCAATATGGTCAACGATCTTTCAGGAAAGGATGAACCCATGGCGGAATTTGAATCGATCGCGACGCTGGATGGCTCGGGCAGCTTCGACGCCTATGTCGCTCGCCCCGATGGCACGCCCAAGGCGGCGATCATCATCATACAGGAAATATTCGGTGTGAACGAAGGCATTCGCCGCAAATGCGATGCCTGGGCCGCCGCCGGATATCTCGCTTATGCGCCCGACCTGTTCTGGCGTCTTCGCCCGCATATCGAACTGGACGCTGATGTTCCTGAAGAGTTGCAGGAGGCCTTTGGCCTGTTCGGCCAGTTCGATCAGGATGCGGGGATCGCCGACATCGAAGCGACGATCAAGGCCGCGCGTGCCGATATGGGCGGCGGGAAGGTCGGGCTGGTCGGCTATTGTCTGGGCGGGCGGTTGGCGTTCATGTCCGCCTGCCGCACCGATGGCGACGCCTTTGTCGGCTATTATGGCGTCGGCATCGACGGACTGCTGAACGAACAACATGCCATTGGTAAGCCGGTTCTGCTGCATATTCCGACCGCCGACGGCTTCGTACCCGCCGAAACGCAGAAGGCGATGCATGAGGGGCTGAGCGACAATCGCCATGTGACCCTTTATGATTATGAAGGGCTCGACCATGGTTTTGCCGCCGAAATGGGCGCGCGCCGAAATGAGGAGGCCGCGACGCTGGCCGATGGCCGCACGGCTGCTTTCTTCGCGGAGCATCTGGCCTGATGCATGCCTGGCGCATGATCGCCCGCCGCCATGGCGGGCCGGAGGTGATCGAGCGCGAAGCCTTCGATCCCGGCCCACCGGGGCCGGGCGAAGTGCTGATCGCGCAGGAGGCCGTCGGGCTCAACTTCATCGACACCTATTATCGATCCGGGCTCTATCCCGCCGATCTGCCGTTGACATTGGGATCGGAAGGGGCAGGCCATGTCGTCGCCGTGGGCGAAGGGGTGACCGATTTCAGCGTCGGCGACAAGGTCGGCTGCGTCAGTGGGCAGGGCAGCTATGCCAGCCACCGGATTGTGCCGGCCGGTCAACTCGTGCGCATTCCCGACGCCATCGGGTGCGATGAGGCCGCGGCCATGATGTTGAAAGGCATGACCGCCTGCTATCTGGCCGAAGACAGCGTCGCTCTGGAAGCGGGGCAGGTCGCGCTGGTCCATGCGGCGGCCGGGGGCGTCGGATCGGTGTTGGCGCCATGGCTGCGGGACAAGGGCGTGGTCGTGATCGCTCATGCGGGCACGGCCGCAAAGGCCGCCGGCGTCGATGCGGATCACCGCCTGACCGGCGCTTTCGACGCCCTGCCCGAACAGGTGCGGGCGCTGACCGGGGGCAGGGGCGTCGATGTCGTCTATGACGGCGTCGGCAAGGACAGCTGGAGCGCCTCGCTCGCCTGCCTGAAGCGGCGCGGGTTGATGGTCAGTTTCGGCAATGCATCGGGGGCGGTGCCGCCGGTCAGCCTGCTGGAACTTAGCCGGGGCGGTTCGCTCTACGTAACCCGCCCTACCCTGTTCGACTATATTGCGACGCCATCGGAACTGACCCATACCGCTCAAAGGCTGTTCGACCATATGCAGCGCGGCGTTGTGAAGGCCGCGATCGGCCAGCGTTTTGCCTTGGCGGATGCCGCTGATGCGCATCGCGCGCTGGAGTCGCGGGCGACCACGGGATCGACCATTTTGCTACCCTGAACCCGCACGCCGTCTTCGCGACGCATCAAAAATGCGCGGAGCCAATTGGCCCCGCCCATTTTTTCGTCCTTTCAAACGCGCTCGGGTCAAACGAACAGCGTCAAAATTCCGACATTATGGTCGACAACGCCCTCGTAGATCATCTTGACCGCGACATAGACGATGACGGCCAGGCCCAGATAGGCGATCCAGCGGAAGCGTTCGATATATTTGGCGATGATATTGGCGGCGATGCCCATCAGCGCGACCGACAGGATCAGGCCGATAATCAGGATGCCGGGGTGATCGCGCGCCGCCCCTGCCACCGCGAGCACATTGTCCAGGCTCATGGATACGTCCGCCACGGCCACGGCCCAGGCGGCGGCGGCGAAGCTTTTCGCCGGGCGCAGGCCGGAAATATCATCATCGCTCGGATCGTCTGGCGTATCGCCACCACGCGCCGGATGAAGCTCGCGCCACATTTTCCAGCTGACCCACAGCAACAGCAGACCACCCGCCAGGATCAGGCCGACAATCTGCATCAACTGGCTGACCACCAGCGCAAAGCCGATGCGCAACACCAGCGCCGCGATGATGCCGATCAGGATGACCTTCTTGCGCTGCGCCGCAGGCAGCCCGGCGGCCAGCGCGCCGACGACGATGGCGTTGTCGCCCGCCAGCAGCACGTCGATCATCAGCACCTGGCCAAAGGCCGCCAGTGCGGATGGTGATCCTATATTGCTGAAATCATTGACGATATGGCCCCAGATCTCGGCAGGCGAGCCAAGTCCCTGGGTTGCGGCCGCAGCGGCGGTGAACAGGTCGATCAAAGCGGGTCTCCGAAATAGCGAACATGCGGCATCGGATCATAAAAACCGTGCAGCAAGGCGCGCCACTGTTGATAGCGATCCGACCGCCGAAATCCATCACGATGATCGGCAATCGACGCCCATTGCACAAGCAACAGATAGACGCCCGGTTCCTCGATCGCCGGGCGCAATTCCATTCCCAGAAAACCGGGCGACGCCGCGATCAGCGGCCGGGTCTGTTCCATGGCGGCGCGAAAGGCGGCGTCCTGCCCGTCACGGACATGCAGCAGCGCCTGTTCCAGGACCATGGCGCCCTTATTGATTCATCGAATCGAAGAAGTCCTCGTTGGTCTTGGAATCCTTCATCTTGTCGAGCAGGAATTCCATCGCGTCGATGGTGCCCATTTGCATCAGGATGCGACGCAGCACCCACATCTTGGACAGCTTGGCCTTGTCGACCAGCAATTCTTCCTTGCGGGTGCCCGACTTGCCGACATCCAGCGCCGGGAAGATGCGCTTGTCCGCGACCTTGCGGTCGAGCACGATTTCCGAGTTTCCGGTGCCCTTGAACTCTTCGAAGATGACTTCGTCCATGCGGCTGCCGGTGTCGATCAGCGCGGTGGCGATGATGGACAGCGAACCGCCCTCTTCAATATTGCGCGCCGCGCCGAAGAATCGCTTGGGCCGCTGGAGCGCATTGGCGTCGACGCCGCCGGTCAGCACCTTGCCCGACGAAGGCACCACGGTGTTGTAGGCGCGGCCGAGGCGGGTGATGGAGTCGAGCAGGATGACGACATCCTTCTTGTGCTCGACCAGCCGCTTGGCCTTCTCGATCACCATTTCGGCGACCTGGACGTGACGGGTGGCGGGTTCGTCGAAGGTGGAGGACACGACCTCGCCCTTCACGCTGCGCTGCATGTCGGTGACTTCCTCCGGCCGCTCGTCGATCAGCAGCACCAGGAGGAAGACTTCGGGATGATTGTCGGTAATGGCCTTGGCGATGTTCTGAAGCATCACCGTCTTGCCGACGCGGGGCGGCGCGACGATCAGCGTGCGCTGGCCCTTGCCCTGCGGCGAGATGATGTCGATGACGCGGGCCGACTTGTCCTTGACGGTCGGGTCAAGCGTGTCGAGGCTCAGCTTCTCATCGGGATAGAGCGGCGTCAGATTGTCGAAATTGACGCGATGGCGCACCACGTCGGGATCATCGAAATTGACGGAAATCAGCTTGGTCAGCGCGAAATAGCGTTCGCCGTCCTTGGGCGCGCGAATTTCGCCTTCCACCGTATCGCCGGTGCGCAGGCCGAATTTGCGGACCTGATTGGGCGACACATAAATATCGTCGGGACCAGCCAGATAATTGGCTTGCGGGCTGCGCAGGAAGCCAAAGCCGTCGGGCAGCACCTCTATCGTGCCCTCACCCATGATCTGCTCGCCATTTTCAGCCTCGGCCTTCAGGATCGCGAACATCAGATCCTGTTTGCGCAGGGTCGATGCGCCTTCCACACCCAGCTCTTCGGCCATGGTGACGAGGTCGGCGGGCGCTTTTTTCTTGAGGTCCTTGAGATGCATGGGTGCGTGTCCGGTGGGTAGGAATGACAATAGGGGATTGTGGCCCGGGCGTCGAAGGAAAAGGAAAGTCCCGCGCCGGGCGGCAAGGGGAAGGATTTCCCCATAACGCAGGATGATGGCAAGTCAAGGCGGCGTTCCCGATCCGCCGTGGCGCGCGCGCCCCGCGATGGACCGCATAGGTCGGTTCATGCTATGAACGCCGCCAAAGCGATATTTGGGGAGGTGCGCCATGCGTTGGGTCGGAACCTTGCTGACAGCCCTTCTGGCGGGGGCTGCGACCGCCTCCGCCCAGCCCATGGCGCAGGCCGGGCAGGTCGATGCCGCTGTTCATGACGAAGAGGAAGCCGCTTCGGTCGTTCGCACTGGCCCGCCGGCGCAGCAGCGGGTGACCATCCCCGTGCAGATCGGCGATCATGGCCCCTGGCATTTCATCATCGACACCGGCTCGCAGCGCACGGTTGTATCCCGTGCGCTGGTCGACCGGCTGACCTTGCGCCCCAATCAGACGGTGACGGTGCTGTCCATGGCGGGCAGGGCGCAGGTGGACAGCGTCGAGTTGCCGCCCATCGCCTTTGGCGCGGGGCCCATCAAGGATATTCAGGCGCCGGTTCTGGATGAGGAGCATCTGGGGGCGCCGGGGCTGCTGGGTCTGGACGGGCTTCAATCCAAGCGTTTGTTGATGGATTTCCGGGTCGGACGGATGACGATCAGCTCCAGCCGCAAGCAGATCTACAATGATCCCGACACGATCGTGGTCGAAGCGAGACGACGCAACGGCCAGTTGATCCTGCTCAATTCCCAGGTGGAGGGGATGAGCGTCAACATCATTCTGGACACCGGCACCGATTTCAGTGTCGGCAACATGGCGCTGTTCGAAAAGTTGACGAAGCGCGGCCGGGCCCCCACCCTCATCCCGGCGACCTTGACCAGCGTGACCGGCGATCCCTTGCACGGCCTTGTCGGGCGTATCCGCAAGATGCGCATGGGGAGCGTCACCCTGCGCGATCTGCCGGTGCTGTTTGCCGACGCACGCCCGTTCAAGGAGCTGAAACTGGACGACAAACCCGCCCTGCTGCTGGGCATCAGCGCGCTGCGCGTATTCGACCGGGTGGCGATTGATTTCGGGCGGGGCAGGGTCGATTTCCTGCTGCCCGATCAGGGCGCGCGCGGCGATGTTCAACTGGTCGCCGTGCCGGGGGCGCCGCCGCCGTCCTGACCGGCGGCGCATTGATGCGGCCCGTCCACGGCATAGGGATGGCCGCAGCCCGCGCACATGCGATGGCGGCCCGGGGCCAGCCCGTGGGTGACCGCGACCCTTTCGTCAAACACGAAGCAATCGCCGCGCCACAGGCTGTCGGCTGGCGGCATGTCCTCCAGATAGCGCAATATGCCGCCTTTCAGGTGATAGACCTGTTCGAAACCGCGCGCCTTGACCAGGGCGGTCGATTTTTCGCAGCGTATGCCGCCGGTGCAGAACATGGCGATCTTAGGCCGCCGCCCCTGCGCCGTCCATTGTTCCGCCTGTGCGTCGAACCAGGCGGGAAAGTCGCGAAAGCGGCGCGTGCCGGGGTCGAGCGCGCGCTCGAAACTGCCGATCGCAACCTCATAGTCATTACGGGTGTCGATCACCACCACATCGGGATCGGCGATCAGCGCGTTCCATTCCGATGGTTCCACGTGAAACCCGGCGCGCCTTGCGGGATCGAGATCGCCCGCGCCCAATGTGACGATCTCCGCCTTCACCTTCACCTTCATCCGGCCAAAGGGCATGGTGGGCGCATGGGCATATTTGACGTCCATGTCGGCGCATCCCGGCAGCGCGCGGATCGCCGCAATCAGTGCGTCGATGCCCGCCGCCGATCCCGCGACCGTGCCATTGATCCCTTCGCTGGCAAGGATCAGCGTGCCTTTGATCGCCAGATCGTCGCATCGGGCGCGCAATCGCTCGGCGACATCCTCCGGCGCGTCGAACGCGGCGAAGCAGTAAAGCGCGGCGATGGTCAGGTCGGTGGTCTGGTCCGGGAGCGTCATGGCGCGCCTATACGCCCCCCGGCGCACTCTTGCCAGCGTCGGGCGTCGCGCCCATAGGGGAAGCCATGGTTCCCCTTTCGTTCGCGGATCAATCCTTTCTGGCGCTGTCCGAAGCGGCGCTCTACTGGCCAGCGCGGCGGGCTTTGCTGGTCGCCGACCTGCATTTCGAAAAGGCGAGCTGGTATGCGCGCTTCGGCCAGTTCCTGCCGCCGCATGATAGCCAGGCGACGCTGGATGCGTTGATCGGGTTGATCGAGCGGACGGGCGCGCGTGCGGTTTTTTCGCTGGGCGACGCCTTTCACGACTCCGGTGCGGCCGAACGACTGGCGCGGCCCGTGCGCGAAGGGTTGGCCGCGCTGATGAAGCGGGTCGATTGGACTTGGATTTCGGGCAATCACGACGCCATGCTGGCGGGCGGCCTGCCCGGCGGCATGGCGGTCGAAGCAATGCTGGTCGATGGCATCCAATTGCGCCACGAGGCGCGGGCGGACGACGCCAGGCCCGAAATTTCAGGGCATTTCCATCCCAAATTTCGGCTGTCGGTGCGGGGACGCCCGGTGGCGCGACGCTGTTTCGTGCGGGGGCGGAGCAAGCTGATTCTGCCCGCTTTTGGCGCCATGACCGGGGGGCTGGATGCCGCCGATACGGCCATCGCCGCCGCCGTCGGCCCGGATGCGCGCGCTTTGGTGGTCGCCGGCGAGAAACTCTTGCAATTTCCTCTCCAGCAGGAGACGTTACGGAAACGGCAATTTAAGAGTTGCTGATTTAGCACAGCGCGACAAAAAGGGGGGTCGTCGCCATGCTCTGTTCCGCAGATTTCCTAGCTTCTCTTGCCATTTCGCGGGTGTGGCATCATAAACATGCATCGCTAGACCGACGTGAAAAAATATCACGCGGCAGGAGAGGACAGTCCATGACCAACAAACCGATTTTGCTGGCTTCCGTGTGCGCTTTCATCCTGGCTGGAGCGGCGACGCCCACCATGGCGCAGGACGCAGCGCCCCAGGGCGCAGAGCAGGCTCCGGCTGAAGACGACGTCATCATCATCACCGCCACGCGCCGCGCCAGCCCGCTGTCGGACGTGCCGATCGCGGTCTCTGCGGTGACCGCCCAGTCGATGCAGAATAGCGGCGCAAGCGACATCCGCACCCTCAACCAGCTTGCGCCTTCGCTGCTGGTGTCGTCCACCGGCTCTGAAGCCAACGGGTCGGCCCGCATTCGCGGCATCGGCACGGTCGGCGACAATCCGGGCCTCGAAAGCTCGGTCGCGGTGTTCATCGACGGCGTCTATCGTTCGCGCACGGGCGCTGGCCTCAACGAACTGGGCGAGATCGAGCGGGTAGAGGTGCTGCGCGGTCCGCAGGGCACCTTGTTCGGCCGCAACGCCTCTGCGGGCCTGCTCAACATCGTCAGCAAGAAGCCGGAATTCACCTTTGGCGCCAAGGGGGAAGTTACCTACGGCAATTATGACTATTGGCGGCTGGCGGGCCGTGTGACCGGTCCGCTCTCCGAAAGCATCGCGATGAGCCTGGACGGCGTCTGGTCCAGGCGCGACGGCTTCTTCGACCTTGTCGATGCGGCAGGCGAAAAGGTCGGCGATACCAATGATCGCGACCGCCTGTTCCTGCGCGGCCAGACCTTGTTCGAGCCGAGCGACGCGCTGTCGATCCGCCTGATCGCCGACTATACCAAGCGCGACGAAAGCTGTTGCGGCGCGGCCTATATCGAAACGCGCGAGCGGCTGCCCAACGGCGCCGGCGCTTATACGACCGCTTCTTTCAACCGCATCGCCGCGATCATGGCCGGACAGGCTGGCCCGATCCCCGCCGATCCCTATGACCGCGAATTGCGGATCACGCCGGGCCGCGACTATGTGTCGAAGCTGCGCGACTGGGGCGTTTCGGGCGAGATCAACTATGATCTGGGCGGCGCGAAGCTGACCAGCATCACCGCCTATCGCGATTACAAATCCCGCGACTATGGCGATTATGACTATAATGCCGCCGACCTGCTCTATCGCGATCCCGGCACGTTCCGCCAGTTCCGCACCTTCACGCAGGAATTGCGTGTGCAGGGGTCGGCCTTCAACAATATGCTTGACTGGCTGGTGGGCGGCTATTTCGCCCATGAAAAGCTGACCTTGCAGGATAATATCCGCTTCGGCGCCGATTATGGCCGTTTCGCCGCCTGCCGCCTGATGGCGGGTTCGGCCGCGACCAGCAATTTCACCCAGGCGCAACTGGCCGCCTGCGGCAATGGCCTCGCCACCGCGCCGCTGATCGCGGGGACGCAGGCAAGGCTGAACGCCGCGCTGAACGCCGCCTTCCTGGGCGCCGGATTGCCCGCACCCGTCGCGGCGGCGCAGGCGGGGGCGATCTCCACAGGGCTGGGCAATGGCCTGACCGCGCTGGCGGCGATCCCGTCGGGCACGGGGGATGTCGGCTCGCGCTATTATCAGACCAGCAAGAACTGGGCGCTCTTCACCCATAATATCGTGCATGTCACCGACACGCTCGATGTCACGCTGGGCCTGCGCTACACCCATGAAAGCAAGCGGTTTTCCGCCGACCTCAATAACAATAACGCGACCTGCGCGGCGTTGCAGTCCTCCGCCCTGCCCGGCCTCGCCACCAACCCGCAACTGGGCAGCGCCGCGGCGCTGGCGGGCGGCATCCTGACGCTGGGCTGCCTTGGCAACGGGTCGACCACGCTCAACGCGCTCGACCTTAACGACAAGGTTGGCGACGGCGAATTTTCCGGCACGGCGGTGGTGTCGTGGAAGCCGATCAACAGCCTGCTCGTCTATGGCAGCTATTCGCGCGGCTATAAGGCGGGCGGCTATAATCTCGATCGCTTCCAGCTTGGCAATACCGGCCTCAACGCCATCCCCTCCGTATTCTCGCCGCGCAGCAATGCCGATGTCGCATCCCTGCGGTTCGCGGCGGAAACCGTCGACGCCTTTGAAGTGGGCCTGAAATACACCCAGCCCAAATGGAGCGCGAACATCGCCGCCTTCCGTCAGGAATTCAGCAATTTCCAGCTCAACACCTTCAACGGCACCAGCTTTATCGTTCAGAATATCAATGGTTGCGACAGCGCTCTGTCGGCGACCCGCGCCTGCGCCAGCGGCGATGTCGGCCCCGGCCTCATCAGCCAGGGCGTGGAACTGGAGCTGACCGCATCGCCCGCGCGCAATGTGCGGGTGTCGGGCGGCTTCACCTATGCCCGCGCCAAATTCGCCAATCGGCTGGTGGGCAGCGGCGACGGCAGCGTGCCGCTTGATCCGGCCCTGTTCCTGCTGCCCGGCTCCATTAACTCCAACGCGCCGCAGGTGGTGACCACCGCCAGCTTCGCCTGGACGCCGGAAATCGGGTCTTCGGGCCTGTCCGCTCTCTTCTATGTCGATGGCCGCATGACCGGCGATTATAATACAGGTTCGGACCTGTTCCCCGAAAAGGTGCAGGACGGCTATGCCGTGGTCAACGCCCGCGTCGGTATCCGCGGCAAGGATCAGCGCTGGGCGATCGAGCTGTGGGGGCAGAATATCTTCAACCAGGATTATACCCAGGTCGCCTTCTCCAGCCCGCTCCAGTCGAGCAGCCCGTCGACATCGACGACTGGCCAGTTCGCTGGCGGCGCGCCGATGGCGAACCAGCTCATCTCCGCCTATCTGGCGGAGCCGCGCACATGGGGCATCACCCTGCGCGGCCAGTTCTGACCTGATCCGATCCGCGCCGGGGGGGCAAAAGCCGGCGCGGATCAATCGGCGCGCATCGCCTGCGCGATCAGCGCCTCCGCCTCGATCAGCAGCGCGTCGTCGACATCATGCTGCGCCACCTGTTCCCGCCCGATCAGGATCAGCACGGGCACGGCCAGCGGACTGACCCGGTCCAGCGCCTTCACCACCATCGTTCCCGCCGCCCGGTCAATGAGGTCACCCAGACGCCCGACATCGGTCATCCGCGCCCGCGCATCGGCCCATGCGGCCTTCAGCAGCATGTGGCCCGGCTCATATTTGCGCAGCACGTCATAGATGAGGTCGGTGGAAAAGGTCACCTGCCGCCCGGTCTTGCGCTTGCCGGGATGCTGCCGCTCGATCAGCCCGGAAATCACCGCCACGTCGCGGAAGGCGCGCCTGAGCAGGCTTGATTCCTCCACCCATTCGACAAATTCATGGTCCAATATGTCGGGCGTGAACAGGCTGGCCGGATCGGTCACGGGCTTGAGGCCGTAAATGGCGAGCGCATAGTCGTTCGACACGAAGCCCATGGGCATCAACCCCTGCGCATTCATCCGCCGGGTCAGCAGCATGCCCAGCGACTGGTGCGCGTTCCACCCTTCGAAACTGTAGCAGACCATATAATGCCGCCCTTCATGGGGGAAGGTTTCGACCAGCAATTGCCCCGGTTGCGGCAGCACCGACCGATATTGCTGCATGTTGAGCCATTCGCGCACATCGTCGGGAAAGCGGCGCCATTGCCCGGGATCGGCCAGAAAACGCCGCACCCGGTCGGCCAGCCGCGTCGACATCGCCATGCGCGTGCCGCCCCAACTGGGGATGCGCGCCGACCGGCTGGTCGCTCGCACGGTCAGGTCGGCGCTGTCCATCCGTACCACTTCGACCGCCATGCCGGAAAAGAAGAAGCAGTCGCCCGGCCGCAGCGTGGCGGCGAACATCTCCTCCACCGTGCCCAGTTTTCGCCCATTGGCGAAGCGCACCGCGAGCGCGGGCTGATCGACGATGATCCCCGCGTTCAGCCGGTGCTGCTGCACGAAGCGCGGATGGCTGACCCGCCATGCGCCGTCCGCCTCCTGGGTCAGCCGCTGGAAACGGTCATAGGCGCGCAGGGCATAGCCGCCGCCCGCGATGAACTGCACCACATGGGCGAAGGCTTCGGCGGAGAGGTCGGCATAGGGCAGAGCCGAACGGATTTCGGCCAGCATGTCCTCCTCGTGGAAGGGCGCGGCGCAGGCCATGGCCATGACATGCTGGGCCAGCACGTCGAGGCCGCCGGGGCGAAAATCGTCGGCGTCGCGTTCCCCAGCCTCGACGGCATCCAAAGCGGCGCGCGCCTCCAGATATTCGAAGCGGTTGCCGGGAATCAGGATCGCCTCGCTCGGCATGTCGAGCCGGTGATTGGCGCGGCCGATCCGCTGCAACAGGCGCGAGCTGCCCTTGGGCGCCCCCATCTGGATGACGCAGTCGACATCGCCCCAATCGACGCCGAGGTCCAGCGAAGCGGTGGCGACCAGCGCGCGCAGCCGCCCCTCCGCCATCGCTCCCTCGACCTTGCGTCGCGCCTCCACCGACAGGCTGCCATGATGGATGGCGATGGGCAGGTTGGCGTCGTTGACCGACCAGAGTTCCTGAAAGATGAGTTCAGCCAGCCCCCGCGTGTTGCAGAAGACCAGGGTCGTGCGCCGCCGCGCGATCTCGGCCATCACCTGGCCTGCGGCATATTTGCCCGAATGGCCTGACCATGGCACCCGGCCTTCTGGGATCAATATTGCGACATTGGGATCGGCCCCCGCCTCCCCCATCACCGCCTCCACCGATTCGATGGCGGCATGGGGGGCCAGCCAGGCGCGATAGGCGTCGGCATCGGCGACCGTTGCTGAGAGGGCGACGCGGCGCAGGCCGGGGTTGATGGCCTGCAACCGCGCCATCGACAGTGCCAGCAGGTCGCCCCGCTTCTGCGTGGCGAAGGCATGGACTTCATCAATGATGATGGTCCGCAGATCGGCGAACAGCAGGAAACTGTCTTCATGCGATAGCAACAGCGACAGCGATTCGGGCGTGGTGAGCAATATCTGCGGCGGACGCACACGTTGGCGTGCCTTGCGATCGGCAGGGGTGTCGCCGGTGCGGGTTTCGACGCGGATGGGCAGGCTCATCTGGGCGATGGGGTCGAGCAGGTTGCGCCGCACGTCGACGGCCAGCGCCTTCAAGGGCGAGACATAGAGGGTGTGCAGCCCGTCGGTCGGTCGTTCGATCAGGTCGGTCAGAGTCGGCAGGAACCCGGCCAGTGTCTTGCCCGCCCCGGTTGGCGCGACCAGCAGCGCATGGCGGCCGGCCCGCGCCGCCGCCAGCATCGCCATCTGGTGCCGTCGCGGCGACCATCCGCGGGCGGCGAACCAGCCGGTTATGGACGGGGGAAGTTGGGCGGTCACGGTCCTTCATTTAGGGCGCGTGATCCCGCGATGCCATGGGCGTGGTGGGAACTCACCCGATGCGATGCAGCGCCGCGCCGTGCGCCTTCAGCCAGGCGCGCGCCGGCCTCGGGTCAGCGCCCAATATGCGGGCATGGGCGGCGTGGAAGGCGGGGCTGTGATCCATGTGGAGCAGGTGCGCGAGTTCATGCGCCACGGTCGACCGGCGTATGTCGGGCGGGGCGAGGATCAGCCGCCAGCTGTAGCGGATGGACCCGTCCGACGAGCAGCTGCCCCAGCGCGAACGCGGGTCGCCAATGCCGATTCGCGCGACGGCCAGGCCATGGCGGGCGGCAAGGTCGCGCGTGTCCGCCTCCAGCGCAGCCAGCGCGCGCGCCTTCAACCAGCGCAGCACGCGTGGGCCGACCGACTCGGCCGCCCCGCCGACGATCAGCCTGTCCGCGTCCAGCATCATCTGGCGTGGCGCGTCGGCGCGCCAGATGATGCGCACGTCCCTGCCTTCCAATGGAAAGACCGCGCCATCGGCCAGCACCACGCCCGCCGGGCGGGCGGCCATCTGTTCGCGGACCCAGGCTTCATGCTGCCCTGCCCACGCCAGCGCCTTGGCCAGCGAGGCGCGGGTGGGCAGTGACAGGCGCAATTCGCCGCGCGCATGGTCGACCGACAGGCGATAGCTGCGCGCCCGGGCCGACCGGCGCACCCGCACCGGCATGGCGGCGCCGTCGATGGTCAACAGGGGCGTCTGTTCAGCTGTTCCGCCGCGCCTCAGCGCGCGCGCCAGCCGGGCAAAGCCGCCGGGTTCAGATTTCCCGGTCGACAAGATGATGTTCCCAATCGCCGGCGTCCGTCTCCGCCACGGTCCAGCCGCGGACCGACTGGCCGGCGCGGTGAACGGCTTCGCGGTCGCCGCTCACCAGATAATGCCAGTCGGGCAACGGTTCCCCCGCCGCGCGCAGGCGATAAGCGCAGGTGCGCGGCAGCCAGGTGATGCTGCGCGTCTTTTCGGGCGTCAGTTGTACGCAATCGGGCACGAAATTACGCCGCTTGCGATAATTGGTGCAGCGCCCGCTTTGCCGGTCGAGCAGACGGCAGGCGACATTGGTGGGATAGATGCGGCCGGTATCCTCATCCTCGGCCTTGTGCAGGCAGCATTTGCCGCAACCGTCGCAGAGCGCCTCCCACTGTTGGCGGTTCAGCGTATCGAGCGGCTGTTCCCAGAAATTCATTTCACCCATTTCGCCAGAAAGGCGGCGACCTGATCGGGCGCGCCATCGTCCTGCGGCGTCCCCGGATCGTCGACCGGCACCAGCGCGATCGGCAGGCCATCGGGCCCGAACAGATAAGGCGTGCGGCTGTGGTTGACGAGATAGCCGCTCGCGCCCTTGCTCTCCTCTTTGCCGTAAAGGACGGCGAAATCCTTCGCCACCGTGGCGATGGCGTCGGGCGTTCCGGTCAGGCCGATGAGGCGCGGGTGGAAGGCTGCGACATAGGTTTTGAGGACGGCCGGCGAATCGCGTTCCGGGTCGACGCTGATCAGCATCGGTTGCACCCTGGCGGCGAGCGCGGGGCTCGCCTTTTCGAACCGGGCAAAGCCCTGCATGATCCTGTTGAGGTCGGTCGGGCAGATGTCGGGGCAATAGGTGTAACCAAAATAGACAAGTCGATACTGGCCCTTGAAATCGTTCCAGCGACGGGTTTTGCCATCCTGATTCGTCAGGGTGAAGGGGCCGCCGATGCGGGCGCCGGCCAGATCGCCCTGCTGGCTTGATGCGTCGCCGCCCGCCCCCATATTGCAGGCGGAAAGCAGGGCAAGGACCGGCAGGATGGCGGAAAAAAGGGCTTTGTTCATGGCGCATCCAGCCATGCCCTGCTAAAGGCCGATTTGCAAATATAACGGGGCGAATGATGAAGCAGGGACGGTTTTCGGCTTTGGTGCGTGCGGCGCTGCTGGCGGCGATGACGGTTCCCGCCATGGCGTTGCCTGCGCCGGCGATGGCGCAGTTTTCCGATGCCTATAATTTCCTGAAGGCGGTCAAGGATCGCGACGGCGAGAAAGCGACTACGCTGCTCCAAAAGCCCGGTTCGACCGTCATCAACAGCCGCGACATCACCACTGGCGAAAATGCCCTGCATCTGGTGATCGCCCGGCGTGATGCGACCTGGCTCAGCTTCCTTCTGAGCAAGGGCGCCAATCCCAACCTCACTGACAATAGCGGCAATACGCCGCTGATGCGCGCAGTGCAGGGCCGGTTCGAAGATGGCGTCACCCTTTTGCTGAGCGTCGGCGCACAGGTCGACAAGACCAATGACAGCGGCGAAACGCCGCTGATCCGCGCAGTGCAGTTACGCGATGTCGGCCTCGTCCGCCTGCTGGTGGCGAAAGGGGCCAATCCCGACAAGCGCGACACCATCGCGGGCATGTCGGCCCGCGATTATGCCCAGCGCGACGGCCGCACGCCCGGCCTGGTCGAGGCGCTGAGCGCGGCCAAGCCCGCCGCGCCCAAGGGGCCGGTGCAAGGCCCGGTGTTCTGACTTTCGGCCGCCGCCGGACCTTTCCCCAGCCCGCCGCGTTGTCGCTGGCGGGAGAAGCATCATGTTTGTCGCCGTTTATGGCTGGTTCGTGCATCCGGGCAAGGAAGCGCAGTTTCGCGCCGCCTGGCGCCGGGGCACGGAACTGATCCGCGCCCGTTATGGCAGTCTTGGCTCGCGCCTGCACCGCGAAGAGCGCAGCGATGGCCGCATCCGCTTCATCGGTGTCGCCGAATGGCCGGACAGGGCCGCATGGCAGGCCGCTTTCGACGCCAAAATGGTCTATGACGAACCGGCCACCCGCGCCGCCTTTGTCGATGCCATCGAAGACAGCCCGCCCGAGCCGCTGTTGCTGATGGAAGTGGCGGAGGATATGCTGGATCGGACCGGTTGAGCGACGGCTGATGCCTTTTTGGTGATATTGGACTGGCAAATGGCCTTGTTCTCCTGTGACATGGGCCTGCAGCTTCGATAAGTGGACTGCACAGCCACCCAAGATCGGGAATGCCGCCATGTCCACCACCTCTGCCCTGCGCCCGCCTTCGCTCATCCGCCTGCTCGGCGCATGGCGCGCCGCCGACAGCGGCGAACCCGCCTATCGCCAGCTGGCGCAGGCGCTGCGGATGCTGGTGCTCGACGGGCGGATCGCGCTCAACGTCCGGCTGCCCGGCGAACGGGAACTGGCCGCCGCGCTGGGGCTCAGCCGCACCACCATCGCCGCCGCCTTCGACCGGCTTCGCGATGAAGGCTATCTGGAAAGCCGCCAGGGATCGGGCAGCGTCACCCGCATGCCCCCCGGCGGCACGCGCCCCGATGCGACCGAGCCGGACGGACCGGTCGGCGACAATGTGCTGAACTGGACCCATGCCGCGCTGCCCGCGGCGGACGCGGTCGGCGGCGCCTATCAGGCGGCGCTGGCGGAACTGCCCGGCTGGTTCGGCGACATTGGCTATGAGCCGCTGGGCCTGATGCCGCTGCGTCAGGCGGTGGCCGACCATTTCACCCGCCGGGGATGCCCGACCGGGCCGAATCAGGTCATGGTGACCAACGGGGCGCAGCATGGCTTTTCGTTGCTGCTGCGGCTGCTGGCCGGGCCGGGCGACCGGGCGGTGATCGACCATCCGACCTATCATAATGCGATACTGGCTTTGCAGCGCGCCCATGTCGTGCCGGTGCCCGTGGGTCTGCCGGTGCGGGGATGGGATGTCGACGCGATGGAGGCGGCGTTCCGCCAGACCTCGCCGCGCTTTGCCTATGTCATCGCCGATTTCCACAATCCCACCGGGCGCTGCATGGATCCGGCGACGCGGCGCGCACTGGTCGCGGCGTCGCAGCGCAACCACACACCGCTGATCGTCGACGAAACCATGGTCGCGATGGGGCTGGAGGGCGTCGCTCCGCCGCCCGTCGCCGTGCACGATCCACAGGGGCGCAATGTCATCACACTGGGATCGGCCAGTAAAATCTATTGGGGCGGATTGCGCGTCGGCTGGATTCGCGCCGATCCGCAGACCATCGCCGCGCTGGGCCGCATTCGCACCACGCTGGATATGGCGAGCCCCGTGCTCGACCAGCTGGTCGTCGCTCGGCTGATGATGGACGGCGTGGGGCTGGGCGACCGGGCGCTGATGCTGCGCAACCGGCGCGATCACCTGATGGCGGAACTGGAGCGGCAACTGCCCCATTGGCGGGTGGAGGCGCCCGTCGGCGGCCTGTCGCTATGGGCGCAACTGCCCCGGCCGGAGGCGACGGCGCTGGCGGCGCTGGCCGAAAGCCATGGCGTGCGCATCGCGCCGGGGCCGCGATTCGGCGTCAACGGCGCGTTCGAACGCTTCCTGCGCCTGCCTTTCACACTTTCCGAAGCGATGCTGACCGGCGCGGTCGAGCGACTGGCGGAGGCCGACGCGCGCCTGCATGTGCGGCGGCCGCGCGCGCGCGATCCGCTGGCGCTGGCGCTGGAGGCCGACCGATTGATCTGAGGATGAAAAAAAGGCCGCCCGGAACCAACCGGACGGCCCTTTTTCCCTGTTCTGCAAAGCGCGCCTTACGCCGCCTTCTTTCCCGCCTTGTAGCGGTCGATGGCTTCCATCGTGATGCGCTTGGCGTCTTCCGCCCCGCCCCAGGTGCCGATGCGCACCCACTTGGTCTTTTCCAGATCCTTATAGTGGGTGAAGAAATGTTCGATCTGCTCCATCACGATGCCGGGCAGGTCGTCCTTCTCGTCCACATCGGAATAATAGGGGAAGGTCTTGTTGTCGGGCACGCAGACCAGCTTTTCGTCGCCGCCCGCTTCGTCTTCCAGATTGAGCACCGCGATCGGGCGGGCGCGCACGACCGAACCGGGCACGAAGGGCGACCGGGCGATGACCAGCGCGTCCAGCGGATCGCCATCGGGCGACAGCGTGTGCGGCACAAAGCCATAGTTCGCCGGATAGCGCATCGGCGTGTGCAGGATGCGGTCCACGAACAGGGCGCCCGACGCCTTGTCGAATTCATATTTCACCGGCTCGCCGCCGACCGGCACTTCGATGATGACGTTCAGGCTGTTGGGCGGATCGTCGCCGACCGGGATCAGTTCGATGTTCATGGATGGGCCCTTTAAAATGCGTTGTTGCGCGGGTGGTTCATGTTCTCGGTTTCAGCAACCGGTCCAGGCTGCCTTCGCCCTCTCCTGTCTTTTCGAGGCGCGGATAGCGCAGCCCACCCGAATAATCGAGGGTCAAAGTGCGGTAATATTTGTCCTGCTTTAGGATGAGCTGAACCGGCCTGGCGGGATCTTTCGCCGCGGTGATCGCGGCCTTGAGCACGTCGCCCGAATATTCGTCTCTATTCACCGCGATGATCTTCGTGCCCGTGGCCAGCCCCGCCTTGAACGCTGCGCTGTCCCAGATCACGCTGCTGATCTCGCCGTCATTCTTGACGATCAGGCCGACGCCGAAACTCTGGTCGACCATCTTCTGTGCGCCTTCGGCCGCCTTGGTGATGGCGCCGGGTTCTTCGCGATAGACCAGGCTGTATCCGCCCAGGGTCAAGCCGCCCTTGGGCGTTTCGCGCGTCGGCGTGTCGACATATTTGTGGAAGAAGCCCGCCCAGTCGTAGGGAGCGACGCCGTTCAGCGTGTCGATCAGTTCCTTGCGATCATAGGTCACCTGGCCCCAGTCGCCCGGCTTGATGCCGAAGAAGGCCCTGGCGAAATCGTCGAGGCCTTTCGTGCCGCGCGTCGCCTTGCCGATGATGGCGTCGGCCTCCAGCCACATCATCAGCCCTTCGTTATAATAATCCTCCGACCGCTGCCAGCTGGTCCAACCCTTGGGCCGGCGGGCGGAAATGATGGGATCATGGGTGGTGTCCTCCAGCGGCCGCCATTCGCGGCCCTTGGCGGTGTCGAGCCGCGCGGCGATATGCGCATAGGCGTCCAGCGTCTCCTGTTTGGTGAACAGGCCCGACCGCGCGCCCAGCACATAGCCCCAGAATTGCGTCTGCCCTTCATAGACCCACAGCAGATTGTCCTGCATCGGCGTGCGGAAATCGGGCGTCCACAAAAGGTTCGGGCGGCGGAACTTGCCGTCCCAGCTATGGGTGAATTCATGCGGAAGAAGGTTGCGGTCGAGCAGCGCATCGCCCTTGTCCCAGCTTTTGAAATAGCCCGGCTCCACCTGATTTTCGGAAGACCGATGATGTTCCAGGCCAATACCGCCCATTTCGTCGGTGATGGCGAGCAGGAAATCATAATGGTCGAAATGATAGGCGGCAAACAGCTTGCCCGCTTCGGCCACCAGCTTCCTGTGCTTCGCCATCTGGTCGGGCTTGAAATCCAGTTCGTCGGCATCGTCCGCCACGATGTTCAGCGTTACGTTGCCGCCCAGGTCCACCGCCTTGAAATGGGCGCCGGCAAAGACGGGCGAGTCCTGCAACGCTTCATAATCGATGACCTCATAGGCGACGCTGTCGCCGGTGCGGGCGCCGCGCAGCGCTGTCGCCGCCTGCCAACCGGCGGGATATTTGACGGTCGCCTGGACGGGGATCTGCCGGGTGTAATAGCCGGCCGGATAAAGCGAGACCGATTCCCACTGGATGTTCAGCATCTTGGGCGTCACCACCACGCGACCCTGATTGGGCTGGGTGGCGGACAGGAACTGGAACTGGGCGACGATGCTGGTCGCGCCCTGCGGCACGTCGATGTTGAAGGCATAGACGTTCAACGGATCGCGGACCCAGCTGACCGGCTTGCCGTCGGCGGTGATGGTGAGGCCAGCGAGCTTTTCGATCTGCCCGCGCGGCGCATGATTGCCCGGCAGCCATTGCGGCATCAGCAGGGTCATCGGCCCGGCTTGCGCCACGGGGATGGTTTCCTTCACGCGCAGGATGCGCTGCACCATGTCGGTTGCGTCGACCTCCAGCCGGATGGTGCCGCCCGGATAGGGCGCGTCCTTCGGCGCGGGGGTGGCGTCGTTCACTGGCAGGGCGGTCGGCTTCGACCGGATCGCCTCCTGCGCGGCGAGCGGGCCGGCGATGGCGGTCGAAAGGATAAGGGCGGCAGCAAGGCTGCGGATCATGGGCTGTTTCTCCGAAAGACGGTGTCGGCCGGACGGCCATATGCGTCATAAGATGGCGGCGCGGATCGCGCCCGTCCACCCCCCTTGGACCCCGACCAAAAAGCGCGTTTCCTTAAGGTGGAATTGCCGCTAAAGGCGCTGTCCCATGGCAAAAATCGAAACGCCGCGGCCGGTGCGCGGCACACAGGATATGCTGGGCGGCACGCCTGAAGCCTTTGCGGAACGCTTCGCCCATGTCGTCGCGACATTCGACCGGGTGCGCCGCCTCTACGGTTTCCAACGGGTGGAAGTGCCTGTGTTCGAACAGACGGCGGTGTTCGCCCGGTCGCTGGGTGAAAGCACCGACGTCGTGTCGAAGGAAATGTACACGTTTACGGATCGCGGCGGCGACAGCATCACCCTGCGCCCCGAATTCACCGCCGGGATCAGCCGCGCCTATATCACCGAAGGCTGGCAGCAATATGCGCCGCTGAAGGTCGCGACCCACGGCCCGCTGTTCCGCTATGAACGGCCGCAAAAGGGCCGGTTCCGCCAGTTCCACCAGCTCGACGCCGAAATCATCGGCGCGGCCGAGCCGGGCGCGGACGTGGAATTGCTGGTGATGGCCGACCAGTTGCTGAAGGAACTGGGCATCAGCGAAGGCGTGACCCTGACGCTCAATACGCTGGGCGACGCGGAAAGCCGCGAAGCCTGGCGCGCGGCGCTGGTCGCCCATTTCATGGGCCATCGCGACCAGTTGTCGGAGGAAAGCGTTGACCGGCTGGCGCGCAACCCGCTGCGCATATTGGACAGCAAAGACCCGCGCGACCGCCCGGTCGCCGACAGCGCGCCGGACATCGACGCCTATCTGACTGACGAGGCGCGCGGCTTTTTCGAGAAGGTGACGGCGGGCCTCGACGCGGCGGGCGTCGCGTGGGAACGCAACCCCCGGCTGGTGCGCGGCCTCGACTATTATCGCCACACCGCGTTCGAATTCGTGACCGATCGGCTTGGCGCGCAGGGCACGGTGCTGGGCGGCGGGCGCTATGATGGCCTGATCGAGAATCTGGGCGGGCCGAGCACGCCCGCTGTCGGCTGGGCGGCGGGGATCGAGCGGCTGGCGATGCTGGTGGAGGTTCTGGAGATAGAGGCCACGGAGTTGGTCATGCTACCAGACTCCGACGAGGATGTGCACGCAGCCATATTTATTCAGTCGGTTCTGAGGCGGGCAGGCCTTCGATGCGATATGGCGTTTAGCGGTTCGTCCAAGAAGCGTTACGACAAGGCAAAGCGAAGTTCAGCATATCGCGGTCTGACGATTAGCTCTGCTGACACCGAGGCGTTCGCTGTCATAAGGTTGCGGGATTTGAAAGCAGGAGCGCCGCCCGTTCGCAAAAGGCTGCGTACAGCCTTAGACTCTGCATTTTCGTGGACTGAGAATGCTGAAACGCGCGAGTTTACGCTGGTCAGAAAGTTCTAATGCACATTTCCGCCGAACGCATCGCGCAGATCGAGGCGCGCAAGGATGAGGTGCAGGCGTCGATGACGCGCGCCGACCTTGCCCCCGATGCGTTTGTACGGCTGTCGAAGGAATATGCGGAAATCGAACCGGTCGCCCGCGCCGCGCATGAAGTGCGGCGCTTGCGGCAGGAGCTGATGGCGCTGGAGACCATGGCCGGGGGCGATGATCCCGATGCCGACGCCGCCATGCGCGCCATGGCGCAGGAGGAGATGCAGCTCCTCAAAGCCCAGCTTCCCGCCGCAGAGCGGGCGCTGGCGCTGCAATTGCTGCCCCGCGACGCTGCCGATGCCCGGCCCGCCATGCTGGAAATCCGCGCGGGGACCGGCGGCGACGAAGCGGCCCTGTTCGCGGGCGACCTGTTCCGCATGTATCAACGCTATGCCGACGCCCAGGGCTGGAAGATGGAGCTGATCTCCGCCAATGCGTCGGAACAGGGCGGCTACAAGGAAATCGTCGCCAGCATCAACGGCGTGGGCGTGTTCGCGAAGCTGAAGTTCGAAAGCGGCGTCCACCGGGTGCAGCGCGTGCCCGTCACCGAAAGCGGCGGGCGAATCCACACCAGCGCCGCGACCGTCGCGGTGCTGCCCGAACCGGAGGAAGTCGATGTCCAGATCGCCGACTCCGACCTCAAGATCGACATCTACCGCGCCTCGGGCGCGGGCGGGCAGCATGTCAACACCACCGACAGCGCGGTGCGCATCACCCATTTGCCCAGCGGCATCGTGGTGACGCAGCAGGACGAACGCTCGCAGCACAAGAACAAGGCGAAGGCGATGCAGGTGCTGCGCGCGCGCCTCTATGAGGCGGAGCGCGAACGCGCCCACAGCGAACAGGCGGGCGCGAGGCGGGCCATGGTGGGATCGGGCGACCGGTCCGAACGCATCCGAACCTATAATTTCCCGCAAGGGCGCGTGACCGACCACCGCATCAACCTGACCCTCCACCGCCTGCCCGAAATATTGGAAGGGCCGGGCCTCGCCGAAGTCATCGACGCGCTGGTGGCCGAGGATGAAGCCGCGCGTCTGGCGCAACTGGACGGGGTGGGGTGAACATCCCTGATCTGCTGCGCGAAGCCGCCGCGCGGTTGTCGGGCGGCAGCGATACGGCGCGGCTGGACGCTGAACTGCTGATGGCCCATGCGCTGGGCATCGGCCGGGCCGACATGCTGATGCGCCAGCGCGATCTTGATCCGCCCGATGGTTTCGCCGCGCTGGTGGAGCGGCGCGCGGGCGGGGAGCCGCTGGCCTATATCACCGGTAGCCGCGATTTCTGGACGATCACCCTGGCGGTCACCCCCGCCGTGCTGATCCCGCGCCCCGACAGCGAAACGCTGATCGAGGCGGCGGTCGATCATTTCGCGGGCACGGCCGGGCCGTCGCGCATATTGGATTTGGGTGTGGGGTCGGGCGCATTGCTGCTCGCGGCGCTCGACCAGTGGCCCGTCGCGACCGGCATCGGCGTCGACATGTCGGACGCGGCGCTGGGTGTCGCGCGCGCCAATGCTGTGGCGCTGGGCATGGCGGATCGCGCCGACATGCGGACCGGCGACTGGGCGGCGGGGATAGAGGAGCGGTTCGACCTGATCCTCGCCAACCCGCCCTATATCGTCGCGGACGCGGTCCTGGCCCGCGATGTGATCGACCATGAACCCCATGGCGCGCTGTTCGCCGGGGCGGACGGGCTCGACAATTATCGCCGCATCGCCCCTGCCCTGCCCCGCCTGCTGACGCCCGGCGGCATGGCCGCGATAGAGATCGGTTATGACCAGAGCGAGAGCGTTGGCGCCCTGCTGGCGGCGCAGGGCCTGTCGGTCGCCATGCGCCGCGACCTTGGCGGGCATGTGCGCTGCCTGATCGCGCGGCTGGCGGCGGACCCGGCGTGAACTTTGGTGCGGCTTTTCCGCGTGCAAGCGAAAATCGCTTGGTTTATGGGGCGCAAGCGTCTAAATGAGAATTGAACAATGGTTTCGCGCGTGAAGGGTTGCTTTGGCCGCCGCCTGTAAGAACCATTGTTTCAAGCTCCTGAAAGTCATGACGGCGCTGCTGTCCGGCGCCTCTGGCAGCAATGGGCATGGTTGGTGCGCTTGTCGCCGCCAACCTGACCGGCGGAGCCGTGCACGCGGCCGATATGGCCGTGTTTGGGGAAGACGACTGAACATGATGTTCCAGTGAACAGGGCTTCAGTGAAGACAAGGACGACGTCTTGATCAACAACAGGCAGGCCGGCCGCCGCAATCGCGGCCGGAACAACGGACGCCCCAACAATACTGGCCGGGGCGGTGGCGACAATGGCAACCGGATCGACAACCGCGCCCGGGGCAACGCCGCGCAGCTTCTGGAAAAATACAAGAATATGGCGCGCGATGCCCAGATGGCGGGCGACCGGGTGAACGCCGAATATTATCTGCAGTTCGCTGACCATTATTTCCGCGTGCTGGCCGACAATCGCGCCCGGCAGGAAGAACAGCAGCAGCGCTATCGCCCGGCCGGCGACAATTTCGACGATGATGCCGACGATTTCGATGTCATGGACGATCAGGGCGATGAGGGCCGCGACAACCGCGTCGAGCGTCAGGATCGTGGCGAGGATCGTGGCAATCGTCTCCGTCAGGACCGTGGCGACCGCCAGGATCGGCAGGACCGCCGGGAACGGAGCGACCGCAATGATCGCCAGCGTCCCGACCGGCAACAGGACCGTCCGGTTGCGGCGGAGGAGCAGGCCGATGACGCGCCGGTAAACGCGCAGGTGCCCGCCGAACCCGCGCCGCATGCTGAGGAAGCTCCCCGCCCGCGTCGTGGTCGCCCGCGCAAGGCCGCCGCGTCGGTAAGCACTGACGACGGCGAAGCGACCGGCCTTGACCTCGCCGTGCTGCCGCCTTCCATCGCCCGCGCGGAAAAGGATGAGGTGGAAGCCGAACCTGCGCCGCGCAAGCGCACCCGTCGTCCCCGCGCGGCGGCAAGCGAGGCCACCGAAGCCGCCGAATGAAGGCGCAGGCGGGCCAAGTGATTGGACGCCATGGAATGAAAAGGGGGCCTTCTTTGTGGAGCGCCCCTTTTTTCATGTCTTTTCAACATCACAATGCTGCGCCACAAGAAGTGTCGGACGATGATGATGAGAGGACGACCGATGAAGCGCGCTTTTCTGTGGGTTGTGGCTGCCTTGGCCCCGTCGTCCGGTATCGCCGTCGCCCAGACAGGCGGATCAGCGCAGGGCGCGGTCGCCGTCACCATCTATAATAACGGCCTGTCGATGGTGGAGGATGTCCGGCCCCTTTCCGTCCCGGCCGGGACGAGCCGTATCGAATTTCCCGATGTGTCGGCGCAGATTCGGCCCGAAACGGTCACTCTGTCCGGCCCCGGCCTGTCGATCGTCGAACAGAATTTCGATTATGACCTGCTGTCGCCCGACAAGCTGATGGACAAGGCGGTCGGGCAGGATGTCACCCTGATCCGCACCAATCCCGCGACCGGCGCTGAAACGCGGGAGCGCGCGCGAATATTGGCCGCCAATGGCGGCATCGTCATGCAGATCGGCGAGCGTATCGAGGTGCTGCGCGACGATGGCCTGCCCGTGCGCGTCGTGTTCGACCGGGTGCCGCCCAATTTGCGCGCGCGCCCCACATTGTCGGTGACGGTCAACGCCGCGCGCGGCGGCCCGGTGCCCGCGCGCCTTTCCTATCTGACGCCGAACATGGGGTGGACCGCAGATTATGTCGCGCTGTTCGACGCGGCGAAGGGCGCGATGGACATGCAGGGCTGGGTCACGCTGACCAACAACACCGGCACGACATTCGCCGATGCCCGCACCTTGCTGGTCGCGGGCAATCCCGCGCGCGGCGGCGGGCGCACAAGCTGGCAATTCCCCAGCGGGGCGATGGACGCGGCGGGAACGGAGAGCGGCCCGCGCGAGCGGTTGGGCGACTATTATCTCTATCCCCTGCCTGACCGCACGACCATCGCCAACGCGCAGCAGAAACAGGTTAGCTTCCTCGACGTGAAGGGCGCGCCCGCGCGCGCGACCTATGAATATGTAAATGGCTGGCTGGCGAGTTCCAATGATCCGATGAGCGCGGCGAGCGTGCTCAAATTCTCCACCTCGAAAAATGGCGGCCTGGGCGATCAACTGCCCGCAGGCACCATCCGCGTCTATATGCGCGATGCGCGCGGCGACCCCCAGTTCATCGGTGAAAACCGGATCGATCATACGCCCATGGGGTCGTCCATGGCGCTGCGGACGGGCGACGCCTTTGACGTGAAGGTGCGGGCTACCGTCGAGCAGCGCACGAAGAAGGGTGGTTCGCGCTGGGAAACGCGCATGCGCTACACCATCACCAACGCCCGGCCCGAAACGGTGAGCGTCGACCTGGCGCAGGACGGGCTGTGGGGCGATGTCCGTGTGCTGGCGCAAAGCCTGGAGGGCAAGCGGGTGTCGGCCGACCGGATGGAATGGAGCGTGCCGGTGGCCGCCAACGGATCGACCGACCTGATCGTCACATTTGAATCGCGTTACTGATCGCGCGGGCGCGAACGTGCGGCGGCTGATCCTTCTTATCCTGATGCTGGCGGCGGGGCTGGCGGCCCCGGCGCGGGGCGGAACCGTGCGATCGGAAAAGATCGATTCGGTGTCGGTCACCGTCTATCGCGCGCCATGGCGCGGCAAGGGGCCGATCAACCGGAACTGGCCGCAGGGCTATGCGCTGATCCATGAAATCCGAACGGTCTACCTGCCGCAGGGCGAATCGGTGGTGCGGTTTGAAGGCGTGGCCGAGGGACTGTTGCCCGAAACCGCCGTCCTCTCCGGCATGCCCGGCGGGGTGCGGGAAAAGAATCGCGACGCCCGGCTGCTGTCGCCTGGCGGGCTGGTCGACGCCTATCTGAAACGCAGCGTCACCCTGCGCCGCACCGATCGCGCGACCGGCAAGGTGACGCAGCAGGACGCGATCATCAGCGCCGGGCCGACCGGCGGCGTCATCGTCCAGACCGCGCAGGGTTATGAGGCGCTGGGGTGCAGCGGCCTGCCCGAACGGATGCTGTATAAGGAAGTGCCGGTCGACCTGTCGCCGCGCCCGACATTGTCGGCCATCATCCGCAGCGACCGGGCGCGCAAGGCGCGGGTGGAACTCACTTATCTGGCCGAAGGATTCGACTGGTCCGCCAACTATGTGGCCGACCGGGGCAGCGATCCGGGGCGGATGGACCTGATGGCCTGGCTGACGGTCGCCAATGGCGGGGTGACGGGCTTTCCCGACGCGCAGCTCAATGTCATCGCCGGGCAGCCCCATCGCGCGCCGCGCGCTTTCGACACGCGCGCGGAGATCAAGCCGCTGCATCTGAGTTGCTGGCCGATGGACATCACCAGCACCCATCCGGCCTGGGGGCTGGTGCCGCCCAATCTGCCCGAGCCGATGATGGCGGATGGCGCGCAGGAAATCATCGTCACGGCGCAACGGAGGTCGCGCGCCTATGCCATGGCACCACCTCCGCCACCCCCGCCGCCGCCTCCGGTGATGGCGGTGCAGGAGGATCTGGGCGATCTCAAATTCTATCGCGTGCCGGTGCGCGTCAACATATCGGCGCAGGCGCAGAAACAGGTGACCTTGCTCAGCCAGTCCGGGGTGAAGGTGGAGACGCTCTATGCCGATCGCCTCGATGATGGCGACGGCTCGCGGCCGATGACGATCCGCCTGCGGGTGCAGAACCGGAAGGAGGACGGGCTCGGCCTGCCGCTGCCATCGGGCAGCGCGGCTGTGTTCGAACGGGTTGGCGACGCGCGCCTCTATGTCGGAGAAGCCGATATCGGCGACAAGGCGGTGGGCGAGCGCGTCGATTATGACATCGGCCAAAGCAACGACGTGCAGATCACCTCGCGTCGAATCGTTCAATCAGACAAGCGGGCCGACTGGAGCATTGAGGTCAGCAACGCCCGCCCCTTCCCGGTTGTCGCGGAAATCACATTGCTTCCGGACATCACCCCGGAGCCCGAAGGGATGGAACGGCGCGGCAACAACTGGATATTGCGGCTCGACGTCCCGGCCAACGGCACGGCCGCTTACAGTTTTAGCCGGAAATTGCGGCCCTGAACCCTATTTTTCGGGAAGCGGCCGGGGCCGGTGATTCTCGTCCAGCGCAACGAAAGTGAAGAGACCCTCGGTCAGCGGTATCTTTTCCTCATCCACGCCGCGAGTCGCGATGACGGCGATTCGAATGGCCAGCGACGTGCGCCCGCGCCGTTCGACCCAGGCGTAAACCGACACCAGATCCTGCAGCAGCATCGGCGCGATAAACTCCATGCGGTCGACAGCGACCGTCGCCACCGCGCCCCGCGCCTCCCGCTGGGCGACGATGCCGCTGGCAATGTCCATCTGGCTCAATATCCAGCCGCCGAAGATGTGACCGTTGGCATTGATGTCGCGCGGTTGCGGCACGACCCGCAAGATGGGCTCCCGCCCCTTCACGTTATCAATCGTCAAGCGGCACCTCTTCTTTCAGCCGGTCCATTACCTGCTCATCATGTCCCGTGCCCGCCGACAGGAAGGCGAGCGCCATCAATCCGGTGCCCAGCATGAAGGTCAGCCAGACGCCCAGAGTCGTCGCGATGATCATGTGGATGGGCAGCGGCCCCGCCCATATCCAAAGCGCCAGCAAGGCCGCGCCGACGCAGACCGTGCCGCCCAGCGCCATCCATCCCATCAGCCGGCGGAAGCGCCGCCAGGCGGTCGCCGCAATCTGCGGATCGTCGAGGGCAAATTTGCGAGTCATCTCTTTTCTTTGGGGTGCGAAAGTGGGATCATCAAGGACAGAGACAAAATGTCCACAAAATCCAAAGGAGGATGCCCATGACCATAGCTGAGATTTTGAAAGGCAAGGGCGACGAGGTTGTCCATGTCCACGCCCATGAAAGCGTTCATTCGGTCGTCCGCCTGCTGGCGGAACGGCGCATCGGTTGCGTGCCAGTGGTCGATAATGATCGGGTGGTCGGCATTTTTTCGGAACGCGACCTTGTCTATCGCGTGGCGAGCGAAGGGGCCGCTGTGCTGGATCGTCCGGTCAGCGCTCTGATGACCGCGCCTGCCATCACGATTTCGCCCGAAACGCCGGTGCTGCACGGCCTTTCGATGATGACGAAGCGCCGCATCCGCCATCTGCCGGTGGTCGTTGACGAAAGGCTGGTCGGCCTCGTTTCGATCGGCGATCTGGTGAAATACCGGATCGAACGCATCGAATCGGAAGCTGAATCGCTGCGCACCTACATCCAGAGCGTCTGAAAAGGCGGGCGCGGGCCGATCAGGCGGGCGCCTGCTCCGGCGGGGCGCGCCGAATCACCAGACGGAACAGTTCCGCCAGCGATTCGCGCGCCACGATCATCAGCGCGGCCAGAAAGAACAGGCCGCCCGCCGGCACCAGAACGCCTAGCCGGACCGGGGCGGGCAGGGGCGGAAGCTGCGAATCGAGCGCCATCACGCCGAACGACATCAGCACCGAGCAAATGATGCCCGGCGCGGCTGCACGAACGAGGTCCAGCAGGCCAAGACCCATGGGTGCGCCAGCCAGGCGCGCCGTCGCCAGGGTGAGCAGCGGAAAGGCGCCGAGCCACGCCCAGGCGAGGCCGATCGCGCCGAACTGAATCCCGATCAGGAAAGACAGCGGCATCAAGATCGCGCCGATGGCGGAGAT
>NZ_JACIEB010000005.1:0-115000 GCF_014196635.1 Sphingobium fontiphilum | reverse complement strand
TTCACCATTTAAGGCTGCGCCAGCCCAATCTTCGGATCGGGATCTGGATCAGCGTTAAATGGGAGAGGTATCACTAAGCTGAATAAAATAGGCTTTGGTGAGGCGAACCCGGGGAACTGAAACATCTCAGTACCCGGAGGAAAAGACATCAACCGAGATTCCGTTAGTAGTGGCGAGCGAACGCGGACCAGGCCAGCGCCTGTGATTTAGTTAGCAGAACATTCTGGAAAGTTTGACCATAGCGGGTGACAGTCCCGTATGCGAAAGCGAAATCACAGGACTTGAGTAGGGCGGGGCACGTGAAACCCTGTCTGAACATGGGGGGACCACCCTCCAAGCCTAAATACTCGTACATGACCGATAGTGAACCAGTACCGTGAGGGAAAGGTGAAAAGCACCCCGATGAGGGGAGTGAAACAGTACCTGAAACCGGATGCCTACAAGCAGTGGGAGGGTCCTTGAGACCTGACCGCGTACCTCTTGCATAATGGGTCTGTGACTTAGTGTATCGAGCAAGCTTAAGCCGTTAGGTGTAGGCGTAGCGAAAGCGAGTCTGAATAGGGCGATTGAGTTCGATGCATTAGACCCGAAACCCGGCGATCTAGGCATGACCAGGCTGAAGGTGCGGTAACACGCACTGGAGGGCCGAACCGTTTAATGTTGAAAAATTATCGGATGAGTTGTGTTTAGGGGTGAAAGGCCAATCAAGCCGGGAAATAGCTGGTTCTCCGCGAAATCTATTGAGGTAGAGCGTCGGATGATTGCCGTTGGGGGTAGAGCACTGGATGGATGCGGGGGTCGCGAGATCTACCAACTCTAACCAAACTCCGAATACCAACGAGTCTAGTCCGGCAGACAGACGGCGGGTGCTAAGGTCCGTCGTCAAAAGGGAAACAGCCCTAACCTACAGCTAAGGTCCCCAAGTCATCACTAAGTGGGAAAGCATGTGGGATTTCCAAAACAACCAGGAGGTTGGCTTAGAAGCAGCCATCCTTTAAAGAAAGCGTAACAGCTCACTGGTCTAAACAAGAGATCCTGCGGCGAAGATGTAACGGGGCTAAAGTGATGCACCGAAGCTTAGGGTTCAGTCTTTGACTGAGCGGTAGCGGAGCGTTCCGTAGGCCGTTGAAGCGATCTGGTAATGGGTCGTGGAGGTATCGGAAGTGCGAATGCAGACATGAGTAGCGATTAACAGTGTGAGATGCACTGTCGCCGAAATTCCAAGGGTTCCTGCTTAAAGCTAATCTGAGCAGGGTAAGCCGGCCCCTAAGACGAGCCCGAAGGGGGTAGTCGATGGGAACCACGTTAATATTCGTGGGCCTGGAGGTGTGTGACGGATGCCGTAAATTGTTCGGGCTTATTGGATTGCTCCGGGCAGTGAAGGCGTCCCAGGAAATAGCCCCTCCGTATAGACCGTACCCTAAACCGACACAGGTGGAATGGTAGAGTATACCAAGGCGTTTGAGAGAAGTATCCTGAAGGAACTCGGCAAATTGCCTCCGTACCTTCGGAAGAAGGAGGCCCCATCTAAGCGCAAGCTCTGATGGGGGGCACAGGCCAGGGGGTAGCGACTGTTTAGCAAAAACACAGGGCTCTGCTAAGTCGGCTTCAAGACGACGTATAGGGCCTGACGCCTGCCCGGTGCCTGAAGGTTAAGAGGAGGAGTGCAAGCTCTGAATTGAAGCCCAGGTAAACGGCGGCCGTAACTATAACGGTCCTAAGGTAGCGAAATTCCTTGTCGGGTAAGTTCCGACCTGCACGAATGGCGTAACGACTTCCCCACTGTCTCCAGGATATGCTCAGCGAAATTGAATTCTCCGTGAAGATGCGGAGTACCCGCGGTTAGACGGAAAGACCCCGTGCACCTTTACTGCAGCTTCAGAGTGGCATTAGGAAAGAACTGTGTAGCATAGGTGGGAGGCTTTGAAGCGATGACGCCAGTTGTCGTGGAGCCATAGGTGAAATACCACCCTGTTGTTTTCTGATGTCTAACCTCGCACCGTTATCCGGTGCAGGGACCCTCTGTGGCGGGTAGTTTGACTGGGGCGGTCGCCTCCTAAAGAGTAACGGAGGCGCGCGATGGTGGGCTCAGGACGGTTGGAAACCGTCTGTTAGAGTGCAATGGCATAAGCCCGCCTGACTGCGAGACTGACAAGTCGAGCAGAGACGAAAGTCGGTCATAGTGATCCGGTGGTCCCTCGTGGAAGGGCCATCGCTCAACGGATAAAAGGTACGCCGGGGATAACAGGCTGATGATTCCCAAGAGCTCATATCGACGGAATCGTTTGGCACCTCGATGTCGGCTCATCACATCCTGGGGCTGGAGCAGGTCCCAAGGGTTTGGCTGTTCGCCAATTAAAGTGGTACGTGAGCTGGGTTCAGAACGTCGCGAGACAGTTTGGTCCCTATCTGCCGTGGGCGTCGAAATTTGAGAGGAGTTGACCCTAGTACGAGAGGACCGGGTTGAACATACCTCTGGTGTACCAGTCGTCCTGCCAAGGGCGCAGCTGGGTAGCTATGTATGGACGGGATAACCGCTGAAAGCATCTAAGCGGGAAGCCTCCCTCAAGATAAGATTTCATCGAGCCGTGATAGACCATCACGTTGATAGGCCGGATGTGGAAGTGCGGTAACGCATGGAGCTAACCGGTCCTAATTGCTCTGTTCGCGCCTGAAGAGTCCCACCATCAACGTCAGCCCTGCTGACCGTTGACAAGCGGATGATAATTTACGCCAGTTTGCACGGTCCATCGATTAATCCCATAACCCATGCGCAAGCTCCATTGCTTGGTGACCATAGCGTCTGTGACCCACCCGATCCCATCCCGAACTCGGCCGTGAAACCAGTCTGCGCCGATGGTACTGTGGCTCAAGCCCCGGAAGAGTAGGGCGTCGCCAGGCATTGAAGCTCGCGCATAGGGTAACTACACGGGAAAAACCCATTCACTTATTTTGCTCGAAATAACGACCCCCGACCAGATGATGGCCGGGGGCTTTTGGTTTCTGGTCTAATAGGCTCGATGTCCCCCTGACATGCTTCGCAAAAATGTGATCGTTTGCTGATAAAGTCCAACGCAACGGGTTCGGACGATAATGAAGCGAAGCAAGTTAAATGAAGAGCAGATCAATTCGATCCCGGCGGAGCAGGAGGTGTCCCATGCCCGGCGGCCACGGTCTCTCGAGGAGGAGAAATCGAGGCTGAAGAAGCCGCCTGCTCGCGCCCGGCGGAACCAAATTGCTACTGGCCTATCGACCGTCGCGCCGCCGACCCTGTCCTCCCTGGACAGCGTATAGAATCAGCCATCAACGCGCTGCCTACGCCCACTCGCGCACAGGTCTCCCAACCTATCGCGGCAGGCCCAGCGCGCGGACCACATCATCCCAGGCCACCAGCTTAAAATTCTGGGCCGCCGCCGCATTATGGCCGTCCTGCGCGATGAAAAGCCCGCCGGGATAGTTGGGCCCGAAATCGCCCAGCATCAATTCGATGCCGTCGGTTTCTTCCGATCCGCCAATGGCGCCGTCGACTACGCGGAAACGGCCGACATAGCTGTCGTCGCTCAACCGATAGAGGACATAGGCATTGTCGCCCTGGCTGGAAAGGACGACATAGCCGTCCTTCTCGCCCATGGGGGCAATGGCCACGCCCTCGGCATCGGCGACGATATTCTTTCCATCGGCCGCCGCGATCCTGATCGGCGTGGTCGCACCGATTGCGCGCGCGTCGAAGCGCCAGAGGCCGACATCTTCCTCCGCCACATAAAGCCTGTGGGTGCGATCATCGACGGCGCAGCCTTCCGACTGGGTGCCAAGCTTCATGCTGCGCACGATCCGGCCCGTGGGCGCGGCGCCGGACGCATCCAGCGCAATCTGGTTGATGGTCCCGTCCTTCAGCACGATGAAGGCGTAGAGCCCGGCATCGTCGCGGCCCATGCACACGCCATAGGCTTCGCCCGCGCCGCCATCGACCTTGCCCAGCGCCGTCAGTTTCGCGGTGGCCGGATCGAGCCGGAACAGCGCCAGCTTGGCCTGCGCCAGATCGTTGCGGTCGCTGGCGACCACCAGGATGCCGGCCGAGCCGTTAATCGTCACGCCGTCTTTCAGGTCGACATTGTTGACCCGGCCCGCGTCCAGAAAGTCGCGCGTCTTGCCGTCAAGGCCATAGACATAGAGCCCGGCCTTCTTGTCTGTCCCCACAATCAGGCTCTGCGCCGGGTCGGCGGCGTTGCGCCAGATCGCCGGATCGTCGGCTGCGTCGGCGTTGGACGTGCCCACGGGGACCGTCTCGCCGCGCGCCGTCACGCTGGCCGCCGGGGTGGCGTTGGCGATGCGGACGGCGACGGGAATCTCCGGCTCCGCACTCGCGCATCCAGCCAAAGTAATAAAAGTGAAACATGAAATCATCGATGTGTAATATTTCTTACGTGATCCAGTCATGATTCACTCCTAGCGGCCCATTGAGACGGGCAGATACAAGAATGCGCCCGATGGTCAATTCATCTCTTATCAAAGGGGGCAGTTATGGTCGCGAACAAGTGGCTTATGCTTGGTTGTGCGTCGCTGGCGCTGATATCGTCAAATGTTCATGCACAGGCGCCCGCTGCGGCGGATGAAGTGGACTCGGCCGACGGCCAGATCAACAAGGCGACCGACATCGTCGTCATCGCCGGCATCGGCTATCGCGACCGCACCGACGCGACGCCCGAACCGGTGCTGAAATATGGCAGCGACTATTTCCAGCGTTTCGAGCCGCTGACCGCGGGCGATGCGTTGAAGCGCGTGCCTTCCGTCACCTTCCTGTCCGACGTCATCGAAAGCGATGCGCCGCAATTGCGCGGCCTGCCGCCGGGTTACACCCAGATCCTTATCAACGGCGAGCGCGTGCCCGGCTCCAGCGCGGACCGCAGCTTCTTCATGGACCGTATCCCCGCCGAACTGATCGACAGCGTCGAAATCGTGCGCTCCTCCTCCGCGCGCCGCACTGGCGACGCGATTGCGGGCACGCTCAACATCAATCTGCGCGACGGTTATGAGCTGGACGGCGGTTACGGCCGGGTCGGCGGCCTGTTGTTCAACGACGATGAACTGGAACCGAGCCTTGGCTTCGTGTGGGGCGGGGCGGTTGGTCCGGGCCGTTTGCTGCTGGGCGGCAATCTTCAGGGCCGCCACAATCCCAAGCGGAAGAAGAGCCTGCGCTACAAGGATTCGCCCGAAAATGTGGCGGACTATGCGACCGAGGAGTTCGACAATCGCGAGGACCAGACCGACACTCGCGATGGCAAGGATTACAGCTTCAACGGCAGCTATGAAATCGACGCGGGCGACACCAATTTCAAATTGAACGGCTTCTATGTGAAGACCGACCGGACCGAGGACGAGCGCAGCTTCGAATATGATGATCCGACCGCGATCAGCGGTCCGGTGCCGACCGGCAATCTGGAGAGCGACAACGCCAATGTGGCGAAGATCGACCAGGAGAATTTCTCGATCGATGGCAAGCTGACTCATGAATGGGCAGCAGGCAAGACGTCGCTGCGCGTCGGCTATGCCCGGTTCACCGAGGACCGCACCGAAACCGAATATGAAATCGGTTTCGACGTTGACGAAGGCGATGATCCCGAATTCGAAGGCACGCTGACCCAGACCGACATCAAGGACAGCGAATTTTCGGTCAAGCTGGAGCATGAAGTGCCGCTCGGCGAGACGATGAAGTTCGTGTTCGGCGGCTTCTATCAGGACAAGAACCGTCGCACCGGCATTTTCGAAGCCGAGCAGGAGGGTACGGGCAGCTTTGACTGGGATCAGTTCAGCCAGAATCCCACCGATCTCGCCGGTGAATTCGAGGAACTCGAAGCCATCGACGGCGGCGACAGCCGGATCAAGGAAAAGCGCCGTGACGCCTTCGCCCTGATCGAGGGCGACAACGGCAATCTGAAATGGGAAGCGGGCGTTCGCTACGAACACACCAAGGTGCGGATCACCGACTATACGGTCGACGACGACATCGCCAACCAGTCGAACAGCTATGGCAAGCTGCTGCCGTCGGCTTCGTTCAAGCTGGCGCTAACCGATCGGGACCGGATCATCGGTTCGGTCGCCCGCACGCTGCGCCGCCCCCAGTTCAACTATATCCTGCCCGCGACGCTGGAGGAGGAAGTGGGCGACAGCGACCTGCTGGGCAATCCGCAGCTCGACCCCGAAAGCGCGTGGGGCTTCGACATCGGCTATGAACACCGCATGGGCGCGCGGGGCATCGTCGGCGTCAACTTCTTCTACCGCGACGTCAAGGATCTGATCGAACTCACCAACACCGGTGAGGAAGGATCGGAAGGCGAAGGCACCTTCGTCTACACGCCCATGAACGTGGGCGACGGCAAGGTCTATGGCGTCGAATTCGACCTGTCGACTGACCTCGGCTTCATCGGCCTGCCCAACACCGGCCTGTTCGGCAACGTCTCGTGGCTGGACAGCGAGGTCACCGATTTCGCGGGCAAGCGCCGGTTCAACAACCAGTCGAAATATGTCTATAATTTCGGCTTCATCCAGGATTTCCCCAGCTTCGGCGCGGCGTTCGGCGCGACCTACCGCAAGCAGGGTACGGCATACAGCCGGGTGATCTCTGAAGAAATCACGACCACCTATGGCGCCGAACTGGAAGTGTTCGTGGAAAAGCGGTTCGGCAAGAATTTCACCATCCGCGCGGTCGGCTCCAACCTGCTGAACGGTGCCAAGCGTGAGACGTTCAACAAGTTCGACAATCTGGCCGACCAGATGGACCGCAAGTTCGACGAATATGAGCTGGAAAGCGAAAAGGCCGGGCCGGTGTTCCAGATCATGGCGCGCATGGCCTTCTGATCCGGGCGTTCATCAGCATCAAGGGAAAGGGCCGCCGGTTGCGCGGCCCTTTTTCTATGCGGCGGCCATCCCGTTACAGCGGCCGGATGACCATGGACCGCAGCCGCGCGTAAAGCGCCGCGATCACGCCCGCAAAGGCCAATGTCGCCAGCGGCACCGTCCAGTGGCTTTCGCCCATGATCGCCAGCGGCGCGTCGCTGTCGGTGGCGGCGACGATGCCGGCGAAGGCGACGCCGAACAGGCTTTCGCCGACGATGAAGCCGGTCGCCATCAACACGCCCATGCGCTCGGCAAATTCGGGGTTCGCCTGCCGCAGCGACCAGCGATTGTAGAAATGGCCGATCACCGCGCCGACCGGGATCAGCAGGGTCAGCGCCATCGGCAGGTAGATGCCCATGCCCACGGCCAGCGGCGGCAGGCGCAGCTTGCCCGCCTTGCCCAGCAGTTCGTCGATGATGACGACAACGACGCCGATCCCGGCGCCGATGCCGATCAGCCCCCAGTCAAGATCGCCGCCCAGCACGCCCTTGGCCAGCGCGGAGATCAGCGCCGCCTGCGGCGCGGGCAGGGCATTTGGCCCGGCCCCCGGCGCGCCCGCAAAGCCGAAGGCGCTGTTCAACAGGTCGAGCACCGGCGGGATGACCAGCGACCCGAAGATGACGCCCAATATCAGCGCCACCTGCTGCTTCCATGGCGTCGCGCCGACCAGTTGCCCGGTTTTCAGATCCTGGAGATTGTCGTTGGAAATGGTGGCGACGCCAAAGACGATGGCGGTGGTGAACAGCGCATAGGCGACCAGCGCGCGCGCCTGTTCCGGATCGCCGCCCGAACCGTAGATCGCCGCGAGCAACAGTGACGCGCCCAGCACGGCGAGGATGCCGACGCCCGAAATCGGGCTGTTCGACGCGCCGATCAGGCCCGCCATATAGCCGCATACCGAAGCGATGATGATGCCCGCGACCAGGATGTAGAGCAGGGTGCCGCCGATCACGACGCCCGCATTGGCGGCGATCGGCCCGCCCTGCGCGAATACCCACAGCAGCGCGCCGATGGGGAAAACGGAGGCGAGAATCGTGCCGCCGACGATGCCGATGGGCAGGTCGCGCTCGGTCAGCTCCAGCAGGCCGCCTTCGCCCGCCTTGCGCCGCTGCGCCGCGACCATGGCGGAGCGGATGCCGCGCGCGATGGGCCCCAATATCTTGAGCAGCGTCCAGATCGCCGCCACGCCGATGGTGCCCGCGCCGATGAAGCGCGCCTTCATGCGGAACGTCGTGCCGACAATGTCCGACAGTTCAGCGCCCGAAGGCAGCGGCGCGGTCAGATAGGGGACGATGCCGACCCAACTGATCAGCAGGCCGATGAACATGGCGACGCCCACCGACAGGCCGACCAGATGGCCAACGCCGATCAGCGCCATCGAAAAGCTGGTGGAGACGCTGGTCGCGCCCGCGCCGAATTTGAAGAAGGTCGCCGCCTCCTCCGCCAGCAGGCGCATCTTGGCGAGGATGGTGAAGCCCGCGGCGGCCAGCGCGCTCATCAGGATGGCGGCAAGGCCGCGCTTGTTCTCCTCCAGCCCCTCGCGCGATCCTGCGCCGACCTTCAGCACTTCGGCCGCCGCCACCCCTTCGGGATAGGGCAGGTCCGATCCGGTGACGAGCGCGCGGCGCAACGGCACCGAATACATGACGCCCAATATGCCCCCCAGCGCGCAGGTCATCACGCTGATCCAGTAGGGGAAGCCCTGCCACCAGCCGACGATGACGAGCCCCGGCAGCACGAAGATGATCGCCGACAAGGTGCCCGCCGCCGATGCGATGGTCTGAACGATATTGTTTTCCAGCAGCGTGCCGGTGGCGAACAGGCGCAGCACCGCCATGGAAATCACGGCGGCGGGAATGGAGGTAGCGAAGGTCAGCCCGATCTTGAGGCCCAGATAGACGTTGGCGGCGGTGAACAGCAGCGTGATGAGCGCCCCCAATATCACCCCGCGCAGGGTGAGTTCGGCCATGGGCGCGCGGCTCTGGCTGTCGGTCGTCATGGCTGGTCCCCTTGCATGATCGGCGCGGGCCTGATCCTGGCCCGGTCTCTGGCATAAGCAATAATGTTACCCGATTCTGGATCAATCGCAAAGCGCCAAGCGTGAAAAGTGAGAGAGGCGGGAACGCGGCGGAATTTGTATCCGTGCGCGTCATCGGGCAGTGTCGCGCGACCATGACGAAAGACGAACCCCTGATCGCCGGGATCGAACTGGGCGGCACCAAATGCATCGCGACGCTGGCGCGTGGAACCCGGATCGAACGGCAGCAACGCTGGCCCACGGGCGATCCCGCGACATTGGACCTGATCGCCGAGCGGCTGGCGCAATGGCGGGCGGAAACGCCCTTTGCCGCCATCGGCATCGCCAGTTTCGGGCCGTTGGTTCTGGACCGCAACGCGCCCGGTTTCGGCCATATGGGCAACACGCCAAAGCCCGGATGGGCGGGCGCGGACGTCCATGGCGCCTTCGCCCGGCGGTTCGACCTGCCCGTCGGCTTCGACACCGACGTCAACGGCGCGGCGCTGGCCGAGGGGCAATGGGGGGCGGCGGCCGGTTGCGCCGTCCATGCCTATGCAACGGTGGGCACGGGCGTAGGGTTGGGCATCGTCGTCAACGGCGCGCCCATCCAAGGCCATATGCACCCGGAGGCCGGGCATGTGCGCATTCGTCGCCAGCCCGGCGATGCCTATCCGGGCGCGTGCCCTGCCCATGGCGATTGTCTGGAGGGGCTGGTCAGCGGCCCCGGCCTGATCGAGCGCGCGCCCGCGCCGCTGGAGAAGGTGGGCGATGATGATCCGCTATGGTCGCTGGTCGCCGCCGATCTGGCGGAATGGGCGGCGACCCTCATCCTTACCCTGTCGCCGCAGCGGCTGGTACTGGGCGGCGGCGTGATGCAGGCGCGGCCGATACTGTTGCCGATGATCCGCCGGGGCGTGCTCGCCAATCTGGCGGGCTATCTGGCCGACGTCGATGCGGCGGCGATGGAAACCCTGCTGGTCCCGCCGGCGCTGGGCGACCGGGCGGGACCATTGGGGGCAATCATGTTGGGGCTGAAGGCGATGGAGATTACTTCGTCACGCCCTTGAGCAGATCGTCCACGGTATAGGCGTTGCCGTTGGCGATCACGGTCTTCACCTTGAACGTGTTGGCGATATTCTCCCTTGGGTCGCCGTCGATCAGCACGATGTCGGCCAGCTTGCCCGCCTCCAGCGTGCCTGCGTCGAGATTGAGCGCCTTCGCCGCATTGACCGTCGCTGTCTGGAGCGCCTGGAACGGCGTCAGCCCGGCGTCGACATAAGCTGCGATTTCCGCATGGAGGTTGGTGGCGATCATCGTGTCGGTGCCCGCGACGATATGGGCGCCCCCGTCATACATCTGCTTGAGGCTTGCAAGGCTGCCCGCCATCATCGGGCGGATAAGGGCCGCCATCGGATCATTTCCCGTCACCGTTTCCTGCGCCCATTTTGGATAGAGCCTGACCCGCGGGTCGACCGCATAGCCCGGATTGCGCGTCAGATAGCCGCCGAGCGCGCCGAACAATGTGGGCGTCAGCGTCCGCTGGCTCTTGCTGAACAGCGCGATCACATCCTCATAGGCCATGCCGCCCGGCCCCTGTTTGGGGGAATAGCCCCGACGGCTGGTCGCGCCCATATGTTCGGTGCCGTCGACGCCGGTGAAGGCGGCGGGGAAGATTTCATGGCCCGACACGGGGATACCCATGTCGTGCGCGGCCTCGACAATGCGCCGCTGATAGATGTCGGGCATCCGCACATAGCTTTTGACGATGTCATATTTGAGCGCGCGGGCGCGGGCCAGTTCGCGTTCCAGATGGGCCGGGCTGGATACGGCGATGCCCATCTTGTAATAGACGCGCTGCCATTCCAGCAACGGTCCGCCGGTATAGAGGCGCGGACTGATGCGGATGCCGGCCTCGGCCGCCTCGCGATCCTCCACCGCGTCATAGACTTGCGTGCCCGGATCGCGCACGGTCGTGATGCCATAGGCCAGCCATGCCTTTTCCAGGTTCGATCCGAAGTCCTTCTGGATATGGGAATGATATTCGATCAGGCCGGGAATGGCGGTCAGGCCCGACGCATCGATATAGGTTGCGGACGGGTCGCGCACGCCCGCATCATGATCGCGGATTGCGGCGATGCGGTTGCCATCGATCACGATATCCTTGTCGAGCTGCGTCTCGTCACGGACCGAATCGATCAGCTTGCCGACATGGATGACGGTACGACCCGTCGGCTTGGCGAGGCGGTAGGTGAGGTTAATGGGCACGTCGGTCACGACGCCGGTGGCGATGTCGACCTTCCGCAGCCTGTCGTCCGACTGGTAGAGAATGGCGCCCGAATCAGCGCTCCATGTAGGGAAGAAGGCGGTTTCGGAGGTGAAGCTGCGAACCGGGCCGAGCGCCTTGCCATCCTTGTCGATCGGCCACAATTTCAGCAGCCCTTCATAGATGCCCGCCATCTTCGTGCCGTCGGGCGACCAGACCGGGCCGCTGCCGCTGCGCGTGTCGAGCGACATATTGGCTTGCGGTATCTGCCAGAAGGGTTCGCTCTTGCCGTCGACCGGGATCACATAGACCTGGTTGGTTCCCTCGCGGAAACTGTTGGAAAATTTGTAGGACAGGCTGATCGCGACATATTTGCCGTCGGCCGACCAACTGGGCGTGCCCGGCTGGCCCAGCGACGTTTGCAGGCGCGTGACCTTCCCCGTGGCGACGTCGACCACGCACACGCCCGCCACGCCCCAGCGGCCGTCGACGTCGATGAAGGCGATCTGCCTGCCATCGGGCGACCAGGCCGCGCCCAGTGGCTGGGTGTCCATGGCTGTAAGCTGCCGGTCCTTGCCGGTGGCCAGATCCTTGATGAACAATTGCGGCAGGCCGCCGACCCGGTCGGATGAAAAGACGATGCTCTTGCCGTCGGGCGACCAGTCGGCGTCGGCATCCAGCGCGGAGTCCTTCGTCAGATTTTCCGGCGTCCCGCCTTTTGAGGAGACGACGTAGAGGTCGCCCAGCGCGACAAAGGCGATGCGGCCGCCATCGGGGGACAGACGCGGATGGGTGATGCCCAGCGCCTTGCGCGGCGCGGTCGAATCCCAGTCGCGTTTGGCGCGCATATAGTGGGGACGCACGACCTCCAGCGTGGCGGCGAAGTCAACCGTCGATCTCCGCGCGCCGCCGTGGCGGATCTTGCCATCCGACACATAATAATAGCCACCCTTCAGCCAGGACAAGCGGAAGGGAAAGACATTCTCCGTCCCGCTGACCATCGTGTCGCCGATCATCAAATGGCTGCCGGCGCCATCCTGTATGACATAGGCCAGTTCGCCGGTGGGTCCGAAGGACGGCGCATCGACCCGTCCATCCCCCTGTTTCAAAACGCTTTCCCGACCCGAAGCGAGATCGGTGACATAAATGGCGGTCTTGCTGCCCTCCACGCCCGAATAGGCGATGCGCGCGCCATCGGGCGACCAGGTCGGCAAGCGGTCCTCGCGCCCATTGCTGCTGATCTGCTTCATCGCGCCGGTGGCGACGTCCATCGTCCAGATGTCGTAATTGCCGCTGCGATCTGACGAGAAGGCCAGCGTGTTGCCATCGGGCGAGAACACCGGCTCACGGTCGTCATAAGCGCCCTCGGTCAACTTCTTCATCTCGCTGCCATCGGGCCTGATCGACCAGAGGTCGTAACCGCCATCGCGATAGCCGAAATAGACGAGGCGCGAGCCATCGGGCGCCCAGACGGGCTGGCGCGCATCGTTGAAATAGTCGGTGATGCGCTTGGCCTTGCCGCCCGCCGCCGGGATGATCCACAGGCTGCCTTGCAGGTCCATCGCCAGCCATTTGCCATCGGGCGATGCGGACACGGCCATCGACGTGCCTTCGTGCACGTTAAAACTGATCGGCGCTTCTCCACCGGGCGGGGGCATGTTGGCGGGCTGGGCCATCGCCTGCGCGGCGGCGCCCAGCATCAGGGCGACGGCCAATGTCCTGAACGATGATGACATGATCATATTTCCCCGAATTATTCCCTACCAACCAAATGCATAACGTTCACGGCGAACATCCGCGCCGCCGCGCAGCGTGCCCGTTTCAGGCACAACCCCGGCCGCAACGATGCCGGTCGACACGCCGAACGGGCCCAGCAAGTCCAGCTTGTGTCCCCGCGCGGTCAGCCCGTCGCGCACCGCCTGCGGCACCCGGTCCTCGATCTCCAGCACGCCCGGTTCGTCCTTCTTGATCGCGAAGCTGCCGTGGAAATGGTTGGAGTTGATGCGCGGCGCTTCGATCGCGGCCTGCAACGGCTCGCCAAAGGCCAGCACCCGCAGCAGCACGTTCATGATCTGCTGGTCCTGATTGTCGCCGCCGGGCGTGCCGATGGCCAGGAACGGCGCGCCGTCCCTCAGCACCAGAGAGGGCGACAGCGTCGTGCGCGGCCGTTTGCCGGGGACGAGAACATTGGGGCTTTCCGGGTCGAGATCGAACACGGTCATCCGGTTGCTCATCGGCACGCCAGTGTCGCCCGCAATATAGGCGCCGCCCAGCATCCAGCCCGAACTGGGGGTGCAACTGAACAGATTGCCCTGCCGGTCCACCACCTCGATCGCGGTGGTGTCGGCGGTTGGCGTCGGCGGTTTTTTCAGCACGTGCGGGGTGAAGGCGGGCGTCGAACGCTTGACGCCCTCAAACGCCCAGGGGTCGCCATAGCGATGTTCGAGCGAAGCCCTTGGCCCGATGTCCCTGGCGCGCGCGGCGGCATAGTCTTTCGACAACAGGCCTTTGGCCGGAATCTTCGCGTAATCCGGATCGCCGAAATAGGCGTTGCGATCATCGAACGCCAGCTTGATCGATTCCGCCAGCGTGTGGAGATAGAGTTCGCTACCCGGCTCCATCGTGGCGATTCCGGCGGCTTCGGCGATGTTGAGGGCCAGCAGCAGCGCAGGCCCCTGGCTCCAGAAGCCGCCCTTGCACACCGTATAGCCGAACACGTCGGCGGTGGCGGGCGCTTCCACCCGGCCTTTATATCCGGCAAGGTCGGCATAGCGCATCAGGCCCCCGTCCGCCTCCATTGCGGCGCCGATGCGGCGAGCAATGTCCCCCTTGTAGAAGGCGTCGCGTCCGGCCTGGATCGCGGCCTTGCGGTCGCCAGTCTTCGCCAGCGCCGCCTTGTCCGCCTGGGCGATGATGCGCATCGTGCGGGCGAGGTTGGGCTGGCGGAAAATCTCGCCGGTTTTCGGCAGTTTCCCGCCGGGATAATAGGTGTCGTAAGCGGATCGATATTTCGCCGTCGCTTTTTGCTGGCTGACGAACACCTCGGCCAGGAAATTATACATCACGAAGCCGTCGGCGAGCTCGATGGCCGGCTGCATCACCTGGTCCAGGCTCATCGTGCCGTTGAGTTGCAGCGCCAGGGCCATGGCGTCGACCATGGCGGGCAGGGTGCCGCCATTGGGGCCGTTGCCTGGCACCATGCCCAGCGCCGCGAATTTATCGGGCGTGGCGAGCGCGGGCGCAGTGCCCTGACCGTTGATGACCGACGCCTTTTTCGTCTGGCTGTCAAAGATGATCGTTGGCGCTTCGCCGCCAAAGCCGAAGTGCGAGATTTCGGTGACGGCCGCAGCGAACACCGCCGCGACTCCCGCGTCGGTGGCGTTGCCGCCCGCCATCAAGATGCGCGTGCCCGCCGCCACCGCATAATGGCGCCCGGCCGCGACAATGCCGAAATTGCCGACAATTTCGGGGCGCAGCGTTTCGCCCGCGCTCTTGAGGCGCGTGGGTTCGGGGGGCGGCGGCGTTTGTGAGCGCGCCGTTGCGGACGCCGCGACCCCCGCTATGGCCCCCGCCGCCGCCCACCCGCCGAGGGCGCGACGAGTCATTCCCGAAACCGGGTCATCTTCGTTCATTTCTGGTTCTCCCCGTCCGATGGCGCTTGCGGCGCGCGGATGATCGGCGGCCCGACAACGGCGTCAGGTCGCGCTTAAGATAATCGTCTTGCCTTCTGTTCGGGCGACCAGTCCCAGGCTTTCCGCCACCGCTTCGGCAAAGCCCTGCGGGTCGTTCGCCACGAACAGGCCAGTAATGGCTTCGTCCGCCAGTTCCGGGTCGGCGATGACGATGCGTTCATCGTTATAGCGCGCAAATTCGGCGGCTGCTGCGGCCAGAGTGCTGTCGCTGAAGGCGATCTTGCCGTCCCGCCAGTAAAGCTGCTGCTCGATCGCCTCGGCCGTGATCGACGTCGGCTCGATCGGCTTCGCCGCCATGGGGTCGACCGTGGCGCGCATCCCTTCCGACAGGCGCACCGGGGCTTGGCCGATGCGGTCCTGGCTGACCTCGACCACGCCTTCGCTGACCATCACGTCGACCGGACGGGCGCTGTCGCGGCGCACGATAAAGGCTGTGCCGACAGCACGGACGCGCGTTTCTCCCGCGACGACCACAAAGGGGCGTTTGGCGTCCTTGGCCACGTCGAACAACACTTCGCCGCCATCAAGGAAGACGGTGCGCGCTTCGGGCGTGAACTGCACGTCGATGCGGCTGGCGGTGTTGAGGTTGACGACGCTGCCGTCGGACAGGGCGATCCGCAGCATCTCGCCCCTGGACGTGGCATAACGCTGGCTTGCGCCGATCAGGCTGACGGCGCCGACGGCCGATGCCGCTATGGCCGAACCGGCCATCCACAACATGTTGCGCCGACTGAAGCGGGGCGTGGCGACCGGCGCCTTCTCCTCCAGCGCCATTGCTGGCGCATTCCCGGCCCCCTCTACATGGTCCTGCGCCATTTCGAGCCGCGCAAGCGCCGCGCACGCCATGGCATAGGCGCCCATCCGCCGGCTGTCGCCTGCAAGCCATTGATCCAGCTCGCATTGTTCTTCATCGGTCAGCGCGCGCGCGTCAAGCCGGGCTACCCAAAGGGCCGCCTGTTGCTCGATCTGCGCACTGCTTTCCCTGGCCGTCATAGGTTTCTTCATCCGGAATTTGGTCCTTAGACGCAGCAAGGCCCGATTTTCCGCCACGTCCAAAAATATTAATCAGATGGCGGATGCCCCGTCCGACATGTTTTTCGACCGTGCTTTCGGACAGGCCCAATTGTCGCGCGGTTTCGCGCTGGGACAATCCCTGCACCTTGCGCAGGATGAAGGCCTCGCGGCATTTGGGCGGCAATTCCGCTATCGCCTGGGACACCAAGCGCAACTCCTCGCGTTGTTCCGCCTGCACATCGGGCGGAATATCCCCGGATTCGATACTGAGCCGTTCGATTTCGGTCAGGGATTCGACCGACACGACCGGCGCGCGCCGCACTTCGGTGATGACCACCGACAAAGCGGTGCGAAAGAAATAGGCGCGCGGATTTTCGATATGGTCGACCGACGGCAATGTCGCGATTTTCGCATAGGATTCCTGCACAACATCGTCGATCTGAAAGCCATGCTGGATGCGCCCCACAAGCCAGCGCCGCAGCGCCGGTTCATGCGGGCATATGTGCCGTGCCAGCCAGATGGCCCTGTTGTCCTGAATCGAACGAACCTTTCCCCGAGACACGGGTAGCAACGAAAATTCGCCGAAAACCCGCCGTTGAAGGGCGATTAAAAAAATATGACAGCGTTATGGCGGATAATCGCCGCTGGCCTGTCTTTTTGGATGTGATCGCGGCGAAGGTGGGCCCCGTGCCGCGGTTGGGGAGAGGATGCCGGGAACTCCAGTGACAGGAGGTCGCCATGGGCATCGCACAGCCGAATGGCAGTGTCGGCGCAGACATAGAGTTTTGTTGATTGAGACCAGCGTTACGCGGCGTCCGCCGCGCGCGAATCATGTCGTGCGCCGTGCCGGACAGCAACAGGGGGAACAGAAAGAATGAATGGCATCAAGACAGCGATGATCGTCCTGGCCGGCTCGGCGAGCGGGCTGGCGCTATCAACCGGCGCGGTTCATGCGCAGCAGCGCATTTTCGATTTGCCCGAAGGCCGGGCGGTTGAAACCCTGCCCTCTTTCGCTTTGCAAAGCGGCTTGCAGATCATCGCGCCATCCAAAAAGCTGAGGAACAGCCGCACGCCGCGCCTCTATGGCGCCTATGATGCGCGTCAGGCGCTCAAGCGCATGATCCGCGGCACCGACCTGGTTGTCGTGTCTGATCGCAACAACGTCGTCACGTTGCGCGACAAGAGCCTGGACGCCCAGCGAGGCGACAGCGCCGCCCTGCGCCCCATCGCCTTTGCCGAAATGCAGGTGGCCGGCACGATGTCCGACGTCGCGCCGGCGAGCCTGCCGGCGGCCGACGCCAATGAAGAGGATGCGGCGATCGTCGTCGTGGGGACGCAGATCAGGGGCGCCAAGACCACCGGCGCCCTGCCGGTCAGCGTCGTTGGTCAGGATCAGGTGGAAGCCGTGGCCGCCGTGTCGGGCGCCGATCTGTTTCGCTCCATTCCGCAACTGGGCGGCGTGACGTTCAATGAACAGGTGCTGGGCGGCGGTTCGGGCAATGCGGCGCGCGGCGATGTGTCCACCATATCGCTGCGCGGCCTGGGGCAGGGCAATACGCTGCTGCTGATCAACGGCCGCCGCAGCGTGCTGCATCCGACGTCGCAGGCCATCACCGGCGTCGTGGACTCGGGCATTCCGACTTTCGGCTTCAACGCCAACACCATACCGGTCGGCGCAATCGAGCGGGTAGAGGTGCTGCGCGACGGCGCGGCCGCGCTCTATGGCTCCGACGCGGTTGCCGGCGTGGTCAACAACGTCCTCAAATCAAACTTCACCGGCGCTACCTTCGACGCGCAATATGGCGGCGCGGAGGGAACCAACCTGCGCGAGTTTACGATAAACGGGCTTGTCGGCTTCAACTTTGGCGGGGGCCGGGGCAATATTTCGCTCTTTGGCGGCTATGCGCAGAAATCGAAGCTCTACCTGCGCGATCAGGATTATACGGCGACCGCCGACCGGCGTCCCTTTGTCGCCGGCACCGCCTTTGCGACCAACCCCTCGTTCAACGGAACATCGACCAGCACGCCCTGGGGCACATTCCAGGCGACGGGATCGGGCGCGATCAGCAGCAATGGGATGGAGATCACCAACGCTTCCCGCCAGTTCCACGTTCAGCCCTCCAGCAGCCCTGACTGCCGGGCGGCGACATCGACGCCGGGTGTGTGCATCGACAGCGCCAGCGGCACGAGTGAAATGGCAAATGTCGATTCGAACCTGCGTTTCGATTCGCCGGCGACCTTCGCCGACCTCACAACCCAGCCTTCGGTCAAGCGCATCAACCTGTTCAGCTTCATCAATTATGAGCTGACCGACAATCTGGATTTCTTCGGCGAGCTTGGCTTCTACCAGGGCAAGACCGAAGCGAACATCGGAACGCCGGGGTCGCTGGGCAATATTCCCATCACCGTCGCTGCTGACGCCTATTGGAACCCGCTCGGTCCGGTAGGGTCGCCCAATCGCCTGCCCGGCCTTGTCGGCGTGCCCGACGAAGGGCTGCCTGTCACCATCCGCAGCCTCAACTATGTCGACGTCGGCCTGCGCAAGGTGAACGTCACCAATTATCAGTACCGCTTCCTGGGCGGTCTGCGCGGCAATTTCGGCGACTGGAACTGGGAATCGGCGGGCCTTTACACCTGGGCGACCGTCAAGGATACAATGGACGGCACGTCCAGCACCCTGTTGCAGGCGGCGATCAACAAGACCACGCCTGACGCCTATAACCCGTTCAACGGCGGCTGCGTCGACACCCCCGCCGTGGGCGATTGCACACCCAACCCCCAGTCGACGATCGACAGCTTCAAGATCCAGTCGACCCGCCGCAACAAGACGACGCTGGCGCTGTGGGATCTGAAACTGTCCAACGCCAATCTGCTTGGCCTGTGGGGCGGCAACAGCGTCGGCATCGCCGCCGGGGTCGAATTCCGCCGTGAAACCTACAAGGACGACCGCGATCCGCGGCAGGGTGGCATTGCGGGCGTCGATATCACCTATACCGACGCGGTTACCGGCATCTTTTATGGCTCCGACCTGATGGGCGCCAGCCCCAGCCCCGACGTATCGGGCAGGCGCAAGGTATGGTCGGCCTATGCCGAACTCGCCATTCCGCTGGTCAGCCCGGAAATGGAGATACCCTTCTTCCACGCCTTCGACGTGCAGATCGCCGGCCGCTATGAAAAATACAGCGACGTCGGCGATGTCGCAAAGCCCAAGGTCGCGGCAAGCTGGGATCTGCTGGAAGGCTTCCGCCTGCGCGGTTCCTGGTCGCAGGGTTTCCGCGCGCCGAACCTGGAAGTGCTCAACACCGCCACGCTCGACCGCGTCAACGGCGGCACCGAATATATTCTCTGCGAGGCGGATATGCGCGCAGGCCGCATCGAGAGCTTTGCCGCTTGCGCCCGCCCCGTGTCGGTGCTGCGTCGTTCGGGCGGCAATCCTGATCTGAAGCCCGAGGAATCGACCAGCTGGAACTTCGGCGCGGTGCTGCAACCGCCGCTGCCCGACGGCTGGGGCCAGGTGACCTTCACCGTCGACCGCTGGCGGATCAAGCAGAAGGGCGTAGTCGGGCTGCTCGATTATCAGAATGCGCTCAACCTCGACTATCTGCTGCGCGTCCAGGGCAGCAGCAATCCGGCGGTCGTCCGCGACGCGCCCACGGCCGACGACATCGCGCTCGTCGCTGGCACTGGACTCGATCCGGTGGGGCGCCTGCTCTATGTCACCGCACCGTTCCAGAACCTGCTGCCGATTCAGGTCGACGGCATCGACTTCAACCTTGACTATCGCCTGCGCGGCACCTCAATCGGCAATTTCGGCTTCAACCTGAACGCGGCGCGCCTGATCAAATATCAGGTCGACTCGCCCGCCGCCGTGCAGGCGGTGCTCGATGGGCAGGCCGACGGCACCATCAACCCGGCGGTGCCTGTTTCGGGCGGTGGCGACGTGATTAACCGCGACGGCCAGCCGCGCTGGCGCATTTCGGCCAACTTCACCTGGGATTCCGGTCCGGTCACCATCGGCGCCTTCACCCAGTTCATCAGCGATGTCTATGAAAACGCCGTGTTCGACATATCCAACAACAAATTCGTCGTGAAGGGCCAGACCACGGTCAACCTGTTCGCCACCTACAAATTCGATCAGGGCATGATGAGGGGCACGGCGATCACCATCGGCGCGCGCAACATCTTCGACAAGGATCCGCCGCTGGCTTCCACCGGCTATCTGTCGAACCTGTATCAGCCGCAGGCGCGCTATTGGTATACCAGCATCAAGAAGAGCTTCTGATGCGGGATGACGATCGGGACCGGGCGGCGACGCCCGGTCTTGCCCGGCGCGAGATGATCGCGGCGGGCCTTGCCGGGGTGGCGGTGGGTCTGACGGCCCGGCCCGCCTTGGCGCAATCGGGCGATCGCGCGCCGGACGCGCCCCGCACCGGCGCCGCCATGGTGCGGGCGCACCGGGTGGAGGCGCCCATGCCCCATGGCGGGGTGGCCGCGGGCCATCCGCTGGCCGCCATGGCGGGCGCGCGCATGTTGATGAAGGGCGGCAGCGCGGCCGACGCCGCCGTCGCCGCCATGGCGGTGATGAATGTCGTCGAACCCTGGGCATCGAGCGCGGCGGGCAACGGCTTTGCCACCTGTCTCGACCGCAGGAGCGGCAAGGTCCATTCGCTGGCCTTCACCGGCGGCGCGCCCGCCCTGCTCGACCCCGATGTCGACCCGAAGGAACTGGACAGCGGGCACAAGGCTGTCGTTGTGCCCGGCGCCTTTGGCGGCTGGATCGCGCTTGCGCGCAAATTCGGGCGATTGCCGCTGTCGACGCTACTGGAACCGGCCATCGGCTATGCCCGCGACGGCCAGCCGCTCGACGCCTCCATCGCCATGTTCATCCGGCGCCAGCAATCGGTGCTTGCGCGATATCCGACCAGCGCGGCCATCTTCCTCCCGGGCGGCCAGCCCCCTGCGCCCCGCGCCATTTTCCCCAACGTGCCGCTGTCGCGCACCTTGCAGGCGCTGGCCGACGCCGAAACGCAGGCGCTCAAAGGCGGGGCAAGCCGGGATGGGGCGTTGCAGGCCGCCTATGATCATTTCTACACCGGCCCCGTCGCGCAGGAAATGAGCCGCTTTTCGGAAGCGAATGGCGGCTGGTTGCGCATGGCGGACATGGCCGCCTATCAACCGGTCTGGGAAGATCCGGTATCGACGCAATATCGCGGGCTGGACGTTTATTGCAGCCCGCTGACATCGCGCACGGGTCTGGAACTTTGCGAACAGCTCAACATCGTCGAAGGTTGGGACCTGTCGGCTCTACCGGGCGATGGCGCGGACTTCACCCATCGCCTGATCGAGGCGATCAAGGTGACGAAGGCCGATGTCTATCGTTATGCGGCCGACCCCCGTTTCGTCAAAGCGCCGGTGGCGACTTTGCTGTCCAAGGAGTTTGCCGCCCGCCGCCGAGCGATGATCGACCTGCGCCGCGCCATCGCCTTCCCCGAAGGCGCCGCGCTGGCCATGGCCGAGCGGCCGGTGCAAATGGCCATGGCCGATGACCGCACCCGCGGTGGCGACACGACCAGCCTGTCTGTGGTGGACGAGGACGGCAACGCCATCGCCGTCACCACCACCGTCGGCGGCGGTTTCGGCACCTCCGTCATCATGGGCGACACTGGCCTTCTGTGCAACAACGGCCTGCGTCTGGGGTCGACATCGCCCTATGCCGGCCATCCCAACAAGGTCGCGCCGGGCAAGCGCGCGCTGCTGGGCAACGGCCCCGTCATCGTGCTGGAAAAGGGACGGCTGAAGCTGGTCTGCGGCACGCCGGGCGGCGAAACCATCGGCCAGACCCAGTTCCAATTTCTGGTCAACGTCATCGACCGGGGCCTGCCGATCCAGCAGGCGATAGAGGCGCCGCGCTTTGCGCTGGATGCCGAACCCAGCTTCTACAAGCCGGGCGCGGCCGTGACGGTGCAGATGGAAAGCCGGTTCGACCCGGCGATTGTGCAGGCGCTCACCGCCATGGGGCACAGGCTGGAAACCGTCGGCGCCTTCGCCATTGGCAGCATACAGGGCGTGCTGGTCGATCCGTCCGGCGCGCGCATGGGGGGCAGCGATCCGCGACGCATGGGCTATGCGGTCGGTTATTGAGGCTGCGCGCCGCGCTTGATTGCGGTCGTTGACCGGGCCTATGGCCTTTCTCCTGCCAGACGGATCGGGATGAAGGCCATGGACCGGACATTTGCAATGTTGATCGACGGCGCGGCCGTGGCGGGCGCGGGCAATTTCCCGGTGATCAATCCCGCCACCGGGCGACCCTTCGCCCATTGCCCCCATGCCGACCGCGCGCTGCTTGATCGTGCGGTGGCGGCAGGGGTGGCGGCGTTCCCCCGCTGGGCGGCGACGCCTGTCGACGATCGCGCGGCGCTGGTTGCGCGCCTGGCCGATGCGCTGGCGACGCGCGCCGACGAGTTCGCCGCGCTGCTTACCGCCGAACAGGGCAAGCCATTGGCGCAGGCGGGCCATGAAGTGGCGGGCGCGGTCGAGACATTGCGCGCCTTTGCCGCCATGCGCCCGGAAAGCCGGGTGCTGCGCGACGACGGGCGGGCGCGGATTGTCGAGCATCGCACCCCGCTGGGCGTGGTCGCCGCCATCGTGCCGTGGAATTATCCGCTGCTGCTGTTGATGAACAAGATCGGGCCGGGGCTGGTCGCGGGCAATTGCATCGTCGCCAAGCCCGCGCCGACCACACCACTCACCGCGCTGCTCTTCGGCGAAATCTGCCGCGAACTTCTGCCGCCCGGCGTCGTCAACATCATCTGCGACCGCAACGACCTGGGCGACGCGCTGACCGGCCACTCTGACATCGCCATGCTGTCCTTCACCGGGTCGACCGCGACCGGGCGCAAGGTCATGGCTGCCGGCGCGCAGGCCATCCGTCGCGTGTCGCTGGAACTGGGCGGCAATGATGCGGCCATCGTGCTGGACGATGCCGACCCGGTCGTCGCCGCGCGCCGGATCTTTGCGGGTGCAATGATGAATGCGGGGCAGGTGTGCGTGGCGATCAAGCGCGCCTATGTGCCCGAAACGATGATGGAGCCGTTCTGCGACGAACTGGTGCGGCTGGCGCAGGCGCATGTCGTCGACAATGGCGCGCGGCAGGGCGCGCAGATGGGGCCGCTCCAGAATGCAGCGCAATATGAGAAGGTGAAGGCGCTGCTCGCTGAAACGGCCGAGCAGGGCCGGGTGCTGGCGGGCGGCGCGGCGATCGACCGGCCGGGTTACTTCATCGCGCCGACTATCGTGCGCGACCTGCCCGACGACGCCCGGCTGGTGCGTGAGGAACAGTTCGGGCCGGTGCTGCCCGTCCTGTCCTATAGCGACATAGACGAAGCGGTCGCCCGCGCCGACGCGGGCGTTTATGGCCTGGGCGGATCGGTATGGGGCCACGATGTGGACCGCGCGGCGCAGGTCGCCATGCGCATGGGTTCGGGCACCGTGTGGATCAACCAGCACGCCGCGCTGGACGCGGCAATCCCTTTCCGTGGCGCGCGCCAGTCGGGCATGGGCGGCGATCTGGGACAGGACGGGCTGCATGAATATACCCAGGCCCATATCGTCAACATCGCGCTCGGCCGGGGTGTCTGAATCGCCGTCGGACGGCTAGGTTCGCTTATCCCAGCGCCTCGTCCAGCAGGCGAGCGAGGCGCAGGCCGGCCTTTTCCACCTGTTCGCGCACCACCGGCACGAGTTTTTCGATGGCGCTTTGGTCCAGCTTGCCGCGTTTGGGCTCCTGCTGCGCGCACGGGTCGCCGCCCAGCGCCAGGCCATAGGCCATGTCGCGGCTCAGTGCCCAGCTTTCCCGACTCCAGTCCTCCGTGCCGCCGCCCGCCATGGCGGCGCGTTCGGCGGCGCTGTACTGGCGCACCAGCGGCGGCGGCGTGGTGATCGCGCGTTCGGCCAGCCATCCGTCCCAGATGCTGTGAAGGTTCAGCTTTTCCGGCGCATAATCGCCATAATCGGCGCGCTGGCGGTTGCCGCCCAGATCGCCCTTGTCCGCGCCGTGCAGCGGCTGGTGCAGGTCGCCGACGAAATGGACGAGGAAAGCGAGCGCCATCAACCGTTCGCGCGCGGGCAGCTTCCGGTCCTTGAGCAGCCGGAAATTGCGGTCGATCTGCGCCGTCACGCAATTGCCGTCAGGGCAGGCGGCCTTGACGTCATAGGGCTGGCAGATCGAGATATTCTGGTAATGCCAGCTATATTGATAGCTGAAACGGTCGCCCAGCGCCTTGATGCAATCGGGCCAGACGCTGGCCGTCGCCATCGTGTTCACCGGGCAGCCGGGCGTCGCCAGGTCGGGCGCATGGCGGAGCAGCGCGGCGATGGCGGCGCGGGTCTTGGGCGCGACGTTGGCCTGCGCGATGCGGGCGACGGTGGTGTGGCCCATGTCCCACCATGCCATGGCGGGGTGGGGGGCCAGCAGCATCGCCATGCCCAGCATGGTCAGCCACAGGCGCATCTTATTCATCGCCATAGATCGCAACCTTTCGTCCGCCCTGTGCCGACGCATAGCCGCGATAGAGGCCCGGCGTGTTGAAATATATGGCATGGCCGCCATCGGGCGCGGCGACGATCACGCCGCCCACCCCGCCCATCGCGCCGATTTCGGAAAAGAGGGCGGTTGCCGCCTCCTGCGCGCTTTCGCCCATCATCCGCATCCGCGCGGCGATTTCATGCGCGGCCCCCACACGGATGAAAAACTCGCCCGCCCCGGTGGCCGACACGGCGCAGCCGCGATCATCGGCATAGGTGCCCGCTCCGATCAGTGGACTGTCGCCGATCCGCGCCCAGCGCTTGCCGGTAAGGCCGCCGGTCGAGGTGGCCGCGGCGACATGCCCGTGCATGTCGCAGGCGACCGCGCCGACCGTGCCATATTTCATGTCGACATCATACCAGCCGTCGGGCTTCGCCCTCAGTTCCTCCAGCTGGCGGCGGCGCTCGGCGGTTTCGAACCAGGCGGGGTCGACCCGCTCCACCCCCTGCTCCTTTGCGAAGCGATCCGCCCCTTCTCGCGACAGCAGCACATGGGGGCTATGCTCCATCACCCTGCGGGCCAGCGACACCGGGTTGCGCGCGCGGGTGACGCCCGCCACCGCGCCGGCGTCGCGGCGCGCCCCGTCCATGATCGCCGCGTCCAGCTCGATCCGCCCTTCATAGGTGAAGACCGATCCGCGTCCGGCGTTGAAATGCGGGTCATCTTCCAGCATGCGAACGGCCGCCTCCACCGCGTCGAGCGCGCCGCCGCCGCCCGCCAAGACGGCCTCCCCAGCGTCCAGCGCCGCGTTCAGCCCCGCGCGCCCGGCGGCGTCCTGATCGGGCGTCAGCCAGTCGCGGGTCATGGCACCCGCGCCGCCATGGACGAGCAGGGTCCATCGGGCGGCCGGCGATTCGGCGGAGGAAAGCGGCATGGCGATCAGAAATCCGTGTTGAAGAGCGACCTTTGCCCGTGGCTTAGCAGATCTGTCCGGCACAGGCAGCCCTTGGCCCAGGGAGAGGGTTTCCCATGTCGTAGCGGCACCTGTTGCACAGCTGCACCAGTTGCACACAAAACCGCAGAAAACCCCATGGTTGCTGGGATATTAACCCTTTGCTTGCTAGTTGCGGGTCAAAGGGGGAGCGGCGCCCGCGCGAGCTGAACGGCGCCCATTCCCATCACAAGGAAGAGGAATCGCCCGTGTTTCGTGCCCGCCATCGCGCCATGTTCATTTTTGCCATTGCCGGGGGCACCCTGACGTCCGCGCCCGCCCTGGCCGGCGGCTTTTACTTGCAGGAACAATCGCCGCTGGAAACCGGCCGCGCGCTGTCGGGCGGGGCGGCGGCGGCGGATGACCCCTCGACCGTCTATTTCAACCCGGCGGCGATGACGGCGCTGCCCGGCATTCAGATTTCGACCGGCGCCATCGCGCTGATGCCCACCGCGCTTCAGACCAATCGCGGCACGACGCGTTCGGCGCCCGGCCTGCCCGTGCAGGTTCCGGTGTCGGGCGGTTCGGGCGGCAATCCGTTCCACAAGGTCATTCCCGTGCCCAGCTTCTATGCGACGGCGCAGGTCAACGACCGGTTGTGGGCGGGTATCGGCGTCAACGCGCCGTTCGGTCTGAAGCTGGATTATGATCCCGATTTCTTCGGCCGCTATGATTCGCTGCACACCGACCTCAAAACCTATAATATCCAGCCTTCACTGGCCTTCCGCATTACGGACAACCTGTCGATCGGTGGCGGAATCGACGCGCAATATGTGAAGGTGAAGCTGACCAACGCGCTGCCCAATCTGTCCCCCTCGGCCCCCGACGGGCTGCTGTCGGTGACGGGCGACGATTTGTCCTTCGGCTGGAATCTGGGCGCATTCTACACCAGCGGGGGCACCAATTTCGGTGTGCATTACCGGTCTCGCATGAAGCACAGTCTGGGCGGCCGCTATGTGGTGACCGGTTTGCTCGGCCCGATCGCGGCAGGCAATGTCGACCTGCCCGTCTCGGCGCCGCTGACCCTGCCCGACATAGTGACGGTCAGCCTGACCCGCAGCCTGACCCCGCGTCTGCGGGCGATGCTGACGGCGCGCTGGTATAACTGGTCGGTGTTCCGCGAAATCAACATCCAGCCCGAAGGCGCTGCGGCTTCGGTCAAGGAACTCCATTATCGCGACAGCTATTCCATGAGCGTGGGCGGGGAATATGACGTCAGCGACAGGCTGACGCTACGCGCCGGCACGATGTTCGACCGCACGCCCACCAATCCGCAATATCTGACGACGCGCGTACCCGATGGCGATCGCGTCTGGCTATCGGGCGGGGCGACCTTCAACCTGTCGGACGCCTTTGCCCTCAATGTCAGCTACGCGCATAACTTCGTGGGCAAGGCGAACATCATCCGCCCGGACGAATATTATCCCGCGCCCGCGACCGTGGTCGCCACCACCCGGTCGCTGACCAGCGGCAATGCCGACCAGTTCGCCGCATCGCTGACCGCGCGCTTCTAAACCGCGCCATTAATCCCTATAGGGGCTTCGTACCTACGGAGCCCCTTTTTCATGTCCGAGCATAATCCCGGCCTGCGCCCCTGGCGCGACATCGCCCGCCGCCAGTGTCGCCAGATCATGGTCGGCAACGTCCCCGTCGGCGGCGGCGCGCCGGTGTCGGTCCAGACGATGACCAACACGCTGACGTCGGATGCGCGCGCGACCATCGACCAGATTCGCCGGTGCGAGGATGCCGGGGTCGACATCATCCGCGTATCGTGCCCTGACGAGGAGTCGACCGCGGCGCTCAAGCAGATCGTGCGCGCAGCGCGCGTGCCGATCGTCGCCGACATCCATTTCCATTACAAGCGCGCGCTGGAAGCGGCGGACGCGGGCGCGGCCTGCCTGCGCATCAACCCGGGCAATATCGGGTCGGACGCGCGCGTGCAGGAAGTGGTGGAGGCGGCGAAGGCCAATGGCTGTTCGATCCGCATCGGCGTGAATGCGGGCAGCTTGGAGAAGGATCTGCTCGAAAAATATGGCGAGCCCTGCCCCGACGCGCTGGTCGAAAGCGCGCTCGACCATATCAAGCTGCTCCAGGACCGCGACTTCCACGAATATAAGGTGGCGGTGAAGGCGTCGGACGTGTTCCTGGCGGTCGCCGCCTATATGCAACTGGCCGAAGCGGTCGATTGTCCGCTGCATCTGGGGATTACCGAGGCGGGCGGCCTGATCGGCGGCACGGTGAAAAGCGCCATCGGCATCGGCAACCTGCTGTGGGCCGGGATCGGCGACACCATCCGCGTATCGCTGTCGGCCGAACCGGAAGAGGAAGTGCGGGTCGGTTATGAGATATTGAAGTCGCTCGGCATCCGCACGCGCGGGGTGAAGGTGATTTCCTGTCCGTCCTGCGCGCGTCAGGGTTTCGACGTCATCCGCACGGTGCAGGCGCTGGAGGAGCGGCTTCAGCATATCCACACGCCGATCTCGCTGTCTGTGCTGGGCTGTGTCGTCAATGGCCCGGGCGAAGCGCGCGAAACGGACATCGGCCTGACCGGCGGCGGCGCTGGCAAGCATATGGTCTATCTGTCGGGCGTCACCGATCATACGGTGCAGGACGCCGGGATGATCGACCATATCGTGCAACTGGTGGAAATGAAGGCGGCGGAGATCGAGGCGGCGAAGGCCGAAGCCGACATGACCGACGCGGGCAAGGCGCAGCCGGCGATCTGACCGGGGAAATCGTTACCCAATCATTACGATTGACAGTTTCCGCTCTGTTCGTAACAGCTTGGCATCGCCGCTCAGGGGATCGGCAGAGTTCGGGGGGATATTGTCGATGCGCGCTCGCACAGTTGTTATGGGCCTGTTGCTGGCCGGGGTTGCGGCCTGTGGCGGTGAACCCAAAACCGCCAATGAAAGCGCCAACATAGCGGTCGCCAACAATGCCGTCGTCGCCGCCAAAACCACCAGCGCGCAATCCTGCCCCGACGATGGCGATCGCCTGGAAATCTCCGGCCTGTGCCGTGGCCGGGCCGTCGCCTATCTCAACGCCGTCGACGACTTTTCGGCACAGGCGCCCGATGGCTGCGCCTGGCAGGTGGCTGAAACCGAACTGGCGGGCGGCGACGTGCTGCTCTATCGCGGCCTCAAATGCGGCGCCAACGCAACGAAGCTGGCATTTTCCGCTAATGCGACGCGGGGCGAGCTGACACTTGTGTCCTCGGCGATGCAGGGCAAGCTGGACGAACCGATCCCCGTCATTTCCATGTATGTGGCGGAGGGCGATCCCGCCGCCGCCGTCACCTTCCGCGCGCGCGAAATGAACCCCGACCGGGCGGAGGCCGCCAGATGCGCCGCGCGCCCCGCGCGGGTCGACTATTGGCCGAGCGATGCGATGGTCGTCGACACCGACCCCAAGGGATCGACCACGCCCGATGGTTCGCCGGTCGTGGTCTGCGGCGACGGCGGCTATATTGACGAGGCGACCCGCTTCTGGCGCGTGGTTCAGGGCTATGCTTTCCTGTTCGATTTCGGGCAGGACATGGTCGAGGTCGACCCCGGTTCATTGACGCTGATGGCCCAGGGCGAAGACGGCCGATATCAGCCGCTTTGATGTGGACCGCCGCTCCTTTTCCGATAGGACAATGATATGATCTGTTCACGCAAGCTGAAATCGGTCGCCATCGCGGCCCTCGCCGCCGGCGTCATGCTGGCCCCGCTTGCCGCTCATGCCCAGAACCGCAGCGTGACGCAGGGCCGCTCAGGCCCCTTCGCCATCGATTATGTGATCGAAAACGGCCAGTTCGACCGCTGCGCGGCGACTCTTTCGCCCGGCCCCAACATGCTGCGCATCGCCTATACGCGAAACCTGGCCTATTCGATCAGCGTGCCGGGCGTGCCTGTCCCGGCGCGCACCATCACCTTCCTGTTCGGCCCGCGCCCCTGGGTGAAGGCGGCGGCCACAGATCCCAAACGCACGCGCGCATGGGCGGCTGTCGGCGCCGACACGATCGAGGCGCTGATGAAGGTGAAGGGCAAGATCGCCATCGACCTGGGCGACAAGCAATATCGCTGGCCGATCGGCCGGACCGACATGATGGATGTGATGGTCGCGCTGGAAAATTGCACGCACAAGGCGCTGGGGCACTGACCGGTCAACCGGGGCGGTGACGGCGCCGCCGGGCGCGGCTATGGCGACGGCATGAATCGCGCCGCCACTCCGATCATCCCCTTTGCCGTCTGCTGCGCGGGGGTAGCGCTGTTTTCCGTCATGGATGCGGCGATGAAGGGGTTGAGCCTCGCCATCGGGCTTTACAACGCTCTGTTCTGGCGCGCGGTAGCGGGTAGTGTGCTGGGGCTGGCGCTGATGCTCCTGCTGCGCGAGCCCTGGCCATCGCGCGCGGTGCTGCGCCTGCATGTGCTGCGCGGTCTGGTTGTCGCGGGCATGGCGATGCTGTTCTTCTGGGCGTTGATGCGGATGCCCATCGCCGAAGCCATTGCTCTCTCCTTCATCGCGCCGCTGATCGCGCTGTATCTCGCCGCGCTGCTGCTGGGCGAAACGATCAGCCGCCAGGCTATCGGTGCGTCGGTGCTGGGCCTGCTGGGCGTCATCGTGATCCTGTCCGGCAAGATGCGCGGCAGCTATGACGGCGTAGCGCTGCTGGGGGCCGGCGCGGTGCTGGCGTCGGCGGTGCTCTTCGCCTGGAACCTCATTCTGCAACGGCAACAGGCGCAACTCGCTTCGCCGGTGGAGGTCGCCTTTTTCCAGCATCTCGTGATGCTGGGCGCTTTTTCGCCAGGCGCGCCATGGCTGCTCGCCGTGCCGCCGTCCTCGGCCCTGCCCATGGTGCTGCTGGCGGCGGGTCTGGCCTTTACGTCGCTTGCCGCGCTCGCCTGGGCCTATGCCCGCGCGCAGGCGCAGGTGCTGATCCCGGTCGAATATACGGCCTTCATCTGGGCGGCGATATTGGGCTGGCTGGCCTTTGGCGAACGGCTGACGCTGCCGACGCTGGCCGGGGCGGGGCTGATCGTGGCGGGATGCCTGCTGGCGGCGCGAACCCAGGGCGGCGGACCGGCAACGCCGGCCCCCCATGTCGAACCCGGCCTGTTGTGAGGGAACCCCATGAGCATCATCATCCGCGCCGCCCGGCCCGACGACATCGACACGATCATCGGCTTCATCCGCGCGCTGGCCGATTATGAGCGGCTGGCCCATGAAGTGAAGGCGGACCGGGCGACCTTGTTCAACCATCTCTTCGGCCCACGCCCGATGGCGGAGGTGCTGATCGCCGACCGCAATGATGCGCCGGTCGGCTTTGCCCTGTTCTTCCACAATTTCTCGACCTTCGAAGGGCGGCCGGGCATTTATCTGGAGGATCTGTTCGTCGTGCCCGAAGCGCGCGGCGGCGGCGCGGGCAAGGCTTTGTTGCAACGCCTTGCCCGTCTTACGCTGGAGCGCGATTGCGCGCGGCTGGAATGGTCGGTGCTGGACTGGAACGAACCGTCCATCGCCTTTTACCGGGCGCTGGGCGCGCGGCCGATGGACGAATGGACGGTGCAGCGGGTCGATGGCGAAGCGTTGCGGGCGCTCGCTCGCGTCAATTCTTGCGAAGGCCATCCTGAATGCTGACGAACAGCAGCGTGGCGGCAAAGGCGCCCATAGAGATGACGACCATGGCGGGATAATAATCTGCGAACATCGGCGTGATCCTTTCCTGTGCCCCGCCGCCATGCCGTTTTGCGGGCGTTTCGCGCCATAAGGGATGTTACGGAAGCCTGCTCGGGCCCAGGGCCGGACTCTTGACGCGGACTCGCCGCTCGGCGACAAGCGCCTGTCAGGAACATTTGGGGGACATGGTGCCATGGCGGTCAGCCGCGGAGCCAAGCGCACGCCGGAATGGCGCGACATGCTGAAACGCAGCCTGATCCGCAGCGGCGCGCTGATCGGGGCGATTGCGCTCATCATCGCCACGTTGTTCGTCGCGCTGGCGCTGCTCAGTTATACGCCCAGCGACCCGTCGCTGATGACGGTAGCGGGCGCGGGCGTCAGCAACATCATGGGGGCGCCAGGCGCCTGGACCGCCGACATCATGCTGCTGCTGCTGGGCGTGCCCGTGGCGCTCATATTGCCGCTGATGGCGATTACCGCCCGCCGCCTGTGGGGCGATCAGGACATGAGCGGGTGGCAGGGGCAGGTGGGCAAATGCCTGCTGGGCATTGCGCTGATCGGCATTGCGCTCGCCCTGTTCCAGCCCGATCCGCTGGTCGGCCTGCCTTCGGGCTGGGGCGGCATGGTGGGGCTGGTTGTGGCGCGCGGGCTTGGCAGTCTGATCGGCGAAGCGCCGGAGGGCGCGCGCGGCTGGATCGACGGCGCGGTCATCGCCTTTGCCGCGCTGACGGGCATCTATGCCTGGTATCGCAGCCTGGCGCTGGAAAAGCCGATCCTGTCGCTGCGTCGCCCGAGCCTGCCACGCCTGTCGCTGCCCAAGGTCGAATTCGCGCCGCGCGCGGCCGATGAGCCGAGCGCCGACGCCGACGATGTCGAAGAACGGGTGATCGCCCCGCGCCGCGCCGTGTCGAACGAGCCCAAACCGCCGATCACCATCCAGACGCCCAAGCCCGCCCCCGCCCAGCGCGCCTTCGCGCCGGTGTCGCAGGATGATCTGTTCGGCAACGGTTCGCTGCCTTCGCCCGACCTGCTCGCCCCCGTGCCCCCCAGCCAGGGGATGAAGATCGACAAGGCCGCGCTGGAACGCAACGCCCGCCTGCTCGAATCGGTGCTCGACGATTTTCATGTGAAGGGCAATATCGTCGAGGTCCGCCCCGGCCCGGTCGTCACCATGTATGAACTGGAGCCCGCGCCCGGCATCAAGGCGAGCCGCGTCATCGCGCTGGCCGATGACATCGCCCGCAACATGTCGGCCCTGTCGGCCCGCGTCGCCACCATTCCCGGCCGCACCGTTATCGGCATCGAACTGCCCAACGCCAACCGCGAGGGCGTGTCCTTCCGCGAGCTTATCACCAGCGAGCAGTTCGGGCATGACGGCGCCCTGCCGATCATCCTTGGCAAGAATATTTCGGGCGAACCGATCATCGCCGATCTGGCGCCCATGCCGCACCTCCTGATCGCGGGCACCACCGGGTCGGGCAAGTCGGTCGGCCTCAATGCGATGATCCTGTCGCTGCTCTATCGCATGACGCCCGACCAGCTTCGGCTGATCATGATCGACCCCAAGATGCTGGAACTCAGCACCTATGACGATATTCCCCACCTGCTCTCGCCGGTGGTGACGGAGCCGTCAAAGGCGGTGCGGGCCTTGAAATGGGCGGTGGAGCAGATGGAGGACCGCTATCGCATGATGGCGTCGATCTCCGTCCGCAACCTTGCCAATTATAACGAGAAGGTGCGCGCCGCAAAGGCCAAGGGCAAGCCGTTGGGCCGCCGGGTGCAGACCGGTTACGATCCCGAAACCGGCAAGCCCATTTATGAAGAGGAACAGCTCGATTATCAGCCGCTGCCGCAGATCGTGGTGGTGGTCGACGAACTGGCCGACCTGATGATGACGGCGGGCAAGGAGGTCGAATTCCTGATCCAGCGCCTCGCGCAAAAGGCGCGGGCGGCCGGCATCCACCTCATTCTCGCGACGCAGCGCCCCTCGGTCGACGTCATCACCGGCGTCATCAAGGCGAACCTGCCCACCCGCATCAGCTTCTTCGTGACCAGCAAGATCGACAGCCGCACCATATTGGGCGAGCAGGGGGCCGAACAACTGCTGGGCAAGGGCGACATGCTCTACATGGCGGGCGGCAAGGCGCTGACCCGCGTCCACGGCCCCTTCGTGTCCGACGACGAAGTGCGCGCCGTCGCTGACCACTGGCGCGCGCAGGGGACGCCCGACTATATCGCGTCGGTGACGGAGGAGCCGGAGGACGGCAGCTTCGCGCTCGACGGCGTCGACCTGGGCGACGACAGCCCCGACGCGCAACTCTTCCGCAAGGCGTGCCAACTGGTGTTCGAGAATCAGAAGGCGTCGACCAGCTGGCTGCAACGCCAGCTCCGCGTAGGCTACAACAGCGCCGCGCGCCTCATCGAACGGATGGAGGAGGAGGGGCTGGTCGGCCCGCCCAACCATGTCGGCCGCCGCGAAGTGCTGCGCGACGAAAACGGCAATCCGCTCTGATCGGAAGCTGAACGACAGGGAACAGTCGGGTTCACGGGCGGTTCAATGCGGCTCGCCTAATCCCCTTCCTCCAACAGACCGGAGATTTTCCCATGAAGCGCATCATCGCGCCACTGGCCCTTGCCCTGACCGTCGCGCCGCTGGCGCTGGTCGCCATGCCCGCGACCGCGCAGCAGCAGCAGGGCGCCGCCGACCTTGCCCGCGTCAGCGCCCATCTGCGCGCGATCACCACATTGGTGGCCGATTTCGCGCAGACCGACCGCAGCGGCCAGACGCTGACCGGCAAGCTGACCCTGAAGCAGCCGGGCAAGGTGCGGTTCCAGTATCAAAAGGGCGTGCCCCTGCTGATCGTGGGCGACGGCAGGGCGCTGACCATGATCGATTATGAAGTGCGTCAGGTGCAGCGCTGGCCCATCGGCAATTCGCCGCTCGGCGCGCTGCTTGATCCGTCCAAGGACATCTCGCGCTATGGCAAGGTGATTCCCACGGGCGATCCCAACACCATCTCCATCCAGGCGCGCGACCCCAAGCGGCCCGAATATGGCACCATCACCATGGTGTTCCAGCGCGACGCCGGGTCGCCCGCTGGCCTGCGCCTTTATGGCTGGGTGGCGCTCGATTCGCAGAACAACCGCACATCGGTGCGGCTGACGGGCCATCGTTATGGCGCGCCGGTCGCCGATTCGGCCTTCCGCTGGACCGATCCGCGCCAGCGCGGCCGCCCCGGCGGCGGTTGAGCCGGGCCGGTCGCGCGGCGGATCGCCACCTGAACATTTCCGTTCATCCTGCGCTCATATGAACGGCGCTAAACCCAAATCAACGGCGGGAGGCGCCGGCCGGATTTCCCCCCTGTTACCGGTTCCGCTCCCCCCGTCGCGAAGCGCTTAAAGGGCGCGATATGAGACCCCCGTTCCACGCCCCCGGAGCGGGGGTCTTTGTTTGTTCCGGCCGCTCTTGCGCCCCGGGCCGCCCGCGCCTACGGGAATGGCCATGGCCGATATCCTTCGCATCGCTTCCTGGAACATTAACAGCGTCCGCGCCCGGATCGACATTGTCGAACAGTTTCTGGCGCAGGAATCGCCTGACATTCTGTGCCTTCAGGAAACGAAGGTCATCGATTCGATCTTTCCCGCCGCCATGTTCCGCCAGCGCGGCTACAAGCATCTGATCCTGCATGGCCAGCCGATGCACCATGGCGTCGCCATCATCAGCCGCGTGCCTGTGTATGAAGATGACCGGTTCGACTGGCAGGCCAATGGCGAGGCGCGCCATGTCGGCGTGCGACTGGACAATGGCGTGCGCATCGAAAATGTCTATGTGCCCGCAGGCGGCGACATTCCCGACCGGACGCTCAACCCCAAATTCGGGCAGAAGCTCGATTTTCTGGAGCGGATGATCGCCTGGTCGTCGGCGCTCGACAAGAAACCCACCATATTGACCGGCGACTTCAATATTGCGCCGCTGGAGAGCGATGTGTGGAGCCACAAGCAGTTGCTCGACGTGGTCAGCCACACGCCGGTCGAATGCGAGATACTCGGCCGGTTGCAGGCGTCGAACGACTGGGTGGACCTGGGCCGTCATTTCCATCCCGCGCCGCAGCGGCTCTACACCTGGTGGAGTTACCGCGCCAAGGACTGGGCGGCGTCGGATCGCGGGCGGCGGCTCGACCATATGTGGACGACCCCGGATCTGGCCGCAAAGGCTGTGTCGCACCGGGTGGTCGAACCCGCCCGCAGTTGGACCAAACCGTCCGACCATATCCCGATCATCACCGAGTTCGCCTTCTGATGGAGGGGCGCGCCGCCGCTCGCGCCATTGATGCGCTGCGCCGGGGGTGGCCGGTCACGGTCAGCGCCGCCGACGGCGCGCTACGCCTGATGGCGGTGGAGGGCGCGGACGCGGTGACGCTGGCGGCCTTCGACCCCGATGGCGCAGCCGACATTCTGATCTCCGCCACCCGCGCCGCGACGCTCAAGCTCACCAACCAGCGCGCCGCCGCCGACCCTGACCAGCCGGTGATGATCGCGCGTACGCCCTGGATCGACGCGGGCGTGGCGATGGCCATCGCCGATCCGGTGCGCGATCTGGGTTCGCCGATGAAGGGGCCGTTCGCCACCGCGCCGCTGCCCGCGCCGCTGGCCGCCGCCGCCGCCCTGCGGCTGGCGCGGCTGGCGGGGATATTGCCCGCCTTCCTGATCGCGAAGGATGAGGGCGAGAGCGAGGTCGACGTGAGCGCCGCCGCCATCGACGCCTATGACGACGCGGGTCGGCTGGCCATTGCGACGCGCGCGCGCCTGCCCGTGGCGGCGGCCGAAAATGCGGAAATCGTCGCCTTTCGCAGCCCGGAGGAGCCGCGCGAGCATGTCGCCCTCATCATCGGCCGCCCCGATGGCCGCCCGCCGGTCGTGCGCCTGCACAGCGAATGCCTGACCGGCGATGTGCTCGAATCGCTCAAATGCGACTGCGGTCCGCAATTGCATGAGGCGCTGCACCGCATCGCCGACGCGCCATGGGGCATTCTGCTCTATTTGCGGCAGGAGGGGCGCGGCATCGGCCTCGTCAACAAATTGCGCGCTTATGCGTTGCAGGATCAGGGGTTCGATACGGTCGACGCCAATGTCCGGCTGGGCTTTGCCATCGACGCGCGCGATTTTTCGGTCGCGGCGCGGATGCTGAAACTGCTGGGGGTGGGCGAGGTGCGGCTGCTGACCAACAATCCGCAGAAGGTCGCGGGGCTGGAGGCTGCGGGCATCGCCGTGGCCGAGCGGCTGCCGATCATCCTGCCCGCCAATCCGCACAACGAACGCTATCTCGCCACCAAGCGCGACCGGACCGGCCACCAGCTATGACCGCGCGCCTGATCGTCGACAGCGCCGCGCGGCGGTTGACGCTGGGCGATTGGAACATGCCCTGCGCCATCGGGCGTAGCGGCGCCTGCGCGGCCGATGTCAAGCGGGAAGGCGACGGATGTTCGCCCATAGGCGCATGGCCGGTGCGCGGCGCATTGCTGCGGCCGGGCCGTGTTCCGCCGATGGACCTGGCGATCCCGTGGCGCTGGCTGCGGGCGGGTGACGGCTGGTCCGACGACCCCGCCGACCCCGCCTATAACCGCCCGGTCCGCCTGCCGCGCGGCCACTCCGCCGAAACATTGTGCCGCGACGATTCCGCCTATGACGTCATCGTCGTGCTGGGCCACAACGACGCGCCGCCCGTGCCGGGGATGGGCAGCGCGATCTTCTTTCATCTGTGGGTCGACGCGCGCCCGACCGAAGGATGCGTCGCCATCGCCCGCGACGATATGCTCGCGCTGTTGCCGATGCTGCGGCCCGGCGACGCCTTGACGATCATCTGATCGTTCAGCGCAGGGCGCCCTTGGCGACAAGCGCGCGGGCATAGCCATATTGGATCGCCGCCATCAGGACGATGAAGGCCGGGAATGCCGCTGCGCTCCATCCCTTCACCGCGATCAGGTCGGTCAGGGCCAGCGCATGGCCGAACTGGATGATGACGGCGACCAGCGACAGGGCGAACAGCGCCGCCGCCGCCGCCCGCCGCGCCAGCAGCGTCCCCGCGCCCAGCGTCCCAGCGCCGACGGCGACGGCATAGACGCCCCACAACCAGCCGGGCATGGTCGTCATCATGCGGGCGGTATAGGGATCGGTTTTCGCCAGTTCGGCATAATCCATGGTGAATTGCATGATGAAGGCTGCAACCCCCATCAGGTTCCACAACAACAGCACGATGGCGATCGGAACGAAAAAGGGCGATGCTTTCATGGCGATCTTCTCCCGGTGCGGGCGCTTCATGCGCGCTCTGTCACTCTTGCATCATACACCCTTTGCCTATGGTGCGGCAATGCTCGTTGCGGGATCGCAAGGATGACCGAGGGGGCGGCTCCGATCATCCTGACGGCGACCATGGGCGCCGCCGACTTTGCCTGGGCCAATGCCCTGCGCCGCCGCCATTTTCCGCCCGAGCGCAACTTTCTCGACGCGCATATCACATTGTTCCACCATCTGCCGCCGTCGATCCTGCCGGAATTGCGGCAGCGAATGCGCGCGCTGTGTGACGGGCCTGCGCCATCCGCGATGCTGTCGGCGGTCATCGCGCTGGGCCATGGCGTCGCTTTTCGGGTGGAAAGTCCGGCGCTTGACGGGATACGGGCGGAACTGGCTGCGGCCTTTGCCGGATTGCTGACGCCGCAGGATCGCGCGCCGCCCCGGCTGCATATAACGGTGCAGAACAAGGTGAGCGTCGACCAGGCGCGCGCGCTGCACCGGCAACTTTCCAACGATTTCCGGCCGCGTCCGCTGGCCATAGCGGGGTTGGCCGCGTGGCATTATCGCGGCGGGCCGTGGGAGGCTGCTGGCGAGGTCCGCTTTCGACGCTGATATGGCGGCGGCGAATATTGATAGGTCCATAATGGAATCATTTCCGTCGCGGCACATGCACCGCCTGTTGCTTCGCTCCATTTCGGATAAATACTGTCCGCTATTCCGCCGAACCCGCGCTATTGTGGAACAAATAGAGGCCGGAGAACATGATATGGATGATCAGTCTTGGATAGGGAGGGACTATGCCATGACCGAAGAAGGCGATAGCCCTTCGCCGCTCATTGTAGGCCGGCGGCCGGGTCTTTTGGTTGTCAGCGCCAGGAAGGACGCCGATTTTCATGCCGCCCTCGCCGCCGCGGCCGACCTGCGCCTTCAGGCCATCATATCGCCGGACGAGGCTGCGGACTGGATCGATCAGGCGCCCGCGCTGGACATGCTTTTGCTGCAATGTCCCGAGCCATGGCCGGGGTTGGCGGACTTGCTGTCGCGTCTCGACGAGGATGTTCAGAACAGGGGATCGTCCCTGATCGTGCATTGCACGCACGCCACCATTGATCTGGCATATGCGATCTGTCGGGCGCCCGCCACGCGCTTCCTGTGCGATGGCGACTGGGGCGACCTTGTCGGCCAGTTGATCCAGGCCAGGCAAGCGGGCGAATGCGCTGCGCTGGTGCGCGAAAGCGATCCTGAAAAGGAACAGCTCCGTCGGTTGAGCGAGGATGTCGGTCGGCTGACGCGGACAATCGAAGCCCTGGTCAGCGCGCGCGCCGGCGTCGCGGGCGCCGCGCGGGCGCAGCAGATGTCAGACCGTTCGAGCGACTATATCGGGATGCCTGCCGACCCGGCGGACCAGGGGCCGGGGCCATCGTCGCTCCACGGGCTGCGCGCCGCGCAGGTGCGCGAAATGCTGCGTGCGCGACGGATGCGCACCGATTTTCTGCCCGGCGACCTGTTTGCCGATCCCGCCTGGGACATGCTGCTCGACCTGCTGGCGGCGCGACTGGAGGGCGACAGGGTTTCGGTGTCCAGCCTGTGCATCGCCGCCGCAGTGCCGCCGACCACGGCGCTTCGCTGGATCAGGACATTGAGCGAACAGGGGCTGGTCGAACGCCATGCCGATCCGCTGGACGGGCGCCGCATTTTCATTCAACTGGCCGATCATACGGCCGAGGCTCTGGGTCGCTGGTTCCACGCCAGCCGCCGATTGCTCGTCGCCGCGGCGGGATGATGACTTTGCCGCAAAGGGGCGGTTGACCCGGCCGCAAATTCTCTTAAAAGCCCCCCATTCCCGCATCGGGGCGATTAGCTCAGTTGGTAGAGCGTCTCGTTTACACCGAGAATGTCGGCGGTTCGAGCCCGTCATCGCCCACCATGTCACAGCGCGGTTTCGCGCGCTGACGACGGCAGGCCGGTGGGCACCGCTGTTGCGGCCGCCGCTAATCGCCACCAGCTTTCGAAACCAGCGTCGCGGTGAACCGCCGCAGCCGTTCCGACCCGTCGACCCTGGGCGCAGCCGCCGGATCGACGATCAGCCCGATCCGCCGCCGCCCGGTAAAGCCGGTCAATGCCGGCATCGCAATCCCCGGCTGCCCCAGCGATCGCGGCATCACCGTGACGCCCAGACCCGAACGCACATAGGATATGGCCAGGTCTTCATGGGTCGTTCGGGCGGCAAAAAAAGGTCGGACGCCGCGTTGCGTGAAAAAGCGGCTGACGTCGGCCAGCGCCTCGCAATTGCGTCGAACGATCATGTCGGCATCGGCGACCTCTTCGGGTTCGACCGCCTTTTGCTGCGCCAGGGGATGGAAGTCGGCCAGGGCCAGGGCATAATCCTCTTCGAACAGCACATCCTGCGCCCTTGCATCATCGCCGACAATGCCGATGATGGCGTCGATGCGGCCGCGCTCCAACCGGGGCGTCAGGTCGCGCATGCGCCCTTCCACCAGTTCCAGCATTTCGCCGCCAATCGTGCAGGCCGCCCGCGTGGCCGCTTCGATCCAACTGGTCGACAGGGTGGTTATGATCCCCACACGCACCAGCCTTTTGGCCTGATCGGCCGCCATCGCCTGCGCCGCCTTTGCAAACTCGGCCTCTATCCGGCGCGCATGAATGGCGAAGGTCGCGCCATGGCTGGTCAGCTCGACGCGGCGATTGTTGCGATGGAACAGCATGTGGCCGACCATTGCCTCCAGCTTGGCGATGCCCACGGACAAGGTCGGCTGCGAAACGCGGCATTGCTGCGCGGCCCGGGAGAAATTCCCCAGGTCCATGACAGCCAGAAAATAATGAATAAGATAGCGCTCTATCATAGATAGCATCTATTACATGATTAGGGCGCGGTCAATTTTCCAACCGTCATAGCCGATGATATGGTGTCGTCCGATAACAGTTGCGGGAGAGGCGAATGACGCCCGATTTCGATTTTGCGCTGGGCGAAACCGCCAACATGATCCGGGAGACGACGGCGCGCTTCGCCGCCGACCGCATCGCCCCGATCGCGGCGAAGATCGACGCGGACGACTGGTTCCCGCGCGATGAACTGTGGACCGCCATGGGCGATCTTGGTCTGCACGGCATCACCGTCGAGCAGGAGTGGGGCGGCCTGGGCCTGGGCTATCTGGAACATGTGCTGGCGTGTGAGGAGATCAGCCGGGCCTCCGCTTCGATCGGCCTCAGCTATGGCGCCCATTCCAACCTCTGCGTCAACCAGATCCGCCGCTGGGGCAATGAAGCGCAGAAGGCCAAATATCTGCCCCGGCTGATTTCGGGCGAGCATGTCGGCTCCCTCGCCATGTCGGAGGCGGGCGCGGGATCGGACGTCATCTCGATGAAGCTCAGGGCGCGGGAAAGCGATGCCGGCTATGTGCTCGACGGAACCAAATTCTGGATCACCAACGCCCCCCATGCCGACACGCTGGTGGTCTATGCCAGGACCGGCGAGGGCAGCAGGGGCGTCACCGCATTCCTCATTGAAAAGGACATGCCCGGCTTTTCCATCGGGCAGAAGATCGACAAGGTCGGGATGCGCGGATCGCCGACGGCCGAACTGGTGTTCGACGGCTGCGAGGTGCCGCGCGAAAATATCCTGGGTCCGCTGAACGGCGGGGCCGGAGTGCTGATGAGCGGCCTCGACTATGAGCGCGCGGTGCTGGCCGGCATCCAGCTTGGCATCATGCAGGCCTGCCTTGACACCGTTATCCCCTATGTGCGGGAGCGACGGCAGTTCGGCAAGCCCATCGGCGCCTTCCAATTGATGCAGGCGAAGGTTGCCGACATGTATGTCGCGCTCAACAGCGCGCGCGCCTATGTCTATGCCGTCGCGCGCAGTTGCGACGCGGGCAGGACGACCCGTTTCGACGCGGCTGGCGCGATCCTGCTGGCCAGCGAAAACGCGGTGCGCGTCGCGCTGGAGGCGGTGCAGGCGCTGGGCGGCGCGGGCTATACTAGGGATTGGCCGGTGGAACGCTATATGCGCGACGCCAAATTGCTGGACATCGGGGCGGGCACCAACGAAATCCGCCGCATGTTGATCGGCCGCGAACTGATCGGCGCAGCCGCATGAGCGGCGCGCCCCTCGACACCGCCCTTTCGCCCGATAGCGATAGCTTCCGGGCCAATGCCGCGCATAACCGCGCCCTCGCTGAACAGTTGCGGGCCGATGTCGCGGCGGCGGCGCTGGGCGGCGGCGAAGCGGCGCGCGAGCGGCATGTCGGCCGGGGCAAGTTGTTGCCGCGTGATCGCGTCGAATATCTGCTGGATGCGGGCAGCCCCTTTCTGGAAATCGGGCAATTGGCGGCCCATGGTCTTTATGGCGGCGATGTCGCTGGCGCGGGGATCGTCGCGGGGATCGGCCGGGTCCATGGGCGGCAGGTGATGATCGCCGCCAATGACGCCACGGTGAAGGGCGGCACCTATTATCCTCTGACGGTGAAGAAGCATTTGCGCGCGCAGGAAATCGCGCTCGAAAACAATCTGCCCTGCATCTATCTGGTCGACAGCGGCGGCGCCAACCTACCGCATCAGGCCGACGTGTTCCCGGACCGCGACCATTTCGGCCGCATCTTCTATAATCAGGCGCAGATGTCGGCGCGCGGCATCCCCCAGATCGCCTGCGTGATGGGCAGTTGCACGGCGGGCGGCGCCTATGTCCCCGCCATGTCCGACGAGACGGTGATCGTCCGCAACCAGGGCACGATTTTCCTTGCCGGCCCGCCGCTGGTTCAGGCCGCGACGGGCGAGGTCATCAGCGCGGAGGATCTGGGCGGCGGCGACCTGCATGGCCGCAAGTCCGGCGTGGTCGATCATGTCGCCGACAATGACGATCATGCGCTCAGCATCGTGCGCGACATCGTCGCGACCCTGCCGCCGCAGGGCGCGCCGTCTGTCAATCTGCAACCGCCGGTCGCGCCCAAACATGACCCTGCTGAACTTTATGGCGTCATCCCGCAGGACGTTCGCGCGCCCTATGATGTGCGCGAGGTGATTGCGCGGATCGTCGACGGCAGCGCATTTCACGAGTTCAAGGCGCTGTACGGCACGACGCTGGTCTGCGGTTTCGCCCATATCTGGGGCATGCCGGTCGCGATCCTGGCCAATAACGGCGTCCTCTTCAGCGAAAGCGCGGTCAAGGGCGCGCATTTCATCGAACTGGCCTGCCAGCGGCGCATTCCGCTGTTGTTTCTCCAGAATATCTCCGGCTTCATGGTCGGCGGCAAATATGAGGCGGAAGGGATCGCGAAGAATGGCGCGAAGCTGGTCACCGCCGTCGCCACCGCCAGCGTGCCCAAGATCACCGTGCTGATCGGCGGCAGCTTTGGCGCGGGCAATTACGGCATGTGCGGCAGAGCCTATCAGCCGCGCTTCCTGTTCACCTGGCCCAACAGCCGCATTTCGGTGATGGGCGGCGAACAGGCGGCATCGGTGCTGGCGACCGTCCACCGCGACGCGGCGAAATGGACGGCGGAGGAGGCGGAAGCCTTCAAGGCGCCGATCCGCCAGAAATATGAGGACGAGGGCAATCCCTGGCACGCCACCGCCCGGCTATGGGACGACGGCATCATCGACCCGGCGCAGACGCGGGACGTTCTGGGCCTTGCCTTTACAGTTACCCTCAATGCGCCCATCCCTGAACGCGCGTCATTCGGCGTGTTTCGGATGTGAACTTCCAAAAATCCGGGGGGAATATGGAACTGGACTATGCTGAAATCGAAAACTGGGCGACTGAACTCGCTCAATATAACGGTTATCTTGATAGCGAGGGGGTGAAGCAGCGCGGAATCGTTAAGTCAAAATATGACGGCGCGCTTAATCGCTTTGTGTATAATCTCCTGTCGCACCATCCCGATGGTGATGAAGCAATCTCTATCGTAAACGCGGATATCGATGCGCGTATTGCTCAGGTCGGGGATCATTGGACTGCCAACTATGATGAGATTCGAGAAGACCTAACCGCGCGTATTCGCAAAAGTGCTGGCCGCAGCGGTTGGCAGAGAACACTCATCTACAGAGCGCCGCTGATTGCATTGGCCTTGCTTGTAGTCCTGTACTTCGGTTTTCGCTTCTACAACGCAACCCCGGTCACCGATCCATTCGAAACGCGCCTCGGTCTCACGCAGCGCGCCGACGCGTTGGCCAAGGCAATTCGATATAATGACTGGGCGTCGGGTTCATCAAGGCGGGGCGGCTTTATCAAAGGGATTCTTCTTTGGCCAATTGAGCCGACTGAGGCTGAGCATAAGTCGGCTGCGGAGTTCGCGAACGTTATTTTCTCGGGTGCGGCGATGCTCCGTGACAGGCGCGAGGCCTGCAATCTCCCCGTCGCGCGCGGGGAAAAGTTGAGCGATGACGAGTTGCTCCTGCTTCAGAGTGTGACGGACCATCTCCGCAACAAGGCGACGCTGTGGCGGGATCCCCCCGCCATAACCGTTCTCGATCCGATACGAGCGAAATATAAATGCTGACTTCCCTCCTCATCGCCAATCGGGGCGAGATCGCCTGTCGGATCATCCGCACCGCGCGCCGTCTGGGCATCCGCACGGTCGCGGTCTATTCGGACGCGGACGCCAGTGCGCTGCACGTCCGTTCCGCCGACGAGGCCGTGCATATCGGTCCGTCGCCGGTGCGGGAGAGCTATTTGCGGGGCGACCGGATCATCGCGGCGGCGCTGGCGACCGGGGCGGAGGCGATCCATCCGGGCTATGGCTTTCTGTCGGAAAATGCCGATTTCGCGCAGGCGGTGATCGATGCCGGGTTGGTGTGGGTCGGTCCCGATCCGGCCAGCATCACCGCCATGGGCCTCAAAGACGCGGCCAAGGCGTTGATGGCCGAAGCGGGCGTGCCGGTGACGCCCGGCTATATGGGCGACAATCAGAAGGTCGGCCATCTGGCGGGCGAGGCGGCCCGGATCGGCTATCCCGTGCTGATCAAGGCGGTGGCCGGGGGCGGCGGCAAGGGGATGCGGCTGGTCGGGGAACCGGCCGATTTCGCCGACGCGCTCGCCTCCTGCCAGCGTGAGGCAGCCTCCTCCTTCGGCAACGCCCATGTGCTGATCGAGAAATATGTCCAGCGCCCCCGGCATATCGAGGTGCAGATATTCGGCGATAAGCACGGCAACATCGTCCACCTGTTCGAACGCGACTGCTCGCTCCAGCGCCGCCATCAGAAAGTGATCGAGGAAGCGCCCGCCCCCGGCATGGACGCCCGGACGCGCGAGGCGCTGTGCGCCGCCGCCGTGCGCGCGGGTCAGGCGGTCGACTATGTCGGCGCGGGCACGATCGAGTTCATCGCCGACGCTTCCGAAGGGCTGCGCGCCGACCGCATCTGGTTCATGGAAATGAACACCCGGCTTCAGGTCGAACATCCCGTGACCGAAGCGATCACCGGAGAGGATCTGGTCGAATGGCAGTTGCGCGTCGCCTCCGGCGAGCCGCTTCCCAAATGCCAGGGGGAACTGGGCATTTCGGGCTGGGCGATGGAGGCCCGCCTCTATGCCGAGGATCCGGCGAGGGGTTTTCTGCCGTCTGTCGGTCGTCTCGACGCCTTTGACCTTGGCGATGCGGTGCGCGTGGATACCGGCGTGGCGCAAGGCGCGAGCATTTCGCCCTTCTACGATCCCATGATCGCCAAGCTGATCGCCCATGGCGAAACCCGCGATGCGGCGCGCACGGCGCTGGCGGGGGCGCTCGACCGGTCGGTGGTCTGGCCGCTGCGCACCAATGCCGGTTTTCTGGTCAAGGCGCTGACCCATGGCGATTTCGCGGCGGGCGCGGTCGACACGGGCCTGATCGCGCGGGCAGGCGATGCGCTGATGCCCGCCGCATGGCCGGGCGACGCGGCCTTGGCGAGCGCGGCGGCCGGTATCGGGGGCGCGGGCGCGCTGGCGGGCTTCCGCCTCAATGGGGCGCGGCGGCGAACGGGGCGTGTTCTGGTTGATGGCCAGCTGGTCGAGGCGGCAATCGGCGCCGGTGGCCCGACGATCACCGCCGCCCCTCTGGCCCGGACATTGATGACCGAACATGGCCGGACCTGGCAGGTCACGCCCTGGCGGGCGGCGTCGGGCGGTGCGGCGGCGGCGGGGGACGGCGCGATCCTCGCCCCCATGCCGGGCCGCATCATCGCGGTTGCGGTAGCGCGGGGCGACCGGGTGACAAAGGGGCAAAAGCTGGTCACGCTCGAAGCGATGAAGATGGAACATGGCCTGACCGCGCCCTTCGATGGGACGGTGGAGGACATGCCCCACGCGCAGGGCGCGCAGGTGCAGGAAGGCGCCCTGCTGGTCCGGATCGTGGCGGAGGCGGCGGAATGACCGGCCGCTATTTCGACGAATGGCTGGTGGGCGACCGGATCGAGCATCCCATCCGCCGCACAGTGACGGAGACGGACAACCTCCTCTTTTCGACCATGACCCATAATCCACAGCCGCTGCATATCGATGCGGAGGCGGCGCGCGCCAGCGAGTTTGGCCAGATCCTCGTCAACGGCACCTTCACCTTCTCGCTGATGATCGGCCTGTCGGTGGGGGAAACGACGCTGGGCACGCTGGTGGCCAATCTGGGTTATGACGAGCTGGTGATGCCCAAGCCGGTCTTCATCGGCGACACGATGCACGCCTTCAGCGAGGTGATGGCATTGCGCGAAAGCAAATCGCGGCCGACCGCCGGGCTTGTCACCTTTCGCCACGAACTGTTCAACCAGCGGGGCGAACTGGTCTGCCAGTGCCTGCGAACCGCCCTGCTGCAAAGGCGGCCAGGCTGAAGCCGGGTCGGGACTGATCGACATTCGGCCCTGACGGCCGGAAAATGAAGCCTATGCCGGTCAGCGCAGGCGCGCGAGCAGTCGCTCCGCCTGTCTGACATGCGGCGCGTCGATCATCTTGCCGCCGATTTTCAGGACGCCGGCGCCCGGATTGGCGGCGAAGGCGTCGATGATGGCGCGGGCATGGGCGACCTGGTCGCCGGTCGGGGTGAAGGCGGCATTGATGACCGCGACCTGCGCCGGGTGGATCGCCATCATCCCCGAAAAGCCGTCGCGCGCCGCTGCGGCGGCATAGGCGGTCAGGCCATCCATATCCTGAATGTCGGGGTAGACGGTGTCGATGGCGGCGACCCCGGCGGCATGGGCTGCAAAGAGCGTCAGTGATCGCGCCAGTTGATAGGGCGGCAGGAACAGCCCCGCCGCGTCGCGATTGGCGGTGGCGCCCACTCCGGCCGCCATATCTTCGGCCCCCCAGGTCAGGCCCGCCAGCCTTCCGGCGCACTGCCGCATCGTGCCCAGGTCGAACAGGCCGCCGGGCGTTTCGGCGGCCAGCGGAATGATCGGGGGCAGGCCGGGATGCATGGCGTCGAGCGCGGCAATGGCGGCGGCGCCCTCCGCCTTGGGCAGCATGATCATATCCGGCCTGCCCGGCATGATCGCTGCCAGATCATGCGCCGCCAGCCCGCTGTCGACCGGATTGATCCGAACGATGATCGTCACGCCATGATCGCGTGGCGCTTTCAGCCGGTCGAGCACCATGGCGCGCGCCGTCGCCTTGTTCGCGGGGGCGACCGCATCCTCCAGATCCAGGATCAGCGCGTCGGCGCCCAGACCCATGGCCTTTTCCATCCGGTCGGGCCGGTCGCCAGGCACGAAGAGCAGGGACCGCAAAGTCATATTTCCATCCTCTCAACCATGCCCCCGGGGTCTGGCGCGGAGCGCGAAGCAAAGCCGTTTAAGGTCGAACAATCTATACTCAAATGCAATTTTGGACAAGGTTGGCTATCGCTGCATGGTTGACCGGCGGGCCTGTTTTGCCGCACGGAGAGGCAGGGACGTTTCCCACAAGAGAGAGCATATGATCGAGATTCTGCCTATCATGGGCTTGGGGGAAATCAAAGCTGGCGATATTCCGGTCGATATCGTCGCAGACCGGCTTGCCGCGACGGATATGCTCCGATGAGCGGCAATGTCGTGGTGCTGACCGGAGGAGTGGGGGGCGCGAAGCTGGTCCTTGGCCTGCAGGAACTGGCGCCGCCCGACCGGCTGACCGCGATCGTCAACACGGGCGATGATTTCCGTCATCTGGGGCTGCATATATCGCCCGACATCGACACCCTGCTCTACACTCTGGCGGGCAAGGCGAATGCTGAACAGGGATGGGGCCGGGCGGGGGAAAGCTGGTCCTTCATGGCGGCGCTGCGCGAACTGGGCGGGGAAGACTGGTTCGCGCTCGGCGACCATGATCTGGCGCTGCATGTATTGCGCACGATGCGAATGGCCCGAGGCGACGGACTGGCGCAGATCACCGCCGATTTCGCGCGGTCATGGGGCATCGGCATGGCCGTTCTGCCGATGAGCGAGCAGGTCGTCGCCACCCATGTGCTGACGGACGAGGGCGACCTCGCGTTTCAACGCTATTTTGTCGAGCGGCGTTGCCAGCCGGTGGTCCGCGCGATCCGCTTTGCCGGGGCCGATGCGGCGACCCCTGCGCCCGGCGTTGTGGAGGCGATAGAGGCGGCAGACGCCATTCTGATCGCACCGTCCAATCCTTTTCTGAGCGTTGATCCGATGCTGGCGGTGCCGGGCATTCGCGCCGCGCTGGGCCGCGCGCGCGCGCCTATCGTCGCGGTGTCGCCGATCATCGGGGGCAAGGCGGTCAAAGGCCCCACCGCCAAGCTGATGGCTGAAATGGGCCTGATCGTCGGCAATGATGCGATTGCGCGCCATTATGCCGGGCTGGTTGACGGCCTGCTCATCGACCAGGGCGATCCGCCGCCTGCCGGAGCGATCGCCAGCGCCCGCACCGACACCATGATGCGCACGGTGGAGGACAAGCGGCGCGTGGCGCAGGCGGCGATCGATCTGGCGCGGGCTGTCGCATCGGCATGAGCTGGATCGCCGTCCTGCCGCTACGGCAGGGAAAAGACCCCAAGACCCGGTTGGCGACGCGCCTGTCCGCGCCGCAGCGCATCGCGCTGGCGCGCGCGATGGCGGGCCATGTGCTGGACGCATTGTCGGCCTGCCCGCGCGTCGGGCGCATCATCCTGCTGTCGCCTGACGCGCCGGTGGACGGCATGGCTGGGGAATGGCGCCGGGACGAGGGGCGCGGGCTGAACGCGGAACTGAACGCCTTGCGCGCGGCGCTGGGCGAACCGGCGATGCTGGTCGTGCATGGCGACCTGCCGATGCTGTCGGCACAGGATATTGCGGCGATGATCGACGCGGCGCAGGCCCATGGCTGCGCGCTGGCCCCCGATCAGCACGGCGCAGGCACCAACGCCGTCGCCCTGGCGGATGGGCAGGCGATGGATTTCGCTTTCGGGCCGGACAGTCTGCGCCTTCATCAGGCGGCGGCGCCGGGGGCGGCGCTGGTCCGGCGGCCGGGGCTGGCCATGGATGTCGACACGCCCGACGATCTGGATGCGGCGCTGGCGGCCGGTTACCGCCCCGGCTGATCGGGCTTTGGCGATGATGCCATTGATCAGGCGCTGCCCTTTTCGCCGGTGATGAACGGGTTTTCGGCGAGGGTGGTCAGCCGGTCTTCTATCTCCCTGCGCGCCGCGCCGCGCGTGGCGCCCGCCATGAAGGTCAGGAATCCGCGGATCAGCGTGATGATAAAATCCTCGTCGCCGATCTGTCCTTCGGCCCAAGCAAAGGCGATGGAATAGCGATAGGAGACGAGCGACAGGACCAGATCGTCGGCGCTGGCCCAGGGTTGCAACTGGCGCTTCCTTTCCAGCATGCGGATCCATGGTTCATGGGACTGCGCGGCAATATCGTAAATGGCGCGCTGAATCTGCGGATCGATATCGTGCGTGTAATAGAGGCTCATCAGCGCACGGGTATAGTTGCGGATATTGAGGTTCCCCCGCCCGACGACCACCAACCGTTCGATCATCCGGTCGATCGTTTCCTCCTTCGTTTCATCGGTCGGGCGCGGCGCATATTCATCGAAATATTGCTGGATCGCCGCCGCGATCAACCGCTCCTTGCTCTGGAAAGCGTTGTAGATGGTGCGTTTGGCGACGCCCGCGCGGTTTGCGACATCCTCCATGGCGACGCCCGCCAGGCCGTGATCGCTGATGATCTTGCGGGTTTCGGCCAGGATGCGGCGGCGACGCTCCCTGATCTGCTGACTGGCGTAACCGGTGCTTCCCCTGCTTTCTTCCCGCTCAGCTTTGGTGGGAGGCGTTTGCGGCATGGAGAAAATGGGCCCTCAGAGTTTCAGTCAGCTCGCTCTCCTGACATAAAAGGGGCGCGGCGTGGAAGGAAATCCGCAACAGGCGCAAGATATGCCATGCCCGCCCGTGCCCCGCAGGGATTGGATCAAAATGGCCCGGCACTGCGTCGGGCAGGATCGAAATAGCATTCTAATTCCTGCGCCTGTCCGCCATGCGCCGCGCCATTTCGCCTCAAGCATCGAAGGTGCGATCAACCGGCCCTGACCCTGACAATGTCGGGCGTGCGGCGCATCCACGGGTTCAGGCGAGCGCCAGCACGCTGGTCAATATGTTGCGGACCAGATCCGGCTGGCCGCTTGATCCGGTCTTGGCATAGATGCGCTTGGAATAGGTGCGCGCCGTTTCCAGCGTCAGCCCCAGCGCATCGGCGGCCTGGGCGATCGACATGCCCTGCGCGATCGCCCAGGCCAGCCGGGCTTCGCTCGGCAACAACTGGAACAGGTCGACCAACTGGTCGCACCGGTCCGCCTCCGACAGACGGTCGCCGCTGACATAGGCGACGGCGACCGCCGGGCGCTGACCCGACAGCGACGTGTCACGCATCGGCCGCAGCAGCATATTGATGAGCGGGTCGCGGCTCAGGTTGATCGCACGGGGTGGCGCATCATCCGTCTGCGCAAAGCCTTTGACGATAGCCGTCAGTTCGCGGTCGACCTGGGACGAGGCCGGGGTCAACCGGTCGTAACGCCCACGCCGCAGTACGGCCGTGCGTTGCAGCAGCAACTCCATCTCCGGGCTGATGTCGACGATCTGGCAACGGGCGTCCAGCGTGATCCACCCCATGTTCAGCCGCCGAAAAGCGTCCGACGCCACCGTCGTGCGAAATCGTTCGCGCTCCAGTGTCGAAAACAGGCGCAAGGCCGTCCGCAAATGCGGGCCCAGTTCCACCAGTTGCGCGCCGACCGAAGGCCAGTTGACCCCGTCGCCCCCACCGCAGCCGAGCCAGGCGTCGAACCGGCCCGGATCGGTCACTCGGATGCTGCGGCTGTCGATCACGCCGCCCGCTTTCATCGTATCGCCGATGGCGCGATGTCTTGGGTCGCGCGGGTCCAGCAGTTCGGCGAGCGCATAGACGCGCCCCGCCCGCATCTGGCGAAAGGGGCGGGGATCGCGCGCGCTGTCGGCCAGCGCCCGCACCGCGAGCGGCGAGCCATTGTCCGACGCCAGGTTGATCATGTCGGCATCCCCCTCGGTATCGAGGTTGATCGTCGCGACGGCCGCGCCGGTGCGTGCGCGCAACTGGTTGAGGAAGCCGCTCCACAGGGGCTGTTCGAAGACCCCTTCATAGAGTGCGTTCAGCATTCTGCTCTCATCTGGCCGCATGGCGCATCACCCCTTGAACGGGCTTCATAATGCCATGTCCCCATATGGGAGGTCAAATGGACAAGGTGGTCCGCTACATCGGTGATTGAAAGGCGGAAAAAAGACTATGGTTGATACGCGAACATTGACTCATCTGGAGCGGCTGGAATCTGAAGCGATCCACATCATGCGCGAAGTGGTGTCCGAAGCGCAAAAGCCGGTGATGCTCTATTCTGTGGGCAAAGACAGCGCCGTAATGCTGCACCTGGCGCGCAAGGCCTTTTATCCTTCGCCGCCGCCCTTTCCGCTGCTGCATGTCGACACGACCTGGAAATTTCAGGAAATGTACAAGCTGCGCGACCGCATGGCGCAGGAAAGCGGCATGGAACTGCTTGTTTATCAAAATCCCGAAGCGGCCGAACGCGGGATCAACCCGTTCGATCATGGCCCGCTGCACACCGACATGTGGAAGACGGAAGGGTTGAAGCAGGCGCTCGACCTTTACGGCTTTGACGCGGCCTTTGGCGGCGCCCGCCGCGACGAGGAAAAGAGCCGGGCGAAGGAGCGCATCTTCTCCTTCCGCACCGCTTCGCACGGCTGGGACCCCAAGAACCAGCGCCCGGAATTGTGGAACCTCTACAACGCCCGCAAGAACAAGGGCGAATCGATTCGCGTCTTCCCGATCAGCAACTGGACCGAGCTGGACATCTGGCAATATATCCACCTCAATGACGTGCCGATCGTGCCGCTCTATTTCGCGGACAAACGCCCGACGGTGGAACGCGACGGCATGTTGCTGATGGTCGATGACGGCCGCTTCCCGCTGCTGCCCGGCGAAGAGCCGGTGATGCGCTCCATCCGTTTCCGCACTTTGGGCTGCTACCCGCTGACCGGCGCGGTGGAGAGCGAGGCGAAGACGCTGCCGGAGGTGATCCAGGAAACATTGCTCACCACCACCAGCGAACGCCAGGGCCGCGCCATCGACAAGGATGCCGGCGGCGCAGGCATGGAAAAGAAGAAGCAGGAGGGGTATTTCTGAGCCGGGCTTTGCCCGGCTCAGCCCCGGCGCAGGCCGGGGTCTCGCGCCTTGGGCGGACCGCTCAACCCTCTCCCCAGATCAATGAGATCCCGGTTCCGGCCGGGATGACGGGACAGACAACATGACCGACATGATCGACGAACCCATCTACAAGACCGACGCCCTCATCGCCGAGGACATCGACGCCTATCTTGAAACCCACCAGCACAAGACGATGCTGCGCTTCATCACCTGCGGGTCGGTGGACGACGGCAAGTCGACGCTGATCGGCCGCCTGCTCTATGACAGCAAGATGATCTTCGAGGATCAGCTTGAAGCCTTGCAGTCGGACAGCAAGAAGGTTGGCACCCAGGGGCAGGAAATCGATTTCGCCCTGCTGGTCGACGGCCTCGCCGCGGAGCGCGAACAGGGCATCACCATCGACGTCGCCTATCGCTTCTTCAACACCGAAAAGCGCAAGTTCATCGTCGCCGACACGCCCGGCCACGAACAATATACGCGCAACATGGTGACCGGCGCATCGACCGCCGACCTTGCCGTCATCCTGATCGACGCGCGCAAGGGCGTATTGGTGCAGACGCGCCGCCACAGCTATCTGGCGCACCTCATCGGCATCAAGAACATCGTCCTTGCCATCAACAAGATGGACCTCGTCGATTATGACCAGTCGGTCTACGACGCGATCCTGAAGGACTATACCGAATTCGCGACGTCGATTGGCATCACCGCCTTCACGCCCATCCCGATTTCGGGATTCAAGGGCGACAATATCACCACTCTTTCGGAAAACACCCCCTGGTACACCGGGCCGAGCCTGATCGAGCATCTGGAAACGGTGGAGGTCAACAGCGCCACCGACGCGGAAAAGCCCTTCCGTATGCCGGTGCAATGGGTGAATCGCCCCAATCTCGATTTCCGGGGCTTTTCGGGCCTGATCGCCACCGGCACGGTGAAGCCGGGCGATGCGGTGCGGGTGCTGCCTTCGGGCAAGACGTCGACGGTCAGCCGCATCGTCACGCTGGACGGCGATCTGGACGTCGCGGTCGCGGGCCAGTCGGTGACGATCTGCTTTGCCGACGAGATCGACTGTTCGCGCGGCGACGTGATCGCGCTGGCTGACAATCCGCCGCAGGCCGCCGATCAGTTCGAAGCGACCATCGTGTGGATGGCGGACGAGGAAATGCTGCCCGGCCGTCCCTATTGGCTGAAGATCGGCGCTCAGACCGTGTCCGCCACGGTTCAGCACCCCAAATATCAGGTCAACGTCAATACGATGGAGCATCTGGCGGCCAAGACGCTGGACCTCAACGCCATCGGCGTCGCCAACCTGTCGACCGACAAGCCGATCGTCTTCGAACCTTATGAAGCGAACCGGGCGCTGGGCGGCTTCATCCTGATCGACAAGATCACCAACGCCACGGTGGCGGCGGGGATGCTGCACTTCTCGCTGCGGCGCGCGCAGAACGTCCATTGGCAGCCGACCGACGTCAGCCGCGAAAGCCATGCGGCGATGAAGAACCAGAAGCCGGCCGTGCTGTGGTTCACCGGCCTTTCGGGCGCGGGCAAATCGACCATCGCCAATATCGTCGAAAAGAAGCTGGCGCGGATGAACCGCCACACCTTCCTGCTCGACGGCGACAATGTCCGTCATGGCCTGAACAAGGATCTGGGCTTTACCGACGCCGACCGCGTGGAAAATATCCGCCGGGTGGGCGAGGTCGCGAAGCTGATGACCGATGCGGGCCTGATCGTCATCACCGCCTTCATTTCCCCCTTCCGTTCGGAACGCGACATGGTGCGCTCGATGATGGCGCCGGGCGAGTTTATCGAGGTGCATATCGACACCCCGATCGCCGAGGCGGAAGCGCGCGACGTCAAGGGCCTCTACAAGAAGGCGCGCGCGGGCGAGCTCAAGAACTTCACGGGCATCGACAGCCCCTATGAAGCGCCGCACGACCCGGAAATCCGCATCGACACGACCAGCCTGACCGCCGAGGAGGCGGCCGAGGAAATCGTGCGCAGGCTGATCCCATGAGCGGCGCTGTGGAAACGATGACCGACGGCGATCTGGCCGCCCATCTGGCCGAGATCGCCGGGCGCATCCTGCTGGATGTCCGTTCGTCCGGCCTGTTCAGCGCCAAGGCGCTGGGCAAGGCGGGCGACCAGACCGCCAACCAGTTCCTGTGCCACGCCCTGCGCGAACAGCGGCCCGATGACGGTTTGCTGTCCGAAGAGGAAAAGGACAGCGCCCAACGCCTGGGCCAGAGCCGCGTGTGGATCGTCGACCCGGTCGACGGCACCCGCGAATATGGCGAGGCGCGGGCCGACTGGGCGGTGCATGTCGGCATGGCGATTGACGGCCAGCCGGTGCTGGGCGCGGTCGCCTTGCCGGGCCTCGACGGCGGCACGGTGCTGCGTTCGGATCAGCCGCGCGCAGTGCCCCCCGCGCCCGAAAGGCTGCGCATGGTGGTCAGCCGCACCCGCCCCGCGAAGGAGGCGGTGGCGGTCGCCGAAAAACTGGACGCCGAACTGGTGCCGATGGGCAGCGCCGGCGCGAAGGCGATGGCCATCATCCTGGGACAGGCGGACATCTATCTGCATTCGGGCGGCCAATATGAATGGGACAGCATGGCCCCGGCCGCCGTCGCACTGGCCCATGGCCTGCACGCAAGCCGCATCGACGGCAGCCCGCTGGTCTATAATCAGCAGGATGTCTACATGCCCGATCTGCTGATCTGCCGGCGGGAACATGCCGAAAAAGTTCTGGGGATGATCGCCGGACTAGCCGAATAGGCGTCCCGCCACATTTTCGACGGCCCCGCCTCCCGCCAAGGAGAGTCGGGGCCGTTTCCCGTTGCGGCATTTGTTCCGATTACGCGTTCGCAACATTCATCGGACAGCAAGGTTGGCGATGGCATGGTCTGCGCCGATGTCGATAACCATTCTCATCAGCAACGCGCTCGCCCCGCTTCTGCTCATGCTGTCGCCGCTGTCCGTGGTGTCGGTGGCGCTGGTGCGCGATTGCCCGGAATGGCGACCGGAGGCCAAGGCGCGCAAGGCCGCCGCCGGTTCGGCGCGGGCGACGGCCGACCTGCCTTGCGAACAGCCGCCCTTCATGTTGATGTGACGCTCGCGTCGGCGGCTTGCCGCGCCGCTGCGACGCTGCTAGATCGCTGAGCCATGATCCAGCCGCCCGAAATCATCCGCACCTCCAAAACCCGCGTGTCCTGCGACGGTTCGGGGGATATTCCCGCCGCGCTCGGCCATCCGCGCGTCTTTCTGGAGATCGACGAGCATGGCTATGTCGATTGCGGCTATTGCGACCGCCGTTTCGTGCTGACCGGCGGCCCTGCCGACACGCCCGAAATCGGCGCCCGGCCCGACATCAGTTCGGGCGCCAGCCTCTGATCGCTTCCGTCGCCGTTAACCGGCGGCCCATATCCTCTCCAGCGCCCGTTCGACCGCGCCGATGGTGAACGGCTTGGCCAGAGTCGGCCGGTCGGCAAAGCGTGTCGGCAGGTCGTCGGCCGAACCGCCGGTGGCGAACAGGAAGGGGATGCCGCGTTCGGCCAGCAGGTCGGCGATCGGCCACGCCTTCTCCCCCCGCAGGTTGCAATCCATCAGCGCCGCGTCGAAACCGCCCTGGGCGACGATGGCGCATCCTTCCTCCACCGAGGTTGCGAGCGCGTGCAGGCGATAGCCCAGCATGTCGAGATAATCTTCCAGCATCATCCCGATCATCGCTTCGTCTTCGACAACCAAGATGGATCGGCCGCTGGCGGGGCCGTCAGATACGCCTGGGTTCATGGCCAATCGCTAGCCGATCCGTGCAGCCTTGCCCAGCCCCGCTCGCCTCACGGCGCGGGCGGTGCGTCGCTGGCCGCGCCGGCCAGCGCGTCGCGCGCCGCTTCGGCGAGCTGGCTCACCGAAAAGGGCTTGGGCAGGAAGGCGACATGGGGAATGTCGATGGACCGGCGCAACTGTTCCTCGGCATAGCCGGACATGAACAGCACCGGCAGGTCGGGCCGCGCCTGCCGCGCATGGGCGACCATGGTGGGGCCGTCCATCGTCGGCATGACGACGTCGGAAATCAGCAGGTCGATGTCCTCGCCGCGCGCCAGCACCTCCAGCCCCTGTTCCCCGTCCGCCGCCGTCAGCACGGTGTATCCCTGTCGCGACAAGGCGCGTTCGGCGACGGCGCGGACCATGTCCTCGTCCTCGACCAGCAATATGGTGCCCGTGCCCCAAGTCTCGCTGCGCTTGGGCGCGGCCTTGCGCTTTTCGGGCGCGGCTTCGGCGGTGTGGACGGGCAGATAGAGGATGAAGCTCGCGCCCCGGCCCAGTTCCGATTCGGCAAAGATGAAGCCGCCCGATTGCTTGACGATGCCATAGACGGTGGACAGGCCCAGGCCCGTGCCCTTGCCCAGTTCCTTGGTCGTGAAGAACGGTTCGAAAATCTTGGACAATATGTCGGGCGGAATGCCCAGCCCCGTGTCCGACACGCGCAGCGCGGTATAGTCGCCCACCGGCAATATCTGCTGGCGCATCTCGCGCACCTTGGCGGCGGGCACGGCATAGGTCTGGATATTGACGGTGCCGCCATGGGGCATGGCGTCGCGGGCGTTGACGACCAGATTGACGATCACCTGTTCGAGCTGGCCGGGGTCGGCGCGCACCGCGCCCAGATTGCGACCATGGCTGACCTCCAGCTTCACATTTTCGCCCAGCAGGCGCTTCAGCAGGTTGGACACGTCGGCGACGATGTCGGGCAGTTGCAGGATTTGCGGCCGCAATGTCTGCTGCCGGGAGAAGGCCAGCAATTGCCGGGTGAGCCCGGCGGCGCGGTTGCTGTTCGACTTGATCTGCTGGATGTCGTCATAATCGCTGTCGCCCGGCGTATGGCGCATCAGCATCAGGTCGCAATGACCGATGATGGCGGTCAGGATGTTGTTGAAATCATGCGCCACGCCGCCCGCCAGCTGGCCGATGGCCTGCATCTTGGTCGCCTGCGCCACCTGCCGCTTGAGCTTGCTCTCCTCGCTATTGTCCTTGAGCGACAACAGCACCGCCGCTTCGCCAAGGCCCCGCACCCCAGCCAGGCTCAGCGCCACCGGATCGTCGGGCTGGTCGCGCATCCTGACCGCGATGTCGCCCGACATTTGCGGGCCGACGGCAAAGCGGCGCACCGCGTCCGCCACCGCCGCCTGATCCTCGCGCACGACGAGATCGCCGGGATAGCTCGGCCGCGCTTCGGGCCGCAGTCCGGCGGCGCGGGCAAAGGCGTCGTTCAGGAACAGCATCCGGCCGTCGCGGTCGGCCATGGCGAGGCCAAAGGGCAGCAGCGACAGCAATGTCTCGATCGTCGCCAGCGCCGACGTGCCGTTGGCGGCGGCAGCCGGTTCGTCGACGATCAGGATCAGCATGGGGGCGTCCGCGCCGGGCGCCTGCTGCCCTTGCCGACGCAAGGGCACCTGCAACAGCCGCAGCGGCAGGCCGCCGCGCTCTTCCCGCGCGAAAAACAGCCGCCCCTTGTCGTCGACGCGCATATGCCCCGCGAAATCCCGGCCGGTGATATTGGCGTCGATCCGCCCGGCGGCGCGCAGCAGAAAAGCGCCGTTGGCCGCCCTTATGCGACCTTCTCCGCCGACCAGCGCGGCCATGATGCCGCCTTCCGTCAGGTGGCGGCCCGCTTCGCCCGTCACCAGCCGCAATATGTCGTCGACGGCATTGGGGTGGCGCACCGGGGTCAGCCGCCAGAGCAGATAATCGTCGGCGCGGCCCGTGCGGCCGACCTCCACGTCCAGCCGCATCGCGCCATGGGCCAACCCCTCCAGTCGGGCCGATCCGTCGCGCCAGGCCGCGCGCCCGGCGCGGGTCAGCGCATCGGTGGCGGCGGGATCGGCGAACAGGCCGGGCGGGGTGGGATAGGCGGGGAACCATTCGCCAAACAGGTCGCTGGCACACACCAGCCGCCCGGCGCGATCGGTGATCGCCATGGCAAGCCCCGCAGCATCGGCGGTCGCGCGCGCGACCGTCCAGTCGGGGCCGTCAACACCCTGTTCGGCGGCTTGCGGATAAAGTGTGCGGATCAGCAGGACGAGCGCGCACAGCGCCAGCACTGTCGCGCCAAAGCCCGCCGCCAGCACGGTGGAACCCACCATCCACCAGATGATGGCCGCGGACCCGGCGACGGCGATGATGATCGCGGGCAGCAGCCAGCGGGCCGAACGGTCCTCGCCCAGCACCGGCAATGGCCTGTCCTTGCGCGCAGCCATGGCTGGCCGGTTCCCCCACATTCGCAATTGGCACGTTCCGCAACCGCCGGCGTCAGGCGGGCGCAGACTCTTCCAATGCGCTGCTTTGGGCGCGATTGCCAATCCTCAATTTGCGCGACCGCCATTTGCGGCCCATGCGATCGCGCCAGAACCAGATGGCGAGCACATAGCCGACCACCGCCGCAGCGATGGAAATCAGCGCCAGACCCAGCAGCATGGCGGGCGCGGCGTCGGACAGCAGCCAGGCGCACCATTGGCCGATGCTGGCATGATGATCGACCAGCGCCATGAAGCCCGAAGCGTCGGCGGCGCGCCCCAGCAGCCAGTTGCCGATATAGACCGACGCCCACAGGATGAACGGCGTCGACGCGGGATTGGACAGGAATGTCATGGCGGCGGCGACGGGGATATTGGCGCGGAACGGCAGCGCCAGCAGCGCCGCGCCCGCGATCTGCACGCCGGGGATCAGCAGGAAAATGCCGACTAGCAGCCCCAGCGCCACGCCGCGCGGCACCGACCGGCGGGTGAAGCGCCACAGCGACGGCTCCAGCACGCGGTGCGCCACGGGGGCCAGAAAACGGTTATGTTCGAGCGATTCGCGGGTCGGGCAATTGGCGTTCCACCAGCGGGTCAGGCGATTGCTCATCAGCTATGCGCCTTCATGATGCGCTGCTGGTCGCGCTTCCAGTCGCGTTCCTTGATGGTGTCGCGCTTGTCATGGGTCTTCTTGCCCTTGGCCAGCGCCAGTTCCACCTTCGCCCGTCCGGTCGAGTTGAAATAGATCATCAACGGCACCAGCGTCATGCCCTGACGCGATACGGCGCTGTGCATCTTCTCGATCTCGCGCTCATGCAGCAACAGCTTGCGGGGCCGCTTGGGCTCATGATTCTCGCGGTTGCCATGGCTATATTCGGGGATGTTGCTGTTCACCAGGAACACCTGGTTCCCCTTCACCTCGGCATAGCTTTCGGCGATATTGCCCTCGCCCCCGCGCAGCGCCTTCACCTCGGTGCCTTGCAGCGCGATGCCCGCCTCGAACACGTCCTCGATGAAATAATCGAAACGCGCGCGCCGGTTTTCGGCGACGATTTTCTTCTTGTCGAAGGTTGCGGGGCGGGGGCGGGCCATTTTTCTTCTTACATTCCTGTCGACACCATATGGGGTCGCGGGGCGGTTAAACCAGTCCCGCAATCTCCAGTGCGCGGTCGACCGCCATGCGGCTGGCTTCCGACGGCCATGTGATGGGCAGGCGGACTTCGCCGGGCATGTCGGGCCGTACGCGCGACAGCGCATATTTAACGGGGCCGGGTGAAGAATCGCTGAACAGGGCGTCATGCAGGGGATAGAGACGATCCTGAAGCAGCAATGCGCCATCCCAGTCATGCGCGGCCATCGCCGCCTGAAATTCGGCGCACAGGCGCGGGGCGACATTGGCGGTCACGGAAATGCAGCCGACGCCGCCCATCGCGTTGAAGCCCAGCGCGGTTTCGTCATTGCCCGAAAGCTGACAGAAATCGGGGCCGCAGGCCAGACGCTGCGCCGTCACCCGGCCCAGATTGCCGGTCGCGTCCTTGATGCCGACAATGCTCTGATATTCCTCGGCCAGACGATACATCACCGGCACGCCAATGTCGGTGATGGTGCGGCCGGGCACATTATAGAGGATGATGGGCAGGTCGCATCGTTCGGCGAGATAGGCGAAATGCCGGTAGACGCCCTCCTGATTGGGCTTGTTGTAATAAGGCGCGACGACCAGCGCGGCGTCCGCGCCCGCGCCCTGCGCCGCATACATGTGCTCCAGCGCGATTCGCGTATCGTTGGATCCGCATCCCGCGATCACCGGCACGCGGCCCCCCGCCTGATCGACGCAGATGGCGATGACGCGATTATGCTCCTCGACCGTCATGGTCGCGCTTTCGCCGGTGGTGCCGCAGGGGACGAGCGCGCTCGATCCTTCCGCGATCTGCCAGTCGACGAAGGCGCGAAACGCCGCCTCGTCAATCGCTCCGTCGCGAAAGGGCGTCACCAGAGCCGGAATCGACCCGGAAAACATGCACAAACTCCTTCAATTCGCCGGGGTTCCGGGGCATGATGCGGAAAAGGCGCGCTATAGCGCGTCATTCACGGCCTGATAAGGATGCAATTGCGATAATGTCCAGCATGGTGACGTTTCTGCCCGCGCAAAAATCACCAGCGATCCGAATGACGCTGATCGCCCTGCTGGCGTCGACCGCCGGGGCGAGCGCGCAGGACATGACCCAGATGCCCGCCGACCCGCCCGGCGCGGTGGTGCAGCAACTGCCCGGCGGCGGACAGGATCATCCCAGCCCCTGGCGACAGGCGAGCAGCCGCATCGGCGTTGCGTCGGACAGCAGCGTCGCCGCCGCGATCAGCCAGTGGCGCACGCTTCAGCAAAGCGATGGCCTGGGCTTTTCCGCCTATGCAAATTTCATCACCGCCAACCCCGGCTGGCCGGGGGAGGACAGGATGCGCCGCCTCGCGGAAAGCGGCATCAACCCCGACAGCTATGATCCCGCGCAGGTCGTCGCCTTCTTCACCCGCTTTCCCGCCCGCACGTCGGTGGGCAAGGCGCGCCACGCCATCGCGCTGACGCAACTGGGCCGGATGGACGAGGCCCGCGCCGCCGCCCGCGCGGCCTGGACTTCCGGGCCGCTGTCGCCGACCGACGAGGCGCGGATGCTCGGCCTGTTCGGATCGACCCTGACGCCCGCCGATCATGACCAGCGGGCCGACGCGCTGCTGTGGGCGGGCGATGTGGCGGGGGCCGAACGGATGCTGGCCTATGTTCCCGCCGCCCGCCGCCCGGTTTATGAAGCGCGCTTCGCTTTCCGGCGCAAAGCCGCGACCGCGCCGGCATTGATGCAGGCGGCCGAAGCGGCCGGCGCGGCCTCCGACGTCGGGTTCATTGCCGACAAGGCGCTGTGGCTGCGCGACACTGGCAACTGGATCGCGGCGCGGCAACTGCTCGCCAACCGCGCGACCGCCGTTTTCCGCCCGACCAATGTCGAAAAATGGTATGAGTTGCTGCTGGGGCAGGCGCGCGCCGCCGCCAATGACAGCCAGTGGAGCTTCGCCTGGGGCATCGCCAGCAAGATTGACGACGCCTATGCGCCGGGCGTCGATGTGCGGGAACGGCCGATCGGCGAGCGCGACGATTATACCAGCCTCGCCTGGCTGGCGGGCACGACGGCCTTCTACAACCTCAACCGCCCCGCCGATGCGGTGACGATGTTCCGCCGCTATGCGCAAGGGGCGAAGTCGCCGCAGACCCAGTCCAAGGGCTATTATTGGGCCGGACGCGCCGCGCTCGCCGCCAACGACATCGCCAGCGCCAACAGCTATTTCGCGCAGGCCGGGCAATATGCCGACCAGTTTTACGGCCAGTTGGCGCTTGAACGGCTGAGCCGACCGGTGCCGCCGCCGGCAGCCGAACAGCCGGTCGCCATTGCCGACGCCGATCGCGCCGCCTTCAACGCCCGCTCGGTGGTCCGCGCCGCCCGCGCGCTGGGCCAGATGGGCTATTGGGAGGACCAGAGCAAATTCGCCCGCGCCATCGCGTCCAACGCCGACAGCGATGCCGATCATATATTGGCGGTCGAACTGGCCCGATCGCTCGGTCGCCCCGACATGGGCGTGATGGTCGGGCGACGGGCGCTGTCCAGCGGGCTGAGCGGCTATGGCGAAAGCGCCTTCCCGCGCGTGCCCGTGCCATCGGAATATCAGGCCGACTGGACTATGATCCATGCCATCGCCCGGCAGGAAAGCCAGTTTGACAAGCAGATCGTCAGCCATGCGGGCGCGCGCGGCCTGATGCAGTTGATGCCCGGCACCGCGCGCGAACAGGCGGGCATATTGGGCATGGGCTATAGCGCTGCCTCGCTCAATGACCCGAGCTACAACATCATGCTGGGTTCGAGCTATTTTCAGCGGATGCTCAAATATTTCGGGGGCAGCTATCCGCTGGCCGTCGCCGCCTATAATGCCGGGGCGGGCAATGTTAACAAGTGGATCCGCGCCAATGGCGACCCGCGCCTGCCCGGCGCCGACATGCTGCGCTGGATCGAGCAGATCCCGATTTTCGAAACGCGCAACTATGTGCAGCGCGTGCTGGAAAACGCCGTCGTCTATGACGCGATGAACCCGTCGGCGGCGCGTTTCCAGGGCAGCGATGCGGTGCTGTCGCGCTATCTGGGTAAGCGGACGCCGGGCTGAACCGCGTTTATCGCGACGCGCCGGGCACCCATTTGATGTCGGCGCGCCCGTCGTCGTTCAGGCAGCGGGCGAGCACGAACAGCCAGTCGGACAGGCGGTTGAGGTAGGCGAGCGCCTGCGGGTTGATCGCCACGCCCGCCGCCGCCTCCACCGCGCTGCGTTCGGCGCGGCGCGTGATGGCGCGAGCAAGGTGGACGGCCGCCGCCGCCGCCGATCCGCCGGGCAGGATGAAGCTGTCGAGCGGGGTGAGGCGCGCGTTCATCGCGTCGATCTGGGCTTCCAGCCGTCCGACCTGACTCGCCACGATGCGCAGCGCCCAGGGTTCGTCCTGGCCTTCTGGCACCGGCGTCGCCAGGTCCGCGCCCAGGTCGAACAGGTCGTTTTGGATCGTTCGCGCCCACGCCGCCTCGGCGCAATCGCCCATGGCGAGGACGGCGAGCCCCAGCGCGCTGTTGGCTTCGTCGACATCGCCCACCGCCCGCATCCGCGCGGCATATTTGGGCAGGCGCGATCCGTCGACGAGGCCGGTCGTGCCGTCGTCACCGGTGCGCGTGTAAATCTTGTTGAGCTTGACCAAGGCTTATTTGCCGCCGCCGCTCATCAACAGGATCAGCACGACGATAATGATCGCCAGCGCCTGAAACAGGATGCGGTTGAACATCATCTTGTTCTGTTTGAGGCTCGACGGGCTCGGCCCGCCGTCGGGCGAGTTGAGTTCTTCCTTGGTGGTTTGCAGGAAGGCGACGATGCCGCGGATCAGCGCGAACAGGGTCGCGGCCATGGCCGCCAGCAGGGCGAGGATCAGGACGACGTTCATGTCCCCTATCTATGCCTGACCCAGCGAAATGCCAACCGGAAAGCGCGCCGCACGCAGATCGGCGGCCAGCGCATCGGCCGCCACGCCCGCCGCGCGCAGCTCCGCCAGCGCGATGGAGCCGGCCCGCTTCGCCAGCCGCTTGCCATCCGGTCCTATCAGCAGCGGATGGTGGATATAGAGCGGGGAGGGCAGATCGAGCAGCGCCTGCAACAGCCGGTGGACAGGGGTCGCGCTGCGCAGGTCCGCGCCGCGCAGCACATGGGTGACCCCCATGGCGGCGTCGTCCAGCGTGCAGGACAGGTGATAGCTGGCCGGCGCATCCTTGCGCGCCAGCACCACGTCGCCCGCCGTTCCGGGATCGGCGGCGAGCGCGCGCCCGCCGCCGCCCTCATAGGGAAAGGGCGCGTCCCGCCAGTCGAGCGGCCCGGCCATGGCGATGGCCGCGGCCATGTCCAGCCGCCAGGCATGGGGCAGGGCGGCCAGCTTTTCCGCTCGCTCGGCGGCGGGCATCCCCCGGCACGCGCCGGGATAGACCGGCCCTTCCGACCCATGGGGGGCGCTTGCGCTCGCGGCCCATTGCGCCTGAATGTCGGCGCGCGTGCAGAAACAGGGATAGAGCAGGCCCATGGCGCGCAGCCGGTCCAGCGCCGATTCATAATGGGCGAGACGTTCTGATTGCGCCATCATCGCGCCGTCCCATGCGACGCCCAGCCAGCGCAGATCCTCAACAATTCCCGCGACATGCTCCGGCCGGCTGCGCGCGCCGTCGATATCCTCGATCCGCAGGCGAAACGCGCCGCCCGCCGCGCGCGCCATGTCCATCGCCATCAGCGCCGACCAGCCATGGCCGATATGCAGGCGGCCGGTCGGGCTGGGGGCGAAGCGGGTCACCATATGCTGTAGCGGGTCGGGTGGCATCATACAGACTCTTGACGGGGCATATTCGTTAATGCTGTCATGCGCTTGTCACGCTCATGGTCAAATCAGCGGGGGTGGCGAAGGGGGGTTGAGAAGATCCATGTATCACCCAGACCTGATACGGCATCCGGAAAATTGTCCGGCGCTGGTGTTGAATGCAGATTATACGCCGCTCAGCTATTATCCGCTCAGCCTGTGGCCCTGGCAAACCGCGATCAAGGCGGTGTTCCTTGACCGGGTGGACATCGTCGCCAGCTATGAACGCGAAGTCCACAGCCCCAGCCTGAACATCAAAATCCCGTCGGTCATCGCGCTCAAACAATATGTAAAGCCTTCGGAACATCCCGCCTTCACCCGTTTCAACCTGTTCCTGCGCGACAAGTTCACCTGCCAATATTGCGGATCGCTCAGCGACCTGACCTTCGACCATGTCATTCCGCGCCGCGCGGGCGGCCGCACGACATGGGAAAATGTCACCACCGCCTGTTCGCCCTGCAACCTCAAAAAAGGGGGCCGGACGCCGAAGGAGGCGGGGATGCACATCCATGTCGCGCCCATCCGCCCGACCAGCTGGCAGTTGCAGGATCATGGCCGCGCCTTCCCGCCCGGCTATCTGCACGAAAGCTGGCACGACTGGCTGTACTGGGATGTGGAACTGCTCGCCTGAGCGGTGAAAATGCGACGGATTTCCATGCGCCTGACAGCGTGGCCGCCTTGCGCGCCGCGCATTAACCGTTATTGAGACAGGCCATGGATCGTATCGACATTCGCGGTGGCAAACCGCTCTCCGGCCGCCTCCCCATTTCTGGCGCAAAGAACGCGGCGTTGACGCTTCTGCCCTGCGCGCTGCTGACCGATGAGCCGCTGACGCTGCGCAACCTGCCGCGCCTGGCCGATGTCGACAGCTTCGGCCATCTGCTCAACCAACTCGGCGTGTCGACCATGATCGAGGGCGCCCGGCCGGAGGATTTCGGCCGCGTGATGACGATGCGGGCCAGCCGCGTCACATCGACCGTCGCCCCCTATGACATCGTCCGCAAGATGCGCGCCTCCATCCTCGTGCTTGGCCCGCTGCTCGCCCGCGCGGGCGAAGCGACGGTGTCGCTGCCCGGCGGCTGCGCCATCGGCAACCGACCCATCGACCTGCACCTGCGCGCGCTCGAGGCGTTCGGCGCGGTGATCGAACTGGCGGCGGGCTATGTGAAGGCGTCGGCGCCCGATGGCGGCCTGCCCGGCGGCGTCTACACCTTCCCAGTGGTGTCGGTCGGCGCGACCGAAAATGCGGTGATGGCCGCCGTGCTCGCCAATGGCGCCTGCATATTGGAAAATGCCGCGCGCGAACCGGAGATCGTCGACCTGTGCCGGCTGCTGATCGCCATGGGCGCGGACATTGAAGGGGTGGGCACGTCCAGACTCGTGATCCATGGCCGCGAACGGCTCCATGGCGCAACCTATCGCGTCATGCCCGACCGGATCGAGGCGGGCAGCTATGCCTGCGCCGCCGCCATTACCGGCGGTTCGCTCGACCTGATCGGCGCGGAAGCGGCCGACATGATGGCGATTCTGGCGGCGCTGCGCGAAGCGGGCGTCGTGGTGGAGGAACATAAGGAGGGGATACGCGTTTCCGCTGACGGGAGATTGAAACCCTTGACCCTGTCCACTGCTCCGTTTCCTGCCTTCCCCACCGATATGCAGGCCCAGTTCATGGCGATGCTGGCGCTGGCTGATGGCGCGTCGGTGCTGACCGAAACGATTTTCGAGAACCGCTACATGCATGTGCCCGAACTGGCGCGCATGGGCGCGGATATTTCTGTGAACGGCCGCACGGCCGTGGTGCGCGGCGTGCCCAAATTGGTCGGCGCGCCGGTAATGGCGACCGACTTGCGCGCGTCGATGAGCCTGGTGCTGGCGGGCCTCGCCGCCGAAGGCGAAACGCAGGTCAACCGCGTCTATCATCTCGACCGCGGCTATGAACGGCTGGAGGAAAAATTGTCGGCCGTGGGCGCCGACATCGAACGCGTCGGCGATGGCTGAACTCCTCCCCGACGGCGCCATCGACCGCGCGGCCCTGCTTGCGCTTTACGACATCGACGCTGGTGGTTTTGAGGCGCTGGACGAGATGACGGCGTTTGGCGCCGCCCTGTGCGAAGCGCCGATCTGCGTCGTCAGTCTGGTGGACCAGGACAGCCAGCGTTTCGTGTCGCGCACCGGGCTGGATGCCGATGGCACGCCCCGGTCCATGTCCTTCTGTAACCATGCCATGCGTCATTCCGAACTGATGCTGGTTCCCGACGCGCGTCGGGATCCGCGCTTTGCCGACAACCCGCTGGTCACTGGCGAACCGCATATCCGCTTTTACGCCGGCGCGCCGCTGGTCGACACCGATGGGGCGCAACTGGGGGCCCTGTGCGTTATCGACCGAGAGCCGCGCGTCGACCTGACGCCGTTGCAAAGGCAGGGCCTGGTGCTGCTGTCCAAGCAGGTCATGACCTTTCTTCACGATCGCCGTTATGGTCGCGAGGTCGAGGCGCGGCTGAAGCGCAAGCGCGAGGCGATGATCGACAGCGAAACGCGCTTTCGCGCGCTGGCCGACGCCATTCCGCAAATGGTGTGGTCGGCGTCGGTCGATGGTCATGTCGATTATTTCAACGAACGCTGGTATGAATTTACCGGCGTAACCGAAGGGGCGTCGAACGGCGATGGCTGGGTCGATGTGGTCCATCCCGATGATCGCGAACGGGCAGGGCGGGTGTGGGGACGCAGTCTGGAAACGGGCCAGCCCTATGAGATCGAATATCGGTTGCGGCATCGCAGCGGCGAATATCGCAGCGCGCTGGGACGGGCCTTGCCTATCCGGGACAGCGCCGGGCGCATCACCCGCTGGATCGGCAGTTGCACCGACATTCACGAACAGGCGCTGATGATCGAGGAGCGCGAAATGATCGCGCATGAACTTTCGCATCGCATCAAAAACATATTTTCGGTTATTGCCGGGCTCATCGGCCTGTCCGCGCGCGAGCGCCCGGAGCTCCGCGACGCAGCCGACGATCTGCGCGACCGGGTGTTGGCGCTGGGCCGCGCCCATGATTTCGTCCGTCCGCATAGCGCGGAATCCCGGCGTGGGCTGGATTTCGAACAGAGCAGCCTGCAGGGTCTGCTGCACCAGCTTTTTGCCCCCTATGGCGATCGCGTGCTGGTGAGCGGCGATGATCCCCGCATTGACGACCGATCGGCCACGCCGCTGGCGCTGATATTCCATGAACTGGCGACCAACGCCGCCAAATATGGGGCGCTGTCCGTGCCGGAGGGGCGCGTCGAACTGGCCTTGTCGCCCGCCGATGATATCGATGGCTGGATTGTGGAATGGCGCGAACTGGGCGGCCCTGCGCCGGTAGAGACAGGGTCAACCGGTTTTGGCACCCGCCTGATGGCGCTCAGCGCGGAACGGCAGCTGGGCGGAAAGGTCGACCGGCAATGGCTGGCCGAAGGGCTGGTCGTCAGGCTGACGATCCCATCCCGCTCAATGAGCCGGGCGGTGGAAATGGCGTAAAGCCGCTGATGTCGGCGGCCAGCGGATCGCCATTGTCGGTCGCCGCCAGCTTGAGCGCTGCGATGATGCTTGCTTCGCGGAACGGCTTTACCACAACGCCCAGCGCGGATGACGACGCGCCGCCGATCTGGGCGGGATTGGCGGTGACATAGATGACGCGAACGCCGTGGCTTTGCGCCAGGGTGGTGCCGATGACCGTGCCCGTTGGCCCGTCGCGCAGGTTGAGGTCGACCAGAGCGATATCGCACTGGTCAGCGACAGCCAGAGCTGACGCCCTGTCGGCGGCGATGGCGACGACATCGAAAGATGCCGCCTCGACCGCCTGTTCGATTTCGAGCGCCACGAAAATCTCGTCTTCGACAATCAAAACCCGCTTAGACATCGCAACTGACCCGAAATCCCTTCATCTGTAATGGCGATTGAAGGTTTTTAATGCCGGATGGGTCAACAGGTTCCTGCGCGGAGAGGAAAAATTTTCAGCAACGGTCAATTCTCGTCGGTCTGGCTGGTCCAGACCGTATCGAATTCGCCGTCCCGCATCAGCAGGACGCTGGCCGGGAAACCCGCGTCAGCAGCCTTGCGCGCGGTCGCCACGGCCGCTTCCGTCGCCTTTTCCTGACTGTCGAACGGTCCGAAATAGCGGTTGTCGAGGTTGATCTTCCATACGCCCTCATGGGGCACGACGATGTAGCGGGCATGGGGGCGGGCCATGGCGGTCGCCCCTTAACGCTTGCGCGCGGCTGCGATCGCGTCTTTCAACGCATCATAGCCGACGGCGCCGGAAAACACCTGATCCCCGACGATGAAGGTCGGCGTGCCGGTGGCCTGGATTTTCTGGGCGAGCGCGATGTTCGACTGGACCTCGGCTTCATATTTGCTGTCGACCATCGCCGCCTCGGCCGCCTTGCGATCGATGCCGACGGATTGGGCGGCGGCAAAGATCGTGTCCCGCGTCACCTTGCCCGCGCCATAAAGCGCCTTGTGAAAGCCCATATAACGGCCCCGTTCGGCCGCCAGCAACGACACCTTTGCCGCGTCGCCGCTTTGTTCCGACAGGATCGGCAATTCGCGATAGACGATCTTCAGCCCCCTGTCCGCCGCCACCAGCTTGGCAAGGTCGGGCAGCGAAGACCGGCAATAGCCGCAGGCATAATCGAAAAATTCGACCAGCACGACATCGGCCTGCGCCGCGCCCTCCCATGCGCCGGCATAAGGGGTTTCCAGCGCGCTGCGATGGGCGTTGATCGTGCCCGACAGGCGCCTGGCCTGCAATTTCTCGATCGCCTGCGGAATGATTTCGGGATGCTCCATGATATAGTCATGGACGATCTGCTCGATCGCGACCTTGTCAGCAGCGCCTACGGCGGTGGGCGACTGGACGGCCAGAGCCGTGCCTGCCGCTGCGGTGGTGGCGATAAGGAAGCCGAGCGTCATCTGAATCTTTCTGTTGGAGAGGGCGGATCGGAAATCGGGTCTGCTCTGGTCGGTCATTTCTTCTTCCGCTGTTGTTCCACGGCCGCGCGCGATACCATGGCGATGTCCTGCGCGCGCAGATAATCGACCGTGCCCGGTTTCAGGCCCTGCACAGCCATGTCGGCGCTGCGCAGCGCCAGCATGTCCTGACCCATCATGGCATAGCGTTCGGCGGTGGCGAGCGCGGCGCGCGCCGTGTCCCCCCGCCGTTCATAAACGACGCCAAGCTGATACCAGGCAAAGGGGTTTTCGCGGTCGCGGGCAACGGCGTTACGCAAAACCTGTTCGGCTTCGGCAAAATTCGCTTCATCCTCGCTGGCGATCAGGGCGTGGCCCAGCAGGGTGGCGATCAGCGGCTGGCTGGTCTTCGCCACCGCTTCGCGCAAGGGTGGAATGGCTTCACGCGGTCGCCCGCTTTCCAGCAGGATCTGACCTTCCAACTCCAGAAAATAGGGGTCGTGCGGCGCGGCCTTCAAAAGGGCATCAACCTCCGCCAGCGCCTTTTGCGGATAGGCGCTTTTGTGCCAGGCATAGGCTCTGGCGTAATGGGCCGGGATCGATTGGTCGCTCTCGGGATATTTGATGAGTGTCTGGGCGGGTTCGGACACGAAACCGACGAGCTTCGCCTTGATCCGTTCGAACCGCGCCTCCAGCGCCGGGTCGACCGGCCTGTTCCACGCCGGGTCGACCTCATAGACCTCGCGCAGCACGTTGATGCGCTCGCCCGACAGCGGATGGGTGCGGCCGTAGCTATTGTCCTGCGGGATCGCGAGGCGATATTCCTGATTCTGCAGCTTCTTGAAGAACTCCAGGCTGCCCTTGCCCGAAATGCCCGCCGCCGACAGGTAACGCGCGCCGGCAAGGTCCGCCGAACTTTCCTGTGCGCGGGAAAAGGCCAGGAAACTGCTCATCGCCGCTTGCTGGCCCAGTCCCATGATGCCCATGCCCGCTTCGCCGCCGCCCGCCGCGATCGCCGCGGCGCCGACGATCAGGCTGAGCAGGGTGATGCCCGTCGCCGCCTTGATCCCCTCGGACGAGCGGATGATATGGCCGCCCTCGATATGGCCCAGTTCATGGGCGACAACGCCCTGCACCTGATTGACATTGTCGGCCTGCGCGATCAGTCCGCTATGCACCCAGACATATTGGCCGCCCGCGACGAAGGCGTTGATTTCCGGGTCGTTGATGACCAGCACCTGTACATTGCGCGGCTCCATGCCCGCCGCCTTGACCAGCGGCGCCGACATGTCGGCCATGAAGGCCTCGGTTTCCGCATCGCGCAGCACCGACTGGGCATGGCCGGTCTGGGCAAAGGCCGCCAGCGCCAGCATCGCCATGGATGCGGCGCGGGCCATGCGGCGCAGGGCGCGGCCGGAGGGATTGTTCGCAGGCCGGATCACGCGCCGGGGCTTGCCATGGCGGTGATGAACCGGGGGTGAAAGGGGGGCGTCGCCAGCGGGCCGGGCCATGCCGGAAACGCCCCCTTGCTTTCTTACTGACCGAAGGTGCGCTGCCACCAGCCGCGGCGCGGCTCGCCATCGCTTTCGGTGTCGCCTTCCGCTTCCGCTTCGGCGGGGGCTTCAGCGGCCTCAACGGCCTCCACCATCACCGGCTGTTCGGCAACCGGCGTTTCAACGGGCGGGGCGACGGCGTCTTCGGCGGTGGCGCTCGCCGGTTCGACGGCCGCGGCGGCTTCAGCAGCCGGAACTTCGGCCTCGACAGCTTCAACCACGCTTGGCTCGGCCTTTTTGCGGCGAGTGCGCTTGGGCTTGGCGGGGGCCTCGGCCTCCGGGGCAGCCTCGGCCGCTTCGGCGGTTGCCGCCTCGCTTGGCTCGGCTTTCTTGCGGCGGGTGCGCTTGGGCTTGGCGGGCGCTTCCTCGGCAACCGGGGCGGCTGCTTGCGCTTCGCTGGCCTCGGTCGCTGGTTCAGAGGCGGCCTCTTCGGCCGCTTCCACCTTCTTGCGCGCGCGCGGGCGGCGGCGAGTCTTGGGCGCTTCCTCCGCGACAGGCTCCTCGACAGGGGCCTCGGCGACCGGTTCTTCGGCAGCAGCCGCGGCGGCGCCCTCGGTCGCTTCCGCGCCTTCCGTCGCTTCGCCCGCGACATCGCTCATGCCTTCGCGCCGGCGGCGACCGCCACGGCGACCACGACGATTGCGACGACGGCCTTCGCCGCTTTCACCGTCTGCCGCCTCTTCGACCGGCCCGGCTTCCTCGCCCTCATCCGACGATTCATCAGGCCCGGTCCCGTCCTCGCCCTCTTCGGCGGTGGTGACGGGGGCATCGGTTCCGCCCTCGCGGTTGCCGCCCCGGCGGCGGCGGCGGCGGCGGCGACGGCGGCCGCCTTCGCGATCCTCGCCACGATCGGCCTGCGCTTCGCCAGCATGGGCTTCCTCGGCCTCTTCGACCTCGTCGAGCAGTTCATCCTCTTCCGGCAGGTCGTCTTCATCGTCCTGCGGCAGCGGGGCATAGTGGACGACTCGCTCGGGGCGGGGGCCGCTGGCCTCCACCGACATGCGCGCGCCTTCCACCTCGCCATCGGGCAGGATGGCGATGCGCACGCCATAACGCTGTTCGATCTCGTCCAGCTCCCGGCGCTTGTTGTTGAGGACGTAGAAGGCCGCTTCCTGACTGGCGCGCAGGGTGATCAGGCTGCCGCGACCGCGCGCGGCTTCCTCTTCCAGCATGCGCAGCGCCGACAGGCCCGCCGACGACGCCGTGCGGACAAGGCCCGTGCCCTCGCAATGCGGGCATTCGCGGGTCGATGCCTCCAGCACGCCGGTGCGCAGCCGCTGGCGGCTCATTTCCATCAGGCCAAAGCCCGAAATGCGGCCCACCTGGATGCGGGCGCGATCGTCCTTCAGCGCCTCCTTCATCGCCTTCTCGACCTTGCGGATGTTGGAGTTCACCTCCATGTCGATGAAGTCGATGACGACAAGGCCGGCCATGTCGCGCAGGCGCAACTGGCGGGCGATCTCGCGCGCGGCCTCCAGGTTGGTGGCGACGGCGGTCTGTTCGATGCCATGTTCGCGGGTCGACCGGCCCGAGTTGATGTCGATCGACACCAGCGCCTCGGTCGGGTTGATGACCAGATAGCCGCCCGATTTCAGTTGCACGACCGGGTTGTACATCGCCGCCAGTTGATCCTCGACGCTGGCGCGCTGGAACAGCGATACGGCGTCGGCATATTGCTTCACCCGCCGCGCGTGGCTGGGCATCAGCAGCTTCATGAAGTCCTTCGCGGCGCGATATCCCTCCTCGCCCTCGACAATGACTTCCTCGATATCCTTGTTGTAGATGTCGCGGATGGCGCGTTTGATGAGGTCGCTGTCATTGTGGATCAGCGCGGGCGCGGCCGATTTCAGCGTCTGTTCGCGAATCTCGTCCCACAGGCGGGCGAGATAGTCGAAATCGCGCTTGATCTCCGGCTTGGTGCGCTGAAGCCCGGCGGTGCGGACGATGCAGCCCATCGACGAGGGCAGGGCCATTTCCGCAATGATCGACTTCAGCCGCTTGCGGTCGGCCGCGTTCGAAATCTTGCGCGAAATGCCGCCGCCATGGCTGGTGTTGGGCATCAGCACGCAATAACGGCCGGCCAGCGACAGGTAAGTGGTCAGCGCCGCGCCCTTGTTGCCGCGTTCTTCCTTGACGACCTGCACCAGCAGCACCTGGCGGCGCTTGATGACGTCCTGAATCTTGTAACGGCGGCGCAGCGCCATGCGCTTGCGGCGCAGTTCGTCGGCGGCGTCGTCGCCGCCCTTGTCGCGCTTGCGGCGGCCGCCTCTGGCCGGGCGTTCCTCGCCCTCGGCGGTTTCGGCGGCTTCGCCTTCCTCGTCGTCCAGATCGGGCGCATCGACATCCTCGACGCCGCCTTCGGCCGCTTCCACGCCCTCGTCATCGTCCTCGTCGGCTTCGGCGCGCAGCGCGGCTTCTTCCTCGGCATGGGCGCGTTCTTCGCGCAGCAACGCCTCGCGGTCCTCGCGCGGGATCTGGTAATAATCGGGGTGGATTTCGGAAAAGGCCAGGAAGCCGTGGCGGTTGCCGCCATAATCGACGAACGCCGCCTGCAGCGACGGTTCGACGCGGGTCACCTTGGCGAGATAGATATTTCCCTTGAGCTGTTTGTGCTCGGCGGATTCGAAGTCAAATTCCTCGATCCGGTTTCCCTTGACGACGGCGACCCGGGTTTCTTCCCGGTGGCGCGCATCGATCAGCATACGCATGGTCATTGATGATTCTCCGGCGTGGACGCGCGGGGGCCAGGGGCCGCCGGGCCACGCGATAAAGGCGGAACGGCGCGCCTGGGGGCGTCCATGGGGACGCCATGGGCGCGCCTGTTCCGGATTGAGGGGTGAAGATCGCGTCTGCTGCGCGGGCATGGGCGGGCTTTGCGCCGGCCCCGTAAACGCCCATCAACGTCGCCTCGCCCGGAACCGGGCAATGCGAAGGATGGGAAAAATGCCACATGCAGCGTCAACCTGTTGTCATGTGCGATGCGGACATAGGGGCCGGATCGCGCAAAATAGTACCTATGGTTCCGTTGGGGTTCGGGCACTTGAGATAAGAGCCCACCTTGCGGGAATGAAGAGGGGTAGCAGCCAAATAGGCAACGGGCAACGCCTGCCGCCAAATAATGCCGCATAGGGCCGCCATGATCGAAACGTGCTGAAGATCATGTTAACCCCATCCTTTCAGCGGCGGAAAAGGGAAGCATCCTTAATCAGGCATTCAGCGTGGGGACGCTGGATGGATGTTGTCCTATATGAAATTCGGCTGGACGCCCGGATCGCTCGCGTTGCAAAAGCGGCGCATGGTTTACGGCATGGCACTGGCGGGCGCGCTGTTCGCGACGACCCCCGGATCGGCGGGCGGAATTGCCGGCGTCGATATGACCGCCAACCAGGTGACGTTGCGCTTTGACGAGCCGGTCGACGGCGCGTCGGCCTTCCTGCTCGACGGGCCGCAGCGCATCGCCCTCGACATCAGCGGCGCGCAGGCCGGGCGGGGCTTTGCCGGATCGGCCCCCGCCGTCGCCGCCGTTCGCCAGGGGCAGGTGGATGCGCAGACCGCCCGCGTCGTGCTCGACCTCGCCAGCCCGGCCGTGCCCACCGGCGCGCGCTTCTCCGAAGACGGCCGCTCATTGAGTTTCACCCTGCAGGACGTATCGTCGGGCGCGTTCCGTTCCGCCCTGGGTCAGGGCCGGATGCGGTTCGACGCGCCCGCCAACGCAGCGCGCCCGCCCCATCGTGTGCATAGCATCACCGTGCCCATTCCCGCAGCGTCCAAGGCGCTCGCCCTGCCCCAGGTCGAAGGACCGCGAGACGCAGGGCGTCCGCTCGTCGTCATCGACGCGGGCCATGGCGGCCATGATCCGGGCGCGATCGACCCCGATAACGGCCGCCGCGAAAAGGATGTGACGCTGGCCATCGCCCAGGCGATCCGCGACCGGCTGGTCAAGTCGGGTCGGGTGCGGGTGGCGCTGACCCGCGATGATGATCGTTTTCTGGTGCTGCAGGAACGCTATGGCATCGCCCGGCGCATGAATGCCGATCTGTTCATTTCCATCCATGCCGACTCGGCTGAAAATCGCGAGGCGCAGGGGGCCACCGTCTATACCCTGTCCGAAACCGCGTCGGACCGCGAGGCCGCCCGGCTTGCCGCGCGCGAGAACAAGGCCGACATCATCAACGGCGTCAACCTGGGCAACCAGTCTGGCGAGGTGTCGTCGATCCTTATCGACCTGACGCAGCGCGAATCGATGAACATCTCGGCCAATTTCGCCCGCCTGCTGCAACGATCGGCCGCGCCCTATGTGCCCTTCCGCAGCGCCTATCACCGCTTCGCCTCGCTGATGGTGCTGAAAGCGCCCGATATTCCATCGGTCCTGTTCGAAACCGGCTATATCAGCAACGCCCATGACGCCGCCTTCCTGAGTTCGCGCGAGGGCCAGGCCCAGATCGCCCGCGGCGTCGCCAGCGCCATCGAAATCCACTTCGCCCGCAAGCTGGCGATGAACTGAGCGTTGTGAGAAAATCCGGCGAAGGCCGGACTTTTTGTGTCGCACCGGCCCGCGCCCCCACCCGGCCGCCCAAATGATACTGCCGTTGGGTGGCCGGGTGGGGGAGCGGGCCGGCGCCGAATCGGAAATGGGCCACGCGCATTTCCCAAATGACCTCCGACCGGCGCGGGCCGCCTCGACAGCGCTGGTTTTTGACCCTAGAGCCTCTTCCCAGAATGGAAGAGGCCGCTTCGACATCGCCGACCACCGCCTTTCGCCTCCGGCGGGACGCGCGCGGCATTTTCGCCCGTCTGCGCAGCCTGTGGGGCCGCCGCTGGTTCCGCTGGCTGTCGATCCTGGGCGGCGGCTTCATCGCCTTTTGCGCGATCTTCTGGCTGATATTTGCGCGCGACCTGCCTGATGCTACGTCACTGCTGGAATATGAGCCGCCGCTGCCCACCATCGTGCGCGACGTCAATGGCTCACCGGTGCACAGCTATGCCCGCGAACGGCGCGTGCAGTTGCAATATAGCGATTATCCGCCGTTGCTGATCCGCGCCTATCTGGCGGCGGAGGACAAGACCTTTTTCGAACATCATGGCGTCGACATTCCCGGCTTCTTTGGCGCCGTGGTCGATTACGCCAGCAAATTGGGATCGGGCCAGCGTGCGCGCGGCGGCTCCACCATCACCCAGCAGGTGGCGAAGAACCTGCTGATCGGCGACGCCTACTCTCCCACGCGCAAGGTGAAGGAAATGATCCTTGCCTATCGCATGGAACAGGTGCTGACCAAGCAGCAGATCCTTGAACTCTACCTCAACCAGATATTCCTGGGGCGCAACGCCTATGGCGTTCAGGCGGCGGCGCGCGCCTATTTCGACAAGGATGTGGCCGACCTGAAGCTCCATGAAATGGCCTATCTGGCGATCCTGCCCAAGGGGCCGGCCAATTACCGCCCGGAAAGCGCGACCGGTCATGAACGCGCGCTCGACCGGCGCAACTGGGCGCTGGGCGAGATGGAGAAAAATGGCTGGATCAGCGCGGCGCAGCGCGATGCGGCCCGCGCCCAGCCGCTGGGCGCCGTCACCGCTCATGGTTCCGGCTTCGACGCTCGCGCGGGCGGCTATTATATGGAAGAGGTGCGCCGCCGCCTGATCGAACGCTTCGGCGAAAAGGCGGCCGATGGTCCCAACAGCGTCTATGCCGGGGGGCTGTGGGTGCGCAGCCCCTATGACCCGATGATGCAGGAACAGGCGCAAAATGCGCTGCGCGGCGGGCTGCTTCGGTTCGACGCCGGGCGCGGCTGGTCCGGCCCGGTGGGCAGGATCAACATCGCCAATGGCTGGAAACGCGAACTGGCCGCCAGCTATGTCGATGTCGACTATAGCGGCTGGCGCGTCGCCGCCGTGATCGACAAGAGCGCGACCAGCGCCAGCATCGGCTTTGCCGACGGCGCCACCGGCACATTGCCCGCCGACGCGGCGCAGATGCCCGCGCGCAAAACGGGCGGCACGGCTTTCGCCGCGCTCAAACCCGGCGACCTGATCGTCGTCGTCGCCAACGGCTCCAGCTATGCGCTGCGCTCCATCCCCGAAGTGTCGGGCGGCATGGTGATCGAAGACACCCATGGCGGCCGCATCCACGCCATGCAGGGCGGCTTCGACGCGCGCCTGTCCGCCTATAACCGCGCGACCCAGGCCCAGCGTCAGCCCGGCTCCACGATCAAGCCCTTCGTCTATGCCGCCGCGCTCGACAATGGCATGACGCCCGCGTCGATCATCGTCGACGGGCCGCTCTGCGTCTATCAGGGCGCGGGGCTGGGGCAGAAATGCTTTCGCAACTTCTCGGGCGGCAGCGCCGGGCCGCAGACGATGCGCTGGGGCGTCGAACAGTCGCGCAACCTGATGACCGTGCGCGCCGCCAGCCAGACCGGCATGGACCGTGTCGTGCGCACCATCAAAAATATGGGCATCGGCGATTATCAGCCCTATCTGTCCTTTGCGCTGGGCGCGGGCGAAACCACCGTCGAACGCATGGTCAACGCCTATGCGACGCTCGCCAACCACGGCAAGCAATTCGCGCCCAAGGTGATGGACTATGTTCAGGACCGGCGCGGCAAGGTGATCTGGCCCGACCGCTGGCGCGCCTGCGACGGGTGCAATATGGCCAATTGGGACGGCAAACCGATGCCCCGTTTCGGGTTCGAAGGGCGGCAGGTGATGAACCCGATGACCGCCTACCAGGTCGTCCATATTGCCGAAGGCGTCGTCCAGCGCGGCACCGCGACGGTGCTGGCCGACCTTGATCGCCCGCTGTTCGGCAAGACCGGCACCACCAATGGTCCGACCAATGTCTGGTTCGTCGGCGGTTCGCCCGACCTCGTCGCCGGCGTCTATATCGGCTACGACCAGCCGCGCAGCCTGGGCGGCTGGGCGCAGGGCGGCCGCATCGCCGCGCCGATCTGGAAAGCGGCGATGGCCCCGATCCTCGAAAACATGCCCAAAACGCCCTTCGTCGCGCCTGCGGGCATCCGCATGGTCGCCATCGACCGTCGCTCGGGCAAGCGCGTCTATGGCGCATGGCCGACGCACGAGCCCAAGGCCGCCGTCATTTGGGAAGCGTTCAAGCCCGAAACCGAACCGCGCCGCACCATCCGCACCGAGGAAGTGGAAGCGCAGGAAAAAGCCGCCGCGCGCGCCGCCTCCACCCAGCGCCGCCAGCGCAGCGACGCCGATTTCCTGCAGGATCAGGGCGGGATTTATTGAGGCGGACGGGCGTTACAGCCCCGCCGCCTTCCTTTCCCGGCGCAGGATTGAATCTTTCCAAGCCTCTCGGTCTGGGATAGGGGCGGTCGCTTGATGCGTTGAGGCGCACGCGACTATTCTGGAGAAGGCCCATGCGCGCCGAAGCGCAGCAATATATCGACCGCATCGACGCCGCGCTCAGCCTGTTGCGTCGCTTCCTCGACTGGGACGTGGCGCTGCGCCGTCTGGACGAGCTGAACGCGCGCGTCGAGGATCCGACCCTGTGGGACAACGCCAAACAGGCGCAGGAGGTGATGCGCGAGCGCACCCGGCTTGACAGCGCGATCGGCGCCACCCGCGCCATCGACACGGAAAAGACCGACACCGCCGACCTTATCGAAATGGCCGAGGCGGAAGGCGACGAAGAGATGGTGACCGAAGCCATCGCGTCCCTGAAGGCGCTGGCCGAGCGGGCCGACGAAGACAAGATCAAGGCGCTGCTGGCGGGCGAGGCCGACGGCTACGACACTTATCTCGAAATCCACGCCGGCGCGGGCGGCACGGAGAGCCAGGACTGGGCCGAGATGCTGAGCCGCATGTATCGCCGCTGGGCCGAACGGCGCGGTTACAAGGTCGATCTGGTCGATTATCAGGCGGGCGACCAGGCGGGGATCAAGTCCGCCACCTTCCTCATCAAGGGCGAGAACGCCTATGGCTATGCCAAGACCGAAAGCGGCGTCCACCGCCTGGTCCGCATCAGCCCCTATGACAGCAGCGCGCGCCGCCACACCAGCTTTTCGTCGGTCTGGGTTTATCCGGTGATCGACGATGACATCGACATCGAGGTCAAGGAAAGCGACCTCAAGATCGACACCTATCGCGCGTCTGGCGCGGGCGGGCAGCACGTCAACACGACCGACTCCGCCGTTCGCATCACCCACGTCCCTTCGGGCATCATCGTCGCGTCGCAGAACGACCGGTCCCAGCACAAGAACCGCGCCACCGCGATGAACATGCTGAAGGCGCGCCTCTATGAAGCGGAACTGCGCAAGCGCGAGGAAGCGGCGTCGAGCGATTACCAGGCCAAGACCGAGATCGGCTGGGGCCATCAGATCCGCTCCTACGTCCTGCAACCCTATCAGCTGGTGAAGGACCTGCGCACCGGCGTCACCTCCACCGCGCCCGACGATGTGCTGGACGGCGCGCTTGATCCGTTCATGGCCGCCGCCCTGTCGCAGAAGGTGACGGGCGAAAAGGTCGATGTCGAGGATGTCGACTGACAGCCCCGGCCGATGGCTGAGCTGCATGGGAGCGGGCGCGCCCTTTCCGATTCGCGGCCAAAACAAGGGCGTTCGTCGGGAAAATCGCGGTTAATGCCGCGTTGGTGACGAAAAAGCGCGAATCGACCCGAATCTTGCGGCTATGCTGCGCCGGCGAGAGGGGAGCGGAATGACCCACATGACCGCCATCACGGCGGGGGCTTCAGGGCCCTCGCGACGCATGGCCGCCCGTCACAAGATGTTTGAACCGGTGCGGCTGCACCGGGATGGCGAAACTTGGCGCGCGCATCTGCTCGATCTTTCGCGCACGGGCGCGCGGCTTCATGCCGACCTGCCGCCGCATGTTGATCAATGGGTGGAGGTTGAGCTGTTCGGTCTGCTGCTGCGCGGCCGGGTGATCTGGGAAAAGGCCTGCCGTTTCGGCATCCGCTTCGATCAGGCGCTGCCCGATCCGCTGTTGCAGGGGCTGATCGAAACCGTTGTCAACGCCGTTTCCAGACCCGGATAAGCATCAGCGCGCCCGCGCCGCCGCCGACAATCGCGGTCAGCGCGCCGCCCACCATCAACAATGCCCATCCGCCCGCCGCCAGCAACCCGGTCAGCAGGTCGACGATGATGCGGGTCAGGTGGATCATGCCGGGGCAGGGGCGGTTATTGCCCCAATTCCCTTGCTTCCTGATATTTGAGTTCCAGAAAGCGGTTCTGCGTCGCCAGCTTGTCAAGGTCGCCGGACGCCATCGCCTCGCTCATCCGGCCGATTTCCGCGTCGATCACCGACAGCCCCTCGACCAGTTGCTTTTCGGGCACGCGGCCGTTGCGCTCCTCCCGCCGCAGCGGCGCGGGAATGGATTGATAGCCGTTGACCAGTTCGGGCAGATGGTCGGCCAGCAAGCGGCGAACTTCCTGCGCGGCCGGTTCCTGCGGGTTCAGTCGCTCCAGTTGCGGCGCCAACGTCTCCAGCTTCACGCCGATGCTGTCGACCAAAGTCACGGCCGGGGCGGGCAGCGCCCTGCGCTGGTTTTCCAGCCATATTTCGGTCTGGAGTGGCAGGGCCTTGAGTTCCGTCGTCGCCAGCGCCTCCGTCCGCACACGCTTCTCGGTGGGCGCTACCGCGATCAGCAGCACGGCGGCGATCATCACGCCCAGCGCCACCATCACCCCGGTCGTGCCCAGCGGCATGATGAAGCCTGTCGCCGCGCTGGCGATGATAATCGCCAGCAAGGCCCCCAGCGCCAGCCGCACTTTCCGCAACAGCCCGGCGTTGCGCCTTTGCCGCGCGCGCGCCGACAGGCTTTGATAGCGTTCCTCCTGTCGGCGCAGGGTCGGGCTGACACGATCCCGAATATAGCGATCGACATCGGTGGACATGTCCCTACCCCTCGATGCTGCTTAGCAGCGGGTTTTCGACCCGGGCCTGCGCGGCGGCCTGCGCCTGTCCTTCGGCGCGGGCGATATAGCCCTTGGACTTTTCGACCTCGTTCGACAGCGTGTTCACCGTCGTCTTCATATTCTCCAGCGCCTTCAGCTTGAACGTGTCGATATTGTCCATCGTGTCATAGATGTTCTGGAATGCGCGTTGCAGCGTTTCGATTGGGATGGTGCTGGATGCGGCCTGTTCGTGAATCTGCGCCGTCTGGGTCTTCAGCATCTCGCCGGTGCTGTCGATCATGTTGGCGGTGGTGGTGTTGAGCGCGGTGATCTGTTCCAGCACCAGTTTCTGGCCGACCAGCGCCTGCGCCACCGTCACCGCCGTGCGCAGCGCCGCCACGGTCGTCGTGCTGGCGCGGTCGACGCCCTTCACCAGTTCGACATTATTCTTCTTGACGAGGTCGAGCGCCAGATAGCCCTGCACTGTCACCGCCATCTGCGTCAGCAAATCCTGCGTGCGCTGGCGGATATAGAACAAGGCACTGTCGCGGATCGCCTTCGCCTTGGCCGGATCGGTCGCATCCAGTTCCAGCGCCTTGGCCTCCAGCCGGGCGTCCATGGTCTTGGAAATGTGGATCATCTGTTCCAGGCGGCCCATGGTCGCCCACATATTCTGCCGCTCCACGTCGATCGCGGCATTATCCTTGATCAGCGTGTCCTTGCCGCTGGCAAGGCTCCCCAGGATCGAATTGATGTGGCTCTGCGCGCTTTTGTAGCCGTCGAAATAATCGCGCATCCTGTTGCCGAAGGGGATGATGCCGAACAGCTTTTTCGGCGCCAGCAGGCTGCCGCGCTTGCCGGGGTCAAGATCCTCCACAGTGCGGCGCAGTTCGGCGAGGTCCGCGCCGACCTTGCTGTCGCTGTCCATCGCACGCACCGGCCGGTCGAGGAAGCGGTTGGAGTGCCCTGCGGCCTCGGCGATCTCCTTGCGGCCCATATTGGTCAATTGGTCCACCCGGGCGCCGAATTCGGGCGAATTGGCGTCCTGCGCCACCAGATCGTCGATGAAGGCGTCGACCTTCTGGTCCAGCTTCGACTTCTTCTCCTCGTCGATCGGCACCAGCCCGGCCGCCTTTTCCGGCGCGACGGCGGGCACCGGATCGGGCGGCGTCAGGTTGAGCGTATCGGCGGTTGCGGTCGTCGTGGGCGCGGTGCTGGCCATATCGTCTCCTCTGGACTGCTATATGAGAACAACACAGTCCGGTCGCAAGGGCTTCGATCCGCCCCCAGCTATGGCCCGACACCGCCTGCGATGCAATCAGTCCCGCTTGGCCTTTCCCGCGCCACTCTTGCCGCGGCGCATCATTTCCTGTAGGGGCGCGCCCGAAACCTCTGCGCGGCATGGTGTCGACCGGGGGACCCCATATCCCGAAGGCATAACATGTCCCTGCGTAATATCGCGATCATCGCGCACGTCGACCATGGCAAGACTACCCTTGTCGACCAGCTTTTCCGCCAGTCCGGCACCTTCCGCGACAACCAGCGCGTCGAGGAACGCGCCATGGATTCCAACGACCTGGAAAAGGAGCGCGGCATCACCATTCTGGCGAAGCCCACCTCGGTCGAATGGAACGGCACCCGCATCAACATCGTCGACACGCCCGGCCACGCCGACTTCGGCGGCGAGGTGGAGCGCATCCTCTCCATGGTCGACGGCGTCATCCTGCTGGTCGATTCGTCGGAAGGCGCGATGCCGCAGACCAAGTTCGTGACCGGCAAGGCGCTGGCGCTCGGCCTCAAGCCCATCGTCGTCGTCAACAAGGTCGACCGCCCGGACGAACGCATTCAGGAAGTGCTGGACGAAGTGTTCGACCTGTTCGTGACCCTGGACGCCAGCGACGAGCAGCTCGACTTCCCCGTGCTCTACGCGTCGGGCCGCAATGGCTATGCCAGCGAAGATCCGCAGCGCCGCGAAGGCACGCTGGAGCCGCTGTTCCAGAAGATCGTCGACCATGTGCCGCCACCGGCGCTGGATCAGGACGCGCCCTTCAGCTTCCTCGTGACCCTGCTCGACCGCGACAATTTCCTCGGCCGTATCCTGACCGGCCGGGTCCAGTCGGGCACGGTGAAGGTCAACCAGCCGATCCACGCGCTCGACATGGATGGCAATGTGATCGAAACCGGCCGCGCGTCGAAGATCATGTCCTTCCAGGGGCTGGACCGCGTGCCTGTCGATGAAGCCAGGGCCGGCGACATCATCAGCCTTGCCGGCCTGACCGTCGCGACCGTCGCCAACACCATTTGCGACACGTCGGTGTCTGTGCCGATTCAGGCCCAGCCGATCGATCCGCCGACCCTGTCGATGCGTTTTTCGGTCAATGATTCGCCCATGGCGGGCCGCGAAGGCACCAAGGTGACCAGCCGCATGATCCGTGACCGCCTGATGCGCGAAGCGGAATCCAACGTCGCCATCAAGGTCACCGAAAGCGCCGACAAGGACAGTTTCGAAGTCGCCGGTCGTGGCGAACTTCAGTTGGGCGTGCTGATCGAAACCATGCGCCGCGAAGGCTTTGAACTGGGCATTTCGCGCCCCCGCGTGCTGTTCGGTGAAGATGAAGCGGGCAACCGGACCGAGCCCTATGAAACCGTCGTCATCGACGTGGACGATGAATTTTCCGGCACCGTCGTCGACAAGATGAACATCCGCAAGGCCGAGATGACCGACATGCGTCCTTCGGGCGGCGGCAAGACCCGCATCACCTTCTCCGCGCCGTCGCGCGGCCTGATCGGCTATCATGGCGAATTCCTGTCCGACACGCGCGGCACCGGCATCATGAACCGCCTGTTCGAGAAATATGGCCCCCACAAGGGCAAGATCGAAGGCCGCAAGAATGGCGTGCTGATCTCCAACGGCGCGGGCGAAGCCAATGCCTATGCGCTGGGCCCGCTGGAAGATCGCGGCATCCTGTTCGTGGGCGTGGGCGAAGCGTTGTATGAAGGCATGGTCATCGGCGAAAACGCCAAGCCCGAAGACCTCGAAGTCAACCCGATGAAGTCGAAGGCGCTGACCAACTTCCGCGCCAGCGGCAAGGACGACAGCATCCGCCTGACCCCGCCCAAGAAGATGACGCTGGAACAGGCCATCGCCTATATCGACGACGATGAAATGGTCGAAGTGACGCCCAAGACCGTGCGTCTGCGCAAGCGCTACCTCGATCCCAATGAACGCAAGCGGATGAGCCGGGCCAAGGCCGCCGCCTGAAGCAGGACCGATGCCGAACCTCCCCGCGCATGTTGCTGGCGCGGGAAGGCGGTGCGGTATACACAAAATGGCTACCATAATATTCGACCTTATCCAAAACCATATCGGCCTTGGGGGCCGTTGACCTCAAGTGCGTCTTGGATCAAGCATTCCCATCAATGTTGTTTGGGGGGCACATGGACTGGGTTAGATTGTTCTTAAAGAGGTGGAGCGACACATCGGGCAGGTCGGAGCGTCGCGAATATATTGCTGCTGTCGGTTCGATGATTGCGGCAATCCTAGTGGGTATGGTGCCGTTTATTGGCGTCTTTGCGATTGTTGCGCTGATCGTGTTTATCATACCCTTGTGGACAGTCACGATCAGGCGATGGCATGATCTCAATCTTCCCGGCTTTCTGGTACTTGTTGGCGTGCTTATTCCGGGCGTGAATGTGATTGCCGCGATTTTCCTCTGCATCCTGCCGGGAACAAGAGGGGATAATAACTACGGCGCGGAGCCAGGCTTGCCCTCCGACTATCTTGGCAAGATATAGCTGACGGGCATCGTGCGGGTTTCGCACCTTATTTTAGTAACCCGCCTCCACCGCGATGCGGATCGCGTCGGCCGATGTCGTGACGCCCAGCGACTGGAACAGCGCCGCGCGGTGCATCTTCACCGTCCGTTCGGTCAGCCCCAGTTGCCAGGCGATCTGCTTGTTGAGCTGGCCCGCCGCCATCGCGATCAGCACCGCGCGCTGGCGATCGGATAAAGAGTCGATCAGCGCGCGTGCGGCGGCCTTGCGGGTGGAATCGGCGGCGCCGGGTTCCTCCACCTCGACCTGCGACCCCAGATAATATTCGATGGCCCCGTCGGCGTCGAAGATCGGCGCGACCATCACCGCGTTGCGGAACGGCGTGCCGTCCTTGCGATAATTCAGGATTTCCACCAGCACCGGCCGATGTTCGCGCACGGCGTCGCGCAGCACCGCCGTCAGCGCGGGCTCGGTGCCCGGTCCGGTCAGAAACCGGCAATTGCGCCCCACAATCTCCTCGCGCGCATAGCCGGTCAGCGCGAGGAACGCTTCATTGCATTCGATGATTGGATTGTCAGTCTGAAGCGGGTCGGTGATGATGGCCGCGATCGGGCTGTTGGCGATCATGTGATGGATAGACATGGCTGCGCTTCTTTGCACTGTTTTTCGGGGCGCTGAAAGCCCCGATGGCCGATAGGTCATGTTGCGCGAAAAGGGGCAGCGGACGCAAGACCCGCAAGAGCCGGAGCGTGACGTTCGCTCCATGAACTGTTGCAACGGGTGGCGCGAATGCAAGTGGCGATCATCGGGGCGGGGATAGCGGGGTTGGCCTGCGCCGATGGGCTGCGGGATCAGGGCCATGGCGTGACCCTGTTCGACAAGGGGCGGGGGCCGGGCGGGCGCATGTCCACCCGCCGGATCGCGACGGCATCGGGCGAGTTGTCCTTCGACCATGGCGCGACCCATTTCACCGCGCGCGGCCGCGCGTTCAGGGCCCAGGTGGAGACATGGCGGGCGGCGGGCTGCGCCGCGCCATGGCCCGTTGCCGGCCGCGACGCCTGGGTCGGCGTGCCCGGCATGAACGCGCCGGTGCGCGCCATGGCGGCCGGACATAATGTGCGCTGGGCGACGCGCGTGACCGGCATGATCCGGGAGGGCGCGGGCTGGACCTGCCTGAGCGACCAGGGCGTGTTTTGCGGATTCGATGCGCTGGTGCTCGCCATACCGGCCGAGCAGGCGGCGACGATGCTGTGCCTTCAGGATTTTCCGATGGCGCGCGCGGCGATGGCGGTGCAATCGTCGCTATGCTGGTCGGTGATGGCCGCGTTTGAAGCCCCGGTCGCAGCATTGCCCGACCTTATCCGGGACCGCGGCATGATCGCCTGCGCCGTACGCAACAGCGCCAAACCCGGCCGAACGGGGCCGGAATCATGGGTGTTGCAGGGCAGCGCCGCCTGGTCGCAACAGCATGGCGAGGCGCCGCCCGAAGCCGTGATCGATACATTGCTGGGGCAGTTGGCGCGCCTGTCCGGCGCGGCGTTGCCGCCCGTTGTCGCCGCCGCCGCCCATCGCTGGCTTTATGCCACGCCGTCGGGCAGCTTTGCTCAGGCGCTGTGGAACCCGGCGATTGCCCTGGGCGCCTGCGGTGACTGGCTGTCCCACGGCTTTGTCGAACTGGCCTGGGACACCGGCCGCGCCCTTGCCCGGCAAATGACAGGCGCGATCAGTGGGCAACCGACGGATCGATCGACCGGGTCGGCCGCGGCGTAATCCAAACCAGCAAGGACGCCGTAAACAGCAAGACCGCCGTCAACAGGAAAATATGGTCGAGTGCGACGACCATCGCTTCCTGTCCGACGATGCTGTTGATGATATGGCGGCTGGCTTCGGGATCGGCGCCGATCTGCGCTAGCTGACGCTGTGCGTCGGCGGGGTTCAGCCTCCCGGCCATCTCGCTCTGGGCCACCCGCTGGGAATTTCCCCATGCCGTCAGCACCAGCGATGTCGCGATCGCGGATGCCAGAGTGCGCAGGAAGCTCTGCAAACCCGCGGCGGACGCCGTTTCTTCGGGCAGGACAGCGCCCAGCGTGACGGCGGTCAGCGGCACGAAGAAAAACGGCACGGCAAACCCCTGATAGAGTTGGGGCAGGGCCAAAGTCCAGAAATCCGCGCCACTGGTCCAGTGGCTGCGCACGATGGCCATCACGCCGATCCAGGCGACGCCCAGCGATATCATCAGGCGCGGATCAAACCGCATCATCAGGCGCGCGGCAATCATCGACGTGGAGAGCGATGCGATGGCGGTCAACGCCGTGGCGAGGCCCGCGTCCGCCGCGGGATAGCCAAGGGATGATTGCAGCCATTGCGGGATGACGACGATGCTGGCGAAATAGGCGCCGAAGGTCAGCGTCAGCGACATGACGCCAAAGGAGAAGCCGCGATGGCGGAACACCCGCAGGTCGACGACCGGATGTTCCTCGGTCAATTCCCAGATGATAAACGCCAGAAAGCCGACAAGGGCCGTGATCGCCAGCGCAAGGATCATCGGATCGGCGAACCAGTCATGGTCCCGGCCGATGTCCAGCATGATCTGGAGGCAGCCGATCCAGAAGATCAGCAGGACAAGGCCAATGCGGTCGATCGGCACCCGGCGGATGGGCGTTTCCAGCGGCCGCAAGGTGGCGATCGCGCCGAAAACGCAAATCGCCGCCACCGGCACGTTGATGAAGAAGATCCAGTGCCAGCTCCAGTTGTCGCTGATAGAGCCGCCGACGATCGGCCCCATGGCGGGGCCGAGCAGCGTCGTCATCGCCCACAGGCCCATGGCCCGACCGCGCTGTTCGGGCGGAAAGACCTGCAAGAGCAATGTCTGGCTGAGCGGCATCAGCGGGCCGCCGCACAATCCCTGGCCGATGCGCGCGACCACGATCATGCCCAGGGTCAGCGAAAGGCCGCACAGCACCGAGAAGAGCCCGAAACCGATCATGCAGGCAATGAACATCCTGACCGTGCCGAACCGCTGCGCCAGCCATCCGGTCAACGGTACGCAGATCGCTTCCGCCACGGCATAGGATGTGATGATCCAGGTGCCCTGTTCCATGGTGATGCCCAGGCTGCCGGCAATATGGGGCACGGACACATTCGCCACGGTCATGTCCAGCACGACCATGAAGTTGCTGAGCGCCAGGATCAACCCGGCGATCATCCGCCCTGATGGAGGGATCTGCCCCTGAAAACCGTCAGTATTCGCCATGGTCGGTTCAATCGCCCGCCAGGTCTATCTCGACTTCCATGGACAGGCCAACGCGCAAAGGGTGGGCGGTCAGTTCCCTGGGGTCGAGGTCGATGCGCACGGGCAGGCGCTGGACCACCTTGATCCAGTTGCCGGTGGCGTTCTGGGCGGGGATCAGTGCAAAGGACGCGCCGGTGCCGCCGGACAGGCCGGCAACCCGCCCGTGATAGACGACGTCGCCGCCATAGATGTCGGCGGTCAGCGTGGCGGGCATTCCCACCTTCACGTCGCGCAACTGGCGCTCCTTGAAATTGGCGTCGACATAGAGGCGATCGATGGGAACGATGATCATGATGGGCACGCCTTGCGCCACGCGCTGGCCGACCTGCACCTGTCGCTTGGCGACGATGCCGTCGATCGGCGCGCGGATGACCGTGCGATCCAGGTCGAGCCGCGCGGAATCGAGCTTTGCCTTGGCGGCCATCACCGCCGGGTCGCTTTCCACCGTCGATCCGCGCACCAGCGCGTCGTTGGCGGCCAGTTCGCCCGATGCCGCGCCGCGGGTCGATTCGGCCTGGGCCACGCCGGCGCGGGCCAGGTCGAAGGCGGCCCGCGCGGCGGTATAGGCCTTGCGCGCGCTGGTCAGTTCATCGCCCGATACGGCGCCGCTGGGCGCCAGCGCCTCGCGCCGTTGCAGGTCGATTCGCGCTTTGTCGAAGTCGGCCTGCGCGCTCACCATCTGCGCGCGGGCGCGGGCTATTTCGGCGGCGCGGGCGTCGACCTGGGCCGACAATGCGCCGCTCGTGGCGACGGCCTGACGAAACCGGCGGCGGGCCTCGGCAAGGTCGGCTTCCGCCTGGGCAAAGGCGATGCGCGCATTGGCGCTGTCGAGCCGCACGAGCACGTCGCCCTTCTTCACCGTCTGCGTATCGCTGACCAGCACCTCAACGACCTGCGCGGAGAGCAGGGGCGTGACCTGCGCCACTTCGGCGTTCACATAGGCATTGTCGGTGCTCACATGGTTGCGGCCGACCAGCAGATACCATCCGCCCCACAGGGCAAGACCGAGGGCGACGATCACGGCCAGGCGCGTCAGCCACAGTCGGCGCATGGCGCGCCGGGCCTGCGCCGCGTCGTCCTGTGTCTCGGGCTGTTCAACGGGGACGGCAATGTCAGCCATGCGAGGGATCCTTGGCAGCGGGGTCTTGGGCCGGGCTGGAGGCGAAGCCGCCGCCGAGCGCGCGAATAAGAGCGATGTCGATGCTGAGTGCGCGGCTGTCGAGTTCGGCCACCATCTGGCGCGCCTGCAACAGCTTTTCTTCCACGACCAGCACGTCGAGATAGGTGGAAAGCCCGCCCTCATAGCGTTTGCGGGCAATGGCGTAGGCGTCTTCCGACGCGGCCAGGGCGATGCGGGCGTCGGCGATCTGGCGGGCCAGCGACGCCTGGCTGGTCACCGCGTCGGCAACGTCGCGATAGGCGTCGATCACTGTGCGGTCATAGAGCGCGACGGCCTCGTCAAAGGTCGCGCGGGCGCTGCGATACTGGCCCTTCAGCGCCCCGCCATGAAAGATCGGCAGGTTGATCGCCGGGCCGACGCCGCCAATGAAGGATCCTTTGTCGAACAAGAGGTTGGCCAGCGGGCTGGCCTGCCCCGATATGCCCGCATCGCTGAAACTGGTCTGATAGCCCAGCGCCTGGAAACCGACCATCGCGCCCAGGCTGACCGCCGGGAAGAAATCGGCGCGGGCGACCTTGATCCGGCTGGCGGCCGCTTGTGTGCGGGCCAGGGCGGCGGCCACGTCGGGGCGGCGGGCGATCAGGTTGGTGGTGACATCGCCGGGCAGTGGCCGGGCGGCCAGCGCGGCTGCGTGCGGCGCGCTGATCGACAGGGCGCGGTCGGGCCCGGCGCCGACCAATGCGGCGATCTGGTTCCGGCGCAGCGCGATGGATTCGTCGATCGCGCCGAGGTCGGCGCGGGCGGCTGCGACCCCGGCATCCGCCTGACGCAGATCGCCCCGCGTATCGAGCCCGCTTTTCAGGCGGTTGTTCACCAGCTTGCGGGTGGATTCGCGCAACTCCAGCGTGGCCGCGCGGATGGCGCGTTCGTCGTGCAGCCGCGCCAGATCGGCATAGGCCTGCGCAATGCCGGTGGTCAGCGTCAACCGGGCCTGCGCAGCTTCGATCTGTGCGGCCTGCGCTTCGGAAGTGGCGGCGGCGAGCGCCGCGCGATTGCGGCCCCACAGGTCGAGATCGAAACCGACGTTCAGCGTCGCCTGCCCCTGACCCAGCCAGCCCTGCGGCACGAAATCGGAGGGAAACCCGTTGTTATAGCTCTGCTTGCTCGCCTTGACGTCGAGATTGGCGTCAACGGAGGGCGCAAGCGCCGCGCCCGCGCTTTGCGCCATGCCTGTCGCCTTGCGGAAGCGCGCCATCGCCGCTTTCAGGTCGGGATCGCCGCGCAGCCCTTCCTGCATCAGCGCGTCCAGCTGCGGATCGCCATAGACCGTCCACCAGCGATCAACCGGCCACACGCCTTCGCTCGCAGGCAGGCTCTGGCTGGCGGCGACATCCTGGCCCGCAAGCGGCGTCGGGACGGGCCCCAGATCGGGAACTGCCGCACAGGCGCCCAGCGCCAGCATCAACAGGGGAGCGATGTGTCGACTCAATTGCATTAAAACCGTACCATCCAGTATGAATGCGCCTTTGCCGCCGCTGCCGGTCGCTTGTCAACAGAAAAAACGTACTATATGGTACGGCAATATGAATTGCAGTTCCTCCTCTTGTGGCTCCACTGCGAGCAGAAGGGAAGCGCGCCGTCAGCAGCGGCGCGACGAAATCGTGCGCATCGCCAGCCGCACCTTTCTGGATCAGGGTTATGCCGCCACCAGCATGTCCGCCGTCGCTGCGGAACTGGGTGGATCGAAAGGCACTTTGTGGAGCTATTTTCCCTCCAAGGAGGCGCTGTTCGCGGCGGTGCTCGATCAGGCGACGGGTGTTTTGCAAGGCCAGATCATGCGTCTGTTCAACCCTTGCGCCGACATTGAAGCGACGCTGCGCAACGTCTGTCGCGCCCTGCTCGTGCGAATCGCGTCTCCCGAAGCAATCGCTTTGCACCGGCTGATTGTTGGCGAAGCCGGGCGCTTCCCGGAAATCGGCCGCATCTTTTACGAGCGCGCGCCTGGTCGCATGAAATTGCTGCTCGCCGACTATCTGGTCAAGGCGATGGATCGCGGGGTGCTGCGCCGCGACGACCCGCTATTTGCGGCCCGCTGTCTGGTCAGCCTGTGCCAGGCCAATGATTATCAACAGGTGCTCGTCGGCATCATCCACGGCATGACCGACGAACAGATCGAGGCCGATACCAGCTTTGCGGTTGCGACCTTTCTGCGTGCTTACGCCCCGACGGCGGAGGTTGCACAGCATGGCTGACGGGACGGACGAACCCGCGTCCCATTATTTTGCGTCGCAACGGCTCCAGATGCATTATGTCGACTGGGGCAATGAAGGCGCGCCTTTGCTGGTGCTGGTCCATGGCGGGCGCGACCATGCGCGCAGCTGGGACCGGGTGGCGCGCGCCTTCCGGGCGAACTGGCATGTCGTGGCGCTCGACCTGCGCGGCCATGGCGACAGCGCCTGGTCGCCCGACGGCGCCTATGCCTCCGCCTATATGGTGGGCGACCTGCTGGCGTTGATGCGACATCTGGGCGATGGTCCGGTCGCCATCGTGGCCCACTCCCTGGGGGCCGCCCTGTCGCTTCGCTATGCCGGGGTATTCCCCGAGAATGTGCGACGCCTTGCTGCAATCGAAGGCATCGGGCTCGATAGTTTCTCCGGGCGCGAACCGGTGGAAAGCCGCTGGGGCAATTTCCTCGACCGGCGGATCAGGCTGCATAGGCTGACGCCCCGTCATTATCCCCGGCTGGATGATGCGCTGGCGCGGATGCGGCAGGCCCATCCGCATCTGGACGAGGATTTGGCCCGTCACCTCGCTATTCATGGCGTGACCGGCGATGAGGATGGCGGCTTCCGCTGGAAATATGATCCCTATTTCACCGCCTTCTATCCCGACGATCTGAGCGATCAGGAACGCTTTGTCCTGTGGCGGCGGATCGATTGCCCGGTCTGGCTTGTCCATGGCGCGGATAGCTGGGCCCGCCACCCTTCAGAGGGAAATCGGCTGGCGCAGTTCCGCGATCCGCGCGTCACCAGTTTTGAACGGGCGGGCCACTGGGTGCAGCATGACCGTTTCGACGATTTCGTTACCGAACTGCGGGATTTCCTGGCCTAGGCGCTCAGCCCTCGAACCCGGCCGGTTCGGCCCAGTCGGGATGCACAAAGGCCATCACCTTGAATAGGGTTCCCATCTGATCGTCGGCGGTCAGCCGCTGGCGCGCGATTTCCAGCGCCTGCGCATGGTCGGGCCGGGCGGCGGCCAGTTGCGCGGCGCGCACGTCGATGCCCAGCCGCCGCAGGAAATCGCCTTGGCCGACCGGACCCAATACCCGCAGCCCCGCCTGACGCGCCATGTTGCCGATCACGGCGAAGTCGACATGGGCGGTCAGGTCGACCTCGCCCGGATCGCGGAAGGGATCGACGAAGCGGTGGCGGCGCACCGCCTGCAACGTGTCGCCAATGGCCGGGCCTTCATAGCCATAGTCGATGATGATCGCGCCGCCGCCCTGCCGCGCGATGCGGTTGGCCAGCGTCAGGGCGATGGCGGCCCCGGCGGGCGGCGTTTCGATCACTGCGCCGTCCTGCGCCTGCTCGGCCAGCGCCGGCAGGCCGGATGTGATCTGGCGGTAGCCGGGCATGGGGAGGAACTGGATGCCCTCGCCGCTTTCCCGGCGAATGACGACCCGCTCGCGCCATTCCGATCCGGTGCGGACGATCTGGCGGATCGGCAGGGCGTCGAAAAATTCATTGGCGACGACCAGCAAAGGCCCTTCGGTGGGCAGCCCGTCGATGGAATCATGATGGGTGATGTGGGGCAGCAGCACCCTCTGCCGGGATTTGAGCGCTTCGCTCGTCTCGACGAAATGGACGCGCGGGGCAAGCGCCGCCCCCTCCATCGCGCGCAATGCGTCGGCGGCCAGCGTGCCCCGGCCCGGCCCCAGTTCGACATAAAGCGGGTTAGGACGACGGCCCGAGCGCATCCACATGTCGGCCAGCGCAAGGCCCACCAGTTCGCCGAACATCTGGCTGATTTCCGGCGCGGTGGTGAAGTCGCCATCCTGGCCCAGCGGGTCGCGGCCGCCATAATAATGGGCGTTCGCCTCCGCCATATAATGGGCGATGGAAATGGGGCCGCCCGCCTCGATCTGCCGCGCCAGCCGTTGCGGCAGGGGCAGTGCGCCCGGATCAACCGACGAGCGGTCAGCCGACACTGGCGTTGCCGGCGGTCGGCTCCACCCGGGTCCGCCGCCCCTTGGCGGTCGCGATCAGCCATGCGCCGCCCAGGATCATCGGCACGCATAGCCACTGGCCCATGTGCAGCCCGGTGCGCTCGGCGAATTCCATCAGTTGCGCGTCCGCCTCGCGGAAATATTCCACGAAAAAGCGGAACAGGCCATAGCCCAGCATGAAGATGCCGCCCAGCTTGCCGGGCTCATAGCGCGCCTTCGTCTTCCAGAAGGCGAAGGCCAGGATCAGGCCGAGCGCCAGCCCCTCCAGCCCGGCTTCGTAAAGCTGGCTCGGGTGGCGCGGCGGCCCTTCGATCCAAACGCCCGCGACATGCTCAGGAAAGCGTATGGCCCAGGCCACATCGGTTTCCTTGCCCCACAATTCGCCGTTCACGAAATTGGCGAGGCGGCCGAAGAACAGGCCAAAGGGCGCGCAACAGGCGATATAGTCGCCCACCCGCATCCAGCTGAGCTTGTCCTTCCACGAAAGGTACAGCACCGCCGCGAACATGCCGATCGCGCCGCCGTGAAACGACATGCCGCCATTCCACAATTTGAAGATGTCGGCCGGACGTTGCAATATTTCGGGCTGGTAGAAGATGACATAGGCCATGCGCCCGCCGATGATGATGCCCAGCGTCGCATAAAAGATCATGTCGTCGGCATGGCGGCGGGCCATCGGCGCGCCGGGCTGCGCAATCAGCTTCAGCAGATACCAGTAGCCGATGATGATCCCGGCCAGATAGGCGAGGCTATACCATTTGATGGTGAAGAAGCCGAGGTCGATGGCGACCGGGTCCAGCCCCAGATCCTTGAAACTGATGGCGCCCGAAGCGGCGGCGGCGATGTCCAGGATCAAAATGCGTTTCCTTCGCGGCTAAGCGCAGCCTCCATAATGGGATTGCCGCCCAAACCCAAGGGGGTTCAGGAGGAAGCGGCGCTCTTGCGCACGCCCGCCCGCCCGCCACGCGCGAGTTGCGCCTTGAGCGCGGCGGGGTGGGGCGCGACCAGAAAGCCGAAGCTGACCGTGCCCGCCTTTGTCTCGACCGCATGGTGCAGCCGGTGCGCCTGCACGATCCGCTTCATGTAGCGAGACCGGGGCACATAGCGGTGCGCCACCCGGCGATGGACGATGATGTCGTGAAAGCCGAGATATATGGCGCCATAGGCCGCGATCCCCGCGCCCATCGCCGTCGCCCATGCGCCCCAGCCCCATTGCACCCCGCCCAGCAGCATCAGGATGGAGGGCAGGGCGAAGATGACGAAATACAGGTCGTTCCACTCCCACGCGCCCTTGCGCGGGCGGTGATGGCTGGCGTGCAGGAACCAGCCCGGCCCGTGCATCACCCAGCGATGCATGACATAGGCGAAACCCTCCATCGACGCGACCGTGGCGATGAAGATCAGGATGAGGACGACAGGGCTCATGTCGCCCCTTTTAGAGGCCTGTGACGCCCTGCGCCATGGGCAAATCGTCTATCAGGGCTTGTCCTTAGGTCGGTGCATCTCGCTCGCCACCATGGCCGATGCCGCGCGGTCGATGGACCAGATGCGGCGCGGCGCCCTGGGATCCCAGTCGATCGCCTGTCCGGGCGACGCGATGCCCAGCGTCGTCACCAGTTCCAGCGCCGATCCCGCTTCGGGCAGTTTCAGCGCATAGAGTTCCGGCCGGTCGTGCCCGGTGGCGTAGATCAGCCCGTCCGCGCCCCAGCTCAGCCCTGAACAGCTATAGGGGGCCATCCGCTCCAGCACCGGCGCGGGAAAGGCCCAGCTTTGTTCGACGCGGAAATCATCGTCCATCCGCGCCAGCATCGTATAGCGATGGTCGCGGCCCGGCTCGCCGCCCTTGCCGTCATAATGGGCGAAGACCGCCCACCATTTGCCGGCATGCCGGTCGAGCGCGGTCAGCGATCCGGGGCCGAAGCCCAGGCTGACGGTGCGGACGTGGCGCAGCGTTGCGGTGTCGAAAAACTCGATGGCGCTGGTCTGCGGCACGGCGGGATAGTTGGACGCGGCGCATACCAACTGCGCCTCAACCACCGTGCAACTGTTCATGTGCGGGAACAGCCGCCGCTCGCCCTGCCATTGCGCCACGCGCTGGCCGTCGGCGATGCGATATTTGCCGATCCGGTCATTGTCGATGGCATAGACAAATTCGCCGTCGGACGCCGCGCCCTGCCGCGCTTCGGGGGCGGGCATCCGCAATGTCACCGGCGCGGGCGGCGGGGAAGGGGGCAGGTCCGCCTGCGTCCCTCCCGCCGCCAGCGCCAGCAGCAGCGCGATGCCGCTTACCATTTCAGCGATGCGCCAATATAGAAGGTGCGGCCATAGCGTTCATCCTGCGTCACCCAGTTGCGTACGCCGCCCTGATATTGCCGGGTCGGCTCATCGGTCAGATTCTGTCCTTCGGCAAACAGGCGGATATTGCGGGTCAGGTCAACCGCGACCTTGGCGTCCAGCAGGCGCATGGTCGGATTTTCCCCTGATGGTCGGGGAAGCGCCTAGGGCGCGCGCGCTACGTCGCCATGGCGCGGCGATGAAGCCGTAATGACGGCCGGATGACGGTTCTATTGCGCCGCATCATAACCGTCATCGAGAGGTTTCAGACAAGGCGGCTCTGCTTGACCGCGGCCGCGATGAAGCTGGCGAACAGCGGGTGCGGGTCGAAAGGCTTGGACTTGAGTTCCGGGTGGAACTGCACGCCCACGAACCAGGGATGGTCGGGCCGCTCGACGATTTCGGGCAGCGTGCCGTCGGGCGACATGCCCGAGAAGATGAGGCCGCCCTTTTCCAAAGGTTCGCGATAGCCCGCATTCACCTCATAACGGTGGCGGTGGCGTTCGCTGATTTCGGTCGCGCCATAAATGCCCGAAACGACGCTGTTGCCGTCCAGCTTGGCGGGATAGGCGCCCAGCCGCATCGTGCCGCCCAGATCGGTCTGCGCCGTGCGCTTCTGCAACCCTTCCTTGCTCATCCATTCGGTGATCAGGCCGACGACGGGCTCGCTGGTGTCGCCAAATTCGGTGGTCGACGCCGCCGCGATGCCCGCCGTGTTGCGCGCGCCCTCGATGCAGGCCATCTGCATCCCCAGGCAGATGCCAAAGAAGGGGACGTTGCGTTCACGCGCGAAGCGTACCGATGCGATCTTGCCCTCCGAACCGCGCACGCCGAAGCCGCCGGGGACGAGGATGCCGTGCATCGGCTCCAGCCGGGCGGCGATGTCCGCGCCCTCTGCCTCGAACAGCTCGGCGTCCAGCCACTTGATGTTCACCTTCACCCGATTGGCGAAGCCGCCATGGGTCAGCGCCTCGTGCAGCGATTTATAGGCGTCGGGCAGGCCGACATATTTGCCGACCACGCCGATGGTCACTTCGCCTTCGGGGTTCTGCTGCCGGTCCATGATGTCGGCCCAGCGGTCGAGCGAGGGCTGCGGCGACCCTTCGATGCCGAAGGCGCGCAACACTTCGGCGTCCAGCCCCTCGGCATGATATTGCTGGGGCACGGCATAGATGCTCTTCGCGTCCAGCGCCGGGATGACGGCTTCGGGCCGCACGTTGCAGAACAGCGCGATCTTGCGCCGCTCGCCCTCTGGCAACGGCTGTTCGCACCGGCACAGCAATATGTCGGGCTGGATGCCCAGCGAGGTGAGTTCGCGCACGCTGTGCTGCGTCGGCTTGGTCTTCAGCTCGCCCGCCGCAGCGATATAGGGAACCAGCGTCACATGGACGAAGATCGACTGGCCCCGGCCCAGATCGTTGTGGAGCTGGCGGATCGCCTCCATGAAGGGCAGCGATTCGATGTCGCCGACGGTGCCGCCGATCTCGCACAGCACGAAGTCCAGATCGTCCGTCTCCGCCATGGCGAACGCCTTGATCTCGTCGGTGACGTGCGGGATAACCTGCACCGTCGCGCCCAGATAATCGCCGCGCCGTTCCTTGGTGATGATCGTCTGGTAGATGCGGCCCTGCGTCACATTGTCCGCCTGCCGCGCCGAAACGCCGGTAAAGCGTTCATAATGGCCCAGGTCGAGGTCGGTTTCGGCCCCGTCGTCGGTCACATAGACTTCGCCATGCTGATAGGGGCTCATCGTCCCCGGATCGACGTTCAGATAAGGGTCGAACTTCCGAATGCGAACACGGAAACCCCGCGCCTGCAGCAGGGCTGCGAGCGATGCGGCCATAAGGCCCTTGCCGAGCGAGGAGACCACGCCGCCGGTGATGAAAATATACCGCGCCATGGGAGAGGAGGCTTAGCCTTTCGGAACAACAAAGGGCAAGCGCGCGAAGCCCCGCACGCTCAAAAAAAGATGAATTGACGATAAAATCAGTTGGCGAGCGGGACCGCGCCGTTGCTGGCCGCGCCGTTGCCGACGGCCTGCGCCGCACCGGCCAGCGGATCGTCGCCGGCGGGGACGGGGCCGGATGTCGCGGGCGTCGCCTGCTTCACCAGCGACGTGTCGATGCTGCCGGGCGCATGGCGCACCGAAGCGATCACCGCCAGCGCGATCGACAGCAGGACGAAGACGGTCGCCAGCACCGTGGTCGAGCGCGTCAGGAAATCCGCCGCGCCGCGCGCCGACATGAAGCCCGACGGGCTGCCGCCCATGCCCAGGCCGCCGCCTTCCGACCGCTGCATCAGGATGACGGTCACGAGACAGGCGGCGATAATGGCCTGCACGACAAGGAGGAAGGTGAACATGGGCTGCGACTGTCCAGACTATTTTGGAATAAAGACCTGCGCGCGCACATAGCGACGAAGCCGCGCGGGGGCAACCTGTGGGATTCCGGTGGCGCCCCCTCGACAGCGCGCAAGTCCGCTTCGGGTGGGTTGAAGTCACCTTCCGCCTTCGTCACCCTGAACCTGTTTCAGGGTCCATTTCTCCCCATCAACAGCCGTCTCCGGAGGCGCGAAGGATGCTGAGCCAAGTCCAGCATGACAAAGAGGCAAATGTCTCTTGCTGTTTGAAACCGCCCCTTATTTTCATCCCGCTTGCAAAGGCCCCCACTACCCCGCCGCGGCAATCACCGGCGCGAACTTGTCGGCGGACAGGCTCGCGCCGCCCACGAGCCCGCCGTCGACGTCGGCAATGGCCATGAGGTCGGCGGCATTGTCGCCGTTCATCGACCCGCCATAGAGGATGCGCATGCCGTCGGCTTCCGCGCCGATGCGACTGGCGAGCGCGCCGCGCAGGGCGGCGTGCATCGCCGCCACGGCGTCCATGGTCGGGATGCGGCCGGTGCCGATCGCCCAGATCGGTTCATAGGCGATGGCCAGCCAGTCGGCCGCCGCGCCCTCCGGCAACGACGCCAGCAATTGCGCCGATACGACCGCTTCCGCGTCGCCCGAATCGCGCACGTCCAGGCTTTCGCCCACGCACAGGATGACTTTCAGGCCCGCCGCCTTCGCCGCCAGCGCCTTGGCCGCGATGTCGGCGTCGCTTTCGCCCTGGTCCTGCCGCCGTTCGCTGTGGCCCACGATGGTCCATGTCGCGCCCGCCTCCGCCAGCATCGCGGCGGACAGGCATCCGGTATGGGCGCCGCTGTCCTTCATGTGGCAATCCTGCGCGCCGACAAAGGCCGCGCCCTTGACCGCATCGGCGGCGGCGATCAGTGTCGCGGGCAGGCACAGGCCAACCTCGGCCGCCGGATGCGCGGCGGCCAGCGCGCCGATCGCTTCCACCTGCGGCAATTGCGCGCGCAGCCCGTTCATCTTCCAGTTGCCCACTACCAGCTTGCGCCTGCTCATCGTCCCGTCGCTGCCCCTGTCGTCATGTGGATGTCATGCAGCCGATGGACGGGCGAGGCGCATTTGTCCAGACCGGCGAGGGGATGGGGCGCGTGACGGCGGCTGCCGGGCTCTCCGGGGGTGGTCGCACTTGCCGCCAGCCCCCTTGGCCCCTAAAGGGTCCAACGCATAAAGCCTGTTTTTCGGGATACGCCATGCTTCCTGCCTTTCGTCGTTTCGTCCAATCCAAATTCGGCGCGGCCTTCGCCCTGCTGTTCCTGGGCCTGATCGCGCTCGCTTTCGTGCTGGGCGATGTGACGGGCAGCGGGGGGCTCAGCGCCCTGGGCGGCGGCGGCGCTTCGGCGGCGAAGGCGGGCGGCGCGAAGCTCAGCCAGGCCGAACTGGAATCGCGCATCCAGCGCGCCTTTGAATCGACTCGTCGCGACAATCCGGGGCTGACCAGCGCCGCTTTCTTCGAACAGGGCGGGGCCGCGGCGGTGTTCGACGAGCTGGTGTCGGCGCTGGCGCTGGGCGAATTCGCCGGGGATGAAGGCGTGCATATCTCCAAGCGGCTGGTCGACGCGGAAATCGCGCGGATTCCGGCTTTCCAGGACGCATCGGGCAATTTCAACGAACAGACGTTCCGGTCATGGCTGGCGCGGGAGCGGTTCAGCGAACAATCGCTGCGCGACGACATCACCCGCGTGTTGCTGGCGCGGCAGATGGTGCTGCCCGCGACGCTGGGGCCCAAGCTGCCCGATTCGCTGGTGCTGCCCTATGCCTCGCTGCTGCTCGAAGCGCGCCAGGGCACGATCGCGGCCATTCCCGCGGCCGCCTTCACCGACATCCAAGATCCTACCGACGCGCAGCTCGCAGATTATTACAAGGCGAACGCCGACCGGTTCACCGTCCCCGAACAGCGCCGCATCCGCTACGCCGTCATCGACCTTGCCCGCTTCGCGCAAGCGGCGGCCCCCACGGCGGCGGAAATCGCGGCCTATTATAACCAGAACAAGGCGCGCTACGCCGCCAGCGAGACCCGCACCATCGAACAACTGGTGCTGCCGACGCAGGCCGGGGCCAAGGCCATCGCCGATCAGGTGAAGGGCGGTAAGTCGCTGGCCGACGCGGCGAAGGGCGCTGGCCTTGCCGTCGCGACGATCAAGGACCAGAGCCGCGCCGCGCTCGCGGCCCAATCGTCCGAAGCGGTCGCCTCGGCCGCGTTCGGCGCGGCGCCGGGCGCGCTCGCCGGGCCGGTGCGCGGGTCGCTCGGCTGGGTACTGGTGAAGGTCGTTGCCATCAACACCATTCCCGCACGCACGCTGGCGCAGGTGACGCCCGAAATCACCGCCGCGCTCAAGGAGCAGAAGGAAAAGGCGCTGCTCGCCGACTTCACCGGCAAGATCGAGGACCAGATCGCCGAGGGCGGCACCTTCGAGGAAGTGGTGAAGGATAACGGCCTGAAGCTGGAAACGACCGCGCCGATCATCGCCACTGGCCAGAATGTCGACGATTCTGCCTATGTCCTGCCCGACGATGTGAAGCCGCTGTTGCAGCCGGTCTTCGCCATGGGCGCGGACGACGATGCGCAGATGATCCCCATCGTCCCCGACAAGCGTTTTGCGCTGGCTGCGCCCGGCGACATCATCGCCGCCGCGCCGCCGCCTCTCGCTAAGGTGAAGCCCGCCATCGTCGCCCAGTATAAGCTCAACCAGGGCAATCAGAAGGCGAAGGCGCTGGCCGAACAGATCCGCGCGAAGGTGGCCAAGGGCGCAAAGCTCGCCGACGCCGTCGCGCAGGCCAAGGTGAAACTGCCCACGCCGCAGACAGTAGGCGGCCGCCGCGCCGAACTGATGCAGGGGCAACGGCAATTGCCGCCGCCGCTCGCCATGATGTTCTCCATGGCGACGGGATCGGTGAAAACCCTGCCCATGGGTCAGGATCGCGGCTATTTCGTCATCCGCCTCGATGGGGTGAAGGCGGGCGACGCGGGCGCGCAGCCCGCCCTCGTCGACCAGGTGCGCGAGCAGCTCGCGCCCGTGACCGGCGAGGAATATGGCCGCCAGTTCCAGCGCGCCGTCGCCGCCCATGTCGGCACGACGCGCGACGCCGGGGCCGTGGCCCGTGCGCAAAAGGCGCTGTCCGCCAACGCCGTCGGGGAATGAGCATGACGGCCGGGGGGGACATGCTGGATGGCGCGCGCGCGGCGCTGGCCGCTGGCCGGTCGGCGCTGGTGTGGCGGCGCCAGATCGCCGACACCGACACGCCCATTTCGGCGGCGCTCAAGCTGTTTCAGCCCGACCGGGGCGATTATCTGCTCGAATCGGTGGAGGGCGGGGCTGTGCGCGGCCGGTACAGCCTCATCGGCCTCGCGCCCGACCTCGTTTTCCTCGCCGATGGCGCGCGCGCCAGCATCAACCGCTTATGGGCCACGGACCGCGACGCCTTTGTGCAGCAGGATGGCGACGCCCTGTCCGCGCTGCGCGCGCTGGTCGCTGAATGCCGGGCGGAGATGGACCCGGCGCTGCCGCCTGCGCTCGCCTGCCTCGTCGGCTATTTCGGTTATGAGACGGTGGGCCTGGTCGAAAAGCTGCCGCGCCCCGCGCCCAATCCCATCGGCCTGCCCGACATGCTGTTCGTGCGGCCCACGGTCATCCTGGTGTTCGACCGGCTGGCCGATGCGCTGTTCCTCGTCGCGCCGGTGTGGAAGGGCGGCTTTACCGACGCCGATAAGGCGATCGAAGGCGCGCTGGAGCGGATCGACGCCGTCGCCGCGCGCCTCGCCGCGCCGATTCCCGGCGCCGATGCGCCCGTCGACATTGCCGATGTCGCGGTGACGCCGGTGCTGGAACCCGGCCGCTATGCCGCCATGGTCGGCCGGGCCAAGGACTATATCGTCGCGGGCGACATTTTTCAGGTCGTGCTGGCGCAGCGTTTCACCAGCCCCTTCACCCTGCCGCCCATCGCGCTTTATCGCGCGCTGCGGCGGATCAATCCCTCGCCCTTCCTCTATTATCTCGACTTGCCCGGTTTCTCGCTCATCGGCTCCAGCCCCGAGATCCTGGTGCGGGCCCGCGATGGCGAGGTCACCATCCGGCCGATCGCCGGCACCCGCCCGCGCGGCAAGACAGCGGTGGAGGACGCCGCCAACCGCGAAAGCCTGCTCGCCGATCCCAAGGAGCGGGCCGAACATCTGATGCTGCTCGACCTGGGCCGCAACGATGTCGGCCGGGTGGCGAGCGCGGGCAGCGTCACCGTGACCGACAGCTACACCGTCGAATTCTACAGCCATGTCATGCACATCGTGTCGAACGTGGTGGGCGACCTTGCGCCGGGCAAGGATGCGCTCGACGCCCTGTTCGCGGGCTTCCCGGCTGGCACCGTGTCGGGCGCACCGAAAGTGCGCGCGTGCGAAATCATCGCGGAACTCGAACCCGAAACGCGCGGCGCCTATGCCGGCGGGGTCGGCTATTTCGGGCCTGACGGCAATATGGACAGCTGCATCGTGCTGCGCACCGCCGTGCTGAAGGATGGCGTCATGCATGTTCAGGCGGGCGCGGGCATCGTCGCCGACAGCGACCCCGCCTATGAACAGCGCGAATGCGAGGCGAAAAGCGGAGCGCTTCTCGCCGCCGCGCGCGAAGCCGTCGCCATCGCGCGCGAGGGCGGCTTCGGCCAGTAAGCCCGCCCGCGCGGCGGCCTTCGCATTTCCCCGGTTGACGGCCCCGGCCCTGTCGTGGCAGGGCGCAATTCCTCCATCGGCGCGCGGGTATAGCTCAATGGTAGAGCACTAGCCTTCCAAGCTTGTGATGCGGGTTCGATCCCCGCTACCCGCTCCAGAAACGATATCAATGACTTAACGAATGTCGGAGCACCTCTCCGCGGTGCTGAGGTCATTCTGTAGCAATCACCTGGCAATCACCTCGGCTGGTAAGTCAGGGGGCTGGGAAGTAAAGATCCCTAGTCGATTCATGCGCCGCGATCGCTGCCTGGCCCTCTCACCGCTTCATTTACTGGCTCGCGAGGGCACGAGCTGCCAGATGGGCTTTGTATGCGATCACCTGGGACTATCCCCGCGGGTGCGGGGGAACCCCGAGGAAATGCGCGGCGTAGAGCGTGGCCTTGGGACTATCCCCGCGGGTGCGGGGGAACCGCTTCGGCCGCGTCGGCAATCGCGCGGACGAAAGGACTATCCCCGCGGGTGCGGGGGAACCCCTCTCGCGCTGGTTCAAGCGCACCTGACCATGGGACTATCCCCGCGGGTGCGGGGGAACCGGCGTCAACATGGGGCCGAAAGTGGCGGCCATGGGACTATCCCCGCGGGTGCGGGGGAACCGTGAGGCCGCCGCTCCAGTCGGTCAGCGTATTGGGACTATCTCCGCGGGTGCGGGGGAACCTCGTTCCAGTCGTGATCGATCTGGCCCGCGATGGGACTATCCCCGCGGGTGCGGGGGAACCTCCGCTGAGAACATCTTCCGCGACAAGGTCAAGGGACTATCCCCGCGGGTGCGGGGGAACCTCGCCGGGCTGGATGTTGATTTCCGCCTGCTTGGGACTATCCCCGCGGGTGCGGGGGAACCGTCGCCGCCGCGACTGACGCCATGGCACCCAGGGGACTATCCCCGCGGGTGCGGGGGAACCCCTTCGGACACGCTGACGCGGCCCGGCATGGGGGGACTATCCCCGCGGGTGCGGGGGAACCGAACTGGAGAAGCCACGGCCGGTCTGGCAAGCGGGACTATCCCCGCGGGTGCGGGGGAACCCGGCCACGTCGCTGTCGGTCAGTGGATAAGTTGGGACTATCCCCGCGGGTGCGGGGGAACCGTTCTGTCGCCGCGTGAGGAAGCCCAGCGCGAGGGACTATCCCCGCGGGTGCGGGGGAACCAATTCGATCGTGTTGATGAGTTCGACGATCGGGGGACTATCCCCGCGGGTGCGGGGGAACCTCAGCAGCGGCCTGCGCCTGCGCCTGGGCATAGGGACTATCCCCGCGGGTGCGGGGGAACCGGGTCGAACAGGGCGACGCCATCAACAAACAGGGGACTATCCCCGCGGGTGCGGGGGAACCCCGAGGAAATGCGCGGCGTAGAGCGTGGCCTTGGGACTATCCCCGCGGGTGCGGGGGAACCACAACGCCAGACGCCGCGACGATCCAGCATTGGGGACTATCCCCGCGGGTGCGGGGGAACCGATGCCCCGTTCGGCCAGCCCCTTGCTGATCAGGGACTATCCCCGCGGGTGCGGGGGAACCCCCAGTGTTCCGCAGATGCTTTCTGGATCCCAGGGACTATCCCCGCGGGTGCGGGGGAACCGTCCATTATCGCTACTGGGCGATGCTGGAATGCGGACTATCCCCGCGGGTGCGGGGGAACCAAAGCCCAGATCATCATCGAACAGCGGGTTGGGGGACTATCCCCGCGGGTGCGGGGGAACCATCGACCGAGGCGATCACGCCGATACGGATGAGGGACTATCCCCGCGGGTGCGGGGGAACCCTGCACTTCCTTGTCATCGAGCCATGGCCGCAGGGACTATCCCCGCGGGTGCGGGGGAACCTCATCCACAACATCAAGCTCATTGCGAATATCGGGACTATCCCCGCGGGTGCGGGGGAACCTCGGTCTGGCTGCGGAAATCGCGCGCCTTGGCGGGACTATCCCCGCGGGTGCGGGGGAACCCGCAATCGGTCAGCAGCGCGCGGGCTTCGGGGGGGACTATCCCCGCGGGTGCGGGGGAACCCTTCAACGAGGAACAGAATACGGTCGAGGTGGGGACTATCCCCGCGGGTGCGGGGGAACCTGCGAATGGCTTTCCAAAAGCCAATTGCGCAAGGGACTATCCCCGCGGGTGCGGGGGAACCATGGCCCTGGGGCGCGCGCCGCCATCCTTCCAGGGACTATCCCCGCGGGTGCGGGGGAACCGTCTATGGTGCGCCGTTCAAATCAGTGAGGGCGGGACTATCCCCGCGGGTGCGGGGGAACCCGTATGCGGCGAGCTGCGCCGCCTGATCGGGCGGGACTATCCCCGCGGGTGCGGGGGAACCTGCCGGTCACCGCCGAAGAATCGTTCGGGCAGGGGACTATCCCCGCGGGTGCGGGGGAACCTAGGCGCGATGATCGACAGCGACGACGCCGTTGGGACTATCCCCGCGGGTGCGGGGGAACCTCCAAAATCAACGCGCCAGCGACGGTCAGGGCGGGACTATCCCCGCGGGTGCGGGGGAACCGTGCTTGCCGCGCTGATCCCCGTGCCGATGGCGGGACTATCCCCGCGGGTGCGGGGGAACCGCTCCTTAGACAGTGATGCTGAGCGTGAAGCGGGGACTATCCCCGCGGGTGCGGGGGAACCGTGATGTTCGGGCACATATGACATGCCCTTATGGGACTATCCCCGCGGGTGCGGGGGAACCTACCGACCGAAGGAACGCCCGATGCCTGACTGGGGACTATCCCCGCGGGTGCGGGGGAACCGGCGTTTTCCGGCAGGAGAAATCAGCCATCGAGGGACTATCCCCGCGGGTGCGGGGGAACCGTGGAACGCGGTGAGATAGACCGGCTTATGGTGGGACTATCCCCGCGGGTGCGGGGGAACCACCGTGGGCGAGGACAGCGAAACCTTCGTCCTGGGACTATCCCCGCGGGTGCGGGGGAACCTCTGCATTCTAACGCATTATTAACACTTGGAAAGATCGGTTTGCCTCGCATCTTCACCGTTTCTCGGGCTTTGGCAAGCGCGGCGCACCAACAGCATGGCATCGTGTGTCACGATGTCCCGGGGCGGGGTTCCCCAAGTTTGCAGGCCGAGACCGCCGTGCGCTTTCGGTTCGGCCCAGCACATCACGATACTGCCGCGTTGCAGGCGGCCGTGCCAGTCGGACAGGACGTCCGCAATGCGCGTGCGCACGCCTGCCGACATGCGCGGTTGCGCATATACTCCGGGGGCCAGTTCCAGCATAGCCGAGCCGAGAAAGCCCCTGTACCGGCTTTCGACATCGCGGGTAATGACGACGACAAGGGGCATGGCTTTCGATCGGACCGTCAATCGGCCTGAGCGTCAGGCGCGAGCAGCTGCTTGATCCTGTCGATCATGCCGGAAATGACTTCCCGCTGACGGAACAACTGTGCCGCGTGGCGACGCACGACGCGCTCTATCGGCTCGCCTTTCGCGGTTTTCACCGCGCCGAATGCGATATCGAGTAGCACATCGTGTCGATAGAGGTCGGCGATGTCCAGCACGAATGACTGGCCGCTATCCTCATGCACGAAGCCCAGCTGCGGGATGGCGCCCACCGACGCCACCGCCACGCTGGCGGCGGCGGTCATGGCTGAGCCGGCGTGGTTGATGGCCTGATTGGCAAGGTCGCCCGCTTCCGGGCTGGCGCGATCATAATTGCGGCCGGACCAGCGGATGCCATGGCGTTCGGCGGCCAGAACATAGGCACGCTTGATGCGTGCGCCTTCCTGCCCGCGCAACACTTCGATGTCGCGCGTGCGCACGATTTCGCCGAAACGCAGCGCGTACATTGCGCGCGCCACGTCCATGCGCTTTTGTGGGCTGCTCCACAGGCGCACCTGGTTGCGGGCGATGGCAGAAGTGTCTGGCATCAGCGGGGGCGCCGTGTAGAACCTCACCGCCCCCGTGCCGATCGCCGCAAGCGCGCAGCCATGACGTGCGAGAAGCCGCAAGGCATCGTGGGTCACACTGGATCCGGGGCCGAGCAGTACAATGGAGATGGACTGATGCGGTATCTGGTAGTCGCCGGGCGCAAGATCGCCGCCACCCGCAGTCACGAAGCGCAGGCACCCGTCTTCCACTTCCAGACGCCCGCGATCTAGCCAGACAAGGCCGTGCCGGTCGGCGTGCGGAATTCGCGCCTTTTCCAGACCGAGACGGCCGTGCAGCATCAGCCCGCTTTCACTACGCTTTGGGGGCCTGGCGGGGCAAGCGTCAGCATTCCGAAGCCGAATGCGCCATGTCGGCCGACGCCGCGCGCAAGAAGATCGGCGAACCTTCCGGGATCGGCAACTTCCAGTGTGCCGACAAAGACAACTTCATAAGATTCCGTGAGGCGCGTACCGTTCCCGTCGTGGCGCGATCGGCGGGTGCGGACCCGCTGCATCCGCTCAATCCGCGCGTCTTCCAGGAGGGCTGCGGGCGAAAAGCGACGCTTCAGCCAGTCGCGATAGACTGTTTTGCGGTCGAGCGGTGTGCTGGGGTCGGCTTTGCTACAGGCAGCAACGAAGGCATCCACCTCTCCCGCTTTCGGCAATAGAGCCGTCGTCGATCTCGCACGCTCCGCGCGGATGCGGGTGCCGTAACGCACCACCGGCCGGACGCGGACCTTGAAGCGGAACCGTGCGCCCGGCTGCCACAATTCGGGCATCGGGCGGCATTCGGGAGCCGAGGGAAAGATCGCCTCCAACGCTGCATCCACCGGCGGGAGCGCGTGGGCTGCGTTAAGCGCAACACCGTTTGCAGTATAGCCGATCAAGAACGGCGCGCGCCCCGGCGGCTCTTCCAGGCGAAACGGCTGCGGCGCGGCATCGCCAAAGCGCAGCCGCAACGCCAGGTGTAGCGCGTATCCCAAATCATCGTCGGACCGGTGGCGGGCGACGGCGAAAGCCATCAGCGCCGGGCGATCGAGCGCGATGCGGACGAGGTGCAGCCCGCTCATGCGACTTCTCCGCTGATCCGGGCATTCATCGTGCGGCGCAGACCGGCATGGACGCCCGAAGGCCAGCTGCGCCCGTCGGTCAACTCCTCGATCCGCGCCTGCTCCGCGTTGCCTTCGCCGATGGGCCACTGCGCAGCGTAGCTTCCGGTCGGAGCGGGGGCGAAGCGCGCGACCACGGCGCGCAAGGCATCTAGCACGGTTTCGGCCTCGACGTGTCCGGCAACGACGGGGGTGGATGGCAGGAACGGCTTACGGCCGATGAAAAGAGGTCGTTCCGGCATGTTCAGCGCCGCAGCAACGGTGCCCAAATCGGGCGCGCCGTCTGCCGGACCGAGGCGGAGGACGACAAGAACCAGTGCATCGGCATCGGCATCGCGATAGCGGATGTGAGGCGAGTTGTAAGTTCCCGCCCCGCCTGACCGTCCTTCGGGCCTGCCCCGAGTTGTCCAGCCCTTGTCCGCAGCCCCGAGTTGCGCAGTCTGAAAATCCCGCACCCGGCGCCCTTCGCGAAGGCGGACCGATCCCATGACGAGGCGCGCCTGCAGCGCCTCATGTCGATCCGCCTCCGCACGGTCCCAGCCCAGCGCATTGGCGATAAGGCCGGTGATCATGGATCGCGACGGAAAATCGCGCACGACGCCGAAGGCATCGACCATGTCGCCGCCAAAGCTCATCAGCGGCGCTTCAAGTCGCAGGACGAGATGTGCGGACATCAGCAGCGGGCATCCCGCACCAGTCCGCCGGCCCAGCTTGCGATGGCAGCGAGAGGCTGGCGCTCGACCCCACCCAAGGCCATGTCGGGCAACGCCATCTGCCTGCGCACCTCGCCCGTGGCGTATGTTTCATCGAGATCGGCAAGGTGGCGGGCAAGCGCATCGGCGCTGCGACGTCCCAGGCTTTCGTTGTGGTGCGACGCCAGTGACACCGGCTCTCGGAAGGCGTTGGCCAGTGTGCGCGGTTGACGTTCTCCAGCCTCGATCAGGATGAATTCGGCGCGGCTGTATGGCGCGGTTGAGCCCTTCTTGGCTCCCGGCGAAATTTCCGCGATCAGCCAAACGAGGTTCTCGACCACGCGGGCGGCCAATTCGCGGTCTTCTTCGCTGTCCCAATGCTTGCGGTGGCAGCCAGTCAGGTTGGAAACCAGCTGCGGCACGTCGACTACGACGTAGCCGTAATAAAGCCCGGAGGTGAGTTCGGTGTCGAACACGCCGGCGGCGCCGGAATCACCATCGTCCTCGCGGCTCCGCAAATCGTCAACCACGGTGAAGTAATCAAGTTCGGGCTGTTCGTCGTGGACGGTGAAGGCGTGGGCGACGTGAATGGCCGCATCGGTGTTGGCGCGCACATCGGACGTCATCATCCGACCGAACAGGGCGGCCTCAAGCCCCGGCGCCAGCGCGACTTGATCGCCGAGCGCGGAAAGATTGGCCCGCTGCTCCTTCGCAAAGGCCTGCGCGGCGGCGGCGGCTTCCTTTGCGGTCGTGCTTTCGGCCAGTATTCTTTCGGCTTCGTCACGCAGGAATGACACTTCCGGCTGCCCAAACAGCAGCGCCTGCCGCTGCTTGGGGTCGATCGCCTTCTTGCCGTAGTATTTCGCGATGAATTCAGCCTCTACCGCATCGACAAGATCGGTCGCGAACTTGTCGCGCAGTGGCCCTGTGACCAGCCGCTCGATGGCGACTTTGCTGCGTTCGCCTGCGACGCCGTTTTCCATCGCTAGCGCGTGAAGCCCTCGCGGATCGTCAGCCATGCGCCAGTGCCGCTTGAGGCACTGCGAGGAAATTCGCGTGCGGGTTGCCGGGCCGAACGGCAGGCGCTTGGCGAGCCCCGCATCGTCACGGTTGAGCAGTGCGCCCGGCCATGCGCTGAGGAAGTGGATCTGTAAGAACCGCGGTGTCATGGCTTCTCCTTGGCTTTGTAGGCAGCCGAATAGTAGTCGCGAGCGATGCGCAGGCGCGCATCCTCGGCAATATCCGCGCGGTCACTGACAAGCGCGCGGACGGTGCGCAGATCGATCTGCACTTGCCCGGCCTGCGCCAGATACCGCGCGGCGTGAACGATTTGATCGATGAGCGCAGGGCCACGGGCGGTGGTAAGCCGCATCAGCCGGTTTTCGGAGAAACCGGCGGCTTGGAGCGCTTGCCCCAGCGGACGCATGGGCGAATGGGGATTCACGCCCGCCGTGCCCGACAAGGTTGCTGCGACATGCGCGATCAGCCGCCATCGCTTCAACGATGCGGGCCCGCGCCATTCGGCCTCGGGGACCTCAGCCGCGCTGAGCAGACCCATGACTACACCGTCCGCGTCGGCGGATCTGGTCAGGAATATGCGGCGCAACGCGGCACGGTTGCCGGTGGAAAGGTGCGGCAGCTGGCCGCCGATGGATGCGACGGGGTCTTTTGGCGTGGCGCCGCCTTCGTGGCCGTCAACGTCCATCAGCGAACCTCCCTGATATAGGCCGCCAGTGTGGCGTCCAGCATGTTGCGAGCAATCGCTTGGGCGCGGACCCGGCGAACGTCGGTGCGCGGCGCGGCTTCGGCGGCCTGTTCGAAAACGTCGTTGGCAAGACCAGTCAGCATGGTGCGCCAGACAAGACGGTGATTGCCTTCCGCCTCTTCGAATTCGTCCCAGAAAGCCGGATCGAAAAAGACGCGATCAACGCCAAGCTCAAAGGATTGCAGCCACGTCTCGCACTTGCGCGCACTGGAATCGTCGTCCAGCCTCAGCGATGTCGGACCACCCTGCATCAGCGACATTGTCGCCATCCGCAGCCGCTTGCGGACTTCTCCCGCTTCGACCGCACGAACCTGGGCCACCTGCCCCATGCGGTCGAGAAACGCATCGCCAAGACGCCCTCCCTTTCGGGACCGGGAAACCGGGATAACGCGGCGATGAAGGCCCTCGGTCTTGCCCTGTCCGCGCACCAGAGCGGTGGCAAAGATGGCCAGCCCTTCGGCAGCGTCGCTTTCAGTGGGGAGGGAGAGCAAGGGCCGTCCGGTTTTTGCCCGGTCGAGCAATTCCGTGAATTTGCGGTAGCCGAATGTGCCAGGCGAAGCAGAGATGCTGGCGTTGTCCGACAAGCGGATCGGCGCCCACGGATCGCCGGTATTGCCGTTCAGCCCCGCCGCTGCCACGCGCGTTACTTTCGAACCCGCCGTCATCGCGCAAAGCGCGCCGTCCGCGTCGCGTTTCAGGCGCACCCGGCGGCAGATATCGACGTACAGGGGATCGAGCTGCGCAAATGACAACTGTCGCGTCCCGTCCCACGGCATGGCCCAGAGCACGGCGATTCCCTTGCCCGACCGGGCGTTGCTTGCCGCAACCTCGACCAGCCTCTTCACATCGCGTGCGAAAGCGGCGGAGAGGTTGCCCGCAGGTTGGATGCCCAAGGCCATCCTGTTGGCAAAGCCTCCGTTCATGCGCGAAATGCCGTAATTGCCCGCGCCGAGAAAGCCCTCCATCGTTTGCAAAGTGACCAGCGCGAACAGCCAGTCGTCATCGCGCCCGGCGCTGATCCGCGCCGCCTTCACATCGTGGTTGCGCGAGGTGACGAGCATGTCGAGTTCATCGGCGGTTTCGATGGTCGTCTTGAAATCCTTGCGATCTTCAGCCGTTTCGAGCGGGGGCTGGAGCAGGGCGGGCTTCAGCCAGTCCTGGCTCACCAGTTCCCACGCCTCGCCTTCCGGCCACTCAGGGGTCAGGCCGATCAGCAACGCGCGCCATGCCGCCGGGTCGGCTGGCAAGGAGGCTTGCCCCGCTCGGATGAGCGCCATCGCCGCGCATTGCACCAGAAATGAATGCCATGCCTGCCGCTGATGCGGACGCAGCGCGGGAAAGCTCTCCACTTCGCTCCGCGAAAGCGCAGCGAACAAGGCGAACAGATCGCCTTGTTCCTCCATTCTTGGCCCGATCCAGCGAAGCATGCTTTCTCCACCATCACTATCCCCGCGAGTGCGGGGGAACCTTAATCCCCCAAAGGCCGACTTCAATTAAAAGGGGGCTATCCACGCAAAGACGTGGAATGCGGAGCAGTGGTAGCGCAAGGAGGTCAATTGTCAATACAACCTTTTATTGAAGTCGGACTTTGTTGTGATCTTTCTTCTTGATCTGCCGCGTTGCTTTCGATATCTCGACTGAGTGGGAGTGTGATCCCACTCAGTCGAGGGGCGCTGACGGCGCCGCCTGTGCGACACAGCCTCGTTTCCCAGCCTAGGGAGAAAGGAGAATTGTGCCATGTTGCTAATGGCATGCTCATCATGAAAAGGCCAGAGCGGAGTCTGGCATGCAGGCTCCGCTCTGGCCCGCATCATGTGCTTCGCCGCAAACCGAAGCGGTCATAGATGAAGCTGGCGTCATCCCAAGCAAAGCGCAAGACGTCGCCGGATATCAAAACTTCTGGGACCGCCTCCGTCGAAATGCCCCGAGCCATCCAATCGGGTACGGTCAAGCGCTCGACTTGCGTCCCAAACGGCCCTGGCACCGGCGAATCGAACATAGCCAGCCTGTCCCGCGCGCCAAGCCTAGTCGCGATTGCCATGTCCTTGGGGAAGACTAGCTCACTGAATGGTATCCGCACGTCCAGCGCTGCAGCTTGAGCGGTTTGTCGGTCTGCTATGGCGATACCCTGTTGCTGGGCAAGGTGGTTCATCCAGTCGGTACCCAGTTCCTGCTGGAGCGCATCGGCCCGATCCGGATGAAGCGCCTCTTCCACAAGGCGGCGATTGTCTGCTGGGATGGCGATTTCGGAATTGGTTTCGATCAGCCGCCATGTGGCCTCGATCGCCAGCATGTCGGGATAGACGCCACCACCATCGGCCATGGGGCCAAGCCCGTGTCGATCGCGCACTCGGCCGAGATATAGGGAAAGATCGCGCTCTTTTGGGGCGAGGACGATGGCTTCAGCGTTCAGGAACGTACCCCGGTCATGCCGGTCATGCCGATGCAGGCGGCCAATCCGCTGCAACAGCACATCCATCGGGGCAAGGTCGGTCAGCAGCAAGTCAGCGTCGATGTCGAGGCTTTGTTCGAGCGTCTGGGTGCCGCACAAGATGCGACCCTGCGCGCTGCGTCCCTTGCCGAACGCCGTTTCCACTGCCGCATCCAGCAGCCGCCGATCATCGGGGGCGAAGCGGCTGTGGTGAAGCGTGGCGACGTGCCCGGCCCGAAATGCTAGTTCGGGAGCCAGCGCTTCCACAGCTTGCGCGACCGCGACAGCGCCATTCACGCTGTTGCGCACGATCAGTACCGAGGCTCCCTTTCGCGCTGCCTCGACCGCCCGTGCCGCGATTCCTTGGGGATCGTCGATCGCGCCGAGCAGCGTCAGCTTTACAGGCTTTTCCCGCCTCTTATCGCTTCCGACTGGGCGGGGCGGGGCGTGGGATCCCGAAAGCGCGGGATAAGGCGTCGCCACTGCTTCATCGAGCGCAGGAAATTCGAGCGCGGGGGCGAACGGATCGAGCAATCTTGCGCGCATCTCGGCGGTGAGCGTCGCGGAAAGCAGCAAGGCGTGACCGCCGAGCGTGGTGTGATTGCGCAAGACCGCGCGCAGCACCTCGCCCATGAAATGATCGGAACTGTGCACTTCATCGACAACCAGCAGGCTGCGGGCCAGCATCGTCGCCCTGAAGTGCGCGTGGCGCAATTGCAGGCCAGCCATGAGCGCCTGATCGATCGTTCCCACCGCCACGCGCGCGGCAAGGAAGCGCTTCGGATGTTCGGCGGCCCAACGTCCGTCGTTCGCCTGTCCATCCGGCCAGACGACATCGAAGCCGGGCAGCAAGCGCTCCTCATCGTCGCGCACACGGTCCGCCTCATCCCTGCCTGAGCGGATATAGCCAGGAACGGCAAGAACGGCGTTGACGGCGCCGCCAGTCAATCGTTCGAGCACCGCGTTGATTCGGCCGTGCAACTGTACCGCCGCCGCGCGGGTGGGTAAGGCAAAGTAGAGGCCGTCGACGGCTCCCGCCTCGCGCAGGGCCAGCCAGCGCCAGATCGCGGCCTCTGTCTTGCCGGAACCTGTCTCCGCTTCCAGCAGGGCGATGCGCCCCAGCGCCGGATCGCTCGCCTCCGCTTGTGCGCCGCGCGGTCCAAAGCCGAATGCTTCGTGGAAATTGCGAACCACGATTGATTCGTGAGCCAGCCCGCGTGAGTGGATCGCCGCCGGTGCCGAGACCGCGCGCAGGCGTTCCCGCATTTCCAGATGCGGCTCGCCAACGGGGAACAAGGTGGGGTCCGAGCCGAGCCAGTCGGTCAGCGTCACCATCCCACCCAGCAGCGCGACGAAGGCGGGATTGTCGGGCAGGTGCCGTCCCGGCCCGAACGCTGCCGGAAACCGCTGCCCGACGTCGCCCATAAGCGCAGCTAGCTGCGCCATTGGGTCATAATGCGCATCGGCTTGCCAGTTTTGGGACCGATTGCCCGGTTCGAGATTTTTCGTTTCCGAAGTATAGATGCGCAAGGGCGTGCCGTGGTGCGCCATCACCGCCACGAAATGCTCCCAGCACCCCCAATCGTCGATCAGCGCATTGAGCGGGACGACAGCGGGCTCACGAGCAAGGCGGGAAAAGAACAACGCACCCGTTTCGTTAGTGTGTCCCACAATGGGCGATCCGGCGAACTGACGGGCCCAGAACCCCCGGTTGGCTTTTCCAAGATCATGCAGATAGGCCAGCACACGCAGTCGTTCCAGATCGAGCGGCGAAAGCGGGCGCTGCGCCGCATGTTCGAGAAGCGCGATCCAGTGCGGTTGTTCTAGCAGGGCACCCAGCGTCGCGCCGACGTCCGCCCCATGATCGGATAACGGGAGAGCACCGGTTTCATCGAGCTTGGCCCAGGCGTAAGGTGTTGCAGCCCGAAATTGATCCATCTCGTGCTTGGTAATCGCAACGAACACTATTTAGCAATCGGCTTTGTCATGACAGCGTAGTCCTGGTCGCGAAGCATGGCTATCTGTGTCGGCCTCCCGGAACCTGAATGTCTCTTCGCGACCCCAGCACGAACGCTTTCGCGGGAGGGTCGCGTGGGCCCGCGTAGCGCGTCAAGGATAGGCAACGCGACGAGCTGAATTCCCCGAGGAAGTAGCCGACGAGGCTGGTGCTAGACATCCCAGTCTACGCTCATACAGTGACTATGCAATAATACTTAATGAACGGCCGGTTCTGAAGACCAGATTCGGCGCAGCTAATGGCGACTCTGTTGGCGGCTCTGCTCGTCTGGCCGAGCCGGCGGCTGCCGACCAACTCAAGACGTTCCTAACCCGTGCCCGAACGGCTGCCGTTGCCAAAACCCGCTATTCGTGCGTCCATGAGCAGGCCGGAAACAGTGCGCCATATAATCGGTCCGTCAGCATCAAGATGGCCCATCCCAAAACCAATCACTTGCTCGGTTGAGCTCTGAACCGCTTGGAAACGAAAGCAAACGATCGCTCCCAGGCGACAAAAAACCTTCAAGGCTTCCAGTGCGGCGTTTGTTCCGCTTTGCTACACTGAGTAGCCCCTAGTTTTCTAGACGCCTTCCGCTTTCAAAATCTGCTGCCGTTCGAACTCGAGAGGTGACAGCATTCCGTTCCTGACCTGCTTGC
>NZ_JACIEB010000004.1 GCF_014196635.1 Sphingobium fontiphilum | reverse complement strand
CAAACAGGCCGAAGACATGACCGCACCCCGATACCGTTACTTCACCACAACTTCACCCTTGATCGCAGGGCGCCGTCCAGACATGCCAGTTTACTAAATAGGTGAAATTACGGTGCCATGAAATTACGGTGCCAGTTTACTAAATACACAAAATATGTCAATCAAACAGCATGGCTCGCCTCCCTCGCCTCGTGATTCCCGGTTTGCCCTATCATGTCACCCAGCGTGGCAACCGGCGTCAGCAGACATTTTTCGAGGACGGCGATTATGCCCTGTATCGCGATTTGCTGGCGCAAGCGGCGGATCGGGCGGGTGCTGAAATCTGGGCCTATTGCCTGATGCCCAATCATGTGCACATCATCATCGCGCCTTCGGATGAAGACGGACTGCGCCGGACCTTTGCCGATGCGCACCGCCGGTACACCGGTTATATCAATGCGCGTCATCGCTGGACGGGGCATTTGTGGCAGTGCCGCTTTGGCGCCGTCGTGATGGATGAGGCGCATCTGGCGGCGGCGGCGCGCTATGTCTCGCTCAACCCTGTGCGGGCAAGGCTCGTGGACAAGGCGCAGGATTGGCGCTGGTCGAGCGTGGCGGCGCATCTGGCGGGCGAAGATGACGCGCTGGTGACAGTTGCGCCCCTGCTCGAACGCTATGGCCCGTTTGCCGGCTTTCTGGATGCTCCGCGCGCCGACGAAGCGGCATGGACGGCGCTGCGCATGTCGGAAACAACAGGCAGGCCACTGGGCAGCGACGAATGGATAGAAAGGCTGGAAGCGAAAACCGGCAGAACGCTCAAGCCGCAAAAACGGGGGCCAAAGGCGAGGAATGGCTCAACTGCGTAAACCAGCGCCGTGATTCTGGAACCGCAATTCCCCGTCATTCCCCCAGCGCCACAAGCCCCCAAAAATTCCCCTGTCCTACAGCCCACGCCCTCTGTTACGCCCCTGCCCGTCCGATCCGCATTCAGCGTCAGGGTTGCGCGCGGTGTTGGACGCCTTGCAAGGGACGGGGAGTCCATTACCCCGATAAAATGGAGCGTTCGGCGCCGGGGGCGTGAACGCAGGAACAACAAAAGTGCCACGGACAACCGGGCGCGAACCCATACCGTCACATTGTGGCGGGGCCGGTTCGTAAGTTTTTGTTATGTACCTTCAAATCGCCGCATCGGGAGTTTTCCCGCCCGTCGCAGCGATTTCGCCCGGCTCCGTCGGACGATAACATCAACCGGACCCGGCGCCGCGGGGCGGGCCGACCGGACCCACTTCACCGCCCGGACGGGTTTTCGTCCGGGCGGCTTTTTCCGTGGCTTTTCAAATCATTGCAACGATTGAGGCGCCCCGGCGAACGCCGCTCAGGCGCCGAAACGCTCGCGCAGCGCCAGCATGGCGATGGCCGCCTTCGCCGCCTCGCCGCCCTTGTCCTTTTCGGTCCGCCGGGCGCGGGTCAGCGCCTGGGCTTCATTCTCGACCGTCAAAATGCCGTTGCCGATGGGAATCGCATCCATGGAAAGCGCCATCAACCCGCGCGCGCTCTCGTTCGACACCACTTCGAAATGATAGGTTTCGCCGCGGATCACCACGCCGATGGCGACAAAGCCGTCATAGCGGCCGCTCTCCGCCGCCAGCGCGATGGCGCCGGGGATTTCGAGCGCGCCGGGCACCGTCGCCACCTCATATTTATGCCCCGCCTCCTCCAGCGCGGCGGCCGCGCCCTCGATCAGCAGGTCGTTGAGATGGTCGTAGAAGCGCGCCTCGACAATCAGGATTTTCGCCATGATGGGCCAGCCTTTGCCTTTAAAGTTCGATCGGGCGATGCCCAACCACGGACAGGTCATAGCCGTCAAGCGCGATCAGGCTGTGGTGGCTGTTGGTCAGCAGTACCATGTCATGCACGCCCAGTTCCGCCAATATCTGCGCGCCCGCGCCATAGTTGCGCAGCTCGTCCATATCGCCCTGAACGACCCCGGCATGCTGCTGCAGCATCCGCGTCAGCATGTCCGGCTCGTCCCCGCGCAGGACGACGATGATGCCCGCGCCTTCCTCGCCGATAATCTCCATGCAGCGGGCCAGCATGCCCGTGCGCGGCCCCTGCTGGCCGAACGTATCGGTCAGCGGCGTCATCTGGTGCATCCGCACCAGTGACGGCTTGTCGGGATCGACATGCCCCTTCTGCAACACCAGTTGCTCGGTCTGGGTCGCCTTGTTGTAAAAGCTGATCGCCTTCCATTCCCCGCCCCAGCGGCTCGTGAAGCTGGTCTCCGCGCGGCGTTCCACCATATGGTCGTGACGACGGCGATAGGCGATCAGGTCGCGGATCGTGCCGATCTTCATCTTGTGCCTGGCGGCAAAGGGGATGAGGTCGTCGAGACGCGCCATGGTCCCGTCATCCTTCATCACTTCGCAAATGACGCCCGACGGGTTGAGCCCCGCCAGCCTGGCGACGTCGACCGCCGCTTCGGTATGGCCGGTGCGCACCAGCACGCCGCCATCCTTGGCCACCAGCGGAAAGACATGGCCCGGCGTCACAATGTCGCCCTTGCTCTTCGAACCGTCAATGGCCACAGAAATGGTCCGCGCACGGTCGGCGGCGGAAATGCCGGTGGTCACGCCCTCGCGCGCCTCGATCGACACGGTGAAGGCGGTTTCGTGGCGGGTGCCGTTGTGGCGGCTCATCAGGTCGAGGCCCAGTTCATCGACCCGCGCCTTGGTCAGCGCCAGACAGATGAGGCCGCGGCCATGGGTCGCCATGAAATTGATCGCATCAGGCGTCGCCATCTGCGCGGGGATGACCAGATCGCCTTCATTCTCCCGATCCTCGTCGTCGACCAGGATGAACATGCGGCCGTTGCGCGCTTCGTTGATGATTTCTTCCGGGCTGGCGAGCGCCGTGCCGCCCTCGCGCCGGATCAGATAGGATTCAAGCTTGCCCAGCGTGTCGGCGGTAGGATTCCAGTCATCCTCGCCCAGCTTGCGCAGCGAATTGGCGTGCAGCCCGGCGGCGCGCGCCAGGCCAGAGCGCGACATGCCCCCTTCATGCACCAGGGCGCGGACGGTTTCGATCAGACTGGACGACATGGGGACGACTCCTCTTCCCGACGGAATGGAGTGGATATCACATCTCAATGTGATAATATCAAGAGCCAATCACATTGTGCGATTGCGAAGGCTCTGCATCCGGTCCAGATAGCGCGCCAGCACATCGATCTCCAGGTTGAAGGCGCGGCCGGCGTCCAGCCGGTCCAGCGTCGTCACCTGCGCGGTGTGCGGAATGATGTTCAGCCCGAAATGCACCGTCCCGTCGGGCTGATCCTCGACGCTGTTCACCGTCAGCGAAATGCCGTCCACAGTGATCGACCCCTTGGTCGCCAGCGCGCCCGCCAGCGCTGCGGGCGCGGCAATGGTCAGCCGGATCGAATCGCCTTCGGCCGCGGCCGACACCAGAGCGCCCACGCCGTCGACATGGCCGGTCACGATATGCCCGCCCAGTTCATCGCCGACCTTGAGCGCGCGTTCCAGGTTCAGCCGCCCGCCCTGCGCCCACAGGCCCGGCGCGGTGCGCGCCACGGTTTCCGCCGACAGGTCGACCGCAAACCAGTCGTCGCCCTTTTCCACCACGGTCAGGCAGGTGCCCGAACAGGCGATCGACGCGCCGATGGCGACGCTGTCCATATCATAGCCGCAGCCAATGACGAGACGCAGGTCGCCCCGCTGCTCCGCCGTCCTGATAGCGCCGATGTCGGTGATGATGCCGGTGAACATGGGTAATGACGGTCCTGATGCTGGATGACCCCGCTTGGGGTGGGTCGACATTCAGAAGATGGCGAGCCGAAAATGGCGTCTTGTCGCGACCCGGAGCGCAGCGGACTAATGGTCCGTGAGCACCGGAAGCGCAGAGAGGCGCCATTTGCAGGCCGCCAGAGCTGAATGTCGATCCATCCCTAGGCGCTGCGAACCCGCTCGTAAACCTCCAGCCGGTCGACGCCCAGATGGCGCTCATCCGACAATCGCCAGCGGCCATGGGCCTGCGCCAGATCGGCAAGGCCGATGTCCCCGATCCCGGCCAGCCCGGCGCCGATGACGATGGGCGCGCGATAGAGCAGCAGCCGGTCGATCAGATCGGCGCGCAGGAAAGCCGCCGCGGCCGCCGCCCCGCCCTCGACCAGCAGATGGTCGACCCGGTCCAGCGCGACAATGTCCTGCGGCGCGGCGATGGCGTCCCATCCCGGCGGCGCGGCCCCGCGCGTCAGCAGGATGCGGCGCGGGGATCGATCGTCAAGCCCCGCTAGCCGCACGTCGAGGCGCGGCGCGTCGGCGCGCAACGTGCCGCCGCCCACCAGTATCGCGTCCGCCCGCGCCCGCTCCATATGGGCATGGGCGCGCGCCCGTTCCCCGGTGATCCAGCGGCTCTCGCCCGACGCCAGCGCGATCCGCCCGTCGAGCGACAACCCCAGTTTCAGCGTAACATGCGGTCGCCCCAGCGTCTGGCGCAGCACAAATCCCGCCATGGCGGCGGCGGCCTCCTCCGCCATCAACCCCATGTCGACGGCGATCCCCTGATCGCGCAGCCAGGCCGCGCCCTGCCCGTCGGTGCGCGGATCGGGATCGCGCAGGGCGATCACCACCCGCCCTATTCCCGCCCGCGCAATCAGGTCGGCGCAGCGCGGCCCGCGCGGCGACAGGTGGAAACAGGGTTCCAGCGTGACATAGAGCGTCGCGCCCCGCGCCCGCTCCATCGCCTCTTCCAGCGCGCGCGCCTCCGCATGGGGGCGGCCGCCGCGCTGGGTCCATCCCCGGCCGACGACATGGCGCTCGCGCACCACCAGGCAGCCGACATTGGGATTGGGGGTGGAAATACCGCGCCCGCGCGTCGACAGAGCGATGGCCGCCGCCATGAAACGGCGGTCTGCAACCGGGTCGGGGCGTTGTGGCGTCACGCTCAGGGCTGGGCGGCTCCGCCCGCGCCCTCGGCCTGCTCGGCCTTGGCCAGCCGGTCGTCGAGCTGGGCGTTGATCGCCTTCAATGCCTGCTTGCGGCGGGCGGTGTTGCGCGCTTCTTCCTCGCGCCAGTCAATGCCGAAGGCATCGGCCAGCCCCTGCATTTCCTTCTGCTTTTTCTGCAACGCCGCCTCGCGCTTGGCGAGGTCGATCTTCTGCTGCAGGATGATCGCCGCGTCGGACCGGTTCGCGTCCCAGCTCTGGACATAGATGATCTTGTTGCGGGTCGGCATGGTGTTGGTGTTCGCATCGACCACAAAGGCCCACACGATGACCCAGGTCATCGCCGCCGACAGGCCCAGCAGCGGCCATTTATGCGGCCTGTGCTGGCGAAAATAGCCCCACAGGTCGCCAAGCGCGCTCCGGGGGGAAACGGGACGGGGAAAGATGGCCATGGACCTCCTATAGGTCAGCTCCGTTGCGGATGCAAAAGGCGTGATCTCCGTCACAACCCTGTCGCATCGAATCGATCATAGAAGTGCTGCGACCCGAGGGGCGCCGGTTTCACCGGAGCCCGTCCCCTGACCCGGCAGACCGCTTTCAGCGGACTGCCGGGTTTCTTTTTCAGGGTCATTGGGCAGACCGCTTTCAGCGGACCGCCGGGTTTCTTTTCGGGGGTTACAGATCGGCGAGGCGGAAGCGCACGGTCAGAACCTTTGTCGAAGCGACCGGCGCGCCATCGCGCGTAGCCGGCCGGAACCGCCATTTGCGCAGCGCCTGACGTTCGGTCGCCGCCCAGAAGGCGTCGTCGCTGGCCGACAGCCGCTCCACCGCCGTCACCCGGCCGTCGACGCCGATCGACACCCGCACCGTCACATGGCCTTCCTTTTCCAACCGAATCATCGATGGCGGATAATCGGGCTGGAATGCGCTGGCATGGCGGGGGTCGATGGCGGCCTCGACCAGCACCGGCGCGGGCGGATCGGGCACCCGTACCGTCGTTCCCTCGCCTGAACCGATTGACCCGCCATCGCCCACTGGACCGACGGGCGGGTCGGCGGGGCGCAGCGCGCTGTCGTCAAAGGGCGGCGGGAAAATCGGATCGACGGTTGTCGTCGTGGACCGGGTATCGGGCTTGGCCGGATCAGACGGGGTGTCGCTGTTCGGCGGAGGCGGCGGATCCTGCGGCACGGGATAACCCACGATGCCGGGCGGCAAATGCCGCGTTATCATCTCCTTGGGCAGCAGCAGAAAGGCGCCGAGCAACAGGGCGTGAACCGCGATGGTTCCGGCCAGCCCGACGGGCGATCGCCGCGCGCCATAGGCGGATGATTGTCCTTCCCACGCATAAGCCATGATATCCCTCCTCTTTCCGGCAAGTTCGAATGACTCGCCCAAGCAGAGTGATGGTATCTCATATCTGCAATGATACAACATATACTTTCGGACCGGTAGAGAAAGCGCCGCCCCGCCCTTCGCGCGTTCAAAGCAGCGTGTCGACCGCGTGAATGGCCAGCCCCACCAGGCCGCCGACCAATGTCCCGTTGATGCGGATATATTGCAGGTCGCGGCCGACCGCCTGTTCCAGCCTGCGCGTCACGGTGCCCGCGTCCCAGCCGCGCACGGTGTCGCTGACCAATGTCACGATCGACCCGCCATAGCGCGCCGTCACGCCCACCGCCGCGCGCCGGGCGAACCGGTTGATGACGACGCGCAGCCGCGCGTCCTCCTGCAACGTCCCGCCCAGTTGCCGCAGCGCCTCGCCCAGCCGCCCGGCCATCGCCGCGCCCGGATCGCGCGCCGCGCGGAGCAGGGCCGCGCGCGCCTGTTCCCACAGCCCGTCGAGCCAGCGTTGCATCGCCGGATTGTCGATGATCTCGTCGCGCACCCGCGCCACCCGCGCCTGCATTTCAAGGTCGAATTGCAGGTCGAAGGCGAGCTTGGCCATGCCCTCTTCGGCTTTCAGGCGCAGCTTGTGGCCGGGATCGTCGGCCATTTCCGCCAGCATCTTGCGCAGCCCGTCGATGATCGCGTTGGCCAGATTTTCGTCCAGCCCCGTCCAGCGCATGATCTTGCCCGCGCGATCATGCACCATCTGGCGCACCAGATGGTCGTTCGCCTCCAGCGTCTTGTCGGCCCAGCGGATGATGCCATCCATCACCGGGGCATGGCGGCCGTCGCGCATCGCCGCCTCGATCGCCTGCCCCAGCAGCGGGCCGAGATTGACCGTCCGCAGCCGCTGGCCGATCACGCCCTTGACCATGCCGCCCAGCCGTTCCTGGTCCAGCGCGTCCAGCATGTCCGCGACCAGCCGCGACGCCCCCTGCCGCAGGCGTCCGTCGCCGCCCGAAGGACTGGCGAGGAAGCGGCCCACCGTCCCCGCGACATCCAGCGGGCGCATCCGCCGCGCGACGACCGCGGGCGTCATGAAATTATCGCGCACGAAATGGGCGAGCGTATCGCCGATTCGGTCCTTGTTGCGCGGAATGATCGCGGTGTGCGGAATGGGCAGGCCAAGGGGATGGCGGAACAGGGCGGTCACCGCGAACCAGTCGGCCAGGCCCCCGACCATGGCGGCTTCGGCAAAGGCCTGAACGAAGCCGATGAGCGGGTGAAGATGCGCGGTCGACCGGGCGATGGCGAAGATCAACGCCATCGCCACCAGCATCGCCGTCGCCACGGTCCGCATCCGGCGCGCCGGATGGACGGCCAAGCCGTTGCCCATCCCCCTGTTCGCGCGCCGATCAATCATGTCGTTACAATGATTACGTCCCGGCAAAGTTCAGGGAAAGGGGGCAACTGTCGCGCGTTCATTCCGCAGGCTGCGTCTGCCCGTCGGCGTGGCGACGGTCGTCACCCTTTTCATAGGTCAGCAGGCGGCGGCGCAGCGCCGGGCCGATCCGTTCCTCCACGCCCAGCGCCAGGCTGAACACGGCGGGCACGATGACCAGCGTCAGCACCGTCGACAGGATGAGGCCGCCGATCACCGTCACGCCCATCGGCGCGCGCCAGGCGCCATCGCCCGACAGCGACAGGGCGGTGGGCACCATGCCCGCGACCATGGCCACCGTGGTCATCACGATGGGCTGAGCGCGCTTGTGCCCGGCGTCGATGATCGCCTCGAACTTGGGCACGCCCTTGTTCATCTCCTCCAGCGCGAAGTCGATGACCAGGATGGAGTTCTTGGCGACAATGCCCAGCAGCATCAGCAGGCCGATGAACACCGGCATGGACAATGGCTGCCCCGCAATGTGCAGCGCGATCGCCCCGCCCAGCGGCGCCAGCAACAGCGAACCCAGATTGACGAAGGGCGGCATCACCCGCTTGTAGAGCAGCACCAGCACCGCCAGCACCAGCATCACGCCAGAGACGACGGCGATGAGGAAATTCATCAACATTTCCGCCTGCCACTTGCTCTCGCCGGTGTTCAGTTTCTGAACGCCCTGGATCTTGCCGTCCGAAACGGCCTTCATCGTCGGCAATTCGTTGATCTTCTTCATGGCGTCGCTGGTCACCATGCCGGGCGCCAGATCGGCGCCGACGACGATGCGCCGGATCTGATTGTAACGGCGGATCTGCGTCGGCCCTGCGCCAAAGCTGATGTCGGCCACCACCTTGAGCGGCACCGAACCGCCGCTCGCGGTCGGCACCGGCATATTCTCGATGGTCGACAGGTCGCGACGGCTATCCTCGGCGATGGCCACCCTGATGGGGATCTGGCGGTCGCTCAGCGAGAATTTCGCGCTGTTCTGGTCGATGTCGCCGATCGTCGCGATACGGATGCTCTGGCTCAGCGCCGACGTCGTCACGCCCAGTCGCGCGGCCAGATCGAGCCGGGGCTTGATGACGATTTCGGGGCGCTGCATGTCGCCCTGCACGCGCGGCGCCCGCAATTCGGGAATGCCCTGCATTTCGCCGACAAGCTTGTTGGCCACGCTTTCCAACGTCACCGGATCGTCCGACCCGAACATCATGATGATGTCACGGCCAAAACCGCCGCCGGACTGGGACTGAAAATTAACGCGCGCGTCCGCGACCGTCTGGAATTTCGGCGCAACCTTGCGCTCCCATTCCACCGAAGTCATCGGGCGGTCCTTCTTCAGCGTCAGATAAATGTCGGCACTGGTCGGATTGATGTCGGCAAAGGCCGCGTCCACCACGTCGCTGTCGGCGGCCAGCATATCGGCCACGCGCCGGGTTATTGCAGTGGTCTGTTGCAGCGTGCTGCCCGGCACCGTCTCTATCCTCACCTGGCTGAAATCGGTGTTGATCGTCGGCTGGAACGTCATCGGCAACGTCGCAAAGGCAAGGATCGTCGCCAGGAACGCCAGCACGCCGATGCCCAGCGTCCAGATGCGATGATCGAGGAAGCGGGCGGTGAAGCGCGCGCCGCGTGCACGTCGGGCCATGGCCTTGCTCTGGTCGAGCGACCAGCGAAGCACCGCCATATAACGGTCCATCAGCCATCCCTCGCCATGGCTTTCCTCGCCATGGGCCTTCAGGAAATAGGCGGCGACCATCGGCGTGATGAGGCGCGCCACGGCAAGGCTCATCAACACCGACACGACCACCGTCATGCCGAACTGGATGAAGAACTGCCCGGAAATGCCGGGCATCATCGCAACGGGGAAGAACACCGCCACGATGGCCATGGTCGTCGCCAGCACCGCCAGCCCAATTTCGTCGGCGGCGTCGATCGACGCCTGATAGGCGGTCTTGCCCATGCGCATGTGGCGAACGATATTTTCGATTTCCACGATCGCGTCGTCGACCAGCACGCCCGCGACCAGGCTCAGCGCCAACAGCGAAATGCCGTTCAACGTAAAGCCCATCATGTCCATGAACCAGAATGATGGGATGGCCGACAGCGGAATGGCCAGCGCCGAAATCATCGTGGCGCGCCAGTCGCGCAGGAACAGGAACACGATGACGACGGCCAGGATGGCGCCTTCGATCATGGCGGCCATCGCCGAATGATATTGATCCTTGGTGTAATCGACGCTGCTGAACAACTGCTTGAAGCGAACCTTCGGATTTTCCTTCTGCAGCTTGTCGAGAATTTTCATCGCCTCGTCAGAGACGGTGACGTCTGACGATCCCTTCGCCTTCTCCATGGCGAAACTCGTCACCTGCCGCCCGTTCATCAGCGAAAGGTTGCGCTGTTCGGCGTACATGTCGCGCACTTCGGCCAGATCGGCCAGCTTGACCACGCGCCCGCCGGAAATGGCGATCTGCGTCTCGCCCAGCGAACGCGCGCTGTCGGCGTTGCCCAGCACGCGGATCGCCTGCTCCGCGCCCGCGATTTCGGTGCGGCCGCCCGCCGCATTCAGGTTCACCTGACGCAATTGCTGGTTGATCTGCGCGGCGGTGATGCCGTGGGATTGCAGCTTGGCCGGGTCCAGAATGACGCGGATTTCCCGGCTGACGCCGCCGCCCCGCCGCACGGCGGCCATGCCCGATATCGACAACAGCCGCTTGGCCACGGTGTTGTCGACATACCAGGAGAGTTCCTCCAGCGTCATGTCGGTGGCTTCGGCGCTGAAATAGGCGATGGGACCGCCATCGATGTCGACCCGGCTGACCTGCGGCTCCAAAATGCCATCGGGCAGATCGCTGCGGACCTGGTCGATGGCATTCTTGACGTCGGCGACCGCGCGATCGACCGGCGTGCCGATCTGGAACTGCACATTGGTCCGCGAGGAACCCTCCATCGCGATCGACGTGATCTCGTCCACGCCGCTGATCGCGCGAACGGCTGCCTCGACCCGCTGGGTCACCTGCGTTTCCAGTTCCGTGGGCGCGGCGCCGGGTTGCGACACGGTCACGGCGACCATCGGGAAGCTGATGTCGGGATTATTGTTGATGTCCATCCGCATGAAGCTGACCACCCCCGCCATCATCAGGGCGAAGAACAGCACGATAGGGGTTACCGGATTGCGGATCGCCCAGGCGGAAATATTGCGAAAGTCCATCAACTGCGTCTTTCTGCCAGACCTGCCGGCCATTAGCTGTTTTCGCCCCGGCGCCGGGCCGGGGGGCCGATCAGCGCGCCTGCGCCTTTTCAGGCCTGACCACCTGGCCCGGGGCCAGGAACGCGCCGGCCGAAGCCACGATCTTTTCAGAACCGGCAAGGCCGCTCGTCACGGCGACGCCAGCGTCGGACACCTGCCCGACGGTCACGCCGCGCCGCTCGACCTTGTTGCCCGCGCCCACAATATAGACGTAATTGCCCTTGTCGTCGCTTTGCACGGCCGATTCCGGCAACACCGGCGCCTGACCCGATCCGCTGACGATGGTCGCCGCAGCAAAGCCGCCCGGACGGATCGCCCGGTCATAGGGAATGGCGATTCGCACAACGCCGAGGCGGGTCTGGGGATCGATGACGGGCGACACCTGCCACACCCGGCCGGCGAATTTATCGGTCCCGCCCACCGGGGTCACCGTCGCGCCGTTGCCCACGCGCAGCGACTGCAGGTCGGCTTCGCTGACCTGCGCCAGCATTTCCATCTCGCCGCCCTTGGCCAGACGGAACAGGACGCCCGTGCCGCCCGCCACAACCTGGCCCGGCTCGACCGCCCGGGTCAGCACCAGCCCGGCGGCCGGCGCGCGCACGTCCAGCCTGCCGGTGCGGGCGCGCTGCTCGCCCAGTTGCGCCGCGGCGACGTTGACGCGCGCGACGGCAGCATCGCGGGTCGCCGTGCGCTGATCGATGTCAGCCGCGCTGATGAATCCGCGCCCGACCAGCGATTTGGCGCGATCAAGCTGAGCTTGCGCCAGCTTGGCGTCGGCGCGAGCGACCTCAACCTGCGCGGCGAGCGACTTGATCTGTTCCGACTGAACCGACCGTTCGATCACCGCCAGAACCTGTCCCGCGCCGACCCAGTCGCCCGGCTGAACCAGAACCCGGCGCACTTCGCCGCCTTCGCCCACGACGCCTACGGGCATGTCGACCCGCGCCGCCAGCGATCCCGTGGCGGTCACAACGCGGTCGACGCCGGTCTGCCCCGGCGAAATCACCGTCACCACCGGCGCCTGCGTCGAAGGACCGGCGGTTGCCGTTTCCGATCCGCCAACCCGCATCGCCACATAAGCGCCGACAAGCACAATGATCCCCGCAACGCTGGCCGTAATTATCAACCGTCGCCGCCGCTTGCTGTCGCCCGAAGGATCGAAGGCGTGATCACTGGCGAGATGCGTTTCGTAATTCATAGACATTCCGTTCGATGCGGCGGGCACCGCCGCCCCCTGTTCGATGCTGTATTATATAAATAGATCACCCTGCTCAAGCCCCAATTATCGCGGCCCACCGCCGCCTTCGCGGGCATTGGTTTGACAATTGGGCACGGCTATGGCGGGATTAAAGCCCTGCAACGTCCTTAAAGGACACATGGGAGGATGTCTTATGTTTCTGGGCTGGATCTTCATCGGGCTGATCGCCGGCGCCATCGCCCGCTGGATCATGCCCGGGCGCGATCCGGGCGGATGCGTCATCACCATATTGCTGGGTATCGCCGGGGCGCTGCTGGCCGGTTTCGTCGGCCGCCTTGCGGGCTTTTACCGGACAGAGGACCAGGCCGGGCTGATCGCCGCCATATTGGGTTCGGTAGCCGTTTTGGCGATATATCGCGCGTTCGCCGGACGGCGCTGAATATAGCCAAAAAAGCCCCGCCTTGCCGGGCGGGGCTTTTGGGATGCTGGCCTGATGGGCCTTCGACAGAGAGAAGCGATTAACGCACCGATCCGCGACGCACGAGATTGACGATCGCCAGCAATATGATGGCGCCGACCAGCGAGACGAGGAAGCTGTAGGTCGTCAAACCATCATTGATCGAACCGCCGCTGAAGATCAGACCGCCGATGAAAGCGCCGACAATACCCACGACAATATTCAGCAAAATGCCCTGCTGCGCGTCGGTGCGCATGACCATGCTCGCGAGCCAGCCAATGATGCCGCCGACGACCAACCAGAGAATGATACCCATTTCCTTACTCCCAGCCTGTGCCCCCGACTGTCTGGAGTAAAGAACGAGGATAAGGAAAAACGGTTCCCGATACGCTGGCGGAACGGAAGCAAATGAATCGAAAGGGCCGCCCGGCTCCTGTAGCCGGACGGCCCTTTCGTCATGCCATGGAATGGCCGATCAGTATTTCTGCTGCCGTTCGTAGAGAGTCTTGTAATATTGGATGCGCGTGACACGCAGGCCGTGCATGCCCGAACGGTCGACCGCGCGTTGCCAGCCGGCGAACTCCTCCAGCGTCAGGTCATAGCGTTCGCACGCCTCGTCGACGGTCAGCAGGCCGCCATTGACGGCCGCAACCACTTCGGCCTTGCGCCGCACGACCCAGCGCGTGGTGTTGCGCGGGGGCAGGCTGTCCAGCGTCAGCGGTTCACCCAGCGGCCCGACGACCTGTGCAGGCCTTATTTTCTGGTTCTCAATCATTCTCACCTCAGCAGCGGCACTGGCATTTCGCCGAATTCAGTTGCGCATCCCCTTATCCGCATCAGCCCTGAACATGGGCTAAAGCGCGAAGGTAAACGCGACCTTCATCTTGGTTGCCCCACACCTAAACGACTGGCGATCGTCGGATTAAAACAACCGCCGGACGCAACGGCTTCGATCATGCCGCCGGAACGCGGCGCAAAAATATGCGCCAGTTCCTGGACCCAGTCGTCGCCCTGATCCTGCCCCCGCAGGACATGGGCGACCGCGCTCGCCGTGGGGCTGGCCGCCTGCGCGGCGGCCGCCCTGGCGATCAGGAAGGATGCGGCGGGCACCCGCAACCGGCGAACCGGCTGAAGCTGTCCGGCCATCAGGCCACCCCTGCGCGTAAAAGTCAGATCCATGACCGACTCCATAGCCGGGCAATGCATAAGGGTCGGTAAATCGCCCGGTCATTCCCTGTTAGGGCCGGGTGAAAGCCCGGTTAATTGCGCTGGAAAAGCGCGCTTTTGCGCCCTATATGGCGGATCATGCAGCCTGTTTTCGATCTTCCATCACCCCTTTCGGGGCGCCGCATCGTCGTCGCCATGTCGGGCGGTGTCGATTCGAGCGTCGTCGCCGCGCTCGCCGCAAGGACCGGGGCGGAGGTGATCGGCGTGACGCTACAACTCTACGATCATGGCGCGGCGGTCGGCCGCACGGGCAGTTGCTGCGCGGGGCAGGACATACGCGACGCGCGCGCCGTCGCCGACCGCATCGGCATCGCCCATTATGTCTTCGATTATGAAAGCCGCTTTCGCGATTCCGTGATCGCCGACTTTGCCGACGAATATATGGCCGGGCGCACCCCCATACCCTGCGTGAAGTGCAACATGGGGGTGAAGTTCACGGACCTGTTCCAGATTGCCCGCGATCTGGGCGCAGATTGCCTGGCCACCGGCCATTATGTTAGGCGGGTGAAGGGCGCGGCTGGCGCTGAACTCCACCGCGCCGCCGATCCCGCCCGCGACCAGAGCTATTTCCTGTTCGCCACCACCCAGGCGCAGCTCGACTATCTGCGCTTTCCTCTTGGCGGCCTGCCCAAGCCGCAGGTCCGCGAAATCGCGGCCGAACTGGGCCTGTCGGTGGCGCTGAAGCCCGACAGCCAGGACATCTGCTTCGTGCCCGATGGCGATTATGCGAAGATCGTACGGAAATTGCGCCCCGACGCCGATGAAGGCGGCGACATCGTGCATGTCGACGGCCGCACGCTCGGCCGGCACAAGGGGCTGATCCACTATACGGTCGGCCAGCGCAAGGGACTGGAAATTGGCGGCCAGCCCGATCCGCTCTATGTCGTGCGGCTGGATGCGGAAGGCCGCCGCGTGATCGTGGGGCCAAAGGCGGCGCTCGCCGTGTCGGGCGCGATCCTCTCCGACATCAACTGGCTGGGCGGCGATTTCAGCGGGCCGCTGACGGCCAAGGTCCGCTCCATGGCCAAACCCGTCCCCGCGCGGCTGGATGGCGACCGACTGATCTTCGACGCCCCCGAATATGGCGTCGCGCCGGGACAGGCGGCTGTCCTCTACGCGGGCGACCGCGTGCTGGGCGGCGGCTGGATCGCCAGCACCCAAGGCGTGATGGCGCAGGCGGCTTGAGGCTATGTCGTTGTATGCCCGGTCTTGGCTATTTATGGCTTGGGTCTGGCTGCTATTTTTCACATTTCCGATTTGGTTGACGTTCATTGAACGACACTTTGGACCGGATGGCTCTTGGATAGCTGGCACATTTTGGGTCGCTCATGGATTGGTGCCGATGTTCCTGCTGCGTTGCCCAGAATGTGGACTTTCACCATTCAGAAGCAGCAAGAAGTTCATCGCATGGCAGACCATGTGGCCGCGCAGGATATGCGGTCATTGTGGCCATAACCATCGGCGAATGACATCAGCCGAATAGTCGTCGGCCTGGCATTGCCCCCCAAATCCTTGCCCTTTCGCGCACCCGCGCGTAAGGCCCGCGCGTCATGACTCGCTCGCTCACCTTCGCCATTCCCAAGGGCCGCATCCTCGATGAGGCGCTGCCGCTGCTCGCCAAAGCCGGTATCGAACCGGAGGCGGCGTTCCATGACAAGAAGAGCCGGGCGCTGCGTTTTGCCACCAACCGGCCCGACCTGTCGATCATCCGCGTGCGCGCCTTCGACGTCGCCACCTTCGTCGCCCATGGCGCGGCGCAGATCGGCATCGTCGGTTCGGACGTGGTGGAAGAGTTCGACTATTCCGAACTCTACGCGCCCGTCGACCTCAATATCGGCCATTGTCGCCTGTCGGTCGCTGAACCGGCGGGGCTGGAGGGCGAGGACGAGAGCGCGATGAGCCATGTCCGCGTCGCCACCAAATATCCGCACCTCACCCGCAAATATTACGAAGCGCGCGGGGTTCAGGCGGAATGCGTGAAGCTGAACGGCGCGATGGAACTGGCCCCCTCGCTCGGCCTGTCGCGGCGCATCGTCGATCTCGTCTCGTCGGGCGCGACGCTGAAGGCCAATGGCCTGGTTGAAACGCAGGTCATCATGCCCATTTCCGCGCGCCTGATCGTCAACCGCGCCGCGTTCAAGATGCACTCGGCCGAACTGGTCCCGCTGGTCGACGCCTTCCGCCGCGCCGTGGAGGTCAGGGATGCCGCTTAGGCTCGACAGCCGCGACCCCGGTTTCGCCGCCGCCTTTACCGCGCTGGTCGACGCCCGGCGCGAAGCGAACGAGGATGTGTCGCGCGATGTGACCGCGATCCTCAAGCGCGTCCGCGCGGAGGGCGACGCGGCGCTCGCCGACTATACGCAGCGCTTCGACCGGCACGACCTGAACGCCAGCGGCTGGGCCGTGACCCCGGCCGAAACGCGCGCCGCGCTCCATGGGATTTCGACCGAGCTGCGCGACGCGCTGGAACTCGCCGCCGCGCGGATTGCTGCCTATCACGAAAAGCAGAAGCCGCAGGACAGCGACGGCGTCGACGCCGCCGGGGTGCGGCTGGGCGCGCGGTGGAGCGCGGTCGACGCGGCGGGCCTTTATGTGCCCGGCGGGCGCGCCGCCTATCCCAGTTCGGTGCTGATGAACGCCATCCCCGCCAAGGTCGCGGGGGTGGAGCGCATCGCCATCGTCACGCCGACGCCGGGCGGTGACATCAACCCGATGGTGCTGGCCGCCGCCCATATCGCGGGGATAGAGGAAGTCTGGCGCGTCGGCGGGGCGCAGGCCATCGCCGCGCTCGCCTATGGCACGGACAAAATCCGCCCGGTCGATGTGATCACCGGCCCCGGCAACGCCTGGGTGGCGGAGGCGAAGCGCCAGCTTTACGGCGTGGTCGGCATCGACATGGTCGCTGGCCCTTCCGAAATCGTCGTGGTGGCCGATGGCCGCAACGACCCCGAATGGACCGCCGCCGATCTTTTGAGCCAGTCGGAGCATGACCCGACCAGCCAGTCGATCCTGTTTACCGACGACGCGGCCTTTGCCGACGCCGTCGCGCAGGCGGTCGAGCGCCAGATTCCGGCGCTGTCGACCGCCGCCGTCGCCCGCGCAAGCTGGGACGCCAATGGCGCGATCATCCTGGTCGGCGACCTTGGCGAAGCGATGCCGCTGGTCGATCGCCTCGCGCCCGAACATCTGGAACTGGCCGTGGACGATCCCGAGCCGCTGTTCGCGCGGGTCCGCCATGCAGGCTCGGTGTTCCTCGGCCGGATGACGCCCGAAGCGGTCGGCGATTATGTCGCCGGGCCCAACCATGTGCTGCCCACCGGCCGCCGCGCGCGCTTTTCGTCGGGCCTGTCGGTGCTCGACTTCATGAAGCGCACCAGCTTTTTGAGCCTGACGCCCGCCGCCATCGCCGCCATCGGCCCGGCCGCCGTGGCGCTGGCGAAAGCGGAAGGGTTGCCCGCCCATGCCGCTTCGGTGGCGTTGCGCCTGCCCTGAGGCTGGAGTAGGGGGACCGCCATGAACGACCGCTCCAAATCCCGCTCCGCCGCGCGTCTGGCCGCCGTGCAGGCGCTCTACCAGATCGAGATGGAGGGCACGCCCCTGCCCGTCCTGCTGCACGAATTCCACCAGCACCGGCTGGGCGCCACCATCGAGGACGTGACCTATACGCCCGCCGAAGAGGGCTTTTTCGACGACATCGTGGCGGGCGTGGACAAGCGCCGCGACGAAATCGACGCGCTGATCGCCGCCCGCCTGTCCAAGGGGTGGAGCCTTGAGCGACTGGACAGGCCAATGCGCCAGATCCTGCGCGCGGGCGCCTATGAACTGATCGCGCGCAGGGATGTGCCGACCGGCAGCGTCATCAGCGAATATGTCGATGTCGCCCACGCCTTTTACGACAAGCGCGAGGCGGGCTTCGTCAACGGCCTGCTTGACGCCGTGGCGAAGGATGTGCGGACATAGCATTTGCCGTTGGCCCTTCGCCTGCTGACGCTCTAGGTTGCGCCCTTAACGCGAAGCCCGACCACGGAGGCCATTCGCATGTCCGCCGAAGCCCGATTCCTAACGCTGCTGCGCCTGCTGGCGGACGATCCGGCCGCGCGCGGGCTGATGGACGATGCCGCCGTGCTCGACCTGCCCGCCAGCCAGCTGGTGCTGACCAGCGATACGATGGTGGAGGGCGTCCATTACCTCCCCACCGATCCGCCCGATGCGGTCGGGTGGAAACTGGCGGCGGTCAACCTGTCGGACCTGGCGGCCAAAGGCGCGCGCCCGATAGGCTGCCTGCTCAACTATGCGCTGTCGGGCGATGATGACTGGGATAGCGGCTTTCTGGAGGGACTGGGCGAGGCGCTCAATCGCCACGCCATGCCGCTGCTCGGCGGCGACACGGTGAAGATGCCGACGGGCGCGCCGCGCAGCGTCAGCCTGACCGCCATCGGCGAAGCGGCCGGCGCCGTGCCCGCGCGCGGCGGCGCGCAGGCGGGCGACCGGCTTTACGTCACCGGACCGGTGGGCGACGCGGGCGTCGGCCTTGACCTCGCCCGCGCCGATCCGGCCGCATCCGGCCCGCTGGTCGACGCCTATCGCCGCCCGCGCCCGCGCCTGGCCGAAGGGGCGCTGCTCGCCCCGCACGTCAGCGCGATGATGGATATTTCCGACGGGCTGCTGATCGACGCGGCCCGCATGGGCGCGGCCAGCGGCCTGGCCGTCGTCATCGACCATATCCCCCTGTCCCCGGCGGTCGAAAGGACGCGCGGGGGGAGCAGCGCGGTGATGATCGCGGCGGCCAGCGCCGGCGATGATTATCAACTGCTCTTCGCCATGCCCGCCGCCATGCGCCCGCCCGTCGCCGCCATCCCGGTGGGCCATCTGCGCGCGGGTGGCGGCCTGACGCTGATGATCGACGGCGCGGTCATGCCCTTGCCCGCGCGCCTCGGCTGGGAACATGGATAACGCTTCCGCAACGACCGGCCTTCAACCCGCTTGACGCGCGCGGTCGCGGCTGTAGCTTTGGCCCGTCCTTTTCTCAGCCCGGCTGGACCGCCCCATGCGCGTGACCCTGTTGCTGATTGATGCGGTGGCCGATGCCGGGCGCGATGCGCCCGGCCGCCCGCGCTCACGCCATTCGACCGCCCGTCATCCCTTGCGGAGCGGCCGATGACAGACACAAATAGGGGAGAGGAACACTCATGCAGATATTATACATCGCCATAGGGTGCGGCCTGCTGGCCGTGCTCTATGGCCTGTTCACCAGCAGGCAGGTGCTGGCCGCTCCGGCGGGCAATGAAACGATGCAGACGATTGCAAGCGCCATTCAGGAGGGCGCGCGCGCTTATCTTGGCCGTCAATATACCACCATCGCCATGGTCGGCGTGGTCGTGGCGGTGCTGGTAGGCTATTTTCTCGGCCTTTATTCGGCCGTCGGCTTCCTGCTGGGGGCCGTGCTGTCTGGCGCGGCCGGTTTTATCGGCATGAACATATCGGTGCGCGCCAATGTCCGCACGGCCGAAGCCTGTCGCGGCACATTGCAACAGGGCCTGACCATCGCCTTCCGCGCGGGCGCGATCACCGGGATGCTCGTGGCGGGGCTCGCTTTGCTCGCGATCAGCGTCTTCTTCTGGTATCTCGTGGGGCCTGCGGGCCACGCCCCTGATGACCGGCTGGTCATCGACAGCCTCGTCGCGCTGGCCTTCGGCGCGTCGCTCATCTCCATCTTCGCGCGGCTTGGCGGCGGCATCTTCACCAAGGCGGCCGATGTCGGCGCGGACCTGGTGGGCAAGGTCGAAGCCGGAATACCGGAGGACGATCCGCGCAACCCCGCCGTCATCGCGGACAATGTCGGCGACAATGTCGGCGACTGCGCGGGCATGGCGGCCGACCTGTTCGAGACCTATGTCGTCACCGTCGGCGCGACCATGGTGCTGACCGCGTTGCTCGTCACCGGCGTCGACAACGCCTTTCTGATGAAGCTGATGACGCTGCCGCTGATCGTCGGCGGCGTGTGCATCATCACCTCGATCATCGGCACCTATATGGTGCGGCTGGGGTCGGGCCAGTCGATCATGGGCGCGCTCTACAAGGGCTTCTGGACCACGGCGCTGCTCTCCATTCCCGCCATCTACTATGTCACCTGGCGCACGCTGGGCGACATGAACGCGGTGTTCGGCGCCGATCTGGAGGGCGCGGGCGGCCATAGCGGCATGGCGCTGTTCTGGTCGATGATGGTGGGCCTGGGCGTCACCGGACTGCTGGTCGTCATCACCGAATATTATACCGGCACCGGCTATCGCCCCGTCCGCTCCATCGCCAAGGCGTCGGAAACCGGCCATGGCACCAATGTCATTCAGGGTCTGGCCGTCAGCCTGGAATCGACCGCGCTGCCGACTTTGGTGATCGTCGTCGGCATCATCGTCGCGCACCAGTTGGCGGGCCTGATCGGCATCGCCTTTGCCGCCACGGCAATGCTGGCGCTGGCGGGCATGGTCGTCGCGCTGGACGCCTATGGCCCGGTGACGGACAATGCGGGCGGCATCGCCGAAATGAGCCATCTGGACGACAGCGTCCGCGTGAAGACCGACGCGCTCGACGCGGTGGGCAACACGACCAAGGCGGTGACGAAGGGTTATGCCATCGGATCGGCGGGCCTGGCCGCGCTGGTGCTGTTCGGCGCCTATACCGAAGACCTCAAATTCTATAATTCGGCGCTGGGCCTTGTCGCACCCGTCGATTTCAGCCTGTCCAACCCCTATGTCATCGTCGGGCTGCTGCTGGGGGCGCTGCTGCCCTATCTGTTCGGCGCGATGGGGATGACCGCCGTGGGCCGTGCGGCGGGCGACGTGGTGAAGGATGTGCGCGACCAGTTCGCCAGCAACAGCGGCATCATGGACGGCACCAGCAAGCCCGATTACGCCCGCACCGTCGACCTCGTCACCAAGGCGGCGATCAAGGAAATGATCGTCCCCTCGCTGCTGCCGGTGCTGGCGCCGATCGTCGTCTATTTCGCGATCAGCGCGGTGGCGGGCACCGCCAACGGCTTTGCGGCACTGGGCGCATTGCTGCTGGGCGTCATCGTGTCCGGCCTGTTCGTCGCCCTGTCGATGACCAGCGGCGGCGGCGCATGGGACAATGCCAAGAAATATATCGAGGACGGCAACCATGGCGGCAAGGGCAGCGAAGCCCACAAGGCGGCCGTCACCGGCGATACCGTGGGCGATCCCTATAAGGACACGGCGGGCCCGGCGGTCAACCCGATGATCAAGATCACCAATATCGTCGCCCTGCTGCTGCTCGCCGCGCTGGCTCATGGCGGATGATCCCACCGATCTGAATCATCTTTTTTCGTGACGCCAGACCGGCCCCGCCCTATTCATCGGGCGGGGCCGGTTTTACTTCGGGGGTCGGGGATGAAGATTGTCGCGGGACTTCTGGCGGGGATCGCCGCTATCGGGTGTGAAGCCGCCATCGCCCAAACAAGCCCGGACGGCGCGACGCCACAGGCCGCCGCCAGCGCCGCGCCCGCCGCCGCCCCCCAATGGAAGCTGGAAGACTTCGCCGCCCTGCCCCTCATGGATGCGCCCATCCTGTCGCCCGACGGGTTGCATCTGGCCACCCGGGTCGCGGTGGACGGGGTGCAGAAGCTGGTGATCGCCGACATCGCCGAAGGGCCCAATCGCATACGTACGCTCGGCCTGGGCGAAAACGACCTGAACTGGTGGCGCTGGGTCAATGACGAATGGCTGATCGTCGGCGTCGGCGCCGAGGCGACAGTCGAGGGCATGCCCTGGTATATCAGCCGCGTCGCCAGCGTGAATCGCGACGGCGCCAAATCATATTTGCTGGCCAAGAACGTCGCCGCCCAGAACGCCGACGACGTCATCTGGGTCGCGCAGGACGGCAGCCCGCGCATCCTCCTCTCATACCAGACATCCATCTACAGCAATATGAAGGGCTTCTGGCCGCAGGTGGACGAGGTCGACGTGACGACCGGCCGGATGCGCACCATCGTCGCCTCGCATGACTATGTGCATGGCTGGTATGCCGATGCGGCGGGCGTGGTCCGGATGGGCGTCGGCTATGTCGACAGCAGCCGGACGGCCAAGCTGCTTTATCGGCCGGATTCGAAAACGGCTTTCCGCGTCGTCGACCGCGCCGACAGGAAACGGGACGAATCGCTGATCGTGCCCCAGTTGTTCTCCGCCGATCCCACGCGCGCCATCGCCTATGATGATCGCGACGGCGCCGACGATCTTTATGAATTCAATCTCCAGACGCTGGAATTGGGCAACAAGATTTTCTCGATGCCCGGCTTCGATCTGGGCGGCATCATACCCGACAGCAGCGGGTCGGCGCTGGCGGGGGTGCGCTACATCGCCGATGCGCCGGGCGTGCACTGGTTCGACGCCAATATTGCAAAAATTCAGGCCGACCTCGACAAGGCCGTCGGCGACCGTCGGGCGCGGATCGTTTCCTCCAGCCGCGACAAGCAGCGGCTGATCGTGCTGGTCGACCGGCCCGACCTGCCGGGCGCTTATTATTATTACGACACTTCCGGCGGAGTGATGAATTTCCTGTCGGCGGTGAATGGCCGTTTCCGCGGCAAGGCGCGCCTCTCCCCGGTGAAGACCATAAGATACAAGGCGCGCGACGGGCTGGAGATCGCAGCCGTGCTGACCCTGCCGAGCGGCCGGGACGCTCAGAAGCTGCCGATGATCCTGTTGCCCCATGGCGGCCCGTTCGCGCGCGATTATGAAAGCTGGGACTGGTGGGCGCAGTTTCTGGCGTGGCGCGGCTACGCGGTGCTGCAACCCAATTATCGGGGATCGTCAGGCTATGGCACGGCCTTCGCTGAAAAGGGCGAGGGACAATGGGGCCTTGCCATGCAGGACGATCTGGACGACGCGGTCGACTGGGCCGTGGCGCAAGGCATCGCCGACGCCGGGCGCGTCTGCATTGCCGGCGCATCCTATGGCGGTTATGCGGCGATGCGGGCGGCGCAGCGCAATGGCGACAAATATCGCTGCGCCATATCCTATGCCGGCGTGTCCGATCTGGCGGCGATGATGCGTTATGACCGCCGTTTTCTGAACAGCGGCACGCGCAGGGACTGGATGAAGGAACAGGCGCCCGATTTCGCCGCCGTTTCGCCGATCAACTTCGCGGCGCAATTCTCGACGCCTATCCTGTTGATGCACGGCAAGAAAGATCGGCGCGTGCGCGTCGACCAGTCACGCAAAATGGCGGAAAAGCTGAAAGCCGCGGGCAAGGCCGAAGGGCGGGACTATATCTATGTCGAACAACCGGAGGCCGACCATCATTTCTCGCGCGAGGCGGACCGGCTGGAATTTCTCCAGCGCATGGACGCCTTCCTGAAGGACCATAATCCGGCCTGATCGTCCGGGGGCGAACGGGTCGCCCCCGGCATTACAGGACGTCAGGCGCTCATCGTCGCGCTGTCGATGACGAAGCGATATTTGACGTCGCTCTTCTGCATCCGTTCATAGGCTTGCTCGATCTGCTGCGCCGACACCATCTCGATGTCCGCGACGATGCCCTTTTCGGCACAGAAATCGAGCATCTCCTGCGTCTCGCCAATGCCGCCGATCAGCGATCCGGCAATGGCCTTGCGGCCAAAGATCAGCACCCCGACATTGGGCGACGGGTGGGCATGTTCGGGCACGCCGGCCAGGCACATGGTGCCGTCGCGCTTCAGCAACATGGTGAAAGCGTCCAGATCATGGCTGGCCGCGACCGTGTTCAGGATGAAGTGGAAACTGCCGGCATGGGCCTGCATTTCTTCCGCGTTGCGCGACACGACGACCTCGTCCGCGCCCAGATCCAGCGCGTCCTGACGCTTGGACTCCGACGTGGTGAAGGCGACGACATGGGCGCCCAGCGCATGGGCCAGCTTCACGCCCATATGGCCAAGGCCGCCAATGCCGACGATGCCGACCTTCTGCCCCGGCCCGACCTTCCAGTGGCGCAGCGGCGACCAGGTGGTGATGCCCGCGCACAGCAGGGGCGCAACCGCCGCCAGTTGATCCTCGGCATGGCTGACCTTCAGCACGAACTTGTCATTGACGACGATATGCTGGGAATAGCCGCCCAGCGTATGGCCGGGGGTATCGGTGGTCGGGCCGTTATAAGTACCGACGAAGCCGTTCTCGCAATATTGCTCCAGCCCTTCATCGCAGGACGCGCAATGCTGGCAACTGTCGACCAAGCAGCCGACGCCGACCGTGTCGCCGACCTTGAATTGCGTCACATGATCGCCGACGGCGGTCACATGGCCGACGATTTCATGGCCCGGAACGCAGGGATAAAGTGTTCCAGCCCATTCGCTGCGCACCTGATGCAGGTCGGAATGGCAAATGCCGCAATAGGCGATGGCGATGGCGACATCGTGAGGGCCGGGCGCGCGGCGTTCAATGTCCATGGGTTCAACGGGCTTGTCGGCGGCATAGGCGCCAAAGGCCTTGGTCAGCATGGGGGACTCCCTGAATGTTAGGCACGATAATCGAGGGTATGAAATAATTCGCCCGCAGGAGGCCAAAAAATGACAGGGGGGCGGGAACGCAACATATGTTTGCGGCGCAGCATGATTTCAAGATGGCGCACCATGGCCTCGCCGCTTGTCCGCCCGCTTCGACCGGCCTATAGCGCCCGGCCATGAAGGATGCACCCCACGCCAGGCAACTGGCCGCGCTGGAAGCCCGCGGCCGATTGCGCCGGTTGATTCCGCGTTCGGGCCGGGATTTCGCCTCCAACGACTATCTGGGCTTTTCGCGCGATCCCATCATTGCACAATCGGTCGCGGACGCAGTGGCGCGCGGCGTGCCGGTCGGCTCCGGCGGATCGCGCCTGTTGCGCGGAAACGCGCCCGAACATGAAGCGGTCGAAGCGCGCGCGGCGGAATTTTTCCGCACCCCCGCCGCCCTGTTCATGGCCAATGGCTTCGCCGCCAATCTGGCGGTCTATGGCGCGCTGCCCCAGCGCGGCGACCTGATCGTCGCGGACGAACTGATCCACGCCAGCGCGCATGACGGCATGGCCCGGTCGAAAGCGACGACGCTGCTCGCCCGCCACAATGACGCGCAGAGCTTCGCCGACATCATCGCCGCCTGGCGCAGGGAAGGGGGCAAGGGCTGCGTCTGGATCGGCGTCGAGACGCTCTATTCGATGGATGGCGACATGGCCCCGCTGGCCGAACTGACCGCCATCGCGGCGCGGCACGACGCCATGCTGCTGCTCGACGAAGCCCATGGCACCGGCGTGTTCGGCCCCGGCGGCCGGGGGCTTTCCGCCGGGCTGGATGGCGCGGACAACGTCGTCACGCTGCACACCTGCGGCAAGGCGATGGGTGTGGAGGGGGCGCTGGTCTGCGGCCCGCGCCTCTATATCGACTATCTGGTCAACCGCGCCCGCCCGTTCATTTATTCGACCGCGCCCTCGCCGCTGATGGCGGTTGCGGTCGGCGCGGCGATCGACCGGATCGAACGGGCCGACAATCGCCGCGACCGGCTGTCGGTGATACGGCAGGACGCTGCCGAGGCGATCTGCCAGCCGCTGGGCCTGCCCCGTCCGCGCAGTCAGATCATTCCGGTCATTCTGGGCGACGACAAACGCGCGATGGCGACGGCGCAGACCTTGCAGGAGGCCGGATTCGACGTGCGCGGCATTCGTCCGCCCACCGTTCCGGCAGGCACGGCGCGGCTGCGCATTTCGCTGACGCTGAATGTCGGGCGGCCCGACGTCCACGCGCTGGGCGATGCTTTGCGGCAGGCGCTGCGATGAAGGGCGTCATCGTCACCGGCACCGACACCGACATCGGCAAGACGGTGTTCGCCGCCGGTCTCGCCGCCGCTTTGGGCGGCTATTACTGGAAGCCGGTGCAGGCGGGAACGGCCGATGGCGGCGACCGGGAAACGGTGGCGCAGCTTTCCGGCCTCGCCCCCGATCATATCCTGCCCGAAGCCTATCGCCTCGCCACGCCCGCATCCCCCCATCTGGCCGCGCGGATCGACGGGGTTCGCATCGACGCCGACCGCCTTGCGCTGCCCCCCGTCGACGGGCCGCTGGTGGTGGAGGGCGCAGGCGGCGTGCTGGTGCCGTTGACGCCCGACATGCTGATCGCCGACATGTTCGCGCGCTGGGGCCTGCCCGCCATTGTTTGCGCGCGCACGACGCTGGGCACGATCAACCACAGCCTGTTGTCGATCGAGGCGCTGCGCGCGCGCGGCGTGCCCGTGGCCGGCATCGCCTTCATCGGCGACGCCCATGAGGAAAATGAGCGCATCATTCCGGCCATCGCCGGTTTGCCCTCGCTGGGTCGCCTGCCGCGCCTCGATCCGCTGAACCGCGACACGCTGGCCCGGGCCTTCCGCGACCATATCGACCTGTCGCCGCTGACCCTTGGCTGACCGGATTTTCGAGCGGGGCGCTTCAGCTTTCGACCAACGACATGGACTTGGCGGCGCGCGCGGTTCCAACTCAGCCCATTAGGGCTTCGCCCCGAACATGATTAAGCAAGGGACGCTTGATGAAAAAGATGTTGCACGCCACCGCCGCCATGGCGCTGGCGCTTTCCGCCGTGACGGCGCAGGCCGGGACCAAACCCGCCGCCACGCAGGCCCCCGCCGCCGGAAAGCCGGAAATCGGCAGCTTCGGCTTTGACCTCACCGGCATGGACAAGGGCGTGAAGCCGGGCGACGATTTTTATGACTATGCCAATGGCGGCTGGGCGAAGGCCACGCCGATCCCCGAGGACAAGTCCAATTTCGGCGCCTTCCACGTGCTGGCGGACCTGTCGCAGGCGCGCACCCACGCCATATTGGAGGAGGCGAAGGCCGACCCCGCCAGCAAGATCGGCGCCGCCTATGCCAGTTTCATGGATGAAGCCGCTGTGGAGGCAAAGGGCATGGCCCCCATCGCCCCCTGGCTCGATCAGGTCCGCGCGCTTCAGGACAGGGCCGGCTATGCCGCGCTTGCCGCGCAGGCGACCCGATCGGGCGTCGGCGCGCCTTTTGGCCTTTATGTGGGGCAGGACGACAAGGATCCCGACAACTATATCGTCACCCTGACCCAAGGCGGCCTGGGCCTGCCCGACCGCGATTATTATCTGAGCGAAGACGCCAAGATGGCGGAAACCCGGGCCGCCTATGCCGGCTTTCTGGAAAAGATGCTGACGTTGGCGGGCGAGAGCGACGCAAAGGCGCGGGCGCAGGCGCTGCTGGCGTTCGAAACCGAGATCGCCAGGGTTCACTGGACCCGCGTCGACAGCCGCGACGCCGACAAGGTCTATAACAAGATGACGCTGGCGCAGCTGACCAGCGCCGCGCCCGGCTTCGACTTTGCCGGCTGGCTCGCCGCCAACAAGATCGCCGCCACGCAAGTGCTGGTGTCGCAGCCCAGCGCCCTGACGGGCGAAGCCGCTTTGATCGCCCGGGCGCCGCTGGCCGTGCTGCGTGACGCGCTGATCGTGCGCAGCCTGCACGCCTATGCCGAACAATTGCCCGATGCCGTCGGCGCGGCCGACTTCGCTTTCAATGGCACCATATTGTCGGGCACGCCCCAGCGCGAGGATCGGTGGAAGCGCGCCGTCAATTTCGTCACCGACGCGATGGGCGAGGAAGTGGGCAAGGTCTATGTCGCCCGCCATTTCCCCCCGGAAACCAAGGCGGCGATGGATGTTCTGGTCAAGAATGTTCTGGCCGCCATGGGCCGCCGCATCGACGCCCTGCCATGGATGGGCGACGCCACCAAAGAACGCGCCCGCGCCAAGCTGGCCGCCTTCACGCCCAAGATCGGCTATCCCGACAAATGGATCGATTATTCCGCGCTGACGGTCGCGCCCGACGATCTGCTGGGCAACGCCATGCGCGCCAAACAGTTCGCCTTTGACCGCGACGTCGCCAAGCTGGGCCAGCCCATCGACCGGGGCGAATGGCATATGACGCCGATGGAGGTGAACGCCTACGCCAATTTCGGCATGGTGGAAATCGTCTTCCCCGCCGCCATCCTGCAACCGCCCTTCTTCGATCCCCATGCCGACCCGGCGGTCAACTATGGCGGCATCGGCGCGGTGATCGGCCATGAAATCAGCCATCATTTCGACGATCAGGGCGCGAAATATGACGAGAAGGGCAAGCTCAACCAATGGTGGAGCGAGGCCGACCTCGCCAAGTTCAAGGCGCTGACCGGCGATCTGGTCAAGCAATATGACGCCTATGCCCCCTTCCCCGACGCGCATGTGCAGGGCGCCTTCACCCTGGGCGAAAATATCGGCGACCTGGCCGGGCTGTCGGTGGCGCTCGACGCCTATCATGCCTCGCTGGGCGGCAAGCCCGCGCCGGTGATCGACGGGCTGACCGGCGACCAGCGTTTCTTCCTGGGCTGGGCGCAGGTGTGGCGGCGCAATTATCGCGAGGCCAATCTGCGCCAGCGGCTCATCACCGATCCGCACAGCCCATCGCGCTATCGCGCCGACATCGTGCGCAATTTCGACGCCTGGTATGACGCCTTCAAGCCCAGGGCGGGCGAGGCGCTCTATCTGGCCCCGAAGGACCGCGTGAAAATCTGGTGACGGACGGGCGCGGGCGCGCATCGCTTGCGAAACGCGCCCGCGCCCGCGTAAAGGGGGGGCCATGACCTCCCCCGTCTGGCACCCCTTTACGCAGCATGGGCTGAAAGAGCCCATTCCCCATGTCGTCGGCGCAAAAGGCGCTGAACTGCATCTGGCCGATGGCGGCACGCTCATCGACGCGATTTCAAGCTGGTGGGTGACGACCCACGGCCATTGCCACCCGCGCATCGCGGCGGCCATCGCGGATCAGGCGGGGCGGCTGGATCAGATGATCTTTGCCGGATACACCCATGAACCCGCCGAACAGGTGGCGCGCGGCCTCGTCGCCCTGGCCCCGCGCGCGCCCGGCCGCCCGCCGCTGGCCCATGTCTTCTATTCCGACAGCGGGTCGACGGCGGTCGAGGTGGCGCTCAAGATGGCGCTCGGCTATTGGCACAATCGCGCTCTGGATGGCGGGTCGATGGCGCGCGCGCACATCCTCGTCATGGAGCATAGCTATCATGGCGACACCATCGGCGCGATGTCGGTGGGCGAGCGCGGCGTCTATAATCAGGCTTGGGCGCCCTTGCTCTTCGATGTCGGCGCCATCCCCTTCCCCGCGCCGGGGCGGGAACAGCAGACGCTCGCCGCGCTCGAGGCCGCCTGCGCGGACAAGGCCCGGCCGCCCGCCGCCTTCATCGTCGAGCCGCTGGTGCTGGGCGCGGGCGGGATGCTGGTCTATTCCCCCGCCATATTGCGCGAGATGGCGGCGATATGCGCGCGCCACGACGTGCTGTTCATCGCGGACGAGGTGATGACCGGATGGGGCCGCACCGGCACCATGTTCGCCTGCGAACAGGCGGGCGTCGCGCCCGACATCATGGCCGTGGCCAAGGGGATTACCGGCGGCGCCATTCCGCTCGCCGCGACGCTGTCGACCGCCGCGATCTTCGACGCGCATGTGTCGACGGACCGTTCGCGCCAGTTTTTCCACAGCTCCAGCTATACCGCCAATCCCATCGCCTGTGCGGCGGCGGCGGCCAATCTGGCGATCTGGCGCGAAGAGGATGTGGCCGGGCGCATCGCCGCCCTGTCGGCCTCGCTCGCGCGGCGGCTGGAGCGGATCGCCGCCCACCCCGCGCTCGACAATCCGCGCGGGCTGGGCGCGATCGGCGCGATCGACCTGCGCACGGCCGATGCGGGATATCTCTCCGACCTTGCCCCGCGCCTGCGCGCCTTCTTCCTGGAGCGCGGCCTGCTGATGCGCCCCTTGGGCAACAGCATCTACTGGATGCCGCCCTATTGCATCGACGAAGCGCAGCTTGACCGGCTCTTTGACGCCATCCTCTCGGCGGCCGATCGCTTCGGCGGCACGGCCTGACTTTCCATTTGCGCCTTTTGCCGCTATGGCGACCCGATTCACGGACATTAATGGATATTATGGCGAAAGAAGAACTGCTCGAAATGCGCGGACAGGTGGTGGAGCTTTTGCCCAACGCCATGTTCCGCGTGCGGCTGGAGAATGATCACGAAATCCTTGGCCACACGGCGGGCAAGATGCGCAAGAACCGCATCCGCGTGCTGGTGGGCGACGAAGTGCTGGTCGAACTGACCCCCTACGACCTGACCAAGGGTCGGATAACCTATCGTTTCAAATAAGCACGGCGCGGCCCCTGTCATGCGCCTGATCCTGGCTTCGGCATCGCCGCGACGGCGCGACCTTCTGGCCCAGATCGGCGTTACGCCCGACGCGATTTTTCCGGCCGACATCGACGAAACCCCGCGCAAGGGCGAACTGCCTCGCCCCTATGCCGCGCGCATGGCGGCGGAGAAGGCGGCTGCGGTTGCGGGCCTGCACCCTGGCGCGGTCATCCTGTCAGGCGACACCGTCGTCGCCGCCGGTCGCCGCATCCTGCCCAAGGCGGAAACGGAAGCCGAAGCGAGGGCGTGCCTGTCACTGCTGTCGGGCCGCCGCCATCGCGTGCTGAGCGCGGTGACGCTGATCGACGCCGATGGCCGCGCACGCCACCGGATGAGCGACAATGTCGTCATCTTCAAGCGGCTCGACCGGGCGGAGATCGACGCCTATATCGCCAGCGACGAATGGCGCGGCAAGGCGGGCGGCTATGCGATACAGGGCCGCGCCGCCGGCTTCATCCGATCCATCATCGGCAGCCATAGCGCGATCATGGGCCTGCCCCTTTACGAGACCCGCGCCCTGTTGCGCGCGGCGTCCTTCCCCTGCGATTGAGACACATCATGGCTGAATGGCTGTATGAAGAAGGCATTGGCGAGGCGCGGGCCGCGCTGATCGAGAACGGCAAGCTGGTCGAGGCGCTGATCGAGCGCGAGCATGACGCGGTGCGCGCCGGCGCCATCGCGTCGGGCCGCCTGATCCGCACCGTCATCCCCCGCCGTCGCGGCATCGCCCGGCTGGACAATGGCCAGGAAGTGCTGGTCGAGCCCATCCCGCCCAAGATCGCCGAGGGCGCGGTGGTGATGGTCGAGATATTGCGCGAGGCGATCGCCGAGGAGGGCCGCGCCAAGCTGGCCAAGGGGCGCATCGCGCAAGCGGGGGTGAAAGCCCACCCCGGCCCCAGCCTGCTCCAGCGGCTGCGCGCCACCGGCGTCCCCATCATCCCCTGCCCCGCGCATGAGGAGGACCGGCTGGAGGCGCATGGCTGGTCGGAGCTGCTGGAAGAGGCGATGAGCGGCGAGGTCGGCACGGAGGATGCGGCGCTGCGCATCTTCCCCACGCCCGCCATGATCCTGATCGACGTGGACGGCAGCCTGCCCCCCGCCAAGCTCGGCCCCAAGGGCGCGAAGCTGGCCGCGATGGCGATCCGCCGCATGGGGCTGGCCGGCTCCATCGGCATCGACCTGCCGACGATGAACAACAAGGACGAACGCACCGTCTCCGCCGCGCAGATCGACAAATATCTGCCGCTCCCCTTCGAACGCACCGCCGTCAACGGCTTTGGCTTTGTCCAGATCATCCGGCGGCGCGAACGGGCGAACCTGATGGAAATATTGCGCGACGACCCCGTTGAAACCGCCGCCATGGCGCTGCTGCGCCGGGCGGAGCGCCATGGCGCGGGCGGCGCGGCGACGCTGACCGCCGCGCCCGCCGTGATCGGCCTGCTGCGCCGCCATGGCGACTGGATCGACAGGCTGGCGCGCAGGCGGGGCGGAACCATCGCCTTGCAGGCCGACGAAACACTCGCCATATCGGCCGGGCATGTCGCCTGACACCCCCGCCCCCTGCCCCGTTTGCGGCCAGCCCGCCAGCGTTCGGCATCGCCCCTTTTGCGGCGCCGCCTGCCGCGATCGCGACCTGTTGCAATGGCTGGGCGAAGGCTATCGCATTCCCGGCCCGCCCGCCCTGGCGGACGATGAAAAAACAGGTGATTAGGGGCTGGACAGGATAGCGGAGTCCCGCTTATAGGCACCGCTCCCAAGCCGCCCGCCAAATCTGGCGGGCCGCACGCCCGGGTAGCTCAGTTGGTAGAGCATGCGACTGAAAATCGCAGTGTCGGCGGTTCGACTCCGTCCCCGGGCACCATTATCCTGATCGCCAGAACCGCCCGATGGTTCGGAAGCGCCGGCGGCGCGTCTCTGTTTTAAGGAGGGGCGACGAAATCGCGCAGGCGCCGTCGCCGGCGATTCAGCCGATGCGAACGGGCGTCAGACGCCGTTATTGGCGATGATGTCGACGCTGGTCTTGCCGTCGGGACCGTTCGAAACCATCACCAGATAGGCCCCGCCATCCTTGTCGCGGGTGCCGCCCAGCACATTGTCGCCATCGATCGAGCGATGTTCGGCGGTGAAGCCGGCGCGGCGGGCCTGGGTGAAATAAAAGTCGACGACCTGCTGGCGCGGCACCGGCGTCACGAAGCTGACGGCGCGCAGCGAGCAGCCTTCGCCCTGCGCCCCCGCCGCTTCCATCAGTTGCGACCCCGGATAGGCGACAAAAGGCTCGGGCAGGCGCCCGGCCCATTGCATCGCATATTGCATCCGCGCGGCGCAGTCGGCCGCGCCCTTCCCCACCTTTTGCTCGCGGGCGAGTGCGCCCAGCGTTTCGGGCTTTTCACCCGGCCCGATGGCCGGCGACGGCGCGGACAGGATCCGCCCGCCCGCCAGTTTGAGCGCCGCCTGCTGCGCCTGCGCCGCGTCGCCCGACAGCACCGGCAGCGCGGCGTTGGCGGGTTTGTCGGCGGGGCGCACGGCGTTGCGATTGGACTGGGTGGTAAGGTTGGGGTCGACCACGATCTGGTCGGCCAGCGCGCTCTTTATCGCTGGATCGACGGCGTTGTTGGTCAGTTGCGCGTCGAGCGAGGCGAGATCGGCGCTGCCATCGCCCTTGCCGCAGGCGGCCAGAGGCAGAAGCATCGCCGCCGCCCACATCATCCGATTCGCCTGGCGCATCGCCCGTCACTCCCATTGCCTGACGGCAAGACATCGGTCGGGAATATTAATATTTCGTTAGGGATTAGGGTAAAGATGGCAAATAAAGGGTTAACCTGCGCCAGAACCGGGCTTTTCCCGTCACTGCCGGACGAACGCGCCGCGCGGAACGGGTTTCGCCAGCGTCGTTGATCCTTTAGGCAGGAGCCATGTCGCCCGCCCCGCCGCTTCGCCGCATTTGCCTGGCCGCACTGGCTGCGGGCGCGCTCGCCAGTTGTTCGGGCGGAGAGAAGGGACCGATCGTCGTCAGCGTGATCGGCGACCGCGATCAAATGGCGACGCCCTATAAATATCTGCCTGCGCCCGCCGCCAAGCTGATGCTGGAATCGACGGCGCAGGGGCTGGTCGCGTTCGACGCGGCGGGCGACATCATGCCCGCCCTCGCCCAGCGCTGGATCGTGCAGGAGGACGGGCGCAGCTATATTTTCCGCCTGCGCCGCGCGACCTGGCCCAATGGCGCGCGGGTGACGGCGAAGGATGTCGCCCGGATGATGAACGCGCGCATGGAACTGATCCGCGCGACCGACCCCGACGGGCCGCTGGACGCGGTGAGCGCGGCCGTCCCGATGACCGGCGAGGTGGTGGAGATACGCCTGCTCGCGGCGCGGCCACATTTGTTGCAGATGCTGGCCCAGCCGCAAATGGGCCTGTCCGCCCGCAATGGCGGCACTGGCCCCTATAGCCAGCAGCGCTGGGGCCGCGCGCTGATGCTGGAGCCGGTTTCCGATCCCGCCGATCCGATCGACGAAGCCGGCATCCCGCCCGAAGAGCGCCGCATCGTCCGCGCCGAAAAGGCCGCGCAGGCGGTTATCCGGTTTGGCGCGGGACAGGCGGCGCTGGTGCTGGGCGGGCGTTATGCCGATCTGCCGCTGGTGCAGCGGGCCGGGATCGACACATCGGCGATACGGATCGACCCGGTGATGGGGCTGTTCGGGCTGGCGGTGACCGGCGAGGGGCCGCTGTTGGACGATGACGGCGTCCGCGCCGCGATCAGCATGGTCATCGACCGCGATCAGTTGCCCGGCCTGCTGGGCCTGGGCCGCTGGTCCATCGGCCCCGATTTCGTGCCCCAGCAACTGGAATTGCCGCGCGCGCCGACACGGCCCGACTGGGCAGGCCTGTCGATGGACGACCGGGTGGCGCGCGGGCGGGCCGCCGTCGACCGCTGGCGCGCCGGCCATGACGGGCCGCCGCCCGCGATCCGCATCGCCATGCCCCCCGGTCCGGGATCGACCCTGGTTCACGGCCTGATCGACGCGGGGTTGCGGCGCATCGGCCTGTCATCCGTGCGGGTCGGCCCCGATGACAAGGCCGACCTGACCCTGATCGACGAGGTTGCGCCCTATGACAGCGTGCTGTGGTATCTGGGCCGGGTCACGTGCGCGCGCGGCGTCCATTGCAGCAGGCAGGCGCAGGCGAAATTGCAGGAGGCGAGCCTCGCCACCACCAGCGAGGACCGGCAGGCGCGCATCGCCGAGGCCGAAGCGCTGACCGTCGCGCATCATGGCTATATCGGGCTGGGCGCGCCGGTGCGCTGGTCGCTGGTTTCCCGGCGGCTGACCGGCTTTGCGCCTTCCCCCCGTGCGCGCCACCCATTGAACCAACTGCTCCGCGAACCCAATTGAGGGGGGAAGGAGTGTTTTTTCATGGCGATTTCGCAGGACGAGTTCCGTTCCATCGCGCGCGACCTGCCCGGCATGGGGCGCGACGCGGCTTCGGTGCGGCGGCGGGTGGAGGCGATGGAGGCGCTGCTCGAAGGATTGATCGCCATACCGGGCACGCGGCGCAAGCTGGGGCTGGACTCCATCGTCGGGCTGGTGCCGGTGGTGGGCGACGCGATCACCGCGGCGATGGGCGCGTGGATCATCTGGGAAGCGCGCAATCTGGGCATGTCGAAATGGCAACTGGCGCGGATGAGCGCCAATCTGGGCGTTGACACGCTGATCGGCGCGATCCCGCTGGCGGGCGATCTGTTCGACTTTCTCTATCGGTCGAACACGCGCAACCTCAAGATCATCAAGCGCCATCTGGACAAGCATCATCCCGGCACGGTGACGATCCAGGGATAGCGCATCGGCGACGCTTAACGCATCGGTTCGATCCGCAGGCGCGCGGTCGGTGCGGCGCCGCCCTGATGCGCGGGGCAGCGGGCGGGGCGCAGGCGCTTGTCATGGCAAAGCCAGATTTCGTCGAGCCAGCCCGCACGCGTCGTCGTCACCCGCAGCATGTCGGCGCTCATCCCCCGGTTGGCGCGGGCGAAGGCGCGTTGCAGATCGCCCACGCGCAGGTCGCGGCGCTGGCCGAGCGCGGCCATGTCGGGATAGCGCAGGGCTTCGAACAGGGCGCGGGCCTTGGCGAAATAGTCGGCCGGGCGCGTCGTCATGCAGGCGCCGTGCTTGGCCCATTCATGCTGAAGCAACTGGACCGAGGGGGTGGCGCACAGATTGGCGCGGATCACGGCCGGGGTCAAAAGCCGCGTCGGGCGGCAATATTGCGGCCATGTCTTGCCCTGGCCATCGGGCCACAGGCCGTGCAGGGTGAAGCCGAAACGGCCATTGCGCCCCGAACAGCGCAGGCTTTCGTCATGGCGCGGACTGGCGCAGACATGGGGCGACCAGGTGATCGCCAGCGTATAGCCGCCGATGGGCAGCACCCTTTTGGGCTGATCCCGGCTCGGCAGGTCGGGGCGCGGCGCGGGCAGCCGCTGCGGCATCGCGCACTGGCTGGCCTGCGCGTGGGCCGTTATGGGGGCCGCCATCGGCGTCAGCAGGGCGAGGGCGGCGGCAATCGCCAGCGACCGGTTACGCATGGGCGAAATCGAGGCCGATGTCGGCGGCGGGGGCGGATTGGGTCAGGCGGCCGACGCTGATATAGGTGACGCCGCTCTCGGCGATGGCGCGGATGGTGTCGAGCCGGACGCCGCCCGATGCTTCGGTCGGCACGCGACCCGCGACGATGCCGACCGCCTCGCGCAGCATCGGCGGCCCCATATTGTCGAGCAGCAGATGCGTGCCCCCGGCGGCGATGGCCGGTTCGATCTGGTCGATGCGGTCGACCTCCACGATGATGCGTTCGACCCCGGCGGCGACGGCGCGGCCGACGGCGGCCTCCACCGATCCGGCGACGGCGACATGATTGTCCTTGATCATCGCCGCGTCCCACAGGCCCATGCGATGATTGGTCGCGCCGCCCATGCGGGTGGCGTATTTCTCCAGAAACCGCAGGCCCGGAATGGTCTTGCGCGTGTCCAGCAGGGTCGCGCCGGTGCCCGCGATGGCGTCGACATAGGCGCGGGTCATGGTCGCGATGCCGGTCAGATGCTGGACGGTGTTGAGCGCCGACCGCTCCGCCGTCAGCATCGCCCGCGCGCGGCCATGGATGCGCATGATGTCGGTTCCCGCCGCGACGCTGTCGCCATCGGCGGCGAGCATGTCGACCCGCACTTCGGGGTCGAGCGCGCGGAAGAAGGCGGCGGCGATGGGCAGCCCCGCCAGCGTCGCCGCGTCGCGGCTGTCCATCACGCCGTCGAACAGGGCGTCGGAGGGAATCACCGCCTCGCTGGTCACGTCGCGCCCGTCCGGCCCCAGATCCTCGGCCAGGGTGGAGGCGATGAAGGCGGGCAGGTCGAAGCCGGGGAGCGTGAAGGTCATGGGCGATGCTCTAGCCGCGCCGCACCCTGCCCCGCAACCGCATTCACGAGCGGCCCGTCACGCCATGCGGCGCAGCACCGTGTCGCGCAGAATGAAATGATGGCGCAGCGCCGCGACGATGTGCAGGATCACCAGCGCGGCGAAGGCGAGGCCCAGTATCTCATGCCCCTCATGCGAGATACCGACGATGGCGTCGGTCTTGGCCAGGCCGAATTTGGGGATGGGGAACAGGCCGAACCAGTTGAGCGGCCGGTCGCCGGGCGACACCATGATCCAGCCCGACAGCGGCACCAGCACCATCAGCGCATAGAAGGCGATATGGGTGACCTTCGCCACCAGCCTTTCCCAGCCGGGCATTTCGGCGGGCAGCGCCGGGGCGGGATGGGTCAGCCGCCAGCCGAGCCGCGCCAGCGCGAGCGCGAGGATGGTGATGCCCGTCGCCTTGTGCAGCGGCATCACCGGAAACATCTTGCCCAGCCCATCGTGGAAAATGCCGCCGACAAGGTTGCCGATAATCAGGATCGCCATGATCCAGTGGAGCGCGCGGGCGACGCCATGATAGCGCAGGCTGGTCTCGGCGGTGATGCTCATCGGTCTGCCTTCCCCTTCAGTTCAACCATGCCCGGATCGCGGGATGCGCCGGATCATATCGAATGTAGAAACGACAGCGAAACATTTTTCCACCCCTGGACAAAAGGGGGATGGCGCAGGGTTCAGCCGCGCGGGCCGACATCTCCCTGCCCGACGGTCGCGCTCGCCATTTCCAGCATCCTGTCGAGGCTCTTTTTCGCGCCGAGACGCAGCGTTTCGTCCATCTCGATGCGCGGTTGCAGGTCGCGCAGCGCCAGATAGAGTTTTTCCATCGTGTTGAGCGCCATATAGGGGCAGACATTGCAGTTGCAGTTGCCGTCCGCGCCGGGCGCGCCGATGAAGGTCTTTTCGGGCACCGCCTTTTCCATCTGGTGGATGATATGCGGTTCGGTGGCGACGATCAGCGTGTCGCCCGGCATCGTCTTGGAAAATTCGAGGATGCCGCTGGTTGAACCCACATAATCGGCATGGTCGACGATATAGGGCGGGCATTCCGGGTGGGCGGCGACCGGCGCATCGGGGTGCAGCGCCTTGAGCTTGAGCAATTCCGTCTCGCTGAACGCTTCATGCACGATGCACACGCCCGGCCACAGCAGCATGTCGCGGCCGAGCTTGCGCTTGAGATAGCCGCCCAGATGCTTGTCGGGGCCGAAGATGATCTTCTGGTCCTTCGGGATCTGCGCCAGAATCTTTTCGGCCGATGACGAGGTGACGATGATGTCGGACAGCGCCTTCACCTCCGCCGAACAGTTGATGTAGCTGAGCGCAATATGATCGGGATGAGCTTGGCGGAACGCCTTGAACTGGGCGGGCGGACAGGAGTCCTCAAGGCTGCAACCCGCGTCCATGTCGGGCAGGACGACGATCTTTTCGGGGGAGAGAATCTTGGCGGTTTCGGCCATGAAGCGCACGCCGCAAAAGGCGATGACGTCGGCGTCGGTTTCCGCCGCTTTGCGCGAGAGCTCCAGGCTGTCGCCGACGAAATCGGACAGGTCCTGAATTTCGGGCTTCTGGTAATAATGGCCAAGGATGACGGCGTTGCGTTCCTTGCGCAGGCGGTCGATCTCCGCGCGCAGGTCGATGCCCTGCGGGATTCCGGTGATGGCGTTCATGTCCCTGTCTCCTTGGTCCTTGTCGCGGCGACCTAGCGCCCCTGCTTGCTGTTGGCCAGCACCTGATTGATCGGCGTGGTCACGTCCCAGCGATCCCGGTTCGGGTCGCCCCGTTCGGGCGGGAAGGTGACGATGACGCGCGCGTCGCCATGACCGGCGGCGGCGAGCGGCGCGGCCATCAGCCTTGCGAGCGCGCGCCGCCCGTTTTCGCGCGCCTGCGCCATGCGTTCGGGTGACCGGGCGGTGGCGGCGGCGCGGTCGCGGGCATGGATGGACGCCTTGCGGTTGAGTTCCTCGGCCGCCCGGCGCGTGACGATGAGGCCGCCGGTGCGGACGAGCGTGCGGCGGCTTTCGTCGATATTGGGCGCGGCGGGGCGAACATCGGGGGCGTTGACGATGAGCGTGCGGCCAGCGGCGTCCCATTGCAGGTCGGCGGCGGCGATGCGCCCGGCATTGACGAAATAATCGACGGTGAAGGGCATTTTCACGACCTGATCCGACCGCAGCAGACCCATGCCGCGTATGTCTTGCGCCGTCGCCTGGATCGTGCCGGAAAGCTGCGAGACTTTGAGGTCGCTCATGCCGTCCAGCCGGTCGGCGATGACCTTCGTCACGGCCGAGCCATCCTCCTCCACGGTCACGTCATAATCGCGTTGCCAGCGTTGCCAGCCGAGCAACATCGCGCCGCCGACGATCAGCACCAGCAATGCGGCCGCGACCGGGCCGCCATAGCGGTTCAGCCAAGCCGCCATCGGCCATCGTCCAGAGGTTGCGCCACGCCCCGCCCGCGCAGGTCGAGCAGATGGGCGAGCACGGAGCGTCCGGCCGCGCCATGGAGGCGCGGGTCGACGCCGCGATACATCTCCACCACCATGTCGGGGATCATCGAAGCGCCGTTGCGTTCGAGGAAGCGCAAAATCTGTCCCTCGCGCTGCTTGCGGTGGCCCATCATGCCGCGCACGAGACGGCGGGGATTGTCGATGGGGTCGCCATGGGCGGCGTAATACACCCTGTCCTCCTCCCGCTCCAGCAGCTTGCCCATCGACGCCATATAGGCGGTCATGTCGCCATCGGGCGGGGAAATGACGCTGGTCGACCAGCCCATGACATGATCGCCGGTGAAGAGCGCGCCTTCCTGTTCCAGCGCGAAGCAGAGATGGTTGGAGGTGTGGCCGGGCGTCGCCACCGCCGACAGGCTCCATCCCTCGCCCGCAACCATGCCGCAATCGGCCAGCACGTCGTCGGGGCGATAATCCGCGTCGAAGGCGGCGTCGGCGCGGGGACCGTCATCGTCCAGCGTCAGCGGCGCACAGCCGATCACCGGCGCGCCGGTCAGCGCGGCGAGCGGGGCTGCGGCGGGGCTGTGGTCGCGATGGGTGTGGGTACACAGGATCGCCGCGACGCGCCGGCCCGCGATGGCGGCGACGAGCGCGTCGATATGGGCGTCGTCATCCGGGCCGGGATCGATCACCGCGACATCGCTGACGCCGACCAGATAGCTTTGCGTGCCGGTGTAGGTGAAGGGCGACGGATTGGGCGCCAGCACCCGCGCAACCAGCGGCGAGCAGGGCATGAGCAGGCCGGTGGGCATGTCGGCGGGATCGGGAGGCGTTGCCATAAGTGCCATGTGCCCATTCATGGCGCGGATTTAAAGGGCCGGTTGGGTGGCGCGGCCCCGTGCTCGTCGCTTTCATGGGGATGACATAACGATCCTCCAGGCCTTACACCCGTAACCAACGCACGATAGCCCAGTGGAGCGACGGATGGCGCAACCTCTTGCCGATTGCCAGGGTCTGTCCGCATCGCAGGCGCGCGAGCGGCTGGAGCGGGACGGGCCGAACGAACTGGCGCGCGGCGACCGGCGGACGCCGCTGCGGATCGCGATGGAGGTGGTCGAGGAGCCGATGCTGGCGATGCTGCTGGCGGCGGGGGGCGTCTATCTGCTGCTGGGCGACAGGACCGAGGCGCTGATGCTGATCCTGTTCGCTGGCCTGTCGGTCGCGATCAGCATCGTGCAGGAGGCGCGTACCGAAAATGTGCTGGAGGCGCTGCGCGACCTGTCGGCGCCGCGCGCGCTGGTGATCCGCGACGGCGAGACGATCCGCATAGCGGGGCGGGAGGTGGTGGCGGGCGACATCATCCTGCTGGAACAGGGCGACCGGGTGGCCGCCGACGCGCTGTTGATCGAGGCGCGCAACATGGAGGCGGACGAATCGCTGCTGACCGGCGAGTCCGTGCCGGTCGGCAAGCGCGCCGCCGGGCCGGACGACAGCGCCGATGGCGAGCCGGGCGGCGACGATCTGCCCCATATCTTTTCGGGATCGCTGGTGACGCGGGGCAACGGCGTCGCCCGCGTGACCGCCACCGGCCATCGCAGCAGGATCGGCCGGATCGGCCTGTCGCTCGCGGCGCTGGAGACGGAAACGCCGCGACTGCAACGCGAAACGTCGCGGATCGTGGCGATCTGCGCGGCGGGCGGGATCAGCGTCGCGTTGGCCGTGGTGGGGCTGTACGGGCTGACGCGCGGCGACTGGCTGAATGCGGTTCTGGCGGGGATCGCGACCGCCATGTCGTTGCTGCCGGAGGAATTTCCCGTCGTCCTGACGCTGTTCCTGGCGATGGGGGCGTGGCGCATCGCGCAGGTCGGCGTGCTGACCCGGCGCACCGCCGCGATCGAGACGATGGGCGCGGCGACCGTGCTGTGCACCGACAAGACGGGCACGCTGACGCAGAACCGGATGACCGTGGCCGAGCTGTGGCTGCCCGGCGACGGGCACAGCCGGGCGAGCGCGGAGGCGGGCGGTGCGAGCCACCAGACCCTGATCGAAACATCCATGCTGGCGAGCGCGCCGGTGCCGGTGGACCCGATGGAGGTCGCCTTTCACGACGCGGCGCGCGCGGCCGGGGTGGCGGGAGCAGATGACCGCGCGCTGGTCCACAGCTATGCGCTCAGCCCGCAATTGCTGGCGATGTCCAATGTCTGGCAATCGGGCGACGGCGCGCCTTTGACGGTCGCCGCCAAGGGCGCGCCAGAGGCCATCGCCCGGCTGTGCCGACTGGAGGGCGCGGACCGGGCGGCGCTGGACGAAGCCGCGACGGCCATGGCGGCGCGCGGGATGCGCGTTCTGGGCGTCGCGTCGGCGCGGGCGGGCGAAGCGGATCTGGACAAGGCGCAGGACGGCCATGACTTTGCGCTGATCGGCCTCATCGGCCTCGCCGACCCCTTGCGCGCGGGGGTGGCGGACGCGGTGGCGCAATGCCGTTCGGCGGGCATCCGCGTGGTGATGATTACCGGCGATTATGCCGCGACCGCCCGCGCCATCGCCAGCGAAGCGGGCATAGCCGATGGCGCGATGATGACCGGCGCGCAGGTGGAGGCGCTGTCCGACGCCGAGCTTGCCCAGCGGGTGGCGGACGTGACCGTCTTCGCGCGGACCATGCCCGAACAGAAATTGCGGATCGTAACGGCCCTGAAGGCCGCGGGCGAGGTGGTGGCGATGACCGGCGACGGCGTCAACGATGCGCCCGCGCTGAAAGCCGCGCATATCGGCGTCGCCATGGGCAGGCGCGGCACCGATGTCGCGCGCGAGGCGTCCGCCATCGTGCTGGTCGAGGATGATTTCGGCGCCATCGTCGCCTCCATCCGCGTCGGTCGGCGCATTTACGACAATATCCGCAAGGCGCTAGGCTTCATCATCGGCGTGCATGTGCCGATCGGCGGGCTGGCGATCCTGCCGCTGCTGCTGGGGATGCCGGTGCTGTTGGGGCCGTTGCAGATCGCCCTGCTGGAAATGGTGATCGACCCCGTGTGCGCGCTGGTGTTCGAGGCGGAGCGGGAGGAGGCGCGGCTGATGCAGCGGCCGCCGCGCGACCCCCGGCAAAGATTGTTCGACCCCACGCTGATCGCCCGCGCGCTGGCGCAGGGGACCATGGCGTTCGCCGCGATCAGCGCGCTGTATCTGGGCGCGCGCGAATATGGGATGGCGCCCGATACGCTGCGCACGCTCAGCTTCTTTGCGCTGGTCGCCGCGATACTGGCGCTGGTGCTGGCGGACCGGTCGTTCGACACGTCGCTGCGCCAGGCGCTGACGCGGCGCAATGTCGCCTTCCGCTATGTGCTGGGGTTGGTCGCGGCTGGATCGGTCGCGATCCTGACGCTGGCGCCGGTGCAGCGGGTGCTCAGGTTCACGTCGCTGGGCGCGGCCGAGCTGGCGCTGGTGGCGGCGACGGGGATCGTCCTGCTGATCGCGTTCGAGCTGACCAAGGCGGGACGGCGGATGCGCGGATGAGGCGCGCGGAAGACGGGCATGGAAAAGGCCGCCCGGACGAAAGACCCGTCCGGGCGGTAAGGGAGTCCGGGTGGCCCGCCCCGCGGCGCCATGATCCGGTGCGATGGTCTGGTCCGGCCTGTTCCGGGCTTTTCCATCGGGCGGGCATGATCGCGCCCGCCGGACAGAAAGGGTAACAAAAGCAATGTTTTACGGGGAATATTGGCCGTACTCCGACCTCCATGCCCCGTGCCCGGCGTTCAAGACCGGCACTGTTATCGGTCCCCGAGCCCCCACCCCCGGCAGGCGCCTTCCCCCTCTTCCGGGGGAAAGGGACTTGTCTGTTGCAACGCGCGCCCCGTGCGCGGCGATCAAACCGCGTGTGGGATGGCAAGGGGGCTATCATGGGCCGGGGGCTGTAGGGCAGCGGGAAATGCGCCGCCCCATTTCCTTGCCCGCCAACCTCCCCTAATCTGTGCCGATGGCGCATGACCTGATCGAAGCATGGCGAAAGCATCTGGCGCTCGACCGGCGGCGGTCGGCGCATACGGTGCGCGCCTATATGGCGGGGGCGGAGCGGCTGGTGGCGTTTTTGTCCGATCATCACGGGCAGGCGGTGGACGCGGCGCTGCTGGCGCGGGTGGATCAGGCGGACCTGCGCGCCTTCCTGGCCATGCGGCGGATGGAGGGCATCGGCAATGCGTCGGCGGCGCGGGAATTGTCGGCGGTGCGCGGCTTCCTGCGCTTTGCCGGCGGCGAGGAGGCGCGCGTGCCCGCGATGAAGGGACCACGGGTGAAGCGCGGCCTGCCCCGGCCCGTTTCCCCCGACGAGGCGGTGGCGCTGGCGCAGGAAATCGCCGAGGGCGCGCGCGAACCATGGGTGGGGGCGCGCGACTGGGCGGTGCTGCTGCTGCTATACGGCGCGGGGTTGCGCATCGGCGAGGCGATGGCGCTGACCGGCGCGGCGCTGCCGCTGGGCGAGACGCTGCGGGTGACGGGCAAGCGCGGCAAGACGCGGATCGTGCCGTTGCTGCCGCAGGTGCGGGACGCCATCGACGCCTATGTCGCCGCCTGTCCCCATGGCATGACGGTCGACGCGCCGCTGTTCCGTGGGGTGCGCGGCGGGCCGCTGTCGCCCGCGCTCATCCGCCGGGCGGTGCAGGGCGCGCGCGGGCGGCTGGGCCTGTCGGCGCGGGCGACGCCCCATGCGCTGCGCCACAGTTTCGCGACGCACCTGCTGGGCCGGGGCGCTGACCTGCGGTCGCTCCAGGAATTGCTGGGCCATGCCAGCCTGTCGTCGACGCAAATCTATACGCAGGTCGACGCCGCGCACCTGATGGACGTGTATCGCAACGCGCATCCAAGGGCGTGAGGTGCGTCACTGGCGGGTGACATTTCGATAGCATGGATCGGTTGATCAGGCCGGTTTTTCTGTTAGCCAAAAACCATGTTTGGCAATTCCCATTTTGATCGTGTCCGGCAGCTATTCGCCGATCAATTTGAACCCGATCGTGATGATTTCTTGTATCGAAAGAGCATGAAAGGCCGGGCAGTTCGCGTCAGCCGGGCGGAACGCGATGCCTTTGTCGCCGATTTCAAAAAAAGACTGCGTTACGTCACTTGGTCGATCATCCCATTGACCTTGATCCTCATCGGGGCGCTCGCCTGGCTTATGCCCGACAGCGATGGGATGCAGGCGAAATCAGCGACTTATATTGGTGTCGCCCTGATATTGCTGCCCTTTTTCATCGGCTATTATTGGGCTTGGAACGCGCCTGCCCGGGCGCTGGAACGTCGCCCGGAAGAGGGCGCCGCGCGATCCCGCGACGAGGTCCGGCACCTGATGTTTTCCAGAATGACTTATGGCCAGTTGGGCTTTGCCGCCCTTGGCGGGGTGTTTCTTGCATGGAAGGCGTCCGGCGATACCGACATAACCCGTGGATGGGGCATTTTGTGGCTCATCTTCGCGGGGGCCTTGATTGCTGTCGCAGCCGTTCAGGCCTTTCGCAAATGGCGTTCCGAACGGCAATGAAAATAGAGCAAACCATCTCCCTTGCTTACCCCTGCCCCCTGGGCCGCCAGGTCGCCAGGCGGTAGAGATAGGCGATGGCAGCGATCGCCACCGTGGCGGTCGCCAGCGGGCCGATCCATGTGTCGATGTCGCGGAAATTATAGCCAAGGACATAGCCTGCGCCCGCGAGGATGATGTTCCAGATGAGCGCGCCCGCCATGGTCCACAGGAGGAAGGGGATATGGCCCATGCGAAACAGCCCGGCGGGCAGCGAGATCATGGTGCGGAACACCGGCATGAAGCGGAACACGAACACGGCGATCTGGCCATAGCGCATGAAGATGCGGTCCAGCGCCTCGACATCGCGCCATTCCATCGTCAGCCAGCGGCCGAAACGGTCGACCAGCGGGCGCAGCCGTTCGAACCCCAGCAGCCGACCGACCAGATACCAGGCATAATTGCCCAGCGTCGTGCCCAAAGTCCCCGCCAGCAACAGCAGGCCCATGTCCATCCGCCCCTGTCCCACGCGGATGCCGCCAATGCCCATGATGAGTTCCGACGGGATGGGCGGGAACAGGTTTTCGAGCACCATCAGGGCGAATATGCCCCAATAGCCGCCCGCGTCGATCAACCGCAGCACCCAGTCAGTCACGGGCGCCTTCCTTCGTTCAGGCCGCCGCTCGCGCCGCCAGCCGGGCGTCGATGGCGTCCCAGATCATGGCGCCGGTGTCGGACCCGTTGAAGGCGTCGATGGAGACGATGCCGGTGGGCGAGGTGACGTTGATTTCGGTCAGCCACTGGCCGCCGATGACGTCGATGCCGACAAACAGAAGCCCGCGCGCCTTGAGCTCCGGCCCCAGCGCGGCGCAGATTAACTGTTCGGTTTGCGTCAGTTCGGTCTTGGCCGCCGATCCGCCCACCGCCAGGTTGGACCGGATTTCGCCCGCGCCGGGAATGCGGTTGACCGCGCCCGCGACTTCGCCGTCGACCAGCACGATGCGCTTGTCGCCCTGGGCGACGCCGGGGATGAAGGCCTGAACCATGAAGGGTTCGACCCACGACGCCTTGAACAGTTCCACCAGCGCCGAGAGATTCGCGCCGGACGGCCCGATATGAAAGACGGCGTTGCCCGCATTGCCATAGAGCGGCTTCACGACGATCTCGCCATGTTCGGTAAGGAAGCTCTTCACTTCGGCGAGGTCGCGGGTGATCATCGTCGGCGGCATGAAGCGGGCATAATCGAGCACGAACAGCTTTTCCGGCGCGTTGCGGACCGAAGCCGGGTCGTTCACCACCAATGTTTCGGCCTGCACCCGTTCGAGCAGATGGGTGGCGGTGATGTAGCTCAAATCAAAGGGCGGATCCTGCCGCATCCACACGACATCGACGTCGCGGCCAAGGTCGAGCATTTCGGGCTCGCCGAAGACATAATGGTCGCCCGCGACCTTCTGCACCCGCACCGGATGCGCCTTCGCCAGCACGCGGCCGTCGCGATAGGTGAGGTCGGGGGCGAGGAAATGATAGAGTATATGGCCCCGCGCGGCGGCGGCCAGCATGATGTGAAAGGTCGAATCCCCGGCGATGTTGATGCCGTCCATCGGGTCCATCTGGACAGCGACGGTGAGCGGGTTGAGAGCGGTCATGGCGATCCTTCATTCCTGCGCGCGGGCAAGGGGCGGCATCACCCCCCGTGCCAGACGTTGGTCAGATGGCGTGGCGGACGGCCCGGCGCAAGGAGGATGACGTCGATTTGCATGTCGTCGCCCGGCTTTGCGAAGTCGTGGAACAGGATTTCGGCGCTGGCGGCCACCCGCGCCAGCCGCCGTGCGTCGATCGCGAGGTCAAGCTCCGCCTGGGTGGCGCGCGCCTTCACCTCGACAAAGGCGATGATCGCGCCGCGCCGGGCGACGATGTCGACCTCCCCCGCCGCCGTCCGCATCCGGCGGCCGATGATCCGCCAGCCCTTGAGCCGCAGCCACCATCCGGCGATGCGTTCGGCCTGACGGCCGCGCCGTTCGGCCGCCTCTCTTTTCACCCCTTGAGTTCCATGGCGCGGGCGTAGAGCGCGCGGCGATCAAGGCCCAGTTTCTTCGCCACCTCCCCCGCCGCTTTCGACACCGGCAGGCGGGTCAGCGCCTCGCGCAAAGCGGCGTCGGCGTCCTCCTCGCTCGCCGGGGGCGCTTCGCCGGGCGGGCCGACGATGACGACGATCTCGCCCCTGGGCGGGGCATCGGCATAGCGGGCGGCAAGATCGGTGAGCGTGCCGGTCACCGTTTCCTCGAACGCCTTGCTGATTTCCCGGCACACCGCCGCGTCGCGGTCGCCCAGGTGCGCGGCCATGGCGGACAGGCTTTCCGACAGGCGCGGGCCGCTTTCGTAAAAGACCAGGGTCGCGCGCAGCCCGGCGACTTCATCCAGCGCATCGCCGCGCGCCTTCGCCTTCGACGGCAGGAAGCCCATGAACAGGAAACGGTCGGTCGGCAGGCCCGACAGGGTGAGCGCGGCGATGGCGGCGCTCGGCCCCGGCAGGGTGGTGACGGCGCGCCCGGCGATGCGGGCGTCGCGCACCAGCTTGTAGCCCGGATCGGAAATGAGCGGCGTGCCCGCGTCGGAGAGCAGCGCCACCGATTCGGCCGCCATCCGCTCGATCAGGCGGGCGCGCAGCGTGTCGCTGCTATGGTCGTGATAGGGGATCATCGGCCGGTCGGACCCGGCATGGCGCAGCAAACGGGCGCTGACCCGCGTATCTTCGACCGCGATCACGTCCGCCGCCCGCAAAATCGCCGCCGCGCGCGGGGTGAGGTCAGCAAGGTTGCCGATGGGCCCCGCGACAATGTAAAGGCCGGGTTCGAGCCTTGAGCCAAGTGTTTCCATAAGGACGCCAGATGACAGAGACGGATGCCCCCCGGCAAGCGGCCATGTTCGCTTCATGGAAGCGCGGCGCGCGATTGGCCTTTGCCGCAGCGACGCTGCTGGTCGCTGCCTGCCAGTCGATCGTGCCCAAGGGCGAAGGCCCGACCGGCCCGGTCGGCCCCGCGCCGCCGACCGGGCCGGACGTAACGCAGGGATTGCCCACCGATACCGAGCGGCACCGCGTCGCGCTGCTGGCGCCGATGAGCGGCGCCAATGCGGGCGTCGGCCAATCCATCGCCAACGCGACCACGCTGGCGCTGCTGGATACGAAGGCCGACAAGGTCCGCATCACCACCTATGACACCAATCTGGGCGCGGTGGCGGCGGTGAACAAGGCGCTGGCCGACGGCAACAAGCTGATCCTTGGCCCCCTGCTGGCCGAGGATGTGCGCGCCGTTGCGCCCATTGCGGTGCGCGCGGGCGTGCCGGTGGTCAGCTTTTCCAACGACGCCGCCGTCGCCGGCAATGGCGTGTTCCTGATGGGTTACAGCCCCGCCCAGTCGATCGAGCGGGTGGTGGACTTCGCCAAGGGGCGCGGCCTGTCCCGCTTCGGCGCGCTGGTGCCGCGCGGCACCTATGGCGAGCGGGCGGGCACGGCGATGCTGCGCGCGGTCGAGCAGGCGGGCGGCACGGTGGTGGCGATGCAGACATTCGACCGCAGCGCCGGATCAATCGCAGCGGCAGTGAAGAAATTGCAGGCGTCGTCCAGCTATGACGCGCTGCTGATCGCCGACAGCGGCCGGGTGGCGATGCAGGTCGCGCCGGTGGTGCGGGCCAATGGCGGGGCGAACGCCCAGATATTGGGCACCGAATTGTGGAACACCGAAAACGCCATCGCGGCCAGCCCGGTGCTGCGCGGGGCGTGGTTCGCCAGCGTGTCCGACGCCTTTTACCGCCAGCTCGCGACCAAATATCGCGCCCGTTATGGCAGCGACCCCTATCGCCTGTCGTCGCTGGGCTATGACGCGGTGCTGCTGACCGTGCGGATCGCGCGCGACTGGAAGCCGGGCACCCCCTTCCCGATGGCGCGGCTGCGCGATGCGGGCGGCTTTGCCGGGATCGACGGCGCATTCCGTTTCGGCCGCAACGGCGTCGCCGAACGCGCGCTGGAGGTGCAGCAGGTGGGGCCGGGCAATTTCAGCGTGATCGACGCCGCGCCCAAGAGCTTCGCGGACTAGGGCGACTTTACCCGCCCGGTCGGCAGGATGAGGGGGCCGCCCTCCCCCTGTTCGATGCGGGCGGTGACGCCATAGACAGCGGCGAGCCGGTCGGCGGTCAGCACCGCCATCGGCGGGCCGTCCGCGATCAATCGCCCCTGATCCAGCAGCAGCAGCCGGTCGCACCGGCGCGCCGCCATGGCGAGATCGTGCAGCACCGCGACGACCAGCGCGCCGCCATGCGCCTGCGCCGCGAGCAGCGCCATCACGTCGATCTGATGGCCGGGGTCCAGCGCGGCCAGCGGTTCATCGACGATCAGCGCGGGCGCGCCCACCGCCAGCGCACGGGCGAGCATGACGCGGGCGCGTTCACCGCCCGACAGTTCGGTGGCGATCCGGTCGCGCAGGGGCAGCACATCGGCGCGCGCCATCGCCTGTTCGACGATGGCGGCGTCCTCCACCGACAGGCGCGAATAGGGGCCAAGGTGCGGCAGGCGGCCAAGCGCCACCAGCCGTTCGACCGACAGCGGCCAGTGCAGCACCTGCCCCTGCGGCAGATAGGCGATGCGGCGGGCGATGGCGCGGCGGTCAAGCTGCGCCAGCGGCTGGCCGTCGATGCGCACCTGCCCCGAGTCGGCGCGTGCCAACCCCAGCAGCGCGCGGATCAGCGTTGATTTGCCCGCGCCGTTGGGGCCGATGATGCCGACAAGCTGGCCCGGCGCGAGCGACAGGTCGACCCCCGACAGGGCGGGATGACGGCCGAGCCGCACCGACAGGCCATGGCAGGCGATGGTCACCATAGCCGCCGCTCCCGCATCAGGTGGACGAGGAACACCGGCACGCCGAGCAGCGCGGTGACCACGCCCAGTTTCAGTTCGCTGGTGGTGGGGATCAGCCGCACGCCGATATCGGCGCAGGTGAGCAGCGCCGCGCCGCCGATCAGCGAGGGGAGCAGGACGGCGGAGGGCGAACGGTCGGTAAAGGGACGGACGAGGTGCGGCACGATCAGGCCGACAAAACCAATGGCCCCCGACACCGCCACCGCGCCGCCGACTCCGATGGCGACGCCGAGCAACAGCAGCAGTCGCGCGCGGGAGAGGTCGACGCCCAGCGCCTGCGCCCCCTCTTCGCCCAAGGTCAGCGCGTCGAGCGCGCGGCCGTCCGCCAGCAGCAGCGCCGCGCCGACGAGGATGCAGGGCGCGGCGAGCAGGATATGGGTGACGCTGCGATTTTCGACCGACCCCAATAGCCAGCTCATGATCTCCATCGCAGCGAAGGGATTGGGCGAGAGGTTGAGCGCCAGGCTGATCCCCGCCCCCGCCATGGTGGCGACGGCGATCCCGGCGAGGATGAGGGTCAGCGGGCTTTCTGACCCTCCCGCGAGCAGGAAGAGCAGGCCGAGCGCGACCAGCGCGGTCAGGATGGCGAGCGCGGGCAGCGCGGCGGGGTGCCAGGCGGACAGGCCGAAATAAAGCGCGGCGACCGCGCCCAGCGCAGCGGCGTTGGACGCGCCCAGCACCGATGGTTCGGCGAGCGGATTGCGCAGATAGCCTTGCAGGGCCGCGCCAGAGAGCGCCAGCATCGCGCCGACCATCGCGCCCACGATCAGGCGCGGCAGGCGCAGGTCGATGACGATGGCGGCGGCCACCCTGTCGCCATGCCCGAGCAGCGCGGCCCAGACGCGCGCGGGCGACAGCGGCACCGCGCCCAGCGCCAGCGACGCCATCGCCGCCAGCGCAAGCAGCAGGCACAGCGTTGGGATCAGCAGGCGGTGGCGCGCGCGGCTCATGGCTTGCGCCCCGCGTTGCGGGCATTAAGGGCAGGGTGATGATGATGATGCGACGCTTGATATGGGCGCTGGCCGCCCTGCCCCTGATCGCCGCCGCGCCTGCGCCAAAGGGTGCGCCGCGCCGGATCGTGTCGGTCAACCTGTGCGCCGACCAATATCTGATGGCGCTGGCCGATCCGGGGCAGATCGCGGCATTGAGCCCCAATGCGCGCGACCCGGACCTGTCGGCCGGGGCGGCGAAGGCGCGCCGTTTCGCCATCATCCGCAAGCCGGGCGAGCAGGTGCTGGCGATGAAGCCCGACCTCGTCATCGGCTTTCCCGATGGCGCAGGCGGCATCGTCGGCGCGCCGCGGGGGGACTGGCGCACATTGGGCGTCGCCAATGCCGAAAGCTGGGGCGCGATCATCGAGCAGATTCGCGCCGTGGCCGCCGCCATCGGCCATCGCGACCGGGGCGAGGCGATGATCGCGGCGATGGAGCGCGACCTCGCCAGCCTGCCGCGCGTGGGCAAGGCGGGCGTCGCCGCCTATTATCAGCGGCGCGGCTATATGACCGGCACCGGCACGCTGGTCGATGAACTGATGGGCCGGGCGGGCCTCACCAACCTCGCCGCGATCATGGGCAGGCCCGCGCTGGCGCAGACGCCGCTGGAGGAGATGGTGGCGCGGCGGCCCGACTGGCTGATCGTCGAAAGCGCCACGGACAAGGTGGTCGATCAGGGCACTGAAATGCTGCACCACCCCGCGCTGCGCGCCATCCCGCGCCTGCGCCTGCCGCAGGCGTGGACGGTGTGCGGCGGCCCCAGCTATGTGACCGCCGCACGCAGCCTGATCGCGCAGATCAACGCCCGTCGCGCAGCAAAGCGCGCGGGACGCTGATCGCGCGGCGATCATGCCTGTGCCCGATCAGAAACGGGCACGCACGCCGCCATAGGCCGACCGGCCATAGGTGCCATATCCATAGGCGGTGACGTAATCGGCATCGAAGAGATTGTCGACGCGGCCGAAGACTTCCCAATGGTCGGTGACGGGGAAGGACGCCCGCACCCCGGCCAGCGCATAACCATCGAGGCGGCGGCTGTTGGCGGCATTGTCGTAACTGTCGCCGACCATAGTCAGCGTCGCGCCGGTCGACAGGCCGAACGCCCATTCATAATCGACGGAGGCGCTGACCGCATCGGCGGCGCGGCGGGCCAGGCGGTTGCCAAGATTGGCCGACCCCGCCGAGCGATCGCGCGCGTCGACATGGCTGTAGCTGGCGGTCAGCGTCAGCGCGTCGACCGGGCGCAGGGTGAGCGTCGCTTCCACGCCCTTCGCCCTTGTGCGGTCGATATTGCCATAGGTGAAGGTCGCATTGTCATAGTTGATCTGGTCGCGCGTGTCCCGGCGGAACCAGGTGACCGACAATTGCGCCGCGCCGCCCAGCGCCGACTGGTCGAGGCCGATGTCATAGCTTTTCGAGCGTTCGGGCTGCAAATCCGCATTGCCGCTCCATTTGTCGTATAGCTGGTAGAGCGAGGGCGCCTTGTATCCTTCGCCATAGGACAGGCGGATGTTGGTCGCGCCGCCATTGGGCGTGTAATTGGCGTTGGCGCCCAGCGTCGTCGCGCCGCCGAACTGGCTGTGGTCGCCATGGCGCACGCCGCCGCTCAGCGACAGGCCCGCGAGCGGCTTGACGATGGCGAGGGCGTAGACGCTGTCGAGATTGGCCTTCGCCGCCGCCGTATCGCCGAAGCCGAAGAAATCATAGTCCGGCCGTTCATGTTCATAGCCGAAGACCAGCTTGGCCGCGTCGACGGGGGCATAGACGCCCTGATATTCGAAGCGCCAGTTTTCACCGGTATAGCCATAATCCGGGTCGCCGCCGCGCGCGAAATAATAGTCGCGGGTGGCGCGCAGGAAGGTGACGGCGGCGCGGCTGGTGAAGCGGCCGTCGAGCAGCGAGAGGTTGAGGCCGGCATAGCCGATATATTGGTCGGCGATGCTGACGTCCGCGCTGTCGGCGGGCGCGCCGAAGAAGCTGTCATAATCAAGGTCGGCGTGGATATAATAGCCGCGCAGGTCGAGGCTGAGCGCGTCGGAGAAGGCGATTTTCGCCCGGCCGTTGAGCGTCAGATTTTCATAACCGTCCTTTTCGGTCGCGCCGAAAGCGCGCGCGGCCGAGGAGATGCCGTCGGTCGAGAACCAGGCCGCGCCGATGCCGCCGGTGACAGCGCCCTTGCCGCCGGAAATGTCGGCCTTCGCATTCCATGTGTCGCTATAGCCATATTCGGCCGATGCGTTGGCGGCGAAACCGTCGGTCGGCGTCTGCGTCATCACGTTGACGACGCCGCCGATGGCCTGGCTGCCGTGAACGATCGAGTTGGAGCCGCGCAGCACTTCGATGCGGTGGATATTGCCGACCAGCAGATTGCCAAAGTCGAAACCGTCGCCAATGCCGCTAGGGTCGTTGACCTTCACCCCGTCGATCAGCACGAGGGTCTGCGTCGTTTCCGCGCCGCGCAACGATACGCCGGTGACAGCGCCGGTGGTGCCGTTGCGGCTCCAGCGCACGCCGGGCGTGGTGGCGAGCAGGTCCACCACGGTGACGTCCTGACGAATGCGGATGGTGTCGGCGTCGATGACGGTGATGGCCTGGCCGACCTCGTCACGATGCTGTGCGATGCCGGCGGCGGTGACGATGATGTCGTCATCCTGTGCCAGCGCGGGCGTGGCGGCGATGAGCGCGGCCAGCGATAGGGCGGTTTTCAACATGCTTTTTCAGTCCTTCGGCGTCCGAGCGAGGGAGGACCGGGGACCAACCGCCTTTGCGGGCGGCGCCGTCGCGGCGAAGGACGGACGCACAGCGTCCACCGCCCGATGGCGTTGCGGCTCCCGGCCGCAAACGTCGCTCAGACGGAGAACCGTGCCTCGGCCAATCCCTGAACCGGGGCAAGAGCGACCTGCGCCGGCAGGTCTCCTGGCTTGCGGGTCGCCACGCGATGCACCAGCCTTCCCAGACCATGAAGGTCCAGTGGCCGGGGCGATCTCCTCAACGGAAAAGGCCCCATCGTGCATCGCGCTATCCGCTTACAGTTGCAGGGACAGCCACGGATTTGGACGCGCCATGGCGTCCGCACCGCATTCCCTCTTGCGGCCCCCTCGCGGGGGCGCCGGCGCGATCTTGCGCGGACGCCCTTAGGGGATATGGGCGGGGACGGCAAGCCGTGCCGGAAGCGCGATCAGATCTTATCGATCAACGGGCCGCGCACGGCAGGCGCGGCGTCGAGGATGGCGGCGAGCATGGCGGTGTCGACGAGGCACACGTCACGCGGTTCGCCGCCGCCCTGATAGACCGCCTGCACCCGGTCGAGCGGCAGGCCCGATCCATCAAGCGTCGCCTGCACGATGGCGCCGGGGATTTTATAGGTGCCGCCCTTGCGGTTCTGCGGCGCGGGGTCGGTGTCGACGGACAGCAGCAAAGCGCCCATCTGCTGGCGCTGAAGCGCGGCAAGATCATCGGGCAGCAGGGCCGGATCGGGCAACAGGCCGGTGCGATAAAGATCGTTGCAGGCCGCCCAGTTTTGATCCTTGCGCAGCGCCCGGCCGATTTTGAGCCGCAGCCTTTGCAGGGCGAGCAGATGGTCGCCGCCCAGTTCATGGGCCATCAGGACATAACGGTCGCGCAGCAACCGGTCCATCACCCTGGCGTAGCTGTCGGTGAAATTGCCCGAGCTGTCCTGCATCCGCCAGTTTGTGGACAATATCCGTTGCAGCCCGCCATGGTCGCGCGCAAATTCGTCATAGGCCATGGCGCTGCCCAGACTTTTGACGAGCACATCGCCAATGTCGGCTTTCATCTGCGGCGTGTCGACGGCTTCGGCCAGTGACGCGGGTGAGGACGCATCCCCGGACGGCCCCGCCATCCGCCCGATGGCCGACAGCAACTGCACGACGACGATGGCGATGAATATCCAGGTATAGGAACGGATCGGCTTTTGCCCGCGCGCGTCCCACAGGGCGACGCGGTGCCAGTCGAGTTGCTGTTCCAGTTCGGGATAGTCGCGGCGGATGATGCCGAGCAACTCGTCGATCTTGCGCCCCTCCCACCACAGCGCGCGCGACTGGCCGGTGCGGGTGGGTTTGCGAAGCTGCTTCCACGCGCCGTGCAATTGGTGATCCTTGCGCTCGACGGCGGTGCGGAAATCGCGGGCGGCAAGGCGCTGGTTGACATAGTCGACAGCCGGGGGCGTATCGACCAGACCCGCCCGCGCCCGCCAGCCAAAGGCGTCGGCGGCGGGGGCCAGCAGCGGGTCGGACCGGGGCCAGCCATGCGCCAATATGTCCGCGATCCAGATTTCGCCGCGCGCCTGCTGGTCGATGTCGCCGCCGCGCACATCGGCGATGACGGCGGCCAGCGCCGCCTGCGCCTGTTCCTCCTCCTCCGCCGTCATCAGTTGTTCGCGGTCATCATCCTCCCCGCGCGGGAAGAGCAGGGCGTGGAGCGCGCGGTCCGCCCGCGCCTCTTCAGCGGCGAGGCCATGGCGGGCGACATACCAGCCGCCCGCCTTGTCCGCGCAGGCCAGAAGATCGGCCGGATCGGGCAGCGGCAGGACATCGCCGGGCGCATCGGCGGCGGGGCGAACATCGGGCGCGAGCGCCGCCGGGTGCAGCGCCCCGTCGGGCGGCGACAGGCTGAGCGCCGGATCGCCTGTTCCCGCCAGCGCGCCGGTCCAGCCAAAGCCCGTCTGCGGCACAGGAATCGCGACCTGCTCGCCCTCCGGCGCGGCGGGCGCGGCTTCATCGGCAGGTTCCGGATCGAGCGTCCCCTCGGCCGCCAGTTGCAACGCCAGGTCGCGGGCGTCGCGCAGGTCGGCGAAGCCGTCGCGGTCGGCGTCGACATCCATGGCGCGCAGCCGCGCGGCATAGGCCCGGCGGATGGCGCTGGCGTCGGCCGTGGGGTCAATGCCCAGCAGACGCCAGGCGGCCGTGGGCGTCACAGCCAGCGGTCCCGGTCGATGAGGTCCAGCCCTTCGCGCAGGTCGACCCGCGCCTGCGATATGATGCGGCCGTCCTGGCTTTCCAGTGCGCCCTCGAAATCGGTGATCATCGCGCCGATGCGGGCGCGATCATCGCCGATATGCGCTTCATAGGCGCGCCGGGCGCGGGCGAGCAGGGCGACATTTTCCGCCTCTTCGCGCGGGTGGAATTTCAGTTTCGCCAGTTCCGCCCGGCGCGCCGCGATCTCCTTGTCCGAAGGGCCGTCGCTTTCGTCGAGGATGACGAGATTGCGGGTGACGCCGGTTTCGCCGACCGTCACGTCAACCTCCAGCAGGCCCGAACTGTCATAGCTGAACCGGCAGTCGACCGACACATGGCCCGCCGGGCGCGGCGGCACCGGCACCTTGATCGAGCCGAGGCGGACATTGGAGACGACCTCGCGCGCTTCGCCCTGATAGATGCCGAATTCGATGAAGCTCTGATTGTCGGCGATGGTGGTGTAGTTGGCGACGCGGCTGACGGGAATGGCGGTGTTGCGGTCGATGATCGGCGAAAACAGGCCATGGCGAAAATGGCCGCCCCGGTCGCGCTCGGACGTGTCGACGCCCAGGGTAAAGGGGCAGACATCGGTCAGGCGGATTTCATCAAGACCCGCGTTGCGTTCGATCAGCCCCGCCTGCACCGCCGCGCCCAAGGCCACGGCATGGTCGGGATGGACGGTGGTGTCGGGGAAGCGGCCGAACATGCGGGTGATGGCGCGGCGAACGACCGGCATCCGCGTCGCGCCGCCGACCAGCACGATCTCGCTGAGCGACTGGACGGCGATGCGGCTGTCGCGGAGCGAACGCAGCACCGGCTCGCGCAGCCGGTCAATCAGCGGTTCGGCGGCGGCTTCAAACGCGGCGGCGTCGACGGGCGCGCTGACCCGAACGCCGTTCAGCACCAGCGCGAAATCGGTCTGCGCCGCATCGGTCAGACGGCGGCGCGCCTGTTCGGCCGCCGCCAGAAGCTGCGCCTCCAGCACATCGGGGGCGACGCCTTCCAGCGCGGCGGCCGGCTGCAATTGCGGCCGCACCAGCGCGACCAGGCACTGGTTGAAATCGTCGCCGCCCAGCACATTGTCGCCCGCCGAGGCGCGCACCTCGATAATGCCGTCGAACATTTCGACAATCGACACGTCGAACGTGCCGCCGCCCAGATCGAACACCAGGAACGGCTCGCGATCCTGCCGGTCGTGGACGCCAAAAGCGAGCGCGGCGGCGGTCGGCTCGTTGATCAGGCGGCGGACGTTGAAACCCGCCAGTTCGCCCGCGCGCCGGGTCGCCTTGCGCTGGCGGTCGTTGAAATAGGCGGGGACGGTGATAACCGCGTCGGTCACCGCCTCGCCCGCGAACGCCTCGACATCGGCCTTCAGCGATTTGAGCACCAGCGCCGAGAGATCCTCCGCCGAATATTCGCGCTTGTGGAGGCGCACGGTGCGCTGCGTGCCCATATAGCGTTTGAAGCTGGACACGCTGTCCTGCGGATGGGTCGCCTGCCGGTCGCGCGCCGCCTGGCCCACCAGCACATGGCCGGTCGCATCGACGCTGACGGCCGAGGGGGTCAGGACATCGCCGAGCGCATTGGGCACCAGTTGCGCCATATCGTTCCGCCATAGCGCAACCGCGCTGTTGGTGGTGCCAAGGTCAATACCGACAATCATTCAACCCCCAAGGTTCCAGCGCTCCCAATCCCCGCGCCCAAAATCCCGGCGCCCCGTCGCACGCCTGTAACCGGCAGGCAGTTACATGTTGCAAGGCGATAGCCTGTCCCTATTGATGAGTGAAATGATTCGCTTCGAAAATGTCAGCAAGATTTACGATGGTCATGGCCATCAGAATCTGGTGCTCAACAATCTGAACTTCACCATCGGTCCGCGCGACCGGCTGGGCATTTGCGGATCGAACGGCGCAGGCAAATCCACGCTGATCCGCATGATCGCGGGCGTCGACAACCCGACGTCGGGGCGGGTCATCCGCAACATGACGACATCCTGGCCGCTGGGTTACGCCAGCGCCTTTCAATCCAGCCTGACGGGCGCGGACAATTGCCGGTTCATCGCCCGCATCTATGGCAAGGACATTGCGAAGCTGACGAAGTTCGTCGAGGATTTCTGCGAACTCGGCCCCTATTTCCGGCAGCCTGTGCACACCTATTCATCGGGCATGGGCGCGCGCTTTTCCTTCGGCATATCTTTGGCCATCGAGTTCGACTGCTACCTGATCGACGAAGTGACCGCGACGGGCGACGAGCGGTTCCGCAAGAAGATCGAAGCGGTGATGGACGAACGCAAGAGCAAGGGCGCGCTGGTGATGGTGAGCCACGTTCCCCAGACATTGCGGGCGCATTGCGACAAGGGCGCCGTGCTGTTCAACGGCGCGCTGCAATTTTTCGATACGATCGACGAGGCCATCGACGTCCACAATTATTATCAGCGGACGGTGAAGTCCGACCGGGCCGTCGTCGACATCCATCACTGACCGTTGCGATCGGGCCATTGTCGCCAGCCCCTGACAGGGACATGCCAGAATATGCGATCCTTCATCAACCGATTGAAAAGCCCCACCCAGCCATTGGTGCAACAGGTTCCGCCGACGCTGACCCGGGAAGAGGTTGTCGACAGCTATCTGGGCTATCTGGGCCGGGCGCCTGAAAATGACGCGGTGGTGGCGGCCCATATCGACCTGTATCGCACCCCGGAGCGATTTGCGGCCGCACTGGCCGATTCCAGCGAACATCGCGATCGCATGGCGGCGCTGGTCCACCATGGCCGCCCGACCTTCACCATCGAAGAGATTGGCGGGATCGCCGCCGCGTTCGCCGCCGGGGACCGGACGACCCATGCGGGCAAGATCCTGCGCATTCCCGACTGGTTCGATTGCCGATTGAACCCGGACAGTCCCGCCTATGCCGGGCAGATGATGCGATTATGGTCGGCGATCACAGGCCGGGCGCAATATGATCCGACCGTCGATGAGGATACGCCCGAAGTCGTCCATCACGACTTCATCTATCGCCCCGCCTTCTACAGCACTGGCGACGCCGCACTGGCGGGCGCCCACCTGATGGCGATCGGCCATATCCTGGTGCGCAGCAACCTGCCCAAAAACGGCCGTGTGCTGGAATATGGCGCGGGCTTTGGCCAGACCTCCTTCGCCTTTGCGCGGACCGGAGCGAAGGTGGATGTCGTCGACATCAACAAGGCCTTTGTCGACGGGGTCAACAAGGCGTCGGCATTTTTTCGCACCGACCTGACATCGCATCTGGGCCTGTTCGGCGCCAACCCCGCCGGCGAACCCAACGCCTACGACCTGATCCTGTTCTACGAAAGCTTCCATCATTGCTGGAACGCCGCAGACCTGATCGAGCAGATGAAGGGCCTGTTGAAACCGGGCGGATGCGTGATCCTGGCGGGTGAGCCGATTTCGCGCGTCAACATGCCTGAAATCCCCTTCCCCTGGGGTTTCCGGCTGGACTGGGAAAATATCTCCATCATGCGCCTGCGCGGTTGGATGGAACTGGGTTTTCAGGAAGCCTATCTGTTCCATCTGTTTGATCGGGCCGGGTTCAGGGCGGAATTTTTTCCCGATCCCAACGCCCATTGGGCGCAGGTCTATCGCTTTACCCTGGTCTGACGGATCGGCGGACGCCCCGGCGCGTCACACCACGTGCAGCGAGATGGCCAGGATCGCGATCAAGGCGACGATGACCAGCGATGCGGCGGCCATCAGGGCGACATTGCGACCGGAAAACTGGGCCGGCGCGCCGCCCATGCGCAGTTGCGCCTCGGCCCGGGCGCGTTCCAGGGCGGTCTGCATCATCGCCATCTTGTGATCGGAATCGGCGATGATGTCGTTCATCAGCTTGCGCTCCTCCTTGTAGAGGAGGGTCATGTCGGGCTGTTGCCGGATGGCGAGATCGAACAGGCGTCGCGCCTCCTTCTGGTCGCCGGCGACCTGCTCCAGATGGGCGCGATAGGCAATCATGTGCGCATTCTGGGGCAATGACGGCCAATATTCGCGAAGCCGGGCCACGGCATCGTGGACGCGCCCCTCCGCATGCAACCGACGACAATAGGCTATGCGAATTTCAGAGGTCGCGCCCTCCGAGGAGACGGCCCTCTCCAGCAAAGACAGGCCCGCCGCCTTGTGCCCGCGGCGGATGCAGCTTTGCGCGAGGCCGAACAGATATTTCGCCGACTGCGCCCGCTGCGCCCGCATCGTCTTCCTCAGCGGAGGGATGCGCCCTTCGACCAGATTGTCGAACAGTCCGGCCAGAATATCCATTTGCTGAAGCGCGGCGCCCGATGGATGGCCGCTATAGGGCGTTTCGACCGGAATGATGCGGTTGCTCGCGGCCCGCATGGCCGCCGCATGCTTCGCATCGGTGTCATGCGGATCATAAACAACATAGATGGCCGCGCCGGTATGCGCCAAAATGGCGTCCAGCGACTGATGCTTGAAACTGATCTTCGCGGCGGATCCGGCCCATCGATCGTCGAAATCGACAATGGCGGGGTCGATGGAATATTGGGGCGAGAGGGCGATGACGACGTTCGCCTTGACGATCTCGGCAAAATAGATGGCGGCATAGCCGCCCATGCCGGAACCGTAGCAGACGACGAAATCATAATCCGACAGCCGCCCGGCAATCGCGTCCCGAAGCTGTTCGCGCGAAATATCCTGAAACCAGTTGTTGATGTTGCACTTCAACGTCAGGACATCGAACCCGCGCTCCAGCATAAAATGTTCGGCAAACCCAGGCTGGCGCATATTGCGGGTGGCCTCTTGGGCGAAAGTGACGGCCAGTTTGTTGGATCGCTTTTTCGCGCTGACATATTCAACGCCGGTGTTGCCGTTCCCGAACAGCCCCCGGCGGACATAGGGCGAATTTTCCTCCAGCCCCGCAAGCACCTGTTGTTCATCCCCGGCGGGCGCCTGGCGCGAAGTGTCGGGTGCGCTTGCCATCAATTCCCTCAAAACCCGTTCAATAGCCTGTTCCCGCTCGCCATAGCCGCTCGCCCGGCAAATGGAAACGCACAGATTGTGTCCGCTGTCCCGGTCAGACCGGCAGGGCGGTCGTATATTTCTTGACCGACAGGGCGAAATGCGACGCCGCGCCCGCGACCGAGGGGTGTTTGAGCAGCAGGCGCATGAGGAAATGTTCGTAATCCGCGACGTCGCTGGACACGACGCGCAGCAGATAATCCCACTCGCCCGACATGGCGTAGCATTCCATCACCCGCGCCTGATCCTGCACGAAGCCTTCAAAGGCGGCGATCGTTTCGCTGTCATAGGCCCGCATCCGCACATGGCAGAGCACGATCACATGCTGGCCCAGTTTTTCGGGATCGGCCAGGCGCACCGTGGCCCCCAATATCCCCGCCTCCTCCAGCGCGCGGATGCGACGCCAGCAGGATGGCGCGGTGCTGCCCACCCGTTCGGCAAGATCGGCATGGCTGCGCGCGGCGTCGCGCTGCAATTCGGCGACGATGCGGCGGTCGAGCGCGTCCATTTCGGCGATCTGTTTCATATAATGCCAATTTATCAAATCAGATTTGCAAATTCCAGCGCCATGACCGCGATTTAGAAACCCAATACCGCCCGAAATGCGAGATCATGTTTCGCATGGGAGAGATGCAGGACATGGTCGCCAAAGCGGCGGACTGGACCGTGCCGCAGGATTGGGACGCCTATAGCGCCGCCGATCATGCGACCTGGGACGCCCTGTTCGCGCGGCAGGCGGCGATGCTGCGCGGCCGCGTCGTGCCGGAATTTCTGGATGGGCTCGACATGTTGCGGATGGACCGGCCCGGCATCCCCCGGTTCGAGGCGCTGAACGAACGGCTGATGAAGGCGACCGGGTGGCGGGTGGTGGCGGCGCCGGGGCTGGTGCCCGATGAAATCTTCTTCGACCATCTGGCCCATCGCCGTTTCGTCGCCGGGCGCTTCATCCGTCGCCCCGACCAGATCGACTATCTGGAGGAGCCCGATGTCTTCCATGACATATTCGGCCATGTGCCATTGCTCGCCCATCGGGTGTTCGCCGATTATATGCAGGCCTATGGTCTGGGCGGGCTGCGCGCGGCGCGGCTGGGGGCGATCGACCATCTGGCGCGGCTTTACTGGTACACGGTCGAATTCGGCCTGATCGCGGGCGCGGGCGGACTGAAACTCTATGGCGCGGGGATCGTGTCGTCGCATGCCGAGTCGCTCTTCGCCCTCGACGATCCGTCCCCCAACCGGATCGGCTTTGACCTGCGCCGCGTGATGCGGACCCGCTACCGGATCAACGATTTCCAGCAGAGCTATTTCGTCATCGACAGTTTCGACGATCTGCTGCGCCAGACGCAGGATGCCGACCTTGGCCCGCTCTACGCCGCGCTGGAGGGCGAGGCCGACATCGCCCCCGACGCCCTGACCCCCGACGACCGGCTGATCCATCGCGGCACGCAGGCCCATGCGCGGCGGGCAGCCAGCGCGGAAGATTGAAAAAAGACCGAGGAGAGAATGCCATGACCGCCCATAGCCTGTTCAGCCTGGACAATCCCGTCGGGCTCAACGGTTTCGCCTTTGTCGAATTTACCGCGCCCGACCCTGATGGGCTGGCCCGGCTGTTCGCGATGCTGGGTTTCGCGCCAGCCGCGCGGCGGGCCGACCGGGGCCTGACGCTGTGGCGGCAGGGACAGATCGCCTTCATCCTGAACGCGGGCGACGGGCACGCCGCCGATTTCCGCGCCGCCCATGGCCCGTCGGCCTGCGGCATGGGCTTTTGCGTCGCCGACGCGCGGACCGCCCATCAAGTCGCGCTGGCGCGCGGCGCTAAGGATGCGGATACGGCGAGGAGCGCCCTGCCCGGCGCCCATGCGGTGCAGGGCATTGGCGGGTCGCTGCTCTATCTGGTGAGCGGCGATCCCTTCGCGGACTGGGACGAGGTTCCCGGCTGGCGGGAAGATGCGGCGCGCAAGGGCGTTGGCCTGAACCTGCTCGACCACCTGACCCATAATGTCCGGCGCGGGCAGATGCGGGTGTGGGCGGATTTCTATGAGCGTGTCTTCCGGTTCAGGGAACAGCGTTTCTTCGACATCAAGGGGCAGGCGACCGGCCTGTTCAGCCAGGCGATGATCGCGCCCGATGGCGCGATCCGCATCCCCCTTAATGAAAGTCAGGACGAACAGAGCCAGATCGAGGAGTTCATCCGCGATTATGGCGGCGAGGGCATTCAGCATCTGGCGCTGACCACCGACGATATTCACGCCACGGTCGAAAAGCTGCGCGCGGGCGGCGTGCGGTTTCAGGATACGCCCGACACCTATTATGAAGCGGTCGACGCCCGCATCCCCGGCCATGGCGAGGACATCGAGCGCCTGCAAGCCAACCGCGTGCTGATCGACGGCGACCGCGAGCAGGAGGGCATACTCCTGCAAATCTTCACCGACACGATGGTCGGCCCGATCTTTTTCGAGATCATCCAGCGCAAGGGCAATGAGGGCTTTGGCAACGGCAATTTCCAGGCGCTGTACGAGTCGATCGAACTGGACCAGATCCGGCGCGGCGTCGTCCATATGGGCGACCGGGCGGAGAAAAACGACCGGACGGCGTGATTTCGGAGAGGGGGCGGCGGGCCTGTCCAGGAACGCCGCCCCACTATGATTTGCGCATAGACCGCAACTTCGCCATCATATTTACCTCCCTCCACAGCGCGGTCCCGCGCATCATGCCCGGCCGGCCACCCCCTGAGGTGGAGAATAATAATGGCCGTCCGGGGCCATTGTCATCAAACTGAAACCTCACTGTCACAATGGCGCGACGAAGCATGGCTACCGCGCATTGCAACGAAGGCGACGGCGGCAAGTGAAACACCGCAGCCATGCCTTTGATGGAGGTTATCTTGAAGAAATTCGCTCTTCTGGCCGCGTCGTCGGCAGCCATTTTCGCTCTCGCCGCCTGTGGCGACCAGGCCGGCGGCGGCGCCAGCGCCGGCACCCGCGACCAGATCCGCGCGGTCGGTTCGTCCACCGTCTATCCCTTTGCCACGGCGGTCGCCGAACTGTTCGTGCAGAACAATCCCGGCATGAAGTCGCCGATCATCGAATCGACCGGCACCGGCGGCGGCATGAAGCTGTTCTGCGCGGGCGTGGGCGCGCAGCATCCCGACATTGAAAACGCTTCGCGCCGGATGAAGAAGAGCGAGTTCGACCAATGCCAGGCCAATGGCGTCAAGGACATCATCGAAATTCAGGTCGGCGTCGACGGCCTGGCCTTCGCCGAGGCCAAGAACGGCCCCGGTTTCAAGCTGACGCCCAAGATCGTTTATGAGGCGCTGGCCGCCAATCCCTATGGCAAGGGCCCGAACAAGGCGCAGACCTGGAAGGATGTCGACCCCAGCCTGCCCGCCGTCGCCATCTCCGTATTCGGCCCGCCCTCGACCAGCGGCACCCGCGATTCGCTCGCCGAACTGATCCTGGAAAAGGGTTGCCAGAGCGATGAGGCGATGAAGGCGCTGAAGGAAAAGGACGAGGACGAATATAAGGCGACCTGCACCCGCGTTCGCGAGGACGGCAAATATGTCGATTCGGGCGAGAACGACAATCTGATCGTCCAGAAGCTGGCCGCCAACCCCAATGCCGTCGGCGTTTTCGGCTACAGCTTCCTTGAGGAAAATCTCGACTCGCTGAAGGATATTCCGCTGAGCGGCGTCCAGGCGACCTATGACACGGTGGCGAAGGGCGAATATCCCGGCGCGCGGCCGCTCTACATCTATGTGAAGAAGGCGCATATGCAGGCCATTCCGGGCCTTCAGGCCTATCTGGACGCCTTCGCCGCCAACTGGGGCCCCGGTGGCGCGCTGACCAAGCGCGGCATGGTCGCGGCGACGGAGGAAGCCCGCAAGGCGAGCGCCGACGCGGTCAAAAACCTGACGCCGCTTGACGGTTCGGCGCTGAAATAAGCGAAAAGGACCGATGAACGGACCCGCACTCCTGCTGCTGCTCGCTGGCCTGGGCGTCATCGCCTGGGTCAGCGCGCGCGCCCGCGCCATCCGCCTGAAGGTCGCCGCACAGGCGACCGGACGGCGCGGCGCCATGCACAGCCTGCCGGGCTATCATGGCTGGTATGTCGCGCTGTGGACGCTGGCGCCTTCGCTGCTGTTCCTGGCGGTGTGGGGGCAGGTGTCGCCCGGCCTTGTCACCCAGGCGGTGATGGAAAGTCCGGCGGCGCAGAGCCTGCCCGCCGACGGCTTCACCCGTTCGGCGGTGCTGGGCGAGGCGCGGGCCATCGCCACGGGCAAGCAGGCGGGCGGGTTCAATCCGCAATCGGCCGCGCTGGTCGAACCCTATCGCGCGGCGATCAGCCATTACGCCATGGCGGGCGCGGCGCTGGCCGTGCTGCTGGCCTTTGCCGGGGGCGCCTATGCCTTCACCCGCATCCGCCCCGATTTCCGGGCGCGCACGCGGGTCGAGCGGCTGGTGATGGCGACGCTGATGTTCGCATCGCTGATCGCGATCATCACCACGCTGGGCATCGTATCGTCGCTGCTGTGGGAATCGCTGCGCTTCTTTTCGATGGTGAACCCCATCGACTTCCTGTTCGGCCTGAAATGGAGCCCGCAATCGGCGGCCATGGGCTATGGCAATGAGGACGCCTTCGGCGCGGTGCCGCTGTTCTGGGGCACGATCTTCATCGGCGCGATCATCGCCATGATCGTCGCCATCCCGCTGGGCCTGATGAGCGCGGTATACCTGACCCAATATGCAAGCCCGGTGGTGCGCCGCTGGCTGAAGCCCATGCTGGAGGTGCTGGCGGGCGTGCCCACGGTCGTCTACGGCTATTTCGCGGCGCTGACCATCGCGCCCGCGCTGCGCGATCTGGCCGCCGCGCTGCACATTCCCGGCGCCAGTTCCGAAAGCGCGCTGGCCGCGGGTCTGGTGATGGGCGTGATGATCATTCCCTTCGTCTCCTCCATGGCCGACGACAGCATCGCCGCCGTGCCGCAATCCATGCGCGACGGCAGCCTGGCGATGGGCGCGACGACGAGCGAGACGATCCGCAAGGTGCTGATCCCCGCCGCATTGCCCGGCGTGGTCGGCGGCGTGCTGCTGGCCGTCAGCCGCGCCATCGGCGAAACGATGATCGTGGTGATGGCCGCCGGCCTTGCCGCCAACCTGACGCTCAATCCCTTCGCCAGCGTGACCACGGTGACGACCCAGATCGTCCAGTTGCTGACCGGAGATCAGGAGTTCGACAGCGCCAAGACGCTGGCCGCATTCGCGCTGGGGCTGGTGCTGTTCATCGTCACCCTGTTGCTCAACATCGTGGCCCTGCGGGTCGTGAAGAAATATCGCGAGGCTTACGAGTGACCACGACCCGCAATCCCACCGACTGGAAGTCGGACGCGATGCAGCGCCGGATCGCCCGCCGCTACGCCGCCGAGCGCCGCTTCAGGCTGGCGGGTCTGGCCGCCGTGCTGCTGTCGGTCGCCTTCCTCGCCTTCCTGCTGGGCAGCATGATGGGCAACGGCCTGCGCGGCTTCACCAGCACGCAGATCGCGCTGAAAGTCGATTTCCCGGCCTCGCCGCTGGTGCTTGATCCCGACGCCATCACCGATCAGGCATTGGCCAACGCCAACCTGCCGATGGTGACGGCGGCCATCGCTGACAAGGCGCTGGGTCCGGACAGCGAGGCGTTGCTGGCGCCCACCGCCTGGACCGCGATCCGCGACGCGATTAGGGCCGACCCCAGGATTTTGAGCCAGACGGCGACCATCCATGTCCCCGCCGCCACGGCCATCGACCTGGCCGCCAAGGGCGACGGAACGCCCGACGCCGAGGCCGCCGTCGACCGGCTGGACAAGGCGGGCATGCTGAGCACCGGTTTCAACTGGGGCTTCCTGACCGGCAGCGACGGCACCGATCCGGCGCAGGTCGGCATCTGGGGCGCGTTCAAGGGATCGTTGCTGACGATGTTCGTGACGCTGATCCTCAGCTTCCCCATCGGCGTCGCCACCGCCCTCTATCTGGAGGAATATGCGCGCAAGAACTGGGTGACCGACATTATCGAGGTGTCGATCAACAATCTGGCCGCCGTTCCCTCCATCATCTTCGGCCTGCTCGGCCTGTCGATCTTCCTCAACCTGCTGCACATGCCGCGATCCGCCGCGCTGGTGGGCGGATTGACGCTGGCGCTGATGACCATGCCGGTCATCGTCATCGCCGGGCGCAACGCGATCAAGGCGGTGCCGCCCAGCATCCGCGACGCGGCGCTGGGCATCGGCGCTTCACCGGTGCAGGTGGTGTTCCACCATGTCCTGCCCCTGGCCCTGCCCGGCATTTTGACCGGCACCATCATCGGCATGGCGCGCGCGCTGGGCGAAACCGCGCCGCTGCTGATGATCGGCATGCGCGCCTTCATCGCGACGCCGCCCGGCGGCGTCACTGATCCCGCGACCGTGCTGCCGGTGCAAATCTTCCTGTGGTCCGACGAAGTGTCGAAGGGCTTTGTGGAAAAGACGTCGGCGGCGATCATCGTGCTGCTGGTCTTCCTGCTCGCGATGAACGGCCTCGCCATCTATCTCCGCAACAAATTTGAACGACGGTGGTAACCGATCCCATGACCGAAGAACAAAAATCCCTGATGCCCGCCAACCCCAAGATGTCGGCCCGCGACGTCAAGGTTTTCTATGGGGCGAAGGAAGCGATCAAGGGCGTGTCCATCGACGTCGACATGGACAATGTCACCGCCTTCATCGGCCCGTCGGGTTGCGGCAAGTCGACCTTCCTGCGGACGCTGAACCGCATGAACGACACCGTGGCGAGCGCGCGGGTGGAAGGCACGATCACGCTGGACGGCGAGGATATCTATGCCTCCAGCATGGACGTGGTGCAGTTGCGCGCGCGCGTCGGCATGGTGTTCCAGAAGCCCAACCCCTTCCCCAAGTCGATCTACGAAAACATCGCCTATGGCCCGCGCATCCATGGGCTGGCGGCGTCGAAGGCGGATCTGGACATCATCGTCGAAAGGTCGCTGCGCCGCGCGGGTCTGTGGGAAGAGGTGAAGGACCGGCTGCATGACAGCGGCACCGCCCTCTCGGGCGGCCAGCAGCAGCGGCTGTGCATCGGCCGCGCCATCGCGGTGGAGCCCGAAGTCATCCTGATGGACGAACCCTGTTCGGCGCTGGACCCCATCGCCACCGCCAAGATCGAGGAGCTGATCCACGAATTGCGCGGCAAATATGCGATCGTCATCGTGACCCATAACATGCAGCAGGCTGCCCGCGTGTCGCAGCGCACGGCCTTTTTTCACCTGGGCGACCTGGTCGAATATGGCGTCACCACCGACATCTTCACCAATCCGCGCCAGGAGCGGACCAAGGATTATATCACCGGGCGTTATGGCTGATTTGCGGGCCGATCCGGGCGGAGAGACGAGACATGGCTGAACATACGATCAAGGCCTTTGACGAGGAAATCGACACGCTGCGCGGGCTGATCGCCGAAATGGGCGGACGCGCGGAAGCCGCCATTGAAAAGGCGATGCTGGCGTTGCAGCGGCACGACAGGGAACTGGCGGCGCAGGTGGTGGCCGAAGACAAGCGCATCGACGCCATCGAGGCGGAGGTCGAGAAGCTGGTCATCCAGATCATCGCCCTGCGCGCGCCCATGGCCAACGACCTGCGCGACGTGATCGCCGCGCTGAAGATCGTGGCCGTGGTCGAGCGGATCGGCGATTACGCCAAGAATATCGCCAAGCGCGTGCCGATCATCGCCGTCAACAAGCGGACGCTGGAGCCGATTTCGCTGCTGCCGTCGATGGGACAGGTTGCGGGCGAGATGGTGCAGGACGCGCTCAACGCCTTTGCCGCGCGCGACCCGGACCTCGCCGTCGCGGTGGTCGAGCGCGACACGGTGGTCGACGATTTCTACAACAGCGTCTTCCGCACGCTGGTGACCTATATGGTCGAAAATCCCAAGACGATCAGCGAGTGCGCGCATCTGTTGTTCGTCGCCAAGAATATCGAGCGGATCGGCGACCAGGCGACCAATGTGGCCGAGATGGTCTATTATGCCGCGACCGGCAACAGCCTGCCGGAGCGCGAGCGCGGCCCGTCCGAGATCGAGGAGTAAGCCGCCATGAACCGGGCCAAAATGTTGCTGGTCGAGGATGACGCAGCGCTCGCCGAACTGCTGATCTGGCATTTCAAGCGCGAGGATTTCGAGGTCATCCACACGGTGGACGGCGAAGAGGCGCTGCTGCTGGCGCAGGAAAATGTGCCCGACATCGTGCTGCTCGACTGGATGGTCGAAAGCCTGTCGGGGATCGAGGTGTGCCGCCGTCTGCGCCGCATGACCGGCACCGCCAATGTGCCGATCATCATGCTGACCGCGCGTGGGGAGGAAGAGGATCGCGTGCGCGGCCTGGAAACCGGCGCCGACGATTATGTGACCAAGCCCTTTTCACCGCGCGAACTGGTCGCCCGCGTCGGCGCTGTGCTGCGCCGGGTGCGCCCGGCGCTGGCCGGCGAGACGCTGACCTTTGCCGATGTCGAGATGGATACGGTGGGGCACAAGGTGCGGCGCGGCGGTCAGGTCATTCCGCTCGGGCCGACCGAGTTCCGGCTGCTCAAGCATTTTCTGGAGCATCCCGGCTGGGTCTTTTCGCGCGAGCGGCTGCTCGACAGCGTGTGGGGGCAGGACAGCGACATCGAGCTGCGCACCGTGGACGTCCACATCCGCCGCCTGCGCAAGGCGATCAATGCGGATGGCCATTTCCACGACATCATCCGCACCGTGCGATCGGCCGGTTACGCGCTGGATACCGAAGGGGCGGCCTGAGCCGTATCAGTCGGCGTCGGCCGCCAGATAGACGCGGTTGCGGCCATGTTCCTTGGCCAGATAAAGCGCGCGATCAGCGGCCTTGAGCGCGGCGCGCGGGTCTTCATAGGCGTGGACATTGGCGACGCCTGCTGAAAAGCTGATCTTTTCCATGCGTTCGCCGTTCGAGCGGTTGACCAGGTTGCGGCTGGCGAGATCGGCGCGCACCCCGTCGACCAGTTCGCACGCTTCCGGCGCGGTCTTGCCCCGGAACAGCATCACGAACTCCTCGCCGCCATGGCGAGCGACATGGCAACGGTCGTTCGACACCTTCGCCAGCAACCCGGCGACGAATTTCAGCACCCGATCGCCCGTGTCATGGCCGTGGGTGTCGTTGATGATCTTGAAATGGTCAATGTCGCAAAAGGCGACGCTGATCTGTTCGCCCTGGGCCTGGGCGAGCAGCAATTCTTCCTTCAGCACCGATTCGAAGGCCCGGCGGTTGGGGAGCCCGGTCAGATGGTCATGTTCGGCGGCGCGGCGCGCGCTTTCCAGGCTGGATTTGAGCGCCTGCGTCTGCTTCTGGCTTTCGCGCATCTGGTTTTCGACCTGGCGGGTCTTTTCAACCATCGACCGGGTCAGGTTGACCAGTCGCGACAGCACCGGAGCGGCATTCTCGCCATCGGCCAGACCCTTGGCCTGTTCCTGCAGGGCGGCGCCATAATCCTTGGCCGAATTGCGCGATTCGTGGACGAGACCGCCGAACTGGGCAAGATTTTCCTCGACCTTGTCGAGCATGGTCGCGAGCGATTCGGGCGTCACTTCGTCGGCGCGCTGTTCGGCGACGACGCTTTCGACCCAGCCGTTGGTGATCTTGCCGCGCTCCATCAGCACCGCCTTGATCGCCTTTTCCACACCGATATTGGCGCCGGTCATATAATCCAGCGCGACGCTGAAATTGAGCGGGGTCAGATCAAGGTCGTGGGCGAACAGGAAATCGCCGATGTCGCTGTATAGCTGGCGGCGGCGATTGATTTCGCGCATCATCGAATTGTTGGCGTTGCGCGCCGGCGGCCCCGGCTCGGGTTCATCCTCGCTCTTGCCTGAAAGCCCCCTTGCCCACCGCGTCAGGCGGTCGGTCAGTCCATGCTGCGCATTGGCGGAAGATGATGTCGCGTTTGCCATGCCCGTCATAACGACAGCAGAACGACAAGGTTAAGGGCGCGGCAAAGATTTTCACGGGAGGCTGGCGGCCCCCCTCAAATATCGGCGGCGATCAGCCAGTCGCGGAACAGGTGAACAGCCCGCGTCTGCAGCGCGCGCGGGCGGCAGACGAAGAAATAGCGATAGGGACTTTCAACCGAAGTGGTCGGCAAAAGGCGCACCAGCCGGGGATCGGCCGCTTCGCGGAAATGGCTGCTGTGCATGACCGCAACCCCCAGCCCCTGCGCCGCCGCCTCCAGCATCAACTGGCCCGAATCATAGCTGTCGATGGCGGCTGGTTGCAGGTCGGGCAGGTTGACCGCTTCCTTCCAGGCTTCGAACGCCAGCGCCATGTCGCGGTGGAGAAGCACGGTCTGGCCCGCCAGATCCGCCGGGTTGGCCAGAACATGCGGCCCTTCCGCCAGCGCCTTCGCACCGATCAGATAGACTTCGTCGCGATCCAGTTCGTGGGCGTAGAGCGCCGGGTCGATATCCTTCGCCAGCACGATCGCGGCATCCAGCCCCTCGCCCAGGCGCGCGACGGCGTGAGGCGTGGTTTCGATGTCGAGGTGAAGTTGCGGGTGCATCTGGCGCAGTCGCCCCAGATGCGGGAAGAGCCGCTGGGTCGCGAACAGGGGCATGACCGCCAGCCGCAGCCGCAACTGGTTGCCGCCATTCTGGATATTTTCCAGCGCCTGGCTCATCGCGTCGAGCGCGGGCGCCAGCTCCTCCAGCAGCCGCTGCCCCTCCGCATTGATTTCCAGCGCCTGATGCTTGCGATCGAACAGCGGGCGGCCAATGAACCGCTCGAGCGCCTGCACACGGCGGCTGAGCGCCGGAGTCGACAAGGCAAGTTCTTCCGCCGCCGCCTTGACCGAACCAAGGCGCGCGACCTGAACAAAGGCCTCCAGGGCCGTCAGGGGCGGTAAACGTCGCATTTCCGTCTTTTCAATCCGAAGCCTTCTGGCTGTTGCGTCGCGTCATTCCTGCTTATCGTTACGCAATCAAGCCCGTTCCTTCATCCTGCCGCGCATGATCCTGAAAAGTCGCGCACAAGGCAAGATGCAATATGGGCAACGGCCCGATCAAATTTTGCACTTGCGAAATATCATGCTGCAGTGCATATAGAAAAGGCCTTTCAGGCATCCTCTCCTAAAACTTCCGGGCCGGCGTTCGCGTCGGCCCTTTTTTTTGTGCGCCGATAGGGTCTTACACCCGGGCCGATCCGTTCCTACCTACAGGCCACAAAGCAGCAGGAACGAGGATCGCCATGGCCGATCAGGAACAGGAACAGCGCCGGATACAGGTGGCCAACGCCCGACCGGAAGATGCGGGACGCGGCCTTGCGCGCATACCGGTCGCGGTCATGGCCCAGCTTTCGCTGAGCGAAGGCGACGCGATCGAGATCGTGGGCAAGCGCAGCACGCCCGCGCGCGTGGTTCGCCCCTATAAGGAGGACGAAGGGCTGGACGTGATCCGGCTGGACGGCCTGCAACGCGCCAACGCCGGCGTCGGATCGGGCGATTTCGTCGCCATCAACCGCATTGATCCGCGCCCGGCGCAGCGCGTCGTGTTCGCACCCGCACAAGATAATTTGCGGCTCCAGGGCAATCCCGAGGCATTGAAGCGCGTCTTTTTCAAACGGCCGCTGACCGCCGGCGATGTCGTCGCCACGGCGGGGCAGCAACAGGTCGACCGGGCCGACATGCCCGCCCATCTGCGCCAGATGCTGGCGGCGCCCGCCTATGCGCTTCAGGAAATCCGGCTGGTCGTGGTGTCGACCACGCCCAAGGGCATTGTCGAGATCAGCGCCGAAACCGAAGTCGAATTGCGCGCCGAATATGAGGAGCCGCGCGAGGCGCGGCGGGCGGACGTCACCTATGACGATGTCGGCGGCATGGCCGAAACCATCGACCAGTTGCGCGAAATGGTGGAATTGCCGCTGCGCTACCCCGAACTGTTCCGGCGGCTGGGCGTCGATCCGCCGCGCGGCGTGCTGCTCCACGGTCCGCCGGGCACCGGCAAGACCCGCCTCGCCCGCGCGGTCGCCAATGAATCGGAGGCGGAATTTTTTCTGATCAACGGGCCGGAGATCGTCGGATCGGCCTATGGCGAATCGGAAAAGAAGCTGCGCGAGATATTCGAGGAGGCGGCCAAGGCCGCGCCCTCCATATTGTTCATCGACGAGATCGATTCGATCGCGCCCAAGCGGGGCCAGGTGACCGGCGAGACGGAGAAGCGGCTGGTCGCCCAGTTGCTGACGCTGATGGACGGGCTGGAGCCGCGCACCAATCTGGTGGTGATCGCGGCGACCAACCGGCCGGAGGCGATTGACGAGGCGCTGCGGCGTCCCGGCCGGTTCGACCGCGAAATCATCGTCGGCGTGCCCGACGAACGCGGGCGGCGCGAGATATTGGGCATCCATACGCGCGGCATGCCGCTCGATCCGGGCGTCGACCTCAATGAACTGGCGCGCACCACTTACGGCTTTGTCGGCGCGGACCTGTCCGCCCTGACGCGCGAAGCCGCGATCGAGGCGGTGCGCCGGTTCATGCCGCGCCTCAATCTGGACGATGGCACCATCCCGCCCGAAGCGCTGGACGAACTGAGCGTCACGCGCGACGATTTTCTGGCCGCGATCAAGCGCGTGCAGCCATCGGCGATGCGCGAGGTGATGGTGCAGGCGCCCAATATCGGCTGGTCCGATATAGGCGGCCTGGACGACGCGCAGATGCGGTTGAAGGAGGGGGTCGAACTGCCGCTCAGAAACCCGCAGGCCTTCCGTCGCCTGGGCATCCGCCCGGCCAAGGGCTTCCTGCTCTATGGGCCGCCGGGCACCGGCAAGACATTGCTGGCGAAGGCGGTCGCGCGCGAGGCGCAGGCCAATTTCATCGCCACCAAATCGAGCGACCTGCTGTCCAAATGGTATGGCGAAAGCGAGCAGCAGATCGCCCGGCTGTTCGCCCGCGCGCGGCAGGTGGCGCCGACCGTCATCTTCATCGACGAACTCGACAGCCTGGTCCCCGCGCGCGGCGGGGGCTTGGGCGAACCGGCGGTGACGGAGCGGGTGGTGAACACCATCCTTGCCGAGATGGACGGGCTGGAGGAATTGCAGTCCGTCGTGGTGATCGGCGCGACCAACCGGCCGACCCTGATCGACCCGGCTTTGCTGCGCCCCGGCCGCTTCGACGAGCTGATCTATGTGCCCGTGCCCGACGAGGCTGGACGGCGGCGCATATTGGGCATCCATATGAGCAAGATGCCGGTAAGCGAGGATGTCGATCTCGACGCGCTGGCGGCGGCGACGGACCATTTCACCGGCGCGGATCTGGAGGATCTGGTGCGCCGCGCGGGCCTGAGCGCGCTGCGCCGGTCGCTGGACGTCGAGACGGTGACGCAGGCCGATTTCGACGCTGCGCTGGCCGACACCCGCGCTTCCGTCACGCCCGAAATGGAGCGGGAATATGGAGAAATCCGCGCGAAGCTGAAGCAAAGCGCGATGCAGGTCGACCCCATCGGCTTCGTGTCGCCCGGCATGTTGCGCCCGCGCGACTGAACCGCCGGGGGCGGCGGGGCGCAACCTTGCCGCCCCTTCCGGCGTTCAGCAAAGGGGTCGGATCGAAGCGAACGCCTTGCATCCCGGCCCGCCATCTGCGACGCGATGGCCAACGGGCCTGTCGCAAGGGAATGATCGGACTTTCATGGCTTTTGACACAGGCAAACGGACGCAAACGCCCCTCTTGAAGCGCGGCGGCGCCTTTTTCCGCCAATGGATGCTGTTTGCGCGGCAATTTGCGCGCCATCCCGGCATGGTCGGGTCGGTCATCCCATCGTCGCCCGCGCTGGTCGACGCGATGCTGGAACAGGTGGACTGGGCATCGACCCGGTTGTTCGTGGAATATGGGCCGGGCATGGGCACCTTCACCCGCACCGTGCTGGAAAGGATGCGGCCCGACGCGACCTTGCTGGCGATCGACCTCAATCCCGATTTCGTCGGCTGGCTGAAACGCGAGATTCATGATCCCCGCCTGCATGTGGTGGAGGGTTCGGCAGCGGACGTGCGCCGCTTCATGGCCGGATGCGGCCATCAGGCGGCCGACTATATCCTGTCGGGCCTGCCCTTTTCGACGCTGCCCAGGGGCGTGGGCGAGGCGATCGCATCGGAAACGGCCGCTGCCCTGCGCCCCGGCGGGGAATTTCTGGTCTATCAATATTCCGCCTTCGTCCGCCCTCTGCTGGAGCCGCGCTTTGCCGATGTGCAGGACAGAATCGTGTGGATGAACATTCCCCCTGCCCGCATTTTCCGGGCCACCCGCACCGCCGCGCTGGCACAGGCGGCCTGACCGCCGGTTTCATCCCAAACCCCCGGCCCAAACCCCAAAAACGCCCGCGCCGTTTGACTTCGCGATGCCATCGGGTAACCAAGGGCCTGAGACGCAAGGGGATTTTGGCGCAATGGGGACGGCCGCCCAACACGGGGAGGACTGGGCAGATCTGTTCCTTTCAGCGGCGCTGGAACCCGAAGGCTGGGATGCGGCCATCCGGGCGATGGCGCACGCCACCGGATCGCGCCATGGCCAGTTGATCGGTTTCGGGCGCGATACGGCTGCCTTCAACTGGATCAGCGACATCGACGCAAGCCTGGTCGCGCGAGCCGCAGCCATTGACCTCAACCGACCCGATCTCAACTTTCGCATGGGCGCGGACCGGATCGCGGGTCGGCCCGACATTGTGCACGAGGCCCATTATGATGTGGCGCGGCGAAAACTGGCCGAGGACGACTATCTCGACCTGTGCGCCGAATTCGACATTTTCAACGGGTGCCAGACGCGATTGCTGGCGGAGCCGGGCATGATGATCGGTCTGGCCCTGTTGCGGGGCACGGATGACGGCCGCACCACGCAGGAACAAAGGGCGCTGTTCGCCGAGATTGCCGGCCATGCGCGCGCTGCCGTCCGGTTGCAGAAATCGGTCGAGGAACAGGGCTTTGCCCTGTTGGCCGGCACGTTCGAAAGCATGTCGCGCGCCTGTTGGCTGATCGATTCGAGCGGCCGTGTCGGCGGCATGTCCGCCAGGGCCGAGCTGCTGCTGTCCGAAGGCAGGCTAAGGATCAGCGATCGGCAATTATCCACCGGGCGAGCGGACGAAACCCGCGCCATTGCGCACGCCATCCGCAAGGCGCTGACCAGCCCGCCCGCCCCCGCAGATCCCATCGCCCTGTCTGGCGAGGATGGCGGCATCGCCCTGTTGCTGGAAGTGCATCCCCTGCCCGCCCGGCCATGGGCGTTGCCCTTTGCCCCGCGCGCCATCGTCGTCGCGCGGCTGGGGGAAGCGACCGACAGGCATGTTGGCATATTGATGCGGACATTCGGGCTGACCCGGTCCGAAGCCGATATCGCCGTGCGGCTGGCGTCGGGCGAGGCCCGCGCCGCAATCAGCCTGGCGCGGGGTGTTTCAACCGAAACGCTGAAGGCGCAGATTCGCAGCATCTATGAAAAGACCGGCTGCAATCGCGAATCGCAACTGGTTCGCCTCGTGTCGCTGACCGGCTGCTGATTTTTCTGCCGCTTGCCCTCTTCCATACCCCGCGCGGGGTATGGCGGCGCCCACCAGCCGGGTTAATCCCGGTCCAAGGCAGCCGGACCATTCGCGACCCATGGTCCGGCTGCTGCTTTCATGGCGTCGGCCTTTCATGTTAAGGGGTGCCCGATTTCGGTACGAGGCCCTGCAATGAACGACCTGACCCAGACCCCTGAAATGCTGATCGCGACCATGGGCGCGCGGGCGCGCCGCGCCGCTGCGGCTCTGTCGCAGGCCAGCGACGCGCAGAAGGCCGATGCGCTGATCCGGGGCGCGCAGGCGCTGCGCGGCCAGTCCGCCGCCATCATCGCCGCCAATGCGCGCGACATGGAAAGCGCCACCGATAACGGCCTGTCCCCCGCCATGCTCGACCGGCTGCGGCTGGATGCCGCGCGGGTCGAAGCCACGGCCGCGGGCGTGGAGCAGGTCGCGCGGCTGCCCAATCCGCTGGGCGAGGTCATCAGTCGGCAGGTGCGGCCCAATGGGCTGGAGCTGACCCGCGTGCGCGTGCCCCTTGGCGTCATCGGCATCATCTATGAAAGCCGCCCCAATGTGACGGCGGACGCCGCCGCCCTGTGCCTGCGCGCGGGCAACGCCGTCATCCTGCGCGGCGGCAGCGAGGCGAGGGAAAGCAACCGCGCGATCCACGCCGCGCTGGTGCAGGGCATTGTCGAAGCGGGCTTGCCCGCCGACGCCGTGCAGCTCATCCCCACGACCGACCGCGCCGCCGTTGGCGCGCTGCTCAAGGCGGCCGAGCATATCGACATGATCGTGCCGCGCGGCGGCAAGAGCCTGGTCGCGCGCGTGCAGGAAGAGGCGCGCGTGCCGGTTCTGGCCCATCTGGACGGCATCAACCACAGCTATGTCGATGGCGCGGCCGACCCGGCGATGGCGGAAAAGCTGGTGGTGAACGCCAAGATGCGGCGCACGGGCATTTGCGGCGCCACCGAAACGGTGCTGATCGACCGCGCTTATGGCGCGGCGCCCGCGCTGGTGAAGGCCTTGCTGGAAGCGGGATGCGCCGTGCGCGGCGACGAGGCGGTTCAGGCCATGGACGCCCGCGTTGCCGCCGCCAGCGAGGAAGACTGGGACACCGAGTATCTCGAGGCCATCGTGTCGGCGCGCATTGTCGATGGCGTGGACGACGCCATCGCCCATATCGCCGCCCATGGCAGCCACCATACCGATTGCATCATTACCGATGATGCGGCCGTGGCCGAGCATTTCCTGAACGCCGTCGACAGCGCCATCGTGATGTGGAACGCATCCACCCAGTTCGCCGATGGCGGGGAATTTGGCCTGGGCGCGGAAATCGGCATTTCCACCGGCCGCCTTCATGCGCGCGGCCCGGTCGCCCTGGAAGGATTGACCACCTATAAATGGATGGTGCGCGGCACGGGGCAAGCCCGCCCCTGATGGTGCCGCGAGCGGAGGCCGTTCAGGCCTTCGCCACCCGGTCGCGCATCGTCTGGCTGGCGCGGAAGGTCAGCACGCGGCGCGGCTCGATGGGGACTTCAACGCCGGTCTTGGGATTGCGGCCCATGCGCTGGGTCTTGTCGCGCAGGACGAAGGTGCCGAAGCTGGAGATTTTCACATTTTCGCCGCGCGCCAGCGCGTCGGTCATGTGATCCAGTATCGATTCGACGATCGCCGACGCTTCCGCCCGCGACAGGCCGATGTGGCGGTTGAGCGATTCGGCAAGGTCGGCCCGCGTCAAGGTTCCGCTTCCGGTCATCCGATCCCCTTTGTGCGCCCGAAATCCTCCCGATGACCGATGGACGCGATCAGTCGAATGAAATGTGCGGGATTTGCAAGGCTTTGGCAAGATCAGGCGGAAATGATCGCGCAACAATGGCGGCGATTACATGCGCAGGACGCAGGCGCCCCATGTAAAACCGCCGCCCATCGCTTCCAGAACGACGATGTCGCCCGCCTTGACGCGCCCGTCGCGCACCGCCACGTCAAGCGCCAGCGGCACCGATGCGGCCGATGTGTTGGCATGGCGATCGACCGTCACAACCACCTTGTCAGGCGACAATTTCAGCTTGCGCGCGGTGGCGTCGAGAATGCGGGCATTGGCCTGATGCGGGACCAGCCAGTCGATGTCCTGCGCGCTCAGGCCCGCAATCGCCATCACCTCGGTCAGCACCGACGCCAGGTTGACGACGGCGTGGCGGAACACTTCCTGCCCCTTCATCCGCAATTTGCCGACGGTCTGCGTCGTCGAAGGCCCGCCATCGACATAGAGCAACTGGTTGTGGCGGCCATCGGCATGCAGCTTCGCCGCCAATATGCCGCGTGCGCCATCCTCGCTCTCTTCCGCGCCGAGCACGATGGCGCCAGCGCCGTCGCCGAAGAGGACGCACGTGGTGCGATCATCCCAGTCGAGGATGCGGCTGAAGGTTTCGGCGCCGATCACCAGCGCGCGCTGCGCCGCGCCCGAGCGGATCATGCTGTCGGCCACGGTCACCGCATAGAGAAATCCCGAGCAGACGGCGGCAACGTCGAAGGCGACGCAATCTTCAATGCCCAGCGCCGCCTGAACGATGGTCGCGCTGGCGGGGAAAGTCTGGTCCGGCGTTGCGGTGGCGAGGATGATGAGGTCGATCGCCGATGCGTCGATGCCGGCGGCGGCGATCGCCGCGCGGGCGGCGTCGGTCGCCAGGCTGGACGTGGTTTCGCCTTCGCCGGCGATGTGACGCTGGCGGATGCCGGTGCGTTCCACGATCCATTCGTCGCTGGTATCGACGCGCTCCGCCAGCTCGGCATTGGAGACAGCATGGACGGGCAGGGCCGAGCCCGTGCCCAGAATGACGGAACGGCGAATCACTTGGCGGCGGGCTCCAGCATGGGGGCGGGCCTGGCGAAGGCTGGAACATTGGCCATGTCGGCGGCGATGCGCCGGGTGATGTCCTCTTCCAGCAGGCGGGCCGCGACATGCACGGCATTGGCCACGCCGGTATCGTTGGCGCTGCCATGGCTTTTCACCACCACGCCATTGAGCCCCAGGAAAACCGCGCCATTATGGTTGTTCGGATCAAGATGATGCTTGAGCAGATGCATCGCGGGCTTTGAAATCAGGAAACCCAGTTTCGAACGGATAGAACTGGTGAAGGCGCGCCGCAGCACGTCGGTGACAAAGCGCGCCGTGCCCTCCGCCGTCTTGAGCGCGACATTGCCCGAAAAGCCGTCACACACGATGACGTCGCATTCGCCGCTGGCGATCTTGTCGCCTTCGGTGAAGCCGTCGAAGCGCAGCGGCAATACGGTCGCGCGCAAGATTGCGGCGGCGTCGCGAATCTCGTCCGTGCCCTTGAGGTCTTCCGTGCCGATGTTGAGCAGGCGAACGCGCGGCTGTTCCAGATCGAGAGCGATTCGCGCATAGGCGGCGCCCATCACCGAAAATTGCACCAGATTGCGGGCGTCGCATTCGGGATTGGCGCCCAGGTCGAGCATGACGACATCATTGTCGCCCAGCGTCGGCAGCATCGCGGCCAGCGCGGGGCGGTCGATGCCCGGCATGGTGCGCAGCGCCAGCTTGGCCATCGCCATCAATGCGCCGGTATTGCCAGACGAGACAGCCGCGCCGGCGTCGCCCGATTTGACCGCGGCGATCGCCTTGGCCATCGAGCTGTTCTTCTTGCGAATGGCGACGCTGGGCTTCTCGCTGCCATCGACCACCGAATCGGCATGGACGATTTCCGACGCGGCCCGCAAATTGGGATGCCGGTCGAGCGCGGCCTTGAGCCGCGCTTCGTCGCCGAACAGGATGAAACGCAGGCCTTCGTGGCGGCGGCGGGCGAGCGCGACGCCCGCCATCATCACGCGCACGCCTTCATCTCCGCCCATCGCGTCTATGGCGATTCGCGGTTGGCTGCTCACTGTTTCACCCCGATGGAAGGAGGAAAAGGACGTTTAGGCCCCGACGGCCAGAACTTCACGGCCGTTATAGTGGCCGCATGCGTCGCAGATATGATGCGGACGCTTCAGTTCGCCGCAGTTCGAACATTCCTGGAATGCTTCGACCTTCAGCGAATCGTGGCTGCGGCGCATGCCGCGGCGGGACGGGGACGTTTTCCTCTTGGGGACAGCCATGTCGGCACCTGTTTCCGTATATTAAAATGTCTGTTGCGACGAGCCGAAATCCACAAAAGGAACTGACGGCCATAGAGCCGCAGACCCGTGCGGCCCGGTCGATCACGAAGCCCTGCGCCTATAGCGTTTTTTGGATGAGGCGCAAGACATTCCTTGCAATCGGCCCACCCCTTGCGCGCGCCCGGTCCGCCCGCCATGGTGCGGCCCGAATGGTCCCAGGGGGGAAGAATGATGATGCTGCCGATCGCTCTTACCTTTGGCGCGGGCTGCGCGCTCCTCAATATCTGGCTCGGCTGGCGCTGTGCGCAGGTGCGGATCAGGGGCAAGGTGCTGCATGGCGACGGCGGCGATCCGCTGTTGGCGCGGCGGATGCGCGCCCATGCCAATTTCATCGAATATACGCCGATCACGCTGCTGCTGCTGCTGCTGGTTGAACTGGCATGGGGCGAATCGCCCTGGCTGTGGGGTGCGGGCGCGATTTACCTGCTCGCGCGAATCGCCCATGCTTTCGGGATGGACGCGGACAAGCCGACGCCGGCGCGCGGGGGCGGCATCATGGCGACCTGGCTGGTGACCATCGGGCTGGCGCTGGCGGCGCTCTATGCCGCCTATGCCCATGGATCATCGACGCCCGCGCCCGCAGCCCTTTCGGCCCAGGTCTGACGCCCATGCCCCCGGTCGAGCGGATCGGCGGCCGTCGGCTGCTGTTCGTGATGGCGGTGGAGGCCGAATATGGCCCGCATCTGCGCACGCGCTTCACGCCGCTGATGACCGGGGTTGGGCCGGTGGAGGCGGCGATGACGACGGCCGTCGCGCTGCATGACCTGGAAGCCGCCGGACAGCGGCCCGACATGGTGGTGTGCCTGGGGTCGGCCGGGTCGCGGCGCTGCGCGCTGGGCGAGATTTTCCAGGTGACGAGCGTGGGCTGGCGCGACATGGACGCCTCGCTGCTGGGCTTTCCCAAGGGCGTGACGCCGTTCATCGACCATCCCCCCGCCCTGCCGCTGGCGACGCCGCTCGCCCTGCCCGGCGCAAGCCTGTCGACGGGCGCCAATATCGTGGGCGGCGACGCCTATGCCGCCATCGAGGCCGACATGGTCGACATGGAGACATTCGCGGTCGCGCGGGCCTGCGCCCGGCACGATGTGCCGCTGATGGGCCTGCGCGGCATTTCCGACGGGCCGGGCGAGATCAGCGGCATTGATGACTGGACGGCGCTGCTGCACCTGCTGGACGAGCGGCTCGCGCTGGCGGTCGACGGGCTGGAAGGGGCGCTGATCGCCGCCTGAGGCGCGCTGGAAGCCCCTTCAGTCGCCTTCGAAGGCGAGCAGGGCCTCGGCCGCCACGCCGTCATTGCGCAGCAGGTCCATGCCGCCCAGATCGGGCAGGTCGATGGCGAAGAGCGCGAGCATCAGTTGCGCGCCCTGTTCGCGGAGCAACTGCGCGGCGGCGAGCGCGGTGCCGCCGGTGGCGATCAGGTCGTCGACCAGCACCACCCGCGCGCCCACGGGCACCTGCCCCTGATGCAGTTCCAGCCGGTCCGCGCCATATTCCAGCACATAGTCGATGCCCACCGTCGGGCCGGGCAGCTTGCCCGCCTTGCGCACCGGCACGAAGCCCGCGCCCAGCACGCGAGCGAGCGCGGCGGCGAGGATGAAGCCGCGCGCTTCGACCCCGACCAGAAATTGCGGCTCCAGCGGCCTGATCCGGTCGGCCATGCGGTCGATCAGCTCGGCAAAACCGGCGGGATCGGCGAGCAGCGTGGTAATGTCGCGAAAGGCGATGCCGGGCTTGGGGAAATCGGGGATCGTCCGCACCAGCGCGGTCAGGCTTTCCAGGCTCATATTGGCAGGCTCCCTTGGGATCACTCCATGAAAAAGGGGGCGGGTCCGTGCGGACCGCGCCCCCGTTTCTCTTTCACCGGCGCAGCGCGCGCCGGGCCGGTCAGGCCTTCTTCTTCTTGTCCGCCCAGATATTCTGGTAGGACATATAGGCCAGACCCGTGGCGATCAGCAGGAAGATGATCGTCGCCAGACCCGCCGTGCGGCGATTTTCCAGCTTGGGTTCCGCCGTCCAGGTCAGGAAGGCGGCGACGTCCTTCGCCATCTGGTCGACGGTCGGCTTGGGCTGGCCCTCGCCATAGGTCACCTGGCCTTCGGCCGTCAGCGGCGGCGCCATGGCGAGGTTGAGGTTGGCGAAATAGGGGTTGTAGTGCAGCCCTTCGGGCGTCTTGGCGTCCGGGAACTTCTTGAGCAGTTCGGCGGGCTGTTCACGATAGCCGGTCAGCAGCGAGTAGACATAGGCCGAACCATGGTGGCGCGCCTTGGTCATCAGCGAAAGATCCGGCGGGATCGCATTGTTGTTCGCCGCTGCCGCCGCGACATTGTTCGCGAAAGGCTTGGGGAAGTGATCGGCCGGAACCGGATCGCGGCCCGTCATCTCGCCCGTCTTGGGGTCGACATCGGGGGTCTTGATCGCCCACTGCTTCGCGATGGCCTTCACCTCGGCTTCGTTATAGCCGAGCGCCTCAAGGTCGCGGAACGCGACGAATTTCAGGCTGTGGCAGGCCGAGCAGACTTCCTTGAACACCTGGAAGCCGCGCTGGAGCTGCGCCTTGTCATATTTGCCGAACGGGCCGTCGAACGAGAAGTCCACATGCTTGGGGGCAAGGTGAAACTCATGCTCGACCGTCGGCGCGGGCGGTTCGGAGATATAGGCTGCCGCGCCCATCAGGAACGAGACCAGCAGCCAGCCGGCGAAAAAGAGGCCGACGAGGAATGCGCCAATGCGAACCATGATTATGTCGTCCCCTTATTCGGCCGGAACCGCGGCGGCTTCGCCGTCGGTCGCGCCATATTTGGCCAGCACCGCTTCGGTGATCGAGCCGGGAAGCGGCAGCGGCTTCTCGAACCGCGAGATCAGCGGCAGGATGATCAGGAAGTGGGCGAAATAATAGGCCGCCGCGACCTGAGAGATCATCACGAAGGGTTCTTCCGCCGGCGCGCCGCCGCAATAGCCCAGGATCGCCACGTCAGCGAGCAGGATCCACCAGAACTTCCGGAAGGTCGGGCGATAACGGCCCGAACGCACCGGCGAGGTGTCCAGCCAGGGCAGGAAGAAGAGCAGCAGGATCGACGCGAACATCGCCAGCACGCCCAGCAGCTTTGCGGGGATGAAGAAGAAGTCCACCGTGAAGGCGCGCAGGATCGCGTAGAAAGGCCAGAAATACCATTCAGGCACGATGTGCGCAGGCGTCGAGAGCGGGTTGGCTTCGATATAATTGTCCGGGTGGCCCAGGAAATTGGGCGCGAAGAACAACAGGACCGAGAAGCAGATCAGGAAAACGCCCAGCCCGAAACCGTCCTTCGCCGTATAATAGGGGTGGAAGGGCACAGTGTCCTGCGGCCCCTTCACCTCCACGCCGGTCGGGTTCGAGGAACCGGGAATATGCAGCGCCCAGATGTGCAGGATCACCACGGCGGCGATCACGAAGGGCAGCAGGAAGTGCAGCGAGAAGAAGCGGTTGAGCGCGGCGTTGCCCGGCGCGAAACCGCCCAGCAGCCAGGTCTGGATCGGTTCGCCCACCACCGGGATGGCGCCGAACAGGCCGGTAATCACCTTCGCGCCCCAATAGGACATCTGACCCCAGGGCAGCACATAGCCCATGAAGGCGGTCGCCATCATCAGCAGGAAGATGACGAGGCCGAGCAGCCACACCATTTCGCGGGGCGCCTTGTAGGAGCCGAAATAAAGGCCGCGGAAGATGTGGATATAGACCACGATGAAGAAGAAGCTGGCGCCGTTGGCGTGGGCATAGCGCATCAGCCAGCCCGCGTTCACGTCGCGCATCGTCTGTTCAACGGTGCTGAAAGCCACCAGGTCGTTGGCGCCATAGTGCATCGCCATGATGACGCCGGTGACGATCTGGATCACCAGCGCGAAGCCGGCGAGCACACCGAAGTTCCAGAAGAAATTGAGGTTGCGCGGCACCGGATAACCGGCGCCGATCGCATTGTAGACGAAGCGCGGAAGCGGCAGCTTTTCGTCGATCCACTGCATCAGGGGATGCTTGGGAGCATATTGCTCAGCCCAGGGAAAGCCCATCGTTTCTATCCTCAGCCTACGAGAATGGCGGTATCGGAAGTGAAGCTGAACTTCGGCACTTCCAGGTTCTTGGGCGCGGGGCCTTTACGGATGCGCGCGGCGGTGTCGTAGGACGAACCGTGGCAGGGGCAGAAATAGCCGCCATATTCGCCCTTGTTCTCACCCTCGCCAGCGCCCAGCGGCACGCAACCCAGATGGGTGCACACGCCCATGGTGACCAGCCACTGCTTCTTGCCGTCGACGGTGCGTTCCTCCAGCGTCTGGGGATCGCGCAGGGTCGACGCATCGACCTTGTCCGCTTCCTCGATTTCCTTCGGGGTCAACTGCCGCACGAACAGCGGCTGCGACCGGAAGGTCGTCTTGATCGCCTGACCCGGCTGGATCGACGACAGATCGACTTCGGTCGACGCGAGCGCCAGCACGTCGGCGCTGGGGTTCATCTGGTTGACCAGCGGCACGACAACGGCGACCGCCCCGGCGCTGGCAAAGCTGACCGCCGCGATATTGATGAAGTCGCGGCGACGCACGCCATCTTCACCGGCCAGACCTTCGGTTTCGGTAGTTTCAACGCTCGCCATGCATTCATACCCTCAGCAAGAACGTCCCTGTCCGCGCCGCATTGCCGTTACCGGCTTTGATTATCAGGGGATTTGAGGCGAACATGACGAACGACCCCCGCTTTCCCCCGGCGTGGTTCGCGGGTCTGATAGCCACAGGATGGGGGCTTTGCCAACAGCAAACTGGCGCACACTATGACAAATTGCCGCGCTGCGTTATGGGCGGGGCCATGCGTATCGCCCTCTATCAACCCGAAATCGCCGGTAATGTCGGCGCAATACTTCGCCTGGCGGCCTGTTTTCAGGTGCCTGTCGACATCATCATGCCGACGGGTTTCGCTTTTTCGGACGCGAAGCTGAAGCGCGCGGCGATGGATTATGGGCAGGCCGCCGATGTGACCCGCCACGCCAATTTCGACGCATTTCTGTCGATACAGCGCGGTGCGGGCCGACGCATCGCCTTGATGAGCAGCCATGCCGCCACCCGCCTGCCCGAAGTCGCCTTCCGCGCCGACGACGTGCTGCTGATGGGATCGGAGGGCGCGGGCGTGCCCGACGATGTGCGCGACCTGGCCGATATTCGGGTGCGAATCCCCATGGCGCCGGGTTTCCGGTCGCTCAACATCGCGGTGTCGACCGGCATCGCCGTGGCGGAGGCGCTGCGCCAGACCGGCGGCTTTCCCGATTAGCCGAATCGGGCGGCGGATCAGCGGCGCAGCAGCAGCAGCCATTCCTCGTCGACCGGCGCGTCGAGCATCTGCTGGCGCGTCAGGGGGACGACGCCGTCATTGGGATCAATGCGCGAGAGCGAAAAGCCGGGCGCCAGCATCCGGTCGAGGAAACCGGCGGGGTCGGCATAGCGGCAGGTGCACCATTCCAGCGCCACCGCGCGCAGGGCATCGCCCGCCAGCATCTTTTCCATGCCGTCCCAGATCACCGGTTCGCTGCCCTCCGCATCGATCTTGGCGAAGGCGACCCGCATCGCGTCGGGATGATCGTCGAACCGCCGGGTGGTGAGCGGCACGGCAAGGCCATAATGACGGTGCGTTTCCGTGGTGATGAACGCGCCGCCCGCCTGTTCGGGATTACAATAAAGCGTCACCGACTCCCCCGACACGCCGGTCAGCGGTTCGGGTTCGAGGGCGACGACGGGTTCAAAGCCGTTGGCATGAAGGCTTCGGCGCAACAACGCCGCGACCTGCGGATTGGGTTCGAACGCCAGCACCTTGCCGGACGGCCCGACCAGATCAGCCATCAGCAGCGAAAAATAGCCCAGATTGGCGCCGACATCGGCCACCACCATGCCGGGGGTGACGATCCGCGCGATTTCCTCCGTCAACCAGAGTTCCCAGAAGCCGTCGAACATCAGGTGGACCGAAATGGCGTAATCGCTGGGGTCGACATACATTTTATAGCGGCCCAGAACCCGTGTGACCGCCAGCCGGTCACTGGCCGTCACCGTCCGGCACAGCGACCGGACGCGATGCTGGGTGACAAAACGGTCGCCCCGTCGCAACTGACGGAGCAACTGGCGGCGGCCCAGCAGGGTGGGCCGCAATCGGTAAAGGCTGCGCTTGATCGCTTCAATCATTCAGACGCCGCCCCTCATGCCCGCTTGCCGCAATCGCGACCGTGGGAACAGAAGTCCGCGCGCCCGTCAATAGCGCCCGCCCCGACAGGGGCCTTCTTACCCCCTTGAAACTTGGCCCGGCGGCGGGCATCGCGAGGGCCGCAACGCGCAAGGACCATCGCCACATGCTTATCCTCGACCCCCAGCAACAGGCCGCCCGCACCTGGTTTGAAAGCCTGCGCGACCGGATCTGCGCCGCGTTCGAGGCGATCGAGCGGGAAGCGGGAAGCGATGCGGCGTTCGACTATACGCCCTGGGACCGCGAGGCCGACGGCATCGCGCCGGGCGAAGGCGGCGGCGGCGTGCGCGGGGTGATGAAGGGCAAGGTTTTCGAGAAGGTCGGCGTCAACGTGTCGACCGTGGGCGGGGCCTTTTCCCCCGAGTTCGCCAAAAGCATCAACGGCGCGGCCGACGATCCGCGCTTTTTCGCGACCGGCATCAGCCTGGTCGCGCATATGGCCAATCCGCATGTGCCCGCCGTGCATATGAACACGCGCTTTCTGGCCACGACGAAACGCTGGTTCGGCGGCGGCGCGGACCTCAATCCGCCCATTCCCTATGATGAGGACACCGCCGATTTCCATGCCGGGCTGAAGGCGGCCTGCGACGCCCATGACGCGGACCATTATCCCCGGTTCAAGGCGTGGGCCGACGAATATTTCTTCATTCCCCATCGCGGCGTGCATCGCGGCGTGGGCGGCATATTCTATGACCATCTCGAATGCGCGGACGATGCGGCGTTCGACGCCCATTTTGCCTTCACCCGCGCAGTGGGCGAAGCGTTCCTTGCTGCCTATCCACCCATCGTGCGGCGGCGCATGGGCAGCGAATGGACGCCCGACGATTATGCCCGGATGCTGGAATGGCGGGGGCGTTATGCCGAATTCAACCTCGTCCACGACCGGGGCACATTGTTCGGCCTCAAGACCGGCGGCAATATCGACGCGATCCTGATGAGCCTGCCGCCCATGGCAAGCTGGAGCTGAACGCCATGGCGCTAACCCCCGTGGACGGGCGACAGATCGCCACCATCGTCACCCATCTGGAAATGCGGGAGCGACCCAGGCCCGCCCCCTTCCCGCCCGCGCCGCTGCGGCTCGTGCCCTGGAAACAGCCCGACCTTGCCGCCTATCGCGCGCTGTTCCGCCGGGTGGGGGAAGACTGGATGTGGTTTTCGCGGCTGGTGATGGCGGACGAGGATGTGCTGGCCATCATCCGCGATCCGGCGGTGCAGATTTTTGCGGTGACCGATCTGCGCGGCCATGAGGTGGGCCTGCTGGAGCTGGACTTTCGCGTCGCGGGCGAATGCGAACTGGCCTTTTTCGGGCTGGTCAGTGCGCTCAATGGCCGGGGCTATGGCAAATGGCTGATGGCGCAGGCCAAATCGCTGGGCTGGCGAAAGGATGTGACGCGGCTGTGGGTGCACACCTGCACGCTCGACAGCCCGGCGGCGCTGCCCTTCTATATCCGGTCGGGCTTCACGCCCTTCGCCCGCGAGGTGGAGATTTTCGACGATCCGCGCCTGACCGGCCATATGCCGCCCGATTGCGCGCCGCAGATCCCGAAACTGGGATAACCCCGGTCAGGCGTCGGCGGGCTGAAGCTGGCGGTAGAGGCGCGCCAGCGTCGCCAGCATATAGACGAGGATCACCGTCGACACGACCAGACCGACGCCCATGGCGACCGTGCGCGCCACCTCCCGCTCCATCATCAGCCCGAACAGCACGCCCGACACCAGTTGCGCCGCGCCGCTGACGATGAAGGACAGGAAAATGATGGCGACGAGGAAGCCGAGCAGGCGCAGCAGGTTGCCCGCCGTCATCCGCCAGGACGCCCGCAGACTGTCGCGCACGCCCAAAGCGGTGTCGATGACCACCGGATAAAGCATGATGAGCCGCCCGGTCAGGATGATCGAACCCACCACAGCGGCGGCGGCCATCAGCGCGGCGAGGAAATAGGCGAGGGTCGCCGACAGGGCGGCCAGCACGCCGACAACCAGCGCCGCGACCAGCACCACGCCCGCGACCAGCGCGGAAAACAGCAGGAAAGCGCCGATCAATATCGGTGCGCGCGTGAGGGCGAGGCGCAACGCCTCCCCCACGCTGATGCCCGGACGCAGCGCCAGCGCCAGCACGCCAAGCGCGCCGAACAGCTCGACGATGTTGGCGACGAGCGCCAGCAGCCAGAAGCTGGCGGGAACGTCGGGCATCGCCCCCTTGCCGCCATTTTCGATCCACGCGACAAGTTCGGGCGGCATCAACGCCTGCCCGGCAAAGGCCGGCACGGCGATGAACAGCATGGCCACGGGCAACAGCAGGGCGCTTTCCCGGCCGACAAAGGCCATGCCCTCTTCCCACGCCTTGCCCACCGACAGCCTTGCCATTGCCCAACCCTCATCACCATCTGCCCGGACATGGGCGCGCGCAGACTTGATCGCTCGCCCCGCTCAAGTCAAGGAAGGCCCATGCCCATCGACAAGCCACGCGATTCCAGCCCCGACGCCGCCGTAGAATGGCGGGTGGACGCCGCGCCCGTGCCCTATCCCGATGCGCTGGCCGACATGGAGGGGCGCGCCGCCGCCATCGCAGCCGGGGAAGCGGGGGAGCGCGTCTGGCTGCTGGAGCATCCGCCGCTCTATACCGCCGGGACCAGCGCCGATGCGGCCGAACTGCTCGACCCGCGCTTTCCGGTCTACGACGCGGGGCGCGGCGGGCGTTACACCTATCATGGACCGGGGCAGCGCATCGGCTATTGCAACATCGACCTGGGCGCGCGGGGCAAGGATGTGCGCAATTTCGTCCATAATCTGGAAGGCTGGCTGATCGCCGCGCTCGGCGACCTGGGCATCGCCGCGCGCCGGGCCGATGGACGCATCGGCATCTGGACGGACAATCGTCAGGGGCAGGAGGCGAAGATCGGCGCCATCGGCGTGCGGGTGCGGCGGTGGGTGACGCTGCACGGCTTTGCCATCAACGTCGATCCCGACCTGTCGCATTTCACGGGCATCGTGCCGTGCGGGATCAGCGAATATCCGGTGACGAGCGTCGCCGATCTGGGCCTGAGCCCCTCCATGGCTGCGCTGGACACAGCGTTGCGCGCGCATTTCCCGGCCTTTCTGGCGGCCCTGCGCAAATGCCCCCCGGGGGTTGAGCAATGCGAAACGCGCGTTTAGGGTCGCGCGTCGCCGGTGGGGGGCCGCCGGGTCAAAGCCGATAACAATGGAGAACCGAATGCGCCCGGCCATCATCCTGCCCGCTGCCCTTGCGCTCTGCGCGCTGCTGTCCGCCTGTGGCGGCGGCGACAAGGGCGGCAACGCCATCCAGATGAAGGATATGGAAGTGGTCGACGGCACCGCCACCGACGCGATGACCGATCTGGACGGGGTACAGAGCGAAGGCGCGGCCGTCGCCCTGCCCACGGCCAATACCGCCGCCCCGGCCGCCGACAATGCCGCCAGGCCCGCAGCCCCCGCCCCGGACGCGGAGGTCGTGGCCGACCAGTGATCTTGGCAACGGGCGCTGACCGGTTCATACAGTCGGCCCTGTAAGGACAATCAGAGACACGCGCCCATGTTCACCGCCCCGATCCGGTCGATCGCCGCCAGCGCCCTGATGGCGCTGGGCGCGATGGCCCAGCCCGCCGCCGCCCAGTTTTTCTGGTCGCCGCCCGATTTTTCGGCCGCGCCTTTCACCGACGAGGCCGCCGCCGTTTCTCTGGAACTGCCCGGCGCGACACCGGCGGAACTGCGCGCTGGCATGGTGTGGAACCTGCGCGCCGCGCTCAATGTCGCGGCGCTGCAATGCCAGTTCGAACCGACATTGCTGGCGGTCAGTAATTATAACGCCGCCATCGCCCACCATGACGCCGAACTGGATGCCGCGGTGAGCGGCCTGCTGGCCTATTTCCAGCGGGTGAAGGGCAAGGGCAAGGCGGGCCAGTCGGCCGCCAGCGATTACGACACCCATATCTGGTCAACCTATTCCACGGTCCACGCCCAGCGCGGCTTTTGTCAGGCGGCGGGCGAGGTCGGGCGGCAGGCGATCTTCGCGGATCGCGGCAAGCTGTATGAAGTGGCGCAGACGGGGCTGCCCTCGATCAAGAAGGCGCTGATCCTGGCGGGCGAGCAGGTCTATGGCGACCCAGGCAGGCTCTATACCCCCACATTGCCGCCGCTGGAGGCGAAGTGCTGGAAGAAGGGCAAGATGAAGCCGGAATGCCAGCGAAGCTGGAACGCCCGCTTCGCCGCGCGCCCTTAGGATGGATCTAACGCAGGCCCAGATATTTGTGGGCCTGCACCGTCAGCCGCCATTGCGGCCGGGCCAGCACGAAATCGACCGCCGCCTGCGCATTGTCGCGGGCGTTGGCGTCGTCCAGCGGCTGGACCAGCCGATGCGCGAAGGACCAGCCCTCCATCGCCGCGACATCATCGCCCGAATGGCCGTCACCCGGTTGCGGCCAGACCAGTTTCAGTTCGTCGCCGCTGGTCTGGACGACGGTGCTCCCCGCCTTGGGGCTGATGCAGACCCAGTCGATGCCGGGATGGACGGGCAAGGTGCCGTTGCTCTCGATCGCGATGGCGAAGCCGCGCGCATGGAGCGCGTCGACCAGCGCGTCGTCGACCTGCAACATGGGTTCGCCGCCGGTCAGGACGATATAGCGCCCATCCTCCCCCTCGCCCCAGAAACCAAGGGCTGCGGCGGCCAGCGCATCGGCATCGGCGAACTTGCCGCCGCCATCGCCATCGGTCCCGACGAAATCGGTATCGCAAAAGCGGCAGACGGCGGCGGCGCGATCCTGTTCGCGCCCGCTCCACAAATTGCAGCCGGCAAAGCGCAGGAACACCGAACGACGGCCCGCCTGCACCCCTTCGCCCTGGAGCGTCAGGAACATTTCCTTGACGGCATAGCTCATGGGGTCAGGGCTTCGTCGCGTAGAGCGTGGGATCGGGCAGGCCCGCTTCCTCAAACCCCCTGGCGCGCAATCGGCAGCTGTCGCACAGGCCGCAATGCTTGCCGTCGGGCGTCGGGTCATAGCAGGACCAGCTCATGCCCGCGTCCAGCCCCAGACGGTGCGCCTCACGCACGATGTCTGCCTTTGTCATATGCTGGAGCGGCGCATTGATGTGGATGGGACGGCCCTCCAACCCGGCCTTGGTCGCGAGGGTCGCGAGATTCTGGAAAGCGGCGATGAATTCGGGGCGGCAATCGGGATAACCGGAATAATCGAGGGCGTTGACGCCGATGAAGATGTCGCTGGCGCCCGATGCTTCGGCCAGGCCCAGAGTGAGAGAGAGGAAGATGGCGTTGCGCGCGGGGACATAGGTGACGGGGATGCCGTCCCCCAGGCCGCTTTTAGGCACGGCGATGTCGTCGGTCAGCGCCGACCCGCCAAAGGCGGTGAGGTCCAGCGGCAACATGATGTGGCGCATGGCGTTGAGCGCGGTCGCGATCTTCTGCGCGGCGCGCAGTTCGATACGATGGCGCTGGTTATAGTCGATGGTGAGCGCGAGCAGGCGGTAGCCCGCTTCCCGCGCCAGGCCACCCGCGACCATGGAGTCGAGCCCTCCGGAAAGGAGGACGACGGCGAATTTTTGTTTATTGGCGATCATGGACTTCGCGCTAGTCGCCCCGGACGCTCAGCGCAAGCGGTCCGGTCACCGACAGGCGCCGACTCGGCGCGCCTCCATGGTCCAGGCGAAGGGCGCGCCGCCGACGACCCCTTGCGACCGGATCTGCGCCAGGCGCGAGGTTTCGATGCGGATGTCCGTGCGGCCGCTGCCCGCCCCGCCGCATTCATAGCTGACCGACAGGCTGCGCTGCGTTTCCGCCAGAACATAACGCTGGCATTGCGAGCGGGGATGTTCGACCTGGAGCAGTTGTTCAGGGTTGGCGACGCACAGGCGCCGCACCTGCGGTTCGCCGCGGGCGCGCAATTCCCACGCGCCCGGCTCCAGCTGGCGCAGCAATCCGGGCGCCTGGGCCGCACTGGCCATCGCCGAAAGCATCATCAATCCGCCCAGAACGGGCACAAGCCGAAATGTGAACGCCATTAACTTTCCGCACCCTCAAAAAAACGCCCTGTGGCAAGGGGGAAGCCACATGGCAGGGGAAGCGCGACCTTTGTCTATCCATCGCTTGTGCGACGGGATTGCGGCATTTTGATAGCCAAATTGCCGCCAAACGCCCTAATGACAAATTTCGTTAGCGATTGTGCGCTGCGTCACGCCCTTGAGGGGGCAGGGTGATTTCTTCAGTGCTGGCTGCCGAAACTGTCCAGCGTCAGCGGGAAGAGGCGCGAACAGAAGGCGCAATCGACGGTGATGACGCCGTCGTCGCCCGCCATATCCCTGCGCTCGTCAAGCGGAAAACGGCCGATGACGTCGCGGATATGATCGACATTGCACCGGCATCCCTTAGACAGCGGCGTCGCGGTGGTGATCCGCACTTCCTCTTCCTCATGGAACAGGCGCCACAATATGTCGGTCAGCGGCAATGCAGTGTCGGTCAGCTCATCATCCCTGAGCGTGCCCGCCAGCGCCTGCACATGCTCCCATTCCGGGTGATCGTGGCGGACATGCAGGCGTTCGCGCCCCACTTCGCCCTCGGGCAGATGTTGCAGCAACAGGCCCGCCGCGATGCAGCCCGCGCCCGCGTCGTGGCGCACGGCGATATGGACGATGCTGGGTATCTGTTCGGACTGGAAGAAATAATGTTCCGCCGCCGACGCCAGCGAGGCCCCTTCCAGCGGCACGATGCCCTGATAGCGTTCGCCGGTGGTCGCAAGGTCGAAGGTGATGGCGAGATAGCCCTTGCCAAACAGGCCGAACAGCGACGGGTCCGTGCCCAGTTCGACCAGCCGGTCGGCATCGAACTGGGCATAGCCGCGCAGTTCCCCGCCGCGATAATCGGCGACCAGCAGGGAAACGACGCCATGTTCGGTCTGCGCCTGCAACGTCATCTGCCCGTCCACATCCTTGAGCGTGCTGCCGAGCAGCGCGCCCAGCACCAGCGCTGAGCCGAGCAGCCGCTCGATCGCCGGGGGATAGGCGTGGGCGGACAGGATCGCGTCCAGCACCGGGCCGAGCCGCACGATGCGGCCGCGCACGTTGCGCGACGGGATGGTGAAGCCCTGCGCCTGATCGAGATGGGGATGGGGGGTCAATGACTGCTCCGAAAGCGCCGAAGATGGGGTGCGCGCCGAAAAACTCAACCCAGACGGCCGAGCGCCCAGAGCAGCACCGATTTCTGGGCGTGAATGCGGTTTTCCGCCTCGTCCCAGATCAGCGATTGCGGACCGTCGATCACCGCCTCCACCACTTCCTCGCCGCGATGGGCGGGCAGACAGTGGAGGAATTTGGCTTGCGGCTTCGCCCCCGCCATCAGGCCGGTCGTGACCTGATAGGGCATCATCGCGGCCAGCTTTTCGTCGGCATGGGCCTGACCCATCGACACCCAGGTGTCGGTGACGACGACATCCGCGCCCGCCACCGCCTGCGCCGCGTCGCGGGTCAGCGTGATGGTCGATCCCGCCGCGCGCGCCGCATCGGCAAAGGAGGGATCGGGATCATAGCCCTGCGGAATGCCCATGCGCACGTCGAACTTCATCAGGCCGGCCGCCTCGATGATCGAGTGGAGCACATTATTGCCATCGCCCAGCCAGGCCCACTGGCTGCCCGGCAACGCCAGGCCATGTTCGACCACGGTCAACAGGTCCGCGACGATCTGGCACGGGTGCGACAGGTCCGTGAGGCCGTTGATGACGGGGACGCTGGCGTGGTGCGCCATTTCCTCGATCTTGGCATGATCGTCGGTGCGGATCATGATGACGTCGCACATGCGGCTGAGCACGCGCGCGGTGTCGGCGATGGTTTCGCCGCGCCCCAACTGGCTGGTCGCGCCGTCGAGAATCAGCGACGTGCCGCCCAACTGGCGGATCGCCATGTCGAACGATACCCGCGTGCGGGTCGAGTTCTTTTCAAAGATCATCGCCAGCGTGTGGCCGGCGAGCGGCGCGTCGGCATCCGCCGCGCCTTTGGGCCTGCCCGCGCGCGCCGCCTTCCGGTCGATGGCGTCGGCGATCATCGCGGCGATGGCGTCGCCGCCCGCATCGGAGAGATTGAGGAAATGCTTGGTCATTGGGTTTCCCCCATTTTCCACCGCCCCGTTCGGTTCGACTAGCCTTCGAGCGAAGCCGAGAAGGCGTATCGAGAACGGTTCTCGACAAGCTCGAACCGAACGGAGGGAACAGTGTCAGGCCGCCTTGGCTGCCGCGAAGGTCCGCGCACCGGCGGAAATCTTCTCGATGGCTTCGGCGATATGGCTTTCTTCGATCACCAGCGGCGGCAGGATGCGCAGCACATTCTGCCCCGCCGAAACCGACAACAGGCCGTGACGGTCGCGCAGATGGCCGACAAAGGCGCGCGCGTCATAGGCGTCCTTCATCCTGACGCCCAGCATCAGCCCCATGCCGCGCACATCCTCGAACATGTCGTCATGGTTGGGGATGAGCTGTTCCAGCGCGGCGCGCAGACGCGCGCCCATGGCCTTCACATGGTCCATGAAGCCGGCGGCCAGCACCTCGTCCAGCACCGTCTGCCCCACGGCCATGGCCAGCGGATTGCCGCCATAGGTCGATCCGTGGGTGCCAAACACCATACCCTTGGCCGCTTCTTCCGTCGCAAGGCATGCGCCCAGCGGGAAGCCTGCGCCGATCCCCTTGGCCACCGCCATGATGTCGGGCGTGATCCCATAGTGTTCGTGCGCGAAGAAGGTGCCGGTGCGGGCATAGCCGCATTGCACTTCGTCGAGGATCAGCAGCAGGCCATGTTCGTCGCACGCAGCGCGCAGCCCCTGAAGGAAGGCCTGGGTCGCAGGCGTGACGCCGCCTTCGCCCTGCACGGGTTCCAGCAGGAAACCGGCGGTGCTGTCGTCAATCTGCGCCAGCGCGGCGTCGAGATCGTTGAACGGCACCACGGTGAAACCGGGCAGCAAAGGTTCGAAACCGTCGCGCATCTTGGGCTGGCTGGTCGCCGAAATGGTGCCCAGCGTCCGCCCGTGAAAGGCGTTGTCGAAGCTGATGATCCTGTGCCGGTGCGCCTGCCCGTTGGCATAATGGTAACGGCGCGCGGTCTTGATCGCGCATTCCACCGCTTCGGCGCCCGAATTGGTGAAGAACACGGTATCGGCGAATGTGTTGTCGACCAGACGCTGCGCAAAGGCCTCGCCCTGCGGCGAGCCATAAAGGTTCGACGTGTGCATCAGCGTCGCTGCCTGTTCCGCGATGGTCTTCACCAATTTGGGGTGGCCATGGCCCAGCAGGTTGACCGCGATGCCGCTGGCGAAGTCCAGATAGCGTTCGCCGCGCTCCCCGATCAGGTAGCAACCCTCGCCTCGCACCGGACGCACATCGCACCGGGGGTAAACGGGCATGAGCGGCGTAATCGACATCTTACCTTCCCTTCTGGTCCATGTGCGGCGGGTATGCGAACAGGCAGAAACGCAAAAAGGCGACCCCCGCCGGGCCGCCCTTTGCGAGGCTCGCCTATACAGGGGCGTGTGCGGGGTGGTCAACCCGCGCGCCGCCCCCGGTCTTTCAGCCGATCTGGTTCCAGGCGTCGGCGATTTCAGCGATCATGGCGCGGGCCTGATCGATATCCTCCGGCTTGCGTTCGCGCGCGCCCTCCAGCAGCAGGCGGCGGCCTTCGCGATAGATTTGCGCCAGGCCCATGGCGATGTCGCCGCCCTTGTCGAAATCCAGGCTGGATTCGAGCGCGAACAGGATGGAAAGGGCGCGCGCCTGCTTGTCCGACGCCTTCAGCCGGTCGCCCTGACGCTCGGCGAGCGCGGCGGTGTCCAGCGCGAGGAGCAATTCGTCGAACAGGATGCGGACCAGCCCGTGGGGCGTCGCGCCTTCGGTCCGGCTGCCCGAGTGGACCGCCGCATAACGCCGCATCGCCGTGCCGCCCGCATAACCCTGATTATACAACATCGTGCCTGATCCCCGGTCTTAATTGTCTTTGCTGTTGGTCCAGATGGCGACCTGTTGCTCCAGATAGCTCTGGGTCGCCTTGAGCGCCGCAAGGCGCGTCTCCATCTTGGTGTAGACGGTGGTGAGCTGCGCCTGATAATCGGTCATCTGCTCGTCGAGCTTGCTGAGCTGTTCGGTCAGCGTTTCAGCCAGCTTCTTGTATTTTTCCTGCGCCGTCGCCAGCGGGCCATCCTTTTCCTGGATGGCGTCGCGCACCCGGTCCATCAGCCCGGCAAGGCCCGGATTGCTGTCCGACGACACCGCCGGATTGAGCATCTGGGTGATGGCCGAAGGATCGGCCGCGATGGCGGCGTCCAGCCTGTCGGTGTCGAGCGCGATGGTGCCGTCGCGATTGGTCTTGACGCCGATGTCGACCAGATTGCGATAGGCGCCGCTGCTGGCGAGATCGGTGGACATCATCTGCGACAATTGCCGCTTCATGTCGCGCACCGCCGCTTCGCTGTTGAGCACGCCGCTGCCAACGCCATTGACGCCCGAGGCCGACGCGGTGTTCAGCCCCTTCATCAGCGTGTTGTAGGCGTCGACAAACTCCACCACCAGATCGCGAAGGGAGCTGGTCGGTTCGTTCATGCCCAGCGTCACCAGCGTGCCCGGCGCGGCCTTGTTGAGGTCGATGCGCAGATTGGCGATGGCGGTGTCGATGGTGTTGCTGCTGTAATGCTGCTCCACGCCGTCGAGCACGATGATGCTGTCCTTCGCCTGCGTCAGCCGGCTGGCGCCGCCGGTCGTCCCGTCCCAGGTGAAGGCGTCGAGGCTGGCGTCGCCCGATGTCTTTTCCAGCGTGAAGGCGTTGGCCTCGCCGGTCGCGCCCTTCATCACCAGCCGCGTGCCCTGATTGTCGGTGATGACCGACGCGGTGACGCCCAGGCCCGCCGCGTTGATCGCGCTGGCAAGGCCGGCATAGCTGTTGTTGGCCGATGTGATGGAGATGGTCGCGCTCTGGCCGCCGACGGTCAGCGTGAAATCGCCCATGCCCACGGCCGACGCGGAGGTCGCGCCCGGAACGATGGCGGAGGCGAGCACCTGCGCCGAGGCAAGCTGCTGCACCTCCAACTGGGCGGGCAGGTTGGGCACGCCGCCGGGCAGCAGGCTGACCGCCGCGATGCTGGTGTCGTTCGATGCGGGCGTACCCGAATAGCCGGCGCCCGACAGCAGGCTGTTCAGCGCGTCGGCGAAGGTATCGAGCGAATCGGAGGCCGATGCGAGCGCGGAGATGCGCGCGCTGTTGGTGGACTGGCGGCCGGTGATCGCCTGTTCCTTGGGCTCGCGCGTGGCCGAGACAAGGCTGGATACCAGCGACGAGATGTCGATGCCCGACCCCACGCCGAGCGCGCTCGTAATGCTGCTGCTGACTGAGGTGGGCATGGCTCGTCCTTTCACTTGCGAAGAACGACCCTAGGCCAAAGACCTTTAGGAATGTTTTTCTCGAAAGCGCCCCGATCAGGCCGCCGACGCCAGCATTCCTTCGACGGTGCCGGGACGGATAGCGGCATGGGCGGCGATCGCCTGGGCGCGTTGCCGCGTGATCCGTTCGGCCAGGCCCACGGCCAGTTCCAGTTCGTTCCTGTCCGCTGGCGCAGGGGGGATGATGACCACCGGCACCGGCATCAAAGAGCGGATGGCGGCGTCCGCGCCGGCGACGGAAGCGTTGAGCCCATCGCTGCGGTCGCGCAATTCGGCCAATATGTCGGCGATGCGGGCCTGCATCTGCGCATATTCGGCGGCGCCCGCCAACTCTTCATCGACGAGGATCGGCGCATTGTCGCGGTTGAAGCCCTGCCGGGGGGCATTGTCGAGATCCGACCCCTTGGCCCCGGCGGCGCGGATGGCCGCGACCGGGCTTGTCGCGCGAGTCGCCGACCGGTCGACCGGCGGGATTTCGCTGCTTCGGGACAGAAAGTCGCTCATGACACACCATCTTTGTGCGTCCCCGTGAAGAAAGGACGGACAGGTGCGGCTAAACTTTAATTCACCTTGTTATTATTTCGCAGGCGCACATGTTTTTCCGCAGGAGCGCGCAGGCGCCAGGCCAGCAACGGCGGCAACAGCGCCGGGCCGGGTATCCCGACGCTTCCGGCAACTATCTGAATGAGCGGCAGGAAAATGACGGCAAGCAGCAGGCCGCGATCGCGCTCCTGCGGCAGCAGCAGCGCGGCCATGATGGCGAGCGCCAGGCTGTCATAGGACAGCATATAGGGCGTCGCCGCGATGGCGCAGGCGAGGAACAGCGCATGGGCGCCAATGTCGCGCGAATCGGGACGCTGGCGGAATCGCCGCCAGACCAGCGCCGCCGCGATCAGCGACAGCGCGCCCTGCGCCGCGCCCGCGGCATCGCTCGCCACCCCCGCGACACGCAGGTTCATGAACAGGGTCGGCATGAACGGCCCGGCCAGATGGTCGGGATCGGACAGGATCAGCGACTGGTTGGCGATCCCCTGTTCCAGATAGACGCGCCATATGTCCGCCCCCCACAGCACCGCCGTCAGCCCGGCAAGGCCCAGCGTCACCGCCCCCGCCGCAAGGATCGCGCGCCAGTTGCCGGTGGCGATCAGCAGGATGGGGAAGAGCAACCCGAGCTGCGGCTTGACCGTCAGCAGGCCAAGCAGCGCGCCCGCAATCCAGGGGCGGCTTTCGCGCCAGCGAAGGACAGCGAGGATGATGGCGGCGGCGAGCGCGGCGAACTGCCCCGACATCATGCCGAAGATGGCGGCCGGGCACAGCAGCAACGCGACGATCAGGCGGGCGTCGCGGGTCCACAACCGCAGCGCGGCAGCGAGCGCGCCCGTGCCGATCAGCGTCCACAGCGCCAGCGCCACGCCATAGGGCAGCAGGCCGAAGGGCGCGCCGACGAGCAGGGTGGTAGGCGGATAGGACCATTGCTGGCCCGGATAGCCCGGCCCGACCAGCGCGGCGACCGTGTCGGCATAGGCGGCAAGATCGTAGAGGCGGGCCGGATCGTCGCCCCATGCGGCGCGCCCGACGATCCACAGGTTCAGGAAATCGCGGCCGACGACCAGCCCCGTGCCGTCGCGCCATATCCCCTGCCCGGCCGCCAGGGTGAGCGCATAATAGGGCAGGTAAAGCCCGGCGAGCAGCAGCGCGGCAAGGCGCAGCGTCGCCCACGGGTCGTGCGGGTCAGAGCTTGCGACCGTCGGCATCGAAGCGCAGATCCTGCGGCACGGAAATGAAGGGGCGATCCATTTCGGTCGCCATCCTGTTTTCGACGCGGAAGACGAAGGCGAGGATGGTGGCGACCGCCATATACAGCCCTTCGTTGACGATCTGCCCCGCGCGCGAGGTGAAATAGACGGCGCGGGCGAGTTCGGGATATTGCAGCACCGGCACGCCATTCTGATCGGCGAGCTCGCGAATGGCGGCGGCGATGGCGTCGCGGCCGCGCGCGACGACCACCGGGGCCATGTCCTGCCCCGGCTTGTAACGCAGCGCGACCGCGAAATGGGTCGGGTTGGTGATGACGACGCTGGCTTCCTGCACCGCCTTGCGGGTCGAGCCGGACAGCACCTCGAACTGGCGGCGGCGCAGATGGCCTTTGAGTTCGGGCGAACCTTCGCTGTCCTTGTGCTCGTCCCTGATGTCCTGCTTGCTCATGGCGAGGCGCTTGCCGCGCTGGAAAATCTGCGCGGGCACGTCGATCCCCGCGATCAGGAACAGCGATCCCGCCATCACCAGACAGACGAACATGAACATGCCGCCCAGTTCGCTGATCGCCGGGGCGAGGCCCGCCCGGCCCAGCCCGGCGATGGCGGCGAGCCGGTCCCAGACCAGCCACACGCCGATGCAGCCGAGCAGGCCGACCTTGGCGATCGATTTCACCAGTTCAGTGAGGCCCTGCATCCCGAACATGCGCTTGAGGCCGCTCGCGGGGTTGAGGCGCGACATTTTGGGGGCGAAGGCGCCGGGGCGAAAGCCGAAGGAACCGAGCAGGGCGGGCGCGGCGATAGCGGCCAGCAGCGTCGCCAGCAGCACGCCCGCCACCGGCAGGGCGACGCCCGACAGCAATGCAGCCCCGCGCGCGGCCGGCGCGAAATCGGTGATGTCGGACCGGCGGAAACGCAGCGCCTCCACCATCATGTCGCGCAACGCCTCGACCAGGGTCGGGCCGGTGACCGCCAGGCAGCCGATGCCCGCCATGACCACCAGCGCCGTCGCCAGTTCGCGCGATTGCAGGATGTCGCCATTTTTGGCGGCTTCGTCCAGTTTCTTCTGGGTCGGTTTTTCGGTCTTGTCGCCGCCGCTGTTGCCGCCCGCCATGTCAGCGGCCCTCCGCGATCGACTGGGCCTTTTCCAGCCCCGCCTTCAGCGAGATGGTGATGCCTTCGCCCATGATCGGCAACGAAATGGCCATCAGCACAAGGCCCGCCATCAGCGCGACCGGCATGCCGACGGCGAACAGGTTGAGCGACGGCGCGGTGCGCGCCAGCATCCCCATCACCACCTGCACCAGCACCAGCGCAAAGGCGACCGGCAGCGCAATGGTGACGCCAGCGCCCAGCAGCGCGCCGCCAAATTCGACCAGGCCCCAGATGGCGTCGTTGGACAGCAGCGGCCCGCCCGGCGGCAGCGCGGTGTAGCTTTGCACGACGAAGCTCGCCAGCATCAGGTGGCCGTCCATGGCGAGCAGCATGAAGGTGGCGAGGACCGAGAGAAACTGGCCGACGACCTGCGTCGGCTGGCCCGATGCCGGATCGACCATGGCGGCAAAGCCAAGGCCCATGGCGTTGGCGATGGTTTCGCCCGCGACGAAGGCGGCGGCATAGCCGATCTGGACCGCAAAGCCCAGCGCCAGCCCGGCAAGCACTTCGCCCGCAACCAGCATGAAACCCTGAAAGCTGGCGACGCCGTCGGCGGGCAGCTCTATGGTCACGCTGTTGAGCGCGGCAAGGCCAAGGCCCAGCGACAGGATCAGCCGCAATTGCAGGGGAACGCCGTTCGCGCCGAACACAGGCGCGGCGATGAAGGCCGCGCCGGGACGGATCATGGCGATCAGCCAGATCCACAATTGCGTTTCGACGCCAGCGAAGCCCGGTGCGATCATTGCAGCAGGTCCGGTATCCGTTCGAATATCTCGCGGGTGAAATCGGCGATCAGCACGATGATCGAGCCGCCGAAAATCGCCAGCATGACGCCGACGACGATGATCTTGGGGATGAAGGACAAGGTCTGTTCGTTGATCGAGGTCGCGGCCTGCACCATGCCGATCACCACGCCGGCGAGCAACGCGGGGATAAGGATGGGGGCGGCGGCGAGCGCGGTGATCCACAGCGCCTGCTGCGCCAGTCCCATGAAGAAATCGGCGTTTTCCATGGCCCCTCCCCGTCAGGTCGCGAACGAGCTGGCGAGGCTGCCCATGGTCAGCGCCCAGCCGTCGACCAGCACGAACAGCAACAGCTTGAACGGCATGGAAATGATGGTGGGCGACAGCATCATCATGCCCAGCGCCATCAGCGTCGATGCGACCACCAGGTCGATGATGAGGAAGGGCAGGAAGATCATGAAGCCGATCTGGAACGCGGTCTTGAGTTCGCTGGTGACGAAGGCGGGCAGCAGGATCGAGAAGGGCACGTCCGCCGCCGTGCGGAAGGGCGGCGCTTCGGCGAGGTTGGCGAACAGTTTGAGGTCGGTCTCGCGCGTCTGCTTGACCATGAAGCCGTGCAGCACCTTGCCAGAGCGGCCGACCGCTTCCTCGATGCTGATCTGCCCCTTGCCATAGGGGTCGAACGCCATGCCGTTGATCTGGTCTATGGCCGGGCGCATGACGAACAGCGACAGGAACAGGGCGAGACCGACCAGCACCTGGTTGGGCGGCGTCTGTTGCAGGCCCAGCGCCTGCCGCAGCAGCGACAGGACGATGATGATGCGGGTGAAGCTGGTCATCATCAGGATGAGCGACGGCAATACCGTCAGCAGGCTCATCAGCACCAATATCTGGAGCGAGAGCGAGAGCGAGCGGCCGTCGCCGGAAATCTGGCCCATGGCGCGGGTCAGCGCGCCGCCATTGTCGACCGGCGGTGCAGCCGGGGGCGCGGCGGGCAGCGCCTGCGCCAGCGCCGGATCGACGAGCATGACGCCCGCAACCAGCAGCCCCGCGCCGATCAGGAAGTGATTAGCGCGCACGGGTGGTTTCGCCTTCCGCGATCTTTTCGATCCGGCCGCGGGTGACCGACAGCAGGATGCGGCGCCCTTCAAATTCGACGACGGCGAGCTTGCCCGATGTCCCCATCGGCAACGCCTCCAGCAGTTTGACCATCCGGTCGCCCTGCTGCGCCATCATGCCGGGCTGATATTTGCGCCACAGCCACAGCGCGCCGAACGCCATGCCGCCGACCAGCGGCAGCATGATGAGCAGCTTGACGAAATACCAGAGCATCAGGAACGCCGTTCGACGCCGGCCAGCCGGGTTTCGGCCGCCGCAATGTCGACGATGCGGATGCCGTAGCGGCCGTTCACCGTCACCACCTCGCCCTTGGCGATCAGCGCGCCGTTGACCATGATGTCGAGCAGTTCGTCGGCCTGGCGATCCAGTTCGACGATGCTGCCTTCGGCAAGGTCCATGACTTCGGCCAGACGCAGGGATGTCGAACCGACCTCCACCGACATGCGGACGGGAATGTCGGCCAGCAGCTTGAACTGCCGGTTGTTGGCGAGGCGCGCGAAACTGTCCTCGCCCTTGCCCTCGACGCGGGGGGCTTCGCTCATGTCGCTCATTGGTCTGGTCCCTGTACGAGTTTTTCGATCTGGAATGCGGCGCGGCCGTCCTGTTCGCCGACGGTGCCGTGGGCGATCACGCGATCGCCGACGATCAGCGGCAGGCTGCGGCCGATGTTGACGGGAATGATGTCGCCGACCTTGAGGCCCATCAGTTCCGACAGCGAAAGATTGGGACGCGCCAGCACGGTGCGCGCGGGCAGGCGGATGTCGCGCATCCGCCGGGCGATGCGCGCCTGCCACAGCGGGTCGGGCTGGCATTCGTCGTCATGGACGCGATTGCCCATCAGCGGTTCGACCCCGCGCAGCGCGGCGAGCGGGAACAGCAGGTCGACGGGCCAGCTCTGTTCACGGGTCAGGGTGAGGGTGAAGCGCTGGAGCACCATCTGTTCGTCGGACGCCGCCGCCGAAGCAAAGCCGACGCCGGTTTCACGCACGATCAACGCGGGTTCGATGGGCAGGATGTCGACCCAGCTTTCGACCAGGCGCAGCATCAGCGCATCCGACAGCCGGGCGATCAGCCGTTCCTCGGTCGGCGTGAACTCGCCGCGCTCGGCCATCGGCCGGTTGCCGATGCCGCCATAGAAACAGTCGACCAGCGTGGAAATCAGAGTCGCGTCGAAACGCAGCAGCATCTGGCCCTTCAGGGGCGCGACCCGATAGCAGCCGATGGAGCAGAAAGCGGGCACTTCGGCGGCCCAGCGGGCGAATTCCATGACCTGGGCGGATTGCGGTTCGACAAGGGGCCGCACGCCCGCGATCGGTTCGACGATCGCGCGCAGACGCCGGCCGAGCTTTTCGCCCAGCCGGTCCATGCCCGACAGGATAACCGGCACCTGCGGTTCATTGCGACCGAAGGCAAAGGATGGAATGGCGTTCATCAGTGTCCCCTGCCTGTCGGGGCGGGGGACATCCCGACCGTTCAGGCAGGGCTATAGAATAACGAAACTGGTAAAATTTGCGTTAACCCCGGTGTCGCCATCGTTGGCGGCATGGCCTACCCGTCATGTCCGACGTCGCTGTTCCAGCCCGGTTTTCGGCAAGCAATCCGCCAATTTCCGCCAATTTCATGTCACTGAATGACAAAGTTGGTGAAATAGACATTGTCGACGCCGCCATAGCCGGTTTTCTGTTTCAGAACGTCGTTGATGATGGTCTTCATCTTGCCCTGCAATTGCTGCTTGCCCTCGGGCGTCGCCAGCGTCGCTTCGGGCTGTTGCGCCAGCATCATCAGCACCTGGCTGCGGATCGCCATTTCATGCGCCTTGATCGCGTCGATCACCCGCATGTCATAATAGGTCGACACCGCCACGCTGATCTGGGCGAAGGCGTCGGTGTCCGACATGTTGGAGGTGAAAGGCGCCTGAATCTGGAAATAGGTCGCTTCATAAGCGGCGGGATTGCCCGGCGTCGGCAGGTCTTCGCCCTTGCCTGCGGGATGATGCGCGGCCGCTTCGCCGCCCGCAGACGCCGAACCGCCATGGCCGCCTTCGCCGCCGCCATGCGCCTTGGCGATGTCCTCGGCGCTTTCGCCCTTCAGCACCAGCACCGGCTTGTTGGGGTCTTCCTTGGGGCCTTCTTCCTTCTTGGAAAACATGCCCGTGGCATAAAGGCCGCCGACAGCGCCGCCGCCGCCGACCAGCAGCCCGACGACCAGCATCAGCACCAGCTTCATGCCGCCGCCCTTTTTCTTCGCTGGCTTGGCTTCGTCACTCATCGGATCAAGTCCCCCGGATTTGCCGCCGCTCAGGCGTAACGGGCGCGGCCGGCGATTCGGGTCATGTCGCCCGCTTCGCCACCATCGCCATGGTTAATAACGGCGGGATCGGTCGCCGCTTTATGGGCGGCGCCGAAATTTTCCTGACCCGGAGCGCGGCCCTGACCGCCCTGCCCCCCGCCCTGGCCCATCGACTGGGCCAGCGACTGGGCGTTGTGGCCCTGATTCGATCCCCCCTGTTGTTGGGAGAAGGATTGTTGCCCCGCGCTCTGACCGCTGCCCTGATCGCCGCGCGCGCCGTCGCTGGCGGATGTGGCCTGCCGTTCGACCTTCACATCGGCGATGCGGACGGCCGACAGCGCCGAATCGGCGCGCAACCGGTCGCTATCCTGCTTCAGCGCTACTTCGGCGGCTTCGGTGGCGACGCCCAATGTGACCTGCGCGCCGTCGCTGCCCTGACGAATGGCGATGTCGACCGGGCCAAGGTGCGGCGCGTTGATCTGAAACCGGCCCTGCGCGCCATCCCTGGCCAGACCGGCGATGTCGCGGGCCAGCCCGTCGATCCACTGGCCGTCCAGGCCCATGTCGACCACCTGCCCGGTCAGCACGGCGTTGAGGTCGGGCGTCGGCGCGGCGGGCATGATCGTGACCGGCGCGGCCATAGCGGGCTGCGCTGCGACCGGCATGGCCGGGACGGGCGCGGCGGCGACCGATGCAGGGCCGGCGCTGTCGGCAGTCGCGACGACCTTGTCGGTTGAGGACAAGGGGGTTGCGGGCGCCGGGTTTGCGGGCGCTGCCGTCCGGCCGCTCATGCGGTCGCGCACCAGTTGCAGCAGGCTGACAACCTCCGAACGGATCGGCCCCTGCGCGCGCGCCGGACTGGCTTCGACCCGCGAGACCGGGGTTTCGGCGGGCTGTTCGGGCATTTCCGGCGTCGGCATTGCCGGCGATGCGTCAACGATCGGCGGCGAAGCGGGCGTCGGGGCCGACCGGTCGATCGCGGGCAACGGCGCGGGCGTTTTGGCGGGCGCTTTGGCCGGCGCTTGGGCAACGGTGAGCGGCTGCATCGGCCGGGCCGGGACGGGCGCGGACGAGGGGCCGGCCGATGGCGCGACCAACGCGCTGGCGGCAGACGGCTCCGCGGCGCTGACATCGCCGATGGGCGCGGGCGCGACCTTTGCTCCGGCAGGCTCCGGGGCGGCGGGAGGCGCGACCGCCGGGGCCATCAATGGCTCGGCCGGATCCTGCGCCGGTGGCGTCGTGGCAGGCGCTGCGGGCGGCGCGGCGTCCTCGACCGGGCCAGCCATGGTCTGCGCGATCTGAACGGGGGCGGCGACCGGCGTTGCAGGCGTGCTGACGGCGCGCTGCGCCATCAGCGCGGCATCGGTCGCAGGGGATAAGGCGACCTTCGGGCTGGCTTGTGCGGGCGAGCGAGCGGCGACTGCGACCTTGTTGTCGATCATGGGCGCAACGTCGCGCGCCGAACGGGCGTCAGTCTGCGTCGGGGCCGCTTGCGCATCGCCATGGGGCGTGGCGGGCTGCGGAGAATGAGGCTGGGCTTCGGCCATGACCCGGTCCCCCGGCGAAGGCGCGGCGGCGACCGTCATGGGCGCGGCCTTTGGCGCTGGAACGGGCTGGTTCACAAGCTCCATGGTCGCAGCGCGCTGCGGCGCGGGTTGGGCGATGGCGCTCCGCTGCCGGGGCGAAACGGGGGTTTCGCGGGAGCCGGGCTGGATGACGGGGGCGACCATATCGGCGCTGGCAGGAAGCGGCTGGTCGAGAGCCTGGGCCTCAGGAGCGGCGGGCGCGGAAAGCGGCGATGCGACCGGCGCGGGGGGAGCGGCTATCGCATCGGGCGAAGGAGCGTCTGGCGCGGGGGCGACCGGCGCAAAGGGAGCGGCGTGCGCCGCCGAAGGAGCCATCGGCGCGGGGGCAACCGGATCAAGGCGCGCGGCCGACGCGCGGCCGACCGGCGCGGGGGTAGCCGGATCAAGGGGTGTGGCCGGGCGGACCTGCACCGATTCGGCCGTCTGTGGCGCGAGCGGGACCGGAGCGTCGGGAACAACGACCGCAATCACCGGAGGCGACGGGCTGCCGGCCTCGGCCGCCTGAACGGGGCTTTCATCCGCCGGGCGGCGATCGCTTTCGTCCGCGCCTTCGGCCTCCGCCGGGGCCTTGGGCGAAGGCTCCAGCGCAGCGGGCGAATCATTTGCGACGGAGGGATATTCCGGCGCTGCGTGGATCGGCATCGGGTGCCGGGCGAGCCGGGCGGCGGGCTGCGCCGCTGCTGCTGCCGGGGCGGCGGCGATGGGCGGTTCCACTGGCAACGCCGCAATGTCATCGACCGGCATGGGCAGCGGCTGAGCCACCGGCGCGGGCGCAGGTTCAACCGCCTGAGCCAGGGGCGAGGCCGGGGCATCGGCCAGGGGGCGAACTATCGGCTGCCGGGCGACCGGCGCTTCCTCAGCCGCCATCGCTTCCGGCAGATGCGGGGCGGCGGCCGGCCGCGCAACCGGTTCGGCCGGATCGGCAGGTGTCGGCGCGGGCTGGCGCGTCGCCGCGACGGGTTCTGCGGCATCGAGCGGGGGCTCGGCGGGCCTGTCCTCTTCGCCATAGGCAGCCGCAAGGGGCGACACAGGGCTAGCGGCAGGCCGGGCGGCCGGCGCTTCTAGGGGCGTTTCCTCCAACACGACCACGGGCGCATCCACCGGCGCAGGCGCAGCCGGTTGGTCCTCCCCCCGCGCAATCGACGGAGCGGCGACGGGCGCGGGACCGGCGAGGTCAGGCGTATCGGCTTCCACCATGGGTGGCCGCGCAACGCAGGTTTGCGCCGGATCGCTCGCACGGCGAATCAAACGGGTGAGGCTGGCGGCGCCATCCATCAAAGCGCGGGCTTCGGGCTGCTGTGCGCTCGCCGCATCCACGGGTGCGTCAGCGGTCAGGGGCGGCGCTTGGGCGGCGGGCGCGACCCGGACGGGCTGCTCCCGGACAGGCGTGTCGTCGATCGCCGTCAACGGCGCATCGACGGTTGTGGATGCCGCCGGTTCATCCTCCCCGCGCGCGATGGCCGGAGCGGCGACGGGCAGGTCGGGCGTATCGGGCTTGGGCAGCGGCGGCCGCGCAACGGAGGTTTGCGCCGGATCGCCCGCGCGGCGAATAAAGCGCGTCAGGCTGGCTGCGACATCAACCGGGGCTTTGGCTGCGGGCTGCTGCGCAACCGGCGCATCATCGGGCGCAAGCGGCGTGTCAGCCACCGGCATATCCGCATCGGGCGCGACCGTTCCCGCCGCGCTCATCAGCGGCGAGGGCGCATCGTCCATCCCGGCCATGATCGCGGCGAAGCCGGCGTCGCCATCGCCCGCCGGCGCGCGGGTGACGGCTGTGCCATCCACCGGTCCGGCAGGCTGAAACAGGGCCTTGAGGCTCGCAAAAATATTCACTCGCTGTCCCCCGTTCTTTGCATCCGGCGATAGCGGGGCAGCGCCGCCAGCCGGTTTTCCCGCCATTCTTCAAGCTGCGCATGGGCGCGGTCCTTGAGCCGCGCGGCGATTTCGCGCTCGCGGCTGGCGATCATCGACAGATCCTTCTTCTGCTCCACGCGGCGATTGGCGTCGTAGAGCGCGCCGTCGAGCTGGCGGCCCGCCTGTTCCAGCCGCCCGGCCAGTTCCTGCATCGCCGCGAAACTGGCGCCATTGGCCATGCCTTCGTTGCGGAACAGATCGGCGCGCACCCGGCGCAGCCGTTCGGCATTATGGGCGATGCTGTTCGCTTCATCCTGCGCGCGCACGGTTTCGGCGACCGACATGGCGTGCTGCACATGGCGCACGCGCAGCACCCGGTGGCGGCGGTCAACCAGCCCCTTCATGCGCCGAACTCGGCGATCAGCGCGTCGGAGCTGGTGTCAAGGTCTATGCGGCTCTTCACATCCTGCCGCAGGAAATCGAGCACCTCCTGACGGCGGCGCACCGCCTCGTCGATCACCGGGTCGTTGCCGGGGCGATAGGCGCCCATCAGGATGAGATCCTTGTTTTCCTCATAAGCGGCCCACAGGCGGCGATAGGCGGCGGCGGCGGCGAGATGGTCGGGCGGCACCACATCGGCCATCACGCGCGACAGCGACTTGCCGATGTCGATGGCGGGGAAGATCGCCTGTTCCGACAAATGGCGGGAGAGGACATAATGGCCGTCGACAATGGCGCGGGCGGCGTCGACGATCGGATCGTCGGTGTCGTCGCCATCGGCCAGCACGGTATAGAGCGCGGTGATCGACCCGCCGGTGCGCGTATCCACGCCCGCCCGCTCGACCAGCCGGGGGATCAGCGACAGGGCGGACGGCGGATAGCCCTTCATCGCGGGCGGCTCGCCCAGCGCCAGGCCGATTTCGCGCTGGGCATGGGCGCAGCGGGTCAGGCTGTCGATCAGCAGCAGCACCTTCTTGCCCCGCGCGCGGAAATATTCGGCGATGGCCGTCGCCCGCGCGGCGGCGCGCAGGCGCAGCACCGGGGGATGATCGGCCGGCACGGCGACGACGATGCTCTTGTGCATCGTGTCCTTGACCTTGGTCTCCAGGAAATCGCTGACCTCGCGGCCGCGCTCGCCGATCAGGCCGGCGACGACGATGTCGGCCTCCGCCCCGGCGATCATCTGGCCCATCAGCACCGATTTGCCGACGCCCGACCCCGCGACGATGGCGATGCGCTGGCCGCGCCCGGCGGTGAGCAGCGCGTTGACGGCGCGGACGCCGAGGTCAAAGGGTTCGGTCACCCGGCCCCGGTCGAGCACATTGCCGCGCACGCCGCCCAGCGGCCATGTGCCCCCGGCTATGATCGGCCCCTTGCGGTCGAGCGGCTGGCCCATGGCGTCGATCACCCGGCCGATGAGGCCATCGCCGACCTGCACCATGTTCGCCTGGCTGTCGGGTTCGACGCGTGCGCCATTTTCGAGCGGCGCGTCGAAATCGAGCGGCACCAGCAGCGTACGGTCGCCGCGAAAGCCCGCCACCTCCGCCCGCGCGATGGTGCCGTCGCTGGCGATCACCCGCGCGCCAGCGCCAATGGGGCGGCGGAAGCCGGTGACTTCCAGCATCCCGGCATCATGGCTGACCAGCCGACCGACATGGCGCGGCAGGCGGCTGTGCACCTGTAGATGGTCGAACAGCGTTTCCGCCTGGGCGATCTGGGCGCGGATCATGCCCGGCCCTCCATGTCGTCGAGCATCGCGCGCAGGCGGGACAGGCGCACGTCCGGCCCGTCCTCCACCCAGCCATCGGCGGTGTCGAGCCGCACGCAGCCGCGCTTCAGGGTCGCGTCCGGCACGATCCGGGCGTCGAGCGCGATGCCTTCGATCAACGGCATGTCGTCGGGATGCAGGTGCAGGGCGCTCTTGCCCTCATTCTCGTCGATGAAGGCGGCGACGCTGTCGCACCGCTGACGCAGCAGATCGGCGTCGACGGCGACTTCGCCGACAATCTGTTCGACGAGGCGAATGACGGCGGCCGACAACATGGTCGACAATGTGCCGCTGGGCGCTGGGGCCAGCATTTCCATGGCCTGCGCCAGCCGATCGCGGGCGGCGTCCTGCGCCTCGCCCGCTTCACGGGTGACGCGGCAGCCTTCGTCAAAACCCTGGGTGAACGCCTCGATCCGCGCCTGTTCGATAAGGTCCATCGGGCTGGGTTCGACCGGCATCGCCGTTTCGCCGCGCAGCCTGGCGGTCGCCTGCGCGGGGGGCGCGGTGTAAAGGCTGCGGAACGCGCCGCCGCCAAAGCCTGCCTCGCGCATGGACGACAGGCCGACGCTGCTCGCCTCCTGCGCCTCGTCGGCGTCCCAGACCCTAGACAAAATCATTCCCCTTGCCGCCCAGCATGATGGTGCCGGCGTCCGCCATGCGGCGGGCGGTGGCGATGATGAGTTTCTGCGCGTCGATCACTTCGGCGAGGCGGATCGGCCCGCGCTCCTCGATCTCGTCGGCGATGGCCTGGGCCGCGCGGGCGGACATGCAGCTGAAGATCTTGCCGCGCAGCATGTCGTTCGCGCCCTTCAATGCGACCACCAGGATCGAACTGTCGACGGTGCGCATGAGCGTGCCCAGATTCTTGTCGTCCATGTCGATGAGGTTGTCGAAGACGAACATTTCCTCCTCGATGGTCTGGGCGATGATCTTGTCGCGCTTGGAAATCGCCTTGATGATGCGCTGTTCATTGTCCTTGCGGACATTGTTCATGATCGCCGCCGCCTCGATCGTGCCGCCGCGCTGCGACGCAGCCCCCTGTTTCTTGGGCGACCCGCGCAGCAGCAGTTGTTCGAGGTCATCGAGCGCATCGTTCGACACCGGGCCAAGCGTGGCGATGCGATAGATGATGTCCTCCTGCATGTCGGCGGGCAGCAATTGCAGCACGTCGGCGGCGACCGGCGCCTCCAGATGGGCGAGCACGATGGCCATGATCTGCGGGTGCTCCGCCTCGATCAGCGCCGCGACCTCCTTCGCGTCCATCCATTTGAGCATTTCAAGCTGCGTCGAGCGCGTAGGCGGAGTGATGCGCGCCAGGATGGTTTCCGCGCGCTCCTCGCCCAGCGCCTTGGTCATGGCGCCGCGAATATGACGGGTCGCGCCATAGCCGATGGTGGTGCGCTTCTTCGCCTTGGTGACGAAATGATCGAGCGCCTCGTTCACCTCTTCGGGCTCGACATCGGCGACGTCATACATGGCGTAGCCAAGCTGGCGGACCTCGTCGGGCTCCAGCCGGGCCAGGATCTGCGCGGCTTCGTCCTCGTTGAACAACATCAGCAGGACGGCGGCGGCGGCGCTGCCCTTCAGCGCCTCCGGCCGTCCGGGGACGATCTCAGGCATTTTCCTTTTCCTTCTTGTTGTCCTTCAGAAGGTCGCGGACCACCAGGGCGGCGCGATCGGGATCCTGCTTGACGAAATTGCGGATAAGGTCGGCGCGCTGGGCATAGTCATAGGTCGACGAGATCATGTCGAGCGTGACCGGCCGTTCCGGGTCAGGCGCCTCGGGCGCTGCGCGAGTCAGTTCCTGCGAGATTTCGCGGCCGATGCGCTGGCCCTCTGCGGCCTTTTCGGCGGCGGCAGCCTCCTGCATGGCGGCGCGGCGCTTGAGCAGCGGGCGGCCGATGCCGAAGATCAGCAGCAGCGCGACGAGCAGCGCCGAACCGTTGCGGGCGAGCGGCGCGACCCAGCTTGCCTCATACCAGAGGGGGGCGATCTCGGCGGGCCTGGCGAAGCTGCGCGAGGACAGCGCGACCACGTCGCCGCGCGCCTGATCGAAGCCGACCGCGCCCTTGACCAGCGCCTCCAGCGCCGCGATTTCGGCGGCGGAGCGGGGCTTGCCGTCCGGGCCATTGTCCAGCGCCACGGCGACCGACAGGCGCTGCACCGTGCCCACGGCGTCGCGGGTGACGCTGACTTCGCGGCCCAGTTCAAAGCTGCGGTTGAAGGTTTCCTCCGTCTTCATCAGCGGATTGGGCGGCGTGCCGGGCTGTTGCGCCGCGGCCTGCCCCTGCTGCACGGCCTGGCCATTGGGGTTGGTCTGGGTGACGGTGGGGTTGACGGGCGCCTGGTTGGACAGCGCGCCTGGGATGCCACTGGCTTCGCCCGCGCCCTGACCGCGCGGGTCGGACGCCCAGGTGCCCTGTTCGGTGCGCAGCCGCGCCTCGTCCTGCGGATAGGTTTCGCGGGTCGCCTGCCGCTCGGCGAAATTGAGTTCGGCATGAACCTCGGCCGAGAATTTGTCGGCGCCCAGGATCGGGGTCAGCAGCGCGACCAGCGAGCGGCGATAGCGGTCCTCGATCCGGTTCTGCACCGCCAGCTGACGATCATCGGCGCTGTTGCTGTCATTGTCGCTCAAAAGGCGGCCATTCTGGTCGACCACCGAAATCTGGTCGGGGCTGAGTTCGGGAATGGACGAGGCGACGAGGTGGACGATGGCGCTGACCTGTTCGTCGGTCAGCGTCCGGCCGCTGGCGAGGCGCAGCATGACGGAGGCCGAAGGCTTGGCGCGGTCGCGCAGGAAGACGCTGGGCGGCTCGACGGCCAGATGCACCTTGGCGCTTTCCACCGAGTCGATCTGTTCAATGGTGCGGGCGAGGTCGGTTTCGCGGGCGGAGCGCAGCTTTTCGCCTTCCACGGCGCGCGATGCCCCCATCGGCAGGCTGTCGATCATGCTGTTGCCGTCGGGCGCGCTCTTGGGCAGGCCTTGCGCGGCCAGCGTCATCTTCGCCTTGAAATAATCATCCTCGGCCACGGTCATCGTGCCGGAATTGTCCATGTCATAGCGGATGCCGCTCTGGTCCAGCACCTGCGCCACGGCCGACTTGTCGGCGTCGGGCAGGCCCCGGAACAGGTCGCGCTGCGGCGGTTCGCGCAGCGCCATCCAAGCGAGCGCCGCCGCGCTGACGACGCCCAGCAGGCCGAGCAGCGGCAGGCTGCGCGCCACGGCGGGCTGTTTGATGAACCCCATGAAGCGGGCGCGGATCGCGTCGATCCCGTTGCCGCCGGCACGGGGCGCGGTGGAGGCCGGACCGGCCGGCAGGGCGGGCTTGCCGCCGTCAATGGTCAGGGCGTTCTCGCTCATCGTTTATACCGGCATGCTCATGATGTCCTTGTAGGCGGACAGGAGTTTGTTGCGGACCTGAAGCGTGGCTTCAAAGCTGATCGACGCCTGCTGCTTGGCCAGCATGACGGCGGCGATGTCGGTGGTTTCGCCGCGTTCGAACGAGGCGGCTGCCTCGCCCGCCTGGCTCTGGAGGCCGTTGACCTGTTCCAAAGCGGATTTGAGCGCATCGGTGAAGGCGCCCGGCTTTGCGCCATCGACACCCTTCGTCGCGGCGGCGTCGGTCGCGCCGCCGGTCTGCGCGACATCCCGCAGCGCCGCGTTCTTTTGCAGGATGGCCGCGCGGATCGCCATCACGCTGTCGGTCGGGGATACGCCGTTGATCGCCATGATCTACACCCTCCCCTTAAGCCGCGGCCAGCTCGCGCATTTCGGCGAGCCGATAGCGCAGCGTGCGTTCGGAAATGCCGAGCTTCCGCGCGGCGGCGGCGCGGTGGCCGTCCGTCTCGCGCAGCGCGGCGCGGATCGCCTCCAGCTTGGACAGGCGGGCGACATCTTTCAGCGCGACGGTGGCGGATGGCGCGGCGGCGGGCGCCACGACGCGCAATGACGGCGCGCCGGCGATATGCAGGTCTTCCGCCTCGATCCGTTCGCCTTCGCGCAGCACCAGCGCGCGTTGCAGCACATTGCCCAGTTCGCGGGCGTTGCCCGGCCAGCCATGGGCGGCCAGCTTGTCCATCGCGGCGGCGGTCGGCCAGGCGAAGGCGTCGGGCTGGCGCAGCAGGATGGCGGCGGCGATGGCGGCGATGTCGCCGCGCCGTTCGGCGAGCGGCCGCAGTTCGAGCGGCATGACGTTGAGCCGCCAGTAAAGATCTTCGCGGAACCGCCCGGCCGCGCATTCGGCGGCCAGATCGCGGTTGCACGCGGCGATGATGCGGACATTGACCGGCACCGGATGGGTCGCGCCCACCGGCAGCACTTCGCCTTCCTGAAGGGCGCGCAGCAGCTTGGCCTGAAGCGCCAGCGGCAGTTCGGCGATTTCGTCGAGAAACAAGGTGCCGCCGTCGGCCGCCAGGAACAGCCCCTCCGACGCATTGGCCGCGCCGGTGAAGCTGCCCTTGCGATGGCCGAACAGCATCGCTTCCATCATGGTTTCGGGCAGCGCCGCGCAATTGACGGCGATGAAATCATGGGTGGAGCGGCCCGATTGCAGGTGCAGGAAGCGCGCCATGCCCTCCTTGCCGGTGCCGGTGTCGCCCTGGATCAGCACGGTGGCGTCGCTGCGCGCGATGCGCCCGGCCAGCGTCATCAGCCGCGCGCTGGCGGCGTCGCCGACGGCGGGCACCATGGCGGGGCGGGCGAGTTCAGCGATCAGCGCAAAGGCGAAGCCCATGTCCTCCAGGCCGAAGGCGACGCGCGCAGGCATGCCATTGGCCGCCGCGATCATCGTCGGCGCGCCCCGGCGCACCTCCACGATGATGTCGCGATGGGTGGCGTTGGCGATTTCCTCCGCCAGCAACAGGCGCATGGCGTTTTTTTCACGCGGCGCATCCGCTTCGACCACCCGGATCGGGTGAAAGCCGTTTTCCAGCCAGTGCTGCAACCCCGGCAACAGGGCGCACAGATGGCGGCTCATGTCCAATGACGACATGGTTGGTCCCCAATTTTGTGGCCGGTTTGTGCCCCCGCACGCCCCAGACCCCTTCGATGGGAACAATCTGCGCCTTCGTGGTTAGCATCTGGTTAATTTCGTTAAGCCCTTGCCGGGCAGCGGCAATTTTCTTCCGCCTGGAGCGGCAAAATTTGCGGAAATGGCTGCAATCCGCGATTTTCCAGCTCCGTGAAGAAAAAATGACTGGCGGGATTAAAGCAAATCCGCGCCGCGCCGTTTTCCCCCTACGAGGCCGCAGCAGCCACATGGCGGCGACCTGAGTAGTGAAGGGAAAGGGAACACCATGACTGTTATCGGAACCAACTCGTCGGCGCTGCGTGCGGCCAATGCTTCCACGATGGCCAGCAAGTCGCTGCAGGTGTCGATGGAACGCCTGTCGACCGGCAAGCGCATCAACAGCGCGAAGGACGACGCCGCCGGCCTCGCCATCGCCGCCACCATGACTTCGCAGATCAAGGGCATGACCCAGGGCATCCGCAACGCCAATGACGGCATCAGCCTGGCGCAGACGGCGGAAGGCGCGCTGGGCGAAATATCGAACATGATGCAGCGTATGCGCGAACTGACCGTCCAGGCGCTGAACGGCACCAACGACACCGACGCCATCGCCAACATCCAGTCGGAAATGGACCAGCTGTCCACGCAGATCACCGACACGCTGACCAACACCGAATTCAACGGCACCAAGCTGTTCGACGGTTCGGCCGCGACGGTGACAATCCAGGCCGGCGCCAACTCCAGCGACACCATCGACATCACGCTCGACGACCTGCTGGGCGACGCCGACATTGGCGCCATTGTCGGCGCAACCGCTTCGACGATCGACCTGTCGACCGCGACCAGCGCCGACCTTGACCTGTTCGACACCGCCATCGGCGTGGTTTCGACCAGCCGCGCCGACCTCGGCGCCGTGCAAAACCGCCTCGAATCGACGATCAACAACCTGACCGCGAACGTCGCCAACCTGTCCGACGCCCGCAGCCGGATCGAAGACGCCGACTTCTCGGCTGAAACGACCGCCCTCGCCAAGCAGCAGATCCTGAGCCAGGCGTCGACCGCGATGCTCGCCCAGGCGAACCAGTCGCAGCAGGGCGTGATGAAGCTGATCTCCTAATCGGCGCAACGGAAATGGAAGGCTGAGGTATTGGTCACCGCCAGCCGACCATGACGCCCCCGGCGCATCAACAGTCCCCACCGCGCCGGGGGCATCACCTTCGATCGAACGGCCAGCCCAAAGAGAAGCCTCCGTCCCCCCGGGCGGGGGCTTCATCGCATTTGGCGAGCGCGCCCATTGAATTGCGACGGCGACGCCCCAATGACGGGCCGATGACGCCAATCGACCGACGCGCGATGATCGCCGCCAGCGCCGCCGCCCTGATCGCGCCCGCCGCATTGCGAGCGGCGAGCCCGGGCCAGCGGTTTGACTGGGACGGGCTGGTGGCGATGGCGCAGCGATTGGCGGTCCGCCCCTTCGCGCCCGCGCCACCCCATCCCGGCGCGCAACGGGTCGACTATGATGCGCTGCACGCCGCGCGCTTCCGCGACGACCGCACGCTGTGGAACGAACGGGGCGACGATGTCGGCATCCGCTTCTTCCCGCTCAGCCGATCCGCGCCCGAACCCGTGACCATCCATGTCGTGGAAGGGGGGCTGGCCCGCCCCCTCGCCTATGATCCCGCCATGTTCGACGCGCCCGCGGGCAATGCGGTGGCGGCCCTTGGGACCGGTGCGGGCTTTGCCGGTTTCCGCGTGATGAACCGGGCGCGTGACGCCGACTGGCTGTCGTTCCTGGGCGCCAGCTATTTCCGCGCGGCGGGCGCGGAGCGGCAATATGGTCTGTCCGCCCGCGCCGTCGCCATCGACAGCAGCGTGGGCGGCGAGGAATTTCCGCGCTTCACGACATTTTGGCTGGAACATGGCGGTCCCGGCCGCCTGATCGTCCATGCGTTGCTGGACGGGGCGTCGATCACCGGGGCATTCCGGTTCGTCTGTTCGCTCGACAGGGATGGCGTGCATCAGGATGTGACCGCCGCCCTCTTCCCCCGCCGCGCCATCCGCGAACTGGGGTTGATGGCGATGACCAGCATGTTCTGGTACGATCAGGCCAACGCCAAATATGCGGCGACCGACTGGCGGCCGGAAATCCACGATTCCGATACGCTGGCCATCCGTTCCGCCGATGGCGCGGCCCATGCCCGGGCGCTGGTCAATCCGCGCGCGCCCCATGTCTCGGTCTTTGCCGAACCATCACCGCGCGGCTTCGGCCTGATCCAGCGCGACCGGAATTTCGACCATTATCAGGATGACGGCGTCTTCTATCACAAGCGCCCGTCACTGTGGGCGACGCCCGCCGCGCCAACGGGCGCAGGCGATGTGCGGCTCTATGAGTTTCCGACCGACAGCGAATATACGGACAATGTGGTCGCTTACTGGACGCCGGCCGCCCCCGCCACGCCCGGCCGCCGGATCGACGCCGCCTATCGGCTGGACTGGACATCGGGCGAACCCGCCATCGCGGTCGCCCGGCTGGCCAATGTCTGGCGCGGCCGGGGCGAAGGCGACCGGGTCGAGCGACTGTTGTTCGACTTTGCCGGTTTGCCGGACGGCGCAAAGCCCGATCTGTGGTGCGAACTTGATGGCGGAAGGGTGGTGAAGCAGGCCGCCTATCCGGTCATCGGCCAGCCGGGCCTGTATCGCGCCGTCATCGACCTGCGTCCCGACGCCCCGGCGGTCGGCGTCAGAGCGCAATTGCGAAGGTCAGGCGCCGCCATCAGCGAAATGGCCCATTATCGGGTCGACGCCTGAACCGCGCGTTTTGCCGCAGTGCAAGGAACGAAACTCTACCCCCGTGGTTTTGAAGCGCCTAGGGTCACTATGTCAGGTCTGTAATGAACCGTAATGCAACAGCGCGTTTGTCCGGCGCGCGGGCCGGTCTCGCCATTGGCCGCATGCCCCCGGAAACGCCCATGGCCATGCCGATACAGGATTTCAGCGCGCGACCGCAGCGCCCGCTCGCTTCCTCGTCGACGCCCGGTCTGGTCGCCCGGCGCGCGCTGGTGATCCTGCTGGCGCTGCTGCCAGCCGCTTTTGCCGCCCATGCGCTTTACGACGCGATCGGCCAGGACGGGCTGACCGCCTGGGAGGGGCTGTATATGGCCCTGTTCCTGCCGCTGTTCGCCTGGATCGCCTTCGGCTTCGCCACCAGCCTCGTCGGCTTCCTGCTGCTGGCGATGAACGCGGGCCAGCCACGGCGCAAATTGCCGCCCGTCGGGCCGCTGGCCAGCCGCACCGCGATTCTAATGCCGATCTGCAATGAGGATGTTGTGGGCCTGTTCGGCCGCCTGTCGATGATGGAACGATCCCTCGCGCAGCTTGCGGGCAAAGACGACTTCGCGTTCTTCATCCTGTCGGATTCCAGCGCCGAAAATGGCGCGGGTGAAGAAAGGCTGTTCGACGAACTGCGCGGCTCCTTCACCCTGCCCGTATATTATCGCCGCCGCACGCAGAACATCGCCCGCAAGCCGGGCAATATCGCGGACTGGGTGCGGCGCTGGGGCGGCGGCTTCGATCATATGATCGTGCTGGACGCCGACAGCCTGATGAGCGGGCAGACCATGGCCCGGCTGGCGGTCGAGATGGAACGCCACCCGCAGGTCGGCCTCATTCAGACCATTCCCGAAGTGGTGGGCGCCGCCACCCTGTTCGCCCGCTGGCAGCAATTCGCCAATCGCCTCTATGGCCCGGTCGCGTCAGCCGGGATGATCTGGTGGGCGGGATCGGAAGGCATGTTCTGGGGCCACAACGGCATCGTCCGCGTTTCCGCCTTCGCGTCGAGCTGCGGCCTGCCCGAACTGCCCGGCCGCGCGCCCTTTGGCGGCCATATCATGAGCCATGACATGCTGGAGGCCGCGCTGTTGCGCCGCCGGGGCTGGCATGTCCACATGGTGCTGGTCGAGGATAGTTTCGAGGAATTTCCGCCCTCCCTGCCCGATCTTGCGACGCGCGACCGGCGCTGGTGCCAGGGCAATATCCAGCATGTGCCGCTGCTGACCCGGATAAGCGGCCTGCATCCGGTCAGCCGCTTTCAACTGCTGGTGGGCGCATCGGCCTATATCACCTCGCCCATGTGGCTGGCGCTGATCCTGGTGGTGGTGGGCGGCGGCTGGGCCGGATGGTGGGCGGCGGACAATGTCCTGCCCGCGGGCGGCCTGATCGCGCTGACCATAGCGATGCTGTTCGGGCCGAAGGTCATGGCGCTGGCCCATGCCCTGTCCAACGCCGACCAGCGCGCCCGCTTTGGCGGCGCGGCGCGGCTGTCGGGCGGCGTGGCGGTGGACATCATCCTGTCGATCCTGATGGCGCCGATCGCCATGGTGACGCAGACCGTGAACCTCGCCACGGTCCTGATGGGACGCAAGAGCAGTTGGAACGGCCAGACCCGCGATCGCGACGGCGTTGACCTGTGGTCGGCGGCGCGCCTGTGCCGTTATCACCTGATGCTGGGCGCGCTGCTGGCGGTGGGCGCGTGGCGGGCGGGCATTTCGCCCTGGCTGATCGCGCCGATCATCGTCGGCCTGATGCTCTCGCCGCTGTTCATGGCGCTGACCGCGCGCAAGGATTGGGGCATGGCGGCGCGCGAAGCGGGTCTGTTCCAGGTGCCCGATCCGTGGTGGCGGACGCCCCATTATCAGCCGCTGCGCCATCGCTGGGTGCAGATCGAGCCGGATCAGGTGCTGGCCGCGCCGCCGACCGAGCGGGGCTGGCGGCTGATCCGCAACCGGGCGCGACGTTAAAAATCAGTCCCAGTCGCGCAGTTTCTCGCGCAGCTTGTCGAGCGCGGCCTTCTTGATCTGGCATACGCGCGCGGCGCCAATGTCCAGCGTCCGGCCGATTTCCTCCAGATTGAGTTCCTCGACGAAATAGAGTTGCAGCACCAGCGCCTCGCGCTGGGGCAGTTCGCCGATATATTGGGCAAGCGCGGCCTTGAGCGATTCGCGCTCCATGGCGTCGTCAGCCCGTTCCTCGACATCGGCGAACCACATGGACTGGTCCGAATAGACTTCGTCCATGCTCATATGCTGGGTCATTTCGGCGCTGTCGGCGATTTCGCGATAGTCGGCCGGTTCGATCCCCATTTCGGCGGACATTTCCGCTTCCGACGGCGCGCGGCCCAGCCGCTGTTCCAGCTTCGCCCGGGTCGCCGCCAGTTGCTTGCGGCGCGCCATGGCGGAGCGGCACAGGGTCGAATGGCGGCGCAGATGGTCGATCATCGCGCCGCGCACGCGCATCTGCGCATAGGTGGCGAAGCCAAGGCCGCGATCCTCGAAACCATTGGCGGCCTCGACCAGCGCGACCATGCCGATTTGCAGCAGGTCCTCGATCTCGATCGCGCTCGATACCCGGCCATGGACATGCCAGGCGATCTTGCGGACCAGCGGCATATAGCGCCGGGCGAGCTGCTCGGGCGTTTCCCGCCCGGCCTGCCGGCCGTAGATATTAGGGTTCGCGCCCCCCGTGACCTTGTTGATGAACATCGTTCAGACGACTCCTCAGGCGACTTTCTCGCGGCCCGGCAGCGGGTCGTGGCGCGGCTGGGGCCGGGATTCGCCACCGACCACGGCGACAACCTCCACGGCCTTGCCGTCGGGGATTTCCAGGAAGGACAGCACCGGCGTTTCGGGCAGGTGCGGCTTGAACAGCCGGGCCAGCGCGCGCCGGGCGATGGGCGAAGTGACAATGGCGAAGTTGCGCGCCTGCGCCAGGATCGGCCGGGCCGCGTCGATCACCGCTTCGATGATGCGGTTGGCGAGCGCCGGTTCGATGGGGTGCTTGGCGTCGCCCGCAACGCGCATGGCCTGCGCCAGCAACGCTTCCAGATCGCCGTCGAGAGTGATGACGGGCAGCGGCATCTTGACCGGCACCAGCCCCTGGATGATGAGCGATCCGATGCGCTGGCGCACCGCTTCGACCAATTGCTCGTGGCTCATGTCCGGCCGGGCGGCGTCGATCATCGCCTCGCAGATGCGGCGGAAATCCTTGAGCGCGATTCCCTCCGCCAGCAAAGCGCGGCACAGGGCCGAAATCTGCGCGAGGCTGAGCATGCCCGGCGTCAGGCCATCGACCAGTTGCGGCGCGGCGTCCTTCAGATTGTCGAGCAGCTTGCGGGTTTCGTCGAGGCCGAACATCTCGCTGGCGTTCATGGCGATGAGCTGGTTGAGGTGGGTGGCGACGACCGTCGGCGGATCAACCACCGTATAGCCCGCGACCACCGCTTCGCTGCGCTTGGCCGGCGCGATCCACACCGCGTCAAGGCCGAAGGTCGGATCCTTGGCCGGGCGGCCCGCCACCGTGCCTTCCAGCGCGCCGCTGTCGAGCGCCAGCAGATCGTCGGGGAAAATCTCGTCCTCGCCCACGACCACGCCCGCGATGGTGATGCGATATTGATTGGGTTCCAGCGCCAGATTGTCCTTCACCCGCACCATCGGCACGACAAAGCCCAGTTCCTTCGACAATTGGCGACGAATGCCCGTGATCCGCGCCATCAGCGGCGCGCCCTTGCGCTCGTCGACCATGGCGATCAGGCCATAGCCGATCTCCAGCCCCAATATCGCGCCGTCCGACACGTCGGTCCATTCGATCTGCGCCGGGTTGGGCGGCGGGGCGACGGGTTCAGGCTCGGCCGCCTTGGTCTGCGCGGCCTTGCGCAGATGCCAGGCGATGCCGCCCGCGATGGCCGCGGCGGGCAGGACGATCATGTGCGGCATACCGGGCAGCACGCCCAGAAAGCCGAGGATGGCGGCGACCGGCGTCCAGGCGCGGGCCGAACCGAACTGGCCGGTGATCTGCGAGCCGAGATCGTCCTCCGCCTTGACGCGGGTTACGATGGCGGCGGCCGCGATCGACAGCAGCAGCGCGGGGATCTGCGCCACCAGCGCGTCGCCGATGGCCAGCATGACATAGGTCTGCGCGGCGTCGCCCATCGACAGGCCGTGGCTGACCACGCCCAGAATGATGCCGCCGACGATATTGATGACCAGGATCAGGATGCCCGCGACGGCGTCGCCCTTCACGAATTTGCTGGCGCCGTCCATGGAGCCATAGAAATCGGCTTCGGTCGCGACATCCTGTCGGCGCTGCTTGGCCTCTTCGGGGCTGAGCAGCCCGGCGTTGAGGTCGGCGTCGATCGCCATCTGCTTGCCGGGCAAGGCGTCGAGGGTGAAGCGGGCGGACACTTCCGACACGCGGCCAGCGCCCTTGGTGATGACCACCAGGTTGATGATCATCAGGATGGCGAAGACGAAAATGCCCACGACATAGTCGCCGCCGATCAGGAAATGGCCGAAAGCCTCGATCACATGGCCGGCCGCATCCGACCCTTCATGCCCCGACACCAGCACGACGCGGGTGGAGGCGACGTTGAGCGCGAGGCGCAACAGGGTGGCGAACAGCAGCACTGTCGGGAAGCTGGAGAAATCGAGCGGCTTGGCGGCGTTGAGCGCCACCATCAGCACCGCCAGTGAAATCATGATGTTGGTGATGAACCCCACGTCCAGCAGAATCGCAGGCACCGGCACCATCATGAACAGCACGACCATCAGCGTGGCGAGCGGCAGCACCGCCCCCTTGGCCGTGTTCATCCATATCTTCGTCTTGAGCTGGGCGGGACTCATCGGATGGGCTTACCTTCCAAGGGTGGCGAGCATGAGATAGGCGAGGCGCGCGGTTTGCGGCCGCAACGACACGCCATAATCGGTCTGCGATTCCAGCCGCTGGGTCGCGATGCGGACATAGTCGGCGGGCTGCACCGTCTGGGCGTTGGCCGGCAGGTCCGCCTGCGCATATTGGACATTGGCGCCCACGGCATCGAAGCCCTTTTGCAGTTTGGCGGCGAAACGGTCGCGAATGTCGGCGAAGCTGCGGGCATTGCCCTGCTTGTCATAGAAAATGGAGCGGTTGGCGCGCGCGGCGGCCGGGAACATCGACGCGGCGGTCGCGCCGGGCGCGCGGTCATGCACCGCCAGGAATTTCGACGCGCCGCCCACGCCCAGAAAATGGGCGAGGTAAAGATCGACCGATTCGGCCTGACGGCCCAGCTTGCTCTCCAGCGTCGCCTTGTTGTCGGCGGCATGTTGGGCGGCCATGACCGACGCGGTTTCGGGATGTTTGCGCAGGTCGAGGATCTGCTGCCGCAAATCCGGATCGGCGACATAATAGCGGCCATTGCTGCCCCGGCTGATCGCGTCTGCGGCCCAGCCAAGTCCATATTCGCCGCCATGCTTGTCGACAACGGCGAGCCAGCTCTGGTCGATGAACTGATAAAGGCCCGTCGCGGACGATGTCGACGCGCGGGCGGTGGGGTTGAGGCTGCTTTCGATCTTCGCCTGCCCCAGCAGATAGGCGAAATCGACGCCGGTTCGGCGACTCGCCATGGCGATCGCGTTGGTCACGCGATTGGCGGTGCCGCCGCTGCTCCCCAATGAAGCGATGTCCGCATATGAAGCCGACATGAAAATCTGTCCCCTGTGGTACCGGGGACGATTAGAGCGCGCGACGTGCCAATATTTGGTTAACGCCGGCGCAAGAAATGCGAATTGGTATTAACGCCCGTAGGTCAGCGGCGCGGTGGCGGCGCCATGGGCGGCGAGCAGCGACAGGCGCTGGGCGGCCTGATCCGACAGGATGCGGGTGCGGACGCGGGTCGAATCGAGAACGGCCGAGAGCGAACGCAAGGCGTCGCGGAGAGCGGGATCGGCGCGCCAGGCGCCCTGGGCGCGGGCCGTGCGGGTGGCGTGATCAAGGCGAATCGCGGCGGATTCGATGGCGGCGACGTCCTGGCTGTCGAGCGCGCGGCGCAACGCATCGGCCGCAACGGCCATGTCGTCGATCATCGCTGCGCCCTGAGTCATAAGGGCTGTCAGTTCGCGGCGGGCAGGTCGAGCGCCAGCATGCGATCGGCAATCGCGGCGGGATCGACCGGATAATTGCCCGACGCGATGGCCGCCTTGATCGCGGCGATGCGATCCATGTCGACCGGCGCGCCTTCGGCCGCCATGCGCGCGGCGGGACTGGCCGAGGTTTCCGAAGATGCCGTCACGGCGGATGCACCCGTCGCCGTGGAGGATGCACGGGTCTTGCCGCCTTCGCGCAAGCGTCCCGCCTCGATGGCGGCGCCGATATTCTGGCCGACTGACTTGATCATCACTGCATTCCTTCACTCGTCCCGCACCAGACTAAATACGGATGCGTTCAAAAATCCTTAAATCCGGGAATGCGAACAATTCCCATATCGACGACCTGCGCGAAAATCGGCGTCGATCTTTTGTCTTCGCGCACCCGGATGGTTTCGCCGATGGCGCCATCCTCATCCGCTATCATCACGCGCGACACTTCGAAACTGGAATTGCCGGCGGTCAACTGGACCGGATCGCCTTTCTTCACGACCGCTTCCTTCTGCGCCGGGCGCGCGGCGGCCGGCGCATAGCGCGCAACCGGGCCGGATGCGGCAGCGGCGGCCCCCGCGACCAGCGGCACGCGAATGCGCCAGCCCAGCGCCTCGCACTTCACCATCGCCGCGCCGAACACCGGCCCTTCGACCGAAGGCGTCGTCGGGCAGGCGGCCAGGCGCAGGCGGCGGTCCACCGGCGCGCGCGGCCCGCCCGGTTCGCCCAGATTGGCGCCGACGGTCATCGCGACGAGGCTGTCGATCCTGTCCAGATTCTCGAATTTCTGCTGCGCCAGCGCGGGCTGGGCAAGAAGGCCCAGCGCGGCGGCAAGGGCGATCGGCATGGTTCGGGTCATCGCTGGCTCCTGATAGGCGAAAGGCGTTTCCCCAAATTAAGCAAATATTGTGCCAATATGGCGCATCACTGCGCCCCGGAAGCCGGGGCGATGCGGATCACCTGCCCCTTTCCGCCCTGCCCGTCGCCCTGGTCCAGCCCGCGAATGACCAGCCGGTCGCCCGGCACGCCAGCCGCGCGCAAGGCCCGCGCCACCGACCCCAGACGGGCGGCGGCCAGATCCCAGTCATCGAACCGCTCCCGCGCGGCGTCGCTGCCATGGCTCTGCACTTCCGCGCCGTCGCGGCCGACCAGGGCGGCGATGCGCGCGATGCGGGCGCGCCCGGCGGGGGTCAGCATCGCTTCACCCGGCGCGAAGAGTTCGGCGGCGCGCACCTCCACCGCCCGCGCCATCGGCCGTCCGCCAAACTGGCGGCTGACCCCGGCCAGCAGGGCGTCGCGCCGCTGGCCGCTGGCGTAAAGCATCACGAAAAAGCCAAGCAGCAACAGCAGCAAATCGGCAAAGCTGATCGCCCATCGACTGCGGCGGCGGGAGGCGAGCGTGGCGCTCATGCCACTTCGCGGATCGCGGCGCGGCGCGCGGGCGCATTTTCGCGGCGGGCGATGGCCAGCATCCGCTCGATCACCTCCTGCTGCCAGGCCAGTTCGGCCTCCGAAAGGTCGGAAAGCCGCTGCGCGACGGGCGCGGCGAGGATGTTGGCGATGACCACGCCATAAAGGGTGGTGAGCAGGGCGAGCGCCATCGCCGGACCCATTTTCGCGGGATCATCCATGGCGGCGAACATGCCGATGAGGCCGACGATCGTGCCGATCATGCCGAGCGCAGGCGCGGCGTCGGCGATAGACAGCCAGACATTGCGCGCGGCGCCATGGCGCTGCGCCCGGTCGGCCAGGCTTTCGCGCGCCCAGAGTTCGAAATGCTCGATCCGGTCGCTGTTGGCGAGCTTGCGCGCCGCTTCGGCCAGGAAGGGATTGGCGGTCTTCACCCGGTCGGTGCAGGAGAGGCCCCGCAACTGCGCCACCTGGTCGATCTTCAGCATCGCCCGGCGCGCGGCGTCGCGGTCGCGCAGCGGATCGGCGGCGACCAGCGGGCGCAGCGCGGCGAGCGCGCGGCCCATGGCGGAAAATCCGTTCTGAAACAGGGCGACCAGCACCAGCCCCGCGATCATCACGCCCAACGTCAGGGGGTCGAACAATTGGCTGGCCATGGCGATCATGCGCATTCAGTCCCTTTTTTTCCGGCCCCTTGGCTGAGGCCCCTTGACCGGCAAGCGGTTGCCGCCGGACCGGCAAAATATTGCCGCCCTTGCCGCACCCGGCCGTCCAACCCGCCCTCGCGCGCCGTTTTCCCGCTTATCTGCGCCGCACACGAAAATTGGCACGGGTCTTGCGGATATCAGGCTGGATCACCCGCCGGGAACGCCATCAAGCGATAGAACGGCAGCGATCCGAGAGATTTTAGCGAGGGTTCGCAAAGAAATGTCGATGGAAGATGCTTTATTCGGTGTTCATGGAAAGGCGCTGGCGCTCCGCTCGCAGCGCCTGTCCCTGCTCGCGTCGAACATCGCCAACGCCTCGACCCCCGGTTACAAGGCGCGCGACATCGATTTCGAAAAGGCGCTGGCCGCCGCGACGCAGCAGGGCGGCGGCGCGACCGCCGAGACTGCGGCCGAGAGCGCCATGGGCTATCGCGTGCCGTTGCAGCCCAGCCTGGACGGCAACACCGTCGAACTGTCGACCGAACAGACGCTGTTTGCTGAAAACGCCGTCAAATATCGCACCACCCTCTCGTTCCTCGAAGGGCGGCTCAACACCATCACCCGCGCGCTGAAGGGAGAATGAGCATGAGCGGTTCCGGCCCCATGAACCTGTTCGACATCGCCGGGCGCGCCATGAGCGCGCAACTGGTGCGGTTGAACGCCACCGCATCCAACATGGCCAACGCCGGCAACGTGTCGGGCACGGCCGAAGGCGCCTATCGCGCGGTGAAGCCGGTCTTCACCAGCGTGACGCAAACGCCCGGCATCGCCACCGTCAAGGTTGACGACGTGGTGACCACCAGCGCCCAGCCCGCCAAAAGGCACGACCCCAACCATCCGCTGGCCGACGCCAATGGCGATGTGTGGGAGGCGGCCGTCGACACCAATGCGGAACTGATCGACATGGTCGAGACCGCCCGCATGTATCAGAATAATGTTCAGGTCCTCAACACCGCCAAGTCGTTGATGATGGAAACCATAAGGATCGGCAAATGACGACAACCACCGCCACTGACAGCGCGGGGCTGTCGGTCTACAACCCGGTCGCCAATGTCGGCGTCGGCAAGTCCGAAATGGGCCAGCAGGATTTCCTGCGCCTGCTGACCGCGCAGATGCAGACGCAAGATCCGTTCGAACCGGTCAACAACGCCGAACTGGTGTCGCAGATGGCGACCATCACCAATTCGTCGGGCATCGCGGAGATGAACGCGTCGCTGGCGGAGATCAAGCAATCGCTTTCGGGCACGCGCCTGGGCGATGCGGCGAGCTGGATCGGCCGGGCGATGCTGGTGCAGTCCAACATCGCCGCCCCCGACGCCGCCGGCCAATATGCGGGGCAGATCACGCTGGCCGAAGCGACCGACGACGCATCGATCCAGTTGCTCGACGGCGAGGGCAATGTCGTCAAGACGATCGACCTGGGCGCGCAGGATGCAGGCCCGCTCAGCTTCTACTGGGACGGCAAGGACGACAATGGCGAAACCGTCGCCTCGTCAGCCCTGCAGGTCAAGGTCGTCGGCGCGACCACCAGCCAGGTTGCGACCTGGGCCACCATCGCCGCCGTTCAATCGCCCGCCGACGGATCGTCGTCGAAACTCATTACCTCGATCGGGACGTTCAGCCCGACCGACGCCATCAGCCTCACCTGAACCCCACAACCATTTCCACGAGGGAGTAAAACCATGTCCTTCTATGTCTCGCTTTCCGGTCTCAAGGGCGCCCAGGCCAGCCTCGGCACCATTTCCAACAACGTCGCCAACGTCGATGCGACCGGCTTCAAGAAAAGCGTCGCCAATTTCGGCGACATCTTCTCGGCCGCGCCGATGCAGACGACCCGCCAGGTTTCGGGCCAGGGCGTGCGCGTCCAGTCGATCGCCCAGCAATATACGCAGGGCACGATCCAGACGACCGACAAGACGCTGGACCTCGCCATCACCGGCGAAGGCTTCTTCGCAGTGAAGCGCCCCGACGACGGCCAGATCAGCTACACCCGCAACGGCGCCTTCTCGGTCGACGAGGACCGCTATGTGCTCGACACCACCGGGTCGCGGCTGCAGATTCTGGCGGTCGATCCGGCCACCGGCGTTCCGACCGCCAACAGCACCACCGACAGCAGCGCGCTGACCGACCTTCAGATCCCGACCACGCTGGACAATGCCGGCGCGGTCCAACTGACCAGCGTCGCGGTCAATGAAAAGGGCATCGTTTCGGCCGTCTACGCCGATGGCACCACCCGCTATCTGGGCGCGGTCGCCATGGCCAGCTTCAACGCGCAGGACGGCCTGCGCCAGCGCGGCGACGCCCATTGGGTGTCGACCGTGGCCAGCGGCGACCCGACCTTTGGCGTGGGCAACCAGGGCCTGTTCGGCGCCGTCCGTTCGGGCGCGCTGGAACGCTCCAACGTCGACATCACCGAAGAACTGGTGTCGCTGATTTCGGCCCAGCGCAACTTCCAGGCCAACGCCAAGGCGATCGAGACGGCGAACACGCTGACCTCGACCATCGTCAACATCCGCTGATCCTGGCGGCGAAAGAGGGATAGCCCATGGACCGGCTCGTCAACACGGCACTCACCGCGATGCGCGGCGCGATGGCCCGGCAGGCGTCGATCGCGAACAACCTCGCGAACGTCAACACTGTCGGCTTTCGTTCCGAAATCGCCAATGCCGAGACGCGCTGGATCCAGGGCGACACCTTCAACACCCGCGCCCAGGCGTCGGAACAGGTGATCGCGGCCGACATGCAGGCGGGTGCGGTCACGCAGACCGGCAATATGCTGGACGTGGCGATGAACGGCGACGCGCTGCTCGCCGTGCAGGCCGCCGACGGGTCGGAAGCCTATACGCGGCGCGGCGACCTGAAGCTGACGGACAGCGGCTTGCTGACCACCGGCGACGGCCTGCCCGTGCTGGGCGAAGGCGGCCCCATCACCCTGCCCCCGGCCGACAGCGTGACCATTGCGCAGGACGGCGGCATCTGGATCGTGCCGCAGGGCGGCGACGCGGCCAATCCGCAGCGGGTCGACGGGCTGAAGCTCGTCAGCCCGGTGGGATCGTCCATCGCGAAAAGCACCGACGGCCTGTTCCGCGAAACCAACGGCGGCGCCTTGCCGCAGGATCCGCTCGCGACCGTGACAGCGGGCGCGCTGGAAGGGTCCAACGTCAACGCCACCGCCGCGCTGGTGCAGATGATCGAAGCCAGCCGCGCATTTGAAACCCAGGTCAAGCTGATCGACACCGCCAAGCAGATTGACGACGGCGGCGCGTCTTTGATGCGCCTCGACGCCTAATGGAGACTTGTAAGCCATGAGCAACGCCGCCCTTCACGTCGCCCGCACCGGCCTCGACGCGCAGAACACCAAGATGCGCGTGATCGCCAACAACCTGGCCAACGTCAACACGACCGGGTTCAAGAAGGATCGCGCCGATTTCGAAACGCTCGCCTATCAGCAGATGATCGCGGCGGGCGCCAATTCGGATTCGCAGAACAAGTTCGCCACCGGCCTCAACCTGGGGTCGGGCGTCGCGTTGCAGGGCACCAGCAAGCTCAACACGCAGGGCACGCTGAAGGACACCGGCAACGCGCTGGACATGGCGATCGAGGGATCGGGCTATTTCCAGGTGCAGCAGGCCGATGGCTCCATCGCCTATACCCGCGCGGGCAATTTCTCCGTTACCGCCGAAGGCACGGTCGTGAACAGCGACGGCCTGCCGCTGATCCCGCAGATCACCGTGCCGCAGGGCGCGACCAGCATCTCCATCGGCAATGACGGCACGGTGTCCGCGACGCTTCAGGGCGAATCGGAACCGTCGCAGCTCGGCCAGATCGAACTCGCCAGCTTCATGAACCCGTCGGGCCTGCAACCCGTTGGCGGCAACCTGCTGGTCGAAACGGCCGCGTCGGGCACCCCGCTGACCGGGGTCGCCGGCCTTGAGGGGCGCGGCGTCATCCGTTCGGGGGCGCTGGAAACATCCAACGTCAATGTCGTCGAGGAACTGGTCGACATGATCGAAACGCAGCGCGCCTATGAGGTGAGCAGCAAGATGATCAAGGCCACCGACGAAATGCTGCAATATGTGAACCAGCAACTGTGAGCCGGATGATGCGCCCCGTTTCCGCCTTGCTGATCGCCGCCTCGCTGATCGCGCTCGCCGCCTCGCCCGCCGATGCGCGCAAGAAGAAGCGCGAGGTCGAACGCGATTTCTATGCGCCGACCGTGGTCGCCCAGCCGCCGGCGCCGCCCGCCAACGGCTCCATTTTCCAGGCGTCGATGGGCTATACCCCGCTGACCAGCGGCGCGCGCGCCACCAGCGTGGGCGACATCATCACCATCGTGCTGGTCGAAAAGACGCAGGCGACCAAAACCAACAGCGCCGACACCAGCCGCAATGGCAATATCGGCCTGACTCCGCCAAGCACCGGCATCCTTTCGAAGCTGTTTTCAGCAAGCGATGTCGCCATGGGCGGCCAGAACGGCTTCACCGGCAAGGGCGGGGCGACCCAGTCCAACGCCCTGTCGGGCGAGATCACGGTCACCATCGCGGCGGTCTATCCCAACGGCACGATGCTGGTGAAGGGCGAAAAGGCGCTGACGCTCAATCGCGGCGACGAGTTCATTCAGATCAGCGGCCTTGTCCGTCAGGCCGACATCAGCCCGGACAACCGCATCGCCTCCACCCGCGTGGCCGACGCCAAGATCATCTATACCGGCAAGGGCGAAATCGCCCGCGCCAGCCGTCAGGGCTGGTTGCAACGCTTCTTCTCGATGGTCAGCCCCTTCTGATGGAGACCGGAAAAGCCATGACCCGCCTGCTCCGCCTGTTGCTGTCGTCCCTGGCGCTGCTGACCCTGTTCGCCGCCCCGGCCCATGCCGAACGGATCAAGGATCTGGGCACGTTCCAGGGCGTGCGCCCCAACCAGTTGACCGGCTATGGCATCGTCGTCGGCCTCGCGGGCACGGGCGACGATAGTCTGGATTATGCGACGCAGGGTATGAAGGGCATGGTGTCGCGCTTTGGCCTGACCCTGCCGCAGGGCGTCAATCCCGCGCTCAAAAATGCCGCGGCCGTGCTGGTCACCGCCGACCTGCCGGCCTTCGCCAAGCCGGGTCAACGGCTGGACGTCACCGTGTCGGCGCTGGGCAAGGCCAAGTCGCTGCGCGGCGGCACGCTGATCCTGACCGCCCTACGCGGCGCGGACAACGAGATTTACGGCATGGCGCAGGGCAATCTGGCCGTCGGGGGCCTCGGCGTATCCGGCGCGGACGGCAGCCAGGTGTCGGTCAACATTCCGTCTGCCGGACGCATTCCGGGCGGCGCGACCGTGGAACGCGCGGTCGCCACCGGTTTCGACACCGCGCCGACGCTGACCTTCAACCTCGCCGAAGCGGACCTGACCACCGCGCTGCGCGTGGCGGACGGCATCAACCGCACCTTCGGCGACCGCCGCGCCCGCGCGATGGACGCCGTTTCGGTCGCCATCGACGCCGAACCGGGCGCCGAACAGCGCATTTTGATGATGGGCATGATCGAGAATATCGAGGTCGCCCCTGCCGACGCCCCGGCGAAGGTCATCGTCAACGCCCGTACCGGCACCGTCGTCATCAACGGCGCGGTGCGCATCCATCCGGCCGCCGTCGCCCATGGCAAATTGACCGTCAGCGTCAACGAAAGCCCGCGCGTCGTGCAGCCCGCGCCTTTCTCTCGCGGCGAGACGGCGGTCGAACAGTCGAGCGCCATCCAGGTGACCGAGGAAAAGAAACCGTTGATAAATTTTAAAGGCGGGGCGTCGCTGACCGATATAGTCAAAGCGGTCAACGCCATCGGCGCATCGCCGGCCGACATGGTCGCCATATTGGAAGCGCTGAAACAGGCTGGCGCGATGAAAGCGGAACTGGTGGTGCTGTAATGCAGATTTCCTCATCCTTCCCGACCGCGCAGGCCACACCCGGCAGCGGGCGGGACAAAGCCGCGCTCAAGCAGGCGGCGCAGGCTTTCGAGGCGATTTTCGTGCGCCAGATGATCGGCGCCATGCGATCGGCCAGTCTCGCCGAAGGCATCGCCGATTCGAGCGCGACCGAGCAGTTCCGCGACATGGCCGACGCCCAGACGGCGCAGTCGCTTGCGACATCGGGCAGCCTGGGCATCGCCGACCTGTTGTTGCAGCAGTTCGGCGCAACCCTGACCAAACCGGCCACGGCAACGACCGACACGGATAAGGCCGCATGAGCGACCTGTTCATCATCGGCGCGTCGGCCAGCCGGGCCTATCGCACGTCGATGGCGGCGATTGCGGAAAATATCGCCAACGCCAGCACCGAAGGCTATGCCCGGCGGTCGGTGACGATGGCCGAATCCGGCGCGTCGAGCCAGACCATGGCGCTGTATGTCGCGCGCGCCAATTTCGGCGGGGTCGAGGCGCGCAGCATCGACCGGGCGGCCGACCCCTATCTCGACGCGGCGGTGCGGCTAACGGCACAGGGGCTCGCCAGCGCCGACGCGCGCCAGCGCTGGCTGTCCGACACCGAAACGGCGATGAACGACACTGCGACCGGCATCGGCCAGTTGATGAGCGGCATGTATGGCCAGATCGAAAGGCTGGCCGCCAGCCCCAATGACACATCGCTGCGCGTCACCACGCTGGACAGCATCAACCGCGTCGCCGAGGCGTTCCAGCGCACGGCCCGCGACCTTTCGGAGATTTCCGACGGCATCGCCGACGAAGCGACCGACACGGTCAGCACGCTGAACCACACCATGGCGGCGCTGGCCGACATCAACGGCAGCCTGCTGCGCGCATCGCCGGGCACGTCCGCCTATGCCCAGTTGCTCGACAGCCGCGACGCCGCCCTGCAATCCATGTCCGAAACGCTCAACGTCGACATCGGCTTTGGCGCCAACGGCACGGCCATCGTCAGCTATGCCGGGCAGGATCTGGTGCGCGGGACGACCAGCTCCAGCCTGACGATGACCGCCAGTGCGGATGGAACGCTGGCATTGTCGAACGCGGCGGGGCCACTGACGGCCCCGGCCAGCGGCCAGTTGGGCGGCCTGTTTTCGGCGGCGCAGACGGTTTCGGCCCGACGCGCCAGCCTCGACAGCCTGGCCGAACAATTTGTGACCGATGTCAACGCCTGGCACGCTCAGGGGCTGACCGATGCGGGAACGGCGGGCGGCGCGCTGCTCAGCTATGGCGGGTCGGCCGCGACCATGGCGGCGCTCATCACCGATCCGGCGGACCTCGCCACCCGATCGGCCGACGGCACGCTCAACGGCAATCTGCTGACCGCCTATTCCGTTTTGCGCGGCAATGGCAGCGTCGAGGACGGCTGGACGGCGTTGATCGCCACCCACGCCAACCTGCTGGGCGCGGTGAAACTGGAATATACGACCGCGCTGGAGCGGACCGATCAGGCCGTCGCCGCACGCGAGGCGGTGAGCGGCGTCGACCTCGATATGGAGGCGGCCGACCTGCTGCGCGTGCAACAGGCCTATTCCGCCAGCGCCAAGGTGTTGCAGATCGCCAAGGAAACGATCGATTCGATCCTGCGGATCATTTGAAGATAGGAACTGACCGATGGTAGGGATCACCGCCAAGACCATGGCCACCGAAATCCGGCGACAGCAGCAGCTTTCGCAACAGATTGTCGCGGGGCAGACGGCGGTGTCGACCGGCATCAGCCTGACCAAGCCGTCGGACAATTCGCTGGCCTGGGTCCAGGTGTCCGATGTCGGCCGCGCCCAGGCGCAGCAGGCCGCATGGCAGACCAATATCGCCTATGGCAAGGCGCGTGCGGGCAATGCCGAATCCAATCTGGGTGAAATCACCAACCTGCTGACGCGCGCGCAGGATCTGGCCATTTCCGCGCGCAACGGATCGCTGAACGACACCAGCCGCGCGGCCATCGTCGAGGAAATGAACACCATCCACACGACGATCACCGAATTGCTCAACGAAAAGGATTATCAGGGCACGCCCGTGTTCGACGATGGGACCAGCACATTGGTGCCGGTCAGCCGCGGCCTCAATCTGGCCGTGGTCGGCACGCGCCAGGATGTGTCGGAAGGCATTGACGTCAACGGCGCGGCGATGACCATGGACGATATCTTCACCAGCGTGCTCGCCGCCGTCCAGAGCGGCGACGACGCCACCGTTGCGGGCGCGGTCGACTCGATCCAGTCGGCGATCAGCCATGTCGTCGTCGAACAGGCGAAACAGGGCGTGCGCGGCGACCGGCTGGAGACGATCGGGGAGCGGCTGACCGACGTTGATCTTGACCTGACCGAACGGCGGGCGTCCCTCGAATCGACCGATCTGACCAAGGTGATTTCGGATGTGTCGGCCAAGCTGTTGCAACTGGAAGCGGCGCAATCGGCCTTTGCCCGCATCACCAAGCAGACCCTGTTCGACCTGATCGGCTGAACCCCGCAAAAAAGCGCTTCGTCCTAAACCCCGCGCTAACCAGTCCGTATTTAAGAGGGAATGGCTCCGTCCGGCGACGGCGCCCTCCATTATCAGGGGTTCGTCCGCGAACCCGCGCATTCGGGGATCAGCATGTTCGCAGTCATCGGTCTTGTCGTCCTCATCGTCATGGTGTTCGGCGGCTTCATCTTCACCGGCGGCGACATCGGCCCGGTGCTCCACGCCCTGCCCCATGAAATGCTGATCATCGGCGGCGCCGCGGTCGGCGCGCTCATCATCGGCAACAGCGGCGCGGACCTCAAGGCGCTCGGCGGCGGCCTGGGCAAGGTGTTCAAGGGGCCGGCCTACAAGAAACAGGATTTCCTCGACTGCATCTTCCTCGTCAGCAAGCTGATGAAGACGCTGCGCGTCGAAGGGCCGGTGGCGCTCGAACCCCATATCGAGGATCCGGGCAGCTCCACCATCTTCAGCGAATATCCGCGCCTGATGAAGGACAAGACGCTGATCCACCTGATCAGCGACACGCTGCGCCTGGTCGTCGTCTCCTCCGGCACGCTCGATCCGCATGCGGTGGAAGAGGTGATGGACAACAGCCTGAAGACCCATCATCACGAGGCGCTCAAACCCGCCGACAATCTTCAGGGGCTGGCCGACGCATTGCCCGCTTTGGGCATCGTCGCGGCGGTGCTGGGCGTGGTGAAGACCATGGGCTCCATCGACCAGCCGCCCGCCATTTTGGGCGCGATGATCGGTTCGGCGCTGGTCGGCACCTTTCTGGGCGTGCTGCTCGCCTATGGCATGGTCAATCCCTTCGCCAATCGCTGCCGCAGCGTGATCGAGGCGGACGGGGCGATGTACCATGTGGTCAAGCAGATCATCGTCGCATCGCTCCATGGCCATCCGCAGCCCTTGGTGATCGAAGCCGCGCGCTCCAGCCTGACCCACGCCAACCAGCCGGCCTTTGCCGAAGTGTTCGACGGCATGCGGGGCAAATAAGCCATGGCGGAGAAGAAACGCGGGGCGAACGAGCCGGAACCCCGGCCGATCATCGTCAAGAAGATCATCGTCGAAGGCCATGGCGGCCATCATGGCGGCGCGTGGAAGGTCGCCTATGCCGACTTCGTGACGGCGATGATGGCGTTCTTCCTGCTGATGTGGCTGCTGGGCGCGACGACCGAGAAACAGCGCAAGGCGCTGGCCGACTATTTCACGCCGACGCTGGTCGAGTTGAAGGCCGCCTCCGCCGGATCGACCGGCCTGCTGGGCGGCGACAGCATCATGGGCAAGGAAAATTATCCGACCACCGGGGGTCAGGGCAATTTGTCCATCACCATCCCGCGCGACGCCAGCGGCACCAAGGAACAGGGTGGCAAGAACATGAAAGCCGCCGACCGCGCCAAGTTCGAATCGATCAAGAAGGAACTGGAAGCGCGGATGAACCGCCGCGGCATGGGCAAGCTGCGCAAGAATGTGCGCTTCACCGAAACCCGCGAGGGGCTGCGCATCGACCTGATCGACGAGGCGGATTTCGCCATGTTCGCCATGGCCACCGACCGGCTGTTGCCCGCCGCCCGCACGCTGATCGGCGAAGTGGCGCAGGTATTGGAGACGATGCCCAACGACGTCATCGTGCGCGGCCATACCGACGGCCTGCCCTATGCCAATGGGCGGACCATGAACAACTGGATGCTGTCATCCGCCCGCGCCGAAGCGACCCGCAAGGCGCTGAGCGAGAGCGGCATCGGCAACGAACGCTTTGCCCGGATCGAGGGCGTCGCCGACCGCGACCCCTATATCAAGGGCGACGCCTATGACCCGCGCAACCGGCGCATGTCGATCATCCTGGCGTGGAGCCGCAACGGCGCGAAGGACGCCGAGGACGACGGGCTGGACGAGGAAACCAGGGCGGCGGTCGCCGAGCGCGACGATCCCATGCGGCTGGCCAAGGCGCAGGCGACCCGGCTGGACATGGGCGGCACCGCCCTGCCGCAAGGCGTCAAGCTGATGAACCCGACCGCGCCAGGCACGGAAAACAAGCCGGGCAAGCATTGAGCAGGGCGGGGTGACGAGAAGGGGTGGATTGACGACCGTCAGGTTTCGGGAGCAGGCGGAAACAAAACGACTTGCTCCAAAGCCATTGACGATCCCCCCATGCGCTTTTGCGCGCAGTCGAAATGGGCGTAGATTATTTGTGTCGGCGGCTCGTCACATTGATCGGACCAGAGATCGCTAAGACCAATCGCTAACGCCTGACGACCATGTTGCTCGATTCCTTCGCCACAAAACCAACATACATAGCCTGAACCAAGTAGGCTGTCGGCTATTCCGTGAGGATTGTCGACCTCAACTGAGCCGAGTAGTTCGACGACCCTCGCCCTATTATTATCGTCGATTGCTGCATCGAACTCATCAAGGATACCCGCTGTAAACAAGCGTTCGTTCAACGTCATACCCAAATAGTTGGTTTTGGCCATGCCGCATCCTTAGCAGATCTTTGCGAGGTCGGCTATCGGGCTTGGCTTCGGTAACTATGGACGACTGCAAATCGTCGTTGGCGGACGCCCCCTCCTACCCCTCTCCCTGAGGGAGAGGGCTGCGCAGACTTGGCTGCTTGCAGCCTAGTCGTAGCTGGGTGAGGGTGTGATGACCTCCTGCAATCGCGCACGACCAGCGTCGGACCCCCTCATCCAGCTCCGCCTGACCGCTGCGCGGTAAGGCTCCATATCCTTCTCCCTCCAAGGGAGAAGGAATGACTTACCTTGTTCGCTACCCGCCATATCGCTCCTGCCGTCATCCTGACGAAAGTCAGGATCCATTGGCTCAACTTTTCGCAGGATCGTGACCGTTGCGCAAATGGATCCCGGATCAAGTCCGGGATGACGATGGAGAGATGCCGGTTCTGGGATCGACCGTTGCGCTGGTGATCGACCGGTTCTGATCGCTGGCGGATGCCCCGCCTATCCCTCCCCACCGGATAGAACGAACGTCGGCCCATGATCAGCCCGGCAGGACCAGACTGGCCTCCAGCCCGCCTTCGGGGCGGTTGGCGAGGCGCAACTGGCCATGATGTTCGGCCATGATCGCGCGGACCAGCGCCAGGCCAAGGCCCGCGCCGCCGGTTTCGCGGTTGCGTGATCCTTCCATCCGGGTGAAGGGCTCCAGCATCTCGTCCATCCGGTCCTCGGCTATGCCCGGCCCTTCGTCGGCCACCGTCAGGCGGATCATGTCGCCCTCGCGCGCCACCGTCACATGGGCGCGGTCGCCATAGACGATGGCGTTTTCGATGAGGTTGCGCAGCGCCCGGCGAATCTGCTGCGGGCGGACGAGCGCCACCGCCCGGTCGCTGTCGGCCATGTCGACGGGCGATCCCAGTTCGACGAAATCCTCCACCACCGCGTCGGCGAGCGAGGCAAGGTCGACCTTCTGCGGCTCCTCCGTGCTGCGCCCGGCGCGGGCGAGCGACAATATGTCCTCCAGCATCCGGTTCATTTCGTCGATGGTTTGCGACATGCGCGTGCGCTCGCCCTCATCCTCCACCGATTCGGCGCGGACCCGCAGCGAGGCGAGCGGCGTGCGCAGGTCATGGCCGATGGCGCCCAGCATCCTGTCCTTTTCATCCAGCATGGCGATGATCCGCGCGCGCATGGCGTTGAACGCGGTGGTCAGGTCGCGCACATCGCCCGGCCCGCCTTCGTCGACCGGGTCGGCCGCGCCCGTGCGCGCGAACTGCCGCGCCGCGCCGGTCAGTTGCCGCAACGGCCGCGCGAGCCGACGCCCGACCCACAGCAGGGGCAGCAGGACGATGATATAGAGGATCAGCGTCTGCCCGATCAGCCAGCCGCCAAAACGCGGCGGCGGCCCGGCCAGCCGCGCTTCGGCGATGACCCATCGGCCTTTTTCATATTCGGCGGCGAGCATGATGGAACCGCCGCGCCGCGGGTTTTCATGGGTTCCGGTGGCGCGCATACGGATTTTTTCCCACCGCCGCAGCGGCAGGACGCGCCGATGCTCGACCGCGCGAACGCTATGGATGGCGAGGCCGATGTCGCTGAACATCGTCGTCGCTCGGCGGGCGATGTCGGGCCGCTCCTCTCCCTCCAGAGTCGGCGCGCCCTCGACAAAGCGTGCGCGACGCGGTTCGTCCTCCCGCTCGCCGCGCGCATCCAGCGCATCGACGATGCGATAGACGGCGGGCGCGGTCTGGCCGGTGAGTTGCAGGCGATTGCGTTCCTGCAGCAGCAGCGCGAAATTGATCGCCTGCGCCACGAACAGGGCCAGCGCGACCAGCAGGATCACCTGTCCGACCAGCGTTCGGGGAAGGGGGCGCGGCAATGTCACAGCTTGCGCACGTCAGCGGACAAGGTGTAGCCGCCGCCCCAGACGGTCTTGATAAGGGTCGGGTTTTTCGGGTCCGGCTCGATCTTCTTGCGCAGGCGGCTGATCTGGTTGTCGATCGCCCGGTCGAAGGCGTTGGCCTCCCGCCCCTGGGTGATGTCGAGCAACTGGTCGCGGCTCAGCACCTGGTTGGGCCGCGTGGCGAAGGCGAGCATGAGGTTATATTCGGCGGTCGACAGCGGCAGCGACACGCCCTCGCTGTCCACCAGCGTGCGCTCCTGCGTCTTCAGCAGCCAGTCGGCAAAGGCGTATGTCGCGCCATCGGGCGCGGTCACCCGCTGGCCGCCGGTCGCGACCCGGCGAAAGATCACCTTGATCCGGGCGACCAGTTCGCGCGGGGAAAAGGGTTTGAGCACATAATCGTCGGCGCCCATCTCAAGCCCGACGATACGGTCGGTCTCTTCCGACTTCGCCGTCAGCAGGATCACCGGAATCTCGCTGGTTTCGCGGATATGGCGGCACAGCGACAGCCCGTCCTCGCCCGGCATCATGATGTCGAGCACGACCAGGTCGATGGCGTTCGCCTTCAGCCGCAACCGCGCCTCCGCCGCATTGTCGACCGCCGTCACGCGAAAGCCGTTGCGGGAGAGATATTGGGCCAGCGGTTCGCGGATCGACCGTTCATCGTCGACCAGCAGCAAATGGGGGCGTTCGCTCATGCCTGTCTCATGTCACGGGTTGGAATGGGTGGAAAGGGCGAAGGCGGTGTTGGCCTTCGCCCTTTCCCGCTGCGGACGGCGATGCGACGCAAGGGGGCGCGCGCCGCATCCCGCCCGCCGCCATCAGTTCTGCGCGGGCGGCGGGGGCGGGCCGCGACGGTCCTTGGCCGCGCCGCGCATCGCTTCGAACGCGGCCTTGCGTTCATCGGCGGTGACGGCGCCGTCCTTGTTCGCGTCGGCCTTGTCGAACATGGCCACCGGCCCGGCCATGAATTCGGCGCGGGTCAGCACGCCGTCCTTGTCGGCGTCGGCGCGACCGCCCATCATGCCCATCATCGGACCGCCATGGCCGCGATGGCCGCGCATCCTGTGGCCGGGGCCGTGCTGGCCATCGGCTTGCGGACCGCGTCCGCCCATGCGGGCTTCATGCGCGGCGGCAAATTCCGCCTTGCTGATCTGGCCATTGCCGTCGCCGTCCATCTTGGCGAAGCGTTCGTCGAAACGCGCCTGGCGCATCGCCGCGCGTTCTTCCTTCGTCACTTTGCCATCGCCGTTCGCGTCCATCGTCTTGAAGCGGGCGTCGAGCGCGGCGGTCAGTTCCGCCTTGGTCAGATTGCCGTCCTTGTTCGCGTCGGCCATCGCCATCGGGCCGCCGCGCATGCCGCCGGGGCCTTCGGGCTGGGCGAAGGCGAGGTGGGTGGCGGCCAGACCGCCGACCGCCAGCGAACCGACCGCCACCGTCATGAAAAATTTGCGCAACATGATCCGTTTGTCCTTTCGGGGTCTCATCCAGGGGAGACAAGGCCCGTCGCCCTGTCCATGAGGGCCTTTTCCGCCATGACTGTCCCGACTTTATGTCACAACGGGCCTGTTTTTGTCGCAAATTGTATTCGCCAATAGCGCCCCATGCATTCCACACCTGCCAGAGTCGTCAGGTCGCCTGATCCGCCGCAAGCGCCTAAAAGGATCGCCAAACGGGATGAGGAGCCGCTGCATGATCAACCTTTCGCGCATCTATCACACCGGCATGGCCGTGGCCGACATCGACGCCGCCTGCGCCAGCGTCGGCGCGTCGCTGGGCCTCCGCTGGGCGCCGATCCGGGAGTTCGACCCGCTGCCCTTCTGGACGCCCGAAGAGGGAAGCCATGAAGTGCGCGTGCGCGCGACCTATTCGGTGGGGTCTCCGGTCGCGATGGAAATCGTGCAGGGCACCGGCGGTTTCTATGACCCGCGCCGTGCGCCCGACGCCCGCCATATCGGCCTGTGGGTCGACGACCTGCGCGCCGAAGCCGACGCGCTGGTGGCGCAGGGCTGGACCGTGCGCGCTGCCAACGCCGCGCCGCAGGACGGCTATGGCATGATCGCCTATCTGGAAGCGCCGATGGGCGGCATGCTGATCGAACTGGTGTTGATGGACCTCAAGCCCGCCATCGACGAATGGATGGCCGGCTGACGCCGTTCAGGCCGCCGCCCGCGCCACCGCCAGCGCGGCCCGAAGGTCGAGACGGCCGTCGTAAAGCGCGCGGCCGGTGATGACGCCTTCGATGCCCTCGTCCGCGTGCAGGCTGAGGATGCGAATGTCGGCGATGCCCGCCACGCCGCCGCTGGCGATCACGGGGATCGCGGTGGCGCGGGCGAGGTCGACGGTCGCGTCGATATTGCAGCCCTTGAGCAGCCCGTCGCGACCGACATCGGTGAAGAGCAGGCTGGCGACGCCCGCATCCTCGAACCGGCGGGCGAGGTCGACGACGGGCATGTCGGATTTTTCCGCCCAGCCGTCGGTCGCGACGAAACCGTCGCGCGCATCGACCGCGACGACGATGCCGCCGGGAAAGTCGCGCGCCGCCGCCTTGACGAAGGTGGGATCCTTGAGCGCCGCCGTGCCGATGACGATGCGCGACACGCCCAGGTCGAACCAGCGTTCCACCGCTTCCCGGTTGCGTATGCCGCCGCCCAGTTGAACATGGCCGGGAAAGGCGGCGACGATGGCTTCCACCGCTGCGGCATTGACCGCATGGCCCGCAAAGCTGCCGTCCAGATCGACGACATGCAGATGCTGCGCGCCCGCGTCGGCGAAGAGCAGCGCCTGGGCGGCGGGATCGTCGCCATAGACGGTGGCGCGGTTCATGTCGCCTTCGGCCAGACGGACGACCTGGCCGCCTTTCAGGTCGATGGCGGGAAAGACGATCAGGCTCATGGACGCCACTCCAGAAAACGGGACAGGAAGGAAAGGCCATAGCCCTGGCTCTTTTCCGGGTGAAACTGGCAACCGATGATGGTGTCGCGGGCGACCGCGGCGACCAGCGGCCCGCCATGGTCGGTCACCGCCGCGACATGGGCTTCGTCGTCGGCGACAAAATGATAGCTGTGCAGAAAATAGGCCTCGCCCGGCTCCAGCAGCGGCGGCGCGCCGATCAGGCGGACATCGTTCCACCCCATATGCGGCACCTTGACCGCCGGGTCGGCCGGTTCGATCAGCCGCACCGTGCCGGGAATCCAGCCCAGCCCCTGATGGCGGCCAAACTCCTCGCCCGCGTCGGCCAGCAACTGCATCCCGACGCACACGCCGAGGAAGGGGACGCCGCGCGCGCCCACCGCCTCGTTCATCGCCTCCACCATGCCGGGGATCGCGACCAGCGCGTCGCGACAGGCGCGAAACGCCCCCACGCCCGGCAGCACGATGCGGTCGGCGGCGCGCACGACATCGGGATCGGCGGTGATGCGCGCGTCGGTCGCCCCCGCCCTGTTCAGCGCATTATGGACCGAATGAAGATTGCCCGCGCCATAATCGATGAGCGCGGTGGTCACAGCATCCCCTTGGTCGACGGGATCGCGTCGGCCTTGCGCGGGTCGATCTCCACCGCCTGGCGCAGCGCGCGGGCCAGCCCCTTGAAACAGCTTTCGACGATATGGTGGTTGTTGCCGCCATAGAGATTTTCGACATGCAGGGTGATGCCCGCCGCCTGCGCGAAGCTGTGGAACCAGTGTTCGATCAGCTCGGTATCCCATTCGCCCAGCCGCGCGACCGTGAAGGGCGCCTTGAACACCAGCCAGGGACGGCCCGAAATGTCGAGCGACACGCGGGTCAGCGTCTCGTCCATCGGGGCATAGGCGGTGCCGTAACGGCTGATGCCGCGCTTGTCGCCCAGCGCCTTGGCCACGGCTTCGCCAATGGCGATGGCGGTATCCTCGGTCGTGTGATGCTGGTCGACATGAAGGTCGCCCACCGTCTTCACATCCATGTCGATCAGCGAATGGCGCGACAATTGTTCGATCATATGATCGAGAAAGCCGATGCCGGTCGACACGGCATAATGCCCCGCGCCGTCCAGATTGACGGTAACGTCGATCCGCGTTTCCGCGGTGTTGCGGTGGATTTCAGCCTTGCGCATGGCTGCGCCCTATAACGTGTCGCGCGCGCCATGCAATGCGCCCCGCGCACTTGACCCGCCGCATCGCCGCGTTAGGACAGGGCGTCATGAGCGACGACCTGCCCGACAGCCTGATTCCCTATGACGAAATCGTGCAGGAGGCCCTGCGCGCTGTGGTCGGCCGGGTATTGGGCGAAGTGGAGCGGACCGGCGGCCTGCCGGGCAGCCACCATTTCTACATCACGTTCAAGACTCAGGCGGCGGGCGTCGACATCCCCCGGCGCCTGATCGAGCGTTTTCCCGACGAAATGACGATCGTGCTGCAGAATAAATTCTGGGACTTGAAGGTCAGCGACGACCAGTTTCAGGTCAGCCTGACCTTCAATCAGGTCGCCGCGCTGCTGACCATCCCCTTCGCCGCGATCACCGCCTTCGTCGACCCGGCGGTCAATTTCGCGCTGCAATTCCAGGCCCAGGCCGACGACGAAGCGCCCGAACCCCATGACGAGGCCGAAAACGACGCGCCGCAGGTGACCAGCGAAGATGGCTCCAACGTCGTGACGGTGGATTTCGGCAAGAAGAAGTGATGCCCCCCTCCCGCGATTGGGGAGGGTTTCTGCTGCGCTGGACGGTCGCCGCGTTGCTTGGCTTGCCGATATCGTTCTTCTTGTGGATGTCGCCACTCGGCATCGGTTTCTCGCCAGTCTGGTCTCAATCCGGGGGGACTGCCGCCCTTTTGCGAACACTGGCTCTCGCTGCTGTTGTGTTCCCTTTGATCTTCTGGCTGGGCATGTTCTTGGCTTTGCCGCTATATTGGTGGCTGAAGCGACGCTGGGTCATGGCCACGCCATTTTGGCTGCTGGTGGCTCAGCTATCGCTACTTTGTGCGGTCGTGGCGAGCTTCTGAGACGGCGGCCACTGACGGCGCGCATGCAGTATGCGCAGGATGCGTATATTGTCTCCGGTGACATCATAGATAAGCAAATAGTTGCGATGGACGGTCAACTCGCGCGTATCGACTACCCGTCCAGGGCGGCCCATCGCAGGGTGATCGATCAAAGTTCGCGCCCTCTGCGAGAAGATTTCGTCCATCATGATGGCGGCCGCCGGATTTTCCTTCGCGATATGCTCGCCAATATCCCTGCGGTCCTGACGCGCGTCCAGCGTCCAGAGCAGCTTCACACCGGACCGGCCATCCTGTGGCGCAGGTCGTCCCGCCATGCCTGCGCATCGGCCTCAACCTCATCGTCGGATACAAGATGGCCGGCATTGGCGGAATCCAGGCCTGCCTGAACCTGACTGCGAAACCAGATGTCATGCTCGGCAACGGTGCGCTGCCCGGCAACATAATCCCGCATGAAATCCCGGATCAATTGCGCGCCCGTGCGATCATGGGCCTTGGCCGCGTCGGCAAAGGCCCTCTTTAACGCATTATCGACTCGTATCGTGAAGGTCGCTTCACCCATGCCGCATCTCCCGTGTTACACAAGATGTGCATGGTAACACGAGCATCTTATGCTTTGAAGGGCTAATGTAATTCCCGCTGTCCTACACTGCCCCCCAGCGCTAACTCTCCATATGCGACATGGGCGAACTTAATGAAGTTTCACACGCCATCCCCTCCAACCAGCCCGCCCCGGTCACCGCTCTCCGCACAACCCCTTGGATTTCCTTCTTCTCACCCTAAATCAGCCCCAAACTTGCGAACGATTCTTAACTGAAAGGCGCCCTCCAATGCCCGCAACCCGCACCGAAACCGACAGCATCGGCGCGATCGAAGTGCCCGCCAGCGCCTATTGGGGGGCGCAGACGCAGCGGAGCATCGAGAATTTTCCGTTCGGCGCGATGGAGCGCATGCCCATCGGCATCATCCATGCGCTCGCCATCGTGAAACAGGCCGCCGCGCGAGTGAACCGCCATCATGGGTTGGACGCAACCCAGGCCGACGCGATCGAAACCGCCGCCGCTGCGGTGGCGGCTGGCCATCATGACGACCAGTTCCCCCTCGTCATCTGGCAGACCGGCAGCGGCACCCAGACCAATATGAACGTCAATGAAGTGATTGCCGGGATCGCCAATGAAGCGCTCACCGGCATGCGTGGCGGCAAGCATCCGGTGCATCCCAATGACGGTGTGAACTTTGGTCAGTCGTCCAATGACAGCTTCCCCACCGCGCTCCATATCGCGGCGGCTCTGGCGGTCACCAAAGGCCTGTTTCCCGCGCTCGACCGGCTCCATGCCGCGCTGGACGCCAAGGCAAAGGCGTGGGATCCTATCGTCAAGATCGGCCGCACCCATTTGCAGGATGCGACCCCGCTGACGCTGGGGCAGGAATTTTCCGGCTATGCCCATCAGGTCTATCGCAGCCGCAAGCGGATCGAGCCTGCGGTGATGCACGGCATGATGGCGCTGGCGCAGGGGGGCACGGCGGTCGGCACGGGTCTCAATGCGCCGGACGGCTTCGATGTCGCGGTCGCGGCGGAAATCGCCGCCATCACCGGCCTGCCGTTCCGCACCGCCGACAATAAGTTTGAGGCGCTGGCGTCCAACGATCCGCTCGTCCACCTATCCTCGACCCTCGCCACGCTGGCCGTCGCGCTCACCAAGATCGCCAACGACATCCGCCTGCTGGGCAGCGGGCCGCGTTCGGGGCTGGGCGAGCTGGACCTGCCCGCCAACGAACCGGGCAGTTCGATCATGCCGGGCAAGGTCAACCCGACGCAATGCGAGATGATGACCATGGTCGCCGCCCAGGTGATCGGCAATCATCAGGCGGTGACCGCTGGCGGCATGCAGGGGCATCTGGAACTCAACGTGTTCAAGCCGATGATCGGCGCGGCGGTGCTGCGCTCCATCCATTTGCTGAGCGTGGGCATGGATAGCTTTGCGGAGCGGTGCGTTGAGGGGCTGGAGGCCAATGAGGCGCGCATCGCCGAACTGGTCGACCGGTCGCTGATGCTGGTGACGGCGCTGGCGCCTGCCATCGGTTATGACAATGCCGCGAAGATCGCCAAGCACGCCCACGCCACCGGCGCGACGCTGCGCGAGGCGGGGCTGGCGCTGGGGCTGGTCGACGCGGCGACGTTCGACGCGCTGGTGCGGCCCGAAACCATGGTATGACGGTGGCGGGCTTCGACCCGTTGCTGTATAGGAGAGGGCATGAGGACGAAGAAACAGATCGCCGCCGAAGCGCCCCCCGCCGCCAAGCCGGCAAAAGCGAAGGACCATGGCCTGCTCCGCAAGGCGGCCGGCATCGGCGCGACCGTCATCGCCGCGCGCGTCGCGGCGGAAACGGGGAAGAAGGGAGTCATCGGCCTGATCGCCGGCATGGGCGCCAAGCAACTGATCCGGCGGCATCCGGTCGGCGCGATGGTGGTGACCGGCGCCTATCTGGCCGGGCGGCTTTACGAAGCCAAGCGTGAACTGGACCAACGCAAGGCGAAGGCTCTGCCCGCTCCGGCCAAGCCCATATTGATCGCCGAGGCGCGCGCGCGCAAACAGGGCGGGCAGGGCTGAAGGCGCGTCAGCCGCCCGCCTGCCAGGCCTTGATGGCGTCGACCGGAAAGCTCAGCATCAGCACATTGAGCGTCAGATTGTCGCGGATCACCCACAGCGTCAGCCATTCCATGGCGACGGCCAGCGCCAGCGTCACCCGCCAGTCCATCCGCGCCGCTAACCAGAAACCGATGCTCATCATCGCCAGGTCGCTCATCGAATTGAGGATGCTGTCGCCGCTATAGCCAAGCGCCATGGTGGCGGTGCGGTAACGGTCGATGATGACCGGCGAGTTTTCGAGGATTTCCCAGGAACCCTCTATCCCGACCGCCAGCGCATAGCGCCAGGCGAGCGGCGCGCGGCGCAGCAGCCACCAGCCCGCCGCGAAGAACAGGAAGCCGTGGATCACATGGCTGGGGCTGTACCAGTCGGCGATATGCTGGCTGTTGCCGCTGTCGATCGCGCCATGCCATAATTCCACCGCGCCGCAGGTGCAGATGGGCGGCCGACCCATGATGAGCAGCATGACGAGGGTCGCCAGCGCCAGCAATCCCGCGACGATCCAGCCTTGCCTATCCCGCGCCCCCGCCTTCATTCCCGCCCCCCTTGCAAAACGCCGTGCATGACGGCACTAGCGGCCATGGCCCACAGCACCCTGACCGATCCCCATGGTTTCCGCCGCCGCGGCGTGCTCTTCGTCCTGTCATCGCCTTCGGGCGCGGGCAAGTCCACCATCGCGCGCAAATTGCTGGAGGCCGAACCCGATCTGGCCATGTCGGTGTCCGCCACCACCCGCCCCATTCGCCCCGGCGAGGTCGACGGCAAGGATTATCATTTCGTCGATCTGGAGCAATTCCGGGCGATGGCGAACAATCACGAGTTTCTCGAATGGGCGCATGTCTTCGGCAATCGCTACGGCACGCCGCGCGCGCCGGTGGATGCGGACCTCGACGCCGGGCGCGACGTGTTGTTCGACATCGACTGGCAGGGCGCGCAGCAATTGCACCAGATTGCCGGGGGCGACGTGGTGCGCGTGTTCATCCTGCCGCCGTCGATGGAGGAACTGGAGCGCCGCCTGCGCGGCCGCGCCACCGACAGCGAAGCGGTGATCGTCGGCCGCATGAGCCGCGCCGCCAGCGAAATCGCCCACTGGGACGGTTATGACTATGTGCTGGTCAACGACGATGCCGACGCCTGTTTCGAAAAGGTCCGCACGATCCTGCACGCCGAACGGATGAAGCGCAGCCGCCAGACCGGCCTTATCGGCTTCATCCGCCGCATGAGCCGTTATGGCGAGGAATAGGCGCGGATAATATTGGACTCCCGCGCGTTGTGCCTGCACCTTTATAGCTGGCGAAACGGGGAGTGACGATGATGGGCAAGACGATTTTGGGGGGTCTGCTGGGCGGTTTCGCGCTCTATCTGGTGGGCTTCATCTTCTGGGGCACGCCGCTCAGCAACCTCGCCTTTTCCAGCGCCGATCCCGCCGCCGCCGCGCAATTGCAGGCGGCGATGGCGCAGGCGCTGAACGCCGGAGGCACCGGCGTCTACATCATCCCCGACCCGTCGACGGCGCAAGGGACGATCTTGTTCGGGCGCGGGCCGATCGCGCAGGTATTCTATAACAGCAATGGCTATCCGGTGACCGATGGCGGCGCGCTGGCGGGCGGCTTCATCCTGTCGCTGCTGGTCGGCGTGCTGATCGCTCTGGCCCTGCGCTGGGCGGCGGGCGACATGGCGGCGCGGGCGCGGCTGGGCATCGTCTTTGCGGGCGCGGCGGTGCTGTGGATGCATGTCGGCCAGGCGATCTTCAACCATGCGCCCTGGGGCTATATCCTCTACCTCGCCTTCTCCGATTTTGCCGGGCTGGCCGCCGCCGTGCTGATCGCCGCCAAAATCATGCCAGACGCCTTTCCAGGCGAGCCGACGCTTCACTGATCCGCATTCTCGCTGGCCAGCGCGATCATGCTGGCGGCGTGGCGGCGCGCGACGGCCATGCGATCCTGTCCATAGCCGCCGCCCAATGTGCTGGCGAGCGGGATGCCGCGAATCCGCGCCTGCCGCATGACGAAGCGGTCGCGCGCCTCCAGCCCTGCATCGCTGAGCGCCAGCCGCCCCAGCCGGTCGTCGCGATGCGGGTCGACGCCGGCCTGATAGAGGATGATGTCGGGCGCGAAATCGTCGAGCAGGCGCGGCAGGGTTTCGGCCAGCAACGCCAGATAGGCGTCGTCCTCCACCCCGTCGGGCAGGCCGATGTCCAGCGACGAGCGCGCCTTGCGCGCGGGGAAATTGCGTTCGGCATGGATGGACAGGGTGAAGATGTCGGCCCGCCCTGCGGTCAGCGCCGCCGTGCCGTCGCCCTGATGCACGTCGAGGTCGACGATCATCACCCGCCGCGCGTCGCCCTCCGCGATCAGCCGGTGGGCGGCGATGGCAAGGTCGTTGAACACGCAATAGCCCGCGCCTGTATCAGCCAGCGCATGATGGCTGCCCCCCGCCGCATTGGCGGCATGGCCGTGCGCCATCGCCAGCCGCGCCGCCAGCCATGTGCCGCCGGGCGTCAATTGCGCCCGGCGCGCCCCCCGGTCGGTCACCGCAAAGCCGATCCGCCGTTCCTTGTGCGCGGGCACGGTCTGCGTCAGCACCTGTGCGACATATTCGGGATCGTGCACCGCCTCCAGCCAGGGACGCGGCATGGGGTCGGGGCGATGGATCGTCATTGCGACGCCCCTTTCCTCCAGCGCCAGCATGACAAGCCCATATTTGTCATAGAGCCAGGGACCGGGCGCCGTGGCGGGAAAGACATAGTCGGGATGATGAACGACGTGCAGCATCGACCAATAGTCAGTCTACCAGTTTGATCGGGAGTCAAGTTGCGCTATCTGCTGGCCCATGGTCCATCTTTCCCCGCTTCGTCAGGCCGGTCAGGCTGTGCTCCTTTCGCTCGCCCCCGTTACGGCTCTCGCGCAGACGCCGCCCCCAGCCGAACCTGCGCCGCAACTGCAACTCGATCTGCCTTCAACGACAGGAGAAGTCGCACCCCCGCCCGCCAATCTGAACCCGCCGCCCATCCCCATTCCGGCGATGAGCCCAGCGCAGCAGGGCTATCTGAACGACTGGCTGAAACAGGGCGCGCAACAGGGGCTGTCGTCGCGCAACCGGGCGACGCGCGCGCTGTCCGGCGACGCGCTGGTCAGCGCCGTGCTCGACCGCGCCCGCGCGCTGACCCGCGGGCGCGTCGACACCGCCGATTTCCTGGAGGTGTGGGCGCTGCGCCCGGCGGCGTTCGATCCGCGCCCTGGTTTGGCCGCCGCCATCACCGCCGACCGGCTGCCGCAATGGGTGGCGGGGCTGACGCCGCCCTATGCCGGTTATGAGGGGTTGCGAAAGGGGCTGGTCGCCTATGAGCAGATTCGCGACGCGGGCGGTTGGCCCAGCCTGACCGCCCAGTCGGACGCCGCCACCGTGCGCCGGCGCCTCGCCATGGAGGACAAGGAGATCAGCGCGGCCGAGCCCGTGTCCGCCGCGATCCAGCGGGCGCAGCGCCGCTATGGCCTCAACCCCACGGGACAGCTCGACGCGCGCACGCTCGCCTCGCTCAATGTGCAGGTGGCCGACCGGATCGGCGCGATCATGGCCAATATGGAACGGTGGCGCTGGCTGCCCCGGCAATTGCCCGAAAACAGGGTTCAGGTAAACATCGCCGCCGCTGTCCTCACCATGTTCGAAGGGGACCAGCCGGTCAAATCCATGCGCGCCGTCACCGGCAGCCCCAGCAACGCGACGCCGATGCTGGCGTCCAGCATCCGGTCGATCGTGGTCAACCCGCCCTGGAATGTGCCGACATCCATCGCCAAACGGGAACTATGGCCCAAGGGGCGCGGCACGCTGATCGCGCAGGGATACAAGATATTGAAAACGCCCGAAGGCGGCGAACGGATCGTCCAGCCCGCCGGACCCAACAGCGCGCTGGGGCGGTTGAAGTTCGATTTCGACAATCCCTTTGCCGTCTACCTGCACGACACGCCCGCGCGCGGCAAGTTCAGCAGCTATGACCGGCTGGCCAGCCATGGCTGCGTACGGCTGGAAAAGCCGGTGGCGCTCGCTGAAATGATGGTGCAGGGCGATCCGGAACTCGAAGGCCAGATTCAGGCGCTGATCGACCAGGGCAAGACCCAGCGCGTGTCGCTGCCCCGCGAGGTCGCCGTCTATCTACTGTACTGGACGGCCTTTGCCGGCAGCAACGGCGCGATGAATTTCCGCGAAGACCCCTATGGCTGGGACAAGCTGCTCGCCCAGAAGATCGAGGCGTCGAGCGAACGCGCCGCCGCCGCTACTCTCGCATCGAAGGATTGAACCCATGCGCCGTTCCGCCCTTGCCGCCATCGCCCTGATCAGTGTCGCCGCCCTGTCCGCCTGCGATCGCAAGGCGGAGAAGGAAGCGCCCGTCGTCAATAATCTGGTCGAACCGCCGGTGATGGACGACCCGGAAAATGTCGCCCCGCCCGCCCCCGCGCCGGTGGAGAACAAGGTCGCGCCCATCCCCGCGCCCGATGTCGACGCCGACCAGCAGATGCTGGACGATGCCGCCGCCGTCGGCATGACCGCGCGCATCCCGCCCGCCGAACAGGTCGCGCCCGTCGACGAATCGAGCAACCAGACGGCATCGGACGACTGACGACGATATTGGAGGGCGCAGGCAAAATCGCTATAGTGGCGGTCAATGGATCGCCGCAGCTTTACAAGAAACGCCCTCACCGGCCTTGGCCTCGCCCTGTTTCAGCCCCTGGCTGCGCGCGCCGCGATGGCGGCTGTAACCCCGCCAGCCTTTGCCCATATGCCCTGGTCGGGGCTACTCGACCGAGCGAAGGCGGCGCTGGACCAGCATCAGGGCCAGTTCGAACTGCGCGACCGGATCGCCATCGCCGATTTCACGCAGGCGTCTAAGGATATGCGTTTTCACATCGTCGACCTGGTGAGCGGGCAGAGCCACAGCTATCTGGTCGCCCATGGGCGCGGGTCGGACCCGGCCCATTCGGGCTGGCTGCAACGCTTTTCCAATGAACCCAATTCGCTGGCCAGTTGCGCGGGCGCGTTCAAGACGGGCGAAATCTATGATGGCCAGCATGGCGCGGCGATGCGCCTGCACGGCCTCGACGCCCAGAACAGCAACGCCGAAAGCCGCGCCATCGTGATCCACGGCGCCGATTATGTCGGCGAAAACCAGATCGCGGCCTGGGGCAAGCTGGGCCGCAGCGAAGGCTGCTTCGCACTGGCGCCGCACATGCTGCCGCAGGTGCTGGGGATGCTCGGCCCCGGCCGGATGCTCTACGCCGACAAGATGCCGTCGGCGCTGACGCAGAGCGCATAGCCCCGCCCCTTCACCGTGTGAAGCAATGGCCGGGGGAAACCGCGATCAATCTTGGCGCGCAGGCGCGACATGTGCACCTCAACCCGGTTGGTGCCGGGATCGAAATCCAGCCGCCATACATCGCGCAGCAATTCCATCCGGCTGACCGTGCGGCCCGGCCGCCGGGCGAGGCAGAGCAGCAGCGCATATTCGCGCGCCAGCAGGTCGATGGGACGCCCGGATCGCGCCACCGCCCGGTCGATCAACCCGATGGTCAGGTCGCCGCAATGAATATGCGCGTCACCGCTGGTCCGGTTTCGCGCCCTGATTCGTTCGATCAGGCGGATGATTCGCGCGGCGGCCTCGCCCACGTCCATCCATGGCCCCACCACCTCGTCGGCGCCATCGTCGAACGCCGCCGCCCGCATCGACGGATCGTCGTCGCGCTGCCACAGGATGTGCAGCCCGTCGAGACGCAGGGCCGAGGCCATATCCTGTGAGGGCGACACCGGGTTGACGGCAAATCCCCGGAGGCCCAGCGCATGGGCCAGCGGCGCGAATTCCGCCCCCAGCCCCCATCCGTCCAGCATTTTCTGGCCCAAGCCCGCCCAACTCCACCATCGCTGCCGCCGATATTGCACCGCAAAACAATGCGGCGAGGCAAGGTCAACCCGGTCCATTTTCGATCAGTTTCAAAGCCTTGGCGCTGGCCGCGCGAACGAGCGCGCTGCCGTTGCGCGCGCCTTCCTCCCAATGGTCGGCGGCTGCATCGGGCGCATCCGGGGCCAGCGCCCGCCAAGCCGTCAGCCGCATGGCGTCGTCCGGGTGAAGGCGCGCAAAGTGTCGGGCAAGGTCGATTCCTTCGGCCATGCCGGTTTCGACCGCCAGTTCCAGCAGCATCTGCGCGCTGGAGATGGTCATGCACTCGGCGACGCAGCCATTCTCCAGATCGAACCGATATTGCCGTCGCCAGCCCTGATCGGGCAGGCTGGTGAGGATATTGAGCGAAATCGACATCCGGGCGGGCGGGCGCTGGACATGGATGTCGCGGTGCGCGCGATAGAGCAGCACGCGCCCTTCGCATAGGGCGCTGCTTTCGACATGCCGCAGCGCCGCCTTCTCGCCCGGCAGGCCCAGCAAAGTCCCGTCATGCTCATAATAATCGGACCAATAGCCCGGCCCCAGATAGCCGACCGTCAGGAAATCGAAGCCATGGTCGTGCGGCACATGATAGAGGAAGGCGGCTGCCCCCTTGGCGCGCATCACATGGTCGCGCGCCGATGGCCAGAAGGCGGCGCGCAGTACATATTTGCCGCGCGGCGGGCGCAACAGCATGACCTGAGCCGAATAGGGATTGTCGCGCCGCTGCCCGGCGCAGCGGGTCTTGAGTTCCGCCATAGCCATGTCGGCCAGAAAATGACGGTTGGCCGCCAGCGCGCGGAGCATGGGGGCGGCGGCGGCCAGGCTCTCGCGATCGCGGGGGTCGAAGGCGGCCGATTCGCAATGGTCGACCAGCGCATCGACGTCGACGGGCGCGGCGGGCGGCGGCCCTGCGATCAGGCGGGGCATGGCTGCGCGCGGTCCAGCGTCTGCCGCGCAACATCGCGCACCGCCGCGTCGGCATCGCCGTCGGCCATGGCGGCAAGGTCCGGCAGCGCGGCGGCGGTGTCGAGCGCCAGCCATTCGCGCATCGCCGCCCATCGCTGCAACCCCGATGGCGCATCCAGCGCGGCGCGGAAAAGGGCCGCGGCATCGGTTCGCCCCTGCATCCGCAGCAACGACAACATCATCATCGCCCGGTCATGTTCCTCGTCGGCAAGGATGGAGGAGAGGCGCGCGCCATCCGCGCCGTCATGTCGGTGGATCGACACCGGGCCGGGCCCAGCGATGTGCGCGCGCAGCAGGACGACGGGGCGGCGCGCAGGCATGAAGCGCCAGGCGAAACGGCTTTCGTCGAGGGCATGGACCTTGTCGGGCGACAAAGCGATCATGTCGCGCGACGCCGCCTGGCCGTCCGCCAGCTCGTAGAGCATCGCTGGCGCCGCCGCACCGCCGAGCGGGCGGCAAAGGAGACGTCGACCGACAAAGGCGACCGGTTCGAGGGCCTTGCCGGGTTCCATCGGGTCGATGATGGCCAGGGTCGCCACAATCCGTTCCGACCGCGCAAGCAGCAACTGCCGCGCGCCACCCGAACGCGATGCGCGCAGCGGCCAAAGGCTCAAGGCATCGGCCGCCATGGCCCTGCAACCATCGCGCAGCAGTGCGTCAAGCCAGCCGGTATCGGCCAGGAACGGCATGATGCGATCAACCGCGGCCGCCACATCATCGCTCGCCTGTGCAGCGGCGACCGCCTGCGCCAGCGCCGCCACGCCCGCGCTCAACGGTTGACGATGATTGCGATCACCACGTCCATCAGGCTGATCGACAGGCCGTCGTCGCCCGCCGTCCCGTTCACGCCTTCGGCCAGATCGGCTATGTCATCGATGTCGAATTGCACGATGTTGGTGGAAGTCATGATCTTTCTCCCCCTGGCGGCAGGCTTGCCGATGGAGGAAGGCTATGGCGACTGACGGGGCGATCCTAATTAAATTCCTGTAATCCGTTAACCATTTTTTCGCGCTCTTTTCCTAGGCTCGACTCACCATTCGGGGACGAGATCATGCAGATTTTCCATCGCGCCGACGATCTGGACGACAGTTTCGAGGCCGGCCTGCGCCGCCGTTTGCGATTGCTGGTGGTCGATGAAAATCCCACCGCGCGCACGGTGATGGCGCGCCGCCTGTCCCATCTCGACTATGATGTGTCGCTCGCGGAAAACGGCGTCGCGGCGATTAGCATGCTGTCCGGGCGGCCGTTCGACGTGATCCTGATCGACATGGGCATGGCGATGATGTCCGGCATCGAAACGATGAAACGCATCCGATCGGCCGGGGTCGCGCCCGACAGTTCGATCGTGATGATCACCAGCCGGTCCGACAGCCTGGCCGTGGTGGAGGCGCTGCGCGCCGGGGCCGACGATCATGTGGCCAAGCCGCTGGATTTCGACGCGCTCGACGCACGGCTGCGCCACGCCAGCGACCGGGCGCGGCGTATCGGCGCGCTGAGCCGCCGCAATGTGGAACTGGACGCGCGCGTCGCCCGCCGCGCCATGGAACTGGGCGAAACCCGCGACGCGCTGGAACAGTTGCAGAGCGACCGGGCGCGGCTGGTCGCATCGATCCAGGCCCTGCATGACGAAGTCGAGCGGCTGAGCGCGCGCGACTGAGGCGGGACGCCCGCATTCAGGCGCAGGGCAGCTCCTCGTCGCAGCCCGGCACGGCGTCGCCATAAAAATCCTGGACCGCGGCCCAGCCTTCCTCGGCGCTTTCCACCCAGGTGATGAGGTCCAGATCCCTGTGCGCGATTACGCCTTCATCGGCCAGCGCCTCGAAATCGACCACCCGGTTCCAGAATTCACGGCCGAACAGCAGCACCGGAATCCGCTTCATCTTGCCGGTCTGGATCAAAGTCAGCAGCTCGAAAAACTCGTCGAACGTGCCAAAGCCGCCGGGGAACACGGCCAGCGCCCGTGCGCGCAGCAGGAAATGCATCTTGCGCAGCGCGAAATAGTGAAACTGGAAGCTCAATTCCGGCGTGACATAGGGATTGGGCGCCTGCTCGTGCGGCAGGACGATATTCATGCCGATGGTCTGCGCGCCCACGTCGACCGCGCCGCGATTGGCCGCCTCCATGATCGAAGGGCCGCCGCCCGAACAGACGACGAAATGGCGGCATCCCGCCGCATTGGGCGGATAGGCGGCGGCGATGGCGGCCAGTTTGCGCGCTTCGTCATAATAGCGCGCCTTTTTCGCCAGATTTTCGGCGATACGCCGCTGTTCGGGCGTGGCCGCTGCATCGATGCGCGCCTGCGCCTGATCGGGCCGGGGAATACGGGCCGAGCCGTAGAAGACGAAGGTCGATTCGATTCGCGCTTCGTCCATCAGCAATTGGGGCTTGAGCAGTTCCAACTGGAAGCGCACGGGCCGCAAATCCTCGCGCAGCAGGAATTCGGCATCCTGAAAGGCGAGCTTGTATGCGGCGCTCTGCGTCTGGGGGGTGCCCGTTTGCTTGCGGGCTTCGACGGCCTCTTCGCGGGCCGGGCGGAACTTGCGTTCTTCAATGTCTTTTTTCGTCATTTGCGCCAGTTTAATGCGCGCCCGGCGCAAAACCAAGCCCGCATCGGACCAGCGCCTAACGACAAAAGCCGCCGCCCCCGCCCATGTCGAAATGAAGATGGTCCTGATGCGCGGCGTTGTAATTGGGGCCAAGCACGGTGCTGAAACGCTTGCAGGCGCTGGCATGGACCACGGTCAGAAACTGGCGCGTGCGCCGGGCGCCATTCCATCCGTCCTTCACGGTGATGCGTCGGCCATCGGTCAGGACGAAGGCGGAAACGTCCACCGCGTTGCCGTGCGCATGTTCGGACAATCTGGCGCTGCCCGCGATCGGGCGGCAATTATAGGTGCCGAATGTTTCGATCCGGGCGATTTCTCCACCCAGCAGCAACCGCGCGGCCGGTTCCACGCCATAGCGGGCCCAGGCGACGAAATTGGCCGCCAGCGGGCAGGTCATGGCGCCCAGGTTGGTTGCGGGCACCCCGATGTCGAGCAGGCGCACAGTGCCGATCGATGTGCATCCGCCGCCATAGCGTTGATCCGGCAAGGGGGTGAAGCGCACGTCGATGGCGGCCAGATTGGCCATGCACTGGCGGGCCGCCGGGTCGGGCTCAGCGGGCCGGGGCGCGGAGACGACGGCTCGGCCCGGTCGTCCTTCGGGAATGCCGCAGGCGGCGAGCGGCATCGTCGCCGCCAGCGCCAGCGCCCAGCCCCGTTTCGGTCCCATGTCCCATAAGCTGCGCATGGACCCTGCCTATGCCCGGTTGGTAAATTTTCCGATAAGTGTGCGGCGAACGGTGGGCCGTTCGCCCGCCATCGCGCCCGTTTCAGCCAAACGGCGACGGATTCCCGGGCCGGGTTGAAGATTCGGCAGGCCGACGTTGGTCGGCCAGCGGGCCGACCCCGACCTTCAATCCGCTTGACAGCTGCGCCGATTTCTCTAGGGCGGCCGACGGGCCACGCGGTCCCAACGCCGCGCGTGCTCTCTGCAAGGAGACGCATAACATGACTGATCTGACTGCCGTTGACGCCACTATTGCGCCTGCTGAAAAGCCCGCCACCCGTCCGGCCCGCCCCTTTTTCTCTTCCGGTCCCTGCGCCAAGCCTCCGGGCTGGAGCGCCGACAAGCTGGCCACCGACTCGCTCGGCCGCTCGCACCGCGCCAAGATCGGCAAGACCCGCCTCGCCTATTGCATCGACCTGATGCGCGAGCTGCTGAACCTGCCCGATACGCACCGCATCGGCATCGTCCCCGGCTCCGACACCGGCGCCTTTGAAATGGCGATGTGGACGATGCTGGGCGCTCGCCCTGTCACGACGCTGGCCTGGGAAAGCTTCGGCGAAGGCTGGGTGACGGACGCCGCCAAGCAGCTGAAGCTCGACCCGACCGTGATCCGCGCCGATTATGGCCAGTTGCCCGACCTTTCGACCGTCGATTTCAGCAACGACGTTCTGTTCACCTGGAACGGCACGACTTCGGGCGTGCGCGTGCCCAATGCCGACTGGATCCCCGCCGACCGGCAAGGGCTGACCTTCGCCGACGCGACCAGCGCCGTGTTCGCCTATGACATCGACTGGGCCAAGATCGACGTCGCCACCTTCTCCTGGCAGAAGGTGCTGGGCGGCGAAGGCGGCCATGGCGTGCTGATCCTCGGCCCGCGCGCCGTCGAGCGCCTGGAAACCCACACGCCGGCCTGGCCGTTGCCCAAGGTGTTCCGCCTGATGGCCAAGGGCAAGCTCGCCGAAGGCGTGTTCAAGGGCGAGACGATCAACACCCCGTCGATGCTGGCCGTGGAAGACGCGATCTTCGCGCTGGAATGGGGCAAGTCGCTGGGTGGCCTTTCCGCCCTGATCGCGCGCAGCAACGCCAATGCGGCGGCGCTGAACAGCATCGTCGAGGAACGCGACTGGCTGGGCCATCTCGCCGCCGATCCCGCCTCGCGGTCGACCACCAGCGTCTGCCTGACGGTCGAGGGCGCGGACGAAGCCTTCATCAAGGCGTTTGCCGGCCTGCTCGAAAAGGAAGGCGCCGCTTATGATGTCGCGGGCTATCGCGACGCTCCGGCGGGCCTGCGCATCTGGTGCGGCGGGACCGTCGAAACGGCGGATATCGTGGCGCTCGGCCCCTGGCTCGACTGGGCCTATGCCCAGACCAAGGCTGCTTAACACTCTCCCCATTTTCTCGTCATCCCAGCGAAGGCTGGGATCTCGGGCCTTCAGGTTCAGCCTGGCCGCCTGAGATCCTGACTTTCGTCAGGATGACGAATTGCAAAGAAAGGCAATTCGTCATGCCCAAAGTCCTTATTTCCGACAAGATGGACCCCCGCGCCGCCGCGATCTTCCGGGAGCGGGGCGTCGAAGTCGACGTCATCACCGGCAAGACCCCGGAAGAACTGGCGGCGATGATCGGCGATTATGACGGCCTCGCCATCCGTTCATCGACCAAGGTGACGAAGGACATACTCGACGCCGCCACCAATTTGAAGGTCATCGGCCGCGCCGGCATCGGCGTCGACAATGTCGACATTCCCTATGCCAGCGCGCGCGGCGTCGTGGTGATGAACACGCCCTTCGGCAACTCCATCACCACCGCCGAGCACGCCATCGCCCTGATGTTCGCCCTGGCCCGCCAGATTCCCGAAGCCAATGCGCAGACGCAGGCGGGTCTGTGGCCGAAAAACGGTTTCATGGGCGTCGAAGTCACCGGCAAGACGCTGGGCCTGATCGGCGCCGGCAATATCGGTTCGATCGTCGCTGCCCGCGCGCTCGGCCTCAAGATGAAGGTCGTCGCCTTCGACCCGTTCCTGACGCCCGAACGGGCCATCGAAATGGGCGTGGAGAAGGCCGATCTCGACACGCTGCTGGCGCGCGCCGACTTCATCACGCTGCACACCCCGTTGACCGACCAGACCCGCAATATCCTGAGCCGCGAAAACCTCGCCAAGACCAAGAAGGGCGTGCGGATCATCAACTGCGCGCGCGGCGGCCTGATCGACGAGGCGGCGCTCAAGGATGCGCTCGATTCAGGGCACGTCGCGGGGGCGGCGCTCGACGTGTTCCAGACCGAACCGGCCAAGGAATCGCCGCTGTTCGGCACGCCGAACTTCATCTGCACCCCGCATCTGGGCGCGTCGACCGACGAGGCGCAGGTCAATGTCGCGTTGCAGGTGGCGGAGCAGCTATCCGACTATCTGCTCGACGGCGGCGTCACCAATGCGCTCAACGTGCCCTCGCTCAGCGCCGAGGAAGCGCCCAAGCTGCGGCCCTATATGGCGCTGGCGGAAAAGCTGGGATCGCTGGTCGGCCAGTTGGAAGGCGACGCCATCACCGGCGTTGCGGTCGAAGTGGAGGGCCATGCCGCCGAACTGAACCAGAAGCCGATCACGGCGGCGGTTCTGGCGGGCCTGATGCGCGTCTATTCCGACACGGTGAACATGGTCAACGCCCCCTTCCTGGCGAAGGAACGCGGCCTGGACGTGCGCGAAGTGCGCCATGACCGCGAAGGCGATTATCAAACTCTGGTGCGTGTCACCGTTTCCACCGAAAATGGCGACAAGTCGGTTGCCGGCACGCTGTTCGGCAACGCCCAGCCGCGCCTTGTCGAACTGTTCGGCATCAAGGTCGAGGCCGATCTGGGCGGCACCATGCTCTATATCGTCAATCAGGACGCGCCCGGCTTCATCGGTCGCCTGGGGTCGAAGCTGGGCGAAGCGGACGTCAACATCGGCACCTTCCACCTGGGCCGTCGCAACCAGGGCGGCGAAGCCGTCCTGCTGCTGTCGGTCGACGGCACCGTCACCGAACCGCTGCGCTGGGAAATATGCAACCTGGATGGCGTGAAAATGGTGAAGCCGCTGCGCTTCGCCTGAACAGGGCGCTGAAAAGCCCTCTCCCCACCGGGGAGAGGGTTGGGAGAGGGGGAGGCACTATTGCGTCTGGACCCAGCGCTTAAAGATCGCGCCCGGCATATGCGCGCCAACCCCACACCCGCAGAACAAAAGCTGTGGCTCGCCCTGCGCGCCAATCGGTTCGAAAATCGGCAATTTACCCGCCAGACAGTGATCGCACCCTATATCGTCGATTTCGCGTCGAAAGCCGCCCGCCTCATCATCGAGGTTGATGGGGATACACATTCTGCTCAGGATCGCTATGAGGCCCAGCGAACAGAATTTCTGGAATCGCTGGGGTATCGCGTGATCCGTTTTGGCAATCCCGATGTGATGGGAAATATGGAAGGCGTGCTGGACGCGATTGCGCAAGCCTTGCGCGAGCCCCCCTCTCTCCAACCCTCCCCCCAAGGGGGGAGGGAGCAAAGGTAATGACCATGATCCCGCCTGGCCTGTTGCCCGAAGGACTTTCCGACCGCCTGCCGCCGCAGGCGGAGGCGTCCGCACGCGTCACGCGCACCGTGCTCGACACCGTGGCGCGGCATGGGTTCGAACGCGTCATGCCGCCGCTGGCCGAATTTGAGGAAACGCTGGCGTCGCGCCTCAAATCGGCGCAGCCGCAGGATCTGTTGCGGGTGATCGACCCGGTGTCGCAGCGCACGCTCGCCCTGCGGCCCGACATGACCGCGCAGGTCGGACGGATCGCCGCCACCCGCATGGCCAACGCCGCCCGGCCGCTCCGCCTGTCCTATGCCGGATCGGTCATCCGCCTGAAGGCCAGCCAGTTGCGCCCCGAACGGGAACGGATGCAGGTGGGCGCCGAACTGATCGGCGCCGACAGCGTCGCCGCCGCCACCGAAATCGTGACCGTCACGATCGAGGCGCTGCAGGCCGCCGGGGTCAAGGGCATCACCATTGATTTCACCCTGCCCGACCTGATCGACACGCTGGCCGCCGGCCATATGCCGCTCAGCGACACGGAAAAGGAAGCGGTGCGCACCGAACTGGACGCCAAGGATGCCGGCGCGCTGGCCGCGCTGGGCGAGCGCGCCGCCGCCTATCTCCCGCTCATCGAAGCGACCGGTCCCTTTCATGCCGCGATGGACCGGCTGGAAGCATGGAGCGCGGCCCATGGCGGCGCGCTGGACGACCGGCTGAAGGGCCTGCGCGCCATCGCCAAACCGATCGACTGGGATATTCGCCTGACCCTCGACCCCACCGAACGGCACGGCTTTGAATATCAGAGCTGGTTCGGCTTTTCGGTCTTTGCCGACGGCTTCATCGGCGAAATCGGGCGCGGCGGCAGCTATGCCATCATGCGCGCCGATGGGTCGGAGGAAGCGGCGACAGGCTTTTCGCTTTATCCCGACCCGCTGGTCGACGCCGGTTTCGGCATGGTCGAACCACGCCGCCTGTTCCTGCCGCTGGGCCATGACGCCGCGCGCGCCGCCGCCCTGCGTGGCGAAGGCTGGCAGAGCGTCGCCGCCCTGTCGGACAGCGACGATGGCTCGGCCCTGCGCTGCACCCACTGGCTCGACGGGCCGGAGCCGCGCCCCTATGGATGCTGACGCCGGGCGCGTTCCTTGACCCCCGGCCTGTGATTGACAAATACCGACTGCGGCGCAATCAGATTGCATTGCAGCAGAATGCAGGACGCTGTGCGCATAGCCATCGTAGATGAAAGCGCGGCCCGCGCGGCCGTCATTGAAGAAGGGTTGCGCGAAGCAGGCCTTACGGACCTGCACGTCTTTGTCGAACGTCATGGACTGGCCGCCCGGATCGAGGCTTTTGCGGCCGACGTGGTTTTGATGAACCTGGAGAACCCCAGCCGCGACATGCTGGAGGAAAGCTTCTCGCTGTCGCGGGCGCTGGCGCGGCCAATCGCGATGTTTGTCGATCAGTCCGATGAGGAAGCGATAGCCGAAGCCGTCGATGCGGGCATTTCCGCCTATGTCGTCGACGGGCTGCGCAAGGAGAGGATCAAACCGGTGCTCGATTTGGCGGTGCGGCGGTTTCAGGCCTTTGCCCGGCTTCAGGGCGAGTTGGCGGAGGCCAGATCGAAACTGGCCGACAGGGATACGATCGACAAGGCGAAAGCGATATTGATGAAAAGGCGCGGACTTTCGGAACCCGATGCCTACAAGATGCTGCGCGATCATGCGATGCAAAGCAATCGCCGCATCGCCGATGTGGCGGACGCGGTGATAACGGCGGAAAAGGTCATGGGAGGCGGATTGTGACGATGGACCATTTTCGCATCGGTTTCCTGCCTCTGGTCGACGCCGCCCTGCCGATCCTGGCCCGCGAATTGGGCTTTGCCGAGGACGAGGGCATCGCGCTCGACCTGATCCGCGACTCCAGTTGGGCCACGGTGCGCGACCGGCTCGTCTATGGCCGGAGCGATGCGGCGCATCTTCTGGCGCCGCTGGCGATCGCGACGACGCTGGGCCTTAATCGCCCGGCTTTCCCCCTCTCCGTGCCTTTCGTGCTGGGCCTCAATGGCAACGCGATCACGCTCGCGCCGTCGCTGGCCGCCGCCGTGTGCGCGGAAGGCGTGCTGGAAGACGCGGTGACGACGGGGCGCAAGCTGGCCATGCTGATCCGCGCCCGCGCCGACGAAGGCGCGCGCCTGCGGCTGGGCGTCGTGCATCGCTATTCCAGTCATAATTACATGCTGCAATATTGGTTGCGGGGAAGCGGCGTGAACGTGGCCGAGGACGTCGAGATCCTGACCATCGCGCCCCCGCTGGCGGCCGATGCGCTCGCGACCGGAGAGATTGACGGCATCTGCGTGGGCGAGCCGTGGAACAGCGTCGCGGTGGAGCGGGGCGTCGGCGTCATCATCAACGTGACGTCGCGGATCTGGCTGCGCGGCGTCGAAAAGGTGCTCGCGCTCCCGACGGCGCGCGCCGCGGCGGAACCCGAATTGATCCAGCGGCTGGTCCGGGCGCTCTATGCGGCGGGTCGGGCCTTTGTCGATCCGGCGCTCTATGCCAGCAATGCCGCGATTCTCGCGCGATCCGAATATCTGGACGGGTCGGCCGAACTGATCGAGCGGGCGATTGCCGACCGGATCAAGCTGGCCAGCGGCCACGCCCCCGTCGACATCCCCGACTTCATGTTCCAGCACCGCGAAGCGGCCAACTTCCCTTGGGTAAGCCAGGCCGCCTGGCTCTATGCCCAGATGGTGAAGGCCGGCCATGTCGCCCAGTCGGCGGAAGGCTATGAGGCCGCGAAAGCGGTGTTCCGGCCCGATATCTACCGGGCCGCTTTTGCCGGCACGGATGTGCCGCTGCCCTCGGCCAGTGCAAAGCTGGAGGGCGGGATCGACGCGCCGCTGGCGGTCGGTTCCATGCAGGGCCGCCTGCTGTTGGGGCCGGACCGTTTCTTCGACGGCCGCGCCTTCGATCCCGATGCGCTCGACGACTATCTGACGCAATGATTTTGCCGCACTGCGAAAAATGGGCTTGTCGACGCCCTGCGAATCTGTCATTCGATTCTCAACGAGCAATGGCGTTCGTTGACATATTCCGTCATCGTCCATCGGGGGGCGGTGCTCAGGTTGGCACTCCATCTGGATAAGCCGAAGGCAAAGAAGCCGCCCCGAGGATTGCAACAGGCCGTCCGTTGTGGGCGGCCTTTTTTGTTTCCGCTGTTCCTTGGATTGCCCACTTTTCCAAGAGGGGGCTTTGGCTATGTGGGATAAGCGTTCAGTTCTGAAAAATGGCGCCGCGCTGTTTGCGTCGGCCTGTGTCGTGGCAAGCCTGGGCGGTTGCGGCAGCAAGCCCAGCGACAATGCGGTGGCGCCGGTCGACATCGCCGGGGGCGCCGTCGAAAAGCCCAATCTGAAGCTGGGCTTCATCAAGCTGACCGACATGGCCCCTCTCGCAATTGCGAAAGAAAAGGGCTTTTTCGCCGAGGAAGGGCTGAACGTCACGCTCGAACCCCAGGCCAACTGGAAAGTGCTGCTGGACGGCGTGATCGGCAGCCAGCTTGATGGCGCGCACATGCTGGCCGGCCAGCCGATCGCGGCGACCATCGGCCTTGGCACCAAGGCGGATCTGGTCGCGCCGATCAGCCTCGACCTCAACGGCAACGCCATCACCCTGTCGAACAAGGTGTGGGGCATGATCGCCCCCTCCCTGCCCAAGGGGCCGGACGGCAAGCCCGTCCACCCGATTTCGGCCGCGGCGCTCAAGCCCGTCGTCGACAGCTTCAAGGCGCAGGGCAAGCCCTTCAAGATGGGCATGGTCTTCCCGGTTTCGACGCATAATTACGAACTGCGTTACTGGCTGGCCGCAGGCGGCCTGAACCCCGGCTACTACATGCCCGGCGATGTTGGCGGCACCACCAGCGCCGACGTTCAGTTGTCGGTCACCCCGCCGCCGCAGATGCCCGCGACGATGGAAGCGGGCACGATCGAAGGCTATTGCGTCGGCGAACCCTGGAACCAGGCCGCCGTGCAGAAGAAGATCGGCGTTCCCGTCATCACCGACGACGAAATCTGGCGCCTGAACCCCGAAAAGGTGTTTGGCCTGCGCAAGGATTTTGTCGAGAAGAACCCCAAGACCACCGCCGCCCTGATCCGCGCCATCATCAAGGCGCAGCAGTGGCTGGACGCGGAAAATGGCAAGAACCGCGCGGAAGCGGTGAAGATCCTGTCGCAGCCCAATTATGTCGGTGCCGACGCCAAGGTGATCGCCGCCTCGATGACCGGCCGCTTCACCTTCGAACAGGGCGACAGCCGCCCGGCCGCCGATTTCAACATCTTCTTCAACCACTTCGCCGGCTATCCCTATTATTCCGACGCCATCTGGTACATGACCCAGATGCGCCGCTGGGGCCAGATTGCCGACCAGAAGCCGGACCAGTGGTATTTCGACATGGCCAAGGCCGTCTATCGTCCCGACCTGTATCTGGGCGCGGCCAAGGCGCTGGTCGCCAAGGGCGTGATCCCCGCCGACAGCGTGCCGGACACCGACGGTTTCAAGCCCGCCGACAACAAGTTCATCGACGGCAAGACCTATGACGGCCGCAAGCCCAACGCCTATCTCGACCAGTTCGCGATCGGCCTGAAGGGCAAGGCGACCGTCACCGCCGCCGGCGTCAAAGCCAACTGATCCTATCATCACAGGAGACAGCATCATGAACAGGATGACAGCGGTTCAGGTCGGAAACGACCCTGTTGCAGAACAACTGGCGTTGGTTGATGATGCCGTCTCCGCCATCCCAGCCGCTTCGGCGGCGCCGGAGGAGGCTCCCATGAATACCAAAACTCCTCCGGCATGGATGGCGCGTTACATCCCCTCGGGCCCGCAAATCGTCAAAGCCGCAAAGGGCCTGGTCGCGCCGCTCGCCGGCATCGTCATCTTCCTGACGCTGTGGGCGGTGCTGGCGCCGCAGGTGCAAACCTCGCTGGGCGCGCTGCCAGGGCCGGGGGCCGTCGCCGAACAGGCTGTCGCGCTTTATGGCGACTATCAGGCGACCGAGCAGGCGAAGGCGGATTTCTACGCCCAGCAGGATGCCCGCAACGCCGCGCTGGAAGCAGCGGGCCGCGGCGCGGAGGCGCAGAATTTCCCCTATAGCGGCGCGCCGACCTTCCTCGACCAGATTGTCACGTCGCTCGAAACGGTGGCGCTCGGCTTCATCATCGCCACGCTGATCGCGGTGCCGCTGGGCCTGGTGTGCGGCCTGTCGAAGCGGGTCAATGCCGCCATCAACCCGCTGATCCAGATTTTCAAGCCGGTCAGCCCGCTCGCCTGGCTGCCCATCGTCACCATGGTCATTTCCGCAACGATGACCAGCCCCGATCCGACGCTGCCCAAAAGCTTCGTGATTTCGGCGCTGGTCGTGACGCTCTGCTCGCTCTGGCCCACGCTCATCAACACATCGGTCGGCGCCGCCTCCATCGACAAGGATCTGCTGAATGTCGGCAAGGTGCTGCGTCTGGGCTTCGCCGCCCGCTTGACCAAGCTGATCCTGCCGTCGTCCCTGCCCTATATCTTCACGGGCATGCGCCTGTCGCTGGGGGTGGGCTGGATGGTGCTGATCGCGGCCGAAATGCTCGCGCAAAATCCCGGCCTCGGCAAGTTCGTGTGGGATGAATTCCAGAACGGTTCCAGCCAGTCGCTCGCCCGCATCATGCTCGCCGTTCTGGTGATCGGCTTCATCGGCTTCGCCCTCGACCGCATCATGGGTGCGCTCCAGGCTCTGGCAAGCCGCAACCACAAGGCCTGACGGCCCGCATTTTCGGAAAAGGAGGTAGGCAAATGACGCCCGTATTGCGCCTGCAGAATCTGTCGAAATCCTATGTGGACGGCGCCGGCGCCCGCACCGAAGTGCTCAACGGCATCAATCTGGACGTGGCCGAAGGCGAGTTCATCGCCATCCTGGGCTTCTCCGGATCGGGCAAGACCACGCTGATTTCCGCGATCGCCGGCCTGATCGAGCCGGACAGCGGCGCCATCGAGGTAAAAGGCGTACCCTGCACCGGGCCGGGCGCCGACCGGGGCCTGGTGTTCCAGAGCTACTCGCTCTTCCCCTGGCTGACGGTGGAGGGCAATGTCCGGCTGGCGGTGGAGGCGGTGCACAAGTCGCTGTCGAAGGCGGAACAGACCGCCCTCGTCCACGAAAAGGTCAGGCTGGTCGGCCTCGGCCACGCCATGGACCGCAAGCCATCGCAATTGTCGGGCGGGATGCGCCAGCGCGTGGCGGTCGCCCGTGCGCTCGCCATGAAGCCCGAAATCCTGTTGCTGGATGAACCGCTGTCGGCGCTCGACGCCCTAACCCGCGCCAAGTTGCAGGACGAGATCGACCGCATCCGCGCCGAGGAAAAGCGGACCATCCTCCTCATCACCAACGATGTGGACGAGGCGCTGCTGCTGGCGGACCGGGTCGCCGTGCTCGAACCCGCGCCCCGCGCGAAGATCGGCCGCATCTTCGACGTTGGCATCGCCCGTCCGCGCGAGCGGACCGCGCTGAACCATGACGCCGCCTATCAGGCGTTGCGCAACGAGATCGTGCAATATCTGGGCGGCCTCAATGCGCAGCAGAAGGCCGGGACCAAGGCCGAGGATCGCGCCAACCTGCCCGACGTGACGCCGATCAGCCTGCTCGCCGAGCCGCCTCAGGCCTATCGTGACGCCGCAAAGACGAGGACGCAGCGCCGTTTCCTTGAATTCTTCAACCTGCAGAAGGTCTATCCCACGCCCAAGGGGCCGCTGACCGTCGTCACCGATTTCAACCTGCTGATGAACAAAGGCGAGTTCATCTCGCTGATCGGCCATTCGGGCTGCGGCAAGTCGACCGTGCTGTCCATGGCGGCGGGCCTCAACGGCATCAGCGGCGGCGGCATCATCCTCGACGGCCGCGAAGTCGATGTCGCCGGGCCCGACAAGGCGGTGGTGTTCCAGGCGCCCAGCCTGATGCCCTGGCTGACGGCGCGGCAGAATGTGTCGATCGGCGTGGAGCGGGTCTACCCGCACGCCAGCAAGGCGGAACGCGCCGACATCGTCGAATATTATCTGAGCCGCGTCGGCCTGGGCGACAGCATCGACAAGCTGGCAGCCGATATGTCCAACGGGATGCGCCAGCGCGTCGGCATCGCCCGCGCCTTTGCGCTGAGCCCCAAGCTGCTGCTGCTCGACGAGCCCTTCGGCATGCTCGACAGCCTGACCCGCTGGGATTTGCAGGACGTGCTGATGGAGGTGTGGGATCGCACCAAGGTGACCGCCGTCTGCGTCACCCACGATGTCGATGAGGCCATATTGCTGGCAGACAAGGTGGTGATGATGACCAATGGCCCCATGGCCACCATCGGCAAGGTGCTGGAGGTCGACCTGCCCCGTCCGCGCGACCGCAAGGCGCTGCTCAAGCATCCCAAATTCTACGCCTACCGCGAGGAAGTGCTGCAATTCCTCGCCGACTACGAACATGGCCTGAAGGCCGACGCAGCCTGACGGAAGGCCGGGGGGCCGCCGTTTTCAAATGAAAAAGGGGGATTTGACATGCGGAATGATGTGAAAGCTGTTTTAGGGGGAGCGCTGTTTCTGGCGATGGCGTCGACGGCCTCCGCTGCGCAGGCGGCGGCGGGCGATCCGGCGCCGTTCGGCGCGGGCCTGACCTTCGACCCGATCATCGACGCGCGCCTGCGTTACGAGGGCGTCGACCAGACGGCGACCAACGCCGACGCGGTGACGGTGCGGATGCGTTCCGGCTTCGAGATCAAAAGCAAGAGCGGCTTTTCCTTCCTGGCTGAGGCCGAAGGCACGCTGGCGCTCGACAATGGCTATAACGCCTTCCCCTTCGCGGTCGGCAGCAACCAGCGCCGCACCGCCTATTCGGTCGTGCCCGACGCGGAAAATATCGACCTCAACCGGCTCCAGCTTCAATATAAGGGCAAGGGCTTCACGCTCACCGGCGGCCGCCAGCGCATCAATCTGGACGATCAGCGCTTCGTCGGTTCCGTCGCCTGGCGCCAGAACGAACAGACGTTCGACGCCGTGCGCGCCGAAGCCAAAATTGGCCCGGTCAGCCTGGACGGCGCCTATAGCTGGTCGCAGCGCACGATCTTCGGCTTCGACGCCGGTCCGCGCCAGGCCTATGGCGGCGACTTCATCTTCCTGAGCGCAGGCGCAAAGGCCGGCCCGGTGGCGCTGAAGGGCTTTGCCTATCTGCTCGACTATTCGGCCCGCAAGGAAGCCTTTTTCCGCGCCAACAGCTCGCAAACCTATGGCGTGCGCGCGTCGACCAGCTTGCCGCTGGCCAAGACGGTCAAGCTCGACCTGCTGGCCAGCTATGCCAACCAGAGCGACTATGGCTCCAACCCCAACAGCTACAAGGCCGACTTTGCCCTGGCCGAAGCCAGTCTGGCGGTCGCCAGCTTCAAGCTGACCGCCGGTTACGAATTGCTCGGTTCGGACGGTTCGGCCAGCGTCAAGGCGAGCGGCGCGGCGACCGCCTTCGGGTTCCAAACGCCGATGGCGACGCTGCACAAGTTCAATGGCTGGGCCGACCTGTTCCTGAATACGCCGGTGACGGGTCTTCAGGACTATTATGGCGGCATCGGCTGGACTGGCCCCAAGGTCGGCAAGGCGGGACCGATCACCGCTGTCGTGACGTTCCACAGATTCCGTTCGGACCGCCTCGGCATCCATTATGGCGACGAATGGGACGCCCAGATCGGCATGAAGCTGACCAAACAGGCCTCCGTGCTCGCCAAGTTCGCCCAATATGAGCGCAAGGGCATCGCCAGCTTCAACGGCGACCAGGACACGAAGAAGTTCTGGCTCGAATTCGACTATTCCATCTGAGGACAGCAGCAATGACCGACAAGCCCCATCTGATCGTGATCGGCAACGGCATGGCCGGGTGCCGCGCCGTCGAGGAGATACTCGCACGCGACCCCGCCCGATACCGGATCACGATCTTTGGGGCGGAACCGCGCGTCAATTACAACCGCATCATGCTGTCGCCGGTTCTGGCCGGCGAAAAGAGCTTTGAAGAGATCGTCATCAACGGGCAGGACTGGTACGACGCCAACGGCATCGCGCTGGTTTCGGGCGACCCTGTCGTCGCCATCGACCGTTCGGCAAAGACGGTGACCGCCCGTTCGGGCAATGTCACCCCCTATGACAAGCTGATGATCGCCACCGGATCGGACCCGTTCATCATCCCGGTGCCGGGCAAGGACCTGCCCGGCGTGGTGACGTTCCGCGATCTCGACGATGTGGACAAGATGTTGACCGCCGCAAAGCTGGGGGGCAATGCGGTGGTCATCGGCGGTGGCCTGCTTGGCCTTGAAGCGGCCCATGGACTGGCGCTTCGGGGTATGCAGGTCACCGTCCTCCACCTGATGCCGACGCTGATGGAGCGTCAGCTCGACGAGGCGGCCGGGTGGCTGCTCAAGACCGCGCTGGAGGCGCGTGGCCAGACGATCATCACCGGCGCCGACACGGCGGAGATCCTGGGCAACGGCAAGGTGGAAGCCGTGCGCCTGAAGGACGGGCGCGAAATCCCCGCCGACATCGTCGTCATGGCGGTCGGCATCCGGCCCAGCACCGGCCTCGCCCGCGACGCGGGTCTGGCGGTCGGGCGCGGCATCCAGGTCGACGATCATATGGTGACGTCCGACCCTGACATATTGGCCGTGGGCGAATGCGTCGAACATAATGGCATGGTCTATGGCCTGGTGGCGCCGCTCTTTGAAATGGGCCGCGCGCTGGCCGACGGGCTGGTCGCGCAGCCCACCGGCTATCCGGGGTCGGTCACATCGACCAAGCTGAAGGTCGCCGGGCTGGACGTGTTTTCGGCGGGCGATTTTTCCGGCGGCGAAGGGTGCGAGGACATTGTGCTGCGCGATGCGACGCGCGGCGTCTACAAGCGCGTGATCGTCAAGGAAGACAAGATCGTCGGCGCCGTTCTCTATGGCGACACCGCCGACGGCAACTGGTATTTCGACATGCTGCGCCGGGGCGAGGACATTGCCGACATCCGCGACGCGCTGATCTTCGGTCAGGCTTTCGCCAGCGGCGGGGGGGCCTCGGCAAACCCTATTGATGCCGTTGCGGCGCTTTCCGACGATGCGGAAATCTGCGGCTGCAACGGCGTCAACAAGGGCAAGGTCATGGCCTGCATCGGCGGCGGCGCACATACGCTCGATGCGGTGCGTTCGGGCTGCAAGGCGTCGGCGAGCTGCGGGTCGTGCACCGGCCTTGTCGAAAATCTGCTGGCGCTCGCGCTGGGCGACGAATTTGCCGGCGAACGCGACAACAAGCCAATGTGCAAATGCACCAGCTTCACCCATGAGGATGTCCGCGCGGCGATCCGGGAGAAGGCGCTGAAGGAAATCCCGGCGGTGATGCAGGCGCTGAGCTGGAGCACGCCCGACGGCTGTTCCTCCTGCCGCCCCGCGCTCAACTATTATCTGCTGTGCGCGTGGCCCGCCGAGCATCAGGAAGACCCGCAGAGCCGCTTCGTCAACGAACGGATGCACGCCAATATCCAGAAGGACGGCACCTATTCAGTGGTGCCGCGCATGTGGGGCGGCCTCACCAACCCGCGCGAGTTGCGCGCCATCGCCGATGTGGTCGAGAAATATCATGCGCCGATGGTCAAGGTGACCGGCGGCCAGCGGCTCGACATCTTCGGCATCAGGAAGGAAGACCTGCCCGCCGTCTGGGCCGACCTCAACGCCGCAGGCATGGTTTCGGGCCACGCCTATGGCAAGGCGCTGCGCACGGTGAAGACCTGCGTGGGGAGCGAATGGTGCCGCTTTGGCACGCAGGACAGCACGGGCCTGGGCGTCAAGATCGAACATATGACCTGGGGTTCGTGGATGCCCCACAAGTTCAAGATCGCCGTGTCGGGCTGCCCGCGCAACTGCGCAGAAGCGACGATCAAGGATTTTGGCGTGATCTGCGTCGACAGCGGGTATGAACTGCATATCGGCGGCAATGGCGGCATCCACCTGCGCGGCACGGACCTGCTGTGCAAGGTTTCGACCGAGCAGGAGGCGATGGATTATTGCGCAGCATTTATCCAGCTCTACCGCGAGGAAGCCCGCTATCTCGACCGCACGGCGCCCTGGGTGGAGCGCGTCGGCCTCGACTATGTCAAGCAGCGGATCGTCGAGGATGCGGCCGGACGCGAAGCGCTGCGCGCCCGCTTCCTCTATGCCCAGAGCTTCCTTCAGGTCGACCCCTGGGCCGAACGCGCTGCGGGCAAGGAAGCGCATCTTCATCAGCATCTGGCCGAAATCCGGCCCTTCGCAGTCGTGGGAGGCTAAAAGCCATGCCGCATACCGCACTCTGGCTCGATGTCGGCCCCGTGGAACAGCTCCCGGCGCTTGGCGCGCGCACACTGCCCGTTCAGGGCGGGCAGGAAATCGCCATTTTCCGCACCGCCAACGGCGACGTCTATGCGCTCCAGAACAAATGTCCGCACAAGCAGGGGCCGTTGTCACAAGGCATCGTCCACGACACCACCGTCACCTGCCCGCTGCACAACTGGCGCATCAGCCTGATTTCGGGGCAGGCGCTGGGCGATGACGAAGGCTGCGTGCCGACCATCCCGGTGAAGATCGACGGCGGCCGCATCCTGATCGGGCGCAAGGAAGCATTGGCGGGCGCCGCATGAACGCCATCCGCACGACCTGCGCCTATTGCGGCGTCGGCTGCGGAATTTCTGCCGTTCCTACCGGCGAACGCACGGTCGCGATCACCGGTGACGCGACGCATCCCGCCAATTTCGGGCGGCTTTGTTCCAAGGGGACGCATCTGGGCGAGACGGTCGGACTGGAAGGGCGGCTGCTGCACCCCATGATCGGCGAGGAGCGCGTCGACTGGGATGAGGCGCTGAACCTGGTCGCCGGAAGATTCGCGCAGACCATCCGCAATCATGGCCCGGACAGCGTCGCCTTTTACGTCTCCGGCCAATTGCTGACCGAAGATTATTATGTCGCCAACAAGCTGATGAAGGGCTTCATCGGTTCCGGCAATATCGACACCAATTCGCGGCTGTGCATGTCGAGCGCGGTCGCGGCGCACAACCGGGCCTTCGGCGAGGATGTCGTGCCCTGTTCCTATGCCGATCTGGAAGAGGCGGACCTCATCCTGCTTGTCGGCTCCAACACCGCCTGGTGCCATCCGGTGATCTGGCAGCGGATTGAGGCGGCGCGCGAGGCGCGGGGCGCGAAGCTGGTGGTGATCGACCCCCGCCGCACCGAAACGGCCGAGCGGGCCGACCTGCATGTCGCGCTGCGCCCCGATGGCGACGTCGCGCTGTTCAACGGCCTGCTGGCGGCGATGCGCGACCGGGGTGGATTCGACGCCGCCTATATCGCGCAGCATGTCGACATGCCGGAGGATTTCATCGCCTCGCTGGCCATCGACCTGCCCGGCATCGGCATCGACGCCGCCGCCTTCGATGCGCTCGCCGACATGGTGGCGGCGACGCCCCGCATGGTCACGCTGTTCAGCCAGGGGGCAAACCAGTCGTCGAGCGGGACCGACAAGGGCAACGCCATCATCAACCTGCATCTTGCCACCGGCCGCATCGGCCGGGCGGGCATGGGGCCGTTCAGCATCACCGGCCAGCCCAACGCCATGGGCGGGCGCGAGGTCGGCGGCCTCGCCAACATGCTGGCCGCGCATATGGGCTTTTCCGATGCCGAATGCGCTGCGGCGCAGGATTTCTGGCAGAGCCCCACGATAGCGCGCGCGCCCGGCCTCAAAGCCGTCGACCTGTTCCGCGCGGTGCACGAAGGCAAGGTCAAGGCGCTGTGGATCATGGCGACGAACCCGGCCGTGTCCATGCCCGACGCCGGTTTCGTGCGCGAGGCGCTGGCACGCTGCGACTTCGTCGTCGCGTCGGAGGTGATCGCGGAAACCGACAGCGCGCGCTTCGCCCATGTCCGCCTGCCCGCGCTGGGCTGGGGCGAAAAGGACGGCACGGTCACCAATTCGGAACGGATCGTCAGCCGCCAGCGCGCGCTGCTTGCCGCGCCGGGCGACGTGCGGGCCGATTGGGACATTGTCAGCGACGTGGCCCGCCGCATGGGCTTTGGCGCTGGCTTCGGCTATCGGCGGGCCGCCGACATTTTTCGCGAATATTGCGCCCAGACCGGCTTTCGCAACGATGGCGCGCGCATGCTCGACCTGTCGCAATGGGCCGGGATCAGCGACGCGGACTATGACGGTTGGGCGCCCTGGCAATGGGGCGGGGTTTCGCCATTTGCTTCAGGACGGTTTTCGACGCCGGACGGGCGCGCGCGCATCGTCGCGGTGGACGCGCCCGCCGCGCCCGCCGCCGACCCCGCCTTTCCCTTCCGCCTCAACACCGGCCGCTATCGCGATCAGTGGCACACGATGACGCGCACCGGCCTGTCGCCCAAATTGTCCCGCCATCGCCGCGAGCCGCTGGTCGAGGTTCATGCCCATGACGCCGCCCGGCTGGGCCTGACCGAAGGCAGCATCGCGCGGGTTGCGACATTGCAGGGCGAGAGCCGCTATCGCGTGTCGTTGAGCGATGGCCAGCGGCCGGGCGAGTTGTTCGTGCCGATTCACTGGACCGACACGCTGTCGAGCGGCGGCCGCACGGGCCGTCTGCCCGCCCCCGTCACTGATCCGGTTTCCGGGCAGCCCGCCTTCAAGAACACCGCAGCGAGCATCGAGCCATTCGAAAGCGACTGGCGCGGGTTCATGGTTTCAGCGGAACCGGTGGCGATCGCCATCGACTGTTACTGGACGCGGGCGCGCGGCGAGCATGGCTGGCTGACCGAGCTGGTCGGGCAGGGCGCGATCGACATCGACGCGCTGCTGCCCCATGGCCAGCGGATCGAGGCGCAGGACGGCGCGCGCGGCACGATCAGGGTGGCGGTGCGCGATGACGACGGCCGCCTGCGCGCCGCCCTGTTCCTGACACGATCCGGGCTGCTGCCGTCGCGCGACTGGATTCTGGGTCAGTTGGGCGCACCGGAAGGGGCCAGCGGGTCGGAACTGCTCGCGGGTCGTTCGGCCGATCCCGCGCCCGACAATGGCCCGACCCTGTGCGTCTGCTTCGACGTCGGCATGTTCGCCATCACCCGCGCGATTCGCGAACAATCGCTGACCAGCGTGGAGACGGTCGGCGCCGCTATCCGCGCGGGGACCAATTGCGGCAGTTGCCGCCCCGCCATTTCCCGCCTGATCGCGCAAACCGCGAAGGAGGACGCCTGTGTCAACGCATGAAAACCCCATCGGTCCCGGTGAAGTCTGGCTCGTCGGCGCCGGACCGGGCGACCCCGACCTGTTGACGCGCAAGGCGGAAAAGCTGATCCGCGCCGCCAGCATCGTCTTCTACGATGCGCTGGTCGGCCCCGGCGTGCTGGACCTCATTCCGGCGGGCACGAAGCGCATATCGGTCGGCAAAAGATCGGGCCGCCATTCGAAGGATCAGGACAGCATCAACGACCTGCTGGTCAGGGCCGCTCTGGCGGGCGAGCGGGTGGTCCGGCTGAAGGGCGGCGATCCGTCGATCTTTGGCCGGTCGGCGGAGGAAATGGCCAGTTGCGCCGACCATGGCGTCGCCGTGCGCATCTGTCCGGGGGTGACGGCGGCATCGGCGGCGGCGGCGAGCGCGGGGGCCTCGCTCACCCTGCGCGGCCTCGCCCGCAAGTTGACCTTCGTCACCGCCCATGCCCGCGCGGGCGAGGCGCTGGAGCTGGACTGGGCGGCGCTCGCCGATCCGGCGGCGACGATCGCCATCTATATGGGCAAGGCGGCGGCCAGGGAAATGTCGGCCCGGCTGATCGCCCATGGGCTGGCGGGCGATACGCCGGTGCTGCTGGCGGCCAACGCCAGCCTGCCCGACGAACAGTTGCTGCGCACCCGGCTCGACCTGCTGCCGGTCGCCGCCGCCGTCATCGCCGACGACGCCGCCGTCATCATGCTGGTCGGGGCGGCGGTTGCCGGCTCCGGCGCATCGACCACGCGGCAGGCCGCGGCCAGGGCTGACGCGGAGGCATGAACAGCGAGGGGGTTCGCTCCTACCCCTGTTTTGATCGCAGCGCGATGGCCATGCCGATAATCGCCAACGCCGCGCCGCCCACCGCCAGCGGGGTCCAGCGATAGCCTTCCCACATAGTGGAAATGAGCATGGCGATCACCGGGATCAGCACGCTGGTATAGGCGGCGCGGCCCGCGCCGATGCGCTGTATCAGGGTGAAATAGAGCGGGAAGGTGACGACCGATCCGGCAATCCCCAGCCACGCGACGCCCAGCAGATAGCCCGGCCGCCAGTCCATCACCGGGCCACCCACCGTGGCCCAGGCATAGATCGCATCCATCGCGCTGCCCAGCAGCATCGCCCAGGTCAGCACCGTCATCATCGGCAGGCGGCGAGCCATGTCCATGCCCTGCATCACATTGGCCGCCGACGCGCTGAGCAGCCCGGCGACGCTCAACCCCACGCCAAGCAATACTGCGTCGGGCGCAACGGCGGCCATGCGATATTCGCGCAGCAGCAGCATGGAAATGCCCGCCACCGCCACCACCGACCCGGCGATGAAGGCGCGGCTGACCGGCTGGCGAAAGATGATCCAGGCCATGATGCTGTTGGGGATGAGCAACAGGGCATAGACGATGGCGACAACGCCGGAGGTCAGATAATGTTCGGCGCGATAGACAAAGTTGAAATTGAGCACGAACTGGGCAAGGCCGAGCATCGTCGCGAACATGATTCCGCGCGGCGGCAGGCGCAGCGGAACCCCGCGAAAGAGAGCGAAGAGGCCCATGCCGACCCCGGCGAGCAGGAAACGGTAGCTGACCGACCAGCTGGGCGGCACGGCGGCGAGCTGGTCGCGGATGACGATCCAGGTGGAGCTCCAGATCAGCGTGACGATGATGAAGGGCAGGACGACGCCGCCTTTCGCCTGATCCTGGCTCATCCGGGGAGCGACCGGAGCGCCATCGCGAGCGGCGCGACGGCGGCGGCATCGTGCGACCAGTTGGTGACGAGACGCGCGGCCCCATCGCCCCAGTCGTAAAAGTCGAAGCCCTGCGCGCGCAGCGCCGCCGCCTCCACCGCGCTCAGGCGGATGAACAGCTCGTTCGCCTGCACCGGGTGCATCAGCCGGTCGGGCACGGCGCCCGCCAGCGCCTGCGCCGCCGCATTGGCCGCGCGGGCATTGGCCAGCCACAGGTCGCCCTCCACCATCGCCAGCAATTGCGCGGCGAGATAGCGGCCTTTGGAAAACAGGTGACCGGACCGTTTGCGCCAGCGCGCCGCCTCCGCAAAGCGCGCATCCGCCTGCGCGCCGAAAAACAGCAGCGCCTCACCCATCATGCCGCCATTCTTGACGCAGCCGAAAGACAATATGTCGACCCCGGCGCGCCAGGTGACGTCGGCGGGATGAAAGCCATGATAGGCAACCGCATTGGCGAAGCGGGCGCCGTCCATGTGCAAGCCAAGGCCATGGGCGCGGGCTAAGTCGCCCAGCGCGGCGACCTCATCGGGCGTGTAGGACAGGCCATATTCGGTGGCGTTGGTGATGCTGATCGCGCTGGCGGGAACCTGATGCACGTCGGGGCGGATCGCCTTCAGTCGCTCCGCTACGCTATCGGGCGACAATTTCGCGCCGTCGCCGGGCAGCGTCATCAGGCTGGCGCCATGGGTGAAGAAACCGGGGGCGCCACATTCGTCGACCACGACATGCGCCTCTTCATGGCAGATGATGCCGCCATAGGGCGGGCACAGGCAAGCGAGCGCAATGCTGTTCGCCGCCGTGCCGCTGGCCACCCACATCGCCCGCACCGGCGCATCGAACAGCGCGGAAAAGGCGCTGTCCAGCCGGGCGCTCCAGGCGTCGCCGTCATAACCATGATCGGCGACGTCGGCGGCCTGAATGGCGGCCATGACGGCGGGGCAGACGGGCGTCGCGTTATCGGAAAAATAGTGCATCGCCCGGCGTTACCGGGACAGCGCAAAGACGCCAAGGGCCTGTCTGCGCCGACTGGCCGTCAGATCGCGATGCCGCTGGCCGCCAGCACCGCCAGCGTCAGCACTTCCGACGCGTTGGAGGCCATGGTGGTGATCTGCACCGATTTTTCCATGCCGACCAGCATCGGCCCGATCATCGACGTGCCGCCCAGTTCGCGCAGCAGCTTGGCCGAGATATTGGCCGATTGCAGGCCGGGCATGACCAGGATGTTGGCCGGGCCCGACAGGCGGCTGAACGGGTAATTTTTCATCACCGTGGGGTTGAGCGCGACGTCGGCGGCCATTTCGCCTTCATATTCGAAATCGACCCCGCGTTCGTCGAGGATCGACACCGCGCCGCGCAGATTTTCCAGATAACTGCCCGGCGGGTTGCCGAAGCTGGAATAGGAGAGGAAGGCGACGCGCGGATCATGGCCCATGCGGCGGGCGACCGCCACCGTGCCTTCGGCGATGTCGGCCAGTTCGCTGGCCGTGGGCCGTTCATTGACGGTGGTGTCGGCCAGGAACACGGTCTGGTTCTTTGACACCATGACATGAATGCCAAAGGGGGTGCGGCCTTCGGCCGGGTCGATCACCCGCTTCACCTCGCGCATGGTCTGCGCATAGGGGCGGGTCATGCCGGAAATCATGGCGTCCGCATGGCCCATCTTCACCAGCAGCGCGCCAAAGATGTTGCGGTCGCGATTGACCATCCGCTCGCAATCGCGGCGCAGATAGCCGCGACGCTGGAGCCGGGCATAGAGCAGGTCGACCATGGCGGGCACCAGCGGCGAATTGACGCTGTTGTGCAGCTCGAACCCCTGGGGATCGCGGACGCCCAGCGCCTTCAGCTTGTCGAACACCTGATCGCGGCCGACCAGCACCGGGATGCCGTAGCCAAGGTCGCGGAACTGGATGGCGGCGCGCAGGACCACTTCCTCTTCCGCTTCTGCGAAAACCACGCGCTTGGGATTGGCCTTGGCCACTTCATAGGCGCTGGTGAGGACCGAGGTGGTGGGGTTGAGCCGCGCCTTGAGCGACTGGCGATAGGCCGCCATGTCGGGAATCGGCTTTTGCGCAACACCGCTGTCCATCGCCGCCTGCGCGACGGCGGAGGGCACGACCTCCATCAGGCGCGGGTCGAACGGCGCGGGGATGATATAGTCGGGGCCGAAACTGTGCGACTTGCCGTAAGCCTTCGCCACTTCTTCCGGCACCTGTTCACGCGCCAGTTCGGCAATGGCGTGGGCGGCGGCGACCTTCATCGCTTCATTGATCGTCGTCGCGCGCACATCGAGCGCGCCGCGAAAGATGAAGGGGAAGCCAAGGACATTGTTGACCTGGTTGGGATAATCCGACCGGCCGGTGGCGACGATGGCGTCGGGGCGCACCGCCTTCGCATCGGGCGGGGTGATTTCCGGGTCGGGATTGGCCATGGCGAAGATGATCGGCTTTTCGCCCATCCCCTTCACCATCTCCTGCGTCACCGCCCCGGCGACGGACAGGCCCAGAAATACGTTCGCGCCCTCCATCGCATCGGCCAGCGAGCGCGCGTCGGTCCGCACCGCATGGGCGGACTTCCACTGGTTCATGCCCTCGGTGCGGCCCTGATAGATGACGCCCTTGCTGTCGCACATGATGACGTTTTCATGCGGCACGCCGATCGCCTTGATGAGTTCGGTGCAGGCGATGGAGGCGGCGCCCGCGCCGTTCACCACCACCTTCATGTCCTTCATCTCGCGCCCGGTCAGCATCGCCGCGTTGATGACGCCGGCTGCCGCGATGATGGCGGTTCCATGCTGATCGTCGTGGAAGACGGGGATGTTCATCCGTTCTTTCAGCGCCTGTTCAATGATGAAGCATTCGGGCGCCTTGATGTCTTCAAGATTGATGCCGCCGAATGTCGGCTCCATCAGTTCCACCGCTTCGATGAAGCGGTCGACATCCTCTGTCTTGAGTTCGATGTCGATGGAATCGACGTCGGCGAACCGCTTGAAGAGCACGGCCTTGCCCTCCATCACCGGCTTGGACGCCAGCGCGCCCAGATTGCCCAGGCCCAGGATCGCCGTGCCGTTGGAGATCACCGCGACAAGATTGCCCTTGGCGGTATAATCATAAGCGGTGGCGGGATCGGCGGCGATGGCGCGCACCGGCACGGCGACGCCGGGGGAATAGGCCAGCGACAGATCGCGCTGCGTCGCCATCGGCTTGGACGCGATGATCTCGATCTTGCCCGGCCGCATGGTCGAATGGAAGAACAGCGCCTCGCGCTCGGAAAATTCCACACTCGACTTGTCGGTCATCGCTCGCCCATCCTGTGTCAGTCAAATCGGCCCTAGCGGCAAGGGATGCTTGGGGGCAAGCGCGAGAAAGGCTTTTTTCCGCACCCTTCCACCAAAGGGCGGTTCGGGCTATCGGCTGATGCGATGTCCGACAAGATCGCCCAGCCCACCCCCATGATGGCGCAATATTTCGCGCTGAAGGCACAGGCCGACGACTGCCTGCTTTTTTACCGCATGGGCGATTTTTTCGAACTGTTCTTCGACGACGCCAAGGCCGCGGCGGCGACGCTGGACATCGCGCTGACCAGTCGGGGGGAACATGACGGCGCCCCCATCCCGATGTGCGGCGTGCCGGTGCACAGCGCCGAATCCTACCTCGCGCGGCTGATCCGCGCCGGGCACCGGGTCGCTATCGCCGAACAGACCGAGAGCCCGGCACAGGCGAAGGCGCGCGGCGGCAAGGCGCTCGTGAACCGGGCCATCGTGCGCTATGTGACGGCGGGCACGCTGACCGAGGATACGCTGCTCGATGCGCGCAGCGACAATATGCTGGTCGCGCTCGCTCCGCTGGCAAGCGATGACGCGATCGGCCTTGCCGCCGCCGACATTTCCACCGGCCGGTTCGAAACCATGACGCTGCGCGCCGCCGACCTGTCCGCCGAACTCGCGCGCCTGCGGCCGAGCGAAACGATCATGCCCGAAGGCGCTGACATCGCGCTGGCCGACGCCCATATATTCAGCCGCGCGGCCTTTTCCAGCGCGGGCGCGGAAACCCTGCTCAAACGGCTGTTCGGCGTCGCCACGCTGGACGGCTTCGGCCAGTTTTCGCGCGCCGAACTGGCGGCGATGGGGGGCCTCGTCACCTATCTCGACCATGCGGGCAAGGGCGCATTGCCCTTCCTCGCGCCGCCGGTCCGCCGGACCAGCGACGGCCATGTCGCCATCGACGCGGCGACGCGCGAAAGCCTGGAGATCACCGCGACGCAGGCGGGGACGCGCGCGGGCAGCCTGCTCGCCGCCATCGACCGGACGGTCAGCGGCGCGGGCGCGCGGTTGCTGGCGCAGGATCTGTCGGCGCCGCTGATGGACGAGGGCGCCATCGGAGAACGGCTCGACCTGGTGCAGTTGTTCCACGATAGCGCCGCCACGCGCGACCATCTGCGCGCCGCCTTGCGCGCGCTGCCCGACATCGGCCGGGCGTTGGGGCGGATCGCCATGGGTCGCGGTTCGCCCCGCGACCTTGGCGCGCTGCGCGACGGCCTCAATGAAGCGCGGATGCTGCGCGAAAAACTGGGCCGGATGGAGGCGCAGCCGCCGCTGCTGCGCGCGTTGCTGCCCGCGCTCGACGGCCATGGCGCGCTGGTCGACCGCCTGTCCCGCGCGCTGGTGCCGACGCCACCGACAGAAACGGCGAGCGGCGGCTATATCGCCGATGGCTATGACGCGGCGCTCGACGAACTGCGCGCCATGGCGGGTGACGGCCGCCGCGCCATCGCCGCGCTGGAGGCGCAATATCGGGCGCAGACCGGCATAGCCAGCCTCAAGATCCGGCATAATGGCGTGCTCGGCTATCATGTCGAGGTGCCCGCCCGCGCCGCCGACCCGCTGATGCAGGCGGACAGCGGCTTTACCCACCGCCAGACGCTGGCCGGGGTGGTGCGGTTCAATTCCATCGACCTGCATGAACAGGCGGGCCGGGTGGCGCAGGCGGGCGCGCACGCACTGGCCGCCGAAGCCGCGCATCTGGAGGAACTGATCGAAATGGCGCTGGCCGACAAGGCGCGGATCGCCGGGGCGGCGCAGGCGCTCGCCCGGCTGGACGTCGCCGCAGCGCTGGCCGAACGCGCGGCCGAAGGCGGCTGGACGCGCCCGTATTTCGTGCCGGGCCAATGTCTCGACATCGTCGGCGGGCGTCATCCGGTGGTGGAGGACGCGCTGGCGCGGCAGGGGCAGGCGTTCGTCGCCAATGACTGCCGCCTGGTCGCGGACGATCGGCTGTGGCTGGTCACCGGCCCCAATATGGGCGGCAAATCGACCTTCTTGCGCCAGAATGCGCTGATCGTGCTCCTCGCGCAGGCGGGCGGCTTCGTGCCCGCGCAGGCGGCGACGCTCAGCCTGGTCGACCGGTTGTTCAGCCGCGTCGGCGCGTCCGACAATCTGGCGCGCGGCCGGTCGACCTTCATGGTCGAGATGGTCGAGACCGCGGCCATATTGGCGCAGGCGACCGAACGCAGCTTCGTGATCCTGGATGAAGTGGGCCGGGGCACGTCGACCTATGACGGGCTGGCGCTCGCCTGGGCGGTGGTGGAGGCGGTGCATGAGGTCAACCGCTGCCGGTGCCTGTTCGCCACCCATTATCACGAACTGACGCGGCTGGCCGAAAGCCTGTCCGCCCTTTCGCTGCACCATGTCCGCGCGCGCGAGTGGAAGGGCGATCTGGTTCTGCTGCACGAAGTGTCGCAAGGTCCGGCCGACCGCAGCTATGGTCTGGCCGTCGCGCGGCTGGCGGGCCTGCCGCCGATGGTGCTGAAACGCGCGAAGGATGTGCTCGCCCGGCTGGAGGCGGGCAAGGCGAAGACCGGCGGCATCGCGGCCGGGCTGGACGACCTGCCCCTGTTTGCGTCGGTCGCGGCGCAGGTGGAGCAAAAGGTCGATCCGCTACGCGCCGCCATCGACGCCATTGATGCGGATTTACTCTCGCCGCGCGACGCGCTCGATCACATATATCGGTTGAAACAACTGGCCGCCAGCGAGCGGCCGGACTAGAAACAGGCGATGGTCATGCACTTTCCCGCCCTCGGGTCACGCCGGGCGATTATTGATCGCCGCGCGATTTCGGACAATATCGTCGCGCTGGCGCAGGCGCATAATGGCGACCCGATGAAATTGCGCTTGGCGATCGTCGGCGAACTGCGAACCGCGCTGGAACAGGGGCGCAAGGAAGTGGCGCGGAGGCTGGAAGCCAAGCCGACGCGCGGGCGCGAAACGGTGAGCGCCTTCGCCTTCCTGATCGACCAGATATTGCGCCTGCTTTACGACGCAACGACCCACCATCTTTATCCGGCAAGCAATCGCAGCACTGGCGAACGCATCGTCCTGATCGCGGTGGGCGGCTATGGCCGGGGCGAAATGGCGCCCTACAGCGATATCGACATCGGCTTCATCACGCCATGGAAGCCCACCGGGTGGACCGAGCAGGTGATCGAATCCATGCTCTATTCGCTCTGGGATCTGGGCTTGAAGGTCGGGCATAGCAGCCGTTCCATCGACGAAACGATGCGCATGGCCAATGCCGACCTGACCGTGCGCACCGCATTGCTGGAGGCGCGCTATATCTGGGGCGACCGACCGCTTTATGAGGAAACCGCCGCGCGCTTTGGTGCGGAGGTGGTGCAGGGCACGGCGCGCGCCTTCATTGCAGACAAGCTGGCCGAGCGCGAGGAGCGCCACAAGCGCATGGGCGACAGCCGCTATGTCGTCGAACCCAATGTCAAGGAAGGCAAGGGCGGGCTGCGCGACCTGCACACATTGTTCTGGATCGGCAAATATGTCCACCGCGTGCAATCCGTCGCGGAGCTGGTTGACTCGGGTCTGCTCACCCAGGCGGAACTGCGCCAGTTTCAGAAGGCTGAGGATTTCCTGTGGGCGGTGCGGTGCCACCTGCACACCATCACCGGCCGGGCGGAGGATCGCCTGACCTTCGACCTGCAACTGGAGATTGCGACACGCATGCGCTTCACCGCGCGGCAGGGCCAGTCCGGCGTCGAGCGGTTCATGCGCTATTATTTCCTCAACGCCAAGACGGTGGGGGATTTGACGGCGGTGTTCCTGGCCCATCTGGACGACCAGTTCGCCGCGAAGGGCCGCCGCTATATCCCCGCCTTTTTCCGGCGGCCCAAGAAGCTCGACGGCTTCATCCTCGATCGCGGTCGGCTGGCCTTGCCCGACGATAATTTCTTTCGCGACGATCCGGTCCGCCTGCTGGAGATATTTGCGCTGGCCGATCGCCATGGTCTGTCCATCCACCCGTCGGCCATGCGCGCGGCCAGCCGCGACGCGCCGCATATTACGGCAAAGGTGCGGCGCGATCCCCGCGCGAACGCGGCCTTTCTGGATGTGCTGACGAGCCCGCGCGACCCGGAAACGGTGCTGCGCTGGATGAACGAATCGAGCGTGTTCGGCCGTTTCATCCCCGATTTTCGCCGCGTCGTGGCGCAAATGCAATTCGACATGTATCACCACTATACTGTCGACGAGCACACCATCCGCGCCATCGGCCTGCTGTCGCGCATCGAAAAGGGCGAGCTGGCCAGCGAGCATCCGCTGTCGTCCGAAATCATGGCCAAGCTGATTTCCCGCCGGGCGCTCTATGTCGCGGTGCTGCTGCACGACATCGCCAAGGGCCGGGGCGGCGACCACAGCATATTGGGCGCGGAAGTCGCCGAACATCTGTGCCCGCGCCTGGGGCTGAGCGATGCTGAGACCGAAACCGTCGCCTGGCTGGTGCGATACCATCTGTTGATGTCGGCCACGGCGTTCAAGCGGGATCTGGCCGATTACAAGACCATCCTGGATTTCGCCGATGTGGTGCAGAGCGCGGAGCGACTGAAGCTGCTGCTGTGCCTGACCATCGTCGATATTCGCGCCGTGGGGCCGGGCGTGTGGAACAGCTGGAAGCGGCAGCTGCTGGGCGACCTGTATGAATCGGCGGAAGAAGTGCTGCGCCTGGGGCACAAGCTGCGCGGCCGCGAGGAACGCGTCGCCGCCAAACAGGCCGCGCTGCAACAGGCGCTGGGCCTGTCCGATGACGATTTTCGTCAGTTCGCCAAGCGCCTGCCCGAAAGCTACTGGATCGCCGAGCCTGACGACATATTGGTGCACAATGCGCGCCATATCCTGGCGTCGGACGGCAGCCCCCTGTCCATCGCCGCCGAATATTATCCGCAGCGCGGCGCGACGCTCGTCACCGTCTACGCCACCGACCATCCGGGTCTGTTCTATCGCATCGCGGGCGCGATCCATCTGGCGGGCGGCAACATCATCGACGCGCGCATTCACACGACGCGCGACGGGGTGGCGGTCGACAATTTCCTGGTGCAGGACCCGCTGGGCGGCGCTTTCCACAGCCCCGAACAGCTACAGCGGATCAAGGTGGCGATCGAGGATGCGCTCGCCAATCGCCATCGCCTGATCACCAAGCTGGAGGCCCGCCCCCTGCCCCGCACCCGGGCGGAGGCGTTCCGCATCGCCCCCAATGTGCTGATCGACAACAAGGCGTCGAACCGCTTCACCGTGGTGGAGGTCAACGCCCGCGACCGGCCCGCCCTGCTGTTCGCGCTGGCCAACGCGCTGTTCCAGTCGAAGGTCACGGTGCACAGCGCCCATGTCGCCACCTATGGCGAACGGGCGGTCGACACTTTCTACATCACCGACCTTCTGGGCGGAAAGATCGAGGCGAAGGGCCGGCTCCAGACGCTGGAGCGCCGCCTGCTGGAAGCCGCGGGCGGCGATGTCGACATTGCGCTGCAAATGGCCTGATGTCAGAATCTACAGATTGAGCAGCGCCGGGTCGCCCCCCTGTGCGGCGATGTTGACCGACAGGGCGCGTTCGACGGCATAGCGCATCAGCGCATGGGGGCCGCCCGCCTTGGGTCCGGTGCCCGACAGCCCCTCCCCGCCGAAGGGCTGGACGCCGACGACCGCGCCGATGATCGAGCGGTTGACGTAGCAATTGCCGGCGGGGACGAGATCGCGCACCTCGCGCGCAAAGCCCTCTACCCGGCTGTGGATGCCCAGCGTCAGGCCATAGCCGCGCGCCGCCAGCGCCCGCGCCACGGCGGGCAGGTCGGCCCGGCGATAGCGATGGATGTGCAGGATCGGCCCGAACACCTCGCGCTCCAGAAAATCGGGCGTCGGTATTTCGGCGATTAGCGGCGCGAAGAAGCTGCCCCCTGCGGGCGCATTCTCCATCGCCTTTTCATGCAGGATCGCCGCTTCGCGCGACAGGCGATCGCGATGGGCGATCAGGGCGGCGCGCGCCTCCTCATCGATCACCGGACCGACATCGCTCGCCGGATCGGCTGGGTCACCGATCACCAGAGCATCGAGTGCGCCCTTCAGCGTCTCGATCAGGTGATCCGCCGATTCCTCCGGCACGAACAGCAGGCGCAGCGCCGAACAACGCTGCCCCGCCGATCCGAAGGCAGACAGGATGACATCGTCGACCACCTGTTCCCTGAGCGCGGTCGTGTCGACAAACATGCCGTTCAGCCCGCCGGTTTCGGCGATGAAGGGGATGATCGGCCCCGGCCGCGCGGCGAGCGCGCGGTTGATGCTGGCGGCGGTGTCGGTGCCGCCGGTGAAGGCGACGCCGTCGACGCCGGGGTGCGCCGTCAGCACCGGGCCGATCACGCCGCCTTCCCCCGGCAGCAGCGCCAGCAGATCGGGGGAGAGGCCGGCGCGATGGAACAGCCGCACCGCCGCGCCAGCAACGAGCGGCGTCTGCTCAGCGGGCTTGGCGATGACGGCGTTGCCTGCCGCCAGCGCGGCGGCGATCTGGCCTGTGAAGATGGCGAGCGGGAAGTTCCACGGCGAAATGCACAGGAACACGCCGCGTCCGCGCAGCTCCATGCTGTTGGTCTCGCCCACGGGGCCGGGCAGCGGCGCCAGCCCCGCAAATTGCCGTTCGGCAAGGTCGGCATAATAGCGGCAGAAATCGACCGCCTCACGCACTTCGGCGACGCCGTCGTTCAGCGTCTTGCCGGCCTCCAGCGAGAGGAGCGCGACCAGCGAGTCCGTCTCCGCCTCCAGCGCGTCGGCCATGGCGCGCAGCGTCGCGGCGCGGGCCGGGCCGCCCGCCCTGTCCCACTTGGGCTGGGCGGCGCGGGCGGCGGCGATGGCGCGGTCCGCCATGTCTGCGGCGGCCGGCCAGACGGTGCCGATGCGGCGGCCGTCGGTGGGGCTGGTCACGGCCTCGCCATCGCCCGCCTGAAGCAGCGTTCCGCCAATGATCGGGCCGGAAAGCAGATGCTCCTTCGCCATCAACAATCGCTCGCGGTCGGCCACGGCGCGCGCTGCGGCGATGCTGTAATCGCGGCCGGGCGGATTGCGGCGGCTGGCCCCGTAGATGTCGCCGGGCGCGGGAATGCGCGGGTGGCGGCCGGGGTGCATCGTCACCGTCTCGATGGGGTCGGCGACGATACGGTCGGCGGGCACGGCCTCATCCAGCAGGGCGTGGACGAAGCTGGTGTTCGCGCCATTTTCCAGCAGGCGACGGACCAGATAGGGCAGCAGATCCTCATGCCCGCCCACCGGCGCATAGGCGCGCAGGCGCAAGGGGCCATAATGCTTCTCCGCCGCATCATAGAGCCCCTCGCCCATGCCGTGCAGTCGCTGATGCTCGACGGCGACGCCCGCGTCGGCCGCCATCGTCCGCACGGCCGCCAGCGTGTGGGCGTTGTGCGTCGCAAATTGCGGATAGAGATGCGGCGCGGCGTCGATCAGCGCGCGGGCGCAGACGAGGTAGGACAGGTCGGTCGCCGCCTTGGTCGTGAAGACGGGATAATCGGGCCGCCCGGCGACTTGCGCCTTCTTGATCTCGCTGTCCCAATAGGCGCCCTTGACCAGCCGCACCATGATGCGCCGCCCGGTCGCCTGCGCCAGCGCGGACAGGCGGGCGATGACGTCGCGCCCCCGCTTCTGATAGGCCTGCACGACGATGCCCAGCCCCTGCCATCCGGCCAGTTCGGGCGCGCGGGCGAGCCGTTCGAAGAGTTTGAGGGAGATGACGAGACGGTCCGCCTCCTCCGCGTCAATGGCGAAGTTGAGGTCGTAGCGCGCGGCCAGCCCCGCCAGCCGCAACATGCGCGGATATAGCTCCGTCCAGACCCGCTTTTCCTGCACAGCCTCATAACGAGGGCAAAGGGCCGACAGCTTCACCGACACGCCATGGCCGTTTTCCGGCCCCGCGCCATCGGCCGCACGACCCACCGCCTGGATCGCGGCGGCGTAAATCTGTTCATAGCGTTCCGCGTCCGCCGCCGTGCGCGCGCCTTCGCCCAGCATGTCGAAGGAACAAAGCATAGCTTCCTTCTTCGCGCGGGCCAGCGCCGCATTGATGGTGCGGCCGAGCACGAACTGTTCGCCCATGATCCGAACCGCCGCGGCCACCGCCTGCCGGATCACAGGTTCGCCCACGCGCTGCGTCAGCCGGGTCAGCCAGCCCTTGAGGTCGCGGCGCGGCTCATCGTCGACATCGATCAGCTTGCCGGTCAGCATCAACCCCCAGGTGGAGGCGTTGACGAACAGGCTGTCGGACTGGCCCAGATGGCTCGCCCAGTCGGCCGAACCGATCTTCTCCGCGATCAGCCGGTCGCGCGTCTCCGCATCAGGCGTGCGCAGCAGCGCTTCGGCCAGACACATGAGCGCCAGCCCTTCCTTTGTGCCCAGCGAAAATTCAGCGAGGAAACTTTCCACCACCCCCTGTTTGCGGGCCGCCCTGCGCGCCGCCTCCACCAGAGCGACGCCGTCGCGCACCGCATCGGCGCGTTGGGCAAGGGACAAGGAGGGCGCGGCGAGCAAGTCGGCGACCGCCTCCCCTTCCTCCCGATATTTGCCGTCGTCCAGACTGTCCCAGGGGGAAAATGTGGGGATCATGCGCGCTCTCCAAAGGGCTTTGTTTGATATTATGTCTTTTTCATCCGAAGGTGCTTCGTATCTTGTCCGTGAAAATGGATATGGGAGGCAAAAATGGCGTCATCGGACGAAGAAATTACCCTGGATGACGCCAATCGCCGAATATTGCGGATATTGCAGGAAGACGGCCGAATCACCAATCAGGCGCTGGCGCAGCGCGCAGGCCTGTCCCCCGCCGCCTGTTTCGAGCGCGTCAAAAGGCTGCGCGCCAGCGGCCTCATCCGCCAGTTCACCGCCATATTGGAGCCCGCCGCCGTCGACCGGGCGCTGATGATCTTCATCGAAGTGCTGCTCGACCGCACGACCGACGATGTTTTCGCCGCCTTTGCCGCGCATGTGCGCGATGTGCCCGACGTGCTGGAATGCCACATGGTCGCGGGCGGGTTCGACTATCTGCTGAAGGTGCGGGTGTCGGACATGGCCGCCTATCGCGCCTTTCTGGGCGAGATATTGGCGGCGATGCCCGGCGTGCGCGAAACCCGCACCTATGCGGTGCTGGAGGAGGTCAAGCAGACCAGCATGTTGCCGCTCTGATCCGATGCTTCAGGGCTGACCGGTGGACGTAGACGGCAGCGAGAAGGGCAAGGGCGGCGGCGGGCTACCTGCGGGCGCGGCCGGTGGCGCTGGCGGTTCCTCATCATCCGGGCCGAGCACCATCACCTGCGCGCCGAAACGCTTGCGCCATTCCGCCAGCCGCCGCAGATAATCGGCATAGGCGGCGTAAAATTCCTGAAACGGCTTTTCCAGTTCCGCCAGCGCGGTCGGCGCATAGCCGAGCAGGGCGTCGGACGTCATCCCGTTGACGATCGTGATGACATCCAGCGACTTCTGGCAAAAGGCCTTCTGCACCGGCGGCAGGGCGAAGAAATTATAGACAGTGGTGTTGAGCTGTTCGCGCGCCGCGACGAAATTGGCCTGATTGCGGCCGAAATAGATCGCCTCGATAGCATTGTTGGCGTGGGCAAGAGGGGCCGCGTGGATCCGCAGCATCTGGTTATACTGCACCCGCACCCGGTCGCCCCACTGCTGGCAGGAGAGGGCGGCGACATTCAGCGCCATGCGCACGTGCCACAATGCCTGTTCGCCGCGCATCCCGCGATTGGGGGTGATGTAGCTGCCGTCGGCCGCCTGGTCGGGCAGGTCCATGTCGGGCGCCGCGCTGTTGGGCGGGGTCGGCATGATGGTCGGCACGACCGGCGGCGGCGGCGTGGGCGGCGCTTTCTCCTTCACTGCACAACCGGCCAGCGCGAGCGCGCAGGCGAGCGGCGGCAACAGAAACAGGCGACGAAAGGCACGCATCAATGGTCTCCGGTCAGGCAGACATCGTTAATGCCCTGACCGGCGCGACAAGGGAATAGCTGTTTGCTGCAACGCAAACCGGATCAGACAGCCCGACGCTCCAGCGCGGCGGCCGCCTGCTCCATCAGTTCCGCGATGATGGCCGCAACCGGCTCTTCCTTCGTCACCATGCCGACCGACTGGCCCGCCATCAGCGATCCGCCTTCGACATCGCCGTCGATCACCGCCTTGCGCAGCGCGCCGGCCCAGTAATGTTCGATCTGCAACTGCGCTTCGCCCATGTCGACCACGCCGCCGTCCAGCAGGTTGGCGACTTCGCGCTGCTTGGCGGTAAAGGCTTCGGTGCCCGCGTTCCTGAGCGCGCGCACGGGGATGACCGGCAGACGCGGGTCGATCTGCACACTCGCCACCGCATCGCGGGCGGAGGCGCGGAAAAACGCCTTCTTGAACGCCGGGTGGGCGATGCTCTCGCTCGCGCAAGCAAAGCGCGTGCCCAGTTGAACCCCCGCCGCGCCCATTTCCAGATAGGCGGCGATCGCCTCGCCCCGGCCGATGCCGCCCGCCACGAACACCGGCAGAAGCTGCGCCATTTCGGGCAGGATTTCCTGCGCCAGCACGCTGGTCGCCACCGGGCCGATATGGCCGCCCGCCTCCATCCCCTCGATAACCAGCGCGTCGACTCCCGACCGCGCCAGCTTCTTCGCCAGCGCCAGCGCCGGGGCGAAGCAGATCAGCTTTGCGCCCGCCTTGCCCTCTCTCGGCGCCTTGATCGCCTCTATGCTGCCCTTGGGCGGCAGGCCGCCGGCCAGCACGACATGACCGACATCATGCTTCGCGCATATCTCGATCAGTTCGAACAACTGCGGGTGCATGGTGATGAGGTTGACGCCGAACGGCCTGTCGGTCAGCGCCTTCGTCGCCGCGATTTCCGCGTCCAGCAGCGCGGGCGTCATCGCGCCGCAGGCGATGACGCCGAAACCGCCCGCATTGGACATGGCCGACACCAGATGGCGCTCGCTCACCCAGCTCATCGCCCCGCAGAGAATGGCGGTGTCGCAGCCCAGAAATTCGGCGCCGCGGGCCATCAGGGAAGCGAGTTTGGCGGTAGTCATCTGTCGTAAGCCTTCGAGAATCAAAAAAGCATCTCCGAACGGGACGCCCGGAGATGGATCCCCGCCTTCGCGGGGATGACGATTGAAGTAAAGAGGGAAGCCGGCTTGGTCGATATTTGGCTCAGGCCGAGGCGAAAATGTCGCTTTTTGAGAATCGGCGCGCAGCGTGCTTAAAGCACGTGAGCACCGGAAGCGCAGAAAAGTGGCATTTGCAGCCTAGCATCAGCCAAATAGCGATCAAGCCGCCGGCGCGTCGAGGCCATAGGCCGTGTGCAGCACGCGCACGGCCAGTTCGGTTTCGTCCTCGTCGATCAGCACCGAAACCTTGATCTCGCTAGTCGAGATCGCTTCGATATTGATGCCGCGGTCGGCGAGCGTCTTGAACATGGTGGCGGCGACGCCCGCATGGCTGCGCATGCCCACGCCGACAACGCTGATCTTGGCGACTTCGGCGTCGGTGATGATGCGGCGGAAACCGATGGCGTCCTTGCGCGCTTCGAGAATGTCGACGCTGCGGGCGAGGTCCGCGCGCGGCACGGTGAAGGTGACGTCGGTCTCTTCCTTCTCCTTACTGTCATTCTGGATGATCATGTCGACGTTGATCGCGGCGTCGGCCAGCGGCGTGAAGATGCTGGCGACGGCGCCCGGCCTGTCGGGCACGCGGGTGACGATGATCTTCGCCTCATTCTTGTCATGGGCGATACCGGTGATGAGCTGACGTTCCATCTTGCTGTCCTTGAGCTTGGCTTCCAGTTCCGCGTCGCTGACGATCAGCGTGCCGGGCAGGTCATCCTGGGTGGGATCATCGAAGGAGGACAATACCTGAACGACCACGCTTTCCTTCATGGCGAGGCCGACCGAACGGGTCTGGAGCACCTTGGCGCCGACCGAGGCCAGTTCCAGCATTTCCTCATAGGTGACGAGGTCGAGCTTGCGCGCGCGCGCCACGATGCGCGGGTCAGTGGTGTAGACGCCGTCGACGTCGGTATAGATGTCGCAGCGGTCCGCCTTCACCGCCGCCGCCACCGCGACCGCCGATGTATCCGAGCCGCCCCGGCCCAGGGTGGAAACGCGCTGATCGGCCATCATGCCCTGAAAACCGGGGATGACGGCGACCTGCCCCGCCTGCATCGCGGCGACCAACGCGCCGGTGTCGATACTTTCGATCCGCGCCTTGGCATGAGCCTCCACCGTGCGGATAGGCAATTGCCAGCCCAGCCAGCTGCGCGCGTCGACGCCCATGGCCTTGAGCGTCATCGCCAGCAGGCCGCTCGTCACCTGCTCGCCAGCGGCGACGACGACATCATATTCGGCCGGATCGTAAAGCGGCGAGGCTTCCTTGCAGAAGCCGACCAGCCGGTCTGTCTCGCCCGCCATGGCGGAAACGACGACGGCGACCTCATGCCCCTGATCCACCACATATTTGACGCGCGCGGCCACGTTGCGAATCCGCTCCATCCCCGCCATGGAGGTGCCGCCGAATTTCATTACGATGCGCGCCATTTCCGTGCCGAACCCTGCCGTTGCCGTGAAAGATTATGTCGCCAGTGGACAAAAACGGCGCTCCTATTAGCAGCAGCGGCGGATATGGCAAGCAATCCGCGCGGGCGCGGGCGGCGTGGCGCATTGGTTTGCGTTGGCCATCCTGCTAAAGACCACGATTGCCAGGAAAGAAAGCGACCATGACCCCCTCAGCCCCCGCCACCATCGACCCGAAGGAAGCCGCGCATTTTGGCGCGATGGCGGCGGAGTGGTGGGATCCCAGGGGCAGCAGCGCGATGCTGCACAAGCTCAATCCGGCGCGGCTGTCCTACATCCGCGCGGCGATCGACGCGCGCTGGCCGGGGAGCGAGCATGGATTCCGGCCCTTGCGCGGCAAGCGCGTGCTTGACGTGGGGTGCGGCGCGGGGTTGCTCGCCGAACCGCTGGCGCGGCTGGGCGCGGCGGTGACGGGGCTGGACGCGGCGCCCGAAAATATCGCGGCGGCGCAGGCCCATGCCGCGACGCAGGGGATCGCCATCGATTATCGCGCGACTCCGGTCGAGGAACTGGCCGAGGACGGATTTGACCTGGTGACGTCGATGGAGGTGATCGAGCATGTCGCCGACCCCGCCGCTTTCGTGCGCGCGCTGGCGGACAAGCTGGCGCCCGATGGCCTGATGATCCTCTCCACCCCCAACCGCACGCCCATGTCGCGCATCGCCATGATCACCATCGGCGAAAGCGTCGGCGGCATCCCCAGGGGGACGCATGACTGGGGCAAGTTCATCACGCCCGAAGAACTGACCGCGCTGCTCGACGCGGCGGGGATGGAGGTGACCGACAGCAGCGGCCTCAGCTTCGACCCGCGCACCGGCTTCACGCTCAGTGACAACAAGGCGATCAACTATCTGCTGACGGCGCGAAGGAAGGGGTGATCGCCCTTGTCAATTTGTACAAATTTATGTACGAATAAGCCATGCAAACTGTCAGCGTTTCCGAAACCCGCGCCAATCTGAAGGCCGTCCTCGACCGCGTTGTCGCAGACAAGGCGCCGATCCAGATCGTGCGCCCCAAGGGCGAGGGCGTGGTGATGATTGCCCAGAGCGAATGGGAAGGGATGCAGGAAACCATCCACCTGATGGCCTCCCCCCGCAATGCGGAGCGCCTTTTGGAAGCCGTTCGCGGACTGGAAGCCGGCGGCGGCGAGGAGCATGAGCTGATCGAACCGTGAAGATCGTCTTCTGGTCCACGGCGTGGGAAGACTATCTTCATTGGCAGGACACGGACGCGAAGATGATCGCGCGGGTCAATGCCCTGCTGAAAGAGTGCATGCGCGATCCGTTTCGCGGCACCGGCAAGCCCGAACCGCTCGGCGGCAATTTGTCAGGCTGGTGGTCGCGGCGGATCAATCAGGAACATCGGCTGGTCTACAGGGTCAGCGGCACGGGCGATGCACAGGCGCTGGAAGTGGCGCAGTGCCGGTATCATTATTGGACTTCATGCACTGACAGTGTAAATTGAACAAATGCATCTCCTTTTCATCGATGAAAGCGGAACGCCTCCAAAACCAACGAACAACGATCAATCATATTTCGTTATTGCAGGCTTGGTTATTCCAGAGGACCGCTGGCAGGGAATGAACGATAAGTTGAGTGGTTTGAAGCTGCGTTTGCAGTACCGTGGCGAAGTAAAATGGCGATTCTTTGCACCAAACAATCATGATCCCGAAAATCCCATGAAAGATTGGGAACAAGACCGACGAAATAATTTCCGAAATGACATTTTCTCAATCATAACGGAAACAAAATCATGCAAGATAATTGCGTGTGTGAGTGAATCCCCTACCGCGTATGGACTCGGAAACGTAAATTCGCAAGACGATTTATATTTCAAGACATATAAACCTGTAACTGAAAGATTTCAATATCTTCTTCAGGACATAACGCGCGCGAGCGGCAGAGATACATTCGGCATGATTGTAGCAGATCACCGAGGAAAAGGCGACGATGATAGCATGCGTCATAGGCATGAAAGACTTATTCGCGAATCTGGTCAATATACATCGCAATACAAAAATTTTATTGAAGGCTTATTCTTCGCACCATCCCATTTAAGTGTTGGCATACAACTTGTTGACATGGTAGCAGGTGCTACTTGGCGTGCGCAAGCCCATAATGATCGCACATGGTTTGATAAATTGCGGACATCATTCCGATCCTCCCCTCAAGGGAGGATTGATGGTTACGGGATAGCCCGTTTTCCAAAGCGCGGTTGGCAAGGCCAGATTTTGGATTGACGCCGGGTGAGGCCATAGCCTCAACGTGCTAAGTGACGCACTCCCGGCCGCTTCAATATAGACAAAACAGCTTCGTCATTCAATCCATTCAGCGCCATGTTGGCACACTTAATCGCGATAGAAGGGCTGTTCGACTCATTCCTGGACCTGTGGCAAAGGTGGAAGGCATAAGCATCCTCCCACCCCAAAATATCAATCCCGCTCCCTATCACCCGCACCCATATACAGTTCCCGCCCGCTCTCATTGTAGAGCTTGCTCATCTCGGCCATGCCCTTCTCGGCCTCTTCGGCGGCGATGAAGCCGGTGCTTTCCTGATTCTGTTTCGCCGCAAAGTCCCTCACCTCCTGCGTGATCTTCATCGAGCAGAATTTGGGGCCGCACATGGAGCAGAAATGGGCGGTCTTCGCGCCCTCCGCAGGCAAAGTCTGGTCGTGATATTGCTCGGCCGTGTCGGGGTCCAGCGACAGGTTGAACTGGTCGCGCCAGCGGAATTCGAAGCGGGCGCGGGACAGGGCGTCGTCGCGCACCTTCGCCGCCGGATGGCCCTTCGCCAGGTCGGCGGCGTGGGCGGCCAGCTTGTAGGTCACTACGCCCACCTTCACGTCATCGCGGTCGGGCAGGCCCAGATGCTCCTTGGGCGTGACATAGCAAAGCATCGCCGTGCCATACCAGCCGATCATCGCCGCGCCGATGCCGCTGGTGATATGGTCGTAACCCGGCGCAATATCGGTCGTGAGCGGCCCCAATGTATAGAAGGGCGCTTCCCCGCACGCCTCCAACTGCTTGTCCATATTCTGCTTGATCTTGTGCATGGGCACATGGCCCGGCCCTTCGATCATCACCTGCACATCCTGTTCCCAGGCGCGCTTGGTCAGTTCGCCCAGCGTGTAGAGTTCGGCGAACTGCGCCTCGTCATTGGCGTCGGCGATGGAGCCGGGGCGCAGGCCGTCGCCCAGCGAATAGGCGATGTCATAGGCCTTCATGATCTCGGTGATTTCGTCGAACCGCTCGTAGAGGAACGATTCCTTGTGATGGGCCAGGCACCATTTCGCCATGATGGAGCCGCCGCGCGACACGATGCCGGTGACGCGCTTCGCCGTCAGCGGAATATAGGGCAGGCGCACGCCCGCATGGATGGTGAAATAGTCGACGCCCTGCTCGGCCTGCTCGATCAGCGTGTCGCGGAAAATTTCCCAGGTCAGTTCCTCGGCGATGCCGCCGACCTTTTCCAGCGCCTGATAAATGGGCACGGTGCCGATGGGGACGGGCGAATTGCGGATGATCCATTCGCGCGTGTCGTGGATATTGCGGCCGGTGGACAGGTCCATCACCGTGTCCGCGCCCCAGCGGATCGACCAGACCAGCTTGTCGACCTCGCTCGCCACGTCGGAGGCGACAGCCGAATTGCCGATATTGGCGTTGATCTTGACCAGGAAATTGCGGCCGATCGCCATCGGCTCGCTTTCGGGGTGGTTGATGTTGGACGGGATGATGGCGCGGCCGCGCGCGACTTCATCGCGCACGAATTCCGGCGTCACATAATCGGGGATTTCCGCGCCCCAGTCCTGCCCGTCGCGGACATATTCGGCAAGGCGCGCGCGGCCCAGATTCTCGCGCTCCGCCACATATTCCATTTCGGGCGTGATGATACCGCGGCGGGCATAGTGCATCTGGCTGACGTTCGCGCCTGCCTTCGCGCGCAGCGGGCGGCGGGCGGCGGCGGGGAAGCGGGCAACGCCGCCGCTGCGGTCGGGGCCCTTCATGCCATTGTCTTCGGGCTTTATTTCCCGCGCGTCATAATCCTCGACATCGCCGCGCGCCACGATCCAGTCGCGGCGCAGTTTCGGCAGGCCCGCCATGATGTCGATCTGCGCGTTCGGGTCGGTGTAGGGACCGGACGTGTCATAGACTCGCACCGGCGCTTCGCCGCTGCCCGGCTCCAGCGCGATTTCGCGCATGGCGACGTTCAGGGGACCGACATGAATCTTGCGGCTGCCCCGGATCGGACCAGTGGTGACGTTCATTGCGGCCTCCCGGCCGATAACGCCTCCGGCGTCGGGCATCTCGGTACGGGCGGGAATATCGGCCATCATGCTCTCCATCGCGGCGCAGGGCATGGCGTCGGTCCTGTGCGGCGCCTGCCGCGACCAAAACCCTCCCTCCGCCGATATTAGTCGGTTCAGGTTCAGCGGGTCGCGGGGCGTAACGCCCGCCTCTCAGCCACATGGCTCCCCGGGGAATGGGGGGAAGATAGGGAAGTCGGCGGGCGGGGGCAAATGCTTTTGCGTGGGGGCGATGAGGAGGCGCGCTTGTGCGAGGGCGACGGGTGGGCGATAGTGGGGGGATGGCGGGGATTGGATCGCGCGAAGAACTGGAAGCGTGGCTTAAGGACAAGCCGCGCGAATGGGCGCAGGTCATTGCTGCGCGCGCGGCGTTGCGGGCCCTGCCGTTCGGGCTGGGTGTGATACCCGGCCGCGATGGGCTAACGGATCGCTTCGCGCTCGCTCTCTTCCGAGCTACCGCAATATCATGGGCGGCGCGCAATTTTCCCACCTATGATATCGTCTCCGCCGCCGCCAAAGCCGCAGCCAACGCGACCGCAGCCGCCAACGCTGCAGCAGCCAACGCCGACGCTCGCGCCACCATCGCCGCAGCCGCCAATGCCGCTGCCATCACCGCCACTGCCAACGCCACCGCCCGAGCTGCAATCGCAGCCGCCAACGCTACGTCCGTCAAAGCCGACGCCAAATTCTGGAAAGCCGTGGACGCCGATTGTGATCGGCTGACGAAGCGGACGGACATGAACGGAGCAGCGCATGCGATGAACGGTCTCCCGCTTTGGCTCAGCCCGGCGCCCGACGTATGGGCCAGAGCGCTGGATAGAAGAAGCGGTGCTCTGCTTGACCACGATCCCAGCTTCCAAGTCTGGACAGACTGGTACCTGCGCCGGGTTGATGGCCTGGATGCCGCTTTCGACATTCCCGGCGACATCAACCGCAAGGAAGACAAAGCCATCCTCGCCCGCCTCGCGGACGCCACGGATGAGGATTTCTGGGGCAAGGGCGCGCACCATGTGAACACCACGCTGCAAGGATGGATCGACGAGGCGCGGGCGGCGGCTGAATTGCCTTTGCCCGAGCAGGAGGATGGCGCGACCGCCTATGACCTGAACGATGCGGGCCAGGTCGACCGGCTGCCCGCCAGCGATCAGCAGCATCTGCGCGATGCGCCGGACCAGCGGCGCAACTATGCCGACATTCGCGAAGCGGCGCAGGAACTGGCGGAGGAGGGGCAAAGGCTTGGCGGACGCCTGCGCCGTGCGCTCGACCGCTTCCTTGCGTCCTTGCCCGAAGCGTTCGAACAGGCCGAAGCCTATCTTGTCTGGCGCGACGGCAATGCGCTGCGCCGCATCCATCGCGCCCACCGGCTGGTGGCCGACAGCCGGGAGCCCGACGACGCCAGGCTGGACCCGATGGTGGGCGAGATGCTGGGCGGGCTGATCGACCTTTATAACCTCTTCGCCTTTGGCGATGACGGCTTGCGGACGCTGGACGAGCGCAGGGTCGCCGCGCAGGAACGGGCGAGGGCCGATGTCGAAAGGGCGGCGGCAAAACCGCTGGTGGAAGCCGCCCTGCGCGCGCCCGATGTGGCGACCGCCCGCGCGCTCGACGATCTGAAGGCGGAAACCGAAGCCGAAACCCTGCCGCCCGGCGACCCCTATGCCGATCAGGCGGCCGATCAGGCAAGCCGGGTGCGGCGCAACTGGTTCGCGGCGCTGCTGTCGGGCGGGAAGCGCGCGCTCAATGAACTGAACAAGAGCGGCAAGTCTGTGCGCGTAGGCATCGAAGGCGCCGTTGGTGCGACGATCATCTCAGATTTAACGGGCGTTACGCAGATTTATCGGCCTGTTCTGGATTTCATCAAGGACAATGCCGAGGCGCTCACAAATTATGCCGTCATTGCTTATGGCAACAACCCTGCTGTGGCTCGCTTGATCGAGGCAATCCTCAAATTATGGCCATTCTGATCGGCAGCGGGATCCCGGCTCTTCGGCCGGGATGACGGAGCGCGGACGCTCCCTTCACCGCTCAATGAAAACTCATCATCCCCGCCACGACCAGCACCGCGCCAACCAGGGTCGTGAAGATGGACCAGCCGCGATGCATGTGGGTCAGGCATTTGACCCAGAATTGCGAATAAATGTCGCAAAAGCCCAGGATGACCAGCGCCTCTATCATCATCAGGCCGCCCAGCGCCTTCATCACGCAGGCCAATATGTCGTCGGGGAGCCAGGGGTTGAGGAAATAGACCGCCGCGCCGACCATCATTTCCAGCATCCCCGACAGGAATTGCAGGGTCGGCGACGCGACGATCTCACGCACCATCACCTGCCATGTGTCGGGTTGCCGCAGCGCCCCCACCCCGACGGACAGCGCCGCCAGCCCCAGCAACAGGGCGGTCCATGCCGGTGCGTTGGCCAATCCTTCCATGATCATCTCCCCAAAATCCCCTTTTGCGGCGAGCATGGCGCAGGATCGGGCAGGGGTCCACAGGGATGAATACTTAGAGCATTTTCAAGATGACCGTATCCGGTCATCGGCTCGGAAAATGCGGCAATCAAAAACAGGAGCATTTTCGCTCATAGTGAAAATGCTCTAGCCGCCTGCGGCTTGCGCCATGGGTGTGGCCCGGCCATGAACGGCGGATGGACGATGCGCCCGCCCTCTATCGCAACACCGCCGGGCGGATCGCGCTGATCGCCGACAGCTTCGCCCGGTTGCTGGGACGGCCGCTGGTCGATGCGGGGCGCGATCCGGTGGCGGCGCTGTGGAACGCCCCCTGCGCCATCGTCGCCCATGGCGTGGAGGCGGACCCGATCTTCTTCTTCGGCAACCGCGTCGCGCTCGCCCGCTTCGAATGCGACGTCGCGACCTTCACCGCCATGCCCTCGCGCCTGTCGGCGGAGGCGCCGCTGCGCGAGGAACGGCAGGCGCTGCTCGACCGGGTGCGCGACCATGGTTTCATCGACGATTATCGCGGCGTGCGGATTTCCGCTCGCGCGCGACGCTTTCGCATCGAACAGGCGATCGTGTGGAACCTGATCGACGACAACGGGACGCTGCACGGGCAGGCCGCCTGTTTCGACCGCTGGACAATGGTTTGACCTAAAGCACGGGCGGAACACTGGACAGCGACGCGCGGAGCATCGAGAAGGGGGGCGTGGACGAGCATGACCCCGAAAGCAAGGCGGCGCGCAAGGCGTTGCGGCATGAATTGCGGATGGTGGCGGTGCGGCCGCGCCGCTGGGGGCTGTGGCTGTTGACCATCGGCCTGCTGCTGATGCTGGCGCCCGGCGCATGGGGCGTACACAGCCTGTGGGGATGGTCGCCGCTGTTCCTGGGCATGGTGGCGGCCTGCGCGTCGGCGCCCTTGCTGGCGATCAGCATATGGCTGCGGCGGCGCTATGCCCGGCAAAGGCGGACGCTCATTTCCCCGCGAAGATGAAGGCGACCGCCCCCATCAGGCAGGCAAAGGCGCCCAGATGACGCCAGGTGAGCGGCTCTTTCAACACCAGCACCATGAACAGACCGAAGACGAGGATGGCGATGGCTTCCTGCGCGACCTTGAGCTGGCCGCCGCTCCAGCCATGGGCATAGCCGATGCGGTTGGCCGGCACCGCCAGGCAATATTCGATGAAGGCGATGCCCCAACTGATGAGGATGACCACCAGCAACGGCTTGGTCGCGCCGCCCTTAAGGTGCCAGTACCAGGCGATGGTCATGAAGATGTTCGACAGGAAAAGCAGGGCGATGGTGGGCATGGCTATCGCTTAGGCCAAAGGGCTGCTCCTGTCGCCTTTCCCATGTCTTTAAAAAAGAAGCGAAAGGGGGAGAGCCAGCGTCACCCGACAGGCTCGATCCCCCGTTGCATTCGCATCGCCTTGCCGGTCTTCCCGGCGGCATCTCTCCCATGATTTTATATGGCGCTGCGTTTGCGCGATCAGCCTTAGCGAGTCGCGACGATAAAAAAAAGGCCGGTCAGAGACCGGCCGTGAAAGTTTTAGGAGAGGATGCCTGAAAGGCACGCTCTATGTGTTGGAAATCCGCCATTGCTGCAACTGCGAAAAATCGCAGGGCGATTGCAAAAACTGCAAGTTGAAAGGCGATTCACGCTTTCCGTAAGGGAAAATGGCGATTCGAATCAGTGAAAATCACGCGAGCGGGGCAGGATTCGCACGTTGCGAGGGTGCCGCGCACCCATGTTCGGGGGTGATTCGGGCGCAACCTGACCCGAATCGACACCCGCATGCGCTTCGTGCAACCGGGCCAGATCGGCGCTGCGGTCGACAATTCGGCTGGCCATCAGGTGGACGACCCCTTCCTTGCTCCGCTGAACCTCCCCCTCCACCAGCATCAGGCGGCTGGCCATGACCGGGCGGCGCTGGTTTTCGAACAGGCGCGCCCACAGCAGGACATTGGCGATGCCGCTTTCATCCTCCAGCGTGATGAAGATGGCGTTGCCCTTGCCCGGCCGCTGACGCACCAGCACCACCCCGGCGGTGCGGACCCGCGCGCCATTTTTCGCGGCGACCGTCTGCGCGCAGCTCAATACGCCCTCCGCCGTGAAGAGCGGGCGCAGGAACTGCATCGGATGGCCTTTCAGGGACAGGCGCGTGACCTGATAATCGGTGGCGACCTCTTCGCTCAGCGGCATGGCGGGCAGCATCGCGTCCGCCTCCTCCCCCAGTTCGCGGGCGCGGGCGGCGGCGAACAGGGGCAGTTCCCCGGTCGGCGTGCGCCGCGCTTCCCACAGGGCGGCGCGCCTGTCCCGCCCCAGCGAGCGGCAGGCGTCGGCATCGGCCAGCAGGCGCAGCGCGCGCGCGGGCAGGTGCGCGCGACGGGCCATATCCTCCATGTCGGCAAAGGGCGCGGCGGCGCGGGCGGCGACCAGTTGCCGCGCCCAATCCTCCCGAAAGCCGTCAATCTGGCGCAGGCCGATGCGCAGCGCCAGCGCGCGCCCTTCGCCTTCGCCGCGCGCGGCATGGCGGGCGCGGGCCAGCGGCTCCAGACTATTGTCCCAATGGCTGGCGTTGACGTCGGGGCCATGGACGGTGACGCCATGTTCGCGCGCGTCGCGCACGATCTGCGCCGGGGCGTAAAAGCCCATGGGCTGGGCATTGAGCAACGCACAGGCGAAGATCGCGGGCTGATGGCATTTGATCCAGGCGGAAATATAGACCAGCCGGGCAAAGGACAAAGCGTGGCTTTCGGGGAAGCCATAGCTGCCAAACCCCTCGATCTGGCGGAAGCAACGCTCGGCAAAGTCGCGTTCATAACCGCGCGTCATCATGCCATCGACCAGCTTGTCGCGGAAATGATGGATCGTGCCGAGGTTGCGGAAGGTCGCCATGGCGCGGCGCAACTGGTTCGCCTCCACATCGGTAAAGCGCGCGGCGGTGATGGCGAGCTTCATCGCCTGTTCCTGAAACAGCGGAACGCCACAGGTCTTGCCGAGCAGGCGCTTGAGTTCATCGGGCGGGCCATGATCGGGCGCGGGCGCGGGAAAGACGACCGGTTCCTCCCCCGACCGGCGACGGAGATAGGGGTGGACCATGTCGCCTTCGATCGGGCCGGGCCGCACGATCGCCACCTGGATGGTCAGGTCATAGAGATTGCGCGGGCGCAGGCGCGGCAGCATGTTGATCTGGGCGCGGCTTTCCACCTGGAACACCCCGATGCTGTCGCCCCGGCACAGCATGTCGTAAACGGCGGCGTCGTCAGCGTCGATGTCGACGGTCAGATGATGATCGCCCAGCCCTTGGGCGCGCATCAGGTCGAACGCCTTGCGGATGCAACTGAGCATCCCCAGCGCCAATATGTCGACCTTCATCAAACCCAGCGCGTCGATGTCATCCTTGTCCCATTCGATGAAGCTGCGCCCGTCCATGCCGCCATGATGCAGCGGCACGGTTTCGTCGAGCCGCCCGCGGGTGAGGACGAAACCGCCGACATGCTGCGACAGATGCCGGGGAAAGGGGCTGGCGAGCAGGCGGGCGACCAGCGTGTGCAGCCGGGCGATTTCGGGATTGGCAAGGTCGAACCCGGCCTCCGCGATCCGCCGGTCGGCCCCTTCGCCCGAATAGCTGCCCCACACGGTGCCGACCATGCGGTCGGCGATGTCGGCGCTCATCCCCAGCGCCTTCGCCACTTCGCGCACCGCCCCGCGCGTGCGGAAATGGATGACGGTGGCGGCGATGCCCGCGCGGTGGCGGCCGTAACGCTCATAGATATATTGCATCACCTCCTCGCGCCGCTCATGTTCGAAATCGACGTCGATGTCGGGCGGCTCGTCGCGTTCCTCCGACACGAAACGGGAAAAGAGCAGGTCGTGCCGCTGCGGATCGACCGATGTGACGCCCAGCAGGAAACAGACCATCGAATTGGCGGCAGAACCCCGCCCCTGACACAAAATCCCCTGCATCCGGGCAAAGGCGACGATGTCGTAGACGGTCAGGAAATAGGGCGCATAGCCGCGGGCGCGGATCAGGGCGAATTCCTCGTCCAGCAAGGCCTGCACCGCCGGGGGGATGCGCGGGCCGTAACGGGCATGGGCGGCGCTGACCGTCAGTTCCTCCAGCCATTGCTGGGCGGTCCACCCTTCGGGCACGGGTTCGTCGGGATATTCATAGCGCAACTGGTCGAGCGAGAAGCCGACGCGATCAAGGAAGCGCACGGTCTCCGCCACCGCGCGCGGGCAGGCGGCATAGAGGCGCGCCATCTCCGCCGGGGCGTGAATATGGCGTTCGGCATGGGCCTCCAGCGCGCGACCGGCGGTGCCGATGGTCTTCCCGGTGCGAATGCAGGTGAGGATGTCCTGCACCGGGCGGTCCTCCGCCACGGCATAAAGCGCGTCGGCCGTGGCGATCAGCGGCGCGCCGGTGCTGACGGAGAGCGCATCCAGTTCCGCCAACCGCCGGGCGTCGCGGCCGTCGCGGCGCAGCGGCGCAGCGAGCCACACCCGCCCCGGCGCGATCCGCAGCAGGCGCGTCAGCAGCGAGGAGAGGTCGGCGGGGCGCGGCGGCGGGACGAGGCTCAAATGCCCCTGCCTGATCGCTTCGGGCGGGAGCCGGTCGGCCGCTTCATAATCGACCGGGTTGCGATGCGCGGTCTGGGCGGTCGCCGTGCCATCGGGCAGGACGATCAGCAGAAGATCGTCAGCATAGGCCGTCAGGTCGTCATAATGAAGGATGCAGTCGCCCTTCACCGAGCGCAGATTGCCGACCGTCAGCAGCTTTGTGAGTTCGCCCCAGCCCCGGCGACCGGCGGGATAGGCGACGATGTCGGGCGTGCCGTCGGCAAAGACGAGCCGCGCGCCGACGATCAGCCGGGGGATAGCCTCGACGTCCAGGCCCGCCTGCATCGCCGCCTTTATCGCTTCACGCCGGGCGACATGGGCGCGCACCACGCCCGCCACCGTGTTGCGATCAGCGATGCCAATGCCCGCCAGCCCCAGTTCGGCGGCGCGGCCGACCATCTCCGCCGGATGGGATGCGCCGCGCAGAAAGGAAAAGCGGGTGGCGGCGATCAGTTCGGCAAAGGGCGGTTCGGCCAGAGCCGCCCCATTTGCGGAGCCGGATGCAGCCAGCCGCATGGCATCGTCGCGGCGGCGCTCGCGCGGGTCGCCCGATCCTGGCCGGGTCGGGTCCGGCCCCTTGCGGCGGCGGCCGCTCATGCGAACAGGCCGTGGAGATACCAGCGCGGATGGGTCGCTTCCCGCCCGTAAAGGCCGTCGCGGAAAATCCAGTAACGGCGGCCGCGCGCATCCTCCACCCGGTAATAGTCGCGGGTGCGGCCGGTGCTGTCGCCGCTCAGCGCGCCAGCGGCCGCGCGCCACCATTCGGGGGCGATCCGTTCGGGCCCTTCATAACGGACGATGTCGTGCAGCGCGCGACGCCAGCGGAAACGGTGGGGCGGGCCATCGGGCGCCTGCGCCACCACCTCTATGCCCTGGGGCGGATCGAACAGGTGGATGGGGCGCATCGGCGGATCGCCCTGCTCCCCGCGCACCGGCCATGGCGCGGGCGCGGCGGCGTCCAGCGCAGGCAGGGCAAGTTGCGCCTGTTCGGGAATATGGCTGTCGCCCGGCGCCAGCCGCTGCACCTGCGCGCGCCCGGCGCGGATCGTCAGCCGGTCGACCAGCGCGGCGACATCGTCCGCGCCACGGCGCGCCTCCCCCCCTTCCAGCGCCAGTTGGGTGGCGGCCATGGGTTCGGCGCGCGGCACCGCCAGACGCAGCATGTCAAAGCCGAATCCGGGGTCGAGCGGATCGGACAGCGTCTCTATCCGCTCCTCCACCAGCCGCATGATCGCGGGCGCGTCGCGCACCGGCAGGCTGGTTTCGACGCGCAGGGGAAAGGCATGGCCATCGGTGCGGAAAAAGGTCGCCTCGAACCGGCGGCCGCCCTGCCCGCGTTCAGCGAGCCGCTCGCCCGCCTCCGCCGCCATGTCGTTCAGGGTCTTGAGCGCATGGGCAGTGCTGGCCATCGGTTCGGCGAAGCGGCGCTCGACCATGACGGCGGCCAGCGGGCGACGCGGGGCGAGCGGGCGGCTGGCCAGCCCCAGCAGGCGATGGAGCGCATCCACCGCCTCCTCCCCGAAACGGGCGGCCAGCATGGCGGCGGGACGGGCGGCAAGATCGCCGATATGGCGCAGCCCCGCCCGGCGCAGCGCGACCGCGCTCTCCGGCTCCAGCCCCAGCGCCTCCACCGGCAGGCGGCGAATGGCGGCCCCTTCATCGGGCGCGGGCGCGGCGGGGAAGCGGGCGAGCGCATGGGCGGCCTCCGCCGTGGCGGCGATGGCGTGGCGCACCCGCATCCCGTGCCGCTCCAGCCGGTCGGCGGCGGCGCGGGCCAGCGCCTCCTCCCCACCCCATAAATGGCCGCAGCCGGTGATGTCGAGCATCAGCCCGTCGGGATGGTCGATGGCGGCGACCGGCGTATAGCGGGCGCAACCGTCGCACAGCCTCTCCAGCCAGTCCTGGTCGGCATGGGGATCGGCGTCGAACAGGCGCAGTTCGGGCACGCGGGCGCGCGCATCGGCCAGCGTCATGCCCGGCGTCAACCCCAGCGCCAGCGCGTCGGCGTCCAGCGCGCAAAGGCGCATGGCCCCGCGCACCGGCTCGGCGATCACCGCCGGGCCGTCGCCGTCCGCTTTCCACAGGTCAGGCCGCGCGATCCGCAGCCGGTCGACCGGCAGGAAGGGGAAGGCGAGCGCCAGATAGCGGCGCTCGCTCGCCGCCATGTCCGTCTCCTCCATGTCCCCCGCGTCCATGTTCCCCATGCCCATGTCCAAGGTCATCGCGTTCATGGCTTTCTTCCTCGAAAACGCCCCTTTCCCCGTTCCACACCAGCCGCCATTCCATGCCGTCCGGCCCGGCGCGGCGGCGCAGCAGGGCCATGTCGAACGCAGCGGCTCCCGGTATCCAGTCCGGCGCCGACCCCGCCAGAGACGGCGAAGGCGCGGCGGCGACGCGCCACCGGCTTTCCGCCGCGCTGGCCGTCACCGGCGCGTCGACCAGCAACAGCAGGGCAGTGACGCCCGACTCCTCCGCCGCCAGCGCCAGACGGCGGCTGGCGGTCAGATTGAGCCGACGCTGCGCCCCGTGCGCCTCCACCACCAGCGCGGCCAGACCGGAACAGCGCAGCGCGTCGAGCGCCGCCTGCAACAACATCGCCTCATCGTCCATCATGCCCAGCAGCAACCGGGCGGGATCGACCCCCATGGCGGCAAGGCCGGGACCATAGGGCAGGCCGCATGTCCGCGCCGCGCCCGCGCCGCGCAGCCACAATATCGGCGCATCGGCGGCAGCGCCCTCTCCCGCCAGCCGGGCGAGCAGCAACGCCATCGCCGCACCCGCCCCAACGTCGCCCGCCGCGCAGCAAAGTTCATGCACCCGCCCGCGCGCGAGGCCGCCGCCCAGCGCGCGATCCAGCCCGGCATGACCCGTGGCGAATCGTCCGCCGATTCCGGCTGGCCTGCCCCGGTCCAGGGCGGCTATGGTGCGCCGCAACGCGGCCAGGGAGAGCGCCGACTCGTTCATTGATATGTTCCCGTTTTGTTCTATTTTGCCCTGAAGCACGGCGCTGTCAATCGGGCGACGTCCTTCCATGCCGGTCCCGCACCCGAAAAGGCCTGAACGACTTTCCCATGCGATCGCATATCTCAGGTTATGGACAGGGGACGATAAGGCGGCGGCTGACGTCGCTGCTGCTGGCGGTGGCGATCAACGCCCTGTTGCTGCTAGCGTTGCTGGCCATCAACCCGCAACTCATCCAGCCGCGCAAGGAAAGCCGGACGCCGGTGAGCTTTTCGATGGACCCGTCGCCCGAACCGGCGCGACAGAATGACAGCCGCCGGGACAAGGCGGAGGAGAAGGAAACCGTCAAGGCGCCGCCGACGCCGGAAAAGGCCAAGGCCCCCGCAGAGCAGGAAGCCCCCGCCGCCAAACCGGAACTCCCCTTTCTGGTGCTCAGCAGCAAGGATTTCGCCGGGGCGGATATCCGCGCCCTGTCCAAAGGCGCGCCGGGCAAACCATCGGGCGGGGATAGCGCCGCCACCTATGGCCCCGGCGAAGGGCCGGGCGGCGAGCCATTGTTCAACGCCGACTGGTTCAGGCGGCCGACCGATGCCGAACTGTCCACCTATATCCCCGCCAATGCGCCGCCCGATGGCTGGGGGATGGTCGCGTGCCAGACGGTGGAAGGCAACCGCGTCGAAAATTGCCGGGCGATCGGCGAAGCGCCCATGGGGTCGGGCTTTGCCCGCGCGGTGCGACAGGCGGCCTGGCAATTCCGCGTCATCCCGCCGCGCATCGGCGGGCGACCGCAGATCGGCGCTTGGGTCCGCATCCGCATCGATTATGTGCGCGGCGTCGCGCGCAGCAATTAGGGTGAAAAATGCCCCGCAACCTGTGTCAAAAAGGTCGCATATGCGGGGCTTTCGCGCCGCATGGAGTTGCATAATGGCCCTGTGGGAGTAAGAGCCGGGGCAGAGGAGAAAAACAGGATATGGCCAAACCCGAATCCTGGCGGCTGGACCCCGACGCCTATGCCTTCGTCACCACGCTGGATACGCGCTTCGGTGACCTCGACACTATGGGCCATGTCAACAATGTCGCCATCTCCGCGATATTCGAAACGGCCCGCATCCGGTTCCACCATCATCTGGGCCGTCACCCGCAGGAACAGGGGGTGCGCTGGCTGGTGGCCGCGGTTTCCCTGAACTATGTCGAGGAATCGCACTTCCCCTACCCGTTCCACATCCATTGCGCGATCGGCCATATCGGCCGGACGAGCTGGACCATTTCCTCCGCCGCCTTTCAAAAGGGCGTGTGCGTCGCCACCTGCGACACGACGGTCGTCACCCATGGCCCGGAAGGCCGCCGCGAAATCGACGCGACGCTGCGCGAGGCGATGGAGCGCAACGCGCTGAAGCGGCCGGAATAGCTTTATCGGAATCCGTGCATCCGGCGCGACCATTGAAAGGCGATGACCGCGCCCTTGGCCGGTTGGATCAGCGCCACCGCCAGCACCAGCGCCAGCCCCGGCCATAACGCCGCCTGCACCCCCAGCGGGATGGCGAGCGCCGCATTCACCTCTATCATCAGCGGGACCAATATGTGGCCCAGCAACAGGATGACGAGATAGGCGGGAAAATCGTCGGCGCTATGGACGTTCCAGGGCTGGCCGCAATGGGCGCAAGCCGCCGCCGGTTTCAGGAAAGAGGCGAACATCCGCCCCTCGCCACAGGCGGGACAGCGTCCGCGCAGGGCCAGCGCCAGCGCCGGGCCAAAGGGGCGATCCCCGGCGGGCGAACGATCGGTCATGGCTGCGGCGCCGCCGGATCGCGGGGCGGCTGGTTGTTCCGGCCCCGGCCCAGCACATTGTCGATCCACTGCTGGTCGATCCGCGCGGGCGCCTCGCCCTCGCCATCGCCATTGTCGCGCGACGAACGGTCGATCGGCATCCCGTTTTCATCGACCATCATGCCGCCTTCCGGGGCGCCCTCCATGCCATTGTCGGGCTGGCCGAAATAGGCTTCCTCATCGGGTTCCAGCTGCCATTCGGGCAGGGTGACTTCGGTTTCGAACTGTTCGACCGGCCGCTTGGCCACGGCGACCTTCATATAGTCGGCGAAGGCGCGCGCGGGCGCGCGGCCGCCCTGAAGCACGGGCACGGCGCGGGCATCGTCGCGGCCCATCCACACGCCCGTGGTGATGCCGCTGGAAAAGCCCAGGAACCAGCCGTCCTTGTTGCTGCTGGTGGTGCCGGTCTTGCCCGCCACCGGGCGGCCAATCTGCGCCGCCTTGCCGGTGCCGGTGCTGACCGCCGTCTGCATGAGGTCGGTCATCCCCGCCGCGACCCAGGGGGCGACCAGCACCCGGCTGGTGTCATCCTCATGCTCGTACAGCAACCGCCCGTCGGCGGTCGTCACCTTGGTAATGCCATAGGGGGTGACAGCGATGCCCTTGCGCGCGATGGAGGCGAAGGCGCGGGTCATGTCGATCAGGCGCACGTCCGACGTGCCCAGCACCATCGACGGGTGGGTGTTGATGGGCGTGGTGATGCCGAACCGGCGGGCCATGTCGGCAATGGTGGCAAAGCCGACCTCCACGCCCAGTTGCGCGGCGACGGTGTTGATGGAGTAGGCAAAGGCGGTTCGCACGTCGATGTCGCCGGAAAAACGCCCGGAACTGTTGCGCGGCTTCCACCCGTTGATGTCGACCGGCTTGTCGGTAACGCCAGTGTCCGGGGTATAGCCCCCCTCCAGCGCCGCCATATAGACGAACAGCTTCCATGCCGAACCCGGCTGGCGCGTGGCGGTGGTCGCGCGGTTATAATTGGACGTCACATAGTCGAGACCGCCGACCATGGCCCGCACCGCGCCGTCGCGGTCCAGGCTGACCAGCGCGCCCTGCGCCCCGGCGGGCACATTGGCCTGCACCGCCGCCGTCGCCGCCCGCTGCATGGCGAGGTCGATGGTGGTGTAAACCTCCAGCGGCTCGCTCTGCTCCTCGATCAGCACGTCAAGCTGCGGCAACGCCCAGTCGGTGAAATAGCGGACGGAATTCTGTTTCGGTTCGGGCGCCAGCTTCACGCCCCGTATGTCGGCGGCGGCCTGCTGCGACGCGGTGATCGCGCCATTTTCGCGCATCAGGTCCAGCACCACGCCCGCGCGGCCGATGGCGGCATCGGCATCGGCGGTGGGGGAATAGCTGGACGGGGCCTTGACAAGGCCCGCGATGATCGCGGCTTCGGGCAGGTTGAGCGCGGTTGCGGGATGGCCGAAAAACTTGCGGCTGGCCGCGTCAATGCCATAGGCGCCGCCACCGAAATAGACCTTGTTGAGGTAAAGCTCCAGGATCTGGCGCTTGGAGAATTTGCGCTCCATCGCCATCGCCAGGATCATCTCGCGCGCCTTGCGGCCGAACGTATAGCTGTTGTTGAGGAAGATGTTGCGCGTCACCTGTTGCGTGATCGTCGACGCGCCCTGCATCCGCCGGCCGGTGCCGCGATTTTCGATGGCGAACCAGGCGGCGCGGGCCATGCCGATGGGGTCGATGCCGGGATGGTGATAGAAACGCTTGTCCTCGGTCGACACCATCGCGTCGACCATCACTTCGGGGATCTGGTCATAATTCAGCCAGCGGCCGAAACTGGGGCCGATCGACACGATCACGCTGCCGTCGGCGGCATGAACGCGGATCATCTGGCCATTGGGGGAGGATTTGAGGCTGGCATAGTCGGGCAGCGACTGCATCGCCACGAACACCGCGACGACGAGCGCGATCAGCCCCGCCAGCGCGCCGATCGCCCCGATCTTGATGCCCCTGATGAACCAGCGTTTCAGCCGGCCCGGTTCCGCTTTGCTCTTGCCAGATCGTGCCATGATAGTGCCGCCCCGCATAAGGCCAAAACAGGGCCGCGACCAGCCCTTCCCGAACGCCGCTGAAAGAGGATCGCGGCTTTACCAGGGCTGAACCAGCCGATCAGTCGGCCGGGCGGAAATCCAGCGCGGCGCTGTTCATGCAGTAGCGCAGGCCCGTGACGCCCGGCCCGTCGGGGAAGACATGGCCCAGATGACCGTCGCATTTGGCGCAGCGTATTTCGGTGCGGATCATGCCATGGCTGGCGTCGCGAACTTCCTCCACCGCATCGGCGTCGACGGGCGCTGTAAAGCTGGGCCAGCCCGACCCGCTGTCATATTTCTCGTCGGAGGAGAACAGCTCCGCCCCGCATCCGGCGCAATAATAGGTTCCGTCCGCCTTGTTGGCGTTCAATCGCCCGCCAAAGGCCCGCTCCGTCCCCGCTTCGCGCAGGACATGATATTGTTCGGGGGTCAGGCGGGCGCGCCATTCGGCGTCGGTCAGGTGCAGCTTTTCCATGAACGCCAATATGGGCCGCGCGGCTCACGCGATCAAGCCGTGGGGCGATCAACGCGCGCGCGCGGCCTGTCGCGCGATGGCGAGCAACTCATGCTGCACTAGAACGTCGCCCGCGCCGCGCCCGCGCGTCATCCGTTCGGCCGCGGCCAGGCGGTGGATCACCCGGGCGATGCCGGCCGCGTCCCAGATGTGCAACTGGCGGATGACGGCCGGCTTTTCCCTCCAGAAGACCGCCTTGTTGGCGTCCACCACGATGTCGGGGCTGCCTCGGCCCTTGTCGACGTCGATCCGCAGGCCCGCGACCAGCATCGCGCGGGTCATCAGCGGGCGGATGACCGCCGCCATATGCGCGCCCGCCATGCGCAGCCGCGCCAGTTCGCGGTGCATGGCGCTAAGGTCGCCGCCCAGCACCGCATTGACCAGCGGCATGGCGTCGTCATCGGCATTGTCGGCGGCCAGTGCGTCGATGGCTTCCGCCGTCGCCTCGCGCGGCCGGTCGGGCGCGGCGTCGAGATAGAGGGCGATCTTCTCCACCTCATTGCCCGCCAGCGTGCGGTCCGCGCCGACCGCGTCATTGATCCGCCGGGCAAGCTCCGCTGAAAGCCGCAGGCCGCTTTCGCGCGCGGTGGCCATCAATATCTGGTCCGCTTCCCGCGCATTGGGCTGATAGGAAATGGCGGCCAGCGCGCGGGGCGAGTCGAGCACATATTTGAGCAGTTTCGAGCTTGGCTTGAGCGCGCCGGCGACCGCGACCACCGGATCGCCCGCCGCCTGCGCCTCCAGCAGCGCCTGCACGGCGGGCAGCGAATCTTCGGCAATGCCATTGACGCGGATCCAGCGTTTGTCCCCGAACATGGAAAAGGACGCGGCTTCGTCGGCCAGCTGCGCCGGGTCGTCGCGCAGCCGGGGGGCGTCGATGTCGATCCGCTCGGCGCCCTGCCCCATGGCGCGCTCCAGCCGCTTCATGTGGGCGTGGCTGGTCGCCTCGTCCGGGCCGTAAAGCAGGAAGAAGCGATAATCCCCGGCCCCCTGCGCCGCCGCGTCCAGCGCCTTTTCGATCTGGGGCCGCTTATCGGCCTTCATGGCCGCCATTTTGCGCGGCATAGAGCGCCAGCCGCATGACGATCTGGTCCGCCACCGTCTGCGCCAGCCGTTCGAGTGCCGTGTCTTCGGCCGCTATGGTCGCATATTCGCTGGAGGTCACGTCGATGCCCGCATCCGACCCGGCGGTGTCGTCCAGCACCTGCGCGCCCGTCGCTACGTCGATCAACTGGTATCGCGCGCGCAGCGTCCGCCGCTCGCGCGTGACGGCGGCGTCGGCGCGCAGGCCGAAACCGCTGATCTGGTCGTCCAGCTTCACCACGAGCTTATAGGCCGGGCCATCGCCGCCGCGCATGGTCGACAGCCGGTCGTTGAGCGCATTGCGCGTCAGCCAGCCCGCCTTCCCCTCGATCGCGGCGACCTCCACATTGCCCAGCGACCGGGCCACCGCGCCCTGACTCCCGCCCGAATAGACGGGGCGCAGGCCACAGGCGGAAAGAGCGGTGAGCGCGATAAGGAGCAGGGGCCAAGGCTTCATGCCAACCTCCATAGCCGTTCGCCCTGAGCCTGTCGAAGGGCTTTCCTGCTTTCGCAGGAAGAGCGGGGCTTCGACAGGCTCGACCCGAACGGATGTTATCAGATGACCAAATTCACCAGACGATCCGGCACGACGATGATCTTCTTGGGCGTCGCGCCGTCCAGGATGCGGACCACATTGGGCGCGGCGAGGGCCAGCTTTTCCAGTTCTTGCCTATCCGTCCCCTTGGGCACGGTGATGGTGTCGCGCAGCTTGCCCATCACCTGACAGGCGATGGTCACTTCATCATCGACCAGCAGCGCCGGGTCCACGATGGGCCATGCCGCGTCGGCGATCAGGCCGTCTTCGCCCAGCTCAGCCCAGGCTTCCTCCGCCAGATGGGGGGTCATCGGCGCGATCAGCAGCGCGAGCGCGCGGATGGCGGCGTTGCGCGACGCGGACGGCGCGGCCTTCTCCACCGCGTTGGCGAGTTCATAGATTTTCGCCACCGCCTTGTTGAAGGACAGCGCCTCGATATCCTTGGCAACGCCGTCGATGGTCTGGTGCAGCTTGCGGTCGAGCGGCTTGTCCTGCCCCTGCGCCGCCGCGTCGACCGTGCCGAACAGCCGCCACAGGCGGTTGACGAAGCGCCACGATCCTTCGATGCCGCTTTCGGTCCAGGGCAGGTCACGCTCCGGCGGGCTGTCCGACAGCATGAACCAGCGCACCGCGTCCGCGCCATATTGGGCGATGATGTCGTCGGGATCGACGACATTCTTCTTGGACTTGGACATTTTGATCACCCGGCCGACCTCAACCGGGGCGTTGTCCGCGATCAGCGTCGCGCCGTCAGACGTGCGGCTGATCTCGCCCGGCGCGAAATAGACGGGGGGCAGCCCCTCGCCCTGTTCGCGGCTGTAGGTTTCGTGGGTCACCATGCCCTGGGTGAACAGGCCGGTGAACGGTTCGGCAAAGCCAAGCTGCCCCATATGCTGGAGCGCGCGGGTCCAGAAACGGGCGTAGAGAAGATGCAGGATCGCATGTTCGACGCCGCCGATATACTGGCCGACGGGCAGCCATTTTTCGACCGTTTCCCGATCGAACGGCCTGTCCTTGGGCTGGCTGGCGAAGCGGATGAAATACCAGCTTGAATCGGCGAAGGTGTCGAGCGTGTCGGTTTCGCGCATAGCGGGTTTGCCGCATCGGGGGCATGGCACATGCTTCCAGGTCGGGTGGCGGTCCAGCGGATTGCCGGGAATGTCGAAGCTGACATCCTCTGGCAGCACGACCGGCAACTGATCCTTCGGCACGCCCACCGGGCCGCAGCTTTCGCAATGGATGACCGGGATCGGCGTGCCCCAGTAACGCTGGCGCGACACGCCCCAGTCGCGCAGGCGGAACACGGTCTGCCCCTGGCCCCAGCCTTCGGCTTCGGCACGGGCGATGACGGCGGCCTTGGCCTCCTCCACGCTCATACCGTCCAGGAAGCGGCTGTTCACCAGCGCGCCGGGGCCGGTATAGGCCTCGTTCCCGATGGACTTGTCCGCTTCCCCTTCGGGCGCGACGACGCGCTCCACCGCCAGCATATATTTGCGCGCGAAGTCGAGGTCGCGCTGGTCGTGCGCGGGCACGCCCATGACCGCACCGGTGCCATAGTCCATCAGCACGAAATTGGCGATGAACACGGGCAAATGCCAGTCGGCGTCGAACGGGTGGGCAACCGACAGGCCGGTGTCGAAGCCGAGCTTTTCGGCCGTTTCCAGTTCCGCCGCCGTGGTGCCGCCCGCCTTGCACTTTTCAATGAAGGCAGCGACGTCCGCATTGTCGGCAGCCAGCGCCTGCGCGACCGGATGGTCCGCCGCAATCGCCACGAAGCTCGCCCCGAAAATCGTGTCGGGCCGGGTCGAATAGACTTCGATTTCGTCCTCGAACGGCGCGACCGGCTGAAATTTGAATTGCAGACCGACCGACTTGCCGATCCAGTTTTCCTGCATCAGCCGCACTTTTTCAGGCCACTGGTCGAGCGTCTTCAACCCTTCCAGCAGGTCGTCGGCAAACTGGGTGATCTTGAGGAACCACTGGGACAGCTTGCGCTTTTCCACCGGCGCGCCCGACCGCCAGCCCTTGCCGTCGATCACCTGTTCATTGGCCAGCACGGTCATGTCGACCGGGTCCCAGTTGACCGCGCTTTCCTTGCGGTAGACGAGACCCGCGTCCAGCATGTCCAGGAACAGCGCCTGTTCATGGCCATAATAGTCGGGGTGGCAGGTCGCGATCTCGCGGCTCCAGTCGAGCGCGAAGCCCAGCTTCTTGAGCTGCGCCTTCATGTTCGCGATATTCTCATAGGTCCATTTGCCCGGATGGACCTTCTTTTCCATCGCGGCGTTTTCCGCCGGCATCCCAAAGGCGTCCCAGCCCATGGGGTGCAGCACTTCATGGCCCGTCATCCGGCGGAAGCGCGCCAGCACGTCGCCCATGGAATAGTTGCGGACATGGCCGATATGGATGCGCCCCGAAGGATAGGGGAACATCTCCAGCACATAGGAGCGCGGCTTGTCGCTGCTGTCCGACGCGCGGAACGTCTGCTTCTCGTCCCAGGCGGCCTGCCAGCGGGCATCGGCCTCAAGCGGGTTGAAGCGCCTTTGCATGGTCTGTCCCTTGTAAATAGCGTGGGACCGGCCTTCCTGCGCAGAAGCCCGGTCCCTTATGATGATATGGTCAACGCGCGGGCGCGTCGGGGAGGGGGCGTTTTAGCCGGCGATCGCCATGCGGCGAAGATCGCGCGCCTTGGTGAGGATGATTTCCTCCAGCTTCTGCACGGTCGCGGCGGCCACCGGCGCGTCGACCCACTGCCCGCCTTGCAGCACCTGACGGCTGGCGGCGACGCGCAGGGCGTCGGCGCGCAAATCCTGATCCAGGATCGACACGGTCAGCTTCATCCGTTCATTGGGGCTGTTGGGGTTGGCATACCAGTCGGTCACGATCACGCCGCCGTTCGAATCGGTCTGCACCAGCGGCATGAAGGAAATGGTGTCGAGGCTGGCGCGCCACAAATAGCTGTTGACGCCGATGGTCGTAACCTTCGACGCGGCCAGATCCGCCTTGGGCCGGTCCTTGGAACCGCCGCCGCAGGCGGCAAGGGGCAGAAGCGCGGTCGCCATCAGGGCGGCGGCAAGCGGGGCGGGAAGGCGGCGAGACATGCGCTTGTCCTCAAGACATAAAGATGGAACCGGCAGCATCTATAGAGAAGCCGCGCCATTGGGCAAGGGGCGAGGCAGGCGGATAATGGCGGGAGGACGCTGCGTGGACCCCGTCATTCTGTGTATTTCGCGCAACAGTAGCGGCATAAAATCGCTGCGCGGCTCTAGCCAATTGCGGGTTCGGCGGTGTAAAGCGTTTCTCGAGAACAGAAACACGGGGACAAGAGAGTCGCTTATCATGCGTGCGTACAGGGGACATTTGCTGGCAATCGGTACGGCCTGCGCCGTGGCCGGGCTTATGTTGTCTCCCGCCATCGGCGCAGCGGGCAGCGGTTCGTTCATCCGTTCCGGCGAGTCGCCTGTATCGCTTCAGGCCCTGGGCAGCATTTCCTCCTTCACGCCGACGATCAAGGATGCGCGCCTCGCCGCTGCCTATGCCCGGATGGCGGCGTCGTCCAGTGGTCGCGGTTTTCGCTTCACCCCGACCAGCGGTTCGTTGAGCGGGGAGCGTTCCATCACCGTGATGGTTCGCGCCAATGATAATAGCGCGCCGATCGTCAGCAGCATCGCGCCGGTCAACATCGCGCCCGTCGCCTTCAGCCTGAACAGCGATCGCGGCTGGCGTCGTTTCGCCCTCCCTGAAGCGGTCGGCCGCAAGTCGCTTGATCCGGTGCCGGTCGAAACGATGGTGGATGGACGCAACTTCTCGCTGGAACAGGGTCGCAAGGACCGGTTCAGCACAAAGCTGCTGATGGAAAATCGCCGCGAGCCCACAATTGGCGTTCGTCAGGGTGACAAGGATTATTCGCTGGGTCTGGCCAGCTCCTATTCGCTGACCAGGAACCTGAATGTCACCGCCGGCGTGCGGTATGACAATGCCGCCGCGCAGCGCATCAGCCCGCTGACTGACGACCGTCAGGATGGCCAGGCCGTCTATCTGGGCACCGTATTCAAGTTCTGATCCCGGCTATTCCCCCCATGGAAATTGCCTGGCAATTCATTTGATTCAAGGTCGGTTCGGCGCGGACATCTGATGGCTTCATCATACCGCTCGCCGCATGTCATCCCTGAAGCCGGCATTTCGTGATCGCTCACAAGCCTTGGCCGCCAATTGGAGTGCGGCGCCCTAGACTGTTGCGGCTACCCTGTCGCCGATGCGGCAGTCGAGATTCGCCAGGCGGACGCACTTCATGCCGACGACGCCATCCACGCTGCGCGCCGTAACGACCACCTCATCGGGCGAACATTTCGGATTAGCGTGTGGCGCGATGTTCAGAACGACCGCAGACGTCTTGTGGACAGGTTGATCGGCGCAGCCACAAGCTGGGAAAATCAGGGGCAAGACGATGATGGGTTTCATCCGACTGCAATCCCATGCGCTGCGCCACCATGCCCTTCACAGCATCGCGCTCATATGTCACCCGTTCACCCTGAGCAGGGACTGAACTTGTCGAAGGGCGCAGTGGCTGCCCGCACCCATCGGTAGTATCCCGCCTGCCGAAGCAGACAAGCGCTACCGCGCCATGTGGAACGACACGGCCATGGACCGCATGATTGAGGCCATATCGCCTGCGGCAATCCAAGGGCGGTTCAGTTCCGATTGATCCCGCGCCGCGTTGCCAGAACCCCGGGGCGCTCTTGACCATATTATATCACTCGAAGGATCGTCTCCGTCGTTGCCGCGCTGAGTTTGGAAACTGTCCCATCGCGCGCTTCCATTGCTGGCTGGGCCATGCACCATCAAATGCCGGCACTGAACCCATAGGTCCGTTGGCCCGGGCGTGCGCGCGGTCGCACACCCCCGGGCCCAGGATCATTCCGGCGCGTAGCAATAGGCGCAGAATTTATTGCCTACGCCGTCCCGCACATAGGCGCCATATGCGTTCGGCGCGAAGGCCCGCAACCCCGGAGGCCCGTCGCATGCGCCGCCATTGGCCAGCGCAGCGGCATGAAACGCATCGACAGCCGCGCGCGACGGCGCGGCAAGGCCGATGGTGCCGCCATTGGCATAGGTGGCTTCCCCGCCATTGGCGGGTTTCGTCACCATGATGGCAGGCTGCTCGGCGCCCCAGACCGACATTTTTTCCGCATCGAACAGCCGCTTCATCCCCAGAGGGGCAAGAACGGCGTCATAAAAGCGGCGCGACTGTTCAACGTCGTTCGTACCCACCGATACATGTGTGAAAACGCTCATACTCTCTCCTTCGCTTTAAACAGCAGGCGTCCAGACCAATGGCAACGCCACGGGCTGGATCATTCCCAGATGGCATTCGACCTGATGACCCGGCGCGATGCGGAACTCGGGGATACGCGCGAGGAATTCCTCCATCGCGATCCTCAACTCGCGCCGCGCAAGATGCATGCCCACGCAGGTATGGATGCCGAAGCCGAAGCCGACATGCCGGGGACGCCGGTCGAGGCGAACCTCGGTCGGCGCGTCAAATTCGTCTGGGTCTCGCCCGGCCAGCGTGGTGGACATCGCCACCTTGTCACCGGGCATGAACCGGACGCCCGCCACCTCCGTCTCCTTCTTGCAGGTCCGGAAGGTTGTCACCGCCCCATAGGCCCGCATCAGTTCGTCTATGGCATGGGGGATTTCCGACGGGTTGGCGCGCAGGAAAGCCTGATCCTCCCTATCGCCGCCCAGATGTCGGAAATGAAGGCCCATATTGGTGGAGACCGTGTCGAGCCCTCCGATAAACAGGTTGAACATGAAGCCCAGCAATTCGTCGTCCGTCAGCGCACGACCGTCGATCCTGCCCTGGACGCCAAACGTAATCAGGTCGTTGCGCGGGTTGGCCCGCCTGTCTTCTATCTCGCTTCCCAGATAAGCGAGCACATTATTCGTGGCTTCCGCGATCTTCGAGAGGTCGTGATTATGAAGAAGGTTCATCTCCCATTCCATGAATTCAGCGACGCGATCGAGCGGCAGCCCCATCAATTCCATGAAGACCTTGATGGGAAATTCGAATGCGAATTCGCTCATGAATTCGCATTCGCCGCGCGCGGCGAACGCATCGACATATTCGACCGCATATTGCCGGATCTTGTCCTCCAGCGCCGCCATGGCCTTGGGCGTGAAGGCCGGATTGACCATTTGCCGGAATGGCCCATGGGCCGGCGGATCGAGTTCCGCCGGCGAATTGATCCAGTTGCCCCCGACAAGCTTGGAAAATGGCGAAAAATCGGTCGACGAAAAATGATCCGTGTCGAGATAGATTTCGCGCAGATGCGCCATGCGCCGCGGCACCCAGGCCGCGGTTCCGCCGGGATAGGCGTGCGTCGCATAGATGATGTCGGGGCCTTCATGAACCTTCATCGTCATGTCATCGAAAGGATCCCTGGTCGTCGTCGTACCGAAGATGAAGGGAAAATCCTTCCTGACCAGCTCGGAAGGCACATGATCCGGAATCGGCTGCTCGGGAAACATCATCGCTCACTCTCCTTGAACTTCCAGCAGTGCGCCGTGATTCTGGGTCCCGGGCGACGATCAAAAGCCATCGGCCCGGGCGCACCTGTCTTTCAGAAGGACCGCGGCAGATCCAGGCTCTCCGCGATGCCGTTGCGCACCATTTCGTTGGTGATCGGTCCGATGCGCCACAGGCGGCTGTCGCGCCAATATCGTTGCATGTCGGTTTCCGCCGAATAGCCCATGCCGCCCAGAATCTGAATGCCCATGTCCGCCGCCGCATTGGCGTTTTCCGACGCCATCAGCTTGAGCATATTGGCCTCTATCCCAACATTTTCGCCGCGGCTCTGCTTGTCGGCGCAAAAATGCAGCATCAATTCCGTCGTCTTCTGCATGGTCGCTATGTCGGCGACATAATGCTGCAGGCTCTGGAACCGGCCGATGATGCCGCCAAACGCCTTGCGCTGCTTCATATAGTCGAGCGCGTCTTCCAGCACGCCGTCGATCACCCCCAGGCAAAAGGCGCCCACCATGATCCGTTCATTGTTGAGCGTGGGCAGCAGCATGTACCAGGCCTTGTGCGGTTCGCCCAGCACCAGATCGTCGGGCACGAAGGCATCTTCGAAGTGCACCGAACATGACCCCATTGAGCGCATGCCCAGCTTGGCCAACGGCGTGATCTTCACCCCGGCGGTTTTGGTCGGCACCCAGAACAGGGTCAGGCCCTGATGTTTCTTCTCAACCGTTCTGTCGCTGCGCGCGATCACGAGAAGATAATCGGCCACATGAGCCGAAGAGGACCAGATTTTCTCGCCGTTGATCTTCCAGCCGCCGTCCACCCGCTCGGCGGTCGTGGCCATTGCGCCCAGCAGGTCGGTGCCGCCGCCCGGCTCGGTAAAGGCGATGGCGGCCTTCAACTGGCCCGTGGCGATCAACGGCAGATATTTCGCCTTCTGCTCGGCCGAACCATAAAGGCCGATGGACTTGGAACCGGCGAAACTGGTGATGCCCCATATCCATGCCAGCCCGCCAAGCGAGCGGGCCAGTTCGCGCGCCAGCAGCATCTGCATCACGACATCGCCGCCCTGCCCGTCATATTCCTCGGCGATGCCGACGCCATGAAAGCCGGCTTCGGTAAACTTGTCCCACAGCGCGAAAGGATAGTTATGCTCGTCCTTTTCAAGGGCGCGCGCCCAATCCTTGGGCGCTTCATTGTCGACCCAGCGCCGCACCATGTCGCGGAACGAGCGATATTCCTCAGGAAGTTCGAAATCCATTGTCAGTCCTTCAGATTGTGATCCGGTTCGATTCAGGCGCCGGGTTCCGCTTCGCACAGGGCTATGAGGCGAGCAGACATACGGTCGAGATGGTCCAGCACTTCGTCGTGCTTTCCCGCCTTGAATGCGCGCAAGATCGCCTCATGCTGGCTGAGGCCCGTTGCCGATAGCGTCGCAATGCCGTGCAGGAATATGAAGCGTGCGATCAGGCCGCGGCGATCCAGTGTCGAACGCAGCAGTTCGCGGCTTGCCGACGCCTTGATGAAAATGGTGTGGAAATCCAGGCCCGCGATGATCGCGGCCATATGTTCGCCGCTCTCGATCGCCGCCCGATAGCGCATAATGGCCCTTTCCAGCGCCGCCACCTCGATCGCGTCAATGCAGGGCATGCCCCAGACATAGCCCAATCGCCAGAGTTCGGCCTGCACCCGGATAAGGTCGCGCGTTATGGCGAAATCGACGGGCGTCGCCCGTTTCAGCCGATGAGCCTCGATCTCGACCAGCCCCTCCGATGCCAGCGTGCCGAGCGCCTCTCGCACGGGCGTTGCGCTGACATTGAGCTCCTGGGCGAGCGCCGTTTCGCGCAGCAACGCGCCGGGCGGGATGACACCGGACACGATTCGCGAGCGCAGCACGCCCGCCACCGCCTGACGACGAGTCGCCGGTGTCAGCAGAGCAGGCGCAGATTCCCGCTCTTCGTATCTGAGCTCCGCAAAGAGCCCGTCCGAGATTTCGCGAAGTTCCATATTCTATAGAATGACGCTATTTGCATCGCCGCGTCCCTCTCTAACGATAGGGTTCCGCTATTTGACCTGCCGGTAGGACGACCCGATATGCGATGTCCCAAATGCAAAGCGCCTCGCGAGGGTTATGGCCGATGGTGCCATGCCTGCGGCTATGCTGGCGGCGATATACGTCGCGCCCTGTTGTGGACAGCGTTGCCTACGCTGCTGATCGGCGTTGTTCTGGGCGCGCAAATTGTCCATCAGCAACTGTCCCGGCGGGGCAGCAGCCGGAACGAATATAGCAACGCTATCGAAATTCAGGATCGGGCGGGGCGCAGCGCAGCCTTCGCTCAATTGATGCGTGACGCCGGACAGACGTGCGTGAGCACGACCAAATCCCTGTTCAGGGGCGACATCGGCACCAATGCGACATGGGCGCTGCGCTGCAAGGACAGCGGTGACTGGCTTGTTTTGATCGCGTCCAACGGCGCCACCCGTGTCGCCAGTTGCGGCCCGCTGGACAAGGCCGGCACACCGTGCTGGACCCGCCTTTAGACGTTTTCCGGACCTGTCTTCCTAATCCGGAACCCGTTGGTTTTTGACCATGGGTGCCAAGCATATGCCCGCCTCTAATGGCTTTTGCCAGAACGGCCTTTGCATGATCGCCGGCGCCCGCTGGCGACCCGTGCGAAGATGAATTGTCACGACCAGAGAGGATCGATCATGGGTGAAAAACGCGACCAGGCCATGCAGCTTTTGCAGAAAATGCTTGCTCCGGAAATTTCGGCACAGCTCGCCAAAGGTCCGAGCGGTCCGAAATTTGCCGGCGACCTTGGCGAGATGTCCATGAACAACATCTTCGAACCGCTGTGGACCAACGAGACGCTCGATCCCCGGACGCGCAGCCTTGTGACGGTTGCGATCCTCATCGCGCTGCGAGCGACCGAAGAGCTTGAAATCCATTTCCCCGCCGCCATCCGCAACGGCGCCACGCTGGATGAACTGGAACAGGTCATCTACCAGGCCTCCGGCTACGCGGGATTTCCCGCAGCGCATAGCGCCCGGCAGGTGGCGATAGCGGCGCTCGAACGCGCCGGCATGCTCGGTTGAGGCGCGGCGTCATGGACGATTTGCAGGACAAGGTCGCAGTCATCACCGGCGCGGGCAGCGGGATAGGCCGCGCCACCGCGGGCGCTCTGGCGAAACGGGGGGTGTCGATACTCGTTGCCGATATCAATGAGGCGGGAGCCAGCGACGCGGCGGCGGAAATCACGGCGGCCGGCGGCAAGGCCAGCCCCGTCCTCTGCGATGTGGCCGACGACGCCGCGTTCGAAATGCTCAAGCAGGAAGCGCTTTCGCGCTTTGGGCGGGTCGATATCGTCATGAACAACGCCGGCGGCATGACCAGGGGCCTTCCTGAACATGTGCCGCTGGACGAATGGCGCCGGGTCCTCGACATCAATCTGCTGTCGGTGGTGCGCAGCAATCTGGCGTTTCTGCCCCATCTGATCGCGCAGGGAAGCGGCCATATCGTCAATACGGCGTCGTTCGCCGGCCTGATGACCTATTCTTTCGATCGCCTGGCTTATTCGGCGGCCAAGGCGGCGATCATCCAGATTTCAGAGGGGCTCGCCATCTATTTGCGCCCCCAGGGCATCGGCGTCACGGTATTGTGTCCGGGGCCGGTGAAGACCAACATCATGTCCGGGCTTCGTTCCTTCGGGCCGCCCACGGATACGCGCGGGCCGGGGCCGGCATTCGAACTCATGACTGCCGAAGCGGTGGGCGAAAAAGTCGTGGAGGCGATCCTCGCCAATCGATTCATGCTGCCCACGCATGAAAATGTGCGCGATTTCCTGATCGATCGGGCAAGCGACTGGGACGCCTTTATCGATCGGCAGATCAACGCCCCCCATATCGTCGCCCGGGCGACCTGATGAACAAGGGCCGGACCCGCGAACGGGCCCGGCCCCTCCCCCCTTTAGAAGCGATAGCCCAGTTCGATGCCGTACATGCGCGGCTCATTGTATGACCGGGTGAATATGCCAAGGCTGGCCGAGCTGGCCGAGCTGGCATAAGCATAGGTGTCGTTGAACAGGTTGCGGACGAACGCCGCAGCCGTCAGACCGCTGCCGCCGATACCGCTCCATTCCAGCCGGGCATTGACATTTTCATAGGCAGGGAAACTATCGTTGCCATTATAGAAGCGGCTCTGCTGATAATAATCCGCGTTCAGGACAAGCTCGCCGTCCGCCGGGCGGACAGGCAGCACCCAGCGCGCTGAACTGGTCATCGACCATTTCGGCGATGCCGGCGTCAGCGAGGGCAACTGGAGCCCCGGAATGTTCGGCAGAGTATTGGAGAGGATCGTCTGCTTCACATAAGCGAGGGTGTTGGTGAAGGAGAGATTGCGGCTCGGCTGGAACATCACCTCGCTCTCGAAGCCGGTCAGGCGGCGCTTGCCAACGTTGATGCCGATCGAGCTCGACTGCGGCGCCGACGAATCGGTCGACGGCACGATCGCCGAGGTGTTGAACGGCACGACGGCGTTGGAGTAAGTGCCCCGGAAGGCCGACACGTTGAACCGCATCCGGCCCTCACCCAGCCGGAATTCCGACTTGATGCCCACTTCCACGTCCTTGAGCGTTTCCGGCTGATAGGACTGGTAGGGGCGAAGGTCGGCCGGGTTGGGCTGAGGCAACCCGTTGCTGCCGATGCAGATTCCGTTGGAATTGCCCGTCGTGCAGGGCGTCGTGAAACCGGGATAGTTCAACCCGCCTTCGCGATAGCCCTTGCGATGCGTGACATAGGCGAAAATGTCGTCCGTCACCTGCCAGTCCAAACCGATATTGTAAGTGGTCGCGCTTTCCTTCACGAGCGCCTGGCTGGCGCCGGTTGTCGCCGCACATTCATCCGGCCCCACAGACGGTTCCGCCGCTTCGATGGCCGATGTCGGCACAGGGATGTTCGGCGTGACCGAGCAGGCGCTTTGCTTCGTCTTGTTATAGCGAACGCCGCCATTCAGCTTGATGGTATCCGTGATCTTGAAGCCCAGCTGCCCGAACACCGCCTTGTTGGTCTTGTTGGTATAGGCAATGACCCAGGGCGCGCCTGGAGCCGCAACCGGGAAGTTCGACCCTGACAGGCCCCATGGCTGCTCCTTGATGTAGAAGGCGCCAACCAGATAATCGAGCCGATCGTTCATGACGGTGCCGAAGATATGGAATTCGTCGCTGAACTGTTCTTCCCGCACCCGGTTCGACGCATTGATGATGGGCAGCGGCAGGAAAGCGACGCCGTCGGTATTGAGGTCGGTTTCCAGATGGGTGCTGCGATAGCCGAAGATGTTGCGCAAGGTCACGCCTTCGGCGATATCGAACTCCGTCTTGTTCGACACGCCCCACAGGTCGCGATCGAGCCGGGGATTGATGTCCGAGTAGCTCGCGCGCACGCCCAGTTGCTGCTGCAGGGCGAAAGCCGTATCAATATCGTTACCCGGCGGCAGCACGCCGGGAATGGCGCCGCAGCCCGGATTGAAGGCGTTGATGGTGTTGCAATCATAAAAGTGGGCGAGTTGCGGTATCCGCACCAGTCCTGTCGGCAGAACGGCGCTGAGGATGGAGCCCGTGCCTGCTTCTCGCGCCTGGAACCAGTCGAAGATGGTCGTGTTGCGGAACGTGTCCGAGGGCTCGATCAGCAGCGAAGCGCGGAAGCTGTTCTGATGGATATCGTCCATATCCCGCCCGCCGGACAGGTTCTTGGTATAGCCGTCCCGCCGCGTGACCTTCCCCGAGACGCGCAGGGCGACCTTGCCATCGATGATCGGGACGTTCAGCGCCCCTTCCAGATCCTTATAATCATAATTGCCATAGCTGCCGCGCACATAGCCTTCGAAATTATAGGTCGGCGCCTGTGGCGTGATGATCACCGCGCCGCCAATGGCGTTGCGCCCGAACAGCGTGCCCTGCGGCCCCTTCAGCACCTGAACGCTGTTTAGGTCATAGGTAGGGACGTTGGACCCCTGGAACGGCAGCGGGATATCGGCGAAATAGTTGATGACGGCGTTCGGCGCGTTGCCGATCGGAATACGCTGAAGCCCGCGCATCACGACGTTCATGTTGCCGCCCCCGCCCTGGTGGACGAAGCGGATGCCGGGCGCAACGCTGGTAAGGTCGCTGAGGGATCTGACGCCCTTTTCGATAAGGGCTTCCGAGCCCAGGGCAACCACAGAGACGGGGGCCGACTGGGCATTCTCCTCGCGGCGATTGGCTGTCACGATGATGTCGCCGAATGAGGAATCAGCCTCCTGGGGCGCGGCGTTGCCCGTGGATTGCGCCAGTGCGGATGGCGCAGCCACCGCTCCCAACGCCATCATGCTGACCTGAAGATAATATCTTCCTTTCATATTCCATCCTCCCTTTAAGCACGGCGCTATCGGCCGAAATTTCAATTGAACAGGCAGCACAGCCCGGCTGTTCGCCGGGTCTCTTCTTGGGATGATCGCTCATCCATTTTGCTCCGGATCGGCTGGACAAGCCGCCCCTTCAGAGCGCAGCCTCCGACGGAGAAAAAACCGAAAGCGCCACGCCGGCGCATCCGTTCAGAAACAAATCGACCGCATTTTCGGCGGACGCCCGGCTATCGCGGTAGCGATCAACGCTCGACGGCTCCAAAATGACGTTGTTGGTAAAGAAGATGGTCTGGATGAAATGGCGGGCTAAAAAGGGCCCATCGCCGCCGGCGAGCATCCGCCGATCTATCATATCCTGAAAATATTCCTGCAACGGCGCACCCTCGTCCGATCGCAATATGGCAAGGCAACGCCCGCTTATGTCGGGATGGGATATGGATGCGCTCAGCAGCACCCGCACGAATTCATAATAGGGGCGCGCGCCGAAAACGGGACGGAACATACGGCGGATATGCTGTTCGGCAAATTCAACCAGAACATCGCGCACCGGGCGATCCCTTCGCAGAAGCGCTCGTGACATGACCGGGTTGCTTCCGGCCGCGTCGATCATGCACTGCGCGAACAGTTCCACCTTGTCGCCAAAGAGTTGATAGATGGCGATCTTGCCCACGCCAGCGGCCTGCGCAATATCGTCGAGCGTGGCGCCAGAATAGCCGCGATCGAGGAATATTTCGGTAGCCCGGTGAAGGATCCTGATCCGCCTCTGTGGAGAGTCTGTTTCCACCGCTACGGAACCTTCAAAAGCATTGCAAAAGGCCGCAATGTTTGAAGCAACCCGGTTGACCCAGACGCCATTGCAGCATGCTCTCCATCCCTGCCGGATCTTTATCTCGACCATGTCTATTTAAGCCGCCCAGCACCACGGGCCCCCTATCATTCGAAAGGGTTATGTTCACTTGGAGCATCTATGCTGGCTTGTTTTTGACAGGGAGATGGCCGATGGATGCAGCAGCGGGCGCGTTCGGGCCATTATTCCAAATTGGTTATGTCACCCGCGACATTCGGGCCGGTCTGGCGGCGTTAGATGCAATGGGGGCGACCCGCTTAGACCTGTTCGAGGATTTTCGCGATACCGACGGCAATCCCGTCATGATACGCGCCCTTTCCCACCTCATGCTGGGGAATGTCGAGGTCGAGTTGATCGAACCTCGCCCGGATTGGCCGTCCGTCTACATCGCCGCCCTGCCCGAACGCAGCGACCAGATCGCGCTGCACCATCTGGGCTATCGCCAGCCCGATGTGAAAGCATGGGAGGAGGTTCGCGAACGCGCGCTGGCGAGCGGCCTTGCCATTGCGATGGAAGGCGCGACGCCCCGCGCGCGCTTTGCCTATCTGGATACGTGCGACAGCGTCGGCCATTTCACCGAGATCGTATTCCGCGAAGAAGCGGCGATTTGATTCAGTCAGACCGAAGCCCGCTCGGCGAACCGATCGAAGAAGGCCCGCCTTCCCCGTTGCTCCGCCACCAAGGAAGCATGGGCGCGGCTTTGAAAATAGCCCGCCAGAAATAGTCGCTGGCCTGCGCAATGGCCGAGGGATCCGCCTGCAACCCGATGAAGGTGCGTTCAATCATCTCGTCAATATAGGCGCGCGGCTCGACCGACCGCAGCACAAGTCGTCGCCGTCCCTCGATCGTCATGCCCACGATCAGGTCGACCGCAACATCGATCGAGCGGAAGCGCATCTGTCCCTGGTCGCGGGCGGCCATCAGCGCATCGCGGACGACGAGGTCGAACATGCTGGCCCGCGCGAAATAATCGACATAGTCCACGCGGCAGGTAAAGCCGCCCCAGCGCGGATCGTGCCAGGCCCGCACCATCGCCATGGATGCGCCGCCCACGGCCCTGACGAGGGGGTCAGGCACATCGTCGAACAGTCCGCGAAATTCGGCCATCAATTCCGCCAGCATCCGCTCGCCCAGTTCATTCACCGCAGCGTCGAGAGAATCGAAATATTTATAGAAGCTGCCGCGCGACACATTGGCCGCGCGGATCACGTCATCAATCACGAGACTGCCGCTGCCCTGCCCCGGCTGATACAGGTCGAGCACGGCATCGAGCAGCCGCTCGCGCATCCGGGCGCGCCTGATCGCGGCCGCCGCCGTGCGCGGGTCGACAGCGGGGGAAACAGACGCGGCGTCGGACATGGCCCCCTTTATTGCATCGGGTGGAAATAGCGCGCAAGCAAGCTGCCATCCTCGCCGAATATATAATGTTCCATGCTGTGCACACAGACGGGATGCCCGTCATATTCGCCTTCGTTGCGGACATAGATGACCGCTTCGTTGCCGCTCACCTTCACATCCTCGACGACCAGCTTCCATCCGACATATTGCCTGCACAGCGCCTCCAGCTTGTCCCAGCCCTCCTGCACCGGACCGGTGGCCGGATCCTGAACCTTGAAACCGCCCGGTGCGATCGCCCGGAACGCCGCCATGAAATCATCGATGCGGCCCTCGCTGAACATGTCGGCCTGGGTCTTCAGGAATGTCGCGATTTCCTGCGGCGTGGGTTGAGTCGTCATATGTCCTTCTCCTGTCACTTCGTTTCCGCCCAGAGCGGAGCTGGCGCAATGGCGGGCAACAAAGCGATATTGGACGGCTGCCCCGTGATCGCCCGACCATAGAGTTCGAGCGAAAGCTGTCCGTTGAGCGCATTATGGCGGGTGCCGACGCTAAGGTCGCGCCATATCCGCTGCAGGGGGCTCGACAGGGCGAAGGCGCCCGGCCCGGCGACATCCATCAGCCGATTGCCCGCCGTCCGCACCAATTCCATAGCATAGCCGCAATCGGCCTGAATCTGCGCCTTGTCGAAGCCGGACAGCACGCGATGCTGCGCGGTCTCGTCCAGCATCCCGGCGGCCCGGCGGATATGCAGCCAGGCAGAATCGATTTCCATCGCCGCGCGGCCGATCATGCCGATCAGAGCCTCCGAACCGCTTTGCCCTGCATAGGTCCAGCCCACCACCTGCCGCTTGGGCATCGCCTGCGCCACGCCTTCGAGCAAAGCCGTCGCCGCGCCCAGCATCGGGGCGAGCACGCCCAGAGGAAAGAGCGGCTCCATCGGCCAGCGGTCGCGCGGCTCCAGCCCTTCCATCGCCAGAACCGCCTCTGCCGGCGGCGTACGCGACGTCCAGAGGATCAACTCCTCTGGCACGAACAAATGCTGCGCGACGATCATGTTGCTGCCGGAACCGGCCATGCCCGCGACATGCCAATCATCCTCGATCGAACAGGCGGGATCACGCAGATCGAGAAACGCCATCGCCCGTTCAGCGCCCTGATCGGTTTCGATCATCACGCCGTTCAGCGCCCAATCGGCGTGCAGGCAGCCCGATCCGTAACCCCAGCGTCCCGACACGCGATAGCCGCCCGGCGCTGCAACCGCCTTGCCCGAAGGCGCGGAGGCGCTGCAGAACAGTTCGTCGCCGGTCGGAAACAGGCGTTCCATGATGGCCGGCGGCAGCGCGAGCGCGCTTCCGGTGACGCCCGACAGCAAGCCATAGGCCCAGGCGGTGCCGACGCAGCCCTTGGCCAGTTCGGCGACCGTCTCGATATGGGTGATCAGCTTGTGACCCGGCCCACCGGCGCGCGCAGGCGCGGTGATATGGAACAGGCCTGAGGCACGCAACGCTTCCATGACCGCCGGAACGATACGCCGCTCCCGTTCGCAAGCAGCGGAATGCTCCTGCAGCAATGCCCGCATGGATGCTGCAACGCCCACAGGATCGGCTACCGAGGCGACCTTTCGTCTTTCGATCGCCTGCTCTTCCATCGCCAAGCCACTCATCCGCATCTCCTCTCACATCACCGTGAAAAGAAATAATGACATAATTGTCATTATACTGCAAACACTTTCGAGCGGGGGATCGGCCACATCGCCAATCGGCCCCGACCTACCTCCCGATAGGCAGGCGTAAAACACATGTCTTCTAGGGTTCGCGCCACAACCTTAAGCGCCCATACAGGCATGGTGCAAAGAGAGGACTTTCACCCGATGCGTAAAATCGACCTTCCGCCCTTCGATTCCGCCGCTTTCGCCGAAAAATACGGCCCCTGGGCCATGATTGCCGGCGCTTCGGAGGGCACTGGCGCTTGCTATGCGGAGCAGCTTGCCGCCATGGGCCTCAATCTGGTTCTGGTGTCGCGCCGCCAGGAAGCGCTCGATGCCCTAGGTCAGCGCCTCGCCGCCGCCCATGGTATCGAATATCGCGCCCTAACCGGCGACCTGACCCACCCGGGCATGGGATCGCGCCTGGTCGAAGCGACCGCCGATCTGGACATCGGCCTCTATATCTCCAATGCGGGCGTGGATGGCGCGGGCCACAGCTTCTTCGGTTCTCCGGTCGACCGTTCGCTCAAGCTGCTGACGATGAATGCGGCCAATGTGCTGGAAGCCGTCCACGGCTTTGGCAATCGCTTCCTCCAGCGCGGCAAGGGCGGGATCGTCATCATGTCGTCGGGCGCGGGCCTGGGCGGGCAACCCTGGCTGACCATGTATTCTGCGACCAAAGCATTCGAGCTGAACTTCGTCGAATCCCTCTGGGCCGAACTCGATGGCCAGAATATCGACATCGTCGGCGTGGCCGCGCCGATCATGGACACGCCCACGCTGCGCCGCGCGACCGAAGGTCTGGGCATGGACTATAGCACAATCTACGATCCCAATGACGTCTGCGCGCTGGCGCTGGCGCAATTGGGCAAGGAACCGCTGGTGATCGTGCCGGACGGCCCCGACGAAGAGAATATCCCCCAGATCCAGGCCGATCGCAAGGCCCGGCTCGTGGCGCTGGCCGAATGGGGCAAGGCCTACACCGCCGCCGCAAACGCCTGACCGAAAGGATATTGAGCATGACGGATCAGGTCGACGTCGTCGTCATCGGTGCGGGACATAATGGCATGGCCGCCGCCGGCTATCTGGCCCGCGAAGGCAAGAAGGTCGTGGTGGTCGAGCGCATGGCCAAGGTTGGCGGCATGACCAGCTCTGGCTATATGATTCCCGAGGCGCCGGACCATCTGGTCACGCCCTGCGCGGTCGAATTGTTGTTCGCTCGCAAATCCGGCATCATCGAAGATTTCGAACTGCACAAATATGGCCTGCGCACGGTCGATCCCGATCCGACCTATGCCTATCTTCATCCGGACGGCAGCTCGATCGCGCTTTTCTATGATTATCATCGCACGGCGGACGATATCGCGCGGATCAACCGCAATGACGGCAAAGCCTATCTGGAGTTCATGAAGACGCTGAACGTCATGATGGACATCGGCTTCCCGCTGATGATGGCGGAGCCCGGGCGACCGGACGTCGGCAACCTGTCGAAAATGATCGGCAGCGCCGTTCGCAACGTGCGCCTGAAGGACGAACTGATCGCGATGTCGAAAGCGACGGCGGACCAGATTGCCTGCGAACGGTTCGAACATCCTGCGACCATCGCCCTGCTGCTGGGCATCGCCGCTGGCGCAGGGCCGATCGACGACGATGGCAACGCGGCAGCCTATATGATCTTCGCCGTCACGCATAAATATGGCACAGGCAAGCCGATCGGCAGCCTTCAGTCCTTTTCCGACGCCCTCGCCCGCAGTATCGAGGCGTCGGGCGCGACGATCCAACTCAACGCCGGCGTCGCGGAAATCCTGGTGGAGGATGGCGCCGCCAGGGGCGTGCGGCTGGAGGACGGTCGGGTCATCCGGTCCAAGATGGTGATCGCCACCTGCGATCCGCGCACCGCGATGCGGCTGACGACGCCCGGCGGCGTGCCCCGGACGCTGATGCAGCGGATCGAACATGCGCCCGCGAACCGCTCCAACGCGGCGCCGTTCCTGGCCAATGTCGCCATGTCGGGTCCGCTGACGCTCAAGAAGCATCAGGACATGCGCCATGACGACGCCGATCTGAACAAGGCGGTCGGGCTGGTCGGCACGCCGGAGGAGGTGCGCGAGGCGTTCGCCGCGGCCCGTCGCGGCGACATTCCGGATCGCCACGCGGTCTCGCTCAGCCCGCTGTCCAATTCCGACCCGACGCAGGCGCCTCCGGGCGGATCGCTCGCCTATATCTACCTGCCGGGCATGGCCGTCGATGCCCGCGAAGGCTGGTCGCCCGCGCTCAAGGACAAGACCATGTCCTCGATCCTCAACCATCTGGGCGAATTTTACGATGGCTTCGACACCGAGGTCGGCCGCTTCGTCGAGACGGCGCGTGAGCGCGAAAAGCGCCTGAATGTCACCAACGGCTGCGTCACCCATATCGACTTCGGCGCGCTGCGGTCCGGGGTGCACCGGCCGGCAACCGGCTTTGGCGGCCCCAAGCCGCCCTTCCCCGGCTTCCTGATCGGCGGCGCGGGGGCGCATCCTGGCGGCGGCGTGTCCGGCATTGCGGGACGCATCGCGGCAAAGCGGGCGTCGCGCGAACTCAAGAAAATGAAATAAGGGCGACCGGATGACGACCATGCCGAATCCGGTCGGCATTCCCGCCAGGCTGGAGGACGTCACGCCGCAATGGCTGACGCGGATCATGCAGGCGCGCTATCCGGGCATCGTGGTCGAAGCGATGGACGAGGTGTTCCTGCGCAACAGCCACACGACCAAATATCAGGTCAGGCTGACCCTCAACGACGTCGGCAAGGCGGCAGGCATTCCCGAAAATGTCTGCCTGAAGGCGAATTGGGCGCAATTCGACAGTCAGGGCATCTGTCGCCTTGAAGCCCGTTTCTACGAAGATTTCCGCCGCCATGTCGCCTTCCCCGCGCCCCTGTCCTTCTTCGAGGCCTGGGACCCGCGGCCGGACAGCGGCCAAGGGCTGGTCGTCATGGAGGACCTGTCGATCGAAGGCGGCCATTTCGGCATCAGCACCGATCATATGGGCGTGGAGGAAGCCGCGCGGGCGATAGCCAGCCTTGCCAGGATACATGGCGCCTTCTGGGACAGCCCGACCCTTCATGCAGCGGACTGGCTGCCGGTCTCGATGGCGAACCCGGTCGATGTCCAGCAGTTGAACATGATGTACAGCTTTGCCGAGCAGAACCACGCACGGCCTGACTATCAGTCCTTCCTGCCCGGCTGGATCAAGAATGACCTGTCCCGACTGCACAGGGTGTTCGACGCGCTTATCGATTTCGCGCAGACCAAGGAGCAGGGGCCCTGGTGCCTGGTCCATGGCGACAGCCATCAGGGCAACAGCTATGTCCGCCCCAATGGCGAGCGTGTCTGGCTGGACTGGCAGTTGGTGCGCAAGGGCAGGCCGATCCGCGACTTCACCTATTTCATCCTTGGCGCGTTGACGATCGAGGAACGTCGCGCCAACGACCGCGAATTGCTGCGCCACTATCGCCGCTGCCTCGTCGAAACGGGCGCCCAGGGCGTGCCGGACGACGACACGCTTTGGGAATATTACCGGCGCTGGCCGCCTTATGCCATGCAGTCATGGCTGGCGAACATGGACGAATGGGGGCAGAAAGGCGCGCATATCGTCGAGCGCATCTATGTCGCTGGCGAGGATCTGGGCACGGTGTCGGCGCTGGGCGTCCATTTCTGAACGGAAAAGGGCCGATTTGCAGCAACGCTGGCAGAATGTCCTACCAGCGCCGCCGCATCTGGAACGCGGTGCGCCGCTGACGCAGGCTCTTCTCCCACTCCATAGCGTCGACCATCGGCGTATCGCGGGGCAAGGCATCGCACAGTGAATCGAGGCGCACGGTGCGCAGGCTCGGTGGAGGCCCGCTGGATGCCTCCGTCCAGCGGAGCATGATGGCGCGCTGACGATTGCCGCCCGGATCAAGCCAGTTGTAAACGCCGGGGTCCTCCAGCGCGATCACCGCCCGGCAACGGGCGTCCGCATCAATCCGCGCCCGCTCGCCATTCAGGCTGGACTGGTGGGTCATCCAGTCGACCGTGCTCCAGGTGAGGTCGCCCAGTTGCGCATTCCAGTCCCGCACCCGGTCAGGCAGTTCGGTTTCCAGCAACAGTGCGTGCCTGCGGGAATATCGAACAGGCCTTGATAAAATGCTGGCCCGCCACGCCCCCCACCACCCGACAGGTGAGATCACGCGCCCGTCATGGCCGGATCGCCACAAATGACAGGAGAGGTCGATGCCGCTGGATTATGCCGCGCTGTTCGGGCTGGAGGGAAAGGTGGCGGTTGTCACCGGGGCCGCCCAGGGCATGGGAGAGGGCATCGCCCTTATGCTGGCCAATGCGGGCGCGGCCGTCGCCCTGACCGATATTCAGGCGGATGCGGTCGGCGCGGCGGCCGACCGGATCAATGCCGCCGGCTTGCGCGCTTCGGCCTATGTGATGGACATGGCTGACGAAGCGGCGATCATCGCCGGGCTGGACGCCGCCCGCGCCGAATTCGGGCGGCTCGACATCTTGGTCAATTGCGCCGGATTACAGGACCGCAATTTCCTGCAGAACACCAGCAGCGCCTTTTTCGATCGCATGATGGATGTCAATTTGCGCGGTCCCTTCATTGCCTGTCGTGAGGCGGTTCGGATCATGCGCGCCGATGGCACGAAAGGTCGGATCGTCAACATCGCATCGAACAGCGCCTTTCATGCGACAGCGCCTAGCCTGCTCGCCTACGCCACGTCAAAGGCGGGCGTCGCGGGCCTGACACGGTCGGTCGCCATGGAAACGGCGGCGGAAGGCATCACCGTCAACGCGGTCTGTCCCGGCAATACCCAGACGCCCGGCCAGATGACTTCTACCGGTCCGGTCTTTCCGCCCGAACAGATCGCCAAGTTCATGCCGCCCGTCGGCAGGGTCGGCCAGCCAGCCGACATTGCCGTCGCCGTCCTGTATCTCGCCTCGCCGGCCGCATCCTACATCACCGGACAGACGCTGGTCGTCGATGGGGGGCAACTGACCTGTTAGCCCGATCCTGCCGTCGCATGTCCCCTGACGGCGATTATGCGTCCCAAACCTGCCCCGCCCCGGCGGCCAAAGAATATCCAACCAGTTTAAAGAGAGGAATCCCATCATGAATGCCGCCGAAGCCGAACCCGATGCCGTCATCGACCGCCATCTCGTGGCACGGCCCTATCCGGCGCGGACAACGCCCCTGCCGCATGGGCGGTTCACGCCGGATGCGGAATGGCTGGGTTCGCTCATGGCCCATAAATATCCGGGAGTCGTCGCCCAATCCATGGAGGTGGTGCAACTGTTCGACAGCCATACGACCAAGCTGCGCGTCGCCGTCGAATGGAACGATGCGGGCAAGGCCGCAGGGCTGCCCCGCAACCTGTGCATCAAATCGAACTGGTCCGGCATGTTCGACAATGTCGACATCCACGCGCTGGAGGCCCGCTTCTATCATTTCCTCACGAGCGAAATGACGGCAAACACCGCCACCTGCTATTATGCCGACTGGGATGATGATGGTTCCGCAAGGGGCGTCATCGTGCTGGAGGATCTGAACGAACGTGGCGGGAAATTCGGCCATTCGACTCAACATGCGGGCGTAGACGGCGTGGCGAGCGCGCTCGCCGACCTTGCAAAACTCCATGCCGGTCTGTGGGACAGCCCGCTGATCACGCCCGACGCCGCGCCCTGGCTGCCGACGTCCATGCATATCCCTGTCGATTATGATCAGGTCCGCATCATGTGGCACTGGATCGGCGAAAATCTGAAAGACCCCAATTTCCGCGCGATCGCTCCCCAACATTATCTCGACGATCCCCGTCGGGTGGAGCGCGCCTATGACCGGCTGGTGGACTTCGAACGGGCTTTCGATGCGCCTTATTGCATCATCCTGGGCGATTGCCACCAGGGGAACACATATATGCTTCCCAATGGCGAACGCATGTGGGTCGACTGGCAACTGGGACGGCGCGGACGTCCTTGGCGCGACCTGACCTATTTCACGGTCGGTTCGCTGACGATCGAAGAACGGCGTCATAGCCATCGCGACCTGATCGCGCATTATCGCGACTGCCTGATCAAGGAAGGCGCGACCAACGTGATCGACCTCGACACGATCTGGAACGAACAGATCCCGCGCTGGGTGATGTATGGCATCCAGGCGTGGGTGGCGAACATGGATCATTGGGGCCAGAACGGATTGCCGATGAACGAACGCTTCTTCGTGGCGGGTGAGGATCTGCACAGCTGGACGCTGCTGGGGGAATGATGGACCGGGCCGGCCAAAGCGGGCGATCAGCAAGTCTACGGGCGGGGCGAGGTCATCGTCAGCGCGGGCGCCGTGCAAAGCCCCAAATTGCAGCAACTGTCCGGCATCGGCCCCCGCCAGTTGCTTGAAAGGCTTGGGATTGAGGTGCGTGTCGATGCGCCAGGCGTCGGCGCGAACCTGCGCGAACATCGCTATCTGGGTTTCACCTACAAGGTGCGCGGCAACAGCCTCAACCAGAAGCTGTCGGGCCTCGGCCTTGCCTCATCCGTGCTGCGTTGTCTTTTCGCATCGCAGGGTCTTTTGACCCGGCATGCAGGTCGCCAATCCGCTCGATCACCTGCTCGTGGCGCTGGATCATTCGACGCGCGACGACAGCGTCCGCCTGCCGGTCGACATCACCCCGGACCCGTTCAATCCCGACGGACCCAAGAAGATTGGCGGGACCGCCGTGGTCCGCGAGCCGGTGGGCGTGATCGCCGACATTACGGGCTATAATTTCCCCTTCCTCATCAACCTGGCGAAAACCGTTCCCGCGCTGCTCGTGGGCAACACGCTGGTGCTCAGGCCGTCCCCCTTTATCCCCTTCTCGGCATTGCTGTTCGGCGAAATCGCGAACGAGATCGGCCCGCCCAGAGGCGTGCTCAACATCGTCACCGGCGGGCCGGATGTCTGCGCTTTACCCCGCTTGGATCATCAGCCGTCAAGGGCGATCCGTGCGACCACCACGGCCCTGCCCCGGACGGCGCGAAAACCGGATGAAAGTCGCCCCGGCTTCGTCGTTGCGTGGGGACAGGTCGCCTTTCAGCCCGCCTTGTCCAATATCTGCCTTGCTATCTGACGGGCGCTGGCCGCCGCGGGAAAGCCCGCATAGCCGCTGGCATGGTAGACGACCTCTTCCAGTTCCTTGCGGGTCACGCCATTTTTCAACGCGATAGGAAAATGATAATGAAGTTCCTCCGTAGCGCGCAGGGCGATCAATATGCCCAATGTGACCAGACTGCGCTCCCGCCGTCCGAGGCCTTCCCGGGACCACAGCGTGCCGAAGGCATATTGCACCGCCAGTTCGCCAATCTCCCCGCCGAACTCGTCGCTGTCCGCGGCGGCCTTCATGCCCGCCACCGCTTCCGGGCCAAGCATGTCGTTGACAACTTCATAACCCATCTTGAGCACATCATTCATGGACCACACTCCCATTGTGTCATTTTCGATCACGGCATTGCAAATGCGGCTTCGACATCAGAAGATTTTTCGCTCGACTTCAGACGACCTGCAACCAGTCAGGGTGAAATCAGGCGGTTTGCCCCGATGAACCGCCACTGGCGACCAGCGCCTGCCCGGTGATGAAGGACGCCCGGTCGGAGAGAAGCCACAGCGCCGCCTCCGCTATTTCGAGAGGCGTTCCCATCCGGCCCATCGGCCCGAACATGCGATCAGGCGCGATCCCCTGATCCGCGATGAAATCACGCATGCCTTCGGTATCTGTCGAAGTCGGGCAGACCGCGTTGATGCGGATGGACTTCGATGCGAATTCGCTCGCAGCGCTTCTGGTTATGCCGATCAGTCCGAATTTGGAGGCGGTGTAGGGAATCATCCTGGGCGTGGCGGCCAGACCCGCCAGCGACGCGGTATTCACGATCGTGCCGCCGCCCTGCTGCAGCATCTGGCGGATTTCATGCTGCATACACCACAACACGCCGGTCAGGTTGACGGCGAGATAACGGTTGAACATCGCGGCGTCGACGTCGAGCAGCGATAATGGCGTATGGCCGATGCCCGCGTTGTTGAAGGCGCAATCCAGCCTGCCATAAGCCTTGACCGTGGCGGCCACGAGGGCGGCGACATCCGCCTCGCTGGTCACGTCGGTGGCCATTGCCTGCGCTTCGAACCCCTGGCTTCGCAAGTCGGCGGCGACGGCTTCGACGCCATCGCCATTCACGTCCGAAAGCATCAGTCGTGCGCCTTCCCGCGCGAAAAGCTCTGCCGCGGCCTTGCCGATTCCCGCTGCCGCGCCTGTGATCAACGTGGCTTTGCCGTCCAGCTCCTTTGCCATAACTTATCCCTTCTCGATGCTTTTTTCTGTTACTGACCGCCGCCAGCGGCTCATTGCGACAAGATAGGCGGCTGCCGCCAAGACCTGTAAACCCGCAAGAATGGCCATCGCGGGCCGCAGGCTGTCCGAGCCCATGGTGGGAAGGTAGATGTCGGATATCCGGCCTACGAGCAACGGCCCCAGACCCGACCCGATCAGGTTGCACAAGACGGCGAACAGACTGAAGGCGACGCCGGTCAGATGCGGCGGCGCCATTTCTCCGATCGCGGCGTTGCTGGGACCGGAATAGGCGATCGCCGTAATCCCCCAGAGGCTGAGCGCGATCATGGCGACCAGCGTCGTTCCCGCCGCCACCGCAGCGATGGCGGCCACACCGTTGGCTATGGCGCAAAGCGCGATCACCAGCAGCAGTCCGCCGGGCCGGCGCGCCTCCGCCTTGTCGGCGATGACCGCCAGCGTCAGGCTGCCAGCCGTGCCGAACACGCCCAGCCCCAGCGCCACGGCGGCGCCCGCCTGCGGCAAGGTCAGTTCATGCACCCGCATCAGGAAAGATACGAGCCAGGCGCCAATCCCCGCATTCACGGACGAAAAGAGGATGGAGCCAACATAGACGGGCCGCAGGCGCCTGTCCTTGAGCAGTGCCCAGACATCGCGCATCATCCCGGTGCCGTCATGCTGCCGCGTCGCTGCGCGCGGCGGTTCGGGAATGATCAGCAATATCGCCAGCGCCAGCACAAGACCCGGCGCCCCGTAAATGAAAAAGACCGACCGCCAGCCATAGTGTGTGGCGATATACCCACCGGCCATGAAACTGACGATCACGCCCAATCCTGCGCCAGCGAAGAACAGGCTGGAGACGGTCGCGCGCTTTTCCTTGCCGAACAGGGGATGCAGGATCGAGAGCGACACCGGCGCGCCGCCCGATTCCGCCGCGCCGACCAGGACACGCGCTGCGGCGAGGTGCCAGAACTGCGTCGCCATGCCGCACAGCACGGTCACGCCGCTCCATATCGCCACCAGCGACGCGAGCAGCCTGACCCGATGCGTCCGCTGGATCATCCAGCCGATCGGGATGCCCACGACGGCATAGGCGACGCCGTAAAGGATTCCCGTGGCAAGCCCGACCTGCGTGTCGGTCAGCCCGAATTCAGCCTTGAACAATTCCTGCGTGACGATGATCGCGTTGCGATCGAGCAGATAGAAGAAATAGACCAGCGTCGTGAGCGCGAGAACCACCAGACGGCGATTGCGGCTGGGCAGCGGACCTGCCTGTTCCGCCGCCTGCTCACCGCCTGCGGCAGGGATCACGCCTTGTCGCCGTGCTGCAACGTCCCTGTCAGGCCGCCATCGACCAGAATGTCGGTGCCCGAAATGAAGGAGGCCTTGTCAGACGCCAGGAACTCCACGACGTTGGCGATTTCCAACATGGTCCCCTCCCGTTCGATCGGCGTCGCCGCCAGCAGGTTGTATTTCATGGGCTGCTTTTCGAATTCCAGCGCGCCCATCGGGGTTGCGATCAACCCCGGCGACAGCGATACGATCCGGACGCCTCGCCTGCCGAATTCCTTGGCCCGACGCTTGCACATGCGATTGAGCGATGCCTTGGAGAGGAGATAGGCGTTCGACGAAGTCGCCTCTTCCGCCCCCACCAGCTCCTCCAACTTGTCGATCATTCCTTCCAGAAGCGGCGCATCAAGCAAAGCCTGAACCTCTGGCGACAGCGGCTTCATATGGCCGGCCATGGACGAGATGTAGATCGCGCACCCGCCGCTTTCCAAGATCGGCAGGAATGCTTCGGCAATACGTGTAGCGCCCACGATGTTGACAGCAATGAGGGTGCGAAAATCGCCCATGCTGGGGGACAGGCCCACGACATTGGCTAGCGTGCGGACATTCCCAGCCTGCTTCGCGGCCGCCGCCAGCGCGTCAACCTGCGTCTGGTCCGTCACGTCGCAGGCGATGGCCTGCGCGTCGTAGCCGTCGCCCCACATCGCTGCGGCCATGCTGGTCGCGTGGTCCAGATTCCTGTCCGCCAGCAGGATCCGATGACTTTGTCCCAGGCGGCGGGCGACGGCCATGCCCATGCCGCCTGCTCCGACGACGACCGCCAGGGGCCAATCCGGTCGCTCGCTCGTGCCGACTTTCACCATGATATTGCTCTCCCTCAACGCTTTGGCCATCACTGGGCCTCCGTGGCGCATGGCTTCGGCAGGAAAAAACATTATCCTCTCCCTGCCGGCCTGCTCCGCATTCAGACGATATGCGGGCTTTCCACCTTGGCGTGGGCAGGCAGCCCTATCGACCGGCAGGATGCGGCAGAACTCTCGGGTTTTAGCGGATGCGTGGCGCCTTGCCCGCCGCTCAAGCTCATCGCCCAAACCAGCGGCCACGGCGTTTTCATCGGGCCCGTGAATGTTGCCGAACCCAGTTTAGGGAATGATCGTCATGTCGGGATAACGGCGTTTCAGTTCTTCGCGAATAACCGCAAACGCAACATCGCCACCCCACATCCACGACCAGATCTTGGCATTGGCCTTGCCCGAAAGGTCGTCCAGACGATCTGCAAAGACGGTCGCCACGCGCTCGCGCTGACCAAGCGGCCACACGATCTCGATCGCCTCGCTACCGTCAACGACGCAGTGATTGTTCATACCACTCTCCCGCAGATCGAATCCTGGCTTGGATCCTGTTATCCCGACGAGTGTTCGGCGCGACGACGCGATGCAAAGAAGATACTGAAGTCGCCGCTTTTTTCGTCAACGGCGCCCGATCATGCGCTTCGGGGCGCCATGAAAGATGCGATGCGCGGGTCTACCCGAAGGTCGGCCGGCACGCGCTCCGCCCCGATGCGGCGGTCGATCTCTTCCTCGAACCAATAGAGCGCGCGTTCCTGATAGCCGGCCCAGATCGACGGGATCGCGCCGTTTCTGAGCGATTGCTGGATGTTTTCGAACAGGCACAAGTCCTCCGACAGGATATGTTCGGTCGCCTTGCGCATGCCCTGCCAATAGTCCCTGTCAGCCTCGCTGTCGGATTCCCAACCCATCTGCCGCACTTCCATGATCGACCGATCCGGACCCGCAGGCCAGAAACATTGCAGGTTGAAGCCCACCGGGTCGAGGGAGAAGAAGGTATTGGGAAATGTCGGCAAGGCGATGGTGTTTTCGAGAAACACCTGCGCGATGTCGTCCGGCCGCACCGGTGGCGTCGCGAACAGCGACTCCCCTCCCTTCTTGCGCGTCCCGAACCGCATATGGCCGCCTTCATAGAGAGCGATCACGAAACTGCGCGAATCCAGATGGGGGGCGAGCGTCGTGGGATGGACCGTATTGACATGATAGATTTCGAGAAAATTATGATAGGCGATCTTCCAGTTGCAGGACATTTCTATGGTGAAATGATCTTTGACCACCATCCGGTCGAGCGGATATCCCTCGGTCAGCGCCACGAATTCGCCCAGAAAATCAAGCAAAGGCTCGGCGTCATCATCGAAGTTGATGAATATGAAGCCCTGATAGGTATCGCACCTGACTTCTGTAAGACCATTGTCAGCCTTGTTCAGGCAGGCGAAGTCATGCTGGCTGGGGACCGACTTCAGCGCCCCGTCCAGATCATAGCCCCAGGCATGATAAGGGCAGATGAAGCGCATCGCCCGCCCCTTGGGTTCGAGCAGAAGCGGTGAGCCGCGGTGACGGCAGGCATTGTGGAATGCGCGGATTCGTCCATCCTTGCCGCGCGAAATGATGATGGAGCGGTCCAGATGCTGGAACAGGCGATAAGAGCCGGGCTCCGCCAGTTCCGATGCGATGCCGGCCAGCAGCCAGCTCCGGTTCCAGACCCCTTCCCTCTCGAGAGCTTCAAACCGCGGATCGGTATAGCGACCCGCTGGAATGGGCGGCAAGGCCGGGAAATCGGATGGATGTTCCGATCGCTTGAGCTGCTCGTCCATCGTGCGGTTGAGCAATTCCAAGGCGGCTGCGCGCATCTCTTCTCTCCTAGACCCTTCAGGCTCGTTTGCCCCAGACTGGGCGCATGGCGGATCAAGAAACCTATATTCGGATAGGGTTCCTGCCAGCGCGACACTTTCATACCGCCTCGGAAAGCTCTGCGATCTCTTCGCACGACTTCCGGCGCGCCCGACAGGGAATCGCCGTGCAAAAGGCCTCGCCACCTGTGCTGCCGCTCGGCATAACAAAAAAATGGCGCTGGCAGAGGAAAGGACCGACATGCCTCTGGATCATCCAACCTCGACGGCTGGCATCACTGTCGATTATATCAACGCCCTCATGGCCACGACCATGGTCGATGCGCGGGTCGATGGGGTCCGGATCGTCGACGCCAAGACCTATGGCGAACAGATGGTGTCGACCGCCGGACGGGTGGTGATCGAAGTCGATTATGCCCCCGGCGGGCGCGCGGATCTTCCCACGCGACTGGTGCTGAAACTGACCCGCGCAGTCGATCAGATCATGGCGCCCTTCTACGCCAATGAGGTGGCGCTTTACGTCGGCATCCGGCCGGAACTCGACATCGAAGCGCCGCGCTGCTTTGGCGGCGACTTCAATCCGTCGACGACCCATTTCGGTCTGTTGCTGGAGGATCTGACCGCCCGCGGCGCCCGTTTCCCCAATGTCACGATGCGCACCGGCCCGGACGATATTCGGCCGCTGCTCGATCAATTGGCCCGCTTGCACGCGGGATTCTGGCAATCTCCCCGTTTCGAAAAGGATTTGCGCTGGGTCGAAAGCCATATCAGGGGCGGCGTCGCCACGATGATGAACGAGCTTGCGCCGGCCTATATCGCGCATGAGGTCGAGACCGAAAATTTCAAGCGCGAACTGGTTCAGCGCCTGCGCACCACGCCCGACCGCCTGCTCGCGGGCGTGCAGGCGGTGCAGCGGCATCAATCCACCCTGCCCCAGACGCTGCTGCACGGCGACACCCATCTCGGCAACACCTATAGCCTGCCCGACGGGACGGCGGGCTTGCTCGACTGGCAACTGACGGTGCGCGGCCATGCGATGCATGACGTCAACTACATCATCACGACCGGCCTATCGATCGGCGACAGGCGGACGCATGAACGCGACCTCCTCGCTTATTATCTGGACCGGCTGGGTCAGGAAGGCGTCATGGAACGCCCGTCCTTCGACGATGCCTGGGAAGAATATCGGCGCACTCTGGTCTGGGGCGTCTATATCGGCTGGCTGACCACGCCGGTGGTCAATTATGGGTGGGAAATCAACGTCATTAATCATCTGAGGCTGACCACGGCCTATGAAGACCTGGACACAGCGAAACTGGTCGAGGCGCTGCTTTGAAGTCGCAGCAGGCGCCTCATTCGCTCACGATCATAATTGGTTGCTTCCCGGCGCCTGAAACAGCCTCTGGAAGTCCACCATCGTCGGCTGATGTGCGGTAAAGCCGCCATCGACCGGGATCATAGCCCCGTTGATGAAGCGGGATTCGTCGGAGGCGAGAAAGGCCACGACATTGGCGATATCGCGCGGGCTGCCCAGTTCGGGATTGAGATGATGGTCGCGCAGCACGTCCTTCACCGCCTGAGGCGTCGTCTCGATAGCGTTATCGCTCAGGACGAAGCCGATGACATTCGACCGGATACCCTGCGTGCCATATTGGGTGGCCAGGAAACGGCTGAGATTGATGAGCGCCGCCTTGGACGCGCCATAGGCGGTCAGGGTCATTTCCCCCAGCAAGGCAAATCCCGACGCGGCATGGATGAGCGAGCCGCCTCCACCCTTTCCGCCAGAATGTCGGCAAGGATGACGGTCGCGCCGCGCCGCGCCAGCACGCTCGCCACTTCCCTGCCTATGCCCTGCGCGGCGCCCGTGACGATCGCCACCCGCTCTTCCAACGCACCAGCCATATGATATGCCCTCCGTTTCCCCGACCAGCGCGGAAACCGACGCGGATCGCACCTGCAGAACGGTAGGGAAAAGGCTCCGGCGGCTCCGCGCCAAGGGGCGGTGTCGACCTGTCGATACCGGCGGCGATTGCCAATCTGCATCAATCGGAGGCGGGATAACATCTTCCGGCTTTGGAGATAGCATCGGCCATGTTCCCACCGAGCGGCTTTGGCTAGTCTGCTTTGAAAAGGCAGAGGGAGCGACGATATGGGACGACTGCAAGGCAAGGTCGCGATCATCACGGGCGCAGGGTCGGGCATAGGGGAAGCCACCGCCCGTCGCTTCGCCGCAGAGGGCGCCTATCTGCTCGTTCAGTCGCGGCAGACGAGCAAGGCGGAGGCCACGGTCGCTGCTATCCGCGACGCAGGTGGAACCGGCGCCGCAATCTGGGACCGCACCCTGTCGGTCAACCTGCTGGCGCTCGCGTTGATGCGCAAATATGCCATACCGCATATGGTCGCGGGCGGCGGCGGGTCTATCCTGTTCAGCGGTTTCGGCCGCAGTTCGCAGCGTGACATGCTCTATACCGCCTATGCCGCCGTGAAAGCCGGACAATGAACCGGGAAGCAGGAGAAGAGGATATGCGCGAGGAACGAACCTTTTGCCGGATTTGCACGGCCCATTGCGGGCTGGTGGTTGCAATCGACGATGATGGCCGCCCGGTCGCAGCCCGTGGCGACCGTGACGATCCGCACAGCCTGGGTTATATCTGTTCCAAGGGTGCGTCCGCCCCGCAGGCGCATACGCATGAAAGCCGCCTGCTGCATCCGGTGAAACGCATGGCCGACGGCAGCTTCCGGCCAATCCCGCTGGACGATGCGCTGAACGAAATTGCGCACCGCCTGTCGGCGACCGTCGAACGCCATGGACCCGACGCCCTAGCCGCCTATCGGGGCACGGGCGGTTTCTTCACCACGGCGGGCCTCGGTATCCTGCAGGGATTTCTGGACGCATTCGGCTCGCACAAACTCTATACGACACTGACGATCGACCAGTCCTGCAAGGTCGTTTCCGCCTATCGTCTAGGGATCTGGCCGGCGGGCCTCCATTCCTTCGCCACGTCCGACGTGGCGATGATGTTCGGGGGCAATCCCTTCGTATCGATGGCGCAGTTCGACGCGCGCAATCCCGCCAAACGCATGGCGCAGGCGAAGGCGCGCGGCCTCAAGGTCATCGTCATCGATCCGCGCCACACGGAAACGGCCCGCCACGCCGATATCTTCCTGCAACCGCTGCCCGGTCACGACGCGGCCATCGCTGCTGCCATGATCCGCATTATCCTGGCCGAAGGGCTACATGACGCGCCGTTCTGCGCTGAGAACGTGACCGGCCTGGACGCCCTGCGCGAAGCGGTCGCCCCCTTCGACGCCTTCAGCGTCGCGGCGCGCGCGGGCATCTCGGCCGAGGATCTGATCGCGGCCACCCGCCTGTTCGCCGGAGAGGGGAAAAGGGGAACCGCCTTGTCAGGCACCGGGATCGGCATGACGCGGCATTCCAACCTTGCCCAGCATCTTGTCGACACGCTCAACATCCTGTGCGGGCGGTTCGTGCGTGCCGGTGAACGCATCGACAATCCCGGACTGGTGATGAATCCCGGTCCCAAGGCGGCGCAGGTCGTCAATCTTCCCCGGCCATGGGAAACGGGGCCGCGCTCGCGCATCGGCGACTTCGGCCTGATCGGCGGAGAGATGGTGACCGGCACCCTGGCCGACGACATATTGCGCCCGGGGGATGGCCAGGTGCGGATATTGTTCAATCATGGCGGCAATCCCGCCGCCGCCGTGCCCGACCAGCGCAAGATGACCGAGGCGCTGAAATCGCTCGACCTGCTGGTCAGCATCGACCCGGTCATGTCGGAAACGGCACGCCTGTCTCATTATGTCCTGCCCCCCAAATTGCAGTTCGAGCGGCCCGACATTCCGATCTACCTGTTCGAGGCGGCATTGTTTCCCCAGCAATACACCCGCTACAGCGCTGCAATCGCCCAGCCGCCGGCCCAGGCGGAGCTTTGCGACGAATGGCGCGTTTTCTACGAGCTGGCGCGGCGGGCGGGCCGCCCGATCGACTTCATGGGCTCGCCCCTCGACATGGACGCGCCGCCCAGCGAAGACGATCTGATCGCGCTGACGCTGCGCGACGCGCCGGTGACGCTGGAGGAACTGCGGCGGCATCCGCAGGGCTATTTCCATTCCCAAGAGACGCTGGCGGACCCGGCCGACCCCGCCACTGCCGGGCGCTTCACCCTCTTCCCGCAGGACGTGGCGGCGGAAATGGCGGCGATGACGGCGGATTTTTCGGCCGAACCTGATCGTCGCTTCCCCTTTCTGCTGTCAAGCCGACGATCGCGCCACCGGATGAATTCGATCGGCAACACCCTGCCCGACCTGCAAAGACAGTTCAGGCGCAATCACGCCTATATGAACCCGGACGATCTGCGCGCCCTCGACCTTGTATCGGGCGACGCGGTGGAGATCATGTCGGATCACGGATCAATCCTGCTCGACGCGCAGGCGGACGACACGGTGCGGCGCGGCGTTGTGTCCGTCTCCCATGGTTTTGGCGGCCTGCCCGATGACGGCGGCGACTGGCGCGACAAGGGCGCGTCCCCCAATCTCCTGATCAGCACCGACCGGGACATCCAGACCATCAACGCCATGCCCCGCATGACCGCCATTCCCGTCGACATCCGTCGCCATGTCGACACCGCGCCGATACCGGAAAGCTGCTGAGGACCAGATTATGACATTATTGGGTGAAGACCAGCCTGAATCATTGGACGAAGCGGCCGCCCGGCTGGAAAAGACCAAGAAGATCGCGGTCGGCCTGCTCGATGCGATGGCCCATGGCGACAAGGCGGAATTCGACCGGCTGCTCAGCCCGAAGGCGACCTGGTGGGTCATCGGCTATGGCGAATTTGATCGCGCAACGCTGCTGCATCCGCTGACGCGCACCCTCGACCGCGCCACGCAACGCCGCCACGCCGTGCTGGGGTGACAGCCGAAGGAAACCGGGTCGCCGTCGAGTCCGAATCGGAATTTCACTTTCCCGAACGCATCTACCGCAACAACCATCATGATCTGGTCTTCATCGAAGGCGAGCAGATCAAAAGGGTAATGGAATATCTCGATCCCCGGGCCTACGCCGGGGAGATTTGAACAACCTGCCATCTGGCAGGACGCACGCGACCGGCCCCTTGCGTTATGCTCTCCCGCAAACAGCTGGAGAGGGTGATGGTTGCCTCGATCGACCAGACTCTGCAAACCGATGCCGACCTTAGGGTGCGCGCCGAAGCGCATCATGTCGGCCAGCTTTACGAGATCGGCGCCTATACCGCCGATATCGCCCAGGATTGCGAGGGGCGCTTCCGGTCCGACTGGCACTATCTGCAAATGTCCATCAGGGATGACCCGCCGATCTTCAGCCAGTTCGTCCCCCAGGCGACATCCCAGTGGCATCGCAATGGCCGATGCGTGTTCGTGCCGGCGCGACAGACCGTTGACTGCCGCATTTGCGCGGGATCGCGAACGATGCTGTCGTGCCTGATCGATCCAGCCCTGCTGAAGGACGAAGAGGGGCGCGATGTCCCGTGGAACAGCCTGCCGCCAGATCGCGCGGCCGACGTCGTCAGTCCATGCCTTCATCTCATCTTGCAGCGGATATTCGACGAACTGCTGCGCCCCAGCTTCGCCGGGTCATTCTACATTGAAACGGCGGTCGCATTCCTGGGTGCGGAAATCGTGCGGTGCCTCGATCCCGCCGCTCGGAAGCAGTCCCACCGGAGCGGGACGCTTACGACAAAGCAGATGGCTTTGCTCCGTGAGCGGATCGAAGCCACTGGCGAACGTCCGCCGACATTGCTGGAACTGGCAGAACTGGTGTCGCTCAGCCCGGGCGTGTTGTCGGAACGCTTCCAGCGCAGCACGGCGCGCACCCTGAGGACCTATGTCGCTGAAAAGAAGCTGGAGAAAGCCCGGGCGCTGCTGACGAAACGCGGCCTGATGATGAAACAGGTCGCCTATCTGAGCGGGTTCAAAAGCGCTGCGGCTTTCGCGACAGCTTTCCGCCGGGAATTTGGCCTTACCCCCAGCCAGTTTCAAGCCGGCATTCCGGATTGAAAGCGGACGCCTACAAGAGTTTGTTTGGAAATGCGCTTTTGGCGCATCCGCACTGGCCCGGCCTGATCCCTCAGCTCATGGCGAGTTTTTCCGCGCCGCCGGTGCGAACGCGGTCGCCCATGCGCGCGCGGGCTCGCTCCTCTTCGGCCAGGCCCGCGGCGGTGGGATGCTGGACATCGTCCTTGGTCAGGCGGGGAGTCGCCCTGTCCCACTGCGTGATGCGCACGCCTTCGGGCGCCAGCATTCCGCTCTGCGCCAATATGGCGTCGGCACCGGTCCAGGCCTGGCGGGCGGCCTCGCCGTCATTGACCCTGTATATCGCGACATAGCGATAGTCGGGGGTCATCGGGATCATCTGGCCGAAAGTCCGGTATTTCAGAAAGGCGGCCGATTTGACGCCGGGCCGGGCCACGGCCTGCGGCAAATAGCGTTCCGCATAATATTCCCAGAAGGCGTCGTCTTCGCCGGAGGCGGGATTGAATTCCTCCAATATGACGCCGCCAGTATGGGCCATTTCCGGATCATTGTCCTGAAACAGCAGCGGATAATAATGGAAATCATAGAGCATGCTATCATCAATGGCGTCGGACACCTGCATCCGCGACGTCAACGCATTGTCCAGATGCTCCCGGCTGAAGCGGACCGGGTCGAAGACGTCGTAAAAGGCGAGATATTGCCAGTCGAACCGTTCAGGCCGACATGGCTGGTCGGCAGCCAACCGAAAGCGCTGCGCAGTGGCCGACCCCCGAAAGCGGAGCGCATCGCGGATATGGATATTGGTGTACCAATCCTCCATATCGGCTTCCCTGCCCGGAACGGCTTTGGTCAACACGACCAGCACGGCATCGATCATCTTGTCACCTTCCTGTCCTGCCCTATTACGCGCCCGGTCCGATCAGGCCGACCGCATGAAATTCGTGGGCGCGCCCATCATCTCCCGATAGGATATGGGTTGCTTGCCGTCCGTGTCCCGTATTCCATAGCGCGCGCCCAGTTCAGCGCCGATCAGCGCGCACCCCGACAGGGAAGCAAGCTCGGGGTCCGCGCAGAGCCGATCGAGGACAAGGCCTGAAAATTCCGGCGTCTCCCAATTGGGCAGCGCCGCGCGCAGGTCTTCGGGCATCATTTCGGGCGGCATGGCCTTCACCGCATCGGTCAGGATGAAGCCCGGCCAGAAAGAGACGACGGATACGCCATGCGGGGCCAGATCGACGGCCATGTCCGCTGTCATCTTGTCGGTCCCGGCCTTGGCCGCGCCATAGGCCGGTCCGTGGAAATAGGACACCGCGCCGTAAAAGGAGATGTTGGCGATCAGGCCCTTGCCGGCCGCCACCATCATCGGCGCGGCATAATAGGCCGCCACATAGCTGGATCGCAGGCCGATGGTGATCATATCCGCCAGCTTCAGCGGCTTTTCCCAAAACCCCCCTGGCGCGATCAGCTCAGGCCCATGAACGGCCGCGACATTGTTGACGAGCAGGTCCAGCCGCCCGTCCGTCCGCTCGCTGAGGGACGCCAGCGTCCTCCTGACCGCGTCGTCGTCATTATGATCGCATTCCAGGGCAAGGCCCTTGCCACCGGCACGCTCGATCTCCGCGACGACCTCCGCCAATTGCGCCGCGTCGCGTCCGGTCACCGCGACCATATGGCCGCCCGAAGCAAGGCCGCGCGCGATTCCCCGCCCCAGTCCGCGGGTCGCGCCGGTCACCAACACGATCTTCTGATCCATATCCACTCCCGTCAGCATTCCGATATTCTGACCTAACCCCTGTCGGCCCTATCGCGTCGCGGGCAGGACGACATTACGGGCCGCTTCACCCAGCGCCGTTGGCCCGAACAGTTGAAGCCGCCTGCCCTCGATCGTCGCAAGCAGGTGGATCAGCGTTGCATCCTCCTGCGGTCCGGCCGTTTCGATATGGGTTTCCAGCGCCTGAGCGGCGGCGTCCCAGCGGTCGAACGAACGGCCCAGAAGCGCGGAAACGTCCGCGATATTGCGCGCCACCATCGCCGCGCCATGATCGTCGGCGCGCCGCGCCCATTCGATCAGTTCCGCGACCTGCGTCTTGTGCCCTTCGGCCGCCTCGCCCGTGACCGGCAGGGTGGCGAGGGTGTCGGCCAGTTTTGCCAGCAGGGGCGCATTATCCCCGCTGCGTTCTTCCAAATCCGGCAAGGACGGCAGTTCAACGCCTGACAAATGCGACAACGCCAGCAGGATGGAGCGCCGCAGCGACAGGTCGAACATCAGATAGACGGAATGCGGATCGCCCGGGCATGGCTTGCCGACGGTTCCCGTGAACTGCATCGTCCCCAGCAGGGAAAATTGGAGGACGTGAAAAACCACCGCTTCATGATCGACAGGCTCGCCGGTCGCTTCCTCATAATAGCGCACCAGTTCGGGCAGCGGGGCGCCCAGCGGTTCATAGCTATTGCGCATCCCCATGGTCGCTATATCGACCAGCGGGTCGCCGATCATCGAGAATTCGAAGTCGTAAAGCTTGGTCATCGCGCCCTTTTCCACCAGATACTGGCCGGAATCGAACTGGATGAAGCTGGCACGATGGCGATCGCGTGGCAGGTTGCGGCCCAGCCAGCGGATCACGAATTCCAGCAGCGGCTCCGGCCGGCTCTTGGTCCGCCGGTAGTGGGGCATATAGGCATCCAGACCCGCCAGCGCGATGGCCTCCGCGCCCTGGGGCCGATGCAGTCCCGCCTCCAAGAACGGTTCAACCGGCAATCCATGCATCGCGGCGACCGCCTGCATGTAGGTGCGGCCGACGGCGCTTTTGGTCGAGGCGTCCAGCGTCGAAAAATCGCGCCTTCCCTCGATAGCCTCCATCACGATACAGGGCGGACTGGGCAGATATCCGAGGATTTCCGGCACCGGCAGCCCCTGCCTGTGCAACAGGTCGATGACGTCCGCCTCGCGCTTGAGGTCGGGGAAAATGGAGACGTCGCCGCCGCGATCACCGCGCAGATGCAGCCTGCGGACGGCGTCGCCCTGCTTTACATCGACGAACCAGGACGGACGCCAACGGACCAGCCGTTCCAGACCGACCACCGTGCCGCCAGTCTGTTCCTCCACAAAGGCGGTGATCCGTCCGACCGCCGCATCGTCATAATTGTTGAGCGCCGTCGCCTCCGTCATGGGGCTTGCTGTCCGGCGGAAAAGGCCTCGGCCACGGCGCGGGTGTCCATATATTCCTTGCCTGAAACGATCTGGCCGTCACGGATCATCAGCAGGTTGTGATATTCGTTGCGATAGACGCGGTCGGGAAACACCATCTCGCCCCTGACCTCCACGGCGACCCGGTCCCCTTCGGCGGTGATCCCCACGATCTCCGCCGTGCGCCGTTGCGCGCTCAGCAATCCGCCCCTGACACTGGCGATGAAATCGGCGCGGCTCATGTCGCCATGGCCCAATATCCACCAGCGGCAGTCGGGATGCTGCAAAGCCTCGATCGTCTCGATATCGCCCTGCTCGACCGCCTGCATGTAGCGGCGCGCCACCGTCTTGTTAGCCTCCAGATCGGCCATGCTCTCCTCCGCAACGACAGCTTCACAGCCCTCGGGTCTTTGCCGGGAGCGTTAGCGCGTTCATTACCCCCTTCCTTGCCAGCCCTATTAGCTGGCGGAACCCTATCCACGGGCGGGCGGCCTGCTGCCTTTCGCTCCACACTGTCCTGCCTCGACAAGATCAGCAAGGCCCGCGTCCAAAATGGGTTGGACGCTGTCCTCGAAAACGCCGAGATTATAGTCGATGACCGCATGATCTTCCCGCCCGATCCCCCAGCGTTCGACTTCCCGCCGGACGAGAAGGAAGCGGGCGTTGGGAAAGGTGGGAACCCAGCGGCCATATTGCCTGCGCGTATTCCAGCCGCAATGATCGCAAAGCAGATGCGTGCAAAATATGATGTCCACTTGTCCCGGGGAAATCCCCGTCGCGCGCAGGCGATCCAGATAAGGCGTTTCGAGCTGGTGAAAATGAGGCATTACCGGCCGGTCGCGCCCGTTGCCGGCGCAAGGATCGATCAGGATGACCACATCCTGACGCCGCAATATCCAGCTCTGGAATACAAGTTGAAAGCTTCGGGGGGCGGAACCCGTATTGGCGCCGGCTTCACCAGTCAGCAGAGCGAAGGGCACGTCGATGCGCGCTTCCTCCACCCGTTTCACTTCCAGGTCGCCACAGCGCATGCAACAGCATCCCTCTCCTGACGTCGGGATAGGGATGAGGGCGGAAGAACGACAGCGGAACATCACGGAACTGCCCGGTTTTGCACCTTGGCAAGACGGCCGCGACTGGTCGATAATTGGGGTATAACATCATCTATCTGGAGCGAAGGATGGCAACGCAATTCGTCGAAAGCGTGGAAGGGCTGGAATTTTCAGATTTCGATCCTTTCAGCGCTGAATTTCGGGAAAACCCCGAAAAATATCATCCCTTGCTGCTGGCGCAATCTCCCGGATTCATCACCATGGAAGGCGTCCCGTCGGCTTACATCGCGGGATTCGCCCAGTGTCAGGCGGTGCTGCGCAACTTCAAGGGATTTTCGAGCCTGAAGCCCAAGGGGCTGCCGGGCATGGAGCGGATCGACTTTTTTAACGGCCTGCCGGTGATGAACTATTCGGACCCGCCAGATCACACCCGTCGCCGCAAGGTTGTGAACCCCGCCTTCACGCCGAAGCGCACGCAGATGCTGAACGAAAACGCCGCTATCATCATCGATTCGATGATCGACAAGATCATGGCCAACGGCGGCGGATTCGAAGCGCTCGGCGATTTCACCAAGATTGTGTCGATCGACACGCTTCTGCGCCATTTCATGGGGATCGAAGACAAGGATCAGCCGATCTTCATGAACTATGTCATGACCCTGCCGTTGCTCGACAAGATGCGGCCGGGCGACCCCAAGCCCCAGGCCTATCTTGACGCCTGGGCTGCGGGCGCAGCCTATTGCAAGGAGCAGCAGGAACTGGCGCGCAGGGGCGAATGCCGCAACCTGATTGGTGTCATAGCCGAAGGCGCCGAGGGCGGCGCCATCGATGATGACGAGATGATGGCGATGATGATCGTCCTGCTCATCGGCGGCGTATCGACGGTCGCTGGCGCCGCAGCCGCTTCGCTAATGAACCTGGCCAGGAATCCAGATGTTGCCGAGCGCGTTCGGCAGGATCCTTCGCTTGCGATCAACGTGCTTGAGGAAAGCATGCGCCTCGATCCTCCGGTCTCGCTCGTGATGCGTTTCGCGACCGACAATATCGAGGTTGGCGGCAAGGTCATCCCCAAGGGCATGCCCACCTATGTGATGCTGGGGGTCGCTTGCCATGATCCGTCGGTCTATCCCGACCCTTACAAGTTCGACATCGATCGGCCCAATGTGAAGGACCATATCGCGTTCGGGCATGGCATGCATACCTGCATCGGCAACGCGATCACGCGCAACGTGGTCCCGCTGCTGATCCAGAAGGTGGTCGGGAAGATGCCGAACCTGCGCCTGGCCGATCGGCCCGACGCTCTTGAATGGGACACCTCCACGCCCCGCGCCCGCCACATCGGCAAGCTCTACTTGCAGGCCTGAAGCGCGGTTTAAGATCAAAGGAGCCTGATACAGCCATCCGGGCTGCGGCAGGCTCCTTTTCATGGGCTGTCCTGCACCAGCGGTGTTTCGACAAAATTCATTCCGGATACAACCAGCGTTCTGCCCGCGGGGCTGGCCTGAATGACATCCCGATAGGCGGATCAAGCCGGAAGGCATGCTCCCCGATCGACCTATCCGTCACTGGCGCCTCATCGGGCGCGTGATACGCATTGGAGGGCTCTGCTAGTGATACCCCGTAACCAGGGCATCTGGGCCAACATTCGCCCGACCGCCCGTCCGACGACAGGCGGAAGAAGCGATGCGTGGGCGCATCCATTCTTCCAGCCAGATGCACGCCGCATGGGCATTGTGACCTAGACATGCTGGGAGAGCATCTGCCGTATAATGAACACCGAGTAGGATGGGTGCGATGAACTCTATGGCAAGCGGCGGGACAGTCCCACCGACGTCACCTCACCAGCCGAAAGTCCGTCAGATGAGCGAGGCGGGCGACGCGCGCCGTTTGCGCATTCTTTGTGCCGCATCCCACGAGTTTCTGGCCAAAGGCTTCGAGGCCGCCAATCTGGATGACGTCGCTCTGTCTGCCGGTGTCGGCAAAGCGACAATCTACAAATATTTCCACGACAAGTCCGACCTGTTCATCCACTGCGTCCTGGATTCCGTGACCCGGGCGGCCACCCCATTGCGGCAGGTATTGGATGCGAACGGACCGCTCGAGGAAATATTGTGCCGATTTGCGGCGATGCACATAAACAGGATGATCCAGCCGGTATTCGGGGGTCGCCCCTTCTATGAAATGGCCAGAACCCTCGTCGGCACCTCTATCAGCCACGTCGACCTGGCCAGACGATGCAAGTCGGTATTCCGGGAAAATCTCGGCGTTCCCCTATTCGATTTCTTCAGGGAAAAGATAGCCCGAGGCGAGATGAGGGGCGATGCCCGCTTTTTGAGCGAGCATTTTGCGCAGTTCATCTTCTTTACCAATTCCGTCATTCTGGAACCGGAAACCGCGCCTCATCCAGACGAAGTAGACGAACTCGCTCACAAGATCGTCGATCTGTTCCTCAACGGATGCCGGTCGAAACCGATGTGAGAGCCTGATCGGAGTCAGGTGATAGAGTCAGGTTTCCCGCCGGGTGCGAGCGACAAGTCTGTTAAGACATCATCCCAGGCCTTGGCCAAAGGCCTGAATGAACTGGCGACCGGATAGATCCGGCCGCCAGTCGCTGTCCTTATTGACCGAAGCGATAGCGCAGGCGCACGCCATACTGCCGCGGCGGCCCCATGATGACCGACTTGAAGCCGGCGCCAGGGCCGTCGAAGGCACCGTTCTGCTCATACACCCTGTCGAACACATTGTTCATGTACAGGCTGATGTCGGCGTTGCTGCCAAACACATTGTTATAATCCAGCCTTGCGTTGACCAGCGTATAACCGTTGATCGAAGAGTCGGTGAACGCAATATCGCTGGTCTTGTAGAGATCGGCATGAGCATTGATTTCGGTGCCGTCACCCAGCGGAACGGCATAATCAGCACCCAATGTGAAGGTTCTCTTTGCCACAAAGTCAAAGCCGATGGCCGCGTTGGCAGGAACATAGGCGGCGAGTTCAGGCGGAACGTCGAACCCGGTGGACTTGGGATCCAGGAAGTTTGCGCCATAGTTCAGGGTGAAGTTGCCAATCCTCAGGAAGCCATCGATGTCGATGCCGCTGATGCGCGCCGTCCCCGCCGTGATCAGCAGTGTGCCAGACTGGGGGTCGTTTGCGACATTGCAGTCGCCGTCAGGCGAGATCGGCGGTGCAGCGCCGGGCACGCAGTTCGCCAGAATCGTCCGGACGCCGGTCAAGGAGGCGGCAATATTCTTGTGCCAACCGATGAAGCCCGAGATGTTGAAGCGGAGGCGCACATCATCGGCCAGATCCCAGTCGCTGCGCATGCCGAGTTCGACATCGGTGACCTTTTGGGGTCCATAGCTCTGGAACTTGACCAGCGTACCGCCCAGGGTCGGGTTGTTGATGCCGCCCGCGCGATAGCCGCGCCGGGTGGCGGCATAGAAGAACAGGTCGGATGTCGCCTGCCAATCAAGGCCCGCTTGCCAGGTAGGCGCGCTGAACTTCACGCTGTTGGTTGCCGGCAGCTGAAGCACCGGATTGCTGGCGTTGCAATCTTCCGGGTCCACCTGACCGAAGGTGACCGTGTCGGTCGCGGTGCAGGCGGTAATCTTGTCCCAGGTATAGCGGACGCCGGCATTGGCGCGCAGGCCCTCAAGCAGATTGTCCAGGCGCACGTTCACGTTGCCGAACAGAGCCTTGCTGGTCTCATTGTAGAAGCTGTAGTTGAACGTATTCAGATAGGTCGTGGTCGTGCTGAGCACATTGCTGCCCGTCCCGGTGGGACCAAATGGCTTGCTCCTGAGATAAAAGCCGCCGAGCAGCCAGTCGACCGCTCCTGCCGTGCCTTTGAACTGAACTTCGTTCGTATACTGCTCGGTATTGTTGATCGCGCCTGCGTGGAAAACGGTGAAGCGGGCGCCACCTAGAGCGGGGTTGCCCGAAACCAGCGGGCCAAAACCGGCCACATTGGCATGATAGTCGACTTCCGTGCGGCGATAGCCGAAAATATTGGTGAACGCGACATCGTCGGTGATGTCTATGTCGGTGCGATTGGTGATGCCCAGACGCCGGCTTCTGTTGAGCGGCTCACCCGTGACTTCGACAATTCGAACGCCACGGGCTTGCTGCGCGGCCAGGAAAGCGAGCGCGGCGGGCCGCAAGGCGAGGGGATTATCCAGCAGCGGGCTGCCGGGGCGGATGTTGCGGATCACGAAGGAATCGCCATTATAATCATTCTTATAATAGTCGAAGATCGTGAGGTTCTTGATGCCATCGACGGGTTCGATCAGCAGCGAAGCGCGGATGGAGCGCGAATCCGTGTCGTCGAAATTCTTTCCGTTGACCAGATTCTTCGTGTAGCCATCGCTGGTTTCCGCACGCCCAGCGAGACGCAGCGCGACTTTGCCATCGACGATCGGGATGTTCAGCGCGCCTTCCAGAGAGGCGTTGTTGAAGCGCCCGTAGGAACCCTGGACATAGCCTTCCACATTATAGGTGGGCGCGGCGGGATAGAAGAGAACGGCTCCACCGATGGTGTTGCGGCCAAACAGAGTGCCCTGCGGCCCCTTGAGAACCTGAACCGAACCCAGATCATAAGTCGCGACGCTGCTGCCGAAGGTCGGCTGCGGCACGTCGGCGAAATAGCTTACCACGGCAGGCGAGTTGAAGCCGCTGCGCGCCTTTGCCATGCCGCGGATCTGGAATACCGAGTTTTCGCGGCCGCCCGAACCGCCCAGATAAACGCCAGGCGTCTTCATCATGAGGTCTGCGGTATCCCTGATACCCGCCTTCGTCAGTTCCGCGCCGCTGAATGCGGTCACGGACACTGGCGTCGACTGAAGGCTTTCCTCAACGCGCCGAGCGGTGATGACGATATCGTCGGCTTGATTCGACGGACGGGCGGCGGCCGAGTCCTGCGGCTCGGGCGCCGTCTGGGCATGCGCCACGTCGGCAAGAGCGAGCGATCCCAACGAACAAGCGATAGACAGCAGATGTTTCAATATTGCCTCCCCAAAAAGATTCGAAGTCGCAACATTACTGCAGCGCCCCGATACCCTACGATCTGGAGCGCTTCTGCCGGTTTATCCGAATAATGCGACAGGGTAAGACGCACGAGTTCCCGGTTTGATATCGTCGGAACCGGACCGCACGCGCTGAACCGAGGATTGCGCCTTGCAACCGTCAGCCATCTGCACCGAAAGCCCGGAATGCTGCGCCTTAACCGGGTTTGCTGATCGACATGATCACGATGACGGAATGGCCGGGTTGGGGATCAGCTTCGATGCGCGCCGCCAAACGCTGCAGGAGACTATTGGTCAACTGCGCGCGATCGCGGCCTGCATCCAGCCGGGCAGAGAAATTGGGGCCGTTCGCGGCGCACATCATATTTGCCCATTGCCGCCCGAATGCAGCGGCATCGCCGGTCTCCTGCAACGCATCCCAATAAGGGTCGGGCGCAGGCACCGCCGAGAGATGATCGAGGGCCAGTCCGACAACCTGGCCAGCCTCGAACGGTGCGGCCAGCTGATCCAGGGATCGACCGGCGGAGGGCGAAGCCATCCTGAGCGTTTCTTCTGCGGTGAGCAGCCTCTCACGCTCCATATCCACAATGGACCGCCAGAAATTTCCGGCCATCCATTCGAACCCATGCCCGTCCGCACCGCGCCCCATGAACTGGCAGACCAGACGTCCGCCGGGCCGCAGTTCGGCCGAACGCGCGCGCTTCCATAGACTGGCTATAGACCGCCCAGCCATGATCGGCGACATCGACGGGGCTGCGGCTCATCCAGTGGAGCGAATGGGAGGACCAGCCAAGATCCATGCTGTCCGCGGCCAAAATGCTGTCGAAATAGGAGCGCCCGATGGCCGATGAATAGAGGTTTTCCGACCTACAAGATCGATCGCCAGCAGGGTGAAAAGCGAGGCGAAGTCGTTGGAGGGCAGGTCGGCATGCACGTCCTGCACCGGGCGTTCCAGGTCTTTTGCCTGAACAAGGTCGGTGGCGCCGCCATGGGCGGCATCGGCCAGAAGCGGCAGCGCCGACCGCAGATTGGCGTGCTGAAGAGCGCAATGGCGGTTATATAATCCCTCGCCGGCCATTGCGGCTACGGTGCCGGACATCGCTTAAGACATGAAATGTTTCCGCGATGCTTGGCGTGTAGACGGCGCTCTTTTCCGCGGACAAGCCGTAATGGGGAATGACCGGGGTGATGGCGTCAGCCAGCGCGGCGAGATTTCGCCAGGCATTGGCACGCTCTGCGTCCATACGGCTTTGCGTTGGGTCTTGTCCCCGCCTTCAAAATCCACTGGTGTCGAAATAGTCGCGCCATGCGACGATGTATGGCCCGTCCATCTGCAATGCGCCCATCAACCGCAAGGCGACCATCTCCGCTCCGTCCGCGCCATAGAAGATGTCGCTTCTTTCCGTCAGGACCGTATCACCGCAGGCTGCGGCGTGATGCACAACGACCTCGCACCGGGTGAACGGGATCTTTTCCAGAAACCCTGCGACAAACTGAACGGCCTGGTCGACACCCACCGTGGAGGCGACCCCGACATTTTCCCATCGCGTTTCGGCGGTGAACCGGCACCGCATGGCCGAGAGCATATCGTCGGGCGAGCCGCTGCTCTCGCGGAAAAAGGCCAGCACTTCTTCCAGTGGTTCAGGCATGATCATCCCCTGTCGTCTCGATACCACGGCATCATGCTGCGACCAGAGAGCGAACGGCCCTGTCGGAAGATAGCGCCCCGCCTCATGCGGCGGGGCGCTCAATCCATTTGTCAGGCTGGTCCGTTCAGGAGCCGAAGCGGTAGCGCAGCGTCACGCCATATTGGCGGGGCGCTCCGAAGATGGCCGAATTAAAGCCCAGGCCCGACCCCGACACAGCGCCGATCGCCTGATAAGTCTTGTTGAAAAGGTTGGTGACATAGACGCCGACGTCAAGCGGCCGCCCGGCCACATTGCGCCAGTCGACCCGCGCGTTGACGAGATCATAGGCCGGAAGCGACGAGTTCACGAAGCTGAGCGGGCTGGAGTGATAATAATCGGCGGTGGCGCCCAGTTCACCCATTTCGCCAAGTGGCAGATTATATTGCAGCCCCAATGTATAGGTCCGCTTTGCGACCAGATCGAACGGGATTTCCTGCTGCTGCAAATAGGGCTGGATTGGCGCCGGCGCTTCGAGCGAACGCGTCTTTGTATCGAGGAAATTCGCGCCATAGGTAATGGCCAGGCGATCCCCGAACGCGATGCGTCCATCAAGGTCGATGCCCGCAACGCGTGATTTGCCCGCGTTGACCAGCATTGTTCCCGACTGGGGATCATTGGTCGGATCGCAATCGCCGTCCGGCGAAATCGGGGCGGGATTGTCGGCGCCTAGCTGACAGGCCCCAGCCTGCGTGATGAGGCCGCTGAGCGCGATCTGGACGCCATTATACCAGCCGGAGAAGACGGAGGCGTTGAACCGCAATTTGACGTCGCCGCCCAGATTCCAGTCGGTGCGGACGCCTGCTTCAACATCCGTGACCTTTTCCGGCCCGAAGGACTGATAGGGCGTCAGGCGGCCGCCGAAGCTCGGCGTGTTGATGCCGCCCGTCCTGTATCCGCGACGAGACACGACATAGGCGAACAGATCGGGCGTGACTTGCCAGTCGAGGCCCAACGTCCATGTGGGGGCAGAGGATTGGGCGCGGTTGACCGACGGTCCCACCAGCAAAGGACTGGAGGGACATTCATCAGGCTGCAGGTTGGGCGGCGCGACATTGGGGCCAGCCATCGTGCCTTGCGTGGCGATACATGCCACCTGCTTGTCCCAGGTATAACGCACGCCAGCATTGAGACGCAGACCCTCCGCCAGCGAATCCAGCTTCACATTGATGTTACCGAACAGAGCGCGGCTGTTTTCCGTATAGAAGCTGTATTGGAAGGTCGCCAACGGATAGCTGGAGAAGAAGCCGACATTGTTCCCGGTTCCGGTCGTGCCATAGGGGCGGCTCTTGAGATAGAAGCCGCCGACTAGCCAGTCGACCTTGTCGTCAAGCACGCTTCCCTTGAGCTGCAACTCTTCGGTATATTGTTCGACATGATTGATCGCCCCGGCGTTGAGCAGGGGCAGGGTCAGGCCCGGCGCAAAGACGCTGGCGAGCCGGGGAACCCCGTCGGTGTTGATGTTATATTCGACATAAGTTCTTCGATAGCCGAAGATGTTGGTCAGTTCGATATCGCCTAGCGTGATGTCGGTCCGGTTGGTCAGGCCCCAGCGGCGGGTTCTATTCATGGCGGGTTCGGCGTCGCTGTCGACGACGCGAGGACCACGGGCGCGCTGCGCCGCCAGCTCAGCGAGCGCGGCTTCCCGCACACCCAGAAGATCGAGCAGACTCGGGTTGGCGTCGACCCCCGTCAACAGGACGGCATCGCCGGTATAATAGTTGCGATACCAGTCGAAGATCGTCAAATTGCGGATCGTGTCGGTCGGTTCGGCCAGCACGGACACGCGGAAAGCGCGCGAGTTCACATCGTCCAGATCGCCGCCGACGCCGATGTTGCGGGTATAGCCGTCCCGCTTTTCATAGCGTCCAGAAAACCGGACGGAGAGCCGATCTTCGATGATCGGCAGGGTCAGCGCACCTTCGAGTTGCCGCCGATCATATTTGCCATAGCCGCCCTCCAAATAGCCTTCCAGCTTGTAGCTCGGCGCGGCGGGGTAATAGAGCACGGCACCGCCCGTCGTGTTGCGGCCAAAGAGGGTGCCTTGCGGCCCCTTGAGCACCTGAACGGACGCCATGTCATAGGTGGAAACGCCGCTGCCGAACGTCGGCTGGGGCACATCGGCGAAGTAGCTGACGACGGCGGGGGCATTGGACCCGCTCAGAGCCTTGCTCTGGCCGCGTATCTGGAAGACCGAATTTTCCCGGCCGCCCGAACCCGACAGGAACACGCCGGGCGTCTTCATCATCAGGTCGGCGGTATTCTGGATGTTGGCCGACCGGAGCATCTCTTCGTTGAAGGCGACGATCGACACCGGGGTCGACTGGATATTTTCGGACTCGCGGCGGGCGGTCACGACGATGTCGTCAGTCGACACGCCCGCTGGGCGATCCGCGCTGGCCTCCTGCGCCAGGGCCGTGAACGGCACGCTCAGGCAGACGCCGGCGGAAAGCAGCAGACGAGCGTGATGGCGACGCATGAACTCTGACATGATCCTCTCCTCCCAGCCGCAGGGTTTGGGATTGATTGACATTATATCTTGCCTGCGGCGGCGGCGGCCAGAATGAAGGCGAACGTCTTATACGCAGCCTATCCTAGGGAAGGGAGCGCCCGCTCATTCGACTCTCAAGCGGCTATCGAATCTCGAACGACCTGCATGATCTCGTTCCAGAAATGCTCGTCATCTTCATGGCCCAGCGTGCCCTGCGCGACGCGCTGCCCCACATAGATCGCAGCCTGCAACAGATACAGGACCGCCAACGTATAGCGCTGATGAAACAGAGGATCATCCAGGTGAGGACAGCATTGCCGTAACAGCCAGTTGAGATGCCGGGTTGTTTCCGGCTGCCGCTCCTCGCGAAAGATCGGGTTTTGTGGATTGGTAAGGATGAGATGCAGGATCATCTGCGCGAAAATCCTCCTCCGCTGCCCTTGAAACGCCTTGAGCACCGGGCGCAGCAGCGCATCGAGTATCTCGCCAAGGTCCCGGGGCGACCGGCCCAGGGCGTGTAGCCAGGCGACACGCGCCCGATCCGCCTCTGCCTGGCGCAGATCGTAGATCGCCTCGATCAGCTTATCCTTGGAACCGAAGTGATGGTAGATGGCTGAGTTGTTGCCCTGGCGCGCGCGTCGCAGGATCTCCCGGACAGATGTGCCGTCCACGCCGCGTTCGGCCACCAGTTGCTCGGCAGCCAGGATCAGCCGCTGCGCGCCGGCTGGATAGTCATCGAAGCGATTCATCCCATTGGCATAGCCGCACTCGCCGCAAGGGCCAACATAAGGCGGTTGGCGCCGGGTTCGCAGCATCCGAAAGGTCGCCCTGAAAACATTATGTCCTCGCCGTGCAAGCGAATGGAGCGGCGGAACTGGCCACGCCGACTATACTCGCCACAGGATGTAAGGAGGAGTTATTGATGAGCGCCATCGACGAACTGATCGGACTTGCACGATCGTCCGATCCGTTCCGCAATGCCCCGGCCAATCTCGCGGAATTGCAACTGGAGGCTGCTCGCGAGCGCTTTTCCGAGCGACGGCAGCAGATCAGGGTGCTCGACAAACGCGCGCGCGAGGCAGGGATCGACACGATCGACAGCTTCGCCGACCTTGTTCCCCTGCTCTTTGCCCACACCAATTACAAAAGCTATCCCGAGGCCTTCGTCGACAACGGCCAGTGGAAGAACATGAATCTGTGGCTGGGCACGCTGGCCACCTATCCCACCGACAACATCGACGTCACGGACGTTCGCGACATCGACGACTGGCTGGACCGCGCGAAAGCGGCTGACCATCATGTCTTCGCATCGAGCGGAACGTCCGGCAAATCGTCGTTCCTGGACCAGTCGGCGCTGGATCGCGACCTTTCCCTGTCGGCGTGCGTCGCGGCGGCCGACCTGTCGACGCCCGCCTATGTCGCGGATCATAGCCGTTCGGTCTTCACCATGATGCCGCCGCGCGGCACGCACAAGATGATCGATTTCTGCAACATCCATTTCCCGCGTTGGGCGGCGCCGGGTGAGCTCCACCGGTTGAGCGACGATCCGATCCGCGCCTTCGACGCGATGCGGCCAGCGCAGCTGCGCCGCCTGCTGGCCGCCGGCAAGGTCGGGCCTGGCGAAATCGCCGCCTATGAAGCGGAGGTGCAAGCACGGCAGGCCAGGCGCGCGGGTGAATTCGACGCCTGGATGGACTTGCTGGAAAGCCGTCGGCACCGCCCGCTCTATATCGGCGTCATGTATGGCGTCGCATGGCAGATCGTGCAGGCGTTGCGCGCCCGTGGTGTCAAGGATGGCGATTTCCACCCCGACACGCTGATGAGCTTTGGCGGAGGCACCAAGGGCGCGGCGGTTCCGCCGGACTATCAGGAACAGATCATGCGCTTCTTCGGCGTGACGCCGGACCGCATCACCAGCTCCTATGCCATGGTCGAAATGAGCGGCTTTTGCGCCAAGATCCAGCCAACCCAGTCCTATGCGATGCCCCCATGGATCGTGCCGCTGATCCTCGACAAGGCGGGGGAAAAGCTGCTGGGCGCAACAACCGATCACGGCGCCGTGGAAGGCCGCATGGCGTTTTTCGACATATTGGCCGACGGGCGCTGGGGCGGCATCATTTCGGGCGACAAGGTGCAGGTGGAATTCGGCTCCGGCCTCGAGGGCGTCAAGACCCCGGTGGTCCACTCGATCGCCCGCTACGCCGATCTGGAAGAGGGAGAGGACAAGCTGAGCTGCGCCGGATCCATCGATTCCTACGTGCGCGGATCGATCTCCGCGCCGCAGCCGGTCGCTGCCTGAGGAGGCTGTCATGTTGCATGAAATCATTGAAAATAATAAGGACAAGCTGCTCGTGCCCCATGTCATCAAGGGCGTGGTGCAGCTTGACGCCGCGGTCGAGCACCGCTCTCGCGCCACGGGCAGTTCCGTCATGACCCCGGCGATCAATCTGGATTCGCTGATCTGGTCGCGCAACGAAGCTGGCCCGGCATTTGACACCCCGCTTGCCGAGATTGTCGATTTCCTCGTCGAAGTCGGCAAGGCGCTCGACTTCGACCGCAACATCCATCTTCAGGAAGCGGCCGCCAATAATCTGCGCTGCAACACTCTGGGCGCGCGAATCCTGGAGAATTGCTATCGCGACATCGCATGGTTCTTTACCCGCGACGCCGTGGAGGCGGAGGCGGAACAGTCGCTGGGTTCGCTCGACGTGCTCGACGGATGGGCGCGGCGCCAGATACAGGGCGCCGCCTTCGACATTCGCGCCTTCCCGCCGCGAATGGTGCATGTTCTGGCTGGCAACGCCCCCATCGTGCCGCCGGTCACGATTGTCCGCGGCGCGATCAGCAAGGGCGTGCATCTGTTGAAGATGCCGTCCAACGACATGTTCACGGCGACGGCCTTGCTGCGGACAATGGCCGATGTCGGCCCCAACCACCCCGTCACCCGCTCATTTTCGGCGGCCTACTGGCGCGGCGGCGACGTCAGCATCGAAAACCATATCCTGCGATCGCAATATTTCGACAAGCTGGCGGTCTGGGGTGGCGAGGCGGCGGTGCGTCATGCCATGCAATATGCCGCGCCGGGATTCGAGATCATGTCGTTCGACCCCAAGGTCTCGATCTCGCTGATCGGCCGCGAAGCCTTTGACGGCGAACCCCTGACGGCCATCGCCGAACGCAGCGCCGCCGACATCATCGCCTTCAATCAGGATGCGTGCAGTTGCGCCCGCTTCCAGTTCATCGAAGGATCAATGGAGCAGATCGACGCCTATTGCGAGGCTCTGGTCGAGGCGATGGGTAAGGATATCCGTTATGGCGCGGGTCCCGATGGGCCGCTGCCGCCCGCCATGCTGGTTGACGAACTCGACATGCTGGGCAATCTGGAGCCGGTCTACCGCCTGTTCGGCCAGCCCGATGGCCGAGGAATGGTCATTCGCTCCAGCGAGCCTGTGTCCTTCAATCCGGGCGGCAAGCTCGTCAACGTGATCGCGGTCGACCGCCTTGCCGACGCCATTGCGCACGTCACCGTCGCCACCCAGTCAGTGGGCGTCCATCCGCCGTCCCGCATTGCCGAGGTTCGCGATGGCCTGTCGTCGGCGGGCGCGCAGCGCATCGTTGCTTTGGGCAATATCAACAACGGAAAGTTCGGCGGCCTGCCGCACGACGGGGGATGGCCGGTGCACAGGATGATGCACTGGGTCGTCACCGAAGCAGCGAAAGATTGACTTATCCATGACGCAGACAAACAGCCATCCGCTCGCACTCGACACCTATCGCCTGCTCGGCCGATCCGGACTGCGCGTGTCGCCGCTGGCGCTGGGCACCATGACCTTTGGCGAGGAATGGGGCGGCGATGAAAGCGAATCGCGCCGCATTTTCGACGCCTATGTCGACCGGGGCGGCAATTTCGTCGATACGGCGGGCTATTATGCCGATGGCGTATCGGAAATGCTGACCGGGAAGTTCGCGGAGGCCAAGCGCGAACGGCTGGTCCTCTCCACCAAATATTCGCTGACCCGGTCGGTCGGCGACCCCAATGCCGCGGGCAACAGCCGCCGCAACATGGTCCAGACCGTCGAAACCAGCCTGAAACGACTGCGCACGGACCGGATCGACCTGTTCTTTCTTCATGTCTGGGACGATATGACACCCGCTGACGAGATATTGCGCGCGTTCGACGACCTCGTATCGCAGGGCAAGATTCTCTATCTTGGCCTGTCGGACACGCCCGCCTGGCAAATGGCGCGGCTGCAGACGATGGCTGAACTGCGTGGCTGGAGCCAGCTGGTGGCGCTGCAGGCGGAATATAATCTGATCGAGCGCACCGCCGAACGCGACCTCATCCCGGCCGCAAAGGCGCTGGGAATAGGCGTGATGCCTTGGTCGCCGCTGGCAAGCGGCATGCTGTCGGGCAAATATGCGACCGGCGGCAGCGCCCATGACGGGGAGGCAGGGGGTCGCGGCGCGATGCTGCAGGCCGCCGGACGCGTCGATGCGCGGGTCGTGGCGATCGCTGACGCCGTGAAGGCGACCGCCGATGAGATGGGCGTCACGTCCGCGCAGGTGGCGATTGCCTGGACCCTCGCCAATCCAGCGGTCGTCTCGCCTTTGGTGGGCGCCCGGACCATGCGGCAATATGAGGATAATGTCGCCGCGCTCGGTATATCGCTGGACAAGGCCCAACTGGAACGGCTGGACGCCGCAAGCCGAATCCCGCTTGGCTTTCCCCACGATTTCCTCGCCACGCCCTTCATCCAGCATGGGTTGACGGGTGGAACGACGATCCATCCGCGCCCCTGATCAGGCGGCGCGGACCAGCCTTCCGGGACGCGCGCCGGTATCGGCGCCGTCCCGCCGGGTCACCACGCCGCTGACCAGCGTGGCGCGATAGCCAGTCGCCTGCTGGGACAGCCGGCGGCCCCCGCCCGGCAGGTCATGCACCACATGGGGGGCATGCAGGCGAAGCGCGCCATGGTCGATCAGGTTGATGTCGGCCTTCAAACCCGGCTTCAGTCGCCCTCGATCCCCCAGCCCCAGGAAATCGGCGTTGTCGGCGCTCAGCGCCTTCACCGCCGCCGGGATCGTCAGCCGTTCGCCCGCGCGATCGCGCGCCCAATAGGACAGCATGGTGGTTGGGTAGCTCGCGTCGCAGATGATGCCATAATGCGCCCCGCCATCGCCCAGCCCTACGATGCTGTAGGGATCGCGCATCATCGCCAGCGCCGGATCGAGCGTTTTTTCCGCATAGTTGGAAAAGGGCATGAGGATCAGCGCGCGCCCGTCCTGCTCCAGCATCAGGTCATAGACGAGCGCCGCGGGCTCCAACCCCCGCTCGGCCGCCAGCGCAGAGATGCTCTGGTCGGGCGATGGCTCATAATCGGGTTCGGCGCCAAGCGGATAGATATTGTCCCATGCGCGCAGCAGCCGGTGGAGCGGAGTCGGCGTCTCGTCCGGCTCCTCCGCGATCAAGCGCGCACGGAAAGCCGGATCGCGCATGATCGCCACCTTCTCGGCCAGCGGCAGGTCGGCCACCGCGCGATAGGTCGCACAGTGGCTGAAGGCGTTCGCCGACGTCGACAGGCCGCACATCGCGCCCATGGGCCGCGGAAAGACCTGCGCAAGCACGGGCGCCGCACCGCTTCGATTATGGTCGGCAAGGGCGTCCATGGTGCGGCGCCAGCCCTGCGGATCGGTCGACCATTGCGCGAGCGAATAGGTCACCGGACGGCCGGACGCATCCGCCATCCGCTTCATCAAATCGATATCGCTGCTCCAGTCGGCCGTATCGAGATTGGGGATCATCTGAAGCACGCCCCGCCCTGTTCCCCCAACCGATCGCGCAATCGCCACCAATTCGTCGGCTTCGGCCCGGAAAGACGGAATGAAGGCGCCGTCGCCGCGCCGGTGGACCAGGGAGCGCGACGTCGCAAAACCCAGCGCTCCGGCCGCCATGCCTTCCTCCACCAGTTGCGTCATGCGCGCGACATCCGCCGGGGTGGCCGGTTCCCGGTCAAGTCCCCGCTGGCCCATGGCGTAGACCCGCAAGGGCGAATGCGGAATATAAGCGCCGACATCGGCATCCCAGGCGCGGGCTTCGAGCGACCTCAGATAATCGGGAAAGCTCTCCCAGTTCCAGGGCAGCCCCTTCGCCATCACGGCTTCGGGGATGTCCTCCACCCCCTCCATGACATTGACCAGCGCCTCGCGGTCCTCCGGCCTGCACGGCGCGAAGCCGACGCCGCAATTGCCGATGACGACGGTTGTGACGCCATGATCCGCCGATGGGACCAGACTGTCCGACCAGGTCGCCTGGCCGTCATAATGGGTATGCACATCGACGAAACCGGGGGTGACGAGGAGGTCGCGGGCGTCGATCTCCTCGCGTCCCTGCCCGACGTCAACGCCGATGCCCGCGATACGCCCATCCACGATGGCGATGTCCGCTTCGAACGGATTGCCGCCCTCCCCATCGACAATCGTCCCGCCCCGGATCACAAGGTCGAAATCGGCCATGTCGCTTCCTTCCGATCAGCCCGCGAGCGCGGCCAGCATGGCGCCCGACGCCTGTTCCTCCGTCACCCATTTCACCATCCGGCGAACGGGTTCGATGGCGTCCTGCCTTTCCATATTATGCTGCATCGTGGCGGCGCCGCCCAGCGAGACGATCCTCTGCGCGCCCTGAAATGCCAGTCTATCGCGCAACGCGGTCTTGAGGCTGTCGGGATAGATGCCCACCGTCTGGGTATAGGCGTTCACCGCGCGCACCGCCGTTTCCGTGCTGTCGATCGGCACAATATTGCCCACGCGGCAGGCGAGCGTACGGGAAAAATCCACCGGATAATCATCCTGGCTGACGATCACCGCCCCTTCATTGGCGCGGCCGCCGAAAATGCGATATTCCTCGTCATTCAGGCGTATGCCATCGATCTCGGCCTTGAGTGCGCCGTCAAACGCCTTGTGCGGCGTACTCAGATGGTCCGGCAACCGCTGCAAGGCGTCGAATGTCAGCCGTCCCAGCCGGTTGGCGCGCTCCAGCCCTTCCTCGTCCGTGCCGCTTTCGACATAGATGACGCGGGCCGACACGCAGCCTTCCTGGTTCTGCGCGCCGATATCGAGCGCCAGACGCCGCGCCACTTGCCCCAGCGTACCCTCATCGGCGAAGGCCTCCCGACCGATGATCGTGCCCGACAGCTTGGGATCCTGGGTGATGAGGTCGATTCCCGGCTGGAGATATCGGGTGATGTGCTTGACCGAATCGAAACCGCCCCAGGCGATGATCTTTTCAACGCCGCGCGGATCGTAGATGGCCGATTCCACCTGCTCGTCGCCGCCCTTCCAATAGGCGACCGAAACATGTTTCGATAGCGGATGGTCGGGGTCCATCTCCACCATGGTGCGCACGAGCGCCGCGGCGGTCAGCGGATCGTTCGACGGCAGCTTGATGATGGCGTCCGAACGGGTCAATGCGTTGCGAATGACTGTCAGGATCGAGACGATCGGCGCGTTGCCCGCGATCACATGCACGGTCCGCGCGCCAAAGGCGCGGGTGCGCGCGGTGAGGCCGGGGAACCTGCTTGGACCCTGATCGACCCAGCCTTCCAGATAATCGACCCCGCAGGACCGATCCATCATCCGCCGCATCTCGCCCCGGTCGAACGCCGCGCCAATATGCTGGAAATGGGTGCGAAGGATGCTCTCCGACAGGCCGGAGGTTTCGCAGGACAGGCGAAACGCATCCTGCAAATGGCGGTTCTGCCCGAAATCCAGCCGCTCCCCCAGGGCGACGAGGAAGTCCAGTATCTCGTCGAAGCTCAGTGCATAGAGATCGGCCATGGCCGAAGGGGTGCGCAGCGGCAGGCGGGACACATGTTTGGCGATGTCGGGGGCCGAGAAGCTGACGCCGCCCCGGCGGCCACCATAGCTGATTTCTGCATCATCAATAATCTGGCCCCGGATGATGAGGGGAACGCGAAAATCTTCGGTCATGGCTCTTCTCACATCGACAGTTCAGCAAGAAATTCGAGGGCGCGATCATGCGCTTCGGGCGCACCGGCGCAGACGATGCGGTCGTCGCCGCCCTCTTTCTCGCTGTAACGACGCACCGGCGGAATGACGTGGGGTCCGGTGCGGCCGCAAGCGCAGGGCTTTTCCCAGCCCGCCAGCGTGATCTCATCCCCCGTCACCAGCCCGGCCCAATAGGTATTGGGCATCAGGTCGAACGAGGCGAAGCGGCCGGTCAGGCCGTCCTTGCGCGGCAAGGGCTTGCCGGTCGCCGGGTCGAGCAGGAACGGGATCTGGATCGGCGGGATGTGATAATGGCCATGCTCGCACATCATCGACAGACCCATCTGTTCGGATGTGGCGTACATTTCATAGATGGTATCGAAACCCAGAAATTCGAGCACGCGCTCACGCCAGTCGTCGGGCAGTTCCTTGCCCTTCTTGCCACCGCCGGTCAGCAGCACGCTGCCCTTGCCGAAGACGTTCTTAAGGCCGCGCTTCAGCCCCTCCTCCGCCCAGTCGTAGAGGATCGCCCACATCGCCGTCACATAGACGTCGCGCCCACGGAAACGTCGCTGCGCCTCGCTGAAGAAATGCTTGAGGTCGTCGGGCCGACGCCGCTCCAGTTCCAGCAGCGCCTCCCGTCGTTCCAGCAGGACCGGCGGAATGTCGATCATGCCGGCCTCACCCCGCGCCTCCGCCGCACGCAGGCGGCCGCCCAGCGAGGCGATGTCCGCGCTGAACCGGGCGTTGGGATAGAGGAACAAGGTGTTTTCCTCGCCCTTGGCATAGAGATCGACCTGAATGCCGTTACCGCGCTGCATCGCGGCTGCGCCGTAGCGATAGCCTGGAATGATGATCGGCATCCCGTCCTTCAATATGTCCGGCCCCCGGCCAGGCCACCAGTCGCGGATGATGATCGCGGAATGGATGATCGTTTCGCGCCACTGGGCCTTGGTGCGGGGCACGAAGCTCAGCTTACCGGTGGTGCCGGACGTATGCTGGATGGTCAGGTCAGTTTCAGCGTCGAGCAGGTCGACCCAGTCGTCGATCGTCTCGATACCGCTGGCATCGACGTGGGAAATGTCGCTGATCGTCAGTCCCGCAAGCCATTTGGTCAGCTTGTCGAAACGGCTCCGTTCCAGATAGCTGATCGGATAGGATTTATAGACGGTGTGCGGAAACAGCAGCGGCGCCAGATCGTCGATCGTCTCGATAGTCTCGATGCCCTGCTCGCGCGCCAGCTTGTCCAGCACCGAGAGGCCGGGCCGCAATTCGGCAAAGCGCTTGCGCGCGCCTTCCAGATGAAGCCTGTCGATTTCCTCCCGGCTAAGCGTGAAGGCCTGCGCATAGGGCGCGTCATGAAAACTGGTGGGGTCGGCGATCAGACGATCGAGGTAGCTGGTCATGCAGAGTGTCCGCCTTTCTTTCAAAGCGGATTGTGCCGGTCGTCCTGCCGTCCCGGCAATGCCGATGCCTACCGTCGGCGCGCCCAAACATCGCCATGCGGACATGATGCGACCATCGCCATTCGCCAGCGGCATAGCAATTGCGCGCGCCACTCCCCTGGAGCAGGGCGCTTGGGTCAGGGAAGAGCCCGTCGATCAGCCCATGCCGATCCGCGCCTCGCGATATTCGCGCGGCGTCATGCCCGTCGCCTTTCGGAAAGCGGCGGAAAAGGCCGCCGCGCTCTGAAACCCGCAATTGCCGGCGATCATCTTGATCATCAGATCCTCGTGCGCCAGTTGCTCCTGCGCCCTGACGATCCGGCGGCCGGCGATATAATCTGTCAGCGTCGTGCCGGTCGTGGCCTTGAAGGTGCGGATCAGATGGCGCGGGCTGGTGCGGATTTCCGCCGCGAGATCCGCCACTGACAAGCTGCCCGCCAAGTCGGCCTCTATCCGATCCTTGACGCGCCGCAGCCGCCAGCCCGGCATTTGTCCATGGGCGCTGCGATCATCATATTGCGCGCTGCGAAAATGCCGGCACAGTTCAACGACCAGCATCAGCGCCATGCTTTCCAGCAGGATGTCCTGCCCGAAACCGGGATTGCGCAATTCTTCCACCAAACGCGCGAGTCCCTGTCGCACCCGACCGATCTGCACATCCTGACATGGCGACAGATGAGCAACACTGTCATCCTCGAACAGCTGCATGGCCCGCTCATTGGCGAAGGTCAGACATAATAGGCTATGCTCACCGGGTTCGCTGAGCGTCGCGAAGGCGCCGCCCTTGGGCAGAAAAACGATATCGCCCGGAGGATCGGCAAGTTGCCGTTCGCTTTTGAAGAAACGCGACGCGGGACAGCGCGGGCCGATGGAAAAGTCGAGATAGTAGGAATCAGGCCGAAAAACCGACCGGCTGCTCTGGGTCCAGCCGAAATGACGGATGTCGGCAAAAATGCCATTGGTATGGATTTGCCGTTCGACATGGAAATGCGACGCCGTGTGCGGCGCGCATAGGGGTATGGTCGCTGCGGCTTCCTCTCGCATCCTCCACCTCTTCATGCCGTCGGCAGGCTTTTATAAGCCGCCGGTAAAGGCGCCCATATTATTTGCCCGTTGGTCGCAGATGGCAAGCGATTACCGATGGTCGTCGCTGACATCGTCCGCCATCCATCGGCTCGCCAGCGCGAAAAGGCCGGCGGCAAGCACGAAAAAGCAGGATCCGAAGCTGAGCGAGAGGCGCAGTCCCTGCGCGCTGGCTGCCGCACAGGCCTCCGTCGCACGCCGGGCGCAAGCGGCAGGATCGAGGCCAGCGGAAACGCGCGCCGCCTGCGCCAGCATGTCGCTGACGAAGCCTACCAGCGGCGGGCCGAAGCCATATCCTATGACGGAACTGGTGGCGATGATGATCGCTGACGCCATGGCGCGCATGTGCGGCGGGGCGACGTCCTGGCCGTGCGCATACATGGCGGGCATGTAGAAATGCTGGCCCATCGAAGCGAACAGCATCAGGGCTATCGCCATGCCTACCGTTGGCAGCTGAAACGCGACCGCGTAGAGCGCCCCGCACCAGAGCAGGCCGAGACAGGGGAGCCATGCCCTGATCCGGGGATAGCGACGCCGCCCCAGGTCCATCACTGGCCCGCCGACCAGCGTGAACAGGATGCCGACACCCCCGATCACCAGACCCATCAACAGAGAGGCCGTTCCCAAGGGCAGGCCATGGGCCCGCATCAGAAAGGAAACCATATATTGCTGGTTGGCATAGCTGCCGACGCCCGCAATCCCGCCCGCAAGTGCGACCAGCGCAAAGCTTCTGCGTCCGAGCAGGTGGCGGGTGGTATGAAGAAAGGAGGAAGATCGGGACACATGGCGCCGATGCGGTTCGGGGACGGAAAGGCTGAACAAAATCGCCAGCAACAGGCCCGCCACACCGCATATGATGAAGGTCGCCCGCCAGCCGTACAACGCAATCAGGGCGCCGCCCGCCACCGCCGCGACGATTGCACCGAACGGACCGGCGACCGCAAAGATGGCGATGACGGTCGTGCGCCGCTCCGCCGGAAAGGCGTCGGAGATGAGCGAGTGGGACGCGGGCGTGCATCCCGCTTCGCCGATGCTGACCGCCGCCCTGCCAATCAGCATCTGGACGAAATTGGCCGCAACGCCGCAAAACGCCGTCATGGCGCTCCACAGGGTCAGCGACGTCGCGATGATGCCGACCCGTCGACCCCGATCAGCCGCCCTGGCGATCGGAAAACTGAACAGGGTGTAGAGGATGGCGAAGGCAGGCCCGCCGATCAGACCCAGCTGAAAGTCGCTGAGGCCAAGATCGACCTTGATCCGTTCCTGGGCGACCGAAAAGAGCAGGCGGTCGATATAGTTGAGGCAGTTCAGCAGGAACAGCGCGATGATCGTCCAGACCAGAACCCGCCTGTTAGCGATCGGCAACGGCCCCTCTGCCGGCATCAGCGCCGGCGTCCCGCCCCTGGATGAAGGATATTGCATCGCTCCCCTCTGTCATGACCCTTTCCCCCATCCTTATGTCAGTGTGGCGGCGCATGCGTCGCCTCGGGCTATCGCCCGCGCGCCGACTATCGCTGCGCGGACATATTCGTTCGACCGGCCCGCATCGCTCGAACCTGTCCAAAGGTAGAAGGCATGACGGCGCGATGCCTCATCATCACTCGCCGGAAAACGGCGCGACCTGGCTGTCATGCCTGTCGCCGCAATGGAGAGGAATAGCGGGAAGATGAAAAGACTGGAAGGCAAGGTTGCGATCGTCACCGGCGGCGGCGGCGGCATCGGCGCTGCCGTTGCGCGCCGTATGGTTGAAGAGGGCGCGCAGGTGGTGATCGCCGATCTGTTCGAAGACTCCGCCGTGAAAGCCGCCGAACCGCTCGGAGAGATGGCGCTCGCGGTGCAGTTCGACGCTGCGGACGCCGCGTCGGTCAAAGCCATGGTCGAGCGGGCCGTTGGCCATTTCGGCCGTCTCGACATTCTTCACAACAATGCGGCGATGACCGATCCGGTCAAAAGTCCCCAGGACACCACCGCTCCGGACATACCGCTTCCCATCTGGCAGGAAATTCTCGATATCAACCTGACCGGCTATCTGCTGGGCTGCAAATATGCGATCCCGCACATGGTCGCCGGCGGCGGCGGATCGATCATCAATACAGCGTCCAATTCCGGCAGCGCCGGCGATCTGGCGCGTATCGCCTATGGTTCGACCAAGGCGGCGATCATCGGCCTCACCAAATATGTGGCGACCCAGCATGGCCGACAGAATATCCGCTGCAACAGCATCGCACCCGGCGTCGTGCTGACGCCCGCGCTCGAAAAGACAGTGCCGGGGCTGAAAGAAATCATCCAGCGGCACATTTTGACCCCGGAATTCGGCACGCCCGACGACATCGCCGCGCTGGTGGCGTTCCTTGCCTCGGACGAGTCCCGCTACATCACAGGCGAAAACATCTCCATTTCAGGCGGCGGACTGGTCCACCAGCCGCATTACGCCGACCTGCTCGCTTTCATGGAGGCGGGAGCCTGAGCCGGGCGGCCACGCCGCCCGCGCCCCGCTCTCTCAATCCGTCATTTGTTGGAAATAGCGGATGGTCAAAGGGCCATCCGCTACCTGACAGGTTTCCAGGCTTGGTATGGCGATCGGGCGATCGGGCGTCTGAAAGTGATTGGCGATGTCAGCAAGCACTATCTCTACGCCATTGCCCGCAAACGCCTTCGCCATGGCGCCCCCCAGCAATCCTGCGCCGCCAGCGCCGGTGACAGGAAACTATGCGATTTCAGCACGATGGCTCGGTGACCGCTGGCCAATGCCTCCCGCGCGGCGTCCAGTCCGGCTACCCTATGATCGTCTGGCCGAAGAGGCCCGCCAACAGCATCGGGACCAAAATGGCAATGCAGATCGATTGCATCGACAATCCTGAGGCCTGTCATGGACCCGCTCCACATCATACCGCCCGACAATATGCCGGACGCCACCGTTGGTCCCATCATCCGGCAGGGGTCGCTCGGTCTATTGCAAGACAGAATATTATCGGACGACTTAGGCTGGATGACGCTTGCAATCTAATATCGCGCGCCCTTTTGGCGCGACGGACAATGACATGGGGTTATCGAGATAGCGCCCGAGGATCGCACAATTGGTTTTTCATTGCACGGCGGCTCGTCGCCAAGGCCCATGCAATTCATGCGACCGGTGTCGAGGTCACCCGCATCCAAATACCGCGTTCGGCGACCAACAACGCAAGGTCGCTGACGCAATCCGTTCTCCTCCCGCTCAGTTCAGCGCCGTCGACGGAGGGGCTGAAGACCGCGGTTGACGATGGGGGCGGGATAATCCTCGAGCAACTGAAGCTGCCGCATGGCGCGCCGATGAAATAGCCGGACCAGAGCCTCATCCTGCTCCGGGCTGGCCTGAACGACGAAATCCTCCAGGATGCTGTCGAGATTGACGGCGGGGTCGGCATCAATGCCCAGCAAAGCGCGCGCATCGGCGCGATCGGCCGCGTCGATCGGAGCGGCCAGCGCGTTCGCATTACGTACATAATAAGCAAGCGCGAGGGCCGGAGCCTGGCGAATGAACCCCGAAGGTTGCAGGTCTGCGCACTGCGCGACGAGGTCTTCGAAAGCGCCGTCATGAACTGTCGACGCCTTTTCGACCTTTTCGACCGGATCGAGCGCGATGCCCTTCGCTTCCGCGACCGCTTCGATCGCGCCGCGCGAAGAGGCGAGGAACCAGGACAGATATTCCACCAAGGCCGGGTGCGGTCGCGGGGCCAGCGCCGGGGTCGATATCATCGGCACGGCGATGAACAGCAGCACGGTATAATAGCTCAGGGCGGCCTGATCGAGCGGCTCGCCCATCTCCCGCTCATAACGGGCCAGCACCGCTTCCACGTCGGCGATCGGCTCGTTCGTGTCGCGCAGACGGATCGAGGCGATGTCGAGCATCGGATCGGCGAGCTTCACCAGTTCCAGGTCGTAGATCGCGGTAACGCGCCCGCCATCATGGAAAAATTGCGGCGCGTCGCCAATCACCGGCGCCAGCCGCTCGCGATGGAGCGGCAAGTGGCGTCGCAGCCAGCCCCGACAGAAGGCGATCAGCGCATTGGGGGGATGCGGCGTTTCGTCATATATGCCTTCGGCAAATTCCAGATATTCGGTGGCGACCGCCTCTGCGCCCACCGGCGCCTCTATCCCCATCGCAGCGAAGGGCGCGGGATCGAGCCGATGGATGTCCGCCATGATCGCGGCATAATCTTCGACCATGCTCTGAAGCTGGGGGTCGCCGTCCAGATTGCCGAGGAAGGGCGTATCGGCCAGGTTCTCCATGATGATGGCGCGGGGGTTGTCGCACCAGCCGAAGAGCCGGGGCACCGGAATGCCGGAGGCGGCAAGATGGCCCAGCGCGTCAAATTCCCGGCGCAAAGGACGGTTGTCGAGCCCACTGCCGCGTTCGCCCCGAACGTGCAGGCGCAGCTGTTCGCCGCCCCGATCCACATCCACTTCCCACGCCTGTCGCCAACGGGCGATCGGTTCGAACCGCGTGATCGCGCCGCCTATGTTCGCGGCGATCCACTCGCGGATCGCATCGGCGCCATCACCTGTCGCGCCACCGGCAGTCATGGCCGTCATTTGCCCGATCCCGCGGCGACCTGGCTCGCGATATCAGCCGGGTCCCAATAGTCGCGCCAGCCGCTGATCCGCCCGTCACGCGTTTCAAAGACGCCGCAGACCGAAACGACGACGTCGAATTCATGCGGAAAGCCGGTCAGTTCATTCGCCAGCATCGTGACCCTGTCCCTCCGCTCGGTCAACACTACAGAGCCGGTGACGGCGATGTGCATGAGGTCGCACCGGCAGTCGCGGTAGAGCATGAACTGTCGATCCAACTCGGCCGCCACCGCAGCCGGACCGACAATGGGCGGCCGGGCGGGGACCAGCGGGAAATAATAGCCGTCGTCGGTGAACATTCCGGCGATGGCGTCAAAATCCGGTTGGCCCTCCGCGTGCAGCGTCGACAGGAAAGTGCGGACAATGGTTTCGGGGTTGGCGGTCATGTGATGAGCATCCAGTCCTTGATGTCAGCGATAGCCGCCAAAGCGGTAGCGCAGTTCGACGCCGACCATGCGCGGTTCGCCCAGATAGTTGACGGTGACGCCAAGTGTGGCGCCGCTGACGCCGCCGGCTGAAACATATCGTTTGTTGGTGGCGTTACGAACGAAGACCGAAAGGTCGATCGGCTTGTTTGCGATATCGTTCAGGCCCGCGCGCAAATTGAACAGGCCATAGGATGGTGCGAGATAATTGTTCAGCAGAACCTTGCCGGAATAATAATAGTCCGCGTTAAGCACGAGCTTGCCAGCGATCGGATCAATGGCGGTCTCATAACGGACACCGGCTGATATACTGGTTTTGGGGCTGTATTGGAACGGCACTTCAGTCCCGACGATATAGGGGCTGAGCACCGGATTGGCGCTGAGCGACCGCGTCTTGGGATCGAGAAAAGTGCCTGAAACATCAAGGCCGAGACCAGTCAGGGGTTCAACATGGAAGTCGAATTCCACCCCCGATACGCGCGTCTTGCCAAGATTGGCGAGCAGCCCGCCGCTCGCCGGATCGTCGCTTGTGTCGCAATTGCCGTCAGGCGAATAGGGAAACTCGCCCCGGACCGGGTCGCCCACGATACACCCCGCAGCGGTGCGCACGCCAGTCAGGCCGATCTGGACATCCGAATAATCGGCGCGGAAGGCCGATATGTTCAGGCGACCGCGCACGTCCCCGACATTCCATTCGGACCGCATGCCGATTTCCAGATCGGTGACCTTTTCCGGTGCGAAGCTCTGATAGGGGATCAGCGTGCCGCCGAGCTTGGGCGGGTTGATGCCGCCCGTGCGATAACCGCGCCTTGACGTGACATAGAAGAAGAGATCGTCGGTCGCCTGCCAGTCAAGGCCGATGGTCCAGGTTGGCGCATGAGATTTCGACGTCAGCACCGCTCGCTTGCCGATGGCTGCGCTGCCGCCATAACAGGCGTCGGCGTCAACCAGATTGCCCAGCCCGGCAAGGTCGGTGCCCGTGCAGGAACGCGCCTGGTCCCAGGTTTGGCGGTAGCCGGCATTGAGAGTGACGTCCGCCACGATCTGAAAGGCGATGTTGGCGAACAGCGCCTTGCTGGTCTGGCGGTAATATTCATAGCCGAAGGGCGTGCCCGCGGTCCCGGCGACCTTCAGCGCATCAATGTCCGATCCGGTTGGGCCGTCCGGCGTGCTCTTGAGGTAGAAGCCTCCGACCAGCCATTTGAGCCGATCGTTGAACAGCGTGCCGGAGGCTTGCAGTTCGTTGGTATATTGTTCGATGTCGCTGCGAAGGCCGCCATTGACATAGGCGACCCGCAAGCCCGCCGGGAAAACCCCGCTCCCGTCCGCCGTCAGCGCATCCACGCCGTCGACGTTGAACATGACGTTAAGGTCAACGGCGCGATAGCCGAAGATGTTGGTGAGCGTCATGCCGCCCAGGCTGAGTTCGGTACGGTTGGTGATACCGATGCGCTTTAGCCGCTCGAACGAGGGCACGTCGCTGAACGTCGTGCGCCTGCCAGCGGCTTTCAGCGTCGCGAGTTGGGCAAGCATCGCGCCGCGGATGCCGGCCAGGTCGAGGAGGCTGGCGCCGGGAAGCACTTCGTCGAGCACGCCGCCGGGACCGTTGGTCGAGCTCTTGTAATAATCGACGATCAGAAGGTTGCTGATCGTGTCGCCCGGCTCGACCAGCAGGGAGGCGCGGATCGCGTCGGAATGGACGTCGTCGGGATTGCCGCCGATGCCCAGGTTTCGGGTATAACCGTCGCGCCGCCGCATCTGGCCACCGACGCGCAAGGCCACCGCCTGGTCCGCGATGGGCAGGTTGATGACGCCTTCCAGCGCGCGCATGTCGTAATTGCCCAGACTCCCCTGCGCATAGCCTTCGAGCGACCAGCTCGGCCGCGCCGGTGAGAAGAGGATTGCGCCTCCGGTGGTGTTGCGGCCGAACAGCGTGCCCTGCGGGCCTTTGAGCACCTGAACAGACGCCATGTCGAATTGCGCCGTGGCGCTGCCAAGCGTGGGGTCGGGCACTTCGGCGAAATAGCTGACGACCGAAGGCTGGCCGAAACCCAGCGTCGCGCGGGTCTGGCCACGGATCGAATAGATGGTGTTGGTGCGGGTGGAACTCCCGACCAGATAGACGCCGGGCACCGACCGCATCAGGTCTTCGGGAGTGGATATCGACGCCTCGCGCAATGCTTCGTTCGAAAGCGCAGCAATACTGACGGGCACCGACTGGATGCTTTCGGCCGACCGGCGCGCGGTCACGATGATGTCGTCCGTGGCATTCGAAGCTGGATCCGTCGTCTGCGCCATGCCGCTGCCGTTCCAGCACAGCGCGACGACGGCGCAGGCCGTCATCCTGACAATATTTTGTGAAGTCATAATCCCCTCCGCAGGCAAGATAGTCCGACCGGTTCACTTCCCGATCTGTGTCTCTCCTTCGTGAGGATGCCGGGCGTTTCCCGCAATCGGTCCGCCTTTCGGCGAATGTCGTGAATGTTTGGCGCAATTACATGGAAGGCGCTGCCATTTGACTCCGCCAGCCGACGCAGCGTAAAATGCGGAAACACAGGAGAGGTAAGTGGCTGAAACAATCGACCACTGGACTGACAGGGTCGTCGAATCAGCGGGCCCCCAATTCACCTTGAGCGAGGGCGAACGGTCCGGGGCATTTTATTATGCGCGGGTGAATGACATGCATTGGCCGATGGGCGGCATGGTTTCGGTCGCCTCCAAACTTTGCTGGATCGATATGATCCTCATGGATGACAGCTACGACCGGACCTATCTTGATCGGTTCGACGGCGCGGCCTCGATCAACGGCCCGCTCAGCTTCGCACCGCCGGGCACGCGCATGCGCCATCGTTGGGATCAGCCGCGGCTGCGCACGCTGACTTGCCTTTTCGATCCATCCCGCATGACGTCGCTGACCCCCTTTGACTGGGACTGGAGCGACTGCTCACTGCAACGCGTTGACAGCGCCGCCAATGTGCGGTTGCAGCGGCATATGCTGATGCTGGCCGAGGAGCTTCAGTCTCCCGGCTTCGCCAGCGACATTCAGATTGAATCGCTGCTCACCCTTGTCGCATGCGAATTGCGGGGTCTGGCCGGCTTGCCAAACGGCGCCGAAACCCGCGATCGACTGGGCGAGCGCGAGATGCGCAAGGTTCGCGACCTGGTGGAACAGGCCGGCGCCAGCCTGTCGGTTCACGATGTCGCCGCCACGCTCGATCTTGGCGCGCGTCATTTCAGCGCCTTGTTCAAGGCGACCACCGGCCAGACGTTCCGCAGCTATGTCGCCGACCGCCGCATCCAGATGGCGCGCACGCTGCTGAAAGAATCCGACCTGCTGATCAAGCAGGTCGCCTACCGGTGCGGCTTCGGCGGCACGGCGGCCTTTACCGCCGCGTTTCACAAAGCGGTCGGCGTTTCGCCCGTCGCCTATCGCGATGGCAATGCAGAATAGGTCAGGCCGCGGCTGCCGCAAGCGGCCTGCCGATCTTTCGGGCCCCCAGCCAATAGACCGACGCCGTCAATAGCTGCAACATCAGGATGATCGCCATTGCGGAGCCGAGCGACTGGCCGCCGGGGGATCGAGCGGCCGTCATGTCGGCGATCGCGCCAATCGCAATCGGGCCTATGCCCGAACCGACCAGGTTGGCGAGAACCGCGAACAGGGCGAAGGAAATGCCCCGCTGCTGAGGCTTCGCCAATTCACTGATCGCCGCATTGGTCGGCCCGGAAAACAGCGCCCCGCTCGCCCCGAAACCGCAGACGCCAAGGATTACGACGACCAGGTTGGCGGACAGAATAGCGGACAGGCCAAAAACCAGGTTTACCAGCGCGGCGACCGCCACGACCAACAATATGCCCGCCAGTCCGAAGCGGGACCGCGCCTGGTCGGCCAGGACGCCGCCCAGCAGCAGGCCAGCGATCGAAAACAGGCCTATCCCCACCGCGACGATCGTGCCGGCGATTTCCAGCGACAGCCCGTGCTTGCGGACAAGGAAGGAAATGATCCAGATGCTGAAGCCGGTTGCGGCAAGCGTGTAGAGCCCGGCGCCGACATAGATGTAGCGGAGGATCGGGTGACGCAGGATTGACCAGGCCGCAGCCGGAATTTGCGCCAGGGTGACGGCGCGGCCCTGACCCGTCACCGCATGGTGGGGCAGTTTCATGGTCGTCAGCATGATTGCCGCCAGCAAAAGGCCAGGCAGTCCCGACAGGATAAACAGGGCGCGCCAGCCCCATTGGGCGGCGACATAGGCCCCGACAGAAAAACTGAGCAGCGCACCAAGGCCTGTGCTCGCGTAAAAGGTGCTGGCCGCGCTCGCCCTTCGTTCGGGCGGGAAGACGTCCGCAATGATCGACATGGACGTCGGCCCCCCGCCCGATTCTGCCGCGGCGACGCCGATGCGGGTCAATAGCAGGTGGACATAAGCGGTGCCCAGGCCACAAAGAACGGTGAGTGCGCTCCACACCGTCAGCAGGGTGGCGAGCAATGATCGCTGGTTAAACCGATCGGCTGCCCAACCCAGGGGAATGCCCGCCAGACCATAGCTGATGCCATAGGCTGTGCCGGTGATCATGCCGACCTGCGTGTCGGTCAGGTCGAACTCCTTCCGCCAAAGCTCCTGCGAAACCACGATCGCATTGCGATCCAGCGTGTAGCAAAAATACACAAGGCAAAGGATGATCAGAATATAGGTCCTACTGCTGTCCTTCGTGACGTTCCCGCCGGCCATATGCAACTCCTCCCGGCGAGCGAGCATAGAGGTGAGGGCGGGCGGGCGGCAGGGGTTGCGCGTCTTCCAATTGCAAATCGATTGTGCTGAATGACGGCATGGAACCGGCTGGGCGGCAAATCATGGCTGGCGATTGAATGGAAATGGGCGGCGCTTCCCGTTGCGGCGCGATCATGGGAAGCATGACCTGACCAGTGCGGCGACCGACTGTATCCGCGCGAGTCGGGCGACCTCCTTATGGATGAGCAGCCATAATTGCAGGGACGCCGCGAATGCTTCGGGCAGTATTTCCCGCAGGGCGGGTCGTTGGTCAGCGACGTAACGCGGCAGCATGATGATGCCGCCGCCCTCGGTCGCGACCGCCGCCTGCACCAGGATGTTCGGACTGGTGAAGGCCAGCCTGACATTCTGCTCAAATTCCGAAAGCATCTTGGCAAGACTTTGCGCGATCGGCGAGGACAGGGGATAACCGACGAACCTGTGCGATTTCAGGTCCTCGATGCTCCTGATCGGCGCATGCGCCTCCAGATAGCTCCGGGCCGCATAGAGCCTCATCGTCACCGGGCGAAGCGCGGAAATGCGGTGCTCTCCGCGATCTGGCCTGTCCCATACGACCGCAATATCGGCCTCCCTCCGGCGAAGGTCGACGGCATGGGTCAGGCTGACCATCTCGACATCCAGGTCCGGGTGCGCGGCCTGGAAGCGAGCGAGCCGGGGCGCCAGCAGCAAGGCGGATATGCCATCCGGCGCGCCGAGCCGCACCAACCCTTCAATACGCTGGTCGGCGTTATGCAGCCTCTCGATGGCCTCCTGCGATTTGCGCTCCATATCCTCGACCACGGGAAGAAGCTGCATGCCCGCCCGCGTTGGCTTGTGCGCCCCGTCGACCCTGTCAAACAGCGCCACGCCAAGCTGCGCTTCCAGCGCGGCAAGCCGTCGGCGGACAGTCGCGTCGCTGAGTGCGAGCGCCCGGGCGGCGGCAGGGATATACTGGGCGCGCGTGACTTCCAGAAAAATGCGCAGATCATCCCACTGCCGTTCCAAGCACCCCTCCCGACATTTTTGAACATAATGCGATCAAATTTGAACATATACAGGCTCAAGGGCGGTTCGCTAGACATTGCCGACGCAAAAAATGGGGCAGGAGAGGCACAAGGAATGTTGGGATCGGACCATGATGCGACCCGGATGACATCCAGGGCCCCTATATTCCGCCGACCCTATTTCTTTGCCGGCTTCCTGATCCTCGTCGGGGCCGTTCTGGCGGTGGGCGGAACCCAGCTCCTGACATTGGGGGGATCGCCTTATTATCTGATCGCCGGGTTGATGACGCTTGTCAGCGGCATTCTGGTGGCGTTGGGTCGGCGGAGCGGCGCCTTGCTGTTCGGCATCCTTCTGCTGGGCACGGTTGCATGGGCCGTCGGCGAGTCGGGTTTCGCCGGCTGGTCGCTCCTCGCCCGGCTGGCCGGCCCTTGCGCCATCGGCCTTTGGTTCATCCTGCCGTGGACGGCGCGGCGACTGCATCCGCAAAGCAAACAGCCGCTTGGCAAGCGGTTCGGTATCGCGCTGGCCGGTCTCGGGCTGGCCGTCGGGCTGGGCGCGATCGCCAATGCGATGTTCGTCGCGGATCGGCCCGATCCCATGTTCCAGGCGGGCATGGCGGCGCAGGCGCCGGGGCCATTGCCGCTCGCCCCCGCAACGGACGGCTCCGGCGAGGACTGGCCGATCTGGGGCGGCGACGCGGCGGGCACGCGGTTCAGCGCGCTTGCCCAGCTCACGCCCGCCAATGTCGACAAGCTTGAACTTGCCTGGACCTATCATTTCGGCCCGGCGCCAGCCGGTGCGCCGGCCTCGCTGGAGGTTACGCCGCTCAAGATCGGCGACACGCTCTATCTGTGCAACGACTATAACGACATCGTCGCGCTGGACGGGGAGACGGGCAAGCAGCGTTGGCGCTTCCATGCCAACACCAATGTAAAGGGGGCCACTTACGGCCATTGCCGCGGCCTTGCCTATCATCGGGTTACTGGTGCTTCGGGCGCCTGCGCGGAACGCATCTACACCAACACGGTGGATGCCCGCCTGCTTGCCGTCGATGCCCGCACCGGGCGCGCATGCGCTTCGTTCGGCCGCAACGGCGTCGTCGACCTGCAGGCCGGCATGCCCAAGGCTCCGGCAGGCTATTATTATGTCACATCGGCGCCGACCATCGCCAGGGGGCGCATAGTGCTGGGCGGCTGGGTGGCCGATGGCATGTATTGGGGCGAACCATCCGGTGTAATCCGCGCATTCGACGCCGTCACGGGCGAGCTTAGCTGGGCGTTCGACGTTGGCCGCCCCGACCGGACCGGCGCGCCGCCGCCCGGCGAAACCTACACGCCCTCGACACCCAATAGCTGGGCGCCGATGAGCGCGGACGAAAAGCTGGGGCTGGTCTTTGCTCCGCTCGGCGGCGCGCCGCCCGATTATGCGGGGGCGCAGCGGCGGCCGTTCGACGAGGCATGGTCGAGTTCGGTCGTCGCCCTGGACGCTGAGACAGGGCGTCCCCGGTGGCGTTTCCAGACGACCCATCACGACCTGTGGGACTATGACGTTGCTTCCCAGCCGACGCTGATCGACCTGCCCACCGCGCAGGGCATGCGTCCTGCGCTGATCCAGCCCACAAAGCGGGGCGAACTGTTCGTGCTCGACCGTGAAACCGGCCGACCGATCAAGCCTGTGACCGAACATCCCGTGCCGCAAGGGGGCATGGCGCCGGGTGAACGGGCCTCGCCGACCCAACCTTTTTCGGATGCCATGCCATCTTTCCGCGGCCTGACTGTCGAGGAACGGGACATGTGGGGCGTCACCCCCCTCGACCAGCTCTGGTGCCGCATAAAATTCCGCGAGGCGCGCTATGAAGGCACGCTCACTCCGCCGGGATTTTCGCCCACCATCGCCTATCCCGGTTTCCTGGGCGGCATGAACTGGGGCGGGGTTTCGATCGATCGCGACCGGCGGCTGATGATCGTCAACACCAATTATGTCGGCAATTATGTGCAATTGGTGAAACGCGAGGAGGCCGACAGGCTGGGCGTCCGACCCATGGGCATGGGCGCCCCCCCCAAGCCTGAAGGACAGATGATCCAGCCGCAGATGGGAACGCCCTTTGCCGTCCGTTCCCTGCCCTTCCTGTCTCCCCTGTTCGCGCCCTGCCAGGCGCCGCCATGGGGACGGCTCAGCGCCGTCGACCTTAACAGCGGCAAGCTGCTGTGGTCGCATCCGCTGGGCACCGCGCGCGACAGCGGCCCGCTCGGTCTGCCGTCCTTGCTGCCTTTCAGGATCGGCACGCCCAATCTGGGCGGATCGGTCGTCACCCGGGGCGGCCTGATCTTCATCGCGGCGACACAGGACAAATATCTGCGCGCCATCGACACCGCGACAGGCAAGGTTCTGTGGCGCGGTCGCTTGCCCCAGGCGGGTCAGGCAACCCCCATCACCTATATGTCGCAAGCGAGCGGGCGTCAGTTCGTCGTGACGGCGTCGGGCGGACACGCCTTCCTCGGCACGAAGCCTGGCGACGCCATCTATGCCTATGCGCTTCCCAAGGAGAAGCGCTGATCCATCCACCGACGCCTGCCGTGCGTGCTGCAATGAGAGTTAATTCGATGAACGATCGCTCGGTCCCTACCGTCCACCTGCATATCGGCGACGAGAAGCGCACCACCGGCTCGGGCGGAACGCATCACCATATCTATCCTGCCGATGCATCCACCACCGGCACGGTGCCGCTCGCGGGCGCGGAAGAAACAGACGAGGCCGTCGCGGCGGCCGCCACTGCCTTCACGACATGGCGGCGGTCCGACCCGCAGGAACGGGCGCGTATGCTGCGCCGCCTTGCCGATCTGGTTCGCGCCAACGCGCAAGAGTTTGGCCGGCTGGGCGCGCTCGACAATGGCACGCCCGCGCTGTTCGCGATTTTCGGCGCTTCGATAGCCGCCAACTGGATCGAATATTATGCCGGCTGGGCGGACCGGATCGAGGGCCAGGTCAACGGGACCGTCATGGGGCGCGGCGAGCTGGGCTACACGCTGGCGGAACCCTATGGCGTCATCGGTCTCATCATCACATGGAACGGTCCGCTGATCTCGCTGGGCATGAAAGTCGCTCCGGCGATCGCGGCGGGCAACACCGTGGTGGTGAAGCCGTCGGAAATGACGCCCTATTCGGGCGAATTGTTCATGCAACTTGCAGCCGAAGCGGGCATCCCCGCAGGCGTCATCAACATGGTGCCCGGCTCGGTCGCCGCCGGCGAGGCGCTGGTGCGCCACAAGCTGGTCGAGAAGGTGAGCTTTACCGGCGGGCCAGTGACGGCGCGCAAGATTCTTGCGGCCTGCGCTGAGCAGATCAAGCCCGCCGTGCTGGAACTGGGCGGCAAGTCGGCCAATCTCATCTTTCCCGACGCCGATCTCGATCCGGCCTGCGCCTTTGGCGTGGACGGGTCGATCGGCATGATGAGCGGCCAGGGCTGCGCTTTTCCGACCCGCATGCTGGTGCATCAGGACATTTACGACGAAGTGGTCGAACGCACCCTGGCGCGCGTCGCGCAGATCAAGGTCGGCGATCCCTTCGCTCCGGAAACGACGTCCGGCCCGGTGGTGAACGAAGCAGCGCTGCATCGCATCCTCGCCACGATCGATCGGGCGAAGTCCGACGGTGCGGGCAAGCTGGTCGCCGGGGGCAATCGCATCGGCGGGGCGCTGGCATCGGGCTATTTCGTCGAGCCCACCGTGTTTACCGATGTTGACCCTGACTCCCACCTCGCACAGGAAGAGGTGTTCGGGCCGGTGCTCGCCATCACGCGCTTCAAGGACGAGGCGGAGGCGATCCGCATCGCCAACAGCACCGATTACGGCTTGTCCGCTTATATCCAGACGCGTGATCTGGGGCGTGCGCTGCGCCTGTCGGAAGAATTGCGTAGCGGCGTGGTCCTCGTCAACGGATCGCAGAATATCCAGCCGCAGCGTCCCTTTGGCGGGCTGGGCGTCAGCGGTTACGGGCGCGAGGGCGGCAAGGAGGGACTGGCGGAATTCCTGCGGGTCAAAACCGTCGGGATCGCCATGCCATCGACCTGATCGCACAGTTCTCCCGACCATAACGACCTGCGGCGCAACGACGACCCGGGCTTCGTATAGGAGAGGGAAACATGCCGGCCAAAAGTGCATTCATCGACAGCGATCCTGCGCTCTGGGCAAAAATGGCGCAGGATCGCGCGCAAAGTCCGGTCGCGCACTTCAGGGAAAAGGACGACTTTGAAATGTTATCAGGCGTCCACCTATCTTCTGGTACGCGAGGTTTCGCGCAACCATCAGCTTTTCCTGAACAGTCCAGGCGTCATTCCGCGAGGCGCCGAACCGGAAGAGGAGCAGGTGCTCAGCTTCGTTGATCCACCGCGTCATACCCTGCATCGCAAGCTGATCGGCAAGGCCTTCTCGGCGGCGCGCGTGAACGAACGCGCAGCGCGGATTCAGCAGGTGGCCGATGACCTGATCGATGCAATCGTCGCGAGCGGGAGCCGAACCTTTCTCCCCCAGAAGATGTTCACGCGTCCGCTCCCGGCTCAGATCTTCGCTGAACTGCTGGGCGTGCCTATCGCCGACCGTGATCGGTTCCTGCGCTGGGCGGAAATCGGGGAGGCTGGCCTGGCTGACAATGGCTTGCGTGGTCTTGGCGTTCAATCGCATGCGATTGAACGTGGAGAACCTCGCCCATAACTCCCTCCGCTGGGATGGCGTCCAACCGCACCATCACATGTCGGGACTAAACGCTTAGGCGGTATTAACCGCCTGGCCCTGTCTTCAGATATGTTTGTGCACATCGCTGTTCGGGCACACCCTGCCGAACATCCGCAATGTGGGAGGTGGATAATGAAACAGGGTGCACTGAGACTGGGCGTTTTTGCCGGACCCTTGATGGGTACGTTGTTCTTCATCGCGATGTGGCCGTTGATGCACATCTTCCCGCCCTACAGCCCGATGCTGGGCGTGGAAGAGGTTGCGGCGCATGTGCAGGAAAACCGTACCGGTTTTCTGGTCGGAGGCATCCTGCTGATGACGGCGGCGTCGATCGTCTGGCCATTCATCACCGTCATCGTGCTGTTCCTGAAGAAGATCGAGGGCGAAGTGCCGATCTGGACGACGGTAACGGCGCTGGTCTTCACGTTCGGCCAGTTTACCGTATTCCTGTGCGGGCTGGCGTTCACCATGGCGGCATTCCGTCCCGACGCATCGCTTGAGATGGTGCGGACGTGGAGCGATCTCGGCATGTTCCTGCTCGTTATCCCGGCCATTCCCGGCACGACGCAATATCTCGCCACCGGCGCGGTGATCCTGCAGGACCGTCGCGCGCGGCCCATCCTCCCCCGCTGGTACGGGTATCTCAACATCTGGGTTGGCATTCTGAGCGCCCCCGGCGCGGTGGTCGGCCTGTTCAAGATCGGGCCGTTCGCGTGGAACGGCATCGCTGCCTTCTGGATTCCCGCCATCGTCTTTGGCGTGTGGATCACGGCGACGCAGTTCACCCTGCTGGCGGCAATCAAGCGCAATGCACTGGCGGACGATCAGCAGTGAACCCTGCGACGGACGGAAACGAAACGGCTCTCCGGGGGCATGTCCCCGGAGAGCCTGGCCTTTGGGTTCTCATTTTCGGCGATCTGCTGGTCTTCGGGGTGCTGTTCGTGACTTATGCGGTCAGCCTTGTCGGAGATCCCGACGCAATGGGTCTGTCACAGCAAAAGCTGAGCCGTGGTCTGGGGCTGGCGAACACGATCCTGCTGCTGACAAGTTCGTGGTTCATCGCGCACGCGGTGAACGCGGCGCGGCGCGGCTCGCCGCGGGCGCGGCGGCTGATCCTTGCGGCGCTTGCGCTGGGGACGGCTTTCGTCGGCGTCAAGGTGGTGGAGTGGGGTGGGCATATCGGCCATGGCGATACGCTCAACAGCAGCAGCTTCTTCACCTTCTACTTCATGTACACCGGGATTCACCTGCTCCACGTCCTGATCGGGCTTGGCGTGCTGACCTGGCTGGCATGGCAGTGCGACAGCAGCGGGGCGTGGACCGGACCTTTCGCGGTGCTGGAAGGCAGCGCGGTGTTCTGGCACCTCGTTGACCTCTTGTGGGTGATGCTGTTCGCCCTGCTTTACCTGTTGCGGCATGGAGCAGCGGTATGACCTGGATATCCAAACGGCTGACCGTTTTCTGGCTGGTGCTGGTCGTTGTCAGTGTGCTTTCGTTCGAATCGTCATTGTTCGGGTCGAAGGCGGCAGGGGCGATAGTCATCGTCATCGGGCTGCTCAAAGCGTGGATCGTGGGCAGCGAGTTCATGGAAATCCGCAGCGCCCCGCTGGTGTTGCGGGCTTTGTTCGGTGCATGGCTCGTTGTGCTTGGCGCGGCGTTGCTGGGGGTGTTCTACATCCTGGGCGGGTAACGCTCCACCCCCGCCGCTGCGATAAGCCCATGCTTGGCGCCGGCATTTCGACACGATCACGCAAGGGCCGGTCCGGCCATATTGCGGTCAGCGCGGCAGAAACCCGCTGGCCGCAGCGCGACGCGCCCGCGGGCTATCTGTTCGGCGGGCTGGCTCCCCTTGGCCATGCGCCAGCGCGCAGGCCAGCGCCGCGCCGAAGTGTCGTAGGGTTCGCCCGTCCCCAATGCCGTTACCGGCTTCCTGATCCGCGTGGCACGCCTGCTCGATCACCATCATCCGACGGAATGGGCGACGATGTGCGCCGGTTCGTGACCAACGTTTCGGTGCGGGAGACGGACCTGCCCGACGAATATGAAGTGTCGAGCTATCCCTTTTCTGATGCGCAACCGCGCCGAAGCCAAGGATTACAAGCAGCTTTCGGCCCAACGCAACGACCGGCCGCGCGTGACGGCGGACGGGTTCAAGATCGCCCGCCGGTCGATCATGATCGACCAGGTCATGCTGGGCATGCCCAACTTTGCAATTTTCCTCCGACCCTTTGCCCGCCGGACTTGTTCCTTTCAACCGATAGGTGCAAGCTCGGCGGGCAAACCGCACATGCCGACCGTTAATCGCCCTGCGGCGAGCCCTGAGGAGTGGCGACTACAATGGACCAGATCACCGTCGATCCGCTTGATCGCATGGTTTCCGACTATACGCTGGTGACCAACGGCTATTCCGGCAATGCCCCGGCCAATCCCTATCCGATGTTTGAGGAACAGCGCGCGCGCTGCCCGGTCATGCACGGCGATCTGCTGAAGCAGCACAGCATCCCCAGCATGGCCGATTACATGATGACCGGCCGGCCTACGATTACGCTGCTGCGCTACAAGGATATCCACGCGGTCCTGATGGACCCGGAAAACTGGCAGTCCTACATCGTCGGCGATGGCTTTGGCGCGGCGGTGGACAACATGCTGCTGACCGCGATGGACGGCGAGGAGCACGACCACATCCGCGCGCTGCTGCAGCGGCCCTTCATCCGCTCTGAAATCCGCAAGCTGATCGACACGCTGATCAAGCCGGTGCTGATGCAGGAGTTCATCGAAGAACTGCGTCCGCGCGGCAAGGCCGACCTGCTGCGCGATCTTGCCCTGCCCTTCCCGATCCGGGCGATGTACCAGTACTTCGGCTTCCCGCACGACAAGGATCTGCTGCAGAACCTGGCAAGCTGGGCGATCCAGGTGGTGGCCGCGCCGCAGACCGATCCGGCCGTTGCAGCGATCACCATTCCGCAGTCGATGGTCGCGGGCCAGGCCATGTACGACACCGTCCTGCCGATCGTGCAGGCCTATCGCCAGCGTGGCGACATGCGCGCCGATATCCTTGGCCACATGATGCAGGTCAACGACGATGGCCGCACCTTCAGCGACGAACAGATCGCCGCCTTCATCCGCATGCTGCTGCTAGCCGCGGGGGAAACGACCACCCGCAGCATCGCCAACATGATGGTGCAGCTTCTCGAAAACCCCGACGTGCTGGAAGAAGTGCGTGCCGACCGCACGCTGGTGCCCAAGGCGGTGATCGAAACCATGCGCCGTGATCCCACTGCGGGCGCGGTGGCCAGGGTCGCGGCCAAGGACATGGAAATCGGCGGCAATGCCGTGGCCAAGGGGACGGCGGTGCTGCTGTCCATCGCCTCGGCCAACCGCGATCCCGAAGTCTATGAAGACCCGGACCGCCTGTGGCTCAAGCGCCCGATGCGACCGCTGCTCAGCTTCGGCTTCGGGCCGCACATGTGCATAGGCATGCACATGGCGCTGGCGGAAATGGAGGTGGCGCTCGACGCGATGCTCGATCTGCCGAACCTGCGCTTCGACCCGGCCTTCCCGCACCCGCAGATCCGCGGGTTGAACATGCGCGGCCCCGATGCGGTGCCGGTGCTGTGGGACGTGTGATCGCGCGCAACCCGGTTCGCTGAACTGCAAAAACGAAAAGAGGTCGAAACCGGGGAAGTCCGGTTTCGGCCTCTTTGCTTTGGGGCGCGGATCGCCGACAGCGACCGAATTGACCGGGAAGCTCTTGAGCAACATGTTGGGCGCGGCAAAGTAGCGTTGCCTGGTCAGGTTGCGGGCGAAGACGCCGATGTCGAACCCGCCCACGATGACGTTGAAGCGGTCGAAATTGCCAAGGAATTGGACTTCATCGGTCAGGCACTGGCGCTGGATCAGGGCCGATGCGTGGAACAGGGTGAACGGCACGCCGAACAGCGCTCCGGGCAGCGCCGTCGGCCCCAGCGCGGCGGTGTTGATCGACTGATCGCTGCGGTTCTTGCGGAAGCCGAAGATGTTGCGCAGCGTGAAATCGCCGAACGAGGCCATCGGAACATTGGCGAAATGGGTGACGACGCCCGGCGTGACTTCGCCGGTCGGGATCTGGCCGATGCCGCGCAGGGTGACGGCGGTGTTGTCCTTGCCCCGTTCGGAGGAGAAGGTCAGGCCCGGCGAGATCGTGCGGATATCGGCAATCGTCAGCACCGCAAGCCCGTCCGCTGCCGCAGCAGCAGGCACGGGCTTGCGCCATATCCGGTTTCAGGCCAGCGGTGACGCCGGCGGCGGGGTCAGCCCGCGGTTATACCGCTGTCTGCGGTGTAGCAGGCGCCATGGACCGTGCGGGCGCGGTCGGACGCCAGAAACAGCATCGGCTCGACAATGTCTTCCGGTTGCGCCGGGGGGCGCAACCCGATGTAGCGGGCAATCAGGCTCTGGTCCGCGTCCTGCGGAAACTCCAGCGTCTGGACCATTTCGGTCATCATCCCGCCGGGGGCCAGCGCATTGATCCGCACCGGGGCGTGCATGAATTCCATCGCCAGCGATTTGGTCAGGCTCAGCAGGGCCGCCTTGGTTGCGCTGTACGGCGCGGTGTAGGCCTGGCCGAGGAACGCGGCGGTCGACACCACGTTCACCACATTACCTTTCGTTTCGACCAGATGCGGCATGGCCGCCTGCATCATGAAGAACGGCGCGCTGACATTGGCCGCGAACAGGCGTGCCCAGTCATCGGCCGTCACCTTGGCGAGCGCGTGGAAGCGCAGGATGCCTGCGACGTTGCACAGCACATCGAGCCGCCCGAACGCTTCGATAGCGGTGGCGACCGCCTCCGCGCAGTGGGCCGGATCGCCCAGGTCGCCAGCACAGCTTGCGCTTTCGCCCCCGGCGGCGGTGATCCGTCGGGCGGTTTCGACCAGCCCTTCGGCGTTGAGGTCGGCAAGGCACACCTGCGCGCCCTCGGCCGCAAAGCGCAGTGCCGCGGCGCGGCCCAGCCCCGATGCCGCGCCGGTTACCAGTACGACTTTGCCGGTGAACTCTTTTTCGGCCATGTCAGTTGTCCTCTCCGGTGGCAACTACCAGCGGCGTGATCGCCTGGTAGAGATGCGTTGCCATGCCTTCCATCGAGAAGGCTTCGCTCATGTGCATGGCGCCGGTTTCCACCAGCGACGTCAGGTGTTCCAGCACCTTTTCGGGTTCGTCGGTGTCCATCGTGTAGATGGCCATGTACCGCTGCGAAGGCAGGTTGTCCGCTACCACATCGGTCAGGCGGAACCGCTGTGCCGATACGAAGCCGGGCACGGCGACAACGTCGGCCAGATGGCGGTTGCTGTACCAGTCATTATATTCGTCCTCGCGCCCCGGAACCGGGTTGCTGTGCACGACATAGGCGAACTGTGGCATGTCCTCTCCTTATCCGTATCCGGCCGGCCTTCGGCTCTACCAGACCAGTGGCAGCGTTACCGGCTGAATCATTCCCAGATGGTATTCGATCCGGTGCCCCGGCGCGACGCCGAATTGCGGGATGCGCTGCACGAACTCCTCGATCGCAATGCGCATTTCGCGGCGCGCCAGGTGCATGCCGACGCACATGTGCGGGCCAAACCCGAAAGAGACGTGGCGGGGGTTGCGATCGAACCGGACAGCGCCTGGATCGGGGAAGGCTTCGGGGTCGCGCCCGGCCAGCGTGGTCGACATCGCCACCTTGTCGCCCGGCATCATCCGCACGCCGCCTAGCTCTGTCTCGCGGGTGCAGGTGCGGAACGTGGTGACTGCGGCATAGGCGCGCATCATTTCGTCGATGGCGTGCTGGATGTGCTGCGGGTTTTCCTTGAGGTAGGTCTGGTGTTCCGGGTTGCGCGCCAGATGCAGGAACTGCAGCCCCATGTTGGTCGATACCGTATCCAGCCCGCCGATGAACAGGTTGAAGGCAAAGCCGACCAGTTCGTCCTCTGTCAGCTTGCGCCCTTCGATCTCCACCCCCAGCGCATAGCTGATGATGTCGTCGCGCGGGTTGCGGCGGCGTTCGGTGATCTGTTCGCGCAGGAAGCCGACGACGTTGCGCGTCGCCTGCGCCATCTTGGCCATATCCATTTCGTGCAGCAGGCCGGTTTCCCATTCGAGGAACTGCGCCGTGTTGCTGAGCGGGAAGTCCATCAGCTCAAGGAACACCTTGATCGGAAACTCGAAAGCGAAATCGGCCATGAACTCGCACGAACCGCTTTCGCGGAAACCTTCGATATATTCTATGGCATAGCTGCGGATACGCCCTTCCAGTTTGGCCATGGCCGAAGGGGTGAACAGCGGGTTGATGAACGCCCGGTATTTGCCGTGGTGCGGCGGGTCGATTTCCACCGGCAGGTTGGTCCAGGTATCCCCGATCATCTTGGAATAGGGGGAGAAGTCCTTGCTGGAGAAAGTATCGGTGTCCATGTAGACTTGGCGCAGGTCTTCGACGCGGCGCACGATCCATGCCGGGGTCGCGCCGGGATAGGCGTGGGGGGCATAGAAGATCGGCGGGCCCTGATGCACCGCCGGCGCCCATTCATTGAACGGATCGGCCGCGGTCGTGGTCCCGAACATGTAGGGGAACGGGCGGACCAGATCGGCGGGGACGTGATCGGGGATCACGGGATCGGGCAATTGAAAATCCATGGCAAGGCTCTCCACGCGCTGTGCCGGAACGGTCGCGTGCGGTCCGAAGCTGCCGCCGCCGCGCTGAAACCCGTTCCCGGCTTCCAATTGCGCCAGTTATCGGCCAGCATGAATCGTAACAAGTAGGATCAATTTTGGCAGGTTAGTATCATGGATGTGCCTATTGCGAAGAACAGGGACGTCAAGCCCGAAGAATATGCCGAACTGCGTCGGGCGCTCACCCTGATATCCGGCAAGTGGAAGCTGGAGATTCTCTGGCTGCTCTATCATCGCCCGCACCGCTTCGGGGAATTGCTGCGCACGATCAACGGGGTAACGCAGCACATGCTGACCCGCCAGTTGCGCGAACTGGAGGCGGACGGGCTGGTTACCCGCACCGTCTTTGCCGAGGTGCCGCCGCGCGTCGAATATGGCATGACTGACGCCACCATCGCCCTGGAACCGGCGATCTGGGCCTTGATGGAATGGTCGCGCGAATTCGGCACCCCGGCGCGCATTGCAGCCGAAGCGAAGGCCGCGCGGGACTGAGGCAGGCCAGGACCGGACGCGCGCACGGCGCGGATCGGCCCAGTGCGGATCACAGCAAGGGGCGGAGGAAATCGAGCGCGCGATTCGGCGCGCCGACGATGAAGGCGTGGTCGATGTCCGGCCCGGCGGTCTGCACGTTCCAGCCCAGCGCGCGGGCGCGGTCGTGCTGCGCCGGGTCCATCACGTCGCCAAGGATGCCGAGATAATCCACTGGCTTGTCGATCGCTTCGCCGCCGTGGGTGACCGGGCTGACCATGCCGCGCAGGGGCATGTCGCTGAGATGGGCCAGCAGCCATTCCTGCTTTTCCGCCGACATTTTCATCGGTTTTTCCTTCGCGCCGTTGCGCTGCATTTCATCGACCCCGGTGCCGATCGGGCCTTCGCCCGACGCGAGCAGCGCGTCCAGCCCGGCGGCGTCTTCGGTCTTCATGTAACCGATGGCTTCGCCCACGGCCTTGCCGGTCAGCGGCACGATACCGTCGAAATAGACAACGCGGCGGACGCGATCGCCGGCACGGGCGACGACACCCGGCGCCACCGAACCGCCATAGCTGAACGCCACGAGCACGACGTCGCGCAGATCCTCGAAGGTCAGAACGTTGACGATGTCGGTCACGTGGACATCATGCGTGACATCGCGGCTGATCAGGTGCGAACGTTCCCCGAAACCGGTGAAGGTGGGGGTGAAAACCTTGTGGCCTTCGCCGCGCAGGGTTGTGGCGATCTCGTCCCACACCCAGCCGCCCATGCCGCCGCCGTGGAGGAATACTAGCGTTGCCATCGTTGTCTGTTCCTTGTCTCGTCGGGATAGTGACGGGCCGGGGACACGCCCTGGCCCAACGCTTCAGGCGTCCTGAAGCTCCGTATTGGCGATGAAGTTTTCCGGCGGCGGCGGACCCCACAGGAACATCGAATCTTCGGGCGGATGGTCGGCTGCGGGCCAATCGAACCCGGCGGGCACGAAGTCGATGTCGCAACTATATTCGGCATAGCTGCCCCACGGATCGGGCACATACTGGAAGTAGTTGGCGCCCAGCACATGCTGGCCCACCCCCCAGCCCTTGTCATAGCCAAGGCTCGCCATATGCGCGCCGCCAACGCCCACTTCCTGGATCGACCCGACATCCCAGCTTGAATGGTGCATGCCGGGGCCGGTCGAACCACCCAGCGCGAGCAGGTGGTGGTCGCTGCCGTGGACCCCGTGCAGGAACGCCACGGCATCGGCCGAACGGTCCGACAGCTTCAGCCCCAGCGTCCGCTCGTAGAACGCGATGTCGCGCATAACGTCGCTGGTGAACAACAGGAAGTGCGACAGGCGGCGCGGGCGCACGCGCGGCGCCTTGCTGCGCGGAATGGCGGCACATTCCCCCGGCCCGACCGAACGGGTGAGGAACTCGGCCTTGGTATCGGGCGAACATTTTTCCGCTTCGATGACCTGCATCGGCAGGCCGTCGGGATTGCGGAACCAGATGCCGCCGGGTTCGCCGTTGGCCGGCGTGTCGATGGTTTCGACGCCCAGAGCGGCAAATTTTTCCCGGAAGCGGTCCAGATCGCCCTTGAACACGCCGAACGTGATGTATTCCAGCTTTTTGCGGCCGCCGGGGCGCAGCACCGCCCAGCGGTGCGGGTGGCCGAAGGTGTAAAGCTCCAGCGTGCCGTTCGCGGCGCGCACATCCAAGCCGAACTCGGTAAAGAACGTGCGCGCTTCATCCAGATCGGGCACCGTCAGGCAGAAATGATCCAGCGAGTGAATGGCAGGGCCACCGGCCGACTCTGATATGGCCATCGTCTTAGTCCCCTCATCATCAGGTTGCATTACAGGCAGGCATCCACGGTCGTACGGTCAAGGCGATTGCCGGGCAAAGAAGGCCCGCACAACGCGCAAAAAATCGTCCTTGCGCTGGAAGGCCGCAAAGTGCCCGCCCAGCGGCAATTCCTGCCAGTCCGTCACGTTGCGGTAGTTACGCTCGATCAAAGAACGCGGCCACCGGAACGGTTCGCCTGCAAATCTGGCTATTCCGGTCGGAACATCAACCACCGCATGGGCATAGGCCGCGCGGAAATTGGTTTCATGATAGAGCCGGAAACTGGACGCGGCCGTGCCGGTGAACCAGTAGAGCGACAGGTTGTCGAGCAGGTGGTCAAAATCGAACACGGCATCCAGATCGCCGCCATGGTCAGTCCAGGCATGGAACTTGTCGATGATCCATGCGGCAAGCCCGGCAGGCGAATCGTTCATCGCCACGGCGAGCGTCTGCGGCCGGGTCGTCTGGATGAAGGCATAGCCTGCGTCAATCGCCATGTGCTGCCCCAGGCGGGCGTATTCGGCGGCTTCGTCCGCATCCAGCCCTTCGACCGGTATGGCGGGGTTGGGCGGGCCGCCCGGCGCCATGTTGACATGGAGCGCCGCCACGCGATCGGGAAAATTCTGGGCCATCGCGCTGGTCACGATGGAGCCCCAGTCCCCGCCTTGCAGGAAATAGCGCGGATAGCCCAGCGCCTCCATCACCGCGGCGATCATCGCGCCGGCCTTTTGCGCCGTAACGCCGGGCTGGCGGGTCGGGCCGGAAAAGCCATAGCCAGGCAGGGATGGCACGATGACATGAAAGGCATCGGCGGGATCGCCGCCATGCGCCACAGGATCGGTCAGCGGCCCGATAAGGTCGAGGAACTCCACCACCGAACCGGGCCAGCCATGGACCAGCACCAGCGGCCGTGCGGCTTCCACCGCAGAGCGGATGTGGTAGAAATGCAACTGCTCCCCATCGACCTGGGTCAGGAATTGCGGCCAGGCATTCAGGCGTGCGGCAAATCCGTCAAAATCGAAGCCGTCCTGCCAGTAGGCGCACAGCCGCCGGATATAGCTTTCATCGGTGCCATAGCCCCAGCCGCTGCCGGGAAGCCAGTCGGCCCAGCGGGTGCGGCCAAGGCGCGTGCGCAGATCGGCGATATCGGCCGGGTCAATGGCAGCGGTGAACAGCGTGATGTCGGGGGCGCTCATCTGCGGCTTCCTGTCGGTCAGAGCGCCATGCCGCCTTCGAGCGGGATGACCGCCCCGGTAATGAAGCTGGCGGCCCGACTGGCAAGGAAGGCCACGGTGCCGCCGATGTCATCGGGCGTGCCGATGCGCTTGCGCGGAACCATGCCGGACATCATTTCGACAATTTCCGGCTTGTCCACCGGCGTCAGCGCCGACGGGAAGAAACCGGGGGCGATGGCGTTGACGGTGATGTGTTCGGCGGCCAGGCGCTTGGCGAGTCCGCCCGACATGTGGTGCAGCGCGGCCTTGGCGGCCTGATATGAATAGTTTTCCTTCGGTCCGATGCGCAGCCCGCCGATGGAGCCGATGTTGACCACGGCGGCATGGCACGGCGCCGATGCCGCTGCGCGCAATTGCGGCAGCAGTGCCTGCGTGAAGAAGAACACCGATTTGAGGTTGAGATCCACAACCATGTCCCAGCCTTCTTCGGTAAAGCTGTCGAGCGGGGCATCGTACATCGTGCCGGCGTTGTTCACGAGCAGGTCCAGCTTCGGCTCCTGCGCCGCGAAAGCGGCGGCAACCGCCTTCGCCCCATCGACGCTGGACAGATCGCCCGCCAGGGCAATGCAGGTGCCATGGGCAGACAGTTCCAACGCGGTCGCTTCGAGCGTTTCGCGCGTGCGGCCCACGATATAGGTCTTTGCCCCTTCGGCCACGAGCACCTGCGCGATCATGCGCCCGATGCCGCTGCCGCCTCCGGTGACCAGCGCGACCTTATCTTCAACCGACAACAATCCGCTCATTTCCGCTCCACATGTTCCAGCGCGGCCTGCACATGCGGGCCAGCGGCGCGCCGGGGCAATCGCGGCGCGCATCGGAACCGGACCATGCCCGGCAGCGCCAGTGCGCAAACCTTCCTTACGGCAGGGCGCGCCCGCCAGACAGCGCGCGCGGGAGGGGCCCGGCCTATTTCACCTCGATTCGCACATCGGGGAAGCGGTCGTAATAAAACTGGAAGCGTTCGCGGATCGCGGCCGGTTCGATGCCGAAATCCTCGCGCAGGTTGTACACGAGCTGGCCATGCTTGCCGCGTTTGTTGTGGTCGATCGCCTGCTGGAAAGCATCGCGCGTCTGCTGGTCGAAGGGAACCTGCGCCCCGGCATATACGCGTTCAAGCTGGCCGAACGGATCGGCCATCAGTTCGTGGAAATACAGGTCGTAAGACTGGCTTGCGTCGATCAAATCGCGGTCGCGCACGCACGCGCGCAACAGGCGTTCGTAGCGGTCGATCCAGTATTGCGCGATGCCGCGCATGTCGACCCGCGTCCGCGTAAGCCGCGCGCCATAGGCGATGCCGGTGATCGCCGACTGGATCGACGCCACCGGATCGCGGTGGTTGATGACGACATAGCTGTCGGGAAAGGCGCCGCGCACGGCAGGCAACTGTTCCATGTGCTGCGGGCATTTGCTGACCCAGCGGTTGGGGCCTTTCTGCCACGAAAGCACCTGCATCGCCTTGCGCACATAGCGCAGGATCGGCGTGGCGTCGTAGGCGAACTGGTAATCGCGCCATTCGGGGACGTGCGCGATCCATTCGAAGTAGTAACCGCCGAAATCCAGCCCCTGTAGTTCGATGTCTTCGGAGATGTGATCGGGCGAAAACTCGTGGATCATCTTGATATAGGGCATGATCGCGTCGGTTTGCGCCCATTCGGCGGCGCACAGATCGTGTCTGCTATCGTGGCCGTCCTTGATCCACGGCGCGGCGATGGGCCGCACCGCTTCCCAGTGCGGCAGCGAGCGCAGGCGCGGATCGGCCGACATGAGTTGCAAGGTATAGGTCGTGCCCGAACGCGGCAGTCCGGCGAGGATCAGCGGACGCTCAATCGGGATGTCGAGGATTTCGGGGTGGCGGCGCACCGTGTCTTCAAGCTGGAGGCGGTTGGACGCCAGCCGAACCGCCTCGCTGAACAGCGAACCGCGGCCGACCGCGCTCAGTTCGGCGTCGTTGTCGCCCGCGCGCATCCACACGGCCAACCGTTCGCGGAAATCGCCGGGGCCGAAGTCGCTCAGCCCGGTCTGCGCCTGCGCGGCGGCCAGCACGGCTTCGGGCGTCAGGGTGGTCGGGTTGGCCGCGGCAAAGGCCAGCGCGCCTTTCTGCATTTCGGTCAGGACCGGGTTGGCAAGATCGGTGATGCGGATGTTTTCGGCGGTCGTTGCGGACATGGTCGAGCACTCCCTTAAGCGCCAGTGTCGGCGTCGAGCGCGCGGCGGGTGGCGATGATGCTGCTTTCGAGCCAGCCCAGTTCGTCGAACACGCGGCCCTCGGTAAGGTCGGCCAGCGCCTCGTACACGGCAAGTTCTGTTTCGCGCACGTCGCGATCGTCCGGCGCGGCGACAACCGCCATTTCCACCAGATGCAGTGCCTTTTCGGGATCGCCCTGCGCAAGGTGCGCCCGCGCGCGTTCGGCCAGCGCCCCTGCGCCACCGGCCAGCGCCACGACTTCGGGCCAGACCGCGCTGGGCGGCGTGGCGTAGAGCTCGCTCGTGCGTTCCTGGCGGAACCAGCCCGCATATTCTTCCCAGGTTGCCCGCACGTACCACCGCACCGGGCCGCGCCCGTCGTTGAGCGCCAGTTCGGGCGGCAAGGCGATCGAGGCCATGAGTTCCGGCAGCGTGCGGCCTTCGTTCATCCCGGCAACGGTCTTGTCGTGCATGTACTGTACGGCATCGCGCAGCTTGCACAGATGGGCGCGCACTGCATCGGCGCCGCGGATCGGATCGTCGTGCCCGGTAACCAGCAGCTCGGCGCCCAGGTCGATCATCATCCGGCATTCCTCGAGCCAGAACACCACCGACCGGTCACGATCGCCGCGCGCGGTGTAGAAGTTGGGGAACGCGCCCATGATCGCGCCGGCCCAGTTGCCGAAGAACAGGGTCCGCTCCTGCGGCATCCATACCGCCAGCGCATCGAGCGTTTCGCCCGAAGGGATGGACAGCGCCTGGTACTGGCGGCCCGAAACGGTGAAATCGTGCGCGTTGGCAAACTCCGTCAGCGGTTCGGGATCGCGCGCCTCGAACCAGTAGGCCCCGGTATCGCCCGGCGGGATCAGCGCGGCCAGCACCTTGGCGTTGCGGCGGCCGAAGAACGGTCCCATCTGCTTGCGCTCCTCGCAGATGCGGCGGAACTTGCACTGGACGATGGTTTCCACGCCTTCATCGGCAAAATACTGCCAGCCGCCGGTATGGTCCGGGTGGCTCTGGGTAAAAATGATCGTGGTGACCTTCAGCGGCCGCCCGATCAGCGCTTCGAAGTTCTTGCGGATCTGTTCGCCCTGAACGGCGGTGCCGGTGTTGATGACCACATCGCCCGCATCGCCGGGGATCAGATAGGCGTTCGAGGTCGCGCGGTTCATCGCGATATGATCGTTGATCCATTCTGCCGGACGAGCGGGATTCCACGCGATGGCGGGCATCATTGGATGATCGAGCGTGCGAAAACGGGTCATGCGCCTCTCCTTGCTGCACGGATGTCACAATATTGCCTGCCATCGTCCCGAAACGCCGCTGCGCGGGCAAGCGCCGCATGTAGTTGCGCCGCGCCCAGACTATCGCAGGCCAGCCACGCCGCGCGCCGCGCCTCCATTCAGTGCGGCAAAAGGCCACAGACTGCCCAAAGATATATTCTATAGAATCTTGTTTGCGACGGCGTAAGGCAGAAATTGTGCCCGTGCACATCACTCCGTTCTTCCTGTGAGCCTGTTCCCGCCATGTCGCTTTCGCTTGTCCGTACCGGCGCCCCGCTGATCCGCCGCGAATCCGTGGTCGAGATCGAAGCCCATCGCCACAAGCGGCTGACGCCGATCGACCTTGCCGCGACGCGCGACCTGCTCGATGAGCAGGCCCATCTGTGGCGGCTCGGATATGAACGCTGGATACCCGCACTGGACAGCGCGCAGATGCGCGACCTGCGGCCGCACGTCGGCGTCTACGCCGCGTGCCGGACACGGGGTCGGAGCATGATCCAGCGGACCTGCTGACCGCAATCCGCGCCAGCCATGCGTTTCACACCACGATCATCAGCGCCGCGGCCATTCGGCGGAAACCGACATGCAACGATATTGGCGCGACAGCCGCCTGTGACGCATCGGACCGATCACCAACGAAATGGTGCGCAACGGCATCGCGGAGAGCCTGGGTCTGCCACGGTCCAATTCATAGACGGGTTAAGCGATTGATTGACGTGCCAACCGGCTCCCGGTCCTGGCTGCTGTCGGGCCTGCCTATCTGTAGACAGGTTCCGCAGGGGCCAAGACCGCGCACCGCGACCAAAAATGGCCGTTCCACGCGGCCCCTTCAACCGGGATACGACATGATGACGAAAATGAAGGCGCTACTGCTCGAATCAACCGATGGCCCAGAAGCTGTCGCGGTGCGGGAAGTCGATGTCCCCACCCCCGGTCCCGGTGAAGTTCGTGTTGCGGTCAAGGCCGCTTCGGTAAATCACCGCGAACTGTTCATCGCGCACGGCCAGTATCCGGGCATGACCGTGCCTTCGGTGATGGGCTGCGATGGCGCGGGCGTTGTCGATATGCTGGGCGAAGGCGTGACCGGCGCCAGCGTTGGCGATGAAGTCATCCTCTACCCCGCCCGCCAGTGGGGTCCGCGCCGCGATACCCCGGCGCCCGATTTCGGCCTGCTGGGCATGCCCTTCACCGGCACGATCGCGGAATATATCTGCGTTCCGGTGGAAAACCTTGCCCCCAAGCCCGCCTTCATGACGTGGGAAGAAGCCGGCGCGATGCCGCTGACCGCGCTGACCTCGTGGCGCGCGCTGATGTTCAAGGGCCAGCTCAAGCCCGGCGAAAAGCTGCTGATCTCCGGCATCGGCGGCGGCGTGGCGACGTTCGGTCTGGCTTTTGCTGTGGCGCTCGGTTGCGATGTCTGGTGCACCGGCGAAAGCGAGGAAGTTCTTGAAAATGCCCGCACCATGGGCGCGAAGGACGGGTTGCTGTTCACTGATCCCGAATGGCGCAAGAAGGTCGGCAAGATGACCGGCGGCGTCGATGTCGTGCTCGACGGTGCGCCCAGCCCCAGCCTGCCCAACTATATCCGCGCGATCAATCCCGGCGGCCGTATCGTGATCTACGGATCGACCGCGGGCAATGAGATCAAGTTCAACGCCACCGACCTCTTCCTCAAGAGCGCGACGCTGCTCGGCAGCCAGGTGGGCGACATCATCGACTTCCGCGACATGCTGACCTTTGCCGAGAAGCACAAGATCAAGCCTGTGATCGAGCGGACCTTCCCGCTGACCGAAGCGCGCGAGGCGCTGCTGCACCTGCGCGACAAGCATTCCTTCGGCAAGATTTCGGTGGTGATTTGATGGTGGCGGAATCGTTTGCCGCAAGCCTGTTCGACCTGACGGGCAAGACCGCGCTGGTTTCCGGCGGCGCGCAGGCGCTGGGGCGGCGAAATCAATGCCTTCCCCGACAAGGCGTGGCCGGGCCTCGCGGCGGTGAACGTGCAGACGCCGTTTATCCCGGTGCGCGAACGGCTGCCTGAACTGGCGGCGACCGGCGCCCCCGATGATCCGGCGCGGGTCATCAACATCGGGTCCGCGGCAGGCGTGAAGATCAAACGGCTCAGGGCATACAGCTATGCCGCCTCCAAGGCTGCCGTGCGCATGATGACGCGCGATCTGGCGGGCGATCTTGCCGAACCCAACATGACCGTGAACGCGGCGATTCCCTGCTTCTTCCCCACGAGGATGACCACGCACATGCGCGATGAGGACAGCGTCGACCCCGCCCTGCTGGCGCAGATCCCGCGCGATGGCGGCGTGGTTGGCTGCGGCTGACCATCGCAGCACGCCGGCACGGCGGCGCCACTATCGGTTGGCCCCTATCGGTCGGAAGGCCCGCACAGGACGGGCGGTGCGTAGTCGTAAGGTTCGGGGGTTTTTCCGGTAAAATTGGATACAAGTGACGGGATGGGTTTGGGGATGACGGACAAGGAAGCAGGGTGGGACTATTCGACGACCCTGTCGGAAGATCCGGCGCGCGTGCGGATCGTGGCGACGACTCTGGGCGACCTGCTGCTGAGCGCATATGACCGCGCACCGGACAAGGAAGCGCTGGTCTTCCCCGAAGGCCGCAAGACATACGCCGAACTGGTCGAAGCCGTGCTGCACAAGGCCCGCGCACTGCTCGCGCTGGGCGTCGGGCCGGGCGATCATGTCGGCGTGCTGCTGCCATCGGGCATCGCCTTTGTCGAAACACTGTTCGCCAATGCCATGGTCGGCGCGGTTTCGGTGCTGATGAACGCGCGCTACAAGGCGCCCGAAATGGCCTATGTGGCCGACAACGCCGATCTCGTCGCCATCGTCACCGACGATACCCGGACGCAGCATGTCAACTTCACTGGCCGTCTGGCCGAAGCGTTCCCCGATCTGGCGCAGCAGGCCGATCCTGCGGCGCTGGCGCTTGCCGATGCGCCCGCGCTGCGCCGCATCGTGGTGCTGCGCAGCAGCGATGGCGCCGGGGCGGCAACCACCGCCCCCGGCTTCCTTGGCCATGATGCGTTCGACGCCGCAGCGGCTGCCATATCCGTCAACACCGTGCACCACCGCCGCCTGTGCGTGCGCCTGCGCGACACGGCGATGATCCTCTACACGTCGGGCACATCGGCCAACCCCAAGGGCTGCCTGCTCAGCCATGAGGCGATCGTGCGCGAAACGATCAACCTCACCGCCAACCGCTGGGCCTTCCAGCCTGACGAGCGGGCGTGGTCGCCGATGCCGCTGTTCCACATTGCCGCGATGCTCGCCATGCTGGGCGCGGTGAACGTCGCGGGGACGTTCATCGGCCAGCCGCACTTCGATCCTGGCGAAAGCCTGCGCCAGATCGAGGCGGAAAAGGTGACGATGATGTTCCTGCCCTTCGTCACCTTCCACCAGGCGATGATCGCGCACCCCGATTGGACCAGGACGGACATGTCCTCGGTCCGGTTGCAGAACTCCTGCTTTGCGTTCATGCCGGCCAGCGTGGGCCAGGCCTATCGGGAAAAGGCGCCCGGCATGCGCCAGGTCGGCACCTTCGGGATGACCGAAGCCAGCGGCATCGTCACCACCGGCGGGTACGACATGGACCCCGAAATGGGCTTCACCCGGCTCGGCACGCCGCTTCTGGGCGTTGAAGTGCGCATCGTCGATGCAGATGGCAACGACCTGCCCACGGGCGAACGCGGCGAAGTGCTGATCCGTGGCTACAACCTGTTCCACGGGTACCACAAGGATCCGGTCAAGACGGCCGAGGCGCTGGACCGGCAAGGCTGGTATCATTCGGGCGATATCGGTTCGCTCGACGAGGCCGGGCACCTGATGTTCCACGGCCGCTTCAAGGACATGCTCAAGGTGGGTGGCGAAAATGTTGCCGCCGCCGAAGTGGAAGCCGTGCTTGCCGCCCATCCTTCGGTGCGCCTGGCGCAGGTCGTTGGCCTGCCCGACGCGCGGCTTGCCGAAATCCCGGCGGCTTTTGTCGAAACCGAAGGCCCGATCGACGTCTCGCCCCAGGATTTCGAGGCCGAACTCATCGCCTTCGTCGGCAAGCGCATCGCTTCGTTCAAGGTGCCGCGCCACATCCGCGTAATCGACGAATGGCCCATGTCGGCTTCCAAGATCCAGAAGTTCAAGCTGCGCCAGCAGTTGATCGCGGAACTCGATCTCTCCGAATAAGGGACTTACGCGATGCGCTTCATAATAACCGGCGCAGCCAGCGGCATCGGCAGGGCCTGCGCCGAACTGCTGGTCGACGGTTCGGCCATTGCAGGCGATCACCAGATGCTGCTGGCCGACCGTGACGCGGCGAACCTTGCCGTCGTGGCCGACGCCATCGGTCCGCGCGCGGCCAGCGTGGTCGTGGACCTGTCCGAACTCGATTGCGGCACGCGGATCGTCGATGCCGCGATTGCGCACATGGGCGGGATCGACGCGGTGATTTCCAACGCCGGGATCATCATGGGCGGCGCGCTGGTCGATCTTGCGGCCGAACAGTTCGATCTGATCTATGGCATCAACACCCGCGCAACCTGGCTGATCGGCAAGGCGGCGCATCCCTGGCTGCGCGAAAGCCAGGGCGCGTTCATCGCCACCGCGTCGATGTCGGCCACGCAGCCGACCCCGGCGCTGGGGTTCTATTCATCCAGCAAGGCGGCGCTCCTGATGCTGATGCGCCAGCTTTCGATCGAATGGGGGCCCGACCGTATCCGCTGCAACACCGTTTCTCCGGGGCCGACCTATACCCCGATGACCAAGGCCGGGTATGACGACGAAGCCCGCCGCCGCCAGCGCGAAGCGTCGATTCCGCTGGGAAAGCTCGGCACAGCCGAAGATGTGGCGCGCGCAATCCTGTTCCTGTGTTCGCCGCAGGCAGGGCATATCAATGGCATCGACGTGCTGGTCGATGGCGGCATGTCCAACATGCTGATGCCCGCCACGGGCGGCGGAACCGGCCAGTCCAAATAGACCGCTACCTGGATACAGGACACGAAAAGGCCCCGCATACACGACATATGCGGGGCCATTTTTTGTGCATCTGGCGCCCCGCCCCTTCCCGGCGCGCGACCGGCAAGGGGCGCAAGGGCGATCAGGCGGGTGCGATGACCTTGTTCTCGATCGCACCGATACCGTCGATTTCGCAGCGCACGACATCGCCGGGCTTGAGGAACACGGGGTTCTCCATCGCCGCCGCGACGCCTTCGGGCGTACCGGTGGCGATCAGATCGCCGGGCAGCAGGGTGAAGGCGGTCGACAGATAGGAGATCTGCGACCACACGTTGGCGATCATGCCGCCAGTGTTGTTCGACTGACGCAGTTCGCCGTTGACGTAGCAGCGCAAGTCCAGCGCATGGGGATCGGGCACTTCATCGGCGGTGACGATCCACGGACCCATCGGGCCGTGCGTGTCGAACGACTTGCCCATTGTCATCGTGTTCGAATGCCACTGCCAGTCGCGCGCGGAAACGTCGTTCATCACGAAATAACCGAAGACATAGCCTTTGGCGTCAGCTTGGCCGACCTTCTTCGCCGACTTGCCGATCACGACGCCCAGTTCGACTTCGTAGTCGAGCTTTTCAGTCACGCCGGGATCAATCGCGTCGTACGGACCTGCGATGCAGGTGGTCTGCTTGTTGAACCACACCTGGTTGGCGGCGCGCGGCACGCCGAGCCGGTCGGCCTCTTCAAGATGCTTGGCATAGTTCATGCCGATGGCCATGAACTTGCTGGGCCGCTCGATCGGGGCCAGCAGCTTGGCATCCTTGAGCGCCAGCGCATCAGCGCCAGTATCCAGCACGCCACGCGCCGCGGCAAGCGCTGTATCGCCGCCTTCGATGATTGAAAGCATGGTGGGGTAACGATCGGCAATCGGCGCGAGCGTCACGATCGCTTCACCCCGAACCAGACCAAGACGGGCCGTGCCGCCATCATCGTATCGAACGAACCGCATTAAGAAGCTCCTTGTCCAACCAGGTATGGCTGGCCTCTAGATGAAGAGCGCCCCGGCGCGCCACCCTTCTTTTGGCGGGTAAACGCTATCGTTCTGCGCGCCGCATCGCGGTTTCGCGCCTTTACAGGTCGATACACGCCTGTTCGAAGGCAAGGCGCGGGTTTCGAGGAAACAGCTTGTCCGGCGTGCCATAGCCGATGTTGCACAGGAAGTTGGACTTCCAGCGGCCGTCGGGAAAGAAATCGGCGTCCAGCGTTTCCTTGTTGAAGCCCGACATCGGCCCGGCATCGAGCCCCAGCGCCCGCGCGGCAAGGATCAGATAGGCGCCCGCCAGCGTCGAACTGCGCGTGGCGGTATCGGCAATGACAGCATCCTTGCCGGCAAAGGTCGCCGAAAAATCGCGGCCCGGAAACAGTTGCGGCATGTATTCGTAAAAGCGCGTGTCGTAGGCGACAATGACGCAGCACGGTGCGGCCATGGTCTTTTCGATATTGCCTTCGCTCAGGTGCGGGCGCAGCCGCTCGTGCGCCTGTGCGCTGCGGATGAACACGAAGCGGCCGGGGTGCGAATTGGCCGTGGTCGGCCCCTGCGATACCAGTGCATAAAGTTTGCGCATCATGGCTTCGTCCACCGCGCGGCCGGACCAGCTATTGTAAGTGCGCGCTTCGGTAAACAGCCGGGCCAGCGCGGCGTCGTCAAGCGGTTCGTGGTGCATAGTACCCCTCATGGCAGAACCGGGCCACTGCGGCCCCAAACGACGCCGGATCGGCGCGGATGCAGAAATGTGCAGGTTTTGGCCGTCGTGCAAGACCGGGCGGGCGTGACCTGCCGGGCGACGGGGGAACGGGCATGCGGCGGGGTCCATGATCGCAGGCGACCGGGCTGCGTCAACGCTGCACGGACATCGCCCTGCGGGAGAGGAAGATGGAACGTCCGGTAAAGCTGGTTTCCCTGTTGCGCCCGGTGGCCGCGCCCGGCGGGTGGGACGACTTCGTGAACGGAAAACTGGCGCAAGGCATCGCCGGTTTGCAACGGCTGGTGCTGAACGATGTACTGCCGATCGACATTCGCACCGGAACCGAAGGGGCGCCCCCTTACGCGGCGATCATCGAGGGGTGGTTCGCCAGCCCCACGGACGCGGATCGCTTTGCCGCCGATGTCCGCGCGCATGGCGATGCGGTGCAGATGCATGTCGATGATCTGCTGATTCACGATTGCGGGCGACGCCCCTTGCCCAACAAGATCATGGTCACGCTCAAGCGGCGGGCCGACCTTTCGCGCGAACAGGCGCTGCGCCACTGGCGCACCCGCCATGTCGAGGTCGGGCTGGTGGAACACGATGCGGCCACCTTTCTCCAGCTCTACTACCAGAATCACGTCACGCGCAGCGATCAGCCGGAAGGTTCGGCGTGCGATTTTGATGGCATGCCCGAATACTGGGTCGATCCCGCCGATCTGGCCTCGGTGGGCGAGGATTCGCCGGTAATGCGCGCCATCGCCGAAGACGAAGTCCTGTTCGTCGACCGCAGCGCGATCATCACCATGATGGTGACCGAGCGCGAGCTTTACGTTGCGCCCGGCGCGCCCGGCGGCTGGCCGGTCCGGCCTTCGCCGCTTCACAGCGTCCTCGCGGCGGGCTGATCGCACCCGGCGAACCGCCCCGCGCCCCTATCGGCAGGCAGGGGCAGCACGCCCCGGATGCCGCCAAGGCTGCCGCCGGGAATCCCAGGCCCGAAGGTTTCACTACTTCCGGAGTAATTCAAGCAATGCCCACGCTCATTGTCACCAAGCGCGACGGTTCCGAACAGAGCATCGACGCCGATACCAATGTTTCGGTCATGGAAATCATCCGCGATGCCGGCGTTGACGAACTGCTGGCGCTGTGCGGCGGCTGCTGTTCGTGCGCCACATGCCACATTTACGTGGACGAAAAGTTTGCCAGCCAGTTGCCCGAAATCAGCGCCGACGAAAACGACCTGCTCGACAGTTCGGACCACCGCAACGCCAGTTCGCGGCTTTCGTGCCAGATCAACTTCACCAGCGCGCTGGACGGCATGCGGGTGACGATCGCCCCGGAAGACTGATCGAAAATCCTGAAACGCGCCGCCGGCGGCGGGGCCGGACCGGCCTTTCCGCCTGCGGAATGATGATGCAACCGCTGCGGCCCGCGCCGCGGCGGTTCATTCGTTGGTGCCGAAACAATAGGCGCAGATCTTGTTGCCATCGGGATCGCGTAAATACGCGCCATAGGCATCCTTTACCGCCCCGCGCGGGCCGGGTGCGCCTGCATCGCTGCCTCCCGCGGCCAGCCCGGCGGCATGAAACGCGCGCACCGCCGCGCGGCCCGGCGCCTTGAAGCTCACCGTGCCGCCATTGCCCGCTGCGGCCACCCCGCCGTCGAGCGGGCGCAGGATCAGCAGTTCGGCCACCTTGCGGCCATAGCCGATGCCCTGGTCCTGAAAGCTGCCGAGATTGGCGATACCCAGCGGCGCCAGCGCGGCGTCATAAAACACGCGCGCGCGGTCGATGTCGTTGCTGCCAAGGCAGACATGCGTGAAGATTCCCATGGCGTCCCCTCTTGTCCGACCGCTGGCGGGCGTATCCCCTCTTGCGACAGGCCCGCATGCGCGCAAGGCGCGGCAGTGATTGCCCAAACGCAAGACGGGGGAACAGATGCCGGTGGTTAACGCAAGGCGCAGCCTGGCTGCAATGGGCAGCGCGGCACTGGCAGCAGGCCTGCTTGCTTCGGGCGCGGGATCGGCGATCACTGCGCAAGACGTCTCTGCCGCGGGCATGGCCACCGGATCGTTCACCGCGGCCCAGGCCGAAAGCGGGCAGGCGGTTTTCGCCACGCACTGCGCGGCCTGTCACGATACCAGCTTGCGCGGGTCTTCGCACGGCCCGGCGCTGACCGGCCCGGCGTTCCTTGCCACCTGGCGCCTCCGCAGCAGTGATGATCTGGCGGCCTATATCAAGGCGATGATGCCGCCCGGCTCCCCCGGTCTGCTGACCGACCGGGAAGCGGTGGCGGTGACCGCGCACGTCCTTGCCCATAACGGCCATGGCGCGGGTTCCCGTCCGCTGGCGGGAGGCGCGCCGATTGCCATTGCCGCAGACGGCAGCCCGCCCGCAATCTCCTCTGCCGCTGGCGAACAGACCCCGGTGATCGGCGCGGGGGCCAATGCCGATACTCCCGAAAACCGCGCCTTTGCCCAGCTCATGGCGAGCTTCGCCCCGCGCAACCGCCGGGTCCAATCCTTCACCCCCGTTACCGAAGCGATGCTCACCAGCCCACCGCCGGGCGATTGGCTGAGCTGGCGGCGCACCCGCGATGGCCATGGCGAAAGCCCGCTGACCCAGATCGACACCGGCAATGTCGGCAGGCTGCGCCTGGCCTGGGTCATGGCCCTGCCGGACGGGACAAGCGAGCCGACCCCGATCGTCCATGATGGCGTGATGTTCGTGCTTGCGCCCGGCGGACAGGTCCATGCGCTCGATGCGGCGACGGGCGATTTCATTTGGAAGTACCGCTATGAATCGCGCGATGGCAAGCCGGTGGCGCTTGGCCCGGTGCGCAACATGGCGATCCTGGGCACCAGCCTGTTCATCGCTACGCAGGATGCGGCGCTGGTCGCCATCGACGCGCGCAGCGGCGAGGAACTGTGGCGCACGCAGCGTGCCGATCCGGCCGAAGGGTTCACGCAGACCGCCTCGCCGATCATCGCGGGCGGCGTGCTGGTCGGCGGGATCAACGGGTGCGACCGCTTCAAGAAGACGCCGTGCTTTGTCGCCGGGTATGATCCGGCCACCGGCAAGGAACTGTGGCGCACGGCAACGGTGGCCCAGCCGGGGCAGCCGGGGGGCGATACCTGGGCCGGCCTTGCGCCGGAGTTTCGCGCGGGCGGGGACGGCTGGATTCCCGGCAGCTACGACGCGGCGCTCGATACCTTCTACATCGGCACCGCACAGGCCAAGCCATGGGTCGCGGCCAGCCGCCACATGTCGCCGCGCGATGCGGCGCTCTATACCAATTCCACGCTCGCGCTCGATCCGCGCACGGGGCGGATCAAGTGGCATTTCCAGCATATGCCGGGCGATCCGCTCGATCTCGATAACGTGTTCGAACGCGTGCTTGTCGACATCGGCGGACGGCCGGTGCTGCTGACGGTGGGCAAGGACGGGCTGCTGTGGAAGCTGGACCGCAGGAACGGCGCCTACATTGACGTGGCCGAAACCGTCTATCAGGACGTCTGGGCGGCGATCGACCGCAAGACCGGGCGGCTGACCTACCGGCCCGACATCCTCAAGGCCGAAGTCGGCGATGTGGTGCGCACCTGCCCCACCACCTTCGGTGGGCACGATTGGCCCGCCAGCGCCTATGATTCGCGGCGCGGTACGCTGATCGTCCCGTTGCTGCAGATGTGCGGCGGGATGAAGGGCACGGACGTGGAGTTCAGGATCGGTGGCGGCGGGCTTGGCGGCGCCAACGCCATCGAACCGGGCGGCAAGATCGAAATGCCCGGCAGCAAAGGCAATTTCGGCAAACTGGCCGCCTACGACGTGCGCACCCTGAAGCAGATGTGGGATTACCAGCAGCGCGTCCCGTTCACCGCGGCGGCGCTGACCACGGCGGGCGGGCTGGTCTTTGTCGGTGATGCCGACCGCTATGTTCGCGCGCTCGACAGCGCAAACGGCAAGGTCTTGTGGCAGGCGCGCCTCGGCGCGCCGGCGCACGGCTTTCCGATCAGCTATGCGGCGGGGGGCACGCAATACATCGCCGTGCCCGCGGGGCCGCTGGGCGCGTGGTCGGTGGTGACCGGCCAGATCGGCAACATCTACCAGCCCGCAAACGGCAATGCGATATATGTCTTCGCGCTGAACCCTGCGCCGGAGCAGTGAAGCGGGGCCGAAGGTACGGCAAGGGCGGTTCAGGACCGGTTAGGAGCGTTTCAGGTCGTCATCCAGAATCGCTTCGAAATCGCGCACGATTCGGTCGATTGTGGGCCGGTAGTCGCCCAGCCCCGGCGGGAGCGGAATGACCTTGCCGTGTTCATCAACCCCGGCATTGGCAAGGATCTTGCGCCGCACCAGCAGCACCGCCGCGCCGATGACCGCCTGGTTGGTTTCGACATAGATATCCAGCGCCTGCGTGCGCGTCAGGCCCCGCTTTTCCAGCATGGCAAGGATATTGGCGGCATAGGCCAATTCGCGATCGGTCTTTTCCCCGCCGATCAGGTTGCCGATCATTTCCGGGCGGGAATTGAACATCGCAAAACACAGCGCGGCATGCCCGCGCAGCACTTCCTGCCAGGTGCCGCCGTAATTGTCCGCCAGCGCCCGCGACGCCATGCGTTCCGCCACGAGTTCGAGCAGGTGATCGCGCCCGCGAACATAGCCATAGAGCGTTGCGACGCCGGTGTTCAGCGTCTGCGCCACGGTGTGCATTTCGAGGGCTTCGATCCCCACCGTGCAGGCGGCGTCGACGATAGCGTCCAGCGTCAACCGGCGGGGACGGCCGACCGACCGCTTTACGGGATGAACCTGCGTGGCGACCGCACCGTCGGCGATCGTGCTGCCGGAAGCGGGTTCGTCATTTGCGATCATGGGCGCCCCTTTCGATCCCCGTCCCATCCTTTGCGCCTTTTCCGACGCCGGGACGCAGATTGAACATTCTCGTGCCGATGCACAAGCACCCCACTGCGGCCTTGTCGACCGGGCATCAAGTTATTTTTCGAATCGCTATCGACAATTCGATGAGCGATGATTATTCGGCAGTGACGGCGGGCTACCCCGTCACCCATCGTATCGAAACATTGGTGACAGACATGAAAATCCATTCCGTTCTCGCTCTGGCCCTTGGCCTTGCAGCAGTTCCCGCCGCAGCCCAGACTGCCGAAACCGCAGCGGCGCCCCAAGCAACCACCGCTGCCGCTCTCGAAATCAAGGGCGGCGAAATTCTGTGGTCGGCCGATGGCCGCCGCATCGGCCGCGTCGAACGCGTCCGCGGCTCGACCGTTGCCGTCGTTGCCGACATGAAGATGGTCTATGTGCCGCTCGAAACCGTGAGCGCCAGTGATCGCGGCCTGGTCAGCACCCTGACCCGCAAGGAAATCTCCCGCCTCTGAGCGGATAGCACGGCCAGCCCCGCTGTAGCGGTTCTGTCAGCGCATCAGAAAAGGGCGCCGACCGGTTTCCGGCGGCGCCCTTCTTGCGTGTGTGCCCAGCCGGACATTCGCCATGGGGAAGTATCCGACCGGATACCTGTCATAAGGCAGGCGTGCTTCCGCACCCCGTGAGGCACCCGTTGCAACCATCGGAGACGCCGCATGTACGATCTGGCCAGCTACCAAGACGTTTATCGCAACATCCGCTTTGAACGGCACGACGGCATCTTGCAGATGCAAATTCACACCGACGGCGCCGAAGCGGTGTGGGAAGCCGACCCCGGCTGCCTGCACGAACAACTTGGCGATGCCTTTTACCGTGTCGGCCATGATCGCGGCAACCGCATCGTGATCCTGACCGGGACCGGTACGGAGTTTCTGGCCAAGGTGGCGTTCACCGGCGCTGCGATGATGAACACCGGCACCTGGTACCGCATCTTCAAGGAGGGGCGCGACCTGCTGAACAACCTGCTTGAAATCGACATCCCGATCATTGCCGCCGTCAACGGCCCCGCCTTCGTCCACGCGGAACTGGCCACCTTGTCCGATATCGTCATCGCCGCCAATACCGCCAGCTTTGCCGACAAGGCCCATGCCCCCGGCGGCGTCGTTCCGGGCGATGGCGTCCATGTCTGGTGGCAGATGCTGCTCGGCCCCAATCGCGCCCGCCACTTCCTGCTGACCGGCAACGAGATTGCGGCCGAAGAAGCTCTCACGCTCGGCTTCGTCGCCGAAGTGGTTCCGCAGGACCAAGTGCTTGCTCGCGCATGGGAAGTAGCGCGCGATCTGGCGCAGAAGCCTGATCTCATGCTGCGCTATTCGCGGGTTTCGATGGTCCAGCGGATCAAGCGGCACATGCTCGACGATCTGGGCTATGGCCTGATGCTGGAAGGCATGGGAATCTTCAACCTGCTGGGCAAGTAGAACACCCCCCGCCGCCGGACGCCGACGCTGTTCCGGGCAGCAGGCGCCTCAGGGCCAATCGGGCAGGCGTCCGCCGCAGCCTGTCCTGATAACCGCCAATGGCAAGCCGGTCGGCCAGGGCGGCAATAGCAACGGTCATGGGCACAGCACGCCCCAATGGTTGACGTTCATCGCCAGACAGTGGCCGTCATGCTTCGGGCATCGGCCGACAGACAGGCGGCTGGACCTATCCGCCCCATCGGCGGCGGTGCGGTTCGCGCTCAGGCGTTCAGCATTTCGCCCGCCATCTGCGCGTGCACGGCGGCGGGATCGTTGCCCGCGTGGGCGCGCGCCGCGTTCATGTCCAGCCACAGCTGAGTCAGCGGCCCGTCGCGCTGAATCCCGCGCCCGCCCAGCAGGAGCATCATTTCATCGACCAGCGGGACAAGGCGGCGCATGAAGCCGGTCAATTGCGCGCGGTAGAGCAGGGCTTCGTCCATAGGCAGCGTTTCGTCGCGTGAAATCGCTGTGGCCAGCCGGTCGTAATTGTCGTGGAACTGGCGCTCCACCATGTCGATTTCGACCTTTGCACGCCCGATCACCGACAGGAAGCGCGGATTGTCGCGCGATGCGCCCGATCCGAACGCGCCTTGCCGCTCGCGCGTGGACGCGGTAAAGGCCGCCAGTGCGCCGCGCGCCGCGCCGATCGCCAGGCTGGAGATCGACGAGGCAAACACATAGAGCCACGGCAGGCGGTAAAGTTCGGTCAGCCCCGACGTGGCCGGAAGCGGCAGCAGCCCGGCGTCGGGCGCATAGGTGCGGTAGGCCGGGACGAAGGCATCGTCGATCACCACATCGTTGCTGCCGGTGGCGCGCAGGCCGAACGTATCCCACACCCGGTCGATGCGATAATCGCTCGCAGGGACGAGGAACAGGCGCATCTGCGGCGCGGGGCGGGCTTCGTCGGGCGGCACCATCCCGCCGACAACGGCCCATCCGGCGTGGCTGCTGCCGCTGGAAAAGGTGAAGCGCCCGCTGATCCGGTAACCGCCATCGACCGGCGTCACCTTGCCGACCGGCGCGAACGATGACGATACCAGCGTGTCGGGATTGTCCCCCCAAACGTCGGCCTGCGCCAACGGGTCCATCCGGCCCAGCATGAACGACTGCACCGAAAGCACCCCGAACACCCAGGCGGTGGACAGGCAATGTTCGGCAAAGACGTTCTGCAACGCAAAGACATGGCGGGGATCAAGCTCCATCCCGCCCCACCGCGCCGGCTGGAACGCCCGCAGCAGCCCGGCGGCCTGCATCGCCGCAATCGTTTCAGGCAGCACATCGGCTCGCCGGCTGGCTTCATCGCGCGTGGCGATCACCTGCGGCACCAGCGCGCGCGCGGCGTCGAGCAGCGCCTGCGGATCGGCCCGGTCGATGGATACGGAAGCGGTAGAACTGGCCATCAGACTTTCCTCTTGCAATTGCCTCGGACAATGGGCGGCATGCGTGCGCGACGGGCCTTTCCAAGGATAGGCGCGCGCCGCACCTGCCCTTAAGTTCAGGGCATTGCCGGGCTGGAAGGGATTTCGCGCCGCAAGGCCAGTGCCGCGCGCAGATAGCAAATGATCGCGCCGATCAGCACGGCGCCTGCGGCCATCATTGCGTGCTGCAGGCCCTCCGCCGCCGCCATCGCGCAGGCCGGGTCGGCCATGCCTTTCACGCATGCGGCGCGATAGTCCCCGGCATAGGCTTGCACGGCAAGCCGGTCGCTCAGCCACCCCAGCGCGACCGATCCGATGCCAAGGCCCGCCACGGTCTGCCCGAAGGCGTGCAGCGCCGCGGCCGAGGCGCGCATGCGCGGTTCGACCAGCCGCTGCGTCACGGTCATGATCGCTGGCAGAAAGGCGTTGAGCGAGCCTGCCGCAAAGAACATCAGCACCAGGAACCAGCGCCAGTCATCCTGCATGATGGCCAGCAGATAAAGCGGCAGCGACACCATCAGCAACAGTGCGGGCGCCCGGCCGAACCACCCCACATCGCGCCGCCCCAGCCAGTCGGCCGCGCGGCCGCCCGAATAGTTGCCAATGACCATGGCAAGGCTGAGCGATACGGCGAAAATCAGCCCTGCCTGGGCGATATCCAGCCCGTAACGCCGCACCAGCAGCGGGATCATGAACAGGTTCAGGCCGAAGCTGACCATGCCGACCAGCCCGCTCGCCGCAGTCAGATAGAGAAAGGCGGGCGACCGGCCGACCCGCCGCAGCACCGCGCCAAAGCCGGGGGTTGTCGCTGCATCGCCTGCGTTGCGGCGCGGCGGTTCGGAAATGGTCAGCTTGAGCAGCGCCGCCAGCATGATGCCGGGTATGCCCATGACGACGAACGCGGCGCGCCAGCCGAAGTTCTGCACCACCCAGCCGCCCAGCGTTGCCGATACCGCGCCGCCGATGGAAACCCAGACCGCGATGGTCGAAAAGGCGCTGGCGCGGCGTTCTTCGGGAAAGCGGTCAGAAATCATCGACACCAGCGCGGGCGTGAACCCGGCTTCGCCCACGCCCACGCCCATGCGGCACAACAGCAGTTGCACGAAGCTTCCGGCCGCGCCCGAAAGCGCCGTCATCACCGACCAGATCGCCGTAACGCTAGCGATGATGCCCACCCGGCTGCGGCGTTCCGCCAGCCGCGCGAGCGGGATACCGAGCGCGGCGTAGAAAAGCGAAAAGGCAAGCCCCCCCAGAAGACCCAGTTGCAGGTCGGTCAGCCCCAGATCGCGGCGGATCGCTTCGCCAGCCACCGAGATGATCGTCCGGTCGACAAAGTTCATCATGTAGACCAGACCCAGCAGCAGCAGGAACCAGCGTTCGCTGCCAGCCGCAGGCGCCGCTACGCCCGGCGTTGCCTCGTTCATGCCATGCTCCAGATCGGCCTGCCCCGCCCCATGCGCTGCCACGGCACCACCGTGGCGCTTATCCGGCAATGCGGCAAGGCTTACCTATCATTCGGTGGGCGGGAGCAGCCCTTCGGCCTGCCAGCGCGCCAGCCACGCGCGCAACCGCTCCGGCGTATCTTCACATTCGTGGAACCCCGCCTTGCGCAACTTGATCGTGCTCATCACGCTAACAATGCCCGAAGGCAGTGCGAAATCGAGCAGGGCAAACGATTCCCCCAGGAACGCGCCAAGGTCCGCAGGCGCGGCCAGACCATGGCGCGCCACCGCATCGGCCCATTCGGGCGCAAGCGCACGGGCCAGCGCAACGCACGATTGCCCCGGCCGGTCGGCACCCGGCATCGCCCCGCAGGCATGCGCGATGACGGGCCAGAGCGAGCGCCACCGGGCCACGTCGCCATTGGCGATGTTGAAGATCTCGCCCCGCGCGCTGGCCGCGCCCATCGCCCAGACCATGGCCCGGCCCAGCAGGTCGGCGTCGACCACCTCGAACAGCCCTTCGTCCGGCCCGGCAAGGAAATCGAATGGCCGCCCGGCCAGCCGCGCCAGCGAGGCGATGACCCCCAGCGCCAGGAAATTGCTCAGGTTCGTTCCGATCCCGCCCCCCAGGATGATCGGCGCGCGAAAGATCGTCCACGACCAGGCCTGCCCGCGCGCGCGGCGGGCCAGTTCATCCTCGTGCGCGAAGTAGAAGTTTTCGTGCTCCAAGCGCGGATCGTCTTCGCGGTGGGGCAAGGAAAGCCGCGCGCCCGGAAGATGGACGCCATAGGCCTTTGTGCCATGGACAACCGCAATATGCCGGAACGCGGGCGATGTCGCCAACACGGCATCGAGCAGATGGACCAGCATCGCGCGGTTGCGTTCAACCTGGCCGGGATCGGTCCACTTTTCGACCAGCGAGCCGGGCACTTCGTTGATCGCGCAAAAAGCCACGGCGTCGACCGGCCCGGTCTGATGCAGCAGCGCAGCGCACGCTGCCCGATCAAGCAGATCGGTGCGGTGATAGCGCGCGCCCGCAACGGGCCGGGCCGGGCTGCGACGGGCCGTGGCGTGAACCTCCCATCCCGCAGCCAGAAAGGCCGCCACGGCGCTTGCCCCGGTGACCCCGGTCGCGCCGGCCACGATCACGCGGCGCGGCACGATGCCGCTGCAGCCGCCTGCGCGGCGCAAAATGGGTCAGCGGCGGCAGACATCGAGGATGAACTGTTTCACATAGGCTTTGACGTTGGCGCCGATGGCGGAAGGCTTGCCCACCGCTTCGCCCAGTTCTTGGGCCAGCGTCAGATCCTTTTCACCAATCCCGGCCTGCACCGCCATGAGATCGCGGCGGGTCTGATCACCCGGATTGTTGCGAAACGCTATGAAGCCGTTCATCGGCGGGGTCATCACGCCGTTGCGCTGCATCACGGTCATCAGCTTGTCGATTGGTACGCCCGCCGCTTCGGCCAGATCCATGGCTTCAAGGCCAAGCATGATCTGGCTCCACGAAACCAGATTGTTGCAGATCTTCAGGCCCATGGCCGAACCAAGCGGGCCAACCAGCATGGTATTGGTGGAATAGGCATCAAGCACCGGCTGCACCCGCGTCATCGTCGCCTCGTCGCCACCCAGCATGCAGAATACGAACGGGCCGTCATTGCCCATTTCCGTGCGGGTCACGGCTGCGTCCATCAGGTCGATGCCGACAGCCGCGGCACGTTCGGCAAGCGCCCTGGCCGTGGCAGGGCGGATCGTGCTGTGGACGAGGATGACCGAACCGGGCTTCATCGCCGGGATCAGCGCGTCGCAGCATTCGGTCACCTGCTTGTCGTCCTGGACGCAGATGCCAACAACGTCGCAACCGCCAAGATCGGCGATCGTCGGCGCCAGCGTGGCCTTGCCGCGGAACGGTTCCATCGCGGCGGGGAACTTGTCATGCACGGTCAGCGGCAGCGCCAGCTTGGCCAGTTCGCGCGCCTGGCAACCACCCATGCTGCCCAGCCCGATAAACCCGACGGAACGGATTGCCTGCGCCATTATCATAAACTCCCTATGTGCGATTAGCCCGTGAGGTATAGGCGACGCAGGGCGATTCCGTCACCTGAACAAGCCTTCGCTTTCGCGCCAAAACTATTCGTGGCGTGCCGTCGCGCCCGCCCCGATCAGGCGGTGGCGGCTTGCAGTCCGTCCTGCGAGCCATCGCTGCGGCCCGTGCCCGTGCGCCTCACGTGGCGCGCCGCCAGCGCGAAGTGCAGCGCCGCCAGCGGGTGGCACAACAGCATGATCGACAGCGCCCAGCCGAGCGAGTTGGACCCGCCGATCATATCGGACAGTCGCCCGACAATGAACGGGGCAACGCCAAAGCCAAGCAGCGTCGCGCCCAGTTGCAGCAGGGCGATGGTGAACCCACGCACCTGCGGCGGCACCACGATCAGCAGAAGGCCGTTGGCCGGGCCGTTGTAGCTGTTGAAAAAGAACGCATAACACGCGACCAGGGTCAACGCGGCCACGGTCTCCGGGGTGAGCAGCGAGGCGATGCCCAGGAACGTGGCGGCAAGCGACGTCCCGGCCGCGATCATCCCCGAACGCCACGGATTGGCGCGCGGATCGCGGCGGCTGCTGCGATCGGCCAGCCAGCCGAAGAAGGCTCCCCCCAGCGCGCCCAGCAGGCCGGAAGTGAGGCCCACGGTCAACCCGGCCTGCGAGAGCAAAAGACTGTGCTGGCGGACAAGGAACGAGATCGACCAAGTGGAATAGGACGAGATCGCCGCCGCCGTGAGCAGCACCCCCAGCAGGATGTGGACGGCTGCCGGGCGCGCGCCGATTTCCGCCAGCGACCGGGCAAAGCCAAGCTTTTCGGGCGCCGGGCGCGCGGCGCGTTCGGCCGCCGTGCCATCGCTGGCCCCGCGCACCGGTTCACGGATCACGAAAAACACGACCACCGCCATGATCATGCCGGGAACGCCGGCGAGCAGGAAGGCCATGCGCCAGCCATAGGCCGCCGCGACCATCCCGCCGACGATGAAGGTCACGATCGATCCGATCGCCGAGGAAAGGTACCAAAGGCCGACTGCCGTCGAACGCTCGCGCGGCGGGAAGAAGTCCGATAGGAGCGAAAGCCCGGCAGGCGATCCGCCGGATTCGGCAAGGCCCACAAGGCAGCGCGACACCAGAAGCATGATCCAGCTCGTCGCCAGACCGCACACCGCGGTCATCCCGCTCCACAGCGCAAGGATGAAGGCCAGTGCGTTCTTGCGCACCGTGCGGTCGATCAGCATGCCCATTGGCAGCACCGCCGCGCCATAGAACAGGCCGTAGCCAAGGCTGGAGATCAGGCCGAGCTGGGTGTCGTTCAGGTCGAACTCGTGGCGCACCGGCTCCATCACGATGCTTACCACCATGCGGTCCATGATATGGCAACTGTGCGCCAGCGTAAGGACCAGCAGCACGATCCAGCGATACCCGTAAGCCTGCGCCTCTCCTGTCGAGCCTGACATGCCATCCCCTCTCTGCGTTATTCTGCACGCCGCCATCCGGTCAGACCCATGGGGTCCGCGATCGGGCAGCGCTGCGGGCGCCGTGCCCGCTCGGCGCTACAGGTCTGGCCTATTGGCGCAACGCGAACCCACCTTCGGATAGGACTGCGCCCTTCGCCGCCATGCCATGGCCCATGATTAAGGTGCAGCCGGTCCGCATGACAAGGGGACAGTTTCGGCCACCTGTGATGATATGGAAGGCATGCCCGGATGAACGACTTAGCGACCAGCCCCGCCCCTGCGCGAGACATGCGCCATTGCGCGCTGTTCGACCGCAAGATCGTGTACGAAAACCCGCACGAGACGATCATCCCCGAAATTCATGCCGGACCGCCGGTATTCCTCGCCGATAATGTCTCGTTCAACCAGCCCGGCTGGGTCGTGCGGCGCGCGGAAGACCTGCGCAAGATCTATGCCGACACCGAAAACTATCACAAGCGCGGCAACACCGGGTTTGCGCGGATGATCGGCGAAGACTGGGACATCATCCCGACCGAACTCGATCCGCCGATCCATTCGGCTTACCGTTCGGCGCTTAACCCGATCTATTCGCCCAGCCAGATGATGAAGCTGGATGGAAAGGTGCGCGGGCGCGCCCAGGAACTGATCGCCCGCTTCAAGGACAAGGGCGAATGCGAGTTCGTGCAGGATTTCGCCATCCTGTTTCCGATCACCATCTTCCTTGAAATGATCGACCTTCCGGTCGAGCGGCTCGCACAGTTTCTCGAATGGGAAAACCAGCTCCTGCGCGGAACCGACCGCGACATTCAGGCCGCCAGCGTGCGCGCGGTCAAGGAACTGCTGATGGAAACCATCGCGGAGCGGCGCAAGAACCCCGGCGATGATCTGATCAGCAAGTGCATGGCGCTGGAAGTGGACGGCCGCAAGTGGAACGACCGCGAAGTGTTCGGCCACGCCTTCAACCTCTACCTCGGCGGGTTGGACACGGTTACCGCCAACCTCAGCCTGCAGTTCCGCCATCTTGCTGAAAATCCGCAGGACCAGCAGACGATGCGCGAAAACACGCCGCAACAGAACGTCGTCGCAGTGGAGGAACTGCTCCGCGCGTTTGCGGCGGTTTCCACGCAGCGGATCGTCACTAAGGAACATCAGCTTCACGGCCACACCCTGCTGCCGGGCGACGTCGTCTCGATGTCCACCCCGCTCGCCGGTCGCGATCCCGAAACCTATGAAAACCCGCAGGAAGTGCGCCTCGATCGCAAGCCGATGCACGTCACGCTGGGGCACAGCATCCACCGCTGCCTGGGCCAGCACCTGGCCCGGCGCGAATTGCAGACCGCGATCGAGGAGTTCGTGAAGGTCATCCCGATGTTCCGCATCGAGGAAGGTTTCCGCGTGCCTTGGAACACCGGCAACATCATCCAGGTGACCGAACTTCCGCTGCGCTGGGGCTGATCCGCAACGGTTCCGATCTTTCCGCTGCGCCATGGCGTGCAGCGGGAAGGTTGCCCTCCGGGCGATAGGAACCTTTCGGCCCGCCACATGACAATCTGCCGCCTGATGCCGAAAAGGCCCATGCCGCTCCCGTCCGGGCGCGGCGCCTGAAACAGAGCGGGAGAGTGAAATGCGCAGACTTGAAGGCAAGATTGCCCTGATCACCGGCGGAGCCGGAGGGCTGGGATCGGCCACTGCCGAACGGTTCGTGGCCGAAGGCGCGACCGTGGTCGTGGCCGATGTAATGGAAAGCCGCGCCGCCGACACGGCAAAACGGATTGGCGGCGGGTCGATCGGCCTGCATTTCGATTGCGGCGATGCGGCGTCCATCGAAGCCGGCATTGCCGAAACGATTGCCCGCTTCGGCAAGATCGACATCCTGTTCAACAACGCCGCGGCCACCTCGAAAGAAGTGAACCTGCAGGACCGCACAGCAGTCGATATCCCGATCGAAATCTGGGATCTGGTGATGAACGTGAACGTGCGCGGCGTGATGCTGGGCTGCAAGTACGCCATCCCGCACATGATCCGCAACGGCGGCGGGTCGATCATCAACACTGCGTCGGATTCCGGCCTGGCGGGCGACAACGTGCGTATCGCCTATGGCACATCCAAGGCGGCGGTAATCGGGTTGACTAAATATGTCGCTGCGCAGCACGGGCGTCAGGCCATCCGATGCAACGCGATCCTGCCCGGCCCGATCATCAACGACAGTCTGGCCGAATACCCCGAGCTGGTTGCCCGCATCAAGCGCCAGGCGCTGACCTCGCGCATCGGAATCCCTGCCGATATCGCGGCGATGGCGGCGTTCCTTGCCGCCGATGAATCACAATATATCACCGGGCAGGCATACTCGGTCGATGGCGGTCATCTTGCCCACCAGCCGCAGATGGCCGACATGCGCGAAATCGAAGCACCCGAGCTACCCCCGGTCGATACGTTCTGACCGGGGCGCCCGGTCAAGCGTCGAGCAGTTGATAGCGTATGGCGGCAATCTGCTCCGGGGCAAGGCCGAGCGCCTGCCGGACATAACCCTCGACCGAACCGTACCGGCCCGTGACGACGGCAAGCGCCGCGCGCAGATAGTCCGGGTCGGCGCGGGTCAGCACGCGCATCACGTCCGCGCGGGGGCCTTCGGGGGCGTCAAGCCGCACCGCAAGGCCCAGCCGGGCGGCGCGGTGGCGTGCGGCAAAGTCGACGAAGTCCACCGCCTTGTCGGTGAAGGCATATTCGGCAAGGATCGTTTCTTCCGACACGCCGAGCAGGCCCAGCACGATTGCCGCGCAAAAACCTGTGCGGTCCTTGCCCGCCGAACAGTGGAACAGCACGGCCACGTCTTCGTCCAGCACCGCATCGAAGATCGCGCGCAACGGCTGCGCGAGCCATTCGTGCATGGATTCGTAAGATTGCAGCATGAACCGGCGCGCCTCATCGGGCGTGGCCGATTGCATCCATGGCGATCCGCGCTGCGCCGCCTCGCGTTCAGCATCGAGCCGGTAGGCAAAGCGGCGCACCGGGAACTTCCAGTCCGTCGGCTCCTCGGCAATCTCGTCGGGGCGGCGCAAGTCCACGATGGCGCGGATCTGCGAACGGGCAAGGCAGCAATGGTCCGATGGCGTAAGGTAGGCGAGCACGCCCGAACGGTAGATCACCCCCTTGCGCACTTCCTGCCCGGTGGCGGTTTGATGGCCGCCAAGATCGCGCAGGTTGCACCCGCCCGAAAGCTGCGGCTGATATGGTGGTCTGAAAGTCATGGCCTGCGGTGTATCCCTTTGTGCCTGATCGGTCCCTGATCGTCGCCCGCGCGCCATACAGCCAGGACTTGCGCGGCGCGTGACCTGCCCGGTGGCGGGGAAGGGCCTTAGGTTTGCAGCATTGGCGGACGGAGGATCGCATGCGGCCGCTGGCACAGCGCCCGGCTTGCTGGTAGGCTAGCGCGGTGACCGATGACCAAACCGCCCCGCGCCCGCGCACCGCGCGCGATCCCGCAGCAACAATCCGCCGCATTCTGGAAGCCGCCCGCGAAGAGTTCGGCGCAAATGGCTACGACGGGACCAAGGTCGAACATATTGCCCGCCGCGCCCATGTCAGCAAGCAGATCGTCTATTTCTATTTCAAGGGAAAGGACGAGCTTTACTGGGAATTGTTGAAAGACATATCGCTGACCACAAACGAGCGCCTGCTGCAGATTCCGTTCGAGGAACTGGCGCCGGAAGACGCCGTGCGCCGGTACATTGAAGAGCTTTACGACATCTATGCCGAAGACCCGCTGGTGGGCATGGTCTCGCTCGACCAGAGCCTGCATGGCGGGGCGCAACTGCGTTCGGCCAACGAGATCCGCCGCTTGCAGAAAACCCTGGCCGAGCACTTGTCCGACGTGGTGCGACGCGGCCAGGAGCAGGGGCTATTCAACGCCGACATCGACGGTGACAAGCTTGAGTTCATGAGCGTGATCATCACCATCGGCTGCCTGTCATCCTCCAAGATGCTGGAACGCTATTCCGGGCGGAACTGGCAGCAGAACCCTGGCGATACCCGCGCCTTCGCGCTCGATTTCATTATGCGAGCGCTGCGCCGATAGGCAGATCGCCAGACCACGGATAGGGGTGCCCACGGCAGCAGCCGGCCATGCATGGCCCGTGCTTCTGCCGACAAAGGTGATCTGCCATGCGCGCTGCCGTGTTCAAGACCGAGACCCGCAAGCTGGCGATGGAAACCGTGGCCGATCCCACGCCCGGCCCCGGTCAGGCGGTCATCAAGGTCCACCGCTGCGGCATCTGCGGGTCCGACCTGCACATGGCCGAAGGGCATGCCTATTCCTTTGCCGACGGCGAGATTCCCGGCCACGAGGTTGCAGGTGAAGTGGTGGCGCTGGGCGCACAGGCGCAGGGCGTCGCCATCGGCGATCGCGTGGCGGTGCTGCCGTTCGTGACGTGCGGCGAATGTACCGGCTGCAAGACCGGCGATGCCATGGCCTGCCCGCAGTTCCGCATGTTCGGATCGTTCGGCACGGGCGGCGGCTATGCCGAATATCTGGTCACCAATCCCGCGTGGTGCGTGCGCCTGCCCGGTTCGCTGAGCTTCGACGATGGCGCGCTAGTCGAACCGCTGGCCGTTTCGCTGCGCGCGGCGCGGGCATCGGGCATTTCCACCGGCGACCGCGTGCTGGTGATCGGTGCGGGCGCGATCGGGCTGGCTGCGGCCTATTGGGCACGGCTTTCGGGCGCGCAAAGCGTGGCGATGGCGGCAACATCGCGGCGGCGCGAAGCCATGGCCCGCGCGATTGGCGTTGACGATTTCATCGTGCCCGAAGAAGGCCGCACCCTTGCCGAACAGACGGCTGCGGCGCTGGGCAGCGCGGCGGATATCGTGTTCGAATGCGCGGGCGTTCCCGGCTCGCTCGATCTGGCCGTATCGGCGGTCAAGCGGCGCGGGATGATCGCCGCGCCGGGCTTCTGCTGGACCCCGGACGCCTTTTCCGCAATGCCTGCGATGATCAAGGAAATCACGCTGCGCTACACCAACATGTACGACACGCGCGAGTTCGAGATCGCCGCAGGCGCGCTTGACAAGGGGCACGTCGAACCGCGCGCGATGATCAGCGACGTGGTGGCGCTGGAACAGGCCCCCGCCGCGTTCGAGGAACTGCGCGGGCGCAATGCCAAGTGCAAGGTGCTGATCCGGCCACATTGATCGGGCGGACCGGTCAGCGACACCGGCCTGCGCCCGACATCGCTCAACCCAAGGGTATCAGCGCCGCCGCTTCGGGCGGTGCGGCAAGCACTGCCTTGAGCGGGGCAAAAGCCTCCTTGCCCAGCACCTTGCCGCCTTCCTGGTGCGCCTCGGCCGATGTCCAGCGTTCGAGGAAGACGAAACGCCCCGCTTGCGCGGCGTCTTCGAACAACTCGGTCGCTTCGCACCCGGCAAGCGGGGCGACCTTTGCGGCAAGCTGTTCGATGGCGATGCGCAAGACCGCACCTTCGCCCTCGCGTGCGGTCAGAGCGTAGTAGCGAACATATCCCATCGTGCTTCTCCCGTGCTCAAGCCTGCGCGGTCAGGCCCGCGGCGGCAATGCCTGCCAGCGTGCAGGCTTCGTCCTTGTCGGACAGGTCGCCCGAAATGCCGACCGCGCCGATGGCGTGGCCGTTGGCGTCAACCACGATCACGCCGCCCGCTGCGGGCACCACGCCTCCCGGTGCAATCGGCGCAAGCGATGCCAGAAACGTCGGCCGCTCACCCGCCATATCGCCGATCTTGCGCGACGAAATGCCAAGGAACAGCGCCCCCGATGCCTTGCCCACGGCAAGTTGCAGGCGCCCGGTCGACGCTCCATCCTGCCGCTGCCAGGCAATCAGGTGCCCGCCCGCGTCGAGAACCGCGACGCCCAGCGGTTTGAGCGCCATTTCGCGCGCCTTGGCAAAGGCGCCGGCAATCACGGCGTTGGCCTGTTCCAGGGTAATGCGGTTCATCAATCCAATCCTTTCGATGCACTATGTTGCAAGGCGTCCGGCACCGGGCCGCCCGTGGCCCAGTCCAGCAGTTCAACCGTGTGGACCACGGGGGTTTTCGTGCGCTGGCCGATCTGCATGGCACAGCCGATATTGCCGGTGGCGATCACATCGGCGCCAAGCCGTTCGATATTGGCTGCCTTGCGATCGCCAAGCTGGCCCGCGATTTCGGGTTGCAGGATGTTGTAGGTTCCCGCCGACCCGCAGCACAGATGGGCTTCGGCCGGAGTCTGGACGGAAAAGCCCGCCTCCGCCAGCAGGCGGGCCGGGGCAGCGGTCACCTTTTGCCCATGCTGCAACGAACAGGCGGCGTGATAGGCCACGCGCAAGCCTGTTCCGCGCGCCGGTGGCATGTCGATGCCATCGAGGAACTCGGTAACGTCGCACGCCAGCGCCGAAACGCGTTCCGCCTTTGCCGCATAGGCCGGATCGTTGCGCAGCATGAAGCCATAATTCCTGATCGTGGTCCCGCAGCCCGACGTCGTGATGACGATGGCATCCAGCCCGCCCGCCGCGATTTCGCGCGTCCAGGCATCGACATTGCTGCGGGCGGATTCCAGCGCGGCCTCTTCGCGGCCCATATGGTGGACCAGCGCCCCGCAACAGCCTTCGCCCGCCGCAAAGGTCACGTCATAGCCGCAGCGATTGATAAGCCGCACCGCCGCTGCCCGAAACTGCGGCCGCAGCGCAGGCTCGGCGCAGCCTTGCAGGATGGCGACACGCCCCTTGCGCACCGGCCCGGCCGTCATCGCAGGCGCGGACGATGGCAAGGGCGCCAGCGAGGGCGGAGCAAGCTCCAGCATCGCCGCCATCGGGTGCAGGCCCCTGACCTTGCGCAGCAGTGGCAGGAACGGGCGCGCCAGCGGGGCAAGGCGCAGCGCGACGCGGAACCGTCCGGTGTACGGCAGGATCAGCGCCAGCAGCGCGCGGTATGCCCGCTGCGGCCAGGGCCGGGCGTAATGGTCTTCGATATAGGCGCGGGCATGATCGGCCAGATGCATGTAGTTCACACCCGAAGGGCAGGTCGTCATGCACGCCAGGCACGAAAGGCAGCGGTCGACATGCTTGACGATTTCGGGGGTGGGCGCCCGCTGGTTTTCCAGCATGTCCTTCATCAGGTAAATGCGCCCGCGCGGACTGTCGAGTTCGTCGCCAAGGAGGACATAGGTGGGGCACGTCGCGGTGCAGAACCCGCAGTGCACGCACTTGCGGATGATCGATTCCGATACCCGCATGGCCGGATCGGCCAGGGCCTCAGGCGTGAAGTTGGTCTGCATCGGCTACCCTCCGGACCGCGCAATTTCGAACCGGCCGATCTCGAAAACGCCCGCCGGATCGAACGCACGGCGCACCCGTTCCTCCAGCGCGGCGACCAGCGGTGCGCGCGGGTGCTGTGCCGGAACCACGGCGCGCAAGGACGCAGGCGCGCGGACCAGCATCGCTTCGCCCTCGGCCGCCGCGGCGGCGGCCCGCACCTGCTCTGCCGCTGCGGGCGTTTCATCGTCCAGCGCCAGCCACACAAGGCCGCCACCCCAGTCGAGCGACCAGCGCGGGCCAAACGGCTCCAGCGCGGCAACCGCACCGGGCGCAGCCGCTGGCGGCAGGTGCAACCGCCACAGCACCGCGCCCGCAAGGCCGGCGGCGGCGCCTGCCGTGTGCCACAGCGCCGCCGCTTCGGTTGTATCGAGCCGCCGCAGTGCGCCATGATCGGCCAGCAGGACAGGCAAGACTGCCGCGCGCGCTTCGACCGACGGTGGAAAGCCCGCCAGCCGGAACAGTGTGATGGCGCGCGCGCGATCCGGGCCTTTCGGCACATGCGCCGCCGCCGACACATCGGCATGGCTGCCCAGCGCGCGGGCCATGGCCGCATGCGCGGCGCAGCAATCCAGCCCTTCGATGGCCACCGTCACCGCCATGCGAGGACGGGGCAGCACTTTGAGGGTGAGTTCGGTCATTGCCCCGATCCGCCCCCAGCTTCCGGCCATCAGCTTGGGCAGGTCATAGCCGGTCACGTTCTTGACCACCCTGGCCCCGGCGACGAAGGTTTCTCCCCGGCCCGAAACGGCGGTGAAGCCCAGCAGGTGATCGCGCGCGCCGCCTGCGGTGACACGCCGCGATCCGGCAACGCCCGCGGCCACCACCCCGCCGATCGTCGCGGCTCCGGCGGGCGCGCCGAACAGTGGCCCGTGGTCGAACGGTTCGAAAGCCAGCATCTGCTGTTCGCCCGCGACAAGCGCCTCGACATCGGCCAGTGGCGTGCCCGCCCGCACGGTCAGCACCAGTTCGGCAGGGTCATAATCGATCACGCCCGCCATTGCGGCCATGGAAACGATCCGCGCATCGCGCGGCGCGCCAAAGGCAGCCTTGCTGCCCCCGCCACGGATTTCGAGCCGGGCGCCCTCGCGCAGGGCATCGGCAACTGCATCGCACAGATCCTGCGCGCTTCCGGGAATAATCATATCCATCAGAAGCGCGGCAGTTCGGGGAACGGCACTTGCCCGGCATGCACGTGCATGCGGCCAAGTTCGGCGCACCGGTGCAGGGTTGGGAATACCTTGCCGGGGTTGAGCAGCAGCTTGGGGTCGAACGCGCATTTCACGCGTTGCTGCTGTTGCAGATCGGTCTCGCTGAACATGACCGGCATCAGATCGCGCTTTTCGATGCCCACGCCGTGTTCGCCGGTCAGCACCCCGCCCACCTCGACGCACAGCCGCAGGATGTCGTTGCCGAACGCCTCGGCGCGCTCAAGCTCTCCCGGCTTGTTCGCATCGTAAAGGATCAGCGGGTGCAGGTTGCCATCGCCGGCATGAAACACATTGGCCACGCCAAGCCCGTAATCGACTGAAAGCTGTTCCATCCGGCGCAGCACTTCGGGCAGGCGGCGGCGCGGGATTGTGCCGTCCATGCAGTAATAATCCGGCGAAATGCGGCCGACCGCCGGGAAAGCCGCTTTGCGCCCGGCCCAGAACGCCATGCGTTCGCGCTCGTCGGTCGATGTACGCGATGTGACGGCGCCGTTCGCGCCCGCGATCCGCGCTATTTCCTCGATCAGATAATCGCACTCCGCCGCGGGGCCATCGACCTCGACGATCAGCAATGCCCCGACATCCAGCGGATAGCCCACGTTGACGAAAGCCTCGGCGGCATGAATCGCGGTGCGGTCCATCATTTCCATCCCCGCCGGGATGATCCCTTCGGCGATGACTTGCGCCACGCAGGCGCCCGCGCTTTCGGGATCGGGAAAACCCACAAGCACGGCGCGCGCGCTTTCGGGTTTTGGCAGGATGCGCACGGTCACTTCGGTGACCACGCCCAGCAAACCTTCGGAGCCGACGATCACGCCCAGCAGATCCAGCCCGCACGGATCAAGATGCCGCCCGCCCAGGCGCACGATCTCGCCATCCATCAGCACCAGTTCCACGCCCAGCACGTTATTGGTCGTCAGCCCATATTTGAGGCAGTGCACCCCGCCGGCGTTTTCCGCCACGTTGCCACCGATGGAACAGGCGATCTGGCTCGACGGGTCTGGCGCGTAGTAGAACCCGCGCTCTTCCACCGTCTGCGTTATCGCCAGGTTCGTCACGCCCGGCTGAACCACCGCCACGCGATCGTCATAGTCGATGGCCAGCACGCGCTTGAACTTGCCCATGCCCAGCAGCACCGCATCGGCCAGCGGCAGCGCCCCGCCAGAAAGCGACGTGCCCGAACCGCGCGGCACCACCTTCACCCCTTCGGCATGGCACCAGCGCAATACGGCCGATACCTGTTCCACCGTTTCGGGCAGGACCACCAGCATCGGCGGCTGGCGGTAAGCGGTCAGGCCATCGGATTCATAAGGACGCAACGCGTCGGGATCGTCGATCACGCCTTCGCCGGGCACGATCCCGCGCAAGGCTTCGGCGATCCCGGCACGGCGGGCCAGCACCGCCTGATCGGGATCGGGCATCAAGATGGACACATCTCTCTCCTTCGTGAACCCCGCTGGACGCCGGGAAGCCATTTTCATGCATGAAATTACGGATCGTGTGGAATCATGCCTTCCTATGCCCCGGCGCGCATTTTGGGCCCCTCCGACGGTAGGCCGAAATCGCCCCGGCCACTAACAGCCCGGCCACTAACAGACTGTCCGTCAAGCGAGGGCGCATGCAAGCGCAAGGACGGTATGCTATCCCGCAAACGCATAGACAAGCGAAACGGGCGTGACGGACGCATTGCGGCGCCGGGCCGTGTGCGCGCACGAAACACCGTGAAAAGGCACTGGGGAAAGCCTGATGGATCAGAAGATTCTCGAAGACATGTATGCGGAGGTCGAAAGCGAGTTCCAGCGCAAGACCTACCCAGAAGGCTTCCCCGCGCTCCCCGATCTTCCCGCCGCGCGCTATTTTGATCCCGATTTCTACCGGCTGGAGATGGACCACGTGTTCCACAAGACTTGGCTGTGCGTCGGGCACGCCAGCCAGTTGCCCAGGGCGGGCGCGTTCCGACTGTTCGAACAGTTCGACAAGTCCATCATCCTGAGCCGGGGCCACGACGATAGGATCCGCGCATTCCGCAACACCTGCCGCCACCGCGGCGCGGCGCTGATCACCGAACCCGCAGGCGTGGCCAAGCGGTTCATCTGCCCCTATCACGCCTGGGGCTTTTCGTTGGAGGGCGAGCTGAAATCGGTGCCCGAAGCGCACAACTTCGCTTGTCTGGACAAGGCCGAAAAGCCGCTGTTCCAGATCCGCTGCGAAACCTGGCATGGCTTCATCTTCATCAACTTCGATCAGCAGGCAGCGCCGCTGGCTGATTTCCTTGGCCCGCTCAACACCCAGATCGACGATTTTCCGATCGACGATATGGTGGTCAAGCGCGTGCTGGACGTGGAGATCGACTGCAACTGGAAGACGGCCTACGACAACTTCCTCGAAATCTACCACGTCAACACCGTCCACGCGAAGACGCTGTCACCCTATCTCGAATCCAGGAGCTTCACGGTTTCGCTGTTCGAAGGCGGGCACGCCCGCTTCGTGACGCGCAAGCGCGGGGGGCAGTCGTTCTTTTCCGCAGGCCATGACGAAGCCACCCCGGACGATTTCACCACGCGGTTCAAAGACCACGTCTTCGCGCTGCCGTGCTTTCCCAACAGCTTTACCGCGCTCGACCCGGTCGGCTTCAACTGGCAGACCTTCTGGCCCAAGGGGCCGAACAAGATGGTCATGTCGAACATGTTCATGGGCTGGAAGCGCGACGACGAGGAAGACCGCGCCTTCTGGGAAACCATGCTGCAGAATCAGAAGACCGTTCTGGCCGAAGACATCGGCCTGTTTCCGACGATCCAGCGATCCTACCGCGAAGGCGACATCCGCGACGTGATGCTGAGTGTGCAGGAACAGTTCCTGTACTGGTACAACGAGGAAATCGACCGCAAAATCGGTGCGGAGAACCTGCCTGCGGGCATGGCGATTCCGCAAATCCTCGGCCCGCACATCCGAAAGTGACCGCCGCCGGGCGCCGCCGGGATCAGTCGTTGGCGCCGAAGCAATAGGCGCAGATCTTGTTGCCATCGGGATCGCGCAAATACGCGCCAAAGGCGTGTTCCACCGCCCCGCGCGGCCCCGGCGCACCGGCATCGCTGCCGCCGCACGCCAACCCGGCCCGGTGGAACGCGCGCACGGCATCGCGGCCCGGCGCCTTGAAGCTGACCGTACCACCGTTAGCGGCGCTGGCCGGCGCACCGTCAAGCGGGCGCAGGATCAGCAGTTCGGCCAGCGCATGCCCGTAGGCAATGCCCTGATCGCCGAAATCGCCAAGGTTGCGAATGCCAAGCGGGGCCAGCGCCGCGTCGTAGAAGCGCCTCGCGCGCGGCAGATCGTTGGTGCCAAGGCAGATATGCGTAAAGATGCTCATACCGGCACACCTTGCGATATCAGACCGGCTGCGTATCCCGCCCTGCGGCAGGCGGCTTTAACGCCGCCCGGGCGTCGGGCGGTTCAGACCAACACGCCAAGCTGGCGCGCGCGGGTAACGGCCTGCGGGCGACGGCGCACGCCGAGCTTGTCGTAGATCTGCTGCATGTACCATTTGACGGTGCCTTCCGTCAGGCCGAGCCGGTTGCCGATCTCGCGGTTGCGCAAGCCGCCGCCGACCATGCGAAGGATATCGATTTCGCGGTTCATCAGGCGACCTGACAGGCCATATTCGCCGCCTGTCTCGTCATCGCCGTGTTCGATCGCAATCGCGGTCCGCATGGCGGCGACCAGCCGCCGCCCGAACCGGTCGGGCACGCTGTCGACCAGCGGGCCCTGCCCGTAGGCTTCGCGCAGGATCGACTGGATCGCCTCGCCTTCGTCGAGAAATATCTGCGTCCACCCGCCCGGCGATGCCAGCGTAACTGCCTCGCGCACGGCGCGCCGGGCTTCGGAGCGGTCGCCGCTCAGGATGGCGATTTCGGCTATCAGCAGTTCGAATGTCACGCCGGAGCGCACCGCGCCGCTGCGGCGCGCGAACTCGGCCCAGCGCTTGGCGATCTTGCGTGCCGCCAGCAGGCGGTGCCGCTGCATCTCGATGCGGATCACCGCAATGGCAATGCCTTCCTGATGGCGCGAAGGGTGGAGTGTGGGGAACGGATCTTCCGCCGGCATCAGGCCGCTTGCCGTCATCAGCTCGCGGGCCTGGCGGGCTTCGCCCGACCGAATCAGCATGCGCACCTGTTCGCTCACAGCGCTCGCCCGAAGGCGGTCCAACCCGCATTCGATGGCCAGCACCTGCAATTCCTTGAGCGCATTTTCCGCGCCCGCCACATCGCCAGCGTTGAACAGAAGCCGCGCCTTGATCAGGTGCCCGGCAGCGATCTGGTCGGCAAAACCCCATTCGCGCACGTGCGGCAGATAGTCGTCCACCAGCGCGCGGGCGCGTTCGCAATCGCCGCGATCGTAAAGCACCTCGGCAAGCGCCAGCGCGGGCAGCGCTGCAACATCGGGCCGGCCGCAGTCGCAGGCATGCTGCAAGGCTTCTTCCAGCATCACCCTCGCCGCATCGGAATTGCCCTGCGCAGCAAGCTTGGGAGCAATCGTGGTCTTGAGCGCAATGGCCGCAAACGCCGATCCGGGCCGGGCCAGCGCGCGGCGCGATTCGGCCTGCAACTTGAGACTATCGCCGAAATGGAAGAGTTCGCGGCGCGCTACCATGATCTGCGCCAGCACGGTGCAGCTTAGAAACGGCTCGTCATCACCGCATTTGCGCAGCAGCGGCGCGGCATGGCTTTCAATGGCGCGCACGTCATCGCGGCCAGCCAACAGCATGAACGTGCGGTGTTCGATGGCCAGTTCAAGCGCGCGCAGCTCGGCCGGATCGCTCGTATCGCTTCCGCAGCGCCGCTGCCATTCGGCGCGGGCAAGGTCGATCAGTGTTTCCGCCGAGGCGAATGCAAGGCTGCGGATCCGCCGCCAGGCGATCGCCAGCGCAAGACGAGGCCGCCCGACGCACACGGCAGGGGAAAGTCCGTCCACCAGGCGGTCGATCCGGTCAAGATGTCCGGCATGGATCAGCAGATCGGCCAACTGGTCGAGGATATCGGCGAGAAACGCGGCATCGCCGCTCGCTTCGGCATGGGCCACGGCTTCGAGATGCTTGCCATTCGCGGCGAAGTGGCGCGCGGCGCGGCAATGCAACCGTGTCGCGCGCGCCGGATCGCGGTCGATCAGGCGGCGCAGCACCATGTCGCGGAACAGAGGGTGATAGCGGTAGCTGCGGCGATCGAGGTCGATGGCGCGCAGAAAAAGGCCGCTTTCCTCGACCCGCTCAAGCATAACCCGTGCATCGTCGTTGCCCGTGAGCGCGGCGCAGGCATCGGGCGTCAGTTCTTCCAGAATGATCGTGCTGGCAAGGAAGTGGCGCACTTCATCCGGTTCGCGCGACATCACTTCTTCGCTAAAATACGTCTCAAACTCGCGGCGCAGGCCGGACGGGCGAATGAACGGAGCTTCCCCGCCGCGCATTTCCCGGTCCTGCAACAGCCGGGTCATCGTGATCCCCGCAGGCCAGCCTTGCGTATCTTCGACGATCAGTGCGATTTCCTGCGCGCTCAACGGCACATCGCCGACGCGGGCGACCAGATCGGTCGCCTCCTCAACGGAAAAGCGCAAGTCCGCCCAGCCGATCTCGAACAGGTAGCCTTGCGCCCGCAGCCGGGCGATCGGTATGGCGTTGAGGCTGCGGGACACGATGATCGTGGTCAACGCATCGCGGGCGGCGGCAACAACACCATCGAGAAAGGCAAAGACTTCGGCAGGAAGGCCCTGCGCATCGTCGATGACCAGCACCGGGCGGACCGGCAAGGCCGCGATCATTGCCGCGAAACCGGCCGCGGCCGTCGTGCGGCATCCATCCGCATGCCCGCGCCAGTCCATCTGCTGCGCAGCACACGCCGCGTGCAGCGCGTCGATGAACAGGTCGTAGCTGGCGATCCCGGCGCGTGCCGCCAGCCAGATCACCGGGCGTCCGCGCGCTTCGAGCACCGACGACCATTGCAGTACCGCCATCGTCTTTCCGAAACCGGCGGGGGCAAAGACGGTCGTCACGCGCGAGCGGTCGACGGCGTCGATCTTGGCTTCAAGGTTGGGCCGGGCGATCTGGTCATGCGGCGCGCGCGGCGGCACGATAACGGTGGGCATGATGCTCATTCGATGATCCTCTCCAAGATCCCGGCACGCAATTTCATGCATTAGTGCGGCTATGATTCGTTTTTATTGCGTCCGCGATGTTAGGGTCATCGTCTGGCATCTGGCAACACAGCGGCCCGGCAACCGGGCATCAACCCTATCCGCAATGACGATAAACAGCCGTAATTGCCGGGTTATTGATTGACGCTGCGTCAAATGGGGGTGGTTTCGCGGCAGTGCGCGACCGGGCGCCGGCGCGGGGCGCCCGGCGCGCGAAACCCGATCCCGCCCGCCGCCCGGCAGGTTGCGCCCGCCACGCACCGCACCGATAGACACACATCGACCAGACAGGCTTTTACCGTTTCGGGAACACGCGAACGATGACGCGCAACGAAAAGCATCCCTCGCACCGCCGGCTTGCCGCGCTGGCGGCGCCCGCGCTGCCGATGTCGGCCCTGACGCTGCCCATGATCATCTTCCTGCCGGAGTTCTATGCCCACTCGCTAGGGCTGAATCTGGCGCTTGTCGGCTTCATCTTCACGTTCGTGCGCCTGGGCGATCTGGTGTTCGATCCCTTTGTCGGCGGCCTGATGGACCGCACCCGCACGCGCTGGGGCCAGTTTCGGCCTTGGCTGCTGCTCGGCGGGCCGCTGGTCATGGCAGGCACGTGGATGCTGTTCATGGCGCAGCCCGGCGTCGGCCCGGTGTACCTGTCGCTCGGCCTTGTCATGGCCTATATCGGCTATTCGATCGTGGTGCTGGCGCAGATGGGCATGGGCGCCACGATCACGTCGGACTACCGCCAACGTTCGCGCGTGTTCGCCTGGTGGATGGTGTTCAACACGCTCGGCCAGATTCTGGTCATGGCGATGCCGGTGTTCTTTGCCGACCGGATCGCCAACGACAGCAGCTTTACCGTGCGCACCATGGGCTGGTTCATCCTTGCCAGCGTACCCGTAACGATTGCTGCATGCGTCGCTTGCATTCGCGAAGGCGATGCGCCGACACAGGGCCACGCGGCGCGCCTGCGCGATTATCTTGGCCTCTTCACGCTCCCATCCACCCGGCTGCTGCTGCTCACCCAGCTTCTGGTCGGCCTTGGTCTGGGAATCAGCGCCGCAGTTTTCCTGTTCTTCTTCACCATGCTCAAGCAGGTGCCGTTTGCCTATGTCGGGTTGCAATTCGTGGCGTTCTACATCGTCGGCGTGATCACCGCGCCGGTCTGGTCGTTGATTGCCAACCGCATTGGGCGCCACCGCGCGCTGGCGCTGGGGTGCTGCGGCTTTGCTGCCTACATGGTGCTGATGATGGCTATGCCGCCCGGCAACCTCGTCTATTTCTTCGGCATGGGCCTGCTGGGCGGGACCATGGCCTGTTCGGTGGACATGCTGCCGCGCTCGATGATGGCCGACGTATCGGACGAAGACCGCCTGGCGTCCGGGCAGGACCGCACCGGCATGCTGTTCGCACTGCTGACGGTGACGCACAAGTTCGGACAGGCGATGTCGATTGGCGTGGTCTATTTCGCGCTGGACCTGATCGGCTTCAAGGCGGGCAGCACGGCCAATGGCGCCCTCGCGCTCAATGGCGTGGCGGTGCTTTACGGAATCGTGCCGGGCCTGCTGTACATCGCTTCGGCGCTGGTGGTGAGCCGTTTCGGCCTTACGCCAGCGCGCCACGATGCGATCCGCCGCGAACTTGCCGCTGCGGGCAGCGCGCCAGCCAGCGCCGGCTAAAGACCGCGCGCCTCGGCATCGTCGCGGGCATCGTAGATCCCGACCGGCATACCCGCCAGCACCTTGCCGAAATACCAACCCTTGCGGCCGCTGGAAAACGCGCGTTCGGCCAGAACGCCATGTCCGGCCGCTTCCAGCCTTGCGCGCGATGCTTCCACATCCGCGACCATGATTTCCGACGACAGCACGCAGTGCATCGCGTTGTCCAGCGCCAAGGGCGAAGGCCGTTCGACCAGCTTGATCCGGTGCGGCCCGGCCAGCGCCCGCGCGCCCAGCCCGCCGGCATCGACCGGCACCCATGCCATGCCGAAATAGCGATTGAACCGGGCCGCCATGGCGTCGATATCGTCGGCCGCGATCACCACCTGGCCGCATTTGGGCGCCGGGGCGTGTTCAAGATCGAGAAACGGCTCCATCATGGATTCGTTGTCGCCATCGGTGCAGGCCATCACCGGAATCCCGGCAAAGCCGCGGGCGTATAGATGCTCCTGCGTGTCCGGCCCCGGCAGCGGACTGGTGAACGATGGCAGGATTCCGTCCGCCGCCAGCACGCGGTAGGTTTCCTCGCAATCGTCCACCGCCAGCGCCACTTCCACGAGCGGATAGGGCAGCCCGTTCATGAACGGCAGGTCGGCCGCCGGAACGTATAGCTGGATAGGTTCAAAGCCGTGCTCGTCGATCCCCGCCTTGATGATGTCGCGCGCGATCGGGCCAAAGCGCATGCCAAGGCCGAACAGGTCACGGAACACGGCCTCTGTCGCGTCCATGTCGTCGACAATCCAAGCAATACGGCAAAAACGGGTAGGTCTGGTCATCGTGAAAGTCCCGGAAAAGTGAAGCGCGGGGCGCGGTCAGGAATAGGCGCTGCCAAGCGCCATGGCTTCGACCATCTGCGGCTGGTGCGAGCTTTGCCCGCCGTCGATAGTGATGACCTGCCCGGTGATATATGCGGATTCATCCGACGCCAGAAAGGCGACCAGCGAAGCGATATCGTCAGGCACGCCAACGCGCGGCACCAGGTTGTGACGCTCGTTCAGGGCGACCAGTCTGGGCACCATCGCACGCAGGCGGTCATCCGCTATCATGCCCGGCGCAATGGCGTTGCAGCGCACGCCCTGCTTGCCGTGCTGCGCGGCGATGTACAGCGTCAGCGCGGAAACCGCGCCTTTCGATGTGCCATAGGCAATCCGCACATCGTCGCCACGGTGCCCGGACCCGGAACTGGTGTTGATGATCGCCCCGCCGCCGCGCGCGATCATGTGCGGCAGCGCATGCGCACACGCCACGAAATAGCTGCGCACGTTGACGTTCATGGTCATGTCCCACAAGTCCAGCGGGGTTTCGAGCGCGGTGGTATCCACGCCCATCTCGCCCAGATTCACGAAGGCGGCATTGTTGTGCAGGATGTCCAGCCCGCCGAAGCGGTCCACCGTCGCATCGATCAGCGCCCGCACCGATTGTTCGTCCGCCGCATCAAAGGCGATGGCGTGGGCCATGGCGCCATGGGCGGCGGCAACGTCCTGTGCTTCGGCCAGGTTGATGTCGGCCACGACCGTGTGCACGCCTTCTTCCACGAGCCGGGCCACGACCGCGCGGCCGATCCGCCCTGCCCCGCCTGTCACGACAGCGATCTTTCCATTCAATCCGCGCACGCCATTCTCCCGTTTCGGCCCGGCGGGCCGGCTGATTGTTGCGCCCATCGCATCGCCGCGCCTCAGCGCCAGCGCATCGGCAGGTAGTTCCATCCACAGACGTTGAAACCCGCCGCGCGGCGCGGTTCGCCATCGAGATCGAGGTCGGGCATGCGGTCGAGCAGCCGGTTGAGCACCGCGCGGACCTCCATCCGCACCAGCGGTTCCCCGATGCAGGAGTGGTTGCCGCCCGCGAAAGCGACGTGATGGCGCATCTGCGCGCGCGGCCGGTCAAGCCGGAAGGTATCGGGTTCGGTGAAGATGGCCGGATCACGGTTGGCCGCAGCGATATTGTAGAACACCTTGGCGTGGGCCGGAACGGCAACCCCGCCGAGCGTCGTATCATGGCGCGCCGCCCGGAAAAGCCCGATCACCGGCGGGTCGATGCGCAGGCTTTCCTCGATCGCTGCGTCCACCAGTTTGCGGTCGGCGCGGACCTGTTCCCACAGCGCGCGATCACCCAGCAAGCGGCTCAGCAGGTTGCCAATCAGGTTCATCGTGGTTTCGTTGCCGCCCACGATGATGCCCAGCATGACGCTGAGAATCTCGTCATCGCGCAGATACCGGCCATCGATCCTGTCGCACATGAAGCGCGACAGGAAATCGTGGGGCAGTTCCGCGCCCAACAGCGCAAGGTCCGGTTCCAGCCCTCTGTCAGCGAGCAGCGCACGGCGGCGCGCCAGTTCCGCAAAGACCGGCGTCGATACCTGCGCGAGGCTATCCACCGACATACCGGTTCCGGCATCGTTCAGGATGTCGTAAAAATAGGCATCGGCCCATTCCTTGTAGAGCATGTGATCGGCTTCGGGCACGCCAAGCATCACGCACATCAGGCGGGCGGGCAGCGGCATGACAAACCGTTCAAACAGATCGCCCCGGCCTTGCGGGTCGGCCAGCATCGCGTCGATCAGTTCATCGGCAAGCCGCTGCACCGTTTCGTGCAGCCGTGCCAGTTCGCGTGGGGAAAAGCCGCGCTGCATCACGAAGCGCACCTTGTTGTGATAGGCGGTGTCGTCCATCAGCGCGGTGCGCTGTTCGGGCGGCAACAGCTTGGGCGAACTGCCCTCCTCGATGGTCCAGGTGGCCGGATCCCTGAGGATACCCTCGCGCACGTCGGCCGGATCGCTGGCGACAAAGAAATCGAAGCGTCCGTTGTAGTGGTACACCGGGCAGCGGCTGGCCATCGCGGCAAAGGCGTCAGGCCCGCGTGCGTGAACGGCAGGATCGTAGGGATCGAAGCGGATGCGGTCTGTCACGCCATTGTGCCTTTGACACCGGCATACGGCGCCGCCCGTACCGGCGACGCCGCAGCCCGTTGCCCCATGCGGTCAGAGCTTGACCGTGACGGCTTTGACTTCGGTGTAGTTCTGGATCGCGTATTCGCCCATCTCGCGGCCCCAGCCCGATTGCTTGAACCCGCCGAACGGCAGCGCCGCGTCGTAGACGTTGTGCGAATTGACCCAGACCGTGCCTGCCTTGATCTTTCCGGCCAGCTTGAGGGCTTTGGAAATATCCCGGCTCCAGACCGACGCGGCAAGACCGAAATCGCTGTCGTTGGCAATCGCGGCGATCCGGTCCAGATCGTCATCATCATATGGCATTGCGGTGATGACCGGGCCGAAGATTTCCTCGCGCACCAGCCGCATGGTGTGGCTGGTATCGGCATAAACCGTAGGCTTCACGAAATAGCCCTGGTTGCCCAGTCGCTCCGCCCCGGCCAGCGCCCGTGCGCCTTCCTCGCGGCCGGAATCGAAGAAGCCCATCACGCGGTTGAGCTGTTCTTCGGACACCAGCGGCCCCATGTCGTTGCTTTCATCCAGCCCCGATCCGACCTTGATCGCATTGGCCCGGTCAGCCACCGCGCCGACCACCTTGTCGAAAACCGTCTTGTGCACGTAAAGGCGCGAACCGGCAGTGCAGACCTGACCCTGGTTATAGAAGATCCCGGCGGCGGCGCCTGTCGCGGCGGCATCGAGATCGGCATCGGGCAAGACCACGACAGGGGATTTGCCGCCCAGTTCAAGCGTCACCTTCTTGAGATTGCCGGTCGCGGCGCGGACGATCATCTTGCCCACTTCGGTCGATCCGGTGAAGGCCACCTTGTCCACCGCCGGGTGCGCTGCCATGGCCGCGCCGGCCGTTTCGCCAAAGCCCGAAAGAATGTTGACCGCCCCTGCCGGAAACTCCGCCTCCTCGAAAAGCTCGGCCAGCTTGAATGCCGAAAGCGGCGTCTGTTCGGCGCTCTTGAGCACAACCGAACACCCGGCGGCCAGCGCCGGAGCCAGCTTCCACACCGCCATCAGCAGGGGGAAGTTCCACGGCACGATCTGCGCGGCAACGCCCACCGGTTCGCGGGTGGTATAGCTCAGGTGCGGAAAGCCCAAAGAAAGCGGCGTGGTTTCGCCACGGATCTTCGTAGCCCAGCCCGCCATGTAGCGGAACATGTCGATCGCCAGCGTCACGTCGCCGCGCGAAAACGCCAGCGGCTTGCCGTTGTCGACCGTTTCGAGGTGCACGAAGGCATCGAAATCGCGCTCCAGCAGTTCCGCGATCTTCCACAGCAACTGGCCACGCACCGAAGGCGTAAGCTGCGACCATTTGCCGCCGTCAAACGCGGTGCGCGCGGCGCGCACGGCATCGTCCACGTCTTCCTTGTCGGCCGCGGCGACCTTGGCGATCACGGCCCCGGTCGCCGGATCGAACACGTCCAGCGTCTTGCCCGATTTCGCTTCGACCCACTGGTTGTTGATGAACAGCTTGCCGCCATGCTTCAGGTATTTGAGATGGGCGTCCGCCTTTTCAATCACACTCGCCATTCAACCTCTCCATGAACTATTATCAGAATTGTTGATGATCATACGCCGTGCATGATGCCACGCAACCGGTTGCTGCCGTCACTGCATGACGGTCCGTCAGGACCGGCCGGGGTTTTCATGCATGAAATCCCGCACCGCTCCGGCAAAGAACCGCAGGTGCGCCTCGTTCTCGCCGAACACAACCTCGGCATGCGCCCCGCTGTCCAGACCGCGCTGCTGCACCTGGCTCATGGCGATATCTTCGGTCAGGACATCGCGGGTGGCGGCCAGCATGTTGGCGGCGGCAAACTCTTCCCGCAGGGAGCCGGGGTGGGCGGGCGAACATACCCGTACGTCGATGATCTGCCGGTCAGCCGCCGCCGGCCAATGCGTGAACAGCAGATAGCCGTTGGCCAGCGGTTGCAGGATCACGTTGGGGAAGATGGTGATGACTTCGGTGCCGAAATTGTCGATCCCCACGGCATTGACGCCCGGATGCGCGGTCAATCCCGCCTTCCCCGCCGCCAGCGCATCGAGATCGGGCACCGATGTCGGCAAGAGATGCCGCATGGCGAACTGCTGGACCGCACCTTGCGGCGCCCACCCGTAGTTGCGCTGCAACGTGCTGGAACTGTGCGGGCCGAACCGGCGGATGTCGTGGTATTGCAGGAATGGATTGTCTTCGGTCAGCAGTTGCGGGACCAGCGTCTTGATGTGCAGAAACGGGATATGATAGCCTTCGTTGAAGGCGTTGATCAGCAGCTTCCAGTTGGCCGCAACATTTTCGCGGTAGTGGATCGTGGCCGGATAGGCGGTAAAATCCATCCCGTCGTACATTGTGTCCATTCCGGCCATGAAGGTGGCGAAATCACACTCCGGTTCTGCGGCAAAGTTCAGAAAAACAAAGCCGTTCCAGACCGCAAGATGGATCGGGGCCAGCCCGTTTTCCGCCTTGTCGACATGCGGGAAATCCTCTTCCGAAGGGATCGCGCGCAAGCTGCCGTCGATGCCATAGACCCAGGCATGATAAGGGCAGCGAAAGGTCAGGGCATTGCCCGCCGCTTCGCAGACCAGCGCCACGCCGCGATGCGAACAGGCATTGTGGAAGGCGCGGACAATCCCGTCCTTCCCGCGCGTGATGACCACCGAAGCCTTGAGTGTGGGCACTTCGCGGCGAATGAAATCGCCCGGCTGTGGCACATCGTCCACGCGCGCGACCAGCAGCCACGCCCGCCGGAAGATATGCTCCACTTCCTGCGCGAAACCGTCCGGGTCGGAATAGAGCGCGGTCGGTGCCGTGCCGTTGTCCAGACCCATCGATGATGCGTTCGATCGGTGGCTGCGCCAGTCAATCGCCGCGCGATCCCTGCCCGATTCCGTCACCGTCGATCTTCTCCCTTGTGCAGGGCATTGTTTAAGGGATTGTGCTTTTCATGCATCCTCCCCGGCGATAGGCATGATTGTGCAGGCAAGCTATCCTTTACGCGCAAGCCCCACCGTCGGCAGGTGTTTTTCCACGCAGGCGGCGCACCATGGGCCGAACAATGGCAATAAAGGGGAAAGGCCATGGGCAGGCTCGACGGCAAGGTGGCGATCATTACCGGCGCAGGGCGCGGAATCGGGCGGGCCATGGCGCGACGCTTTGCCGCCGAAGGCGCAAAACTTGCCGTGACATCCTTCACGCCCGCAACCATCGAAGCGCTGGCTGACGAATTGAACGCGCAGCATGGCGCGGGCACCGCGCTCGCCATTCGCTGCGATGTCGGCGAAGAGGCAGAGATCCGGCAGGCCGTCGCCCGCACCGTCGCAGCCTTCGGCACGATCGACATTGCCTGCAACAATGCCTTCGAACTGGCATCGGCAGCCAAGACCGTGCTGGGTACGCAAGTGGCCGATTTCCATCGCCAGATGGTCACCGGGCCGCTGGCCGCGCTGCACATGATGCAGGCAGTCTACCCGCTGATGGAAGGGCGCGACGGGCGCATCCTCAATTTCGGGTCCGCCGCCGCGATCGAAGGGACAATGGGCATGGCGCCCTACAACATGGCCAAGGAAGCAATCCGCGGCCTGACCCGCACCGCCGCACGCGAATGGGGCGACAAGCGCATCACCGTCAACGCGCTGATGCCGGTTGCGCTCACCGAAAGCTTCCAGCGCGCGCTGGACCAGGGGCTGGCGCAAGTCGCGCCCAGCCCGATCCCGCGGATGGGCGATCTTGACGATGACATCGTTCCGGTGGCGCTTTTTCTGGTCAGCCCGGAAGCCCGCTATGTCACCGGGTACAGCTATTTCGCCGATGGCGGGCTGAAGATGGATGCCGGGCGCTAGGGAGGCAGCGATGAGCACCCGCGAAACGCTGGCCGCGAACAAGGCAGTCGTGCGCAAATACCTGCAAGCGGTCGCCGGGTTCGACCTTGATGGCATCCGCGAATGCCTCGCTGAAAACGTGGTGCAACATTACGTTGCGCCATCCTACATGGTCGATGACGGCCAGCATGGCGCACAGGCCATTGCCAGCCGCGATGCGATCGTCGAGGAAATCCGCAGTTGTTTTCACGATGTGCTGTACCGGCGCGGCACCGTGACCATCGAAATCCAGTCGATCATCGCCGAAGGGGATCATGTGGCGTGCCGCTTCATCCTCGACGCGATGACGGTTCGGGCCAACGCCCATTACCGCAACTTCTACAACTTCTTCTACCGATGCGAAGCAGGCCGGGTAGCGGAATACTGGGAATATCTCGACACGAAATATGCCGACCGCCTGCTGTGGGGCAAAGGCGCGGAATGACCCGCATGGCCGCACAGCGATAGCACTGGCGCCCCCCCCGATGGTCGCCACGGCTGTCCCCGCGGCGCTGGCAGGTTCACGATCAGGCCCGCGAATGCGCAACGAAACACCCGTGGGAAAGAGACGTGGGTTGGCGGAAAACCTGTTCGATCTGACTGGCAAGGTGGCGCTGGTCACCGGTGGTGATCGACCCGGCCCATCCGATCGGGCGCGACGATCCGGGCAAGATGGTCGCGCTCGAAATGGGCGACAACAAACCCCTCATCATGTGGGGTACGCTCAACATGTCGAATGTCGCGGCGCTGATCGTGCAATCGGCGTTCACCAGTGCGGGCCAGCGGTGCATCGCCGCGCGGCGCCAGATCGTCAAGGCCGGGTTCTAGGACGAGGTGATCGACAACGTGAAGCGGCTGCCCGACCGCATCGTTGTCGGCGCACCGGTCGATCAGCCCCCCGTTCATGGGGCTGGTGATCGACAACCGCACGGCGGACGGGCTGACCGAAAGTTTCGTCCATCTGCTGTCGTCGGGCGTGTGGCCGATCGAGAACATGGTCCGCCTGCGCGATGACCTGCCGGTCCTTCCGCCGGCCATCATCGACGTCACCGGGGTGGCCGACCGGCCCGATGTCGAACTGTTCGGGCCGCTGCCGCAAGTCATCAAGTTACCCGATCTGGACGAAGCGATTGCCGAAGCCAACGCCACCCGGTTTGGCCTTTCGGCATCGCTGATCGGCTGCGGATCGAGGGAATGCAATCGCTTCGGGGCCAACATTCGCGCAGGCGTGGTCAACTGGAAACGGCCGACGAACAGCGCATCGTCTGGCGCACCGTTTGGCGGCATCGGCCTTTCGGGCAACCGCCGGCCCAACGCCTATTGCACCGCGGACTATCGCGCCTATCCGTTGGCATCGACCGAAATGGAACGCCCCGCGCCAGCATCGCGGTCGGCCTGCGCAGCGACCGACGGGCCTGCGCCGCGTCAGTCCGCCGCCCTTTAACGCATTAACGCGTCGTGCCGCTCACCCCATTTTGAATGCGCACAGCTTGTTGCCGTCGCGGTCACGGACATAGGTAAAATACATGCCCATCTCTTCCGGGCCGCGCAGTCCCGGCGGCCCTTCGCACGTCCCGCCAAGTTCCAGCGCGCGGGCGTGAAACGCATCGACATCCTCGCGCCTGGTCAGCGCAAAACCCATCATCGAACCGTTGCCGAAGCAGGCCGCATTGCCATCGAAAGGCTTGAGCACCCCGAAACGGATCATGCCGTCACGGCCGTAAAAACCGCCGCCATTGGGATGATCGAATATCCGCGCATAGCCCGCCGGGCCAAGCAGGGCGTCATAGAACGCCACCGCCATGGCCGGATCGTTGGTTCCCACCGTTGCATAGTCTACCATCGCAGCCTCCTCCTTGTGCGGCGGCACCGTAACGCGGGGCGCGCACCACCGCCCCCGCCCGTCGCACCGCTTATCACAGCGCCGGGAAGCGATTGGGCCTATCGCGTGGAGGGACTTAGGGAGCCGAAGCAGCCTTGCGCGCAGACGACCGCCGTCCCGTCGGCTTGTCCGCAGCGGCATGGCCAAGATTGGCTTCGATGAAGGCCACCACCTTGTCGTGATTTTCCTGCCAAAGGGTAATCGCGTGTTCCACATTGTGTTCGATCACCGCGTCAAGAAATGCACGGTAATCCTTGTGCAGCCCGCGTTCATAGCGGGCCAGTTCGCGGAAGGTATGACGAAACCGCATCTGTTGAGCATAAAGCTGGGACCACGCCCGCAACAGCCACTGGTTGTCGCAGCGCGAAAACAGAATGCGGTGAAACTCCTCGCGGTGACGCACATAGGCGTCCATGCTGATTTCATCATCGCCGACCTGGGCCAGCACACGTGAGGATACGTGGTAGGCCGACAGCAGGCTGCCTTCCCACGCGAAATCACCCCGCGCTATCGACGAACGCAGCAGCGGCAGTTCTATGGTCAGGCAGGCATCGGCCAGTTCCCGATACCCGTCGGCCGAAAGCGGCACGGCGCGAAAGCCGCTGTTGCGCTCGATCGTCACCAGCCCTTCGGCGGCAAGACGCGAAAGCCCCTCGCGCGCGGCGGCCTGGCTGATATCGAAGTCGCGCTGGAGCTGGGCAATCTTCAGCCGCGAACCCGGCTTGAACCGACACGAGATCAGCGCCGCACGCAGTTGCACATAGGCGCGGTGCGTGATGCTCTGGTCGTCGCTGTCGACAACATCGGGTATCCTTGGCAACAAAGACTGTCCTCCATTCCGCCACACGGCGTCCCGACCCGGCAGGCGGGCGCGCGGCAGCGTGCTGCTGTGTGTCCCGGCTGATAGCGCACAATCGCCATAGCAAGAGCGATGCCGTTCTTGTCAACCGCTGAAAGACAGCAGAACGAATGCCCTGATGGCCATGGAAGCGAATTTCCGGGCAATCCGGCCGTGCAATGCGGCCATGCCGTGCCCGGTCAGGGTCGACCGCGCGTTCCGGGCTTTGCGCGAACCGCCGGCCTGCCCATGCCCTTGACCAGCATGACCGGCAAGGCAAGGCGTGCCTTCCACGGCAGCAGGCAGAACGCCTCCCACAGGTTTTGCGGGGTGACGTGGATGGTCGTGGCCATCGACCCCATCATCTTGCCCTTGACCACCAGAACGCCATCCCGGCGCTCGATCGATTTCACGTCGATCATCTCGACGCCATCCTTGCTGTAGATCTTCACAAGGCCCCCGTGGCAACACTGTCCCGGAACCCGGCCTAAGCCAAAGGCCGGCGCACGCACCTGTCGTCAGGCATGACGGGAACGGCCGCCATGCCGCAATCCGGCCTGTCGGCAGGCAGGTGTCCGAAGCGCCATTCACACCGAAATGCCGCAACGTCGTGGCCCTTGCCTCGCATTCGACACGGCAAGGCGGCAATGCGCGAAAAGGCGATGAGCGAAGGGAGAACCATGGTGGGACGTCTCGAAGGCAAAGTCATTCTGATCAACGGCGCAGGGTCGGGCATCGGCGCCGCGTGCGCCGCCGAATATGCCCGACAGGGGGCGAAAGTCGTCGTCGGCAGCCAGAGCCGCTCGTCCGAAAAAGTCGCCGCGCAAATTCTTGCCGAAGGGTTCGATGCAAAGCCCTTCTCCGCCGACATCGCCGACGAAGCGCAAGTCGGGGCGATGGTGCAGTTCACGCTCGACAGTTATGGCCGGATCGACGTGCTGCACAACAACGCGGCGATGACCGGGCCGGAAATCATCACCCGCGATGTGGATGTCGTCAACATGGACGGCGACTTGTGGGACCGCACCATGGCGGTCAACGTCAAAGGCCCGATGTTCTGCGCCAAGCACACGATTCCGCACATGATCCGGCAGGGTGGCGGATCGATCATCACCACGGGATCGACCAAGGCCCTCCAGGGCGACATCGCGCAGACGGCTTACGGCGCATCAAAGGTCGCCGTGCACAACCTCACCTACAATATCGCCGCGCAATATGGCAAACTCGGCATCCGGGCCAACGTGCTGATGGTCGGCCTGATCGTTTCCGGCGCCACCGAAAACAACATGCCGCCGCCGGTGCGCGATGTCATGCTGCGGCACATGCTCACGCCCTTTATCGGCACGCCGGAAGATTGCGCCAAGGCCGCGGTATTCCTTGCTTCGGACGAATCGCGCTACACGAACGGGCAAAACCTGCATGTCGATGGCGGGTATTCCAGCCACGCGCCGTCGCTTGCCGATTTCCAGGCGATGATGACCGCGATGGCGGCGGGTGGCAAGCCGCCCGCCTGATCGCTTGACCCCATAGGCGCTGCGCAGCTGGCGGCGCGGCGGCGTTGGCGTGTTTGGTGGGTTGGGTGTTTGTGGATGGTTATTCGGCGGCTTGTGCTTCGAGGGGCTGGGCGAAGCGGGACATGTCCCAGCTTTGCACCACGGGCAGCACTTCGCGGCCGAACAGTTCGAGCGAGGCGCGCTGCTGGTCGGGCGTGCCCACCACGAACGGCAGGTCGCACACGCCCAC
>NZ_JACIEB010000003.1 GCF_014196635.1 Sphingobium fontiphilum | reverse complement strand
GTGGGCGTGTGCGACCTGCCGTTCGTGGTGGGCACGCCCGACCAGCAGCGCGCCTCGCTCGAACTGTTCGGCCGCGAAGTGCTGCCCGTGGTGCAGGGCTGGGACATGTCCCGCTTCGTCCAGCCCCTCGAAGCACAAGCCGCCGAATAACCATCCACAAACACCCAACCCACCAAACACGCCAACGCCGCCGCCTCAATACCGCCGCGCCGGTCTTTTGTGCCGCTTCGAGTGGACGGGGTGTCAAGGAAAGGCTGTTCAGGGTGGTGCGGGAATGCTGCATAGAGAGTGCATGATGGCCTGCCGGTTGTGCAGGCGGTGATCAGGGGTGTTTCCGGCCGGGCGAACCGGCGGGACACGGGAGGGGATGCGCGATGACCGAAAGTGTGAATCTGCCTGCGGGTTTCGAGGATCTTGCGCCCTATGCGGCGGTGTGGGGTTCGCTTGAAACGCAGGAGGAACGCTATCTGCAGCGGCAGCACAGCACGATGAAGGACCTCAAGGCCTATTACGATGCGACGGCGCCACGCCTGAACGCGATCTTCGACCATCTCGACCAGTTCCCGATGGATGCGCTGCCCGATTCCGAGGCGCTGCTCTATCGCACCGCGCTGGGGTTGACGGAGACAGCAATGGCGATCGAGGTGTTCAACCAGCCGCGCGTTCCCTACGCCCCGTTTCCGCACAAGATGGCGATCGAGTGGAACGAATATCGCTGAGCGCGGCGCCGCACAAATAGGATACTCAGCCCATGAACCATCCCGCCTTGCCTGAAAATTTTGCTTTTCTCGCGCCGTTCGTTGCCACATGGGGCGACCTGCACACGCAGGATGAACGCTATCGCCGCCGACAGGAGTTGCCGCAGGGCGAGCTGGAGGCGTTCCACGCCGCGCTGGCGCCACGGCTGGAGGAGGTGTTCACGCATCTCGACCAGTTCGATCCCCAAGCCCTGCCTGAAGCCGAGGCATTGTTGTTCCGGGTCGTGCTGGGGCTGACAGAGGCCAGCCAGGCGGTTGAGATTTTCGGTCAGCCCCGCGTGCCCTATGCGCCGTTTCCGCACAGCGTGGCGATGGAATGGGTCGGGTATCAGCCGCACTGACCGGGCTGCGGCAGACAGGGCAGGGGTGCCGATAGCGCAAGCTGGCGCAAGCAGCGCGATGGCAAGAGAGGAGCAGGCGCCACCGGCGCTGGACACGACATGGCAAATCTGAGCGAACACATGACGAAGGCCCGCGACATGGGTCTCGACAACGGCCGGGTCCCGGTGGAATACTACACTTCGGCCGATTATTTCCGCCGCGAACAGGACATGATCTTCCGGCGCGCCTGGCTCATGGTCGGGCGGGTGGACGAAGTGCCCGAACCCGGCGATTATATTGTGCGCGACCTGCCGACGCTCAAGGCCAGCGTTGTGATCGCGCGGGGCAAGGACGGGAAGGTGCGTGCCTTTCACAATGCCTGTTCGCACCGCGGCGTGGCGCTGGTCTGCCAGGAACGCGGCAACGCGATGACGTTCCGCTGCCCTTATCACGCCTGGGTCTACCGCATCGACGGCTCGCTCAGCGCGATCCCGGCCGAGCAGGATTTCCCGCATGTCGACAAGGCGACCAGTGGCCTGGCGCCGATCCATCTCGATAGCTGGGCAGGATTCATCTTCCTCAACTTCGCGCAGGAACCGGAGGCCACGCTGCCGCAGTTTCTCGCCGGTCTGGACCAGATGCTCGAAGGTGCGCCGTTCGAACAGTTTCCGTTCTGCATCCGGGTGACGGACGAGATCGACTGCAACTGGAAAAACCTCGTCAATGCCTTCAACGAGGGCTATCATGTGGCTATCCTCCACAGCAAGACGCTCCGCCCGGCGGTGGTGCCCAAGGAAAACCCGCACCTGCACTACCTTGATGTGAAGCACTTCGGGCCGCACAGCGCTGGTACGGTCCAGCGCAACTTCGATTACAACCCGCAGGCCCCGGCGCTGACCTGGGTCTATGCGCAGATGCTGCCGACTTCGGCGCCCGATATCGCGGCGATCGAGGAGGGGCGCGCGGGCTTTTACGAGCACCCTGGCATCAACCGGCTGAAGATCCCCAACTTTGGAACCGAGACGATTACGATCTTCCCGAACATCTCGATCCAGCCGCTCGCCAACGGCTATCTGTTCTATCAGTTCTGGCCGATCAACGAAGGCCGGATGCGCACTGAAGTGCGCATCTACAGCCGTCACGCGCCACGCACCCTGCGCGAGGAATACGCCATGGCCAGCACGCTTGCCGCCACGCGCGATGTGGTGGTCGAAGACATGGCCATGTCGCGCCTGCAACAGATCGGCTTCGAATCCGGCGGCAAGACTCACCAGCAATTCGGCCAGAACGAACCTCTTCTGCGCATGTTCACTCGCGATTATGAAGCCTATCTTCAGGGCAAGGGTATGGGGCAGCCCTAGGCGGGATCGCCATTCCCGACTCCCCCATGGTCTGAAGGCTGATTGATCGGCCTCCGTGTTGCGGCGCGGAGTGTGCGACGGCGGTCAAGCGATACGAATGGAGCGACTGGCAATGGGCGCAGGTTGCTGCGTTATGGCCGGTGGAAGAGGGTGCACCGACGCTTCAGCCGCTGGCGCCATGCCGGCGTGTTGGAGCGGGTGTTCGCTGCGCGCACCGCTGGCCAGGTCGGCGACATCACGCAGGCCCTTGACCTTGCTCGACGGTCAGACCGGGGTTGCCGTGCTCGCCGATAAAGCCCATGACGGCAATGCCTTACGCGCGCTCATCGCCGACATGAGGGCTAAGGCCGCGGTCCCCTCGAACCGCGCACGCAAGCTGCTCATCCCGCACGACGCCGGCATCGACAAACACCGCAATCGCATCGCACGCTGCTTCAATCGCCCCGAGCACTTGCGCCGCTTCGCTACCCGCCACGATCGACGCACGGTCCACTGCGACGGATTCGTCCCTCTCGCCGCCGCCATGGTCTGGCTAGGTGGAATGGCGATTGGCGCTAGTGTGGTGGATTTGAAATTCGCCACATTAAGCGGCCAGGCGCGGAGCGAATTTCAAATCCTTAAACCACACTAGAATCATATAGTTGCTAGTGACCCTTTTGAATCTGAAGTTCGCTCCGACCTATCCATCCAATGTGGCGAACTTCAGATTCGGGTCACTAGAAGGCGATCAGGCGGATATAGGCGCTCGACACCCAGCCGCTGACGCAGGGACCGTCATAGGCCGCCTTGCGCTCCACCGGGGATGAGACGCCGCAATCGACCGGTTCGCCGCCGGTTTCGTTGCCAGCCTCATTGGTCACGGGCGTTACCGGCGCGGGCTGCACCACCACGCCCAGCCATTTCTGGTCGATGCTGCGGGTGCAGACATAAGCGCGGTCGCCATTTTGGAGCCGCTCGACCTCGCGCGCGTCGGCAAAGGGCGCGGCGCGCAGCGCCAGGCCGCTCGCGCCCGCCTGCACCACCCGGCCCAGCGCGCCGCAAGCGTCGAGCCGGGGCCCATCCTCCCCGATGGTCACCGGGCGAGCCAGCGGCTGTTCCATGCGGCTTTCGGGCACCTCCTCGCGCGCCGCCTCCGCCAGCGCGCTGTTGGGCAATTCGTCGGCCACTTCGCGACGGTCGGAACAGCCGACGGCAAACAACAGGAGCAGGGGCAGGGCATAACGCATGGCCGGGTTGATAAACCGGCCCGCCAAAGGGGGAAAGGGCCATGTTTCGCTTTAGTTTCACGGGGCAATTTCCTATAGCCCGTCCATGAGCGAAGAACCCCAGAACACCCCCAACAATAATGAATATGGCGCCGACAGCATCAAGGTGCTGAAAGGCCTGGACGCCGTGCGCAAGCGGCCCGGCATGTATATCGGCGATACCGACGATGGCAGCGGCCTGCACCACATGGTGTTCGAGGTCAGCGACAATGCGATTGACGAGGCGCTGGCGGGGCATTGCGATCTGATCACCATCACGCTGAATCCCGACGGGTCGGTCAGCGTCGAGGATAATGGTCGCGGCATCCCGACCGGCATCCATAAGGAAGAGGGCGTGTCGGCGGCCGAGGTCATCATGACCCAGTTGCACGCGGGCGGGAAGTTCGAGAACACCAGCGACGACAACGCATACAAGGTGTCTGGCGGCCTGCACGGCGTGGGCGTGTCGGTGGTGAACGCCCTGTCCGAATGGCTGGACCTCAACATCTGGCGCGACGGGCAGGAACACTGGATGCGCTTCGCCTATGGCGACGCCACCGCGCCGCTGAAGGTCATCGGCCCCGCGCCTGAAGGCAAGAAGGGCACGCGCGTGACCTTCCTCGCGTCGACCGAAAAGACCCCCGGCGACGGCGGCACCTTTAAGAACCAGACCGAATATGATTTCGACAAGCTGGAGCATCGCTATCGCGAACTGGCGTTCCTCAACAGCGGCGTGCGCCTTTTCCTGGTCGACGCCCGGCATGAAGAGCGCAAAGAGGTCGAGCTTTATTATGAGGGCGGCATCGCGGCCTTCGTCAAATATCTCGATCGCAATAAAAATGCGCTGATGCCCGATCCCATCGCCATTGCGGGAACCCGCGACGACGTGACCATCGACGTCGCGCTGGAGTGGAACGATTCTTACTATGAAAATGTCCTCTGCTTCACCAACAACATCCCGCAGCGCGACGGCGGCACGCATCTGGCCGCGTTCCGCGCGGCGTTGACCCGCACGCTCAACAATTATGCGGAAAAGTCCGGCGCGCTGAAGAAGGAGAAGGTCTCGCTCACCGGCGAGGATATGCGCGAAGGGCTGACCGCGATCGTCTCGGTCAAGCTGCCCGATCCCAAATTCTCGTCCCAGACCAAGGACAAGCTGGTGTCGTCCGAAGTCCGCCAGCCGCTCGAAAGCCTGATGGCCGACAAGATGGCCGAATGGCTGGAGGAAAACCCCGCCCACGGCAAGATGATCGTGCAGAAGGTGATCGACGCCGCCGCCGCGCGCGAAGCGGCGAAGAAGGCGCGCGAGCTGACCCGGCGCAAGGGGGTGATGGACATCGCATCCCTGCCCGGCAAGCTGGCCGACTGTCAGGAACGCGACCCGGCCAAGTCCGAACTTTTCCTGGTCGAAGGCGATTCCGCCGGCGGTTCGGCGAAACAGGGGCGCAACCGCCATTATCAGGCGATCCTGCCGCTCAAGGGCAAGATTTTGAACGTCGAGCGCGCCCGGTTCGACCGGATGCTCTCGTCCAAGGAAGTCGGCACCCTCATTCAGGCGATGGGCACCGGCATCCGCGACGATTTCAACCTGGAAAAGCTGCGCTATCACAAGATCGTCATCATGACCGACGCCGACGTCGACGGCGCGCATATCCGCACGCTGCTTTTGACCTTCTTCTATCGCCAGATGCCCCAGATCATCGAGGCGGGGCACCTCTTCATCGCCCAGCCGCCGCTCTACAAGGCGACGCGGGGCCGGTCGGAAGTCTATCTCAAGAACGAGGCGGCGCTGGAGCAATATCTGGTCGACAATGGCGTCGATCACATGGCGCTGGAAACCGGCGAGGGGCCGCGCACCGGCAACGACCTGCGCAAGCTGATCGACCATGCCCGCCGGATGCGCGCGGTGATGCGCTATGTCCCGCGCCGCTATAACAGCGCGATTATCGAGGCGCTGAGCCTCAACGGCGCGCTCGATCCCGAATTGTCGGCGACGGCGCAGGCGCAGCGGCTGGCCGCCACGGTCGCCTGGATGGGCGCGCAGGACAGCGAGGGATCGTGGGTCGGCCGCATGTCGGAGGAAGGCGGCTTCCATTTCGAACGGCTCTGGCGCGGGGTCACCGACCATCATGTCATCGAACGCGCCTTCATCGGGTCGGCCGAGGCGCGCAAGCTGCACGGCATCGCGGCGGAGGAAGCGGGCAGCTACTTGACGCCCGCGCGTCTCGTCACCATCCGCGCGGCGCAGAGCGCGGCCAGCGCAAGCGAAGAAGCGGGCGAGGACGACCTGCCTGTCGCCGCCAAGGGCGCGACCCTGGTCACCCGGCCCAGCGAATTGCTCGACGCCATATTGGCCGCCGGGCGCAAGGGCTTGTCGATCCAGCGCTACAAGGGTCTTGGCGAAATGAACGCCGAACAATTGTGGGAAACCACGCTGGACCCTGATGTCCGGTCGATGTTGCGGGTCGAGGTGGGGCAGGCGGATGTCGCCGACGAGATATTCACCCGCCTGATGGGCGATGTGGTGGAGCCGCGCCGCGAGTTCATTCAGGACAATGCCCTGAACGTCGCCAATCTGGACGTTTGACGATGCGGCGGCGGCCCTGTCCCTTGCTGGCGGGGCTGCTGCTGGCCGCAAGTTGCGCGGCGCAACCTGCCGATAATGCGGCGACGGCCGATAATGCCACGTCGCCCGCCGACAATGGCGTCATTGCGCCGGTCGCCAGTGGCGACATCGCAAACGCGGCGGTGGCCAATGCCGTAGCGCCCCAGTCCCCTGCGGCGCGGCCTGTCGATTCCCGGCAAGCGGCGCCGTCGCCTCGCCCGGCCAGGGCGCCCGATCCCGATTATCGCGCCATCGGCACCGAACCCTTCTGGGCCGTGACGATCAGCGGCGACCATTTGCGCCTGACCCGGCCCGACCATGATCCGGTCGAGCGCCGGGGCCTGATCCGCGACGACGACGGGCGCACGCTGCGCTATCAGGCGGCGGACATCGCCATCATCGTCACCCCCGGCCCGTGCAGTGATGGAATGAGCGACGCCGTCTGGTCGGACCGGGTCCAGATCGCCTTTGCCGAGGGCACGTTGAAAGGCTGTGGCGGCGACCGCGACGATGGGTGGAAAGACGCGCCCTGATCGTCTTGCAGGGATGAGAAGCAGGAGATCGCCCGATGACCGACGCGTCCGCCAACGCCCATCCCTCGCGCAGGGACATGCTGCTGGCCGCTGGCGGCCTGTCGTTGCTGGCGGCGGCCACGACTGCAACCGCGCAAGTGCCCTTTGAGCCGCCCGTTCCCCCGACCGGCGAGAAGAAGCGGCTGGGCATGGTGTTGTTCGACGGATTTCAGTTGCTCGATGTGTTCGGTCCGCTCGAAATGTTCAGCCACGTGCGCGACCGGGTCGAAATCGTGCTGATCGCGCAAAAGGCGGGCCCCGTCAAAAGCGCCGCGGGACCGGTGACTCTCGCCGACTTTGGCTTTGCCGACGCGCCAAAGCTCGACATCGTGATGATTCCCGGCGGCGGCGGCACCCGGCGGGAAGTGAACAACGCCGATTTCGTTGCCGGGTTCAGGGCGCTGGCGCAGGCGACGCCGCAGGTCGTCGCCATCTGCACCGGATCGGCGGTGCTGGCGCGCACCGGCCTGATCGACGGCGTGCGCGCGACCACCAATAAGATGTCGTGGAAATGGGCGACGGGGCAGGGCGCAAAGGTGCTATGGGTGCCGCGCGCCCGCTGGGTGGAGGATGGCAAGTTCATCTCCTCCTCGGGCATATCGGCAGGCACCGACATGGCGCTGGCCCTCATTGCGCGCCTCTATGGCAAGGACATGGCCCAATGGGTCGCCAACCGCGCCGAATATCGCTGGCACGATGATCCCGCCGACGATCCCTTTGCCCGGATTAACGGGTTGGTCGATTAGGCAGCCGATTCATGCGCGAGGGGGCCACCGGCGCAATGACGCAAGATGGACCACCCGATCGCGCTCGAAGCCGTGCAGCGGATCGATGCGCAGTTCGATGGCGAACGCGGCGGCAACGGCCATCCCCTCCCTGTGAATGGCGGACAGGATATTGAAAGCCGACGTGCAGTCCACATTGCACTATGGAATGTTATTGGATCATTTGACCGGCTTTTTGAGATAGGCGATCAGGTCGGCGCGGTCTTCCGCCTTGGGGATGCCGGCAAAGATCATGCGGGTGCCTGGAACCGCCTTCATCGGTGCGGTCAGGAAGGCGTCGAGCGTCGCAGCGTCCCAGCTCTTGCCATATTTCTTAAGCGCCGCCGAATAGGTGAAGCCAGCCACGGTGGCTGATTTGCGGCCCACGATGCCAGCCAGTGACGGGCCCATCAGATTCTTGCCGGCTGCGGTGGTGTGGCACACTGAACAACGGGCAAACACCGTCTTGCCCTTGACTGGATCGCCCGCCGCCATGGCGGGCGTGGCGGCCAGCACGGCGGTCAGCAAAAGGCCGGTTGATGCGAGCCGAATACCTGTCATTCAAACTTCCCTTCGCTTGGCAAAATGCATGCGATTCACCCATCGCCCCGCCAGCGGCATAGCGTTGGATCGCTGGCCACAGGATGAACGAAATTGCCGCACTGCGGCAATAATTTTCAGCGAGCACGCTCGAAAATCCCGGCGGGGCAGGGGCTGCCGGCCCATGTCCCCCTGCCATATCCAGTTTGCGAAGCGACAAGCCCATGGACTGGTCAGGCGGAGATCGCACGGGGACCGGCTATTGGGAGACCATCGCCGCCCAGGTGGTCAGCCAGTGCCATGCGCCCCGGCATTCGCCCATCGACGTCGCTTCGATCAGGCGAAAGCGGGCGCCGTCCCACACATAGCTTTCGCTGCCGCCGCAATCGCCGATGCCGCGCCCCTTGGCGAAACTGTCGAGACGGGATGTTTCGGGGGTGAAACCGGCATTGACCAGCATGGGATTGCCCTCGTCCGGGTTCCAGCCCGGCGGAAAGTCGAACAGCGCCCAGGCAAAGCTGCGTCGACCGGCAACGCCGGTGGCGATCAGCGGCGCGCTGTTGAAATTATAGGCGCCCGATCCGCAGGGCAGCAGCACCAGCGTCTGGCTCCTGGACAGAGCGAACAATTGTGGCTGCGGTCCGTCTTCGCTCCATTCCTCCGCGCATTGCGTCATGCGCCCGGCGGCGGCCAGTTCCTCGCGCCACAGGGCGGCGGGGCGGATGTCCTGCGGGACAGCCGCGCGCTGGATGACCGGCGCCTTGGGCGCGGGCCTGACCGCCGATCGGCCGAGCGGTCCGGTGGCGAGGAGGGCGGTGACGGTTCCTGCCCGGCCCTGTCGCGCATCCATGAAACGCAATGCCGCCGCCACGCCGCTGATCGACGGGCGGCCGACGATGACGTCGTTGACGCGCACTTCGAGAACCGAGCCGCGCGCCATGGCGATGGCCAGCGCCGACGCCTGTGGCCCCAATATGCGCGCTTCATCGTCCTTCACCGCGGCTGAAGCGATCTTGCGTCCGTCGACATGGAAGCTGACGGCGCCATGGCCCAGGCCGTCGCTGCCCGATGCCCACACTTCGGCGTCGGCGTCCGCCCCCGCGTCGCGCACCACGCCGACCATGACCGGCTTTTCGGGCCATTCGCCGCCTTCGGGAAACAGCGATACCGCTTCGCACCGCGCGCGATTGTCGCAGGCGATGGTCCAGTCGCGATAGGTTTCCAGCTTTGACGGGCGCGGACGAAAATCGATCGTCAACGCCTGGCCGCCAACGGCGATCAGGCCCGCTGCTAACGCCACGACCAGTTTGGCTTTTGCCCCCATGGGTTAACCATAAGGGATTTGCGCCCGAAGCGATACCCCCATCGTTACACAGGCGTTACGCCGGCGGATCATCGCAGGCTGAGCATCAACCCCGCCAGCGCCGCGCTCATCAGATTGGCGAGGCTGCCAGCCACCAGCGCCTTGATCCCCAGTTTGGCGATCATCGGCCGCTGATTGGGGGCGAGGCTGCCGGTCACCGCCATCTGGATGGCGATGGAGCTGAAATTGGCGAAGCCGCACAGGGCGAAGGTGACGATGGCGATGGTCGAAGGCGACAGCACGCCCGCCGACTGACCAAGCGTGATATAGGCGACGAATTCGTTGAGCACGACCTTGGTCCCGAACAGGCCGCCCGCCACCTGCGCCTCCTCCCACGGAATGTTGAGCAGGAACATGACCGGGGAAAAGACATAGCCCAGCAATTGCTGGAAGCTGAGGTCGGGGAAGCCGAACCAGCCGCCGATGCCGCCCAATATGCCGTTGGCGAGCGCGACCAGCGCGACGAAGGCCAGCACCATGGCGCCGACCGCCACGGCCAGCTTCACGCCGGTCTGCGCGCCCTGCGCCGCCGCCATAATGAGGTTGGCGGGGCGTTCCTCCTCATGGCTCGCTTCGGGCAGGATGACAGGGTCGATTTCCGGATCGTCGGGATTGTCGGGCATGATGATCTTGGCCATCAAAATGCCGCCCGGCGCGGCCATGAAACTGGCGGCGAGCAGATAGTCGATCTGGATGCCCATGGAGGCGTAGGCGGCCAGGATGGTGCCCGCCACGCCCGCCATGCCCGACGACATGACGGTGAACAGCTGCGCCGGGGTCAGCCCGGCCAGATAGGGGCGGATGACCAGCGGGCTTTCGCTTTGTCCCACGAAGATATTGGCCGCCGCGCACAGGCTTTCGACCTTGGACACGCCCGTCACCTTGCCGATCGCGCCGCCCACCCAGCGCACGACCAGTTGCATGATGCCCAGATAATAGAGGATCGAAACCAGGCTGGCGAAGAAGATGATGACCGGCAGGGCGGCGATGGCGAAACTCGCGCCGCCGACCTCCGGCCTGGCGAGCGGGCCGAAGATGAAATCGGTGCCCGCCTGCGCATAGCTCAGCAGATTGGCGACCCCGCGCGACATGCCCGCGATCACCGCGCGCCCGGCGGGAACATAGAGCACCAGCAGGGCGATCCCCGCCTGAAGCGCGAACGCCGCGCCCACGACGCGCGGGCGGATGGCGCGGCGGTTGGACGACAGGGCAAAGGCGATGGCGAGGATGAGGAGAATGCCGGCAAGGCCGATGAGCAGATGCATGAAGGACTTTCGATGCAGACAGGGCGCGGATGGGCGCGACTATAGCGCCCCGCACCGTCGAGGCCAGCGCCTTTGCCGCCCGCGCCCGCCCCCCGGCTCAGTCCGACGGCCCGATGGCGACCCGCATCGCCGCCCGCTCGGCGGCGATGCTGGCGCTGGCTTTGGCGCAGGCGGCTCTAGAGCCTGATCCGAAACCCCTGCGGGTCGGTCTGGCGGGTCTTTTTCGCGCTGATTTCGTCGCGATCTTGCCACGATGTCCCGGCATCGCGGCGACGATCGCTCCTTATCAGCACCAAAAATCCCTCGCCAACCCTCCGCCGCCGGCGTTTCGGATCAGGCTCTCAGGCTCCACCTGTCGCGTTATTCTCTTCCGCCTGATGATAGAGCACTTCGTTGCGGATATGGATGGTCCGCGACGCCAGCCGGATCTCCTGGATAAAGGTGGCGAAGGCCGCCGCCTGCAACACCATGGCCATGATGAACAGCAGCGCGATGGCGGTGCCCAGATGGGCGTTGAACAGTTCCGACGCGAACAGCAGGATGACGACCAGACAGATGGCGCAGCCCGATGCGACCGACAGGAAGATGGCGCCGTTGACGACGCTCATCCGCCGGTCGAGCACCCGGATTTCCTGCACCAGCCGGTCATGTTCCGATCCCCGGCTGCTCAGCACCCATTGCTCGACCTTGCGCGCCCGGTCGATGACCCGCGCCAGGCGCCCGGCGCAGACATTGAGGAATGCGCCGATGCCGGCGAGCAGGAACACCGGGGCCACCGCCAGTTGTATGGTCTGTGCGACCTGGGCGACCTGCGGATAGGCGATCATGCCAATGGCGATGTCGTTTCCGCTGGCTCTGCCGGACGCGCCGCGACGGCCTCTTGCGTCGGCGGCAGCACCGGCAAGCCCCAGCTGACCTGTGCCCATACCCGCTCATGGAAATAATAGAGGAAGATTTTCGTGATGACCTCGGTCGAGGCGATGGCGCCAGCCGCCTTGAGATTACTGGTGAACAACATGCCCAGGATGAACGTATCGATGCTTCCCAATGTCCGCCAGCTGATGGCTTTCAAAAAGGATCGCGGATTGGATTCCTTGCCGTTGAATAGCAGCATCGGCTCTCTTTACCCCTTGCCCGGTTCCGGTTCGTCCGGTTCAGCAGGTCCGCCATGCCCTGTTCGGGCGATCGTTTCAATCGCCCGAAACAGTCCATGCGATCAGACAGCGCCCCGCGCCGGTGTGTTGACGCCCATGGATTGCAGATATTTCTTCACGTTGCGGGCGGCCTGCCGCAGCCTTTGCTCATTTTCGACCATGGCGATGCGGACATAGCCTTCGCCATCCTCGCCATAGCCCACGCCCGGCGCCACGGCGACCTTGGCATGGGTCAACAACTGCTTGGAAAACTCCAGGCTTCCCATATCCTTGAGCGCAGGCGGCAACGGCGCCCAGGCGAACATTGACGCCTTGGGCGCGGGAATGTCCCACCCGGCGCGGCCGAAGCTCTCGACCAGAACATCGCGGCGCTTGTGATAGAGTTCGCGGTTCTTCTGGACGATGTCCTGCGGGCCGTTGAGCGCCGCGCACGCCGCCGCCTGAATCGGCGTGAAGGCGCCATAATCGAGATAGCTCTTCACCCGCGTGAGCGCCGAGATCAGCTGCTTGTTGCCCACGGCAAAGCCGATTCGCCAGCCCGCCATCGAGTAGGTTTTCGACAGCGATGTGAACTCGACCGCCACATCCTTGGCGCCGGGCACCTGCAGGATGGAGGGGGTGGGATTGCCGTCATAATAAAGTTCGGAATAGGCAAGGTCCGACAAGACCCAGACCTTGTTCTCCTTCGCCCAGGCGACCAGCCGCTCGTAAAAGGCGAGGTCGACCGTTTCGGCCGTCGGGTTGCTGGGATAGCCGACCACCAGGATCGACGGGCGCGGCACGGTGAAGGCCATGGCGCGATCAAGCGCGCGCCAATAATGTTCGTCCGGCGTCGTCGGCACCGACCGGATGGTCGCGCCCGCGATGATGAAGCCGAACATGTGAATGGGATAGCTGGGATTGGGGGCGAGCACGACGTCACCGGGCGCGGTGATCGCGGTGGCGAGGCTGGCCAGCCCCTCCTTCGACCCCATGGTCACGACCACTTCGGTTTCCGGGTCCAGATCGACGCCGAAACGGCGGCCATAATAATTGGCCTGTGCGCGGCGCAGGCCGGGAATCCCCTTGGACTGGGAATAGCCATGGGCGCCGGGCTTCTTCGCCACCTCGATCAGCTTTTCGATGACATGGTCGGGCGGCGGCAGGTCGGGATTGCCCATCCCCAGGTCGATAATGTCCTCGCCCGCGGCCCGCGCGGCGGCCCGCATCGCGTTCACTTCGGCGATGACATAAGGCGGCAGGCGTTTCATGCGGTAAAATTCTTCGGACATCGTCGGGGCTTTCCTGAGCTTGGCTCCAGTGGGAAAAATACGTCGACGCGGCTTTGCGGCGACCACGGGCGGCTATATAGCGGTTATCGGAAGCGCGCCAGAAAAAGCGATGCCCGGCGGGCGGCCAGCAGGATACCAGCAGGAGAAGGGTGGCCATGGAATCCCAGCAGACGATCGAACCGCGCTTGCCCACTTTGAGCGAGATGCAGCAGTGGACGAATGTGATCGGCCGGGCGCAGCAATTGCTGATGGAGCATGCCGCCGGAGTCGCCGGCCATGCGCTGCCTTTCGACGCGGAAGCGATCGCGGGCATCCAGACCAGCTTTGCCGATGAAGGGCTGGCGCTGTGGCAGCGTTTCATCGATTCGGGCGGCTTGCTGCGCGAACAGCCGGCGGCGCCCCCCGCCGACAGCCCGACCGCGCGCCGCGACCGGCGCTTTGCCGATCCGGCCTGGACCCAGAACCCTTTTTACGACCTGATCCGGCAAAGCTATCTGCTTGTTTCCGATTACATGACCCGGCTGGCCGACGCGGTCGACGGTGTCGATCCCAAGGCGAAGGCGAAACTGCGTTTCGCCACCAGTGGTATGCTGGATGCGATGGCGCCCAGCAATTTCGCCATGATGAACCCGACCGTTGTCCAGAAGACCATCGAGAGCGGCGGCGAAAATCTGGTCAAGGGTTTGAAGCACATGCTGGCCGACATGCAGAAGGGCCAGTTGACGCATACCGACGGCGCCGCATTCGAACTGGGGCGCAATATCGCGTCGACCCCGGGCAAGGTCATCAAGGAAACGCCGCTTTACCAGCTCATCCATTATGAGCCGACCACGCCCAGGGTGCTGGAAACGCCGCTGCTGATCTTTCCCCCGTGGATCAACCGTTTCTACATCCTCGACCTGACGCCCGAAAAGAGCTTCGTCAAATGGGCCGTGGATCAGGGGATCAGCGTGTTCCTGGTCTCCTGGAAATCGGCCGATGCGTCGATGAAGGATCTGATCTGGGACGATTATATCCTGCATGGCCAGATCGACGCGATCGACACGGTGCGCGACCTTCTGGGCGTGCCCAGCGTTCACGCCATCGGCTATTGCGTGGCGGGTACGACCCTGGCCGCGACGCTGGCCTTGCTCACCGCGCGGGGCGAGGCGGACAAGGTGGCGAGCGCGACCTTCTTCACCGCGCAGGTCGATTTCACCCAGGCGGGCGACCTGACGCTGTTCATCGACGATGAGCAATTGAAGCTGGTCGACCAGCTTTCGTCGAGCGGTTTTCTCGACGGGCGCTATATGGCGGCGACCTTCAACCTGCTGCGCGGGCGCGACCTCATCTGGAATTATGTCGTCAACAATTATCTGCTGGGACAGGATTATCCGCCCTTCGACCTGCTCCACTGGAATGGCGACACCACCAACCTGCCCGCGCGCTGGCACAAGGATTATCTGATCCGCCTCTATCGCGACAATCTGCTCGTCACGCCCGGCGCGATCAGCATCGACGGCACCCCGATCGATCTGTCGCTGATCCAGACCCCCGCCTATGTGCAGGCGGGCAGGGAAGATCATATCGCGCCGATCGAGAGCGTGTGGAAACTGACCGAGCATCTGTCCGGTCCCATCCGCTTCCTGCTGGCGGGGTCGGGGCACATCGCGGGCGTCATCAACCCGCCATCGGCCGGCAAATATCAATATTGGACCTGTGACGAAGATCAGCCGTCGCTCGCCGACTTCATTGCGCATGCGAAAGAAACGCCCGGAAGCTGGTGGCCCGACTGGCTGGAATGGATCACCGGGCTGACCCCCGCGACCGTGGCGGTGAAGGGGGGCAGACGGCCGGGCAAGGGCAGGCTGAAGGCGCTGGAGGACGCGCCGGGGCGCTATGTGCGCCAGCGCTGACCAGCCTTTTCTTTGAAAAGCCGGGCTTTGCGCCAAGGCTTGCGACCCATGCCCGGACAGGCGCGCCCGGCCGGCAATCTTTTTATGCTGCACTGCACAATAACCCTTGAAACGAATCGGGGAATCGATTATTGTGCATCGCAGCAAAGGAGATTGGTCCGTGGCTGTTACCCCGAAAAGCTCCGCTTCCAAGCCGGTCCGTAAAACGGTCGCCAAGCCCAAAGCGACCTCGACGCTGTCCGCCAGCGAGGCGCTGAAGGCTGCCGAGGCCGCGATTACGCCAGCGCCCGTCAAAAAGGCGCCCGTGCGCAAGCCCAAGCCCGACGTGGCGAAGGAAAAGCCCGCCGTGGAAGCATCGGAAACCGCTATCATCGCGGCGACCACGGCGATGGATGCGGCCCCAGAGCCGCCGATCGAGGACAAGGAAGAGGCGTTGGTCGAAACGCCCGTCACGAAGCTTACGTCAGCCAAGCCCATATCGGAGCCGTCGACACTCTCGGCGCCCGTCCCTGTCATAGAAGGAACGAAGATGATGAACGATGTGATCGAAACCGGTAAGAAGTTCGCCGAAGAAACCAAGGCGAAGCTGGAAACCGCCTATGCCGACCTGAATGAAAAGGCGAAGGTCAGCGTCGAAAAGTCGACCAAGGCTCTGGAAGAAATGAGCGATATCGCCAAGGGCAATGTCGAGGCGCTGGTCGAATCGGGCAAGATCGCCGCCAAGGGTCTGGAAACGATGGGCCAGGAAGCCGTCGACTACACCAAGAAGAGCTTCGAAAAGGCGACCGCCTCTTTCAAGAGCTTCTCGACGGTGAAGACCCCGACCGAATTCTTCCAGCTTCAGAGCCAGCTCTTCTCGAGCAGCTTCGACGAATTCACCAAGGAAGCCGCCAAGAGCAGCGAAGCGATGATGAAGCTGGCCGGCGACGTCGCCCAGCCGCTGACCGCTCGCGTGACGCTGGTGACCGACAAGGTGAAGGCTCTGGCCGCCTGATCGGCGTCCTGACAGTCTGACCGTTTCGAGAGCGGCCTCTTTCCATGCGGGAAGGGGCCGTTTTCCTTTTCTTTCTTAACCATCGCTTTGTCATGCTCTTGCGCGCACCCTCTTGTCAGCGCAGGGGGACATGCCATATTCTCCCCCAATGATGGAGATGACAGGCGCAACAGGCCCGGTGCGGATGACCGACAAGGATCAGGACGATGGCGGTACGGGCGGCGGCCCCCATGTCGGCATCGCCACCCGTACGCGCACCCGCACGCGCAAGCCCTCGCTCTACAAGGTGCTGATGCTGAACGACGATTACACGCCGATGGAATTCGTCGTGCTCGTGCTTCAACGCTTCTTCCGCATGGATATGGAGGAAGCGACCCGCGTCATGCTGCACGTGCATCAGCGCGGCGTCGGCGTCTGCGGCATCTTCAGCTATGAAGTGGCCGAGACCAAGGTGAACCAGGTTATGGATTTCGCCCGGCAGAACCAGCATCCCCTGCAATGCACGCTGGAAAAGGCCTAGCGCCAATCGCCATTCAACCTAGCCAGACCATGGCGGCGGCGAGAGGGACGAAGCGGTTGAATTGGGCGGTTCGTCGATCGTGGCGGGTAGCGAAGCGGCGGATATGCTTGAGGCGATTGAAGCAGCGTGCGATGCGATTGCGGTGTTTGTCGATGCCGGCGTCGTGCGGGACCTTGCAAGGGGATCTGATAACCCTCTTATAGGAGCTTGCTTATCGCCAGCCGATGAACCAATGGCGGCGTTCTAACCCCAAGATCTGACTTATGAATGACCGCTATCGGGGCGCGTGTCGCCGGAAACGCAACGCCGTTTCGTAAGACTTTGCGGTCATTCCCGCTTGGAGTTGACAGCGGCAGGTTCATTGCAAAAGCCCGACGCCCGGCTCGCTGGGGCACTGCGCGCCATGTTCGCGTGATCCGACGATGGTGCGCGCCAGTTATCCCCGCCGAATGGGCGGCCGAAGCCGTCGCCTGGCTTTGCACGCCCGCCGCCGACCCTTTCCTCGGCAAGGATATTGCGTAAAATGCCGTGTGGACCGAAAGCGCCAAGGAGCGCGTCACCAACCTCGGCCTGCTCCGGAAGACTAGAGCGACCGGCTTTGGGTCGGCAGGCGCCGCGACAATCGCTGAAAAATGTTGAGCCAGTTGCTTTTGGAATGGCGAGTGCAAATCTTGTCTCGGGAGTCGTCTGGAACGCGCCATTCCCTCAGCCCGGCTCACCTGCCAGCCCGGTTTTCAGACGCGGTGCGGCAAAGTCCAGGAAAGCGCGCAGCTTGAGCGGCAGGATCGGTTGCGGGTTGTGGACCAGGTGCACGGGGAGCGGCTCGGTTTCAAACGCTTCGAGCACCTTGACCAGACTCCCCTCCGCGATCGCCCGCACCGCCTGGTAAGACAGCACGCGAATGATCCCTGCTCCCGCAAACGCGGCGTCAATCGCCCCGCTTGCCGTATTGACCGAGAAGCGTGGGCGGATGGCCAAGGCCTTCGCACCCTCGCAAGATTGGAACAGCCAGGTGCTGTCCGTGTGGACCCGCTCGAACCCCACACAATCATGTTGCCACAGATCCGCGGGCTTCGCCGGGGCGCCGCGGCGCGCGAGATAATCGGGGCTGGCGCAAGTGATCCAGCGGACAGCGCCCAGTCGCCGGGCGACAAGGCCGCTGTCCGACAGATCGCCGATCCGCACGGCCAGGTCGACGCGGTTTTCGATGATGTCGATCGTCGCGTCCGAAAGCGTCAGGCGCACGCTGATGTCCGGATAGGCCGCGAGGAAATCCAGCACCACCGGTTGGACATGAAGCTGCCCGAACATCACGGGCGCGGTGATCAGCAGTTCACCCCGGGGCATGCGATACTCGCCGCTTGCCAACCGTTCGGCATCGTCCAGTTCTTCGAGGATCTGGCGGCAGGCAGCCACGTAGGCCCGGCCCGCATCGGTAAGCAGCAACTTCCGGCTGGTGCGCACCACCAGCTGGGTGCGAAGATGCGTTTCCAGATCTGACACCCGCCGGCTCACGGTTGGCAGCGGCACGCCGAGCCCGCGCGACGCCGCGGAAAGACTGCCCCCGTCGACAGCGGCGATGAGCGTGCGCATGGCTTCGAACCGGTTCATCATCCTTCCATAATCCGCAAGGATCATTTCCGAAAGTGATAGATGCTCCGCATTTGTGAAATGTTCTAGGTCTTGGTCACCGACCGATCCCCGGCCGCCTTTTCGACAAGGACCATGTCATGCCCCGCATTTCCCAGCCCGCCACCATTGCCGATGCGCCCGAAGCTTCGCACCCGCTGCTCGAAGCCGTCGTCAAGCAGCTCGGCTCGGCTCCCAATCTCTTCCGCCTGGTCGCCGTCAGCCCGCAGGCGCTGGAAGGTTACCTCGCCCTGTCAGGTGCCCTCGGCAAGGGCGCGCTCCCCGCTGCGACCCGCGAACGAATCGCGCTGGCGGTCGCCGAGATCAATGGTTGCGACTATTGTCTCTCGGCCCACGCCTATCTCGGCAAGAACCTCGCCCGGCTCGACGATGCCGAAATCGCGGCGAACCGCAGCGGCGCCTCGAACGATCCCCAGGCCGACGCGGCCGTGCGCTTTGCCGCCCGGGTCGCGGCAACGCGCGGCCAGATCAGCGATGCCGAGTTCTCGGCGGTGAAGCTGGCCGGCTACAGCGACGCGCAGATCATCGAGATCGTGCAGCATGTGGCGCTCAACATCTGGACCAACATGTTCAACAATGTGTTCCAGACCGAGGTCGACTTTCCGCTCCTGGCTGCCCGCCAGGCGGCCTGATCGCAAGGGCGGTGGGCGGTTCGTTCATTCGGCGTCCGCCGCCTCGCGCCACCTGTTGCGGAGGTCTGAACATGCTATCGAGCGACATCGCCTTCACCGCCAGCGTCAAGGCGATCCAGACGGCTCGCGGATCGCGCGAAGCCTATGCCCGGATCGAACAACGCGGTGGGTTCCGTACCAGGATCAGCAAGGATCTGATCGACTTCCTTGCCGGGATCGACACCGCCTATCTCGCCACGGCCAGCGCAGCCGGTCAGCCCTACGCCCAGCATCGGGGTGGACCACCCGGTTTCATCAGAGCGATCGATGAGCAGACGCTGGGCTTTGCCGATTTCGCCGGCAACCGCCAGTACATTACCACCGGCAACTTGGCCGAGAACAACCAGGCCTTCCTGTTCCTGATGGACTACGCAGGTCGTCGCCGCATCAAACTGTGGGGCTGTGCGCGGGTGGTAGCAAACGATCAGGAGCTGGTCGCGCGGCTCTTGCCGCAAGACTACCCCGCCCGGGCTGAACAGGCGATCCTGTTCACGGTCCTCGCGTGGGACGTGAATTGCCCGCAGCATATTCCTCGCAAGCTCGATGCCGGTGATGTGACGAAGGCTGTCGCTAAGCTTGAAGCCCGTATCGCGGCGCTCGAAGCCGACAACGCATCGCTCCGCGCCCGGATTGAAAGGACCAATCCATGAGCCGCCCGCCAGTGCCCCCGTTCACCGAGGAAACCGCCGCCCTCAAGGCGCGCGCCGCCGAAGATGCCTGGAACAGTCGCGATCCCGCCCGCGTTGCGCTCGCCTACACCCCCAACAGTCGATGGCGGAACAGGGCCGAGTTCATCACGGGGCGAGCCGCCATTGAGGCCTTTCTCACCCGCAAATGGGCTCGTGAGCGCGATTACCGGCTGATCAAGGAAGTCTGGGCTCATGCCGGCAACCGCATCGCCGTGCGCTTCGCCTACGAATACCGGGATGACAGCGGCAACTGGTTTCGCGCCTATGGCAACGAGAACTGGCAGTTCGATGGAGCAGGCTTGATGGAGCGGCGTATCGCCAGCATCAACGAGCACCCGATCGCGGCGACGGACCGCCTGTTCCACTGGCCGCCAGGAGCGCGCCCTGACGGCCAACCCGGACTCTCCGAGATTGGATTGTAGAGTTGTGTGCAACTGTTCCCGCGGTCCTACCCTATAATGTGTGAGCAAAATTCCTTGGATGTTCGAAGAACGACTGGTCTTACTCGAACCGGTCGCTCCCCCTGGCCCAGGCGAACGCCTCAGTCTGGTCGGCTGTCGGCTCTCCGTTCGGCGGTTCGGCCAGGACCGGGACGCTCATCGTCGAGTTAATGGCTAAAGCCGGCCAATACATGCCGCGGGAGCAAATGAATGGACGGATCGGAAGCGCTTGGCCTCGGCGTTTGTCGGTCGGCGGCGATGGGGGCGGTGTTCATGATCGGCGACGGCCTGTTCGGGCTGCTGCAACAGGGCTGCGGTTCGCCACATCCCGTCCGGCGCGCCATCATTTCACCCTGACCATGGCTGTCCAGCGATCGCGCCAGCTCGTCGCGCGGGCGACATCGGTGGCGATGCCCGCCCATTCGCGCAGCGCGAGCTTCACGGGATTGGCTTCGCGCGCCTTGCCGACCAGACCATAGCGTTTCTCGACATCGCTCTCCGGCGCGATCGTGCCGAACAGGCGGTCCCAGACGATCAGCATGCCGCCATAGTTGCGGTCCAGGAACTCCGGGTTGCTGGCATGGTGGGCGCGGTGATGGTGCGGCGTGTTGAAGATCCATTCGAGCGGGCCGAGGCGCGGGACCGCCTCGCTATGCAGGAAGAACTGGAAATTCAGGTTGACCGCCAGCAGCACGGCCACGACGCGCGGGTCGAAGCCCAGTGCGATGACCGGGAGGTAGAACAGCCAGCCCAGCGACAGCGTGTTCGTCCAGCCCAGCCGCAGCGAGGACAGGAAGGTCAGCTGTTCGGCGCTGTGATGCACGCTGTGGGTGGCCCACATCCAGCGGATTTCATGGCTCGCGCGGTGAAACCAGTAATAGGCGAACTCGACCGCGAAGAAGCCGATCGCCCAGCTTTGCCACTCGGTGGCCGGAAAGCGATGCGGGGCATAGGCCCAGACCGTGGTGAAGGCGGCTGCCAGCACTGCGGCGTGCAGCGCGCCCGCGACGAGATTGCCCGCCACCAGCCCGGCGGTGGTCAGCGCCGCGCGCCCGTCATAGCCGCGCCCGGAACGGAGTCGCCAGACCAGTTCGGCCAGGATGGCGACTGCCGCGATGCTGAGGAAAAGGGGGGAATGGTGCGCCATGGCTATTTCCGCCTAGCAGCCATCGCCGCCTGCATCCGCTCGCGCGCCGCGTCGAACTCGGCCTTCGTGACCTCGCCATCGCCATTGGCGTCGGCAAGCATGAACATGCGGGGTGGCGAGGACCCCATTTCGGCGCGCGTGACCACGCCGTCGCCATTGGCGTCGCTCTGGCCGATCATCCCGGTCAGCTTCGCATAAGCGTCGGGGCGCAGCTTCGCGAGCCGTGGGAAATCGGTCGGGCTGACGACGCCGTCGCCATTGCGGTCGAGCTGGCCGAACTGGCTCTGGCGAAAGGCGGAAAATTCCGCACTGGTGACGCGACCGTCGCGATTGGTGTTGGCCTTGTCGAACCATTGCAGGGGTTCGCCGCCGCCCAGGCGGCCCATCTGCGCGGCGACCGGGCTCGCGCCCAGTGCCAGGACGCCGATCTGGCAACCGATGAGGAGAAGGGAGAAGGTCTTCATGACGCTGCTTTCCAAAGAGGGGGGCACGCCGGGCCGTTTGGGGGGTCAGGAGGAGCCGACCCGGCGTGCGGTGCGCGGGATCAGTAGGGGCTGGTTTCCCGCGTCACTGTGCCGGTGGAGCCGTCGGGGCGGGTGCGCGTGGTCACGGCGTTGACGCTGCCGTCGTCGTTGCGCACCGCGCTGGTCGAGCGACCCCAGCTGGCGCCGTTGTTGGTGGTGTGGCTGGCGCCGCCTTGATAGCTGCCATCGCCCCAGTTCGCGCTGCGGCTGGAGGAGACGCCGCGACCGCTGTTCGTCTGGATGTCGCGATTGACCGAAGTCGAACCCGGCTGGCGGGTCACGGCGCGCGAGCGGTTATAGCCATGGCCGTAGGCGCCTTGCGCGCTGACGCTCCGGCTGCGCGTGCCCGCCTCGGCGGCGGTGGCGGCAATGCTGCCGGCCAGGGTCAGGCCAAGGGCGGCCGCGGTCAAAAAGGTCTTCATGGTTTGTCTCCTTGCATGAGGGGGATCATGTCCCGCTGGAGACCGGTTTGCCGGTGCGTGGTAACGGCTGGACGAACCGTCGGAATCATAGGGTGACAAAATGTAACAGCGCTTGCGGCCGCAAGGCGCGATGGCATTCTGCGGGGATGGAAGACCCGAACCGCCCGCATGTCGCCGTCGTCGAGGATGATGATGAAATTCGCGATCTCGTTTGCGGCCTTCTGATGCGGGAGGGCTTGCACGCCCATCCTTGCCGCACGACGGCCGAGTTCGAGGCGCTGGTGCAACGTCAGCCAGTCAACATGGCGCTGGTCGACATCATGCTGCCGGGCGAGGACGGCTTGTCGCTATGTCGTCGTGTCCGCGCGGCCGGGCAGCTTCCCCTGATGATCCTGTCCGCGCGCAGCGACGATGTCGACCGTATCGTGGGGCTTGAAATCGGCGCCGACGATTATCTGCCCAAGCCCTTCAACCCGCGCGAACTGGTGGCCCGCGTGCGGGCGCTGCTGCGTCGTTCGCAGGCGAGCGAGGCGACGATACAGCCGCCCGGCCTGCGTCGCTATGCGTTCGAAGGCTGGCTCTGGGATGTCGATGCCCGCAGCCTGATCGCGCCGGACGGTTCCGCGCTGGAGCTGACCGGGGGCGAGCATGACCTGCTGCTGTGTCTGGTCGAGCGCCCGCAACGCGTCCTGTCGCGCGAGCAGCTGCTGGACTGGACGCGCGGGCGGGAAGCCGCCCCCTTCGATCGAACCATCGACGTGCAACTGGGGCGGGTTCGCCGCAAGCTCGCCAGGGTTCCGGGCGGAGATGCCCTGATCAAGACCGTGCGCGGCGGCGGCTATGTGTTCGTCGCTGCCGTGCGGAAGGTTTGATCCGGTGGGCACGACGCTGTCATTCCGCATCGGCATGGTCATGCTGGTCGGCTTCATCCTGATGCAGCTTCTGCTGCTGCTCGTCTGGCAAACGCCGGGCCGGGGCGGCGCCGACGCGAACTACGGCCTGCCCGCGCCCGCTACGCTCGCCCGCATGGTCGACGCGATGGAGCGGGCCGGACCTGCCGGGGCGGCCGAACTTGCCGACAGCTATGACGGGTCGATCTTCACTGTGACGATCGGGCGCACGCCACCCAATGATTTTCGCGAAGTGCCGACCGCTCTGTCTGAACTTGCCAGCCGCTACCGCCGCGCTCTTGCCGATCACAATGTGGTCGTGGACGGCGGGCCGGGCGTGTTCGGCGCATGGATGGGTGATCGGGCGAGGCCGATGCGGTTTTTCGTCCCGATCCGCCTGACCATCTGGATGCGCGACGGGCGCGTGCTGATACTGACCGGGCGGCCATCGCGCGCGCTCAGCGCCTATCTCGCGCGGCGCAGTCTGCTGGGTGCCGTCAGCGGCGCGCTGCTCCTGCTGATGCTCTGGATCGCGCTGCGGCAGACCACCCGGCCGCTGCGCCGCCTGACCCGGGCGACCCAGGCATTGGGAGACGATCTGCGCGCGCCCGACGCGACCGTGGAGGGCAGCCGCGAAACGCGCGCGCTGGCGCAGGCCTTCAACGACATGAAGGCGCGGATCGTCTCGCTGATGGATGAGCGAACCTTCATCCTCGCCGGCATAGCGCACGATATGCGAACCTATCTTACCCGGCTGCGCCTGCGCGCGGAGTTCATCGCCGACGATGGCCAGCGCGCCCGCGCCGAACGAGACCTGGACCAGATGTCCGCGCTCCTCGACGACAATCTGCTGTTCGCCAGCATCGATCGTCACAATGTGACCCCGATGCAACGGATCGATCTGTCGGCCCTGACGCGCGCGTTGGTCGAGGCGCGGTTCGAGGCGGATCGCATTGCGGTGTCTGCCCACGAGCCGGCTCTGATCGAAGCGGAAGCGGCCGGGCTGGAGCGGATATTCGGCAATCTGGTCGACAACGGCTTCCGCCACGCCGATCTCATGCGAATAGCCGTCCGGCAGGACGCACACACCATTGTCTGGCAGTTTGAGGACAATGGCCCGGGTGTCGCGCCCGCAGATTTGCCCCAACTCGGCTTGGCCTATCATCGGCTGGATCCTTCCCGCAACCCAAAGGCGGGAGGGGCGGGCCTTGGCCTCGCCATCGTGCAGGCGCTGGCAGACGCCATGAGGGCGCAAGTGGCGTTTGGAACGTCGAACGACGGCGGTTTGCGGATCAACATCGTCTTTCGCAAGAATGCGACGACATAGTCCAAAGCTTGATCGGTCGAGCAGGATCTTGTGGCAGCTTTAGCGGGAAGCTGCCGCTCACAATATTGATCGTGAACTGCCGACCCTGGTCGGCAACCGCCGGAATAGCAGATGGTCGGCTGCCAGGGCGACCGACCCCCGCTGTCTGTGCCCATGGGGTGCTGACGCACAGCGTTGATATTTGCGATATCGCCCTGCGGCGGCGTGAGGATGTTGCTGAACAGGGCCTCCGTTTCCTTCCACGCCTCGCAATTGGCGGCGTTGGCGAACTGGATGGTATCGTCCAGAGGCGTGGCAGTGGCCGGGACCACGTCGGTCGATGCCGCCGGGGCCGGAGACGGTGCTGGCAGCGATGCCGTTGGCTCTGGCCTTGCGGGCGGCGTGCTCCGGTCTTTTGTTTCGCATCGCTTTCGGCAGAAAACCGTTTCCCGCTTTTCCGCACGATGCCCTGACGGGGGCGATCCGGTGACGGACCGCCCCTTTGTCCTTACTTCTTCGCCGCGAACCAGGCCGTCAGCGCGGGCTTCAGCCGCGCCCGCGTTTCAATCCGGGTCGTGATCGTGGAGATGGCGCGATCCACCACCTTGCGCGATTCGGGCGTCAGATATTTGGTGGCATAGGCGTCCAGCTTCGTCGCCATCAGCGGCTCGGCCGAATTGATGCCCAGCCGCGCCAATGCTTGGCTGCGCGCCGACACGTCGATCAGCGCTTCATATTGCGCGCGGTGGGCCAGCACATAATCGACCGCCAGCATGGGATGTTCATAACCCACGGCGCTGATGATCGCCGCGCTGGTGGTCTTGCCTGGCTCGTCGGTCAGGGCCAGGTCAAGCGCCTTCTGGGCCAGCATCTTGTTCCTGGCGCTGCCCAGCAGGGCGAAGAGCGTGCTCTTTTCCAGATCGGTCTTGGCGGCGTTCGCCATGGCGCGCAGCTTGTCCCAAGTCGCCTGATCGGCATTTTCGGCGATGATGCGCAGCCAGACGTTCCTCAGCGGCCCGTCGAGCGCAGCGGGATCGCTGGCCAGTTTGGCGAAGCGTGCATTGGCTTCCGCCACCACGGCCGGGTCGCCCATGGCGCCCAGGGTCGACACCAGGCTGGCGCGCAGCACCGGCGTCTGCGGTCCTTCATCGGCCTTTGCATCATAGCCGATGGCCGTCAGCACCGGGCCGAGCTTGGCCGAGGCATAGGCCGCCACCTTGGCCTGCGCCGCCTTGTCGCTTTCCAGCATGTCATAGGCGCCGTTCAGATAGCCGGGCACTTCGGCCAGCACGGCGGGGCTGGCGCTGGCGGGCACCGCGTCGATCAGGTCGAGCGCCTGCCCCATGGGCTGATAGCCGCCCAGCCCAAGCTGCCAGTTGTCGGCCAACAGGCCGTTCTGATCGATGCTGGCGAGCTTGGTGAAATCCTTCGCCAGCGCGGTCACATTGGCGGCGGGATAGAGCGAGCGATAATAGCCCGTCTGCCCGGCATTGACGACATAGGCGCCGCAACCCGGCAGCGTCATCGTGCCCGCGCCCTGAAGGATCAGGCGCTGCGGCGCGCCGCCAATGGTCTGGGCCATCACCGGCACGTTCCATTTGAGCGGCGCCTTGTCCTTCTGGTCGCGGCTGAATTCGCCCTGGCTGAGCGTCAGCAGCGTGTTGCCGCCCTGACACTGAGCGCTGTCGACCTTGACCAGCGGGATGCCCGGCTTCGAGGTAAAGTCATGCGCGATGCTGACGAGACCCTTGGCCCCCGCGCCCTCGACCGCTTTCCACAGATCGTCGGTGACAGTATTGCCGTATGCGTGCGCCTTCATATAGGCTTGGATGCCGGCCTTCCACACATCCTCGCCGGCATAGCCTTCCAGCATGGTGATGACCGCTTCACCCTTTTGATAGGTGATGGCGTCGAACGCCTGATTCACCTCGTCGACGGTGGTGATCTTTTGCACGACCGGGTGGGTGGTGGCCAGCGCGTCAAGGCTCATCGCCGCCTCGCGCCCGTCGACGCGGGTCAGCAGCATTTCCCAGGTCGGTTGCAGCTTGTCGGTGACCTTGGTCGCCATCCAGCTCGCGAAGCCTTCGTTCAGCCACAGATCGTCCCACCAGGCCATGGTGACGAGATCGCCGAACCACTGGTGCGCCATTTCATGCGCGACCGTTTCATAGATGCGGCGCTTGGTTGCTTCGGACGTGAAACGGGGATCGACCAGCAAGGCCCGTTCGAAGGTGAAGATCGCGCCCCAGTTTTCCATCGCGCTGAAAAACTGGCTCTGGCCCGGCCCTGCGACATTGTCGAGCTTGGGCAGCGGATAGGGGGTGCCGAAATAGTCGTTGAACCAGGGCAGGATGGCGGCCGACGCGTCGAGCGCCAGTTGCGCCTTGCCGGTATTGCCCTTGCCGGTGATGACGCCGACTTCGGTGTCGCCAACCATCTTGGTCGCGCGATCGAGTTCGCCGAGGCCGAAGAACAGCAGATAGGACGACATTTTGGGGCTGGCGCCAAAGGTCACCTGGGTCTTGCCGCCGCCCAGATCCTTTGTTTCCTTGACCGGCATGTTGCCGACCGCCAACTGGCCGGTGGGGATGATGGCCGACAGGTCGAAGGTCGCCTTGTAGCTCGGCTCGTCGAAGCTCGGCACGAAGCGACGGGCGTCGGGCGCTTCGAACTGGGTGAAGAGCGCGCGCTTCGCCTGCCCCGCATTATCGGTGTAATCGAGCGCGAACAGGCCGTTCGCCTGGGTGTTGATGATGCCCGCATAGCTGATGGCGAGCTTGTAGCTGCCCGGCGCGAGAGGCTTGCCGAAATCGAGCGTCACCGTCTGCGCGTTCACGTCGACCTTGGCCGCGCCCTTGATCGCCTTGCCCCTGGCGGGGGTCAGCATGACGTCGCCGAAGCTGAGGTCAGCGGCGTTCAGCACCAGCACAGGCATTTGCGCCGCCACGGTGACGTCGATCGTCACCTGCCCGGTGAATTTGAGGTTGGGCGCGTCCGGCGTGACGGTGATCGCATAATGGGTGGGCGCGGCGCCGCGCGGCAACTGGGTGGTGATCCCTTCGGCGGGCGCGGCCAGCGCGGCGTTGGGCGCGACCAGCGCCAGGGGTGCTGTCGCCAGCATCAGGGGCAGGATTTTGGTAAGGGACATGGATGCAAGACTCCGACAAGTCTGAAATCGGCGGGCCGGGACGGCCGATCGCCGCGATGAAGCGGGGATCGGCCCTTTGCCGCGCGCGGTCAAGCGCCCCGCCGCCCGTTCCATGTCGTTTGTCGAAACGCGCGCGCCGTTCGTCGCCGGAACTTGCGAAAAAAACGCTATCCCCGGCCGCGATAGCCCGGCACGTCCTGCGGCGGCAGCCACATGCCTGCGGGCGGTTCGCCCGATTGCCAGAAAACGTCGATGGGAATGCCGCCGCGCGGATACCAGTAACCGCCGATGCGCAGCCAGACTGGCTGCATCTCGGCAAACAGCCGCTCGCCAATGCCGACGGTGCAATCCTCGTGAAAAGCGGCATGGTTGCGGAAAGCACCGAGAAACAGCTTCAGCGACTTGGATTCGACGATGGTCGCGCCGGGCGCATAGTCGATCACCAGATGGGCGAAATCGGGCTGGCCGGTCACCGGACAGAGCGACGTGAATTCCGGCGCGGCGAAGCGCACAAGATAGGGCTTGCCGGGGCGCGGATTGGGCACATAATCCAGCACCGCTTCGTCCGGGGAGGCGGGGAGGGCGCTGGCCTGACCCAGATGCAGGGGTTTGAGGCTATCGGTCATGCGGCTCCTCTACGCTATTGCACGGCTCCTGTCATCGCGTGCGCGCGTTCATCGGGCGTTCAGGCCCCGACAGGCTTTGCGCTGGCCATGGGGTCCATGAAAATCCGCCACATCGCGATCATGCTGGCGCTGTCGCCGGCCGATGCGCTGGCGCAGCAGAACAACGCCGCGCCCAGTCTTTCCCTGCAACCGGGCAGGCCCGCAGACACTCAGCCGCAGCGACAGGGCCCGGAACTGGACATATTCCACCCCGAGGTTGCGACGCCGCCGGCCGACGCGCCTGCGGTGGCGCCGACCCTCGCGCCGCAAGCGGCGCCTGCGCCAGCGCCCCGGACCACCAGCGACGCGACAGCGCCCGCCCCAACAAGACCCAAGCGGGAGCCGACGCGAAACGCTGCGACGCCTGCAAAGCAACCCGAAGCTGCAACACCGGCGGCCGTGACGGAACCCGAAGCATCGCCTGCCGGTGCAGCGACGCCCCCCGCCGAACCGGCCGCGCCGATCGCGGAGCCGCCGCAACCCGGCCCCGCGCCTGAAACCGCAGCAACGCCCGCGACGCCGGATAAGCGATGGGTCTGGATCATCGGCGGGCTGGCGCTGATCGGCGGCCTCGCCTTTTTGACCTGGCGGCGGCGCAAGCCCGAACCGCGGCCAGCCATTGCGGCGGATGGCGCCCCTGCGGCCGCGCCAGAGCCGCCGGTCGCGCCTGCGCTCGCCCCACCGCCGCCTGCGCCTGTGCCGGCCGTCCCGATTGCATCGCCGCGCGCGCGGCTCGCACTGGCGCTGGACATTATATCCGCGCGGCTGGGTCTGGCCGGGTTGACGGTGGGCTATCGTCTGACTCTGACCAATGAAGGCGAACTGGCGGCGCAGGACGCCGGCATCCGTGCGCTCATCGCCTCTGCCGGCACGAGTCCGGCTGAGGTGCTGCAACAGTTTTTCGACGGCGCCATCGGCCATCCGTTCGCCAACGGCTTGACCATCGAACCGGGCGCGTCCCATGCGGTGGGCGGCGAGATTACGCTGCCGCCCGAAACCACCTGGCCCATCGAAGTCGGGACGCGGCGGTTGCTGATCCCGCTGGTCGCGTTCGACGTGCAATACCGCTGGGCGCAAGGGGAAACGTCCGGCGCGGGCCGCACCGGCGGCGCCTTCATCGTCGGGCAGGAACAGGAGCCGCCCGCCCAGCGCCTCGCGCCCTTCCGCCTCGACCTTGGCCCGCGCCAGTATCGGCGGCCCGGCGCGCGCGCCACCGGCTTCGCGCCAGAGGGCTGAACCGGCGAACCGGCCCCTTTCCAGCACCGCCGCCACGGCCTAGGGTGAAGCCCGAAATTCCGGAGGCGTGCATGGACATATTGGTATCAACCGCATGGCTGGCGGCCGAACTGGGCGCGGACGATCTGGTCATACTGGACGCAACCCTTTTCCTGCCCGGCACGCCGCGCGACCCGCGCGCCGAATATCAGGCCGCCCATATCCCCGGCGCGGCCTTCCTCGATCTCGCCACGCTCGCCGATCCCGATCATCCCGCGCCGGGCATGGTTCCCCCGGACGCGCTGATGACGCACCATATGCGGGCGCTGGGCGTCAACGCTGACAGCCGCATCATCCTGTATGACAACAGCCCGATCCACAGCGCAGCGCGGGCATGGTGGATGATGGGGCTGTACGGCATAGGCGCGGGCGCGGCGATCCTGGATGGCGGCATGACCAAATGGCTGGCCGAAGGGCGACCGACGCAGGCGGGCGACTCCGCGCCGACGCCGGGCAACGCCGTCGCTTGCCGCCAGCCGGGCATGGTCCGCGACAAGGCCGCCATGATCGCCAATGTCGCCAGCGGCGCGGCGCAGGTGCTCGACGCGCGCGGGCCGGGGCGCTTTACCGGTGAGGAGAAGGAGCCGCGCCCCGGCATGGCGTCGGGCCATATCCCCGGATCGCGCAACCTGCCCTCACCCCTATTGTTCAAGCCCGACAACAGCATGAAGACCGGAGACGAACTGCGCGCCCTGTTCGTCAGGGCCGGGGTCGATTTCGACCAGCCTGTCATCACGACCTGCGGCAGCGGGGTGACCGCCGCCCTATTGCTCGCAGGCCTCAAACTGCTCGGCAAGGATGACGTGACCCTTTACGACGGAAGCTGGTCGGAATGGGGCATGGACCCGGAAACGCCCAAGGCGACGGGCGCGGCATGAGCATGAAGGACGAAGGCAAGGACGACCGCCGCCCGCTGACGAAGCTGGCGCAGGCCGGGCGGCGGGCGGAATGGACGGGGATGCCCGGCCAGCCCGGCGGCATCGTCAGCCCGCCGGTGTGGCGCGCATCGACCATCCTCTACGACGATGTCGCCCACCTGCGCCGCGCCGCGGGCAGCAGCACGCATGAACGGCTGTTCTATGGGCGCAAGGGCACGCCGACCGCCTGGTCGCTCGCCGACGCGCTCACCGAAATGGAGCCGGGCGCGGCGGGAACGATGCTGTTTCCCTCCGGCGTCGCGGCCATCGCCTGTGCGCTGATGGCGGTGCTCAAACCCGGCGACCAGTTGCTGATGGTCGACAGCGCCTATGATCCGACACGCGGCTTTTGCGAGCGGATGCTGCGGCCGCTGGGCATTGAGACGATCTATTACGACCCGCTCATCGGACCGGGCATCGCGGACCTGCTGACCGACCGGACGCGCGCCATCTTCATGGAAAGCCCCGGCAGCCTGACCTTCGAGGTGCAGGATGTGCCCGCCATCTGCGCCGTGGCGCGCGATCGGGGCATCGTGACGCTGATCGACAATACCTGGGCGACGCCGTTGTTCTTCCCGGCGCTGGCCCGTGGCGTCGACATTTCGATCCTCGCCTGCACCAAATATATCGTCGGCCATAGCGACGTGATGATGGGATCGGTCAGCGCCAGCGCCGACTGGTTCGAAACGATCCGGCAAAGCGCCTATCTGTTCGGCCAGATGGTCAGCCCCGACGACGCCTGGCTGGCGGCGCGCGGCCTGCGGACGCTGGGCGTGCGGCTGAAACAGCATCAGGACAGCGCGCTGGCGATCGCCCGCTGGCTGGTCGGACAGCCCGATGTCGCCCGCGTCCTGCACCCCGCCCTGTCTTCCTGCCCCGGCCATGACCTTTGGGCGCGCGACTTTTCCGGCGCCAGCGGCCTGTTCAGCTTCGTCCTGATGGGCGGCGACGAGGCCGCGCGCGCTGCATTGATCGACGGCCTCGACCATTTCGGCATCGGCTATAGCTGGGGCGGCTTTGAAAGTCTGGCCCTGCCCGTCGACCCGGCGCGATACCGCACCGCCACCCGATGGGACGGGGAGGGGCCGGTCGTGCGCCTGCAAGTCGGGCTGGAGGATCCCGCCGACCTGATCGCCGACCTCTCGGCGGGACTGGCCCGTTTCCGGGCGGCGCGGGGATGAGCGCGCGGGTCGCCACGTTGCTGGCCGCATTGCCGGGCGACGCCGCCATCGTCCATCCCGCCATGGCCATTGCCGTCATTGCGATCACCTATCTGATCGCCCGATCCGTCGCGCGCGTCGCCGCACCGCGCATCAGCCATGCCCTGCGTCAACCGGCCACGACAATGACGGGCCATTTGCGCCGCGCCATCCACTTCGGCATCGCCAGCCTGTTGCTGGCCGGCGCCGTCGCGCTGTGGCCTCAGGGCGATGTCGCCCACCTGATCCTGGGCGCCGCGCTGGGCCTGAGCGTGGCGATGTTTGCGGTTCAATTGCTCCACGCCGCCGCCATGCCGCGCTGGGCGGTGATGCTGGTGGCGTTGCTGCTGTTCGGACTGGTGCTGTCGAGCAGCAATGGCGGCGTCGTGCCGGTGCGCCACATGCTGGACAGCATCGGCATCGATCTGGGCAAGCGGCGGATCACGCTGCTCGGCATCGTCACCATCACCATCACCTCGATCGCGCTGTTCGCCGCGGTGCGTCTGGCCAACCGCGTCGTCAGCCGTTCGATCGCGCTGGCGGACGGTTTCGATGCGACCCAGAAGCTGCTGGCCCAGAAACTGGCGGCCATCGCCATCGTCATCGCGGCCTTCTTCATTGGCATCGACATGCTGGGCATCGACCTGACCGCCTTTGCCGTCTTTTCCGGCGCGCTCGGCCTGGCGGCGGGCTTTGGCCTTCAGAAGACCTTCGGCAATCTGATCGCGGGCATCATCCTGCTGATGGACCGGTCGATCAAGCCGGGCGACGTGATCGTCGTGGGCGACAGCTTCGGATGGGTCAACAAGATCGGCGTGCGCGCCGTCAGCGTCATCACCCGCGACGGCAAGGAACATCTGATTCCCAACGAGAATCTGATGACGCAGGAGGTGGAGAACTGGTCCTATTCCGACCGCAATGTCCGCATCCGCATTCCCGTTGGCGTGGGTTATGACGCCGACCTTGATCTCGCCCAGCGCCTGATGCTGGAAGCGGCGGGCGAATCGCCGCGCGTGCTGCAATCCCCGCCGCCCAATGTGTGGATGACCGGCTTTGGGGAGAGCAGGGTCGAATTCGACATATTGGTGTGGATCAACGATCCGGAAAGCGGCGTGGGCAATGTGCGCTCCGACGTGCTGGGGCGGTTGTGGCGGCTGTTCCGGGCGAACGGGGTCGCCATCCCCTATCCGCAGCGCATGCTGCACTGGGCCGCCGCGCGAGAGAAGGAGGGGGAGGCGGGGAGCAACAAGCCAGACATTTGACAGCAAAACAATGTTGCACAACGGCAACATTGAGCGGTTAAAAGAAACAATACAGCAATATTCTCTTGTGCGGTGCGGCATGGATCGGCATTGCGAAATCGTTACGACGACCTTGCCCACCCCGACATGGGCGACAGAGGCGAGGCGCTTAACGCAGGCGGGACGATCGCAGCACCACAAAGGGGTATATTATGCGTCAGTCCATTCTCGGCCTTTCGGCCCTTGCTCTGGCCGCCGTTTCGGCGCCGGCTTTCGCCCAGGATGAACCTTCCGACGGCTTCACCATCACCGGCAGCGCGGCTGTCACGTCCGACTATCGCTTCCGCGGCGTCAGCCAGAATCAGGAAAATTTCGCGATTCAGGGCGGCTTCACGCTCGCCCATGACAGCGGCTTCTATGTCAGCACCTGGGGTTCGAACATCGACTTCGGCCATGTTGGCGAAGGCAGCGCGGAAATCGACCTGATCGCGGGCTACGCGACCGAATTCACCCCCGGCTGGACCATCGACGGCGGCGTCACCTATTACTGGTATCCCGGCAACGACAAGGGCACCGATTTCGACATCGTCGAACCCTATCTGGCGGTTTCGGGCGCCATCGGCCCGGTCAAGACCAAGGTCGGCGTCGCTTATGCTCCCGACCAGAATTCGCTGGGCGATTCGAGCGCCGTCTATATCTATAACGACAACAACGCCGCCATCCCCGGCACGCCCTTCACGCTCAAAACGCATATCGGCTATGCCAAGAGCGACAGCTTCCTGGGCGGCCCCGACGGCGACGCCATCGACTATATGGGCGGCGTCGACACGAGCTGGAAGAACTTCACCTTCGGCATCGCCTACGTCAACACCGACTGGAAAGGCGTGAAGAACGCCGCGGGCGCCGACGGCGCCGTCGTCTTCTCGCTGACCGCCGCCTTCTGATCGGGCGATCCGCGTAAACAGGTTCAGGCCGCGATCCCCACGGGTCGCGGCCTTTTCCATGATGGCGGCGGCGACAAGCGCGGTTGACGCTTGCGCCAAAGCGCCGCATGGCTCGCGCCATGACCGACCAGCCCGCCCCTGCCGCACCCCTGCGCCTGTTCAACAGCCTGACCCGCGCGGTCGAGCCCTTCGCGCCGATCGAACCGGGCCATGCGCGCGTCTATAGCTGCGGCCCCACCGTCTATAATTACGCGCATCTGGGCAATTTGCGCGCCTATGTCTTTACCGACACGCTGCGCCGCGCGCTGATCTGGTCCGGCCTGTCCGTCACCCATATCATCAACATCACCGATGTCGGCCACCTGACCAGCGACGCCGACGCGGGCGACGACAAGATGGAGGCCGCCGCCCGCGCCAGCGCGAAAAGCATCTGGGACATTGCGGCCCACTATACCGACGCCTTCAAGCGCAACATCGCCGACCTCAACATCATCGCGCCCAGCGAATGGACGGTCGCCACCGACTATGTGCCGCAGATGATCGCCTTTGCGGAAAGGATCGCGCCCGACCATTGCTATGAACTGGCGAGCGGGCTCTATTTCGACAGCGCGAGCGTGCCCGACTATGGCGCATTGGCGGGTGGGCGCGACGACGCCGCCCACGCCCGGATCGACCCGGTGGCAGGCAAGCGCAACCCGTCGGACTTCGCCATCTGGCGCAAATCGGCCCCCGGCGAAAACCGCCAGATGGAATGGGACAGCCCCTGGGGCCGGGGCGCGCCGGGATGGCATCTGGAATGTTCGGTGATGAGCCAGGCGCGCCTCGGGCACCCGTTCGACATTCACACCGGCGGCATCGACCATCGCGAAATCCACCATCCCAATGAAATCGCGCAGAATCAGGCCTTCCATGCCGCCTGCTGCGGCGGCGGCGATGGGAGCGCGGCGGCGGCCGGCTTCACCGGCGCGCGCTGGTGGATGCACAATAATTTCCTGGTGGATCGCCAGGGCAAGATGAGCAAGTCGAAGGGCGGGTTCACCACGCTCTTCTCGCTGATCGATGCGGGCGTCCATCCGCTGGCCTATCGCCTGCTCTGCCTGACCGCTCATTATCGCAGCGAGCTGGAGTTCAGCGCCGACAGCGTCGCCGCCGCGCTGACCCGCCTGAAGCGGCTGGTCATGGGAGTCGAAGGGTTGAAGGCCCGCGCCGAAGGGGCCGACTGGCGGTCGGATGATCCGGCGGTGCTGCGCGCGACCATGCCGATCAAACTCGCCCCGCTGCTCGAACAGTTTGACGAGGCCATCGCCGACGACCTGATGACCCCGCGCTGCCTGCCGCTGCTGGAGGAAGCCATTGCGATGAAGAAAGTCCCGGTCGACGACAAGCTGCGCCTGATCGCTGCGTTCGACCGGGTGCTGGGCCTCAATCTGCTGACCCTGAACCGCGCAGACCTGCGCCTGCGGCCAAAGGACGCCACGATCACCGAAGCGGAGATCGAGGCGGAGATGGCGCGCCGCCGCGCCGCCCGCGCGGACAAGGATTTCGCCCTGTCCGACAGCATCCGCGACTCGCTGGGCGCGTGCGGCGTGGAGGTGATGGACGGCGACCCGCTAGGCTGGGAATGGCGACTGGCGCTCGGCTGAGGGTTACTCGATCCGCCCCGCCAGCGCCCGGTTGCTCTCCTCCAGCTTGCCGCGCAGTGCCGCCGCGAAACTCTTGCGAAGCGCCAGCCCCACGCCGCTATGCACGGCGACATAGTCGCGCAGCGCCGGGGCGAGCATGAACCACAGCCGGCTGTCGCTTTCCAAAACCACGGTCGCGGTGGCGGGCGCATCATCCAGCGCCCCCGCTTCCCCGATCAGTTCGCCAGCGCCAATCCGGCCGACCAGTTGCCCGGCGCGCATCACCCGCGCCTCGCCCCGCGCCAGGAAGAACAGGCTGGTCAACGCCTCGCCCTCGCGCGTCAGCGTTTCGCCAGCCCGCGCCGTCAGCCAATGCCCCTGATCGAGCAGGGCGCGCGCCGCCGTCGCATCCAGGCCGGTCAGATAGCGATCCTTCATCACCGCCTCGTCGGGCGTAAACCGCACCATCCCGGCGCGCAGCATCTGCACGACCAGCGGCGCGGCGCCGACCAGCAATCCCGCCCCGGCGATGCCCGCGACGATCCACAGGCCTTGCGCGACGGCCCCGGCCAGAATTAACGCCGCCGCCAGCACCGCCGCCATCCGGCAACGCCGCAAATCGGGCATGGCGAGCGCAATAACCAGCGCCAGCCCGCCCGCGATCATCCCCATGTCGCCCATGAATCACCTTCCTTACCCGTCATCCTCTAACCCTAAAGCGGCGCGACGCGCATGAAAACCGCCGTGCGACCGCGCTTATGCTTGCCTTGACCCCTTCACAGGCGTAGAGGCGGCCCCTATTTTTCAGGCTTAATGGCAGGAGTGCGTGACGTGGCGGCGAATTGGACGCCGGAAAGCTGGCGGTCCCATCAGGGGCTGCAGATGCCGGAGTATAAGGACAAGGCGGCGCTGGCCGCGGTCGAAACCCAGCTTGGCAGCTTTCCTCCGCTCGTCTTTGCGGGCGAAGCGCGCAACCTGAAGGCGGAACTGGCGAAGGTTTCGGCCGGCAACGCTTTCCTGCTCCAGGGCGGCGATTGCGCCGAAAGCTTCGCGGAGTTCCACCCGAACAACATCCGCGACACGTTCCGCGTGCTGTTGCAGATGGCGGTGGTGCTGACCTTCGCGTCGAAGCTGCCGGTGGTGAAGGTCGGCCGCATGGCGGGCCAGTTCGCCAAGCCCCGCTCGGCGGCGACCGAGACCATCGATGGCGTCGAACTGCCCAGCTATCGCGGCGACAATGTCAACGACATCGCTTTCACGCCCGAATCGCGGGAGCCCGATCCGCAGCGCATGGTGCGCGCCTATAACCAGTCGGCGGCGACCCTCAATCTGCTGCGCGCCTTTTCGACCGGCGGCTATGCCACGCTGGACCATGTCCACCAATGGACGCTGGACTTCATGGGCCGCAGCCCCTGGTCGGCCAAGTTCGAGGAAATGGCGGACCGCATTGGCGAGGCGCTGGCCTTCATGCGCGCCTGCGGCCTCGACGCGGAAACCGTGCCGCAATTGAAGGGCACGGATTTCTACACCAGCCATGAAGCCTTGCTGCTGCCCTATGAACAGGCGTTGACGCGGCGCGATTCGCTGACCGGACAATGGTATGACACGTCGGCCCACATGCTGTGGATCGGCGACCGCACCCGGTTCGACGGGTCGGCCCATGTCGAATATCTGCGCGGCATCGGCAATCCGATCGGCATGAAATGCGGTCCGACGCTGGAGCCCGATGCGCTGCTGCGCCTGCTCGACACGCTTAACCCGTCAAGGGAAGCCGGGCGGATCACGCTCATCACCCGCTATGGCCATGACAAGATCGAGGCGGGCCTGCCCAGACTGGTCCGCGCGGTGATGCGCGAAGGCCATCCGGTGGTGTGGAGCTGCGACCCGATGCACGGCAACGTCGTCAAGGCCGCCAATGGGTACAAGACCCGTCCGTTCGACCGTATCCTGGCCGAAGTGCGCGGCTTCTTCGCCGTCCACAGGGCGGAGGGCAGCTTTGGCGGCGGCATCCATGCCGAAATGACCGGGCAGAATGTGACGGAATGCACCGGCGGCGCCATCGCCATCACCGACGAAGGGCTGGCCGACCGTTACCACACTCATTGCGACCCGCGCCTCAACGCGGCGCAGAGCCTGGAACTGGCTTTCCTGCTCGCCGAAATGCTGAACGAGGAACTGAAGGAACGCCGCGCGGCGGCCTGATTTTCGGTCTTTTACCGACAGGGGGCGAGCCGCAATGGGCCGCGCCCCGTCGGATTCACCGGTCGTTCATCTGCTATGACCGATGGAACGACCGGTCCCGAAAATGATTTATACGGTCGGAACCGGCGCCAGCATGATTTTCGGACTGAGGTTTTTCCGCTTCGGCGGAGTCCTGTTATGCAGGCGGTTGGCGCACGCACGGGCATCCGGGCGTGGTTGCCGGTCTTTCGGGCGCGCCGGCGCGCCGCCAAACTGGGGTAGAGTGACCGTCGAATGAGTTTTCAACTGCTGGCCATCCCCCTGCTTGCCGCCAGTCAGCCCCCGGCCGCCCAGCTTGCCTATGCGCCCATGGCTTTGGCCGACGAACAGGTCATATCCGGGTCCGACCCGGTCGCTCCGCCGGCGGAGGCTGCGGCCGCACCGGACGAGCAACCCACTTCCACGCCGCCGTCCCCGTCCAGCGGCGAAATCATCATCACCGGGCGCAAGCGGATCGCCGCCGACCCCGTGGAGGAGATCAACGTCGCCTCGTTCAAGGCGGTGCAGGCTGTGGACGAGGCGGTGGTCGGCCCGATCGCGACGACCTATAAGGACACTATGCCGCGCGCCGCGCGCCGTGGCGTGACCAATGTGCTGAAAAATCTCGACGAACCGATCGTGTTCGTGAACTTCCTGCTACAGATGAAGCCTGGCAAGGCGGCCGAAACCGCCGGCCGGTTCGTCATCAACACGACTTTGGGCATCGCGGGCCTGTTCGACATCGCCAAGCGCAAGCCGTTCCACCTGCCCCGCCGGTCCAATGGCATGGCCGACACGCTGGGCTATTATGGCGTTGGGCCCGGCCCCTATTTCTTTCTGCCGGTGATCGGCCCTACCACCTTGCGCGACATGCTGGCGCGCCCCTTTGACCTGGCGATCCTGCCGTTGGCGGTCGGTAAGCCCTTCAACACGCCGCTATTCGCCGTTTCCAAGACCGTCATCAGCTCGCTCGACGAACGCGCCAATAATGATGACCTGATCAGGAAGCTGCGCGACGAGAGCGCCGATCCCTACGCCACCACCCGCGATTTTTATCTGGCGCGGCGCAAGGCGGAAATAGATGTTCTGCGCGGAATGCGCACCAGCCTCGACGATCCCGCGCCGCCAGAGCGCAGGACGAAGCAACGCCCCGTCACGGCGCCTGTTTCCGGTGAGCCAGTCTCCTCTCAGGGCGAACCTTCCACCTCGACGCAGCCGTGAACAGCCTGTTGCGCCATCGGGAACCATTGCGCGATTTCAGCCTTCCCGACCGGCCCACAGCCCACTAACGCCGGGCGCGCCGCTTGATCGCACGCGAAGCCCTGCTAAACCCCCGTGCAGCCGCCATTTTGCCGGGGAAATTTCATGCGCCGCGCCCTATGCCTGTTCCTGATCGCCAGCGCCGCGCCATCGGCCCGGGCGGAAGTGTTCGAAATGAACGGCCATTTCCCGGCGCGCTGGCGGGAGGTCAGTCTGGCGCGCAGCATCGGCGTCGACCGCATCGCCGGACGGGATGGCGCGGCGTTGGCCCTCGCCATCGAGGACCGGCTGGCGCGCACCGGGCCGGATGGAGCGCCCCATTATGATCTGATCGCGCTGACCCGCAATGGCCCCGACGCGGACATGATCGTCAACGGCATGGCCGACGCCACGGTGCGCGACAGCAACGTGAAGCGACAGAAGGAGCAATGCGTCGAGCGGTCGGGCGACAAATGCGTCCGCAAGGAAAAGGTCGAGGCGCTCTGCCTGCAACAGACGGTCAGTTTCTCGTCCACATTGCGGGTGGCGGACAGCGGCGACGGGCGCATTCTTTACACCGAAACCCGCCCGCAGACCGACATCATCGTGACCTGTCCGGGCGACAAGGATCAGCGCAGCCCACGCGATTCGATCCGCCGGATGGTCGGGACCGCTGCCGATCGCTTTGTCGACGACATCACCCCGCGCCATGAAAATTACCGCGTGCGCCTGCGCGAAGGGCGTGAGGGCATGGACAAGGCGACCGGCCAGCGGTTCCGCGACAGCGTCAAACTGTCCCAACGCGACGCCGACGCCGCCTGCGCCCAATGGGCCGACATGGACCGCGCCTTGCCGGGCAACGCATCGCTGCTCTTCAACCTGGGCTTGTGCGCCGAACGCCGGGGCGATTATGGCGTGGCCGAGGCTTTCTATACCCGCGCGGGACAGGGCGGCATTCGCGGCGGCGAGTTCAGGGAAGGCGTCGAGCGCGTCCGCGCCTTGACCGTCGGGCGCGACGATGCCGCCAGGCGGGCGCGCCAGCGCCGCTAATGGCTCCCGGCGGCTGGCGCCTTGGGCGGCAGCGGGAACAGGCCCGTGAACCAGCGGGCAAGCGCCGCATCCCCCTCCACCCGCAACCCGTCGAGCGCCTCCAGCGGCGCGGCCGCATAGAGGGCGGCGGCGAGCGCGTTCTGATCGCCGCTGAAAATCGCGTCGGCTCCATCGGCCTGTCCGCGATCCAGCCGCATGTCGCCATCGGCCAGCACCGCGCGAAACTGCTCCTCGCCGAAACGGAAGCCGATGGCGGCGCGCCTGTCGCCGATCCGGTCCCGCGCGATCATGGTGCGCATCGACAGGATGACCGACGACACGCTCATCGGCATCCCCGGCCGCATGGTGGGGGATCGCGCCGCCCAACGCCCGATGACCTGAAACAATATTTCCGATTCACGCCCCCAGTCGGTGAGGTCATAGACCTGCACGGAGGCGGGCGGCGGCAGACGGCGGCGAATGACGATGGCCCCGGCCTCCAGTTCCTCCAGCCGCTGCGTCAGCACATTGGCGCTGATGCCGGGCAGGGCGGCGCGCAGGTCGGAAAAGCGTTTCGGCCCCAATATCAGTTCGCGGATGACGGGCATGGCCCAGCGGTCGCCAACCAGATCCAGCGCATGAGCGGTGGCGCACCCGTCGATATAGGCTCTCTTTTTCAACTCAACCCATTCTGGTTATATTTCATAACTTGTGAGTTGAATTATGTAAGTCATGGCGGCACAAGGATCAAGCCGCGAGTCGCTCGACGGTCGCGGCGCCTGTGCCGAGGAGAGAGAATATGGCCTATATGGAAGGCTTCGTCATTCCCGTGCCGCGCGGCAACAAGGAAGCCTATCGCGCGCTGGCGGCGAAGGCCGCGCCGATTTTCATCGAATATGGCGCAACCCGCGTCGTCGAATGCTGGGCCGACGATATAAAGCCCGGCAAGATCAATGATTTTCGCACCGCCGTGATCGCGGAAGAAGGCGAGGAGGTCGTCTTTTCCTGGATCGAATGGCCCAGCCGCGAAATCCGCGACGCCGCCCATGACAAGATCATGGCCGATGAACGGATGCAGCCGGAGGATGGCGACATGCCCTTTGCCGGCGCGCGCCTCATCTATGGCGGCTTTTCCGTGCTGGTGGACGAGCGCGCCTGATCCTTTTCCTCCTTCCCCCTGGAGAGCGATGATGACCGACCCGAACGGCCGATTCTTCTGGTATGAACTGATGACCAGCGATCCGCAGGGCGCGATCGCCTTTTACAGCCACGTCGTCGGCTGGACGAGCGCGGCATTCGGCGGCGATGTGGGCTATCCCTACACCATCATCTCGGGCAGCGCCGGGCCGTTGGGCGGGATCATGGCGATTCCCGACGACGCGAAGGATTGCGGCATGCAACCCTGGTGGGGCGGCTATATCGGCTCGGCTGATGTCGATGCCGATGCCCGGCGACTGACCGACGCGGGCGGATCGGTGCGCCGCGCGCCGGAGGACATAGCTGGCGTCGGCCGCTTCGCCGTGATCGGCGATCCGGGCGGCGCGACCTTCATGCTGATGAAAGGCTCCAGCCCCGAAGGCATGGATGCGCCGCCCCCGATGGCGACCGGCCATGTCGGCTGGCACGAGCTTTACAGCGGCGCTTTCGACGCCGATCTCGCCTTCTACACCGGACAGTTCGGCTGGACCACAGGCGACGCCATGGACATGGGCGAGATGGGCCAATATCAGCTTTTCTCCCAATCCGGCGACGCCGATTTTGAGGCGATGGACGGCGGCATGATGGCCCGCCCCGCCGAAATGCCCATGCCGCTGTGGCTTTTCTATTTCGTCGTGACCGATATAGACGCGGCGGTCGAAAGGGTGAAGGCGGGCGGCGGCACGGTGCTGAACGGCCCGATGGAAGTGCCGGGCGGCGCATGGATCATTCAGGGGCTAGACCCGCAGGGCGCGATGTTCGCGCTGGTGGGAATGCGCGCCGACGCGGAAAAGGGCGCGTGACCGGCGTTATCGCGCCTTGCCTGTGGTTCGACGGGCAGGCGGAGGAAGCGGCGCGCTTCTACGTCGACCTGTTCGGCGGCTCGATCGACGCGGTCAGCCATTATGGCGATGGCATGGCGGCGCCCGCCGGAACCGCCATGCTCGTCGCCTTCACCCTGCGCGGGCGACCGTTCCAGGCGCTGAACGGCGGCCCGCAATTCCCCTTTACCGAGGCCATTTCCTTGTCGGTCGCCTGCGCCGACCAGGCGGAGGTCGACAGGCTGTTCGACGCGCTGACCGCCGATGGCGGGACGCCAAGCCGATGTGGATGGGTAAAGGACCGATATGGGCTGTCCTGGCAACTGGTTCCGCAAAGCGTGATCGCCATGCACGCAAGCGGCGACAGCGCCGCCATCGGCCGGATGATGGCCGCGATGATGCCAATGGGCAAGCTGGACGTCGCCAAGCTGGAGGCGGCTTTTGGAGGGGAAGCGATATGAGCGACAATCTCCATGAATTGTCCGTCACGCGCCATATCGCCGCGCCGCCATCGGTCGTGTGGCGCGTGTGGACTCAGCAAACCGCCGAATTCTGGTGCCCAAAGCCCTGGCGGGCCGAAATCATCGAAATGGACCTGCGCCCCGGCGGCCGCTTCGCCATGCTGATGAAAGGCCCCGATGGCGAGGAAATGCCGAGCGACGGCGTCTTTCTGGAGGTTGTCCCCGAACGGCTGGCCGTCACCACCGACGCCTTCCGCGCCGGGTGGATTCCCGCTGAGCCCTTTATGACCGGCATTTTCGCGTTCGAGCCGGAGGGCGATGGCACGCGCTATACCGGAACGGCCCGTCATTGGAGCGATGAAGCGATGCAGAGCCACAAGGATATGGGCTTTGAACAGGGCTGGGCCATCGTCGCCGACCAGCTTGCCGAACTGGCGGAAGCGGCCATGGCGGCCGACTGAAAACGGGCGGAAGGCCGCGCTCGGGCGTTGACTTTGCGCGGCCCTTTCCCTATCGGAGCCAGCCTGACAAGAGGCCGCCGGCTTTGGCGGCCCTTTTTCGTCATGCCCGATTCGCGATTTTTATTGAGGATAGAACGATGAAGCGCACCTTTCAGCCGAGCAATCTGGTTCGGAAGCGCCGTCACGGTTTCCGCAGCCGCATGGCCACCCCCGGCGGCCGCAATGTGATTCGCGCCCGTCGCGCTCGCGGCCGCAAGAATCTCTGCGCCTGAACGAGGACGCAGTCGGCATGGCGCCGACGGTGATGCGACGGCGGGCCGATTTTCTGGCCGCCAATCGCGGGCACCGCGCGCCCATGCCCGGCTTTGTCCTGCTGGTCCGTGATCGGCAGGACGGCGACCCGGCGATGCGGTTCGGCATCACCGTGACCAAGAAGATTGGCGGCGCTGTCGTTCGTAACCGGATGAAGCGCCGTTTTCGCGTTCTGGCCCGCGAGTTGCTGCCGGTGCGCGGCCGCGCGGGCGCCGACCATGTGCTGATCGGCCGGGCCGACGGGGTGGAGCGCGACTTCGCCCTGCTGCGCGCCGAACTGGAAAAGGCGCTGGGCAAGGTGGCGAGGAAAGCGCCATGATCGCCCGGCTGCTGATGCTGGTCGCCCGCGCCTGGCAGATCGGCCCTTCGCGCATCCTGCCGCCCAGTTGCCGCTACGCCCCGTCCTGCTCGGAATACGCCATTCAGGCGCTCAAAAAATATGGCGCGCTCAAGGGTAGCTGGCTCGCCTTCAAACGGCTAATGCGATGCCACCCATGGGGCGGTTCGGGCTATGACCCGGTCCCCTGACCAAAACAGACAGACACGGCGGAGCCGACACAGCGTGGACGACAAGAAGAATATCGTGATGGCGGTCATCCTGACCGCGCTGATCATCTTTGGCTGGCAATATGTCGCCGACTATTTCTTCCCCCAGGCCAAGGCCCCCGCGCAGGCGACCGGCGCAGCCGCGCCCGCAACGACCAGCGCGCCAGCCGCCGAGGGCGCGGGCAAGGTGGTGCCGCTGTCCGCCGCGCTCGCCCAGGGTCAGCGCATCCCCATCCGCACGCCCAAATTGAGCGGTTCGATCAACCTGGTCGGCGCGCGCATCGACGACATCGTCCTGCCCACCTATCGCGAAACCATCGACAAGGGATCGCCCGCCGTCCGCCTGTTCAGCCCGCGCGGCACGCAACATGCCGAATATGCCGGTTTCGGCTGGCAGGGCGAAGGGCTGAAGCTGCCCGACGGCAACACCGTCTGGACCGCCGAGGGCAAGGAACTGACGCCTGCCACCCCGGTCACGCTGCGCTGGGACAATGGCGCGGGCCAGATCTTCGCCATCCGCCTGTCGGTCGACCGGAATTACATGATTTCGGCGCAACAGACGCTGTCCAATCGGGGCGCCGGGACGGTCGGGGTCAAGACCTACGGCTTTGTCAGCCGCACCGGCATTCCCAAGGAACCTGACACCTGGACCATCCATATCGGGCCGATGGGGGTGTTCAACGGCGCGGCCAATTATGATGTCAACTTCTCCGACCTGGACGAGGGCCCGTCGGCCCAGAGCTTCCAGTCCACGGGCGGCTGGCTGGGCTTTACCGACAAATATTGGCTATCCGCGCTGATCCCCGATCAGAAGGCGGCGATGACCGGCCAGTTCCGCAAGGGCGCGGGCAACCAGTATCAGGCCGATTTCAGCCTGCCTCCGGTCATGCTGGCCCCCGGCAAGGCGATCACGCAGACGTCGCGGCTCTTCGTCGGCGCGAAGGAAGTCAAGACGCTGGAAGCCTATCAGGACGCGGGCATTCCGCTGTTCGACCGGGCGATCGACTGGGGCTGGTTCTACTGGTTCGAAAAGCCGATTTTCGCCCTGCTCCACTGGCTGTTCGAACATATCGGCAATTTCGGCGTCGCCATCATCTGCCTGACGCTGGTCGTGCGCGGCCTGATGTTCCCGGTCGCCCAGCGCCAGTTCGCCAGCATGGCGGCGATGCGCGCGGTGCAGCCGAAGATGAAGGCGCTTCAGGAAAAGTACAAGGACGACAAGCCCAAGCTCCAGCAGGAGATGATGGAGCTGTACAAGAAGGAGAAGGTCAATCCGCTCGCCGGCTGCCTGCCCATCTTCATCCAGATCCCGATCTTCTTCGCGCTCTACAAGGTGCTGCAACTGACCATCGAAATGCGGCACCAGCCCTTCGTCCTGTGGATCAAGGATCTGTCCGCGCCCGATCCGGCGCATATCCTGAACCTCTTCGGCTATCTCGATTTCAACCCGCCCGCCTTCCTGGCGATCGGCGTTCTGGCGCTGTTGCTCGGCGTTTCCATGTATTTCCAGTTCAAGCTGAACCCCGCGCAGATGGACCCGATGCAGCAGCAGGTGTTCGCCATCATGCCCTGGCTGATGATGTTCATCATGGCGCCCTTCGCCGCGGGCCTGCTGGTCTACTGGATCACCAACAACTGCCTGTCGATGCTGCAGCAATGGTTCCTCTACACGCGCCATCCGCAACTGAACGCGGCGGCGAAGTGAAGCCGATCCTCCCCTGTAAGGGGAGGTGGATGGCCGCAGGCCAGACGGAGGGGCGCCGCCCTAACGATGGGGCGACACCCCTCCCCCATTTGCATGGCAAATGGTCCCCCTCCCCCGCCGGGGGAGGATGAAAGAGAGATTATGACCGACCAATCCGACCCCGACCTGATCGAGGAAGCGCGCAAGGTCTTTGCCGGGCCGATCGCGTTCCTCAAATCCGCGCCCAGCCTGCAATATCTGCCCGATGCTTCGGTTGAGGAAGTCGCCTTTGCCGGGCGGTCCAATGTCGGCAAATCATCGCTGCTGAACGCGCTGACCGGCCGTAATGGCCTTGCCCGCACGTCGAACACGCCCGGCCGCACGCAGGAACTCAACTTCTTCGATGTCGGCGCGCCGCTGCGTTTCCGCCTCGTCGACATGCCCGGCTATGGCTATGCCCGCGCGCCCAGGGACATGGTGAAGAAGTGGCGTTTCCTGGTGAACGACTATCTGCGCGGGCGCGCCAAGCTGAAGCGCGCGCTGGTGCTGATCGACAGCCGCCACGGCATCAAGGATGTGGACAAGGACATGCTGGACATGCTGGACGGCGCCGCCGTCAGCTATCGCATCGTCCTGACCAAGGCGGACAAGGTGAAGGCCAGCCATCTCGCCGCCGTCCTCGAGGAGACGGCCGAGGCGATCCGCAAGCGGCCCGCAGCCCACCCCGACATCATCGCCACATCGGCGGAAAAGGGCATGGGCCTGCCCGAACTGCGCGCGGCGGTGATCGAAAGCCTGAGCTGACGGACCGCGTTCAGGCGGTCAGCGCGGCAAAGGCGCCATAGGCGCCCTGGAAAAAGAGCAGCGGACTGCTCGGCCGGTCTACCTCCAGCGCGGCGACACGGCCCAGAACGATATAATGATCGCCGGCCTCGTGCACCGCTTCGAGGGTGCAGTCGATCCACGCGACGACATCGTCCAGAATCGGCGACCCGTTGACCGAGGCCCGGTGGCTGACCCCGGCATATTTGTCGCCGCCGCTGACGGCGAACTGGCGGCACAGATCGCGCTGGTCGCTGGCCAGGACATTGACGCAGAAACGGCCGGCCTGCTGGATTGGCGGCCAGCTTTTCGAGGATTTGTCAGGAAAGAAGGCCACCAGCGGCGGATCAAGCGATACCGAGGTGAAGGAACCCACCACCATGCCGATCGGCGCGCCGCTTTCGTCGACTGCGGTCACCACGCAGACGCCGGTTGGATAATGGCCCAGAACACGGCGAAAAGCGGCATTGTCAAAACTGGCGGTCATCATCTTTCCCTTGTTGTCACTGGCCCCGCATAGCCCAGAACATCGGTCACGCCAATAACCAGGATCGGCAGTGTCCGGTTGCGGCCATCTGGCCCTTGCGGCCTGCTTGCGCCATCGCCATCTGTCCAACCATGCTGAACTTTCTTTCCGCGCTGATCGGGCTGATCACCCTGATCCTGATGATTCCGGCGGTTTTTCCCCTGCTGGGCGCGCTCAACTGGATATTGGTGCCGATGGCGCTGTTTGGCGCGTTCATCGGCCTGATGTCGTCAAGGAAAGGCGGGCAGAATTTCTGCCTGATCGTCGCCGGATTTGGCGCCCTCCGCCTGTTTCTGGGCGGCGGCATCCTGTGATCGGCGCGGGGGAGCAGGACAATCGCGGGGGTCTGCCGGCGGCGGTCGCCGCCTATGGCTTGTGGGGCCTGCTGCCGATCTTTTTCAAATCGTTGCACCATGTCGGTCCGTTCGAACTGGTGGCGCAACGGGTCGTCTGGTCGCTGGCGCTGGTCGTCGGCTTGCTGGCCTTCCGCAGGGCGCTTGGCCCCCTGCGCGCGGCGATCGTCAATCCCCGCGTCCTCCTGCCGCTGACGGCGTCCGCGCTGTTCATCGGCGTCAACTGGACCACCTATGTCTGGGCGGTCAATGATGGCCATATCGTCGCCGCCAGTTTGGGCTATTTCCTTAACCCGCTGGTCAACGTCGCGCTGGGCGTGATGGTGCTGAAAGAACGGTTGCGGCCCGGACAGTCCGTGGCGATCGCGGTGGCGGCCGTCGGCGTCGCCATCATGGCGGCAACCGCGCTGACGACCCTGTGGATCAGCATCATGTTGGCCCTTTCCTTCGCCTTTTACGGTCTCGTCCGCAAGCTGACGCCGGTCGCGCCCATGGCCGGGCTGGGCGCGGAAACGCTCATTCTCATGCCGATGGCGCTCCTCTATCTGCTGTGGCTGGGCAGCCATGGCGGCATCGCCTTCGGCGCCGACGGCTTCACCACCGCCATGCTGATCGCGAGCGGGGCCATCACCACGGCGCCGCTTGTGCTGTTCGCCGTGGCGGCGCAGCGCTTGCCGATGGCGACGCTGGGCCTGATGCAATATATCGCGCCGACATTGCAATTTCTGTGCGGGGTGCTGCTCTATGGCGAAAAGTTGAGCCAGGGGCAGATAATCAGCTTTGGACTGATCTGGATCGGCCTCATCCTGTTCGCGCTCGACAGCTATGGCGGCGCGCGCCGCGCGCGGATGGCCGCCGCCACCTGATCGCCGACGGCCGGTTCAGGCGAACTCTGTCGCCTCGAACCGCACCGGCTCGCCCACGGCTTCATCGGCCAGGCTGTCTTCCCACATCACCCGGTTGCCGCGCACGATGGTGCCCACCGCCTTGCCGGTCAGCTCCATCCCCTCGAACGGCGACCAGTCGCAGCGTGAAGCCAGCCAGTCGCGCCCGACCGTCCACCGCTTCTTGAGGTCGACGACAGTGAAGTCGGCGTCATAACCAAGCGCGATCCGCCCCTTGCCCACCAGCCCGAAGACGCGCTGCGGCCCGGATGACGTCAGTTCAATGAAGCGGCGCAGCGACAGCCGCCCATGGGCGACATGGTTGAGCAGCAAGGGAACCAGCGTCTGCACGCCGGGCATCCCGCTGGGTGAGGCGGGATAGGGTTTCGCCTTCTCCTCCTTCGTATGCGGGGCATGGTCGCTGCCCAGCACGTCGGGCACGCCCTGATTGAGCCAGCGCCACAGCCCGTCGCGATGCGCGCCGGACCGGATCGGCGGGTTCATCTGGGCATAGCTGCCCAGGCGCGGATAGGCGTCCTCCGCCGCCAGCGTCAGATGCTGGGGGGTGACTTCGCAGGTGGCGATATCCTTGTGCCCGGCGATATATTCCAGCTCCGCCGGGGTGGTGACATGCAGGATGTGGATGCGCCGCCGCGCCGCGCGGGCCAGCGCGATGATCCGCCGGGTGGCCAGCATCGCGCTTTCATCGTCGCGCCAGACCGGATGGGACGACGGATCGCCCTCCACCCGATAATCCTTGCGCGCGTTCATCCGCGCCTCATCCTCGGCATGGATGGCGACACGGCGGGTGCCCGACGCCAGCACGCGGGCCAGCGCGCCGTCATCGTCGACCAGCAGGCTGCCGGTCGACGCGCCCATGAAAATCTTCACCCCCGCCGTGCCGGGAATCCGTTCCAGTTCGCGCAGATCCTCGGCATTGTCGGCGGTCGCCCCGACATAGAAGGCATGGTCGCACCACATGCGGTGATGGGCCCGGGCCAGTTTATCGGCGACGCGCTCGGCCGTGTCGGTGTTGGGATTGGTGTTGGGCATTTCGAACACGGCGGTCACCCCGCCCAGCACCGCCGCACGACTGCCCGATTCCAGATCCTCCTTATGCTCCAGCCCCGGTTCGCGGAAATGGACCTGGCTGTCGATGCAGCCGGGCAGCACGTCGAGCCCTGTGCAGTCGATCACCTCGCCCGCATCGCCCAGCGCCGCGCCGATGGCGACGATCCGCCCGCCGCGCACGCCGACATCGACCTGTTCCGCCCCGCCGGGGGTGTGGACAGTGCCGTTCTTCAGGATCAGGTCGAAATTCTCGGACATGGTGGCTCACCGCTTGGCTATGGTCGACGCCTGTCCTACCTAAAGCCGATGAGCAGCACCACCCTTCGCGACCGCGCGCTGATCCGTCTTTCGGGCGAAGAGGCCCGCCCCTTCCTGCAAGGGCTCATCACCCGCGACGTGCTCTCGCTTAAAGCAGGCGAGCCGCGCTGGGCCGGGCTGCTCACGCCGCAGGGCAAGGCGCTGTTCGATTTCATCCTGTGGGCGGATGGTAACGATCTGCTGATCGACTGCGAAGCGGCGCAGGCCGACGCGCTGGCGAAGCGGCTGACCCTCTATCGCCTGCGCCGCAAGGTGGCGATCGCGCGCGAGGAGGCGCTGGCCGTCCACTGGGCGCTTGACGCCATGGAGCATCCGGTCGACCCGCGCCTGCCGACGCTCGGCCATCGCTGGATCGCGCCCGCAGGCGAGGGCGACGCATCCGCCGCCTTTCGCGCCCGTCGGCTGGCGCTGGGCGTGTTCGAAGGGGTTGGCGAACTGGGGCAGGACGCCGTGCTGTGGCTGGAAACCAATGCCGGCGAACTGAACGGCGTCGATTATGACAAGGGCTGCTATGTCGGGCAGGAAAACACCGCCCGAATGCATTATCGCAACAAGGTCAGCCGTCGCCTGATCGCCGTGCCGCTGGCCCAGGCGGATGCCAAGCGCCAGCGCGCGGTGATCGACGACATGGCCCTGTCCATCGAACTGCGCCGGGTGGAGGACATCGACCCCGCGACCCTGCCCGGCTGGCTGGCCGATGCGCTGGCCAGCGAGGCCGCCGGGTGAGGCGGCTGATCGCGGCGCTGGCGGGCGTGCTCCTGCTGATCGCCCCGGCCAGCGCGCAAACGCCCTGGACGCTGGTGAAAAGCTACCCGCATGACCCGGAGGCCTTTACCGAGGGGCTCTTCTTCCATGACGGCGCGCTCTACGAAAGCACCGGGCTGGAGGGGCAATCGGAAATCCGCAAGGTGGCGCTCAAATCGGGCAAGATACTGCAACGGCGCGTGGTGAAGCCGCCCTATTTCGGCGAGGGCATCGTCCACTGGGATGACCGCATCATCAGCCTGACCTGGCGGCACCGGCAGGGCTTTATCTGGTCATTGAAGGATATGAGCCCGGTCGGCGATTTCCGCTATGAAGGCGAAGGATGGGGACTGACGCAGGACGGACGCAGCCTCATCATGTCGGATGGCACGGCGCAATTGCGCTTCATCGATCCTGAACCCCTCACCGAACAGCGGCGCATCACCGTCACCTGGAACGGGCGCACCGTCCCCCGGCTGAACGAGCTGGAATGGGTGAAGGGCGAGATCTGGGCCAATATCTGGTATGACACGCGCATCGCCCGGATCGATCCGGCCACCGGCGCGGTGATCGACTGGATCGAGCTCGCGCCGCTGCTGAAGGCGGCCGGGGTCAAGGCCGATGAAGCGGTCGCCAACGGCATCGCCTATGACGCGGCGAAGGATCGTGTGTTCGTGACCGGCAAAAACTGGCCCAGGTTGTTCGAGATCAAGGTCGAACGATAAAGCCGCAAGGGGAAGGACGATGGTGCAGGACGACCCGGTGACCGCCTATATCGACCGTCAGGCCGATTTTGCCCGACCCATTCTCCGGCATTTGCGCGCGCGCATCCATGCAGCATCGCCTGCCATAGGAGAGGCGATCAAATGGGGGATGCCCTTCTTCACCTATCGCGACCAGAATCTGTGCAACATGGCGGCGTTCAAGAGCCATGCGGCCTTCGGCTTCTGGCATGACAAGGTCGCGCGGGACGGTGATCGGGCCAGTGGCCGGGGCGACGCCATGGGCCAGTTCGGCCGGATTGCTAGCATCAGCGACCTGCCCGCCGACGACAGGCTGGCCGAACTGCTGACGCAGGCCATGGCGCTGATCGACGCGGGCGACCGACCACGGAGCGAACCGAAAGCGCCGCGCGAGCCCCTGCCCCTGCACCCCGATTTTGCCACCGCAATTCGGGCTGATCCGGCTGCGGCCAAGCATTGGGCCGACTTTCCGCCCGGCAAGGTGCGCGACTATTGTGAATGGATCAACGATGCGAAGCAGGATGCGACCCGCGCCCGCCGCATCGCGCAGGCTGTCGAGTGGATCGCGCAGGGCAAGGGCCGCAACTGGAAATATGAAAAGGGCGGCGATCAGTCGGGATAGCCGATCGCGATCACCTCATATTCCCTTTCCCCCGCGGGCAGCATCACCCGGCGCACATCGCCCACCGCCGCCCCGCGCAGCGCGCGGGCGATGGGCGTCGCCCAGCCGATCCGCCCGGCGGCGACATCGGTTTCGTCATTGCCCACGAGCGTCACGGTGCGATGATTGTCGTCCTCATCGGCGATGGTGACGGTCGCGCCGAAATAGACGCGGCTCTTGTCGGGCTGCTGACGCGGGTCGACGACCTTGGCGTCCTTCATCTTCTTCGAAAGGCGCTTCAATTGCCCGTCAATCTCGCGCATCCGCTTGCGGCCATAGAGATAGTCGCCATTTTCGCTGCGGTCGCCATTGCCCGCCGCCCAGCTCACCACCTCGACGATGCGCGGGCGCTCGACGCCCAGCAACTGGTCATATTCGGCGCGCAGCCGGGCGAAACCCTGGGGCGTGATATAGTTGGGATGGCTGGTCATGCGGCTCCCTCCATGCCGCAAAGCCGCCGGTCAGACCAGCCCGTCTATCGCCGCCCAGCCATGGGCGCCAAGGCCGTGCAGCCGGTGATCGCGCCGCACGCCGCCCAGCGCGATCACCGGCGCGCGGGCCATGCGGGCGAGCGCAGCGAAACGCACGCGTCCCAGCGCCGGTGCGCCGGGGTGCGAGCGGGTGGGAAAGAGCGGCGAGAGCAGGATGAGGTCGGCCGCGCCTGACGCCATTATTTCCCGCCGGTCATGCGCGGGGGCGCTGTGCAGCATTGGCCGGGCGGCGCGGCGATGGTCGCGCCCGTGCCAGCCATCCGCCCGCCAGGCCGCCGCCTGCCGAGCGCTCCCCGCCAGCATCAGCGCCAGCCGCCGCCGCCGGGCGATGGCGGCAAGCCGGTCGAACAGGGCGCGGCGCTCCTTCGGCGGCGTTGCATAATGGCGGAAAATCACGCCCGCCCGCCCGCGCGGCAATCGAGCGGCGGCCGCCAGCAGCGCGTCCGGCGCAATCCGTTCGTCGGTCATCAGCCATAGGGCAGGCAGTGGCTTGCGGGCGTTGCGGCGGATCATCCCTATCGCCTATAGCAGCCCCCATGACGACCGACAGCATCGAAGCCGCCGCCGCGCGCCTTTCCGACATTCGCGACAATATTGATCGCGCCGCCAGCCTGACCGGCCGCCGGGGCGCCGACATCAACCTGATCGCCATATCCAAGACGCATGAAGCCCCCGCCATCCAGCCGCTGATCGACGCGGGCCAGCGCGTTTTCGGGGAGAATCGCGTGCAGGAGGCGCAGGGCAAATGGCCCGCGCTGCGCGACGCGACGCCCGGCATCGTCCTGCATCTGGTCGGCCAGTTGCAATCGAACAAGGCGGACGACGCCGTCGCCCTGTTCGACGTCATCCATTCGCTCGACCGCCCGTCGCTGCTCACCGCCCTCGCCAAAGCGATGGACAAGGCGGACCGGCGCATCCCCTGCTTCATTCAGGTGAATATCGGCGCGGAGGCGCAAAAGGGCGGTTGCCCGATCGCCGACACGCCTGCGTTGATCGCGGCGGCGCGCGCGGCGGACGTGCCGGTCGCGGGCCTGATGTGCGTGCCCCCGGCGGATGTCGAACCCGCGCCCTATTTCGCCCTGCTCGCCAAGATAGCGCGCGAGGAGGGGCTGGACCGGCTCTCGATGGGCATGTCGGGCGATTATGAAACCGCGATCATGCTGGGCGCGACCGATATTCGCGTCGGCGCCGCCCTGTTCGGCGCGCGCTGATTCACGGCATCGTGCGGAAAAGCGGCAACCGGCTTTCCGCCGCAAGCGATGCGAAAAGAAAAAACCGGCGCACGCGACCTGCTGCCGATCAAATGCAGGGCGCGCTGAGGGCAGGGCCGATCAGCGCGCGCCGTCTGGCGATGGCGGTCCTCTCCTAATCCTCCCGCCCCACATCATGGTCGCGCGACATCATGTGCAGGCCGCAATCGACGGTCAGCTTCTGCCCGGTGACGGATGCGTTGCCCAGCAGGAAGGCGGCGGCGGCGGCGACATCTTCGGCGGCGGCGCGGCGGCCCATCGGCGTGCGGGCGCTCAACGTCTCGAATGTCGCGACCGGCTGGTCCGGCGCGGGCAATATATAGCCGGGCGCGACCGCGTTCACCCGGCCGCGTGGCGCGAAATCGCGGGCCAGCACCTCCGTCGCCCCGGCAAGCGCATATTTGGACAGGGTGTAGGACAGGAAATCACGATCCGGATTGGACAGTTTGAAATCGAGGATGTTGACGACGCTGGCTTCCGCATCGTCGGGCAACAGCCGCATCAGTTCCGCCGCCAGCAGCATCGGCGCCAGGCTGTTGACCGCCATATGGGTGGCGAAGCGATCGGCATTCAACGTCTTGCTGTCGTCCCAGGCGAAATGGGAGGCGCAGTTGACCAGGCCGGTGATCGCCCGTCCCATCGCCTGCGCCGCGTTGCCGACCAGCGCGCGCACGTCATCCGCATCGCCAAGGTCGGCGACGACGACGACGGCCTGCCGCCCCATCGCGCGAATCGCATCGCCTGTCTGTTCGGCGTCTACGCCAGGGTTGTGGACATGGATCGCCACGTCCCAGCCGTCGCGCGCGGCGGCCAGGGCGATCATCCGGCCCAGCCGTCGGGCGGCGCCCGTCACCAGCACTGCGCCCCGGCTATGCGGCATCTTTGCGCGTCTCCTTCATCCTGTCAGGGGCAGTGGGGCCTTTACGCCGTCAAGGCAAGGGGGGCTGCGCCCGTCAGGAGGCGACCGCATAAGCCGCGTCCATCGCCGTCGCGAGCTGGCGCAGCCGACGTTCCACCGCTTCGCCGAAAATATCGGCCTGATCGGCCGGCAAGCGCAGCGTCAGCATGTCGCCGTCCCTGTCGATATGGCTGGCGACGAGCGGCCCCTCGACCCCGCCGGACAGCCTTTGCCCCAGGCGGATGGCCAGCCCCCACAGCATCGCCCGCCGCAGCGCCTCCGGCGGGGCAAGGCGGCCGAGCGGTTCGGGCGTCGTCGCGCCGCCGCCGAAATTGCTGTGCAGCGCCTGCGCCAGCATCGCGCGTTCGGGCGCGGTGATGCCCACCCAGTTGCTGTGCAGGGCGATCTCGACCCCGCGCTCGGACCGGAAATCGGGGTTGGCGCGCCAGCCGACATCGGCCAGCAGGCAGGCGGCCCGGCGAATCCGCCGCCAGTCTTCGCCATCCTCGCGGAACAGCGGGTCGATCCACCGGTCGATCAGGTCGCCATGATCGGGAAAACGGGATTGCGCCTCCCCCTCGGCCTCCGCCGCGATCAGCAGCGGGTCGGCGGCGCGCTGCGCCGGGGAGAGGCTCTCGAACAACAGCCCTTCGCGCAGGCCATAGGCTGAAACGACCATGCGCGCGCTTTTCAACTGGCGCACGACGATGGCGAGCAGGGCGGCGGCGTCGGGCAGGGTGGGAATGCGCGATCCGGTCATCGCGGGCACATCTTTCAACCGGGTGCGCCCGGCCTGCGTCACGATGGTCGCCAGTTGCCGCGCGCGGGTGGCGGGCATTTCATATTGGTGGACGACCGGCAGGGGAAAGCGGGTCAATTGCATGTCGAACCGGGCGAGCGCGCGCCACGATCCGCCCACCAGATAAAAGGGCAGGCCGGGCGAATCGGGCCATTGCGCCCGGGCCAGCATCCTCTTCACCTGCTGGTCCAGCGCGTTTCCGCCCTTGGCGCGAATGGCGGGCAGGCGCAGCACGCCCAGCGGCAGGGATATGGTTTCATGCACCGCGCCATCGCGGATCCGCGCCAGTTCCAGACTGCCGCCGCCCAGATCGCCGACAATGCCGTCAGCGCCGGGAATGCCCGACAACACGCCATGGGCTGCGGCGGTCGCTTCCTGCGCGCCGCTCAGCAATTCGACCGACAGCCCCAGTTCCGCGGCCCGGGCGATGAAATCCGGGCCGTTGGCGGCGTCGCGCACGGCCGCCGTCGCCACGCAGCGCACATCCTCCACCCGCATCGCTTCGCACAGCCGGGCAAAGCGCGCCAGCGCCGCCAGCCCGCGATCCATGGCGTCGGGGTCGATCCGGCCGGTCTGGCCCAGCGCGGCGCCCAGCCCCGCCATCACCTTTTCATTGAACAGGATGAAGGGGATGCGGCGCGGCCCGTCATAAACGACCAGGCGCACGCTGTTCGATCCGATGTCGATGATCGCGCGCCGCGCCCTTGTCCGCGCCACGGGCATTTTGTTCCGGTCATTGTCGATCGCGCGCAGGCGGCTGAGCATCGGGGCCATGATCGTCAGACGCGCGGGGCGAGGCTGAGTTGCGGGATCGGCGCATTGTCCAGCGCCGCGCCGCGCCCGGACAGCGACGGGTTGGTCATGAAATAACGGTGCAGGTTGAACGGACGGTCGCCGCCGGCGGCCAGCCGCCGATATTGGCCATCGCCCTGCAATTCCCAGCTTTGTTCATTATCCATCAGATTGGCGACCATCACCTGATCGACGATCTGGTCATGGACGGTCGGGTTTTCGACCGGCAGCAGAAATTCGACCCGCCGGTCGAAATTGCGCTGCATCCAGTCGGCCGAACTGATGAACACATGGGCGCCGTTGTTGGGCAGCGGCTTGCCATTGCCGAACACGGCGATGCGGCTGTGCTCCAGAAAGCGGCCGACGATCGATTTCACCCGGATATTGGCCGACATGCCCGCTATGCCGGGGCGCAGGCAGCATATGCCGCGCACGATCAGGTCGATGTCGACGCCCGCATTGCTGGCGGCATAGAGTTTTTCGATGATCGCGGGATCGACCAGCGAATTCATCTTGGCCCAGATGGTGGCCGGGCGGCCGGCGCGCGCATGGGCGATTTCCGCATCGATGAGGTCGCACAGCCGGTTGCGCAGGTCGCGCGGCGAAATCACCAGCCGTTCCAGCGACTGGGGTTCGACATAGCCGGTGATATAGTTGAACAGCGCGGCGGCATCGCGGCAATAATGCGGATCGGCGGTAAAGAAGCTGAGGTCGGTGTAGATCCGCGCCGTGACCGGGTGATAATTGCCCGTGCCGAAATGGCAGTAGGTGCGGAACTGGTCGGCCTCGCGCCGGACGACCATCGACACCTTGGCATGGGTTTTCCAGTCGACAAAGCCATAGACGACCTGCACGCCCGCCCGTTCCAGTTGCGCGGCCCACAGCAGATTCTGTTCCTCGTCGAACCGCGCCTTCAATTCGACGACTGCAGTCACCGACTTGCCCGCCTCCGCCGCGTCGATCAGTGCGCGGATGATCGCCGACTGCTTGCCCGCGCGATACAGCGTCTGCTTGATCGCCACCACATCGGGGTCGCTGGCCGCCTGTTTCAGGAAGGCGATGACGACGTCGAAACTTTCATAGGGGTGATGGACGACGATGTCCTTGGCCCGGATCGCGGCGAAACAGTCGCCGCCATATTCGCGGATGCGTTCGGGAAAGCGGGGGGCATAGGGTTCGAATTTCAGGTCCGGCCGGTCCTCGTCGACGATGCCGGCCAGGTCGCCGATGCCGACGAAGCCCTCCACTTCGGCGACGATGGCTTCATGGCCGTGGAGCATGTCCTGCAACATTTCCTCGACCGGCTCGGGAATGCGCTCCTCGATCTCCATGCGGATCACGCGGCCGCGCCGCCGCCGCTTGATGGCGCTGCGGAAATAGCGGACCAGGTCTTCGGCCTCTTCCTCGATTTCGATGTCGCTGTCGCGGATGATGCGGAACACGCCGCTGTTGCGCACGCGATATCCGGGGAACAGGTCGGCCGAATAGCGGCGGATCACCGCCTCCAGCGCCATGTAGCGCACGGGTTCGCCCGCGATCCGCACGAAACGCGCCAGCGACGAAGGGATCATCACCAACTCGCGGATCGGCGTCCGGTCCGACAGCCGCTCCAGATCGAAGACGATGGACAGACCCTGATTGGGGATGAAGGGAAAGGGGTGCGCCGGGTCCAGCGCCTGGGGGGTGAGGATCGGGAAAATCTGGTGCAGGAAATGATCGCGCAGCCAGGCTTCGCTGTCGGCGTCCATCGGCGCCTGCGGCCCGACGACCTCGATCCCCGCATCATGCAGTTCGCCGCGCAACAGGCCCCAGACCTTCTGCTGCGCCTGCATCAGCCGCGCCGATTCGTCGCTGATCGCGGCGAGCTGCTGCCCCGGCGTCAGCCCGTCGACCGAACAATGATCGACATTCTGCAATTGCTGCCCCTTCAGACCCGCGACGCGGACGGAAAAAAACTCGTCCAGATTGGCGCCCGATATGGACAGGAAGCGCAGCCGCTCCAGCAGCGGATGGGCGCGGTTCATCGCCTCCTCCAGCACGCGCTGGTTGAAACCCAGCCACGACAGTTCGCGGTTGAAATAACGGTCGGCCGGGGTCGTCAGGCTGTCGGTGGGATCGGCTTCGGCCAAGGGCAGATACTCGCGCAGTTCAGTCGGAACGATCTTTGCCCTCTATAGGCAGAATTCCCGCCTTTTGCAGGGCTTCTTTCGCCAGTGCGGCGGAAATCTTGCGACCTGATGACAACGCATCGGCGTTGAGCGCGTCGATGACGGCGGCGATGGTGCGATAATCGCGCTCCACCCGATGGCCGACCCATGCCGGCACGTCGGCGGCGAAGGGCGCGCCCGCCGTCATCAGCCCCCGTTCTATGAGCGCGATGGCCAGCGCCTCGTCGGGCTGCGCGATGGCGACATGGGGGGCCGCGCCGATGCGCGATCGCAGGTCGGGCAGGGCGATGGCCCAAGAAGCGGGCGGGGTATCGGCGATCAGCAACAGCGGGCGGCGATCGTCCTGCGCCCGGTTCCAGGCGTGGAACAGCGCCTCTTCATCCCCCGGCCAGGCATCGTCGATCACCTGCGCGCCCGCCTGCTGCGCGAAATGGCGGCCCAGCGTCGACCGGCCGGACAAAGCGGGGCCGGTCAATATGCTGGTCATCACCGGCCAATCGCGCCAGTTTTCCAGATGGCGCACCGCCATCGCATTGGCGTCGCTGGTCAGGAAATCGGCGCCGTCCCGGCCCGGCCAGTCCAGCGGCAGGCCGAACTGGATCATGGCGCCGATCCCGCGCCCCGCCGGGTGATCCGCAATGTGTTGCCCGACACCACCACCGCATAGCCGCGCGCCTGCAAGCCCGTGCGCAACAGGTCGACATTGCCCTCGAAACTCACCTGCATCACCGATGTGCCGCCCAGCGCCAGGCTGCTGGTGCTGGCGGAACGGATGCCGGGGATGGAGCGCACGATCGATTCGGCCTGTCCCACCGACCCGACATCGGGCGTGTCATATTGCAGCGTGTAACCGGTCGCGCCGGTCGCCGCCGCGCCGGGCGTCTCGATGGTCTCGACCGGCAGGTCGGACGCATTCTCGATGGCCAGCGCGTCGGGATCGACCGGCTCCTCGATGATCAGCGACGGGTCGGGCCGCAGGCGGCCGTCGTTGAGCGCCGCGACATAAAGGGCGTCGATCCGCTTCAGCGCCTCGTCCATCATCGCCGGGATCGCGCTTTCGCCGCCCGCGCGCAGCCTGAACGATCCGATCAGCATATTGTCGGGGCCATAACGCGCGGTGAAGCTGCCCAGCACCGGCCCGCCGGGCCATTGCCGTTCGATCCGGGCGATGGGCATGACGACATCGGCCGCGCCATATTGGTCGAGCAGCACCCGCCACCAAAGCCGCCCGCGCCGCCCGGTCTGCCCCGCGTTCAGCAGGATCGGGTCGGCGATGGAGCCGGCGACGCGGACATAATCAATGGCGCTTTCGCCGGTGCGATACCGCGCCCAGGCCTTTTGCCATTCATTGGTCCGTTCATAGGACACCGCCGATCCGCCGTCCCACAGGACGGGGATGACCAGCAAGGGCGGCGATCGCATGACATGGCCCGAAACGCCCAGCAGGCCGCCGGTGCGCGCGCGGTCGAACAATATGCCCAGCGTCGCGACATAGCGGGTCGGGCCGACCTGCTCATATTCGATCTCGACCCCCGAAACCATCGCCTGCAACTGCGAATCGGACAGGCCCGGCGCGCCCTGCGACCCGCCATGGGTGCGCGCCCACAGCATCCGCCACGCCTTGCGCTGGGCGATGCGCCAGCCCGCTTCCCGCGCGCTGTCGGCATCCTTGGCCAGCACGTCGACCCTGATCCCGTTCACTTCGAAATCGCCGCCGCTGGCGATGGGCGGCACGCCGCGTTCGCCCTCCATCTGCGCCAGCAGCCCGGCGGCGGCCACGCCCAGCAGCACCGCCAGCGCGATCTGCGCCGGGCGGGACAGCCATGGCCGGAGGCCGCTGGCGAGGGAGGGGAGGCGCGAAAAGAAAGCGGTCGGGTTCACGCGCGCCCTTTTGGCGGGATTTGCGCGATATGCCAAGCGGCAACGATTGGGCGTTCCCCTTTTCGCCGCATTGCTCTAGGCGCTGGTGGGATGAGCGAGACCGAATCCTACAGCTACGCCAAGGCTGGCGTCGACATCGCGGCCGGCAACGCGCTGGTGCGCGCCATCGCCCCGCTGGCCAAGGCCACCCGCCGCCCCGGCGCTGACGCCGAACTGGGCGGCTTTGGCGGCTTTTTCGACCTCAAGGCCGCGGGCTATGACGATCCTTTGCTGGTCGCCGCCAATGACGGCGTGGGCACCAAGCTCAAGCTCGCCATCGACCATGACCGCCATGATGGCGTGGGTATCGACCTCGTCGCCATGTGCGTCAACGACCTGATCGTGCAGGGCGCGGAACCGCTGTTTTTCCTCGACTATTACGCCACCGGCAAGCTGGAAAACGGCGTCGCCCAGCGGGTGATCGCGGGCATTGCCGAAGGCTGCCGCATCGCCGGTTGCGCGCTGATCGGCGGCGAAACCGCCGAAATGCCGGGCATGTATGCCGCTGGCGACTATGACCTTGCCGGTTTCTGCGTCGGCGCGGTGGAGCGCAGCCGCGCGCTGACCGGCAACCGGGTGAAGCCGGGCGACGTGCTGCTCGGCCTTGCCTCCTCGGGCGTTCATTCCAACGGCTATTCGCTGGTCCGGCGGCTGGCGGCGGACAAGGGGTGGAAGCTCGACCGCCCGGCGCTGTTCGATCAGGATATGTTGCTGATCGACGCGCTGATGGCGCCGACGCGCATCTATGTGAAGCCGCTCCTGCCGCTGGTGCGCGCGGGCATGATCCATGCGCTGGCGCACATCACCGGTGGCGGCCTGCTGGAAAACATCCCCCGCGTGCTGCCCGACGGCGCCCATGCCGTGGTCGACGCCGACGCCTGGGAACAGCCGCGCCTGATGGCCTTCCTTCAGGCGCAGGGGCATATCGAGCCGCAGGAAATGGCGCGCACCTTCAATTGCGGCGTCGGCATGGTGCTGGCGGTGGACGAAAGCCATGTCGCGGGCGTCACCACCGCGCTGGAGGCGGCGGGCGAAGCGGTCTATCGCATCGGCGCGGTCGAAGCGGGCGACAAGGGCTGCACCGTCAGGGGCGGCGCGGAAACATGGAGCGCGAAAGCCGCCTGGACGGCGACGCATCTGGGCTGAACGCGGGCAGGGGAAGCGGTGCCATGACCAAGGCCAAAGTCGGCGTCCTGATTTCCGGTCGTGGGTCGAACATGGCGGCCTTGCTCTATGCGGCGAAGGCGGATGACTGTCCCTATGAAATCGTGCTGGTCGCCGCCAACGATCCGCAAGCGCCCGGCCTGACGCTGGCGGCGGCGGAGGGCGTCGCCACCTTCGGCCTGTCGCACAAGGGGATGAAGCGCGCCGCATTCGACGCCATCATCGACGGGGAGCTCCGCCGCGCGGGCGTGCAGTTCGTCGCGCTCGCGGGCTATATGCGCCTGCTGTCCCCCGAATTCGTCACGGCATGGGAAGGGCGGATGCTCAACATCCACCCCAGCCTGCTGCCCAAATATAAGGGCCTCGACACGCATCAACGCGCCATCGACGCGGGCGACAGCCATGGCGGCTGTTCGGTCCATATCGTGACGGCGGAACTGGATGACGGGCCAGTGCTCGGCCAGACGCCGGTGGCCATATTGCCCGGCGACACCCCCGACACGCTGGCCGCGCGCACGCTGATCGCGGAGCATCAGCTTTATTCGCGGGTGCTCGCCGATTATGTGATGCGCGAGCGGTCGCCCGAATGGCTGCTCGGCCGGGTGCGCGCCATCGCCATGGCCCAGCCGGAGGCGGACGAGATCACATCCCACGGCATGCCCTGTTTCGGCATCGTGAAGGGCAAGAAATTCGCCTATTTCACCAACGATCATCATGGCGACGGCGTCATCGCCCTGATCGTCAAGACCAGCGCGCCCGAAGAACAGGCGATGCTGATAGAGGCCGATCCCGACCTTTATTTCCGCCCCGCCTATTTTGGCCCGGCGGGCTGGGTCGGCATCCGGCTGGATGGCGGCGCGGTCGACTGGGAGATGGTCGAGGCGCGCATCGCCCGCAGCTGGCGCACCGTCGCGCCAAAGAAGCTCACCGCCCTGATGGACGCCGCCGACGAATTTTGAGGGGCGCTCGTCAGCGGTTCGGGAACAAGTCACTCGTCCGACGAGGGCCAACTGATCCAGATGCCGAGGGCGAACCAGACCGACCAGGCGATCCAGTAGAGGTGATAAGGATAAAGCGCGACCGGGTAATGTGTCTGATGAAAACCCACCCAAAGAATGCCTAGGCGGTGTGGACAAATTTGAGCCAGTATCTGGCGGTGGCAAGATGGACCATTCCAAGGAAGCTATTGGCCAGTTGGTCGTATCTGGTGGCGATGGCGCGGTTGACCTTGAGATGGCCGAACATGCGCTCGATGCGGTTGCGCTGCTTATAGAGCGTCCGGTTATGCTCGATCTTTACGCGACGGTTTGATCGGCCGGGAATGACGGCCTCGATCCTCGGTTCGGCAAGGTCAGCGCGGATTGCGTCGGCATCGTAGCCCTTGTCGGCGAGCAGAGCGCCAGGGGCGCGCTCGGGCAGGCTGATCAGGGCGTCATAGGCTTTGCAGTCTGCCGCCTCGCCGCCTGTCAGGTGGAAGGCCATCGGTCGCCCGAGGGCATCAGCCAGGCAGTGAAGCTTACTGGTGAACCCGCCCCGCGAGCGGCCAAGAGCGCGTCGATGAGCCCCCCTTTTCCGCCCGCTGCCGAGACGTGGGCGCGGACTGTGGTGCTGTCGATGCTGTAGTGGCCGGTATCCGCCATGATCTCGGCCAACGTCACCGCCACGATCTCCCAGACCCCGGCTTCGCTCCATCGTCGGAAGCGACGATAGATGGTGTTCCAACTGCCATATTTGGGCGGCACGTCGCGCCAAGGAGCACCGCACCGAAGGCGCCAGAGGATGCCGTTGATGATCGAACGGTTCTGTTCAGGCGGTCTGCCTCGACCACGGTTTCCAGGCTCGATTGGCAACAAGCCTTTCAAAATCCGCCATTCTGCTTCGGTCAGATCGCCTCTGCTCAAGCCAGCCTCCAAAAAGCAGTCTTGAATCAATCCAATGAGCGCTCGTCAACCGCCATTGCCGCCCTCAGGCGCTCCGCGTAAAAGCCAGTATGCCATTCGACTTCTGCACAATCTCAACTGGCTTATGGGCTGCGATTGGGCTGGCTTCCATCACCGCTGGGGCTTTCATTGGCTTCACCCTGGCAACCGTGTTCTCAAAATCCAGCTTCGGATTGTCGGTGACTTCGGGCCAAAATCTGGCGGGAGGATGCTTACTGCCGATCGCCTTCGGGCTGATCGCAGGCTTCAGCGTCAGTCACTTGCTTCCCAACGACCCTTGCGATGGCGCGTTCACGCCCGATGCGGGCTTCGTGCCGCCATACGTGTTCATATCGGTCGCCGGCGCAGCGATCGCGCTATTCTGGCTCAAAATCAGGCGACGATAGCTCCAGGTAATTTGTCCACGCCGCCTAGCGCCGCCGCGAGCTGGATTGAGGGATAATATCCGGCGCCGCCTGCGCGACCGGCCAGTCGCCAGCCTCTTCCCCTATGGTCCTCAGGCGGTGCATATAATGAAAATGCAAATCTTGCGAAGAGATAGGCGAGGGCAATCGTCAGGATAAAAGCCACAATCTCCAATATGGGCAGGTGGTCGGAGAAGCAGGGATCCCGGCCAGCCAAGGGCGGCTTCAGCCTACAATGATAGAAAAATATATCGGCGTGGCCTTGAGACTCCACGATAGGGTAAGCGAGCCACAGCAACAGGCCGATCCATGCGCCAACCAAACGAAAGCGGCTGTTTGTTAAACTATGATGGCCCTTGTCCATGGATGCCAGAGTAGAGCAAACGTCACGTCCGCGCCATCAATGGTGGCGATAAACCTTATCGCTCTTGGCCGCCCAGCGCCTGCCGCACGATCAGCCCGTAAATCGCTTTCAGCGCATGTAAGTCGGGGATGGCGACGGCCTCGTCCAGCTTGTGCATGGTGGCGTTGCACAGGCCGAACTCCACCACCGGGCACAGCTTCGCCAGGAAACGCGCATCGGACGTGCCGCCGCTGGTCGACAATTCGGGCGTGATGCCGGTCACCTGCGCGATGGCGCCGGAAATCATCGTCGAAAAATCGCCCGGCGGGGTCAGGAACGGCTCGCCGCTGATCTTCGCTTCCACCGCGCCGCCTTCGCGCGCGGCGATGGCGCTGATCCGCTCGATCAGCGACGCGCCGCTGTGCCGGTCGTTGAAGCGGATGGAAATGCGCGCGGTCGCCGCCGCCGGAATCACATTATGCGCGACATTGCCGACCTCCAGATCGGTAATCTCGATATTGCTGGGCTGGAACCAGTCGGTCCCTTCGTCCAGCACCTCCGCCTCGATCGCGGTCAGGATGCGGACAAGGCGGGGAATCGGATTGTCGGCCAGATGGGGGTAGGCGACATGCCCCTGCGTCCCCGCCACGCTGATCCACATGTTCACAGATCCGCGACGGCCGATCTTCACCATGTCGCCCAAGCGGTTGACCGACGTCGGCTCGCCCACCAGGCACAGGTCCGGCCAGAGTTCGCGCGCCTCCATCCGCTCCATCAGGGCGAGCGTGCCGTGGACGGCGGGGCCTTCCTCGTCGCCGGTGATGATCAGGCTGATCGTGCCGGGCAGGGCGTCGGGCAGGTCGGCCAGCGCCGCGACAAAGGCGGCGATGGAGCCCTTCATGTCCACCGCGCCGCGCCCGTAAAGCAGTTCGCCCCGAATCTCCGGCGCGAACGGATCGCTGGTCCATCCGCCGCCGGGCGGCACCACGTCCAGATGCCCGGCAAAGGCGAAATGCCGCCCTGGCCCGGTGGTGCGATGGGCCAGCAGATTTTCGACCGGGCCGTCGGGCGCCTCGCCGCTGACGAAGCGGTCGACGGTGAAGCCGAGCGGCGTCAGCATCGCCTCCAGCGCCGCAAAGATTTCACCGCGCGCGGGGGTGACGGACGGGCAGGCGATCAGTCGCGTGGCAAGGGCCACCGGATCGGAAATGGTGCTGGCGCTGGTCATGCCAAGGGCGTTAGCGAAAGCAGACCCGCTTTGCCAGCATCAGGAGCGCCCCATGCCCATCATCGCCGTCGACGCCATCGAACAGGTCAATCGCACCGGCTATCCCGCGCCCCATGACGCGGCGGTGGCGGGGCGCTGGTATCGCCGCCTCGGCGAGGCGTTCGGTCTGCGCGATTTCGGCGTCAGCCATGTCGTGCTGCGCCCCGGCGCGGCGTCGTCCCATCGCCACTGGCATGAGGAAGAGGACGAGTTTGTCGTCATTCTGTCGGGCGAGGCAGTGCTGGTCGACGACGATGGCCGCCACCCGATGCGCGCGGGCGCCATGGCCGCTTTCCCCAAGGGGCAGGCCAATGGCCATCATCTGGTCAATGAAAGCGGTCAGGATTGCGCCTTCCTCGCCTTCGGCCGCCCACCGGCCGGGCCATGCCATTATTCGGACATCGACATGATGTGGGACGGCGCGGCCTATCGCCGGAAGGATGGCGGCGGGTTTTGATGATCGGCGGTATAGAGCAAGGTGACATCAGCACAATTGCTCCCGAGCTTTGCGCAGATATAACCACCGGATGATTCGATCCTTGTCTCTTCTGCTGGCGGCTTCGCTTGTGAGTTGCGCGGATGCTTCTATCAGCCGCAGGGAAGTGATTGCACGGCAAATCGAGAAAGTCGTTGTGCTCCCTGAAGGCGCCGGACGCTTGGAAGAATATGGTCGGAACTATGCTTTTGCGTCCGATAAACAGGTGCTTGCCGTTTATCTAATGCCTCTCCCTTCCAGCGCGGACGATGATGGCTGTGAGATCATGCTTGACAATCTGTCCTCGCGTCCTTGTTCGGAGAGCGAAATTTCTGACATTTCGGGAATTGAAGGAGCAGCCTCCTCGGCATTGGCGAGAGCTGGCGAGGTTCGATGGTTTAAAGCGGAAGGCGAGCTGCCCTTCATTCTGGATGGCGGCTGCACTCAAGTTACGCTGAGATATGATCTGGTGGCGCAGCGGGTCACCACCATTTATTGCAATGGCGACGCATAGGTCTTCAGGGTCTTCGGCAATTTCTGCAGGATGGAATGTCCTCACACACCAAAAAAAGGGCCGCCCCGGAAGGAGCGGCCCTTTCTGTTCGGTCCGATCAGGAACGAAGGGGTCAGTCGGCCTTCGACTGGAGGTTGACGGCGGCATATTTGCCGCGACGGTCGACTTCCAGTTCGAAATCCAGACGGTCGCCTTCATTGAGGGCGGCCATGCCGGCGCGTTCGACGGCGCTGATGTGGACGAAGGCGTCCGGCTGGCCGTCGTCGCGCTGAATGAAGCCAAAGCCCTTCATCGCGTTGAAGAACTTGACGGTGCCGCTGGCGCGCTCGCCGGTCAGCTGGCGCTGCGGGGTGCGTTCGCGGTCGCCGCCGCCAAAGCCGCCGGCGCGCGGTTCGCGCGGGGGCGCGCGATCGGTGACAGGCAGGGGTTCGCCCTCGATCTTCAGGTCGGTGGCCGAAATCTTGCCGCCGCGATCGACCAGCGTGAAGCCGAGCTGCTGGCCTTCGGCCAGACCGGTCAGGCCGGCCTGCTCCACCGCGCTGATGTGCACAAACACGTCTTCGCCGCCATCGTCACGAACGATGAAGCCGAAGCCCTTTTGTCCGTTGAAGAATTTGACGACGCCGGTGCCTTCGCCAACGACCTGGGCGGGCATGCCGCGACCGCCGCCGCCACCACCGCCGCCGAAGCCGCGGCCACCACCGCCGCCGCCGAAGCCGCCACGGTCGCCGCCGCCAAAGCCGCCGCGATCACCGCCGCCGAAGCCGCCACGGCCGCCGCCGCCGCCAAAGCGATCACCACCGCCGAAACCGCCACGATCGCCGCCGCCGAAACCGCCGAAATCGCGGGGCGCCTCAAAAAAACCGTCTTCGCCGAAACCGTCCCGCTTGTCCTTGCCGCGCCCGCGACGCCCTCTGTCAAAACTCATGCCCTGTTAGTCACTTTCGCTTCGCCCCAATAAAAACCGGACAAACATGTCGGGCGAATGACATGCAGGGCCCACCGCCAGAGCGCGGTTTGAGAATCACTATATCAGTTTTTCGGGGGCACGCGAATGATTTGTGCCGACATTCCCCGGAATGGCCCGCTTCCTCTCCCACGCGCGGTCAAGCGTTGCATCAAAAGCATAGATTGTTTCCGCTTCGCTTTGGCCATAGAGGGAAGCCATGACCGTATATCTGCATGAAGAAGACTTGCCCGCCGATGTCCTGGCCCCCGGCCCGGTGGCGATCGATACCGAAACCATGGGCCTCATCACGCCGCGCGACCGGCTGTGCGTCGTCCAGATCAGCGATGGTAAGGGCGACGAGCATCTGGTGCGGTTTTCGCCGGGCAGCGATTATGCCGCGCCCAATCTGAAAGCGGTGGTGGCCGATCCCGTCCGGTTGAAGCTGTTCCACTTCGGCCGGTTCGACATTGCCGCCATGGACCATTATCTGGGCGTGCTGGCGGCGCCGGTCTATTGCACCAAGATCGCCTCGCGGCTGGTGCGCACCTATACCGACCGTCACGGCCTGAAGGAACTGGTCCGCGAATTGCTGGGCCAGGACATCAGCAAGCAGCAGCAGACCTCCGACTGGGGGGCGCCGGTCCTGTCGGAGGCGCAGAAGGATTATGCCGCGTCCGACGTGCGCTACCTGCACCAGATGAAGGTGGAACTGGACAAGCGCCTGATTCGCGAGGGGCGGATGGAACTGGCCCAGGCCTGTTTCGATTTCCTGCCGCATCGCGCGCGGCTGGACCTGGCCGGCTGGCCGGAAATCGACATTTTCGCGCATATGTAACCGCACGGGGTCAAAAGGCACATCATGTCCGTTCAGGCCGAACAGCAACGCCATGCGCGCCGCCACTGGGCCGCGCCCGGCGGCACGCACGACCGGCTGGTCGGGCTGCTCAAAAACTGGCTGCCGGTCGCTGTCGGCGTGCTCAGCGCGCTGCTGCTCACCGCGCCCTTCACCAACGACGGCGGCGTCAGCTTCGTGCTCGACAAGAACAAGGTCGAGGTGGCGAAGGAGCGGATGCGCGTGACCGAGGCGCTGTATCGCGGCGAAGACAGCAAGGGCCAGCCCTTTTCCCTGCGCGCGGGATCGGCGGTGCAGAAAAGCTCGCGCGAGCCCGTTGTCGACCTGAATGACATGTCCGCCCGCATCCTCCTGGCCGAAGGGCCCGCCGTGCTGGAAGCGCGCAAGGGGCGGTATAATATGGATACCGAACAGATGGCCGTCGAAGGCCCGGTCCAGTTTCAGGCGGCGGGCGGTTACCGGCTGACCACGCGGGATGTCGGCATCGACCTTAAAACCCGGCGGATGCGCAGCGCGGGCCGCGTCGACGGCCGCATTCCCATCGGCACGTTCAGCGCCGACCATCTGGAGGCGGACATGGCCGCGCGCACAGTGACGCTGAACGGTCGCGCCGCCTTGCGTATCGAACAAAATGGCCTCAAAGGACGATGACCATGAACTCCGTCTCCGTCCCCCTTTCCGCCCGGATGCCGATGCTGGCCCTGTCCGCCGCCGCGTTGATCGCGCTGGTCGCCGTGGGCGCCGACGCCCAGGTGCTCAAGGGGCATGACAGCAATGCGCCGGTCAACTTCACCGCCGACCGCATAGAGGTGCAGGATCGCGCCGACCGCGTCGTCGTGTCGGGCAATGTCGAAGTGACGCAGGCGGGCATGACCCTGAACGCCCAGCGCATGAACGTCGCCTATCGCCAGAACCCGGGCAACGGCGGCGGCGCGACCGGCGGCATCGAAATCGACCGCATCGACGCGTCGGGCGGCGTGGTGGTGACCAAGGGGAATGAGACGGCGCGCGGCAATGTCGCCATTTACGATCTCAACAGCCGCCTCATCACCATGCTGGGCAATGTCTCGCTGACCCAGGGCGGCAACCGGCTGACCGGCGGCCGGCTGGTCATCGACCTGCGCAGCGGCCTGTCGACGGTCGACGGGCGCTCGTCGGGCGGGGCTTCGGCGGTTCAGGGTTCGGGCGGCCGCGTGTCGGGCACCTTCACCGTGCCGCAAAAGCAGAACTGACGAGAATCGTCCCCTGATCGGAGAGGCATGAGCGCGGCGCAGGCGCTTTTTTCCTTGCCCTGCGCCCGCCTCATGCACAAATCTTGCCAATTGCGGGACAGGCGTGCGTCGCACTGACGCTCCGTTAACCCGGTCGATGCGAACAAGGACGCGCGATGAACGATGTGATGACCCAGGAACGCGCCGCCGCTCAGGCGATCCCGGCCACGCCGCAGGAGGTGAGCGATGGCCTGTCGGTCATTTCCATCGCCAAAAGTTACGACAAGCGCCCGGTGCTGACCGACGTGTCGCTGACCGTGGGCAAGGGGGAGGTCGTCGGCCTGCTCGGCCCCAATGGCGCGGGCAAGACCACCTGTTTCTATTCGGTCATGGGCCTGGTGAAGCCCGACCATGGCCGCATCGTGCTGGACGGGCAGGACATTACCGGCCTGCCCATGTATCGCCGCGCGATATTGGGTCTGGGCTATCTGCCGCAGGAAACGTCGATCTTTCGCGGCCTCAGCGTCGCCCAGAATATCAGCGCGGTGCTGGAGCTGGCCGAACCGGATCGGGCGGCGCGGGAAGCGCGTCTGGAGCAATTGCTCGACGAATTCGGCCTGACACGGCTGCGCGATTCGGCCGCCATGGCGCTTTCGGGCGGCGAACGGCGGCGCTGCGAAATCGCCCGCGCGCTGGCGGCCAATCCCTCCATCGTGCTGCTGGACGAACCCTTCGCCGGCATCGACCCGCTGTCCATCGCCGACATCCGCATCCTTGTGAAGCAGTTGAAGACCCGCGGCATCGGCGTGCTCATCACCGACCATAATGTGCGCGAGACGCTGGAAATCGTCGACCGCGCCTGCATCATCTATGGCGGCAAGATGCTGTTCGCGGGCAGCCCGGCCGAACTGGTCGCCAATGCCGAAGTCCGGCGGCTTTATCTGGGCGAGCATTTCACGCTGTGACATGATGATGCGCCCGGCCCTTGATCCTGTCGCTCCGGGGAGGGCCCGCTGATGGCGCTCGCCCCGCGCCTGGACCTGCGGCAAAGCCAGTCGCTGGTGATGACGCCCCAGTTGCAGCAGGCGATCAAGCTGCTGACGCTGAGCAATCTGGAACTGGAAGGGGTGATCGCGGTCGAGCTGGAGAAAAACCCCCTGCTCGAAGCGATGGGCGGTGAACCGGACTGGCAGCCGCTGCAGGCCGACGGCGTCGACCGTGATGACGCCGCGCCGGTGCTGGCGGCCGAAACGGGCGCCGCCGACCAGTTGATGGCGCAGGGCCGGGGAGAGGCCGACGCGCCGCTGGACATCGACCCGCGCGACACCGCCTTTGCCGAAGACGGGCCGGGCGATGGTCCCGGCCAGATAACGGGCGGCGGCGCGGGACTGGGCGACGGCGGCGCTGGCCAGCCGGGCGAGGCGATCGATTTCGACAGCTTTGCCAATCCCGAACCGGAACTTCAGGAATATCTGATGGATCAGGCGCGCGCCGCCCTGTCCGGCGCTGACCTGATGATCGCATCGCAACTGATCGGCCAGATCGACGCGGCCGGCTATCTGGAGGCGGACCTGCTCCAGACCGCCTATGGGCTGGGCGTGGCGCTGGCCGATGTGGAAAGGGTGCTGGCCGTGATCCAGACATTCGATCCCACCGGCGTCGCCGCGCGCAGCCTGTCCGAATGCCTGATCCTTCAGGCGAAGGAGGCCGACCGCTACGACCCGTGCATGGCGCGGCTGCTCGACAATCTCGACCTGCTGGCGCGCGGCGCATTGCCGCAGCTGCGCCGGATATGCGGGGTCGATGAAGAGGATATGGCGGACATGATCCGCGAACTGCGCGGTTATGATCCCAAGCCGGGCCTGCGTTTTTCCAGCGAACGGACGGCGGCGGTGGTGCCCGACATCTTCGTCAATCCGGCGAAGGACGGCTGGTCGATCGAAATCAACAACGCCACCCTGCCGCGCGTGCTGGTCAACCGCTCCTATTATGTCGAACTGTCGGGCGGGCCGCAGGACAAGGCGTCGAAAGCCTGGCTCGCCGATTGCCTGGCCAGCGCCAACTGGCTGGTCAAGGCGCTCGATCAGCGGCAACGCACCATCATCAAGGTGACGAGCGAGATCGTCCGCCAGCAGGAAGAATTTTTCCGCAAGGGCGTCGCGCACTTGAAACCGCTGACCCTGCGGGCGGTGGCCGAAACCATCGGCATGCATGAATCGACCGTCAGCCGGGTGACGTCGAACAAATATCTGTCCTGCCCGCGCGGCCTTTATGAACTCAAATATTTCTTCACCAGCGGCATTCAGTCCGCCGATGGCGGAACCGCCGTGTCGGCCGAGGCGGTGAAAAGCCATATCAAGGCGCTGATCGGGGCGGAGGCGCCGGGCGCCATCCTGTCCGACGACACGCTCGTCGACATGCTGCGCGCGCAGGGCTTCGACATCGCCCGCCGCACCGTCGCCAAATATCGCGAGGCGATGGGCATCGGATCGTCAGTGCAAAGGCGGCGGCAGAAGGCGCTGAAAGGGAAGGCCGCCTGACACGGGGAAAGGCCCCCGCCCGGAGGAGCGAGGGCCTTTCTGAGCGCTCAGGCGCGGGAGGTCAGAACTTCGCGACCACGCCCGCCATCGGCCGGATGGAGCGGAAATCGCCCATCGTGTCGGCCTGCACGCGCAGGCGGACATTGCTCTTGCCCTGGGTCAGGCCCATGTCGGTGGGCGACAATTCGACGCCCGCGCCATAGGTGGTGCCGTGATAATCCGGGCTGTCGGGGCCAAGCGCGTCGAAATTGACCCACTTATAACCGACCTTGCCAAAGACCATGCTGTCCTTGCCGGCCTTCACGCCGACCCGGCCGGCCACGCCATATTCCCAGTCGATGTCGCCGCTCACGCCCTTCGACGCGGTGCCTTCGACGCCCAGAACCAGCGGCCCGGCGACATTGGCGTTTACGCCCGCCACGCCTTCGACCATGCGGCCCTTGTAACCGACCGGGGGAATGCCTTCCTCGCCGGTTTCACTGTCGAAATTGTGCACGCCGCCCATCACGCCGACATAAGGTTCGATGCGGCTGGACGAGGCGGCGTCATCCTGCGCCTGGGCGGCGAAGGGAATGAGCGACGCGGCGGCGATCGCCGCGAAAAGCGGAGTCTTCATGGGGCAAACCCTTTTTTCCGTTTAAAGATGATGACCGCGCGGTTTGGACCCGGCGGGTCCGGTCGGCGAACAAGCGCGGCGACCGGAACAGAGATTAAAACCCCCGGCCCGGCGGGAAGGTTGCCCTCATCGTCGAAAAATGGACCAACAGATTGAATTTGCGGCCGAAATATCACGGTTTCTGTCGCACGGGTGAACGAAATGGGGCGATTTTCCGGCTGTGCCACAAAAGTGCGCGCATTCACGGCCAATTCAAGGAGGCGGCGCTAACCCCCTTTGCCATGGCCGGGTCCACCGGCAGGAGGATGCGACATGAACTTGTCCTGGATGCCCCGTCGACGGGGCTTTGCCGCTTTTGCGCTGGGCGCGGCGCTGCTGCTGGGCGGCTGCGCTTATGACGATGGCTATGGCTATAGCGGGGTCAGCGTCGGCGCGGGCTATTATGGCGGCGGGGGCTTCTACGACCCCTATTATTATCAGCCGGGCTATTATGCCGGATGGTATGATGGCTATTATTATCCGGGCAGCGGCTATTATATTTTCGATCGCGGCGGTCGCCGCTATCGCTGGGATGATCGCCATCGGTCCTATTGGGAAGGACGGCGCAGCCAGTGGCGTCGCGACCATGGCGATCGCGATGGTCGCTGGCGCCGCGATGACCGGCCCGACCGGCGCTGGGAAGGGCGCCGGGGGGATGGCCGTCAGGGAGATGGTCGGCCTGGCCGACAATGGGATGGCCGACGCGGGGACGACCGGCCCGGCGATGATGGCCGTCGCGGCTATCAGCGCCGCCCCGATCAGGACGCCCGCCCGCAGCAGCGGCCCTTTGGCGGCGGCGATGCTGGTCGGCGGCCGGAATGGCGCGAGCAGCGGCGCGATGCCGCGCCCGCGCCCCGCGAACGCCGCGCCGCGCCCGCCCCGCAGGCGCGGCCATCACGCGAATCATTCGGCCGTGGGCGAGAGCCCTCGCAACGACGGGAGCCAAGATGACGGGAAAGACCGGCGCAATCCTATTGGGGGCCTTGCTGTTCCTTGCCGCCTGTGACGGGCGGGAGGAAACCAGCTTGGAAAATCTGGCCAATGGCGCGAATGTCGCGGTGGTCGGCAACCAGTTCCGGGCGGAGGCGATGGCGGTGATGGAGCCGCTGGCCCCGCCCGCGCCGGGCGCGCCCGGCGGCCTGCCGGTCGAACCGCCGGTGTCTGAAGGCCCCATCGACCCCGACGGGCCGCAGGGCGCGGCGCAGGTGGCGCAATCCTATTATGGCCTGCTGGAGGCAAAGCGTTTCGACGAGGCGCAGGATCTGTGGGCGCCGTCCAGCGCCAATGCGGTGCAGGACGATGCCGCCTTTGCCCGGCGCTTCGCCGGTTTCAGCGAAATCCACGCCAATATCGGTTCGCCTGGGCCAATCGAAGGGGCGGCGGGCTCGCTCTATGTCACGGTGCCGGTGCAGGTCTATGCCCGGATCGCCGCCACCGGCCAGCCATGGTATGCGCTGCGCCAGATGGTGCTGCGCCGGGTCAACGATGTGCCCGGCGCGGGACAGGCCGACCGGCGCTGGCATATCCAGTCGGTCGGCCCGTATGTGGCGGCGAAGGAAACGACCCTGCCGGTCATTTCCGCCACCGACGGTCTTATTCCGAAACCGTCGCCTTGACGATCTTGCCGGGGGTGCGCGGCGGCTCGCCCTTGGGCAGGGCGTCGACATGCTCCATGCCCGACGTCACCTCGCCCCACACGGTATATTGGCCGTCAAGGAAGGTGGCGTCGTCGAAGCAGATGAAGAACTGGCTGTTGGCGCTGTTCGGGTTCGTCGCGCGGGCCATGGAGCAGACGCCCCGGACATGCGGCTCGCGGCTGAATTCCGCCTTGATGTCGGGCAGCTTCGATCCGCCCATGCCGGTGCCCGTCGGGTCGCCGCCCTGGGCCATGAAGCCGGGGATGACGCGGTGGAACACGACGCCGTCGTAAAAGCCGTCCTTGGCCAGCGTGGTGATGCGTTCGACATGGCCGGGGGCGAGATCAGGGCGCAGCTTGATGACGACATCGCCGCCGGAATCGAGGGAAAGGGTCAGTGTCTGGTCGGCCATGGGCAGTTCCTCTCAAGGGACAGTAAACGGATTGCGTCCATATAAGGCCTGAGGTGCGGGATGAAAGCGCTTCCTCCAAGGTTGCAATTTTATTGTGCATGGGCGAAAGGATCGGACATGCTTCAGGAACCGGACAGTAGGGGGCGCCATGAGCGAGCGCGGCGAACCGGTCGATCCCCGGCGCAACAATCCTGACAGCCATGATGAGGCGCCCGTCGAGGGCGCATTCGACAGCGCCGACACCCGCCATGACGAAGACGACCGGCTGAAGCCCGGCTTCGTCTCCGCCGTTCTGGAAGCGGTGGAGGAGGGCGAGGCCGAACAGGCGCGCGAACTGGTGTCGCCGCTCCACCCGGCCGACATCGCCGACCTTCTGGAACTCACCCCATCGGACCAGCGCGCCGATGTGGCGGCGGCGCTGGGCGATCTGGTCGGCGCGGAGGTGCTGTCCGAACTCAACGACTATGTGCGCGACGACCTGATCGGGGCGCTGGCCCCCGAACAGGTGGCCGAATTCGCCGCCGAACTCGATACCGACGACGCCGTCGCCATCATCGAGGATATGGAGGAGGACGAGCAGCAGGCCGTTCTGGAGGCGCTCGATCCCGAAGACCGCGCCGCCATCGAAAGCGCGCTCGCCTATCCCGAAGAATCCGCCGGTCGCCTGATGCAGCGCGATCTGGTCGCGGTGCCCGAACATATGTCGGTCGGCCAGCTGATCGACTATCTGCGCGACAATCGCGACCTGACCACCGATTTCTGGGAAATCTTCGTCGTCGACGAAGCGCACAGGCCAATCGGCACCTGCCAGTTGAGCTGGGTTCTCACCTGCCCGCGCAATGTCGCGGTCAGCGACCTGATGAAGCGCGAACAGACCCTTATCCCGGTCGACATGGATCAGGAGGAAGTGGCGCTGCGCTTCCAGAAATATGCGCTGATCTCGGCCGCCGTGGTCGACGGCAGCGGCCGTCTGGTCGGCATGATCACGGTGGACGACGTGGTTCACATCATTTCCGAGGAAGCGGGCGAGGACATATTGCGCCTGTCGGGCGCGGGCGAGGGCGACATCAACGAACCGGTGCTCGACAGCTATCGCACGCGCGTGCGCTGGCTGCTCACCAACCTCCTCACCGCTTTGGTCGCTTCCACCATCATCGGCCTGTTTGAAGGGACGATCGAACGCATGGTGGCGCTCGCCACTTTGATGCCCATCGTCGCCGGCGTCGGCGGCAATGCGGGCAGCCAGACCATGGCCGTCACCGTCCGCGCGCTCGCCACCAACCAGATCACCGCCTCCAACACCCGTCGGACCATCGTGCGCGAAATGCGCGTCGCCCTGCTCAACGGCGGCACGGTGGCGGTGGTGCTGGGCATCGGCGTCAGCTTGGTCTTCCTCAATCCCGCGCTGGGGGCCGTGATCGCCAGCGCCATGCTGGTCAATATCGTCACTGCGGGCCTGGCGGGCGTGTCGGTGCCGCTGGCCTTCGACCGGCTGAACCTCGATCCGGCGGTGGCGTCGTCGATCTTCGTCACCATGATCACCGATTCGATGGGCTTCCTCGCCTTTCTGGGGCTGGCGACGGCGGCGGGGCTGACCGGCTGACCTTGCAGCCGGGCCCAAGCCGCGCCATCTGTGCGCCCATGCCGCTGCACATCACCAAGATCGCCTTCCGAAGCGAGAGCGCCGACACATTGCGCGCCTGGCTCGAATCCCATGCGGCCGACGGGGAAGCGCGGCTGACCACCCGCTACCTGCCCAAGCGGGCGGACGAACTGGCGGGCGGGTCCTTATTCTGGATTCATGGCGGGCAGATTGTGGGGCGCAGCCCGATATTGGGGTTTGCCGAAACGGGAACGGGGCGCTGGTGGATCAGGCTGGAACCCCGGCTGATCGCGGTGCAGCCGATGCCGCGCCGCGCGCATCAGGGCTGGCGCTATCTGGAGGACGACGACGCGCCCGCCGATCTGGACGGCGGCGATGCCGGCGCGACGATGCCGACCGTCATGCTCAACGAGCTTGCGCGTCTAGGACTGGTTTGACGTCAGCCGAACAGGGCGCGCATGACCAGCGCGACCGGGATCCACAGCATCGGGCCGAGCAGGCTGGCCGACCACAGGGTCAGCATGTCGCGGCGAAAACGCAGGGCAAGGCCGGAGTGCGACAGCGTGCCGCCGTCCAGCATCGCCCAGCGATGTTCCAGCGTGCGCGCGGCCAGAGCGAAGCCGCCGATCGCGACGATGATGCCCAGATGCAGGATCAGGGAACCGCCCATCCGGGCCACGACGAAAATCTGGAGAAGGGCAAAGGTCACGAGCGCGGCGGCCAACTGGCTGCTCACCCGTTTGGCGAAACCGGAACTGCGCCCATCGCCCATGCCGTTTCCAAAGACCGATGCCATGCCTGTTCTCCCCCGCCATTTCTATGCAGAAATAATTTCACGAAGCGGCGAGGCGATCAACCCCGGATTCGCGGAAAAATGGGCGAGGAAGCCTGGAAAATCAGGGTTCGCCGCGCGACTCCTGCATCCGCCGCTCGGCAAACCATTGTTCCAGCATCTTGGCGGTGCAGCCGGTAAAGCCGTTGCTGCCGATGGCGGAGCAACTGCCCGGCAACGTCTGGCGCTGCACCTGTTCCATCGTCGCGACCTGGCTGCCCCAGCCGGGGCCGCCGGCGGGTTCGGGTTTTTCCCGCAATTTCTTGGGGATGCGATAGCGTTCGGATTCCGGGCGGCGGGCGCACACGACGATTTCGTCGCCTTCGCCCTGCGGACAGGGATCGTCGCCATAGACGAGCAGGTTGGTGATCCGCTCGGGGGGCTGCGCCCACGCCGCCGGGGCGGCGATCAGCACCGGCAGCAGGGCGGCGAGGGCAAGGCTCCGCATCGTCTTTTGTCCTGACATCAGGCCGCCCGGCATATTTCGCGGCAGCCCCTTATTGCAAAGACGGCGCGGAACACCCGCGTCCGTCAATCCTGCGGCGCGGTTGCGCCCTGTTGCTCCGCCGCCTTCGCCTTCTCTTCGGCGACGACGCGCTGTTCGATGGCCTCGGAATCGGCGTCGATCGTCGACAGTCGGCGATTGCGCTCCGCCTCGACCAGATCCTTCCAGCTTGCGTTGTTGGCGGCCTGTCGTTCCGCCTTGGCCAGCCGGGCGAGCTGCGCGAAACAACCGGTCGCGCCGCCGCCGCCGACCGGCGAGCAGCTTTCGGTGCCGGTCCGGCCGATATATTCCATCGACCGCACCCTCTCGCCCCACGCCTGGTTGGAAGGCTTGTTCGGGTCGCCGCGCAACGGTTCGGGAATGCGATAGCGTTCCTTTTCGTCCTTGCGCGCGCACACCACGATTTCATCGCCGGTCGCGCCCTGCGGGCAGGGGTCGTCGCCATAGACGATGACCAGATTGACCTTTTCCGATCCCGCATCGCCGGCGGCGGGCTGTTCCTGCGCCAGTGCGGGCATGGCGACGCCCAGCATCAGGGCGGTGGCGGCGGCGAAAGACAGCTTCATCATCTTCATATCCTCACAGGCGCTTCGACAGCGCGATGGCGGCACGACAGCCCAGACGAATGGCCCCGGACAATAAGGGATAGGCAGGAGCCTGCGCCGCCCCATGGGCAAGGGCGGTGTCGCGATGCTCGACCTCTTCGGCCTGAAATTCGCGGATCGCGCCGGACAGCGCCGGGTCGCTCGTGCCCAGTTCGTCGAGCTGCTCGGCATAATGGCGGTCGATTTCGGTTTCGATGGCGGCGGTGCAGGCCATCGCCGCCTTGGGGCCCATCGCCGCCGTCACCGCCCCCAGCGCGAAACCAGCGACATGCCAGAAGGGTTGCAGCGCCGTCGGGCGCACGCCACGGTCCGCCAGCATCCGGTCGAAATGGGCGCGATGTCTCTCCTCCTGCGCGGCCATCCCCGCGATCAACCGGCCATAGGGATGGCGATCGCCCATCACCGCCAGTTGCCCGGCATAGATGCGCGTCGCGCCATATTCGCCCGCCTGATCGACGCGCAGCATGGATGCGCGATCAAAGCCGGTCGAACGATTGCCGCCGGGGCGGGGGAATTCCTGCTTGTCGGTCATGCCCATCCTCCCTTGCTGGCGGGCTTCCTGGCGAGCAGCGCCAATATGGCGATGGCCGCGCCCGTGGAGAGGATGCCGTTATAACCGGCCAGCGACACGCCGAAAAGCGACCATGGCGCAACATCGCACCGGGTGATCGGCGCGGCCATGATCGAACTCAGCATGTCCGCCGGGCTCGCCCCGCCCGCACTGGTCGAACAGGCGGTCAGTCCTTCCCACCAGCCATATTCGACGCCCGCATGGAACAGGCCGATCGCGCCCGAAACGCCGATGGCGACCGCCGCCAGCGCGGTCGCGAGCCGACTGACGCCCGGCGCGCGGGCCAGCAGGATGGCGATCAACGCCAGCGGGATCGCGGCCATATGCGGGTATCGTTGCCACCAGCACATTTCGCACGGGGCCAGCCCGCCATAATATTGCGAGACATAAGCGCCGCCGAGCAGGGCGGCGGGCACCAGCAGCGCCAGCGCGCGGGCGAGGGACGTTGGAGTCATGCAATCGGTTTAGACGCCCCGGCGCCTTTCGTCATGCTGAACATGCCGACAAAAGGGGCCGGGCCGACAATAAACGGATCAGCGGCTTGCCGGTTTGCGCGCGGCCGGGCCGGCCTGCGCCACCACCGCGCCCGGTGCATGGGCCAGGCGGCCGATGGTCTGCAACGCATAATGAAGCTGGAAGTCGGTGATGCCCTTCTTCTTCAGTTCCTCGGCGCTCATGGTGAAGCGCGGATCGTCCTTCACATCCTCTTCCAGCGCGGCGTTGTCCGACTTGATCTCGTTGATCAGATGGCGGCGCAGGTCGCTTTCGCGGAATTTGGGCCGGGTCTTGTAGTCCGGGTCGGAAAGCTGCGGCACGCGGATGTCGGGATCGATGCCCCCTTCCTGCACGCTGCGGCCCGAAGGCGTATAATAACGCGCGGTGGTCAGCTTGAGCGCGGTGGTGTTGGACAGCGGCAACATGGTCTGCACGCTGCCCTTGCCGAAGCTGCGCTCGCCCATCACCAGCGCGCGATGCTGGTCCTGTAGCGCGCCCGCGACGATTTCCGAAGCGGAGGCGGAACCGCTGTCGACCAGGACGATGACGGGCAGGCCCTTCGCATCGTCGCCGGGCTTGGCGTAGTAACGCTCCACATCGCCCTTCTGGCGGCCGCGCTGCGACACGATCTCGCCGCGCTCCAGGAATATGTCGCTGACCGACACCGCCTCGTCCAGCAGGCCGCCGGGGTTGGACCGCAGGTCGAGGATATAGCCGGTCGGCTTGCGGCCGATCGACTTGTCGATGCTGCGGATCGCCTGGCGCAGGTCGGCGCCGGTATTGGCGGAAAAGCTGATGATGTTGATGACGCCGACGCCATTCTTCACTTCCCACTTCACCGGCTTCAGCTCGATGATCTCGCGGGTCAGCGACAATTCGATGGGCTTGTCGCGGCCGGGGCGCACGATGGTCAGCTTGATGGCGGTGCCCGGCGCGCCGCGCATCCTGTCCACCGCTTCGTCCAGCGTGCCGCCATAGATGAGCTGGCCGTCCAGATGGGTGATATAGTCGCCCGCCTTGATGCCCGCGCGCCAGGCGGGGGTATCCTGCGTCGGCGCGATCACCTTGACCGCGCCATCCTCCTGCGTGACCGACAGGCCGAGGCCGCCATAGCTGCCCTCGGTCTGGGTGCGCAGATTCTGGAAGGCGCGCTCGTCCAGGAAATTGCTGTGCGGGTCGAGGCTGGCGAGCATCCCGTCAATGGCGCCGCGAATCAGCTTTTCGTCGTCGACCTTCTCGACATAATCGCTGCGGACCTTCTGGAACACGTCCATGAACTCATCCAGCGCCTTGTAGCTGCTGCCTTCGGCATCGGCGAGGGCGGCGGTGGTGGCGGGGATGAGCGCAATCGCGCCAAGGGCGACGGCGCCCTGAAGGAAAGCGGATTTCATGGGTGTCCTTGGTCCTGACATGCAACCTTCAATATAGGCGCTTTTGCGCGCCGACGCAAAAGCGCTCATCGACCAATGGTGCCACGGGTCGATGAGCGTCAGGTTAACGGGCGGGCGGGCGGCACAATGGCTCCCCGCGCGCTGGTTCAAAGCACCACGAAGAAGTCGCTGGCGCTCATCGCCAGCCCCGGCGTGACAAGGGCGAAGGCGACGGCGGCCGCCGCCCCGGACCCGTCGGAATCATAATAAAGCGTGCCGGTGGCGCTGTCATAGAGGATGCGGTCGCTCGCGTCCGCCGCGCCGAACGCGCCAAAGGCGTTGGGGTCGAGCGCCCCGGCCGCGCCGACCTGCGTAAAGAAGCTGCGGTCGACGCCGATCTTGTCGAAACCGACCTGGAAATCGGTGATAGTATCGACATTGGTGGCGCTGAGCGCCGTCGTCATCATGAAGCTGTCGGACCCGAAGCCGCCGGTCAGCCTGTCGGAGCCCGCACGCCCGTCCAGCACATTGGCGGCGCTGTTGCCGGCCATCGTGTTGGCCTGCGAATTGCCGGTGCCGTTGATCGCATCGCCGCCGGTCAGGATCAGCAGTTCGATGAACTGTGCGCCGATGTTGAAGCTGACGCTGGATCGGACGGTATCCGTTCCGGCCACCGCGCCCTGAAGTTCAATCACCGTATCGCCTGCGTCAGTAACGTAATAAATATCAGCCCCGTCACCGCCGATCATCACGTCATTGCCCGCGCCGCCGTAAATCCGGTCGTCACCTCCCCGGCCGTTCAGCGTGTCCTGGCCATTGCCGCCGTTCAGCACATTGGCGCTATTATCGCCGAACAGTGTGTCGCCATAAATGGAGCCGATCAGATTCTCGATCGAATCATAGCTGTCGCCGATGGCGTCCCCGGTGCTGAGCCAGGGGCTGAGCAGGTCTACGACCACAGGGCTGCTCGCCATATCGTAGGACGCCGCGTCGATGCCGCCGCCGCCGATCATCTCGTCGGCGCCCGTGCCGCCGATCAATATGTCGTCGGCGTCGCCACCCACCAGCAGATCCTCGCCATTGTCGCCGCCCAGGACGTTGCGATTGGTCAGGCTGCCATGGATGACATCGTCGCCATTGCCGCCATTGATCCTGCCATTGACGATGCCCAGCCGGGTGTCGACGCTATCGTTACCGCTATTGAGATATATGGGTCCGTATATCAGGCCGTTATTGTAAATCGTGTCGGCATAGCTGCTCAGGGATATGCCATAAAATCCGAATATGCTGCCGGAATTGTTGATATTGGAAGCCGCCGAAGAGGATAGGGCGAAGGAATAGCCCTCGATCGTCCCGGTATTGCTGAGGTTGAAAGTATCGAACTGGGAGGCGGTCGATACCCATATGGTGTCATATCCCGACACATAACCGGCGTTGCTGATGTCGGCGCTGCCATTGATTTGCATGGCATAAAATCGCGACGACACGATGCCGTCGGGCGTGACCCATATGCGGGCGGTCGAGCTTCCCGAATAAATCGCGCCGGTTTCGGAATAAACCTGTCCCGCGACGGTCAGGCGCATGCCCGATGATGGGGAATGGATCGCATAGGCGTCGGTGCCGGTCGCGCCGATCATGGCGCTGCGGGCGATGAAGATGGCGTCCGACGCATTGTCGATCGCATGATCATTGTCAGCCGAGGTGATGACGGTGCCGGTAAATATTCTCGACATGGGGCATGGCTTTCCAAATGCCGGGGCCGCTGCCCCGGGCTGTTGCGGAGGATGCGGCCCGAGATATTTGCGGCTGTAATTATCCCCAAGCCGCGCCGTTGGAAAGCGGGATTTTCATGGCCCGCGCCCTTACCCCATCCCCACCAGCGGCACGATGTCCACCGGCCTGCCGTTGCGGCGCAGTTCGACGGTGATCTGCGGCTGACCGGGGCCGGTGACGGCGATGGGATCGCCCTGCCGCACGCTGTCGCCGACCGCCACCGACAGCCGATGCAGCCCGGTGATGAGCGTCGTCCAGCCTTGGCCATGGTCGATGATGATGATCTGGCCATAGCCGCGATAGGGCCCGGCAAAACCGATGCGCCCGGCGGTTGGCGCCACCACCTGCGCCCCGCCCTGCGTCGCCAGCGTCAGCCCGCGCGATCGCACCCCGCTGCCCGATATTTCGCCAAGGCCGGTCACCAGTTGGCCGACCACGGGCAGGCGATAGGGCGGCGGCCCGGCGGCGGCGCGCGGCTGGCCCTCGGCGGGCATCGCCGCCTGGTCGGGGCGCGGCGGGCGCGGCGTCGGGCCGGGCAGGGCGGCGAGCGCGTCGCGGATGCGCCCGGCGTCCTCCAGCCGCCCCATCAGGTCGGTGATGTCGCGCGCCTTCTCCCCCAGCGCCAGCGCGCGTTCCCCCTCCAGCGCGGACCCGGATTGAAGGTCGCGGGCGGCGACCCGCTTGCGCGTCTCCAGATCGCGCAGCGCCGCCTGTCGCCGCGCCAGCTCGTCGCGACTGTCGGTCAAGGACCGGGCGGCCTGTTGCGCGGTGGCGCGCAGTTCCCGGCTCTTCGCCAGTTCCGCGCGCAACCCGGCGGTGCGCGCGCGGATCACCGGCAGCACGCTGGCCAGCACCGCGCGCATATGGATGGCGTCGCTCATCGTGCCGGGCTGCGCCAGCGCCAGCGCCAGCGGACGGCGCGCCATGGATTGCAGTGCGGCGGTCAGGCGCACCACCGGCTCCTGCCTCTCGGCCAGCCGCGCCGCCTGCGCGCGTTGCAGGCGGGTGACGATGGCGACGCGCGCCTGCGCCGCCTGAATGTCGGCCTCCGATTCCTGGATGCGCGCGGCCATGGCGGCGGCCTGTCGGCGGGCGCGTTCGGCCTCCTGCCCGGCCAGCCCCGCCTGCTGGTCCAGCCGTTCGGCCCGCTCGCGCGCCTCGCGCGCCTGTCGCCGGGCTTCCTTCAGCGCCGCCTGCTCCTGCGCCATGGTGGTGCCCGCCGTGCCGGGCAGGATGATCGCGCCGTCGTCGGCCGCGGGCAGGCGCGTCGCCGCCACGGCCGCCAGCGCGACCGCCATGCCCGCCATGATGATGCCCCGCCTCACGCGCTCGCCCGTCCCCGTTTGCCCCGTCCCCGGATGGTTCGCCCCTATCCTTCGCGATGATAGGGGTGGTTGGCAAGGATGGAGCAGGCGCGCCACAATTGTTCGGCCAGCATCGCGCGCGCCATCATGTGCGGCCATGTCATCGCGCCGAACGCGATCAGCAGGTCGGCGCCGGCCCGCTGTTCATCGTCGAAGCCGTCGGCCGCGCCGATCAGGAAACGGCATTCGCGCGTCCCCGCGTCGCGCCAGCCCTCGATCCGGCGGGCGAAATCCATGGAGGAAAGCTGTCGCCCCTTTTCATCCAGCATCACGGTGACGGTCCCCGGCGCGGCGGGCGGCAACTTGCCGCCCCGGTCAGGCAATTCGGTGATGCGACAGGGCATGGTGAGCCGCTTCACATAGCGGTCCACCAGATCGGCTTCGGGCGACCGGCCGATCTTTCCGCGCGCGATGATGTGGAGGAGCATGGCAAAACATCCGTCATGCTGAACTTGTTTCAGCATCCATCGTGCCCGAGGCAAAGGTCATGCCGTTGACGCGCCCGGCCTGCGACATCGCGCCGTCGAGAGCAGGGCGCCTGCGGCGAACTGGATGCTGAAACAAGTTCAACATGACGAGTCTGGGCGGGACCCCGCGTTCAGGCGGTTCCGGCGACCGGCGCGTCGACAAAGCCCCACATGCGTTCCAGATTGTAGAAGCTGCGCACTTCCGGCCGGAACAGGTGGACGATCACGTCGCCCGCGTCGATCAGCACCCAGTCGGCGACCGGCAGCCCTTCGATCCGGGCCGAACGGCCGGTGGCCTGCTTGATCCGCTCGGCCAGCTTCTGCGCCATCGACGCGACCTGGCGCGACGAACGGCCGCTCGCGATCACCATATGATCGGCGATGCTGCTCTTGCCTTCAAGGGGGATGGTGATGGTTTCCTGCGCCTGGTCGTCGTCGAGAGACTGAAGGACAAGGGCGTGCAGGGCGGCAACGGATTCGGCCGCATGGGCCGTGTCGTTGGCGGGCTGGGGTCTGGTCAAAAAAGCTCCATTCTAGACAGTCATCCGGCGCGTGAGCGGATCGCGCACACGCGTTTCACTAAATTCGCGATGCCAGAGGGGGTCCGCCTGCCGAAGCAGGGTCGCCGATCTTGGATCAGGGCGAAAGCGCAAAAGCACAAGCGCCGGCGGTCTCCAATCCGTCCAGTCTGCACTCTGGCGCGCGGGCCGGACGAAGCGCCGCAGCCAGCTCATGGCCGATGAGCCACGGGCGTCGCTATCATAACCCGGACGGGCGATCACGGCAATGGGCATTTGCCGGGCGATCCCGCGCCAGTTCCGCCACTGGCTGAACTGGGCCAGATTGTCCGATCCCATCAGCCAGATGAAGCGGTTGCGCGGATAGCACCGGGTCAGCGCGCGCAGCGTGTCGACCGTATAGCGCGTGCCCAGACGCGCCTCGATCGCGGTCGGGCGGATGGGCGCGCGGCGGGCGACCCGTTGCGCCTCGGCAAGCCGGGCGGAGAGCGGGGCCATGCCCGCGCGGGCTTTGAGCGGATTGCCCTGCGACACCAGCCACCACACCTCGTCCAGCGCCAGCGCGCGCATGGCGAACAGCGATATGGCGCGGTGCCCGCCATGGGCGGGGTTGAACGATCCGCCCAGCAGGCCGACGCGCATCAGGGCCAGGAAATCGTCTTGGGCCGCCCCTGCGGGATCGGGATAAACTCCTGATCGTCGCCGGGGATCAGCGGGAAGCGCATCGCCTCCCAATCCTCGCGCGCCTGCATCAGCCGGTCGGTGGAGGAGGACACGAAGTTCCACCACACATGGCGCGGGGTGGCGAAGGCCTCGCCCCCGCACAGCACCACCCGGCCGCCATCGACGCTGGACAATGTGGCGCGCACGCCGGGGCGCAGCACATAAAGCTGCTGGGGTTGCAGCATCAGCCCGTCGATGGCCGCGTCGCCGCCCGACACGTAAATGGCGCGCTCTTCCGCCTCCGCATCGATGGGAATGTCGCCGCCGGGCATCAACTGGATGTCGGCATAGATGGTCTGGGCATAGGTGGTGACCGGCGCGCTCGCCCCCCACAGCGACCCCATGATGACGCGCGCCCGCGCCGCGCCCGATTCGACGATGGGCAGCGCCTCGGCGGGCACATGCTCGAACGCCGGGTCCATCTCCTCCCGCCCGTCGGGCAGCGCGATCCAGGTCTGGATGGCGGACAGTTTCGACTTGCGCGCCCGCTCGTCGGCGGGGGATCGTTCGGAATGGACGATGCCCTTGCCCGCCGTCATCAGGTTGACCGCGCCCGGTTCGATCAACTGCTGGCTGCCCAGCGAATCGCGGTGCAGGAACGCGCCTTCATACATATATGTGACGGTGGCGAGGTTGATGTGCGGGTGCGGGCGCACGTCGATGCCCTTGTCCGGCTCCAGCAGGGCGGGCCCCGCCTGATCGAAGAAGATGAACGGGCCGACCATCGTGCGCCCCTTGGCGGGCAGGGTGCGATGGACGCGAAAGTCGCCCAGATTGTGCGTCGTGGGCGCAACCGTCTGGACGACCAGATCGTCGAGGCCGCTCATGCCGCCTCCTCCTCCGGCGCGCGGGCGCGGATGGCCAGCGCATGAACTTTTTCGCGCAGCAGGTCGGCGAGCGCCGCGTTCACCATCCGCTGCCGCGCGACGCGGCTCTGCCCGGCAAAGCGCGCCGACACGATCTCGACCGTGAAATGGCTTTCCCCCGACCCGTCATGGCCCGCATGGCCGCGATGCTTTTCGCTGTCGTCGATCACGGCGATGCGTTCGGGGGTCAGCGCCGCGCGCAGCCGCGCCTCGATTTCGGTGGCCACCGGGCCTTGGGTTTGCTGTGTCATTGCCCCTATATAGGCGGCTCCCCGTCATCATGCATCAGGGCAAAATTGAGCAGCGACCCCTTTTCGACCCGCCGTTTCAACCGTTTCCACGGCCGCGTGGAAAGCGACCGGCCCTGCGCCGTCCCCGGCTGTCCCGAAACGGGCGAATTCCGCGCGCCGCCGCAAGACGGCGAAACGGGCGGACGCGACGGGCCGCGCTGGCGCTGGCTTTGCCTCGACCATGTGCGGGAATTCAACCAGGGCTATAATTTCTTCAGCGGCATGAGCGCGGAGGAAATCACCGCCGCCCAGCGCCCCTATGCCGGGTGGGAAAGGGAAACCCGCGCCTTTTCCAGCAACGCCGCCAGCCCCCCGCCCAGATGGTCGGACTTCACCGATCCCATCGACGCCATCGGCGCGCGCTTCCGCGAACGGGTGGCGAAGGCGCGCGCCGACAACCAGATGCGGCAGGACGGGCAATTCCTGTCAAAGGAAGACCGCCGCGCCCTCGACATCATGGGCCTGCCCATCGACGCCGACCGCAAGGCGCTGCGCACCCGCTACACAGAATTGCTGCGCCGCTATCACCCCGACCACAATGGCGGCGACCGCACCCACGAAACCCGGCTCCAGAGCGTGATCGAAGCCTATGGGCATTTACGCAAGGCGGCGGTTTTTGGGTAGGGTGGGGATTGGCGTGATATGGTGGCGGTTGTCGCTTCCCTGCGGGCATGGGAACGCGACGGGACATGGGAGCAAGCATATGCTCGCTGACGGCGAACCCTCGTGGATGGTAGCATGGCGCGAGCGCGACCATCAGCCGTGTCTGTTCTAGCGATGGCGCGGTTTCAAACGCTGACCGGGCGCTGGAGGGAGACATGCAGGCAGCGAACATCGCGCTTGCTCGCATCGCACCAGCATTGAAGCCGCAGGCAGAGCGCGTCGCGTTCGAGTTGGACCCGGACCGGCCCTTGTCGGAGCAGGCGAACCAAATCCTGATTGGCGTGGCGGAGGGGAAGTCGGACGCAGACACGGCGCGCACCCTCATTGCCTGCATCCAGTCTGTATCAGGCATTGCCCGCGTCCAGCGGCTCGAACAGGCACGCATCGCCCCACGCTCGCCCTTCGAGGCAGCTTACGGGTCGTTCGACGCCTTCGCAGCCGACACGCAAGCGGGCATCGACGCGGGGCAGTTTGACAGCCGGGACATGCCGGTCGTGCTGAACTGCATCCGCCGTTGGCACGATGAAGGGGTTTGGGGGCTGTGGCGCCGGGACCGGATATGGGAAATGGCGCGGTGACGGACGCGCTCAACCCGGCTTGGCTCGCAGCTTGGCGCAACTGGCTATTTTGGCGCCATTTCTGAGCCGGTTTGCATTTGTCGACGGAAACGCAATTGACCTGACATATCTTTCTCTACCCACCGAATGAGTAACTCGCCATCTTCCAACAAAATATCATATCGCTGGACCAAAGAATCAGCGGCATTAATGAAATCCATTTCACCTGCTGACGATGGTATGCGCGCATATTTGGTCGCCCTGCCGTCAGCAAAGGTTGCTTGCAAAATGGCACTTCCACGTTCGTTTGGAACGATCTCCCAAGACCTAAGCCCGCTCGCGTTCAGCGTTGTTATCGTAGTATCGTTCGGTTCAAGGGTCCCGACGATAGAAGGCTTGTCTGTGTAACGGACCGTCATACGAACGGCTAGCGCACCGCCTCCTAAACGCCAGTCTCCAACCATACCCCTTATCGGTAACTGCGCTAACCGGGTTGGCGGGGTTGGGACCAGCATCTCTAAAATGCGGATATCGGCTTCGTCCAGCCTAGCACGAGCATGGGCTACAACTGGTGCTCTTTCATCATTCTTATCGGCATCATTGATTATTGCAGCCAGGGCAGCGTCGTATTCTGCCTGGCAAGCGGCCTTGGCATCTATCATGCGAGATTCAGGGGAACCATCGTTCTGCCGTCGATCGAACGCTTCTTTGGCGTAACACTCAATATAAGAGGCATAAGCTCTCTGTGTGACTACAGACGACGGCGCAACATGGTCCGATGCCGGAGCAGGCTTGGAGAGAGTTTCAGCCAAGAGTAGCGCTGCCAGTATCATGTAGTTGCTTCCCCCGATCATCAGGACCGTTGGAAGCAGCAATAAGCAACTGATGGCCTCAGCGCAAATAGCTAAGGGGGCAGTGTTTAGCGGCGTTGCTACACATACGCTAGACAGCGCAGCACGTACGGAAACGGGCAGCTTTCGCTGCCCGCATAACCCGTTGCAAATATTCGATAATTTGGTCGGGACGAGAGGATTCGAACCTCCGACCCCCACACCCCCAGTGTGATGCGCTACCAGGCTGCGCTACGTCCCGACCGGAGGGCGGCTCATAGAAGGATGATGGCCAAGTTGCAAGCGCCGATGATGCGGCTTGTTGCGCTGTTGCCACCGCGCCCCCAACTATGGTAGCCGCGCGGCCTTGATCCGGGGCGTCTGCGCGCGCTCTGCACAGTCAGAATGAAGGCGATTTTCCTCCATGCTCATTTCCCCCGCCTATGCCCAGGCCGCAGGCGCCACGACGTCCAATGCGGGCGTCATCATGCAGATGATGCCGCTGGTCCTGATCTTCATCGTGTTCTATTTCCTGCTCATCCGCCCCCAGCAGAAGCGGATGAAGGAGCACAAGGCCAAGATCGAGGCGGTGAAGAAGGGCGATCAGGTCGTCACCGGCGGCGGCCTGGTGGGCAAGGTCGTGCGCGTCGACGAACATTATGCCGATATCGAACTGGCGCCGGGTATGAAGGTGAAGGCGGTCAAGTCCACCCTGACCGACGTCATCGACCCGATGGTCGCCAAGCCCGCCAACGACTGATCCGGGGCCACCCATGCTCACCTTTTCGCGCGGGCGCGTCATCCTCATCCTGCTGCCGCTCATCATCGGCATATTGTGCGCCGTGCCCAGCTTCCTGCCCGACCGGGTGGTGGAGCAATTGCCGGCATCGCTGCGCACCCGCGTCAACCTCGGCCTCGACCTGTCGGGCGGCAGCCACCTGCTGCTGGAGGCGTCGACGCAGGATGTCGCGAAGCAGCGGCTCGCCAATATGGAGGAGCAGATCCGCGCCGAATTGCGCCGCGCCGATCCGCGCATCGCCATCGGCGATATTTCCGCGCGCGACGGCAAATTGAGCTTCATGGTGCGCGATCCCGCGCAGGTCGACGCCGCCGTCGAGCGCATCCGCCCGCTCACGCAGGGCGCGGGCCTCACCGGCCAGCGCGACTTCAATGTCGAGGTGGTGAACAGCTCCACCATCGTCGTCACCCCGACCAGCGCGGGCATCGACAATGCGGTCAAGAGCGCGATGGAAGTCGCGACCGAGGTGATCCGCAAGCGCATCGACGAAATGGGCACGCGCGAACCCACGATCCAGCAGCAGGGCGGCAACCGCATCGTCGTGCAGGTGCCCGGCCTGCAAGACCCCAAGGCGCTGAAGGATTTGCTCCGCCAGACCGCGAAGCTGGAATTCAAGCTGGTCGACACGACCGCGAACCCGGCCGAAGTGGCGCAGGGCCGCGCCCCGGTGGGCAGCGAGGTTCTGCCCTATCCCGACAATCCGTCGGGCGTGCCGATGATCGCCGTCAAGCGGCAGGTCATGGTGTCGGGCGAGGAACTGGCCGACGCGACCCAGGGCTATGACCAGCAGAGCAACGCCCCGGTCGTCAACATCCGCTTCAATGGCGCGGGCGGCCGCAAATTCGGGCAGGTCACGACCCAGAATGTCAACCGTCCCTTCGCCATGATCCTGGATGGCAAGGTGCTGTCCGCCCCGAACATCAACGAGCCGATCCTGGGCGGCAGCGCGCAGATCAGCGGCAACTTCACCGTGGAGACCGCGAACCAGCTCGCCATCGCGCTGCGATCGGGCAATCTTCCGGTCGATCTGACCGTGGTGGAGGAACGCACGGTCGGGCCGGGCCTTGGCGCCGATTCGATTCGCGCGGGCCTGCTCGCCTCGATCATCGCGGTGGTCGCGGTCGCGACCTTCATGTTCGTCAGCTATGGCCGGTTCGGCGTCTATGCGAACATCGCCGTCGCCATCAACGTGCTCGTCATCCTGGGCGTCATGGGCATATTGGGCGCCACGCTCACCCTGCCGGGCATCGCCGGTTTCGTGCTGACCATCGGCACGGCGGTCGACGCCAACGTCCTGATCTACGAACGCATCCGCGAGGAAAGGCGGCGCGGGCGCGGCGTCGTGCAGGCCATCGAATTCGGCTACAAGGAAGCGAGCCGCACCATCTTCGAAGCCAACGTCACCCACGCCATCGCGGGCGGCATCATGCTGGCGCTGGGCTCCGGCCCGGTCAAGGGCTTCGCCATCGTGCTGCTGATCGGCATCGCGACCAGCGTCTACACCGCCGTCACCTTCACCCGCCTGCTCGCCGCGCACTGGCTGCGCACGCAGCGGCCGAGCGACATCACTATCTGATCCGGGCGGGAGACTGATCCATGAAACTTCTCAAACTCGTCCCCGACAACACCAATATCGGGTTCGTCGCGATCCGGCACTGGGCCTTTGCGCTGACCATGCTGCTGACGGTGCTCGCCGTTGGCGCGACCGCCTATCGCGGGCTCAACATGGGCGTCGATTTCGTCGGCGGCCTGATGATCGAGGCGAAATTCCCGCAGGCGGTGGAAACCGACAAGGTGCGCTCGACCATCGCCGCGCTGAAGGTCGGCGAAAGCTCGCTGCAACAGTTCGGCGATGACAAGACGGTTCAGATCCGCCTGCCGCTCCCCGAACAGGGCGGCGCGGGCGCGGCCAACGCCGTCGTTGAAAAGACCCGCCACGCCATGGAGGCGCAATTCCCCGGCGTCACCTTCTCCCGCTACGACACCGTGTCGGGCAAGGTTTCGGGCGAACTCATCCAGACCGGCGTGCTGGCGGTGATGCTGGCGGTGATCGGCATCGCCGTCTTCTCCTGGTTCCGCTACGAATGGCAGTTCGGCGTGTCGACCTTCGTCGCGATCGTGCACGACGTGCTGATGACTTTGGGCTTCTTCGCCGTCACGCAACTGGAGTTTGACCTCAACATCGTCGCTGCGGTGCTGACCATCGTCGGCTATTCGATCAACGACAAGATGGTGATCGACGACCGCATCCGCGAAAATATGCGCAAATATCGCAAGATGGACATGAAGGCGCTCATTGACCTGTCGGTCAACGAAACCCTGCCGCGCACGGTGATGACCTCGGTCACCATCATGCTGGCGCTGGGCGCGCTGCTGCTCTTTGGCGGCCATGTGCTGCGCGGCTTCACCGCCGCGATGATGCTGGGCATTATCGTGGGCACCTATTCGTCGGTCTATGTCTCCTCCTCGCTGCTCATCACTTTGGGGCTGAAGCCCCATCCGGTGGGCGAGGCGAAGGGCAAGGGCATCGCCGCCCAGGCCGAACGCATGGGGCCGACCGACGGAGCCAAGCCCTGACCGGACCGTCCGAAGGCGGACCACGCCGCACCGGCATGGAATTGCGCCGCGACGACGCCGGGCAGGGGCCCATCGTCACCGGCTTTACCGGCCATGGCTTTCGCGTCCGCGACGATGTTTTCCCCGGCGGGCTGCTGCTCACCCCGCAAAGCGCCATGGCGTGGGATGCGCCTGCCGCCGCGACCCTGCTGGACGAAGCGGCGCTTGCGCCCCTGTTCGCGCTCGACCGCCCGCCCGAATTTCTGCTGATCGGCACGGGCGCTGGCCTTGTCCAGCCGCCCCGCGCCCTCGTCCGCGCCCTCGAGGCCCGCGACATCGGCGTCGAAGTGATGGACAGCCGCGCCGCCGCCCGCGCCTGGGGCGTGCTGCGCGCCGAAGACCGCTGGATCGCCGCCGCGCTGATGCCTTACTAAGCCGCGAACTCATAAAAGTTGCCGCTCCCTGAGCCCTATGTCAGACTTGTTCGCGATGAAGGAGGGCTGATGACCGAAACGCTATTCGTGGAACGCAGGTTTGAGCTTGATGGCGGTGAGTTGATCGTCTGCTTTTTCGCGCCATCGAGGGCACCGGAAGGCTGGTTTCAGTGCCGTTATGCCATTGGATGGCCGGAACGAGAGGTTCGCAGCTATGCGTGCGGGGAAGACGGCCTTCAGGCACTTATGCTGGCCATGCAGGCAGTCCATTTTGAACTTGTCGAGAGTGATGCTTACAAGGTCGGACGCCTTACATGGTGTGATCAGGCTGATCTCGATCTTCCGCCGACCTGGGGCGTTGGGCCGCTATACGACGCTCCCCCACAGCCATAAGCTTTTCCAGCCTGCGGTTTCGTGTCCCACCCCGTCCTTCCCCCCGTCTTGCGTATCGCGCCCGACCTGCCTAGACTTGGTCCCAAGTTCCAGCCGCGTAAACCGGGGCTGGCGAAGAAGAAGCGAGTTCAAAGGGCCATGGTGCAGCACAGCCGCCCATCGCCGCAGCAACAGGGGGCTTCCCGGCCGCGCGGGCGCGTGGACAAGGGGAAGGCGCACTCCAATGCGGCGTTATCAACGTCGGGCTCCGTCCCGGCCTCCGCCCTGTCGCGCGGCCGCCGCGCCTATGCCGCGATTGATCTGGGCACCAATAATTGCCGCCTCCTCATCGCCAAGCCTTCGGCTGACGGCTTCGTCGTGGTCGACGCCTTTTCCCGCATCGTGCGCCTGGGCGAAGGGCTGGCGGCGACCGGGCGGATCAGCGACGCGGCCGTGGATCGCGCCATCGCCGCGCTCGCCATCTGCGCGGACAAGCTGCGCCGCCGCCATGTCACCCTCGCCCGCTCGGTCGCGACGGAGGCGTGCCGCCGCGCCAGCAACGGAGCCGATTTCATTGATCGCGTCTACCGCGAAACCGGCATCGCCCTTGACATCATCACCGCGCAGGAAGAGGCGCGGCTCGCCGTGCTGGGCTGCCATGCGCTGCTGGAGCCGGGCAACGGCCCCGCGCTCATCTTCGACATTGGCGGCGGCTCGACCGAACTGGTGCTGGTGGAGGCGGACGGCCGCGCGCCCCCGCGCATCGTCGACTGGGTCAGCGCGCCGTGGGGGGTCGTCTCGCTCACCGAAAGCGAATTGTTCGACCATGGCGACCCGGCGGAGCGGCTGGCCGCCTATGGCCGGATGCGCGCCCGCGTGGCCGACGCCTTTGCGCCGCTGGCCAGCCGCTTGCCGCGCGGCCTCGACGACATCCGCCTGCTCGGCACGTCGGGCACGGTGACGACGCTCGCCAGCCTCTATCTCGACCTGCCCCGTTATGACCGGCAGGCGATTGACGGCCTGATCGTCCCCACCGGCTCGATGCGCGACATTTCCTCGCGCCTTGCCGCCATGCCGCTTGCCGAACGGCAGAAACTGCCCTGCATCGGCGCGGAGCGGGCCGATCTGGTGGTGGCGGGCTGCGCCATCCTCGAATCCATCCTCGACATCTGGCCCGCCCAGCGTCTGGGCGTTGCTGATCGCGGCATTCGCGAAGGCATATTGCGCGGCCTGATGGATCGCGACCGCTCATGAGGGGCGGGGGCCCCGGCAAGATCCGGGTCAAGAGCGCGAAAGGGCGGACGGCCCAGTCCACCCGCTGGCTTGAACGCCACCTCAACGACCCCTATGTCCGCAAGGCGAAGGCGGAGGGGTGGCGCAGCCGCGCCGCCTTCAAGCTCATCGAACTGGACGAGAAATTCCATTTCGTGCGCGGATCGCGCGCCGTCGTCGACCTGGGGGTAGCGCCGGGCGGCTGGGCGCAGGTGGTGCGCAAGCTCGCGCCCAAGGCGCAGGTGGTCGGCATCGACCTGCTGCCCACCGATCCCATCCCCGGCGTCACCCTGTTCGAAATGGACTTCATGGACGACAAGGCGCCCGCCATGCTGCGCGACGCGCTGGGCGAAGCGCCCGACCTCGTCATTTCCGACATGGCGGCGAACACCGTCGGCCATGCCCAGACCGACCATCTGCGCACCATGGGCCTGGTGGAGGCCGCCGCCTGGTTCGCGGTCGAAAATCTGCGCAAGAACGGCGCCTTCGTCGCCAAGGTGTTCGCCGGCGGCACCGACGCCGACCTGCTCGCCGTCCTCAAGAAACATTTCACCGCCGTCAAACACGCCAAACCGCCCGCCAGCCGCAAGGGCAGCGTCGAATGGTATGTCGTCGCCCAAGGCTTCAAGGGCCGCCCGGAGGGGGAGGGCGAGGGCTAGACCCGCCCCCTTCGTCGCCCCGGCCCTGAGCCGGGGTCCAGCTTTGTCGCGCAACACGGCCCGAGATGCCAGCCTTCGCTGGCATGACGAGCGAGACTGCGGGGTGCCATCATCCCCGCCCTCACATTTATCACTCAAGCCCCCACATTCATCACCCCAGCCCCCCAATCGTCACCCCAGCGCAGGCTGGGGTCTCAGGCCATTACAAGCCCCATGCGGCTAAATGACGAGGTCGGAAATATCGCGCCAGTCCGGATTGCTCTCCTCGATCAACCGGATTTTCCATTCCCGCTTCCAGGCCTTCAGCGCCTTTTCGCGCGCGATCGCGAGTGTGATGTCCTCATGCGCTTCCGCCAGAACCAGCCGCGTCAGCCCATATTTCCGGCAAAAGGCCGATCCCGTGCCGTCCCGGTGCTGGGCGATCCGCGCGGCCAGATCGGCGGTGACGCCGATGTACAGCACGCCTCTGGCCTTGTTGGTCATGCAATAGGTGTAGCCGCCGCGCGCCATGGCTCCTGTGTCGCGCATGATCGCCGCAGATGCCAGCCTTCGCTGGCATGACGAGGGAGGCGGCATGACGAAATAAGGGATGCCGTCGCCCCAGGTCCCCAACCGTCACCCTAGCCCCCAACCGTCACCCCAGCCCCCCAATCGTCACCCCGGCCCCCAACCGTCACCCCAGCGCAGGCTGGGGTCTCATGCGGCGACAGGATTCCGGCGACGACAAACTGATGCCGCTCCCCTAACCCCCCTCAATCCCGCCAGCTTCGGTCCCGCCGGTCGATCACCCGCACCATCGCCTCGAAATCCGGCACGCCCGGCCCCGTCGGCAATTGCACGGCGGAAAGGTCGCGCTGGTGCACGGCGATCACGTCGGGCGGGATCGCCACCGGCGTCCCCGCCGCGCCCGTCGCCACCTGCACCTCGCAAGCGCGTTGCAGCATCCAGTGCATCAGGAACGCCTTGGGCAGGCTGTCCGCCATCACCAGCGTGCCATGGTTGCGCAGCATCATCACCCGCCTGTCGCCCAGATGCTCGATCAGCCGCGCGCCTTCCTCCGGCCGCACCGTCACCCCTTCGAAATCATGATAGGCGATTCGGCCGATGAAGCCCGCCGCATAGAAATTGGTGGGCGTCAGCCCCTCTTTCGTCGCGCTCACCGCCATGCCCGCGGTCGTGTGGGTGTGGATGATGCAATGGGCGTCGGGCACATGGCGATGAAACACGCTGTGCTGCACGAACCCCGCCCGGTTGACCGCCGCGCCGCTCCCGTCCAGCACATGGCCGTCAATGTCGATCTTCACCAGGTTCGACGCCGTCACCTCGCTATAATGCAGGCCGAAAGGGTTGATGAGAAAGGCGTTCTCCTCCCCCGGCACGCGCAGCGTGATGTGGTTGTAGATGAGTTCGGACCAGCCCATATGGTCGAATATCCGGTAACAGGCGGCAAGCTGTCGCCGCGCGTCGCGCTCGGCATCGCTCATCGCCGCCGCCCTGATCGCGGTCGCCATGGCCTTCTCTCCTGCATATCGTCCTGTTATAACCGCCCTTATCCGCCAATCCGGCCGCCATGTCGACCCTTGCGGCTTTTGGGTTGAAATCGCGCGACTCTGCTGATAGGGCGCCGCCCACATGGCATGGGCCTCGCCCGCGCCGAATCAGGATTTATGCTTTCGGCTGGCCTGTCGGAACTGAAAGGTTTTTCCGGCGGGCTTACCGTTTTTGACTGGAGATTGACTGGCTTATGCAAATCATCGTTCGCGACAACAATGTCGACCAGGCCCTGCGCGCGCTCAAGAAGAAGCTGCAGCGCGAGGGCGTGTATCGCGAGATGAAGCTGCGTCGTCACTACGAAAAGCCCTCGGAAAAGCGCGCCCGTGAAAAGGCCGCCGCCGTGCGCCGCGCCCGCAAGCTGGAGCGCAAGCGCGCCGAGCGCGACGGCGTCAAGTAAGCTGACGGCCGTCCGGGGCGGCCCCGCGCGCGCCCCGGTCCCTGACTGATTTCCTCCGCACCATATAAGGGCGCCTCGCCATGTCCGTAACGGCTGTTCCGCTTCGTCCCATCGCCAAGGGGTCGCTGACCCGCCTGTGGATCGGCGTCGCCGCCATCGCCGCGTGCGCCGGGGGCCTCGCTTGGGCCGGGCAGCAGGGCGTCGCCGCGTCGCCCGCCGCCTTCCTCGCCGCCCATGCGAAGGAAGAAGGCGTCATCACGACGCCCAGCGGCCTGCAATATCAGGTGATCGAGGAAGGCACCGGCCCCAGCCCGACGTCGAGCGACGTCGCCCTGGTCGGCTACAAGGGCAGCCTGCTCGACGGCACCGTGTTCGACGAAAATCCGCAGGTTCCGATGCCCATCGACGGCGTCGTCCCCGGCTTTTCCGAAGGGCTGCAAAAGATGAAGAAGGGCGGCAAATACCGCCTGTGGATCCCGCCGGAACTCGGCTATGGCGACCAGCAGGCCGGCCCGATCCCCGCCGGTTCGGTGCTGGTGTTCGACGTCACCATGCACGAATTCAAATCGCGCGCGGAACTGATGCAGATGCAGCAACAGATGCAACAGGGCGCGCCGCAACCCGCCAACTGATCCCGCCACCACCGCAAACCGAAAAAGGGGCCCGCCAGTCGGCCCCTTTTTTTGTTTGGGGGGCGGTGGGGAGCTTGCGCGCATCATTGGTTTGTGCCGTCGGGAGCAGGGGACGAGGGCCGATACTGGAATGTCAGCTTAGAGAAAGCTGCTGCCGATACCGGACAAAAAGCCTACGTCTCCGCGCCTCCCCTTCGTGTTGCGCCTAGTGCGTAATTCGGCTTTAACACCCCCAAACTGGAAACGAGGGGGATACATGACCAGCGCCGCATCAGCAGGTTGGGAAGCAGCATTCGAAGTAATGCGCTCAAATTATGCACTTTCGGACGATAGTATTGGCGTTTTTGCACTAAACTTGCGGTTTGGTCTGGATGATATCCGGGCAATCGTAAGTGAGGCAATTACCGGGGGCGGAGACGATAAGAAATGCGATGTCATTTATGTCGACAAAGAGCGCGAGATTGCCGTTTTAGCGCAATGTTACCTAGCGAGAACATACAAGGATTCTGCTCCTTCAAATAAAGCTTCAGATTTAAATACGGCTATAGCATGGTTATTGACGCAACCACTAGATATCCTTCCTGACGGTTTAAAGGGGCGTGCCGACGAACTTCGTTCCGCAATTAGTGCTGGTGAAGTTAAACAGTTTTACATTTGGTACGTACATAACCTTCCTGGTTCAGAAAATGTCATTAAGGAGTTGCAGGCTGTCGAACAGTCTGCTCGTTCTGCTCTTAACACTTATAATTATGGTTCTGATATTGCCATTTTTGCTCAGGAAGTTTGTCGGATTGAGCTCGAGAGGCTGTACAATCAAGCTGAACGTACCGTAATTGTTACTGATGTCATCGAAACAATGATTCCGGCTGCGGTTGAAGTGGCGGGATCAGAGTGGTCATCAATAATGACTACGGTAAAAGGTGAATGGCTTAATCAACTATATCACAAATATAAGACGGACTTGTTTTCTGCAAATCTCCGAGGATACCTTGGATCGCGAGATAGCGACAGCAACATAAATAATGGGATTAAAACCACTGCTCTTGCAGAGCCCGGTAACTTTTACGTGTATAACAATGGAATCACCGCCCTTGTTCTTGACTACAAAATAGGCAAGCGTGGGCGAAATGGACAAAAATTGACTATTACAGGCTTATCAATTGTCAATGGTGCTCAGACGACCGGCTCACTTTCAAGCATTTCTCAAACCATGGACCCATCGCTCCAAGTGGCGATGCGCTTCGTTAAAGCGTCCAAAGAAGTTCTGGTTGAAAATGTTGTTAGATACAACAATTCGCAAAACAAATTGCAAGCGGCTGATTTTAGAAGCACTGATGCAATTCAAGATAGGCTGCGGACCGAATTTGATTCGATCCCGGATGCAGATTATGAAGGGGGCCGTCGCGGAGGCGCAAGCGATGCGATTAAGAGAAGTAAATTTACATTGCCTTCTTACACTGTTGGTCAATCTTTAGCAGCATTTCACGGTGATCCAGTCACAGCGTATGACAAGAAATCTGAACTATGGACCAACGAAAAAAATTACCGCAGGATATTTACAGATAGAACGACTGCTCGGCATATTGTTTTTTGCTATTCTCTACTAGATGCAATCAACAAAAGAAAAATTGAACTTGTTCAGAAGCAAAAATCAGATTTAGAATCTATGACAAATGTCGAGAAATCTGCTTTAGAATTCTTATCAAAAAAAGGCGCATCATTTTTACTAGTTCACGTAATAGCCCAGTGCATGGAAACGGTACTGGGTCGCTCTATCGCCAATAAGTCGGATCTTCACTTTTCAAAAAATATTAGCCCTGATAAGGCGGAGGAACTTTGGTATCCGATCGTAGATGTAATATTACCTTTGAGCAGCCACTTGGAGAATGCTTTTTCTCGCAACCGCATATCCAATGAAACTGTAGAAAAAACTGTACCTGGATTTGTCGGAATTATTGCTTCCATTGCCAATTTACAGAAAGAGAATTTTGACAAATTTGCAGCGGAAGTGAAATCTTGAGAAATGTATTTTTGATCACTCAAGTTGACTTGCTTGTAATCTTCTTGGAGTGCGCTGGAGGTCGGTACAGATGGTGCCCAACCGATGTCCGCTTTTAAATAATCGAGGTATCTCCTCCCATGACCGGAACTGGCGCAAAATGGCCATTTGCGCACCCCCCAAAAAAAATTCCCTGTCCTACACCCCCGCCCCCGGTGTAACCCCTTCGCCACGCTCCACGGGTTGATCGCCGCACGGGGCTGCGCGTCGCGACACTTTGTCTTGTCCGCCTTCCCGTGACGGGGGAGCGCCGATGCCGGGGGCATGGCGACAACGGACCCATAAGGGCCATCTGGCCGGGCCGGAGCCTGGTTCCCGTCCCCCTCGTGGGACAGCGGGCCGGTTCCGTCATGCACTGACTGTAAAACATCATCCCAGCCTGGCTGGATGGCTGAGAACAGACTGAAGCCGGATCACCGACACCGCGGGGCGGGTCGCCGGTTACCGCGCCGCCCGGACCGTCCGGGCGGCCTTTTTCCGTGCCTTTTTCAGAGCGCGAAACGCGCCCTCATTCCTCGTAACTCGCCGGGCGCAGGCTGTCGCCCGCGCGGCCGCCGCGCAGCGAGCGCCACCAGCTCACCGGGTTCCACCCCGTCGTCCCGTCGAGCGAGAAGGTCAGGAACTCCGCCCGCCCGCCAATCGCCTCCCACGGCACCGGCCCGCCCAGCCCGCCTTCGTCCAGCGGCGCGCGGCTGTCGGCGCTGTTGTCGCGATTGTCGCCCATCAGGAACACATGGTTCGCGGGCACCCGCACCGGCCCATACCAGTCGAACGCGCTCGGCCCCACGTCGATGGTCAGATAGGTTTTGCCATTGGGCAAAATCTCCCGCCGCACCGGCAGTTCGCACCACTCCCGCCCGCTGCGGTCGGTCACCAGCGCGCCGGGGAACTGCTCCGGCGGGCAGGAGCTGTTGGCGTCGACCGGGATGCGCAGGGGCTTCAAAGCCTTCTGCCGGATCGGCTCGCCGTTCAGCACCACCTGCCCCCCGCGCACCTCGATAATGTCGCCGGGCAGGCCGATGACGCGCTTGATATAATCCTCGCGCCGGTTGGCGGGCGACGCGATGACGATGTCGCCCCGCTGCGGCAACCGCCCGAAAACCCGCCCCTTGATGAAGGGCAGGGGATGGAAACTGGGCGAGACATAGGACCAGCCATAGGGGAATTTGCTCACCACCAGCCGGTCGCCCTTCAGCAGCACCGGCATCATCGATTCCGACGGGATGTAGAAAGGCTTGGCGACAAAGCTGTGGAAGGCCAGCACCGCCAGGATCAGCAGCGCGATGCTTTTCGCCTCATGCCACCAGTTGACGGCCGGGGCCTTTTCGGCCGGGCTGTCAACGCTGTCGGGTGCGGCGTCGTCGGGATGGTCTGCTGTCATAAAGGTCGCGCTTCGATGATGACGGCTTCGATCACGACAAAGGCCTGCGCCCAGGGATGATCGTCGGTCAGGGTCAGGTGAATGACGGCTTCATGGCCCGCCGGCGTCATCGCGTCCAGCCGCGCCTTCGCCCCGCCGGTGAGCGCCAGCGTCGGCGCGCCCGACGGCGCGTTGACGACGCCGATGTCGCGCATGAACACCCCGGCCCTGAACCCCGTGCCCACCGCCTTGGAAAAGGCCTCCTTGGCCGCAAATCTTTTCGCCAGCGTCCCCGCGCGGGTCAGCGGCCGCCGCGCCGCCTTGGCCTGCTCGACCTCGGTAAACACGCGCTGCACGAAACGATCCCCGAACCGGTCGAGCGAATGCTGGATCCGCTCGATATTGCACAGGTCGGACCCCAGGCCGATGATCAAAGGACCATCCTCCCCTGAAAGGGGAGGTGGCGGCCCGAAGGGGCGACGGAGGGGTGTCGCCCTCCCGATAGCGGGATACCCCACCACCGCCAGCCTCGCTGGCGGTCCCCCTCCCCTTGCAGGGGAGGATGTTCAGCAAAGCTCACCGCGCCAGGTCCATCTGCCGCCGCATTTCGCGGACCGCGCCCTCCAGCCCGTCGAAAATCGCCTCGCCGATCAGGAAATGGCCGATGTTCAGCTCGGCGACCTGCGGAATCGCCGCGACCGGCCCGACATTGTCATAGGTCAGGCCATGGCCCGCATGGGGCTCGATCCCGTTCTTGGCCGCCAGCGCGGCGGCGTCGGCGATGCGGCGCAACTCCTCCGCCCGCGCCGCGCCGCTCACATGGGCGTAACGGCCGGTGTGGAACTCGACCACGGGCGCTTTCAGGCGGATCGCCGCCTCGATCTGCGCCGGATCGGGCTCGATGAACAGGCTGACGCGAACGCCGCTTTCGTTCAGCGCCGCGACGATGGGGCCGAGCGCCTCGATCTGCCCGGCGGCGTCGAGGCCCCCTTCGGTCGTGCGCTCCTCGCGCCGTTCGGGCACGATGCAGGCGGCATGGGGCCGGTGGCGCAGCGCGATCTCCAGCATCTCGCCGGTCGCCGCCATCTCCAGGTTGAGCGGCACATTGAGCGCCGCCATCAGCGTCGCGATATCCTCGTCGCGAATATGCCGGCGATCCTCGCGCAGATGGGCGGTGATGCCGTCCGCGCCCGCCTTCACCGCCAGCAACGCGGCCTTGACGGGATCGGGATGGGCGCCCCCGCGCGCGTTGCGGATGGTCGCCACATGGTCGATATTCACGCCCAGGCGCAGCGGGATCGGCGGCATCATGGCCTCAATTCTTGCATTGCTTCAATTTTTACGACTACCCGGCTTTTCCGGTTCCAGGGCGGCCAGGGCGGGGGGCAGGTTGTCGGCATCATAGACGGGGAAATTGATGCTGACGAGCGGATAGAAGGGCACGCCCAGCTCGACTTCGCCCGCCGACCGGTCGACCAGCGCGGCCTCCGCGATCACTTCGCCGCCCGCCGCCGCCACCGCTTCGATCGCCTGGCGCGACGACAGGCCGGTCGTCACCACGTCCTCGACCATCAGCACCTTCTGCCCCGGCTGCAATGCAAAGCCCCGGCGCAGTTCGAAAACGCCCTCCGGCCGCTCCAGGAACAGCGCGTCCTTGCCCAGCGCGCGGCCGATTTCATGGCCGATGATGATGCCGCCCATGGCGGGCGAAACGACGACGTCAATCTCCTGCCGCAGTTCGCGGGGCATTTTCTGCACCGTCGCCAGCGCCAGCCGCGCCGCGCGCTCCGGATTCATCAGCACGCGCGCGCATTGCAGATAATTGGCGCTCCGCCGGCCGGAAGAAAGGATGAAATGCCCCTCCAGCAGCGCGCCGGCCGCCCTGAATTCCGCCAATACTTCCTCGTCGGTCATGCCCATTGCTTCCTGTTGTGGCGCATCCGTGCGCGGGCAGCGGAATAGGCGGGGGCGCGGATCGTTGCAACCGGGAAGAAAATCTGCTCCACAATGGCTTGAGGCCTGTCAAAATCTGTGCCTATAAGCCGCGGCAGTCCGACCGGGTGGGGGAAATGACGCATGAAGCGCGCCCTTTCGCCCGAGGAGGCGCCTAGGGGATACGGGGTATCGAGACGCTTATGATGAAGGTGAAATCGCTCGTTCTCGCCGGGTTGCTGGCCTTCGCGCCAGCCATGGCGATGAACAACATGGCGCTGGCGCAGGATAACGCCGCCGCCGCCGCGCCGGTCGAATCGGCCAACGCCGCGGCCCCCGCCGCCGAAGAAGCGGCCAATGCCGCAGAAGCCGCGCCGGATGCAAAGGCCGCGACCGTCGCCGCCCCGCCGCGCATGAAGCCGACCGAAGGCGTCGGCATGCCCAGCCCGGGCGAAATCACGCTGCAGGAACAGTTCAGCCCCACCGGCCACACCGCCCGCTGGCTGCACGACGTGCTGCTGCTGCCGATCATCACCATCATCTCGATCTTCGTGCTGCTGCTGATGATCTTCGTGATGATCCGCTTCCGCCGGGCCGCCAACCCCAATCCTTCGAAGACCGCGCACAACACGCTGATCGAAGTGCTCTGGACCGTCGTTCCGGTGCTGATCCTGCTGGTGATCGCGGTGCCCTCCATCGGCCTGCTCGCCGATCAGTACAAGCCCGCGCCCAAGGATGCGCTGACCGTCAAGGTCACGGGTTACCAATGGTATTGGGGCTATGAATATCCGGACGCGGGCATTCCCGAATTCGTCTCGAACCTGCTGCCCCCCGAAAAGGCGCTGGAAAATGGCGAGCCGAACCTTCTGGCCGTCGACAACCGCCTCGTCCTGCCCGCCGGTCGCCCGATCAAGCTGATCATCACCGGCGCCGACGTGATCCACAGCTTCGCCATCCCCTCGCTGTGGGTGAAGATGGACGCCGTGCCGGGCCGCCTGAATGAAAAGAGCTTCACCATCGAGAAGCCGGGCGTCTATTACGGCCAGTGTTCGGAACTGTGCGGCGCGCGCCACGGCTTCATGCCGATCGCGATCGAGGCGCTGCCCCCGGCCCAGTTCGACCAGTGGGTGCTTTCGCAGGGCGGCAAGCTGCCCGGAGCGGCGCCAGCCGCAACTGCGGCGCCCGCCGCCACGGCCGATGCCGCCAAGGCGCCCGCCAAGACCGCCCAGGCCGCGCCGCAGGGCGCCGCCTCCGCCAAGCTTTGATGTAGGGGCAGGGAAACCATGACCACCATTACCGCCGATCACGCGCATGATCATGCCCATGATCACGACGCCGATCACAAGCCCGCCTTCTTCCAGCGTTGGTTCATGTCGACCAACCACAAGGATATCGGCACCCTTTACCTCATCTTCGCGATCTTCGCCGGCGTCGTCGGCGGCGCGATTTCGGGCCTGATGCGCGTCGAACTGGCGCAGCCCGGCATCCAGTATCTTCAGGGCTGGGCCAATATCCAGCATTCGCTGATGGGCGCCGAACCGGCCTCGCTCGACCAGGCCTATCACCTGTGGAACGCGCTCATCACCGCGCACGGCCTCATCATGGTGTTTTTCATGGTCATGCCCGCCATCATCGGCGGCTTTGGCAACTGGTTCGTGCCGATCATGATCGGCGCGCCCGACATGGCCTTCCCGCGCATGAACAATATCAGCTTCTGGCTGCTCATCCCCGCCTTCCTGCTGCTGCTCGGCTCGGCCTTCGTGCCCGGCGGCACCGGCTATGGCGCGGGCACCGGCTGGACCGTCTATGCGCCGCTGTCGACCAGCGGTTCGGCGGGTCCGGCGGTCGACATGGCCATCCTGTCGCTGCACATCGCGGGCGCCGGCTCCATCCTGGGCGCGGTCAACTTCATCACCACCATCTTCAACATGCGCGCGCCGGGCATGACCCTGCACAAAATGCCGCTGTTCGTCTGGTCGGTGCTGGTCACCGCCTTCCTGCTGCTGCTCGCGCTGCCCGTTCTGGCCGCCGCGATCACCATGCTGCTGACGGACCGCAATTTCGGCACGACCTTCTATGATGCGGCCGGCGGCGGCGATCCGGAACTCTACCAGCATCTGTTCTGGTTCTTCGGCCATCCCGAAGTGTATATCATGATCCTGCCGGGCTTCGGCATCGTCAGCCAGATCGTGTCGACCTTCAGCCGCAAGCCCGTCTTCGGCTATCTCGGCATGGCCTACGCCATGGTCGCGATCGGCGTTGTCGGCTTCGTCGTGTGGGCGCACCACATGTTCACCACCGGCATGTCGGTGAACGTGAAGATGTATTTCACCGCCGCGACGATGGTCATCGCGGTGCCCACCGGCATCAAGATCTTCTCGTGGATCGCGACCATGTGGGGCGGCTCCATGTCGTTCAAGACCCCGATGGTCTGGGCGCTGGGCTTCATCTTCATGTTTACGGTCGGCGGCGTGACCGGCGTCGTGCTCGCCAATGGCGGCGTCGACGACGTGCTGCACGACACCTATTATGTCGTCGCCCACTTCCATTATGTGCTCAGCCTCGGCGCTGTGTTCTCGCTGTTCGCCGGTTTCTACTACTGGTTCCCGAAAATGTCGGGCAGGATGTACAACGAGTTCCTCGGCCAGCTCCACTTCTGGGTGTTCTTCGTCGGCGTGAACCTGCTGTTCTTCCCGATGCACTTCCTGGGCCTGTCGGGCATGCCGCGTCGCTACCCCGATTATCCGGAAGCCTTCGCCAAGTGGAACGGCGTCGCCAGCCTCGGCTATGAAATCATGGCTGTCGGCATGGTGATCTTCTTCATCAACGTCTTCTGGTCGCTCGCTGCGGGCAGGAAGGCGGCCGGCAACCCGTGGGGCGAAGGCGCGACCACGCTGGAATGGACCCTGTCCAGCCCGCCGCCCTTCCACCAGTTCGAAACCCTGCCCGTGATCGAGGATGCCCCGCATCACTGATCCGCGCTGACGAACGATGATCGGGGGCGGGCTGTCGGCTCGCCCCCGCCTGTCTTTCGGATGGAATGATATGACGACCGTGACCATGAACCACGCCACCATGCCCGCCCACTGGCGGGATTTCGTCGCGCTGACGAAGCCGCGCGTGATGTCGCTGGTCGTGTTCACCGGCCTGTGCGGCCTGCTGGCGGCGCCGGGCCATATTCACCCGGTGCTGGCCTTCACCGCGATCCTGTGCATCGCCGTGGGCGCGGGCGCTGCGGCCGCGCTCAACCAATGGTATGAAGCCGACATCGACGCGCTGATGAAGCGCACCGCCCGGCGACCCTTGCCCGACAAGCGCATGGATCGCCAGTCGGCGCTGCATTTCGGCGTTGGCCTCGGCGTTTTTTCGGTCATCCTGATGGGCATGGCGACCAACTGGGTCGCCGCCGCCGTGCTGGCCGTCTCGATCCTGTTCTATGTCATCGTCTACACCATCTGGCTGAAGCCCCGGACGGCGCAGAATATCGTCATCGGCGGCGCGGCGGGGGCCTTCCCCCCGGTCATCGGCTGGGCGGCGGTGACGGGCGACATAACCGCGCTGCCCATCGCGCTCTTCTGCCTCATCTTCTTCTGGACGCCGCCGCATTTCTGGGCGCTCGCCCTGTTCGTGAAGACCGATTACGCCGCTGCGGGCATCCCCATGCTGCCGGTCGTGTCGGGCGAAGTCGCCACCCGCCGCCAGATCTGGTTCTACACCGCGATCATGGCGGTCGCGGCGATGGCGCCGGTGCTGCTGCGCCTGACCGGGCCGATCTATGGCACGGCGGCGCTGCTGGGCACTGCGTTGTTCGCCGTCTTCGCCTTTCAGGTCTATCGTCGGCGCGAAAGCGATCCCGCGCTGATGCAGCCCGAAAGGCGGCTGTTCAAATATTCCATTCTCTATCTCTTCCTTCTCTTCGGCGCGGTCGTCGTCGACCGCTGGGTGTTCGCATGACGCCGGAGGAACTGGAACAGATCCGCGCGCGCCAGAAATCGCGCTCCATCGTCACCGGCCTGCTGCTGGGCGCGCTGGTGATCCTGTTCTTCGCCATCACCCTGGCGAAGATCGGCGCGAGCCACGCGATATGATGGCGACTTTGCCCCCTTCGCCCTTCGACCGGGATCGCCGCAACCGCCGGACGATGGCGGCGATGTTCGTCGTCGGCCTCGCCATGCTCGCGCTCGGCTTCGCGTCGGTGCCGCTCTACCGCATCTTCTGCGAACAGACCGGTTTCGGCGGCACCACCCAGCGCGCCGCCGCCGACGTCCAGGTGCGCGAAGCGACCGGCCACAGCATGTCGATCCGTTTCGATTCCAACGTGCAGCCGGGTATGCCCTGGCAATTCCACCCGGAACAGCCGACCCAGACGGTGACCGTCGGCGCCAGGTCGATGGCGATCTTCATCGCGAAGAACATGTCGGACAAGCCGGTGTCGGGCACGGCCAGCTTCAACGTCACGCCGACCCAGGCGGGCGCCTATTTCACCAAGATTCAGTGTTTCTGCTTCACCCAGCAGACCTTGCAGCCGGGGCAGGAGGTGCGGATGCCCGTCCTCTATTATGTCGATCCGAAAATCATCGACGATCCCGATAACAAGGATACGCAGCAAATTACGCTCAGCTACACCTTCTATCCTGTTGAGCAGGATGGGAAGGCGAGCTAAGGCAAAAGTCGAAAAACCGAACCGAGGGACAGGGAAAACCACCATGGCCGGCGCCAAGAACCACGATTATCATATTCTTCCGCCCAGCATCTGGCCGCTCTTCGGCGCGATGTCGGCGCTCGTCATGGCCTTTGGCGGCGTGATGTGGATGCATCCTGACGCGTTCGGCCCGGCCGGCGGCTGGGTGTTTCTGATCGGCCTCGCGGGCGTTCTCTTCACCATGTATAGCTGGTGGGGCAATGTCATATCGGAAGCCCATGCCGGCGACCATACGCCGGTGGTTCAGCTTCACCTGCGCTACGGCATGATCCTGTTCATCGCGTCCGAAGTGATGTTCTTCGTCGGCTGGTTCTGGGCCTTTTTCGACTTCTCGCTCTTCCCCTCGGCTCTGCCGCCGATCGACGGCCTGTTCCCGTCCAAGGGGATCGAGGTGATGAGCGCGTTCGAACTGCCGCTGCTCAACACGCTGATCCTGCTCTGCTCGGGCACCACCGTCACCTGGGCGCACCACGCGCTGATCCACGGCGACCGCGACGGCCTCATCAAGGGCCTGTGGTGCACCATCATCCTGGGCGCGATCTTCTCCTGCATCCAGGCCTATGAATATGCCCATGCGCCGTTTCCCTTCGGCGGATCGCCCTACAGCTCGGCTTTCTACATGGCGACCGGCTTCCACGGCTTCCACGTTCTGGTCGGCACGATCTTCCTGATCGTCAATCTCGTCCGCGCCTATAAGGGGCACTTCACCCCCCGCCAGCATTTCGGTTTCGAAGCGGCGGCCTGGTACTGGCATTTCGTTGACGTCGTCTGGCTGTTCCTGTTCGTCGCCATCTATGTCTGGGGCGGCTGGGGCGCACCGGTTCACGGCGGCTGATCCTCCCTCCATTCCGACAAAGCGGCCGGGGCAGCGATGCTCCGGCCGTTTTCTTTTGGTCGGGCGCGGGCTATGGGGGAGGGCATGGATCAGCCGTCACCTTCCGCCCGCCCGCCGCTTGGCGCCCTGCTCGCCGCGTCGGCGCGCGGCCAGTGCCCCGCTTGCAGCGCGCCCACCCTGTTCGACGGCCCGGTGCGCTTCGCCGCGCGCTGCCGGGCCTGCGGCCTCGATTACAGCCAGTTCAACGTCGGGGATGGCCCGGCCGCCTTTCTGACGCTGATCGTCGGCACGATCATCGTCATCCTCGCGCTGGTGCTGGAGTTCAGGGCGCATCCGCCGCTCTGGCTGCACATGCTGATCTGGACCCCGGTGACCGTCGCCGCCGTCGTCGGCAGCCTGCGCGTCGCCAAGGGCGCGCTCCTGATCCTCGAATATCGCAACAAGGCGCGCGAAGGCCGCATCGCCGAACCCCGCGATTGAATATGCCGCGACTGCCCGTCATTCCCACGCTCATCGTCGCCGCGCTGATGGCGGTGATGATCGGCCTCGGCTTCTGGCAGCTTGACCGGCGCGCCGAGAAGAACGCCGCCATCGCCATGGCCGCCGCCAACCCCGGCCGACCGCCCGTCGCCTTCCCCAAATGGCCGCCGGTGCCGCCCGAAATATTGTTCCGCCCGTCCTCGGTCGTCTGCCTGCGCGTGGTCGGGTGGCAGGTGGTGGCGGGCCGCGCGGCTGACGGCGCTGTCGGTTACCGCCATATCGCCCAATGCGCGACCGGGGCGGAGGGGCCGGGCGCGCTCATTGCGCTGGGCGTCGGCCAGCGCCCCGATGAGCGCGTGAACTGGGCGGGAGGCCGCGTCGAAGGATGGCTGTCGGAAGAGCCCGATCATCGCGCGCTCATCACCCGCCTCTTTGGTAAGGCCCCGCCGCTGCGCCCCATGCTGGTCGCGCGCGCCGCGCCCGCGGGCCTCAAACCCGTCGCCCCGCCCGGCGCGGCCGACGTGCCCAACAACCACCTGGCCTATGCGGTCCAATGGTTCCTGTTCGCCGGGATCGCCGCCACCATCTATATTCTGGCGCTTCGCCGCCGCGCGCGAGGCTGAACCGCGCGTATTGGCTTGCTCCCGCGCCGTTGCGGCGTTACCGCGCTTTCCCACTATGGACTATATCAGCACCAGGGGCAGCGCGCCCGCGCTCGGTTTCGAAGATGTCACGCTGGCGGGGCTGGCGTCGGACGGCGGCCTTTATCTGCCCAGCCAATGGCCGCAATTTTCGCCCGACATGATCCGCGCTCTGGCTGGCCTGTCCTATGTCGAAACGGCGGTGCGCGTCATGGCGCCCTTCGTCGCCGGGTCGCTCAGCGAAGACGAACTGCGCGACCTGTGCGCCGCCGCCTATGGCCGGTTCAGCCATGATGCGGTGACCCCGCTGGTGCAGCTCGACCATCGCCACTGGCTGCTGGAGCTGTTCCACGGCCCGACGCTGGCGTTCAAGGATGTCGCCCTGCAATTGCTGGGGCAGTTGTTCGAACGCTTCCTGTCGCGCCGCGACGATCATCTCACCATCGTCGGCGCGACGTCGGGCGACACCGGATCGGCGGCGATCGACGCGGTCGCGGGGCGGGAGAAGATCGACATTTTCATGCTCCACCCCGATGGCCGCGTGTCCGATGTGCAGCGGCGGCAGATGACGACGGTGCTGGCGCCCAATGTCTACAACATCGCCATCGACGGCAGCTTCGACGATGCGCAGGCGCTGGTGAAGCGCATGTTCAACGACCCGGATTTTTCCGCCCGCTTCAACCTGTCGGCGGTCAACAGCATCAACTGGGCGCGGCTGATGGCGCAGGTCGTCTATTATTTCTACGCCGCCGTGCGTCTGGGCGCGCCCGAACGGCCGGTCGCCTTCTCGGTCCCGACCGGCAATTTCGGCGACGTGTTCGCGGGCTATGTCGCCGCGCAAATGGGTCTGCCGGTGGCGAAGCTGGTGGTCGCGACCAATGTCAACGATATCCTCCACCGCGCCCTTTCCCAGGGCGATTACAGCCAGGGGCAGGTGGTGCCGACCGCGACGCCCAGCATGGACATTCAGGTCAGCTCCAATTTCGAACGGCTGCTGTTCGACGCGGGCGGCCGCGACGGACTGGCGCTGGCGGAACAGATGCGCGGTTTCGAGGCGAGCAAGGCGATGCGCCTGACCAACGCCCAGCGCGAAGGCGCGGCGCACATCTTCACCTCCGCCCGGATCGACCCTGACAGCATGACCATGGCGATGCGCTGGGCTTATGACGCCGCCGGGCAGGTGATTGACCCGCACAGCGCCATCGGCCTCGCCGCCGCGCGCGATCTGGCGCTGGACCCCGCCATTCCGGTGGTTACCCTCGCCACCGCCCATGCCGCCAAGTTCCGCGACGCGGTGGAACGCGCCACCGGCACCCGCCCGCCGCTGCCCGCGCGCGTGGGCGACCTGTTCGCGCGGGAGGAATCCTTTGCGAAGCTGCCCGCGACGTTCGAGGCGGTGACCGCCTATGTCGCCGAACGCGCGACCCCGCGCAGCTGATCGGCATATATTTTACCGTTCGTGCTGAGTAGGGACTGAGCTTGTCGAAGGCCCGTATCGAAGCATAAGCGCGCTACTCACCCTTCGATATGCCGCTTCGACTTCGCTCAGCGGCTACTCAGGGCGAACGGAGGTTGTTGAAAAGTGGAACTCAAGACCCTCATCGGCGAACCCTGGGCCGATTATGGCCTCATCGATTCGGGCCATGGCCGCAAGCTCGAACGCTATGGCCGCTTCCGCTTCATCCGTCCCGAACCGCAGGCGATGTGGGCGCCTGCGACCGGCGACTGGCGCGCCGACGGCGAATTCATCCCCGGATCGGATGAGGATGGCGGCGGCCGCTGGTATTATGAGCGTCCCGTTCCGGCCGAAGGCTGGCCGCTTTCCTGGAACGAGGTGACCTTCCAGTCGAGCTGCACCCCCTTTCGCCATCTCGGCTTCTTCCCCGACATGGTGCCGGTGTGGGAGTGGATGCGCGAACGCACCGCCGACAAGGCGGAAGCCGACGTGATGAACCTCTTCGGCTACACCGGCGTCGGCACGCTCGCCATGGCGGCCGGCGGCGCGCGCATGGTCCATGTCGACGCGTCGAAGAAATCGGTGGCGCAGGCCCGCGCCAACGCGACCCTATCCGGACTGGACGACCGCCCCGTCCGCTGGATCGTCGACGACGCCGCCAAATTCGTCGCGCGTGAAGTGCGGCGCGGCCGCCGTTATGACGGCATCTTGCTCGATCCGCCCAAATATGGCCGTGGCCCCGATGGCGAGGTCTGGCGGCTGGAGGAGGATCTGCCCGGCCTCATCGCCAACTGCCGCCAGTTGCTCGACGCCGACAGCCGTTTCCTGTTCCTGACCGTCTATGCCGTGCGCATGTCGGCGCTGGCCATCGGCGAATTGCTGAAACAGGCGTTCGCCGACCTGCCCGGCACGGTCGAGGCGGGCGAGCTCGTCGTGCGGGAGGAATCGCGCGGCCTGTTGCTGCCCACCGCCATCTGGGCGCGCTGGCGGCGCTGACGCCCGTTCAGCGCGCCTTGCCCAGTTCGCTGTTCAGCCACAGCGCCACCAGCGTCGCCACCGCGCCCGACAACAGGTAAGCGCCCGACGCCAGCAGGCCATAATGGGCCGATAGCCACAGCGCGACCAGCGGCGCGAAGCCCGCGCCGAACAGCCAGGCGAGATCGCTGGTCAACGCCGATCCGGTATAGCGGTGGCGGGTGGCGAAATTGGCCGACACCGCGCCCGACGACTGGCCGAAGGCGAGGCCCAGCAGGATGAAGCCCAGACCCATGAAGGCGATTTCGCCGCCTTCGCCCAGGTCGAGGAGCTGCGGCGCGAAACCGCTGAACGCGGCGATGGCGGCGGCGGTATAGCCGAGCAGGCGCCGCCGCCCGATCCGGTCGGCGAGCTTGCCCGAAACCACGATGGCGATGACGCCCAACGCTGCGGCCGCCGCCTCGATCAGCAGGAAAGTGGTCGGCGCCTCGGTGGTGAACAGGAACACCCAGGACAATGGGAACACCGTCACCATGTGAAACAGGGCAAAGCTCGCCAGCGGGGCAAAGGCGCCGATGACGATGGTCCGCCATTCGGTGCTCAGCGTCACCAGCGCGCGTTCGGGCTGAAGGTCGCGGGTTTCGAACAGATGCTGGAACTCCGGCGTCACCACGATGCGCAGCCGCGCGAACAGCGCGACGACGTTGATCGCGAAGGCGACGAAGAAGGGAAAGCGCCAGCCCCATTCCAGAAAGTCCGCGCCCGGCAGGATGGCGGTGAAATAGGCGAAGAGCAGGCTCGCCACGATCAGGCCGAGCGGCGCGCCCAGTTGCGGGATCATCGCATACCAGCCGCGCTTTTCGGGCGGGGCGTTCAGCGCCAGCAGCGATGCAAGCCCATCCCATGTGCCGCCCAGCGCGACGCCCTGGCCCATGCGGAACAGCGCCAGAAGCCAGATCGCGCCCATGCCCAGCGTCTCGTAACCGGGCAGGAAGGCGATGGCGGCGGTCGATCCGCCCAGCAGGAACAGAGCGGCGGTCAGCTTGAAGCCCCGGCCATAGGCGCGGTCGATCGCCATGAACAGGATGGAGCCGACCGGCCGCGCGATGAAGGCCAGCGCGAAAATGGCGAAGGACCAGAGCGTGCCCGTCAGCGGATCGACAAAGGGAAAGAAGAAACCGGGGAAGACCAGCACAGACGCGATGGCATAGACGAAGAAGTCGAAAAATTCCGACGTGCGGCCAATGATGACGCCGATGGCGATTTCGCCGGGCGAAACCGGGCCATGGTCATGAGCCAGTTCGGGGGCGTCGATGGCGGCGGCGGACATGGGTTGTGCTTCTCCGGTCCCTGCGCGGGAATCAATATGGGTCGCCCCCGCTGTGGGGACGTTCAACGCATCGCCCTATTGTCCTTGATGTAGATCAAAGGGATTGGACAAAATGTCCTATCGCAACTGCGAACGGCCGCTTCTAACCGGCACGCATGGTAGCGATCCTTTCGAATCCGGCGCGCGCGCTGCGCTCTGCCCTGGCCCTTTCCCCGCTGGCGCTGCTGGGCGGCTGCGACTGGGTGGTGATGAACCCGGCCGGCGATGTCGCCCGGCAACAGGCCGATCTGGTGATCGTCGCCACAGTGCTGATGCTGCTCATCATCGTGCCCGTCATGGCGCTGACCATCTGGTTCGCCTGGCATTATCGCGCCGCCAATCAGGACGCGCGCTACGAACCCGACTGGCACCATTCGACCCAGTTGGAACTGGTGATCTGGTCGGCCCCGCTGCTCATCATCATCGCGCTGGGCGCGGTCACCTGGGCGGGCACCCATTTGCTCGATCCCTATCGCACCATCGGCCGCATCGACGCGGGCAAGGCTGTGTCGGCGACGGTAAAGCCGCTGGAGGTGAATGTCGTCGCGCTCGACTGGAAATGGCTGTTCATCTATCCGGAGCAGAAGATCGCGACCGTCAACGAACTGGTGCTGCCGACCGACCGGCCGATCAAGTTCCGCATCACCTCCTCCTCGGTGATGAACAGCTTTTACGCGCCCGCGCTCGCGGGACAGATCTACGCCATGCCGGGCATGGAAACGAAGCTGCACGCCGTCCTCAACCGCGAAGGCCTCTATGCGGGCTTCTCCGCCAATTATAGCGGCGCCGGCTTCTCGCACATGCGCTTCGCGATGAGGGGCTTGTCGGCGCAGGGTTTCGACCAGTGGGCCGCCGGCGTCAGGGCTGAAAGCGGCCTGCTCGATCGCGCCGCCTATCTGGAGCTTGAAAAGCCCAGCGAGCAGGAAGCCGTGCGCCATTATGCCGCCGTCGCCCCCGACCTGTTCGACGCGGTCGTCAACCTGTGCGTGCGCCCCGGCAAGATGTGCATGAGCCAGATGATGGCGCTCGACGCGCGCGGCGGCACGGGCAAGGCGGGCGGGTTCAACACCGCCGCGCTCACCTATGACAAGTTCGGCCGCGAACATGTGGCCAATGTCGCGCCGGGCGCATTGCTGGCCGCCGAAAAATGGGTGAAGGCGATGTGCGCCGACAACAGCCCCACCGCCGCCCTGTCGCAGGAATGGCGGGCCCCCGCCAGCGTGTCGCCGCTGCGCGGCGCGGGCATCGCCCGGCCCGCCCAGTCGCGCCCCACCGATACTCTCAGCCTCGCTCCTGCGGCCCTTGACCGCGCGGCGAAGTCTCCCCTCTCCTGATTTGCGGACGATAGCCCCATGACCTCCCCTGACCAAAGCTGGTCGTTCCTGTTCGGCCGCCTGACGCTCGATTCGCTGCCGCTGCATGAACCCATTGTCGTCGCGACCTTTGTCGCGGTGATGCTGGGCGGCGTCGCGCTGGTCGGCGCGCTCACTTATTTCAGGCTCTGGGGCTATTTGTGGAAGGAATGGTTCACCAGCGTGGACCACAAGAAGATCGGCATCATGTACATGGTGCTCGGCCTCATCATGTTCCTGCGCGGCTTTGCCGATGCGGTAATGATGCGCCTGCAACAGGCGATGGCGTTCAACGGGTCGGAAGGCTATCTCAACGCCCACCATTATGACCAGATTTTCACCGCCCATGGCGTGATCATGATCTTCTTCGTGGCGATGCCCTTCGTCACCGGCCTGATGAACTATGTCGTCCCGCTTCAGATCGGCGCGCGCGACGTCAGCTTTCCCTTCCTCAACAATTTCAGCTTCTGGATGACGGCGTCGGGCGCCGCGCTGGTCATGGCGTCGCTGTTCATCGGCGAATTCGCCCAGACCGGCTGGCTCGCCTATCCGCCGCTGTCGGGCATCGCCTACAGCCCCAGCGTCGGCGTCGATTACTATATCTGGGCGCTCCAGATAGCGGGCGTGGGCACGACATTATCGGGCATCAACCTGATCGCGACCATCGTGAAGATGCGCGCGCCGGGCATGAACCTGATGAAGATGCCGGTCTTCACCTGGACGTCGCTGTGCACCAACGTGCTGATCGTCGCCTCCTTTCCGGTGCTGACCGCCGTGCTCGCGCTGCTGACTGCCGACCGCTATATCGGCACCAATTTCTTCACCAACGACTTCGGCGGTTCGCCGATGATGTATGTGAACCTGATCTGGATCTGGGGCCATCCGGAAGTCTACATCCTGGTGCTGCCGGTGTTCGGCGTCTTTTCCGAAGTCACCTCCACCTTCTGCGGCAAGCGGCTCTTTGGCTATACGTCGATGGTCTATGCGACGGTGGTCATCACCATCCTGTCCTATGTCGTGTGGCTGCACCATTTCTTCACCATGGGGTCGGGCGCCAGCGTCAACAGCTTTTTCGGCATCACCACCATGGTGATTTCGATCCCGACGGGGGCCAAGCTTTTCAACTGGCTGTTCACCATGTACCGGGCGCGCATCCGGTTCGACCTGCCGATGATGTGGACGGTCGCCTTCATGCTGACCTTCGTCATCGGCGGCATGACCGGCGTGCTGCTGGCGGTGCCCCCGGCCGATTTCGTGCTGCACAATTCGCTGTTCCTGATCGCCCATTTCCATAACGTCATCATCGGCGGCGTGGTGTTCGGCGTGTTCGCGGCGATCAACTACTGGTGGCCCAAGGCCTTCGGTTTCCGTCTGGAGCCGTTCTGGGGCAAGGTCAGCTTCTGGTGCTGGGTCGTCGGCTTCTGGCTGGCCTTCACCCCGCTCTATGTCATGGGCCTGATGGGCGTCACCCGCCGGATGCGCGTGTTCGACGATCCGTCCCTGCAAATCTGGTTCGTCATCGCCGCCATCGGCGCGGGCCTGATCGCCATCGGCATCGCCGCCATGCTGATCCAATATGCGGTGTCGATCATCAACCGCGACAAGTTGCGCGACGAAAGCGGCGATCCCTGGAATGGCCGCACCCTCGAATGGTCGACCAGCTCGCCGCCGCCCGCCTATAATTTCGCCTTCACGCCGGTCGTCCACGATCTCGACGCCTGGGCCGACATGAAGCGGATGGGCGTCCCCCGGCCGGTCGACGGCTTCTGCCCGATCCACATGCCGCGCAACACCGGCGCGGGGATCATCCTGGCGGGCATCGCCACGGTCTGCGGCTTCGCGCTGATCTGGCACATATGGTGGCTCGCCCTGGCCAGCTTCGCCGCGCTGCTCGTCGCCGCCATCGCCCACACGTTCAACTACCGCCGCGATTTCCACATCCCGGTCGAAACCGTCGAGGAAACCGAATCGGCGCGCACGCGCCAGCTTGCCAGCCTTCAGGGAGCCGCCGCATGAGCGAGGCCAACAGCGCGGCGACCCTGACCGGGCGCTTCTACGACCTTCACGAACATGACCATCCCGAAGGCGGCAGCACCATGCTGGGCTTCTGGATCTACCTGATGAGCGATTGCCTGATCTTCGCCATGCTGTTCGCCGCCTTTGGCGTTCTGGGCGGCAATCTGGCGGCGGGGCCGGGACCGAAGGATCTGTTCGACCTGCCGCTGGTGGCGCTCAACACCTCGATGCTGCTCTTCTCCTCCATCACCTATGGCTTCGCCATGCTGGCGATGCAGCGCGGCGCGAAGGCGCAGGTTCAGGGCTGGCTGCTGGTGACGGCGCTGTTCGGCGCGGCCTTCCTGTCGATCGAGCTCTATGAGTTCGCCCACATGATCCACGAAGGCGCCACGCCCCAGCGCAGCGCCTTCCTGTCGGCCTTCTTCACCCTGGTCGGCACCCACGGCCTGCACGTCACTTTCGGCCTCGTCTGGCTGTTCGTGCTGGTGGTGCAGGTGGGGCAGCGGGGCCTTATTCCCGCCAATCGCCGCCGGCTGATGTGCCTCAGCCTGTTCTGGCACTTCCTCGACGTCGTGTGGATCGGCGTCTTCACCTTTGTCTATCTGATGGGGATGCTGCGATGAGCGCCGCGCACGAAAGCCATGGCCACGACGTCCATGATGAAGCCCATGGGTCGATGCGCGACTATGTTCTGGGCTTCATCCTGTCGGTCGTCCTGACGGCCATCCCCTTCTGGCTGGTGATGGCCGGGCCGATCGCCGACAAGAACGTCACCGCGCTGGTCATCGCCGGGTTCGCGGCGGTGCAGATCGTGGTGCACATGATCTTCTTCCTGCACATGAACGCGAAATCGGAGGGCGGCTGGAACCTGCTGGCGCTGATGTTCACCATCATTCTGGTGGTGATCGTGCTGACGGGATCGCTGTGGGTCATGTACCACCTCAACCACAATATGATGCCGACATCGCATCAGATGGACGCCGTTCCTTGACCCCCGCCCCTCCGGCCGGGGGGCGTCGGTTCGGGCCGATCATCCTGCTGTTCGCGCTGGCTCTGGGCTTCGTCGCGCTGGGCGTGTGGCAGGTGCGCCGCCTGGCCTGGAAAGAGGCGCTGATCGCGCGGGTCGACGCGGGGACGAAGGCGCCGCCGGTCGACGCCGCCGCCATTCCGCCGGCCAGCGCAAGGGCGTTGGAATATCGCGCCGTCCAACTGCGGGGCGTCTACGATCCCGCCGGGCTCGCTCTGGTCGCCGGCGCGTCCGATCTGGGCAGCGGTTACTGGGTGCTCGCCCCCCTGCGGCTGGCGGACGGTCGCCTCGTCTATGTCAATCGCGGCTTCCTGCCGGTGGGATCGAAGGCGGATGAAGCGCGCCGCGCCCTGCCCACCGGACCGGTCAGCGTCACCGGCCTGCTGCGCCTGTCCGAACCGGGCGGCGCATGGCTGCGCGCCAATCGGCCTGCGGAGGGGCGCTGGTATTCCCGCGACATCGCCGCCATCGCCGCGCAGGGCCGCGTCAGGGCGCAGCACGGCTTCTTCGTCGACGCCCGCGAAGAAAGCCCCCGCAGCGCGAACGCCCCCGTCCCCGGCCTCACCGTCATCCGTTTCGCCAATAACCACCTCGTCTATGCGCTGACCTGGTTTGCCCTTGCTCTGCTGTCGGTCGGGGCCATGGTTGTGCTATGGCGCAAGGGACCATGAGAGCGTCCCTCGCCCAGATGTCCTATCCGCTCGCCAGCGCCCGCAACATGGCGTTGCTGGTGCAATTGCGCTGGACGGCGGTGATCGGCCAGTTGCTGACCATCTGGATCGCGGACCACTGGCTGGGCGTCGAGCTGCCCCTGCCGCAACTGGTCGCGGCGCCCGTGCTGCTCGCCTTCATCAACCTGTCGACCATGGTCATGGGGCGCGAGCGGGAGGGCTATTCCTATATGGAATTGCTCGGCGCGCTGATGCTCGACGTGCTGGCGCTCGGCTGGCAGCTTTATTTCAGCGGCGGCACGACCAATCCCTTCACCTTTCTGTTCCTGCTTCAGATCGTGATCGGCGCCGTCCTGCTGCCGCCCAGCTGGAGCTGGATCGTCGCCGCCGTCGCCGCGCTGGCCGTCGCCTTTCTCTCCTTCGCCTATGAACCGCTCGGCCTGCCGCCGCACCATGCGGGCCAGCCGATGCGCATCTATCTGTGGGGCAGCCTCATCTGTTTCCTGCTGATCGCGGCGCTGCTGGTCTTCTTCGTCATCCGCATCGACCGCAACCGGCGCAGCAGCGACGCCGCGCTCGCCGCCCTGCGGCAACAGGCGGCGGAGGAACATCATATCGTGCGCATGGGCCTGCTGGCGTCGGGCGCCGCGCATGAACTGGGCACGCCCATGGCCACGATGTCGGTCATCCTGGGCGACTGGCGGTCGCACCCGGCCATTGCGGGCAATCGCGACCTGTCGGGCGAACTCGATGAAATGCAGACCGAATTGCAACGGTGCAAGGCCATCCTGTCGGGCATATTGCTGTCGGCGGGGGAGGCGCGGGGCGAAAATCCATCCGTCACCAATCTCAACAGCTTTCTGGGCGCAATCGCGGGCGAATGGTCCGACCGCAGCGGCGGCGCGGTCTATATGACCAACCTCATCGAACAGGACCGGCCCATCGTGTCCGACCCCGCCCTGCGCCAGGTGATCGGCAACATCATCGACAACGGGCTGGAAGTGTCGCCCGGCTTCGTCGGCATGGTGGCGCGGGTGGCGGAGGGCGACCTCATCCTCGACTTTACCGATCGCGGCCCCGGCTTTTCGCCCGACATGCTCGAAACCTTCGGCCGCCCCTATCATTCCACTAAGGGCCGGGCGGGCGGTGGCCTGGGCCTCTTCCTGGTGGTCAATGTCGTGCGCAAACTGGGTGGCCGGGTGGAGGTGGGCAATCCGCTGGAGGGCGGGGCGCTCGTTCGCCTGGTCATCCCCATGCGCGCGCTCGCCTATGATGGAAAGCGACGCCGATGAATGAAGCCCGTCCCACCCTCGTCATTGTCGAGGATGATCCCGCCTTCGCCCGCACGCTCCAGCGGTCGTTCGAGCGACGCGACTATGCCGTGCGCCATGCCGCCAGCCCCGAAGAACTGGCGATGCTGTTGCAGCAGACGGGCTTCGATTATGCGGTCGTCGACCTGAAACTGGGCAAGGCGTCGGGCCTCACCTGCGTCCAGATGCTCCATGCCCATGATCCGGCGATGAAGATCGTGGTGCTCACCGGCTTCGCCAGTATCGCGACGGCGGTCGAGGCGATCAAGCTGGGCGCCGCCCATTATCTCGCCAAGCCCGCCAATAGCGACGACATCGAGGAAGCCTTCGGCCGCGACCGGGGCGACCCCAATGTGCCGCTCGACAGCCGCAAAAGCTCGATCAAGACGGTGGAATGGGAATATATCCATTCAACGCTCGCCGAATGCGATTTCAACATTTCGGAAGCCGCCCGCCGTCTGGGGATGCACCGTCGCACATTGGCCCGGAAACTGGAAAAGCGGCAGCTCAGATAAGCGCGCCCACCCTATTTCCTCAACAAAAACACCGCATGTTCGGCGAACAGATTGGCGTTCGCATGGGTAGTTTCCCTGTCCCCTTTCAGGAACCACTGGCCATCGATATGCCAGCCCCGCTCCTTCACCAGCGCGCGGAAATCGTCGATGGTCAGGTGGTGGATGTTGAGCGTGTCATACCATGTATCGGGCAACAGCCGCGTCACCGGCATCCGCCCGCCCCACAATAGCGACAGGCGGCCGCGCCAATGGGCGAAATTGGGGAAGCTGACGAAGGCCTGCGCGCCGATGCGCAGCAATTCCTCGACCACCTTGTCCGGCCGCCGGGTCGTCTGCAACGTCTGGCTCAATATCGCATAATCGAAACTGGCGTCGGGATAATAGGCAAGGTCGGTGTCGGCGTCGCCCTGCACCACGGAGAGCCCACGCCCCACCGCGCCCGCGACATTGGCGCCGTCCAGTTCCAGCCCGCGCGCGTCGACGCCCTTGTCGTCGCGCAGCGCCGCCATCAGCGCGCCGTCGCCGCAACCCACGTCCAGCACCCGCGCGCCTGGCGTCACCGTCCGCGCGATCAGCGCCAGGTCGGGCCGCAACAGGTCGCTCACGCCCGTCCGCCCTTCAGGAACCCGTCGACCACGCGGTTCAACTCCGGGCATTCCAGCAGGAAGGCGTCATGGCCGAACGGGCTGGAGAGTTCGACGAAGCTCGCCGGCGCGCCCGCCGCGTGCAGCGCGTGGACGATGATGCGGGACTCGGTCGTGGGATAAAGCCAGTCGGTGTCGAAGCTGACGAGGCAGAAGCGCGCTTTCGTGGCGGTGAAGGCGCGGGCCAGCGATCCGCCATGATCCTCGGCGATGTCGTAATAGTCCATGGCGCGGGTGATGAAGAGATAGGAGTTGGCGTCGAACCGCTCGACAAAGCTCAGCCCCTGATGCCGCAAATAGCTTTCCACCTGGAAATCGGCGTCGAAGCCAAAGGTTTTGGTCGCGCGCGCCTGCAAACGGCGGCCGAATTTCTCGGTCAGCCCGGCTTCGGACAGGTAAGTGATGTGCGCCGCCATGCGCGCCACGGAAAGCCCCGCGCTCGGGACCCGCCCGTCGGCATAATAATCGCCGCCGCGCCAGTTCGGGTCGGCCATGATCGCCTGCCGCCCGACTTCGTGAAAGGCGATGTTCTGCGCGCTGTGCCGCGCGGTCGACGCGATGACGATGCAGTTTTCGACCCGGTCGGGGAACAATGTGGGCCAGGTCAGCGCCTGCATACCCCCCATCGACCCGCCGATCACCGCGCACAGACGATCGACGCCCAGATGGTCGAGCAGCAACGCCTGCGCCCGCACCATGTCGGCGATGGTGATGACCGGAAAGCGCATGGCATGGGGCTCGCCCGTCGCCGGATCGACGCTGGCCGGGCCGCTCGATCCCATGCAACTGCCGATGACATTGGAACAGATGATGAAATAGTCGGCCGGGTCGACCGGCTTGCCTGGTCCCACCATGCGCCACCACCAGCCGGGCTTGCCGGTCGACGGATGGTCCGACGCGACATATTGGTCGCCGGTCAGCGCATGGCAGATCAGGATGACGTTGGAGCCGTCGGCGTTCATCGCGCCATAGGTTTCATAGGCGATGTCGACCGGCCCCAGCGCCGCGCCGCCATCCAGCGCCAGCGGGCCGGACAGGCGGACCTGTCGGCGGAGGCCGAAACGGCTGTCATCGCTCATCGGAACGCTCGCCATGATGCTGGCGGCGCTAGGCTCCTGTATTATCCCTGTCAATCGCCGCCATGCCCTTTGCCTTCGGCGCGGGAGGCCGCTAAAGCGCGGGGATGACCAGACCCGTTCCCAAGGATTGGATATTGGGCATTTCGCCCTATGTCCCCGGCAAGTCCGCCGCCGATGACGGCCGCCCGCTCGTCAAGCTGTCCGCCAATGAAAATCCGCTGGGCTCCAGCCCGCTGGCGCGCGCGGCCTTCGTGGCGGCGGCCGCCGACCTCGCCACCTATCCCGACCCGTCGGCCACCGCCCTGCGCAAAGCGATCGCGGCCGCGCATGATCTCGATCCCGCGCGCGTCATCTATGGCACCGGGTCGGACGAATTGCTGCACATTGCGGCGAGCGCCTATGCCGGGCCGGGGGACGAGATTCTCTATGTCCGTTATGGCTTTGCCGTCTACGACATCGCCGCGCGACGCGTGGGGGCCACCCCGGTGATCGCGCCCGACGCCGATTTTGCGACCGATGTGGACGCGCTGCTCGCCTGCGTGACCGAGCGGACGAAGGTCGTCTTCCTCGCCAATCCCAATAATCCCACCGGCACGATGACGTCGCGGGAAGATATCGCCCGGCTCCATGCGGGCCTGCGCCCCGACATTTTGTTCGTGCTGGATCAGGCTTATGCCGAATATCTGGATGCGGGCGAGGATGATGGCGGGCTGGAGCTTGCCCGCAGCGCGCCCAATGTGCTCGTGACCCGCACTTTCTCCAAGATTTTCGGCCTTGCCGCCGAACGCATCGGTTGGGGCTATGCCAGCGCCGAGGTGATCGACGCGCTGCACCGCATCCGCGCGCCGTTCAACGTCACCACCGTGGGCCAGGCGGCGGCCATCGCCGCCACGGCCGACAGCGAATGGGTGGAACAGAGCCGCGTCCATAATCGCCAGTGGCGCGAATGGCTGGCGAGTGAAATCGCCGCGCTTGCCAACCACGGCCTGCGCGCGGTGCCGAGCAAGGCCAATTTCCTGCTGGTTCTGTTCGACGGCGCTCTGACCGCCGAGGCGGCGATGAAGGGCCTGTGGGACGAAGGCTTCGCCACCCGCTGGCTGCCGGGGCAGGGGCTGCCCAACGGCCTGCGCATCACCATCGGGACGGAGGCGCAGATGCGCGCCGTCGCCGCGAAACTGCGCGCCATGGCGGAAGCCGCCTGAACGCCATGCTGCCTTTCGCGCGCGTCGCCATCATCGGCCTTGGCCTCATTGGCTCCTCGCTGGCCCGCGCCATCCGCGAAGCCATGCCCACGGTGCGCGTCACCGGCTATGACGCCGACCCGGACGTGCGCGCCGTCGCCCGCGCCATCGACCTGTGCGACGATGTGACCGATACGGCCGGCGCTTGCGTCACCGATGCGGAACTGGTCGTGCTGTGCGTTCCGGTGCGGGCGATGGGCGCGGCCGCCGCCGAAATCGCGGTCGACCTGCCCGACGAGGCGGTCATCAGCGATGTGGGGTCGTGCAAGGCCGATGTCCTGGCGCAGCTCACCGCCGTGCTGCCCGACCATCGCATCATTCCGGCGCATCCGGTCGCGGGCACCGAAAATAGCGGGCCGGAAGCGGGCTTCGCCAGGCTTTTCCGCCGACGCTGGTGCATCGTCACCCCGCCAGCGGGCGCGGATCCGGCGGCGGTGGAGCGTGTGGCGGAACTGTGGCGGCGCGTGGGCGCCGACGTCGAGATGATGGACCCGCAGCACCATGATCTGGTGCTGGCCGTCACCAGCCACCTGCCGCACCTCATCGCCTACACCATCGTCGGCACGGCCAGCGATCTGGAAGGCGTCACCCGGTCGGAAGTCATCAAATATTCGGCCGGCGGCTTTCGCGACTTTACCCGCATCGCCGCGTCGGACCCGACCATGTGGCGCGACGTGTTCCTGGCGAACAAAGACGCCGTGCTCGAAATGCTGCAACGCTTTTCGGAGGACTTGTCCGCCCTGCAACGGGCGATCCGCTGGAATGATGGCGACGCCTTGTTCAACCTCTTCACCCGCACCCGCGCCATCCGCCGGTCGATCGTCGAACAGGGGCAGGATGATCCGGCGCCGGACTTCGGCCGCCGCCACGACTGACGCTCAGGCGGCTCAGCTATTGAGCGCGTTGATCGCGGCGTGGACGCGGGCCTCGGCCTCCTTGCGGTCCAGCCCCGGCGGGATCGTTTCGCCCACACGATAGGTGATGGTGCCCGCCCGCTTGATGAAGCTGGCGCGCGGCGAAAAAAGCCCGCTGTTCACCGCGACCGGCACCACCGGCAGGCCCAGCAGCGAATAGAGCCCGGCAAAGCCCGCCTGCAAGGGCGGGCGCGATCCATGGGGCACGCGCGTCCCTTCGGCGAACAGGCATATGCCGCGCCCCTTGGCGGCCATTTCGCGCCCGGCTCTGCGCATCGCCCGCATGGCGCTGGCCCCGGCGGTGCGCTCCACCGGCAATATGCCATAGCGCCGCCCCAGTCGGCCCCAGACCGGAATGTCCAGCAGTTCGCGCTTGGCGAAGATGGCGGGGGAACTGAGCAAGGTGGGCAGGTCGATCGTCTCGAACATCGATTCATGCTTGAAGATGTAGAGATAGGGGCCGTCGGGCAACGTCCCTTCGATCCGGATTTTCTGACCCAGCAGCCAGCGCGCGCACAGCCGGTGCAGCCGCGACCACGCCGCCGCAATGCTGGTCACCGGGGGCCAGCCGATAACACTGGCGACCAGGCCGAAGGCAAGCAGGGGCACCGTCAGTCCATAGAAGAAAATGGCGAAGAGCAGGGAGCGCAGGAAGGTGATCATGGATCAGATGCCGATGAGGGCGGCGACACGCCGCAGCAGATATTTATTATATTCGCGCACCAGCACCGACAGGCTGGGGCGGCTCGCCACCGCGTCGTAGATGATGACCGTCGATGAAGGCAAGGCCTGCCGCAATTCCAGCGCGGCGCGGCGCATGTGCCAATCGGTGGTGATCAGGCGCACCGTCGCATAGTGGCGCTTTTCCAGCCAGCGCGCGGTTTCGATGGCGTTGGACCTGGTGTCGATCGCTTCGCGACCCAGCGTGATGCAGCAGGTGAAGAGCTTCATGTCGGCGCCATATTCGGCCGCCAGTTCGGCCGGGCGCACCGACCGGTCGACCCCGGAAATCAGCATCCGCCACGCCGCGCCGTCCTTCAGCAACGCCAGCCCCCGGTCGATCCGGCCCGCCCCGCCGGTCAGCACGACGATGGCGTCGGTCTGCCGCCCGTCCAGCGGCTGCGGCAGCAATATGGCGAACCAGGCGAAGCCCAGCATCCAGCCGAGCAGCAAAAGGGCGAGGGCGCGGACGATCATAACGCCCGGCCCAGTGCCCGCAGCACTGTCCAGCGCGCCGCCAGCGTGGCCAGCAAGACACCGCCGACCGGCAGCGCCAACAGCGCCAGCCATGCCGCCCAGGGCAGGCCGATGGCGGTCAGAAGATCGCTGCCGGTCGCCATCAGCCGCCCGCCCAGCGCCGCCAGCACGGCGGCTGCGCCAGCAAAGCCCAGCGCCCCGCCAAAGGCCGCGTCGAGAGCGATGCGCCGCTGGAACAGGCGGGCGATCTGCACATCGGTCGCGCCCATCAGGTGCAGCACCTCTATGGTCGGGCGATGGCTGTCATGCGCGCCGCGCGCCGCCAGCACGACAATCGCCGCTGTCGCAATGGCCATCAAGGCGACCAGCCCCGCCGCCAGCCAGCCCAACCCCGCCAGCAGCGCCGTCAGCGGCTCCAGATAGGCGGCATGGCCATCGACCCGTATAGCCTTGTCCAGCGCGGTCAGGCTCTGCCGGATGCGCGCGATCCGCGCGGCCTGATCGCCCGGCGCGACATCCACGTCGATCAGGGCCGGGATGGGCAGGTCGGCGTCGGCGGCGTCCGCGCCCAGCCATGGCGCAAGCTGCTCCGCCAGCTTTTCCGCAGCGACGGGGCGCACCGCGATCACATCGGAACTGGCGCGCAGGCTGGCGGCGATCTTCTGCGTCAGCGCCGCGCGCTTTTCCGCGTCGGCCTCGACAATCTGCACCGTCGCCCGCCCGGCCAGGTCCGCGCCCATCGACCGCACCGCCGCGCCGAGCGCGAGGCCCGCAGCGGCGGTGAGCACGGTCAGGAACATCATGATGGCGATGACCCAGGGCATCGGCCCCGCCAGCCGCCCCTGCGGCAACAACCGCTGGCGCGCTTCCCGCGCGGCCCGGCGATCCGCCCCGGCCATCAACCCATATCCTGCGAACGGGGCGGATAGCGCAGCGATCCGGTCGGGTCGGCCAGCCGTCCCTTGTCCAGCCGCATCATCTGCGCGCCCGCCACCTGGCTGATCAACGGCAGGTCGTGGGTGGCGACGACGATGGTCGTGCCCAGCCGATTGAGCGCCTCGAACAGGGTCATCAGCCGCTGCGCCATATCAGCGTCGACGTTGCCGGTGGGCTCGTCGGCGACCAGTATTTCGGGCCGCGCGATCACGGCGCGGGCGATGGCGACGCGCTGCTGCTCCCCGCCCGACAAGGTGGCGGGCCGCGCCTGCGCCCGGTCGGCCAGCCCCACCCAGTTCAGCATTTCGCTGACCGGCGCGTCGACATCGGCCTCCGCCATGCCCGACAGGCGCAGCGGCAGGGCGATATTGTCATAGGCGGACAGATGCGGGACCAGCCGGAAATCCTGAAAGACCACGCCGATGCGGCGGCGAAAGCCGGGCAATCTCTTTCGTGGAAGCGTCACCACATCCTCGCCGAACAGGCGGATGACGCCCCGGCTGGGCCGCTGCGCCAGATACAGCAATTTCAGCAGCGACGTCTTGCCCGCGCCCGACGCGCCGGTCAGGAAATAAAAGCCGCCGCCATGCAGGGAAAAGCTGACGTCGGACAGCGTTTCGCTGTCCAGCCCATATCGCAGACCGACATTCTCGAACTGGACGATGGTGGCCATGGCGGGGGCGTCGGCGCTCCTTGGAAATAAGCTGCGCAAGGCCATGGCACAGCGGGCGGGCAGGCGTAAAGCCCGCGCGCTCTCTTGCCCTTGAGTCCATGGCGTGACAAGGATGCGACATGATCCTGGTGTGCCCCAATTGCGCGACGCGCTACATCGTTCCCGATACGGCCGTGGGGCCGACCGGCAGGCAGGTGCGGTGCGCCGCCTGCAAGCATAGCTGGTTTCAGGAGGCGGCGATGGTCGCTGCCCATGCCCCGGAGCCGGTCGCTGCGCCAGAGGCCGCCCCACACCCGGCGCCGGTGGTCCCCCCGCATGTTGAACGGATGGAACCGGCCGGGCCAACCGCCACGCCCGCGCCCGTCGCGGTTCCCGCGCAGCCGGCGGAGCCGCAGGTCGAAGCGCCTGCGCCTGCCGCGGCCTATTTCAGCGATCTGGCGTCGGACGACACCGGCTATGTCGGGCCGGGGGAGGAGGCGCTGGCCGATCCCTATGCGCCGCCCGAAAAGATACGGCGCAACCCGGCGCGGCTGTGGACCTATGCCGCGATCATCTTTTGCCTCGTCGTCGGCGCTGCGGCTGGGGCGCTCTATTATTTCGGGCCGCCGGCCTGGGCGGTCAGCATGGGGCTGGTGCCCGATGAAGGCGATCCGGACCTGCTTTTCTATCTCTCCAAGCCGGCCGAGCGGCGGAAATTGCCCACCGGCGAGGAATATTTCGCCTTCGGCGCGCGCATCATGAACAGCGGGCAGCAGACATTGCCGGTGCCGCCGGTGCTGGTTCAGTTGCGCGACAGGCAGAACCGGCTGGTGTTCAGTTGGACCACGAAGGCGGACAAGGCGCGTCTCAAGCCCGGCGAGGAAGCCAGCATCAACGAAAGCCGCATCGACATTCCGAAAAATGCCGAAAATCTGTCGCTGACCTTCGTCAAATAGGGCGCTCGCTGCGCCGATTGCGCTTTGTGACGTTTTTGTTACAAGCGCGCCATGCGTCAGATCGCCGCCCTTCCCTATATGACCGATGCCGACGGGGCGATGCGCGTGCTGCTGATCACCTCGCGCGATACCCGGCGCTGGGTCATTCCCAAGGGCAACCGGATCAAGGGGCTGTCGGGCCATCGCGCCGCTGAACTCGAAGCGTTCGAGGAGGCGGGCATTCACGGCATCGCCTGTCCCGCGCCGCTCGGCCATTATCGCTATGACAAAAGGCGGCGGAAAGGCGGCGCGCGCGAGGCGACGGTTGACGTGTTCCCGCTCGCCGTAACCGGTCAACTGGCGCAATGGCCAGAACAGGGGCAGCGCGAACTGCGCTGGTTTTCGATCGACGAGGCGGCTGGCGCAGTCGACGAGCCGGACCTGCGCGGGCTGATCGCGGGTTTCCGCCGTCCGCCCCGCGATCCGGGGCATTTCGGCCGGATATTGCTGTGGTTACAGGATAAAAGAAGCGAAAGGATTGCGCCATTGCGCTGGTTTCACGCGCTGATGCCCAAGCAGGGGCGTTTCTTCGAACAGTTTGAGGACCATGCCGACAATCTGGTCGCGGGCGCCAACGCGCTGGCCCGGCTGCTGAAGGGCGGGCCGGACATGGCCGCCGACATCAGGGAGATTTCGGACCGCGAACATGAGGCGGACGACATCATCCGCGACGTGCTGCTCGACGTTCGCCGCATCTTCATCACCCCCTTTGACCGCAGCGCCATCACCGGCCTGATTGGCGCGATGGACGACGCCATCGACCAGATGAATCAGACCGCCAAGGCGATCCAGCTTTTCGAAGTCACGCAGTTCGACAGCCAGATGCAGGATATGAGCGCGCTGATCGTCGAATGCGCGCGGATCACGGCGGAGGCGATGCCCCTGCTGCGCTCGCTCAGCCTCAACGGTGCGCGGCTCCATGACCTGACCGAACGTCTGGTGAAGCTGGAGGGCCATGCCGACATATTGCACGAAGCGGGCCTCAAGGCGCTCTATCAGCGCGCGCGCCAGGGCAATCCCATGGATTTCGTCGTCGGCAACGCCATTTACGGGCATCTGGAAAAGGTGACCGACCGGTTCGAGGATGTCGCGAACGAGATTTCGGGCCTCGTCATCGATCACGCCTGACCCATGGAACCCATCGCCTTTCCGCTGCTGATCGCATTGATCGCGGTCGCGCTGGCCTTTGATTTTCTCAACGGCCTGCACGACGCCGCCAATTCCATCGCGACCATCGTGTCAACCCGCGTGCTCAAGCCCCAATATGCGGTGGCATGGGCCGCCTTCTTCAATTTCATCGCCTTTCTCTTCTTCGGGCTGCACGTCGCGGAAACGGTGGGGAAGGGGATTGTCGACGCCAACATCATCGACCCGGCGGTGATTTTCGGCGCGCTGATGGGGGCGATCAGTTGGAATCTCATCACCTGGGCGCTGGGCATTCCCTCGTCCAGCAGCCATGCGCTGATCGGCGGCCTGCTGGGCGCGGGCACGGCCAAGGCGGGACTGTCGGCCGTGGTGTGGAGCGGCGTGTTCAAGACCAGCGCCGCCATCATATTGTCGCCCGCCATCGGGCTGGTGCTGGCGCTGTTCCTGGTGCTGGTCGTCTCCTGGGCTTTCGCCCGGTCGACGCCCCAGTCGGCCGACCGCATTTTCCGGCGGCTCCAACTGGTTTCAGCCTCGCTCTATTCGCTCGGCCACGGCGGCAATGACGCGCAAAAGACCATGGGCATCATCGCCGTGCTGCTCTTTTCGCAAAGGATGCTGGGCGGGTCATTTCATGTCCCCTTCTGGGTCGTCATTTCCTGTCAGGCGGCGATGGGCATCGGCACCTTATTGGGCGGGTGGAAAATCGTGCACACCATGGGGTCAAAGATCACCCGGCTGACCCCGGCGCAGGGTTTCTGCGCGGAAACCGGGGGCGCGATCACGCTGTTCCTGGCGACGCATCTGGGCGTGCCGGTGTCTACGACCCATACGATCACCGGCGCTATCGTCGGCGTGGGCGCGTCGCGCCGCCTGTCGGCCGTGCGCTGGAACGTCGCGTCGAGCATCGTCGTCGCCTGGGTGGTGACATTGCCCGCCGCCGCCGCCATCGGCGCGCTCTTCTATGGCCTCACCCGCCTGTTCTGACGCAAAATAGGGCGCCCCTTGTTGGGGAGCGCCCTTTCATTGTCGTCCTGTTCGCCGGTTCAGGCGACGCGGCCGAGCCGGTGAAAGAGATTGGCGTATTTGACCGATTCCGGCTTGTCCTGCACCTCGCGCAGATAATGGGCGATGGCGGTGCGGATCAGGCTGAAATCCTCCTGGGAAAAGACCGCGCGCGACCGCGCGGGCTGGGGCGTCATGGTTCCGGTGTCGGTCATCGGGGGCATCCTCCAATTCGTTGATGCACCCCCTATGGCCTTTGCCGCCGGTGCGCGGAAGGGCGATGAGTGGCCGCAAGTCATGTTTGAAATTGTTCAGACTGTCATTTTATGACATTATGACCATATGGCAGATCCGACCGACCGCAAACTCTATCTCGGCCCGCGCCTGCGCGTGCTGCGCCGGGAACTGGGCATCAACCAGACGCGCATGGCCGAAGAACTGGGGGTGTCGCCCAGCTATCTCAACCATCTCGAGCGCAACCAGCGCCCGCTGACCGCGCAAATGCTGCTGCGCCTCGCCAACACCTATGACATCGACATTCGCGATTTCGTGGCCGGCGGCGGGCAGGGGGCGGCGAGCGAACTGATCGAGATCCTGTCCGACGCGCTGGTCCGCGACATCGGCATTGCCCGCGACGAAATGCTGGAGGTGGCGGAAAATTATCCCGGCGTGACCGAGGCCATCGGCCGGTTCTATCGCGCCCTCACCGATTTGCGGCGCATGCCCGACCGGCTGCAATCGGTCGGCCGCGACGTTCCCGAGCCGCTCGACTGGCTGCGCGCGATGATCGCCGAGCGCGGCAATCATTTCGCCGAAATCGACGCCGCCGCCGAAGCCATAGCGCAGGAATTGCCCGAAGACCCCGCCCTGCTGGCCGCCGCCCTGCGCCAGCGGCTCAAGGACCGCCATGGCATGAGCGTGCAGGTCGCGCCCGAAAAGCTGCTGGCGGACAGCCTGCGCCATTATGACATGCACCGCCGACGGCTGTTGCTGCACGAACGGCTGCCGTCATCGGGCCGCCTGTTCGCCATCGCCTATCACTTGTGCGCGCAGGAACTGGCGGACAGCATTGCGGGCGCCGTCGCCCGCGCCGCGCCGCCGGACGAGGACAGCCGGCGCCTCGCCGCCATCGCGCTGACCAACCACGCCGCCGCCGCGCTCATCATGCCCTATGACCGGATCAGGCAGGCGGCCGAACAGACGCGTTACGATCTGCCGCTGCTCATGGCGCGCTTTGGCGTGTCGGCCGAGCAACTGGCCCATCGCCTGACCAGCCTCAACCGCACCGGTGCGCGCGGCGTGCCCTTCTTCATGGTGCGGATCGACCGGGCGGGGATCATCGCCAAGCGGTTCGACGGGGAGGCCTATCCCTTCGCCCGTTTCGGCGGCACCTGCCCCCGCTGGGACGCCCATGCCGCTTTCGCCACGCCCGGCGCGGTGCAGGCGCACCTGATCGAGACGCCCGACGACCGCCGTTTCGTGACGCTGGCCATCGCCCTGCCGCCCGACGCCGCATCGCAGGCGCGCGGCCGCGCCGTCATCGCGCTGGGCTGCGAAGCCAAACATGCCTCGCGCCTCGTCCATGCCGACGGGCTGGACCCGGAACGCGGCGACGCAGTGACGGTCGGCCCCACCTGCGCCCTGTGCGAACGGCGCGCCTGCCCCGACCGCGCCTTGCCGCCCGTCACCCGCTCGATCGACCTGCACAGCTATGAACGATCAGCCACGCCCTGGCCATTCCGGCGGGTTTAGGCAGCATTCCGCTTGACCGCGCCCGTCGGCCGGGCAAAGTCGCGGGTCTATGAACATTGCCTATCTGAACGGCGCTTTCCTGCCGCTCGCCGACGCCCGCATTTCCGTTCTGGATCGCGGTTTCCTGTTCGCCGAGGCGATCTATGAGGTCGCGGCGGTGATCGACGGGCGGCTGATCGACAGCGCGTCGCATCTGGCGCGGCTGGAACGCTCGGTCGCCGCCATCGATCTGCCCCTGCCGCTGCCCCCGGCACAGATCGAGGCGGCGCAGAAGGAACTGGTGCGCCGCAATGGCGTGACCCAGGGCCTCGTCTATCTTCAGGTGACGCGCGGCGCGGACATCACCCGCGATTTCCTGCCGCCCGAAGGGCTGGAGCCGACCTTGTTCATGTTCGTGCAGGACAAGGATTTCCTGAACGCGCCGGGCGCGCGCGACGGGATTGCGGTCGCCACCATGGCCGACCAGCGCTGGGCGCGGCGCGACATCAAGTCGACCGGCCTTCTGGCGCAGGTGATGGCGAAGCGCGCCGCCAGCGCAGCGGGGGCGCAGGAAGCCTGGATGGTCGAGGACGGTTTCGTGACCGAGGGGGCCTCCTCCACCGCCTTCATCCTGACCGACGAAGGGGTCGTGACGCGCCCCTATAGCCGACAGGTGCTGGCCGGGTGCACCGGCCTCGCCTTGACCGCGCTGGCGCAGGAAAGCGGCATCGCCATCGTTCGTCGTCCTTTCACCGTGGCGGAGGCGCTGGCCGCGCACGAAGCCTTCATCGCCAGCGCGTCGACCCTGTGCCAGTCGGTGGTGCGGATAGACGGCCAGAAGATCGGCGACGGCCGCCCCGGCCCGGTCGCGATGCGGCTGCGCGAACTCTATATCGACTTCGCGCGCCGCACCGCGGTTTAGGGCTTCAGCGAGAGCGGCGCGACTTCCGCGTCGGGCAGGGCGGCGCCCATGATCTTGGCCAGCGTCGGCGCGATGGCGCGCATGTCGATGACGCCCAGATCCTTGCCGGCCGGAACGCCCTTGCCCATCAGCATGAAGGTGGCGCGCAGATTGGCGGGGCCGGGGAAATAGCCGTGCATCCCCTTGACCGGCGCGGGACCGTTGAGCGCCGCGCCCGCGCCGCGATAAATGTCGGTCACCGTCCCAGCCTTCAGGTTGACATAGAAGCTGGCGTCGGGATTGCCGCCCAGGCGCGCGATTTCGGCGCGGTCGGCGACATGGTCGATGCCGTTCGCCGGATCGGCGGCCAGGCCGTCGAGCACGCCCCTGACCTTCGCGACCAGCGCCGCGTCGTCGGGCCGCGCCAGCATGATGGCGGCCGACCCGCCCGATAGCCAGGGCGTGGCCTCCCACTTCGCGATCTTGCCGTCCGGCCCGACGCCGATCAGCCCGGCGTCGATGAAGGCGCGATAGAGATTGACGAAGCGGTCGGTCGCTTCGAAGCCATGGTCGCTGGCCAGCGCGATCACCGCGTCGGGGTGCGCCGCCATTTCGGCCGCGACCAGATCGCCGACCAGCGCGTCGATCTTTTCCAGCGTCGCCCTGGACTCGGCGCTGTCGGGGCCGCTGGCATGTTCTTCATGGTCGAGCGCGGCGAAATAGACGGTCAGGAATTGCGGTTTGTGCGCGGCGATCATCGCGGTGGCGAAGCGGGCGCGGTTCTGGTCGGCGGGCAGGTCTTCATCGATGCCCTTGGCATAGGGTGCGCCGGTCGCCTTTTCGAGCTGCGCCCTCAGACCCGGCGTCGCCAGCGCGTCTATCAGCTTGGCGTCGTCGCCATGGCCTGTGCGCCAGATTTGCGGCAGGTTCCAGGTCACGTCCTTCGCCGCGACGCTGACCGGCCAGTGGACGTTGCCGGTGGACAGGCCGGCCTTCGCGGCGGCCTGCCAAAGGGTCGGAACCTTGATGTCCGAGGCATACCAATACCAGCCGCCCTGGTTGATCTGCATCGGATCGAAACTGTTGTTGCCCAATATGCCGTGGCGGGCCGGGGCCACGCCGGTGATCAGCGTCGTGTGGCTGGGATAGGTCAGCGTCGGCAGCACGCCCGTGACGCCGGAGGCATAGGCCCCCTGCGTCACGAAACGGCTGAGATGGGGCAGGCGAAGGCCGCGCTTTTCCGCCTCGATCACGTCGCCGGGGCGCAGCCCGTCGATCGAGATGAGCAGCACCGGTTCGGCCAGCGCAGGCGCGGGCAGAACAGCGGCAAGGGCGAGCGAGGCGAGCAGCGCGGCCTTCGTCATGGTCAGAACCCCGCCTTGAGGGTTACGAAAAATTGCTGCGGCGCGCCGACCAGCAGCGTCTGGCGATCGCCGCTGTTGCCGGTGCCCGCCGAATTGATCGTGCCGATATAGTCCTTGTCGAACAGGTTGGATGCGTTGAGCTGAATCTCGAACTGCTTGTCCTGCGCGTCGCTCAGCCCGAAGCGATAGCCGATCGCCGCGTCGACGATCACACGGCCGGGCACCGACCGGTCGTTGAGATAGTTGAAATAGCGCTTCGACATATAATTGGCCCCGACCCGGCCAAAGAAGCTGCCGTCGTCATAGTTCAACTCGCCCTTGGCCATGTGCTTGGGCGCGTCGACCACGGTCTTGCCATCGAGCGCCGTCACATTGCCCGCGCCATCGACCACATCGTCGCGATAGGTCGCGTCGGTATAGGTGTAGGATGCGGTCAGGCTGAGCGCATTGGTGATCCGCCAGCTGCCTAGGGATTCAAAGCCGATCGAGCGGACTCCGCCGACATTCGCCAGCACCGACGGGCTGCCGATGATGTCCGGGCCGGACGCGATGCCGAGCAGGCGGTCGCGGAAGTTGACGAGATAGACGCCAACGACGCCGCTGAAGCTGGAAGAGTTGTAACGGGCGCCCAGTTCATAGGTATCCGACGTTTCCGGCTTGATCGTGTCCTTGATCGCGTCGAACCCGGCCTGAGTCGTGCCCCAGATGCTGCCGTTGACGGTCGGGAAGGCGCGGGTCGCCTGGCTGAAGCTGGCGAACAGTTCCACCTGGTCGCTGACAGTGAAGACCGCGCCGACGGCGGGCTGGAACCAGTCCTCGGTCTTGAACTTGCCGTCGGGGAAGTTGGCCTTGATAATCGCCTCGGCCCGGTTCTTGACCTGATAGCCCTTCCAGCCGATGTTCAGCTTCACCTGACCCAGGTCGATGTCGTCCTGCACCGAATATTCCACCGTGTCGGTGAAATAGTCGAACTCCCACTGGGTGAAGAAGGGGTTCTTGGGATAGTCGCGGAAGCTCAGGCCCGGCTCCGTGCGGCTGGCATAGGCATAGAAGCGGCGGGCCTGGTTGAACTTGTTATGCTCATACCAGCCGGTCACGGTGATCTTGTTGAAGGCGACGGTGAAGTCGGCCGATCCAAAGACGCCATAGCGGTTGATGTCATATTCGGTCGTGCGCACCGACATCGGCACGCCGTTCGGGCTGGGCGTATAGGGCGTGCCCCACAGGCCCATGCCTTCATTATGGTGATAATATCCCTTGATCGCGGCATGGGCATTCTCGCCGATCGGCGTCTTGTAGCCGATGGACGCCAGCGTGTCCTTGCGCAGGCCCGACGCGTCATAATAAGCGTCGTCGACGGTCTGGATATTGCCCGGATAGACGGTGCCGGCTGCGGCGTTGGACACAGGAGCGCCGGTTTCCCCGCGATTATTGCCGATATCGGCCAGCAGGATCGCCAGCGCATAGTCGCCAAACGTATTGTCGAAGCGGTAGCCGAGCCGATCAAGCATATCGAGCGACATGTCCTGATAATCCTGCTCGCGCCGGTCGGAATAGCTGAACCAGGCGTCGATCTGGCCTTCGCCCACCGGTATCACGCCCTTGGCGTTGACGATGTGCTGATCCTGCGTGCCTTCGCCCTTCCACTTGTCGGTCGCGCCATAGCCGTAGGAGATATAGCCCTTGAAGCCGTCCGGGCTGCCGACATTGACACGGACGAAACCGCGCCACGTCTCATCGCTGCCATAGGTGCCGTTCGCCTGAACGGCGAAATGATCGAGCGGGTCCATCGAGAAATATTCGACCGTGCCGCCCAGATTGTTGGTCGACTGGGTGTCGATCGCGCCGGCGCCCTGGCTGACGCGGACCGTGCCGATATTCTCCGAACTGATGGCGCGGCTGATGTGCAGGCCGTTATGGTTGCCATAGCTCATGTCGCCGAGCGGGATGCCGTCGAAATTGAAGCCGAGCTGGGCCTGGCTGAAGCTGCGGATGGTGACGCGGGTCGACCATTCATAGTTGCCGAATGGGTCCGACGCCTGGACATTGACGCTGGGCAGCTTTTCGATGGCCTTGATCGGGCTGGAGCCGGGCGTCAGCGCGACGATATCCCGCGCGGTGATTTCCTGGACCTGGCGCGTTTCGCCGCGGCCAAGGACGATGATGTCGGCGCCTTCAGCGGCGGCATCGGCGACAGGTGCGGTGTCCTGCGCAAAAGCGGGCGCGGCGGCCAGCGCCGTCGACGCCAGCAGCAAATGGGTGAAGAAACGCATGGTGAAAAGTCCCCCTTCGAAATTGAAGTGGGGCTGCCGATAGACCCGCTATGTTGCGCTGCAATGTGGGTTGATTGACGAAAGCGCGTCACATTCGTGACGGATGTGTCATAAAAAACGGGTCAGCCGATCAGCAGTCGGGCCTCTTCGCCGCAATTGCTCAAAAAGCCGACCGGTCCGCCGCATTCGACCCCCTTGGGCAGGTCGGCGGCGGTCATGCCAGCCAATGCCAGCCCGCTTTGGCAGGCGATGATGGCGACGCCCAGCGCCATCGCATCGTCCACCAGCGCGGCGAGTCGCGGCAGCCCCGCCGCCTGGTGCGCGTCGTCGCGCGGCGCGGACAAGGGCGCTCGCAACAGGGCGACGGCGTCGAGTTGCAGGAACAGGGAAGCGGCCCCGCCCAGCGCCGCCTGCGCCGACGCCAGCACCAATGCGCCGCGCAGCCGCTCCGCATCGGGAACGGTCAGCACGATATTCAGCCCGCGCACAACTGCGCCGCACAATGGGAACAGGCCGGATCCTTGGGCAGGGCGATGGTGCGAAAACGCATGGCCATGATGTCGCACAGCAGCAAACGGCCCGCCATGTCCGCGCCGAAGGGGACCAGCGCGCGAATCGCTTCCAGCGCGGCCATGCTGCCAATCATGCCGGTCAACGCGCCGATCACCCCGGCCTCGGCGCAATTGCGGTCGGGCGCGTCCTGCGGATCGCCGACGAGGCAGCGGTAACAGGGTTTGTCGCCTTCCCATCCGCGATAGGTGGCGATCTGCCCCTCCAGCGGACCGACCGCCGCCGACACCAGAGGAATGCGCAGCCAATGGGCGGCGTCGGCCACGGTCAGCCGCGTCGCGAAGCTGTCGCTGCCGTCCACAACGACATCGGCTTCGCGCAGCATGAGCGCAGCATTATCGGTCGTGATCCGCTGGTTGATGGGGATCAGCTTGACGTCGGGGTTCAGCCGCGCGACCGCCGCCATCGCCGCTTCGGGCTTGGGCTGACCGACATCGTCGGTGCCGAACAGCACCTGCCTTTGCAGGTTGGACAGGGCGACGGCATCGTCGTCAATCACCCGGATGCTGCCCACGCCCGCCGCCGCCAGATAGAGGATCGCCGGGCTGCCGATGCCGCCCGCGCCGATCACCGCCACGTCCGCCGACAACAGCCGCGCCTGCCCCGCGCCGCCAATTTCCTTCAGGACGATGTGGCGCGCGTAGCGCTCAAGCTGTTCGTCGGTCAGACTCATGCCGAGCCGATCCCGGTGGACCCGAAGCCCCCCTCGCCCCGGTCGGTTGCATCCAGTTCGGCGACTTCGGCGAAACGGGCGGGTTGCACCGGCGCCACCACCAGTTGGGCGACGCGGTCGCCGCGCCGGATGGGGAAAGGGTCGGCCCCATGGTTGATGAGCAGCACCTTCAGCTCCCCCCGATAATCGGCGTCGATCGTGCCGGGCGTGTTGGGCACGGTGACGCCATGCTTCAACGCCAGGCCGGATCGCGGCCGCACCTGGACTTCATAGCCTTCGGGAATGGCCATGGCGAATCCGGTGGCGACCGGGTGACGGTCGCCGGGGTTCAGCGTCACATCCTCGGCCGACACGACGTCCATACCTGCCGCATGGGCGGTGGCATAGGCGGGCGTGGGCAATCCCTCGCCATGGGGCAGCCGCTTCAGGCGAATTTCAATGGGAGCGAGAGGCGAGGGCATGGGCAACCTTTTCGATCAGTCTGTCGGCCACATCGGCCTTGGCCATGGACGGCCATGTGTCGATGCCGTCGGCGGTGACGATGTGGACGGCGTTGGCGTCGCCGCCCATCACATCGCCGGAAACATCATTGGCGACGATCCAGTCCGCGCCCTTGCGGGCCAGCTTGGCGCGGGCATGGTCGGCGACCTTCTCCGTCTCGGCTGCAAAGCCGACCAGCAGGGCGGGGCGCTGAACATGATGGCCCAGGGTCGCCAATATGTCGGGGTTCTCGGTCAGCACCAGCGGCGCGGGCTGGCCGGAACCGTCCTTCTTCAGCTTCTGTCCGGCGGCGTCGGCGGTGCGCCAGTCGGCGACGGCGGCGACCATGATCGCCGCGTCGGCGGGCAGGGCGGCCTCGACCGCCGCCAGCATTTCGCGCGCGGTCTCCACGTCGATGCGGTCGACCCCCGCGGGCGTCGGCAGATGCACCGGCCCGGCGACCAGCGACACCCGCGCGCCCGCGCGCGCGGCGGCGGCGGCGATGGCGAAACCCTGTTTCCCCGACGACCGGTTGGCGATGAAGCGCACGGGGTCTATCGGCTCATGCGTCGGCCCGGCGGTGATGAGGATGTGCCTGCCCGCCAGCGGCAGGTCGGCGGGCGCAAAATCGGGCTGATCCGCCAGCATGTCGCTCCCGCGCCGGGTCGCCAGCAATCGTTCGATCTCCGCCAGAATGGCTTCGGGTTCGGGCAGGCGGCCGGGGCCATATTCGCCGCACGCCATCTCGCCGCTGTCGGGGGCCATGACGTGGACGCCATCGGCCTGCAACTGCGCGATGTTGCGCCGGGTCGCGGGATGACGCCACATGCGCACATTCATGGCGGGCGCGGCCAGCACCGGCTTGTCGGTGGCGAGCAGCAATGTGGTGGCGAGGTCGTCGGCGATGCCGTTCGCCATCTTGGCGAGGATGTTCGCGGTCGCGGGCGCGACCACGACCAGATCGGCCTGGCGCGACAACTGGATATGCCCGATCTCGCGCTCGTCCTTCAGGTCGAACAATTGGGTGAAGACATTGTCCTCGGTCAGCACGCCCAGGCTGAGCGGTGTCACGAACTGCGCCGCGCTCTCCGTCAACACCGCGCGCACCGCCATGCCCCGCTTCCTCAGCAGCCGCACCAGCTCCAGCGATTTGTAGGCCGCGATGCCGCCCGAAATGATGAGGAGAATGCGCTGGGTCATGGTGCGCTCAGTGCAGATGTTGGATGGTGCTCGTGAACTGTCGTGAAGAGCGCGATGCGGCGCCAACTTGCATATCCCACCAGAGCGCCGGTTAAAGCAGCACCAATGATTTCGAAGCGGTCGATGGCAAAGGATAAAATCTCGGGCAGCGGGATCATCCATTCGGCGATCAGGCCGAGAGCGATGGCGGTCAGGCACCAAAATGCCCAGTGCCCCAAACGACCTGCGCAATTTTCTGCGGCCACCATGATGCCAACACCCAGCAATGCGAAGGGAAACGTGAAGATTATCCCGGCAATGGCAGCGACCAGACCGAAGAACGCTAATCCTACAACGATAAATACGGGCATTATCAGCCATTCGAACCATTGTAGTTCGAATGGATAAGGACTCACTGCGACCTCGTGCGCCAACATAAAAATGGGCAGCGACATCGCTGAACAAAAGCCACTGACTAGCGCGCATATCATCCAAGTCTGGAAAAAATGGCGCGTCATGCCGCTCAGAATAGGAGAAGTGCAGCCACAGCGCCAGCCCCCGCCGCTGCCGCCAGAGCCGCGACCAGCGCATAGCGCCAGCCGCCGCCGATCCGCATCAGTTTCACCTCGACCAGCGGCGGCGGGGGCGGGGCGCCGCCCTTTTCGGGGAAGGCGTCCTCGATCCGCTTCACCAGGCCGGGCAGCCTTTGCAGGATGCGCCAGTTTTCAATGAGCGCGTCGGCCGCCTTCGCCTCCGGCCCCAGTTCGTCGCGCAGCCAGCTTTTCACATAGGGGCCGCTCGTCTCCCACATGTTGATGTCTGGGTGGAGCGCGGTCGCCACGCCCTCCACCATCACCATCGTCTTTTGCAGCAGCAGCAGATGGGGCTGGGTCTGCATGTCGAAATCGCGGGTAATGGCGAACAGCCCGTCCAGCATCCCGCCGACCGACAATTCGCTGACCGGCTTGCCGCGCATCGGTTCGCCCACGGCGCGCAGGGCGGTGGCGAATTCGGCGACATTGTGATGGGCGGGCACATATTGCGCCTCGAAATGAATCTCCGCGACGCGGCGATAATTGCCGGTGATGAGGCCGTAGAGAATCTCGGCCAGCCACATGCGCGCGCGCCGGTCGATCCGCCCCATGATGCCGAAGTCGATGGCGGCGATGTCGCCATCCGCCGTCACGAACAAATTGCCCTGATGCATGTCGGCGTGGAAGAAACCCTCAGCGATCGCCTGGCGCAGGAAGGTGTTGACCAGCCGCGCGGCGATCGCCTTCACATCATGGCCCGCCGCGATCAGCGCGTCGCGGTCGGAAATCTTGATCCCGTCGATCCATTCCATCGTCATAACCCGGCCGCTCGTGCGGTCCCAGTCGATGGCGGGAATGCGGTATCCCGGCATGGCCTGCATCGCTTCGGCGAGTTCGGAGGCGGACGCCGCCTCGCGCCGCAGGTCCAGCTCGCGCGCGGTCCAGCGTTTGAGGTTGGCGATGACCAGGCGGGGGCGCAGCCGCGCCACTTCGCCGCCCAGTTGCTCCATATGGGCGGCGGCCCATTCATAGGTCTGAATGTCGCGGTTGAACTGGTCGATCACGCCGGGGCGGATGATCTTCACCGCCACGTCGCGCCCATCGGTCGTCACCGCGCGATGCACCTGCGCGATGGAGGCGGCACCCACCGGCGCTTCGTCAAAGCGGCTATAGACCTGTTCCAGCGGCCGCCCGAAACTCTGTTCGATCTGTGCGCGGATCGTTTCGAACGGCACGGGGGGCAATGCGTCCTGCAACCGTAGCAGGTCGTTGGCCGCATCCTCTCCCACCAGATCGGGACGGGTGGCGAGCGTCTGGCCCAGCTTGATCGCCGCCGGGCCGATCGACTGGAAGGCGTCGGCATAGTGCGGCTGCGCGGGCACGCGCGCGCCGAAGCGGGCCAGCCGCACCAGCCGCCGCACGGGCGCGGGGGTCAGCGGGTCGCGCTCGATACCGCGCAACGCGCCGTGGCGCGCCAGGGTCCGGCCCCATTTCAACAGCCGGGCGATATGCGTCAGATGCGAAGCCACGATGCGGTCAGATCTTCCAGCCAGAATGAATGGCGACCAGCCCGCCCAATATCGGCTCGACCTTCGTATGCACGAAGCCGGCCTCGCGGATCATCCCCTCGAATTTGGGCATGGGCGGAAAGCGGCGGATCGATTCGATGAGGTAGCGATAGCTGTCCGCGTCATTGGCGAAGAGCTTGCCAAGCTGCGGCACCAGCTTGTGCGAATAGACGTCATAGACATCGGAAAACCCGGCCCATGTGGTGGTGGAGAACTCCAGGCAGAAAAACCGCCCGCCAAATTTCAGCACCCGGTGCGCCTCGCGCAGCGCCCGGTCGATATGGGTGACGTTGCGGATGCCGAAGGCGATCGTATAGACGTCGAACGCCCGATCATCGAAGGTCAGCTCCTCGGCATTCTGTTCCGACCAGATCAGCCCTTCCAGATTCTTTTTTTCCGCCCGCTCCATGCCCACGGCCAGCATCTGCGGATTGATGTCCGACACCGTCACTTGCGCGCCATGGCGGTGCATGCGGAAGGCGATGTCGCCGGTGCCGCCCGCCATGTCGAGGATGCGCTCGCCCGCGCGCGGTTTCACCCGGCGGACGAACTGATCCTTCCACAACCGGTGCGCGCCGCCCGACATGGCGTCGTTCATCAGGTCATATTTGGCCGCGACGTTGGAAAAGACTTCGCGGACCATGCCCGCCTTTTCGCTGGCATCGACGTCGCGATAGCCGAAGGATGCTGTTTCGCTCATGGCCTGATCCTCTAGTCTCTGTTTTCGCGCAACTCCAGCCAAGATGCTGGGCAGGGGGCGCAAACATCCCTAGATAATCGCCATGCCTGAATTACCCGAAGTCGAAACCACGGTCGCGGGCCTGCGCGCGGTGTTGGAAGGACAGAGCCTGGCCTCTGTCGAGCCGCGCCGGGCGGACCTGCGCTTTCCCATTCCCGCCGATCTGCGCCAGCGTCTGACCGGCGCCACCGTCACCGGCCTGTCGCGCCGCGCCAAATATGGGCTGATCGACACGGACAGGGGCGACACGCTGATCTTTCACCTGGGCATGTCGGGCCGCTGGCGCATCGACCCGGTGGAAATCGGTCGCCACGATCATCTGTTGCTGAAGACTGGGGCGGGGCGGGTGCTGGCGCTCAACGATCCGCGCCGCTTCGGGTCTATCGATCTTGCCGCCAGCGCGGCGCTGCCCGCCTATCCGCCCTTCACCCGAATGGGGCCGGAGCCTTTGGGGCCGGCTTTCACCGTCGCCTATCTGGCCGATGCGCTGGCGGGGAAGGCGGCGCCGATCAAGGCGGCGCTGCTGGATCAGCGCATCGTCGCGGGGCTGGGCAATATCTATGTGTGCGAGGCGCTGCATATGTGCGGCATCGCCCCCACGCGCGAGGCCGGGCGGATCGGCCGGGCGCGGATCAATCGGCTGGTCGACTCGATTCGCGAGGTGCTGGCCGCCGCCATCGCCGCGGGCGGCTCCACCCTGCGCGATTATGCCCGGCCCGATGGCGAACTGGGCTATTTTTCCAAACAATGGCGCGTCTATGGACGGGAAGGCGAATCCTGCGATTGCGGCGCACCGGTGCTGCGCCGCGTGGATTCGGGCCGGTCGACCTTTTTTTGCCGGAAATGCCAGCATTGAAGCGGCTTTGCAGCGGTTGACGCTTCACCCATAACTCTGTAAAGGGCGCGGCTTCACGGCGCGGCTGGGTCAGCCCCGGTTGCCCTGCCCGACATTTACGAGACGAAACCGAGGAACATAAATGGCCAACACGCCGCAAGCCAAGAAGCGCATCCGCCGCAATGAACGTCGCGCCGAAATCAATGGCGCCCGCATCAGCCGGATCCGCACCCTGGTGAAGAAGGTCGAAACCGCTCTTGCCGCCGGCGACAAGGAAGCGGCTTCCGTCGCCCTCCAGAGCGTTCAGCCCGAACTGGCCCGTGGCGTCGCCCGCGGTGTGCTGCACAAGAATACTGCGGCCCGCAAGTTCGGCCGCCTGACGAAGCGTGTGGGCGCGCTCGCCTAAATCTTCGCCGAACCGTGAATTGCGATAGGCCTGCCGGGCGTCAGCCCGGCGGGCCTTTCCTCATTTGGTCATCATGCTGTCTTGAAAGCTGAATCCAGCTTTATCCACGATTCGCGCATTTTGTTGCGATATCGAGCAAAATATACCCTTGATTTTACTATTAAATATCATTTCCCCGGATTTTCCGCGCCTTATCGAGTCAATCCTTTTATTTCACTTTTTTGAACCCGCCTGCCCTTGATCCGGCCCGGAGCGCCTGTCTATTTTGTTCCTCCGGCCGCTGATCGAATCACAAGTCCTAAGGCGGCCGTCTTGACAGCTTTGGCAATGCACGTTGCGCGAATGGCGAGGGGGCCTTTTCGCAATGGGTTCGTTGTGCCGGGATTTCCCCGGGGGGTGGTTTTTGGGGTCGACGCGACAGATGACGAACGGTTCGGGCATGATGTGGAATGGCGAGGATAGTCTGGCGACGGATATGGCCCGGCTGGAATCCGTCTGGGCCGCGATCCGCGTCGGCCTGCGTCGCGACCTGGGCGCCCGCCTGTTCGATCAATGGCTCAAGCCCGCCGAACTGGGCGACTATTGCCCCGAATCGCAGACGCTCGACATCGCCTTGCCTTCCGATTTCGCCGCCAATTTCGTGTCCGCCCAGTTTGGCGACCGGCTGCGGCTCGCTTGGCGCTCGGCCAATGTCGAAGTCCGCGAAGTCCGCATGGTCCGCGCGCGTCAGGCCGTCGGGCCGCGATTATTGCCTGTGGCGGTCGACGCCGCCGCGCCCGCCACGGGAAGTGCCTCCGAACCCGCGGCCACCCATTGCAACTTCGATCCCCGTCACCGCTTCGCGGACTTTGTGGTCGGCGACACCAATCGCCTGGCCTTTTCAGCGGCCCAGGGCGTCGCGGGGCGTGACAAGCCGCGTTACTGCCCGTTGTTCATCCATGGCGGCACCGGCCAGGGCAAGACCCATCTGCTTCATGCCATTGCGGCGGAATTTTCCGCCCATTCGCCCCAGGATCCGGTGCTCTACATGTCGGCCGAACGGTTCATGATGGAATTCGTGAACGCCATGCGCGCCAACGACACCATGGCGTTCAAGGCGCGGTTGCGGGCGGCCCGACTGCTGCTTATCGACGACATCCAGTTCATTGCGGGCAAGGGGTCGACGCAGGAGGAATTTCTCCACACCGTCAACGAGCTGATCGACAGCGGCGCGCGCATCGTCGTGACCGCTGATCGCGCGCCGCAAATGCTTGACGCGATCGACCAGCGCATCCTCTCGCGTCTGGCCGGTGGGCTCGTTGCGGATATTCAGCCCGCCGCGCTGCCGCTGCGCCTCGCCATATTGGAGGCGAAGCGCGCGGTCGCTGGTGATCCGCCGGTTCCGCAGCCGGTGATCGATTTTCTGGCGAGCGCCATCCGCTCCAATGTTCGCGAACTGGAGGGGGCGTTCAACAAGCTGATCGCCTATGGCCAGTTGACCGGCCGCGCCATCGATCTCGATTTCGCCCAGTCGATGCTGGCCGACGCGGTGCGCGCCAATGCCCGGCGCATCACGGTGGACGAGATTCAGAAGGTCTGCGCCGCCCATTACCGCATCGACGCGGCCGAAATGCGGTCCAAGCGCCGCGCCCGTGCGGTTGCCCGCCCACGCCAGGTCGCCATGTATCTGGCGAAGCAGCTGACGCCGCGTTCGCTGCCCGAAATCGGCCGCATCTTCGGCGGGCGCGATCACAGCACCGTCATCCATGCCGTCCGCACCATCGAGGCGCTGCGTCAGAGCCACCCGGAAATCGACGCCGACATTCGCGCGCTGCGTCGTCAGCTCGAGGGCTGATCTTATCCAGGGGGTGACAGGGGCGTGTCGCCATGGCTAGAATCCACGCCATGATCGCTCGACTCCTGACCCTTCTTCTGGCTCTTCTCGCCATCACGCCGGCGCTGGCGCAGACGCCCGCCGCGCCCGATCCGCGCGTGCGGCTCGACACCAGCGCCGGGCCGGTTACCATTACGGTCCATCTGACCAAGGCCCCGATCACCGCCGCCAATTTCCTGCGCTATGCCAAAGAGAAGCGGTTTGACGGCGCGACCATCTACCGCGCTTATGGCGCGGCCGACTATGGTTTCATCCAGGGCGGCCCCAGCAATGAACCAACCCGCATCCTGCCGCCGATCGCGCATGAACCGACGACGCAGACCGGCCTTGTCCATGATGACGGCGCCTTGTCGATGGCGCGGTGGGCGCCGGGCACGGCGACCGGCGATTTTTTCATCGTCATGGGCCGGATGATGGCCATGGATGCCCAGCCCGAAGCGCCGGGCGACAATGCGGGCTTTGCTGTGTTCGCCCATGTGACGGAGGGGATGGACGTCGTGCGCGCCATTGTCGCGGCGCCGCGTTCCGCGACTCGCGGAGAGGGCGCGATGAAGGGGCAGATGTTGGAAGATCCGGTTGTCATCCGCTCCGCGCATGTCCTGCCATAGCGCGAAAAATCATATGGTTATTGCTCTCTCCGCCTCTTTTGTTCTCTTCTTGTTCGACTGGAACAAATCAGATACAAGGCGTCATGGCTCCGGGATAGGCCGGCGCGATCCGCTTGACAGGGGATAGGCAGATGAACGCAATGCTCTCTCTCATAGATTCCAAGAAGACGGGGACCATGGACAGACAAAAGGCACTTGAAGCCGCCCTTTCACAGATTGACCGCGCCTTTGGCAAAGGGTCGGCGATGAAGCTGGGTTCACGCGAGAAGCTTGAGATCGAATCCATTTCGACCGGATCGCTGGGACTCGACATCGCGCTGGGCATTGGCGGCTTGCCGCGTGGCCGCATCGTGGAAATCTATGGCCCGGAAAGCTCGGGCAAGACCACGCTCGCCCTCCATGCCATTGCCGAGGCGCAGAAGGCCGGCGGCGTCGCCGCCTTCATCGACGCGGAACATGCGCTCGACCCGGTCTATGCCCGCAAGCTGGGCGTCGACATCGACGAACTGATCGTGTCGCAGCCCGACACTGGCGAACAGGCGCTGGAAATCGTCGACACGCTGGTGCGGTCCAACGCCATCGATGTGCTGGTGGTCGATTCGGTCGCCGCGCTGGTGCCGCGCGCCGAAATCGAAGGGGAAATGGGCGACAGCCATGTCGGCCTTCAGGCCCGGTTGATGAGCCAGGCGCTGCGCAAGCTGACCGGTTCCATCTCGCGCTCGCGCTGCATGGTGATCTTCATCAACCAGGTTCGCATGAAGATCGGCGTCATGTATGGCAATCCCGAAACCACGACCGGCGGCAATGCGCTCAAATTCTACGCCTCGGTCCGCCTCGACATTCGCCGCATCAGCCAGATCAAGGATCGCGACGATGTCGTCGGCAACGCGACCCGGGTGAAGGTGGTGAAGAACAAGGTGGCCCCGCCCTTCAAGCAGGTCGAATTCGACATCATGTTCGGGGAAGGCATTTCCAAGATCGGCGAAATGCTCGATCTGGGGGTGAAGGCTGGTCTGGTCGAAAAGTCGGGCGCCTGGTTTTCCTATGATTCTGTCCGGATCGGGCAGGGGCGCGAGAACGCCAAGACCTATTTGCGCGAACATCCCGAACTGGCCGACAAGCTGGAACGGGCGATCCGCGGCAAGACCGACGAAGTGGCCGAAAGCATGATGACCGGCCCGGATGCGGAAGACGAGGAATAGGCTGAGGGCGTGAACTCATAAATTGAGTTGAGCCTTCGCTGAGGCGGTGCTTCAGACGTCTTTCAAGAACGGCGGGCGCATGTCGCGGCGGCGGTATGAACTGGCAAGGAATGGCTCATCATCGAGTCCTTGCAGCCCAAAAAGCGGCGGTTGTGCACCGGGTCGATGACCGACGGGTGCTCAGCGCTATCTTGTGGCGTTTCCGGTAGGGCCCGCCCTGGGCGGAGATATTGAAGAACGCTATGGACCATGGACGACCTGCTCCAATCCGTTCGTCCGCTGGCGAAAGGCTGGCATGGGGGACCGGCTGCTGACGGCAATTTCCGCCGGCTTCGAAGGCGAACTGGTCATGATCGATTTCCCCTGCATCCGCGTCCGCCAACATGGTGCGACGGGTAAAAGGGGGATCTACTGATCATGGCATCGGACGTTCCGGGAGTGGCCATATCATCGGGCTCGACGCTCTCGTCGATGCTGACGAACGTCCTGTCAGCCTGTGATTGTCGGGTGGAACGGCCCGGATGACTGTTCGCGGCGGTCGGCCCCCATTTCGCGAGATCATAGACAGCCCTTATCCTCTCGTCCGACACGGACCGATCGCTCCAGCCACTATGCGTGCGGGCCGGCAGGGGTATTGGGCATGATTGCTTCACTCGCCATTGGAGGTGTCGGCTATGCCAGCGGCATTCCAGCCTGCCGCCTCGCGCGCAAGGATGGTGTCGGCCTCCTCCCCCAACTCGGCAAGGTCAGACCCTTCCCAGGCGCGGTGCTCACCCTTGGCATAGGCGCGGGCATTGTCGCGATACAGAAGGGCGTCGACGACATTCGCTCGCAGCTTGTCTATCCGGCGCACGACGCGTCCCGGCGTTCCGATGACGAGCGAGTGGGGCGGGATCACGGCGCCCGGCGGCAGGAAGCTGTGCCCGGCGACGATAGAACCCCGACCGATGACGCAGCGTTCCATGATGGTCGCACCTACGCCGATGAGGCAGGCGGGCTCCATCGTGCAGCCATGGACGACGGCGCGGTGACCGATGGTGCAATAATCACCAATGATGGTCGGATCGTCCCAGCCAATATGGACCATGGCGTGATCCTGAACGCTGGCGCACCGCCCGACAGACACATAGGCCCGTTCGCTGCGCACAACGGCATAGGGCCAAAGGCTGCAATCGTCGTTCAGCCGGACGTCGCCGAACATTCGGACTGTCGGGTCGACATAGGACGGGCTACCCATATGTTCAGCGGCTTATGATGATCTTGCCGTGCGGGCTGCCCGCCTGCGCGGCCCATGCTTGCGTCGCATCGGCAAAGTCATGGCGGCGGGTATCGACCGTCAGGCCCTGTGTCACGGCCATGTCGATCAGTCGGCCATAGGCGGCGCGGCGCTCGCCGGCGGGCCGCTGCCCGGTGCCGACGCCGACATGGCTGCGGAAAACGAGATCGCGCAGTGTCAGCGCGACCGTGGGCCCGGCCTGAACGCCGATGCTCATCATCCGGGCGCCAGGGCGGGTGGCGCGCATCGCGGCCTCGGCGGGCGGGCCGTAGATGATGTCGAGCACGACGTCGAAGCCGCCATCCGCAACCGCTTTCAGCGCCGCGTCGTCATCCCCTTCGCCCAATATGGCGATGGCATCGGCGTGACCGGCGGCCTGCATCGCCTCCAGCCGTTCCCGGTTGCGCGCCGCCGCGACAACGCGGCCCGCACCAAGCAGCCGGGCAATCTGCGCGCCGATCTGACCGACCGGGCCGGTTGCGCCGAGGATGAGGACAGACTCGCCCCTGGCGATCTTTGCTTCTTCCAGCGGGATAAGAGCGCCGGTGCCGGAAATGGCCAGCGCGATCAACTGATCGTCGGGCAAATCGTCGGGAACTGGCCAGATTTCCTCCTCTGCAACCAGCGTCCTTTCAGCGATGGCGCCGAAAGGAGCCTTGCTGTGGCCGAAATAGACGCGCTGGCCATTATCAAGCCGACCGACGCCTTCGCTGCCCGGCACATAGGGCGCGCCGATGGGCCCAAAAAAGCCCTTGGCGCGCATCAGGTCGGTGGGGCCGATTCCGGCCGAGGAAACCTCTATCACCTGGTGACCGGGCTGGGCGGTGGGTTCCGGATGCTCCGTCAGGGCCAAGCGGCCGGTCGTGTCGATAAGCGCAGCGCGCATGCCATACCTCTCAAAAAACAGATGCAGCCAAGCTGCAGGCGGGACAGGGCCGCTCGCTTTTCAACGGGCAGCCCTGTTTCCATTATGCCGTGTCGATCTCAATATCCGCCCGGAGGCGAAATGGGATCGGCTCCCGCAAAATTGCGGCCATAGATTTCATAGCCGATGGTCTGGATATTCTCGATATGCCGCAGCGCCATCGAAATGTCACGCCAGTAGCGGTTGATCGGCTTGTCCAAAGCAAAGCCGGAGGAGCCGGCCTGGAACATCGGCGGTTCGCTGGCGGTGTGGACCAATGCGATCATCTGCGGGCCGCCCGCCCGCTGCTTGGCCTTTTCCGCAAGGGTGAACGCCTCGCCCAGGCCGACACGGTCCGCCTTCTCGGTCAGGTCGAACAGGATCAGCTTGGCGGTGTCGATCATCGCGGCCGCTTCGCCCAGATCGCGCATTTCGGCGCCCGACTTGGTGCGGGGGCCAATGATCGTCGTCAGCACCGGCTTTTTGGGCGATTCCGCGGTCACGATCTCCAGCATGGCCTCGACCGCGCCGATCAGTTGGGCGATACCGGTGGTGCGGACAACCGGCTGGGACTCAGGAATATACACATCCTTGGCAATAGCCGTATCGGAACCGGTGCCCTGCATGCCGGAAACGAACCAGGTATCCTGGATGGTCATGTTGTCCATGGGCAGATAGCACATGCTGATGCCGGGAACCACGGGGCCGTCATACCCCTCCAGCACCACGCTCTGCTGCGCCCAGTTCGGCTGCCGCGACCCGGACATATCGGGCCATGTGCCGCTAATGATCCAGCCGCCGTCAGCCTTGCGGGCCTTGCGGGGCGGGTTGTAGGCGCCGCAGACCGGCCGGGGACCGTCGCCCAACACGGCGTCCTGCACGCCGCCGGGCGCCATGCTGGTGATCCAGCTCGTGCCGCTGATGATCTGGATCACCCAGCTGATTGCCGGATCGCCTTTGGCGATCGCCATCCGCACCCGGCAGAAATCCGTGTGGGAAAGGCCCATGCCGCCCAGCCGTTGCGGCAGAAGCATGCGCAGAAAGCCCTCTTCCTTCGGCATTTTGTCGACGGCGGGCGTGAGGCTGCGCCGCTTTTCGCCCTCGGGCGCTTCGCCCTGCAGGAAAGCGCGGAAGCTGTGCGCCTTCTCAACCATCGCACCAGCGACGGCGTTTTCGGCAAAGATGAAATTCACGAACTCCACCTTGTCCGGTCCCTTGGGCACATAGGTGCGCAGCGCGAGGGCGCCCGAGGCGCCGCCAGCCGTGCGGGGGGCGAAGATGAAGGCGATCAGGATGTTGGCCAATTGCTTGGCCTGGCCCTCCGACAGCTTCTTGAGAAGCTGAGGGATCAACTCCTTGATGATGCGCGGCGCCGGCGGCAGATGGAACCGCTCTTCGGTCGACGTTCGTTCGAAGCTGGCGTCGGCAAACATCTTGAAGGTCTGCGGTAGATGCAGCGATGCGCATCGGCGTTGCCCGATTCGACCGCGCACACCTTCATGCCGCGATGGGGGCAGACGTTCAGCATGACGTGGATTTTGCCGCTGCGGTCGCGCGAGACAATCACATTGTCTTCGGCCATGTTGCGCATGACATAGTCGCCGGCCTTGGGAATTTACGACTCGTGATAAAGGAGCAGCCAGGTGCGGGCGAACACCTGCTCCATCTCCCGGTCATATAATTTCTTGTCATTCATCACCCGCAGCGCTGCCTCGTTCATGTCGCGGTTGATGAGATCGTCAGGCGTCATTCCGTCGTTCAGCGGCAGCCCGGCCTTGTGCAGCATCTTGCTCTCCGGGAGATTTCCCCGGTTGAATCGATTTATACATACTGAACTTAATCTGTTCAAACTGTAATGCGCGCGCCATTCGAAAGGAGAGGATGGATGAGCCAGAAACTGAAAGTGGTTGTCGATAAGGCGGCGTGCTGCGGCTATGGCGTTTGCGCAGAAATTTGCCCCGAAGTATACAAGCTTGACGCCAACGGCATCGTCTATGTGGACGATGAAATCGTTCCTGAAGGACTGGAGGAGCAGGCCCGGGAAGGCGCCGACGCCTGCCCGCAATTCGCCCTTGCCATCGAGCCCGACTGAGCCGTTTCCCTTATGCGCCGGGGCGTGGATGTCCTGTCACACGATAGGTTCTTGGGGCCCATCCCCTGCTGCACGGTCCTGCGACATGCATTGGAGAGGACCGCTTTGATGGGGCAGGTCGAGATATTGTATACGCCGTTTGCGGCAGGCGCTCTGCATCTGCCCAACCGGTTCGTGATGGCGCCGATGACCCGCAATTTCTCGCCGGGCGGCCTCCCCTCGGACGGCGTGGCGGGCTATTATCGACGACGGGCCGAAGCCGAGGTGGGACTGATCATCACCGAAGGCGTGGGCGTGGACCATCCCGCCGCCGTGGGGCGTGAAACCATGGGGGGCGGCGCTTCGCCCGTCCTGCATGGCGACGAAGCCCTGGCGCGCTGGCGCTCCATCGTGGATGGCGTGCATGCGGCGGGCGGCCTCATCATCCCCCAATTGTGGCATCAGGGCGTCATACGCGTGCCGGGCACGGGCTATCATCCCGATGCGCCCTCGGCGCGCCCCTCGGGCATTTGGGGCCCGACCGACAAGGCGATGGTCTCTCCCGACTATCTGGAACAGGTGCGCGCGCCCACCGCGCCGCTGACCGACAGCGAGATCGGCGACCTGATCGCCGCCTTCGCCCGCAGCGCGGCCAATGCGAAGGCTGTGGGGTTCGACGGCGTGGCCCTGCATGGCGCGCATGGCTATCTGATCGACAGTTTCCTGTGGCGCTATACCAATGTGCGGGACGACCGCTGGGGCGGCGGGATCGCCGAGCGCGCGCGCTTCGCGGTCGAACTGGTGCGCGCAATCCGGGCGGCGACCGCTCCCGACTTTCCGGTCATCTTCCGCTTTTCCCAGTGGAAGCTGCAGGATTATGACGCGCGCAACGCGGAAACCCCGGCCGAACTGGAAGCGATGCTGGCCCCGCTCGTCGATGCGGGGGTGGACATTTTCGACGCCAGCACCCGCATTTTCACGGCGCCGGCCTTCGATGGTTCCGACATGGGGCTGGCGGGTTGGGCCAGGAAGCTGACCGGGAAACCGACCATCGCGGTCGGCGGGGTGGGCCTCAGCAAGGATCTGCAATCCTCCTTTGCGCAGCCAACCGTGATGACCGACAATCTGGCGCTGGTGGCCGACAGGATGGCGCGGGGTGAATTCGACCTGATCGCCGTCGGCCGCGCCCTGCTGATGGACGCGCAATGGGTCAGGAAGATGCGCGATGGCGGCGCGGTCAATCCGTTCCGGCTGGAGGCCTACGCCACGCTCGACTGATCGCGCGACGGCGCCGGCGCGAGCAGGGGCGTCAATGGCTGTCGGCGTCGGCATAGACCTGGATACGCGCGATATTGGTGCGGGCGGACTGCCGCGCGATGATGGCGACGGCTTCGGCGACATCCTGCGGTTGCATCGGCGGGATGAAGCTGTCCCACGACGGCTGTCCCCTGGCCTTCATATCCTCGAAAATCTCGGTGCTGGTCGTGCCCGGCGCGACGATGCCCACCTTGACGCCGGATCCGGCGAGTTCGACCCGCAGGCAATCGGAGAAGGCTTCCAGCGCGCGCTTGAGCCCGCCATAGACGCCCACGCCAGGGGCGGTGATGTTCGCGCCGATGCTGGATATGTTGATGATCTGCCCTCTTCCAGCCGCCTTCATCGTCCGCGCAAAAAGGGTGCTGGCGCGCACCACCGCCTCATAGTTGATCGCAATCATCGGGCGCAACTGATCAAGGTCGAACGCATCGATCGGCGCGGCATGCAGCATACCGGCGTTGTTGACCAATATGTCGGCGCGGCCGAAGCGACCCAGGACGAAATCATGCAGCCTTTGCGGCGCGTCCGGGTCCGCCATATCGGCCGCGAAGACGGTGCTGTCGCGGCCCAGTTCATCGGCCAGCGCCGTGAGGCGGTCGGCGCGGCGAGCGACGAGCACCAGGGTCGCGCCCGCTTCGGCAAGGGCGCCGGCGCTGGCCGCGCCGATGCCCGACGACGCGCCGGTAACGATGGCGATCCGTCCTTCCAGATTCTCCATGACTGTTATCCTCTTCCCAGATCAGACGAGACGGATGAGCCGCTTGCCGTCATTTTCGCCGCGATAAAGACCGGCCAGCGCGTCGGGGCAGGATTCGATCCCGTCCAATATGTCCTCGCGCCATGTCAGACGGCCCTGCGCGATCCATGTCCGCAATTGCGCTGTCGCTTCGGCATAGCGATCGGCATGGTCGAAGATGACGAAACCCTCCATGCGGGCGCGTTTGACGAGCAGATGGCGTTCGACGCGCGGTCCCATCGGCCAGGGATCCCAGCGGTCGATCGACGCCGTCCCGCACACGATCACGCGCCCGCGCGGGGCCAGATGCGGCAGAACCGAATCGCTTATCGCGCCAGCGACATTGTCGAAATAAATGTCGATCCCCTCGGGCGCATGGCCTTTGATCGCGGCCGCCAGATTTCCGGCGCGATAATCCAGCGCGCGGTCATAGCCATATTCCTCCACGCAACGCCGCACCTTGGCCGGGCCGCCGGCTATCCCGATCGTGCGGCAGCCAAGGATATGGGCGATCTGGCCAACGGCCGAACCGACCGCGCCAGCCGCCGTGGATACCAGGACGGTCTCGCCTGCACGGGGCTGGCCGACCAGTGTGAGGGCCAGATAGGCCGTCATGCCGTTGATGCCCAAAATGCCGAGCGACGCCCGCATCTCGTCCGCGGTGGTGCGTTGCACGACCTGATCGGCGTCGACACAGGCATAATCCTGCCAGCCGAACCAGCCGGTCACATGCTCGCCGACCGCATAGTCGGGATGCGCAGAGGCGACCACCTCGCCGGAGGCAAGGCTGCGCATCACCGAACCAATGGGCACGGGCGCGGCATAATTGCCGGCATCGGCGATCCAGCCGCGCATGGCGGGTTCGATAGAGAGATAATGATTGCGGACCAGGATCTGACCCGGTGCGGGCTGTTGGATCGGCGCCTGTCTGATCGCGAAATTTTCCGCCTGCGCGATTCCCGCCGGACGCGACGTCAACAGCACCTGACGGTTGGAGTCAGCCATCCAGCCCGGCCTTGACCAGGGTGAATTTCCGCCTGGAAATTTTCCATCCCTCCGATGTGCGAACCAGGCAATCGTCATAATAGCCGGTCGCTCTGTGGGTCATGCCGCCCTGAGCCGCTTCAGGCAGGATCGCGTCGACATAACTGCGCGCGTGCACCTGGTCGTCACGCTTCTCGATCACGATGTTGGTGATGCGGTGCAGCGTCGGCCCCATGTGACGGTGCGCATCGGCCATATATTCGGCGATTTCGCGCGGCCCGCGCCAATGCCCGAAGCTGCCATAATCTGTCTCGCAATCCTGGGCGAAGCAGGTCCGAAACAAAGGCCAGTCCCTTGTGTCTATACCGGTGGCGTAACGCAGCAGCACATGTTTGATTGCTCGTTCATCCTCGGCGCAGACTGGCAAGCGTCTCAGCAGACTGCCATGTGCTGGCATGTTCTTCCTCCCCTTGTTGTCAGGAGAAACATAAGGTCGCGTCGCCCGATCTTGCCCGCCAAAGGGTAGGATCGGGCAGGCAACATCCGGTTTTTTATCGACTTTGCCCGGCCGGCGCGATGCGTCGGCTTCGCGGTGCACGCTATTGTTTGGGCAGGGCATAGGCGATCAACGCATCGCTCGAACCCGAAAGCATGGCGCCATGTCCGCCCGCCGCGATGACCACGAACTGGCGCCCGCTGGCGTTGGACCAGTAGGTCGTGGGGGAGGCGTTGCCGCCCGCCGGCAAGCGCGCCTTCCAAAGCAGCCGCCCGGTGGTGGTTTCATAAGCGCGGAACATATGCTCCTGCGTCGCGCCGATGAAGGTGAGGCCGCTCGCGGTCGCGACCGATCCACCGATATTGGGCACGCCCATGGGGATCGGCACGAAGGTCGGCAGGGCCAGTGGACCGCTGTCGCGCGATGTGCCGAACAGGCGGCTCCACACCAGTTTCCCGGTTTTCAGGTCGACCGCGTTGATGCGGCCATAGGGGGGCTGCTGGCAGGGAATGGCCAGAGGGGAAAGGAAAGGCGCGATATGCGCGGCATAGGGCACGCCCTGCTGGGCGACGGGGCCGCCGACATCGCTCATATGGGCGGCGGTCATCGGCCTGATGCCCTGGCGGTCCGCAACGGCGCGGGGGATAAGCCGATTATAGTTGCTGACCTGGTTGTTGTTGACGATCATCAGGCCGCGTTTGGGGTCCACCGATACGCCGCCCCAGTCGATGCCGCCCAGATAGCCGGGCCAGGTCAGGGTGGGATGCTCGGTCGACAAGGGGGTCATGTCCCCGTCGAAGCGGGCCTGCCGGAAGCGAATGCGGCACATGGCCTGGTCGATCGGCGTCAGGCCCCACATGCCCATTTCCGTCGGGCGCGGACCGCCGAAACTGGGCATGCCAACCGAATAGGGCTGGGTTTTCGAAAGGCGTTCGCCGGGAACGGCGCCTTGCGGAACGGGGCGTTCCTCCACCGGCAGAATGGGCTTGCCGGTCGCCCGGTCGAGGAAGAAAATCTCCCCGCGCTTGGTCGGCTGGAGCAGGCCGCGCACGCCGCCGGGCAGGTCGACCAGCGTGGGCTGGGCGGGCACGTCATAGTCCCAAAGGTCATGGTGAGTCGTTTGGAAGGACCAGCGCACCGCCCCGCTTTCCGCGTCAAGCGCCAGCACGGCGCTGGAATAGCGATCGTCATTGGCGGTGCGATGTCCGCCGAAATAGTCCGGCGTCGCATTTCCTGTGGGCACATAGACGAGGCCCAGCCCTTCGTCCGAACTCATCGGCGCCCAGCTGTTGGGGGTGCCCGGCGTGAAGACGCCGCCGGGCGGCGGCGGGCCGTGGTCGTCGGGCCGGCCGATGTCGAAGGCCCAGGAAAATGCGCCCGAGACGGCATCGAACGCCCGGATCACGCCGGAAGGCTCCTTGATCTTCTGACCATCCATCACCCAGCCGCCGAGGACGAGGCGGCCGCGCACCAGGGCGGGGGGCGATGTGACGAAATAATAGCCTTTCTCGACCGTGCCCAGCCCGGCCTTCAAATCCACCTGACCGTCCCGTCCAAAGCCGGGGCATGGCCGGCCGGTGGCGGCGTCGAGCGCGATCAGCCGGGCGTCCAGCGTCGCGGTGTAAATGCGTTCGGCGCAGAGGCCATCGGCTTGCGGGACGCGATAATAGGTGACGCCGCGACAGACGAGGCCATAGACTCCGGCCAGATCCGTCTTGGGCTGGTGCCGCCATAATTGCCGGCCCGTTTCCGGGTCGAGCGCGATCACATCATTATTGCCCGCGCACAGGAACAGGCGATCGCCGACTTTGAGGGGATTGGCCTGAAAGGCGGTCCCCTGTTTGCCGTCGGTCAGTTTGCCGGTGTGGTAGGTCCATGCCCTTTCCAGATTGCCGACGTTGGCGGGCGTGATCTGGGCCAATGGCGAATAGCGCGACCCGCCCCGGTCGTTGCCATAGGCGAGCCATTCGCCATCGGCCGGGCTTGCAGGCCCCGCTCCCCTGAGCGCGCTGGCAGCCGAGGGCGAAAGATCTGCCCAGAAAGCGCCGCCGACCGAGCCTGTGACGAGCAGAAGAAGTGCGGGCCAAAGGACGCGGCCGCCAGGCAAGGGACGGCCAAGCCCGACATGCTGCCGATAAAAGGGCGTGAGCATGTAGAGGCCCATGGCGACGGGCATGGCCAACCGGGGCGCCAGCGCCCAGCCGTCCAGTCCGACTTCCCAAAGCGACCAGACCAGATTGGCGGCGAGAAAGGCCCAATAGAGGGTGATCGAGAGTGGCGAACGGCGCCAGCCCAGAATGGCTGTGGCGGTCATCACGAGGCCTGAAACGCCATACCAGGGCGATCCGCCGAGCAGCGCGAGTTGTCCGCCCAGCCAGAGCAGCGACAGGCCCGCGAGAAACAACACCAGGACGAAAAGCATGTTCAGAGAGCGGCGCATCAGGCTTCCATTCGCAACTTGAAAAAGGCGTTGTGGGATTTCAGGCGGGCAATTGCGCCGCGAGCCAGTCCGGCACATTCATGCGATAGCATTTCTGTTCGTAGAGGCGGCTGATCTTCCACCCCTGCGCTGTCCGGACAAAGTCATGATGATACCAAAGGCCAAAGACGAGCGTATCGGTCGTTTCGCCATTGCTGACCGTCATGGGATTATAGCACGCGGTCTTGGTCTGCGCCCGGTCGCCGGCGATCTTATATTGGGTGGTGGACACGGCATGTTGGAAGGCGAGAATCGGCGTCAGGCTGGCAGAGAGGAACGCCTTGATTTCGGCGAGGCCGCCGACCACGCCCACCATTTCGGAATAGTCGATCACCGCGTCTTCGGTGAAATAGCGGTCCAGCCCATCCCAATCGCGCGTGTCCACCGCATAGCAATAGCCAACGATCAGATCCTGGATTTCGAACCGGTCCGACATTTCCTGCAGGGTCAGCGTCACGCCCTCTCCTCTCCGCCATCTCACATCATTCTATAGAATCCCTGCTGACATAGTGCGGCAGGCGCGCCGCCTTCCATTAGGTAGGTGCCGGGCGCGGCGACGATGGCGAAGAAATCACAGGCTGAGGGACCATCCCCGCGGACCGATTTTTTCAAGGAGACTATTATGGGCCTCGCCCCGTTCACGGAAGCCGATTTCGTCCTGTCCAAGGAGAAGCGGGCGGAAATTACAGAAGGGCTGACCGAGCGGCAGGCGTTCATGGTCAACCACTGGATGGATCTGCATGAAGTCATCAATCGCGGCGATTGGGATGGAATGGACGTATTTTTCAATACCGACACCATGACCTACGACAATCCCAACCGCCCCGACCTTGGCACCTATCATGTGTGGAAGACCTCGCCGCAGGGCCTCTACAAGACCTTCCCGCCCAGCATCTATCGCACGCTCAAGGCCTGGGGCCGCGGCGAGGACGAGATCTGCGTGCTGTGCCATCACCATGGCAAGCATACCGGCGGTCCCTATATGGGCGTCCAGCCGACCGGCAACGACCTCAACGTGCTTTGGTTTTCCTGGCTGCGTTTCCGTGGCGACAAGATCGATCACATCTATTCGATCTCCGACGTGCTGACGATGCTGAAGGATCTGGAAGTCATCAACGTTCCCCAGCCCGTCGATCCCTATAAGTGATCGAAGCGCCGAACCGGCGGGGCGATGGCCCGCCGGTTCGGTTCAAGAGGACCCGTCGCCGAAGGGAACGGCAAGGGCAGGCAAGCGTCCTTTCCAATGGTCCTTCCACCATGATGATGAGCCCGCCGACATCGTCACGCGCGACATGATGGCGTCGGCAGGGCTGATCGATCCGCTGCCCGAATGGCGTTCGGCGACAACGCCGCCCTGCAGCGTATATATGGTCGCGCCGGGCGCGGTCGCGCTGGAAGCGGTGGCAGTGCGCGTCCCGGTGCTGATCGCCATGGGCGAACGCGACGTCGTTCCCGATTCCATTGGCGCACCCCGTGCCTATGAAAGTGCCGAAGACATCCAGCTCTTCATATGCCCCGGCAGGGCGCATATGCATAATTTCGCGCCGTCCCGCGCCCGTTTCTGCTAGCGCATCCATAATTGGGGCGGCGGCGTGGCTGCGCAGCGGCGGCCGGGTTGAAGGCGGCCGCCGGTTTCAGAGGCTGAAGCCGCCGTCGACGATCAACGTCTGGCCGGTGATGTATCGCGCTCTCTCTGATGCAAGGAAGGCCACGGCTTCGGCAATGTCCTCGCCGCTACCGAACCGTTGCAGGGCGATGCGCTTGCGCTGCGTTTCCCAGATTTGGGGTGAATAGAGCGACGTCAGAAATTCGGCGCCCAAGCCCGCGTCAATGATTCCCGGTGCGACCATATTGGCCCTGATGCCATAGCGGCCCTCCTCCTTGGCTATGGCGCGGCCGAGCGCTTCCATCCCCGCCTTTGGCACGGAGGACAGGGCGTCGCCGGGAGGGAAACAGTAATTTGCAACTGAAACGACTGTGACGAAATTGCCGAAACCCTGAGCGCGGAAATAGGGCAGAGTGGCGGACACGATGCGGGTCAAGCCGACCAGCTCGATTTCAATGACCTCGCGCCATTGCTCTTCGCTGATCTGACTGACGAAGGGCTGTGCTATGTCGACTCCGCTGGCGAAGATCATCGTGCCGATGGCGCCGAACTGCTCGACCGTCTCGCGGATGCCGGTCTCTATCGAGGCCCGATCGGAAAGGTCGCAGATAACGGGCAGGCTCTCGCAAGCGCCGTTCGGCAGGGATGCTGCGACCGCTGAAGCCTTTTCCAGGCTCGACCGATAGCCGATCGCGAGCTGATCCCATTCGGTCGAAAGACGTCGGCAGATCGCGCCGCCAAGGCCGCCTGTCGCCCCAACAACAAAAGCCGCGCCCCTTGTCATAGCGGCAGATGAATGGCGAGGTGATGAAGCAGGCGATCGGCAAAAGCGTCGTTCCGATCGCCCGTGAACATGTGGCCGACGCCGTGGGCGATCTCGACCTCCAGGTGCGGGGCGAGCGCCCGAAATTGCCGGACGCTTTCATCCGATACAATTTCGCTGAGTTCCGCCTTCACCAGCACTAACGGCGATTTCGCCCGGCGAGCGGCGGCGATCAGCGCTTCCCCCTCCGACGGGGGATGCAGAAATTCCGGCGCCGTCGTGCGCGGATCCCAGTGCCAGAACAGGCGTCCATCGACGTCGCGCATGGATTTGGCGAGACCGGACACGTCAGGCAGTCGGGGCTGGCCAAGATAGGTATGAAGGGCGTCGGCCGCATCCTCCAGCGAGGCGAAGCCGCAGTCGCTGGCGCGGAAAAAGTCGCGGATGTCATCAACGCCGTCATCGACCATATAGGGCGCCACGTCGGCGAGCATAATGAGGCGCACCAGATCGGCATGGCGAGACCCACCCACCAGCGCCGACTGGCCACCGCGCGAGGCCCCTACCAGAGCGATCGGCCGGTCGAAGGCCTGGATGATGGATTCGACATCGCGGCCATAGGCCTCCAGCAGATAATCGCCGTCAGCCGCCCATCCGCTGTCGCCATGGCCGCGCAGGTCGAACGTCAGGCCGTAATAGCCGGCCTGCGCCACCAGCAATGCGGACTTTGCCCAGGAACGGCGGCTTTGACCACCACCGTGGAAGAAGCAGACGGGCGGGGCGGCAGGGTCGCCATAAGCGTCCGCGACCATCTCCAGCCCGTCGCCCGGCACGCTTATCCGCGAAGGGATTGTCATGCCGGGAGCCGGCATTCACTCAGCCGCGATCGGCGGGACCATCTCGGCGAAAGAGGGGTGTTCGCCAGGACCCTTATAGGCGAATTTACCCGGTGCATGGTGCCATTTGCCATCGTTGCGGCTCTCGTAGGGCGAGGCGACTTCGATCAGCGCGCCGTGCGTGCTCTTGTGGCCGACCCAGCTCCACTTCTGCCAGGTCATGTCCGGGTCGTTGAAGGTCTGACCGCCGCCGGGCAGGTGCAGCCCCTCGGCCTTGAGCTTTTCCATCGCGCCCGGCACGTCGTCGGTCGCATAGCAGAGGTGATGGACATGCTCGCCCACCTTTTCGAGACGATCACCCATAGGAGTGCCTGGCGCCGGTTGAATGAACTGGATTTCCGTGCCGCCATTGTTGACGAAGGTCGCCCATTTCATGCCGGCGTCGTCGCCGCTCGAAAATTCGTCATATTTGACGATGCGCTCTTCCAGCGATGCGGGATCGAGCACGCGCAGAATCCTGGTCCAATCCTCGATGGCCTTGTCCAGATCGCGCACGACCATGCACACATGGGCAAAGGGTCCGCTAGGCATTGATGTTCTCCTCTGATCTCTTAGATTTCAATAGTCGCCGTGCCGGAATTGACCGTGCCGCGGCCATCGACGTCCAGCGAGAATTCGCAGGTCACGGCATTGCCTTCGATCGCCGCGATCCTGCCCGTCACCACCGCCCGGTCCCCGCCATAGACATTATCCAGAAAGCGCGAATCCATCGTCTTGATCCGCCCGCCCGGAAAGGCACGCATCAGCATGTTCATCATATAGGCGACGTTGATCGGACCCTGGTTGATGACCCGGTCGCCCAGCCCCTTGGCCTTCACCACCTCGACATCGAGATGGATGGGATTGGGATCGGCCAGGAAAACCGCCCACTGCTTCATGGCTTCCGGGCTGACGCTCTCGATCGTGAAAGGCGGCAGCGCGTCTCCGACGGCATGGCTCATGCGGCGAACTCCTTGCGGGGCAGTACCCACACATTATCGGTTTCCAGCACCTGCGTTCCGTCGAGCAGGTGCAGGCGCAGGCGGTAGGTCAGCACATCCATGACGCCCAGCTTGCGGCTGCGCTTACGGACCAGGCTGAGTATCTCTCCCGTCACCTTGTAGCTTTCGCCGACCTTCAAAGGCGCGTCGAACCGCACACCGCTGCTACCCATCATCGGGCCATCCTCGACGTCGAACTCGCATGCTTCGCAAACGCCCGCCACGGTCTTGCCCATCGCGACCTGGGTCGCGATGTAATAATAGATGGGATGGGCGCTGCCATCGGCGGCCGGCTCGACCCCGGTCGACCGGCACAGCGCGGCATTCTCTTCCGCGGTGATGGTGAAGACCTTGTCGCCGTCAAGCGATGTGCCGGCGGCGTCGGGGGCAGGGGGAAGATCGTCAAGATCGCTCATCGTCGGTCCTCAGAAAGAACGCGGCAGGCCGAGGCTCTCGGCAATCGTGTTGCGCACCATTTCGTTGCTGATCGGGGTCATCCGCAGGATGCGATGATCGCGCCAGTAACGCTGCATGTCGGTTTCCGCCGAATAACCCATGCCGCCCAATATCTGGATGCCAAGGTCCGCTGCCTTAACGGCATTTTCCGTTGCGACCATCTTGAGCATGTTTGCTTCGGTCCCGCACGGCATGGCGTTGGCCTGCATCCATGCGACATTATAGAGCAGCAATTCGGTCGTCTTCTGCCAGGTCGCAATATCTGCGACATAGTGCTGCAGGATCTGGAAGCGGCCGATAATGCCGCCGAACGCCTTGCGTTGCTTCATATATTCCAGCGCGTCTTCCAGCACGCCGTCGATCGCGCCCAGGCACTGCGCGCCGACCATGATCCGCTCATTGTTGAGCGTGGGCAGCATCGCGTACCAGGCCTGTCCGGGTTCCCCCAGCACATCTTCGTCGGGAACGAAGACATCCTCATAATGAACCTCGCACGATCCCATTGCGCGCATGCCGAGCTTGGGCAGGAGCGAGGCGGTGATGCCGGGCGATTTGGCGTCGACGAAGAACATGGTGAGACCATGATGCTTCTTTTCGACATTTTTGTCGGTGCGGGCGAGGACGAGCAGCCTGTCGGCGGCCTTGGCGCCGGTCGTCCACATCTTGGCGCCGTTCAGCTTCCAGCCGCCGTCGACCTTTTCGGCATGGGTCTTCATCGCGCCCAGGACGTCAGTGCCGCCATCGGGCTCCGTCATCGACAGCGAGACGCGCAGCTTGCCCTGCGCCATGGGACGCAGCCAGCGATTCTTCTGCTCTTCCGTGCCGACCGCGCTGATCGTCTTCGCGCCGCCGAAGGAGGTGAGGCCCCAGACCCACAGCAGGCCGCCGGCCGTGCGGGCGAATTCGCGGGCAAAGATCATCTGCATCATGACGTCGCCGCCCAGGCCGTCATATTCCTCCGGAATGCCGATCCCGAAAAAGCCCTGCTCGGCAATCTTGTCCCAAAGCGCATAGGGATAATTTTCTTCGTCGGCCTCGAGCGCGCGCATCCAGTCCTTGGGCGCTTCCGCATCAACCCAGCGGCGGACAATGTCCCTGAACGCCTGCTGTTCCTCGGTGAGTGAAAAATCCATCGTCGTTCCCGTTGTTGGCGTTGCGACTAAGCGCGCCGCCGATGCTTTACGAACCTATCCAACTATAGGGCAAGTGGTTGGCCTTGGCTAAACAATCCGCCTGCCAGCCCGGCTTCATGCCGATGGCGACAGGCGCGTTTGCCGCGGCTCCCATCGACACCATCTTCCCCGTTCAGCAGCGTCATGCGCCGACCGCGCGTCTGCGCGATCCGCCAACGACGAAATGCCGGATCATATCAGATCGACAATCCTCCCTCGACCGGAATGACCGATCCGGTGACATAGGCGCCCGCGCGCGAGGCGAGATAGATGGCTGTCCCCGCCAGATCCTCCGGCGTACCGACGCGGCCGCGGGGCACCATCGATTCGACCATTTTGCGCATGTCGTCCGAGGTGATGACGGTCATCTCGGATTCGAAGAATCCCGGTGCGATCACATTGGCGGTGATATTATCGCGTCCAAGCCGCTTGGCCAGACCCTTGGCCATCCAGTGAATGGCGCTTTTCGAGGCCTGATAAGCGTAATTTTCCTTGGGCCCGACCTTGAGCGCGCCGACCGACCCGATGTTGATGATGGATGCCGGGCGCTCCGCCGTGCCGCCTGCGCGAAGCAAGGGCAGAAATTTCTGAAGGGTGAAGAAAGGCGCCTTCAGATTAAGGTCGATGACCGGATCCCATGCGCCCTCGCCATACTCGTCGATGGGCGCGTCCGCCATGGTTCCGGCATTGTTGACCAGCACATGTACGGCCTGCTCCTGCGCGGACACCGTCGCGACCAGAGCCTCTATGCCGGCCAGGGTCGACAGGTCCGCGACCAGGCCGGTGCAGCGCCCCCCGGTCTTGGCCTCAATGTCCGCTGCGGCCGCCATCACCTTGGCGCTGGTCCTGGCGCAGATATAGACTTTTGCGCCCGCAGCGGCAAAGCCGGTTGCGATGTGGCGACCGATGCCGGTCGAACCCCCGGTGACGACGGCGACGCGGTCCTTTACACAGAACAGATCAGCCGCGTTCATGCCTTTGCTCCCCCGGCGGCGATCTTCAGAATGAGGTCGGTCGTTCCCTCCGGATCGCCCACCAGCAGGGCGTGATCGCCCGGATGGTCATGCATGGTCCAGCCCAGCTCGCGCGCGCGGTCGTGCATCGCCGTCATCACCGTGACGGCCGCCGCGATATAGTCGACAGGCCTGGTTATCGTCTCGGCCCCCACGGGTATGACGCAGGCGGTCGCCTTCATCGGCTGGTCCGACAGATTGTCGAGCAGCCATTTTTCGCGCGCCGGGTCCATGAGATGCGGGTGTTCCTTGGCCGCCGCGCGCTGCATTTCATGCACGCCAGACCCGATCGGGCCTTCGCCCGCTTCGAGCATCGCATCCAGCGCTGCCAACTGGTCTTCGGGAACATAGCCCATGAGGGACGCGATCCGTTCCCCGGAACGGGGCACGATGGCGTCGAGATAGATGATGGAGGCGATCCTGTCGCCAACCTCCGCGATCACGCCGGGCGCGACGGTGCCGGCATAGCTGTGCGCCACCAGCACGACGTCGCGCAGATCCTCGTATTTGAAGACATTGACGATGTCCCGCACATGGGTCGCATTGCCGACATCCCGGCCGATCAGATGTTCGCGCTCGCCAAAGCCGGTGAAGGTCGGCGTGTAGACCTTATGACCCTTGGCCTCCAGAATCTCGCGGACATATTTCCATGTCCAGCCGCCCATGCCGCCGCCATGAAGAAGTACGAATGTGGTCATGCCGATCAGGCCTCCGCCGGTTCTGTGTTCTGGATGAATTCGGGGAACGGATCGGGGCCCCAAAGGAACATGCTGTCTTCCGGGGCGTGGTTGGCGGCCGGCCAGTCGACATCATGCGGAATGAAGTCGATATCGGCCGAATATTCGCTGAAACTGCCCCAGGGATCGCGCACATAGTAGAAATAGTTGGCGCCCAGCACATGCTGGCCCACGCCCCAGTTGGGGCCATAGCCTGCCCGGGCCATGGTCGCGCCGCCCAGACCCAATTCCATCACCGATCCGACATCCCAGCTGTTGTGGTGCATGCCGCGCCGATCGGAAAGGACCAGGGCAAGCAGGTGATGGTCGCTGCCATGCACGCCGTGCAGGAAGGCGACCGCCGGCTCGCTCTTGTCCGACAGGCGCAGCCCAAGCGTCTTTTCATAGAAGTCGATCGCTGCATTCACGTCGGTCGTGAAGATCGCGAAATGCGACAGGCGGCGGGGATGAACCTTCGGCGCCTTGCTGTTGGGAATGGCGCCGGACTGGCCCGGAGGGGCGCTGACAAAGGTGAACTGGCTCTTTTCCGACGGGGTGGCCTTGTCGGCGACACGGACGTTGATCGGCAGGCCATCGAAGCCCGCGAACCAGATACCATCGGTTTCCGCGCCTTCTGGCGCCGCAATCCGCGTGACGCCGCAGCCGTCGAGATGGGCGGCAAAGGCATCCGCTTCGTCCGGATAGATGCCGAAGCTCAGATAGCGCAGCCGCTTGGCGTCCCCCCCCTTGCTCAGCACCGCCCAGCGATGCGGGTTGCCGACCGTATAGAGTTCCAGCGCGCCATCCTTCTCCCGAACATCAAGTCCGAAGAGTGTGTAAAATGTGCGCGCGGCTTCCAGATCGGGCACTTCGAGCGCGAAATGATCGATGGAATGGACGCCCAAACATTTGGCGCGGCGTCCCGACGGGCTGCTCTGGTTCATCCTTCCCTCCTTCGCTGGCCGGACGCCGACAAGGCGGCGCCCGGCCTTTCGATCACGCTGCCTTGATGGGGTTCACCAACAGGCCGATCTTCTCGATCTCCACTTCGCACAAATCGCCATCCTTCATGAACAGCGGAGGTTTGCGGGCAAGACCGATACCGGACGGCGTTCCCATGACCAGGACGTCGCCCGGCTCAAGCGTGAAGCAGGTGGAGAGCAGGGCGACGGTGTCGGCCACGTCGAACACCATGTCGGAAGTGTTCGCGCTTTGCACCACCTGCCCGTTGAGACGGGTTTCGATCTTGAGTCCGGCGCCGCCAGCAGGCAGTTCGTCAGCCGTGACCAGCCAGGGGCCAAAAGCGCCGGTGTCGTCGAAATTCTTGCCCACCGTCCACTGCGGGGTCTTGAGCTGATAGTCGCGGATCGATCCGTCGTTGAACACCGAATAGGCGACGATATGCGAAAGGGCGTCGTCCTTGCTGATATCCTTGCCGCCCTTGCCGACCACCGCGACCATCTCTCCTTCATAATCGAGCTGGTCGGAACAGGTCGGTTTGATGATCGGCGCGCCATGGCCGATGAGGCTCGAGTTGAAACGACCGAAAACCGTGGGAAATTCGGGCACTGTAAACCCGCCTTCGGCCGCATGATCCTTGTAGTTGAGGCCAAGGCAGATGATTTTGGGCGCCTTTACGAGCGGCGACAGGAAGGTCAGTTCCTCAACCTGTACCGGCTCGCCCTCCGCGCTGACCTTGGCGCCCGCATCCGTCAGGGCGGTGCCGCCGCTGGCGACCAGCGCGTCGAGGTCATAAAGGGCTGCATCGCCGAACAGCGCCTTGACGCCCGCGCCCGTGTCAACCGCCAGACCGACCGCGCCATCCTTCGTTACCTTGGCCAACCGCATATGAAAATCTCCTGAGAATCTGTCGAAACCACGCTGTCGATGGAATGGATGTTATTGAAATATATTTCAAGATATAAAATACATCTTGCTCAATTGCCTCGGGCGGCAAAACTGATATAATTTTCTCGATGACCAAGAAGTTGAGCCTGACTGAGCGCGCCTATCGGCAATTGCGGGACGACCTTCTGACATGTCGGCTGGTGCCCGGCGCCAAAATCAACATCAAGGACATCACCGCAACACAGGGTTTCAGCCTCGGGGCTGTCCGCGAGGCCCTGTCCCGGCTGACGTCGGAGGGCTTTGTGACGCAGGACGATGCGCGGGGCTTTCGGGTGACGCCGATATCGATCAGCGACCTGACCGATCTGGTTCGGGTCCGCAGCGACATTGAAGGCCAATGCCTTCGGCGCGCCATTGAGAGAGGAGGCCTGGACTGGGAGGCTGCGATCGTCAGCGCAGCCCATAGGTTGAGCAAGACGCCGACCCGTGACCCGCGGGAGGCGGCGCGCCTGAACGAGGATTATGCCGACGCCCACGCGGCGTTCCACCAGGCCCTGGTTGCGGCGTGCGACAGTCCCTGGCTGCTCAGGATGCGCGACTGGCTCTACGCCCAGTCGGAACGCTACCGCTATCTTACGGTGCCGCTGGCCCATGGCGACCGGGATCTGACGGATGAACATGCGCAGATCGTGGACGCGGTGCTGGCGCGGGACGCCGACCGTGCCGTGGCGTTGCTGACCGATCATTTGATGGCGACGGCGCTGCTGCTGATAGAAACCCGCACCGAGCTGGGCGGGCCTTATGCCGAACTGGTCATCCTTTCGGATCGCGCCGTTTGATCCCATCTTAATTCTGCCGCTTCTGCCCGGTCCCACCGCCACTGGCTGGCATCAGCATGTTGCTCATTCCGCCATCGACCAACAGGTCGACGCCGCTGATATGGCCGGCATGCGGGCCGATCAGGAACAGGATCGCCTGGGCGACATCTTCCGCCACGCCCAGCTTGCGTAGCGGAATATTGGCTTCCCGCTGGTCGCGCCGCGACTGGTCGTCATATCCCGCGGCGGTCATTGGCGTGTAGGTGGGGCCGGGCGACACTGTGTTGCACCGGATGCCGTCAGGGCCCCATTCGATGCTGAGTTGGCGGATCATCATCAGCAAGGCCGCCTTGCTGGGAGAATAAAAGCCAAGACCGGGCGTGGGCTGGGTGGCCGACATGGACGCGGTCGCGATGAAGGCCCCCTTGCTCTCCTTCAGGTGCGGATGGGCCGCCTTGCCCAGTAGCCAGGACGAGCGGGTGTTGATGGCGAAAATGCGGTCAAAATCGCTGATCGGCAGGTCGACCAGCGCGCCGCCCATGATGATGCCGGCATTGCTGACGACGGCGTCGATCCCGCCCATATGGGCGAGCGCCGACGCCACGATCCGGTCGCCGCAATCCGGTTCGGCCAGATCGACCAGGCAGATCGCGGCGGCGGGGCCGATCGCTTCGGCCACCGCCTGCAGATTGGCGGCATCGCGATCCGCGAGCAGCATCCGATGTTCACCTGGAATCACCGACCCGGCCGCCAGTAGTTCGGCGCAGGCCCGGCCGATGCCGCTTGCAGCGCCCGTGATGATCACCCGCATGTCACTCTCCCTAGACTTTAATCCGTGTTTTCAGTCGTTCAGGCCCAGTTCGTCCATCAGCGCGCCACGCAGCTTGAACTTCTGGATCTTTGATGCCGACATCGGCCATTCGTCGATGAAACGGATATGGCGCGGAACCTTGAAGGAAGCGAGGCGTTGGCGCGTGAAGGCGATGAGTTCCTCGGCATCGACCTCGACTTCGCCTTCGCGTTCGATATAGGCGGCCGGAATTTCCGCCAGTCGCTCGTCCGGCAGCCCGACGACCTGCGCCAGGCGAACCGCCGGATGGGTGGCCAGCACCGCCTCGACCTCGGCCGCGGCGACATTTTCCCCGCCCACTTTCAGCATATCCTTGAACCGGCCGTGGAACATGACATGGCCATGTTCGTCGATAGAGCCGATGTCGGCGCTATGATACCAGCCATCGGAGTCCAGCGCTTCCGCCGTCTTTTCCGGATCCTTGTAATAACCGTCGAACAGATTGTAGCCGCGAATGAGGATCTCGCCGCGTTCGTTCACGCCCTTTTCCTCGCCGGTTTCAGGATCGACGATCTTCATCTCTATGCCCGCAAGCGGGAAACCGAGCTTCTTGAACCCCATTTCCGGGTCCATCGCATAGCCGCCGGTGGTGACGATGCCGGTCGCCTCGGTCATGCCCATGGTGCCGACCTGGAGCATGTGCGGGGCTTTTTCCCGATAGGCCTGGCCCACGCGCTCCGGCATGAACGCGAAGCAGCTATTTTGCAGGCGCACCGACGACATGTCGGTCTTGGCCCAGTCAGGATGGGTGATCATGGCCTGATGGAATGTGACAAAGGGCAGGAACATCATCGTTACTCGTTCCTCCTCGATCTGCCGCAGGCTTTCTCCGGCGTCGAAATGCGGCTGACCGATGAACGTGCCGCCCACATCCACCGCGCCCAGCATGCACAGCATCGCGGCGATATGGAACAAGGGCAGCGGCGACCAGGCGCGCTCGTCAGGCTGGAAGGACCAACGATAGTTGGCCAGATTCGACGCCTCCCGGGTGACCGCCTCGTGACTGAGCAGGCACCCCTTGGGATTGGCCGACGTCCCTGACGTATACAGGATCATCGCGGTGTCGCGAACCCTGACGGTCAGACGGGAAGCGTGAATCGCCGCGTCATCCACGCTCTGCGCCGCCGCGTCGAAGGCAGCCTGATCGACGAAACCGGGGACCGAGCGGCCGCCCAGCATCACGATCCGCTTGAGGAGGGGCGCGCCCGCCAGCGTGAGCGAGGAGGGATCGGCGGCATCGGGCAGGTCGGGGAAGGCCTCCACCAGCCGTCGACCGAAATCGACATGTTCGCTTACCATATCATTGGTGATGATCGCCGCAAGATCGGCATTCTGCGCCACATAGGCCATTTCAGGCGCCTTGTACCGCGCGTTCATCAGCACTGACACGGCGCCGCACATCGCATTGGCGAACAGGGTTTCGACAAATTCGATGCTGGATGGCAGCAGGATGCCGACATGGTCGCCGCGCCTTATCCCCAGCGCCTTCAAGCCGCGCGCGCGCTCCATGACGCTTCGTACGACATCGTTATAGGTCTTGCGTTCTCCCGGGAATACCAGCGCTTCCTTTGTAGGCGACTTATCCCACCCTTTGAGGAGCAGATCGCCCAAAGTGGTTGCAGAAATACGGAATGGGGCGCAATCTTCGCCTTGTATGACCACGGATGTCCGCTCCTAAAATGCCGGTCAGCTATCGAGGCCGAACAAATTGCAGCCGGCGCCGTGGTCTGCGCCTTTCGTTGGATAGGTGCGGCTTGCCCTGGCAGCACCAAGAGCGAGAACGACGATTTTTGTAACACCGGTCGGGAATTCACGATGGAAGCCTATGTCTACGATCATGTTCGGACGCCGCGCGGCAAGGGCCGCCCTGACGGCGCGCTGCACGAGATCACCTCTGTCGAAATGGCGACGCAGCTGCTGAAGGCTCTGCAGAGCCGCAACAATCTCGACACGGCGCTGCTCGACGATGTGATCATCGGCATGGCCCAGCCTGTCGGCGAACAGGGCGGCGTGCTGGCGCGCGCGGCGGTTCTGCAGGCCGGCTATGCCCAGACGGTCGCGGGCCAGCAGATCCATCGCTTCTGCGCGACCGGGCTGGACGCTGTCAGCCTTATCGCCGCGCAGGTTCATGCCGGCATGATCCAGGCCGGCATTGGCGGCGGCGTCGAGTCGATGAGCCGCACGGTCATGGGATATGACTCGGGCGCCTGGACGTCCGATCCGTCGGTCGCCTACAGCAATCACTACGCCCCGCAGGGCATTGGCGCCGACCTGATCGCGACGCTCGACGGCTTTACGCGCGAGGATGTTGACCGTTTCGCCGTCGAGAGCCAGCGCAAGGCCGCCCATGCCTGGGAAAATGGTTACTTCAAAAATGCCATCGTGCCGATCAGGGATGTGCTGGGCGACGTGCTCCTCGACCATGACGAGCATATGCGGCCCGGCACTACTGTTGAGAGCCTCGCCAAGCTGAAGCCCGCCTTCGAAGGGTTCGGCAAGGCCGGGTTCGAGGCGGTGGCCAAGGCCAAATATCCCGAAATCGAAGAATTGAACTATGTTCACCACGGCGGCAACAGTTCCGGCATCGTCGACGGCGCCGGCCTTGTCCTGGTCGGGTCGAAGGAATTTGGCGAAAAGGCTGGTCTGAAGCCGCGCGGTCGCATTCGTTCCTACGCCAATATCGGTTCTGAACCGATGATCATGCTGACGGCGCCGGCGGCGGTGTCCCGCAAGGCGATCAAGGCGGGCGGCATGACCGAGAAGGACATCGATCTCTGGGAGCTGAACGAAGCCTTCGCCAGCGTCGTCATGCGCTTCCAGCAGGAACTGGACATCCCCGACGACAAGATCAACGTCAATGGCGGCGCGATCGCCATGGGCCACCCGCTGGGTGCGACCGGCGCAATGCTTGTGGGCACCGTGCTGGACGAGCTGGAGCGGCGCGACGCGGAAACCGGCCTCATCACCCTGTGCGCGGCCAACGGCCTGGGCACGGCTGCCATCATCGAGCGCGTCTGAGCGCGCACACGAACTTTAGAGCGGGACATCCCATGAAGACTATGCGACTGGAAAAGGCCGAGGACGGCTTTGCGATCCTGACCCTCGACGCCGAAGGCTCGATGAACGTCGTCAACGATGCGTTCATCGCCGACATGGAAACGGCGACCAGGGACATTGCCCAAGACGACGGCATCAAGGGCGTCATCCTGACATCCGGCAAGGCGACGTTCATGGCCGGCGCTGACCTCAAGCAGCTGGTCAACGGCTTTGGGACGCTGACGCCGCAGCAGGCCTATGCCTTTTCGAAGCGCGCGACGGACATGCATCGCGCGATCGAACAATCGGGCAAGCCGTGGGTGGCGGCGATCAACGGCCTGGCGCTGGGCGGCGGGTTCGAACTGGCGCTGGCCTGTCACCGCCGCATTCTGGTGGACGACGCCAAGGCGCAGGTTGGCCTGCCGGAAGTCAATGTCGGCCTGCTGCCCGGATCGGGCGGCACGGTGCGGCTGGGTATCATCGCGGGTATGAAGACCGCGCTCGACCTGCTGCTCTCGGGCCGGTCGGTCGGGCCGCAGGAAGCGCTCAAGCTCAAGATCGTGGACGAAGTCGTTCCGGCGGACAAGCTGATCGACGCGGCCCGGGCCTGGCTCGCCACCGGGCCGGACCCGGTCAAGCCCTGGGACGTCAAGGGTTGGACGCCGCCCCAGAAGAAGGGCATGACCGTCCCCGAGGACTCGGCCGCCTACATGATGTATACTGGCGGCCTTGCGAAGCTCGGCTATAATCAGCCCGCACCCGCCGCCATCCTGAACTCGGTCTTCCATGGGCTGCAACTGCCTTTCGACAAGGCGCTGGCGGTCGAAGGCAAATATTTCGCCAAGCTGCTGACCAATCCGGTCGCGCGCAACATCATCCGCACCACCTTCATCTCGAAGCAGGCGGCCGAAAAGGGCGCGCGTCGTCCAGAAGGCTTCCCCAAATTCGAAGCCAGGAAGGTTGGCGTGCTGGGCGCCGGCATGATGGGCGCGGGCATCGCGTTCGTATCGGCCAATGCGGGCATCGAAGTCGTTCTCATCGACCGCGACGTCCCGACGGCGCAGAAGGGCAAGGATTATTCGGCAAAGGTGCTGGGGAAGCTCGTTGAAAAGGGCAAGATGACGCAGGAAAAGGCTGACGCCGTCCTTGCTCGCATCACCCCGACTGACGACTTCGCGCTGCTCGCTGGCTGCGACATGGTGGTCGAGGCCGTGTTCGAGGATACGGCGATCAAGGCCGAAACCACGAAGAAGGCTGAAGCCGTGCTGCCCGCCGAGGCGATCTTTGCCTCCAACACTTCGACCCTGCCGATCTCGCAGCTTGCCCAGGCGTCGCGGAGCCCGGACCAGTTCATCGGCCTGCACTTCTTTTCGCCGGTCGACCGCATGGGCCTGGTCGAAGTCATCATGGGCAAGCAGACCAGCAAGGAAACGCTGGCCAAGGGCCTCGATTTCATCGCGCAGCTGCGCAAGACGCCCATCGTCGTCAACGACAGCCGCGGCTTCTACACCAGCCGCGTATTCCAGATGCTGATCCACGAAGGCGCGGCGATGTTGGCGGAGGGCGTGCCCCCCGCGGTGATCGAAAACGCCGCCAAGGCCGTGGGTATGCCGGTCGGGCCGCTGGCGCTGCTGGACGAACTGACCCTCGACCTGCCGCTCAAGATCGTCGATCAGGCGATCGCCGAGGAAGGCGACAAATATACGCCGCCGGCCGGCACTGCCGTCATGCGTCGCATGAAGGATGAAATTGGCCGTTCCAGCCGCAAGGCGGGCGGGGCCTTCTACGAATATCCCGAAGGCGGCAAGAAGCATCTGTGGAAGGGCCTTGCCGATCATTTCCCGGTCAAGCAGGGCTGGGACATCGAGGAGTTGAAGAAGCGCTATCTCTACGCGCAGGCGATGGAAACCGCCCGTTGCCTGGAGGAAAATGTGCTCGAAACTCCCCAGGACGCCGATCTGGGCGCAATCTATGGCTGGGGATTCCCGACGTGGACCGGCGGGACCATCAGCTATATCGATACGATCGGCATCAAGACGTTCGTTGAAGAATCCGACCGGCTTGCCCAGCGCTACGGTCCCCGCTTCCTGCCTTCGGCCTGGCTGCGCGACAAGGCCGCCAGGGGAGAAGATTTCTACGCGGCTGCGAGTGAGACCTCGGTCAAGGAGCCAATGCCGGCATGAAGCGCCTGATATTCGAGCAGGAGCATGAGCAGTTCCGCGACTCCGTCGTCAAGTTCATGACGACGGAGGTGGGCGCCCACGCCGAACGGTTTCGCGAACAGGGTATGGTCGACCGGGAACTGTATCTCAAAGCTGGCGAACAGGGCCTGCTTTGCACCTGGGCTGACGAAAAATATGGCGGGGCGGGAATCGACGACTTCCGCTTCGAACAGATCATTATCGAAGAGAATATGCGCCACGGCGACATAGGCTTCTACATCAATCTGCATAATGATCTGGTCGCCCCCTATTTCGCCAAGCTCGGAACCGACGAGCAGAAGGACCGCTGGATGCCCGGCATCGTCAGCGGCGAGAAGATCCTGGCCGTCGCGATGACGGAACCGTCCACCGGCAGCGATCTGGCGGGTATGCGCACCAGCGCGGTGGACAAGGGCGACCACTGGCTGTTGAACGGGGCAAAGACCTATATCTCCAACGGCATATTGGGCGACCTGATCGTCGTCGCGGCGCGGACCGACCCCAATAGCCGCCACGGTCTGGGCCTGCTGGTCGTGGAACGCGGCATGGAAGGCTTCGAGCGCGGGCGCAAGCTGGCGAAGATGGGGCTGAAGGCGCAGGACACGGCCGAACTCTTCTTCAACGACGTCAAGGTGCCCAAGGCCAATGTGCTGGGCGATCCGACCCAGGGCTTCAAATATCTGGCGCGCTTCCTGGCGCAGGAGCGGCTGGTTGCGGCCATCGGCTTCTTGGCGACGGCGCAGACCGCCTTCGACATCACGCTCGATTATGTGAAGGAACGCCGGGCGTTCGGAAAGCCGATCGGCGCGTTCCAGAATACGCGGTTCAAGATGGCGTCGATGCGGGCCGAACTGGACGCGCTCCAGACCTATGTCGACCAATGCGTGATGCTGCTGAACGCGGGCGAGCTGACCGCCGAGGACGCATCGGCCGCCAAGCTTCTGACCAGCGAGCTGGAAGGCCGGGTGATGGATGAATGCGTCCAGCTTCATGGCGGTGCGGGCTATATGGAAGAATATCGCATCAGCCGCATGTATACCGACGCCCGCATCAGCCGCATCTTCGCTGGAACCTCGGAAATCATGCGCGAAATCATCGGTCGCGGACTGGGCCTGGACGAGCGTAAGCTGTCCTGACTTCTGCACCGGGGAACAGTTTGATGCTGGACGTCGAAAAATTGCGCGGCTTCCGCGTGCCGGAAGCGCAGGATGTCTGCGACCCGCGCGGGGCCATCCTCTATGCGCTGGGGGTTGGCGCCGGTTTGGGCGCGATAGACGAGCAGAATTTGATTTTCGAGCGCGATCAGGCCGTTCTGCCGACCATGGCTCTGGTCCTGGGAACGCCCGGTTTTTGGCCCATGGCGCCGGAACTTGGCTGGGACTGGCCGCGCATTCTGCATGGCGAACAGACGCTGAAACTGTTCCGGCCGCTTGAACTGGGCCAATTGGTCAACGGCCGGATCGAGATTGTCGGTCTCGCGGACAAGGGTGCAGGCAAGCCTGCCCTCGTACGGGCAAAACGCGTAATCACGACGCCGACGGACCGGCCCATCGCCGAGATGGAGGAAGTGTGGGTCTTGCGCGGCGCGGGCGGTTTCGGGGGCGCAAGGGATCTTGACGGCCCTGCGCCGGTCGTCATGCCGGAAGGGTCGGCGGATGCTTATCTAGACCTTCCCACGGCCATTAATCAGGCAATGCTTTATCGCCTGACGGGCGACCGCAACCCTTTGCATGTCGATCAGGGCACAGCGCAGGCGGCGGGCTTTGATCGGCCGATACTGCATGGCCTCGCCACCATGGGGCTGGTCGGTCGCGCGCTCACCCATCTGTGCTGTGGTGGCGATCCGACTTTATTGACCGACATGCGCGTGCGATTTACGGCACCGGTCTGGCCGGGCGAAACGGTTCGGACGGAAATCTGGCGCCGGGGCGACGTCATATGGTTTCGGGCTGGTGTGCCCGACAGGAACAGCATCGTCATCGATGGCGGCAAGGCCCGCGTCGGTGGTTTCAAGGAAGAACGGGACGCGTTGACGTGAAGATATTGGATGGCAAGGTTGCGCTGGTGTCCGGCTCCGGACGTGGCATCGGAAAGGCGATTGCGCTGAAGCTGGCCAGCGCCGGCGCCCATGTCGTGGTGAACGACCTGGACGAGGATGTGGCGAAGGCGACCGCAGGGGAAATCGAAAATCTGGGCGTCCGCGCCGTGGTGTGCGTGGGTGATGTGACGGATGCCGATTTCGGCGAGAAGTTCGTGGCAACGGCGGTCGCGCATTTCGGCACGATCGACATCATCGTGAACAATGCGGGCTATGCCTGGGATTCCGTGCTTCAAAAGACGAGCGACGAACAATGGATGGCCATGCTCGATGTGCATCTTACGGCGCCATTCCGCATTTTGCGCGCCGCGCAACCGGTGATCGCCGCCGCCGCGAAGAAGGAAATCGCGGAACATGGTCGGGCCACACGCCGGACGGTGATCAACATATCGTCGGTAGCGGGCCTGGGCGGCAATGCCGGTCAGTCGGGTTATGCGGCTGGCAAGGCGGGCATTGTCGGCCTCACCAAGACGGTGATGAAGGAATGGGGCCGCTATAATGTTACCGTCAATGCGGTGGCTTTCGGCGCGATCATGACCCGCATGACCGCGGGCGAGGCGGGCAGCTCGACCATCAGCGTCAAGGGCCGCGACATCAAGGCGGGCGTCAGCGACGAAATATTGGAAGCGATGGAAAAGGGCATTCCTTTGGGCCGCGCCGGCACGCCGGACGAGGCGGCTGGCGCCGTCTATCTGTTTTGCCTGCCCGAAGCCGATTATATCACCGGCGAGGTGGTTGTCGCGGGCGGGGGCTGGAGACTCTGACGACAGGATAGGCGGGCCCGGAAACCCGCCGCCGGTCAGGCTGGCCAGCCAGGCGTGCGACCCTGCATGGCCTGAAAGATGGGACGCATGGGATCAGGCACGGACCCGGCGCCGATACCGGTGCCGAAATTGATCCCCCGCCGCTCATATATGCGCCATCCCTCGGCCGTGCGTCGCAGCCTGTCCTCATAGCCGCCCACGGCCAGGAGGTCTGCGGGGCGCAGCGGATCGGCATCGGGGATATCGAACCATTGCCAGGCCATGACGCGGCTGGCGGCGCGCGCGTCGTCGCCGTTCACCTCGATCACAACATTGGTAATGTTGTGCGAACAGCCCATCAAAGCGCCCTGATAACCCATGCACTGGGCATGGATGGCCTCCCGCCCCACGGAACGGGCGCTGCCAAAGTCGATCGATCCATCCTCCGTGAACACTTCCTCCGCAATGCGGTGAAGCTGCATCCCATCTACCAGATGAGCGTAACGATAGAGGCACTCCTCGATCGCGAGGCGGTCCGCCAGCATGGCGAGGTCGATCATCATGGCGAATACCTCTCTTTACCGGCCGCGAGGGTGCGGGGCTTATTTCAGCTGCAGCCAACAACCCCGCCGTCGACCGGAATCTGTGCGCCGGTGACATATGCGCCCGCGCGCGAACACAGGAAAATGACGATGCCTGCAATATCGTCCGGCGAACCCAGACGTTGGAGCGGAATATGCGCCAGCAGGGCAGGATCGACCTGATCCTCATCCCGCATATGCGCCGTCATCTTGGTCGGGAAGAATCCGGGAATGACCGCATTGACGGTGATGTTACGCGCCGCCAAATCGCCGGCCAGATCGCGCGTCATCATATGGACCGCAGCCTTGCTCGCGGCATAGCTGTAGGCGCTGAGCCGCTCTGTCTTCATCCCCGCGACCGAGCCGATGTTGATAACCCGGGCCGGATCGCCGGGGGTTCCCGATGCGCTGAGTTCGGGCAGCAGTTCGCGCACCATGGTAAAGGGCGTCTGGACATTCACCGCCATCACGCTGGGCCAGGCCTTGTCCGGGAAGCTGTCGATCGGCCCGCCCCAGGTCTTGCCCGCATTGTTGATCAATATATGGCATTCGCCGACCGCTTCGCGATAACGGGCGACGAGGTCGACCGCCGCCTCGGGCGTCGACAGGTCGGCAGGCAGGGGAATGCACGATCCCAGCGCCGCCATCTCCCGTGCCGCCTCTTCGCAGATGTCGGCCTTGCGCGATGTGATGGCCACCGTCGCCCCGGCCCGCAGCAGGCCCTCGGCGATCATGCGGCCCAGACCTTGCGCGCCGCCGGTAACCAGCGCCTTCTTGCCGGTCAGGCTGAACAGGTCGCTCACATCGTCACCACGACTTTGCCGAACTTATGCTGGTCGCGCAGATGCAGCAGCGCTTCCTTCGCCAGCGCCAGCGGATAGGTGGCCTCGATCACCGGCTTGATTTCATGTTGCCCGGCAAAGGCCAGCATTTCCTTGAAGTCCTGCGGATCGCCGACCTGGCTGCCGACGATGCTGGCGCTCTTCAAAAAGATGTCAGTGGCGTTGAACTTGATCTCGTTGCCGGCGGTCGACCCGTAGATCACGATGCGCGCGCCCGGATTGATCGCGCGGACATAATTGGCGAAGCTGGGCGATGGCGCGCCGTCCAGAACCACATCAATGCCGCCGGTCAGCTTGCCGACCTGCTTGCGCCAGTCGGGATCGGTATAGAGCAGGCCGCCCTTCGCGCCCATCGCCACGGCGCGATCAATCACGTCCTGATTTTCGCCGGTGACATAGACATTGGCGCCCTTGGCCACGGCAAAGGCCAGGCCGAACGTGGCGACGCCGCCGCCCACGCCGCTGATGAGCAGCGTCTCCCCCGCTTCCAGCCGCCCCTTGAACATCAGCGCGCGCCAAGAGGTCAGCGCGGTCAGCGGCATCGCGCCGGCTTCCTCGAAGCTCATGAAGGCCGGCTTGGGCGCCAGATTGTCGACCGGCACGCAGATATATTCGGCGATCGTGCCGGCAAAGGGCATGCCGAGCAGCCCGAAATCGGCCGCCGGCGCGTGGCGGTTCGGGCCCCAATTGCGCGCCGGATACAACACGACTTCATCGCCCTCATCGACGCCGGCAACGCCCTCGCCGATCATGTCGACGACGCCAGCGCCATCGCAGCCCAGCGTGACCGGCACCGTCATGCCGGGATATTGCCCATGGGTGATGAACAGTTCGCGATGGTTGATGGAAGCCGCCCGCAGCGCGACGCGGACCTCTCCCGGACCGGGCACTGGCGTGTCGACTTCCGCCACCACGACGGATTCAGGGCCGTCGGTCCGTTCGAGATAAAGGGCCTTCATGGTCAACCTTTCCTATAATCCTGTTAGGCGCTGCAACCTGTATAACAACGCTGGCTGCACGACGATATTGGCGTGATTGGATAGGAAGCTGGACAGTTTTCCGCCTCATCGGGAACCTATCTGTCGATAGGAAAAGGGGGTTGCGTTATAGATTCATCACGCAGAATATATTTCCCATAAAAAGCGAATCGCGCCTAGTGCGTTGGGAGAGAAGAGCATGACCGTTGTGCCCACAGCCATCTTGCCGCCGCGTTCCACGCATAAGCCGATCCGGCGTGCAGCGTTGGTGGCGTTGACAGAAAAAGTGGCGTTGTCGCGAATGACTGTGGTGTCCGCGCCTGCGGGAAGCGGGAAAACAACGGCGATGCTGTTCTGGGCGGATCAGCTTAAGGCGCAGGGGCGCCCTGTTCTCTGGCTGGCGGCCAGGGCGGGCATAGAAAGCAAGCGGTCCTTTTTACAGGCGCTAAAGGCGGCGGGTGTCGCGGCCGGTATGCCTTGGGATGCGCTGGACAGCGACGCTTCCGACGCGAGCTGGCTATCGGTTCTCGCGTCGATGGGCAGCGTGCGGCCGGTCATCATCGTCGACGACGCGCAATTCCTGGCGAAGCCGATCATGGAATTTCTGGGGCAGTTGTCGTCGAGCGCGCGCGACGCATTGACCATCATCATCGCCGCGCGCGGCACCGTCGGGCTGTCGCTGGCGCGTATGCGTGCGCTCGGATTCCTGGTCGAAGTAGGCGTGGCCGATCTGTCCTTCACCCTGGCGGAAGCGACGGAACTGGTCACGCGGTCGATCGGCACGCCGGTGGATTCGCGCGACCTTCAGGACATTGTGGGCGATACCCAAGGCTGGGTTTCCGGTATCGTTATCGCCTGCGATCTCTATCGCCGCACCAGCGACAGCGCGGCCAAGCTCCGGCTGACTGGCCTGCGTCCGGAATTTGCCGAGTATTTTCATGATGAAGTGGTCAATTTGCAGCCGGACGACGTCCGCCGCTTTCTGATAGATACCTCGATCCTCGATGAATTGACGCCATCCGCCTGCGCTGCGGTAACCGGCGACCAAAATGCGCGCGCGATGCTGGACCATGTCTTTCGTGAAGGCCTGTTTCTGAACGCGATTGATCAGGAACATGGCCGCTACGCCTATCACCGGCTGTTCCGCGAAATGGTGCTGGGCCGACTGATGGATCGGGCGCCCGATCGCGCCGCCCTCATGCATCAACGGGCGAGCGAATATTTTGCCGAAGCCGGTCAGCTTGCCCTGGCCATCGAACATGCGCGACTGAGCGGGGACAAGGCGTTTCTCGCCGACCAGTTGGATCACCTGGCCGAGGAGCTGACCTATTCGGGCTATCTCTACCGCATCGACGAATTCGGCGCTGAACTGCCCTGGCCGATCCTGGCCGAACGCCCGAATCTGCTCCTGGCTCTGGCCTGGAGACGCATCCGCCAACTGGCCTTTTCATCGGCTGAAAGGCTGATTTCAGCAGCGCGCCAAATCTGTGAAGCCAGACGCGAGGCGCAGTCCTTGCCCGCGCACGAAATCGAGCAACTGGACCTGTCGATCCGTCATCGCCTGGTCATGCTGGCGGCGGCGCGCGACGACATGGTCAGGGTCGAAGCAGATTCCGAGCCGCTGCTCGCCGAACTGGCCGACAGCCACGCCTATCTCAGCTGCACCTTGCTGGCGCAGCTCATGGCGGCGCGGCGCGAGCTTTATCATTTTCAGGACATGCTCAAGCTGGAGGCGGAAACCAGCCGCGCGCTGTCGCGTCCCGGCTCGGCCTTCGCATCGATCGCCCTGAAGGCGTCGGTCGCGCCGACCATGATGGCGCAGGGCAAGATTCCCCTGGCGCGACGTTTTCTGGAAGAGGCCTTCGCGTTAGCTGTTGAAATCCATGGCGCAGGGTCCGGTCTGGCCGCACTGCCCGCGCTGCCGCTGGCCGAACTGCTCTATGATGCAGGCGACCTGGAACAGGCGGCGGAGCTGGCGGACCAATATCTGCCAGTCGTGCGGCAATGGGGATTTTCCGATCAGATGGCGTCGGGCTATCTGGTCAGCGCGCGCCTGCGGTCGGCGAGGGGCGACCTGCCCAGCGCGCTTTCAACGCTGAACGATGCTCATGTCGTAGCGATCGAATGTGGGCTTGATCGCCTGCGCTCCTTCATCGTGGCCGAAGAGGTGCGGCTGTTGATCAAGGCCGGGCAGATCGACGAGGCGGAGCGGCATTTCCTGGCGGGCGACCCGCAACTGGACGGCGAACCCATTCCCACCCTGCATCCGACGCGGCGCAATGAGAATATCGCGATCGCCTGGCTCAGGATCGAGATGCAGCGCCATCGGCTTGGCCGGGCGCGCAAGGTCGCCTATCGGTGGCTGGAATTCGTCAAGCGCGTCGGAGCGATCCGTTCCGCCGTTATCTTCGAATTGCTGCTGGCCGAGATCGCGGTGCTTCAGGGCAACCGGTCCGAAGCGCGCAGGGCTGTTCGCGCCGCCGTGGAGATGGCCGAACCGGCGGGCTGGGTGCGGGTCTTCGTTGATGAGGGCGAAGTCATCGCGTCCTTGATCATCGAAGCCTATTCGCAGGGCCCTGAACTGGAAACGCCTGCCGATCGTTTCGCCGTCCGCCTCGTGTCGATGCTAAGGCGGGCCCCGCAGATCGAGGCGGACGAAGGCGAGGATGAAGATGATTTCGGTCTGACCGGGCGCCTCGCCAATCGGGAAGTCGACATTCTGACGATGGTGAGCGGAGGTCTGCGCAACCGGGAAATCGGCGACCGTCTGGGCCTGACCGAAGGCACGGTCAAATGGTATATGCAGCAAATCTACGACAAGCTGGGCGTGCGGCGCCGGCCGCAGGCGGTGCTGCGCGCGCGGCAACTCGGCATCCTGCCCTAAAAGCGCGCGCTGGTTCCTATCGAATTATAGATTGCGCCGTCCGCGCAACCTGCGACCGGCGCAATCTCTGCGAGCAAAGGGAAACATCGTGGTAAAACGCAAGGTCATCATCAGCCATCCCGACGACATCATGCATATGAAGCGGACGGCCGACCGGCTGTTTGGCGATCAATATGAATGGTCGGTGCTGGGGGCTGGTGCGCGTCAGATGAGCATTGGCGCCATGGCGGCATTGATGGGCGGCAATGTCCGCATCGGTCTGGAGGATTCGCTGTGGGGCGGTCCGGGCCGGCTTGCGTAGACCAATGCGGAGCAGGTGACGACCGCGCGGCAGATCGTCGAGGGCATGGGTCTCGAAATCGCCACCCCCGACGAGGCGCGCGCCATGCCGGACCTCAAGGGCGCGGACTGGACGAATATCTGATAACGGTCAGCCCGGCCGGATTCAGCCGCCTTAAAAACATGCGTTGGATCGACTTCAGGGCGCTGGCCGTAGCAGGCCGGAACGGCCTGCGCGCAGAGCCCGTCTGACATGCTGCGGCGCAAATGCAACATCGTCACCAATAATGCTGGATCGGGCCAAATCCTATCGAACGATAGGTGGTAAAATACGACGCATCGCGATTTGTCGCCAGCGATCACGTCTGCGCGTTGCGCTGATCATGCCGATAAACTGCTTGAATGAGAGGATTTTTATGCGACTGGCCGCCCTTAAACTGACATTGGTCGCGAGCGTTGCGCTGGTTGTATCACCCTCATGGGCACAGCCCGCTGATTCTGCTGCGCCGCAAGCGGACGATGCGGTTGGCGGCGATATAGTCGTCACGGCTCGTCGCCGGGAAGAGCGGCTGCAGGACGTCTCGGTTTCTATCTCCGCTTTCTCGTCAGAAGCGCTGGAGCGCAGCACCGTCCAGACGATCAGCGACGTCAAGACGGTCGCGCCCGGCTTCACCTTCTCCTCCGAAGGGGGCAAGGATAATGTCGCGCTGACCCTGCGCGGCATCGGCCAGTTGCCCCTGGGCGAGGTGACGCCCGGGGTCGTCATCTATCTCAACGACACGCCCTTGCCGTCGGTCGGCTCCAACGTCCCAACTTATGACATTGGCAGCATTCAGGTGCTCAAGGGGCCGCAGGGCACGCTGTTCGGCCGCAACACGCTGGGCGGCGCGGTCGTTATCGGCAGCCAGAAGCCGAGCTATGCCTTTGAAGGCTATGTCGAGGGCACATATGGACGGTTCGATTATCGCGAGCTGGAAGGCGCGGTGAACATCCCCATCATCGAGGATAAGGTCGCTTTCCGCGCTGCGGGCCAGGTCCGCCGTCAGGATCCCCGCACCATCGCCTTCGACGGCGGTCCTGGATTCGACAATATCCATCAGGACGCCTACCGCCTTTCCCTGTTGGTCGAGCCGTTCGAGGGCCTCAAGAGCACCACCATCTATGAATATTTCAAGGGCGACGAACTCGCTGGCGGTCTCTATTTGCTGCGCGAGAATTTCCCCTTTGCCGCGCTCGGTCTGGGCGTCGTCGAGCCGCAGGTGCAGGCCGCTTTGCAAGCGCAGAAAGCCAATCGTCGCGGGTCGTTCGACGGCGGCATCAATGGCGGCGCGGCCTATCGCAAGACCACGTCCATCACGAATGATACGTCCTTCAGCTTCGGCGATCTGACGCTGCGGAATATTTTCGGCTACAGGAAGAATTACAGCTACCAGTTGATTAATACGGGCGGGTTGCCGCAACTGCAAATCCCCACGGGTCTGCCGTCTCCCGCGCCTTCCGCCGTGCCGTTCACCCTGTTCACGGCGTCGTCCGTGCTGGATCGGCAATATCTGACGAATGAAACCCAGTTGTTGGGCGATTTCGGCTCGTTCAACTTCATCGTCGGCGCCTTCTATAATAACGACAAGCCCGACGGCGCCAGCGGATCGCAATTCACGGCATTTTCCGTGGGCGGTGTTCCCGCGCCTGCGGTGACGGCGCATGTCCGCAACAAGAACTGGGCGGTCTATGGCCAGATCGGTTATGAATTCACCGACAAGCTGAAGCTCAATCTCGGCGCGCGCTATAGCTGGGACAAGGTGTCGGCTTGCGGCGGCACGATCGGCGCGACCTATGTTGACGAAGCCACATGCCTCGGCACGGCGGCCCTCGGCCTGGCCGACGGCGTCGGCACCGTGTCCAACAAGGGCGAGGAGCCGAGCTGGACCATCGGTCTCGACTATAAGGCCAACCCGGACTGGTTGCTCTATATCGTCTCGCGGCGCGGCTATCGCGGCGTCAATGTGAACACGCCCCTGTTCGAAACGCCCTTTACCACGGGTGGCGCGGATCCGGCCTGCGTCGCGACCGGAGGTGTCTGCGCGGACCTTCGTCCCTTCCAGAAGACGGGAGAGGAAACCATCACCGACGTCGAGATCGGCTCCAAATATGACTATCGTGTCGGGGCCGCGCGTGGGCGTCTGAATCTGGCCGCCTATTACAGCAAATATAAGAACGCGCTTCAGTTCCTGAACACGCAGACGACGGTTCCCAACGGCACGCCTGATTCGCCGACGAACGGGTCGCTCGCCGCGAATGTCGCCGATCTGCGAATCTGGGGCGTCGAGCTGGAGGCGTCCATCAGCCCCGTGCGCAGCCTTACCGTCGGTTTCAATGCGGCTTATACCAATGTGAAGGTGGAAAGCCTGACCATCCCCGGTGGATTGCCGTCGACAATCGTGCTGGGCGAAGGCCAGATCAACAAATATTCGCCCATCTTCTCCGGCACGGCCAGCTTGAGCTGGACCCTGCCGATCCGCCCGGCTGACGGCGATTTGGTGGTCAATGCCGACCTGTTCATGACTGACGATTTTGGCGGTCAGAACGGCGAAAAGCTGCCGGGCTACCAGTTGGCCAACGCGCGTCTGGACTGGCGCGGCATTGGCGGCACGGGCCTTGACCTTGGCGTTTATGTGAAGAACCTGTTCAAAGAGAACTATTTCTCGGCTTCAAGCGTTCTTCTGCCGTCCTTCCCGACCAGTTCGGTCTATGCCGGTGAACCGCGGACCTGGGGCGTCATCGCCAAATATATATTCTAAACCCCTGATGGAGGGGAAGTCGAGTGATCGGCGCTTATTCCCCTCTACAAGGACAGGTTGGCGGCGAACTGCCAGAGCGTAGGAGGGTTCCCAGAGGAAGAGACCATGAAGCTCGGCATATGCAGCATGTGGGGAGACAGGCTGGACGGATTTCGGGAAGAAGTCCGTCTCGCCGCCGATCTCGGTTTCGATCTGATCAGCGTGGGCGATTCGCCTGCGGGTTGGCACGAACTCTATGTGTCGTTGACCCTCGCCGCTCTTGAAGCTCCCAACGCGACCCTGGCGCCGCTGGTCACCTCGCCCTTCATGCGGCATCCGCTGGTGACGGCCTCCGCCCTCTGCACCATTGACGATCTCTCCGGCGGCCGCGTGACGCTGGGCCTGGCGACGGGCGGCAGCTCGGTCATGGCCATCGGCCGTCCGCCCGCCAGGCAACGAGAAATTCGCGCGGAACTGGCGGCGCTGCGCGACCTGTTCGCCGGACGGCCTACGCAGATGGACGGGGCGCAGATCAAGCCGCTCCGTTTCGCCCGCCCGATACCGATCTATTATTCCGCCTTCGGCCCCAAGGCGCTGGCGCTGGCGGGCGAGCAGGCCGACGGTGTCATATTGTTCGCGGGGGAACGCCATCTGGACGCGCTCAAGAGCCGGATCGATACCGTCCGGGCCGCGGCGCAGGCGGCGGGCCGCGATCCCCTGTCGATCGATATCTGGGTCGTCTCCTTCGCCTCGATCCGTCCCACACGGGCCGAGGCTATTGACGATCTCAAGGCGTTCATCGTAGTCAACGGCATGGCTTTCCGCACGCCCGAAACCCTGGCGCGCGTTCCGACGCAGTTTCGCGGCAAGATCGACGCATTGCACGCTCGCTATGATCCGACCGAGCATGTGGTCGTGGGCGGCAGGAATGTGGCCCTGATGGAGGAATTGGGGCTGACCGAATTTCTGTCGGACTTCGATACGCTGGCGGGTCCCGAGGCCGCTGCCGTAGACATGCTAAGGCGCCTGGTGGCGATGGGCGTCTCCACATTCATCGCGGCCTTGCCGGGGCACGCCGCGCCGCTAGACACCATTCGCGGGCTTGCCCGAGCGCGGAGTTTGATGTGATACTGGATCTACTGCACCTGAGTGAAGACGAAGCAGCGGGCATCGCGACGGTGCTGAAATCCCGGTCCCTTGGCGACATGATGGCGGCGGCGGAAGCGATGACGGTGGCCGGGCATGGCCATCGCGTGACCTATTCCCGCAAGGTGTTCATCCCCCTCACCAAATTGTGCCGCGATGTGTGCCACTATTGCACCTTCGCCACCACGCCTGCCCGCGCGGGCGACGCCTATCTGAGCAGGGACGAGGTTCTGGCCATCGCCCGCGCCGGCGCGGCGGCCGGTTGCCGGGAAGCGCTGTTCACGCTCGGCGACCGGCCCGAAGCCCGCTATGCCGCCGCACGCGAAGCGCTCGCGGCGCTCGGACATGATTCGACCCTGTCCTATCTGGCCGAAATGGCCGAACTGGTGTTCCGCGAGACGGGCTTGTTGCCGCACCTCAATCCCGGTCTGATGAATGGCGATGATTATGCGCAGTTGCGGCCGCACGCCGCCTCCATGGGCATCATGCTGGAAAGCAGCTCGGATCGCCTGTGCGCGCGCGGCGGCCCGCATTTCGGCTCGCCCGACAAGCAACCGGCCCTGCGATTGGCCGCCATCGAGGAGGCCGGGCGCGCGCGCGTGCCGTTCACCACCGGCCTGCTGATCGGTATCGGCGAAACACGCGACGAACAGGTGGAGGCGCTGGTCGCCATTCGCGATCTGCATCGCCGCTACGGCCATATTCAGGAAGTCATCATCCAGAATTTCCGGGCAAAGCCGGGGACGCGCATGGCGGATCATGCCGAACCGTCGCTCGACGATCATCTCTGGGCCATCGCCGCCGCGCGGATCATCCTGGGGCCGCAAATGACGATCCAGGCGCCGCCGAACCTCCACGACCGGGTGGATCTGGCGCCGCTGATCCGTGCGGGCGTCAATGACTGGGGGGGGGTGTCGCCCGTGACGCCCGACCATGTGAATCCGGAGGCGCCCTGGCCGCATCTGGAGATATTGGCCGACGCCACCAAAGCCGCAGGCCGGATGTTGATGCAGCGGCTTGCCATCGGCCCGCGTCATGCCCTTGCTGCGCGGGATTGGGCTGCGCCAGCCATCGCCACCCACATCCTGCGCGCCATCGACGGACGGGGTTTGCCAAAGGTGGACGAATGGTCCGCGGGGCATGGCGATCCCGCGCCCGACATCATGCCGGTTGAGCGCGCTCCCGCCTGCCGATCAATCCTGTCGATCCTTGACGCCGCGGAGGATGGCGAACGGCTGAGCCAGGCGGACATCGTCGCCCTGTTCGACGCCGACCAGCATGATCTTGCCGCCATCGTGGACCGGGCGGACCGGCTGAGGCGGCAAGCCGTGGGCGACACGCTGACCTATGCCGTCAACCGCAACATCAATTACACCAATATCTGCCTTTATAAATGCGGCTTCTGCGCCTTTTCCAAGGGCAGCACCAGGGCCATGCGCGGTCCGGCCTACAGGCTGGACATGGAAGAGGTCGGACGCCGTGCGGCCGAAGCCTGGGATCGGGGCGCGACCGAAGTCTGCCTTCAGGGCGGGATTCATCCCGATTATGATGGGCATACCTATCTCAATGTCCTCAAGACCGTGCGCGCGGCCGCGCCGGATATCCATATCCATGCCTTTTCGCCGCTGGAGGTGACGCATGGCGCGCGCACGCTTGGCCTGCCGCTCGAGGATTATCTGGCGCGGCTGAAGGAGGCTGGGCTGTCCACCCTGCCCGGCACGGCGGCGGAGATACTCGACCCGCAAGTTCGCGACATCATCTGCCCGGACAAGGTGACAGCGGACGAATGGATCGAGGTGATGCGCGTGGCGCACGGCGTGGGCCTGCGCAGCACGGCCACCATCATGTTCGGCCATGTCGAGGAATATAGGCATTGGGCGCGCCATCTGCTGCGCATTCGCGGATTGCAGGAAGAGACGGGCGGCTTCACCGAATTCGTGCCCCTGCCTTTCGTCCATATGGAATCGCCGATATGGCGCAAAGGGCTGGCGCGATCGGGGCCCAGCTATCGCGAAGCGGTGTTGATGCACGCCGTGGCGCGCATCGTGCTCCATCCGGTGATCCCCAATATCCAGGTGTCCTGGGTGAAGATGGGGCCGGAAGGCGCCGCGGCGATCCTGAATGCGGGCGCCAATGACATGGGCGGCACGTTGATGGACGAATCGATCACCCGGGCCGCCGGCGGCGTCAACGGACAGGAATTCGGTCCCAGGGAAATGCAGGCTCTGGCGGCATCCGTCGGGCGCCCTGTGCGGCAACGCACGACCCTTTACGAACCGGTTAGGCCGCGGCGCGCCGCCCTGGCTGGACTATCCTGAACCATCTGCCATATCGCTCGCGAGCGTAACTGAAGGACAATATATGACTCTTCCCGCCATTGCCGTCGTCGGCGGCACCGGTAACCTTGGCGCTGCCATCGCCTGGCGACTGGCGCGCGCCGGCTATCCCGTGACGATCGGATCGCGTAGCGCGGAAAGCGCCGAAAAGGCCGCCGCCGAACTGGGGCATGGCCTGCGGGGCGGCGCCAATGTGGATGTCGTCGCGCATGCCGACATCGTCATCGTGACGGTGCCCTTCGCCGCGCAGGAAACGACGCTCCGCGACATCGCGCCGCATGTCGTCGGCAAACTGGTCGTGGATACGACCGTTCCCCTCGTTCCGCCCAAGGTGATGCGGGTCCAGTTGCCCGATGAAGGCTCCGCCGCGCAAAAGGCGCAGGCGGTTCTGGGAGAGGGCGTGACGCTTGTGTCCGCATTCCACAATGTCGCCGCGCACAAGCTGGCCAAAGACATTGATGTCGGCTGCGACGTGCTGGTCTTTGGCGACGACAAGGATGCCCGGGGTCGCATCGTGGCGCTGGCCGACGCCATGGGATTGAGGGGGCTGCACGGCGGCGCGCTGGTGAACTCGGCCGCGGCCGAGGCGCTGACGTCGATCCTCATCTTCATGAACAAGACCTACAAGGTTGACGGCGCGGGCATTCGCATCACAGGCGATTTGATCCCGCCCGAGGCATGAGGTTCATATCTTTTTCGAGACCATCGTTGACCGAACTGGAAGAGGTCGGGCCGGGTGATCCGGCCCCGCTTCGTTATCTGCTTTCGGCGGGGCGCTAACGAAGTCTCGACCCGCCCTATCCTTCCCAAGGGAAGGTGTGGTCGATACGATCCCGGCCATCCTGCCCGCTAATCTGAAAATCGGGGAGGATCGGTCGATGAAACTGAACGTGGGCGTGCCCAACAGCATGCATGTCGCGGCGATGACGCAGGCCTGGGAATATAGCCTGACCGGCGACGATATCGGACGGGCGATGGCGACGGCCGACAGGCTGGGCTTCAACAAATGCATGTTGGGCGAACATTTCATCATCCCGCAGGAACATATTGGCCTGTCGGGAGACCATTATGTGCATGGCACGGTCGCCCTGTCTTTCCTGGCCGGCCGCACCCAGACAATGAAGCTCAGCTCTTCTGTGTCGATCCTGCCGCTCCAGAGCCCGATCGTCCAGGCCAAGGCTTGGTCGACCCTCGACTGGCTGAGCGGCGGGCGGGCCACGGCCCTGTTCGGGGTCGGCTGGCTGAAGGAGGAGTTCGACATGCTGAATGTCGATTTTCACAAGCGCGGACGCATGGCCGATGAATATGTTGCCGCGATCATCGAACTGTGGACGTCCGAAAAGCCCGAATTCGAAGGGGAATTCGTGCAGTTCCGGAATGTCGGTTTCGCACCCAAGCCGGTGCAGCAACCGCGCTTGCCGATCTGGCTCGGGGGCGACGCCGAACCGGTGCTCAAGCGCGTGGCGAAATTCGGCGACGGATGGTCGCCTTTCCGCACGCCGCCGGAAAAATTCCCCGAATGTCTCGATTTTATCCGTTCACAGCCCGAATATGACGGACGACCCATCGATCTGTTCTTTGCGCTCGAAATGCTCAATGTCGGCGCCCATCACGAGATCATGGACGACCCGCGCGCGCCCGGAACGCGGGATGCGCAAAAGGTTATCGATCAGGTGGGCTGGCTGAAGCAACTGGGGGTCAACGAAACCATCGTGCCGCTACCGCCGGGAATATCCGGCCTCACTGAATATCTCGATCGGCTCCAGTGGGTGGCCGAGGAAATCATGCCCAAAATCTGAAACCTGCCGGGGGAAAGGCGCAGACGGCTGCGCTCTTTCCCAATGGTTATCGAAAGAAGGATCGGGAGGACATGATGGCCCAATATGATGTTGTAGTGGTAGGATCGGGCGCTGCAGGCATGACGGCGGCGATCCGGGCCGCCTCTGGCGGATTGTCGGTTCTCGTGCTGGAAAAGGCCGAACATTTCGGCGGCACGACATCGGTGTCGGGCGGCGGCATCTGGATCCCCGACAGCCCGCAGGCGAGGGCAGCGGGTGTTGATGACAGCCGCGCCGTGGCGCGCCAATATGTGCTGGACGTGATCGGACCGACGGCCGATCCCGCGCTGATCGACGCCTATCTCGACGCTGGTCCGGAAATGGTGGAATGGCTGGACAAGAACAGCCAGGTGCATTTCCTGCTCTCGCCGCCCAGCAGCGACTGGTATCCGGAAGTTCCCGGCGCGGCCGATCATGGCCGGCTGCTCTCACCGCAGGAATATGACGGCAAGAAATTGGGGGATCATTTCGCCGAACTGCGCCCCGCGCGCGAGGAGTTCAACGCGCCGGGCGGCTTCATGATCGATCTGTTCGATCTTCCCTATCTGGCGCAAATGCCCTCGCCCAAGTCGCTGTTCCATTTCGGCAAGCTGGCCGCGAAGTTCGGCATGGACAAGGTCCGCCGCTATCCGCGCGGCACGCGGCTGACCATGGGCAATGCGCTGGCGGCGCGGCTGATGCGGTCGGCTATCGATGCCGGCGTCACGCTCCGCAAGGACGCTGCCGTCGACAGGCTGCTGGTGAGGGACGGCCGGGTGACTGGCGTGCGCGTCAATGGGGAGGACATTGCGGCGAAGCTGGGCGTCCTGCTGGCGTCGGGCGGTTTTTCCGCCAACGAACAGTTGCGCAAGGCCTATATCCCCTATGCCGAGGAGCATGTCTCGATCCTGCCCTATGAAAATACCGGCGACGGGATGAATATGGGGCTGGAAGCCGGCGCGTCGCTCGCCGGGGACAATCTGGTCAATGCCGTCTGGGCCGTGGTGTCCAAGATGACGCGGCCGGATGGCTATGTCGCGCGCTACGCCCATCTGATCGACATGTCTAAGCCCGGTTGCATCGCGGTCGATGCGAAGGGTGAGCGGTTCGGGAATGAAGCCTCGGTCCACTTTGTGGAAGCCATGCACAAGAGTGGCGCCGTGCCCGCCCACATCATCGGCGACGCCGCCTTCATCAAGAAATATGGCATGGGCATGGTGTATCCTGGCGGTGGCGGCCTCAAGAAGCTGATCGCGGCTGGCTATGTCACAGAGGCGCCCAGCCTGCGCGAGCTGGCCGCGAAGATCGGCGTCGATGCCGATGGCCTGATGGAGACGGTCGCGAAGATGAACCGCTATGCCGAAACCGGCAAGGATCCGGATTTCGGCAAGGGCGATACGCAGATCGACATCGAGATCGGCGATCCCAAGCATAAGCCCAACCCGTGCCTGGGCCGGGTGGAGACGGCGCCCTTCTATGCCATAAAAATCTATCCGGGCGACGGGTCGACGACAGTGGGCCTTAAGATCGACGCCCAGTGCCGTGTTATCGGCACGGATGGCGCGCCGGTGGGTGGGCTGTTTGCGGCGGGGCTCGACGCCAATTCCATCTGGCGGGGCAAATCGCCGGCCCATGGCTGCAATGTCGGCCCGGCCATGGTGACGGGTTTCATCGCGGGCAAGACGATGGCGGAGTCTGCCGTTTCGGCCTGATCCTTCTGGGATGGGGTGGAAACGCTGAAATACCGCGCCGCTATGCCGGTTCGGAAACCATGCCTGCGCGCGCCCGGGCGGTCGCCACCAGTTTAAACAGGCCCGCATTATACTCGGTCAGCTGCCCATGGTGAGGTCCCGATAGGGCGTCATCGGGCAGAGCGAGTCCACCACATCCCAGAACGGCTCGATCTTTTCGAGAACCTCGTCCACCGGGCCGCAGGTCACGAAGGCTTCGACCATCTCGTCGGATACATTGCCGATCACCTTGGCAATGTCGCCATGTTCGGCCAGGCTGAGCTGGCAGGCGCGGGCCTGATCGCCAAAGCCGATCGCCTCGAAGAAGGGTTCATATTCCTTGTAGCCCGAATAGGCCGCAACCGTGGCGCGGCTGTCGTCGATCGCCCTCTGCTTGTCGTCATTGACCGCGATCCACCGCCAGGCGTTGATCTCGATATCCTCGCGCTTGCGGCCATATTTCGCCAGCGTGTCAGTGATGAAGGGCAGGCGGCTCCTGGTATAGACGGTCGACCAGAGGGCATGGACCCTCATGCCATCGCCAATCTCCAGCGCCAGCGCTGTCATCTTTTCCTGCAGCGCTGCGATCCAGATCGGGATGTCCTCCCGCACTGGCGGGGCGGTCAGCATCATTTCCTCGAAATCGGCGGAGAAATATTCCCCCGCGACTGGATCGAGACCCTTGTGCGCATTGGCGATGACATAGCGCATCACCTTGACGCTTTCGCGCAGGTGCGACAGCAGCTTGCGTTCCGGCTCGCCATACAGGCCCGTTACGCAACTCTTGATGCTGGAGCCCAGCCCGAGCACGAAACGGCCATTGGAAATGCGACGATCGACGTCCATCGCCACATAGGCTGTCTCTACCGGGCTGCGCGTGCCCGCAATCGCCACGCCGGCGCCGACCTTAAGCGTTGGTCAGCGCGGCGGTAGCGGCCATCGGCGCGAATGGCGGCCTCGTAAATCTGCAGCGAAAAGCAGCCTTCAAAGCCCGCCTTTTCCATCTGCTGGCCGGCGCCCGCCAGGGTGGGGGCGGGCAGGGTCGGCATGATCGCCCATCAGCGGCGTTCGCCGCCGTCGGCCCATGGGGGGAGATTAAATCAGAAGCGGAACAGTTCCTTGCGCAGGCCGATAATGTCGCTGCAATCGGCGCTCACATTGTCACGATAGGCAAAATCGCCGTTCGCCTGCCGGTCGGCCAGTTCCATCATCGCCATGCGATAACGCTGCCCGGCCTGGTCGAACTTGCTGTGCAGGTCCTTGCGGTCGGTATGGCGCATATAGCGGGGGCTTTGCGGGGATGTCATGTAGCTGTCCTGCCGCGAAACCTTGTAACCCGCCTTGGGCATGACATGGCGGAACATCAGACCGGCATTGGATGTGTTCATCACCATTTCCATCCGCGTGCGGTCCCGCGTTTCGGGCGTGCAGGGGTGGAACAGCGGCACGTCGTCGCCGGGGCTGAACCGGCCATAGGCGATGGCGCAGTGCGAGCGCAGATAGATGCGGATCACCTGCCGCACATTCTGGGTCGGCTGCTTGATGCCGCTGAAGAACTTCATCACCGGCGCGACCGACTTGTTGACGCAGGTGCGGACCATCGTGACAGTCTCGCTGTCGTAAAAGGTCTCCACCGTCTCGCTGTCCGACCGTTCGTCGCCGACGACGTCAGCGTGCAGGAAGTCGGCATGGGTCAGGTCGATAAGGTTTTCCAGGCTGATCGGCGCCGCGCTCTCGAAGCGGACGGTCGCGGTCATGTGGCGCGGCAGGCCGCCCTTGGGCGGGAGGAAGGGCAGGCTGGGCAAATGGCGCGGATCGGCGGCCAGCGGATTGCCGAACCATATCCAGACCACGCCATAATGCTCCATCACCGGATAGCGGCCCTGGGTGTTGGTGAATTCGCTCTTGTCGCGGGCGATCCGTTCATTGGGATGAAATTCGCTCGCAACGACGACGCCATTGTCGCGCCACAGGAAGATGGGGTGTGAATAGATCGCGCGCCGGACCGGTTTGCCGGTCACGGAATAATCATGCGCGACCGGAAACCAGCTGTCGCGCATCACCAGATTATGCGGCACCCAGCGATTGATGGCATTCAGCGCAACCGGGCTGTGGCCCGACGACGCGGCGGAACTGTCGTCGTGCGAAACGGGACGATCGGCGGTTTCGAGCATCTTCAAATCCTCCTTCAGGCCGCTACGGTCTGATCATGGGTCGCGGGCGTGGTTTCCAGCATCACCTTGCGCAAATCCTCGCCATGCAGCGAGACGGTGGGCTTGGTGGCGCGCAATTTCGATCCGTCGACCGAAGCATGCACCGACAGCGGATTGATCCCGCGCAGCACGGCGCCGCGCACGCCCGGATGGCGCACGCCCAGCTCGGCCCGCCAGCGGACGGCGGTCACCCCCCGCGCCGAAGGCACGGGCGAGAGGACGGCGTAGAGCAGATCGTGGAACTGGTCGTCGCGCAGCGTTAGTTGCGTTTCGCCGGTCAGCGGATGGGTGCGCGTCAGCAGGGTGAGCGGAAATTCGGCCACGAAATGCGATGGCCAATGCAGCGGATGCCACTGGCAGTTGCGCTCCATCACCAGCATGCCGTTTTCCTCGTGCAGTTCCGACATCAGATAGGGGCTGAAGCGGACGCCGCGGATCGACAGGATCAGGCCCGGATCGTCATAGAGCGCGTTCAGATATTCCTGATGGCTGCAACTGACGTTGACGGTGCCGACATAGGTATATTTCGGGTCGGCGTTGAGCGGCGCCTGCGCCTTGGGGTTCAGGCAAACGCGCACGAAACCGGGCTGTTCGGACACCGCAAAGGCATTGGCTTTGTAGATCGGCGGGAATTTCTGCTGATCCTTCATGTTCGGGATTTCTTTGAGGCGACCTGTCTCGCCGTCATAGCTCCAGCCATGATAGCCGCACTGAATCTGGCCATTGTCCCGGATGCAGCCAAGCGACAGCGGCGCGCGACGATGCGGGCAGCGATCCTCCAGCGCGCGGGCGATGCCCTGATTGTCGCGCCAGAGCACGACCGGCTGATCGCCGATATCCAAGGACAGCGGCTTCTGGGAGGTCACTTCCTCGGACCGTGCGACCGCCCACCAAAGATCAGAATCAAGACTCATAGCGCTATCCACTCTCCTTTCAATTAAATTGACGAATGACAATTTATCTGTCAACCTTTTTTGCTATGGACTTGCTGATGCTTGATCGTCCCCAGCGCACAGGCGGTCGGCCCGCGCTCAATGCCGCCCGGGCCGTGGACGAGGACAAGTTGCTGGGCCTGGCTTTCGCGACCTTCGCGGAACGCGGCTATGAGGGTACGACGCTACGCGATCTGTCTAAGCGGCTTGGGGTCAGCCACAATCTCCTGAACGTCCGGTTTGGACGGAAGGAGGATTTTTTGGATAGGTGCGGTCGACTGGCGCATGGCGCAGGCCTCGCCCGTTGTCGAAGCCGCCTTTGACGAACCGGCCGATCCGGCGGTGCGGTTGCGCCATCTGATCCAGCGTTTCTGCCTCTGGGCGATGGACAATGGCGACATTGTTTCGATGACCAATATGGAGGGTTGCCGTTCGACCTGGCGCCTTGACCATATTGTCGAACATTTCGTGCCGCCGTTCCAGCGGCGGCTCGACAGCCTGCTCGACGTAATGCGGCTCCAGCGGCCGGTGCATGGCTTGTCGACGGCCGCCCTGATGGCGTTGCTGGTGCGGGGGGGCGGCTAGTATTTCTGCGCCGTGCCGATGCAGGGACGGCTGGGCGCGGGGCAGGAGGTGGATGACGCCGATGCCGTCGAACATGCTGACCGGCTGGCCACTTTCCTGCTCGCCGCCCTCCTGCCGCCGGTCGCCTGACTGAAGCGGAAGAAGGGCAGCGACGCATCTGCTTACTTGTAGGGATCGACAGGCTGGGGAACTTCCACCACGCCGATATCCTTCAACATGGTCAGCACGTCGGAAATGCTGAAAATGCTGACGATCTTGTCGTCCTTGAACTTGACGATCGAGAACCAGTTGACCTGAAACTCGTTGCCGGTCGGCTGCACGCCCATATAGGGACCGCCGACATGCTTGCAGTAGTGGGTGGCGTAGATCCAGATCTCGTCGTCGCCCTTGCCGACCGCGTCGATGGTCTTGTAGGCGGCGGGGAAGAAGGTCTTGTAAAGAGCGACCGGCGACGTCTTCCACTGTTCATAGGTGCCCAGATCCGGCCGGTTGGGGTTGCCATATCGGAAATCGGGATGGAAAAACCGATCCATACCGTCAAAATCGCCGGCGTTCAGGGTTTCCTGCAAGTCGGTCCAATGCTTGACCATCTGCTTCTGCTTGTCGGTCAGGACGGTCGAATCCGACACGTCAAGCTGTTCACGAATATCTTCTTTCCAGGCCACGACGGTCCTCTCTCGTTCATTCAGGATGGGCATTAAGTTCAGTCTTCAGGGGCGATGGTGACCGTGAGGCCCGACAGCGCGTCCGACATCATCACCTGACAGGACAGGCGCGAATAGTCGTTGCGGTGCGGCGATCCATCCAGCAGGTCGCTTTCGTCGTCCGACACCGGGGGCAGGGACTGCGCGAAGGCCGGGTCGACATAGACATGGCATGTCGCGCAGGAACAGCAGCCGCCACACAGCGCCAGCAACTCATCGAAACCGGCATCGCGTATGGCTTCCATTACCGAAACGTCGGCGGATGCATTGATCGTCTGCTGTGCGCCGTCACGGGTAATGACATTCAATTCGGGCATGAAGCTCCCCTGTTCTGATCGAAGGCAGTGCGTCGAGCTAATCGGCTGGCGCAGATTTCCATCCTGTCCGAAGGCAGGTGGTGGGACAGGCCTATTTGACCTCGATCTGCACCGGGAACCGGTCAAAATAGAAAGCGAAGGGGCGGCGCAATTCCTCTCCGGTCACATGAAAATCGCGTTCCAGATCATAGACGATCTTGCCTTTGGCCTGCTCGCCATGCTCGGCCAGATAGCTGTGCAGATCGGCCAGAGCCTCATCGGTCAGCGGTATGTCGGCAATGCGATAAATCTCCTTCAGGATCGGATCGGGATTTTTGATCCAGTCATGAAAATAGACGTCGATCGTCTGGTCGGGAGGCAGAATGTCGCGATCCCGCACGCAGGCGCGAAGAAGCTTCTCATAGCGGTCGGGCCAGTAGCCGAGCGGCTCCTGAATATCGATCGTCTTGCGCAACATCCGCGCCGCATAGCTGTACATGGTGAGCTGCGACCGGATCGATCCGACCGGATCGCGGTGGGTGAGGACGAAGGTGGCGTCGGGAAATGTCTTATAGAGGGCGGGTAACTGTTCCATATGCTGAGGGCATTTGATGACCCAGCGATTTGGTCCTTTCAGGAAGGTCAGGACCTGGAGACCCTTTTTCAGATAGGCATAGGTGCCCGTCTGGTCGTGGGTCAGATAATAGTCGCGCCAGCGCGGCACATGCGCCAGCCATTCGATCAGATAGGAGGAGAAATCGACGGCCTGAAGCTCGATATCCTCGCTGATATGATCGGGCGAAAATTCGTGCATGATCGCCATATAGGGCAGGATGGATTCCATCATCCGCCAGCCCTGTTCCGCCTTGGTCCAGCGCGGATTGCTGTCCTCGTCGGTCGGGGTTTCGTCCGGGGCGGGAACGGGCGCGATCGCTTCCCACCAGGGCAGCGAGCGGAAGCGACGATCGGCTGACAGCAAACCGAGCAGATGCGTCGTGCCCGATCGGGGAAGGCCCGCGACGATGATCGGCCGGTCGATTTGTATGTCCAATATCTCCGGGTGGCGCTTCACCATGTCCTCGATCCGCAGACGGGTCGCGGCGAGACGGATCATCATCTGGAACAGGTTGGCGCGCGTGACCGCCGAAGCGTTCGCATCCTCGTCCACCGCCTGGCACCAGACGGCCAGCCGCTCGTGAAAATCCTCCGCGCCAAAATCCGACAGTCCGGTTTGCGCCTGCGCCGCGGCCAGGATAACCGCGGGCTTCAGAACGATCTGATCCGCCGCAGCCTCCGCCCCGGCCAACACCTGCTTCTGCATGTCGGTCAGCACGGGGTGGTGCAGGTCGGTAATGTCGATGATGTTGCGGCGCGCGGCCTCTTCCTGCACGGCACTGCCCATGGCTCTCTCCTCTTTTCGATGCGCCATCTAAAAGCGCGGACCTGCTCCTCCGCAAGGCGCCCAGCCATCGCCGCTGCGCCAAATGCCCCGCAAAAGCGCCATGCCGTCCAGCCATGGCGTCGCGGCAGGCGAAACTGTTCGGAGAGGTCGGACGAACCCTGTTTCCCAGGTCTATGATCTGCCCGTCACACCGACGATGGAACGAACGGTCCGGGGCGGGATCGCGCTGCCCGGCGTGGTGATGGAATTGCATCGTTACAGCTTCCGCGGACAGCAGGGCGGAGTTTTTTCTTCGCCGGGCAGCTTTCTCGATCTTGCGCTGTCTCCTCGCCTGGGACATCCCTTCGGCGGCTATGGCGGGATGGAAAAGGGCAGCGGCCGCACCCTGGGCGACGTGCTGTTTGTTCCGGCGCGACGCGAATTGCATACCGAATGGGGCGAGGGCGAGCAGACATCCATATGCTGCCATATGCAGCGGCTTTGACGGAATGGGCTTCGATCATGATGGGCCGGACCTGTCGAGCGACGTCTTGCAGGCCTCGCTCGACGTGCGCAGCCCCGCCGTGCGCGAAGGGCTGCGCCGCATCGCCGTGGAGATGGCCCAGCCCTGTCTTTCCATCCGACATTTCTTCCGGCAGTTCAAGGTCGCGACCGGGCGGACGCTGGCCCGCTACGTCGCCGACCGCAAGATCGAACGGGCAAAGCAGTTGCAGCGCCAGGCCAGCCCCGCGATCAAGGTCATCGCCTGGGATTGCGGTTTCGACAGCGCAGCCGCCTTTTCGGCGGACTTCCGCAGGGTGACAGGACTGACGCCCCGGCAATTTCGCGAGGGCGCGATGCACTGGGGGCAGGGCCGTTTCGCGATGGCATTGGCGCGATTGCGAAACTGGGTTTGCTTGTCCATCGGCCTGGTCGCCAGCAATGTCGGGCCAAAGCGCCGCCCCTGTTCGAGCGGTCATCGGGAGAATGGACGTGCCGGAAAATCTGTTCGATCTCAGCGGCAAGGTGGCTTTGGTCACGGGCGCCAATTCGGGGCTCGGTTTCGGCTTTGCCCGCGGCCTGGCTCGCGCCGGCAGCGACGTCATTCTCTGGGGGCGTCGCGCCGACAAGAATGAAGAAGCGGCCGCCGCGTTGCGCGCGCATGGGGTGCGGGTGTTCGCCGATGTCGTCGACGTATCCAGCGAGCCGGCGATTGTCGCCGGCTTTGCGCGCGCCCTCGATGCCATGGGCCGGATCGACACGGTCGTCGCCAATGCCGGCATCGCCAGCCAGGTGGCCTTCACCGATATGGACGTCGCCACTTATCGCAAGCTGATCGACGTCAATCTCGATGGCGCGGTCTTCACCCTGCGGGAGGGCGCGCGGCACATGAAGGCGCGCGCCGAGGCTGGCGATCCGGGCGGTTCGCTGATCATCTGCGGCAGCGGCTCGATCTTTCAGGGCGTGCCGACCATGGCCCATTACGGCATTGCCAAGGGTGCGCTCAATGCCCTGGCCAAGGCGCTGGCGGCCGAACTCGGTCCGATCGGCGTGCGTTGCAACGTCATCGCGCCGGGCTTCATCGAGACGGAAATGACATTTGCCGATCCGGAGGTCGGCAGGATGATCGCGGACATGGTCGCCGCGAAGGCGCCGCTCGGCCGGGCGGGCAAGCCGGCCGATCTGGAAGGCGCGGTCGTCTATCTCGCAAGCGACATGGCCGCTTACCACAGCGGCGACACGTTGGTGGTGGACGGCGGCAAAATGTTCGCCAACTGACCGAGCGGCAAGTGCGGCGCGGGATTTTCACGGTCTGAATACCGATAACAGCAGGAGATGCGCATGTTTGCCCGGCCCAACAGCCAGCATTGCCAGGTCGCTTATGTCACCAACGATCTGCAAGCGGCGATGGCCGCGCTCAAGGAGGCCTATGACACGCCGGGCTTCTTCGAATTGACGAACATTCAGCCCGGAGAAGATCCGACGGGCAGGCCGGTGCTCAAGATCGCGCTTGCGGTGGTCGGCGGCGTCGAGATCGAACTGATCGAACCTGTGGGCGACACGGCGCCCCTGTTCAGCGATTTTCTGCCCGGAGGCGACGAACTGGCCATTCGTTTCCATCATGTTGCGACCCGGATAGATGGACCGCTTACCCATTGGGACGCCCATGTCGCCTCGCTCGATCTGGCGCGTCACCCTGTCGTGTTCGAAGGCGGGCTGGGCGATATGTTGCGCTATATATATACTGACGAGCGTGCGACGCTGGGCCATTATGTCGAACATGTCTGGATGTCGCCAGACCTTCTGGCGCAGATGCGCGTCGTTGTCCCCAGCTATCCGCCCGTGAAGGACTAAATGCATGACGATTGCCCTGTCCCGCCTCAATTTCCGCGACATCGGCGGCTTGCCGACCGCAGCCGGCGGCCAGCTCCGATCCGGCATTCTGTTCCGGTCCGAAGGCCCGGCCAGCTTTTTCGATGATCATCACGCGGAATTGTCGGACCTGGGCTTCCGCTCGGTGGCGGACCTTCGTTCCACAATCGAGCGGGATGCTGCGCCGCATCGCTGGTGCGGCCCGGATTGCCGGATGCTCGACCTCGACATGAATACCGATCTGCGCGCGCAGGGGGAGGATATGTGGGTGTCGCTCGGTCGCGAGCCGACCGCGGCGCGCGCCGTCGAGGTGATGACGCACAATTATGGCCTCATGCCGCAGGCCTTCCTGCCTCATCTGTCGCGGATGGTCGATGCGCTGCTGGCGCAGGCTACGCCGATGCTGGTCCATTGCACCGCGGGCAAGGATCGGACCGGGGTGGTCATCGCGCTGTTCCTCGACCTGCTCGCCGTGCCCCGCCCCGTGATCATGGAGGACTATCGCAAGTCGGATGTCTTCGGCCAGAATCTGCGTATGTCGGGTCATCTTTCGAACGATCTGCAAAAGACTTTCGGTTTCGTGCCGCCCGACGAAATGGTGGCCGTGCTGATCGGCGTTCAAGATGATTTCCTGGCGAGCGCGCTCGATATGATCGCCACGCGCTGGGGCGGGATCGAAGGCTATTTCGAAGCGGGAGGCATCGACGCCAATCGGCGCGCGGCGCTTAGGTCTCTGCTTGTCACCGACTAGGCGGGAAATCTGCGCGGGCGTGCCCGCTATGATGGCCGGTCTCCTGCTTTCGGGCGGGAAAGCGGGGGCTGCGGTCTTCAACCGGGAAAATATCGTGGAGAGTAAGATGATCGACAAGGGCATTTTCGAGTGGGAAGAGCTGCTCGACCGGCTGAGGCCGCTGGGCCAGTTGATGCGCGATCGCATTCCCGAAAGACTGCGCAGCGATCCGCACGTCATGCAGGAATCCATGCGGCTGCTGCTGTCGGGCGTGTTGCGGACCGCCAACGACGCGATCATGCATGACCGCAGTCATCCGATCTTTGTGCCCGAACTCAATATCTGCCAGAATATCTTTCAGCCCAATGCGGACACCATCTACAAGGCGGCGCTGATCGAAAAGGGCGGAACCTACCGCATCCGGGGCGATCGCGGCACGACGCGGATGATGATCCTGGCGCAACTCGGCCCGGACACGTTGCGGACCGGCCAGCATCACCCTGCACAGGACGCCAATGATTTCGACGATCTGCATATCGGCGCCGACGGTACTTTCGATGTCATCCTTTCGCCGACCCGGCCCGCCGGGCATGAGGGCGACTGGTGGGAATTGAAGCCGGCGACCGAGAAGCTGATGGTTCGTATTGTCGCCTGCGACTGGGGCGTGGAGCGCGAGCCGCGCTTCGGGATCGTGCGCCTGGACGCCGATCATGCCGCCAAGGGACGTCCCACGCTGGAGCAACTGGCGCATCGCTTTGCCGAAATCCCCGCCACCGCGGCAGTCTGTGCGCTGGCCTTTCCCGACAAGGTGCAAAAGCTGCGCGACGAGGGGCTGATCAATACGCTGAAAGTGGTCGACTTCTCGCAGATGACCGGTCTTGCCCGGCAGTCCTATTATGAGGGCGCCTATGAACTGGCCGATGACGAAGCGCTGATCACAGAAGTTCAGATACCCAAAGATGTCGGCTATTGGTCGCTGATCCTGACCAATGAATTATATGAAACGACCGACTGGTATCACAACCAGTCCAGTCTCAATGCGGCGCAGGCCGTGCTCGATGGCGACGGCCATTTCCGCGCGGTCATTTCGGCGCGCGATCCTGGCGTCCACAACTGGCTGGACACATCCGGCTATGCCAGCGGCGCGGTGCAGGGGCGCTGGTTCAACACCGACGAGCGGCCGACGCCGACGATGAAGAAGGTCAAGCTGGCCGATGTGCGCAGCCATCTGCCCGCCGACACTGTGCTGGTCACGCCCGACGCGCGTGCGCAGGCGATCCGCGAACGCACACTGCGGGCGCATACGCGCATCATTTGGTGACGGAGGTAGCGATGAGCGACGAACTGGCCAGGCTGATCGACTATGAGGCGATCCGCAATGTGAAGGCGCGCTATTGCCGCTTTCTCGATACCAAGGATTGGGACGGCTTCCTCTCTCTCTTCACCCCCGATGCGGTGCTGGATGTGGAGGAGGACACCGGCAACCCGCCGATGAGCGGGCATGCCGCCATATTGGAGCAGGTGCGCTCCGCGGTCATCGATGCACGGTCGGCGCATCAGATACACTCGTCGGAGATCGACCTGCGCGGCGACGAGGCGGACATGATCACGGCGATGCAGGACCGGGTGGTCTGGGCGCCGGGCAAATGCCCGATTCCCGGCGGTCATTCGATCACCGGTTTCGGCCATTATACCGAACGCTATGTGCGCCGGGACGGACAGTGGAAAATCGCGGCGCTCAAGCTCACGCGCCTCTATGTCGAGGTCCATCCCAACCCTGTCGTTTGACAGGTTGCCGACGATCGCCCCGACGGCAATGCAGCGGCCTATCTTTTGAGAGGACGTGGGAATGACGGAAGCGGTGGAGCCGGGTGCTCAGGCACTGTTCGATAAATTCGGCACCTATATCCTGCCTGGCCGGGTGAGCGATCCGCGGCGCGGCATCGAAGAGGCGAAGGAGGCGGAACGCATCGGCCTTGGCTGTGTCTGGATTTCCGAGCGCTATGCCTTGAAGGAACCGGCGGTTCTGGCGGGCGCCGTGGCGGAGGCCACGTCGAAGATACGCATCACCGGCACCATGTATGCGACCATGCGCCATCCCCTTGTCACCGCCAGCGTCGCCGACATGATGCAGGCGATGAGCGGCGAGCGCTTTCGCCTGATGTTAGCGCGGGCTGTCCCCGCCTATATGAAGATGCTTGGTTCGCCGCCGATCACCATGGAGCGGCTGGCCGACCTGATCTCGATCTGTCGGCGTCTCTGGGCGGGCGAAAAGGTCGATTATGAAGGCATATTGGGCAAGTTTCCCGCCATCAGCCTGACCGACCGCCATGGTGGCACGCCGCCGCCGATCATCTTTACCGCGATCGGCCCGAAGAGCCTGGAATTTGCTGGCGAACATTGCGACGGCGTGCTGCTGCATCCCTTCGTGTCGGCGCAGGGGGTGAAGAACAGCGCGAAAATCGTGCGCGACGCGGCTGAAAGGGCCGGGCGCGATCCCATGTCCGTGCGCATCTATCACAATATCATCGTCGCCCCGGACCTGCCCAAGGATGAGGAGGAGGCCGTCGTCGGCGGCCGCGCCATCACCTATTTCGAATTGCCCGGCTTTGGCGACCTGATCGTCGACATCAATGGCTGGGACAAGAAGGTGCTGGAGGAAATCCGCGCCCATCCCAAGATCGCCGGCCTCAACGGCAAGCCTGCGGATCAAGCCTATACCCGGCAGGAACTGGTCGATGTCAGCCGCCTCATTCCGCAGCATTGGCTGGATGAAGGCGCTGCCGTGGGGACCGCCGCCCAGTGCGCCGACCAGCTAATGGCCTTTCTGGACGCCGGCGCCGATGAAATCCTGCTCCATGGTTCCTCGCCCAAGGATATGGGGCCGCTCACCGCCGAACTGAAGCGCGCGCTGGCGGCGAAGGGGCTGTAAACATGGAATTGCTGACCCCCGATCGCATCACCGTGCAGCTGCAGGATTGGCTGGCGGGCGAGAAGCCCGAATGGCGTGACATTCGCGTCCGTCCGCTCGATGTGACGCTGGGGGCGGGGTTTTCGGCCGATATCTTTTTCGTCGATGTCGATTATGTCGATCCGGCTGGCCCACAGAGCCAGACGCTCGTGGTTCGCCGTCAGCCGATGGACCTGGAAGTGGTGTTCGGCAGCAGCCTGGCGCTGCAGGGCAAGATGATGGCGGCGCTCGATGCGCGCGGCGACCTTCCCGTCCCGCCGTGGATCGGCATGCATCTCGACCCCGATATCCTCGGCCTGCCATTCCTGGTGATGGGCAAGGTCGACGGCGAATGCGCCAAGCAGAAGCCCAACTATAATCTGGAAGGCTGGCTGGTCGAGATGACGCCGGCGCAGCGGCGGCAAAGCTTCACCAACGCCATCAACGCCTTTGCCAGCCTTGCGAAGATCGACTGGCGCGACGGTTTTGAATTTCTCGCCCAGCCGGAAAACGGGCAGCCGGGCCTTGATCAATATGTCGGCGCGCTGGAGGCATGGCATAAGGCGGCCGGACGGGGCCGGGCCATGCCGATCGTCGATACGGCCATGGCCTATGTGCGCGCCAACATGCCCAGCGATGCGGGCGTGAATGTATTGTGGGGCGATCCCACCCCGTCGAACGTCATGTTTTCCGCTGATGGGCAGGTGAACGCGCTGATCGACTGGGAACTGGCGGCGCTGGGGCCGGCTGAGTTGGACCTTGCCTGGTGGCTCTATTTCGACGATCTGTTCGGTCGCCGCTTCGGTGTTACCCGTCTTGAAGGGTTGCCGAGCAAGGACGAGACGATCGCCATCTGGGAAGCGGCGAGCGGTCGCAAGGCAAAGCATCTCGACTATTATGATATTGTCGCGGCGCTTCGGATGGCGCTGGTTGTGGTGGGCGCTTTTGACCGGCAGGTCGGCATCGGCAATATTCCCGCCACCAACAAATCGCTGAACGACAATTTCATGACCCTCTATCTGGCCGAAAAGCTGGGGCTGCCCATTCCTGAATTCGGCCCCGATTTTGTGGCCTTCATGAAAAATCTGACGCCTGTGGAAGATAAGGCCGCCTAAAACCGGCTTTCTAAGGGCAGATCCCAATGCCCGCTTGATCGCTGCTTCATCCAATAAATATGCAGTGTGGAATAATGTGATGGAGAGGCGAGTTGTGCGGCTAAGACTGCTCTAAGCGCATTTATGAACAGCGCTGTCGCAGGGCGCACGCCGCTTTCCGCCGATGCACTGATCGCGGAAGCGCGCGCCGCGACGGGACTGTAGGACTTCGGTCCAGACCTGTCTTTCATGACCGGCTTTCCACCGGCTGGTCGATGCGGTCGAGGCAATGGACCCGCCCGCCCAGTTGCGCGAAACCGCGCATCGCAAGATCGTCGGCCTGCTCGCGACGCAACTGGCCGAGATCCAGCGGATGGATTGCACCCAGCCGGGCGAATGCAATCACGGCATGATGCTGCATTTCGCCAACACCAATTTCCCGGCCGAACTGGGCGTGCCCGCCTTCGCCCGATGGCTGCAGGAGGTTTTGCCGGAGGGACAATATCGCACCCACAAGCGGATGCTCCAGCATTCCCAGGGGAAAGGGCCCACGGGGATGATGGACGCTGAAAGCGCCGCAGCACCTGATGGATCTTCCGGGATTGGCAGAGGCCCATCCGGGCGCAATGCCGGTGTGGACGCACCGCGACCCTGTGCTGACCCTCTCTTCCTTGTCCAGCATGATAGCCGACTTTTTGGCGGCGGTGGGCGGGGCCAACGACCTGAAGGCCATCGGCCGGTCGTTGGTCGATACCTGGCGCGCGGGGCTGGCGCGGGCGCACCGCCATATTGACCGGGGTAGGGCTGGGGGTGGGCGAACATGTCGCCAAGGCCTGTGCCGGCCTGGGCGCCAATGTCGTGCTGTCAGTCCGCTCGCACGACCGGATCGCTGCAAAGATCAAGGCGGCTGATGGCGGCCGGGCCATCGCCGCCGACGCCGGCGAGAAGGCCGATCTTGAACGGCTCGTCGATGGTGCGCGCGCAGCATTCGGTCCCATCCATATCCTGTTCAACAATGCGGCGGCGGGCGTGGTCTATGCCGCGGACGGCGGGCTGTGGGCGAATACCGACGAGGTCCGGAAGACGGCGATGGACGTCAACGTCATGGCGACCTGGCGCCGCACAGAACTGACGGAAGCCGATATGAAGGCGAATGGCAAGGGCAACATCATATCTGTCCAGAGCTGTGGCGGCTTCAAGCCGATCCCGCCGGCCGTCGCCTATGGCGTGTCGAAGGCGGCGCTGCTTTTCCTGGTGCGCGAGCTGGCCAAGACGCTGGCGCCGCACAGCAGGATCAACTGCCTGTGCGTCGGAACGATGAGCCCGGACGGTCAGGAAGCTGCCATCCACAGGGGACCGGGCCTTGCCGAGCGCAACGCGATCCGGCGTTTCGGCGCGGCGTCTTATCGAACGGGTCGACATCCGCTTTGCCGCCGATCCGCCGCAATTCAGCATCGTTGCCGAGGTCGAGCCGGGGGCGCGAATGCAGGTCTATACCCGCGAAGGCCAGCGCGACTGGCGGCAGGCGCCCGCGCAGGTCAGCGTCCGCCGCCTCGATCCGCCAGCCGGCCACCGCTCGCGCGGCGAGGAAGAGATCGCGCGGACCATGATCGCCGACCTGCCCGCCTGGGTGGCTTTCTGGTCGGGTTTCAAAAATGATTTTCTGGGTCATCCCGAACCCAACCGGCTGAATGAACCGCGCCCTCGATCATTGGACCCGCGTCATGGGCGCCGGGCCGTTGTTCGTGTTCGATGTGCTCGTGCTGCCCGGGCAAATCTATCGGGGCGAACCGACGGAGGTCGCCATGAAGGTCGCGTTCGGTTTTTCCGGTGGACTGCTGATAGAATCGCTCCAGCAGACCAATGACGGGCCTTCGGTCTTCACCGAAATGTTGGACCGGCATGGCGACGGCTATCATCATGTCGTGCTGCGCATCCCCTATGATCAGGGCGTCGACCGGCGATCGGGCGAAGGCTATGCGATGGCGTGGATCGCGTCTAGCAGCATGTCGATGGCGCGGGTGAAGGCGGCTTCCACCACATCGCGCTGCATCGCCAGCCGATCATGATGGTCTTCCAGGCTTTCCGCCACGACGACATTGCCAAAAACGATAACGGAAAAGATCACGAGCATCTCTTCGCCTTGCCTGCGCGTCAGCCCGGCCTCTTCAAAGGCGGTGAGGAGGGCGCGCCGGATCGCCAGCGCATTGGGCAATTCCAGCCGATTGGCGCTGCGCGACAGGATGAAGGCGGCAGAGCCAGGGAAATCCGGATAGGCCCTGTGCACCGAGCGGGCGATGCTGCGCAGGCGGCTTTTCCAATCGGGCGCCGACAGGTCGGGCAGCCGGCCATCAAGGATTGGGTCGGTCAGCAGACCGAGCATCGTCTCCTTGTCGCGGACATGGTGGTAGAGGATTCGCGGCGACACCCCCAAACGCTGTGCGACAGGGCGTATATTGAGCGCATCGATGCCGCCAGACCGGGCCATGTCCAGCAACGTGGCGACGAGCCGCGCGATCAAGGGCAGGCCCCTCGGATTGCGGCGGTCGGCCGCGTCTCGAAATCCGTGCAAGCGGTTGCCGGTCTGCCGTCATCCGTCCGCTTTAAGCGCAGGAGCGGCGCTGGTCCATGGCCCACGGTCCTGCCAGACCGTGGGCCAGCGGATTAGAGCTTCTTCAGTTCGGCATTCGACATGGTGGTCGTCACGCCCTTTTCGCCGGCGCTCAGCGTCGCGGCGGGGATGGTGATGAATTTGCCGCGATAGATGATGCGAATGGCCGATACCGCGCCGTCGGCGGCGGTGACGACGCGATCAACCTTGCCGATCTTGGTTCCATCGGCGGAGTAAATCGTATCATTGCGATCCACAGCAGGCGCCTGGGCAAAGGCGGGAACTGTGAGGCCCAGAGCGGCGATCGTAAGAATGATCTTCTTCATATGCTGATATTCCTTTGTCGAAGATGCCGTTCTGTTGGCGCAGTCCCAGGATGGTTTCAAGGGGAAACCGATACACATCGAAAAGAATCTGTTCCATCTGTCCCATGTGCAAGAGGAAGAGGCCGGTTGGCGGGGGGGATGGGCGATGACAGGCGAAGGCGGGTCCCCCCCATGACAGATGGTTCCTGCAGCTGCTGCGCGAGAATTACATTTTCCATTTCATTAATCGCACGATCATCGCCGTGGTCGGCGAGGCGATTCGCCACGACCTGCGCCTCAGAGACCTTCAGCTCAGGATGCCCGGCGGCCTGGCCTTCTCGATCTTCTGTGCCGTGCTGGGCATCCCGCTGGCGCGGCTCGCCGAACGCTACAGCCGGGTGCGGATCATCGCCGCGATGACCATGCTCTGGTCGCTGATGACGGCCTTGTCCGGCGCGGCCGGCAGTCATGTTCAACTGCTGCTTTGCCGGATGGGCGTCGGCGTCGGGGAAGCGGGCTTTACCCCGGCGCTTGTTTCGATGATTTCCGACCGGTTCGATGCCGGGCGCCGCGCGGTCGTCTTTTCGCTGATTGCGATGGGCGTGCCCCTGGGCGGCGCCATCGCTGCGATTGCGGGCGGCGCGGTGGCGCAGGCATTTGGTTGGCGGCTCGCGCTCGTGGCGGTGGGCGCGCCCGGACTGTTGCTGGCGCTACTGCTGCTTGCAACCATTCCCGAACCTGAACGGAAGGATGCCGGGCAGAGTGCGGATACGCCCCCTTCGCGATGGTGCTGCGGCGACTCGCCCGTTCGCCTTCCTTCCTGCACCTGACCTTAGTCAACGGCTTTGTGGGGCTGGTCGGATTCGGCACCAACCTGTTCCTCATTCCCTTGCTGATGCGCCGCTTCGATCTCCTGCTGGCGCAGGCGGGGCTGGTGTTCGCGCTGTCCCTCAGTCTCGCGACGATGGCGGGACAAGTGAGCGGCGGCTATCTGATCGGACGGCTGATCCGGCGGGACATGCGCTGGGGCGGCTGGGCGCCCGCGATCGCGGTGGGGCTGGCTCTGCCCTTTGATCTGCTGCCGATCCATCAATCGGACTGGCGGTGGCTGGTCGCCTTTCTCTTCGTCGCGACGACCTTGCTCTATGCGTTTACGCCCGCGATCATGACCATCACCCAGTCGCTGGTTGAACCCAGTATGCGGGCGTCCGCCGCCGCGCTTCACGCCTTCGGCCAGACCGTCGCCGGACTGGGGCCGGGATCGGTGGTGCTGGGCTATTTCAGCGATCGCCTCGCAGCCCTTCTCTAACGGGGCGATTATGCCGCCGACTGCCTCGTCTCCGGCACGGCATCGCCGCCCGCCGCCTGTCTCTCCGCGCCGGCAAACGGCCTGCAACTGAGCATGCAATTGTCGGCGTCCGTGCTCCTGATCGCGGTTCTCCATTATTGCCGGGCCGCAAAAAAATCTGCCGCTGGAGGCAAATGCATCGTGAAGGACGGTAAAGCTGTCGAGGTTCGGCCACGCAGCGCTGGACGGGATGACGCCGTGGCCCCGGCTATGCCACCTTTGCGGCTTGGCTAAGGCAGGACCGCAAACCCGGCGGCGGAAAGGATGATGAGGATGGGAAGAGCAGGGGTCATCGGCTTGGGGCAGATCGGCGCTGGCGTCGCCATATGCCTCGCGCGGACGCAGCAATTGTCGGCGGTTTACGACATTCGGGCGGATGCGGCCGACACATTGGAGGGCGTTCCGCCCGTCGCCGCCAGCCCGGCGGCGCTGGCCGCGCAGTCAGATGTCGTCATCATCGCCGTCGTCAACGCAAAGCAGACGATCGAGGTGCTGTCCGGCCCCGACGGCGTGCTGTCGCGCGCACGACCGGGCATGATCGTGGTGCTGGTCGCGACCGTTTCGATCGAGGATCTGGACGCCATTCGTGGCCTGACCGACGCGGCGGGCGTGGACCTGGTCGATTGCGGCGTGACGGGTGGCCCTAAATCCCGCGAGCATGGTCTCGTTTGCCTCGTCGGCGGTACAGATGAAACAATCGCAAAGGTGCGTCCGGTTCTGGACGGCTTTGCCAAGCTGGTGGCGCATATGGGTGGCCCAGGCGCGGGCATGGCCGCGAAGATTGCTCGCAACGTCATCGTCTTCGGCTGTCTGCGCGCCGGCTATGAAGCGTCCGTCCTGTGTCGCAATGCCGGGGTGGATGTTCGACAGCTTGCACAGGTGATCGACGCCAGTTCGGACAGCGTGGGCGGACCCTTGATGCTGGCGGTTCGCGATGATCCGTCGTCCAGCGCGCAGGAAGCGGCGGTGCGCGAATATACGCGAGGACTTATGGTCAAGGATCTGGATGCGGCCATCGACCTGGCGCGCAGCCACGGCATCGCGCTGCCCTTGGTGGAATTGACGCGCAGCACTGATCGGGCGGTTGTGGGCCTGGAAAATATAATGGGAGAGAAGCTATGAGCATTGATGAAGCACAGTGGCAGAAGGGGTTGGAGGTTTTCGACCAGGTCTATGGACCGGGATCGTCGGAAATGACCCTCCCGTATCGCGACTCCGCCTTCAACCAGGAAATCGTCGGCAACCAGTTCGCCAATCTTTGGGGTAGCGATATCCTCTCGATGCGGGAGAAGCGCCTGCTGGTCCTGGGCGTGACAGCCATGCTGGGTCGAACCGATCTGGTCGAGATCCAGATGAATGGCGCCCTCATCAATGGCGAATTCACCGATGAGGAACTGGATTTCATGCCGCTCTTCCTGCTCTTCTATGCCGGGGCGGGCAACACCACTACCGTCTTTCGTGGCATCGAAGCGGCAAAGGCCCGGCGCAAGGCGCGCGAGGCCGAGAAATGACGGGACGCGCATGAGGAAGGGCGGTCTGGTCGAGCGACCAAGCCGCCTTTTTTATGCTTCGGCGCGCCGGATCGCGCGCGAAGCCAGCAGCAGCAATAGGCCCCCGGCGAATGTGAACAGCATGGCGGTGCCGATTCCCCAGGCGACGCCGGCCGTCCCCCCGACAAAATCGCTGACCGCGCCGATCAGATAGGCGCCCGCGCCAACGCCGATCAGGTTCGCGCCCAGTTGCACCAGCGATACCGCAAGGCCCCGCAGGCGCGGCCCGGCGATCGTCACGATGACGGCGTAGATTGGGCCGTTATAGGACGCGCTGAGGAAGCCGCAGGCCATCAGCAGCGCCAGCATCAGATCGAAGTCGCGGACCAGGACCGTCCCAACCCCGGTCACCGCCGTCAGCAAGGGGATCACCGCGCCGAACAGGGATGTCCTTGCCGGATCGAAACCGCCCCGCCGCCGGTTGACGAGGTCGATCACCCAGCCCGCGAGGAATCCGCCCAGCGAACCGAGGCCGCCATAGGCGATGGCGATGAGGATGCCCGCCTTGGCGATGGGCATGCCGTGGACCCGGATCAGGAAAGTGGTGAGCCATGTGCTCATGCCGTAAATGCCCGCCGCGATCAGCACGATGGCGAAGATGCAATACAGAAGTCCGGGCCGCGCCGCGAGCAGGCGGACGCGCTGCCCCAGCCGCAGCGTGTCCCCCTGCGGCTGGGCTGGCCCGTCGTGCGCGCCGCGCACTGGCTCTCGCACCGTCAGCAGCAACAGCGGCGCCAGCAACAACCCCGGCACGCCGGCGGCCACGAACGCCCAGCGCCAGCCGGCGCTCTGGACGATCGCGCCGCCCACGATGAACGCGATGGCAAGGCCGATCCCGGAACTCAGATACCAGATGCCGATGGCGGTGGCGCGCCGGTCTTCGCCGAAATAATCGCTCAGCAGGGACATGCCGGTCGGCGATCCGCCCGCTTCGGCGGTCCCCACGGCGGCGCGGCCGATGAGCAAAGTCCAGAACCCGGTCGCGAGGCTGCACAGGGCGGTCGCACCACTCCACAGCGTCAATGCGGCAACCATCAGGTTGCGCCGGTTCCAGCTATCCACCGCTACGCCGAAGGGCAGGGCGGCAAGGGCGAAGAATATGCCATAGGCGAAACCCGCCAATATTCCCAATTGCCCGTCGGACAGCGCAAATTCATGCCCGACCGGGGCCAGAACCAGCCCGATGATGGCGCGGTCGATGCCATGGCAGGTCTGCGCCAGCGTCAATATGCCCAGCACATACCAGGGATAAAGGCTGGCTGCGGGCTTGTTTGATGGCGCTCTCATGGCGTCCGCTGCTGCAAGAGCGGTGTGATGGACATTGAGCGCCTCCTGTCTTTTAGGATTGAACGGGGGCGCATGGCGAAATTTGTCCCCCCTGCACCAGTATCGCGCTACGGTCGGGCGCCAGCCCAAACCTGTCCGCTCATGACAAATTGACCACCTATCCAAAGATAGAGGAACAAGCCCGCGCTGCGTCTATTTCAGCGACAAAGACATAAAGGCTGGGAGTAATAGGGTTGTTTCGTCCGGAGAGCGATTGGAGCGGACAGGGCAGGTTTGGCGTCAAGAACTTCTTCATCGAAGCGGCGACGAGCGTTCGCGACGCTTATGTGGATGTGCGTCATTTTGACTGGGTCCAACCCAGCAGCGGCGTTTTCAGCCCCGAGAGACATTATCTGGACTATTCGCTCGACGGTGTGCCGCGGCGCAGCATGGTCAGTATGGGTCGCCCGGACCGGCGCGCCGCGTCGGGCGACATTCTCTACATGCCGCCACACCGCCAATATTTCGGTGAGCCCGCGCTTCAGCAGCGGCATCTCGTCTGCGTGGCGCTTGGCGAGAAATTTCTGGAGAAGGTGTTTGACGGGGCGCAGCCGCTGAACAGAGTCGAACCGTGCGCGGACATTCAGAATATCTCCATGCGCCGCCTCTTTGAAGGGCTGGCGGCGGAATTGCGGACACCCGGATTTGCCAGCCAGACGATGATCGAATCAATGCTCATGGGCCTTGCGGTCGAACTGGTCCGGCACATGGGACCGAGCGAACGAGCCTATGGGAATGCGCGTAATCCGCAGCAGGTCCAGAAGATCATCGACTATGTGATGGACAATCTCTCGCAGCCTCTCACGGTTGCCGATATTGCGCGCGACTGCAACATGAGCGTGCGCCATGTCGCGCGCGTTTTCCGGGAAGGCTCCGGCGTCAGCCTGGGTGAATTTGTCGCACGCAGCCGCATCGCCATGGCAAAGGAACTGCTGCAAAAGGACGACGCCCGCATCAAGGAGATCAGTTGGCGCTGCGGTTTTAGCAGCACGTCGTCTTTTTCCGCCGCATTCCGGTCGGCGACGGGGCAGACGCCCAAGGCCTTCCGCTCGTCATCGCTGCGGCCACACTGATCGGCCCCCGCGCAAAAATATAGATGAGCGGCCAAATCATGTCGCCGGACAGTCAATCTTGGACTGGCCACTATGGAGGATATCCGCCCCGCGTTAGGCAGGGGTGATGTGAAAAATTTGAGCCATCGTGAAATACGGGGAGGAAGATATGAGCAAAAGAGTCGCAACACTGGGCGCGATCGGCATGGGGGCGCTCGCCGCCGCCATGGCGCAGCCCGTTTTTGCGCAGCCGGCGCAATCGGGCGCTGGCGAAGGCATTCAGGATATCGTCGTCACTGCGCGCCGCACTGAAGAAAGTCTACAGACGACCCCGATCGCCGTCACGGCGCTCACCCCGGAAGCTTTGGCGACCGCCAAGGTGGAAAACGTCGTCGATCTTCAGCGCACCGCGCCGGGCCTGGTCATCGGTCGCGGTTCCGCCGGCGGCGACGGCATCGTCTTTGTCGCCATTCGCGGCCAGGGCAATCTCCAGCCCATTCTCGCCAACGATCCGGCTGTCGCCACTTATATTGACGGCATCTACATCCCGCGGCCTTCGACGGGCATGACCGACATTCAGGACGTCCAGCGACTGGAGGTTCTACGCGGGCCGCAGGGCACGCTGTTCGGCCGCAACACCACCGGCGGTGCGATCAACATCGTCACGAACGATCCCGACGACCAGCTTAGCGGCGCGTTCAAGGCGGAGTTTGGCAATTACAGCACACTGGGCGCGCAGGCCAATATCAATGTGCCGCTCGCAGATGGGCTGGCGATTCGACTGAGCGGCGCGATGACCGACCGGGACGGCTATGGTTACAATCTCGCCACCAAGCGCGACGTGGCCGACAACAACAGCAAATTCCTGCGCGGCAAGATCAAATATGAGGGGGATAGCTGGGACTTGACCCTTTCGGGCGATTGGAACCGCCAAACCAACCATGGTCAGCAGATCGCTTTGTGGGCCTTCAACCCGGCTATCATCCCTGCTGCCTTCCAGCCGGGTCTGACTGCGGGCCTGCTGACGAAGGATCGTTGGTGGGGCAATACGGTCACCGGGACATCGATCCCGGCCACGATCGGCTCGCTGACTCCAGAAGCGCAGGCTCTCTATGGTGTGAAGCCATTCAATACGCTGGAAGTATATGGCTTTTCCGCCACGCTCAATTTCGAGCTGAACGACCTGAACTTCAAATCGATCACCGGCTATCGCCATTCGATGAACTATGGCCAGAACGACACGGATGGCACCGCCGTGCCGCTGCTGGCGACCTTTGCGGGTTCCAGCTCCTATTATATATCCCAGGAATTCCAGCTCTCCGGCAATATCACCGACAGCCTCAGCTTCATCACGGGCGCTTATGCGGGCAAGGAAAGCGGCGACGAATTCAGCCGGTCGCAGATATTCGGCGGTCTCATCCGCGATTCCAACGCCGACGTCACCAACAAGACCTTCGGCCTGTTCGCGCAGGCCTATTATGAATTGACTTCGACCCTGCGCGCGGTCGGCGGCTTCCGTTATACTTGGGACACGCGCAACAGCGTGCTGCACAATGCGCAGGTATATGGTCTGCCTTACAATGTCGCCGTGGCGGGCACGCCGACGGGCATCAACTGCACCGTCAATCCGACCGAACCGGTGACGGCCACGACGTGCAATCAGGAACAAAATGCCAAGTTCAACTATCCAGCGTGGAATCTGGGCGTCGACTGGCAGGCGAGCGACAATCTTTTCATCTATGCCGCAACCCGCGGCGCGGCGAAGGCTGGCGGCTGGAATCTGCGTGCGGGCGGCCTGCCCGCCTTCTCTCCTGAAAAGGTGAAGGATGTGGAAGCCGGTTTGAAGGTCGATCTTTTCGACCGCCGCTTGCGATTTAACACAGCGGTCTTCCACACCTGGAAGGATGACAATCAGGCGATCGTCAACAGCTTCGTGACCGGCATCGGCGTGACCCAATATATCCAGAACAACGGCAAGGTTCGCATCTGGGGCATGGAAAATGAAATCACCGCCGTGCCTTGGGAAGGCATGACGCTCAGCGTCAACGGCTCGCTGCAAAACGGCAAATATGTGAAGGGCAGCTTCAGCGAAATCCAGGTGGTGGCTGGCAGCGGCTGCACCAACAGCGCCGGTGTCGCCAACGGCTGCGTCGTCGACCTGAGCGGCCTGCCGTTGCTGCAATTGCCCAAGAAGCAGCTGAACATCAGCGCCACGCAGAAAATTCCGGTCGGCGGCGGCACGCTTGCCGTTACTGGCGCCTATTCCTATGTCGGCGGTCAGCATTTCGATGCGGTCCGGGCGGCGGATCAGGCGTCGGCCGCGACAAAGGCCGCTTACGATACGGAAAACCGCCTCGGTTTCGTACCGGGCTATGGCATTTTCAACGGTCGTATCGCGTTCCAGCTGGACGATCCCAATGTCGAAGTGGCGGTCTATGGCCGCAACATCACGAACAACAAATATCTGCTGCGTCGCTTCCCCGATCTTTATCGGTCGCTGGGCATCGCGGCCGCCTATGTTGGCCAGCCGGCCACCTATGGCGTTGAAACGACGTTTAAATTCTGACCGGACAGGCGCTGGCGAGACAGGCTGCGATCAATGCGGCCTTCTCTCGCCAGCCCATCGCTGCGGAATGCGCGCGATGACGAAACGGGTGGACAGGGTGGCGATCATCGCGCTCGCGCAATATTCGGCCACCTTCCCGCGAGCGAAGCACTGATCGGTGTCCATCGCCTGCATGTCGATATATGGCAGGTTAGTGGGCTGTCCGATCAAAATGGCGGATCGTCAGCCTGCCATCGGCAATATTTTGGGTTGCCAGGCTTGGCGGCGTCACGATGCCGTCCTTCATATTCCGCCCACATCTCCGCCATCGCGGCGGCGCCGTCCAGAGCGGGCGATCCGACATATTCGATGGTGAATCCGTCTGACCCGAGCGTCCGGAAAAGGCGGTCGAGTTCCTCGCGCTTTCCTTCGTTCCACAGCCGGTAATTGTCCCGGATCGCCTGTTCCAGGTCCAATGCATCCGCCTCGTTCATGTGCATCGCCTCCTGCCATTGCGGTTTTTCTGCTCGTGCGGCAGTCCCGGACGCGCGGCCATCACCGCACCTGTCTTTGGCAAGAGTGGAATTTGTCTGCTTTTTGCTTCGGAGACCGTGATGACCCAAGTCGAAAATAAAGCCCTGCCGGATCATGTGCCGCCCGAACTGGCTATGGCCCTGCCGCTGTTTTCGCGGACGGTGGTCTAAGACAACCCACAGGAAGTGGTGATTCCCGCGATGCATGCGGAGCTGCCGCCGATCACCTATGTCACCAACATCTTTCCGGGCGAACAGCCCGGCTGGCTGCTCAAAAACGCCTAAGATGTGCAGGCGATGCTGCGCGACGCCGACAATTTCACCAAGAACGGCATGGGCAAATGGACGCAGAATATCGGCGAAACCTGGCTGGTCATTCCGACTGAGGCTGATCCGCCAATCCACACCGGCTATTGCAAGGCGCTCAATAGCCATTTTTCGCCGCAGAAGATGTTTGCGATGATGGAGCAGGTGCGCGGACAGGCATCCTGATCGATGTCTTCAAGGATCGCGGGCCGTGCGACTTTATCGACCAATTCTCGGAAAAATTCCCGATCTACATCGTCCTCGACCTGCTGGGCCTGCCGCAGGAAAGAATGGCGCAATTCCTTAAATGGGAAAAAGGAAATGCTTCATTCCAACGATCGGGCCGTGCGCGGCAACGCCGTGCGTTGCGTGAAGAATTATCTTCTCGAGGAAATCGAAGCCCGCCGCCAGCAGCCGCGCGACGACTATATCAGCAAGATACTGATCTTCGAGGTCGACGGCCGTTTGTGGAATAACGATGAGGTGCTGGGCCACTGCTTTAATCTCTATATCGGCGGCCTCGACACGGTCACGTCCATGCTGGGCAACATCTTCAACTATCTGGCGTCGCATCCGGACAAGCGGAACGAACTGCGCGCTGATCCATCGCTGATCGTCCTGGCGGTCGAGGAATTTTTTGCGCGCCTTCGCGCCGGTTACGGCTTTCCGTATCGCCACAAAGGTCATCGAAATTAAGGGGCAGACGATCATGCCCGGGACTATGTGGCCTTCAGTTACCCGTGATCGGCCGCGATCCGGCTTTCTAAGAAAATCCCCAGGCGATCCGCTTCGATCGCAAGGCGCCGCTGCCCCGTCGCCGATCACCAGCCATACCAGGACGTTGCTGAAGAAAACGCTGCTCGCGATCTGTGAGAGCTAGTCCAACCCGCTCACCGGGCCGGTGCGGAATTTCGGTGGTGGCAGGCAAGGCGCTGTTCTGAAGCAGGTCGGATCAACATTCGCCCTAGCCAGATCTTGGCTTTCAGCCGCGAGCGCCGCTCCGCCGGGCAGCCTCTATCCGTTCCACCAGCCGGGCGATCGGCACGGGACGCGGAGCGGGAGGCATGATGGCGTCGCGCCGCATCGCCCGGCTGAGCGCCTCAAAGCTGCGTTCGATGTCGGTCATGGCGGGCATCCTCGTGCGAAAATGGCCCTGCAATCTTCGTCCTCAGGAGGTTAACAAATGGTCACCAGGCCGCGCGGGCAAGGCAATCGGCCAGCCCTTCGCGCCAGGTCGGGAAGCGCGGGCTCCAGCCCAGCAGACGCTTTGCCCGGCCATTGGCGACCCGGCGATTTTCGGCATAGAAACCCAGCGCCATGGCCGACAATTGCGCCTGCTCCAGCGTCAGCAAAGGCGGCGGATCGACGCCCAGCAGGGTGCAGGCCCCCTCGATCAGGCGGTTCTGCGGACAGGGCAGGTCGTCGGCCAGATTATAGGCGCCCGGCGGCCCGTCAAAGGAGGCGATGACGCCGCCGACAATGTCGTCGACATGGATGCGGCTGAACACTTGTCCGGGCCGGTCGATGCGATGCGCCTTCCCCTCTCGCACCCTTTCCAGCGCCGAGCGGCCGGGGCCATAGATGCCGGGCAGGCGGAAGCGGTAGACCTGATCGCGCAGCGCCCCCCAAGCGGCGTCGGCCATCGCGCGCGCGGCGCGGCGGCCGAAGCCCGTGGCGCTGCCCTCGTCCACCCAGGCGCCTTTGGCATTGCCATAGACGCCGGTGGAGGAGAGATAGCCGATCCATGATGTGGGCGCAGCGGCGATGGCCTTGCCATATCGCGTCAGCACCGGATCGACGCCATCGACCGGCGGCACGGAAGACAGGATGTGGCTGGCCGCGGCGATGGCCGCGCGCACGGCTGCGTCATCGTCAAAGGCGATGATGTCCGGCCCCGCCGTCCGCCGCACGCCGGTCACGCGCCAACCATCGGCGCGCAGGCGTTCGGCCATATGACCCGCGCTATAGCCCAGACCCAGGATCAGCATATGGGGCATGGGCATGCGGCCGTTCAGACCGTAAAGCTCTCGCCGCAGCCGCAACTGCCCTTGGCATTGGGGTTGTTGAACACGAACCCGGCGGTGAAATCATCCTCCACCCAGTCCATGGTGGACCCGATCAGGTAGAGCACCGACGCCCCGTCGATATAGAATGTGCCGCCGGGCGTTGCGATTTTCTCATCGAACTTCGCCTCTTCGCTCACATAATCGACCGAATAGGCGAGGCCCGAACAGCCACGGCGCGGGGTCGACAATTTGACGCCGATGGTCCCCTCAGGGGCCTTTGCCATCAGATCGGCGATGCGTTGCTCCGCGCTCTTCGTCAGGATGACGGCGGCGGGGCGGGCGCGGGGCCTGGTGGTCGCTTCGGTCATCACAGCATCCCCAGTTCAAGCTTGGCTTCGTCCGACATCTTCTGCGGATCCCATGGCGGATCCCAGACGAGGTTGACCTGCGCATCGCCCACGCCCGGCACCGCGCCGACGCGCAGTTCGACCTCGCCCGGCATGGATTCGGCGACGGGGCAATGGGGCGTCGTCAGCGTCATGGTGACGACGGCATGGCCGTCGCCAGTGACGTCCACGCCATAGATCAGGCCAAGGTCATAGATATTGACCGGGATCTCCGGGTCATAGATTTCCTTGAGCGCGTCGATGATCGCGTCATACAGGTCGCCGCCGGGCTCGCCCGCCGGGGTTTCCGCGGGCGTTGCGCTCAGGAAACCGTCGAGATAGTCGCGCTGGCGGGGCGCGGCCTCCGCCTCGTCGACGCGCACCTTGGGCGGGCTGTCGACCGCGTCCACTTCCTCGACCACGATCTTCCGTTCGTCGTTCATCCGAAGATCTTCCTCACTCGTTCCAATCCCTTGACCAGCGCATCGACATCGCTTTCGTCGCTGTAGATGCCGAAACTCGCCCTCGCGGTGGCCTCGACGCCCAGATGGCGCATCAGCGGCTGGGCGCAATGATGTCCTGCGCGGATCGCGACGCCCGTTTCATCCAATATGGTGCCGACATCGTGCGGATGCACCCCCCTTAGCTCGAAAGAGAGGATACCCGCGCTGTCTTCCGGCCCGAACAGGCGGATGCTGTTCATGCTTTCCAGTGCGGCGCGGGCCTTGGCCACCAATGCGCATTCATGGGCGTGGATCGCGTCAAGGCCGATGGCCTGCACATAGTCGATCGCCGCCGACAGCCCGACCACGCCAACGATATGCGGCGTCCCCGCCTCGAACCGGGTTGGCGCGGGGGCGTAAGTCGTCTTTTCGAAGGTCACCTTGTCGATCATCGACCCGCCGCCCTGATAAGGCGGCATGGCGTCGAGCAGCGCCTTGCGCGCCCACAGCACGCCGATGCCGGTCGGGCCGTAGAGCTTGTGCGCGGAAAAGACGTAGAAGTCGCAATCCAGCGCCTGCACATCCACGGCAAGGCGCGGTACCGCCTGGCACCCGTCGATCAGGATTTTTGCGCCGACGCTATGGGCGATGTCGGCCGCCCGGCGCGCGTCAAGCACGCTGCCCAGCACGTTGGAGACATGGGCGAGCGCGACCAGCCTGTGTTCAGGCCGTATCATCGCGGCCATCGCGTCGAGGTCGATCCGGCCGTCGTCGGTCAGCGGCACGACGTCGATCACCGCGCCGATTTTTTCGGCCACCATCTGCCAGGGCACGATATTGCTGTGATGCTCCAGCATGGAGAGCAATATGCGGTCGCCCGCCTTCAACTGCTCGGCCGCCCAGCACTGGGCGACCAGATTGATCCCCTCGGTTGCGCCGCGCACATAGACGATCTCGCTGTCGGAGGCCGCGCCGATGAAGTCCGCCACCTTCCGACGCGCCGCTTCATAGGCGAGCGTCATATTGGCCGACCGGGCATAGACGCCGCGATGCACCGTGGCATAATCGGCGCCATAGGCGCGGGCGATGGCGTCGATGACGGCGGTCGGCTTCTGCGCGGTGGCGGCGCTGTCCAGATAATGCCAGTCGCCAACCCCCGGGAAATCATGGCGCAGGCTGAGCCGCGCAGGCGCGATCACGCTCATACCAGAGTCTCCAGCTTGGCTATGGCGGCGGCCTCCAGCGCGTCCTTGACGCTCTCGTCCGCCACATCGTCGAATACGCCGGCGACGAAGGCTTTCAGGAGCAAGGTCTTGGCGGTCGCCGGGTCCATGCCGCGCGACGCCATGTAGAACAGCGCCGCCTTGTCCAGCTCGCCCACCGTCGCGCCGTGGGCGCATTTCACGTCGTCGGCGTAGATTTCCAGCTCCGGCTTGGCATTGGCCGTCGCGGTGCGGTCGAGCAGCATGGCCTTGATCGACTGGAATGCGTCGGTGCGCTGCGCGTGGCGGGCGACGTTGATGCTGCCCAGATAGCTGCCGGTCGCGCGCTGGCCCAGGATCGAGCGGATCGTCTGGCCGCTGGTCGCGTCGGCCTCGGCATGGGTGACGCTGGTGACGATCTCCAGCACCTGATCCCCGCCGCCGATGATCGCGCCGTTCAGTTCGAAATGCGACCCCCTGCCCAGAGTCACGGCAAAGGTCACGCGGCCGAGTTTGCCGCCGATGTTCAATACATGAAAATCGCACCGTGCGCCGTCGGCGATGGTGATGACATATTCATGCACCGCCGCCGCGCCGTCCGCCGCATCCTGCAACAGATGATGGTGCGCAACCTCGCCCGCCGCCACATCTATGTGCATAGGCGCGGGCAGCGGCCAGACGGAGGCGACGGCCTCCAGATCGCTATAGCGCCACTCTTCGGCCTTGCGCGTCGGCAGAGCGTTCATGCGCGGTGCTCCTCTGCGCCTTTGCGCCTCTGCGCGAACATTATATTTGCGCGCAGAGGCGCAGAGCGACGCAGAGAGAATATGAGATTGCCTGCGGCGCTCATGCGGCCACCACTTCGGCATAGCCTTCGCGTTCCAGCTCCAGCGCGAGGTCGGGGCCGCCCGACTTCACGATCCGCCCGGCCGCCAGCACATGGACGAAGTCCGGCTTCACATAGTCGAGCAGCCGCTGATAATGGGTGATGAGCAGCACCGCCTTTTCAGGCTTGCGCATGATCGCGTTGATGCCCGCGCCCACGATCTTCAATGCGTCGATGTCGAGGCCGCTGTCGGTTTCGTCGAGGATCGCGAGCTTCGGATCGAGGATGCCCATCTGCACCATTTCGGCGCGCTTCTTCTCGCCGCCCGAAAAGCCGACATTCACCGGGCGCTTGAGCATTTCCATGTCGAGACCGAGCAAGGCGGCCTTTTCCTTGGCCAGGCGGATGAATTCGCCGCCGTTCAGCTCCTTTTCGCCGCGCGCGCGCTTCTGGCTGTTTAAGGATTCGCGCAGGAATTGCAGGTTGGAGACGCCGGGGATCTCGACCGGATATTGGAAGCCCAGGAACAGGCCGGCGGCGGCGCGCTCATGCGGCTCCAATGTGAACAAGTTCACACCGTCCAGGGTGGCGCCGCCGCCGGTCACATCATAGCCCGGCCGCCCGCCCAGCGTATAGGCGAGCGTTGACTTGCCCGCGCCGTTCGGCCCCATGATCGCATGGATTTCGCCCGCGTTGATGGAGAGCGACAGGCCTTTCAGGATCGCCTTGCCGTCGATTTCATTGGTGAGGTCAGAGATAGTAAGCATCATTTTGTCCCGGCAATGCGGCTTGAATTTCAATCCTCCCCTGGAAGGGGAGGTGGCAGCACGAAGTGCTGACGGAGGGGTATTCCGCTATCGAGAGGGAGGATACCCCTCCACCACCAGCTTCGCTGGCGGTCCGCCTCCCCTTACAGGGGAGGATCAGGTGAGCGAACCCCGCCATCTTACCCCTTATGCGCGCGCTGGAGCGTCCGCGCGGTCCAGAAGGCCATGTCGCGCACGTCGCCCGGCGCGGGGAACAGCGTGTCGATATGGCGCTTGATCGGCATATAGGGCCACCAGTCGGCCCCCGGTTCGGGCGAACCCTTTTCCAGCAGCCCCGTCACGAATTCCGTCACCGGGCCCATGCGGGCGAGGTTGGGCGCCTTGGCCTTATGGAACGCCTTGTCGGACTTGAGCTTCTCGGTGAAAGCGACGTCGCCCTTTTCCAGCGCCGCGCGGCACTCGGCCTGATAGGCATCAAGATCGCCGAAATCCTTGGCGGCGCGGGCGGCAAGCTCGCCCTCTTCCAGCTCATAATCCTCGGTCAGGACGCGGATCGCGGCGGTCCATGCCTGGCCATTGCCGACATCCTCCGCGAAATCGGCGAGGGCATCCTGAATATCGTCTTCGTCGCTCAAGTTTTAGTCCTTCAACTTTTCAGTTCAGCGATGAGCCCGCGAATCTCGTCGAGGTCCATCCAGCCGTCACCCTGCTCCAACAGGCGCTGACGGAATGGCTCAAGTTCGGGACTTGCCTTCACGGACGTAAAGTTGTCCCATTCCCACTTGCCGCAATTTGGCGCATCACCAACGAAGCGCTCAAGCATTTCGGCAAGGTCGATCATTGTCATTACTCGTCACCCCGGACTTGATCCGGGGTCTCGCTGCCTTCTAGCGCTGTGCCTGAAGTAGCGGGATGCCGGATCGAGTCCGGCATGACGGAGGAGGTAGATGCGACGCTCACCCCACGCTCCCCTCCAGCGAAATGCCCAGCAATTTCTGCGCCTCGACCGCGAATTCCATCGGCAGTTGCTGCAGCACTTCGCGGGCGAAGCCATTCACGATCAACGACACCGCGCTTTCCTGATCCAGCCCGCGCTGCATGGCGTAGAACAGCTGGTCGTCGCTGATCTTGCTCGTTGTCGCCTCATGCTCGATCTGGGCCGAGGGATTGCGCACCTCGATATAGGGCACCGTATGCGCGCCGCACTGGTCGCCGAGCAGCAGGCTGTCGCACTGGGTGAAGTTGCGCACGCCCTCCGCGCCGGGCGCGACGCGGACAAGGCCGCGATAGGTGTTGTTGGAGCGCCCCGCGCTGATCCCCTTCGACACGATGGTCGAGCGCGAGCCCTTGCCATTGTGGATCATCTTGGTGCCGGTATCGGCCTGCTGCATGTTGTTGGTCAGCGCGACCGAGTAAAATTCGCCCACGCTATTCTCACCATTTAGCACGCAGGACGGATATTTCCAGGTGATGGCGCTGCCGGTTTCCACCTGCGTCCAGCTAACCTTGGAGTTGCGGCCCTGGCACAGTGCGCGTTTGGTGACGAAATTATAGATGCCGCCCTTGCCGTCCGCGTCGCCCGGATACCAGTTCTGGACTGTCGAATATTTGATCTCCGCATCGTCGAGCGCGACCAGTTCGACGACGGCGGCGTGCAGTTGATTCTCGTCGCGCATCGGCGCGGTGCAGCCTTCCAGATAGGAGACATAGCTGCCCTCGTCCGCGACGATCAGCGTGCGCTCAAATTGCCCGGTATTTTCCGCGTTGATGCGGAAATAGGTGCTGAGCTCCATCGGGCAGCGCACGCCCTTGGGAATATAAACGAAGGTGCCGTCGGAAAAGACCGCGCAGTTCAATGTGGCGAAATAATTGTCGTGCATCGGCACGACCTTGCCCAGCCACCTCTTCACCAGCTCCGGATATTCGCGCACGGCCTCTGAAATGGAGCGGAAGATGACGCCCGCTTCCTCCAGTTCCTTGCGAAAGGTGGTGGCCACGCTGACGCTGTCGAACACGGCGTCGACAGCGACCTTGCGACTGCCCTTGACGCCGGCCAGCATCTCCTGCTCGGCGATCGGGATGCCCAGCTTCTGGTAGGTCGCCAAAATCTCCGGGTCGACCTCGTCCAGCGAGTTCAGTTCCGGCTTCTTCTTGGGCTCCGCATAATAATAGGCGTCCTGATAGTCGATCGGCGGCACGTTCAACTTCGCCCAGTCGGGCGGCGTCATCGTCTTCCACATCGCAAACGCCTTGAGCCGCCAGTCGAGCAACCATTGCGGCTCCTTCTTCTTGGCAGAAATGAAGCGGACCGTATCCTCGTTCAGCCCCTTGGGCGCGAAGTCCTGCTCAATGTCCGACGACCAGCCATGCTCATAGGTGGAGGCGCGCTCCGCGGCTTCCAGCGCTTCCTGATTGCGGACGCCATTGTCCGTGAAGGTCGTGTCGTCGGTCATGCCATTTCTCTCGTGAGGCTTGCGATGGTCACCCCGGCCAAAGCCTGGCGGATGGCGTCGTTCGCCACATTCATATGCGGGCGGATGCGGCAGTCCGTTTCCAGATTGCAGTCATGCGTCCCTTGTTCGGCGCAGGCGGTGATGGCGATGGGGCCTTCCACCGCCTCCACCACATCAGCCAGCGTGATCGCGGCGGGCGGGCGCGACAGGCGGACCCCGCCGCCCGTGCCGCGGCTCGATTCCAAAAGGCCCGCCGCCGACAGCCGACTGACCAGCTTCTGCGCGGTGGGCAGGGGGATGCCGGTTTCCGCGCTCAGCGTCGTCGCGTTCATCTTGGCGGCTTTTTCGCTATTCGCCGGGGCAAGCCCGGCGTGGCCGCAATGGCGCGCGGCCGCGCTCATCAGCACCACGGCATAATCGGCGAAACTGGACAGCCTCATTGCGAACCATTCTCAAATCGGATGGAATCAATCCGATTGCGCATGTGGGCCGCTGCGGCCCGATAATCAAGGCTTATTTATGACAGGCGGTTGAGCGCGGCGACGTCGCCGCCCAGCGACCGGCGCAACATGGTGAGCGCCGCGACGGCGCTGGGCTCGGTCATCAACTGATGTGGGGTCAGGCCAATGAACTGCTTGATTTCACGGATGAAATGCGACTGGTCGTAGAAGGTGCCATCGTCGCACAAGGCCTGCCAGTTTTCGCCGTCCACCGCGATCCGCGCGCTGCATCGCAGGGCGCGATATTTGCGCGCCAGCAATTTGGGCGGCGCGCCGTAAAGGCTGCGGGTCAACCGGGTGAGCTGCCGCACGGACAGGCCGGTGGCATCGGCCAGCACTTCGATGCGCGGCGATGGCTCATCGGTCAACCAATGGTCGATCGCGTGCAGCAACGTCCATGTCGCATCGGTCAACGGCCTGATCCGGGCAGCCATGAAGCGCCAGGCCTGCGCCGCCATCTGTTCGGGATCGTCAATGGTGCGAGCCTGTTCCAGCATGGCGCGATAGGGTTCGCCTGCCGGGCCGACCCCCATGTCGCATGGCCGGTCGGCAAAGCTGCTCGCATCGCCGCCGTGCAGCGTGATCCACCCGGCAGGCAAAAGCGAAATGCCCAGGACGCGCGCGGGCGATGTCAGGTCGAATCGGGTTGCGCCCAGCGTCGGCCCCAGCAGGCAAATTTCGGGCGTGTCGACATCATGGCCATCGCGGAACCGATATTGTCCTTGCCCTGACAACATGAACCGTAGTTGCGGCACATCAGCGCGGGTCACGTCGGAATATTGGGCCAGATCAACTTCGAACAGATAAAGCGATCCGAAATAGGCGCGCAACTTTACAGGCGGCGCGAAATAGCGCAGCCGCACCGGCCCATAAGCGCCGTCCACTGAAAAGGGAAAATTGCGATTCTGCGACGCGCCCTTGTCGTCGCCAATGCCCGGACGGCCTGGTTGGTCCAAATTTGCGATCCCGTTATTGTGCCCCTTATTTGCGTTATATTGCAGATATTTGCGAAGTCATGCAAGCAAAGAGCGAAGGATGTTTTGAGAAGGCGTTGGCGCATATGGCGGTTGCTGCGCCGGCAACTGCGTCGCGTCCCATGCTCATTGAACACAGAAGACGCCGATATTGTCGGCCCCCCCCCCGATCAAGCGCATGACGATGCCTTTTGATGCCCTGGCGTTGACGAATGTTGTTGGCTAAACGACCCATGGCTCCACCTGGACGGGCGTGTCGCTGTTGGGCCGCGGGTGGGGCGATCATGCCGCCGGCGCCAAAAAAATGGCCCGGAAGTTTTCACCTCCGGGCCAGGAAAAGGTCTCGTTGGCGGATGGCCAAGAGCCTTCGGGTCGCAGGAGCGCTCTACCGCTGATTCGGGGTAATTTTATTGGACAGATTCGCCATTTGCCGGGCCAAATGCGTTCCAGACATGACGATTTTCGTTAGAAAATAACGATGCGCCGCCCATGTTGCACGGCAGCAACAGCGACTCGACGGAACCCCGCCCTGCTGGCATAGGCGCACCATGGTCTATGCTCTTGCCCGCCCGCTTTTCTTTGCGCTCGATGCAGAGCGCGCCCACCGGCTGTCGCTGATGCTGGTGCGGATGATGCCGACGCCCGCCATCGCCGCGCCCGACCCGATGCTGGAACAGACGGTCGCGGGAATCCGCTTTCCCAACCCCGTCGGTCTGGCGGCGGGTTATGATAAAGACGGCATGGTCGCGCACAAGATGCATGGCTTTGGCTTCGGCTTTTCCGAACTCGGCACGGTGACGCCCTTGCCCCAGTCGGGCAATCCCAAACCCCGGCTCTTTCGGCTGGTCGAGGACCGCGCGGTCATCAACCGCATGGGCTTCAACAATGGCGGCCAGGCGGCGGCGGCGGAGCGGGTGGCGGTGCGCCGCGCGCCCGGCCCCGACCGGCCGGTCGTCGGCATCAATATCGGCGCCAACAAGGATGCGACCGCCGCGGGGCGCGGCGTCGGCGATTATGTGACCGGCGTGCAGGTGATGGGGCCGCTGGCCGATTATCTGACGGTCAACATATCCTCCCCCAACACGCCGGGCCTGCGCGCGCTGCAGGACCGGGCGGCGCTCGACGAATTGCTGGGCGCGGTGATGGCGGCGCGGGGCGTTGGCGGCCCGCCGATCTTTCTGAAAGTCGCGCCCGATCTGCTCCCCGCCGATGTCGACGACATCGCCGCCGCCTGCCTCGACCACCATATCGACGGACTGATCGTATCGAACACCACGATCAGCCGCCCGCCGCTGCGGTCCGTCCATGCCGGCGAAGCGGGCGGCCTGTCGGGCGCGCCGCTGCATGACATGGCGCTGGAGCGGCTGCGCGATTTCCGCCGGGCGCTGGGCGCGCGATTGCCGCTGATCGGCGTCGGCGGCATCGCGACAGCCGATCAGGCCTGGGCGCGCATCCGCGCCGGGGCCAGCCTGATCCAGCTTTACAGCGCCATGGTCTATGAAGGGCCGTGGCTGGCGCGGCGCATCAATGACGGGTTGAAGGCGCTGATGGCGCGCGAGGGCGTCCGCACTATCGGCGACGTGGTGGGGGTCGACGCCTGATCCGTTGAACCGGGCATGGCCATCTTCCGTTTTCATTCGCCACTTGCCTTCGCTCCTGCTGCCGATAGGGTGCCGGGAATGAAGATCCTCCTCGCCCCGCTCTCCGCGCTTTTGCTCGCCACCTTGCCGACCGCCGCGTTCGCGCGCGAGCCGGTCAGCATCAACGGCACGGTGTCCGCCGCCGATCCGCGCGCGGCGCAGGCGGGTCAGGAGATGCTGCGCCAGGGCGGCAGCGCGACCGACGCCGCCATCGCCATGATGCTGGCGTTGAATGTCGTGGAGCCGCACAATAGCGGCATCGGCGGCGGCGGTTTCCTGATGCACCATGACGGCGCAACCGGCGTGCTGGAATCCATCGACGGGCGCGAGGCTGCGCCAGCCGCCGCCACGCCGGACCGTTTCATGGGACCGGACGGCAAGCCTCTGGGTTTTCGCGAGGCCTGGCCAGGCGGTTATTCGGTCGGCGTGCCGGGCAATCTGCGCCTGGCGAAGATGGCGCATGACAAATGGGGCAAGCTGCCCTGGGCGACATTGTTCGCGCCCGCCATCCGCATGGCGGAGGAGGGGTTCGAAGTGCGCCAGCGCCTCGACACCGCAATGAAGGCTGTGGCGCCGGTGTGGGCCGACTTCCCGGAAATCCAGAAATATTTCTGGATCGACGGCAAGCCCGCGCCGATGGGGACGATGCTGAAAAACCCGCCGCTCGCGGCATTGTTGAAGCGTGTCGCGGCGGAAGGGCCGGAAGCCTTTTACAGCGGCGAAAATGCGCAATTGCTCTCTCAGGCGGTTACCAACGCGCCCAAGAACCCCGTGCCGATGACGGTGGAGGACATCGCCGCCTATCGCGCGAAGGAGCGCCCGCCGGTGTGCGGTCCTTATCGCGTCTACACCATTTGCGGCATGGGCCTGCCGTCGTCGGGCGGGGTCACCGTGCTGCAGATATTGGGCATGGTCGAACGCTTCCCGCTCGCCCGATGGGGCAAGGATGATGCCCGGTCCTGGCATGTCATCGCCGAAGCCATGCAACTCGCTTATGCCGACCGCGAAAAATATCTGGGCGACCGCGATTTCGTCGATGTGCCGGTGGCGGGCCTGATCGATCCCGTCTATCTCAAGCGCCGTTCGGCCACCATTCGCATCGGCAAGGCGATGGGCCATTATGACGCGGGCCTGCCCACCGGGGCGGCGCTGCGCACCGCCGCCCTGCCGCAGCCCGAATCCGGCACCAGCCATTTCGTCGCGGTGGACAGGAGCGGCGACATCGCCGCCTGGACATCCACCATCGAAAGCTTCTTCGGCAGCCAGTTGATTGCCAACGGCGTCATCCTGAACAATGAACTGACCGATTTCAGCTTCACGCCGGAAAAGGACGGCGCGCCGGTCGCTAATCGGGTTCAGCCGGGCAAGCGCCCGCTGTCTTCCATGTCGCCGACCATCGTCTACGACGAAAGGGGGACGCCCATCTTCACCGTCGGCGCGGCCGGGGGCAAGACCATCATCATGCAGGTGGCCAAGGCGCTGATCGCCCATTTCGACTGGAGCCTGTCGGCGCAGGATTCGATCGCCATGGGCCTGGTCTACTTCAACCGCGACGGGCTCGTGCTGGAACAGGGAACGATTGTCGAGGGGATGAAGGCGCCGCTGGAGGCGATGGGGCACAAGACCAGCGTGTCGCGGCTGGGGCTGAAGGCCAACGCCGCCGAACGCCTGCCCGATGGCCGCTGGACAGGGGCCGCCGACCCGCGCAGCCCCGGCGTGTCCTTCCAGGAATAATCAGCCCTTCAGATCCAGTCCGGCGACGCGGAATTCGAACGGAAATGTCCGGTCCTGCGGCCCCACGGCCAGGTCGACCTTCACGCTCCTGGCCTGCGCGATCGTTTCATAGGCCTTTTGCGACGGCATGATTTCGATACCGTCGTTGGTGTCGGTCATCCGGCCTTTCCACCGATGGGTCTTGCCATCGTCGGTCGTCGCGGTGACGGCGCAGTCGGACAGGTCGCAGGTGAAGGGCGCGCCGACCAGCTTCACCCGGACATCCTTCTCGCCATTGTCCATCGGCTGGACCAGCATCACCGAAAAAGTGTCGGGCGCATGGATGGTGGCGACGCTGTTGGCGCTGCCGATATAGGCGACGCGGCCCGCCACCGCCTGCTCATATTTCCAGTTCTGGCCGATCTGCTCGCGCTGGGTCATCTCGTCCTTGCCCGATGAACAGGCGGCCAGCAGCCCGACGGCCGCGATAGTCAGGAAGGCGCGCATCCGCATTCTCCTCTCCACGAAAACAAGTGGACAGGATAACGCGCGGAGCGCGGGCGGGTTTCCCCGCGCCGGAGCGAGGAGGCGGCGCGCGCGTCCTCAGATGTAGCGCGCCGCCGTCTCACGGATCAGGGCGATCATGTTGGGAATGCCCTGGGTGCGGTTGGAACTGAGTTGGTTCTTCAGGTCGAACGGGGCCAGAGCGCCCTCTATATCGGCGTCGGCGATGGCCCGGGGCGCGCCGTCCTGCACCGTCATCAGCACCAGCGCGATGATGCCCTTGGTGATCGCGGCATTGCTGTCCGCCAGAAAATGGAGACGGCCGTCATCGAGCATGGTGGGATAGACCCACACCGCCGCAGAGCAACCGCGCACCAGAGTCGCGTCGGTCTTGAGCGCGTCGGGCATGGGTTCGAGCGCGCGGCCAAGGTCTATCAGCAGGCGATAGCGGTCGTCCGCGTCCAGAAATTCATATTCGTCATACAGGTCGGACAGGCTGGGCGTCTGGGTCATGGCCGCCCATATAGGGAGAAATGCGCGCGACGAAACCCGCATTTCCCGTTCACGGCTCAGATGTCGACGCCCGCGGCGATCGCTTCCAGCTTGCGGATGCGTTCTTTGAGGTCAGCGATCTCGATCCGGGCGCCGGCCGAAGAAGGAGCGGGGCCTTCATCGAAGCCGCCGCCACGCCGCGCCAGTTCCGCGCGCTTGTAATCCAGCCAGCCATTCCAGCCCTTGAGCGCAGAGATGGCCAATATGGTCACCGCTGCCAGGCTCGTCGCCGCCAGGGTCATCAGTGTGAAGGGATCCTGCATGGGGGTTTCCTCCTCAAGCCGCGGGTCTGCCTGAAAACAAAGGCGACCGGTTAGGCCTCAATCGTTGTGTTTCAGCTTTTCGAATTCGCGTTCCAGCGCAGTCGAACTGTCGGTCGCCAGCCGTTCCAGCACCGCGACCCGCTCCTTCAACTGTTTCACTTCCGCGCGCAGCCGCTCGGCTTCCGGGTCGGAGCCGCGCTGGATGACATCCTCGCCCTTGTGGCGGCGCACCACGCCATATTTGGCGCGAATGACGCTGGCGATGGCGGTGATGGCGACAATGGCGACCACCATTTCAAACGGGTTCATATGCTTGTCTCCCTGTTGGCGCGCCAGGCCGACGCCCTTAGTTGGCGGGGCCGCGCAGCCGTTCGATCTCATGGGTCAGCTGGTGGCTTTCGTCGGTCACGATCCGCTCGACCACCGCCAGCCTGTCCTTCATCGAACCGATTTCGGCGCGGAGCTGGGCGTTTTCCTGGCTCAGCAGCCTGATCCGTTCGACCATTTCCTCATTCCTCTGGGGATAGATGGCCTGTCCCCATGCGCCGTCCAGCGGGTATCCGTGGCGCACCCGCAGCCAGGTGGTGAAAATCCATCCCGCCACGGCCATCGCGCCGATCAGCAATCCGCCGCCGATGATCCATGGCAGGTTCGGAATGATGACCGCGTCGGCAATATCGGCCTTGTTCATGATCTTTCCCCTTGCTTGAACGGATCAGCGCAGCGCGTCGATTTCGCGCGCGGTGCGGGCGGCGGGATCGGTGGCGATCCGCTCCAGCACGGCGATGCGGTCTTCCAGGCGGCTGATTCGTCCCATCAGCTTTTCGTTTTCGCTCGCCAGCAGGTCGATTTTTCGACCGGCGTCGGGTTCGCTTCGATCAACGGTGCCGCGCCATTCATTTTCAACCGGATAGCCGTGGCGGGCGCGGACCCAGGTGGTGAACATCCAGCCCAGCGTCGACATGGCGATGATGGCGAGGACGAAAGTTGGTCCTGCGAAGGTCATTTTAGTCTCCCTGTTCTTTTCGCCCCGCTGCGCTATTGTCAGCGCAGGCTGTCGATTTCCTCGGCCAGGCGCGTATTGCGGCTGGTGTAGAAGGTTTCGATGTCGGCCAGGCGACGGTCGATGTCGCGGAACTTGGACCGGACGTCGCGGGTGGAGCGCGCCGGGTTGGTGCGCACGCCCTGCCAGAACTTCTCGTCGTCGCGGTCGGCATAAAGGCCCGACGGTTTGTTGTCGGCGAAATAGGCGGCGGCGAAATAGGCGATCAGCGACCAGGGAAAGGCGCCCATCAGGGTGATGAGGACAGCGCCGACCCGCACCCAGACCACGTCGATCCCGGTATAGTCGGCGATGCCGGCGCACACGCCCATCCATTTGCCATTCTGCTTGTCGAGGTAGAATTTGGTGCGGCGGGCGGTCATCTCAGTTCCTCCGGTCGAATTCATATTGGTCGTCCTGCGACGGGCGGGCGGGGCGGAAATCGGGGTTGTCGGCGGCGACGATCCGTTCGACCGTCTGCAACCGTTCCTCCAGCCGCCGGGCGAGCAGGTGAAGCTCGTCCAGCAGTCTCTCGTCCTCGTCGGTGATCTTGGGCGCCTGCTTCCACTTGGTGACATAGTGGAAGATCAGCCAGGGCATGCCGATGAACAGCATGCCGCAAACCATGATGGGAACCAGCACGTCTTCCATGGGATCAGGCTTCCTTGTTCATCGCGGCTTTCAGGGCGGCGAGGTCGGCGTCGACCTTGTCGGCGGACTTCAGCTCGGCGATCTCTTCCTCCAGCGTCTTGGGCTGTGCGCCCAGACCCATGGCGTCGGCGCGCCCTTCGGCCAGGTCGACGCGGCGTTCCAGCATGTCGAACCGGGCAAAGGCCTCGTTCACCTTCTCGCCGGCATAGGCTTCGCGCACCCGCAGGCGGCTCTCGGCGCTCTGCATCCGGGTGACCAGGCTGTTCTGGCGGGCGCGGGCCTCGCGCAGCTTGGCCTGCAACTTGCTGATGTCTTCCTCCGAAGCCTTCAGCGCCTCGTCCAGCACCTCGATCTCGTGCGACAGATGCTCGGCCATGTCGGCGGCCTTCTGGCGCTCGACCAAAGCGGCTTTGGCGAGATCCTCGCGATCCTTCGACAGGGCGAGCTGCGCCTTTTCGGTCCAGCTATCCTGCAAGGCGGTCAGCTTGGCGATGTGGCGGCGCATTTCCTTCTGGTCGGCGATGGTCCGGGCGGCCGAAGCGCGCACCTCGACCAGCGTTTCTTCCATCTCCAGGATGATCATGCGGATCATCTTCGCCGGGTCTTCCGCCTTGTCGAGCAGGTCGGTGACATTGGCGGCGATGATGTCGCGGGTGCGGGAAAAAATACCCATGGGAACTTCACTCCTGACTGAAACTTCAAAGGGGGCCGGCCGGGGCGGGCGAGAGGGGGGGCGTTGCCCTCCCCGGCCGGGGGGTGCGGCCGCTTACGCCAGATAGCGGGCGGGCGCGGGGCTGGATGCCGTGCTGGCAAGAACCGGGTTGTCGCTGGCGCGGGCCGGGCCGACGGCGGAAAGGATCATGGTCGATCCGAACAGCACGGCGGTCAGGGCGACCGACACTGTCTGGCCGATGGCGCGGGCCGGGGCGGGGGTGTTCTTGTTCATCACGATACTCCTGAAACTCTGGCCTTCTGATGACCGCCTCTTGTCGGCGGGCTTGACCACAGCATTGCAGGGTGCGTGCCAATTTTGAAAAATGGCGAAAATCAGGGATTTTTCTCCCGATTCAGACGCTGTGTCAATATTTTCCTTGCGAACAAGTGGGAAATATAGCCAACATTTGGGAATGGACAAAAACACCCAGTTTGTCGGCCAATCCCTGGCGTTCCTCGACGCGGTCGAACTGGCCGGGCGGGCGGCCGAACTCAACCGACCGGTGCTGGTCATTGGCGAACGCGGCACGGGCAAGGAACTGATCGCTGAGCGCCTGCATCACCTCTCGCCCCGTTGGGGCGAGCCGCTGATCGTGATGAACTGTGCGGCATTGCCCGAAACCCTGATCGAAGCGGAATTGTTCGGCCATGAACAGGGCGCGTTCACGGGCGCCGCGCGCGCGCGCGCGGGGCGATTTGAAGAGGCGGATCGCGGCACATTGTTCCTTGACGAACTGGGCACATTGTCGATGGCGGCGCAGGAAAGGCTGCTGCGCGTCATCGAATATGGCGAAGTGACGCGCATCGGCGCTTCGCGGCCGGTGCGGGTCGACGTGCGGATCGTGGCGGCGACGAACGAGGATCTGCCCGCCGCCGCCGACGCCGGGCGTTTTCGCCCCGACCTGCTCGATCGCCTGAGCTTCGAGGTCATTACCCTGCCGCCCCTTCGTGCGCGCGAAGGGGATGTGGCGGTGCTGGCCGATCATTTCGGACGGCGCATGGCGGCTGAACTCAACTGGCCGCAATGGCTCGGCTTCGCGCCCGCTTCGATGGCCGAACTGGAAGCGCATGACTGGCCCGGCAATGTGCGGGAGTTGCGCAATGTGGTGGAGCGCGCCGTCTATCGCTGGGATGATCCGGGCCGCCCGGTCAGCGCACTGGTGTTCGATCCCTTTGCATCGCCCTGGAAGCCGCGTCCGATGATGCAGAAGGATGACGCTGCGTCCGCGCCGGCGCCCGAGCCCCCCCCCGCCGCGCCCGCCATTGATTTTCAGTCCGTCACCGATCTCAAGGCGGCGGTGGACGCGCATGAGGCGGCCATCCTGCGCGCCGCGCTCGACCGTTTCCGGTTCAACCAGCGGGCAACGGCCAAGGGGCTTGGCCTGACCTACGACCAGTTGCGCCATTGCATGAAGAAACATGGGTTGTCGGCGGGCTGAAGCGGGCCATTAACGGCGGAATCGGCCGCGCCGGTGAGGTCTTCGCATGGGGCTGAAGGGGGCATATCCCCGCACGAACCATCACCTGGCGCAACCGATGCGGTCCGACATCGCGCTCCGCGGCTTCCGAGAGGGGGATGGAAGCCAGAGATGGAGCGCCAGAGGGGCCCGGCCCGCTCATCGCATATGGTGGGGCGCTGGCCCGGTTCAAGGGGGGCGATATGATCGTTCAGGCCCTTTTCGCGCGATTGTAACGCCCGGCCCGATGTGACATAGGCACGCCCGTCCAATCCAAAAGGAGTATGAACGACATGGACGTCCAGCAGGCATCGCGCTTCACCGTCACCCGCAACAGCCAGGCTGTATCGGCTGACCAGCGCGCCGTATTGCTGGATGATCCGGGCTTTGGCCGGATTTTCACCGATCATATGGTGACCATTCGGTATACGCAGGGTCAGGGGTGGCACAGCCACAGCGTCGGCCCGCGCGAACCCTTCCTGCTCGATCCGGCCTGCGCGGTGCTGCATTATGCGCAGGAAATCTTCGAAGGGATGAAGGCCTATCGCGTCGCCGACGGCTCCATCGCCATGTTCCGGCCGCAGGAAAACGCCCGCCGCTTCGCCGAGTCCGCTGAACGCATGGCCATGCCCGCGCTGCCGGAGGACATGTTCATGGCGGCGGTCGAGGAACTGGTGAAGATCGACGCGGACTGGATTCCGCAAGGCGATGGCAGCCTGTATCTGCGACCCTTCATGTTCGCCAGCGAGACGTTCCTGGGCGTGCGTCCGGCCGCCGAATATATTTTCTGCGTCATCGCTTCGCCCGTCGGCGCCTATTTCAAGGGCGGCAAGAAGGCCGTGACCCTGTGGGTGTCCGAACATTATACCCGCGCGGCGCGCGGCGGGACGGGCGCGGCCAAATGCGGCGGCAATTATGCCGCCAGCCTGATCGCCCAGGCCGAAGCCAGCGAACATGGGTGCGACCAGGTCGTCTTCCTCGACGCCGCCGAACATCGGTGGGTCGAGGAACTGGGCGGCATGAACGTGTTTTTCGTCATGGCCGACGGCTGCATCGTCACGCCGCCGCTGTCGGGCACGATCCTGCCGGGCATCACCCGCGACAGCGTCATCACGCTGGCCCGCCAGCAAGGCATGACCGTGCGCGAGGAACCCTACAGCTTTGCCCAGTGGCGGGCCGACGCTACCAGCGGCCATCTGCGCGAGGCGTTTGCCTGCGGCACGGCGGCGGTCATCACCGCCATCGGCACGGTCAAGAGCAAGGACGGCGATTTCACCGTCGGCAATGGCGATGGCGGCATCGTGACCGAAGGGTTGCGCGCGACGCTGACCGGCATTCAGCGCGGCACGGTGGATGGCCCCGAAGGCTGGCTGCTAAGGCTGTAAAAGCGGCCTGGGGACGGCTATGCTCGCCGACATGGTCGCCGCCATCCTGTTTTCCGCCATCGCCATGAGCGCGATCGTCGCCGTCCGCTACCTGCTGGCCAGCGGCGCTTTCGCCTGGGCGACCCATCTGCGCCAGCCCGGCCTGTATCGCGGGCAGGGCGGGCAGATGCGGGCCGAAATCGGCTGGTCGCTGCTCTCCGCCTTCATCTATGGCGCGCCGGCCGGGGTGGTCGCCTGGGGCTGGCGGGCGCAGGGCTGGACGCGCATCTACGACGATCCATTCGCTTATCCGCTCTGGTATTGGCCGGTCTCGGTGCTGCTCTATCTCGCCGCGCATGACTGCTGGTTCTATTGGACCCATCGCGCCATGCACGAACCCCGGCTGTTCCGCATCGCCCATGCTGTCCATCACGCCAGTCGCCCGCCCACGGCCTGGGCGGCGATGAGCTTTCACCCGTGGGAGGCGCTCACCGGCGCCATCGTCATCCCGGCGCTCGTCTTCATCATTCCCATCCATGTCGGCGCGCTGGGACTGGTGCTGACCGTGATGACGGTCATGGGCGTCGCCAACCATATGGGGTGGGAAATGTTTCCGCGCTGGCTGGTGCGCGGACCGGCGGGCGCATGGCTCATCACCGCCAGCCATCATCAGCGTCACCATGAACAGTATCGCTGCAATTACGGCCTTTATTTCCGGTTCTGGGACCGGCTGTGCGGCACTGACCGGGGGTTGGGCGATTTCGGTGAAAAGCGGGCGATCCCATGAGGATCGCGCTGTGCCTGTCCGGCCTTTGCCCGCTGATGATCGGCGCTGCGCCGCTTGCCCAACTGCAACCGCTCAGCATCGCAATGGACGGATTGCGATCGCACAAGGGGCGAATCCTCATATGCGTCACGCGCAAGCCCGATCATTTCCCCGATTGCAGCGATGACCCCGACCGGCGGCATTTCGCGGTTCCGGCCGGCGAGGCGCCGGTGCCGCTGGGCGATGTAGCGCCGGGCGATTATGCCATCGCCATCATCCATGATGAAAATGGCAATGGCCGGCTCGACACGTTCGCCGGCATCCCGCGCGAGGGCGTGGGTTTTTCCTGCAATCCCGCGATCCGGTTTGGCGCGCCCAGTTTCCGTTCGGCCCGTTTCACCATCGCGGGCGCGGCCGTGAAACAGGATATCCGCGTCAAATATTTCCTCTGACGTCGCGGCCGTCCAAACCCCTTGCCGCCAAGGCCGCACCCGGGTAAGTTCGCTATTCGTTCTCATTGCCACGGGATAGTTTGCCGATGGATGCCCTTGCCCTCGTCCTTGTCCTGTGCGCGGCGGTCGCGGGCGTCGTGCTGGGCTGGTTGCTGCGCGGGCGCGGCGCAGCGGCGGCGCTGGCGGACCGGGCGGATCTCGTCGCGAAGCTGGACCTTGCCAGCGAACAACGCAACGCGGCGCTGCGCGATCTGGTGGTGGAGCAGGAGCGGGCGAGCCAGATCGGGCCGCTGCGCGACCGGCTGGCGCAGGCGGAGAGCGAACGCGAAATGGCCATGCGCGATCTCGCTGCGCTGCGTTCCGACGCGCAGGCGCGCGCCGAATCCTTCGAAGCGCAACTCGCCGCCTTGCGCGAGGCGAAGGACCAGCTATCGGCGCAGTTCGCGGAAATTGGCGGCAAATTGCTGGGCCAGGCGCAAAGCCAGTTCCTCGAGCGCGCCGACCAGCGTTTCGCCCAGGCCCAGGAAAAGAGCGAGGCGCAGCTTCGCCAGTTGCTCAATCCCGTCAACGAGACGATCCAACGGTACGACCAGAAGATCAGCCAGATCGAACAGCAGCGCACCGAGGCCTATGGCGCGCTCAACGGCCAGATTGAGGCGATGCGCGCGGGGCAGGAAGCGGTGCGCGCCGAGGCGCAACGACTGGTCGACTCGCTGCGTCATGCGCCCAAGGCGCGCGGCCGTTGGGGCGAGCAGCAGTTGCGCAATGTGCTGGAAACCTGCGGCTTGTCCGAACATGCCGATTTCCAGACGGAAGTGAGCGTCGAGGGCGAGGATGGCCGTCTGCGCCCCGATGTCATCATCCGCGTGCCGGGCGGCCGGTCGCTGGTCGTCGACGCCAAGGTGTCGCTCAACGCCTATCAGGACGCCTATGGCGCGCAGAGCGAGGAGGAGCGCCGCCGTTTCCTGGCCGCCCATGCCGCCGCCATGCGCGCCCATGTCGATACGCTGGGCCGCAAGGCTTATGCCGAACAATTCGAGGAAGCGCCCGATTATGTCATCATGTTCGTGCCGGGCGAACATTTCCTGTCCGCCGCATTGGAGCAGGAACCGACGCTGTGGGATCACGCCTTTGCCCGGCGGGTGTTGCTGGCGACGCCCACCAATCTGATCGCCATCGCGCGCACCGTCGCGGCGGTTTGGCGGCAAGAAAAGATGGCCGACGACGCCCGGCGCATCGGCCTGCTCGGCAAGGAGCTTTACGAACGGCTGGCCGCCGCCGCGGCCGCACTGCGCAAGCTGGGCAATCGCCTGACTGGCGCGGTCGCCGACTACAACAGCTTCGTAGGCAGTTTCGAAGGGCGCGTGCTGGTGACGGGCCGCAAGTTTCGCGACCTCAGCATCGAGACGGGCGGCAGGGAACTGGAGGAGATGGTGCCCGTCGACGCGCTGGTGCGCCAGCCCGCCGCCCCCGAATCGCAACGCGCCCTGCCCGACGCGGCGGAATGAGGGCGAAGCGGCCTCGCCGGTGACCGTCTACATCACGAAGTCCTGAGCGGTCAGTGCCGAACGGTCGATCCCGGCGAGGATCAATATGTTGCCGCCGCTGAAATCGATCACCGTGTCGTCGCCCACCTGCGTCGCCACCGCCATGATCGAATCGAAATCGGCGAATGCGCCGCCCATGTCGACATGGATGCGATCCTCCCAACCGCCGCCGGGCAGGAAATCGACTATGGTGTCGACGCCTGAATCCGTGGTCATCAAAAAGGCGTCATCGCCATCGCCGCCGACCAGCACGTCGCGGCCCCCGCCGCCGACGATATAGTCGCCGCCGCCGCCGCCCTCGATCCGGTTGTTGCCGCCATCGCCGTAAAGCGCGTCGCCCACTTCGCTGCCCCGGATATTCTCGAATCCGGTGAGGCTGTCGCCAGCGCCCTCCGATCCATAGGCGACGCCGGCGTACAGGAAGACCGAAACCCAGTTGGTCGATCCCTGATAGCTGATCGTGTCCCGCCCTTCGCCGCCATCCATCGTGTCGACGCCAAAGCCGCCCCGGATCACGTCGTTGCCGCCGCCACCGGTCAGCAGGTCGTCGCCGTCCCCGCCCGACAGCATGTTGGCGTTGTCGTCGCCGGTGATGCTGTCGCCATGGGCGGAACCGATCACGCGTTCGATGCTCTCGAAGCTGTCGCCCGTCGCATCGCCGCCCAGGGCCGTTCCGTTGGCAAGGTTGATCGTGACGCCGGCGGACGATGTGCCGTAATCGGTGCTGTCCATCCCGGTCCCGCCGATCAGCATGTCCGCGCCCGCGCCGCCGCGCAAAATGTCGGCGCCGCCGCCGCCCTCCAGCCGGTCGTCGCCGCCTCGTCCGGAAAGCAGGTTGGCCCGGCCGTCGCCGACGATCACGTCGTTGCCATCGCTCCCCTCGGCATGGACGAAATTGGCCAATAGGTCGCCGTCGGCGTCGCCGCCCGATGCGGTCTGGCTGGCGAGATCAATGGCGACGCCTGTCGCCGATCCGGCATAGCTGACGCCGTTCTGGCCGAGGCCCCCATCCAGCCGGTCGGCGCCCGTGCCGCCGTTCAGCCAGTCATTGCCGCCGCCGCCGCGCAGATCATCATCGCCCCCGGCGCCCAGCAGGCGATTATTGCCGATGTCGCCGAGCAACAGGTCGCCATGGTCGCTGCCGGCCAGGCCCTCGATCGACTCGAACCGGTCGCCCATCGCCTCGCCCGCCATGCCGCGGCCGCGATGGAGGTTGGCGGTCACGCCGCTGGTCGCGTGGGCATAGCTCGCCACGTCGAACCCGTCGCCGCCCTGCAGCAGATCGCCTTCCGCGCCGCCTTGCAACAGATCGTTGCCATCGCCGCCGGCCAGAACGTCAGCACCCGCCATGCCCAGCAGAATGTCGCGTTGCCACGATCCGGTGATCACATTGGCGAGGCCGTTGCCCACGCCCAGGAACGTCGCGGCGCTGCCCACATTGGTCAGGTTTTCGACATGATCGCCCAGCCGATAGGCGGCGGCCAGCACCCGCGCCTCGTCGACGCCCTCGCCTGCACGTTCGAACACCCGGTCGGCGATGCTGTCGATCACATAGCTGTCGTTCCCGATACCGCCCGCCATCCTGTCGTCGCCAAGGCCGCCGTCGAGATAATCGTCGCCGTCGCCGCCCAGCAACCGGTCGTCCCCGCCATAACCGAACAGCGCGTCGTCGCCGCCCAACCCCCGCAAAATATTCGTCGATTCATTGCCGTAGAGATTGTTGGCGCCCGCATTGCCGGTGCCGTTGAGCAGGCCGGGCCAGGCCAGGCTGAGCGATTCGACATGGTCGGCGAGGGTATGGCTGACGGAGGAAAAGACGATATCGTAGCCGCCGCCTTCGGCCTCCACCACGATGTCGTCGACCGAATCGACATAATAGCGGTCATGGCCGCCGCCGCCGGTCATCGCATCGGCGCCACCGCCGCCCCATATTTCGTCATTGCCCTCGCCGCCGTCGATCACGTCGTCGCCGTCGCCGCCGTCCAGATAATCGTCGCCGCCCAGCCCCGACAGACTATCGTCGCCATAGCCCGAAAGGATGATGTCGGCCGTCGCCAGCCCGGTCAGGGTCACGCCCTGTGTCGCCAGTCCGGCGTTCAGGATGTGCCATTGCATCGACACATTTTCGCCGCTGAACCAGTTCTGGGCATAGAAGTCGAGCGTCGCATCCATGATCTGGTCGCCGCCGGGAAAGCCGATGGACAGGGGCGCCCAGCCGCTGTCCCAGCCATAGCCGCCGCCACCGCCGCCGCTGCCGGAATTATGGTCGTAAAAATAGAAGGACCAGTTGGTTTCGTAGAATGATTCGCCCGTTTCCGGATCGTCATAGCCCGGCACATAATAATCGATCGATATATCGAAAGTGCCCGATTCCCGGTCGACATATAGTCCATAGTTGACGCTGCCGGACATAGGGTCTCTCCTGCCTTTATCTTTGCTTTTACTTACGCCTTTCCGGCGGTAGCGGCAAGCCTGACTCCGCCGCCGTGCCGATGATCCCCCTTCCCGGTCGGCTCAACGGTCCACGCCCTTCGCCTTCCCCCAGGCCCGCGCCGCCGTATAGCCCAGATAGCCGGTGCCAAAGAGCGCATAGAGCGGCTCGGGAAGGGCGTTGAGCCAGGCGCCTGCGCCCGCCGCCATCGCCTGCGCCATCTCCGGCCGGATCGCGCCGATGATCCCCATCGGGATCGCCCAGAGCAGCAGCGCATAGATGACATAGAGAAAGGTTGGACGCGCGCGCCTGATCCACGGATCGTCGACCGGCGGGCACGCGGAGCGGTTATCGGTTGGATCAGCCATATTATCCGATCCGGTTCGCCAGCCAGCCATAGAGAAACGCCTCATTGGCGGGACGGCTTTCGGCGAGCGCGATATAGCGTTCGCCCTGCAGGGCCTCGATGGCCTTGAGCAGCACCGCTTCGCCGCCCTTGCCGCGCAGCGCCATGAACGCGCCCAAAGCCGCCAATGTCCGCCCGCCGACCGCCCGGTCGACTTTCAGGTCGGCATAGTCGCGCTGGTTGCGGTTAAGCGCGTTAAGCGCGCGTTGCAGGAAGCCGCTGGCCGTCGCCGTGCCCATGTTGATGCCGGTGTCGAACAGTTCAGCTGCAATTTTCGGCGCGAGTTCGGCGACGAAGCCATAGCCCGGCTGGTCCCAGTAAAGCCGCCGGTAAATCGCTTCCGCCGTGGCGCGGGGCAGGGTGCGCATCGGCCCAGCATAGCCATTGGCGCGCGCCACCGCCTGGGTAATCCCCATGTTGGTCGGCCCGCCGCGATCCGCCGGATGGTCGCTATAACCGCCCTCGCGCGCGATCACCTCGTCGATCAGTGTCGATATGTCCAAAACAGCCTCCCTTCTTTTGCAGTGAGGCCGACAATTATCCCATATGGTTATATGTAGGACAGAGCCTGTGTGCCTGAGCCCGTCATCCTTGATTGATGACAAAGACCGTTACCCCCGGTTCTGACAATCTTTGTCACATGCGTAACGATCGCGGCTGGCCCTAATGGCCGCCATCAACATCAGTTGGAAATGGAGGTTCACCGATGCGTGCGATGGGGGTTGCGAAGCTTTTGGGCGGTCTGTTCTGTGCGGCGGCGGCTTTGCCCGCGCTCGCGCAGACCGACGCCGGGATCAAGGGGCATGAGGATATTCCGGGGCTGCCGACGCCCAATATCGGCGCGGGCTTTTTTGACCTGTCCGGCGATGGCCTGACCATTGCGGGCGTGGTCCGGCGCGACCCCACCACCTATGAAGCCTATCGCGTCACCGCTGCGGGATATGAACGGCTGATGGGTATGGACGGCCATGTTTATGTGCTGGCCAACGGCGTGTCCGAGGACGGGTCAAAAATCGCGGGCATTTCGCAGGCAACCTATAGCTCGCCGAGCAACGCGGTGCTGTGGGAAGGGACGACGCTTACCGTACTGGCGCACCTCAGTCCCGCCGGTTCATCACAGAGCAGCGTCGCCAACGGCATTTCCGGCGACGGCCATGTCGTCGTGGGCGGCAGCCTGGCTGGCGCAAGCGCCTATCATGCGGTTCGCTGGACCGATAAAGGCGCGCCGCAGGACATTCATGGCGGCGGCTTCGCTTCCAGCTTCGCCCAGCGCGCCAGTCGCAACGGCGCGGTTGTGGTCGGTTATGGCACGAATGCTACGCGATCCAACGAAGCCTTTGTGTGGAACGCCGCCGGGGGCATGACCGGCCTTGGCGTTCTGGCGTCGCAAGCCAGCGATGCTTTGGCGATCAGCCGCGCAACCGACGTTTCGGCCGACGGCGCAGTGGTTGTCGGATTTTCGCAGGGCGGCAACGACCGGTCCGAGGGGTTCCGCTGGACCGGTGGCGGCGGCATGGTCTCCATCGGCCTGCTGTCCGGCGGCAACAGCAGCAGGGCCTATGCGGTCAACGCCGATGGCGGCGTGATCGTCGGCGCGGCCACGCGGCCTTCGACCGTGGTCCCGTCCATTCAGGATACGCTGGCCGTTCGCTGGACCCAGAGCGGCGGACTTCAGACGCTGGTCGACTGGCTGACCGCCAACAGCGTCGCGGTGGGAGACAACAGCTTTACCGAGGCGACCGGCGTCAGCGATGACGGCCGGGTCGTCGTCGGCAAGGGGCAGATCAACGGCCATACCCAGCAGTTTATCGCCCGCGTCGCCGGATCGACCGGTGGCGGCGGTGGAACGGGCGGTGGCGGTTCCGATGGCGGCACTGGCGGCGGCACGGGTGGCGGCGGTTCCGATGGTGGAACAGGCGGCGGGACTGATGGCGGTTCCGATGGCGGCACGGGCGGTGGAACCGGGGTGATCGGCATGGTCGATTATCTGGCCAGCCTGTCGGGCAGCGGCGTCAGCCTTCAGACTTTGCTCAACGCCGCCAGCATCACCCTGTTCGGTGCGCATCACCGGCCGCTGATGGATTTCCGGCAGGATGGCCGCAATTGCGGCTGGATTACTGGCGACATGGCGGGCAGCAACCGCGCCGACCGCCGCAATTATAGCGGCGAAGTCGGCATTTGCCGCGATCTGGGCGAATCGGTCCGCATCGGTTTTGGCGGCGGGGTGGACTCCTCCCGGCTCGATCTGGGGCTGGGCGGCAGGCTGGAGACGGACGGCTATCACTTCGTCGGCGAAATTGATGTGCAGCCCGCCGGAACGCCGCTGCTCGTCAGCCTGACCGGCTATTATGCCGACTGGGATGTCGACATCGCCCGCGCCTATCAGAATGCGGCCAGCATCGACATTTCGCATGGCAAGACCGATGCGCGCGCCTGGGCCATTCGTGGCCGGATCGACTGGAGCAACCTCATCGGTTGGCGGGATGGCGGCTTTTCGCCCTATGCGGCGTTCAGCCATGCGCGGGTGACGATGGACGGCTTCACCGAAACGGGCGGCGGCTTCCCGGTGATGATGAACCGGGCCGTATCCGACTATGACGAAAGCCGTCTGGGCGGCCGGGCGACCGTTCCGCTGGCCAAGAGCGTCAAGCTGATCCTGTCGGGCGAATGGGCGCATCGCTTCCAGTCGGGCCAGCCCGCGATCGGCGGCTCCATCATCGGCATTGGCGCTTTTGCGCTGAACGCCCCGCGCAGCGCGCAGGACTGGGGCAGGGCCGGCATGGATGTCGATGTGAGCCTGGGCGGATCGGCCATGGTCTCGCTGTCGGGCCACGCCATGGTCGGCGATGGCGAGGACGCGCGGCTGGGCGGCAGCATCAGCCTGCGCTTCGGCTTCTAGGACGGATCGACATTCAGTTCTGGCGGCCTGCAAATCGCCCATTTTCGCGCTTCCGGTGCTCACGGACCTGAAGTCCGCTGCGCTCCGGGTCACGAAAAAGCACGATTTTCGGCTCGCCATCTCCTGAATGTCGATCCGCCCTGATCCCGCGCGGCGAGTGACGTTCAGAGAGGGCGCTCCGGATCGCGATGGTCCGGGGCGCCTTCTCTGTTATCGGGCGATGCGGGCGGGCGGGGCCATCAACTCGCGGATGACCCCCCAATAGCTTCGCGTGACATGCGCCTGCGTCGCATAGTCCGGGTCGCTCATCAGATGATCGTGCAACCGGCGCAGATTATGCCAGGGCACCGACGGGAACAGATGATGTTCCAGATGATAGCTGACGTTGAGCGGCCCGATCAGGATGCGGTCGAGCAATGTGGGGATGACCGTGCGGGTGCCATTGAGTTCCACCGCGTCGGCGACCCCGGCATGTTCGGCCATGGCGCGCAGCCGGTTGAAGACATTGGCCCAGATGAACTGAGGCGCCATGAACAGCCCCAATATCTGCCAGCGCCAGGGCGACCACAGGATCAGGCCATAGACGATCACCGCCCAGACGACATAGCGCAGCCGCAAGGCGAGCGGATAATCATAGCCGAAACGCCGGGGGTTGTGGAAATTGGAGACTGGCGACCAGACCCTCCCGGCGCGCGCCACCCGGTAATAGTTGAGCCCCAGCAGGCTGCGGATGAACAGCCAGGTCATGGCAGGGCCGCTTTTGGGGAAATATTGGTCAGGATCCTTGCGCTGCGCCCGATAATCATAATCGCGCATCGTGTTGGTATGGCGATGGTGGACCATATGAGCCACGCGATACAGGTCGATGCTGATGAACATGGGATAGGCAACGAAAATGTCGCCGATCAGGTCGTTGATGCGGCGATCGCTGAACAACAGGCCGTGGCAGGCATCGTGCATCATCACGGCGAGGCATTGAATGCGCGTGCCGATGACAATAGCAGCGATCAAATAGGTCGCGACATGATCGACGCGGATCGCCACCGCCATGGCCGCGACGACGATAATCCATTGCAGCGCCAGCAACAGCGCGTTGCGGCGATTGTCGACGACGGACAATCGCCGGGCGACCGCCACCGCGCCTGCCCTGGCATATCGGTATCCGGGCGGGCGATCCCCGGCGGCGTCATTCATGGCGGATCGTCTCCGAAAGGCGCGACGAATGCTAGGATCGCGGGCCGGGGGCGTCAAGCTTTGCGCCTTGCCCGATATTGCGCCTTTGGCCGGGAAAGGCAATGAATCCGTCGTGACGGATCAAGCTGAAATGCGGGCAATGCCATTGCGGTCACCGGCGCGCCAACCCCGATTGACCTGCCGTCCTCGATCATCGTTTTGGATGCATGATCCTTTCTTAACCCGTCTCCTCCATCCTTCCGCCCGTGTTCGGCGTCCGCCTCTCGTCCCTCTTCACCAGTCGCTGGTTTGCCCTGCTATGGGCGGTGCTGGTGATCTTGACAGCGCTTGAGTTTGTAGGCGTGGGCGACGATGGCGCCGGCAATGGTGCGGATAATCTGACAGCCGAACAGCGGGACGCCATCGCCAACGCATTTTGAACGGGCGCGTGGGCGACCCTTTCGACCTTCGCCATGCACCCGCGCCATCCCATGAACGCCCTGTTATTTTACGTTCATGCAACGACTCCTCCGGCGCGTCGTTCTGGCTCCAGAGATTTTGGAATTGAGGGAAGGAGCAAATCCCATGAACTTTGGCTTGAGGCAGGCGATGGTCGCCCTTTCGCTGGCCGCCGTGACGCTGACCGGCGTTGCCGCGACCCCGGCGATGGCCGATCCGCCCCACCATCGCGGCCATGATCGCCATGACTGGAAACATGGCGGCAAGCATGACCGTGATTACCGCAAGGGGTACAGGCAGGGTTATCGCGAGGCTTCGCGCGATCGCTATGTCCGCCCCGGCCGGGTCATCTACCGCTATGACTATAACCGGCCCGATCCGCGCTATGGCCGCTATTACCGGGCCGACCGTTATTATCGCAGCGGTTATGAACCGATCCGCGTGACCCGTGCGACCCGCATCTACCGCGGCTATGACAACCGCTATTATTGCCGCCGGTCGGATGGCACCACCGGCCTGATCGTCGGCGCGGCGCTCGGCGGCCTGCTGGGCAGCCAGATCGACCAGGGCCGGTCGAACACCGCTGGCGTCCTGATCGGCGCGGGCGCGGGCGCGCTGCTGGGCCGGGAGATCGACCGGGGCAACCTGAACTGTCGTTAAATGGCCGGGCGGCCCTAACCCGGGCTTAATGCCTGGGCATTAAAGCCCTCAGGATGCAGTCCCTGTATCCGCCCGCCACGCAAAGATCGCGCGCCGCGCCCCGCCCGTCGGGACGCGGCGTTGCCGTGCCGGGCGCGGGCGCAGGCGCCCATGCCGCCTATCGCCCCGACATAGACGGGCTGCGCGCCATCGCCATCCTGCCGGTGCTGCTGTTCCATGCCCATGTGCCTGGCCTGTCGGGCGGTTATGTCGGCGTCGACATCTTCTTCGTCATTTCCGGCTTCCTCATCACCGGCCTCATCGCGCGGGAATTGGATGAGGGGCGCTTTTCCATCATCCGTTTCTATGAACGGCGCGCGCGGCGGATTTTGCCCGCGCTTTCCGCCATGCTGGCCGTCGTGCTGGCGGCGGCGGCCTTCCTCTATCTGCCTGGCGATTTCGAGGGCGTGCCGCGATCCGCGCTGGCGGCGATCCTGTTCCTGTCCAACCTGTGGTTCTTCACCGACACTGGTTATTTCGCGGGTGGGGCGGACAGCAAGCCGTTGCTGCACACATGGTCGCTGGCGGTGGAGGAGCAATTCTACATCGCCTTCCCGCTGTTGCTGATGCTGATCGCGCGGTTCGCGCCGGGCGCGCGCAAGCCGTTGATCGCCGGGGCAGCCGCCGGATCGCTGGCGCTGTGCATCGCCATGCGCGACGATGCCAGCGGTTTCGCCTTCTACCTTCCCGCCACGCGCGCATGGGAATTGCTGGCGGGCGCGATGCTGGCGTTGGGGCTGTTCCCGGCCATCGCGGCGGGCTGGCGGCGCGAAGCCGTGGCCGCCGCCGGAATCGTGGCCATCGCCACCGCGATCCTGATGTTCACGCCCGATACGCCTTTTCCCGGCATCGCCGCGCTGTTGCCGGTCGCCGGGGCGGCGATGCTGATATATGCGGCGCCCGGCACACTGGTGGGCCGCGCGCTGGGCGGCGGGCCGCCGCGCGCCATCGGCCTCATCTCCTATTCGCTGTATCTGTGGCACTGGCCGGTCATCGTCTTTGCCGAATATGCGACGGACGCGCCATTGGCCGGCGGACGGACGGTTGCTGCGATTGCGGCCTCCTTGGCCCTGGCCGTCCTGTCCTGGCGCTATGTCGAACGGCCGTTCCGCAATCCCGCGCGCGTTCCCGCCCGGCGCATCTTCACCCTGTCGGCGCTCGCCATGGGCGGCCTGTCGCTCGCGTCGCTGGCGATGATCGCGGCGGGACCGTGGAGCGGGCGCTTTTCGCCACGCGCGCTGGAACTGGCCGCCGGGCGCAGCGACATCAGCCCCGAACGCGGCCGGTGCCATGATACCGCGATGCGCGGACAAGCGCCCTGCCTGCTGGGGACGGAAGGCGCGGCGCCCGACACGTTGTTATGGGGCGACAGCCATGGCGTGGAACTGGCGCATATATTGTCGCTCGGGGCGCGGGCGCAGGGCCGCGCCCTGCTTCAGCAGACGACATCCAGTTGCCCGCCGGTGCTCGACTGGCGCGGCGCGCGCGACGCTCGCTGCGCCCGCGCCAATGCCGACCTGTTCGCCATGCTGCGCGCCCGGCCGGAGATAAAACGCGTCTACCTTGCCGCCTTCTGGGCCAGCGGCGCCTTTGCGGATCGCGCTGCGCTCGCCCGGCTGGACCGCACCATCGCCGCGCTCGCAAAAGCGGGCAAACAGGTGGTGGTGATCGGCCCGGTCCCGCCCCAGCCCTTCGACGTGCCCCGGCGGCTGGCCCATGCGGCGGGCCGGGAAAGCGCAATCACGGGGCGCGACCGTGCAACCATGCGACCGATGATCGCCGGGTGGGACGCGCTGATGGCGCGCTGGCAGGCGCGCGGCGTTCGCCTGATCGACCCGCGCGCACGGCTCTGCCCGAATGGGCCATGCGCGATCATCGCCGATGGCCAGCCGCTCTATTTCGATTCCCATCATCTGAGCGTCGCGGGCGCCCGGCTGGTGCTGCGCGGCCAGCCTTACTGACCCGTCATTCCGCCGCCATCGGATATTCGGCGCGCGGCAGGGCGCGAGACAGAGCATCGACAATGGTGACGATCAGCGCGCGGATGCGGTCCAGTCCCGGCCCCGGCTCCTCCATCGCATCGTCCAGATACAGCCGCCGGTCGATTTCGATCTGGATCGCGTGCAGGCCCCGGTCGGGTCGCCCATGCCTATCAAGCAGATGGTCGCCGGCATAGGGGCTGTTGCGCGCGGCGACGATGCCGATCCCTCCGGCCGCGTCGACCACCATTTGCGCCAGCCGGTCCGATGCGCTGCGCCCGAAGCGATCGCCAACGACGATGGCGGGCGTCCGCCCGTCAAGCGCCGGAGGCAGGGGCGGCATCGAATGCAGGTCGACCAGGATCGCGTGGCCATGCGCTTCCCGCGCGGCCAGCATAAGGGCCGTGAGGGCGGCATGATAGGGCCGATGCACCGTAGCGATCCAACCCTGAACATCGTCCCAGCCGACGGGCCGTCTCCACAGATCGCCCACGCCAGACAAACGACGCGGCATCAGCCCCAGCCCACCGCGCAGTTTGACGCTGGAATGAAGCGGCCACTCGCGCGGCATGCCCGCGACCATGGCGGGATCGATTTCGCGCTCATGCCGGTTGAGGTCGATCATCGCCCGGGGCGTGCGCGCTACCAGAATATTATGCCCGCGCGCGATCAGCGGCTGGGCGAGCAGGTCGACATGGCGATCCTCCAGCCGTTGCAGCACCGAAGCGGACACGCGCGCACGCGCCAGAAGGTCTGCGGGATATTCGCGCCCGGCATGGGGAATGGACAGGATGACGGGGCTGGCCGGAATATCCGGACCATGAAGGTCGAAGGCAGCGCAGCCATCAGGCGAGGCGGGAGGGGCGCTGGCTTTCAAACATGTCCTTTCATGGCGCGCCTTTTCGGCCCTGGGCCAAATATGGTTAGCCGACTGGATATTATTAAGAGCTTATCGCATAATGATCGCCGTCACGCCATACCACCGATCCGGGGATGGCGAGGATGGGGGATAAACGGGACATATGGTTCGCATCTTGCTGGCCGAAGACGATGAAAGCATGCGCGCCTATCTCGCCCGCGCGCTGGAAAAGTCCGGCTATGAGGTCATTGCCGTGGGCAACGGCGCGGATGCCCTGCCCCTGATCGAATCGGATCGGTTCGACCTGCTTTTGACCGACATCGTCATGCCCGAAATGGACGGCATCGAACTGGCGCAGCACGCCGCGCAGGCCGCGCCCGACATGCGGATCATGTTCATCACCGGCTTTGCCGCCGTCACGCTGAAAGCCGGGAAGGCTGTGCCGCAGGCCAAGGTGCTGTCCAAGCCCTTCCACCTGCGCGATCTGGTGCTGGAGGTGGAACGCATGTTCGGCAGCGAAAGCCTGACCGGCCTCAATTGAACGCCGCGCCTGTGGGCTTTTGCCTGAAACGCGTCTTTGGCGCATTTTCCAGACAGGCTCTCAATCGGGGATCACTTCTTCCATATCCGGCGTCGGATCGAGCGGCACGCCCTTCATCGCCAGCGCGAAGCGTCCGCGGTCCAGCCCCTTTTCCCATGCCGACACGACCACCGTCGCCACCGCATTGCCGATGAAGTTGGTCAGGCTGCGGCACTCGCTCATGAAGCGGTCGACCCCCAGGATCAGCGTCATCCCCGCCACCGGCACCGACGGCACGATCGACAGCGTCGCCGCCAGGGTGATGAAGCCCGCGCCGGTCACGCCCGCCGCCCCCTTGGAAGAGATCATCGCCACCAGCAGCAACAGCACCTGTTCCTCCAGGCTGACATGGACGTTGCACGCCTGCGCGATGAACAGGGCGGCCAGCGTCATGTAGATATTGGTGCCGTCGAGGTTGAAGCTGTAGCCGGTGGGCACGACCAGCCCGACCACCGACTTGCGGCACCCGGCCCGCTCCATCTTCTCGATCAGGCTGGGCAGGGCGGCTTCGGAGGAAGAGGTGCCGAGCACCAGCAGCAATTCGGCCTTGAGGTAGCGGATGAGGTGCAGGATGTTGAACCCCGCCAGCCGCGCGACCAGACCCAGCACCCCCAGCACGAAGATCAGCGCGGTGAGGTAGAAAGTGGCGACCAGCCCCGCCAGGTTGACCAGCGCCCCCAGCCCATATTGGCCGATGGTGAAGGCCATCGCGCCGAACGCGCCGACCGGCGCAGCCTTCATCAGGAAGGCGACCAGCTTGAACACCGCATGGCTGGCCGATTCCATCACGGTCAGCAGTGGAGTAGCCTTGTCCCCGATCATCGTCAGCGCGATGCCGAACAATATGGCGACGAACAGTACCTGCAATATATTGCCGTCGGCCACCGCCGACACCATCGTCGACGGGATGATGTCCATCAGGAACCCGGTCAGCGTGCGCTCATGCGCCTGATGCTCGAACGCCACCACCTTGCTGGCGTCGAGCGTGGCGGGATCGATGTTCAGCCCCGCGCCCGGCTGGACAATATTGCCGACGATCAGGCCGACAACCAGCGCCAGCGTGGAAAAGGTCAGGAAATAGCCGAACGCCTTGGCCGCGACCCGGCCGATCGCGCCCAGTTCCTTCATCCCGGCAATGCCGGTGACGATGGTCAGAAAGATGACCGGCGCGATGATCATCTTGACCAGCTTGATGAAGGCGTCGCCAAAGGGCTTCATCGCCCTGCCGGTTTCGGGCCAGAAATGCCCCATCAGCACGCCCAGCGCGATGGCGATGAGCACCTGAACATAAAGCTGGCGATACCAGGGGAGGACAGGCGTGGTCTGAACCGGCGAATCTGATGGCAACATGGTCTGGCGCGTCCCCTTGCTGCGCGGCAGCATATGGCCTGATCCCCCCCTGTCCACCCCCCAACCGGCCGATGATGACGAAGGACACCGATTCCCGCTTGCAAGCATCATCAACCGCCGCTATGCGCTGCCTTCCCAAGTGGGCGTGTAGCTCAGTGGTAGAGCACTGTGTTGACATCGCAGGGGTCGCAAGTTCAATCCTTGCCACGCCCACCATCGAAACCCCCGCCATCCCCATGGGTTGGCGGGGGTTTTGTTTTTGGGGCGCAATGGCCGGGGCAGGCGTGGTGCTGCCGAGCGCCTTATAGGTGGGCGAGCGCCCAGCGCGGAATTCGCGCCCTGCCCTCCATCATCCATGCGCGAAACATCAGAAAAGCTGGACCCCGGGGTCAAGCCCGGGGCGACGAGGGGTCGGAAGCGGACCGGCTGCTCACATCCTCGCAAGTTTGCCAACCCTGGAAATCAGGCCGGTTGGGGATTGACCAAAATCTCTCCCCAATTTCCTGATCCTCACCCCAGTTCCAGATGCAGGGCGGTTGGCTGGGCCGCCGGCAGGCCGGCCGATTTCGCCTGCGCCATCAGTTCCTCTTTGCGGGTCAACATCTGGTCGCGCAGCGCGACCAGATCGACATCGGTTTTCCGGCATTGGGCGAACATGCCTTCGGACGGCATTTCTTCCTCATGGACATGGTGCTTGATCTCCTCGGAGAGCACCTTGACCTTGGCATCATAGAAATCGTCATCGGGGCTCCCTGCCTCGATATCGTTGACCAGCACTTTGGCGCCGTCATGCTCGACATAGGCTTCATCGAGCGTGTCGCTCTCAATCTTTCCGCGAAAGGCGGGATAGAAGATTTCCTCCTCGATCAACGTGTGGATCTTGAGTTCGGTACAAATCTCATGAGCGAGCGCCTGCTTCCTGCTCGATGAGGTGGCCTTCTCAAATTTCTCGAACAGGTCCTCGACCTTGCGGTGATCCGCCTTGAGCAGGGCAATGGCGTCGGTGAAGGTTTCGCTGGGCATGATATTCTCCTGTGGAGTGCTGCCCGAAAAACGAGCGTATCATGCCATCTGTTCCCTGCAAGCGACTCGCAGCACGACGAAGCGTGCAGCATTACGAAATGAATTAGAATTACGGGGGCGAATTCCGGAACTACGCTGACAGTTTACTTGACCACTCCATCCTGAGCCAGTGCCCCCCCCGCCAACATCCGCCGCCGCAATCAATCGCCATGTCATCGGGCCACTAACCCATCCGCCCATGGACAAGTCGACGCCCCTTAGAGCCTGATTCGAAACCCCTGCGGGTCGGTCTGGCGGGTCTTTTTCGCACTGATTTCGTCGCGATCTTGCCACGATGTCCCGGCATCGCGGCGACGATCGCTCCTTATCAGCACCAAAAATCCCTCGCCAACCCTCCGCCGCCGGAGTTTCGGATCAGGCTCTTACACTTCTCGTTACGCCAGGATCGCCACCCACAAAAACAGACCCCCGCCCAAAAATTCCCCTGTCCTCAACCCCGGCCCCTTTGATACGCCCTTGCCCGTCTACTCCGCACAAAACGTCAGGGTTGCGCGCGGGGCGCATGCCTCGCAAGGGACGGGGAGTCCATCATCCCGATAAAATGGCGCGCTCGCCGGGGGCGTGGACGCAGGAACAAAGACGGCGCCACGGGCAGGCCGCACGCGCTCCCATATCGCCACCATATGGCGGGGCTGGTTTTTAAGTCATTGTTTACGCGGCTTCAAACCGCCGCTGCGGGAGCCTTCCCGCCCGGCCTGGCGGGTGGCGGAAGGATGGTCTGTTCGGGCGCGTTCTTTGGGCGTCGCCCCGCTGAAGCATCGGCCCGCAAGAGGCTCCAACCAATAGAGAAGGGACCGGGATCGTCCGCCGATCCCGGTCCCTTTATCGCATCAAAAACGCTTACTTCATCGTCGGGATGACAAAGCTCTGGTCGATGACCGCGCCGCCGGTCGGCCAGCGCTGGGTGATCTTCTTGGTGCGGGTATAGAAGCGCACGCCATCCATCCCGTACTGGTCGAGGTCGCCGAAGCCCGAGCGCTTCCAGCCGCCGAAGCTGTGATAGGCGACCGGCACCGGGATCGGCACGTTGATGCCGACCATGCCGACCTCCACCTGTGCGGCGAACTTGCGGGCGGCGTCGCCGTTGCGGGTGAACAGCGCCACGCCGTTGCCATATTGATGGTTGGTCGGATAGCTCAACGCCTCCTCCAGCGTTTCGGCGCGCAGGATCTGGAGCACCGGGCCGAAAATCTCGTCCTGGTAGCTCTTCATGGTCGGGGTGACATGGTCGATCAGGGTCGGGGCGAGGTAGAAGCCCTCCTCATAGCCCTGGAGCGAGAAGCCGCGACCGTCCACGACCAGCTCGGCGCCCTCGTCCACCGCCATCTGGATATAGCCTTCGACCCGCGCCTTGTGCTGGCCGGTGACGACCGGGCCATATTGGGCGTCGGGATCGGTCGGGATGCCGGGACGCAGCGTCTCGATCGCGGCGACCAGTTTGGTGCGCATCGCTTCCGCCGTCGCCTGGCCCACCGGCACGATCACCGGCAGCGCCATGCAGCGCTCGCCCGCCGAGCCATAGGCCGCGCCGACGATGTCGGCGACCGTCTGGTCCAGGTCCGCGTCGGGCAGGATGATGCCGTGATTCTTCGCGCCGCCCATGCACTGGGCGCGCTTGCCGTTGGCGGCGGCGCGCTGATAGACATAGTTGGCGATGTCGGAGGAGCCGACGAAGCTGACCGCTTTGATGACGGGATGATCCAGGATCGCGTCGACGATTTCCTTGTCGCCATGCACGACGTTCAGGATGCCCGCCGGCAGGCCCGCTTCCAGCGCCAGTTCGGCGAGGCGGACGGGAACCGAGGGATCGCGCTCGGATGGCTTGAGGATGAAGGCGTTGCCGCAGGCGATGGCGACCGCGCTCATCCACAGCGGGATCATTGCGGGGAAATTGAAGGGCGTGATGCCGGCGACGATGCCGAGCGGCTGGCGCATCGAATAGACGTCGATGCCGGGGCCGGCCCCTTCGGTATATTCGCCCTTGAGCAGATGCGGGATGCCGCAGGCGAATTCCACGACTTCAAGTCCGCGCTGGATGTCGCCCTTGGAATCGGCGATCACCTTGCCATGCTCTCTGGAGAGCATGAGCGCCAGCTCGTCCATATTCGCTTCGATCAGTTCCTTGAACTTGAACATCACGCGGGCGCGGCGCTGCGGGTTGGTGGCGGCCCAGGCGGGCTGTGCTTCGAGCGCGCTGTCGATCGCGGTCTGGAGATGCGCGGGCGTCGCCAGCTCCACCTGCGCCTGGACCTGGCCGGTCGAGGGATCGAGCACATCGGAAAGGCGCGCGCCAGCGAGCGGGGCGGACTTGCCATGAATGAAATGGGTAATGACGGTCATGATCTTTGATCCTCTCCAAACGATCGGGACGCGCCGCCTATAGACAAGGCAGCTTGGCAGCGATAGGCGTAGGGTGACACATTGGTTGTGCGGTTTTGCCTATGCTGAGTTCTGACGAGCTGCGCCTGTTCCTGGCTGTCATGCGCGAAGGCAATATGCTGGCGGCGGCGCGGCGCGTCGGCGTGGACCATAGCACCATTGCGCGGCGCATCACCAGCCTGGAGGCGACGCTGGGCGCGCGCCTGTTCGACCGTTCCCCGCGCGGCGTCACGCCCACCCGGGCCGCCTTTGCCCTTGTCGGCCATGCCGAGCGGATCGAGAGCGAATTGCTGGCGGCGGCGGGCAGCGTGGCGGGCCGCGACCGGGAGATTGAGGGCACGGTGCGTCTGGCCACGCCCGAAGCCTGCGCCAGCCATTTGGTCGCACCCCATGTCGCGATGTTGCGGGCGCGCCATCCGCGCCTGACGCTGGAGCTGGCGTCGGAAAGCCGGGCAGCCAGCCTTTCCAAAAGGGAGGCGGATATCGCAGTGATGCTGAAACCGCCGCCCAAGGGGCGACTGGTGACGCGCAAGCTTGCCGATTATCGCCTGGGCCTCTACGCCTCCAGGGATTATCTGGACCGCCACGGCGCGCCGGCGGCGCGCACGGACCTGAACCGGCACGACTTCGTGTCCTATATCGAGGAACTGGCCGGATTTCCCGAGATGATCGCCCTCGACCAGATATTGCCGGGCGCCCGGATCGGCTTCCGATCGAGTTCCAGCGCGGCGCAACATGCCGCCGTGGCGTCGGGCATGGGCATTGGCGTGCTGCACGTTTTCGCGGCGCAGGACGACGACCGACTCACCCGGATCCTGCCGGACGAGATAGAGGTATGGCGCAGCTACTGGCTGGTCATGCACGCCGATCTCCAGCGCCTGCCACGCGTCCGCGCAACGGTGGAGTTCATGGACGAAGTGGTGCGGGCGATACGCGAGCGGCTGTAAAGCGGAGAGAAGCGCAGGCAGGATGGCAAAGCCGCGGTCGCGACATCATGCGCACCGGACGAACCCGACGGGGCAGCGCGGATGACGGACGCCACCCCTTCCGCCCGGCCCTTCCGCCCTGCGCCCGGCATGGCGGCGCGCATCGCCCGCTCCTGACTCGGCCTGGTGACGCCGCGCTGTTGCCGGGCCTCTCAATCTACGGCCCCGGCTGGCAAGCGTCGATTGCCGAGCGGGTGAAGGCCGACCATCTGCCCTCTAGCATTTACTCCGCCGCGATGCCCGCCGCCTTGAACATGTCCGGCCCTTCCTCGTCGGCGTTGGCGGCGGCGCCGTTTTTCAGCGACTTCCGCCGGTCAAACGCTTCCCACACATCATTCCACTGGCCCCGCGTCGCGCCCTTTGAATATTCTGTCGCGCGGGTTTCGAAGAAGTTGGCGTGCTCCACGCCGTTGAGCAGCGGGGTCAGCCAGGGCAGGGGGTGTTCGTCAATCATGTAGATGGGCTTCAAACCCAGTTGCCCCAGCCGCCAGTCGGCGATGTAGCGGACATATTTCTTGATGTCCTTGGGCGTCATGCCGGGCACCGGGCCCATTTCGAAGACCAGATCGACAAACGCATCCTCGATCCGCACCGTTTTCTGGCACATATCCATGATGTCGTCCTTGACCGCCGGGGTCAGGCACTGACGTTCGGCGCAGAAGGCGTGGAACAGCTTGATGATGCCTTCGCAATGGAGGGTTTCATCGCGGATCGACCAGGTGACGATCTGGCCCATGCCCTTCATCTTGTTGAAGCGCGGGAAGTTCATCAGCATCGCGAAGCTGGCGAAAAGCTGCAAGCCTTCGGTAAAGCCGCCGAACATGGCCAGCGTCTTGGCGATATCCTCGTCCGTATCGACGCCGAACTGCGCCAGATAGTCGTGTTTGTCCTTCATCTCCTTATACTGCATGAAGGCGCTATATTCGGTTTCCGGCATCCCGATCGTGTCGAGCAGATGGGAATAGGCGGCGATATGCACCGTTTCCATGTTGCTGAACGCGGTCAGCATCATCTTGACCTCGGTCGGCTTGAACACGCGGCCATATTTTTCGTGGTAGCAATCCTGCACCTCCACGTCGGCCTGGGTGAAGAAGCGGAAGATTTGCGTGAGCAGGTTGCGCTCATGGTCGGACAGCTTCTGCGCCCAGTCGCGGCAATCCTCGCCCAGCGGCACTTCTTCGGGCAGCCAGTGGAGCTGCTGCTGGCGCTTCCAATATTCATAGGCCCAGGGATATTCGAACGGCTTGTAGACCTTGGAGGCTTGAAGAAGGGGCATGGTGGACCTCAGTTGAATTTGATTATCGTAATGCCCTCAACAGGGCCAAAAAATCCGAAAGTCATTGAAACAGCAAACAGCAGGAAAATCGGCGCGAAGATCATCTGAATTTTACCGATCCATTGAATGTGTCGGATCGATAATTCTCCGCCCTGAATTGGCTGTCCGAACAGCGAGCGTCCCACAAAGGGGTTTTTCCTCATTCGTGAAAAGCGCACGCCATTCAAAAATACGCCAATCGCAATCAGAGCCGTAATCGACAGAAAGACCCAACCGTCCGTCAACGCCATTCTCCTACTCGGTCAAAGTACCACTTTGACCGAAACTATTGGCAGGCCAGGCACTCGTCATAGTCGGTGGTCTCGCCGATCTGGAATTTGGGCGCGTCGATCGTGTTGTCGGCTTCCACGCCGCCCGCGAAGCCCGCGCGCTGCACGCTCTTTGACCGCAGATAATAGAGCGACTTGATGCCCAGTTCCCAGGCGCGGAAATGGAGCATGAGGAGATCCCATTTTTCCACGTCGGCCGGGATGAAGAGGTTCAATGACTGGGCCTGGTCGATATAGGGCGTGCGGTCGGCGGCCAGTTCGAGCAGCCAGCGCTGGTCGATTTCGAAGCTGGTCTTGAACGTGTCCTTTTCTTCCGCCGTCAGGAAATCGAGATGCTGGACGCTGCCGCCCCGCTCCAGAATGCTGTTCCACACATTGGTCGAATCCTTCGACTTTTCGCGCAGCAGCTTTTCGAGATAGGGGTTCTTGACCACGAAGCTGCCCGACAGCGTCTTGTGGGTGTAGATATTGGCCGGGATCGGCTCGATGCAGGCCGAGGTGCCGCCGCAGATGATGCTGATCGACGCGGTCGGCGCGATCGCCATCTTGCAGGAAAAACGCTCCATCACGCCCATGTCGGCGGCGTCGGGGCAGGGGCCGCGCTCCTGCGCCAGCAGCATCGACGCCTCGTTCACCTTGGCGTTGATATGCTTGAAGATGCGCAGGTTCCAAGATTTCGCCATCGCGCCTTCGAACGGCAGCCCGCGCGCTTGCAGGAAGCTGTGGAAACCCATGACGCCAAGGCCCACGGAGCGTTCGCGGCTGGCCGAATATTTGGCCCGGGCCATTTCGTCGGGCGCGCGGTCGATATAATCCTGCAGGACATTGTCGAGGAAGCGCATGACATCCTCGACGAAGCGGCCGTCCTTGCTCCATTCGTCCCAGGTTTCGAGATTGAGGCTGGAGAGGCAGCACACCGCCGTGCGGTCCTGACCCAGATGGTCGGTGCCGGTCGGCAGGGTGATTTCCGAACAGAGGTTGGAGGTCGACACCTTCAGACCCAGTTCGCGATGATGCCTGGGCATCGTCCGGTTCACGGTGTCGTTGAAGACGATATAGGGTTCGCCGGTGGCGAGGCGCACCTCGACCAGCTTCTGGAACAGCGCGCGGGCGTTGACCGATCCGCGCACCGACCCGTCCTTGGGGCTGCGCAGCGCGAATTCGGCGCCGTCGCGCACCGCCTCCATGAACTCGTCGGTCAGCAACACGCCATGATGCAGGTTCAGCGCCTTGCGGTTGAAATCGCCGCTGGTCTTGCGGATTTCAAGGAACTCCTCGATCTCCGGGTGCGACACGTCGAGATAGCAGGCGGCCGAACCGCGGCGCAGCGAACCCTGGCTGATCGCGAGGGTCAGCGAATCCATCACCCGCACGAAGGGAATGATGCCGCTGGTCTTGCCGTTGAGGCCGACCGGTTCGCCGATGCCGCGCACATTGCCCCAATAGGTGCCGATGCCGCCCCCGCGCGAGGCGAGCCAGACATTCTCGTTCCAAGTGTTGACGATGCCTTCCAGGCTGTCGTCGACGCTGTTGAGATAGCAGGAAATGGGCAGGCCCCGGCCCGTGCCGCCGTTCGACAGCACCGGGGTGGCGGGCATGAACCACAGGCGGCTGATATAGTCATAGACGCGCTGGGCATGGTCGGCATCGTCGGCATAGGCGGCGGCGACGCGGGCGAACAGATCCTGATAGGATTCGCCGGGCAGCAGATAGCGGTCCTTGAGCGTATCCTTGCCGAATTCGGTCAGCAGCGCGTCGCGCGACGCATCGGTCGTCACCGGAAAGCGGCGTTCCAATATGGTGGACGATGAAAGCGGCGTCGCCTTTGCGGGGGCGCTCTTCTGCTCCATGTCCGTCCGTTCTTCGATCATCGTGGCCATGTCGTTGTCACCTGATTCCCGGCCGTCCCTAAAGTCCATGCCTACGCCCCTGTTTGTTCTTCATTCGTTCGATTCAGTCAAGCGATGGAAAGCCAAGCCTCCACCCTATCAAAACCGCTCCGTCGCGCCTATCGGTTTGCGGCCAAAGGGGTGAATCGCGGGGACAAAAAGCCCCCAGCGCCGAAAAAGGCCGGCACTTGTGATTACAATCCCTTGGGTATCCCCCGATACGCGAATACCATGGATAGTGCCACAGCGTTGGCGAGGCGCAAGAGGGTAAATGACAGATTAGGGACTCGCCGACCCTTGCCGACGGGTGCAGGCGCATGCGTGCGGCGCAGCGACGCGTGGACATTGGCCGCACCCGGAAAAGGCAAGTGAACAAACCGGAATCGCAAAAATATTTTTTGCCCCTGGATGGCGTTTCGTCTCCCTCGCCGATCCGCCGCCGCCATTGGCCGCCAGCCGTTCGCGCGGATGAAATTGCCGCTTCCCCCGTGCCGCGCCCGCGCCTAACAGGGAGGGACGATGTGGCAGCTTTACCAATTTCCCCTTTGTCCCTTTTCCCGCAAAGTCCGGCTTTTGCTAGGCGAAAAGGGGGTTGGTTACGACCTGGTGCGCGAATCCCCCTGGATGATGCGCGACGAGTTTCTGGATCTGAACCCGGCGGGCACGACCCCGGTGATGGTCGATCGCGACAAGGGCGCCGTGCTGATCGACAGCCAGGCGATCTGTGAATATTTCGAGGAAACGGTCGAGAAATTTCCGCTGATTTCCGGCACGGCGGCGGGCCGGGCGGAGGTGCGGCGGCTGACCGCATTTTTCGACCAGAATTTCTATGGCGATGTGGTCGGACCGCTGCTCCACGAACGCATGAAGAAACGCCTGATCGAACGCACCTCGCCCGACGCGCGCATCCTGCGCGAGGCGATGAAGCGCGCCAATGTCCATATGGACTATATGGACTATCTGCTCGACCATCGCAGCTGGATGGCGGGGGGCACGCTCAGCCTGGCTGACATCGCCGCCGCCGCCCATCTGTCGGTCGCTGATTATCTGGGCGGTATCGACTGGACCGGGCATGATCCGGTCAAACGCTGGTATGCCGGGTTCAAATCGCGGCCGTCCTTTCGCCCGCTGCTTTCCGACCGGATGGAAGTGATCGTCCCGCCCGCCCATTATGAAAAGCCCGATTTCTGATCGGGCCTTTTCGTTACATGAACAGATATTCGGCCAGCGCCTGCGCCGCGCCATCGGCGTCTTCGCGCACCGCCTGACGGATTTCGATGGCGGGCAGGGGCATCGCCAGCTTCAGCCGCGCTATGCCCTGCATCCGCCCGAAATCGCGCGCCAGCGGACCAAAGGCGGCGAACCAGCCCCGGCCTTCGCGCGCCGCGACCATGATGTCGTAAAGATTGTCGGTTTCCAGCGTTGGCGGACCCAGGTCGAGCCGCGCCTTGTCCAGCGCCTGATCAGTCACCGCACGCAGGCCGTTGCCCGGCTCCATGGCCAGCCGGGGCACGCCCGCCAGATCGCCGGCGCTCACCATGTCCGCGCGGGCGAGCGGATGCGCGTCGCCCAGATACAGGGCGATCTGTTCGGACCAGACATAGCGCGACGGGAACGCCGTCGGTTCGCCCAGCGCATGGAAATAGATGATGTCGGTCTCGCCGCGCGCCAGCATGTGCTGCGCCTCGCCCGCCGAACGGGCATGCAGGTCCAGCGTGATCGCGATGTCGGGATTGGCTTCCTCAAACGCGGTCAGCGCATCCTGAAAATGGCTGAACAGCGGTGCGGGCGCGGTGATGGTGATCGTTATGCGGTCCGATTCCGATGCCTGTGCCGGCGCCGAATCGGGCCCTGGCTGCGCTGCGGGGGCGACGACGGGCGGCGATTGCGCAACGACTGAGGGCGCGGGCGGCGGATCGTCGGCCTGCCATTGCGCCTCGCTCTGGTCGCTCAGCAGCGCCATGGCGCGCACCGTCTTGCGCCCCGCGTCGGTCAGCCGCGCCGCGCCACCCGCCGTTTCGAAAAGGGGAAAGCCCAGCCGCCGCTCCAGCGTCGCCATGTCGCGCCTGATCGCGTCGATCGAAACCCCCAGCGCGTCGGCGCACTCGGCCATGCTGCCCGACGCCACAAGCTGCGCAAAAATATCCAACTGGCGCAGCGAGGGAGAGGTCATGGCGGCAAGCTTAAAGGAAAAGCCGCTCAGGGGTAAGAGTCTGTTTAGACGGCCTGGTCGAAGCGATCAGCCATTTTCTTCGCCGATCTGGCGGCGGCACCCCATCATCAGGTGGCATCCCATATCCGTCGGCGACGGAGCGGCGGGCTTGTCGCGTTCCCATGGCGGCGTCCATCCCGGCGGCAGCGACCCGCAGGCGTAGCGCGACCCGCTGGCCTGCGCCGGGGCGGGCGCCAACAGCACATGGAGGCAGGCGAGAGCGCCGATTAACGCCGCGACGGATGGCCGGGCCTGCGCCCTTTCCGCTTCAAACCGCATGGCTGAACCGGCTTTCGCTGGGCAGCAGATAGGCGTCGAAACAGGCGGCGATGGAGCGGGCATAGGGCAGGGCGTCCGGCGTCAGGCGCAATAGCGACCCGTCGCGCACCGCCAGCCCCATGGCTTCGTAACCGGCAAGCTGTGGCGCGGGATCGATCCCCGCCATGTCGGCCCGGCCATGGCACAGCAGATCCTCGATGATCCGCCCGCGCGTCCGGTCGTCGGCTGTCCGGCGCACGCCGCGCGCCGCGGGCAGCTCGCCCCGCGCCAGCCGGTCGCGATAGGGCCCGGCCTGTTTTTCGTTCTGGATGAGGAGGTCGGGGAAAGCGCTGATCGCGCTGGCGCCCAGGCCGATCAGAACCGGCGCGTCATCTTCGGTAAAGCCCTGAAAATTGCGGTGCAGCCGCCCGGTGCGCGCGGCCAGCGCCATGGCGTCGCGCGGCAGCGCGAAATGGTCGAAGCCGATCGCCTGATAACCCGCCTCCACCAGCATCCGGTATCCGGTCGCGGCCATGGCGAACCGCGTGTCCACATCGGGCAGCGCGGACGCATCGATGCGCCGCTGGCGCGGCAACAGGCGCGGCATATGGGCATAGCCGAACAGGGCGATGCGCGCCGGGGCCAGGCGGATCGTCGTGCGGATGGTTTCTTCCAGATCCTCGATCGACTGGCCGGGCAGGCCGTACATCAGGTCGAACCCGGTGCGGATGCCCGCACGGTCCAGCGCCTCCATCGCGGTCTCGACCATCTCGACCGGCTGGATGCGGCCGATATGGGCCTGCACATGCGGGGCGAAGGTCTGCACGCCCAGGTTGACGCGCGTGACCCCCACCGATGCCATCGCGCCGATCCACTGACGGTCAAGGCGCCGCGGGTCCAGCTCGACCGAGATCGCGGCCTCCCCTGCGTCGAAACAGCGCAGCAACTGATTGAGAATACGAATGAAGTCGATCAGCGGCAGGGAGTTGGGGCTGCCGCCGCCAAAGGCGATCCGCCCCACCCGACCGCGTCCGCCCAGCCGTTCGGCGACCATCGCGATTTCCTGTTCCAGCGCCTCGACATAGGCCGACAGCCGGTGGGCGCGCGTGGCCGCCCCGGTGTTGCAACCGCAATACCAGCATATGTCGTGACAATAGGGAATGTGGACATAGAGCGACAGGCCGGCCCCCTGCTTCACCCCATCGAGCGCGGCGGCCATGTCGGCCGCCCCCACATCGTCGCTGAACTGCGCTGCGGTCGGGTAGCTGGTGTAGCGCGGCACCGGCGCGGTCAGCAGATCGGGATGATAGGTCCACATGATCGCAGTGATGCCCGGTCGCGGGGCGATGGGCATTGAGGCATGTCAAATGCGGGGTTGAGCGGGATCAATGTTGGCATGGGCGTTTGCGCGCAGAAGGGCGGGGTCAAAACGAACAAAGCGATTCAGGAAGGAAATATGCGATGACGTTCAAGACTCTCTTGCTCGGCGCCGCCGCCTTTGGCGCGATGGTCGCCGCCCCGGCCCAGGCCGCACAGGGCGACGTCCTCATCCGTCTGCGCGGCATCATGGTCGCCCCCAATGAAAAGAGCGGCAGCGTTCTGCCTGCTTTCCCCGGTGAAAAGGTGGCGATCGACAATGCCGTCGCGCCCGAAATCGACTTCACCTATTTCGCGACCAACAATATCGCGTTCGAACTGATCGCCGCGACGACCAAGCACAGCGCCAGCGGCGTGACCGGCACGACCAAGACGGTGGGCAAGCTCGCCTCCACCTGGGTGCTGCCGCCGACGCTGACAGCGCAATATCACTTCATGCCCGACGCCAAGGTCCGCCCCTATGTCGGCGCGGGCGTCAACTACACGCTTTTCTATTCCGAAGACGCGTCGAAGGGCCTGGAAACCGCCGTCGGCAAGACCAAGGTGAACATGAAGAGCAGCTTTGGCTGGGCCGCGCAGGCGGGCGTCGACATCGACCTCAATGAGAAGATTTTCCTGAACATCGACGTCAAATATATCGACATCGACACGACCGCCCGCCTCGCCACCACGGCGGCCGGCGTGCAGAAGGTGAAGGTGGACCTCGATCCGCTCGTCTTCGGCATCGGCCTGGGCATGCGCTTCTGACCAACGGGTCATGCCGGGGGGCATGGGGAGGGAGCCGGTGACGAACCGGCCCCCTCAATGTCGTTTTCAGCCTTCTTCGCAGGTGCGTTGTTCCGGACGGGAAACGGACTCCCCGGCTGCGTCGCTGATCAATTGGACCGATATTTCAGAGCGGGAATGCGTTTGCGATTGCGCCAGAAAGGCGCTGAAATGCCTCCGTTATACTGGCGCTAACGCCGAAATTGCGCCATTTTTACGACAGATTCGTGTCGTCCGGCAATTGCGTAAGGCGTAATCGGATTTCGACGGGGCGGCGCGCCATGGGCGTCGCAAATTATGCTGCGCCGCCGTAATGCAAGTGACATGCAAACGACCTAGCGGACCCCCCAGACACTGTTCAAGGGGGGCATCATGCTTATACCGACTCGCATTCTGGGAAATTTGCTGTTGGGCGCCGCAGCCAGCGGCTTCACCTTGGCCCCGGCCTTTGCACAGGTCTCGGCCGCGGCAGGCGATGCTGCGCCTGCTGATGCCGATGATAGCGGCGACATCGTCGTGACCGGCTCGATCCTCGCTTCGCAGAATGCATCCGTCAGCGCCAAGCGCCTGGCCGACAATTTCGCCGACATCGCCTCGGCCGACGCCGCCGCCCGTTTCCCCGACCAGAACGCGGCCGCAGCATTGTCGCGCCTGCCCGCTGTTGCGGTGCAGCGCGATCAGGGCCAGGAACGCTATATCCAGGTGCGTGGCGCGCCCAATCGCTGGACTTCGGTCAGCATCGACGGCATTCCGATGATCGGCGTTGATGAAGGCGGCGACACCCGCGCCTTCCGGTTCGACGCCATTCCGGCGGTGCTGCTGTCGGAACTGGTGATCAACAAGTCGCTGACCTCCAATCTTCAGGCCGATGCGGTCGTCGCCACCATCGACCTCAAGACCTATTCGCCGATGCAGAAGCCCGGATTCCATATGTCGGGCGACCTGGGCTATGGCCTGATGGAGTTGGGCGGCGGGGAGCAGCGCCAGGGTTCGTTGCGCCTGTCCTGGTCGAACGACACGGTCGGCTTCGTGCTCGGCGGCTCGCACTATCGGCGCAAGCAGTTGACCGACAATCGCGAAGTGGGCGTCTATGACGCGTCCGGCCCGACCGAGTTCGATATTCGCCAATATCGGATCGAACGCTGGAACAACGGCCTGTTCGGCGGCGTCGAATATGAACCCGAGGCGGGCCAGCGCTTTTACGCCAAGGCGATCTTCTCCGAATTCAACGACAATGAGCAGCGCAACCAGTATGAATTGCGCCTCGACCGGGCGACAGGCGGCGTTCGCGGACTGGAGTCTGGCGAACTCACCGGCGTGCCGTTGCGCGGCAGCTTCAATTTCGGTGAATATCGCAACCGCAACTATATCGGCCTGATCGGCGGCGACTATGCGTTTGACGATGGCCTGACCGCTTCGGTCAAGCTCAACTACACCCGCACCGAAAACACCAGCTACCTGCCTCTTGTCCAGTCGTCCACGGGCAGCAGCAACGCGCTTTCGTTCAGCTATGATCGCAGCGATCCGAACTTCCCGATCGTCTCGCTGACCAGCGGCGGCTTCAACCAGGCCAGCCTGTCGGCGCCGGGCGCCTATATGATCGCCGCGCGCCAGGCGACGATATCCGACAGCTATACCGCCAAGCTCGACCTGACCAAGGAAATGGGCAATGTGACTTTGTCGGCCGGCGGCCTCTATGCCGACCGAGACATCAGGGGCAGTAATTTTGCGACCGCCAACATCGTTTTTCTGGGCGCCCTGGGTGCGGCGGTGGGCCAGCCTTTCGACGTCAACAGCTATGTCACGGACAAGCCGTGGGACACCGGCTTTCCGCTGGGCCTGACCTTGAACTATGTCGACAATGTCGCCATGCGCAAGGATGTCGACCGTCTGCTGGTCGCGCTCCAGGCCAAGGGGCTCTACAATCCCGACGCCGATATTCCCGTCACAGACCGCTATGATCAGAATGAAAAGACGCTGGCCGGTTATGTCATGGCCAAGGTGGAGAGTGGCGCCCTGACGGCCATTGGCGGTGTGCGCGTCGAACATTATGTGCTCGATAACAAGGGTTCGGTTTTGTCCGGCGGCGTCTACACGCCGCTTCTCGTGAACAGCGGCAAGACCGATTTCTTCCCCAGCCTGAACGTCAAATATGACGTGACCGACAATCTGGTGGTGCGCGTCGCGGGCCAGCGCAGCGTGTCGCGCCCCGCCTATGGCGCGATCCGTGTCGGCGCCTCCATCGACGACACCGCCTCGCCCGGCACCATCGGCGGCGGCAACCCGCTGCTCAAACCCGAATATACCTGGGGCGCGGACGCCAGCATCGAATATTATCTGCCGGGCAACGGCCTGATCTCTGTCGCGGGCTTCTATCGTGCCGTCGACAATGTGCTGTATCAAAGCCGGCAGGTGGTAGGCTCGGACATCTATAATTTCGGTGGTGTGGACCGTTCGGCCTATCTGCTCAGCGGCACGTTCAACGGCGATAGCGGCAAGCTCTACGGTGTCGAGTTCAACATCCTCAAGCAGTTCGACTTTCTGCCCGGCGCGCTGGACGGCTTCGGGTTTCAGGGCAACCTGACCCTGCTCGACGGGGATTTCGATACGCCCACGCAAAAGGGCATTGCCTTCCAGGGCATGTCGGACACCATCGCCAACGCCTCCTTCTTCTATGAGAAATATGGCATTTCGGCGCGGGTCAGCTATCAGTGGCGCTCCGACTGGCTGGATACGCTGGGTGGCCTTGGCAGCGGCGAATATCGCAAGGGCTATGAAAATCTGGACGTTTCGCTGCGTTATGCGCTGACCGACAATTTCACCCTGTTTGCCGACCTCGCCAATCTGACGGACGAAAAATATATCGCCTATCAGGGCAGCGCCGCCACGCCGACCGAGGTGGAGCAGATCGGAGCCCGCTATCTGTTTGGCGCGCGCTTCAGTTTCTGACCGGAGAAAAAATATGAAAAACCATGGGTTTACAGCAATAACGGCGGTGTTGGCGGCGTTGCTTTCCTCGACCGCCTTCGCCCGTGAGGCGGCAGTGGTGACGCGGCTGGACGATCAGACGGTCGAATTGTCGCGCGAAACCGACGCGCCCGTCGCCCTTTGGATCAGCAAGGACACGATCCTCGACGATGGCGACCAACGCGTCGCCACGGCCAGCAAGGATCGCAAGGTCAAGCTGTCCATCGCAACCAGTCAGCGCCGCTACGTCATCCTGGCCGGCAAGGACGGTGAACAGGTCGTGGCGGCCGAACGCGTCCTGCCGCTGCAGCAGGGCAGCAACTTCCGCGACGTGGGCGGCTATGTGACCAAGGACGGGAAAACGGTCCGCTGGGACAAGGCCTTCCGCTCGGGCGCGATGCCGCTGCTGACCGACGCCGATTATGCGCTGCTCGGCCAGTTGGGGATCGCCACCATCGTCGATCTGCGCTCGCTGGAGGAACGCCAGGTCGCACCCGATCTACTGGACGACCGCACCGGCGCGATGTTCGTCGCCAACGATTATTCACTCAAGCCGATGATGGCGCAGTTTGGCGCTGGCAACGGCGAGAATGTCTATTCCGGCATGGAAAAGATTCTCGCGCCCCAGTTCCGGTCGCTGTTCCGCCGTCTGCTGGCTGACGAAGGGGCCGTCGTCTATCATTGTTCGGCCGGGCAGGACCGCACCGGCATCGCCACGGCGCTGCTCTATGACACGCTCGGCGTCGACCGGGAAACGATCCTGAAGGACTATCATCTTTCGACCGACTTGCGCCGCCCGCGATGGGAAATGCCCCAGGTCGATCCCAAGGATTATCCCGATAATCCCGTCGTGCAGATGTACATGGCCGGCAAGCCAGAGGAACGCGAGCTTACCAAGCCGCTCTACACGCCGACCGGCGCATCGCAACTGGCGCAGTTCTTCACCTATCTCGATCAGCAATATGGCGGATCGGAGGGCTATCTCAAGCAGGCGCTGGGCTTGAGCGATGTAGACATCGCCCGTTTGCGCGCCGTCATGCTGCGCTGATGCCGCATGACCGGCGCAGCACACCGCGCCGGTCAGCATTGATGGAAAAGTCGCCCGGACATTGATCGGTCCGGGCGGCTTTTTGCATCGCTTTTGTGACGAAGCGGCGTGCGCCTTTTTAGAACCGGCGTTCGAGCAGCACCAGACCCGGATCGCCGTCGATGCCCGACGCGACGAAGCCCTTTTCGCGCTCCAACTGGATGGCGGCGTGATTTTCGCGATTTTCGATCGCCTGCAACCGCGTCACGCCCCAGCTCTTCGCCAGTTCGGCGACATGGTCGAGCAGGCTCCAGCCGATGCCGCGGCCCCGATAGTCCGACCGGATGGAGATTGCGACCTCAGCTGTTTCGCGCGGCGCATCGGCGGCCAGCGTGGCGATGGCGACGATGTCGTCGCTGCCCTCGACAAAGGCCAGGATATTTTCGTGATGATGGTGGTCGGATTCGGCCAGCGCATGGATTTGCGAGGCGGTCAGTCCCGGCGCGGCGTTCAGGAAGCGGAAGCGCCGGTCATCGGCCGAGACGCTGGTGAAGAAGGCCGCGATCGCGGCTTCGTCGGCATGGTCGGCCGGACGCACGCGCAACGCCATGCCATCGCGGGTCTGGAGGGCGGGCATCGTATCAATCATCGTTCAAAACTCCTGGGTTCAGGCACGGGCGAGCGCCTTGACCTCGAAAGGCAGGTGCTCTCCGCTGGGTTCCGTCAGGGTCACGCAAATACCCTGACGAATGACATGCCCATCAAGTTGGAACAGCGTGGAGCCGTCCATTCCCCCCGGCGCTGACGACAGCGCCCATCCGGCCGGCGTGGGCACCATATAGCCCCTCCGGTCCGGTTCGTTCGGCCAGAACCGACGCACGGTGGCCATTTCGGGCCGCGCGCCATATTCCCGCTGGTCAACCGACCCGTCGGCGCCGATCGGCAGCCGCAGCACAAAGCTGCGCGCCGGGGAACCATGTGGAAAGGCTGGCGTGCGGGCCAATTCCAGTCGAACCGTCATCCAAGTCATGGCGTTTCAAATGCTTTTTTTCCCCACGTCGCGAAATACGGACATTCCCGGATGGCTCGCGCATTCCCCGCCAATTTATCCTTGATTCATGATAGACTGTCCTTGCGCCCACCAGGGAGAATGACGATGAAATCCATCCTGCTGCACATCCACGACGATCTGGGCCGCGAAAGCCGGATGCAGGCGGCCTTTGATCTGGCGCGCGCGACCGGCGCGCATATTCACTGCGTCCAGGTGACGCCGGTCGCCGCCTTCGTTTCGGCCGATGTTTTCGGCGGCGGCTATTTGCTGCCCAATGACATCGCCTTCATCCGGGAGGAGGAGGAGAAGGAGAGGCGGCTGGTCGAAACCCGTATGGCGCGCGAAGGCGTGTCGTGGGATTGGGAACATGTTGATGGCGACGTGGTGAGCAGCCTGCTGGCGGCCGGTCGGCTGAGCGATGCGATCGTCGTGACGCTGCCCGAAAGCGGCCGCCGGCACGACAATGATCCGCTGCCGATTGTCGCTGACCTGGCGGTCGGCGGCCGGGCGCCGGTGCTGGCGGTGCCGCCGTCGGTCGGTGCGGTGGATTTCTGCGGCCGCGCCGTCGTTGCATGGGACGGGTCGCAGGAAGCGGCCATGGCCTTGCGCGCAGCCCTGTCGCTGCTGGCCCGCGCCGAGCAGGTGCATCTCGTCACGGTAGAGGAAAGCGGCAAACATGGCTTTCCCTCGACCGAGGCATCGGCCTTTCTGGCGCGCCATGGCATCCGTTCCGAACTGCATGAATGGCCGCAGAAGAACCGCACCATCGGCGAAGCGCTGCTGGCCGCCACGGGGGAACTGGCTGCCGATTATCTGGTGATGGGCGCCTTTGGCCATAACCGGCTGCGTGAATTCATCTTCGGCGGGGTGACCGCGGAATTGCTGCGCGGCGCGCGCATCCCGCTCTTGCTGGCGCACTGAACCGGCGGGACCGGTTCAGCGCCCGTTCCTTGCCGCGTTTTCCGAGCCGCCGGGCGATCCCGCCCGGCTTGAAAACGCTCCGAAAGCCCGCCATGGTCCGCGCCATGAACGGCACCGGCGACGAAGGCAGCGCGCGTTTGGCGGAGGACAGCCATAGTCTGGAGCAGGCGTTGCTTGGCTCCATCCTGGCGACCGTGCCCGATGCGCTGATCGTCATCGACGAACGGGGGCAGATCATCTCGTTCAGCGCCGCGGCCCAGCGCATGTTCCAATATGCCGAACCCGAAGTGCTCGGCGAGAATATCTCCATGCTGATGCCATCGCCTGACCGTGAGCGGCATGATGGCTATATCCGCCATTATATGGATACGGGCGAACGGCGGATCATCGGCATCGGCCGCCTCACCACGGCGCGGCGGCGCGATGGATCGACCTTTCCCATCGAACTGGCCGTCGGGGAATTGCGCGATCAGGGGCGCAGGCTGTTCACCGGCTTCATCCGCGACCTTACCGAAACCCAGCGGACCGAAAAGCGCGTCGCCGACCTGCAGGCGGAACTGGCCCATACCGGCCGCGTCACCGCCATGGGCACACTGGCGTCGGCGCTGGCGCATGAGCTCAACCAGCCGCTGACCGCCATCGCCAATTATATGGAGGCGGGGCGGGACCTGCTGGCGGTCGACGGCCCGGTCGACCGCGAGATGCTGGCCGAGGCGATGAGCGAGAGCGCGGCGCAGGCCTTGCGCGCGGGCGAGATCATCCGGTCGCTGCGCGAATTCATACGCCGGGGCGAGACCGACCGTCAGCCCGAACCCTTGCGCGCATTGATGGCGGAGGCCGCCGCGCTCGCCTTTATCGGCATCGACAGCCGGGGGATCGACATGGACATCAGCGTCGAACCGGGGGTCGGCAAGGTGCTGGCCAACCGTGTCCAGTTGCAACAGGTCATCATCAATCTGGTCAAGAATGCGGTGGAGGCGATGGCGGGCAGGTCGATGAAGATGCTGCGCCTGTCGGCCATGCCCGTCGATGGCGGCAAGGTGGAGGTGGTGGTGGCCGACAGCGGCCCCGGTCTTGGCCCGGACATGTCGCGCACGCTTTTCACCCCCTTCCATACGACCAAGCCATCGGGCATGGGTGTGGGCCTGTCGATCAGCCAGACGATCGTGGAGGGGCATGGCGGCCGCATCTGGGCCGACCCATCGCCATGGGGCGGCACCGCCTTCCACTTCACGCTCGACCGCGCCGATTGACGGAACCGACGACCACCCTTGAGCCGGAAGCCCCCATGACCGCCAAGCCCACCATCCATATCGTCGACGATGATGAAGCGATCCGCCGGTCGTTGTCGTTCATGCTCAAGACTGCGGGTTATTCGGTTCAGCTTTATGCCGACGGGGAATCCTTTCTGAAGGCGGCCGACCATATCGAGGAAGGCTGCGTCCTGCTCGACGTGCGGATGCCCGGAATCGACGGCATGGAGGTGCAGCGGCGATTGCGCGCGCGCGGCATCATGCTGCCGGTGGTGATCATGACCGGCCATGGCGACGTTGACCTGGCCGTTGCGGCGATGAAGGCCGGGGCGACCGATTTCCTCGAAAAACCGTTCGAGAAGGCGGCGCTGATCGACTGCCTGTCTTCCGCGGGCGAAGTGGCGCTGGCCGAACGGGGCCTGTCCGCCCGCCGTACAGAAGCGCAATCGCGCCTCAACGTGCTGACCGATCGCGAGCGCGAGGTGCTGGAGGGGCTGGTCGCGGGCCTGCCCAACAAGACCATCGCCTATGACCTGGGCATCAGCCCGCGCACGGTGGAAATCCATCGCGCCAACCTGATGCAGAAGCTGGACGTCAAAAGTCTGGCCGATGCGCTGCGCATCGCGTTCCAGGCGGGGATGGAATAGGGGGATGGGCCACCGACCGTTCCGGGCCTTTGCGCTGGCGCTGATGCTGGTCGCCCCGGTCGGGCGCGCGTCCGCCGCTCCCGCCGATTCCTTCGGCATCTGGCGCAATCCCGGCGGCAGCGTCCATATCCGGGCCGAACGGTGCGGGCAGGCGATGTGCGGCACGGTCGTCTGGGCCAGCGACAAGGCCAAGGCGGATGCGCGCCGGGGCGGCACCGACCCGTTGATCGGGACGCAATTGTTCCGAGATTTTCGGCCCCAACAGCCCAATGTCTGGCGGGGCCGGGTGTTCGTGCCCGACATCGGCAAGACATTTTCGGGCACGGTGCGGCTGATCGACGCCGACCATCTGGAAGGCAAAGGGTGCCTGATCGGCGGGATCGGCTGTCGTTCGCAGGTCTGGACGCGCCTGCCCTGACCCCGGTTTGCCCATTTTAGGGACTATTACGGATAGGTCGCAACCGGCATGCGCTGCATTGAGCGGCCATGGACATGCAATTTGATCTGGCGCAAAGCGCCCGCCGCGAAAGCCCCGCCGCCAATAGCTGCCCGGCCAGTGCCCGTGTCAGCGCCTGCGCGCAGTGTCAGGTCCGTTCCCATGCGATCTGCGCCGATCTTGACGGGGCGGAACTGGATGCGCTCAACCGCACGGGGCGGCGGGTCTCGCTGCGCGCCGGCCAGACGGTGATGTGGGAAGGCGATGATTCCACCATCGTCGCCAATGTCATTGAAGGCACGCTCAAATTGTCGACGTCGACCGGCGACGGGCGCGAACAGATTGTCGGTGTCGTTTATCCTTCCGATTTCATCGGCCGTCCCTTTGGCGCGCGCACGCCGCACAGCGTCACCGCGCTGACCGACGCGCGTCTTTGCCTGTTCCCGCGCGGCGCTTTCGACGGGTTTGCCCGCGAACATCCCCAACTGGAACATCGCCTGCTGCAACGCACGCTTGACGATCTTGATCGCACGCGCGCCTGGATGCTGTTGCTGGGACGCAAGACCGCGCGGGAAAAGGTCGCATCCTTCCTGATCGACATGACCCGCAGGCTCGATCCCGATGGCGAGGGGGTTCAGATCGACCTGCCCCTGTCGCGCCAGCAGATGGCCGACATATTGGGCCTGACCATCGAGACGGTCTCCCGCCAGATGACCGAAATGAAGCGCTTGGGAATCATCGAGCTGGCGGGTCGCAGGGGTGTTTGCATCCTGGACGAGGATCGCCTGGAAGCCATGGCGGAAGCGGCCTGAAGCCCTCCTCCCAAAGTCCTAGGGACTATCCCGTAAAGACCGTCAGCCGCGCCTTTGACAAAGGTCAATGCGATGGGGCGGCCCCCGACAGAAAGGGAGCCGCAACGCCTTTAACGGGGAAAATCCATGGAAAAGCTAGTAATGAAGACGGGCGGCTGGTTCGCTGTCGCGCTCGCCGCATTCGCGGCGATGCTGGCGGCGGCGGATTCCGGCTTTGCCGTGCACATGGGCATCGTGTGCGCCGCCGCCCTGCTGGTCGCCGTGTTCACCATGCGCAGCGCCGATTATCAGGCGCTGACGCGCGGCCTCCTCAAAATGCCCGCCGATCAGGGCAAATATGATGACGACCCGGTCCGCTGGGGCGTCATCGCCACCGTCTTCTGGGGGCTCGCGGGTTTTCTCGCGGGTCTCTATATCGCGCTTCAGCTTGCCTTCCCGGCGCTCAACCTGGGGCTGGAATATACCAGTTTTGGCCGCCTGCGCCCGCTGCACACATCGGCGGTCATTTTCGCCTTTGGCGGCAACGCGCTGATCGCGACCAGCTTTTACGTGGTGCAGCGCACCTGCCGCGCGCGCCTCGCCTTCCCCGCGCTCGCCCGCTTCGTCTTCTGGGGCTATCAGATGTTCATCGTGCTCGCCGCGACGGGCTATCTGCTGGGCATCACCGAAGCCAAGGAATATGCCGAGCCTGAATGGTATGTCGACCTGTGGCTGACCATTGTCTGGGTCGCCTATCTGGTCGTTTTCGGCGGCACCATCCTGAAGCGCAAGGAACCCCACATCTATGTGGCGAACTGGTTCTATCTGTCCTTCATCCTGACCATCGCGATGCTGCACATCGTCAACAATCTGTCGATGCCGGTCAGCCTGCTGGGCGCGAAAAGCTACAGCGCCTTCGCCGGGGTTCAGGATGCGCTGACCCAATGGTGGTACGGCCATAATGCGGTGGGTTTCTTCCTGACCGCCGGCTTCCTCGCAATGATGTATTATTTCGTGCCCAAGCAGGCCGAACGGCCGGTCTACAGCTATCGCCTGTCGATCATCCACTTCTGGTCGCTGATCTTCCTCTATATCTGGGCGGGTCCGCACCATCTGCACTACACCGCGCTGCCCGACTGGGCGCAGACGCTGGGCATGGTCTTTTCGATCATGCTGTGGATGCCCAGCTGGGGCGGCATGATCAACGGCCTGATGACGCTGAACGGCGCATGGGACAAGATCCGCACCGACCCGATCATCCGGATGATGGTGATGGCGCTGGCCTTTTATGGCATGTCGACCTTCGAAGGGCCGCTGATGTCGATCAAGGCGGTGAACAGCCTGTCGCACTATACCGACTGGACCATCGGTCACGTCCATTCGGGCGCGCTGGGCTGGAACGGCATGATCACCTTCGCCTGCCTCTATTATCTCGCCCCGCGCCTGTGGAAGCGTGAACGCCTCTATTCGCTGCGCCTGGTCAACTGGCACTTCTGGCTCGCGACGGTGGGCATCGTCCTCTACGCCGCGTCGATGTGGGTCGCAGGCATCATGCAGGGGCTGATGTGGCGCGAATATGGGTCGGACGGCTATCTCGTCTATGCTTTCTCGGAAGTCGTGAGCGCCATGTTCCCGATGTATCTGATCCGCGCCGCCGGCGGCCTGCTCTACCTGTCGGGCGCCCTCATCATGGCCTGGAACATCGGCAAGACGATCGCCGGCAGCCCGCTGCGCGCAGAAAAGCCGATGCACGACGCCCCGTATGATGCGCAGGCCGACCGGCCTCTGCCCGCCGCCCAGCCCGCTTAAGGAGACAGTTTCATGGCAAGCAAATATTTCGACCATGGCAAGCTGGAGCGGAACGTCTCGCTGCTGGGCATTGCCGCGCTGCTCACCGTCGCCATCGGCGGGCTTGTGGAAATCGCGCCCCTCTTCTGGATCGACAACACGATCGAGAAGGTGGAAGGGGTGCGGCCCTACACGCCGCTCGAACTCGCCGGGCGCAACATCTACATGCGCGAGGGCTGCTATAACTGCCACAGCCAGATGATCCGTCCGTTCCGCGACGAAACGGAGCGTTACGGTCATTACAGCCTGGCGGCCGAGAGCATGTATGACCACCCGTTCCAATGGGGGTCGAAGCGCACCGGGCCGGACCTCGCCCGCGTGGGTGGCCGCTATTCGGATGAATGGCATGTCCAGCATCTGAAGGATCCGCGCGCCGTGGTGCCCGAATCCATCATGCCGGGCTACGCCTTCCTGTCCGAACGGCCATTGAAGGCGGGCGACATGAGCAAGCACCTGACCGCGCTTTCGCGCGTTGGCGTCCCCTATGACGCCGCCGCCATCGCCGCGGCCAATGACGACCTGAAGGCCCAGGCCGACCCCAATGCCGATGCCGAAGCGCTCAAGAAGCGTTATCCCAAGGCGCAGGTGCGCGACTTTGACGGCGATCCGGGCCAGCTCACCGAAATGGATGCGCTCGTCGCCTATCTCCAGATGCTGGGCACGCTGGTCGACGTCGACGCCGCCGGCGCGCAGGAGGAGCCGCAATGAGCTACAATGACATGCGGCATTTCGCCGACAGTTGGGGGCTGGTCTTCATGGCTCTCGCCTATCTCGTGCTGATCGGCTGGCACTATCTGCCCCACGGGCGAGAGAGCAGCCGCGACGCCGCCAACATGATTTTCGAACCGGACAGCGAACAGACGGAGGCCGACCATGGCTGACGAGAGCAAAGCGCAAATCGACGCCGCCACCGGCACCCAGTTCAAGGGTCATGAATGGGACGGCATTCAGGAGCTGGATACGCCCCTGCCGCGCTGGTGGCTGTGGACCTTCTATGCCACGATCCTCTTCGCCATCGGCTATACCATCGCCTATCCGGCCTGGCCGATGATTAGCGATTACACCCGTGGCGCGATGGGCTGGTCCAGTCGTGGAGCGCTGGTCAAGGAACTGGCCGCGCGCGACGCCGCGCTGGCGCCGATTCACAAGGCGATCGCCGACACGCCCATCGAACAGCTGCCCGGCAATGCGCAACTGATGCAGGCGGCGGTCGAGGGCGGCCGGGCGGCGTTCAAGGTGCATTGCGTGCAATGTCATGGTTCGGGCGCAGCCGGGTCGAAGGGCTATCCCAACCTCAATGACGACGATTGGCTGTGGGGCGGTGATCTGACCACCATCGAAAAGACGATCATCGATGGCGTTCGCAATCCCGACCATGCCGAAACGCGCCAGTCGATGATGCCCGCATTCGGCCGCGATCAGTTGCTGACCCCTGCGCAGGTCAACGATGTCGTCGCCCATGTTCGCACGATCAGCCGTCAGGACAAGCCGGGCGCGGCTTCGCAGCGCGGCGCGCCGGTCTTTGCCGACAATTGCGCCGTCTGCCACGGCCCCGCTGGCCAGGGCATCCGGTCGCTGGGCGCGCCGAACCTGACCGACGGCATCTGGCTCTATGGCGGCGACGCCGACGCCATCCATGCGACGGTGCAGAACAGCCGTCAGGGCGTGATGCCGCGCTGGGGCGACAAGCTGGACAAGGCGACCATCCGGATGCTGGCGGCCTATGTCCACAGCCTGGGCGGCGGCGAGGCGGCGCCTGCGCCCGAAGTCCCGGCGGTGGCCGATGCGGCCAATGGCGTGCAGTCGCAGACCGGCCAATAAAGGTTAAAGGGCGACCGGGGCGGCGATATGCGTCCCGGCCCCCACCATCGACAGCGACCGGGGTTCGAAGCGCGCCCGGACGCAGCAGGTCGACGAAGCGCCTCAATGGAGCAGACCGATGTTGATGCTGGCCGGGACCACCGACCTCTACGAAAAGCGTAAGGGCGTCTATCCCAGGGCGGTCGACGGTTTCTACCGCCGCCTGAAATGGGCGATCATGGCGATCACGCTGACCATTTACTGGGTTACGCCCTGGATACGCTGGGATCGCGGGCCTTATGCCCCCGATCAGGCGGTATTGATCGACCTCGCCCATCGTCGCTTCTACATGTTCTCCATCGAAATCTGGCCGCAGGAATTCTATTATGTGGCCGGGTTGCTGGTGATGGCGGGCATTGGCCTGTTCCTCGTCACCTCCGCCGTGGGTCGCGCCTGGTGCGGCTATGCCTGCCCGCAGACGGTGTGGACCGACCTGTACCAGCATGTCGAACGCTTCATCGACGGCGACCGCAATGCCCAGATCCGGCTGGCGAAGGCGCCCTGGAGTGTGGGCAAGCTGGCTCGTCGCCTGTTCAAATGGGGCGTGTGGCTGGCCATCGCCTTTGCCACCGGCGGCGCATGGATATTCTATTTTGCCGACGCGCCGACGCTTCAGCAGGCGTTCTGGACCGGGCAGGCCGCGCCCGTCGCCTATGCCACGGTTGGCGTGCTGACCGCGACGACTTTTGTGCTGGGCGGCTTCATGCGCGAGCAGGTGTGCATCTACATGTGCCCCTGGCCGCGCATCCAGACCGCGATGCTCGACGAAAAATCGCTGGTGGTCACCTACAAGGACTGGCGCGGCGAAAAGCGCGGCAGCGTGAAGAAGGCGGCGGCGCATCCGGGCGAATATGGCGATTGCGTCGATTGCGACCAGTGCGTGGCGGTTTGCCCGACCGGCATCGACATCCGCAACGGGCCGCAGATCGGCTGCATCACCTGCGCCCTGTGCATCGACGCCTGCGACAAGGTGATGGCGCAGGTCGGCCGTTCACGCGGCCTGATCGATTATTGCACCGAGGATGACGCGCAGGCGGAGCGCCAGGGCGCCGCTCCCCGGCCGATGATGAAATCGCTGCTGCGCCCGCGCACCATCGCCTATTTCACCGTCTGGGCGGGCATTGGCCTCGCCATGCTGTTCGCGCTGGGATCACGCACCCGCATCGACGTCGCCGTCCAGCAGGATCGTAATCCGATTTTCGTCCGCCTGTCCGACGGGGCGATCCGCAACGCCTATACCGTCAAGATCCGCAACATGGAGGCGCGCCCGCGCCCGATGGCGGTCAGCGTCGCCGGGATCGACGGCGCGACCCTTTGGACCGACGCCATGGCGCGGGAAGAGGCGGGGGCGACTGTCGCCACGACTGTCCCCGCCGACAGCGTGGCGCGCCTGCGCGTCTATGTCGCTGCGCCTGCGGCCGGACCGCAGCGCGCCGATTTCGACTTCGTCCTGCGCGCCACCGACAAGGAAGGCGGCGGCGACCGTGAAACGATGAGCTTTGAAAGGCCCGAATGATGCGAGCAGCCCCCCGCGCACGCCGCCCCTTCACCGGCTGGCATATGACGATCATCCTGGTCGCCTTCTTCGTCGTCGTCATGTCCGTCAACATCTTCATGGCTGTCAGCGCCGTCAGTACATTCGGCGGCACGGTGGTCGACAACAGCTATGTCGCCAGCCAGAAATTCAACGGATGGCTGGATGCCGCCCGGCGCCAGCAGAAGATGGGCTGGCGGCGCGCCATCGCGCTGGACGACGCCCGCCATGTTCGCGTGACCCTGACCGATCAGGCGGATCAGCCGGTATCGGCCGGCATCATCACCGGCCGGGCCATCCATCCGCTGGGCCGCGCGCCGGAGGTGAAGCTGAGCTTCCAGGGCATGGGTCATGGCGTCTATCGCGCGCGACAGCCTTTGCCCGCCGGTCGCTGGCAGGTGCGCGTCACCCTGGCGGGCCATGGCGATACCCAGCATATCCAGAAGGAAGTCGACTGATGGCCACCCAGCCCTTACTGATCGAAGCGCCTGCAAGCCCGCCGGAAAAGGCGATCCGCAGCCTGTTCGTCGCGCCCGGAATGCGCTGCGCGTCGTGCATGGGCAAGATCGAGACGGGGCTGGTCAAGGTGCCGGGCATATATTCGGCCCGCGTCAACATGACCGCCAAGCAGATCGCCATCCTGCACGATCCCGCCCTGTTGCCCCCGGACCTGAAAGCGGCCATCGCCGCTGTCGGCTTTGACGCCGAGCCGCTGGTCGAGGCCGGGCTGGAGGCGGGGGCGGCCGAAAACCGCGCCCTGCTGCGCGCGCTGGCGGTCGCCGGGTTCGCGGCGATGAACATCATGCTGCTGTCGGTGTCGATCTGGTCGGGCGCGGCCGGGGCGACGCGCGAGCTGTTCCACTGGCTCTCGGCGCTGATCGCGCTGCCGACCATCGCCTATTCCGGGCGGCCCTTCTTCACCTCCGCCTGGGCGGCGCTGCGCCATGGCCGCACCAATATGGATGTGCCGATCTCCATCGGCGTGCTGCTGACCACTGCGATGAGCCTGTATGAAACGGTGACGGGCGGCGCCCATGCCTGGTTCGACGGCGCGGTCATGCTGCTGTTCTTTTTGCTCGCCGGGCGCACGCTCGACGGCGTGATGCGCGGCAAGGCGCGCGAGGGCGTCGCCGCGCTGCTGCGCCAGACAGCGCCGGGCGCGCTGGTGATGGAGGCGGACGGGCAGAGCCACTGGACCCCGGCGGCGGACCTGCGCCCCGGCATGATGATGATGGTCGCGGCTGGCGAGCGGCTGGCCGCCGACGGCGTCGTCCGGTCGGGCGACAGCAGCGTCGACATCGCGTTCCTGACTGGCGAAAGCGCGCCGGTTCCTGTGCAGCCTGGATCGCCTGTGCAGGCCGGGGCGCTCAACGTCCAATCGGCCGTGACGGTCGAGGTGACGGCTGTCGGGGCCGACACGGTGATCGCGGAGATCGCCCGGTTGATGGAGGATGCGGCGCAGGCCAAGTCTCGATATGTCCGCATCGCCGAACGCGCGGCGCGGCTTTACGCGCCCGCCGTCCACCTGACCGCCGCGCTGGCCTTTGCCGGATGGCTGATCGCGGGGGCGGGCGTGCATCAGGCGCTGTTGATCGCCGTCGCCGTGCTGCTCATCACCTGCCCCTGCGCGCTGGGGCTGGCGGTGCCGGCCGCGCAGATCGTCGCCTGTGGCGCGCTGATGCGGCGCGGCGTGCTGGTGAAGGACGGGTCGGCGCTGGAACGGCTGGCGGAGGTGAGCGAGGTGGTGTTCGACAAGACCGGCACGCTGACATTGGGTCGTCCGGTGCCCGAAAATCTCGACAAGCTGGACGATGCTGACAAGGGCGTGGTGCTGGCGCTCGCCCAGGCCAGTCGTCACCCGCTCAGCAATGCGTTGCGTCAGGCGCTGGAGGGGCAGGGCGTTCGCGCCGCCAACCTGAGCGAGGTTCGCGAAGCGCCGGGCGAGGGCATGACCGCCCGGTTCGCGGGCGAAGCGGTCGCGCTGGGCCGTCCGCGCGGCGTCGTCTCGCTCTTTGGCCTTGCCAGCGAATATCGGCGCGGAGGCAGCGCCACATTGCTGGGCTTCGCCGATGCTTTGCGGCCGGACGCCGCCGAAGTCACCGGACAATTGCGCGCCATGGGTATCAAGCGGCTGATCGCCAGCGGCGACCGTTCCGATGCGCTGGTCGACATCGCCCGGCAGGTCGACGTGACCGCCATCGGTCAGTTGCGCCCGCAGGACAAGCTGGCCCTGATCGGGCGGTTGAGCGCGGCGGGCGAGAAGATTTTGATGGTGGGCGACGGCCTGAACGACGGGCCTGCTCTGGCCGCCGGTCATGCCAGCATGGCGCCGGCTTCGGCCAGCGATGCGAGCCAGCTTGCCGCCGACGCGGTGTTCCTGGGCGACCGGCTGGCTCCGGTGCCCGTCGCCATCCGCGCCGCCCGCCGCACCATCCGCGTCGTGCGCCAGAATTTCGCGCTGGCGATCGGCTATAATCTGCTGGCGGTGCCGCTGGCGATCATGGGCCATGTCACGCCGCTGATCGCGGCCATCGCCATGTCGGGATCGTCGCTGATCGTCGTCGGCAATGCGCTCCGCCTGCGGAGTGCGGCGCGGTGACCGGGCTGACTTTTCTGATCCCCATCGCGCTGCTGCTGGGCCTCATCGGCCTTGGCGCCTTTTTCTGGGCGCTGCGGGCCGGGCAGTTCGAGGATGCCGACGGCGCGGCCATGCGAATCCTGATCGAGGATGAGGATGATCGGGCCAATTGATGCGGCAGGATGCGCGGTCAGTCCGCGAGGCTGAGGTTGATCATTCCCTTGGCCATATGGGTCAGCGCCTCGCGCATTTTTTCGGCCAGATGCGCTTCCAGGCCCGGCTGATCGTTGATCGCCCGTCCCATGGCGTCGGACCATTCGTCAGCCAGTTCGCGGTCGATAGGGAAGGCGCGATGCAGGCTCATCACGCAGCCGCCCCGCTCGAACCAGTCGCGCGGCCCGCCCATCCATCCCGACAGAAATCGCGTCAGCCCATGGCGCACCGGTGCGAGGTCAGCGGCGTGGATGGCGCGCAGCTTCGCATAGGCGGGGTCGCCCTCTATGAGGTCATAGAAGCGGTTGACGATGGCGGACACCATGGGTTCGCCGCCGATCATGGCATAGGGTGTGGCGGCGGCGGTGGCGTTCATGCGGATGCTCTCCATGGCTAAAGTCAGGACCAGCCCGTTTCACCATGTTCGGCGGCGCGCGCCATACGCATTGACCGCAATCAAATCACGCCAGCGTGACGAAAATCTCCGCCTCGATGACCCAGCGTTCGGCCTGTTGCCGCCATTTGGCGCTGAAACGGCCCGATGCGACAACCGCGCCCGTCGATGCACTGGCCCCCTGCCAATGGCCCAGCTCCATGGCGATGGGTTCGACGGGCGAGACGGTGACACTGTCGGGCGTGCGGGTGTAGATGATCCGTTCGGGCGCGGCGAATTCGCGTTTCCACGCCATCATCTGCGCCTTGCGCCCGGCGATGACGGCGCTGTCCGTGCCGGTCACCAATATCGCGTCGCGCGCCAGTATCGGCTCGATGGCTTCGAGGTCGGCGTCGGCCAGCGCGCGGTTGAACGCCGCGCGGGCGATGCGGATCGCGAGTTCGGCGGCGCTGGTCATCGTTGAAGGGGCTGGCTTATCCGCAGCGTGCTTCGGTGATGCGCTTCGCCTCGTCATAGCTGACGGTCAGGCGGTCCGGGCGGAAATCCATGGTCATCGCCATGCCGGGTCCGCCCCAGCGCAGCGTCCTTGCGCCGGACGCCTTCAACATTGCGGCGCCTGTCGCCTCGTCGGCCTGCTGCCCGATGAAGCGGTCCAGCCCTTCGGTGCGGCACGGGCCGTCCGCCATGGCCGGAGGCGTGGGATCGCTGTCCTGCTTGGCGGGCGGTGCGCTCGCGCACGCCGCCAGCGGCACTATCGCCAACGCAATGAGGGTCCGCATCCTGCCTTCTCCCTATTCGGTGCGCGTCATCTTCAACCGGCCGTTCTTGACCGCGAAGGCCATGCGTCCTTCGACCAGATCGACGGCGTCGCGGCCGAACTGGTCGTAACGCCAGCCTTCCAGAATCGACAACCCGTCGCGCACGCCCGCGGCCAGCGCGTCGATGTCGTCGCTGCGCGCGATTAGGCGCGATGCGACATTGATGTCGCGTGAACGGATTTTGAGCAGCAGTTTGAGGAGATCGGCGACCAGCGCGCCATCCTTGCCCAGGCCCGGCCTTTTCGGGTCGCGTTCGGGCATTTCGTCGCGGTCGAGCGGGGCGCTGGCGGCGAGCGACGCCATCAGCCGCGCGCCAATGTCATTGCCCTTCCATGTGGCGGACAGGCCGCGCACCTTGCCCAGATCGTCCTGGCTACGGGGCGGATGGCTGGCGATGTCGGCCAGCGTTTCGTCCTTGACGATGCGGCCGCGCGGCAGATTCTTGTCCCGCGCCTCCATTTCGCGCCATGCCGCCAGCGCCTTCAGCCGACCCAGAACATCCGCCTTCTTGCTGGCGATGCGCACGCGCTTCCAAGCTTCCTGCGGGTCGTTTTCATAATTGGCGGGATCGCAGACGCGTTCCATTTCCTGATCCAGCCAGCCGCCCCGGCCGGTCTTGCGCAGCTCCTCCAGCATCATGGGGAAAATCTGGATAAGGTAGGTGACGTCGCCAATGGCATAGTCGATCTGGCGCTTGTCCAGCGGCCGCCGCGCCCAGTCGGTAAAGCGCGCGCCCTTGTCGAGCTGCACGCCCAGCCATGCCTCGACCAGATTGCCGTAACCGATCTGTTCGCCCAGCCCCAGCGCCATCGCCGCGATCTGGGTATCGAACATCGGATGCGGGGTCTTGCCGGTCAGGTTGTAGATGATCTCCAGATCCTGCCCGCCCGCGTGAAACACCTTCAGCACATCCTCATTGTCGACCATCAGGTCGAGAAGGGGCTTAAGGTCGATGCCCGGCGCCTTGGGGTCGATGGCGGCGGCTTCATGCGCGTCGGCCACCTGCACCAGGCACAGGTCGGGCCAGTAGCTGTTTTCCCGCATGAACTCCGTATCGACGGCGATATAGGGGGATTTGGCGATCCGGGCGCAGAAGTCGGCGAGGGTCTTGCTGTCGGTAATCAGCGGATGGATTTGCATATGGTCTTCGATCTTATTATGGGCTGGCCCGCTTCCTGGCGGGCTCGTCGATGTTCGACAGTCAGCCCATAGCCGGGCCGCACGCCTTTGTCATTTCCGTAAAACGAAGCTGAAAGAACCAAACGCCATGCACGCCTATCGCACCCACACCTGCGGCGCCCTGACCAAGGCGGAGGTCGGTAATGAGGTCCGCGTGTCAGGCTGGGTGCATCGCAAGCGCGATCATGGCGATCTGGTCTTCATCGACCTGCGCGATCATTATGGCATGGTCCAGATCGTCACCGAAGTCGACGGCCCGGTGTTCAGGGTGATCGAGAGCCTGCGCGCCGAAAGCGTCGTGACGGTGACGGGCAAGGTCGTCGCTCGCGCGGCCGAAGCGGTGAACCCCAACCTGCCGACTGGCGCAATCGAGATTCGCGCGCTCGACGCCGTCGTGCTGTCGGCCGCCGCCGACCTGCCGCTGCCGGTCGCGGGGGAACAGGATTATCCTGAAGACATCCGCCTGCGCTACCGCTTCCTCGACCTGCGGCGCGAGACGCTGCACGCCAATATCGTCAAGCGCACCAAGATCATTTCCGACATGCGCCGCCGAATGGAAGGCATCGGCTTCACCGAATATTCGACGCCGATCCTGACCGCGAGCAGCCCGGAGGGCGCGCGCGACTTTCTGGTGCCCAGCCGCATTCATGCGGGCAAATTCTACGCCCTGCCGCAGGCGCCGCAGCAATATAAGCAGTTGCTGATGGTCGCGGGCTTCGACCGTTATTTCCAGATCGCCCCCTGTTTCCGCGACGAAGACCCGCGCGCCGATCGCCTGCCCGGCGAATTCTACCAGCTTGACCTGGAAATGAGCTTCGTCACGCAGGAAGACGTCTGGAACACGATGGAGCCGGTGATTGCGCAGGTGTTCGAAGCCTTCGCCGACGGCAAGCCGGTGACCCCGGCGGGCAGCTTCCCGCGCATCCCGCACGCGCAAGCGATGCTGAAATATGGCAGCGACAAGCCCGACCTGCGCAACCCGATCATCATCGAGGATGTGACGGAGCATTTCCATGGGTCGGGCTTTGGCATCTTCGCCTCGCTGGTCGAGAGCGGCAGCGTGATCCGCGCCATTCCCGCGCCGGGCGCGGGCGCGGGCAGCCGGAAGTTCTTCGACGACATGAACAACTGGGCGCGGGGCGAGGGCTATTCGGGCCTTGGCTATATCAACATCAAGGATGGCGTGCCGGGCGGCCCCATCGCCAAGAATCATGGCGAGGAGCGGACGGCGAAGCTGATCGCGGCGCTGGGCCTTGGCCCCAATGACGGCGTGTTCTTCGCCGCCGGCAAGGAATCGCAAGCCGCCAAGCTCGCCGGCCTGGCCCGCATCCGCGTGGGTGAGCAGCTCGACCTGATTGACAAGGACCGGTTCGAACTGTGTTGGATCGTCGACTTCCCCTTCTATGAATATGATGAGGACGAGAAGAAGATCGATTTCGCCCACAACCCCTTCTCCATGCCGCAGGGCGGGCTGGAGGCGCTGAACACGCAGGATCCGCTGACCCTCAAGGCCTATCAATATGACATGGTCTGCAACGGTTATGAGATCGCGTCGGGCTCCATCCGCAACCAGTCGCCCGAAGCGATGGTGAAGGCGTTCGAACTGGTGGGCCTGAGCCAACAGGACGTGGAGGAGCGTTTCGGCGGCCTCTATCGCGCGTTCCAGTACGGCGCGCCGCCCCATGGCGGCATGGCTGCGGGCGTTGACCGTATCGTCATGCTGCTGTGCGGCGCGCAGAACCTGCGCGAGATCACGCTGTTCCCGATGAACCAGCGCGCCGAGGACCTGCTGATGGGCGCGCCCGGCCCGGCCGAGTTCAAGCAGTTGCGCGAACTCCATATCCGCGTGGTGGAGCCGCAGGCCAAGGGTTGACGCGGACGCCGTTCGGGTCGAGCCTGTTCCGCCCGACCCGGATGGAGGACGCCGTTGACCATCAACCTTGCCGACCATGAATCCGCGCCCAAGTTCGAGGGCGATTATGACGCAACGCTGGCCGCTTTGCAGGAGCGGCTGGCCAAGGTTCAGGTCGCCCATATCATCCACAACCGGCGCAGCGTCATCCTGCTGGAAGGGTGGGATGCGGCAGGCAAGGGCGGCATCATCAAGCGGATGAGCGCCGACTGGGATCCGCGCTATTATCAGGTCCACCCCATCGCCGCGCCGACCGAAGTGGAGCGCGCCCACCATTATCTCTGGCGTTTCTGGACCCGCCTGCCCGCCAGCCGCAATATCGCGATCTTTGACCGGAGCTGGTATGGCCGGGTGCTGGTGGAGCGGGTCGAGGGCCTGTGTTCGAAGGCCGACTGGATGCGCGCCTATGACGAGATCAACGCCTTTGAAAAGCAGCAGATCGATGCGGGCACCAACATCATCAAGCTGTTCGTCCACATCACCCAGGAAACGCAGGACGAACAACTGGCCGAGCGTATCGAGACGCCATGGAAGCGGTGGAAGACCGGTGTCGACGATTATCGCAACCGCGCGCGCCGGGCGGACTATCTGGACGCCATGCACGACATGTTCGCGTGCACCGACATGAAACATGCGCGCTGGCATGTGATCGACAATAATCACCGCAAATCCGGGCGCATCGCCGCGCTGACCCATGTCGCGGAGCAGCTTGAAAAGCTGGCGCCGATGCATTTCCCGGAGGCCGACCCCTCCGTGGTCGAACTGGCGCGGGAGGCTTTTGGCTATCAGGGCCGGGCTGACCGGGGCTGAGATCGCACGGCCGGAGGCTGGCGCACGGGCCATGGCGATGCCGGATGTTTCCTTTATGCGCGATTCCCGGTAGGGGCGCGCAATGATCCAAACATTTCTTGTCATGGCGGGCGGCGCGCTGGGCGCGGCGGCGCGCTATCATTTGGGGCGGCTGGCCATGCACTGGTTTGGCCCCGGTTTCCCCTGGGGCACGCTGGCGGTCAACCTGCTTGGCGGCTTCGCCATGGGCCTGATGGCGGGCATCCTCGCCCGCACCACCATGGGCGAGCCATGGCGATTGCTGCTGGCCGTGGGCGTGCTGGGCGGCTTCACCACCTTTTCCGCGTTCAGCCTGGAGAGCTGGCTGATGATCGAACGCGGTGAAATATGGATGGTCATGGCTTATGTGCTGGCTTCGGTCGCGGGCGCCATCGCCGCGCTCGGCCTGGGCCTGGCTGTTGTGAGGGCGGTCGCATGAAGGGGCGCAACGGACCGCCGGGCGGCGGCAAGCGCGGCGGCGGAAAAGCGGGCGGGGGCAGGGCGCCTGCTGGCAAGGGCCGACCGAGGCCGGGCGGCAAGCCGCGCGGCGACCGCAGCCCTGCGCGCGGCGCGGTGAAGGCCGCCGTCGCCCGCAAGCGCGAGGAAAACCCCGCTGCGCAGGCCGTTTCAACGCCCGCCCGCGCCGCCGTTGCGCGTCCTGCTGCGGGCGGCGCGACTGGCGATGTCCGCCAGTTCCGCGTGAACATGGACGATGACGGCATTCGCCTGGATCGCTGGTTCCAGCGGCATCTGCCCGATGTCGGCTTCAACACCGTGTCGCGCTGGGCGCGCACTGGACAGCTTCGAGTCGACGGCGCGCGCGCCGCGCCGGGCGACCGCATTGCCGAGGGGCAGATGATCCGCGTGCCCCCGGCCGAGGTGAAGGCGGCGCCCGCCGCGCGCAAGCCCGCCCGGCCGGTTCTGACCGACGACCAGATCGCCTTTGCCGAAAGCCTGGTCCTCTATCGCGATCCGCAGGCCATCGTCATCAACAAGCCGCCCGGCCTCGCCACCCAGGGGGGCACCCGCACGACCGAGCATGTCGACGGCCTGCTCGACGCGCTGATGTTCGAACTCGACCAGCGGCCCAAGCTGGTCCATCGGCTGGACAAGGACACGTCGGGCGCGCTGCTGCTCGGCCGCACCAGCCGCGCCGCCGCCCATTTCGCCAAGGCCTTTTCCAGCCGCACCGCGCGCAAGGTCTACTGGGCGCTGGTCATGGGCGTGCCCAGCATCGATGACGGCATGATCGAACTGCCCATCGCCAAGCAGCCGGGCACGGGCGGCGAGAAGATGCATGTGGACGAGGCCGAAGGGCTGCCCGCGCGCACCCGTTACCGCGTCATCGAACGGGCGGGCAACCGCGCCTGCTGGGTGGAATTGCAACCCTATACCGGCCGCACCCACCAGTTGCGCGTTCATATGGCGGCGATTGGCCATCCGATCGTGGGCGACGGCAAATATGGCGGCAAGGACGCTTTCCTGTCGGGCACGATCAGCCGCAAGATGCACCTGCACGCCCGTCGCATCCGCGTCGACCATCCCGATGACGGGCGGATCGACGTGACGGCGGACCTGCCGCCGCATTTCGCCTCCAGCCTGGCCGATCTGGGCTTCGACATCGACCGGGGCGACCTGTTGCTGGACGACGAGGTGGACCGGACGCCGACCCGCGATCAGGAAAAGAAGTTCGCGCGCGCCCATGCCAAGCAATTCCGCAAGGAAAAGCGCGGGGAACGCCGTTCGCGCGGGGCCGGGGACAAGGCTGGAACGAAGCCGGGCGGGAAACCCGGCGGCAGATCGGGCGCTGGGCCGGATGGGGGCCGGAGGCCGCGCAAGGGATGAGCAACCGGCTGGTCGTGTTCGATTGCGACGGGACGCTGGTCGACAGCCAGCACAGCATCTGCGCGGCGATGACCCGGACTTTCGAGGAAGCGAAGCTGATTCCGCCCGACCGGGTCGCGACGCTGGCGGTGGTCGGCCTGTCGCTGCCCAACGCCATGGCGCGTCTGTTGCCCGGCGCGGAGGCGGATTTTCACGATCATCTCGCGGAGCGTTACAAGGCGGCGTTCCAGCAGTTGCGCAGCGAAAAAGGCGTTTCGGAACCGCTTTATCCCGGCATGGCCGATCTGGTCCGCACGCTCGACGCGGACGGCTGGCTGCTGGGTGTCGCCACTGGCAAGTCCGACCGGGGCCTTGCGCTCTGCCTTGCCCATCATGGCATCGAACGGCATTTCGTCACGCTCCAGACGGCCGACCGTCATCCGTCCAAGCCGCATCCTTCCATGTTGTGGCAGGCCATCGCCGAAGCGGGCGCGAGCGCGGAAACGACGGTGATGGTGGGCGACACCCACTTCGACATCGACATGGCGCTGGCGGTTGGCGCTCGCGCCATCGGCGTCGCCTGGGGCTATCACAGCCCGGATGAACTGGTGGAGGCGGGAGCCCATTGCATAGCGATGGACAGCGCCGCGCTTCGCGACCATATCGGCGCGCCATGACCGACGATCTTTCCACCCCGCCGCCCGTCGACCCCGAAAAGGTCGCGCGCCAGCGATTCTTCGCCATCGGCCTGTTCCGCCTGTCGGGCGCGTTCATCGTGATGTTCGGCTTCCTCATCCTGATGCAGCGTTTCGGATGGGTGCAGGGCACGAAGGCCAAGGCGATGGGCGGCATCTTCGTTGTCGTCGGCCTGTTCCAGTTCATCGTCGTGCCCCGGCTGCTGCTGGCGCTGTTCCGCCAGAGGCCGCCGCAGTGAAGCGTTTTTACAAGCAGGCGTCGGTCGAGCCCGTCGAGGGCGGATGGCGGGTGCTGCTCGACGGGCGGCCGGTGCGCACGCCCGCCCGCGCGCCGCTGGCGCTGCCCACCCGCGCGCTGGCCGATGCGGTCGCCGCCGAATGGATGGCGCAGGGGGATGAGGTGCGGCCGCAGGACATGGCGTTCACCGGCCTTGCCAACGCCGCCATCGATCAGGTTGCGCCCAATCATGCGGCCTTTGCCGCCGGCGTCGCGCGCTATGGGGCGAGCGACCTGCTCTGTTATCGCGCCGATGGCCCCGCCGCGCTGGTCGCGCGGCAGGCGGCGGCGTGGGATCCATTGCTCGACTGGGCGCGCAGCCGCTATGATGTCGCCTTTGCGGTGACGAGCGGGATCATCCCGGTCGCCCAGCCGGACGAGACGCTCGAACGGCTGGGTCAGGCGGTCGCCGCGTTCGACCCGTTCATCCTGACCGGCCTGTCGACATTGGTCACATTGAGCGGGTCGCTGGTCTGCGGCCTGGCGGTGGTCGAGGGCGGGCATGATCCTGCAATGGTCTGGGCCGCGTCGGAAATCGACGAATCATGGGCCGTCGAACAATGGGGCGAGGACGCCGAGGCGAGCGCCCGATCGGCCCGCCGCGCCCGCGAATTTTCCATGGCGCGGGCCTTTTGCGCGATGAATCGAGCCTGATCGGAACGATCCGGGGCGTTCCTTTGTTACGATAGTCTGTCGGCTCCCGACCTTGTCGGGACCGGCGACCGCAAGAGTCGTAACGATTTGAGGAGACCCTGGCATTGCCCAAGGCCACATTATTCGCCCTTCTGTCCCTGACCCTGCCCGCCGCCGCGCTGGCGCAGGCCGATGCTCCACCCGCAACGGCCGAGAGCGCGACCGCCGCGCCCCAGATGACGCCCGAGCAGATCGCCGCCTTCAACGCCGCGATCACCACCTTCACCGCCGGTCAGAGCGCGCAGCAGGCCGGCGACAACGCCACTGCCGCCGCGAAATATGAAGAAGCGCTCCCCGCTATCCGCGCCGCCGTGGCCGCGCAGCCCGACAATATCGACAATGTTCATTTCCTCGCCAACGCCCTTTACGCCGACGCTGCGGCCCAGGGCTCGCTGGGCAAGGTCGACAAGCTGATCGCCCTGTTCGCCGAATCCGTGCCCCATTGGCGCAAGCTGACGCAGGCCAAGCCCGATGACGAGACGAGCCGCAATCTGTTTGCCGGCGTTCTGACCCAGTTGGGCAATGCGAGACTTGCCGCACAGGACAAGGCGGGGGCTGATCCCCTATACGACGAAGCCGTCACGCTGGCGCGCAAGACTGTCGCGGCCAAGCCGAACGACCCGGCGGCCAGAAACCTGCTGCTGTCCGCGCTGATCGGACAGAGCCAGACGGCCAATGACCCCAAGGTGCTGGAAGAGGCGCTGACGATGGGCAAGGCGATGCTGGCCAATGGCACGATCGACGCGGTCAACAAGCCGTCGATCGAGATCATGACCGGCGCTAAGTCGGGCTGACTATGGATCAGGCGTCGGCCTTTTCGGTCGACGCCGCCGCGCTGGCGCGGGGCAGAAGCACGGTGATCGTCGTGCCCTTGCCGAGCATCGAGGTGATGTCGAGCCGCCCGCGATGGCGCTCGACGATATGCTTGACGATGGCGAGGCCCAGGCCCGTGCCGCCCATCGCGCGGCTGCGCCCGGAATCGACGCGATAGAAACGCTCGGTCAGGCGCGGCAGGTGATCCGGGCCGATGCCCTCGCCTTCATCGGCCACCATCAGCCGGGTCATGCCCCCCGGCCCATCCTCGACGCGCACTTGTATCGGCGATCCCGGCCGCCCGTATTTGGCCGAATTGCCGATCAGATTGTGCAGCAGTTGCGACAATTGGGCGCGATCCCCCTGCACTGGCGGCAGGCTCGGCGCGATCTCCATCACAACGTCGCGGCCGCGATCGCCATGGCTTGACCGGAACACGCTCACCACTTCGGCGACCAGTTCAGACAGGTCGATGACGCTGTCGGGCGCGCGATATTTCTCCGCCTCGATCCGTGAAAGGGACATGAGATCGTCGACCAGCCGCTGCATCCGCCGCGCTTCGCCGTCCATGATCTTGAGGAAGCGCAGCCGGGTCTCCTCGTCCCGGCCCAGTTCAGGGTCGGTCAGCGTTTCGATGAAACCCAATATGCCGGCCAGCGGCGTGCGCAATTCATGGCTGGCGTTGGCGACGAAATCGACGCGCATCTTCTCGGCGGCATAGGCGCCGGACCGGTCCGACAGATGGACCATGCGCCGCATGGCGCCGACTTCGCCCACCGGGGCGATCCGCATCTGCCATCGCTGCTCGCGCGTGCCCAGCCCCACCAGTTCGATGGACACCGGCTCGGCCATCGGCGCGGTGCTCGACAGGCGTTCGGCGGCGGCGGGATGGCGGATGGCGATGCGCGCGTCCTCGTTCAGCACATGGGCGCCCAGCAAGCGCAGCGCCGCCCGGTTGGCGCGCACGATGCGGCCCTTTTCGATCAGCATCAGCGGATCGTCGATGCCCTCCATCATCGCGGTAAGGGCCGGGTCGTCGGCAATGTCGACCGACTCCTCCAGCATGATGGTGGGTTCGGTGGCGGGCATGTCAGCGTTCGCCGCGATCGCCAGGATGACGACGCCCGCCAATATCGGCAGCACAATATGATGGATGGCCGCGCCCATCGCCAGCGCCCCGCCCGTGGCGACCAGCAGGACCGCAAGCGACCAGGTGATTTGCGCCAGACTCAATCGATTCATGGTTACCGCGCTGGATTATTCGGGGAATTGCTGCGAAGACTGACAGGATTGGCCCGGCTGTTGACGCTTTGGCAAGCCTGTAATCGGATCATTGCGGACATGAACGACGAAACGCCCGAACAGATGGCTGATGAAAGCAGCGCTCCAGCAGCGCCTTCGCGTCGCCAATTGCTGATGGGCGGCGCGGTCGCCGCGTCGGCGATCCTGTCCATCCGTCCGGCGCTGGCCAGCACGGCGGCGTCGGTGCTCAACTGCACCATTCCCGTGCCCGACCCCGCGCGCGGCAATGTCGCCATCGCGCAGGACGGGCAACTGGTGCCGGTCGGCACGCCCGGATCGGTGCAGGGCGCGGGCCGCACCTTCACCGGCGAACAGGTGAAGCAGGCGCTGCGCGGCCGTCCCCTGCCGGGGACCAGCTATCAGCAGAATCAATCCTATCTCAACTATATCCGTCGACTCCAGTCGGGCGCCAGCGGCTTCACCTGCTACGCCTCGCTGCAAATGCCGCGATAAATCGCGTACAGTGATGGCCGCTTAACCTGTCCGCGCTACAGCGTCGTGACGCGGGTTTTGAAGGGCGCACAGGCATGGCGGTGATCGGGCGATGAACGGGCATTATCGGGCGGAGCCGGAAACGGCGCTGGTCGTGCGCCCACTCGACGACATCGTGCTGCTCTATCATCGCCCCTCCGGCCAGACGCACATGGTCGTCAGCCCCGTGCCCGAAATATTGGAGGCGCTGTGCGCCGGAGGAGATGGCGACGCGGCGGCGGTGCATGACTGGCTGGCGCAAACGCATGATCTTGGTCCGCGCGAACAGGCGATATCGGCCATCGCGGCGCATCTGGCCGACATGGCGGCCATCGGGCTGGTGCGTGCGCTGTGACATTGCCGCTGTTTCAGACCCATCAAATCATGCTGACCATCGGCCCCGCGACCTTCCGTATCGCGTCCGCATGGCGCGCGCCCATTGATGCGCTGGAGCGGCTCTATGCCGCCTATCCCCGGCCCGCCGACGCGGTTGCCGATTTCACCGTGCGGCTGGAACCGGCCGGGCGGCTGCGCCGCTGGCTGCGCCCGTCGATCTTCATCACTGGCGACCATGGTCTGGCCGACGCCGCGCCGATGAGCCTGGCCCATGGCTTGCTGGCCGCAGAAATGGGCATGAACCTGCAAATGGCGCTGGGCTGGCGCCGTCACCTGCTGCTCCATGCCTCCAGCGTGGAGAAGGACGGGCAGGTGCTGGTGATGACCGGCGAATCCGGTTCGGGCAAATCGACGCTGGCGGCGCAACTGGGCGAGCGGGGCTGGCGGCTGCTGGGCGATGAATTCGCGCTGCTCGATCTGGTCACCGGTCATGTCATGCCCTTTCCGCGCCTCGTCTCGCTCAAGAACCGGGCGGTGGACGTCGTGGCCGCAGACGTGCCTGCCGAGCGTATGGGGCCGATGCTCATGGGCACGGCGAAGGGGAATATCCGCCACCTCGTTCCCCGCGCCGACGCCGTCGCGCGCATGGGCGAGGGCGCGCCGCCCGCGATGCTGCTGTTCCCGCGCTTCGGCCATGAAACCGATGTTCGGGCTGTGGGGCAGGGTGAAATCTTCATGCGGCTGACGCAGGCGTCGACCAATTATGTCGCGCTGGGCGAGGCGGGCTTCGATGCGCTGACCCGCTTTGTCGCCACCGTCCCCGCCTGCGCCATCGACTTTCCCAGTGGTGAAGCAGGCATGGCGATGGTCGAGCAACTCTGGGCGCAGCGCGGATGAGCGCGATGCTGCTCGTGCGCGCGCTGCGCGATCCGGCCAGCGTCGACGCGCTGTCGCCCGGCCAGTGGAATGCGCTGATCGCGGCGGCGCGGGCGGAGCGGCTGATCGGATCGCTCGCCGATCGCGTCGGCGACCGCCCCGTGCCCGCCGCCGCGCGCGCGGTGCTGGACGACGCGCTCCTCGATACCGCGCGGGAGCGGCGACAGGCCCTGTGGGAAGCAGACCGGGCGCGGGTTGCGCTGGCGGCGCTGGGCGTTCCGGTCGTGCTGCTCAAGGGCACGGCCTATGTTGCCGCCGGGCTGGACGCCGGGCAGGGGCGGTTTATCGGCGACCTCGACATTTTGGTTCCGCGCGACGCCCTGCACGAAGTGGAGGCCGCGCTGATCGCCGCCGGGTGGGAATGGGTCAAGGAAGACCCCTATGACGACGCCTATTACCGGCAGTGGATGCACGAATTGCCGCCGATGATCCATGCGACACGCGACCGGATGATTGACGTGCACCACACGATCCTGCCGCTGACCGCCCGGCCCCGGCCCGATGCGGCGGCGTTGATCGCGGATGCGGTGACGCTGCCCGATGGCCTTCATCTGCTGTCGCCCGCCGCCATGGTCTGCCACGCGGCCGCGCACATGCTGGCCGATGGCGACATGCAGGGCGGGTTGCGCAATTTGTGGGACATTCACCTGCTCTGCACGCAGTTCAGCGCGGCGCAGGAGGATTTTTATGCCAGCGTATATGAAGAGGCGGCCCGGCATCAATTGACGGCACCCATCGCCCGCGCGCTGCGGCTGGCGCGCCACCTCTATGGCACGCCGGTGCCCGATTATCGCGCGCCCATCACCGTCGATCACCGGTTGCGCTGGTCCGACCGGCTCTTCATCGCCCGCCTGCTGGCGCGCGACGGCTGGGGCCGCGAAACGCGCAAGGGGCTGGTCTTCGCCTTCTACCTGCGGTCCCATCTGCTGCGCATGCCGCCGATGATGCTGGCCCGGCACCTGCTGACGAAATGGCGCAAGGGGCACCGCCCGGTTTGACAGGTGAATAATCGGCGCAGGACAGCTATCGCCCCCGTTCAAAATTGAAAGGCGGCGGTCACTCCAACAATTTTCCATCCCGGCGGCGACAGCAGCGGTCCGCTCTGATTGGGGCCGTAGACGCAGGTGGGTTCGTTACACGGCATCGTCATCGACTGGCCATACATGTTGACCATGATGACCCCACTGACCCGGATGGCGACCGGGCAGGCGTTGCCCGTCGTCCAGCCGTTTATCCAGATGCAACTGACCGGATTGATCGCCTGTCGGGCTTGCTCGTTGATACTGGCCCAAGGAATCTGGCTCGCGAATGAGCCGGCCTGTTGTTGTAGCTGATAGGGATTGCCTTGCGTCATCGCGGCCATGATCATGCGCGCATTATCTCTGGCCTGGGATTCCATGCCCTGAAAATTGACAGAATAGTTAAAAGCAAATGTCTCAACGCCCGAATTTTGATATTGCATGACATGAGTCAATTCATGCGCCCACAATTCCACCGTTGAATTGGTGTTGGCCATCGCCAAATCGGCGCTGCTGAAGACGATGACTTCGTCGAGGGTGACGGCGCCTTCCTGATTAAACCAGTTTTTCAACATCCCGTCGATGGATATGCCGTTCGCCGTCGTCCATCGCACCTTTTCCAATATGGATGCCGGAAAATAGTTGCCCAGATACTGGCGGATATGCGGTGGAATGGGTTGGGCGCCGCGATTCAGCGCCTGACCACGCGAGAATCGGATTGCAGTCGCTAGGGCGGGTGCCGCAGGATTAATCAAAGCTTGGCCGACATCCTTGGGCAGATTGCGAATGGCGTCGGGGATCGCCCCAATATTGGGGGGCTTGACGCGGACTGTTCCTCTGTTGAGGTCGATATCAATACCGGTAATTTCGCTGAGCCAACTGGCGTTCGCGATTTCCGGAATTGACAGCGCGCACAATATGGAAGTTGTTGCAACGAGAGTATGAATTCGCCTCCGCATGGATTACCTCCAATGCAAACCGATACGAAATAGAATATACATCATACTGATGATATATAAACATTTTATTGGGGAAATGAGATTTTTTCTATTTAGTTGAAAAATAGACAAAAATATGTCAAAAATGGCTTTATGGGACAAAATCAGACGTTATTTATCAAACTTTGACAGGATCGAATTAAAATTTATGGCGCTATATTGATTCGATTCGAATGGCCTGCCGTGATCCATTTGTAAAATTCATGCTGAGATGCTCGCGCGCCACCCTTCAATCCTTCTTTAGAATGTCCAGCGCCAGCACGGTCATCGCCTCGCTGGCGGTGCCGATCACCTTGTCGGCTTGCGGCGCCCAGAAGGGGCTGTGGATCGACGGCAGGCTGATCTGTCCCGCCCTGGCCTTCGCCATCTGGTCGGCGGGCACGCCGCCCACCCAGAAGATGAAGCTGTTGATGCTCTTGTCGGCGCGATAGAAACGCCCGAAATCCTCGCCGCCCATCACGGCCGGGGTCTGCACCACGCGCTCTGCCGGGAAATGCGCCCGCAACTTGCCCGCCATCGTCTCGGCAAAGGCTGGCGGGTTGTAGGTGGATGGCGTGAATTCATCCTTCACGGTCACCTTTGGCATATGGTCTTCGGGCATTCCGGCGGCGATCGCCTCGCCGCGCGCAATGCGTTCGATGCCTTTGATGAGCCGCTCGCGCGTTTCATCGGAATAGCTGCGGACGGTGAGGAGCAACCGGGCCTCGTCGGGAATGATATTGTGCTTGGCGCCCGCCTGGAAGCTGCCGACGGTGACCACGGCGGGATCCTGCGGCTCCTGTTCGCGGCTGACCAGCGTCTGGAGCGAGGTGACGATCCGCGCTGCGAGCACGATAGGATCCTTGGTCGTTTGCGGATAGGCGCCATGGCCGCCCACGCCCTTCACCACGATGTCGACGCTGTCGACATTGGCCAGGGCATAGCCGGGCGTATAGCCGATGACTCCCGCCGACAGATTGGCGGCGTCGTGAAAGGCGATGGCATGGGTGGGGCGGGGAAAGCGGGTATAAAGCCCGTCCTCCAGCATCATCCGGGCGCCCTTGCCCACTTCCTCGGCGGGTTGCAGGATCATCACCAGCGTGCCCTGCCACTGGTCCTTCATCGACGAGAGCAATTTGGCGGTTTCGATGAAGGCGGTCATGTGGGTGTCGTGGCCGCAGGCGTGCATGACGCCGGTCTCCACGCCTTCGGGGGTCTTTGTGCGGACTTTCGAGGCAAAGGGCAGGCCGGTCTGTTCGACCACGGGCAATCCGTCCATGTCGGCGCGGATCAGCAGCACCGGGCCGGAGCCGTTCCTCATCACCGCGACGACGCCGGTGCCGCCGACTTTCTCTGTCACATCGAATTTCATGGCCTTCAGGCGCTTCGCCAGCTTCGCGGCCGTGTTCACCTCATGCTCGGACAGTTCCGGATTGGCGTGAAGGTCGCGATACAGCGTCATCAGGTCGCCCATGTCGGCGGCGACGGCCTGTGCAATGGGGCCGGGCGCCGGGCTGGCGGGCGCGGTCTGGGCGACGGACGAAATGGAAAAAGCGGCCAGAACGGCCGCGAGCGCATGGCGCATCTTGATGATCTCCCTTGCTGGCCGCAATGCACGATATCGGGATAGCGTGATGACGGCCCTTTATCCGTTGAACCGGATTTAGTCGGCCATTTCAATCCGATTTCGCCCTGCGCTTTTGGCGCGATACAGCGCATCATCGGCTTGCGCCATCAGTTGCCCTATGTCGGCGGACATGTCGGCCTCCGCCATCGCGACGCCGATACTCGCGGTAATATGGATTTTCCGGCTATCGCTCAGGATAATCGGATGGTCGTTCAGGGCCTGCCGGATGCGCTCTGCAACCAATATCGCCCCTGGTCGCGAACAATTCGGAATGAGCACGGCGAATTCCTCGCCGCCTACACGGCCGAACAGATCACAACCGCGCAGGCATTCGCGCACCCGTTGGGCAAAGCCGATCAGTACAGCGTCGCCACCCGCATGACCATATCGGTCGTTGATCGATTTGAAGAAATCCAGGTCCAGCATCAGCAGGGCGCCCGCAGGATCGCCGGAACGGCATATAGTCTGCGCACTGTGCATGAATGCATTGCGGTTGGCGATGCCGGTCAGGCCGTCATGGTTGGCGGCGTGCATCAGCATGTCATAGGCCGCGTTACGATTGGCGGTGATCGACGTCAGCATGATGGGTGCAATGAACAACATGGACAAACCGAGCCGGAACGACACCAGATTGAACGCATCGGACGTCTGCTCGGCCGGGAGGATATATTGATTCGCCAGGGTTTCCATGGCCCAGTAACCGCAGAACGCCGTCAATATGCAGGTTCGGAAAACCGGGTAGGAAAGACCGCACCATAGTAGCGCCGGCACGGGGAAGGCTATCGCGCCCGGCCCGCCGACTAGCTTCGCAGCGAGGCAGGAATAGATGAGCGCGATCAGGGGAGCCAACTGGCGCAGCGACATGGCCGGTTTGCGGACGGGCGGGCGCGGCCGGGATGGGAAGGCCAGCACCATCGGCAGCACCGTGACATAATTGACCAATTCTGTGGTGAACCAGAACTGCCAACCGCGCCACATGCCGCCGCCAAAGAGGATCGGATTCGCCGCCATACCAACGAGACCGGCCACCGCTCCACCAGCCGCGCAGCCCGCGAACAGCCAGGGCACCGACATGGGTTGCCTGAGCCGGATCACATCCTGTGGCAATCGCCTCAACACCAGATAGGCGATACCGATGCTGACCATGTTTCCACAGTTGAGCAAGGCGGCGACTTGCAGCGATGAGCCGGTCAGCAGATCAGCGGCCATGAACGCTCCGGCCGACGCGATCCAACCGAAGGGACGCGCGGCGTCGGGATGGCGCAGCATATAGCCCAGCATAATCGCGTTGGCGGGCCAGAACGTCGCCAAAAGGCCGAAAGGGCGCGTCAATATGCCGAATAGGCAGGCCGCGAACACCAGAAGAGCAACGACGAGCCATGGCGGCGGGGTTAATGAACGCCAGTGGAAAGACCGCCGCGCGACGATTCGCGCTCTTGCAGCCCTCATTCTCGCCTCCCCTCCCCATCCGTTCGCTCTTCGCGGCGATCCGGACGGATATTGATTCACATGGATATTTTACTGGGCGGTCCAGCCGCCGTCGACCATCATGTTGGAGCCGGTGATGTTGGCCGCCTCGTCACGGCAAAGGAACAGCGCCATCGCCGCCACCTGATCCACGGTGACGAACTGCTTGGTCGGTTGCCCGGCCAGCAGCACGTCGTTCATCACCTGCTCGCGGGTCATGTTCCGCGCCTTCATCGTGTCGGGGATCTGGTTTTCGACCAGGGGTGTCCAGACATAGCCGGGCGAAATGCAGTTGGCGGTGACGCCGAACGTCGCAAGTTCCAGCGCGATCGTCTTGGTAAAGCCGAACAGGCCGTGCTTGGCGGTGACATAGGCGCTTTTGAAGGGCGAGGCGGTCATCGAATGGGCGGACGCGGTCTGGATGACCCGGCCCCATTTCTTCGCCTTCATATAGGGCACGGCGAGCCGCGTGGTGTGGAACGCGCTGTTGAGGTTGAGCGCAATGATGAGGTTCCACTTGTCGATCGGAAATTCCTCGACCGGCGCGACATGCTGCATGCCCGCATTGTTGATGAGGATGTCGACGCCGCCAAAGGCGCCGGCGGCTTCCTTCATCATCGCCTCGATTTCATCAACCTTGGTCAGGTCGTGGCCCGAATAGACCGCCTTTGCGCCGCTCAGCGCTTCGAGCGCCAGCCGTTCCCGCTCGATCGCCTCCGCATCGCCGAAACCATTGATGACGATATTGGCGCCTTCCGCCGACAGCGCCTTGGCATAAGCAAGGCCGATGCCCGATGTCGACCCGGTGATGAGGGCGGTCTTGCCGGCTAGAAATCCTGTGCTCATGCCGTTTTCTCCTTCAGATGGTCGGGCGCGTCGAGATCGAAGGTGGCGCTTTTCCCGTCCAGGATGTTGCGGGCGATCAAATCGCCCTTGTGCATCACTTCCTCCACCGCGTCGCGGCCCTGCGCCCAATGGTCGAGCATGGTCGTGCGCGAAAATTCGAAGTCGCGCGCGCCGCTTTCCCAGTTGCGGCTGCGATAGATGAGGTGGACGATGTTGACCGCGCCGCGATCGAGCATGGCGCGCAGGCGCTGCGCATCGGGATCGTCGCGCAATTCCGGCGGCAGCTTGTCCAGCAGAGCCTGCATCGCGCCATGTTCGCGTCGCAGGCGCAGATACTGGTCGGTTACCTGCCGGGTGCGGCTGGAATATTGAATATCCTTCGTGCGCGAATAGACGTCGGTCATCTGGCGCGGCATCGGCCCTTCGGCGGGGAACAGGTCGACCTGAAACACCAGCATGTCGTCGGTTTGATGGTCCAGTACATGGGCGAGCGGGGTGTTGGACACGATGCCGCCGTCCCAATACCAGCGCCCGTCGATTTCGACCGGCGGCAATCCGGGCGGCAGGGCGCCCGACGCCATGATGTGCCGCGCGTCGATGCGGGTGTTGCCGCCCGGCCCGCGCGTGTCCCAATAAGCGAAATTGCCGCTTTCCACGTCGACCGCGCCGACCGCAAGGCGGACCGGGCCATCGTTCAGCAAATCCCAGTCGACGCAGGAGTCCAGCGTCTGCTTGAGCGGTGCGCTGTCATAAAAGCTGATCGCGCCCGCTGTCCCCTCCGGCATCAGCGGCGCGGGCCACAGGCGCGGGCGGAACATGCCCGGCACGCCGAAGGTGGCGACCGTGCCCGCCGCCATCAGATGCACGGCTTCGCGGATATGGTCGATTTCGGGCAGGATGATGTTGGGCATCCCCCCCGACACCGTGTTCCAGAATTTGCGCAACCGGCTGCGCCGCTTGTGCGGCGGATTGCCGGCGATGATCGCGGCGTTGACCGCGCCGATCGATATGCCCGCGACCCAGGTAACATCGACGCCCAGTTCGTCGAGCCGTTCATAAACCCCGGCCTGAAAGGAGCCGAGCGCGCCGCCGCCCTGAAGGAGGAGGGCGACCTGCTTGGGGAGCGGCAGTGGGTTGGGCGCGCGCCGGTGGCGTTGCGATGAGGATCTGTCGAGCATGTGCGGAGCAATATAGCGATTATCCGGTCCATGCCAACGCATTGTCATGTCCTTTGGGACGTCGCATGGCTTGTGCGGTGATCCTTCGCGGTGGCATAGGCAGGGCGACCCCGGCGGGAGTGATGATGCGATGCGGCTCGACGACGAACAGGAAAGCACCCATTTCGAGGTGCAGGACGGCCGTGGCGGCGGCTTTGGCGGCGGAATGGGCGGCGGCCTGGGCATGCTGTTGCCGTTAATCGGCAGCAGGTTCGGCTGTGGCGGCATAGCCGTCGTGCTGGTCATCATGGTGGTGATGGGGGTCAATCCGCTGTCCTTGCTGGGCGGCGGCGGAGTCGGCCCTTCCCCCCAGGTGGAGAGCAGCAAGCCTTCGCCGTCGCAACTGACCGATGTCCAGCGCGTTTCGCTGCGCGTCCTGGGGTCGACCGAGCGGCGCTGGGAGGAAATTTTCAGGAGCGAGGGCGAAAGCTACCCGCCGCCGACCCTTGTCTTCTATAGCCAGTCGGGCATGTCGGGCTGTGGCGCGGCGCAATCGGCCATGGGGCCATTCTATTGCCCGGCCGACCGCAAAATCTATCTAGACACCGATTTCTTCAGGGAAATGGAGACCCGCTTCAACGCGCCGGGCGATTTCCCCATCGGCTACATCATCGCGCATGAGGTGGGCCACCATATCCAGACGATCACCGGCCTGTCCGACAAGGTGCGCGCGGCCCAGCGCAATGCCAGTGAGACGGAGGGCAACGCCCTTCAGGTCCGCATGGAATTGCAGGCCGATTGCTATGCCGGCGTGTGGGCGGCGCGCGACCAGAATCTGATGGAGCCGGGCGACCTGGAGGAAGGGATGCGCGCGGCCGAGGCGATCGGCGACGACACGCTGCAACGCTCAGCCGGGCAACGGCCCATGCCCGACAGCTTCACCCATGGCAGCAGCGCCCAGCGTATGGAATGGCTGCGCAAGGGACTGTCGACCGGCGATCTGGCGCAGTGCGACACGTTCAAGGGCGTGCTGTGAAGCGTCAGAGTCGTTGAAACCGGGACGCCTCGTCGCTTAGTGGGCGCACACTGATTCCCTGCCCGACACGAAAGTCCGATCCATGACTGTCCGCACCCGCGTCATCCCCTGTCTCGATGTGGCCAATGGCCGGGTGGTGAAGGGCGTCAATTTCGTCGACCTTGCCGATGCGGGCGATCCGGTGGAGCAGGCCCGGCTCTATGACGCCGCGGGTGCGGACGAGCTTTGCTTCCTCGACATCACCGCCACGCATGAGGCGCGCGGCACCATATTGGATGTGGTGCGGCGCACGGCGGAGGTCTGTTTCATGCCGGTGACGGTCGGCGGCGGCGTCCGCAGCCCGGAGGATGCGCGCGAACTGCTGCTCGCAGGCGCGGACAAGGTGGCGGTGAACAGCGCGGCGGTCGCCCGGCCCGAACTGGTGGCCGACATCGCCGACCGTTTCGGCGCGCAATGCGTGGTGGGGTCGGTCGATGCCCGCCGCGTGGGCGAGGGGCGCTGGGAAATCTTCACCCATGGCGGGCGCAAGGCGACCGGCGTCGATGCGGTTGAACATGCGTTGCGCCTCGCCGAACTGGGCGCGGGCGAATTGCTGGTCACGTCGATGGACGGCGACGGCACGCGCGCGGGCTATGATCTCGAACTCACCCGCACCATTGCCGACGCGGTGTCGGTGCCGGTGATCGCCAGCGGCGGCGTCGGCACGCTCGACCATCTGGTCGCAGGCGTCACCATCGGCCATGCCAGCGCGGTGCTGGCGGCGTCGATCTTCCACTTCGGCCAGCACACGATCGCCGACGCCCACCGGGCGCTGGCGGCGGCGGGGGTGGCCGTGCGCGCGGCCTGATCGCCGTCCGACCCTATTTTGCTGTTGACGCTGGCGGCCATCGGGCGGCATCTGCGCCCCATGCGCGCGACCCTTCACCAGCTTGAACAGACGATCAAGGCCCGCCGGACGGCAGACCCGTCGACATCCTATGTCGCCAAGCTGACGGCGCGGGGCCGCGCCAAGATCGCCCAGAAACTGGGCGAGGAGGCGGTCGAGTCGGTGATCGCCGCGATGCAGGACGACCGCGAGGGGCTGACCGGCGAGGCCGCCGACCTGCTGTTCCATCTGCTGGTGCTGCTGGCTGACATCGACCTGCCGCTCGACGCCGTGCTCAATGAGCTGGACCGGCGCGAGGGCGTGTCTGGGCTGGTGGAAAAGGCGTCCCGGCCCAAGGACTGAAAAGGCCGGGACCGGCGATCAGTCCTCGGCGGTTTCCGCTTCGCCTTCGGCCGGGGTTTCGAACCAGGCTTCGACCGGGCCGTTGAGCTTGATGGTCAGCGGGTTGCCGTGGCGGTCGCGGGTCTTGCCGGCGGCGACGCGGATCCAGCCTTCGGAAATGCTATATTCCTCGACATCGTTGCGAACGCGGTCCTTGAACCGGATGCCGATGCCGCGCTTCAGAACATCCATGTCGAAATGGGGGCTGCGCGGATTGGTGGAAAGGCGGTCGGGCGGTGTATCGGTCATGCTGGCAAATCCTGTATTTTCCGGCGCGCTGCCTACCCCCTCGTCATCGCCTGCGTCAATCGTCGACATCGCAAAAGGCGCGGCGGATGATGCCGCTGGCCAGCCATTGCCGGAATTGCCGGTCGGCGTCTGACAGTCCCGCAATCGGCCGGGGTTGCGCGCGCTCGTCAACGGCGCGGGCGGCCTCGACCAGCCGTATAACCGCGGCCGGATCAGTCGTCAGCACCCGGCCGCGCCGGTCGGTCGACGCGCTGTTGACGCCCACGACATGCCCGTCCTCGCCGAGCGTGGGGCCGCCGCTGATGCCGCTGAGCGTGCCGTCGCGTTCGGGCTGGCGGCTGCGTTCGGCCCATACCAGCACGGGTTCCGCGCTGTCGGCCATGCCCCGGCGCGCGTCGGCCGCGCCGATCAGCTCGGATTGCACGACCATGGGTTCCCCCGCCGGGAAACCCATATGATAACCGAGACCGCCCGGCTCGGGCGCTCGTGCGGTCAGCGGCAAAATGGCGACGCTTTGCTGTCCGTCCCGGATCAGAGCGACGTCCGCCTCGCGGCTTTCCAACACGCGCGAAACGGCGATGGGCATGCCGTCCTCCTCGAGCCCGAAACGGGCGCAGCCATGGGTGACATGCTCGGCGGTCAGCCATACGCCGTCGCTGTCGACGACAAAGGCGGTGCCCATGCTGTCGCGCGCCGGCCCGTCGCGATCCTGAATGACATAGGTTTCGCGTTCGAATTGCGGCAGCGGGCGGCGCGGCGAGCGGGGATCGAACGCCTCTGTCTGGAGCGGCGGCAGGTCGCTTTCCTCGCCGCCGACCCAGACCGCGATCAGGATCAGCCCCAATATCAGCGGAAGGCAGCCCGAACGGCGCTGGGCCATGGGCTTATCCGGCGACGGCGGCGGCGGTCAGGCAGGCGATGGCCGCCTTCATCATCGCCAGGAAGATGGCGGCGGACCGTTCATCCTCCTCGATCCGGCGGGACAGCGAGCCCAGCAGGAAATCCACTGCGCGAAAGGCGATGAGTTGTAGGACCAGCGTGACGCTGCCCCAGATCACAATGTCCCACACATTGACGGAGGCGGCGAGGCAGAAGCCCAGCGGGATCGCCAGACCGATGGCCGCGCCGCCCAGCGAGATCGCCGCCGACTGGTTGCTCGCGCGGATCAGAGCAAATTCGTCATGCGGCGTGATCCACATGTATAGCGCCAGCGCCGCCAGCCAGACGATGGTGGCGCTGGCCAGATGGATGAGCAGGATGGGCAGGCCCGCAAGCAGGCTGTAAATGACAGGCATGGGATCGGTCATGGCGCGACCATGCCCTATCGGCCGTGCGTCTTCAACGGGGACGGCGCGCCCTGCACGGTCACGCCGCCCGCCGGATCAGCGGCAGATGCGCACGCGGATGTTACGATAGGAATAGGGGCTATAACGCCATTCGGTCCAGCAATGGCGACGATAATCGCGCCACTGGTTGCGATAGGCGTAATGGCGTCGCCAGTCGCGCCGGTCCCGCCGCCAGTCGCGGTGCGACCGGTATTCGCGATAGCCGCGCCAGTTGTCGCGATGGCCGTCGCGCCAGCCCGCGCGATGATCGCGGTCATGCGCCTGCGCGGCGGGCGCCGCCATGGTCATCCCGGTGATCGCCAATGACAGCGCCGCCGCGCCTTTCCAGAACATGGTCATATCCAACTCTCCTGTCTGCGTCCGCCGGGCGTCCGGTGGAGCAGGAGGGAAATTGCCCGATTCGGGCTGAATTGACCGGGAACGGGATTGTCAGCGGCCGTTCACCCGACGCTCGCCCGTCGCAGGTCCGCTTCCGCCTCGGCCATATAGTCGCGGGTGATGGGCAATGTGCGGCGGTCGCGCACATATTGGACCTGGTAGTTCACCATGCCGCCATGTTCGAACACCGTCGCCGCGCCCGCGAGGTAGAAGGTCCACAGGCGATAGAAGCGCTCGTCATACAGGGCGATGATCTCCGCCTTGTGGGCTTCCGTCCGCTTGTACCATTCCCGGATGGTCAGGCCATAATGGATGCGCAGCACCTCCACGTCCGTGACCATCAGGCGCGTGCCTTCGCTGCCCTGGATCATTTCGGATAGCGCCGGAATATAGCCGCCGGGGAAGATATATTTCTGGGTGAAGGCGTCGGTGATGCCCGGCCCGTCGACCCGGCCGATGGTGTGGATCAGCATCACCCCGTCACGGGTCAGCAGGTCGCGGCATTTGGTATAGAATGCCCGATAATGGGCGGTGCCGACATGTTCGAACATGCCCACCGACACGATCCGGTCGAACTGGCCCTGCATGTCGCGATAGTCGATCAGTTCGAACCGGACATGATCGGCGACGCCCGCATCCTGCGCCCGCTGGCGCGCAACCTTCAACTGTTCCTCCGACAAAGTGATGCCGGTCACGTCGACGCCGCACATGCGGTGGAGATAGAGCGCCATGCCGCCCCATCCGCAGCCAATGTCCAGCACCTTCATGCCCGGTTTAAGGTGCAGCTTGGCGGCGATATGCGCCTTCTTGTCCTCCTGCGCCTGGTCAAGGCCGATGCCCGCTTCATTGTCGGCGTCGGGCCAGTAGGCGCAGCTATATTGGCGGTCGCGGTCAAGGAACAGCGCGTAGAGAGCGCCCGAAAGATCGTAGTGATGGGCGACATTTGCCTTTGACCGCGAACGGTGATTGGCCCGCCAGACGCGCTGGCGGAAGGATTTGAAGCTGCGGGCGAACGGCCCCTTGTCGCTGATGGCGCGGCCATCCTCCCACGCATTGTTGGCGCGCACCATGGAGACAAGATCCATGATCGACCCGCCCTCCAGCACAATCCGCCCGTCGATCCATGCTTCGGCCAGGCCGAGACGGGGATCGCGGATGATGTCCATGGGTACGCGCCGGTCGGCAAAGCGCATCGCCATGGTGGGAAAATCGGGGTCGGGCTGCCCCAAAGTGGCGCGGCGGCCGTCGGCATAGAGGATGCTCAACTGGCCCTTGCGCACCAGTCGACCAAGAACGCGGTCCAATAGCTTCATGGGTCCAGACTGTCAGTTGGGAGGGAGATGGTCAAATGCCGGCATACCAGTCATAGCCCGCATGGTCTTCCCAGAATCCGCCCTTGCCCCGGCCGATTTGCGACAGGCTGTTCACCGCTTCGATGGCCATCAGATATTTCGCCTGCTTGTAACCCAATTGTCGCTCGACCCGCAGGCGCAGCGGCGCGCCGTTGGCGACGCTCAGCGGCCGGTCGTTCAGCGCGAAGGCCAGGATGGTTTGCGGGTGGAAGGCGTCGACCATGTCGATGCTTTCATAATAGGCCTTGCCCCCGCCCATGTCGTCGGCGCAGCGCAGCACGATATAGCGGGCCGTGTCGCGCATCCGCGCCGCGTTCAGGATCAGCGACAGGGGCACGCCGCGCCATTTGCCGATGGCGCTCCACCCTTCCACGCAATCATGGCGGGTGATCTGTTCGCGATGGGGCATGGCGTGGAATTGCGCCAGCGACAGGGACAGCGGCCGGTCGACAAGGCCCGTGACGCGCAGCCGCCAGTCGGCAAAGCCGCCGCGCCACAGCGCCTTATATTCCGGGGTGTTGGGGTTGGCGGTGCCGTTGGCGCGGAAGATGGGCGAAATCTGGTCGGGGTGAAACTCGCGGGCCATGGCGTTGCGCGCCATCAGGCTGCGTTGCGCCCATTGATGGAAATTCTCGGCCGAAAACAGCGCGCGGCGGATGGTGGCGTTGCTGGCCAGCCGGTCGCATCCGGCCAGCGTCGCGGCGGCGCCCAGCACCAGTGCGCGGCGGGTGATGATGATGCTCATGCCCGTTCCTTCGGCACGCGATACCATCCGGTTACCATGGAGCGCACTTCGTTGAACGGCCCCGCCAGCAGCACCATTGCGATATGCACGACGAAGAAGGCGGCGAGCGCGAAGGCGGTCAGGAAATGGATGGTCCGCGCCGATTGCCGCCCGCCGAACAGGTCGACGAGCCAGGGCCAGGCCGCGTTCATGCCCGGCGACATGGTGAGGCCGGTCAGGATGATGAGCGGCAACAGGATGAAAATGACCGCCACATAGCTGCCCTTTTGCAGGACATTGTAGCGCAGCGCCGCCGTTCCGGTCGGGAATCGCAACCGGGCATGGTCGATGATGTCCCGCCATATTTGGCGCGGGGCGAGTTCGGCGCGGTTGAACGCCAGGTCGCGCGCGACATGCCGGTTGCCCAGACTCCAGAGCATATAGGCGAGCAGGGCGAAGGCGAAAATGGGGGCGGCGGTCAGATGCCAGTGGCGCGACATCGCCAGATTATAAAGCGCGGGCAGGGTGATCCAGCCGGGGAAACGGTCCAGCACCAGCCAGGGCGTGTCGAAATTGGCGCCAAATTGCCCCCAATAGAGTCGGGGATGAGCGTTGAAGATGCCCAGGCCGCTGGTGAACAGCACATAGAGCAGCAGGGCGTTCAGCCAGTGCCACAGGCGCGTCGAGAGGCGATGGCGCTTGGCATAGTCGGGGGGAGAGGCGGGCGCAGGCTCCATGATGGCGAGATTATCCCGAAAGCGGCGGGACGTCACCCGCGATCATGTCGTTCGCGTCATCGTTGATGTTGTTTGTCGAATCGCCATAGCCATGAACTCCTTCGTTGAGGCAGTGGCCGCTCCGCAAGGGAACCAAATAGTCGATTTGTAATGATGGATTAATTTAGAATAATAATATCCTCCATCCAGGGATGTAAACTCAGGTCGCCTGTCAATCATTTTGGTCGTTCGACTAATATTAGAGATGGGTAATATGAAAAAGATCACGATTTTTGTTGCTTCGTTCGCTCTATGCTTCATTTCGGCTCCGGCATTCGCTCAGGAAACATCCGCCTTCACTGGCCCGCGCGTCGAGATCATTACCGGCTATGACAATGTCGATGCCGATGGCGCGAAGTCGGCTGACGGCCTGCTTTATGGCCTTAACGCCGGTTACGACTTCGCCATGGGCGGCGTCATCCTGGGTCTGGAAGGCGAAGTGTCCGATTCGACCACCAAACAGAGCGACGCCATTGGCCGCACCGTGACCGACCGCGACCTCTATATCGGCGCGCGCATCGGCGTTCCCATCAGCGAGAAGGCGCTGGCCTATGCCAAGGCTGGCTACACCAACGCCCGGTTCAAATATGAAGAGGCGGCCGGTGGCGAAGGCGGCGGCACGATCAGCGGTGGCGGCAATGCCGATGGCCTGCGTCTGGGCGCCGGGCTCGAATATCGCCTCGCCCGCAATATCTTCCTGAAGGGGGAATATCGCTATTCCAACTATGAAGCGGGCCTCTCGCGCCACCAGTTGGTGACCGGCCTCGGCATTCGCTTCTGATCGAAATGGGCCGGAAGGGCGCGCTTTTTACTGTCCTTCCGGCCTTTCCTGTTCCGGCGCATGTCACTGTTTTGCAACACATGGCTGAAATTGCTTGAAAATAATGCACAGGCCTCTTTGCAAAATAATCTGTCGATCCTAAATGCGCCCTGCGTGATCGTGATGCAGGTCACAGCTTTCTGATCATATAAGATACAGAAGGTGCAGGAGGATTTTGAACAAATATTGCGAAGTCCTTGCATCATCATTGAAAAAAAGATGAGTTTCTTCATCTTTATATTTGAACATTGAGGTTTCTATGAAGACTGTGATTTTCGCAGCCGTTGCTGCTGCCGCCGTTGCCGTGTCCGCTCCCGCCATGGCGCAGGACGCCGCGTCCTTCTCGGGCCCCCGCGCCGAAGTTCTGGCCGGTTATGACTCGCTGGACACCAACAGCAACGGCCTGGGCACGCCCGACGGCGTCCTCTATGGTCTGGGCCTCGGCTATGACTTCCAGGCTGGCGGGGCCGTGTTCGGTGTCGAAGCCGAAATCGCCGATTCGACCGCGAAGCGCACCGTTGCCGGCGTTGACGTAGACGCTGCTCGCGACATCTATGTCGGCGGTCGCGTCGGCTTCGTGATCGGCGACAAGGCGCTTGCCTATGCCAAGGTCGGCTACACCAACGCCCGCATCGAAACCGACGGTTTCGGCGGCGACAATGGCGACGGCATCCGCGCCGGCCTGGGCCTGGAATATAAGCTGGGCGGCAACATGTTCGTGAAGGGCGAATATCGCTATTCGAACTACGAAGGCGATGTGGAGCGCAACCAGGTCGTCGCCGGCCTCGGCATCCGTTTCTGATCCCTCTCGGAACGGTGTGAACGGGAAAGGGCGGCCCTTGCGGGTCGCCCTTTTCTATTGCCGGTCATTCGGCCAGCGGCCTGAGATCCGGCTCCATCCATGCCCGCCGCGCCTCCACCGACATCAGCCGCTCGCGTGTCCAGTGCGCGAGGGGCCAGTCCTTGTCGCCCAATGGCGAGCCCATCAGCGCGGCGAAGGCTTCGGCCACGCCCGCACCGGCGGGCAGTGTGGCGATCAGCGCACGGGCCGCGCGCAGCGACGCTTGCGTGATGGTTTCATGGTAACCGGACGTGTCGCTGTTCACGCCGCCCACGCTTTCATTATAGCGTCGGATCATGTCCGGCATGTCCCGTTCCGGGTTCACATCCGGCCGCTTCATCATCAGCCATAGCGCCGTCGAAAAATGGGCGGCATGGGTCCATTCCTCTTTGGGCAGGCTGTGATCGCAAAAGCCGGTCGCGATTCGCTCTATTTCCGCTTCGTTCGTCGTCGTCGTCATATCAGTGCGTCCTTTCATCATGCCCGGACGACGGGCAAAGAAAAACCCCGCCGTTCGGGCGGGGTTTGCTGGATCATGGTTTGGCAGGATCGGCGGGAAGGCTCTTCAGCCGCCCACTCTTTCCCACGCCCACGCCAGCGGCCCCGCACAAGGCAGGGTTTGTTGAATGGCAGGGGCGTTCTGGCGGTCCATGCGATTGGCGCTATCGCGGCGGCAAGGTGGCGTCAACCAAGCGCGGCCTGTTTTTCGGCGGCCAGTCGGTCCAGCTCGGCCCGGCTTTTCTTCTCGCTCGCCGATTTAAGCTGGCCACAGGCGGCCATGATGTCGCGCCCGCGCGGCGTGCGCACCGGGGCGCTGATGCCGCCTTCGAACACGATGCTGCTGAACGCGCGGATGCGTTCGGGCGTCGAACATTCATAATCCGTGCCCGGCCAGGGGTTGAAGGGGATCAGGTTGACCTTCGCCGGGAGCTTATATTTGCGGATCAGGCGGACCAGTTCGCGCGCATCGGCATCGCTGTCATTCTTGTCCCTGATCATCACATATTCGAATGTGATGCGGCGGGCGTTGCTGGCTCTGGGATAATCGGCGCAGGCCTGGAGCAGTTCCTCGATCCCATATTTGCGGTTGAGGGGGACGAGTTCGTCGCGCACTTCCTTGGTCACGGCATGGAGCGAGACGGCGAGGTTCACGCCGATTTCCTGGCTCGCCCGCGCCATCATCGGCACCACGCCGCTGGTCGACAGGGTGATGCGGCGGCGCGAGAGGGCCAGGCCATCGCCGTCCATCACCACTTTGAGCGCATCGCGCACATGATCGAAATTATAGAGCGGCTCGCCCATGCCCATCATCACGATGTTGGTCAGCATCCGCCCGTCGGTGGAGTATTGGGGGGCGTCCTCATCCTCATCCTCGGCCGCGCCGCCCATATTGCCGCGCGGCCATTCGCCCAGCGTGTCGCGGGCCAGCATCACCTGTCCCACGATCTCGCCCGGCGTCAGGTTGCGGACCAGCCGCATCGTGCCGGTGTGGCAGAAACGGCAGTTGAGCGTGCAGCCGACCTGGCTCGACACGCACAATGTGCCCCGGTCCGCGTCGGGGATGAAGACCATTTCATAATCCTGCCCGTCGTCGGAACGGAGCAGCCATTTGCGGGTGCCGTCGCTCGACACCTGGGCTTCCACCACGGTCGGGCGGCCGACGACGAAGCGCGCCGCCATCCATCCACGCATCGGCTTGGCAAGGTCGGTCATCGCCTCGAAATCGGTTTCGCCGCGATGATAGAGCCAGTGGAAAAGCTGTTTCGAACGCAGCTTGGCCTGCTTCGCGTCCAGCCCCGCGCTTTCCAGCACGGCCCGAATCTGGTCGCGCGCCAGCCCCATCAGGTCGACGCGCCCATCCTCCCGCGGCGTCACCGCGCGCGGCACGGGCACAGGGTCGATAAGGCCGGGGATCGGCATCAAGGGATTGGCGGCTGTCTGCATCCGCCGCCCATAATGCATTTTCCGCGATTGTGGAAGCAGGCGCTCAGCGCCGCCGCGCGCAACCCAAAGCCGCGGCGTCGATGGCCGTCGCCGCGCCGCGCAGGGCATAGGCGTCGGCGAAGATGCGGCCCGAACGGTCTGTAGCCTCCACCGCCATGGATGTGCCCGAACGGATGGCGGCGATGATCGCCGCGTCGGCGCGGGCGTCGGCGGCCCAGGCGTCGGCCGCGCCCGCAACCAGCGTGAAGCGCCGGTCGCCGACCGCCAGCCGCACCGGCGTGTCAGGCCGCCGTTGACGGCTGAGGCGCAGGTTGACCTGTCCGCGCACATGCCGGGCGGGCCAATATCCGATGGCGGCGAAAGCGGCGGAGCGGTCGGGCTTCACCGGCTGCGCAATCGCGAAGCAGCGGGGGCCGGCCGGGTCGCGAAAGGCGCCCCAGCGTTCGAAAACGCCCAGCGAATCCCGCGCGATGGCTGGCGTGGCTATGCTCATGGCGATGATCAGGGGCGCAATAAGGCGTCGCATCGCCGTTGGCAAAGCGCATATGCCCGGCATTTGCAAGCGAGAGGGCGTCCAGCGCTTGCCCAGCGCGTCATTAAGGTTATGTAGAAAGGCCGTCATTATCCGCTGGATTCGGCCGGATGCATGAGCGGGGCCATGGACAGAACAGAACGGATTGACAGGGACATATGAAGGCCACCATCGAACGCGCGACGCTTCTCAAGAGCCTGAGCCATGTGCAGTCGGTGGTCGAGCGGCGCAACACCATCCCCATTTTGTCCAATGTGCTGATCGAGGCGTCGGCGGACGGCTCCATCAGGCTGATGGCGACCGACCTTGACTTGCAGATCGTCGAAAGCGTGTCGGCGCAGGTGGACCAGCCCGGCGCGACGACCATTTCCGCCCACACATTGTTCGACATCGCCCGCAAGCTGCCCGAAGGCAGTCAGGTGCTGTTGCAGGCGGCCGACGGCAAGATGCTGGTGCAAGCGGGGCGCGCGCGCTTCAACCTGTCCACCCTGCCGCGTGACGATTTCCCGATGATCGCGGAAGGCGACCTGCCCACGCAGTTCGAGCTGCCCGCCGAAACGCTGAAGCAGATCATCGACAAGACGCGCTTCGCCATTTCGACCGAGGAAACGCGCTATTATCTGAACGGCATCTATTTCCATGTGTCGGATGAAGGCCAGCCGGTGCTGAAGGCGGCGGCGACCGATGGCCATCGCCTCGCCCGCGTCACCGTGTCGCGCCCGGACGGCGCCGAAGGGATGCCGGGCATCATCATTCCGCGCAAATGCATCGGCGAACTGCGCAAGCTGCTGGACGAGGTCGAAGGATCGGTGGCGATCTCGCTGTCGGCGACCAAGATCCGCTTTGGCCTGGGCAGTGCGATCCTGACCAGCAAGCTGATCGACGGCACCTTCCCCGATTACAGCCGCGTCATCCCGACCGGCAACGACAAGCTGCTCAAGATCGACCCGCGCAGTTTCGAGGAAGGCGTCGACCGCGTCGCCACCATCGCCACCGACAAGACCCGCGCGGTCAAGATGGGTCTGGACCGCGACCGCATCACCCTGTCCGTCACCAGCCCGGAGAACGGCACGGCGGCGGAAGAAGTGCCGGGCGACTATAGCGGCGACGGCTTCGACATCGGCTTCAACGCCCGCTATCTGCTCGACATATTGGGGCAGGTCGACGGCGATCTGGTCGAACTGCACCTGGCCGACGCCGCCGCGCCGACGCTGATTCGCGAAAATGACAACAGCCCGGCGCTTTATGTGCTGATGCCGATGCGCGTCTGACGCCGCCGGGCCGTTTCGGCTTGGCGCAACACAGGACCGACGGCTAGTCTTTCCACAGCTCTTGTGGGGACCGATTCGACGTGGACTGGATGCTCGCTGGGCCGTTTCTGCCCTTCACTGTCGCGCTGGCGCTGATGCTGCTCATCGGTCTGGTCGAGGCGGTCGGGCTGGGCGGTTTCGATCTGGATTGGGACGCCGACTTTGGCGACATTCCGCTGCTCGGCTGGCTGGGTTTCGGCAGGCTGCCCTTCCTGATGCTGGTGGTGCTGTTTCTGGCGCTGTTCGGCATCACCGGCATGGCGATCCAGCAGGCGCTGGCGGCCTTGACCGGCGAAATGCTGCCCGGATGGCTGGCGTCTCTCGCCGCGACCTTTGCGGCGCTGCCGGGCACGGGCCTGCTCGCCCGGCCGCTCGCCGCGATATTGCCCCGTGACGAGACGAGCGCCATCGACGTCGACGAACTGGCGGGCCGTCGCGCCGTCATCGTCACCGGCCGGGCGACCCCCGGCTCCCCGGCGCGGGCGCGCGTCACCGATCGCTTCGGCCTTAATCATTATGTCATGGCTGAACCCGACAATAGCGGACAGGCTTTCGTGGAGGGCGAGGAAATCATCCTCGTCCGGCGCGACGGCCATGTCTTCAAGGCGATCACCGAAGGAAAGACCTTCCTTCCCCAACTGGACGACTGACCCCCATGAACGCGATCATTCCCGCTTCCGATGCCGGATCGTTGATGCCGGTGCTGCTCTATTCCGGCACGGCGCTGGTCGCGTTCCTGATTGTCGGCATCATCATCGCGCGCCTTTACAAGCGCGCGTCGAAGGAAATCGCCTTTGTGCGGACCGGTTTTGGCGGGGAAAAGGTGGTGATGAACGGCGGCGCGCTGGTGCTGCCGGTGTTTCACGAAACCATGCCCGTCAATATGAACACGGTGCGGCTGGCGGTGGAGCGCAAGAATGCCGATGCGCTCATCACGCTCGACCGGCTGCGGATCGACGTGAAGGCGGAATTCTATGTCCGCGTGCGGCCCGATTCGGGGTCGATCGCCGTCGCGGCGCAGACTTTGGGCCTGCGCACCATGCGGCCCGAAGCGTTGAAGGAACTGGTCGAGGGCAAGTTTGTCGACGCGCTGCGCTCCGTTGCGGCGGGCATGACGATGAACCAGCTTCACGAACAGCGCAGCGAATTCGTGCAGAAGGTGCAGCAGGTGTCCTCCGCCGATCTGGCGATGAACGGTCTGGAGCTGGAATCGGTGTCGCTGACCGGCCTCGACCAGACCTCCATCGAACATTTCAACGCCAATAACGCCTTCGACGCCGAGGGTCTGACCAAGCTGACCGAGCAGATCGAATTGCGCAAGAAGGCGCGCAACGACATCGAGCAGGACACCCGCGTCCAGATGGAGACGAAGAATCTGGAGGCGGAACGCCAGTCGCTGCTGATCGGTCGCGACAATGAATTCGCCCGGCTGGAGCAGGAGCGCGAGATCGAGATGCGCCGCGCCGAGCAGACATCGGAAATCGCCCGCCAGCAGGCCGAGCGCCAGCGCGAGGCCGATCAGGCGCGAATCAGCGCCAAGCAGATGACCGACGCCAGCCAGATCGAGGCCGACCGCGCCGTTCAGGAGGCGAAGATCGCCCAGGCGCAGGCGCTGGAACTCGCCCGTCAGGAACAGCAGATCGCGGTGCAGAACAAGAGCCGCGAGGAAAGCCAGGCCCGCGCCGAGGCGGACAAGGCCCGCGCCGCCGCCGTCGCCGCCGAGGAACAGGTGGCGACATCACGCGAGACGGAGATCGCCAACCGCGCCAAGATGATCGAACTGATCGAGGCGGCCAAGGAGGCCGAACGCGCCGCCATCGCCATCACGGTTCAGGCCGACGCCGAGAAGAAGGCTGCCGCCGACCGCGCCGAAGCGATGCTGGAGGCGGCGCGCGGCGAGGCCGAGGCGGAAAAGCTGCGGGCGGAAGCCGCGCGCGTGCGGTTCGAGGTGGAGGCGGCGGGGCAACGCGCGGTCAACGAAGCGGCCAATATCCTGTCGATGGATCAGGTTTCGCTCCAGACCAAGATGGCGCTGCTCAAGGTGCTGCCCGACGTCATCCGCGAGGCGGCCAAGCCCATGGAGGCGATCGACAGCATCCGCATCGTGCAGGTCGACGGCATTACCGGCCGGGGCGAGGGGTCTGGCGCGGCCTCCGTCGCGACGGGCGGCGAGGGCAATCTGGCGGAAAGCGCGGTGGCCGCCGCGCTGCGCTATCGCGCGCAGGCGCCGGTGATCGACGGGCTGATGAAGGAACTGGGCTTTGACGGCGCGACGCTGGACGGGCTGGTGGCGGCGGCGGCAAAGCCGGATCGGCCCGCTGCGCCGTCCGATCAGGACTGAGCCTGTCCCATGATCCGCGCGCCCATGATCCTTGCGAGCGTGACGAATTCCGCCACGGTCAGGGTCTCCGCGCGCCGGGTCGGGTCTATCCCCGCCTGATCCAGCGCGGGCAGGGCGCCGGGCAGGCCTTTCAGGCTCTGTCGCAACATCTTGCGCCGCTGGCCGAAGGCGGCGGCGGTCAGGCGCTCGAGATGGATGAGCGCAACGTCATCGGGCGCGGGCCTGGGCGTGATGTGGACGACGGCCGACATCACCTTGGGCGGCGGGGTGAAGGCGCTGCGATGCACCTTCATCGCGATCCGCGCCTCGCCCCGCCATTGGGCCAGCACCGCCAGCCGGCCATAATGGTCGGTGCCCGGCGCCGCGACGATGCGTTCGGCGACCTCGTGCTGAAACATCAGGGTCAGCGACGACCACCAGGGCAGCGGCTCCCACGGCGCGGAGAGCCAGCCGACCAGCAGCGCCGTGCCGACATTATAGGGCAGGTTGGCGATGATATGCGCGCCATCGCCTGCCTCCGCGCGGGCGTCGACCTTCATCGCGTCGCCGGAAATGACCCGCAACTGGCCGGGAAAGGCCCGATCCAGTTCCGCCAGCGCGGGCAGGCAGCGTTCGTCCCGCTCCACCGCGACCAGATGCGCGCCCGCGCGCAGGATCGCGCGGGTCAGGCCGCCCGGACCCGGCCCGACCTCGAAAGCGTGAGCGCCGCGTAGCGGGCCGGGAATGGCGGCGATACGGTCGAGCAGCTTTTCATCGAGCAGGAAATTCTGGCCCAGCGCCTTGCTCGCTTGCAGGCCATGCGCGGCGATAACATCGCGCAGCGGCGGCAGCGCCTGGCGCGGCGGATCAGCCGCCATGCAGCTTGCGGCAGCGCGCGGCTTCGGCGGCCATGCGGATGGCGGCGATCATCGCGCCGGGATTGGCGCTGTTGCTGCCCGCAATGCCAAACGCCGTGCCATGATCGGGCGAAGTGCGGATGATGGGCAGGCCCAGCGTCATGTTGACGCCATCGTCGAAATGCAGCGTCTTGATAGGGATCAGCGCCTGATCGTGATACATGCACAAAGCCGCGTCATAGGTTTCGCGCGCGCGGGCATGGAACATGCCGTCGGCGGACAATGGCCCGCGAATGTCGAGACCCTCGGCCGCGAGCGATTCGACCGCCGGACGGATGAGCTCGATCTCCTCGCGACCGATGGCGCCGCCTTCGCCCGCATGCGGATTGAGCGCCGCCACGGCGAGACGGGGACGGGCGATGCCGAAATTACGCTGCAACCCCTTGGCTGTGGTGAGCGCGCGGGCGCGGATCAGGTCGATGGTCAGCGTGCGCGGCACATCGGCCAGCGCCACGTGGATGGTGATGGGCACGACGCGCAGCGACGGCCCGGCCAGCATCATCACGGCGTTATGGGCCGCCACGCCGCAGCGCTCGGCGACGAATTCGGTCTGGCCCGGATGGACGAAGCCGACGCCATAGAGTTGTTCCTTCGCCACCGGCGCGGTGACGATGCCCGCGGCGGAACCTGATCGGGCAAGGCCGACGGCCGCCTCCAGCGCCTCGAAAGCGGCGCGGGCGCCCTCCGCGGTCGGTTGGCCCGGCGTGATCGGTCCGGCATGGGTGACCTGAAGGCAGGGCAGGGCGGCCACAAAAGCGCCGACCGCCTGTTCCGGGCTGTCGATGACGCGGATCGGCCCGCCCCAGACGGCGCGCAGCGATGCCGGATCCCCCACCGCGAAAAAGGGCGGCAGGCCGCGCATGTCGCGCATCACCCAGCTTTTGGCGACGATCTCCGGCCCAACCCCGGCGGGGTCGCCCAGCGATACGGCAAAGGGGGCCGCCGGGTCAGTTATAGTCGATGATGGCATCGCGTCGCAGATCGCGCAGGTAGATGCGGGCGCGCTTGTTCACGCGCTCCTCCTCCATCTGGGCCATGATCTGTTCGTAATTGGGGGCGCCGGCCGATTGCGGTTCATCGCGGCCGCACACGATCAGCACGCGAACGCCATCGGTGATCGAACCGAAGGGCGGCGTGGACTGGCCAACCTGAAGGTTGACGAGAATGTCCTGCAACTGCGGGGGCAGGTCGCGCAGTTTGACATTGTCGTTATCGACCACGTCCGCGCCCAGTTTTCGGCCCATTTCATTGGCGTCGCCGCAACCCTTGATCTCGCGCGCGGCGGCGGCGAATGCGCCCGCGCGGGCGGTCGCCTGTTCCTGCGTTGTCCCGCCCGGGAAGGCGATCGACAATTGCTTGAGACTGAGGATGGCGTCGCGCGGATCGCTCGTCAGCACCTTGCGCTTGTCCATCAGATAGATGAGCGAGACGCCGCCGGGAACGGGTATGGGACCGGCCAGCTGGCCAACGTCCAGTTCCGCCGCCGTGCGCGCCAGCTCATCGGGCAATTGCGCCGGGCGCACCCAGCCCAGATCGCCGCCCACCGACGCCGTCGATGCTTCGGAAAACTGCCGGGCATAGGCGGCAAAACTGCCGCCCTGCTTGATCTGATCGACGATGTTGCGCGCGTTGGAGACGATCTGCTCCATATTTTCGGGCGCGGCGGACAGATAGATTTCGCCGATCCGATATTCCTCCGTGCCCTTGGCGGCGTTCAGCCGCTCGACAACCTGCTTCACTTCCTCCTCGCCGACATTGACGAAGGGCTGAACATTGCGGCGCAGCAGGCGGCTCCACGCCATTTCACCCTCGATCTGGCGCTTGATGCTGGCGGCGGCGCTGCCCTGGCTGCGCAGATAGTCATCGAACTGGGCGGGCGTGCGGCGGAAATTGGAGGCGACGCGGTTATAGCTGTCGTCCACTTCCGCCTTGCTGATCCTGATGTCGTTGGCGGCCGCTTCCTGGATCTGGAGCGTTTCGTCGATCAGGTTGCGCAAAACCTGCACGCGCAGCCTTTCCCTCTCCTCGTCCGCGACCTTGCCGCCATTGGCGGTGATGATGAGCGCAAGCCGCTGGTCGACGTCGGTGCCGGTGATGATATAGCCGTTCACGATCGCCGTGGCCTTGCGCACATTGGGATCGCTCTTGCCGAAAACGGTCATGTCGCTGGGCAGTTTCAGCGCCTGCGACGCGACCCCGCCATCGTCGCCCACGGTCTGCGCGGTCGCCGGGGTGCTCAGAATGCCAAGGAAAAGCGACGCCATCGTCAAGACGGAAGCGGAACGGCGAGCGAAGGATGAGACAGGCTTCATCGGTGACGTCATTCTCCAAAAGGTCCGGCGCCCAACTGCCCCGGTTCGCCTTAACCAGTCCTGAGCGAACGTAAACGCCTGCGTTCCTATATGCCCAGATTGCGAAAAGCCAGCCGTAGTTGGAAACTGTTCCCGCGCCTGGCGTCGCCATTGGCGATATAGTCGCGCCGCCAGGTCACGCCCAGCGTCAGGCAGTCATCCTCATAAGCGACGCCCAGCCGGTGCCGCACGGGTTCATAGCCATCGGCGATGCTGGTCGGGTCTTCCTTTGCATCGGTCAGGTCGACTACGGTCGATCCGAACACCGACCAGAAACGGGCGAACTGCACCCGCCCGCCCAGCCGCAATTCTTCGCGGTCGCCCAGATCCTCAAGGCTGGCGAGGGCATTGCGGTTGAGCCGCAGATAGCTGACCTTGGCATAGGTGCTGCGGCTGCCGACAGTGGCGTCAATCTCGTTGCGGCGGACCGACAGGCTGTCCTTGTCCAGACGGAAACGGTGGGTGAAGGCGACGAAATCCCTGAACCGCACGGTCGTGCGGCCGACAATGTCGGACATGCGATCGGACAGGCCGGTGCCGTCGGGCAGGATGGCGGGGCGCCGGTCGAGCCGGTAGCTCTGGCCGATATTGGCCTCCACCGACCAGCCGGGGCGGGTGAAGCTGTAATCCAGGCCATAAGTGATGCGGCTTGAATCCTCGAACCGGTCATAGCCGGAAAAGCGGTTGAGCGAGAACAGGTTGCTGTCTTCCAGGTCGACAGCCCGGGCGTCTTCATTGGGCAGGCGCAGATTGGCCAGATGCGGCGCCGCGACCATCTGGACGCGAGGGGTGATGCGCTGGATGCCGCCCAGAAACTGCCCCATGAACGGCCAGCGCATATCCACCGCCGCCGCAGCGATCCCGCGCGCCTGCCAGCCCGGCTCGCCCCGATAGCTGGCCGTGCTGGTCAGGTCATTGTCGCCGCTGTGATAGAGATCGCCGCGCAGGAAGGTGGTGAAGGTCAGTTCCTGACCCATGCCGGTCAGCGTCCGCAAATTCCATTCGAAAGAGCTAAAGGCGCGCTGCGTATCCTGTCCATGGGTGCGGGTGATCGCCAGGCTGTTGGCCTGCACCTGAACCTGCCCGCCCAGCAACGGGTCCGCCAGGCGCAGGCGATAGTCGATCAGCGGCAGGGCGATCGGCGTCTGCCCCTGCGAATCGCCGATACGCATCGTCTGCACCGCCCATCCGGCGACCGAAAAATAGCTGTTCTGGCTGATGCGCTGCGCCGACAGGGTGGAGCGCAGGCGGTCGTCCCGGTTGATGTCGTAACGGCGCAGGAAGGTGCGGTCGCTCGCCGCGCGGATCGACCCGGCCAGGCTCCATTCGGGGCTGAGCTGCATGCCGCCGCTGGCGTCGATATAGCCGCGAAAATCCTTTTCCGCCGAAGCGGTCGGATTGGCGCTGGAGCGGCGGCTGCCATAGGTGGCGTATCCGGTGATCTGATATGCGCCGCGATCCCACAGATGGCGGTAATTGCCCTCCAGCATCGGCAACACGTCGCTGTAGAGGTGCGGCGTGACCGTCACGTCGCGGTTGGGCGCCAGCTTGAAATAATAGGGCAGGGCGACTTCCAGCCCGTTATTGCGGTCATAGCGCAAATTGGGGACCAGAAGGCCGCTGCCGCCCCCTTCCCCCGCCGGATGCGACAGGCCGGGCAGCGGGATCAGCGGCAGGCCGAACAGTTCGATGGTGGCGTTGGTGTATTGGACGCGCGCGCGCTGTGGATTGTAGACGACCTTGACCGCCTTGATCTGCCAGGTCGGTTCCTTGGGGCAGCCGTCATGGTCCTCCACCGCACAGCCGGTATAGGCCGCATGATCCAGAACATAGACGCCATTGGTGCGATTGCCCTTGGCCGCCGCCAGCCGCCCGCCCGAATCGAGCACGACGAGCATATTGTCGACCACGCCATCCTTCAGCGTGTCGGTCACATCGACTTTGTCGCCATAGGCGATATTGCCGTCAGGGTCGGTGATGGAGACATTGCCGATCGCCTCCACCTTGCCGCTGTTGCGGTCCCACACCACCGTGTCGGCGCGCAGCCGGTTGCCATCGCGCAGCAATTGCACATTGCCGCTGGCGGTGACCACGCCGCTATTGTCGTCATAGGTCAGCGTGTCGGCGGCAAAACCGATCTGGTCCTCGCTTTCCGGCACGGGCGCGTCGGGTGCGGCGATGGGAACGACCGGTTCGTTGAAATCCTGTGCGACCGCGACGCCCGGCATGGCGATGCCGACCATCGCCAGGGGGAAGAGAGGGGATGGAAAGGGACGCAGGGGCAAGTCACGGGCCTTTGATGCACGGGGCACTGGTTTCCCTGCCTATTACACCGCTTTGCCTTCGCCGCAATCGCCGTGCGGCGGGCGCGTCGATGAAATCCGACCGAACGGCTTTGCCAGATGGAACGAGGCGCACTATCTGGGCAGGCATAGTTTTGTTTCCTTGCTGATTTTGTAGGAGCCGCCATCCCATGGACATCGCGTTCAGCCCGTCCCTTCCCGATAATGCCGATACGCTGGTCTTCGCCGTGGGGAAGGATGCGTTCGATGCACTGCCGCTGGCGGCGGCGGCGACGCTGGCGGCCGGGGCAAGCGCGGCGCGCTTTTCGGGCGATGCGGGCGCGAGCTTTGAAAGCTTTGTTGAGGAAGGCGGCCGGGTGGTGCGCGTTTTGCTTGTCGGGATCGGCGCTGGCGCGCAGGCCGATATGGAACGGGCAGGGGCCGCGCTGGTGGCGAAGCTGCTGGTGAGCGGCGCGACCCATGCCGCCGTCACCCTTCCCGCCGGAACAAGCGGTGAGAGCGCGGCGCATCTGGCGCTGGGCGCGCTGCTGCGCTCCTGGCGGATCGACACCTATCGCACCCGTCAGCCCGAAAAGGCGAAGCCCACGCTGGCCGCGGTAACGCTGGTGTCGGACAGCGCCGCCGCGCCGTGGGAACGCCTGTCCGCCGTGGCGAAGGGCGTCGCCTTCACCCGCGAACTGGTGTCGGAACCGGCGAACATCCTCTATCCCGAAAGTTTCGTGGAACGGTGCCGCGCGCTCGAATCTCTGGGCGTCAAGATCACCGTGCTCGACAAGGCGACGATGACGGACCTGGGCATGGGGGCGCTGCTGGGCGTGGCGCAGGGTTCGGTGCGCGAACCGCGCCTGATCGCCATGGAATGGGACGGCACGGGCGGCGCGCAGACCAGGCCGCTGGTCTTCGTGGGCAAGGGCGTGACCTTCGACACCGGCGGCATTTCGTTGAAGCCCGGCCCCGGCATGGAGGACATGAAGTGGGACATGGGCGGCGCGGGCGCCGTCGCGGGCGCGATGATGGCGCTGGCCGGGCGCAAGGCGAAGGCGCGGGTGGTGGGCATTTGCGGACTGGTTGAGAACATGCCCGACGGCAATGCCCAGCGCCCCGGCGACATCGTCACATCCATGTCCGGCCAGACGATCGAGGTGCTGAACACCGACGCCGAAGGGCGGCTGGTGCTGTGCGACGCCGTCACCTGGGCGCAGAAGACCTATGCGCCCGACACGATCATCGACCTCGCCACGCTGACCGGCGCGATCATCGTCTCGCTGGGCCATGAATATGCCGGCCTGTTCGCCAATGACGATGGCCTGGCCGATCAGTTGACCGCGGCAGGCAAGGCGAGCGGCGAGCCGCTGTGGCGCTTCCCGCTGTCCGACGCCTACAACAAGCTGATCGACAGCCCGATCGCCGACATGAAGAATATTGGCCCGCGCTATGGCGGCTCGATAACCGCCGCCCAGTTCATCAAGCGGTTCGTCGACGATGGCGTCAAATGGGCGCATCTCGACATTGCCGGCATGGTGTGGGCGGACAAGCCGGGCGCGACATGGGACAAGGGCGCGACCGGCTATGGCGTGCGCCTGCTCGACCGGTTCGTCGCGGACCAGTATGAGGGCTGATGCAGGTCGATTTCTATCAGCTCAGCCGCGACCCCGTCGACAAGGTGCTGCCCGCCATTGCGGCGCGCGTGCTCGACGGCGGCGGGCGGCTGCTGGTGGTGGCCGGGAATGATGATCGGCTGGCGGCCGTGTCGCAAGGGCTGTGGTCGGCGGGGCCGGAGAGTTTCCTTGCCCATGGCCGCGCGGGCGAGGGGCGGGAGGCGATCCAGCCGATCCTGCTGTCCCATGATTGCGAAGCGGCCAATGGCGCCCGGTTCGTGGCGCTGGCCGATGGCGTCTGGCGCGACGAGGCTCTGGCGTTTGAGAGGGCCTTTTATTTTTTCGATGCCGAAACGATAGAGGGCGCCCGCGCCGCCTGGCGCATGGTCAGCAAGGCCGATGGCCTGACCCCCCGTTTCTGGCGGCAGGACGGCCGCCGCTGGGTGCAGGGGCCATGATGCGCGGTTAACGCCCCTTGCAGGGGGCGGCCGACCCGTCTAAAGGCGCGCGCAATCCTTCCAACATCCTGGAGTTTGCGACCCTCATGGCCGTCACCCGCACTTTCTCGATCATCAAGCCGGACGCGACCCGTCGCAACCTGACCGGCGCCGTCACCAAGATGCTGGAGGAAGCCGGCCTGCGCGTCGTTGCGTCCAAGCGTATCCGCATGAGCCGCGAACAGGCGGAAGGCTTCTACGCCGTGCACAAGGAACGCCCCTTCTTTGCTGATCTGGTCGCCTTCATGATTTCCGGCCCGGTCGTCGTGCAGGTGCTGGAAGGCGAAGACGCCGTGAAGCGCAACCGCGACATCATGGGCGCGACCAATCCCGCCAATGCCGACGACGGCACGATCCGCAAGGAACTGGCCGAATCGATCGAAGCCAATTCGGTCCATGGTTCGGACAGCGAAGAAAATGCCGCGATCGAAATCGCCTATTTCTTCAAGCCGGACGAAATTGTCGGCTGACCGCCGCGACAACAGCAGCAAAAGGGGCCGGGGGCATTAGCCATCCCGGCCCTTTTTGTTGGTCATGGGGCTGGGAAATTTTCGCTCGCCCGGCGCGCGCGCCATGGATAGGCTGCCCCGGTTCAGGGAGGCGAGACATGCGCGTGATGGTGTTCGTGAAGGCGACCGACGACAGCGAGGCTGGCCATGCCCCCGAACCCTGGACCAGCGAAATGATGGCGGCGATGGGCCGCTTCAACGACGAACTGCGCGCGGCTGGCGTTCTGGCGATGGCCGATGGCCTGATGCCCACCGCTCATGCCAGGCGCATCGCCATTGACGGGACGAAACGCACCGTGATCGACGGCCCCTTCACCCCCAGCGGCGATCAGGTCGCGGGTTTCTGGCTGTGGGACGTGAAGGATATGGATGAAGCCATGGAATGGGCCATGCGCTGCCCCAATCCCATGCCGGGGCCGAGCGAGATCGAGGTCCGGCCCCTTTACGGCTAACGCTTCACGTCGCCTGCGGCGGCGCTTCGAACTTGTCGATCACCCAGTCTTCGGCCTGCGCGCCGCCGATCCATTCCTGCATCCATGGATGGGCGATGATCGCGCGCATATAGGATTCGGCAAAGCGGGCGACCGGCAGTTGATAGGTGATGAAGCGGGTGACGACAGGCGCGAACATCGCGTCGACCGCGCCGAATTCCCCGAACAGGAAATCGCCTTCGCCGCCGAAACGCGCCCGCGCCTCCGCCCATAGCTGCATGATCCGGGCGATGTCCTGCGCCACTGCTTCAGAGGGAGGCGCGGGCGGATATATCTGGCGGATGTTCATGCTGTGCTCGCGGCGCAGCGCGGCGAAGCTGGAATGCATTTCCGCCGCCATAGAACGGGCCATGGCGCGAGCGGCCATGTCGGCCGGCCAGAATTTGTCGCCGCCCGATTTTTCGTTGAGATATTCGACGATGGCCAGGCTGTCCCACACCACGATGTCGCCGTCCCACAGGATCGGCACCTTGCCCGACGATGGCGCGAACTCGTCGCCCTCGCGCCGCTTTTCCCATGCCTCGTCATAGAGGGGGACGGTCACCTCCTCGAACGGCAGGCCCGACAATTTGCAGGCGAGCCAGCCGCGCAGCGACCAGCTTGAATAGGCCTTGTTGCCGATGATGAGCTTCATGGGGGGCGGCTCCCTGCATGTTAAGGACCGCCGCTCCTTAGCCGGTGATGCGCCGCCGCGTCGAGGGGGCTTGTCAGGCGACGGCCGGTTCCAGCAGGCGGATCGTTCCCGTTCCCGAGTCTATTTCGGCGCGCACGCCCACGGGCAGGCTGAACTGGTCGGCGACATGACCGAATTGCGCGCCCTGCCATGCGGGCACGCCCAGCGGGGTCAGATGCTGGTCGAGCACCTGGCTGAGCGTGAAGCCGCCATAGGAGGGACTGGTCGACCGGCAACTGGCGCACTGGCCGAAAACGACGCCCGCCACCTTGCCCAATATCCCCGCCAGCGAAAGCTGCGTCAGCATCCGGTCGATGCGATATTCGGCCTCGTCCACATCCTCGATAAACAGGATCGCGCCAGTGAAGTCGGGCAGATAGGGGGTGCCGACCAGCGCGCTCAGCACTGTCAGGTTGCCGCCGATCAGCCGCCCGGTCGCCTGGCCCGGCGTGAATGTGCGGATGGAGCCGATGCGGGGCACGAGGCGATCCTCTTTCTCGGTCGGATTGCTGAAGGTCGGCATCGCCGCGTCAAAGGCGAGCGCGCGGAAAGCCTGCCAGGAGAAGGCGCCCCAACTGCTCGCCGCATTGGGGCCGTGGATGGTGGTGAACCCCGCCTTCGCCGCGAAGGCGAGGTGTAGCGCGGTGATGTCTGAAAAGCCGATCAGCAGCTTGGGATGGCGGCGGATCATGTCGAAATCCAGCCGGGGCAGGATGCGCGCGCAGCCCCATCCGCCGCGCACGGCGAACACGGCGCGCACCTGTGGGTCGGCATACATGGCGTTGACGTCGGCGGCGCGGTCCTCATCGGACGCGGCCAAATAGCCATAGCGCCCCGCCAGATGCGCCGCCGGTTTGGGAACCAGCCCCATGGCGCGGATCGCCGCCATCACGGTGTCAAGGTCGAACCGGTCGTCGGTAAAGCCCGCCGGCTCGATCAGGCCGACTGTATCGCCGGGGCGCAGCCGGGGCGGGCGCACCGGCGCGGGTATGGCCGCAAGGGCGGGCGCGGCGGGCAGGACGCTGGCGCCGAGCGCGGCGAATGCGCCTTTCATCATCATGCGGCGATTGAACATGGGCGCGGGCATAGCATCAACGCAGGGACAAGCGAATGGCGGGAATTACCCGGGCGGCGCATTCTCCCACCCGGATAGCTGGATCGCTCTGATGGCGACATGCTCGGCCCGGCACATGGCCAGGCTGAAGGGGCGGATCGAGGCATCGACCGGCGGCGCGCGCAACTGGCAGTCGCGCTCCATCCAGCGCCGCCAGCCCTGCTGAAGCTGGCCGATGCGGATTCGCTGTGCCGCATCGATCCGGCGCAGCAGATTTTCGGTTTGTCGCTCCAGCCCTCGCCGCCACGCGGCCAGCGCCAGCGCCGAACAATGGTTGCTGTCAAGCTGGCTCATCGGCGTCGCCGCTTCGCATTCGGCGAAGGGCCGCCGGATGCACGCCAGCCTGTCCGGCCCGACATTCGCGATACACTGTTCGACCGCCCGGTCGGCGGCGGCCGTTTCGTTCGGCGCCTGGGCCGGTGTGGCCAACGTCAGAAGAATTATTGCAGTCTGTGGCAATATTTATTCCCTGTTCGAAACAATAGATGGTTAACAATTGCTCAATTTTACTATTGAGATGTTTCGCCCTTGCCCCTAGACCCGATGTGGGTCGATAGAGTGGGGGGCTTTATGATCAGCTTCAATTCCTTGGGATCGGCCGCAGACTATACCAACGCCATTTATGGCATGGTCATCCAGTTCGAATCCAGCGGCACGGCCCGACTGACGCCCTATATCGATCCGTTCGATACCTATGCCACCATGGGCGCAGGGTTCAATATCGAAACCTCCACCGCCAATCGCAACGCCGTGTTCAACGCGCTCGGCATCGGCGCTGGGGAGACGGCGGTTCGCGCCAGCCTGACCAGCATCATCCAAAACGCCGCGACCACGGCCTCGCTCGTCAACCAGCTCAATGCCGTGATGGCCGAGCGCGCCGAAACCATCCCGGGCGCGCGCGCAACCTTCTCCTTCGCCGACGAAGCGGAAGTGCGGACGGTCTTCAACGTCATTGCGCCGCGCTATGAGGCGCAGGTGGATAACTGGCTTTCGGGCGTCGACGCCAATTCGCGCGAGCGGGCGGTGTTGTTCGACCTTGCCTACAACAATGCCGGCGTGTTGCTGGGCAACGGCCTGCGCACCGCCATATCGGACGGCAACCGGGCCGAAGCCTTTTTCGAGATTCGGTATGGCAGCAATGGCGGCGCGAGCGCCAGCAACGGCATCGCCAAGCGCCGCTATGTCGAATCCCATATTTTCGGCCTCTATGAGGATCTCAATCCCGATGACGGGGATGATGTCAGCCAGGCCGAAGCCTTTCAGGCTTTGCAGATGGCGACGCGGCGCGAAAACAAGGTCGCGCAATATGACCTGACCTATCAGGGCGGCTTCAACCTCGCCAATGCCGAACTGACCGCCATTGAAGCGCGGTCGCAGGATTTCGGCACGGTTGTGTCGACCATGAACCTGCTGACCCCGGCAAACCAGCGTCTGGTATACGACTTTGCCGATTTTGACCGGCTGTTTCCCGAAATTGCCGCCGCCGCGACGGTGCGTGGCAGCGCGCTCGCCGATTTCAGCCCCGCCAAGGTCTGGGTCGCGGCGCTGACGTCGGCAGCCTCGACGGAGGTCGCCGCGAACACGGTCGACCGGTCGGCCAAGAGTGATTCCGACCTGATCTTCGGCGGCCGCAATGTCGATGGAAGCGACAGCGGCCGGGCCGACACGCTGAAGGGCGGCGGCGGGGCCGACATGTTCGTGGGCGGCGGCGGCGCGGATGTGATGGACGGCGGGGCTGGCGAGGATACCGTTTCCTACCACGACTCTCCGGCGGGGATCGTCGTGTCGTTGCTCAGCGGCAATGCGACCGGCGGCGATGCGGCGGGCGACAGGCTGAGCAACATCGAAAATGTCATCGGCACCGCGCTTGCCGACCGGATCGCCGGCAATGGCGAGGCCAATATCCTGTTCGGTGGCGGCGGCATTGACGCGCTGAGCGGCGGCGATGGCGCCGACACGCTGATCGGCGGCGCGGCCAACGATACGCTGAACGGCGGTGCGGGTGACGATGTCGCGGTCTTTTCCGGCCAGTGCCCGGATTATGACATCAGCTATGATGAAACCACTGGCACATGGACGGTCGCGCATTTGCGCGGCACGCAGGCAGACGGCACGGACACGCTGACGGGCGTTGAATTTGTGCAATTCGGCGACAAGGTGTCCCGGCTGGAGGTCGGTCGCTCCATCTGCCCGACGGGTGGCGTCGACCTGGCGCTCGTGATCGACACGACCGGCAGCATGAGCGACGATATCGCCGCGGTCAAGGCGGCGGCGGCCAGCCTGATCGCCGATATTTTCGACGATCCGCTCTCCGGCGCCGATTCGCGCGTCGGAATTGTTGGCTACAAGGATCCGGGCGAAACGACGGCGATCCTGAATTTCACGGAACAGGCGACTACCGCCCAGCGCAAGGCGGCCGCACTGGCCGCGATCAACGGCATTTCGGTCGGCGGCGGCGGCGACATACCGGAGGGGGTATATTCCGGCCTTTACAGCGCGCTGTCCGGCGCCATCGGCAGTTGGAACATGGACGCCAATATCCGTCGCATCGTGTTGTTCGGCGACGCGCCGCCCAGGGATTTCGAGTTGCAGGCGCAGGTCGAGGCGCTGGCCCGCGACATCCTGACCGGCAGCGGCACCGCCATGCTGGGCAGCACCGTCAGAACCGATGGCGATGTGATGACCTTCGATTTCGAAACCCAGTCGGGCACAGGCCCGATCGTCAACCATGCCGTAGAAATCTACACTGTGCTGGTAGGGGCCGACGCGAGCGCGCTGAGCAGCTTCCAGACGATTTCCGACAATAATGGCGGGCTCAACATCATGGCCGCCGGCGCCGACAATGTGGTCGACGCCCTGCGCGAGGCTGTCGCCTCGCCCTATCTCATCACCGTGGAAGGCACCATCGACGCGGATGTGCTGGACGGCTCCATCGCGGGCGACCGCCTGCTGGGCCTTGATGGCGTCGACATATTGCGCGGCTATGGCAGCGACGACGCCTTGCTGGGCGGTGCTGGCGATGATGATCTGGACGGTGGCGCTGGCAATGACCGGCTGGAAGGCGGAACGGGCAACGACCGGATGTTCGGCGGCGTGGGCGACGACCTCTATATCGTCGATTCCACTGGCGACGTCGTCATCGAACTGGTGGGCGAGGGCGTCGATCTGGTGCGTGCATCGGTCGATTATCGCCTGACCGACAATGTTGAAAATCTGACATTGTCGGGGACGGCGATCTCGGGCATCGGCAACGCCCTTGGCAACCACATGGTCGGCAATGCGCAGGCCAATGTGCTGATCGGCGGCGGCGGTGGCGACACTATTGAGGGCGGCGCCGGCAATGATGTGCTGCGCGGCGATTCGGCGCCCGGCGCCATCCTCAATCCGGCGGGCAGCGGCAACAGTTCCATTGCGACGGCTCTGGCGCTGGGCGGCTTTTCGGACGCCTTCGACCCCAATATCGCCAACGCGACGACGCAGGGCCATGTGTCGATTGCGGGCAGCGGCGACGGCACGTTCAAATATTACAGCGTCACCATCCTGGCGGCGGGCGATCAGGCGACCTTCGACATCGATGGCGCCAGTTTCGACAGCTACATCCGCCTGATGGACGGCGCGGGCAACATCCTGGCCAGCAACGATGACGCGTCGACCGGCCTGGGCGGCGGCGGCAGTTCTTCGAGCCGCGATTCCTTCCTCAACGTCACATTTTCGGCTGCCGGAACCTATTATCTGGAAGTTGCGCAATATTCCCGATCAGCGATTGCCGCCGGCGCCAGCTTCACCCTGCAGGTGTCGCTCAGCAACGTCGCCATCGCGCCGCCACCGGCTGCCAGCTATGGCGACGACACGCTGATCGGCGGCGAGGGCGCCGATTTCCTGGATGGCGGCGCCGGTCGCGACAGCATGACCGGCGGCAACGGCAATGACAGCTATAGCGTCGATAACGCCTATGATGGGGTGATCGAGGAAGCCTTTGGCGGCATTGACGCCATTTACTCCTCGATCAGCTACAATCTGGCCGGGTCCAACGTCGAAACGCTGACCCTTGTCGGAGGGTCCAATATCAACGGCATTGGCGGCGACACGGCCGAAACGATCAACGGCAACAGCGGCAATAACCGCCTGCTGGGCAATGGCGGCAACGACACCCTCAATGGTGGCGAAGGCGACGACATATTGAATGGCGGCGCTGGCAACGACGCGATGGTCGGCGGTCTTGGCAACGACATCTATTATGTCGACAGCATCGACGATATTGTCACCGAACTGGCGGCAGAGGGCGACGACCAGATTTTCGCCTCCGTCAGCTACACGCTGGCCGGTCGGCATGTGGAGCGGCTGACCCTGACCGGGATCGGCGACTGGAGCGGCGCCGGCAATGATCTGGCGCAGACGATCATCGGCAATATCGGCAACAACCTCTTGTCCGGCTTTGCCGGCAATGACCGGCTGGAAGGCAGGGACGGCAACGACACGCTGGACGGCGGCGGCGACGCCGATGTGATGATCGGCGGCGCTGGAGACGACATTTATTATGTCGACAATCTAAGCGACTCCGTGGTCGAACTCGCCGGTGAGGGCAATGACACGGTTTACAGCGCCGTGAATTTCGTGCTCGGCCCGCAGCATGTCGAAAATCTGATCCTGATCGGCGCGTTCGCCACGAACGCAACCGGCAACAGCCTGGCCAACTCGATCACGGGCAACGAGCTTGCCAACCGGATCGACGGCGGCAAGGGCGCGGACCGTATGGCCGGGGGGCTGGGCAATGACGTCTACTATGTCGACAATGCCGGCGATGGCGTGATCGAGGCCTCGGGCGAGGGCACGGATATTGTTTACAGCTCGGTCAGCTTTTCGCTCGGCCCGCAGCATATCGAAAATCTGGTGCTGACGGGCACGGCGGCGATCAACGCGACCGGCAACAGCCTGGTCAACGGGATTCGCGGCAATGCGGGTAACAACAGCATCGACGGCGGACGGGGCGCCGACACCATGGCCGGGGGCCTGGGCGACGACATTTATTATGTCGACAATGTCGGCGACAACGTCATCGAACTGAGCGGCGAGGGCAGCGACACGATCAATGCTTCGGTCAGCTACAGCCTGCTCGGACGCTTTGTCGAACAGCTGAATCTGACGGGCGCAGGCAATATCGACGCGACCGGCAATGGCGGGGCGAATACACTGGCCGGCAACAGCGGCCATAACATATTGCGCGGCCTGGGCGGCAATGACGTGCTGACCGGCGGCGGCGGGCAGGACCGGTTCGTCTTCGATACCGTCGCGGGCGCTGGCAATGTCGACCGCATCACCGATTTTTCGGTCATTGATGACCTGATCCTGCTGGACAATGCGGTTTATGGCGCACTGGGCGCGCCGGGCGCACTTGCGGCGGGGGCCTTGCGTATCGGCACAGGCGCGGTGGATGCCGATGATCGCATCATCTACAACAGCGCCAGCGGCTTCCTGTTCTACGATGCCGATGGCGTGGGGGCGGCGGACCCGGTGCTGTTCGCCCGACTGACAGCCGGACTTGCGCTGACGCAGGCGGATTTTCTGGTCATCTGACGGGAAGAGGGGGGCGGGTCGATTGATCCGTCCCTCGACAGGCGACGGCGATGAAGCGCCGTCCGGCGTAAATCGCCCGATCCCGAAAATATCGTCTGGCTATGTGAGAGTTGGATGCCCGACGAGGATTCGAACCTCGATTGACGGAGTCAGAGTCCGTAGTCTTACCTTTAGACGATCGGGCATCGGTGCGAACCTTGGCCCGCACGGGTGGCCGCCAATAAGCGGGCTGGTCCAAGCGGTCAAGGGGATTCTGGCGCTTGGCCGGGGCTGGATCGACGGGCCGGTAAAAGGGGCCGGACAGTCAGTCGGCGGCCGGGGTCGCGTTCGTCGCAGGCGCCGTCGGCGTGGGAGCCAGCCGCACCGTTTCGTATCGCTGCGGGCGCGGCTGGACCGCCGCCCGCGCCACCGGATTGCGCGCCCGCATACATTGGCCCTGAACGGCGCGCGGCGTCTGGGCGCAATTCCACAGGGCGCGTTGCAGACCCGTCCGGGCATCGTGGATATAGGCGAAGGCCATGGCGTCCAGCGCCGCGTCGCTCAATGGGAAGCCCGTCGGCGCAGCCGTTCCCGCCCGCCAGGCCATGATCCGGCATTCGCCCCGCCCCGCGCAGAATGTCTGGGCCAGCGTCGGCCATTCATCGGGCGTCGCGCCGCGCGACAGTTCCAGCAGGAAGCCGCGCCCCTGCGGCGCGATGGCGATCAGCCGCCCTGCGCCAAAATTCTTGCCCAGCGAATCCGCGCCGATGGCCTGTTGCGGCCGGGCGGCCAGTTGCGCCGCGCCGGTCGGCACGGGACTGGCGGCGGGCAGGCCGACCGACGGCGTCGCTTCGCCCCTGTGCGCCAGCGCGAATTTGGCGATGCGCGCGATCAGCGGCTCATTGCCCGCTTCCCGCCCGCGAAAGGCGGCGGGCGTGCCCCACCAGCCGCGCCAGCGGAAGAAGAGGTGGGTGCCGACCGCCGTGATCTTGTCGAGATGGCCGCTCCAATAGGGGACGACCCAGTCGGTATGATAATGGGTGGCGGTGCCGACCGGATCGAACACTCGCCCGCCCAGCATTTCGCGAGCGATCAGCCGGGCGCGGTCCCAGACGGAGGGCGCGGGCAAGCGGGCGAGCGCGCCGTCGCAGGTGAAGGTGAACTGGCACCCGGTGGCGCGTTCCTGCCCCTGGAACACGACGCCGCACACCGTCTTGGGGAAGGCGGGATGACGAACGCGGTTCAGCACCACCTGCGCCACCGCCCGCTGGCCCACAGGGTCGTCGCCCGCCTCGTAAAGCTGCGCCGCCGCCAGACAATCGATCGCGCGGGCAAGGTCGCTTTCGTTCCCTGAAAAGAGGAAGGGGCGGGCGGGGGGATTGGGCGCGGTCGAAAAGGGCACGGCGGCGTTGACGCTGCGCGCCCGGTCGGTCGCCAGCGGCAGAATACGGACCGGCTCTACCGGGGGCGGGGCCGCGCGGGAGGGGGCGTCCGGCCCGGCCTTCGCGAGGGTGGCGGGGGCATGGCGGCCGCCCTCCACCCCGGCGACGAGCGCGGGCAGGCCGACGAACATCGCCAGCGCGAAAAGCCAGCCGGTCCAGCCCGGCCGTTCATCCCGCGTCGCCGTCATGCGGCTTGCTTATTCCGGCAGGAAATCGGGCACCGACAGATAACGCTCGCCCGTGTCATAGTTGAAGCCCAGCACCCGGCTGCCCGCAGGCAGTTCAGGCAGTTTCTGCGCGATGGCCGCCAGCGTCGCGCCGGAGGAAATGCCCACCAGCATCCCTTCGCTGCTGGCCGCGCGGCGGGCATAATCCTTCGCATCGGCGGGATCGACCTGAATGACGCCATCGAGCAGTTGCGTGTGGAGGTTTGCGGGGATGAAGCCCGCGCCGATGCCCTGAATGGGGTGCGGGCCGGGCTGGCCGCCGCTGATGACCGGGGACAGGGTCGGTTCCACGGCAAAGACCTTGAGGTGCGGCCAGGCGGATTTCAGCGTCTGCGCCGTGCCGGTGATATGGCCGCCGGTGCCGACGCCCGTCACCAGCACGTCGATGGGGGTGGCGGCGAAGTCGGCCAGGATTTCCTGCGCGGTCGTGCGGGTGTGGACGTCGATGTTGGCGGGGTTTTCGAACTGTTGCGGCATCCATGCGCCCGGCGTCTGCGCCACCAGTTCCAGCGCGCGCTCGATGGCGCCCTTCATGCCCTTTTCGCGCGGGGTGAGGTCGAAACTGGCGCCATAGGCCAGCATCAGCCGCCGCCGTTCGATCGACATGCTTTCGGGCATGACCAGAACCAGCTTATACCCCTTGACCGCCGCGACCATGGCGAGGCCGACGCCGGTATTGCCCGATGTCGGCTCGATGATGGTGCCGCCCGGTTGCAGATCGCCTGACGCCTCGGCCGCCTCGATCATGGCGAGGGCGATGCGGTCCTTGATCGATCCGCCGGGATTGGCGCGTTCCGACTTGATCCACACCTCGGCGTCGCCGAACAATGTGTTGACGCGGATATGCGGCGTGTTGCCGATGGTTTCCAGGATGCTGTTGGCCTTCATTGTACATTCTCCTTGGGAACGTCCGCCGCCCTTATGTCGGGTGGGTCGAAGCTGCGTGCAAGGCGCAATTCGGGAAAGAGTCGCGCCCAGATGAGGGTGATGACGATAGCACCGACGCCGCCGCCGATCACGGCCGCGATGGGGCCGACCAGCGCGGCCAGAAAGCCGCTTTCCGCCTCGCCCAGTTCATTGGAGGCGGAGATGGTGAGTTGCGACACGCTTGACACCCGGCCGCGCATGGCGTCGGGCGTGTGGAGCTGGATCAGCGACTGGCGGACATAGACGGAAAACATGTCGGCGCAGCCCAGCACGACCAGCGCGCCCAGCGCCATTTCCATGGCGATGCCGCGCGGCGCGAAGGCGGTGAGGCCGAAGACGATGGTGGCGACGCCAAAGACGATGACCGCGCCCAGCATCTTCAATCCGACCTCGCGGCGCAGCGGGCGGAAAGAGAACCAAAGCGCGGTCACGCCCGCGCCGACGCCCGGCGCGGCGGCCAGATGGCCAAGGCCGCGCGATCCGACCAGCAGGATGTCGCGGGCATAAATGGGCAACAGCGCCGTCGCCCCGGCCAGCAGCACGGCGAACAGGTCCAGCGTGATCGTCGCCAGCACCAGCCGATTGGAACGGACATAGGCGAAGCCGTCGATCATCTGGCGGATCGGGTGGCGGCTGGTGTCGCGGGGCGGCTGCGGCACCGGCCCGATGGTCAGCATCGCGACCAGCGCGGCGGCGAACAGGCAGGATCCCAGCGCGTAGGCGCCCCAGGGCTGCGCCGCATAGGCGTATCCGCCCAGCGCCGGGCCGGAAATCATGCCCAGCTGCCAGGCGACGCTGGATATGGCGATGGCCTTGGGCAGCGCCTCGCGCGGGACCAGATTGGGGGCGAGCGCGCTATAGGCGGGGCCGTTGAAGGCGCGGGCGATGCCCATGACCGCCGCAATGCCGAACAGCAGCGGCAGGCTGACCCAGCCGTCATAGGTTGCGAAGGCCAGCAGCCCTGAGGCGGCGGTCAGCATGGTCAACGTCAGTCGGACAATATGGCGGCGGTCGAAATGGTCCGCGACCCAGCCGGTGACGGGCGTCAGGAAGAAGAGCGGCACGAACTGCGCCAGACCGATCAGCCCCAGTTGCGCGGCGGCGGCCGACTGGTCCATGGTTTCGCGCGCGATATTATAGGCCTGCCACCCCAGCACGATCATCATCGCATATTGCGCCAGCACGGCTGAAAAGCGGCCGATCAGATAGGAACGGAAGCGGCCGACGCGCAGCGGGTGGGGGGCAGGGGATGTCATCGCCACCCCTTTAGACCCGGCATCCGGGCGGCGGCAATGGCATGGGCGGCGGCGCGCGCGCAGGCTTTCTTGCCGCCACCCTTGTGCAGATTGTCAGGTCCGGCTTTGCGCCGGACGGAGGAACGGCATCAGGCTGCGGCGAACAGGTCGGGGTCGATCGCCATCAGCGCCTCTGCGCCGCCCTCGATCTTGCGGCGTAGCGCGCCTGCGTCGGGCATGATGCGCTCGGCGAAATAGCGGGCGGTCGCTAGTTTTGCTTCCAGCCAGGCCGTGTCGCCTTCCCCCGCGTCGATCAGCGCGGCGGCGGCGCGCGCCATGCGCAGCCACATCAGGCCGGTGGCGACGATGCCCAATATGTGCATGTAATGATGCGCGCCCGCCCCGGCGTTGTCGGGGTTCGTCATGGCGTTCTGCATCAGCCACATGGTCGCGGCCTGCAATTGCCCGGTCGCCTTTTCCAGCGCCTCGGCAAAGGCGGCGACCTGTTCGACGCCCCTGGCTTCGGCGATTTCGGCGGCGACGATCTTCAGCAGCGCCTGGAGCGCGCGGCCGCCATGGGCAGGCAGCTTGCGGCCGATCAGGTCCATCGCCTGCACGCCGTTGGTGCCTTCGTAAATCTGCGCGATGCGGACGTCGCGCACATATTGTTCGACGCCATTTTCCCAGATGTAGCCATGGCCGCCGAACACCTGTTGGGCGGCGACGGCGACGTCGAAGCCTTTGTCTGTGCCATAGCCCTTGATGACCGGGGTCAGCAGGCCGATCAGGTCGTCGGCCAACTGGCGTTCTTCCTCGGTCTCGGCAGCGTGGGACAGGTCGACCTGAAGCGCGCCCCACAGGATGAGCGCGCGCAGCCCTTCGGTCAGCGCCTTGGCGTCCATCAGCATCCGGCGCACATCGGCGTGGACGAACAGCGTGTCGGCCTTTTCCTCCGGCTCCTTCGGCCCGGTCAGGGCGCGGCCCTGCCTGCGCTCGCGGGCGTAGTGCACGGCGTTCTGGAAAGCGACCTCGCCCTGCGACAGGCCTTGCAGGCCGACGCCCAGCCGCGCCGCGTTCATCATGATGAACATGGCGGCCAGGCCCTTGTTTTCCTCGCCCACCAGCCAGCCGGTGGCGCCGTCATAATTCATCACGCAGGTCGCGTTGGCGTGAATGCCCATCTTGTGTTCGATGGAGCCGCAGGACACGGCGTTGCGGTCGCCCAGCGACCCGTCGGCGTTGACCATGAATTTGGGCACGACGAACAGCGAAATGCCCTTGCTGCCCTCCGGTGCGTCGGGCGTCTTGGCCAGCACCAGATGGATGATGTTTTCCGCCAGGTCATGCTCGCCCGCCGAAATGAAAATCTTCGTGCCGGTGATCTGGTAACTGCCATCGCCCTGGGGCACGGCCTTCGTCTTGATAAGGCCGAGGTCGGTGCCGCAGTGGGGCTCGGTCAGGTTCATCGTGCCGGTCCATTTGCCCGACACCATGTTGGGGACATAGGTCGCCTGCTGTTCCGGGCTGCCCTTGGCCAGCAGGGCGGAGATGGCGCCCGACGTCAGCCCGAAATACATTTCGAACGCCTGGTTGGCCGACGACATATATTCGCCCAGCGCCGTCGCCAGCAGCATGGGCAGGCCCTGTCCGCCAAATTGTTCGGGTGCGTGCAGCGTCGTCCAGCCGCCCTCGACATATTGGTTATAGGCGGCCTTGAAGCCAGCGGGCGTCGTCACCGACCCGTCGGCATGGCGGGTGCAGCCTTCGCGGTCGGCGGGCAGGTTAAGGGGGAACAGCACTTCGGCGGCGACGCGGCCGCCTTCGGTCAGGATCGCTTCGACCATGTCGGGCGTGGCGGCGGAAAAACCGGGCAGGTTGGCATAGCGCTTCAGCCCCAGCACATGGTCAAGGATGAAACGGGTGTCGCGCACGGGGGCGGCGTAAACAGGCATGATCTTCTCCGATATTTATATTCTGGGCGTTTGGGCAACACCGCCGCTATTGCTGCTCGATCGCCATCACAAATTCGGACAGTTCGGCGATGGCGGCGTCGATGTCCTGCTTCTGTTGTTCCAAAAGGGCGATGCGCGCGCGGCATTTCTCCACAGTGACGCGGCGTTGCGCCTCATGTTCCTCATCCGCATCATAAAGGTCGATCATCTCGCGAATGTCGGACAGGCTGAATCCCACCCGCTTGCCGCGCAAGATCCACGCCAGCCGGGCGCGGTCACGGCGCGAATAGATGCGGCTGAGGCCTTGGCGTTCCGGCGCGATCAGCCCTTCATCCTCGTAAAAGCGCAGGGCGCGGGCGGTGACGCCGAACTCTTCCGACAGGTCGGAAATGCTGTAGTGCTGGCGGTCGCGGTGATCGGGCAGTTCGATGCCCGCAATGCTCGTGCGTTGATCCATGCGGTGAAATTTAGTTGACGTTTACGTGCGCGTCAAGATCGAGGTTTTCCATTTGAACAGCCCTTGCGGCCGGGGCCGGGCGCTTATTCGACAGGGAGCAGGCCGGGATCGATGCCGGTCATCGTCGCCGATATGTCCCACAATCGCCTTGCCTGTTCGACATTGCGCGCCCTTTTCGCGCGGCGGGCGATGGCCGAAGGACCGCGCATCTCGCGCAGTTGCTGCGGGCCGTAATATTCGCCGGGGATGACATCGGTCGCGGCGGCGGCCTGAAGCGTCGGCCATGCGCCCATCGCCGCGCTGTTCAATATCGGGCGCAGCAGGGGAAGGCCGATGCGGGTGATGAGCCGGTGCCGCCCAAGGTCCGTGACGGCGACGCCCGGATGGCATCCCAGCGCGATCACCGGCGATCCGGCGGCGCGCAGGCGGCGGTCCAGTTCGAAAAGGAACAGGATGTTGGCCAGTTTGCTGTCGCAATAGCGCTGGGTCGCGCCATAGCTTTTGTCCGCATTCAGGTCGTTCCAGTCGATCCGGCCATATTTGTGGGCGAGGCTGGCGGTGATGACGACGCGGCTGCCCGCCGTTTGCGCCAATTTGGGCAGCAGCAATGCGGTCAGCGCAAAACAGCCCAGATGGTTGACGCCGAATTGCAGTTCAAATCCGTCGCGCGTGTGGCCGAGCGGCGGGATCATCACCCCGGCATTGTTGACCAGCGCGTCGATGCGCGGTTCCGCCATGGCGAGCGCGGCGGCGTCGCGGATGCTGGCGAGATCGCCCTGATCGAGCGGTATGAAGGCAAGGTCCGCGCCGGGGGTTTCGGCGGCGATCCGCGCCATGGCGTCGCGGGCGCGGCCCTCGTCGCGGCAGGCGAGCAGTATACGGGCGCCCCGCGCCGCCAGCGCGCGGCTGGTTTCGAAACCAAGGCCCGCATTGGCGCCGGTGACGATGAAGCATTTGCCCTGTTGCGAAGCCAGGTCGGCGGCGGTGAAGCCAGTCATGGGGTCCGCTCCTTGAAGATGATCGCGCCATAGGGGGGCAGGGCGCCCGGCTCCGCCCCGTTCACCGCCAGCACCACCGCGCCCGCCGGGACGATCGCGCCGGGCCAGTCGATGGCCTCGCGCGACAGGTTGAAACAGCACAGCAGGCTTTCGCCCTCGGCCCGGCGGCGGAAGGCAAGGCAGGCGTCGTCGACGACCAGCAGGTCGAGCGCGCCACTGCGGAGGGCCGGATGGGCGTTGCGGATCGCCAGCAGGATGCGGGTGAAATTGAGCAGCGATCCTTCGTCCGCCTCCTGCCGGTCCACCGCGCGGCCCAGATTGTCCTCGCCCAGCGGCAGCCATGGAAGGGCGTCGGTGAAGCCAGCCTCCACGGCATCCGTGGCCCAAGGCATGGGCGTGCGCGCGCCGTCGCGCGACAGGGTGAGGGGCCAGTTGGCGATGGCTTCGGGGTCCTGCAACCGGTCGAAGGGAATATCGACCTGGGTAATGCCCAGTTCTTCGCCCTGATAGAGGATGATGTTGCCGCGCAAGCAGGCGAGCAGCATCATCTTCATCCGGGCAAAGGGCGCGCGATCGACCGGGCGGCACCAGCGCGACAGGGCGCGGGGCGCGTCATGATTTTCGAACGCCCAGCTTGGCCAGCCGACGCCCGGTTCGTCGGGCCAGCGTTCCACCGTATCCGCGACCAGCGCGGGCGTCAGCGCGTCGGCATAGAGGAAGGTGAAGCCATAGGCGCTGTTGAGCCGCGTCTCGCCCGCCGTATAGGCCTTCATCTCCTGCTCGGCGAAGGCGCCGCCGACCTCCGCCACGGTGAAGATCGCGCCATAATCGTCGCACAGGGCGCGGATGCGCTCGATGAAGGGCACGACGTCGGGGTGCGACTGGCTATATCGCTTGATCTGATAGTCGAACGGGCGGGTGCGGACCGACCCGTCATCGGGCGCGGGCGGATTGTCGCGCAGTGCGGGATCGTGCATCGCATGGTTGAGCGCGTCGAGCCGGAAGCCATCGACGCCCCGGTCCAGCCAGAAGCGCATGACGTCCAGCAGTGCGTCCTGCACCGCCGGATTGTGCACGTTGAGCTGCGGCTGGCTGCTGAGGAACTGGTGCATATAATATTGCCGCCGCCGCGCGTCCCATGTCCAGGCCGGGCCGCCGAACACCGACTGCCAGTTGCTGGGCGGCGTGCCGTCCGCCTTCGGATCGGCCCAGACGAACCAGTCAGCGCGTTCATTGTCGCGGCTCTGGCGGCTTTGCGTGAACCAGGGGTGCAGGTCCGACACATGGGCATAGACCTGATCAATGGTCACCTTCAGGCCCAGTTCGTGGGCGCGGGCGACCAGCGCGTCGAAATCCGCCAGAGTCCCGAAAATCGGGTCGATGTCGCAATAATCGGCGATGTCATAGCCGAAATCGCGCATGGGGGAGGTGAAGAAAGGCGAGATCCAGATGGCGTCGACACCCAGCCGCGCGACATGGTCCAGCCGGGCGGTGATGCCCGGCAGGTCGCCGATCCCGTCGCCATTGCTGTCCTGAAAGCTGCGCGGATAAATCTGGTAGATGGCGGCGCCTTTCCACCATGGGGTATCGGCGGTCTTGTGCGTCACCATGGCGGCGGTCCTGCTTGATCGTGGCGTGCGCACGCTGGCACAGACGCGGGCGCGGGTGAAGAGCGATCATGCCCCCTTCACAAGACTGCCCGCTTTTCCTATATGGCTGTTGGAAATTCGGCTGGTGCCTTTGGCACGGGTCGTCCCCCGGACCGTCCGGGGTCCGGCGTCGTGTAGCGCGCGACGACCGGCAGTATAGGGCGGATTTCGGCGGGTTACAGGACGCTGGCAGTGCGGTTCGGACAGTCCCGGCCCGCACTTTTTTGCGTGGATGAAGTGGGGCGAATCACCCCCATTTCGTCCGCGTCGGGCTGAATTTTCGCTGCGATGCGAAAATATGCGACGAATTACTCAAGGCAGGATACGCATGGCGACCAAGGCTCTTCCCCCCATCAGCAACACCGGCGCGAAAAAGCGCATCCGCAAGGTGTTTGGCGACATCCACGAAGTGGTGCAGATGCCGAACCTGATCGAGGTTCAGCGGGAAAGCTATGAACAGTTCCTGCGGTCCGATCCGTCGATCGGCTATGTGTCCGGCCTGGAAAAGACCCTGCGCTCGGTCTTCCCGATCCGCGACTTCGCCGGCACCGCCGAAATGGACTTTGTCCATTACGAGCTGGAAGACCCCAAGTACGACGTCGAGGAATGCCGCCAGCGCGGCATCACCTATGCCGCGCCGATGCGCGTCACGCTGCGCCTGATCGTCTTTGAAGTCGACCAGGACACCGAAACCCGTTCGGTTCTGGATATCAAGGAGCAGGACGTCTACATGGGCGACATGCCCCTGATGACGGGCAACGGCACCTTCATCGTCAACGGCACCGAGCGCGTCATCGTGTCGCAGATGCACCGTTCGCCCGGCGTCCTGTTCGACCATGACCGGGGCAAGACCCATTCGTCGGGCAAATATCTGTTCGCCGCGCGCGTCATCCCCTATCGTGGGTCCTGGCTGGACTTTGAATTCGACGCCAAGGACATCGTCAACGTCCGCATCGACCGCAAGCGCAAGCTGCCGGTGACGGCGCTGCTCTTCGCGCTTGGCCTCAACAGCGAAGAAATCCTTGGTCATTTCTATAACAAGGTGACCTTCGTCCGCGGTCCGGGCGGCTGGCAGATCCCTTATACCGCCGAAGCCTGGCGCGGCCAGAAGCCCGCCTTCGACATCGTTGACGCCGCTTCGGGCGAAGTGGTGTTCGCCGCCGGTCACAAGATTTCGCCGCGCGCCGCCAACAAGGCGGAAAAGGACGGCCTGGCCACGTTGCTGATCCCGACCGATGAAGTCTATGGCCGCTACAGCGCCTATGATCTCATCAACGAGGCGACCGGCGAAATCTATATCGAGGCGGGCGACGAAGTGTCGCCGGAGAATTTGGAAAAGCTGGACAAAGCGGGCATCGACCGCCTGGAACTGCTGGACATCGACCATGTCACCACCGGCCCCTGGATCCGCAATACGCTGAAGGCCGACAAGGCCGAGGATCGCGATCAGGCGCTGTCCGACATTTATCGCGTCATGCGCCCCGGCGAACCGCCGACGCGCGAAACGGCCGAGGCGCTGTTTGCGGGCCTGTTCTTCGACCCCGAACGCTATGACCTGTCGGCCGTGGGCCGCGTGAAGCTCAACATGCGCCTTGACCTCGATTGCGAGGACACGGTGACGACGCTGCGCACCGACGACATTCTGGCCGTGGTCAAGGAACTGGTGAACCTGAAGGACGGCAAGGGCGAAATCGACGACATCGACAACCTTGGCAACCGTCGCGTCCGTTCGGTCGGCGAACTGCTGGAAAACCAGTATCGCGTCGGCCTGCTGCGCATGGAACGCGCCGTCAAGGAGCGCATGTCGAGCGTCGACGTGTCGACGGTCATGCCCAACGACCTCATCAACGCCAAGCCCGCCGTGGCCGCGGTGCGTGAGTTCTTCGGCTCCTCGCAGCTCTCGCAGTTCATGGATCAGACCAACCCGCTGTCGGAAGTCACCCACAAGCGTCGCGTCTCGGCGCTCGGGCCGGGCGGTCTGACCCGCGAGCGCGCAGGCTTTGAAGTGCGCGACGTTCACCCGACGCATTATGGCCGCATCTGCCCGATCGAAACGCCCGAAGGCCCGAACATCGGTTTGATCAACAGCCTCGCGACCTTCAGCCGCGTCAACAAATATGGCTTTATCGAAACGCCTTATCGCAAGGTGATCGACGGCAAGGTGACCGACGAGGTCGTCTATCTGTCGGCGATGGAAGAGGCCAAGCACACCATCGCGCAGGCGAACGCCGAGCTGAACGAGGACGGTTCGCTGGCCGAAGACCTGATCTCCGCGCGCGAAGCGGGCGAATTCCTGATGGCGCCCAAGGATCACATCACCCTGATGGACGTCAGCCCCAAGCAGCTGGTGTCGGTCGCGGCTTCGCTCATTCCTTTCCTGGAAAATGACGACGCCAACCGCGCGCTGATGGGATCGAACATGCAGCGTCAGGCGGTGCCGCTCGTTCGCGCCGAGGCGCCGTTCGTCGGCACCGGCATGGAAGGCACGGTGGCCCGCGATTCCGGCGCCGCCATCGCCGCCAAGCGGGCGGGTATCGTCGACCAGGTCGATGCCGCGCGTATCGTCATCCGCGTGACCGGCGACATCCTCGCCGGCCAGTCGGGCGTCGACATCTACACGCTGCAGAAGTTCCAGCGTTCCAACCAGGACACCTGCATCAACCAGCGTCCGCTGGTGAAGGTGGGCGACCTGATCGAGGCTGGCGACGTGATCGCCGACGGCCCGTCGACCGAATTCGGCGAGCTGGCGCTGGGCCGCAATACGCTGGTCGCGTTCATGCCCTGGAACGGCTACAACTATGAAGACTCCATCCTGATCTCCGAGCGGATCGTGAAGGATGACGTCTTCACCTCGATCCATATCGAGGAGTTCGAGGTCATGGCCCGCGACACCAAGCTGGGGCCGGAAGACATCACCCGCGACATTCCGAACGTCGGTGAAGAGGCGCTGCGCAACCTCGACGAGGCGGGCATCGTCTACATCGGCGCCGAAGTGGAGCCGGGCGACATCCTGGTCGGCAAGATCACCCCCAAGGGCGAATCGCCGATGACCCCGGAAGAAAAGCTGCTGCGCGCGATCTTCGGTGAAAAGGCGAGCGACGTGCGCGACACCTCGCTGCGTCTGCCGCCGGGCGTTGCCGGGACCGTCGTGGAAGTGCGCGTGTTCAACCGCCACGGCATCGACAAGGACGAACGTGCCATGGCGATCGAGCGGGAGGAAATCGACCGCCTGGCCAAAGACCGCGAGGACGAACGCGCCATCCTCAACCGCGCGACCTTCAACCGCCTGTCGGAAATGCTGCTGGGCCAGACCGCCACGGCCGCGCCGAAGGGCGTGAAGAAGGGCGTGGAGATCGACGAGGCGCTGCTCGCCGAAGTCGAACGCCATGACTGGTGGAAGTTCGCCGTTGCCGACGACAAGGTTCAGAGCGACCTGGAAGCGGTCAAGGGCCAGTATGACGAAGCCGTCAAGGCCATCGTCGAGAAGTTCGAGGACCGCGTCGACAAGTTGCAGCGCGGCGACGAGCTGCCCCCGGGCGTGCTCAAGATGGTCAAGGTGTTCGTCGCGGTGAAGCGCAAGCTGCAACCGGGCGACAAGATGGCCGGTCGCCACGGGAACAAGGGCGTCATTTCGCGGATCCTGCCCATCGAGGACATGCCGTTCCTGGAGGATGGCACCCATGTCGACATCGTGCTCAATCCGCTGGGCGTGCCGTCGCGCATGAATGTCGGCCAGATTTTCGAAACGCATCTGGGCTGGGCCGCGCGCGGCCTGGGTCAGCAGCTCAAACATGCGCTGGAGGAATGGCGTGAAGCCAATCCCGATGCGCAGGGCGGCGAGATGCCGGACGCGGTGAAGGCTCGTCTGCTCGAAACCTATGGCCCGCAATATGCCGACCAGATCGAAGGCCGCACCGCCGACCAGATCGTCGACCTGGCCGAACATCTGCAGCGCGGCGTGCCGATGGCGACGCCTGTGTTCGACGGCGCCCGCGAAGCGGACGTGTCGGCGATGCTGGAACTGGCCGGGCTGCATTCGTCGGGTCAAAGCGACCTGTATGACGGCCGCACGGGCGACAAGTTTGACCGCAAGGTGACCGTGGGCATCATTTACATGCTCAAGCTCCACCACCTGGTCGACGACAAGATCCATGCGCGTTCCATCGGGCCCTACAGCCTCGTCACCCAGCAGCCGCTGGGCGGCAAGGCGCAGTTCGGTGGCCAGCGCTTCGGGGAAATGGAAGTGTGGGCGCTCCAGGCCTATGGCGCCGCCTACACGCTCCAGGAAATGCTGACGGTGAAGTCCGACGACGTGGTCGGCCGCACCAAGGTCTATGAGGCGATCGTCAAGGGCGACGACACGTTCGAGGCCGGCATCCCTGAAAGCTTCAACGTGCTCGTCAAGGAAATGCGCTCGCTGGGCCTCAACGTCGAACTCGCCTCGCTGGACGAGATACCCGAGGAAGACGGCGGCTTCGCGGCGGCGGCGGAGTAGCCGGGGACGATGCCATCACCGTTCGTCCTGAGTAGCCATTGAGCGAAGTCGAAATGGCGTATCGAATGATCCTTCGATACGGGCCTTCGGCAAGCTCAGTCCCTACTCAGGGCGAACGGAAGAAGATTTGAACCTCAAGCCTTTGGCTTAGGAGCTGAAAATGAACGAACTGACCAACTTCGCCAATCCGATCCAGAAGCCGGAAACCTTCGACCAGATCCAGATCGGTCTGGCTTCGCCCGAGCGCATCCGTTCCTGGTCCTTCGGCGAGATCAAGAAGCCCGAAACCATCAACTATCGCACGTTCAAGCCCGAGCGTGACGGCCTGTTCTGCGCGCGCATCTTCGGTCCGATCAAGGACTATGAGTGCCTGTGCGGCAAGTACAAGCGCATGAAGTACAAGGGCATCGTCTGCGAGAAGTGCGGTGTCGAAGTCACGGTGTCGAAGGTCCGTCGCGAGCGGATGGGCCATATCGAACTGGCCGCGCCGGTCGCGCACATCTGGTTCCTGAAGTCGCTGCCCAGCCGCATCGGCCTGCTGCTCGACATGCAGTTGAAGCAGCTTGAGCGCGTCCTCTATTTCGAATCCTACATCGTCACCGAGCCGGGTCTGACCCCGCTGGAGAAGTTCCAGCTTCTGACCGAGGACGAGTTGCTCGACGCGCAGGACGAATATGGCGAGGACGCCTTCTCCGCCGGGATCGGCGCGGAAGCGGTCAAGCAGATGCTGATGGACCTCGACCTTGAAGGCGAGAAGGTCGCGCTGCTCGAAGAGCTGGCGACGACCAAGTCGGAACTCAAGCCCAAGAAGATCATCAAGCGCCTGAAGGTGGTTGAGAGCTTCCTGGAATCGGGCAACCGCCCTGAATGGATGATCCTGGACGTGGTGCCGGTCATCCCGCCGGAATTGCGTCCGCTCGTTCCGCTGGACGGCGGTCGTTTCGCGACGTCGGACCTCAACGACCTCTATCGCCGCGTCATCAACCGCAACAACCGTTTGAAGCGCCTGATGGAACTGCGCGCGCCCGACATCATCGTGCGCAACGAAAAGCGCATGTTGCAGGAGGCCGTTGACGCGCTGTTCGACAATGGCCGCCGCGGCCGCGTCATCACCGGCGCGAACAAGCGTCCCTTGAAGTCGCTGTCCGACATGCTCAAGGGCAAGCAGGGCCGTTTCCGCCAGAACCTGCTCGGCAAGCGCGTCGACTATTCGGGCCGTTCGGTCATCGTGACCGGCCCGGAACTGAAACTGCACCAGTGCGGGCTCCCGAAGAAGATGGCGCTCGAACTGTTCAAGCCGTTCATCTACGCGCGCCTCGACGCCAAGGGTCTGTCGATGACCCTGAAGCAGGCGAAGAAGTGGGTCGAGAAGGAGCGCAAGGAAGTCTGGGACATCCTGGACGAGGTGATCCGCGAGCATCCGGTGATGCTGAACCGCGCGCCGACGCTCCACCGTCTGGGCATCCAGGCGTTCGAGCCCGTCCTGATCGAAGGCAAGGCCATCCAGCTTCATCCGCTGGTCTGCTCGGCCTTCAACGCCGACTTCGACGGCGACCAGATGGCCGTGCACGTGCCGCTGAGCCTGGAGGCCCAGCTTGAAGCCCGCGTTCTGATGATGTCGACCAACAACATTCTGTCGCCCGCCAACGGCAAGCCGATCATCGTGCCGTCGCAGGACATGGTGCTGGGCATCTATTATCTGTCGATGGAGCGCGAAGGCGAGCCGGGCGAGGGCATGTTGCTGTCCGACATGCAGGAAGTGCATCAGGCGCTCTATGCCAAGGCGGTGACGCTGCATTCGAAGATCATCAGCCGCGTGCCGCAGACTGACGAGGCCGGCAAACAGTATATGAAGCGGTACGAAACCACGCCGGGTCGCATGTTGCTCGGCGAATGCCTGCCCAAGTCGCACCGCGTGCCGTTCGACGTCGTCAACCGCCTGTTGACGAAGAAGGAAATCGGCGACGTAATCGATCAGGTCTATCGCCACACCGGCCAGAAGGACACGGTGCTGTTCGCCGACGCCATCATGGCGCTGGGCTTCCGCCATGCGTTCCAGGCCGGCATTTCCTTCGGCAAGGACGACATGGTCATCCCCGACAGCAAGGTGGCGATGGTCGACGAGACCAAGGCGCTGGTCGCCGACTATGAACAGCAATATCAGGACGGCCTGATCACCCAGCAGGAAAAGTACAACAAGGTCATCGACGCCTGGTCGCGTTGCGGCGATCAGGTTGCGAACGCGATGATGGACGAAATCCGCGCCCAGCCCAAGGACGAAACCGGTCGCATGGCCCCGATCAACTCCATCTACATGATGGCGCATTCGGGCGCGCGTGGCAGCCAGGCGCAGATGAAGCAGCTCGCCGGTATGCGCGGCCTGATGGCCAAGCCCTCGGGCGAGATCATCGAAACGCCGATCATCTCGAACTTCAAGGAAGGCCTCACCGTCCTTGAATATTTCAACTCCACCCACGGCGCCCGCAAGGGTCTGGCCGACACCGCGCTCAAGACGGCGAACTCGGGTTACCTGACCCGCCGTCTGGTCGACGTCAGCCAGGACTGCACCATCGTTGAGGAAGACTGCGGCACCGACAAGGCGCTGGAGATGAAGGCGATCGTGCAGGGCGGTTCGGTCATCGCGTCGCTGGGCGAACGCATTCTGGGCCGCACCACGGCGCAAGACATCGTCGACAGCAAGGATGGCAGCATCATCGTGCCGATCGGCACGTTGCTGGACGAAGCGCTGGTGGCGAAGATCGAGGCGATCGGCACCCAGGCCGTGAAGATCCGCAGCCCCCTGATCTGCGAAAGCAAGATGGGCGTTTGCGCCAAATGCTATGGCCGTGACCTTGCGCGCGGCACGCCGGTCAACATCGGTGAAGCGGTTGGCGTTATTGCCGCCCAGTCCATCGGTGAACCGGGCACGCAGTTGACCATGCGCACCTTCCACATCGGCGGCGCCGCGAACTTCAACGAAACGTCGAACCTGGAAGCCGTCGCCGACGGGACGATGGAATTGCGTGACATGCCGACCATCACCGACAAGAACGGTCGTCGCCTGTCGCTCGCCCGTAACGGCGAAATCGCGATCATCGACGCCGAGGGCCGCGAGCGCGCGACCCATCGTCTGCCCTATGGCGCCACCATCCTGTTCGCGCATGGCGAAGCGGTCAAGCAGGGCGACCGGATTGCCGAATGGGATCCGTTCACCATGCCGGTGATCACGGAAAAGCCGGGCATCGTGAAGTATCAGGACCTGATCGACGGCAAGACGCTGACCGAACAGACCGACGAAGCGACCGGCATCGCCCAGCGCGTCGTGATTGAACATCGCGGTTCGGCCCGGTCGAAGGAGGATCTGCGTCCGCGCCTGACCCTGCTCGACGACCAGTCCGGCGAGGCCGCCCGCTACATGCTGGCGATCGGCGCGACCCTGTCGGTGGAAGATGGGGCCCAGGTCCAGGCCGGTGACGTGCTGGCGCGTGTCAGCCGCGAAGCGGCCAAGACCCGCGACATCACCGGCGGTCTGCCGCGCGTCGCCGAACTGTTCGAAGCCCGCAAGCCCAAGGACAATGCGATCATTGCCAAGGTGTCGGGCCGCGTCCAGTTCCTCAAGGATTACAAGGCGAAGCGCAAGATCGCCATCAATCCCGAAGATGGCGGCGAACCGGTCGAATATCTGATCCCCAAGAGCAAGGTGATCGACGTTCAGGAAGGCGATTATGTGAAGCGCGGCGACAACCTGATCGGTGGTTCGCCCGACCCGCACGATATTCTCGAAGTGCTCGGCATCGAGCCGCTGGCCGAATATCTGGTCGCCGAGATCCAGGAAGTCTATCGCTTGCAGGGCGTGAAGATCAACGACAAGCACATCGAGACGATCGTTCGTCAGATGTTGCAGAAGGTCGAGATCATCGTGTCCGGCGACACCACGCTGCTGGTCGGCGAACAGGTCGACCGCGAGGAAATGGACGAGATCAACGCCGCCCTGGCACCCGGCCTCCAGCCTGCCGAAGGTAAGCCGGTGCTGCTGGGCATCACCAAGGCGTCGTTGCAGACCCGTTCGTTCATCTCGGCCGCGTCCTTCCAGGAAACGACCCGCGTCCTCACCGAAGCGGCTGTTCAGGGCAAGAAGGACACGCTGGTTGGCCTGAAGGAAAATGTCATCGTCGGTCGCCTGATCCCGGCGGGTACGGGCGCGGGCATGAACCGCCTGCGCGTCGCCGCCTCGTCGCGGGACGCGGCGCTGCGGGCGGCGCTGCGCGCCTCCAACGACGTGCATCTGATCGCGCCCAAGACCGCTGCCGAAGAACATGCGGCCGAACTGGCACAGGGGCCGGAAGCGGCGATCGGCGACGATCCGCTGGGCGCCGTGCAGGGTGAGGACTTCACCACGCAGGATCTGGATTGATCCGAACGGGCAGGGCCAGCCCTGCCCGCACCGCGCACAAAAGAGGCCCGCCGGAATGCGCCCGGCGGGCCTCTTTTTGTTTGGCGATTGCGGTTCAGCCGACCATATGGGCGGCCGCCATCATCTCGTCCACCGCAATGATTTTCTCGCGCGGAGCGCCCGCGCGCGCATGTTCGCGCTCCAGCCGGTCGATATTCTGCCAATCGCGGAAAGTGACCAGATCGACGCCGCGCGCCGCCAGCAACCGATCCAGCCCGGCCCGGCCTTCCTTGCCAGAACCGCCCGGCACATCCTGCCCGATCAATTCCGCGATGCGGTAACCATCGGGCCGGTTGGCGCCGATGGTGCCGGTCGGCCCACGCCGCGCCCAGCCGACGCAGTAAAGCCCATCGCCCATACGCCCGTCCTGACTGGCGAAGCGGCCAAGCCCGGCGTCATAGGGCACCCCGGCGATTGGCGGTGTGCGATAACCGATGCAACTGACCACCAGGCTGGCCGGTTCGGCGTGGATTTCGCCCACCCCTACCGCCTGTCCGTGGGCGTCGACCTTTGTCCGCTCGAACAACACCCGCTCCACACGGCCATTGCCCTCGATCGCGATGGGGCGGGAAAAGAAGCGGAAGTCGATTTCGACCGGCGCTTCGCCACGGGGCAGGGCGGCCATGGCGCGCAGCATGTTCATCGCCTTGCGCGGTCCGGCAGCCAGCCCGCTGTCGGCCGAAACGGGCGGCAGGTCGGCACGGTCGACATGCGCCACCGCGCCCTTCAGGTCCGCAATCTCGCCCAGTTCGCGCGCTGTCATCGTCATCTGGTGCGGACCGCGACGACCGGCGATGACGATATGGGACGGCCGCTCGCGACCCAGCGCCTCCCGCGCATGGGCGGCCATGTCGCTGCCCGCCAGCTCGACCGGAGTCTTGGCCAGAACCCGCGCCACGTCGGAAGCGACATTGCCGTTGCCGATCAGCACGGCGCTGCCCGACAGGGGGGGATTGAGACCCGCCTGTTCAGGATGGCCGTTATACCAGCCAAAAAAGGCCGCACTGCCGACCACGCCGGGCAGGTCCGCGCCGGGGATGCCCAGGGGCCGATCCTGCGGCGCGCCCGTAGCGATAACCACGGCGTCATAAAGTTCCAGGATTTCAGCGACGTCGATGTCCTGTCCCACCGTCACATGGCCGACGAAGCGGACCTGATCGGTCATCGCCACTTGTTCAAAATCGCGCGCCACGCGCTTGATCGCCTGATGGTCGGGCGCGACGCCGGATCGCAACAGCCCGAAGGGCACGGGCATACGGTCGATCATGTCGATCCGGACGTCCTTGTCCCACATTCTCAAACAGGCTTCAGCCGTGTAGTAACCGGCCGGACCCGATCCCACGATCGCGATATGTCGCATCCTCTGCCTCCACTTTCGGGGCGCCTATCATGGCAATCTTTTGCCTTGTTGCGCCATGCTATGCTCATCCAGAACGGATGCAAGACCTTCGTCGTTCCTGTGCCGGTAAGGATATTTCAAATTTTTGGCGGCATGTCGGAATACATGTCCCCGCTTCGCGCCCATATTGTTGAAGATACACCCCGTTCCACGGGATTGATGGCTCTTTTGGGACTTGCCGATGGGGGCGTGGAGGTCGCCACGAGCTGGATCACCGACGCGCTGCGCGGGATCGCCATGGTGTGGCCGATGGTCCTGATCGTCAAATTGTGCATCAGTCTGATGCTCGGGGCGTCCGCGGCGCTGACCCAGACGACGGGCATCGCCATCGCCATCGCGTTGCTGATGATCGACGGGGCCATCATGCTGTTGCCGCGCCTGGCTCTGTTCCGCCATATGCTGCCCCATGTGCAGATGCGCGCCATCCTGCCGCTGATGCTGTTGTCGGGCGCCAGCTTTGGCCTGTGGATCAACAGTTTGCCGATCGAAACCAGCCGCCATGCGCTCTATGTGCTGGCGCCGGAAATGGCCGTTGCGTTGCTGGCCGCCTGTATATTGGGGGATCGCCGGGTTCTGACGCTGGCCTATTGCGTCGGCGCGCTGTTGGTTTCGAGCTATTATTCGCCGACCGCGACTCAACTGAGCTTGCTGGTCAGCACCGCATTGGTCATCGGCATCGCCACCGTCCGCCAGGTCGGAACGGATCGCAGGCGCGCCGTGGAGCAGCATAGCCATGAACTGCGCAGCATGCGGTCCGACCGGTTGCTGCACGAATATGAAAAGTCGGGGCGGGGCTGGTTCTGGGAAACCGATCGCAACGGCTGCCTGATTTACCTGTCCGACACGTTGATCGCCTCGCTGGGCATCAGGGCGGATGAGGTGATCGGGCGGCCGATTACCGAGATCGTTCTGTCCGGCGACAAGCGGCAAGGTGATGGCGAACGCACATTGGGCTTTCACCTGTCGGCCCGCACCGCCTTTGCCGACATCGCCGTGCGCGCGGCCCTGTCGCAAGAGGAACGCTGGTGGTCGATATCGGGCCAGCCGGTGTTCAACGATTATGGCCAGTTTTACGGCTTTCGCGGCAACGGCACCGACCTGACCGAAATGCGCCGCAGCCAGGCGGAAGTGACGCGGCTCGCGCAATATGACTCGCTGACCGGCCTTGCCAACCGCGTCCACATGCTGCGTTCGCTGGAACAGGCGGTGGCGGGGTCGCGCGGTCAGCCGGGCGAATGCGTCCTGATGATGCTCGACCTTGACCGATTCAAGACGGTGAACGACACATTGGGCCATCCGGCGGGCGACGCGCTGTTGCGCCAGGTCAGCCAGCGTCTGCAGCGCGTGGTGGGCGACAAGGGGCTGGTGGGCCGTCAGGGCGGCGACGAGTTCAAGATCATCTTGCCAGGTCACCACGAAAACGGCTTCTTGAGCGAGTTGGCGCAGACCATCATATCCAATGTGTCCCAGCCCTACACGATCGAGGGCAACCCGGTAGTCATCGGCGTGTCGATCGGCATTTCCTGCTGCCCGCGCGATGGCGTGACGTCGGACGCCCTGATCCGCAACGCCGACCTTGCGCTCTACGCTGCCAAGGGTGACGGGCGCGGCGTCCATCGCTTTTACTCGCCCGAAATGCACGCAGACGCCGAAGATCGGCGTCAGTTGGAAGAGGATCTGCGCCACGCGCTGGCGGCGGGCGGCCTGCACCTTGTCTATCAGCCGGTGGTCAGCTCACGCACCGAAAAGGTCACGGGTTATGAGGTGCTGTTGCGCTGGACCCATCCCGTGCGCGGCCCGATTTCGCCTGCGTTGTTCATCCCGATCGCGGAGGATGGCGGCCTGATCGCCCAGATCGGCGAGTGGGTGATGCGGACCGCCTGCCGCGACGCCGCCCAATGGGTGGAGGATGTTCGCGTGGCGGTGAACGTATCGCCGATCCAGTTCGCCAATCAGGCATTCCCGTCGATGGTAATGAGCGCCCTTGCCGGCGCCCAGCTTGCGCCCGAGCGGCTGGAACTGGAAATTACCGAAAGCGTGTTCCTGAACGACGGCGCTGATACCGACGCCATGTTCACCAAACTCAAGGCGCTGGGCGTCCGTCTGGCCCTTGATGATTTCGGCACCGGCTATTCCTCGCTCGGCTATCTGAAGAAGGCGCCGTTCGACAAGATCAAGATCGACCAGAGCTTCGTGCGCGGCGCCGCGATCAAGGGCAGCCGCAACAGCGCGATCATCAAGGCGATCGTCAGCCTCGCCGAAGCGCTGGGCATGGACACGACCGCCGAGGGCGCGGAGACGCGCGACGAACTCGACCTGATCCGGCAGTTGGGATGCAGCCATATCCAGGGCTATATCTATGGCCGTCCAATGGTCGCGGCGGATGTGCTGGCAAGGCAGCGTTCGGTCGGTGTCATGGCGCAGGCCGAAGGTTTCAAGTCCAGCCGACCGGAACGCAAGACCATGTTGCGTAGCATCGCCGTGTTGCACGACGGTCATGTGTATCATGGCAAGGTTCGCAACATTTCCGCCACCGGCGCCCTGATCGAGGGGCTGTGGAATGTGCCCGTCGACACGATGTTCTCGATGGAACTGACCGACGGCCTGACCGTGAACGCGCGGGCGCGCTGGTCGCGCGACGATCGCATGGGCGTGGAGTTCATCAGCCCCATCGACCTGTCGCGTCTGCGCGGCCATGCGGCGGCGCCCAGGGCCATCGCTTCCTGATCCAAAACGGGAGTGCAGACATCCGCCGCCGTCTGCGGCGAGGCCCGGCCGTCGCACAAATTTGTGATGAAATGACAAAAGCCCGGTTCCGCCAGTCGGAACCGGGTTTTGCCCTGCCCTTGCGGGAGCGATGGGATCAGGCGGCGATGGCGACCGGTTCGACCGCGGTCAGGCGGCGACCGACTTCCTTCACCAGCGCGATAAAGCGGCCGGCCTCCCGCGCGATCATCGCCTTGTTGAAACAAGCCGCCGCGCCGCGATCCATCGCTTCGGCGACGATTGGCGCGCCGTCGCGCATCAGGCTGGACAGCATGATGACCGGGCAGGGATCGATGGCCATGATGTCGTCCAATATGGCCATGCCGTCCTTGCCGGGCATGGCGATGTCCAGCGTCACCACATCGGGCTTGTGCAGTTTGACGAGGTCGATGGCCTCTTCGCCATTGCGGGCGATGCCCACCACTTCCACGCGCCGGTCGCGCTCCAGCAATGTTTCGATCATCGCGCGAATGGTGAGCGAATCGTCCACCACCACGATCCTGATGGGCTTCATCTTGTGCCTCCTTCTGGACAGGTAACTGAGATGGATAACGGCCGCGAAACGATAAGCTTTAGGCGTGGCTAACAGCGATTTAACCACGCATGCCGGAGCGGCTTGAAACGGCGGCCGCACGGGTCCAGACCAGCGGCATGACCGACACGCTCCGCACCCTCTATCCGCCCACCGAACCTTTTGCCCACGGCCATCTGGACGTGGGCGACGGGCACCATGTCTATTGGGAACGGGCGCGCGCGCGGGGTGCGAAACCGGCGATATTCCTGCATGGCGGGCCGGGCGGGGGCTGTTCGCCCGATCATCGTCGCCTGTTCGATCCGGCGCGTTACGACGTGCTGCTGTTCGACCAGCGCGGTTGCGGGCGCTCGACCCCGCATGCCAGCCTCGACGCCAACACCACCTAGCATCTGGTGGCGGACATGGAGAGATTGCGGACGATGATGGGCGTCGACCAGTGGCTGGTCCTTGGCGGCAGCTGGGGATCGACGCTGGCGCTGGCCTATGCCCAGGCGCATCGCGACCGCGTCAGCGCGCTGGTGCTGCGCGGCATTTTCACCGTCCGCAAACAGGAAATCGACTGGTATTATCAGCATGGCGCGAGCCGCATCTATCCCGACAAATGGGAGCATTTTGTCGCGCCCATTCCCCAGGGCGAGCGCGGCGACATGGTCGCCGCCTATCGCCGCATCCTGACCGGGGACGACCGCGCGCAACAAATTGCGGCGGCGCGGGCATGGAGCCTGTGGGAGGGGGAAACGATCCGCCTGCTGCCCGACCCGGCGCTGTCGGCGGCCCATGACGCGGATGATTTTGCGCTCGCCTTCGCCCGGATCGAAAATCATTATTTCGTCCATGGCGGCTGGATGGAGGATGGCCAGCTCATCCGTGACGCGGGGTTGCTGCGCGATATTCCCGGGGTCATCGTTCAGGGTCGTTACGACATGGCCTGTCCGGCCGAAACCGCCTGGGATTTGCACCGGGCCTGGCCGGAGGCGCGGTTCGAGATGGTGGAGGGCGCTGGCCATGCCTATAATGAACCGGGCATATTGGACGCGCTGATCCGCGCGACCGATGGCTTTGCGGCGCAGGATTGAAGGCAGGGGGGACCATGGTGCGTTTGAGCGGAACGGGTGTGATGGGCGTGGGGCTGCTGATGCTCGTCACTGTGTCGGGCGTGTTGTTCGGTTGTCCATCCTATCATGTCTATAGCCAGGAACAGGCCGGGCGCGCGGCGCTGGCCGAGGCGCAGTCGTCGCGCCAGATCGCTGTGCTGGAGGCGCGGGCCAAGCTGGAGAGCGCCAAGATGCTGGCCGACGCGGAAGTGGTTCGTGCCGAAGGGGCGGCGCGCGCCAACCGGATATTGCAGGACAGCCTTGGCGGGCCGGAAGGCTATCTGCGCTATCTTCAGATACAAGCGGTCGACCAGAAGGAGGCGTCGCTGATCTATGTGCCGACCGAGGGCGGGCTGCCGCTGCTCGAAAGTTCGCGGCTGGCGCCCCGGCCGTCGGGTGGGGAATGATCCCTATTCCTTCACGAATTTATAGACGAAACGGTCGGTCTTGCCGCGAATGGCGGGATCGAACACCAGTTTCGCATGATCGTCGGCCGGATTGGCGAGCATGTCGCTGGTCGCGACCAGAGTGAACCCCGCGCGCTCGAAATCGGCCTTCACCACCTTAGGGTCGATGCGGTGGACGCTGTCGACCGTGGCGCGGGTGTCGCCGGGCAGGCCGACATGGTCGATGATGCCGACCACGCCGCCCTTCTTCGTTGCCTTGTAAAGCGCGGTAAGGAAGGCGTCGGGATCTGTGCGGGGAATTTTATATTTTTCCGACTGCCAGTAGAGGTCGTGATAGGACAGGTTGATGATGGCGAAATCCAGGCTGTCGGGCGTGGCGGCGAAGGCTTCGAACGGGTAGCGTTTCCATTCGACCGATGGCACGCGCGCGACCAGCGCGTCCCATATTTTCAGCTCGTCCGGCGTCGCATAAAATTGTTGCGGTTCATAGCCGGTGACCTTGCCGGCCGGCCCGACGATCGGGGCCATGATTTCCGCCCAATAGCCCGATCCGGTCATGATGTCGCCGGCCTTGTCCCCCGCTTTCAATCCCAGGAAGGCGAGGACTTCGGCGGGCTTGCGGCTCTCGTCCAGCGCGCGCGCATCCGCCGGGCGCGACGGACTGGCCACGGCGGCGGCGAAGTCGGCGGGGGTCTGCGCCTGCGCCGCCAGGGGCAGTGCGGCCGCGAGGGCAAGGGCAGGGAACAGGCCGGTCAGCATGGGGCGCATGAGCGTTTTCTCCGGGTCGGAAAGACGCCGCGATGCTGCGCCTGGTGCGCGGCGACGGCAAGGACGCGAGCCGTCGTCGGTCGACCGTCATGGCGCCTTTGTCGAACATCGTGGTCTGCGCGCTGTTTCTTATGGCCATCCGAACCCCTATATGCGGTGCGAAGTCGGAATGAGTGCGGGGTGGACATGCGGAATAGATGGATGCTGGTGGCGTTGCTGGGCCTTGCCGCCTGTGGCGAGACGAATGGCGATGTCACCGCAGTCGACAGCCAGGCGCCCGAAGCCGGCGCTGCGCTGGCCGTGGCGAAGCTGGACGATGCGACCCGCAATGGCGTATTCGAAAAGGCGATCCGCGCGTCCGGCATGGCCTGCCCCGCCGTCACCGCCTCCACCCGCGCCGAAGTGCGCCACGGCGTGAAGGGCTGGAAAGCCCAGTGCAACAACGACACCGCCCACCTGATCGAGATATTGCCCGACGGCACGGCGAAGGTGACGAGCCGGCGCTATTGAGGCGCGGTCAGGCGGCGCGCGGGACGATCCGCTCCAGTTCGCCGTTCAAGGCCCGCTTTGCTTCCAGCAGTTCATAATCGATCTGAAGCCCGAGGAAAAAACCCTCCGACATCTGAAAATAGCGCGCCAGCCGCAAATCCATGTCGCCGTCCATCGCCAGTTCGCCGTCGATCACAGCTTGAATGCGCTCCACCGGCAGGCCAATGGCCGTCGCCAGTTCCTGCGCCGTCATGCCCAGCGGTTCCATGAACTCCAGCCACAGCATTTCACCGGCATGGGCGTTGTGCAGCCAATCGGGGTCAGTCGTAGTGATTGGTGATTTCGACATTGTGCGCGTGTCCATCTTTCCAGACGAAGCATATACGCCATTGCATGTTGATGGAAATTGAATGTTGCCCCGCCCGGTCATCCTTCAAGGCATGGAGCCGGTTACCGGGCGGATTGCGAAGATCATCCAGCGTCCGCGCGCGATGGAGCATCTTCAACCGGTTGAGGGCACGATCCTGCATATCCTGCGCATATTTCCGACTCCGCTGGCCCAGCCAGATTTTCTCGGTTTCGGGATCGGCGAAGGAGCGGATCATGGTGGATAGTTCCTGAAAGGCGATGATTTAACCTGTCGCGACATGCGTCAGATTTAAATTCTTCATTGCCGTCCGTCGATGGACACCACAACGTCGCGTTCGGGTAGCATCGGCCCTTACCCGCGCATTTTCCGAGTCACCTTCCCAAAGCGCCCTTTCCGGGTCCCCGGCTTGCCCTCGGTCGCTCGCCCCCTCGGAGCCGCCACCTGCTGCTCCACCGGCAACCCCAGTTCTTCCGCCTCCAGTTTCCGGATTTCGTCCCTGATCCGTCCTGCTTCCTCGAATTCCAGGTCGGCGGCGGCGGCGCGCATTTTCTTTTCCAGATCCTCGATATAGGCGCGCAGATTGTGGCCCACCAAATGGGGTCTGTCCTCCAGCCCGGTTTCCACCGTGACCTGATCCTTGCTCGCCACATGGGCGATGATGTCGCCGATGTTGCGCTTGATCGTGGTCGGCGTGATGCCATGTTCCAGATTATAGGCCTGCTGCTTTTCGCGGCGGCGCGATGTTTCATTGAGCGCCCGCTCCATGCTGCCGGTGATGCGATCGGCATAGAGGATCACCCGCCCGTCGACATTGCGCGCGGCGCGGCCGATGGTCTGGATCAGCGAGGTTTCGGAGCGCAAAAAGCCCTCCTTGTCCGCGTCGAGGATCGCCACCAGCCCGCATTCGGGAATGTCCAGCCCCTCGCGCAGCAGATTGATGCCGATCAGCACGTCATAGACGCCGAGCCGCAAGTCGCGGATCAGCTCGATGCGCTCCAGCGTCTCGACGTCGCTGTGCATGTAACGGACCTTGATGCCTGCCTCATGCATGAATTCGGTGAGGTCTTCTGCCATCCGCTTGGTCAGCGTGGTGACGAGCGTGCGATAACCCTGCGCCGCGACCTTGCGGCATTCGTTGATGAGGTCGTCGACCTGATCCTCCACCGGCTTGATCTCGACCGGCGGGTCGATGAGGCCGGTGGGGCGGATCACCTGTTCGGAAAACACGCCGCCAGTCTGCTCCATCTCCCAGGGGCCGGGCGTGGCCGACACGCTGACCGTCTGCGGCCGCATCGCGTCCCATTCGTTGAAGCGCAGCGGGCGGTTGTCGATGCAGCTGGGCAGGCGGAAGCCATATTCGGCGAGCGTGATCTTGCGCCGGTGGTCGCCGCGCGCCATCGCGCCGATCTGCGGCACGGTCTGGTGGCTTTCGTCGACGAAGAGCACAGCATTTTCGGGCAGATATTCGAACAGCGTTGGCGGTGGTTCGCCGGGCAGGCGGCCGGTCAGGAAGCGGGAATAATTCTCGATCCCCGCGCAACTGCCCGTCGCCGCGATCATCTCCAGGTCGAAATGGGTGCGCTGTTCCAGCCGCTGCGCCTCCAGCAGCTTGCCCTCCGCCACCAGTTCCTTCAATCGCTCGGCCAATTCGAAGCGGATCGCCTCCATCGCCTGTTTCAGCGTCGGGCCGGGGGTGACATGGTGGCTGTTGGGAAAGACCTTCACATAATCGAGCGAAGCGACCTTCCTGCCCGACAGCGGATCGAATTCAACAATATCCTCGATCTCGTCGCCGAAAAAGCTGACGCGCCAGGCCGTGTCTTCATAGTGCGACGGGAAGATTTCCAGATTGTCGCCCTTCACCCGGAAATTGCCGCGCGCGAAGCCTGCGTCGTTGCGCTTGTACTGGAGCGCCACCAGCTTGCGGATGATCTCCCGCTGGTCCTCGATCCCGCCTTTTTTCATGGAAAAGGTCATGGCCGAATAGGTCTCGACCGAGCCGATGCCATAGAGGCAGGAGACGGACGCTACGATGATGACGTCGTCCCGCTCCAGCAGCGCGCGGGTCGCCGAATGGCGCATCCGGTCGATGCTCTCGTTTACCGAGCTTTCCTTTTCGATATAGGTGTCGGACCGCGGCACATAGGCCTCGGGCTGGTAATAGTCATAATAGCTGACGAAATATTCGACTGCGTTTTCGGGGAAGAAGCTCTTGAACTCCCCGTAAAGCTGGGCCGCGAGAATCTTGTTGGGGGCGAGGATCAACGCGGGGCGCTGCAACGCCTCGATCACCTTGGCCATGGTGAAGGTCTTGCCCGAGCCGGTGACGCCGAGCAGCACCTGATCCTTCTCGCCCTCGTTCGCGGCAGCCACCAGTTCGGCGATTGCGGTCGGCTGGTCGCCTGAGGGTTCATATTCGCTGACCAGCGTGAAGGGTCGTCCCCCTTCCGTCTTTTCCGGCCGCGCCGGGCGATGCGGCACGAAGCCTTCGCCGGTTTCCGGTTCGTCGAGCGTGGTGCGAATCTGGATGGACATGGGCGCAATATGGGGGTTGTGAACCGCAGCGCAATCCATGTCGCCTGCCGTCAGGGTTTCAGTTCGAACGCCCCTTCCGGTATGGGCGGATAGACGACCGGCTTGTCGCCGAACCGGGCGCGCAGGGCGGTTTGACGGCGTTCGTCATCAATGATTTCGACATCGACCTCTTCGGGATAGTGGAAGGTGATATCGAGCTTTCCATCCTTGATCTCATATTCCATGATCGACCAGCGTTTGATCCCGCCCTCGTCCGACTCGGCATACCAAGCCTCCCAAAGAAGATCGGAAAGGGCTTCGCTGCCGTCGAGATTTCGGATCTGATGCCCTTCGTCCCTGAAGACATTGGGGCTGATCCATCTGTCACCGATTTCTACATAGAGAAAAATGCGATCGGGATTGCCGCCGGCGATATGGACCAGTTCCACGCCGATTTCGTTGAAGAGCCGCCCAAGAATATCAAGCTTATCTTTTGCCATTTTTGGCGCCTTTCGCTTCGTTCGGGAACTCTTTGATGGATCTTCTGCCGTCGACATACCAGGTAACTGTGAGGTGGTAGGGTCGTTTCGACGCTCCGTGGTATAGCGGTTTGATATCGACGAACACATTATGTCCCGCTCGCAGTTCCGCGGCCCACGAATCTTCCATGGTGCGATAGCTGCCTCGATTGAAGTTCGCGTTCTGGGCGAAATGGTTGAAGCTGTCGCGGGGACCGTTGAAGCGAGCAGCGATAAAATGACCGCCATCATCGTCGCCAAGCCGGTCAGGCTTGCCTGCTTGCGCCTGATTGCGGCGTGATCGTGACGGTGACACCGCCAAAGACAAGTGGCCAAATGTCCGCCGATTGCGCGCAATGACGTCGATGTCGAACGCATAGCCATTCTTCACCTTCCTTTTCCAGTTGGAATCCAGAATCTGGCTTCCCAGCGATGGTGGATGAGCCACGTTTGGCGGAAATTTTCCGCCATGCGTGTCCATATAATGGGCGAGCGCTAGAAACCTGTTCCGAGCCGCCCGGCCCGCATCCAGATAGGCCTGATGCGGCAGCTTGATGCGCTGGCCGACCGCAAGAGGCTGGTCCACCGACTGCCCGTTAAGCCACGCCAGGTCGCGGGCCGTGAGCCCCTTTCGCCGCGCCGCGATCCGCGAGAGCGAATCCCCCGGTTGCACGACATGAAGCGAATGATTTTCGGGATGGTCCGCGCTATTGCGGTTGCGGCCGCTGCCTCCGGGCACAGTGGCGGCCCGGGAGGGTCGCGCCATTCCGGCGCTGCCCGTCTTTCCCTCCCCGCCCGCCGGGAAATACCGCCCCTGTCCAGCAAAGGTGAAGCGTCCATTTTCCTCGTCATGCCAGGGGTTGAACTTTACCTCGATAGCGACAGGAGCAACCCTGCGCCCCGTGCGCAGATAATGGTTGAACGCCGCCCGTTCGCCCGACATCGTCCGTTGCATCAAAACTCCCCCCAAAGTTTCGGCGCACCGCTACCAGATCAAATAGAACAAAACAAGAACATGCATCCATTTTGGATGTTGTCGTTGAACCTGCGTTCGCACGCGCTAATGTTGCGGACGACAAACAACGGGAGGAATATCTTGCGCCGGACTATCCTGATGCTTGCGGCGGCGGCCGCTGGACTGGCCGCCTGTGGCGAAAAGCCCGCCAATGAAACGGCGACGATCGCACCCACCGATTCCATGAGCCAGGAGGACGTGAAGCAGGCGGTCGGCAAGGCTTCGATCAAGCCGGGCGAATGGCAGTCGAGCTTCACGCTGGAAAAGATCGACCTTTCCGGCATGCCGGGCGCGTCGGCGCAGATGGAAGACCAGATGAAGCGGATGATGAGCCGCACCGACATCAAACATTGCGTGACGCCCGAGGAGGCGGAAAATCCGGGCGGCGACATGTTTTCCGGCCAGGAGAACAAGGATTGCACTTACAAGGGTTTCGACATGAGCGGCGGCCGCATCGCGGGCCAGGTCGAATGCAAGTCGGAAGAAGGCGTGATGAACGCCATCATGTCGGGCACGCACACGGCCGACAGTTATGACATGACCATGGACATGAAAATGGCCGGCGGCCCTGACGGCATGACCATGGCGATGAAGGCGCGGACCGAGGGCAAATGGATCGGCGGGCAGTGCGCCAAGGACGCTGGCTGACCTGAGCGCGGACCCGCGCGGACGGAATGGAAATTGCGCGGTGCGGGTTCCGACATTGGGGCGCACACAACCCTGATCCAGTCCCGTTTTTTCGCGCCGTTCGCCCCGGTTCCGGGCATAAGGATAAGAAATGTTAAGCATTTGTGTCGCATGTCGACGGCATGGTCGTGGATGCAGCGTTTGACTATATCGAGAGGAACTGTCGACTGATCGCTGCTGTTGTGGCGGCCGCAGTCGGCTATTTCGTCCTTGCCGCCACGACCATCAGCCTGACCAGCGACGGCCGCAATCACGCCACTGTCTGGCCGGCCGACGCGGTGGTTCTGGCGCTGCTGCTCAATGCGCCGCGCCGACACTGGCCCGCCATATTGATGGCCGGGTGGCTGGGCAATCTGGTCGCCAATGGCGTCACGCGCGGCTGGATGATCGGCCTTGTCCTTTATGGCGCGATCAACATGGGGCAGGTGCTGCTGGCGGCGCATTGCATCCGGCGCGGCGGCAGCGTCGCCAATCTGCTGGCCGATATGCGCATGGTTGGCCGGTTCATATTGTGGGCGGGATTGATTGCGCCGGTGGTTGGCGCAACGGTCGGTTCGCTGGCCTCGCTCCTCAATTATGGCGAGCCTTTCGGTCCCTCCTTCGTGCGCTGGTTCGCCAGCAACGCGCTGGGCCTGCTGATCTTCACGCCGTTTCTGAAGGCTTTGTTCGACGGCAGCTATGGCCGCTGTTTCGCGGGCAAGACGAAGGCTCAGAGGGCTGAGGCGGCGGCGCTGTTGCTGGTCCATGCGGCAATGGCCGGGCTGGTGTTCTGGCAGAGCCGTCTGCCGATCCTGTTCCTGCCTTTCTCCTCCCTGCTGCTGCTCTCTTTCCGGCTGGGGCGTCTGGGCACACAGATCGGTGTGATGTTGGTGGCGGTCATTGGCGCGGTTGCAGGGCTCCACGATGCAGGAGCGATGAATCTCATCCACGAGGACGTGGTTTTTCAGGCCGTCTTCTTTCAGGGCTACCTGGCCGTGATGCTGGCGACGACCTTGCCCGTGGCGGCGATCGTTTCGTCGCGTTCGGACGCGCTCGCCAGCCTGGCGGAGCGCGAAGAAACGCTGCGCATCATCATGGCGCATTCGCCCGACGTGATCCTGAGCTTTGACAGCGAAGGTTTTTGCCGCTGGGCCGATGGTCCGTTGCGCGAATGTCTGGGTGTGGGCGCGGCCGATATTGTCGGTCGGTCGCTGCCGGACATCGCCGCCTGCACCAATGACGCGCTGGTCGACATGCACGATGCGGCCAAAATCGATATGGCGGCGCAGCCCATGGCCGAGTTCACGCCTTTGCTGCAACCAGCGATCACGCTGGAGGCGTCGCTCCGCATCCTGGAGCAGGATGGTTTGCCGATGGGCACGGTAATGACCATACGCGACGTTTCTTCGCGCAAGGCCAATGAGATCGCCATGTCGAAGCTGGCTGAAACCGACGACCTGACGGGCGTGCTGAACCGGGCGGGATTCCGCAGATTGCTGAAGTTGGCGCTGGACGACCGGCATCGTGCGACCTCTCTAGCGCTGGTCGATGTCGACCATTTCAAGTCGGTCAACGACAGCTATGGCCATCAGGTCGGCGACGTCGTGTTGACGGAAATTGCCCGCCGATTGCGTGCGGGTACGCGCGAAGCGGATGTGGTCGGCCGACTGGGCGGCGACGAATTCGCGATCCTGTTCCGGTGCGACATCGCCACGGCCAGGGCGGCGTGCGAGCGCATCGCCCAGTCTATCGCGCGCGACGCCGTCTGGCAGAAGGGATCATTGTCGGTGTTTTCGTCGATCAGTTGCGGCTTGGCCGAGTTCCATCCGGGCATGACGCGTGACCAGTTTTTCGACACCGCCGACATGGCCCTTTACGAAGTCAAACGCGCCGGGCGCAACGGCGTTCAGACCGCCGCCTGATCATTCCAGCGCCGCGATCGCCTTTTCGTCGCATCGCTTCGCGCCGGCAATAACGGGCGCATAGGCAGGCACCATGATCTGCTGGCCAAAGCGCAACGGTGCGAAATGCGTGCGGGCTATGCCCTGGCATTGCAGGATCAGGTCGAGCATCCGGGGCGGCGTGTCCCATTTCTCGTAGGACAGGCGGAACGTGCCCCAATGGATGGGGATGGCGGTCGATGCGCGAAGGCGACGAAACACCTCCACCGCCTGATGCGGACCGATATGCGAATCCGATTGCATCTGCCCCGGCCAGAAGCGGAAGGCGCCGATGGGAATGATCGCCAGCCTGATGGGGCCGATCCGCGCGGCGTCATTGGCCCATTGCAGGTCGCCCGCGCCGGTGTCGCCCGCGAAGAAGATGGCGCCCGCACGGGTTTCGATGACGAAGCTGGACCACAGCGCCCGGTTGCGGTCCGTGCCCCAGCGGCTGCCCCAATGATGGTTGCGGGTCACGTGGACGCGATAGTCCGGGCAATGGCGATAATCCTCGCACTCAATCACCGGCTCGCGGCCCAGCCCGGCCAGTTCCGCGCCGCTGACCGACTGGCCCCAGTCGAGCGCGGTCGCCGGGATGCCGTTGGCCTTCAATATGCTGTCATTGCCCAGGCTGGTGACGATTTTCGGCCGGTCGCGCGCCCATAATTTCCTGAGCGTGGGAATGTCCATATGGTCATAATGATTATGGCTGACGACGATCAGGTCGATCTTGGGCAGATCCTCGAATTTGATGCCGGGCTGCGCAACTCTCTTTGGGCCGATGGGCGGCAGCGGACTGGCATAGTCGGACCAGATGGGATCGGTCAGGATGTTGATGCCCGCCGCTTGCACCAGCACGGTGGCGTGGCCCACCCAGGTCGCGCGCATCCCCCGCGGCGCGGCGAAGGGATCGGGGCGGCTGGGGTGAACTGCGACAGCGTCGGGCCATTCGGGCCGGTCGTCCTGCCCCAATATCCAGCGGGCGATGAAGCCGCGCCGGTTGCTGCCGGGCGGCGCCGAAAAGGTGATTTCGCCATCGGGATTGAAGAAATGGGCGCCGTCAAAATGGCGGCTTTCCGGCCCCTGATAATAGATGCGATCAAGGAAAGGCGGGATAATAGTGATCGCGAGGCACAAGGCGACGATCAGGAACAGGACAGTCGCGCCCAGCCAGCGGGCGGCGGAAACAAGAAAGGACATGACGTCTCCCGCAGGGCGATGCGCAGGAGATAGCGTTTATAGAGGGGGCTGCAAGAGGCCGGGGCGTCCTGCGCCCGTCTTTATGCCGGGCTAATGCGGATCAGCCCTGATCCTTGTAGGCCATCTGCAATATGCCCCAATGCTGGCCGTTGACATGGATGGAGGCGATCACCTGCTTCAGCAGCACGACTTCGCCGTCGGCGGTCGGGCGGCGATAGGCTTTGATCGCGAAGGGTTGCGTGGTCTTGCACTGTTCGCGCGTGTCGGGGAAATCGAAGATCACGCCCTGGCGCGAATATTCCATGTTCCACTTGTCATCGCCCGGCCGCTGAAGTTGGGCGCGTTCGGGCATGGCGACCGCGCCAAAGGCGTTGCGATCAGTGAAGGTCATGCCGAACAAGCCGTCGAAGGATCGCGCCTTTTCCTGCCAAATGCGGGCGGCGGGAATGATGACCGGCTGGATCGGGTGGCGATATTGGGCCGGGCATGTGCCGGGAATGGCAATATAATCTTCCGACAGGGCCGCAGACTGGCTGATCTCGCCCTTGGCCACCGCCTGTTCGATCGCCGTTCCCACTGATCGCGCGGCATCCAGGCAGAAGCGGATATAGGGGGCGTCGGGGATGTCGACGCCGCTTTCAGCCATATATTGCAGCAGACGGTTGGCGTCTTCGCTGGCCGACGCCACGCGGCCCGACAGGCGTTGCAGGCCGTCCGCATTGTCGGTCGAGGTGGAGGAGAGCGCGGTCAGGCCGGAGCGGATTTCGCCCACCGAATTGACCATGGATTGCAGTCGCCCGGCGACCGCCTCGCTATTTTCGCCCAGCCCATGGATGAGGTTGCTTAGCCGGTCGACCAGCAGTTCGATCTGTTTGGTGTCGTCCAGCGCGGTGCGGGCCGTTTGTGCGCCATAAGTGATCCGTTGCAGCATGGCCCCGGCCTCGCCGGTCAGCACGCTGATCGACGCCTCGATCGTCTGCGTCGCGGCGGCGGTTTCCTGCGCCAGCTTCTTCACTTCCGACGCGACCACGGCAAAGCCGCGGCCCGCATCGCCCGCGCGCGCCGCCTCGATCGTGGCATTGAGCGCCAGCAAATTGGTCTGGCTGGCGATGCCGCTGATCATGTTGGTGACATGGGCGACGGTCTTGAGCGCGTCGGTAAAGCCGTCGAGCCGCGAATGGATGAGGCTGACCTGTTCGATAAGATCGACGAAATTGGCGTTGGCCTGACTCAATTGGCGGCCGGAATCGTCGACGATCCCGCGCGCGGCCAGCGCCTTTTCGCGTGCGTCCATGCCCGCGCGCGACACATTGTCGCTGTCATGGGCCAGACGGATCGCCTCGCCGTTGATCGTTTCGATCGTCTGCGCCTGATGGGTCACCCGTTCGGCCAGCGCGCTGATGTCGGCCTGAAGGTCGAGCGTGCGAATGCCAAGATCGCCCGATAGCCGGGCTACCCGCATCACCGCCTGGGCGATTTTATCTGGTCGCGATGCCTGTGTCACATGTCCGGACGTAACCGGACATGGTAAAAAACCCGTTATCGCTTCGGCCTCAGCCCATCAGCACCAGCATGATGAAGAACAGCAATAAGGCCGTGCTGGCGAACAGATAGAGCAGCGGCAGGCGCAGCAGGGCGCTGGTGCGGCCAAGCGCATAGGCCTCCTTGAGCTGGCGATACATGTGCCATGCGGCGAACAGCAGCAGCACGAAGGAAATCAGGCCGCCCGACAGGTGCGCCGCCCCCAGAATCATGGAGAGGGAGAAGAGCAGCGACATGAAGGCGATGGAATAGGTGACGTAGATCGCATGATCATACATCTTGAACCGGCGGCTGAAGGGAAAGAGCAGCCACATGAAGGGGAGGGAGATGAGGATCAGCGCCCAGGAGAATTTATAGGCGTTGGCCTTCATCTTGTAATAGGCGAACTCCGGGTTTTTCGCGATCGCGTCGACCGCGCCGCCCACGGACTTTGCGATATTGCCGTTGACGCCATCGGCCTTCAGGGAATCGCTCAACCCGGTCGCCAGCGTGAGGGCTGATCTTTCGGTCCGGGCCTCGTCCAGTTCCTCGCCCAGCGCCTCGCGCTTTGCGGCGCTGACGCCCGGCGCGGCCAGTCGCTGCTGCAGATCGCGGATATGGGCGTCGGCCTTTGCCTGCTCCGCCTGCAATGCCTTGCGCTCGCCCTCGTCGAACTGGACAGCGTCGCCCGCGTCGATCGCGCCATGATGGCTGGTCAGCGAAAAAACGGCGTAGAGCAACAAGGCGGAGAAGAGGAACAGGGCGAAGGGCGAGATGAACCGGGCCCGCTCGCCATGAATATAGCGATAGGTCAGCCTGCCGGGGCGCAGCGCCAGTTCGGGCAGGGTGGCGAACAATTTGCCCTCGAAATGCAGAACGCCATGGGCCAGATCATGGCCGATGGCGGCAAAGCTGCGATGCAGATGCGCCGCCTGACCGCATTGCGCGCAATAGGGGCCGGTCAGCGCCGCCCCGCAATTGAGGCAGGCGCCATGCCCCGCTTCCTGGCTCTCGCCTTGGTCCGGCTCCACCGCCCGCGCGATCATGGCCCCGGTGATGGCGTCCCCCGCCGCTTCGATGTCCCCTGTCATGGGGGCAGGATAACGAAGCTGTATGACGCTTGCCAGACAGTTGTGTCGGGCGAGGTGCGGTTCATGCGAGGGAAGGCGGCGTCACATCCCGCGCGGCCAATGTCCGCTTCAGGAATGAGATCATCGGCCGCCCTGTCTTGCTCTGCCAATGAGCCACCAGCCATAGGCTGGCCACGAAGGCGAGCGGTAGCGCGCAGATGATGAACTTGACGATGAGGTAGGTCATCGGATCGGCAGGCGCATGATCGGGGCGATAGGCCATGATTTTCGTGCTGCCCCAAATTGCAAATAACGCGGCCGGAATGAGGAATAACAGGAACTGGATGCCGGGAATGGCTCGGCCCTTTATGGAAGTGCCCGTGCCATCTTTCCTCAGGCGTAGAATGAGCTTGGGTTCGGACTCTTTATTGATCCAGTCATAGGCGCCCAGCCATATCACCAGAAAAGATTGTCCGATCAGCTTTCCTCTGGGTCGCAATGCTGCGGGACGCTCGAAGCCGGTCAGCAGCTTGGTCCTGAGCCGCCGCCGGCACTCGTCCGGCGGCAGCGGGCTGTAGAGAGAGATAGGAAAGCCGAAAGGCCGGAAGGTCATGCCTTCTCCAGCAGGCCTTCCTTCCTGATCTTTTCCTGCCACACCAGCGGGGCGAGGCGGTGGACATTCTGGCCTTCGCTGTCGACCGCGACGGTGACGGGCATGTCCTCGACGGTGAATTCGTAGATCGCCTCCATGCCCAGATCCTCAAAGCCCACGACCTTCGCTTCCTTGATCGCGCGGGCGACGAGGTAGGCCGCGCCGCCGACCGCCATCAGATAGGCGCTCTTGTGAGTCTTGATGCTTTCGGTCGCCGCCGGGCCGCGTTCGGCCTTGCCGACGCAGGCGGCCAGACCCTGTTCCAGCATCATGTCCATGAAGCTGTCCATGCGGGTCGCGGTGGTGGGGCCGGCCGGGCCGACCACCTCGTCGCGCACCGGATCGACCGGGCCGACATAGTAAATGACGCGACCCTTGAAATCGACCGGCAGGCTCTCGCCCCTGGCCAGCATGTCCTTGATCCGCTTGTGTGCGGCGTCGCGGCCCGTCAGCATCTTGCCATTCAAGAGCAGCCGGTCGCCATGCTTCCAGCTCTGCACGACTTCGGGCGTCAGCGTGTCGAGATCGACGCGGATCGCTTCCTTACTGGGCTTCCAGTCGACCTGCGGCCATTCCGACAGTTTGGGCGCTTCCAGATAGGCCGGACCGGACCCGTCGAGGGTGAAATGCGCGTGGCGCGTGGCGGCGCAATTGGGGATCATCGCCACCGGCTTGCCCGCCGCATGGCAGGGATAATCGTGGATCTTGATGTCGAGCACGGTGGAAAGGCCGCCCAGGCCCTGTGCGCCGATGCCCAGCGCATTGACCTTGTCATACAGCTCGATGCGCAGTTCCTCGATCTTGTTCTGGGGGCCACGCGCCTTGAGCTCGCCCATGTCTATGGGGTCCATCAGCGACTCCTTGGCCAGCGCCACTGCCTTTTCCGCCGTGCCGCCGATGCCGATGCCCAGCATGCCCGGCGGGCACCAGCCGGCGCCCATTTGCGGCACCATTTCCAGCACCCAGTCGACGATCGAATCGCTGGGGTTCATCATCTTGAACTTGGTCTTGTTCTCGCTGCCGCCACCCTTGGCGGCGACGTCGATGACGACCTTGTCGCCCGGCACCATTTCCACGTTCAGCACGCAGGGCGTGTTGTCCTTCGTATTCTGGCGACTGAACGCCGGGTCGCGCAGGATCGAGGCGCGCAGGCGGTTTTCGGGGTTGAGATAGGCGCGGCGCACGCCTTCGTCGATGATCTCCTGCATGGAGCGGCTATTGTCGTCCAGGCGGCAGTCCATGCCCCATTTGACGAACACGTTGACGATGCCGGTATCCTGACAGATCGGACGGTGGCCTTCGGCGCACATGCGGCTGTTGGTCAGGATCTGGGCGATGGCGTCCTTGGCCGCCGGATTGGCTTCGGCTTCATAGGCCGTGCCCAATGCGCGGATATAATCCATCGGGTGGTAATAGCTGATGAACTGAAGCGCGTCGGCGACGCTTTCGATCAGGTCGGCGGTCTTGATGAGCGTCATCTTACCCTATGTCCCTTCGTCCGGTATTTTTGCGGCTGGCTATACGCCTTAGTTTCTTCAAGTCCAGATGGCGCGCATCCTCACATCATCTGCCCATAGGCGAAGTGGAAATCCCGCAGCGCCCGCGCGTCGTGCAGGGCGTTGTGCGGCACCCGGCTGGAGGCGGCGGAGGAAAATCCGGCCGCGTTGATGAGTTCGAAGGTCAGGCGCGGCACCGTCACCATCTGGCCCGGCCCGGTCAACAGCAACTGGCAGAAATGGGCGATGTCGTCGGGCCAGTCGGCGACGATGAGGGGTTCAGGATCGCCCGACAGATAGGCCGCGACATGGTCCGCCGCCTGTTCGCGGCTCAGTTCATGGTCCATCGCGGGCGGCACATGGCGCAGATAGGGGACGACATGCTGCGCGACCCAGGGATGCAGTTCGTCGGGCAGGGGCAGGGAAGTGTAGAATTCCTGATCGCTGTCTTCGGGCACCAGGGCCAGGCTGATCAACTGACCGCCAAAACCGTTGAATTCCGTGTCGAGAAAATAACGCATGGGCAGGCTGCTAGGCGATGACCGCGCGCGACGCCACCCCTGTTTGGCTCCGTTTGGCGGCCCCGCCTGCCGCAAAAGGCTTGGAACGGCCCCCCGCCTGCGGTTAGCGTAAAGCCGAATCCGCCGTTCCAGCCATTGAGTGATGATCGCTTTGCTCCTTCGCCGCCTGTTGATCGCCTGCCTGCTCTGCCTTTTTCCGCTTGCGGCCCATGCGCTGCCCGCCAACCGGCCGACGCCTGGCTATGCGCGGGTGCGGATCGAAACGGACATGGGGGCGATCACCGTCGCTGTGGACCTGAAGCGGGCGCCGCTGACATCGGCCAATTTCATGACCTATGTCGACGATGGACGGTTTGACGGCACGACATTCTATCGCGCGGCCCGGCGCAAGGCGATGCCGACCATGGGGCTGATCCAGGGCGGGATCGACATGAACGCGCGGCGGGCCTTGCCGCCTGTCAGGCATGAGCCGACCAGCATCACCGGCTTGCGCCATCTGGACGCGACCATCTCCATGGCGCGGCCCGACCGGCCCAATTCGGCGATGGGCAATTTCTTCATCACCATTGGGCCCACGCCCAACATGGACGCGCGGGGCGGCCATATCGGCTATGCCGCCTTTGGCCATGTGGTGGCGGGCATGGACGTGGTGAAAAGGATTTTGGCGGTTCCCACCGCCGGCGGACAGGGCGCGATGCGGGGGCAGATGATCATAAAGCCGGTCACCATTCGCCGCGCAGTGCGGCTTGATGGAAAGGCAAAGCCGACGCCGGGCCTGAAACCCTGGCTGCTCGGCCTCAATCGCAAGAAATAGGGCGCGTTCAGGCCAGCGCCGGTTCGCCCGCCCAATAGGGCGCCGGGGATTGCGCGCGCCGCGCCAAAATGCCTTTCCATGCCTGTTCATGGAAGAAGAAGGCGACGGCGTTGATCATCGGTTCGATCAGCGCGATGCCGCCCGCCAGCGCCACCGATCCGGTCAGCATATAGGCGACGCTGAAACCGACAGCCAGGTGAATGCTCAGATAGGTCGCGGTCTTGATAAGGTCGATGGACATGGGATGGCTCCTGTTGTCCGGCATTATTAAGAATGGATCGCAATAATGGCCAATGGCTTTTCCTGCCGACTCTGATCGAGCCAGGCGATGATGGACGCGGGCCGCGCGCCGGCTATGATGGGCGGGAGAGTGGAGGGCGAAGATGGGCGGACGGATCAGGGCGGGAATCGGCGGCTGGGTGTTCGAACCCTGGCGCGGCGCCTTCTATCCGGCCGGACTGCGGCAGAAGGACGAGCTTTCCTATGTCGGCCAGCATCTGACCGCAACGGAGATCAACGCCACCTATTACAGCTCGCAAAAGCCTGCGACCTTTGCCGGATGGGCGGCGGCGGTTCCCGACGGGTTCCAGTTTGCGGTCAAGGCGTCGCGCTATTGCACCAATCGCCGCGTGCTCGCGGAAGGGGGCGAGTCGGTGCGCAGGTTCGTGGAGCAGGGGATTGTCGAACTGGGCGACAGGCTGGGGCCGATCTTGTGGCAGTTCATGCCGACCAAGGCGTTCGATCCGGATGACTTCGGCGCTTTCCTGAAATTGCTGCCCGCCAGCGTCGGCGGCGTGCCGCTGCGTCATGCGCTGGAGGTGCGCCACGCCAGTTTCGACGATCCCGTCTTTCTGGCGATGGCGCGCGATGCGGGCGCGGCGGTGGTGCTGGCGGATCATCCAGCCTATCTCCGGATCGAGGGGCATGATGTTGGTTTCCGCTATCTCCGCCTGATGCAGGGGCGCGAGGAGGAGCCGACGGGTTACAGCCCGGCCGAACTGGATGAATGGGCGCAACAGGCGCGCAACTGGGCGGCGCAGGGCGATGTCTTCGCCTTCTTCATCAGCGGCGCCAAGGTTCGCAACCCGGCGGCGGCCATGGCCCTGATCGAGCGGCTATAGCTTCGGATTCAACGGTTGCATTTGTTGCAATCGCAAAGTTAGGCTTTGCGTTTGTTGCAAAATCAAGATGCTCCTATTGAGCAGTTGCTCTCGCGATGCGCGAGGACATGGTTTCATGATGGAGAATGATATGCGTCACGCGGCACAGGCCGGCGTGCTGATGGTTGCCGTCAGCGTTCAGATGCTGACCTTCTATTCGGTGCTCTTTGCCTGAAGCTTTACCGCCTTTCAGGCATAATTTGCTTCAGGAAGATAAGAAAAGGCCGCCCTTGGTCATGCCAGGGCGGCCTTTTCATTATGGGGATGGATGGGAAAGCATCCTCATTATATCAATTCGCCTTCCCGGGCGGGGCATTCAGCCAGCCGCCAGCCAGCCGGCCAACAGATAGGCGACGACGCCGACCGGGCCGAGGGCGCAGAGCGTCAGCAGCACCAGTCCGACCCGGATCAGGGTCACGTCCACACCGGTGCGGTTGGAAAGACCCGCGCACACGCCCATGATCTTGGCATTGCGACGGTCGAGGGTGAAGCTGTTGTTCATGGTTCTGGCCTTCAATATGGTTATGTTGTTGAACGGGTGATGACCGATCAGGCGATCGGGATCACCGGGACCGCCGCACTGACGAAGACGGAGGCGAAAAGGACGGCGCCGACAAAGGCGAAAGCGACGTTTTGGATCTTGGCGAAGGACATGATATTTAACTCCCTGATCTGTGGTGCCGGACCATTCCGGCGTCATGCCCGGATAAGTGCAGGAGCCGTGCCAATTTCGATTTGTCACGCAAATCGGGGCGTCAGCGGCGTTGCCCGCCAGGTTTTGCTGAAATATTTTGCCAATGGTTCGGAATTATTCCGTCAAATTGGCATTTTTTTGCGCATGAGTGACGAAAATTTCCTCTTTGTCTATGGCACATTGCGGCGTGGCCATGATGGGCGGATGGCGCGATGGCTGGCCGAACGGTCCCGCCTCATCGGCCTCGCGCTTGCTGCGGGGCGGCTTTATCGGGTGGCCGACTATCCCGGCTTCGTGCCCGGTGACGGCGGGCAGGTCGTCGGCGACCTGCTCGCGCTGGCCGATGTGGCGGCGACGCTGGCGGCGCTGGACGATTATGAGGAATGTTCGGACCTTTTCCCCGCCCCGCATGAATATCGGCGGGAAAGGATCATGGTGGACGGGCCGGATGGCGCAGTCACGGCCTGGACCTACATCTATGCGCTGCCGGCCTCAGGCCTGGCCTTGATCGACAATGGCGACTTCAAGGCCTGATGCCCTTGCCTGCCGCCGTCGCGAGACTAAGCTGCGGCGCGAGACAGGATCGCGGAAGGAGCAGGCGCATGACCAAAGAGCAGGATGAGGGCGACGGGATCGAGCGACTGCCCGACGATCGCAATTGGGTGGGGTCGACCGGGGTCGACCGGCGCGGCCTGATGATCGGCGGCGCCTTTGCCGCCGGTTTCGCCGCAGCTTGCCAGCCGGTCGCGGCCAGCACGGTGGCGACATCGTCCGACGGGCTCATCATCGAAAACGCCTCCATCCCGGTCGCGGATGGCTATGCCATGCCCGCCTATGTCGCGCGTCCGGCGCAGGGCGGCCCGGCCCCCGTCCTCATGGTGGTGCACGAGATTTTCGGCGTGCATGAATGGGTGCGCGACATGTGCCGCCGTTTTGCCAAAGCGGGTTATTATGCGATCGCGCCAGACCTGTTCGCCCGCCATGGCAACGCGACCGGGGTCAGCGACTACAAGCTGCTGATCGAAACCATCGTGTCGAGAGCGCCCGACGCGCAGGTGATGAGCGACATCGACGTCGCCTATGGCTGGGCGGGCGGTAATGGCGGTGATGCGACGCGGCGCGGCATCACCGGCTTTTGCTGGGGCGGGCGGGTCGTGTGGCTCTATGCCACGCACAGCGACCAGCTTGACGCCGGGGTCGCCTTTTACGGGCGGCTGGTGAGCGCGAAGACCGCGCTTCAGCCCAACAGCGTCATCGAAATGGCGGCGAAGCTTCAGGCCCCCGTGCTCGGTCAATATGGCGCGCTGGACAAGGGGATACCGGTGGCTGATGTCGAGGCCATGCGCGCCGCGCTGGCCGGCGCAGGCAAATCGCCGCCGGACGCCATCACCGTTTATGAGGGCGCCGATCACGGCTTCATGGCGGATTACCGGCCAAGCTATAACGAAGCCGCCGCCAAGGCCGCGTGGACCGCGACGCTCGGCTGGTTCGGTCAATATGTGAAGGGCGGATAGCCCTTATTGCGCGGCCTTCATCGACTGGACGGCGGCCAGCGTCGTCTTCACATGTTCGGCATAGTTCATTTCCGAATGGACGAAGGCGATGCGGCCTGACGGCGCGATGACATAGGAGGTGCGATCCGTCATCCCCGGCTGCATTTTCAGCGCAACGTCATAACCCGAAACGATGTTCGGCCCGGCGGAGGCAACGGCGAACTTGCCCGCGCATTCCTTGGTCGAAAAGGCGACGAGATCCTTAACCGGGTCGGCCGACATGCCCACCACGGTCGCGCCCGCCGCCTTGAACTTGTCGATATTCTCGGCAAATTCGCGCGCTTCGGCGGAACAGCCGGGGGTGAACGCCTTGGGAAAGAAATAGAGCACGACCGGTCCGCGCTTCAACTGGTGCGCCAGCGTCAGCGTGAAGGTCTTGCCGGCAATCGCGCCGCGCGTAGTGAAATCGGGGGCCTTGGCCCCGACGGCGAGCGCGGCCATGGCGCTGCCTGCGGGCAGCAGGGCCGCGGCCAGGGTCAGGGCGATCAACTTGGCTTTCACGGTTATTCTCCTTGGGCCGGGGGTGCGGGCGGCTCCCACAATTCAATGGCGTTGCCTTCGGGATCATGGATGCGGGCGAAGCGGCCGACATCGGGATGATCCCATTCCGCCTTGGTGATGATCTCTATGCCCGTCGCGCGCAACCCGTCCAGAAGGCCGTCGAGGTCGGAGACGCGAAAATTGAGCATGAACGCCTTGTCGGCGGCGAAATAGTCGCTGTCCGCCTTGAACGGCTGAAACACCATCGGCCCGCCGATGGTCGCCCAGACCCATTCATTGGGCTGGGCCGAAGGATCGGCCACGCAGCCCGCGCCGACGCCCAGATAGGTGCGATACCAGTGCGCCAGCGCGTCGGGATCGCGCGACCGGAAAAACAACCCTCCCATTCCAAGAACCGGCATTGCGACTCTCCCATCGTTCGCCCGGCATCATGCCGGAACCGCAGGGCAGCGTCATCCGTTGGATCGCCGTGCGCGCATTTTCGTTCATCGCCCTGTCCCTGCTGGTCGCCTGCGATGGCGACCTGAATCAGGATGACGGGGCAATGGCGTCGCTCAATGCGGGAACCGCAGCGAATGCAGCCGCCGCCAGCTCGGTGGAGGCTGTCGCCGCCGATGCGCGGCCTGCGGCAAAGCCCGAAGCGACCATTCCGGCCGCGATGCTGGGCCGATGGACGGGCCTCGCCGACGATTGCGCCGACGCCGCCGCACCCATGGAACTGCGAGTGGAAAACGATCGCCTGTTGTTCCACGAGAGCGAGGGGCGGGTGACGGCGATCACGTCGCGCGCCGACGGATCGACGCTGGTCGACGCCGCCTTCACGGGCGAGGGGCAAAGCTGGACCCGCCGATTGACCCTGATCCTGCAGGACGGCGGCCGGAGGCTGCGGATCGAGGGCGGCGGCGATGGCGTGACCCGCAAACGCTGCCCGGCCTGACGCCCGGCGATTTCCCGGTCGCGGGTGTTTCCACACGGCGAAAAAAGCCTCTACAGGGTGGGCGATGATCCGCCGCCTGACGCTCAGCGACTTTCGCAACCATGACGATGCGCTGATCCTGCCGCGTGCGCCCGCTATCGTGCTCACGGGCGAAAATGGCGCGGGCAAGACCAATATATTGGAGGCGATTTCGCTGCTCGCGCCGGGGCGGGGGCTGCGTGGCGCGGCGCTGGCGGATATGGCGCGACAGGGTGGTCCGGGCGGCTTCGGCATCGCGGCCGATGTCGACGGGGTGATGCTGGGCACGGGCGTTTCGCGCGACGCGCCGACCCGGCGCATCGTGCGCGTGGGCGGCGTCGCCGGGTCGGCGCAGGGGCTGGCCGAGCATCTGGCGATCATGTGGCTGACCCCGGCGATGGACCGGTTGTTCATGGATAGTCCGGGCGGTCGCCGCCGCTTCCTCGACCGGCTGACGGTTGCGCTCCACCCGGCCCACGCCACCCACAGCGCCCGCTATGAAGCGGCGATGCGCCAGCGCAACCGGTTGCTGGCCGGAACGGCGCGGGCCGACCCGGCCTGGCTCGCGGCGCTGGAGGCGCAGATGGCCGAGCATGGCCGCGCCATCGCCAGCGCCCGCGCCGATCTGGTCACGCGCATGGCCATGCTTTTGAAGGATCAGCCTGACGAGCCTTTCGCTCGGCCGCTGCTGACCATGGAGGGGGCGGGCGCATCCGATCTCGCCACGCGGCTGGCCAGCGAGCGGCGGCGGGATGCGGCGGCGGGACGGACGTTGTCCGGCCCCCATCGCGATGACCTGTCGGTTGTTCACGCCGCCAAGCGGCAGGCGGCGGCGCTCTGTTCGACGGGCGAGCAAAAGGCGTTGCTGCTGTCGATTCTGCTCGCCCACGCCGCGCTGGTGAAGGCGGACAGGGGGCGGGCGCCAGTGCTGCTGCTCGACGAAATCGCCGCGCATATCGACCCGCTGCGGCGAACCGTGCTGTTCGAGCGATTGATCGAAACCGGCTGCCAATTGTGGATGACGGGAACAGAAGTCTCTCTTTTTTCTGGATTTTCTGGCTTCGATCATTGGCAGGTCGCAGAGGGTTACGCATTTCGTTCCGCAGGATGACGCATTGCTGCAACGGTTCACCGCTCGCCGCTTTTCATTTCATCCGGGATCGGCTGATTTCGCCGCAGGGCAAAAGAAGCTTAACTGGGGGTCGCACCTTGATTATCGGTCGTTTTCGCGCAGCTTGTGCGATGGTTGTTCTTGCGCTTGCTGCATTGGGGCTGACCGCTTCTCCCGCCACCGCCGGCGTTCTGCAATGCGCGCCCTTCGCCCGTCAGGTTTCGGGCATCCAGCTTTTCGGCAACGCCAACACCTGGTGGGGGCAGGCCGAAGGCCGTTATGATCGCGGCCACAATCCGCGGGTCGGCGCCGTCCTCGCCTTTGCCGCCAGCCGTTCGATGCCGGTCGGCCATGTCGCCATGGTCAGCAAGGTCGTCAATGATCGCGAGGTGCTGCTGACGCACGCCAACTGGTCCTATCGTGGCGGCATCGAACGCAATGTCCGCGCCATCGACGTTTCGCCCAATAACGACTGGACCGACGTTCGCGTCTGGTATGGCCCGATCGGCGGCCTGGGCCTGCGCTCCAACCCGGCGCGCGGCTTCATCTATCCCGAAGGCTCGACAACCGAGCAGCCGGTCCGCATGGCGTCGCTCGACACCGCTGCCGCCGCCTTCTGACGCGTTAACCTCCCTCTAAATATTGCGGCCCTAGGGTCGGTCCCGGTGGGGCGATTCCAGACTGTCGGGGTCGCATTAATGGGATATGTTTCGCGCCGGGCCATGGCTTTTCTGCTGCCCGGTTTCTGGCTGCTGTCGGCTCCGGCGGTGGCGCAGGATTTTCTGCAATGCGTGCCTTATGCCCGGCAGGTATCGGGCATAGAGATTTATGGCGATGCCGTGACCTGGTGGGATCAGGCGCAGGATCGCTACAAGCGCGGCAACAAGCCGAAAAAGGGCGCTGTCCTCGCGTTTCGCGCCAATGGGCCGATGACGCTGGGCCATGTCGCGGTGGTCAGCAAGATATTGGATGACCGCGAAATACTGGTCCGTCACGCCAACTGGTCCTCGCCCGGCGCGATCGAAGAGGACGTGCGCGTGGTTGATGTGTCGGAAGAAGGCGACTGGAGCCAGGTGCGCGTGTGGTTCAGCCCCAATGGCCAGATGGGCGCGCGGACCAATCCGACTTTCGGCTTCATCTATGGCCGCAAGGCGAAGCTCCATCCGTTTACGCCCGACGACTCGCTGGGCCTGAGCACAAGGCTGGCGAGCAGTCCGGTCTCTCCTTCTGCAATGGTCGCAGCGCCTGCCCCCAGGGCGCCGATGTTCGCGCGATCTGTTTCGCCCCGTTCAGCGCCCCAACCTGCGCGTCGGATCCAGCCCGCGACTGAGGCGATTGCTCGGGACGATCCCTTCATCGTCGAATATGCCGACGCGAGCGGCGCCGCACGCAGGCTGGGCGAGATCATTGCCGACGTCAAACGTGAGGCAAGGTTGAACTGAAACGGGCCGGGCCGGGCAACCGCCGCGCCGGGAAGGGCGATAAGATGATGGTCATTCGCATCGTCCCGGCATAATCATGTTGTCACAAGGGGCGCATAACAGACCAGCCGGAAGAGTCAGCGCATCGTGAGAGGATTGGTCCTTGTCGATCATCGCCATTGATTTTGAGGCGTCCTGCCTGCCGCGCCATGGCCGTTCCTATCCCATCGAAGTCGGCGTCAGCAGTATTCATGGCACGCGCAACTGGATCATCGCGCCGCACCCCTTGTGGGACGGTTGGGACTGGACGGCGCAGGCCGAGGCGCTGCACGGCATTTCGCGGGCGAAGGTCGCGCGCGAAGGGCTGCCCGCAGCACAGGTATGGAGCGAACTGGTGGCGGCCATCGGACCGATGCGGCCGGTTGCCGACAGCCGGATCGACCAATATTGGATGGACCTGCTGGCGCAGGCTGCGGGCGCGCAAACCAGCCTGACCATCGATCATGTCGCCACGTTGATGGACGAATGGCGGGTCGATGAAAGCATGATCGCCCAGGCGGTGGCGACGGCCGACCGCGCATATCCCTTTCGTCATCGCGCGGCCGCCGATGCTCGTTGGCTGGCCGCCGTCATTGGCGGTTTGCGACCCGCCCCGAGCGGGATGGCGATGGAAAGGGAATTGGCGGAGTAACCATGCCGCTGCGGTAAACGACTGAGTTAATGAATAATTCCGTTTCTTTCGCACGAGCAACATTTTGTTACCATAGGCGCATCCGAGAGACATTCAGCAATCCTAGATGAAGATCACCGGCCCCGGTCGGTGCCCCCTTTCACGACTTCATCCAGGAGTTGCCGCCATGTTCATGACCCTTGTTTCCGGCGCTGTCGCGCTGGCCGCCGCTCCCGTGCATCAGGCGCAGGTCCAGCATAATGGAGCCGCCCTCGAAGCGGTCTACACCACCCAGTCGAACCTGACGGTGAAGCAGATTGCGGCCCGTCCGGTCACCCGTCAGGCGAATGCCCTGTGCCGCTGGCATGCCGACATCGTGCTCAATCGCTCGGTCGAAAGCGCCAATGGCCAGGCCGTCGCCGCCATGGGCAAGGCGGTTCACCGCTTCGCGCCGATTTCCGGCACGGAAGTGGGCCATTGCCAGGATGTGCGCGACCGGATCGAAGCCGACATTGCCCGCCGCACGAAGGCATCGCAGGCCCATGCGATGCAGATGGCGCAGGAAGACCATGCCGGGCTGCGCACGGAACTGGAAGGCCTGCACGCCACCTTGTCGAAGGGCGGATGAGCGACACGCTGATACTGGTTGCGGAAACCAGGTCTGATTTTCGTCAGTCCATTTGCGAAGCCCTTGAGGAAAGCGGCTTCCGCGCCCAGCCCATCGATACTGAGCCTGCATTGTGGAGCGCGCTGGACGACTTGTCGCCCGGCGCGCTCGTGCTCGACACCGCCTTGCGCGCGCCGCTCGGGTTGGACCTGTGCCGGGACGTCCGGGATCGCAGCGATATTCCCATCATTTTGGTGGGCGCGCGCAGCACGGAGGTGGATCGGGTCATCGGTCTGGAACTGGGCGCCGACGATTATATGCCCGCGCCCTATTCGCCCCGCGAACTGATCGCCAGGTTGCGCGCCGTGCTGCGACGGCGCGTGGCCGAGCGCCGGGCGGGCGTGGCTCCGCGGCAGCTTGCCCGCTTCGATGGCTGGACGGTCAATTTCACCCGCCGTGAAGTCGTTGATCCCAACGGGCTGCCCGTCGTCCTGACCGGAGCCGAATTCTCGCTGCTCGCGGTCATGTTGGAACAGGCGCAACGGGTCATCGCGCGCGAGCGGCTGATCGAATTGGCGGGCACGCGATCATCCGATTCCTCCGACCGCAGCATCGACGTGCTGGTGAGCCGGCTGCGCCGGAAACTTTCGGTCGATGGCCGAGCGGCCCCGATCGTGACGGTGCGGGGCGTCGGATACATGTTCGGCGCGGGCGTGACCTACGACTGACGATCCGGTCACCCAAAAAACCAGACATGATTTTTAACAAAGCCGCTGCGTCGCAGCAAAACCGCCTGCCTAGCTTAGCGTTGTCACCGGTCCGCCCCCTTGACCGGACAAAACCACAAGGATCGACGCCATGAATGAAGTGATTGGCCGTGTCTTCAGCTTCGAAAAGCACGTATTTCCGAACGAAAGCGCCCTTTACAACCGGCTGGCCAGCGATGGCCAGAGCCCCAAGGCGCTGATGATCTCCTGCGCTGATTCGCGCATCGTTCCCGAACATATCATGCAGGCCGCGCCCGGCGACCTGTTCGTTTGCCGCAATGCGGGCAACATCGTGCCGCCACACAGCAGCCAGTTGGGCGGCGTCACCGCCACGGTCGAATATGCCGTCATGGTGCTGGGCGTGCGCGACATCATCGTGTGCGGGCACAGCGATTGCGGCGCGATGAAGGCGCTGGCGACCGAAGCCGACCTGACGACAATGCCCAATGTCGCCGCCTGGCTGCGTCATTCCCACGCAGCGCAGAAGCTGTGCAGCGAAAGCTATCCCGCCGACCTCGACATGACGGACAAGATCCGCAACGTGACGCTGGAAAATATCGTGGTTCAGCTGTCCCATCTGCGCACCCATCCGTCGGTCGCTTCGGGCATCGCGCGCGGCGAAATCGCGTTGCACGGCTGGTTCGTTGATATTCATGCCGGGATGGTGCTGGGCCTCGATGGCGACACCGGCCGGTTCCTGCCGCTGCGCGAAGACCAGCCGATGCCGATCGCGCTGCCCCATGCCCGTCGTCTGGCGGCGGACGTCTCCTACGCCATGGCCGCGGAGTAAATCATGCTGAAAGCCTTTTCCGGCGGCAATTTCAGCCGCGACTTCACGGCGTCCATCGTCGTCTTTCTGGTGGCGATGCCGCTTTGCATGGGCATTGCCGTCGCGTCCGGCGTGCCGCCGGAAAAGGGGCTGATCACCGGCATCATCGGTGGCATTATCGTCGGCCTGCTCGCCGGTTCGCCGCTACAGGTCAGCGGGCCTGCGGCCGGCCTTGCCGTCATCGTGTTCGAGATCGTGCAGGAACAGGGGCTGTCGGCGCTGGGACCGATCCTGATCCTGGCCGGCGCTATTCAGGTGGTTGCCGGGCTGTTGCGCCTGGGCGGATGGTTTCGCGCCATTTCACCCGCAGTGGTTCACGGGATGCTGGCGGGGATCGGGATGCTCATCGTGGTCGGCCAGTTCCACGTGTTGTTCGACGACAAGCCGCTGTCGAGCGGCCTTGCCAATCTGATCGCCATGCCGGGGCAGATTTTCGGCCTGTCCAATCAGGACGCAGCGACGGCCTTCGCCATTGGTCTGGTGACCATCGCCGGCATGTTGGGCTGGGAAAAGATCCGTCCTGCATCCCTGAAGCTGCTGCCAGGCGCTTTGGTCGGCGTGGTGCTGGCGACGCTGGTCGCCTTTGCCCTCGATCTGCCGGTCGCGCGCGTCGTGGTTCCCGAATCGATCGTCGCGGCGGTCAGCCTTCCCGATCAGGGCCTGCTCGCGTCGCTGATGAGCCCCACGGTCATCACCACGGCCATCGCCATCGCCTTCATCGCCAGCGCCGAAACGCTGCTGTCGGCTGCTGCGGTCGACCGGATGCATGATGGGGTTCGCACCAACTATAACCGGGAACTGAGCGCGCAGGGCGTGGGCAATCTGCTCTGCGGCTTCGCGGGCGCGTTGCCGATGACTGGCGTCATCGTGCGCAGTTCGGCCAATGTGCAGGCGGGCGCCAAGACGCGACTGTCCACGATCCTCCATGGCATTTGGATTTTGGGCTTTGTCGCGCTTCTGCCCTGGTTGCTGCGCGAAATTCCCATGGCCGCGCTTGCGGGCATCCTGGTCGTCACCGGCATCCGCCTGATCAGCATCGATCATGCCCGCCATCTGCTTCATCGTTATGGCCCGTTGCCGGTGGTGGTGTGGGCCGCGACGCTCATCATGGTGGTGGCCACCGACCTTCTGACCGGTGTTCTGGTCGGTATCGGCCTGTCGGTGCTGGAACTGCTGCCCCACGCCCGCCGTTTGCGGTTGGGCATGGAGGACGGCTCCAACGGCGACGCGCATGAAGTCGCCCTGCGCGGTTCGGCGACGTTCCTGACTTTGCCCAAATTGTCGGCCAAGCTCGAATCGCTTCCCGTTGGGCGTCTTGTGATCCTGAACGTCGAACGTCTCAGCCACATTGATCATACCTGCGCTGAAATGCTGCGCGAATGGGTTGATCGCCGCCGCGGCGCTGGCGCCCAGGTCGAATTGTTTGGAGCCACCGGTCGACTGCGTCATCTGGTCGCCTGACAAATCCGGTTCCAGGCAGGTCCGTCGCGCCCCTTCCCCCCGGGCGCGGCGGACTTTTTTTGGAACGAGACGGGGATCCTTATCTTTCAGAGGAAACTAAACGCTGTAATCCAGAAACAATATAGAAATAATAGAAATAATATAGAAAATAACCGTGCCATTCATGCAACTGCATTCTGATTGATTGGACCAGTTCCAATATATTGCGTTGCAACCAAGCAAATCCATTCATAGCTAGAGCCAACCCGCTGGTATTCATGGCGACGGGAAAAGACCATGAAACCTTGGCGGGCGCAGGAAGGAACATTCTTTCGTTAAGGGGAATGTTCATGAAGTATAAAATCGCCTGTGCCGCAATTGCGCTGATGTCTAGTGCTCCGGCCTTTGCACAGGAAGAAGCCACCGCCCCCATCACCGTTTCGGGCAGCGTTGCGCTGGTGTCGGACTATCGCTTCCGTGGCGTGTCGCAGTCCGACAAGGGCATGGCTGTTCAGGGCGGCATCACCGCGACCCATGAAAGCGGCTTTTACGCCGGCACCTGGGCGTCGAACCTGGGCGGCTGGGGTCGTTTCGGTGGTTCCAACATGGAACTCGATCTGTTCGCCGGTTACGCCATTCCGCTGGGCGGCGCGACGCTCGACGTCGGTCTGACCTGGTATATGTATCCGACCGGCGCCGACACGACTGATTTTGCTGAAACCTATGCGAAACTGTCCGGCACGGTCGGCCCCGTAAAGGGTCTGCTCGGCGTCGCCTATGCGCCCAAGCAGGAAGCGCTGGGCAAGGCATGCAGCGACGCGGCGTGCACCATCGCCGATCCGGGCGACAAGGAAGACAATATCTACATCTGGACCGACATCAGCGGCTCCATTCCCGACACCCCGGTCACGCTGAAGGCCCATCTGGGCTATTCGGATGGCAATTCCGGCCTTGGCCCGAACGGCACGTCGATTGCGCCCACCGGCAAATATATCGACTGGCTGGTCGGCGCTGACGTCGCCATTCCCGGCACGCCGCTGACTCTGGGCGTCGCCTATGTCGACACCGACATTGCCCGCGTCGAGGAAAACTATATTCGCCCGAACTTCGCCGTTTCCGGCGACAGCAAGGATGTTGGCAAGTCGATCGCCCGCGGTCAGGTCGTGTTCTCGCTGACCGCCGCCTTCTAAAGGCCTGATCCAGAAAAAGGGCCGGGGTGGCGTGGGCTGCCCCGGCCATTTTCGTCAGAAGTCCAGTTCCACGCGCATGCCGCCGGTGTGCAGCGCAAAGCTGCTGTCGGCGCTGACCGAAGCGGGAATGTCGCTATAGCGCAGATAGCCGTAGTTTAGGTTGAAGCGCAGATAGTTGATCGGCGTCCACACGATCGCCCCGATCAGGCCGTTTTGCACCCCGCCCTGAATGGGCCCGTCGTTCAGCGACAGATAGTCGTAGCGCAGGTTAAGCTGCACCGCGCCGATGCCGCCCGAACCGACCGGCGATCTGGGGTCGACCCCGCCCAATATCCCCTTGCCATAGGACCGGCTGTCGCCGTCGGTGAGGAAATAGCCGAACTCGGCATAGCCGCCGAAGAAGGTCGGGTCGGGCAGGCCGGGCCGCGACGCCGTCAGCCAGTGGCCTTCGCCCGCAAAATGCCAGGGGCCGCGCACCGCCGCCAGCTCAAGCCCGTAATGGGTTTCCTGCTGCACATCCATGGACGGCGTGGTCATCACCCGACTGTTGCTGAAGTGCAGATAGGGGCGCTGGCGATAGCGTGTGCCTGCGTCCGCCGTGCGGCCCAGATCGCGCCAGTGGCCTGACAGGCCCAGATGCAGCTGGGTCTTGCCGATCTTCGGGGCCAGGACGATGCGGCCGTCGACGCCGATGCTGTTGTTCTCGTCGCCGCCATTCACGCCATCAGAGCTGTTGGACAGGGCCGTGATGTCGTCGGAGAACAAGCCAAACTGCGCCAGCCAGGGCCCGCGCGCATATTGGGCGGAAACGCCCAGCCGTCGTTCGAAGTTGAAGGCGTCGGTAAAGGCCGCGCGTTCCATCGTCGACCCGGTGGTGTCGCCGATCAGTTCGTCGAGCGACTGGAACTGGTTATGGTTGCCGACCGTCAGCAGCCATCCGCCCTTTTCATAAGTGACGAAGGTGTCGACCAGATCGACGCTGTTGTCCGAAAGCTCCAGCTCCAGCTTGTAGCCGAACCCGGCGCCCAGCTTGCCTTCGCCGCCCAGCCGGATGCGGCGGGTCTCACTCCCGCTGCCAAAACCCTGGTCGGCGGAACCGGGCGGGGCGGAGACATAGCCCGCATCATATTGAATGCGTCCCTTCACCTTGAACAGCTTGTCGTCGGACTTGAACTGGGGCGACCCCTTCCAGCCGATGCTGGTGATCGTTCCCTTGGGCTTGGCGCCGCCGCTGGCCAGTTGCGCGGCGGCCGGAATCGTCGCGCCGCCCGCCGCGACCGGCGCCGCCTCGCGCGTCGCCAGCCTCTGTTCCAGCGCCTCCAGCCGGGCGGTCAGCGCGGCGACCTGATCGCGCAGCGCCTGCGCCTCTGCATCCGATATCGCCGCCATCGCCTGAACGGGCAGGCACAAGGCTGTTCCCGCCAGCAGCATGCTGCCCAATTGTCCGAATTTCCGCATTGCCATTCCCGCCTTCATATCGATCCTGTTCATCGCGGGCGGCAAATATTGCGGATATGTTTCCGTTTAGAGACATGAATATGCCATTTTTATGACATTGGTCGATTGACCCCTGTCGCGGTTGACCGGGGTAATGCGGCTGCCTATCTCCGCACGCACCAAGGAAAATCGAGAGACGCGCGCCGTGACCGCCCCGACAATCATCCTGGTGGAGGATGACCCGCCACTCAGAACGCTGACCGCCCGCGCCCTGCAGGAGCATGGCTATCAGGTGCGACCGGCGTCGTCCGGGCCTGAAATGTGGGTCGCGATGGATGCGGGGCCGGCTGACCTGATCGTTCTCGATATCATGCTGCCGGGCACCAACGGCATCGACCTGTGTCGTCAGGTGCGGCGCAAAAGCGACATCCCGATTATCTTCATCAGCGCGCGCGGCAGTGAACCCGACCGGATCGTCGGCCTTGAACTGGGGGCAGACGACTATCTGCCCAAACCTTTTGGCACGCGCGAACTCATCGCCCGCATTCGCGCCATCCTGCGCCGGTCCGGCATGGAGCGAGGGTCGGATGAGGTGCGCGAGAGCGAGGCGCGGTTCGATGGCTGGGTCGTCAATTTCCCGCGCCGCGAATTGCGCTCGCCCAGCGGCGCTGTCGTTGACCTGACCGGCGCGGAGTTCGACCTGCTCAGCAGTTTCATCAGCCATCCCCAGCGCGTCATCGCGCGTGAACGGCTGATCGAATTGTCGCGCACCCGCATGGGCGACAGTTCCGACCGCAGCATCGACGTGCTGGTCAGCCGCCTGCGCCGCAAATTGTCGACACAGGACAATATGGCCCCGATCACCACGGTGCGCGGCATCGGCTATATGTTCAACGCAGAGGTCAGCCGCGCTTGATGCGGCGGCGGGTCAGGGGCTCGCTGGGCCTTGTCGGCCACCTGTTCGGCATATTACTGCTGACGCTGCTGCTCGAATTCGCGGTCGGCACCCTCATTTATGAACGGGCGAGCCGTCTGTCCTTGCAGGAGGACGAAGCGAGGCGGTTGGCCGAGCATCTGGTCATCGCCCGCAAATTGCTGACCGAAGCGCCGGTGGCGCGGCGCCGGGCGCTGGCCGTTCAACTGACCACGGACCGTTATGATGTGCAATGGACGCCATTGCTGACGGCGCCGCCGCTCGCGCCGGAACTCAACCGGATGCGTAGCCAGATCCTGGCGTGGGAACCCTCGCTCGACCACAGCGACCTGCGTTTACGGCTGGCGTCGCCCGGCCGCGCATCGCATATCAGCGGCGGCTTGCAACTGTCGGACGGAAGCTGGCTCTATTTCGGGATGCATCTGGACCAGGCCCGGTGGGAGTTTACCATCGGGCGCATCGGGCTGGCGCTGATTCCGGTGCTGGCGCTGCTGTTTGCGGGCGGCCTGTTGATCCGGCGAACGCTGGCGCCGCTGCGCGACCTGACCCGCGCGACGCAGCAGGTGGGGATAAAGGATTGGGCGGACGTGGAGGAATCGGGCACCGCCGATGTCCGCCGCCTGATCCAGTCTTTCAACACCATGCAGGAACGTATCCATCGCCTGATCGAGGAACGCACCGAAACGCTGGCCCATGTCGGCCATGACCTGCGCACGCCTCTGTCACGCCTGCGCCTGCGGTTGGAGCAGATCGAGGACGGCGAAGCGCGCGAGGCGATGGGTGAGGACATCAGCGAGATGACGGCGATGATCGATTCGCTGCTCGCCTTTCTGGGTGGAGAGAAAGACCCGGAACCCATCATTCAGTCCGATCTTGCCGTCACCCTTGCGACCATTGTCGACGATTTTCAGGATCAGGGGCGGGACATTCTCTATGTCGGCCCGGATCATCTGGAAATGGGCCTGCGGCCGCTCAACCTGCGCCGGGCGATAGTCAATCTGGTTGAAAACGCGCTCCATTACGGGGATCGCGCCCGAGTGACGCTTGGTCGGGATGACCAATCCGTCATCATCGGCGTGGAGGATGACGGACCGGGCATCCCCGCTGAGCGGCTGATCGAAGTCCGCAAGCCCTTTGCCCGGCTCGATCAGGCGCGGCGGCGCAATACGCGCGGCCTCGGCCTGGGCTTGGCCATTGTCGACCGGGCGGTGGCGCTGGAAGGTGGCGAACTCACTCTCGCCAACCGGGCGGAAGGCGGCCTGCGCGCGGAAATCAGGTTGCCGCGCCCGGCGGCCTGATCTCTATTTCCCCGCGCAACTGTCGCCATCGCCGGCGATGATGTCGAGGCAACGACCGTCAATCTCTCCAGCCGGTAACGGCAGATGGATCAGCGCCGCAAGCGTCGGCATGATGTCGACCGTTTCGACGCCTAGCGGCTGTTCGAAAGGCCGCATCCCCTTGCGCCAGAAGAGGATCGGCACGCGACGGTCATAATCCCACGGGCTGCCATGGGTGGCGACATAGCCCTTCGTCGGATCGACAATCGGGGTGACGCGGGGCTTGAGCAGCAGCAGGATGTCGCCCGACCGCTGCGGATCGAAACTGGCGCGCGCTTCCTGCAACAGGCTCCAGCTTTCCGGCGCGCCGGTAGGGGCGGGGGTGGCGGCGATTTCCGCCTTGGTATAGGCGGCTTGCACCTGGGGGTGGCCGCGCAGGATTTTCAGCGTTTCCGCCTCCACCGCCGCGCGTTGCGGTGCAGTCAGGCCGATGTCGATATAAAGGTCGCCGGCCGGGCCGTCGCCCCAGATCAGCTTGCGCCCTGCAAGACCGGTCTTTGCGCCGACCGCCGCCGACAGCGCCTTGGGCGTCAGTGCTTCATCCACGCGGCTGGCCATCGGCATGGCGTTTTCCTGATGCCGCTCGGGCAAGTCATGGCCGCCATGATCGGCGGTCAGCACCACGGCATAGTCGATGCCGTCGGCGTCGAGCCGGTCGAAGAAGGCGCCCAGTTCGCGGTCCAGCCGGTCGATCTGGATGCAGCTTTCCGTCCCCTCGGTGCCGTAAGTGTGGCCGATATGGTCGGTCGCGGACAGGCCGATGGAGATGATGTCGGTCTGCGCCTGTTTGCCAAGGCTCATGCTTTCAATCGCGGCGGCGGCGAGCACCAGCGTCATCGCATCCTGCTCAGGCGAAGCGCGAAACGCCTTGAAATCCCCCGCCGCGCGGGCAAAACGACCGGTGCCCACCGTCTTGCCGTCGCCGATGTTCACGGCGAAATCCCTGGCGGCGCACTGGGGCGGCAGTTCGAAGCCGGGGTTGGGCGTAGCCAGCCTTTGGGTGAATGCGTCGTTGATCCGGGCGACCAGCGGCGGAATCGCGACGCCCTTGTAGCTGACAAAGCCCTGCGCCCCGCCGACCCACCAGACCTGATCGGCGGTCGGCCCGCCCATCATGATGGCGGCGCGATCCTTGCCCGCGACGGAAACGACGCGGGTGGCGGGGTTGGCGGCCTTCATCCGCCCGCCCAGCGTCGGGACTTTGAGGTGTGCCGGCGATGCGACATAATCGCCGCTGCTGCTGCCCGGCTGGGTTTCATCCTCGGCGCAATAGACCGCCTTGTCGTCGCGCCCGGCTTTCAGGTCGAACCAGGTGTTGGCGATGATGCCGGTGCGCGACGGGCGGCCGCCGGTCAGGATGGTGCTGTGGCCGGGGCAGGTTTCGGTCGCTGCGTGGCTTTGAAAGCCCTTGGGGAAAACCGCGCCTTGCTGCGCCAGCCGCTTGAGGCCGCCGGAATAATATTGCCGATATTCCGCGAACAGGTCGGCCGAAAACTGGTCGACCGCAATGGCGACGATCAGCTTCGGGGGCGTCGAGGCGGGCGCTGGCGTCTGGGCCAGCGCGGGCATGGCGCAGGCGGCGAGGAGCATGGCGGCGGTTTTGCGGAACATCGGGCGCAACATCCTGGGGGTGACCTTCTCTTGCCTTGACGAGCGACAGGGAGCGACCTAGCCCCCTTGCATCCACGCGACCAGAGGCCCGATGCGGATTTTTCATGTCCTTCTGATGACAATCGCAGCTTTGCTGGTTCCCTTCACCGCGCAGGCGCAGGGGGCGTTCGGCATGAGCGGCGGCGCGCCGCATATCGCCGCGCGTCTGACGGCCGAAAGCGCCGCGCCCGCGCCCGGCAAGACGACCAGCATCGCTTTTGCCATGGCGCCGGAGGCGGGCTGGCACGGCTATTGGGAAAATCCCGGCGACGCCGGGCTGGGCATGACCGTCAAATGGACCCTGCCGCCCGGCGTCGCGGTCGGCCCGCTGCGTTATCCGGTGCCCGAAACGCTGGTGATTTCGGGGCTGATGAACCATGTCTATGAAGGCCCCTATGCGGTGCTGGCGGACCTGAAGGTCGCGCCGGATGTGGCGGCGGGAACGCGCCTGCCGATCCGCGTGCGCGGCGACTGGCTGGCCTGCACCGACAAGGTGTGCGTGCCCGAAGGGGCGGACCTGTCCATCGACCTGATCGCTGGGGATGGCGTCGTGTCGGCGGCCGACCGGGCGATGTTCGACGGCTGGCGCACCCATCTGCCCCGGCCGCTGGGCAGTGAGGCAAGCTACGCCATCGCCGATGGCAAGCTGCGCGTGGCGATTCCTTTTCCGGCGGCGGCGCGGGCGGAGGAAGCGCACCTGTTCGCGCTGGCCGACGGATGGCTGCGCCACGCCGCCGAGCAGAAGGTGCGTCGCGAGGGCGACAGGCTGTTGATCGAGACGGACGCGGGCGAGGATTTTAAGGCCGGGCCGGTGCAGGCGGTGCTGCGCACGGGCGATCATGTCGGGTTCCTGCTGACGGCGCAGCCGGGTGCGGTGTCGGCTGGTCCGGGCGAGAGCGGGGGGCTGCCTGGCGCGGTGCTGCTGGCGCTGGGCGGTGCGATACTGGGTGGGCTGCTGCTCAATATCATGCCGTGCGTCTTTCCGATATTGGGGTTGAAGGCGCTTAAACTGGCGCGCGCGGGCGGTAATGAGGCCGTCGTGCGTCGCGAGGCCATCGCCTATTCCGCGGGTGTGGTCGCAACCTGCCTGCTGCTCGGCGCGGCGCTGCTGGGCCTGCGCGCTGCGGGAACCGCGGTCGGCTGGGCCTTCCAGCTACAAGATCCGCGCATCATCCTTGCGCTGTTGCTGCTGGTGACCGCCATCGCGCTCAATCTGGCAGGGCTGTTCGACCTGCGCGCCTTTGGCGGGGGCGAGGCGCTGGCGGGCAGGGGCGGCATGGCGGGCGCCTTCTGGACAGGCGCGCTGGTCGCCTTTGTCGCGACGCCCTGCACCGGGCCGTTCATGGGGGCGGCCATGGGCGCGGCGCTGGTGCTGCCGGTGGCGGCGGCGCTGGCGGTGTTCGCTGGGCTTGGGCTTGGGCTGGCGCTGCCCTTCCTGCTGCTCGCCTATGTCCCGGCGGTGCGGACCGGATTGCCCAAGCCGGGGCCGTGGATGGGCCGGCTTCAGAAAATTCTGTCCGTGCCGATGGTCCTCACCGCCATCGGTCTTGGCTGGCTGCTGGGGCAGCAACGAGGTCTCAACGGGTTGTTGATCGGCCTTGGCCTCGCGCTTGGCCTTGGCCTCTTGCTCTGGTGGCTAGGCCAGCGTCAGCGCCAGGGGCGGGGCGGCGGCTGGATCGTCGCGCCGGGCGCGCTGGCGCTGCTGGCGGCGGGCGTCGTCCTGCTGCCCGAGCGCGCGCCGCTGAGCGCCTCCCGCAGCGATGGCGCGGTCCCCTTCGACGAAGCGCGGCTGGCCAGCCTGCGTTCGGCGGGCAAGCCCGTTTTCCTCTATTTCACCGCCGACTGGTGCATCACCTGCAAGGCGAATGAAGCCGCCGCCATCGACCGGGCGGAAACGCGCGCTGCTTTCGAGAAGGGCGGGGTGACGGTCATGGTCGGCGACTGGACCAATGCCGACCCGACCATCGGCCGTTTCCTGGAGGCGCAGGGCCGGTCGGGCGTGCCACTCTATATTTATTACGCGCCGGGCAAGGATGCGCAGGTCCTGCCGCAACTGCTGACCCCGGCGACGCTGACGGAACTGGCGCGCTGATGGCGAAGATGCGCGCCGACCAGTTGCTGGTCGATCGGGGCCTTGCCGAAAGCCGCGCCCGCGCGCAGGCGCTGATCCTGGCCGGGCTTGTCTGGCTGGGCGACAGGAAGGTCGACAAGGCCGGGCAGCAGGTCGCGCCCGACGCGCCGCTGGAGGTGCGCGGGCGCGACCATCCCTGGGTGTCGCGCGGCGGCATCAAGCTGGCCCACGCCATCGACCATTTCGGCATCGACGTGACCGGCATGGTGGCGATGGACGTGGGCAGTTCCACCGGCGGCTTTACCGACGTGCTGCTGACCCATGGCGCGGCGCGCGTCTATGCGGTGGACAGCGGCACCAACCAGCTCGCCTGGAAATTGCGGTCCGACCCTCGCGTCATCGTCCATGAACAGACCAGCGCGCGAATATTGACGGCGGACCATATTCCCGAACCCGTCGACATCATCGTGTGCGACGCCAGCTTCATCGCGCTGGAAAAGGTGCTGGAACGCCCCTTCGCCTTCGCCCGGCCGGGCGCTCTGCTCGTCGCGCTCATCAAGCCGCAGTTCGAGGCGGGGCGCGAGGAAGTGGGCAAGGGTGGGGTGGTGCGCGATCCGGCGGTGCACCAAAGGGTATGCGCATCCGTCAGCCATTGGGTTGAAGCAGGCGGCTGGATGGTGCAGGGCATCGTTCCCAGCCCGATCACCGGTCCGCAGGGCAATGTCGAATTTCTCATCGCCGCGCGGCTTGGTGGAAATTGAGGCCCGGTTCGTCTGGCATCGTGACACTTACAATTTGCGACAAACAGTCAATTGCGTCGCCTCGAAAGGCTCGATAGCGCGTTCCCATGCGGTCCTCCTTCCTTGCATTGATGCTTGCCCTGACCCTTGCCGGATGTGGCAAGGGCGCGGACAAGAAGCCCCGTCCGACGCCGCTGGTCGAAACCGGCCCGGCCGCGATGGCGACCTTTGCCGACGCGGTCGATGCGGTCGGCACGGCGATGGCCAATGAACAGGCGGTGCTCTCGGCGCCGGTGACGGAGCGCATCACCGCCATCCATTTCGACGATGGCGGCTATGTGGCCAAGGGACAGGTCGTCGCCACGCTGGCTGCGGGCCAGGAAAATGCCGAACTCGCCGCCGCCGAGGCGCAGGCGCTTCAGGCGAAGCAGCAACTGGCCCGCATCCAGGCGCTCAAGGATCGCGGCTTTGCCACCAGCGCCAGTCTGGAGGCGCAGGTCGCCGCCGCCAACGCCGCCCGCGCCAGCGCCGCCCAGGCCCGCGCCTCCATAGGCGATCGCGTCGTTCGCGCGCCCTTTGCCGGCTGGGTCAGCCTGCGCACCATATCGCCCGGCGCGATCGTGACTGCGGGCACGGAGATCGCGACGGTCAGCGATATTTCGCGGATCAAGCTGGACTTCACCGTTCCCGAGACCCGGCTCTCGCTGATCGGCGAGGGATTGCCGATCAAGGCGATCAGTGCGGCCTGGCCAGACCGGCCCTTTACCGGGACAATCGCCACCATCGACCCGGTGATCGACCCCGCCACCCGCGCCGTGAGGGTGCGTGCCATCCTGCCCAACCCGGATCGCGCCATAAAGCCGGGCATGTTGATGACGGTCCGGATCGAGGCGCGCCAGCGCCAGTCGGTCGCCGTCCCGGAATTGGCGGTGGTCGGCGATGGCGAGGACCGCTTCGTCTACGTGGTTGAGGATCACAAGGCGAAGAAACTGCCAGTCAAGACCGGCGTCCGTCAGGATGGCGTGGTGGAAATTCTCTCTGGCCTGAAGGTTGGGCAGCCTGTCGTCGTCGAAGGCGTGGTGAAGCTGGCCGATGGCATGACCGTGCGCCTGCCCGGTGAAAAGCCCGCCGCGCCCGGCGGCGCCAAGGGCAAGTAGGGCAAGGGGCCGATGCAGCTTTCCGATCTTTCGGTCCGTCGCCCGGTTTTTGCCGCCGTTGTCGCAGTGCTGCTTTGCATCGCCGGCTTTGTCGGCTTTTTCAGCCTGTCCGTGCGCGAATATCCCGACACCGATCCGCCCGTGGTGTCGGTGCAGACCACCTATACCGGCGCGGCGGCGTCGGTGGTTGAAACCCGCATCACCCAGATTTTGGAGGACGCGATAGCGGGTGTGCAGGGCATACGCACCATCACCTCCAATTCGCAGGATGGACGGTCCGACATCAATATCGAGTTCGATCCATCGCGCGACATCGATTCCGCCGCCAACGACGTGCGCGATCGTGTGGGTTCGGCGGTGGAGGATCTTCCCGAAGAGGCGCTCGCGCCGGAGATCCGCAAGGTCGACGCCGATGCCCGTCCGATCCTGTTTCTGGCATTTTCCAGTCCGGGCTGGAGTTCGATTCAGATCAGCGACTATGTCGACCGCAATGTCGCCGACCGTTTTTCGGCGATTGACGGCGTGGCCCGCGTGTTCCTGGGCGGCGAAGCGCGGCCGGCGACCCGCGTCTGGCTGAACGCCGAACGGCTGGCGGCCTTTTCGCTGACCCCCGCCGATGTCGAGGCGGCGTTGCGCGCGCAAAATGTCGAATTGCCCGCAGGCCGCTTCGAATCAAAGGATCAGAACCAGACTTTGCGCGTGGAACGGCCGTTCGCCAACCCGGCCGATTTCAGCCAGCTCGTCGTCGGGCGCGGGGTCAACGGCTATCAGGTCAAGCTGGGCGACGTTGCCCGGATCGAGGAGGGACCGGAAAACCCCTATAACTCCTTCCGCTCCAATGGCGGCAACGCCATCGGCCTGGGCATTGTGCGCCAGTCCGGCGCGAACACGCTGGACGTCGCCAACAGGGCGAAGGCGCTGGTCGAGGAACTGCGCCCCAACCTGCCCGCGGGCATGAATATCGCAATCGGGTCCGACGAATCGCTGTTCATCAGCCGCGCCATCGACAATGTTTATGACACGCTGATCGAAGCGGCGATCCTGGTCATTCTGGTCATCTTCCTCTTCCTGGGGTCCGTGCGGGCGACTCTGGTTCCGGCGGTCACGGTGCCGATCTGCCTGCTCGCGACCTGCGCTGTGATGTGGCTGCTGGGGCTGTCGCTCAACCTGTTGACGCTGCTGGCGTTCGTTCTCGCCATCGGCCTGGTGGTCGACGACGCCATCGTGGTGCTCGAAAATGTCTATCATCGCGTCGAACAGGGCGAAGACCCGCTGGTCGCAGCCTTTCTGGGCACCCGTCAGGTCGGGTTCGCGATCATTTCGACGACGCTGGTCGTGTGCGCCGTGTTTGTGCCGGTCATGTTCCTGGCGGGGCAGACGGGGTTGCTGTTCCGCGAATTGGCCATTGCGATGATCGCCGCCATCGCCTTTTCGGGCTTTGTGTCGCTCAGCCTAGCGCCGATGCTCTGCTCCAAGCTGCTGAAGCATTCGGAGCGCGGACGGCTGGCTGCCTGGGTCGACGCCCGTTTCCAGAAGATCGAAACCGGCTATGGCAGGCTGCTCGACCGGATGTTGCGGCGGCCGCTGGTCCCGATCATCGGTGTGCTTGTCTTTCTGGGCGCCGCCGGTGGATTGTTCATGGTCATCCCCAATGAACTGGCCCCGGCCGAGGACACCGGCGTTGTCGACGGCCAGGTCAGCGCGCCGGAAGGCGCGGGCTATGACAAGATGATGGCCTATATGGCTAAGATCGAGAGCGATTTGCGCCCCTTGCGGGACAATGGCACCCTGCAAAATCTGGTGGTGCGCACACCGGCAGGCTTCGGCGCCAGCGACGATTTCAACAGCGGCAACATCATAGCGTTCCTGCGGCCATGGGAAGACCGCACCATCACCACGGCGGAGGTCGCGGCGACGATCAACCGGGTGATCGCCGATCAGGCCGGGGTGCGCGGCAATGCGTCGCCGCGTTCTGGGCTGAGCCGTGGCCGCGGCTTGCCGGTCAACCTCGTCATCGCGGGGGCGACCTATGAAGGACTGTCCGCCGCGCGGGATCGCATCATGGCCGCCGCCGCCGCCAATCCCGGCCTCATCAACCTGGACAGCGATTACAAGGAAACCAAGCCGCAGATGCGGGTCGAGGTGAATCAGCAGCGCGCCGGCGACCTGGGCATTTCGGTCAACGCCGTCAGCCAGGCGTTGCAGACTTTGCTCGGTTCGCGTCGCGTGACCACCTATGTCGACCGGGGCGAGGAATATCGGGTTCTGGTGCAGGCGGGGGCGGAGGACCGCCGTGTGCTGGCCGATCTGGAGCGCATACAGGTGCGCACCGCCGCGGGTGTTACCGTGCCGCTTTCCGCTGTTGTCACCGTGCGCGAGGTCGCCGGGCCGCGCCAGCTTAACCGCTATAACAAATTGCGCGCGATCACGCTGACGGCGGCGCTGGCGCCGGGCTATTCGCTGGGCGAAGCATTGAACTTCCTGGAAACGCAGGCGCGCGAGTCGCCCGAAGTGCTGGCCATCGGCTATCGCGGCGAAAGCCAGTCGTTGCGTGAGACCGGCGGGTCGATCTGGATCGTTTTCGCCCTGACCATCATCATCGTCTATCTGCTGCTGGCCGCGCAGTTCGAAAGCTTCATCCACCCCGGCGTCATCATTGTCACGGTGCCGCTGGCGGTCGCGGGCGGCGTGATCGGTCTGGCTGTCAGCGCGGGTTCGGTCAACCTCTACAGCCAGATCGGCATCGTCATGCTGGTCGGTCTGGCGGCGAAGAACGGCATCCTGATCGTCGAATTCGCCAACCAGTTGCGCGACGAAGGGCTGGAACTGGGCGCTGCGATACGTCAGGCGGCGACGCGGCGTCTGCGGCCCATCCTGATGACGTCCATCGCCACGGTCATTGGGGCAGCGCCGCTTATCATCCGTGGCGGGGCGGGCGCGGCCGCGCGACAGAGCATAGGCGTCGTCATTGTGTCGGGCGTGTCCTTCGCCACGCTCATCACGCTGTTCCTTATCCCCATCATCTATTCACGGGTTGCAGGACGGACGCTTTCCCCGCAAACCGTGGGCCGACGTCTGGATTCGGCCTTGCAGGAAAGCCCGGACGCCGCAGAGTGAGACCGGACAGGAGCTTGCGCAGTCGATGAATGAAATCGCGTCCAAAGGGCAGTTGCGCCTTGCATTCCTCCGCTGGGCGCTGGTTACCGTTCCGGCCACGCTGTTCCTGGGTTTCCTGTCGGCCAGCTTTTCCAACAGCGGCTATGAAAATCGCTGGTTCGCTGCGCTGGACAAGCCATCCTTCATGCCGCCGGGCTGGGCCTTTGGCGCTGCATGGACAGTGCTGTACGTGTTGATGGCGATTGCGCTCGCCATCGTCATCCATGCGCGCGGCGCGCGGTTGCGAGGGCTGGGCATATTGTTCTTTCTAGTCCAGCTCGCGGTCAACCTGCTGTGGTCGCCGCTGTTTTTCCGCGCGCATCAGGTGGAAGCCGCCCTTTACCTGCTGCTCGCCCTGCTTGCGCTGGTGATCGTCACCACCCTGATTTTCTGGCGGATTCGCGCGGTGGCCGGCATGTTGATGCTGCCTTATATCGGCTGGCTGCTGTTCGCCGGGCTGCTCAATTATGAAGTCGGGCGTCTCAATCCCGGGGCGCAAACCCTTGTTGCACCCGCGCTGCGCACCCAGATATAGGGAAGCCATCGCCGATCCCCGGCGTTCCCGCAGGAAAGACTGACCGCCATGCAGAGTGAAAACCGCTTTTTCGACGATCTCGCCAAGCTGGTGAACGGCGCGGCGGGGACTGTTGCCGGGATGACGCGCGAATTTGAATCCAATGCGCGGGAAAAGGCCCGGGAATGGGTCGGCGGCATGGATTTCGTTAGCCGTGAGGAATTTGACGCGGTGAAGGCCATGGCCGCCGCCGCGCGCGAAGAGGTGGAATTGCTCAAGGCGCGGCTGGATGCGCTGGAGGGCGCTGGTGAGCCGGTGGTGACCAAGTCGGTGCGCGGCGGCAAGGCGGCGAAGGACGCCGCCGCCGAATAAAGTCGTCCGACCGGGTTTCTCCCGGCACGGCTGTCCTTTCGGGTGGAGCGGTGCTAAAGGCTCGGCGCAATGAAAGGCCGACCGGGAACAGATGATAGATCGCGACGAATTTGAGCATGGCGGGCAGGAAGCCGCCCCCATCGACATGCTGGCCGCCTATTTCGACGCGCATGGCTGGACCTATGAGCATGTGGGCGAGGACGAAATCGTCGGCCAGAGCCAGGGCAGCTGGGCGCAGTATGAATTGCGCGCCATCTGGCGCGACGAGGATCAGGTGCTGCAACTGCTGGCCCTGCCCGACATTCGCGTGTCTGACGAGCAACGCCCGGCGATCCATGAAACGCTGGCGCTGATCAACGAGCAACTCTGGCTCGGCCATTTCGAGCTTTGGTCGTCGAGCGGGATCGTGCTGTTCCGCCATGGCGCGCTGTTGGGCCAGGGGGGTACGCTGACCCTCGATCAGGCGCAGATATTGGTGGAAGCCGCCATCGACGAGTGCGAGCGTTTCTATCCCGTGTTCCAGTTCGTCCTGTGGGGCGGCAAGACCCCGTCCGAGGCGATCGCCGCCAGCCTGATCGAAACGCGCGGCGAAGCCTGATCCGATGACGCAGACGGTGACCGCGTGGCCTGAACGGCTGTTGATGGTGGGATGCGGCAATATGGCGGGCCAGATGCTCGCGCGCTGGCTGGCCTGCGGGCTGCCGCCGGAAAATGTGACGGTGGTTCGGCCAAGCGGTCGGGCGGTCGCGCCGGGCGTCACGGTGCTGGCCGACATGCCGGCCGCGCTGACGCACGGCGCGACCATCTTGCTGGGGATGAAGCCCTATCAACTGGGCGATGTCGCCCCCCGCCTTGCGCCCTTGTGCGATGCCGACACGCGCATCCTGTCGATATTGGCGGGGACGCCGCTGGCCGCGTTGCGCGCGCAATTTCCACAGGTCGATGCGGTGATTGAAGCCATGCCCAACCTGCCGGTCGGCATTGGCGAAGGCGTTGTCGGCCTATACACCGACGGTCGGACAGAGGCTACCGCGCGCGCCGCTGCGGAGGCTTTGATGGCCCCGCTTGGCCTTGCCGAATGGATCGCCGACGAAAGCCTGTTCAACGCGCTGACCGCGCTGTCGGGTTGTGGCCCGGCCTTCCTGTTCCGGTTTATCGACACGCTGGCGCGCGCAGGCGAGGCGCTGGGCCTGCCGGTTGATCAGGCGGCGCGCATGGCGATTGCGACCGTGCGCGGCGCCGCCAGCATGGCCGCGCGGTCCGGCGACAGCCCGGCCCGACTGGCCGATCAGGTCGCCAGTCCGGGCGGCATGACGCGTGAGGGATTGAACGTCATGGATGCCGACGACCGCATGGCGCGGTTGATGGCAGATACGCTGCGCGCCGCGCGCGACCGTGGCGATGCCATGGCGCGCGGCGGCTGAACGCGGCTTATTCCTTGTCGGGCTTCTTTAAGTCCTCGCCAGCATTTTCAAGCGCGCCGCCGACATTCTCACGCGCATCGTTGGCCGCCCGGTCGGCGGCGGCGCCCATGCGGGCCGTGCCGTTTTCGATCGCCTGACCGGCATCGTCGAGGCCGTTGTCGATGGCGGCCCCGGCGTTGTCCATATGATTTTCGAAATCCTGGCCAATATTGTCCGCACTGTTGGCGAGGCTGTTTTCGGTCTTTTCCGAGCAGGCCGGCAGGGCCACGATCATCAGGGCGACGGGCAGGGCGGTCCAGATCTTGCGCATTGTGCATCCTTTTGGTTGTTGCGGCACTGGACCCATAAGCGCAGCAGAAGCGATATGGTTGCGAGGGGGGATGCGATTATCCGCTGTGCAGGCCAAAGACCATCGACCGATCCTCTTCGGGGATCAGCCCTTCCAGCACGCGCCAGAAGCCGGTGACGGAACCCTGGCCGGCCTGGGCATAAGCGGTGGCCATTTTTTCGCGCAAGGCCCGGAACAGGTCGTTTTCCAGCGCCTTGCCCGCCGCCGTCAAGCGCAGCAATTTCTGGCGGCGATCGCTCGGTCCCGGGCGGGTTTCGACAAAGTCGCGCTCTGCAAGATCGCTCAGCACCCGGCCGAGCGATTGTTTGGTAATGCCCAGCAGGCGCAGCAACATGCCCACGCTCAGGTCAGGCTGGCGCGAAATGAAATAGAGCGCGCGATGGTGCGCGCGGCCAAGGCCCCGCGCCTCCAGCTCCTCGTCGATAGCGCGCAGCAGCGCGCCATGGCCGAAATAGAGCATCTCTATCCCGCGGCGAACCTCGTCCTCGCGCAGGAACAGGGGCGAGGCGGAGGCGACATGGGGCTGGGCGCTGGCGCCATGCTGGGACGATGCGGTCATATGATTCGAACGGCCGGTTATTGCTGTGAAACGGGGCGGCCACCATGCCGCCGCACGCGAGCAAACGCCATAGGCAGGACAGGGCTTCCCTTTCCCGCGCCAGCCGCTATATGCGCCTATCGCCCGATCGCTTCGGGCCTGCTGGGGCGTCGCCAAGCGGTAAGGCAGCGGCTTTTGATGCCGCCATGCGCAGGTTCGAATCCTGCCGCCCCAGCCAGCACAACCCGCGGTTGAAATTCATCTCTCAGGTTATGATGGAGAGGTTTCACTCCGGCCATTACAACCCGCGAGGCGGTGAAGCCCGGCTGCCCTTTGTGGCCTGCGGGGTTTGAAGGCGGCGCTTAGCGAGGGCGACCTGCCCGCCATCCGATCCGGCCCCTCCAAAAAAAGCGCAGTCCCTGTCTGCGCGGGTTCAAGATCCCTGCTCCAGCGCATATTGGACGGTCAAGTTGACCGACGACGCAACCTGACCCGGTTCTACCGGCGTCGGCGCGGCGGCGGCTTCGGCTTTGAAGCGGGCGGTCATCATCGGCATGGGGGGCATGCCACCGCTGTTGCTTTCGCTGATCGAGACCAGCCGTGCGCTTTTATAGCCGGCCGCCTGCGCATAGAAATCGGCCTGCGCCCTGGCGCTCTTCAACGCCGCGCCACGCGCCTGCTGCAGCATCGGGGCGGTATCGCTGATCGAGAAACTGGGGCCGCTCACATTGGTGGCGCCCGCCTCCACCAGCGTGTCGAGCAGGACGCCGACCTTCCTGATGTCGCGCACGATGATGCTGATCTGGTTGGAGGCTTCATAGCCGATGAAGCGCGGCCCGGCGGGTTGGCCGGGGCGGTCGGAATAATCATATTGGGCGGACAGGTTGATGCCGCTGGTCTGAATATCCTTTTTCGCGATGCCCGCCTTGGCCAGCGTGGCGATCAGCGCGTCCATCTTGGCCGCATTGTCGCGCATCGCCTCTGTCGCGGTGGGCGCGCGGGTCTGGACCCCGGTGCCCACGGTCGCCATGTCGGGCGCGGCCTCCACGCTTTCGGTGACGTTCAGCGTCAAGACCGGCGCGGTTTCGGCGATGGTGACGCTGGTCTGCGCGGCAGCCAAGGTCGGCAGGGCGGCAGCGGCGAGCGCCATCAGGGGCAGGGCGGATTTCATGTCTTGTCTTTCTCCTTGAGCGGATGAACGGCTTTTGGAACGGTTGCGATGAACGGACGGTGACGGACGTTGAAAGCCGTCAGACAGATTGCGGTTCCGTGGGCCGGCAAAATGCTCTAGCAGCCCGGCCATGGCGGCTCCCATTCTCTCTTTCGAAAAACTTGGCCTGTCGCAGGGCACTCACTGGCTGTTTCGCGACATCGACATTCATGTCGGCGAACGCGACCGGCTGGCGCTGATCGGGCGCAATGGCGCGGGCAAGACGACGCTGCTGAAGCTGATCGGCGGGCAGATCGAGCCGGATGAGGGCGTGCGGTCGGTGCGGCCGGGCGCGCGCGTCGTGACGCTGGAGCAGGACCCGGACGTCAGCGCCTTCAAGACGCTGCACGATTTTGCTCTGGCCGGACAGTTCGCGCCGCCCGCGCATGAGGTGGAGGCGATCGCCAGCCAGTTGGGCATCGACCTGTCGCGCGAAGCGGCGACGGCGAGCGGGGGCGAGCGCCGCCGCGCCGCCATCGCCCGCGCGCTGGCGAGCGAGCCGGACCTGCTGCTGCTGGACGAGCCGACCAACCATCTGGACATCGCCGCCATCGACTGGCTGGAAAACTGGCTGGCGCGCTATACTGGCGCGTTCATCGTCATCAGCCACGACCGCGCCTTCCTGACGCGGCTGACCCGCCAGACATTGTGGCTGGACCGGGGGCGGATGCGCCGCAACGAAATCGGCTTTGGCGGGTTCGAGGAATGGATGGAGGCCGTCTATGCCGAGGAGGCGCGGGCGGCGGACAAGCTGGACGCGAAACTGAAGATCGAGGCCCATTGGCTGGAGCGCGGCGTCACCGCCCGGCGCAAGCGCAACCAGGGGCGGCTGGCGAAACTGTGGGAAATGCGGGCCGCGCGCGCGGCGATGCAGGGGCCGCAGGGCACCGCCAGACTCGCGGTGGCGAGCGACGACAGCAAGACGAAGAGCGTCATCAAGGCCGAGCATGTCACCAAGCAATTTGGCGACCGCACGGTCATCCGCGACTTTTCGCTGCGGGTGCAGCGCGGCGACCGCATCGGCATCGTCGGCGGCAATGGCGCGGGCAAGACCACGCTGCTGAAGCTGCTGACCGGCGAGATGGCGCCCGATAGCGGATCGGTGAGCCAAGCGAAAACGCTCGACATGATCTTCATCGACCAGCAGCGCAGCCTGATGCAGGGGGACAAGAGCGTGCGCGAGGTGCTCGCCGAAGGGGGCGACTGGATCGACGTGCGCGGCGTGCGCAAGCATGTCCATGGCTACCTCAAGGACTTTCTGTTCGATCCCTCGCTGGCCGAGGCGAAGGTCGGCACATTGTCGGGCGGGGAGCGATCGCGGCTGCTGTTCGCGCGGGAATTTGCGCGCGAATCCAACCTGCTGGTGCTGGACGAGCCGACCAACGACCTTGACCTCGAAACGCTCGACCTGTTGCAGGAAGTGATTTCCGATTATGACGGCACGGTGCTGATCGTGAGCCATGACCGCGATTTCCTCGACCGGACGGTGACGGTGACTTTGGGGCTGGACGGGTCGGGCCAGGTCGATGTGATCGTCGGCGGCTATGCCGATTGGATCGCCAAGCGCGACCCGCGCAAGGCGCCCAAGGTCGAGAAGAAGGCCCCCGCCGCGCCGCCGCCGCCCAGACCGGTATCCGCCAAGCTCAGTTACAAGGACCAGCGCGACCTCGACTTGCTGCCAGGGCGGATCGAGGAACTGGAGGCGGCCATTGCGCGGGATGAGGAGGCCCTGTCCGATCCCAATCTCTACAGCGGCAATCCCCAGAAATTCGCGGCGCTGACCAAGGCGATAGAGGTGGCCCGCGCGGAAAAGGACGCGGCCGAGGAACGCTGGCTGGAACTGGCGGAGAAGGCCGAAGGGCTGGGCTAAAATTCCGGTCGGCGTTTGGCGCGGAAGGCGCTGACCCCCTCAGCGAAATCGGGGAGAGTGAAGGCGTCGCGGAACAGCGCGAGAGTCGCCTCGTCATCGTCGGCCTGACCATTCAGGATGCGGGTGATGATCGCCTTGGCGCTGCGCACGCTATGTTGCGCGTTGCCCGCGATGGTGGTGGCCATGGCGAGCGCTGCGGCCAGCGGATCGGGCGCGACCTGATCGATCAGGCCCATCGCCAGCGCCTCGTCCGCCGGGAACAGCGTGCCGGTCATCAGCACGCGCTTTGCCTGACCCGGCCCGACCAGATCGACCAGCAATTTCGTGTCGAACAGCGAATAGACGATGCCCAGTTTAGCGGGCGTGATGCCCAGCCGGGCGGCGGGCGCGGCGACGCGGATGTCGCAAGCCATGGCGAGGCCGCAGCCGCCGCCCACGCAATCGCCTTCGATGGCGGCGATCACCGGCTTTGGCGCATGGGCGAGCGCATATTGGCTGGCGCGGATCGCCGCCTGATTGGCGATGCGCCAGTCAGGATCGCCGCTGTGCGCCGCAAATTCGCCAATGTCCGCGCCCGCGCAGAACAGGCCGGGCGTGGCGGAGGCGAGGATGAGGACGCGCACGGCATCATCGGCCATCACCTGTTCGACGAGCATTGGCAGCGCCCCCCACATCGACTGGTTCATGGCGTTGCGCTTGTCCGCCCGGTCGATCAGCAGCCGGGCGACCGCGCCCTCCCGCTCCAGCCGCAGCGTCATGCGGGCCAGCGTTCCAGCAGGGGCAAAAGCTCGTCGAAATGGTCTATCACCGCGTCCGCCTCCAGATTTTCGACCGGGCCGTCGAGAAAGCCGAAGCTGACCGCGATATTGGCGATGCCGGCGTTGCGCGCGCCTGCGATATCGTTGATCGTGTCGCCCAGAAAGACCGTGCGACCGCCGCCCGCCCGTTCGATCATGGCGTGGATGGGGGCGGGGTCGGGCTTTGTCACGCCGACCGTGTCGCCGCCGATGATGCTGGCGAAGCGGTCGGACAGGCCGATCTGATGCATCAGCGGCACGGCGAAGCGTTCCGCCTTGTTGGTGCAGATGGCGAGCCGCACGCCCGCGTCCGCCAACTGGTCCAGGGCGGCGATCAGGCCGGGATAGGGTAATGAGTGGATGGCGAGGTTCTGCTGATAATAGTCCAGCAGGATCGGCAGCGTTTGGCCCAGCAGGGCGTCGTCGCAGCCGCCAGAAGCGGTGAGCGCCCTCTCCAGCATCACTCGCGCGCCTTTGCCCACAAAGGGGCGGATGGCGTCGACGGGGAAGTGCGGGCGGTCGATCGTGGCGATGGCGTAATTGACCGCGGCCGCGAGATCGCCGCTGGTGTCGAGCAGGGTGCCGTCGAGGTCGAAGCCAACAATATCGAAAGGAATGTGCGCCATGGCCGGTTCCATGCCGCCGGGGCGGTGGCAAAGGCAAGCCAAACATGCCAGAGAGCCAACAGATTTTGAGCACTCCCATTCCGGCCCGAACAGACAAAGGATATGCGCCCGTGACCACTCGCCCGCTCGCCGTCATCATCCTGGCCGCAGGACAGGGCACGCGGATGAAGTCGGCCCGGCACAAGGTGCTGCACCCCGTCGCCGGGCGGCCGATGCTGTTGCACCTGCTGGCGAGCGTCGCCGAGCTGGCGCCGCAGCGGCAGGTGGTGGTGGTCGGCGCGGGCCGCGACCAAGTGGAGACCGCCGTTGCGGGCATGGATGTCGCCATCGCGGTGCAGGACCGGCAACTGGGCACCGGCCATGCCGTGGCGCAGGCGCATGATGCGCTGGCGGGCTTTGCGGGCGATGTGCTGATCCTCTATGGCGACGTGCCGCTGGTGCGGGCGGCAACCATGCGGGCGATGCTGGACCGGCTGAGCCGGGGCGACGAGCCGCGCGCCGTGGTGCTGGGCTTTCGGCCCGACGATGCCGCCGCTTATGGCCGGATCATCGCCGACGGGCAGGGCGTGATCGGCAAGATGGTCGAATATAAGGACGCGAGCGAGACCGAGCGCGCGGTGACCCTGTGCAACAGCGGGTTGATGGCGGTGCGATCCACCGACCTGTTCGTGCTGCTCGACCGGATCGGCAACGACAATGCGGCCGGGGAATATTATCTGCCCGACATCGTCATGCTGCCCGGCGCGCCGAGCGCGGTGATCGAGGCGGAGGCATGGGAAGTGGCGGGCGTCAACAGCCGCGCCGAGCTGGCGGGGGTGGAGGCCATGTGGCAGGCGCGCCGCCGGGCCGAGGCGATGCGCGATGGCGTGACTCTGATCGCGCCCGACACCGTCCACTTCTGTCACGACACGGTGCTGGGCCGCGATGTGGTGGTGGAGCCCAATGTCGTGTTCGGCCCCGGCGTCAGCGTGGCGGACAATGTCGTCATCCACGCCTTTTCCCATCTGGAGGGGGCGAGCGTGGCGAGCGGGGCGGAAATCGGCCCCTATGCCCGGCTACGCCCCGGCGCGGTCATCGGCCCGAAGGCGAAGGTCGGCAATTTTGTGGAGGTGAAGAAGGCGCAGTTGGGTGAGGGGGCGAAGGCCAACCACCTGTCCTATATCGGCGATGCGGTCGTCGGGGCGGGGGCCAATATCGGCGCGGGGACCATCACCTGCAACTATGACGGCTTCCTGAAATATCAGACGCAGATCGGCGAGGGGGCGTTCATCGGCTCCAACAGCGCGCTGGTCGCCCCGGTCAGCATCGGCGCGGGCGCGATCGTCGGCGCGGGCAGCGTGGTGACGCGCGATGTGGAGGCGGACGCGCTGTGCCTTGTCCGGCCCGAACAGCGCGGCCTGTCGGGCTGGGCCAAGCGGTTCCGCGAGAAAATGAAGGCGCGCAAGGCCAGCAAGGGCTGAGAGTCCTGTTTGGAAAATGCGCGGAAGAGCGCATTTTCGATGCGGCACCGGCCCACACCCCCACCCGGCCGCCCATCAGGATACCATGTCTGGGCGGTCGGGTGGGGGTGTGGCCCTGTGCGGATGCGCCAAAGGCGCATATCCCAACAAACTCTGAAAGCCCCCTGTCGCGCGCGCCGCATTAATGGCATGGCCATTTCTGCGTCCCATAAGGGCGTGAACTTCCATCTGACGGGGCTTGTCCTGCATGTGCGGTATCATCGGAATTGTCGGCAAGGATGACGTGGCGGAACGGCTGGTCGATGGCCTGAAGCGTCTGGAATATCGCGGTTACGACAGCGCGGGCGTCGCCGCCGTGCATCAGGGCGCGATCGAGCGCCGCCGGGCCGAGGGCAAGCTCGCCAATCTGGTCGAGGTGCTGCGCGACAGCCCGCTGCCCGGCGCCACCGGCATCGCCCACACGCGCTGGGCCACCCATGGCGCGCCGACCACCAGCAACGCCCATCCCCATGCGACCGGCGAAGTGGCGCTGGTCCACAATGGCATTATCGAGAATTTCAAGCCGCTGCGCGAGGAGTTGATCGCGCGCGGGCGCACATTCGACAGCCAGACCGATACCGAAGTCGTCGCCCATCTGGTCAGCGAACTGGTGGAGCAGGGCGCGTCCCCGCGCGACGCGGTGCGGCAGGTGCTGCCGCGCCTGCACGGGGCCTTCGCGCTCGCCATATTGTTCCGCCAGCATCCCGACATGCTGATCGGCGCGCGGCTCGGCTCGCCGCTGGTCGTGGGCTATGGCGATGGCGAGACGTTTCTGGGGTCCGACGCGCTGGCGCTCGCCCCGCTGACGCAGCGCATCGCCTATCTGGAGGAGGGCGACTGGGTCGTCATCACCCATGACGGCGCTGAGATTTTCGACAAGGACAACATGCCGGTAGAGCGCCCGGTGACGATCAGCGGCGTTTCGGGCGCGATGATCGACAAGGGCAATCACCGTCATTTCATGCAGAAGGAAATTTACGAGCAGCCGGTGGTCGTCGCCCAGACGCTGCGTTCCTATCTGCGCCGGATGGAAAATCAGGTCGCCATGCCCGACATGGATTTCGACCTCAGCGCCGTCAACCGCATCACCATCGTCGCCTGCGGCACCAGCTATTATGCCGGGCTGGTGGCGAAATACTGGTTCGAGAAATTCGCGCGCGTGCCCGTCGACATCGATGTGGCGAGCGAGTTTCGTTATCGCGATCCGGTGCTGGAACCGGGCGGCCTCGCCCTGTTCATCAGCCAGTCGGGCGAGACGGCCGATACGCTGGCCGCGCTGCGCCACGCGAGGGCGGCGGGACAGATCATCGCCGTGGTGGTGAATGTGCCGACCAGCAGCATGGCGCGCGAGGCGGACCTGTTGCTGCCCACCCATGCAGGCCCGGAAATCGGCGTCGCGTCGACCAAGGCGTTCACCTGTCAGCTCGCCGTGCTGGCCGCGCTGGCCGCCAATCTGGCGCGGGCCAAGGGGCGGTTGACGGCGGAGGAGGAGTCCGAAATCGTCTGGCACCTGTCCGAAGCGCCCGCCGCGATGAACGAGGCGCTGAGCCATGATGGCGAGATCGAGGCGATGGCCCACCTGATCGCGCCGGCGCGCGACGTGCTGTATCTGGGCCGGGGGCCGGATTATCCGATGGCGCTGGAAGGGGCGCTGAAGCTCAAGGAAATCAGCTACATCCATGCCGAAGGCTATGCCGCGGGCGAGATGAAGCATGGCCCCATCGCGCTGATCGACGACAATGTGCCGGTGATCGTGATTGCGCCGTCCGGCCCGCTGTTCGACAAGACCGTCAGCAATATGCAGGAAGTGCAGGCGCGCGGCGGCAAGGTGGTGCTGATTTCCGATGACGAGGGGATTGCGCTGGCCGGGGAAGGCTGCATGGCGACCATCGAGATGCCCGAGGTCCACCCCCTGATCGCGCCGCTCGTCTATGCGGTGCCGGTGCAGTTGCTGGCCTATCATGTCGCGGTGGCCAAGGGCACGGACGTGGACCAGCCGAGGAACCTGGCGAAGAGCGTGACGGTGGAGTGAGGGGCGACGGGAGTGTCGGTTACAGCAATTACGCCCTGTCACCGCAATCCGATTGCCCCGCTGGGTCACATGACAAGGCAAACCGGGGGTGACGAGGCGAGGGGGCGAGCCATGCGGTTTGACTGAAATATTTCGTGTATTTAGTAAACTGGCACCGTAATCCGGCACCGTAATCCTTGTCGCGACCAAGTCGGTGAAGTATTCTGGCGACGATCTCTGGAACAGCATCATAACCTCGTCACAGAAGTCGAGGGCAGCGGTAGACGCCAAGTTTGGCTTCGTGGGGAATAGATGATGGCGATCAATCTGAATTATCCAAAAACGTCTGAAATAAAAAAGCCGAACGGTATTTTCATCGTCTTTAATGATTATGAGAAAGACGATGATTTTCAAGATTTTATCAATTTCGTAGTGTCAAAATTAGACGTGGATTCCCCTGAATCAGTTCAATTTCCTTACTCACAGGCTGCTGTGATCGACCTTCCGGGAGGTGAGATTACAGCTATGTTTCACGACGACACGGGATGCTGTGTTCGCGTCGCACCCGACGAACAGGCGCTGGCCGATCTCGTCGTGCGCGCCTGCTATGGTGAGCCCAGCGGTTAAGACTTTGCCGCAGAGAGTGGCGTCTGGAAACTCAACCCCTTCCAGCGCGGCCAGCAGATCGAACAGAGGCTCGGGCATAATCTGCCCGGCAATTTCCCCGTGATCGATCGATTCGAAAATGGGCTGGCGACCAGCATCAAAAGCATCGATCTTGATGCCGCGACATACCAAAGCGGGTCCACGCTGACGCGAACTCTCAATGGCTATGTGGACAAGGTCGCTGGCTTCCAGGGAAGGACTTGGGCTGGTGTTCGTATTCGCGGGCAAGACATAACGGGGCGCGCGCTCGATCTTGCGATCCCCCATAGCGGATCGGCGGCGCAGCAGGCTATCATCAGTCAGACGGTGAAGTATGGAGCCTCGCGCGGCGTCACCGTGAATGTCATACCCTTCCCATAATGAGGCGAGCCTGACCAATGAAAGCTGCGACGATCTACGAGCGTAAGGGCAAGCTGTACGTGCACAGCTCGTCAAAAACGACCGCTGGAGTCTGGGTAATTAATCCCCCGGTTCTGGCGGTCGAAAAGGAAGACAAGGGCGAAGTTGGTCGCGCGGTTAGGGAATGTCTGGCAGCGTCACGCGAGGGCGTTCCACACCCGAGGTCGTTCACCAATCTGTTCGATCCGGTGCTTGATCTTGCGGGTGTCAAATCGTTCGGCACGTTCGTGAACTCGGCCAAATGCGTAGAGGTCGAGACGACCGATGATGCGGCCGTGACGCTGATCCCGACGCGAAATGAGGGTGTCGATGACGGGTTCGCTCCGCTGCCCAACAAGATGGAAGCCGCCCTTGGCTCTGATGAGGCTTTGGGCTCTGCGGCGGTTGCGGCGCTTGCGATGGCAGAGTGATGGAGCGCGGATTTTGCGGACGAGGAAGGGAAAAGGTGAAAAGCAAGATAAAAGCAGTGGCTCCTACCCACTGCTAAGTTGTTGTCTGGAATTACGAGGAATTACGGTGATGGTGTGGACGGCGCTCTGTTGAGGGTTTGATTCGGATTGGCCCGATCCTCCACGGTGTGATTGTCACGATCCACCAAGGGAGCACCAT
>NZ_JACIEB010000002.1 GCF_014196635.1 Sphingobium fontiphilum | reverse complement strand
ACCCCCACGCCAAACAGGCCGAAGACATGACCGCACCCCGATACCGTTACTTCACCACAACTTCACCCTTGATCGCAGGGCGCCGTCCAGACATGCCAGTTTACTTAACCCCCAAATTGTGCGGGGAACTCTGCAACCCACAGATTTCGGTGACAGTGCATTAAATTGAGTGAAGCTGGACCCCGGCTCAAGGCCGGGGCGACGTGAGAGTGGCGGCTTTTCCTTTCCCTTTCCGCGTTTCCCTTTGCGACCAATTTCCCCTGCCTCACGCCGCCGGCATGGTCCCTGGGCGGAGATAGGCGAACATGTGGGCGACATAGTCCGCTTTGCCCAGGTCCACGCCCTGTTGCCGCAGGATGGCGTAGGCGGTCATCACGTGGAAGTAGAATTGGGGCAGCGCCCAGTCGCGGGCATATTGCTGCGCGGTGAGGTCGAAGATCAGGCCGATGGGGAGGTCATGGGCGATGGCGCGGTCCGGGTCGGCGTCGGGCGTGGCGGCGGCGAGGCTTTCGACCGTGGCGATGGTGTCGGCGATGCGGGCCTGCGCCTGCGCCATGGTGCCGGGGTGATCGCCCGCATGGCGCCCTTCATCCAGCAATTCGGTGATAGCGGGCGGGAAGGCTTCGCCACGCAGCCGGTGCATCCCCTCGCGCGCTTGGACGCAGGCGAAGCGGACTTGTGTCGAGAGGGGGAACATGTCGGGCGCGAGCCGGGCGGCGAGCAGCGCGTCCGCGGCTTCGCCGGGCATCTGCGCCTGCGCCTTGTCCAGCCAGAAGGACAGGGCGCGCAGCATCTGGACATAGGTGGGGGCGAGCAGGTCCGGGAGGGTCATGGGGCGTCCTTGATGCGGGCGGTGGGCTTGCAGGGCAGGATAGCGAGGGATGGGGGGATGCGCGAGGGGGCTAAGGGGGGGGAGGGTAGCTGGACCCCGGCTCAGGGCCGGGGTGACGCGTGTTTTTGGGGGACGATGGGAACAAAAAAGCGGCGCCTCCTTTTGGAAGCGCCGCCTTTTTTGTCAGTCGTCGGGCGATTTTATCAGCGGGCGACGTCGCCTTCGGTGACCGGGGCGATCTTGATTTCGACGCGGCGGTTGGCGGCCTTGCCCTCTTCGGTCAGGTTCGACGCGATCGGCTGGGTTTCGCCATAGCCGCGCGTGCCGATGCGGGCGGACTGCACGCCGCGGCTGACGAGGTAGCTGGCGACCGATTGGGCGCGGCGTTCCGACAGGCCCTGATTATAGGCGTCGGACCCGTCGCTGTCGGTGTGGCCGAGCACGTCGATATAGGTTTTGGGATATTGCGCCAGCACCGAAGCGACGTCGTTGAGCGTCGGCTGGAACTGGGGCTGCACGGTCGCGCTGTCATAGCCGAAGGTGATGCCCGATGGCATGCGCAGCAGCAGATTGTCGCCGTCGCGGATGACGTCGACGCCGGTGCCGGCGGTCTGTTCGCGCAGCTTGCGCTCCTGCGCGTCCATATAGGCGCCGATGCCCGCGCCCGCGATGGCGCCGATGCCTGCGCCCACGATCTTTTCCGTGCGGTCGCGTTTGCCGCCGACCAGATCGCCCAGCAAATAGCCGCCCAGCGCGCCGCCGATGCCGCCGATGGCCGCCTTCGATATGCTGCGCTGGCCCGTGTTCGGGTCGGTCGTGCAGGCGGTGGTCGCCAGCATGGCGGCAAGGCCAGCGGCGCCCATGATGCGGTGTGTCATCTTCATGCGATCCATCCTTTTGTCATGTCTACGTCCGTGCGTGACGGGTGTAGCCCCAATCTCCGACGCGGCCATTTGTTCCACAGCCGAACTGAACGGGACGTGATAGGATGGTTGTGAAATTGTCAGAATGCGGGCATGGATGGGGCGACCGCCATGGCCACGACCCTTCCCGCACCGCTGACGCCCTTTCCATGGGGCGATGTCGTCATCATCCTGGTGTTGATTGCGATCAATGGGCTGTTCGCCATGTCCGAACTGGCCATCGTGTCGGCGCGCAAGCCGCGTTTGCAGACGATGGAGAAGGCCGGGCGGCGTGGCGCGCGATCGGCGCTGACTCTGGCCGCCGACCCCGGCAAGTTCCTGTCGGCGGTGCAGATCGGCATCACCCTGATCGGCATCGTCGCGGGCGCCTATTCCGGGGCGAGCCTGGGTGGGCCGGTCGCCGAGCGGCTGGCGGCGTGGGGCGTGCCCGCCCAGCTGGCCGACAATGCCGGGTTCACGCTGGTCATCGGCCTCACCACCTATGCCTCGCTGATCGTTGGCGAACTGGTGCCCAAGCAGTTCGCGTTGCGCGCGCCCGAAGCGATCGCCGTGCTGGTGGCGACGCCGATGCTGTGGCTGGCGCGGGCGACGGCGCCGCTGGTCTGGCTGCTCGACGGGTCGAGCGCGCTCATCTTTCGCCTGTTGCGGATGAACCGCGAATCGCAAAGCCATGTGACGGCCGAGGAACTGCATCTGATCGTCGCCGAGGCAAGTCGGTCCGGCGTGATCGAGGAAAGCGAGCGGGCGATCATTTCGGGCGTCGTGCGGCTGGCCGACCGGCCGGTGCGCGAGGTGATGACGCCGCGCATGGATGTCGACTGGATCGACATCACCGCCAGCGAGGAGGCGATTCGCGCGCGGTTGCTGGAAACGCCGCACACGCGCCTGCCGGTCGGGCGGGGCAGCGTGGAGGACATTATCGGCATTCTTCAGGCGCGCGACATCATGACCGCGCTGTTCCGGGGCGAAGCGCTGAATGTCGAGGGGTTGCTGCGCAAGGCGGAGGTGGTGCCCGACCAGGTCGACGCGATGGACGCGCTGGAGGTGCTGCGCCGCGCCGACGTGCCGATGGTGATGGTGCATGACGAATATGGCCATTTCGAAGGGATCGTGACCCCGGCCGACCTGTTGTCCGCCATCGCCGGCCATTTCGCCAGCGACCTCGCGCTGGACGACGAACCGGATGTGGTGGAGCGGGAGGACGGCAGCCTGCTGGTGTCGGGGCAGATGCCCGTCGACCAGTTGGCCGACCGCATCGGCATCGACCTGCCCGAAGACCGCGATTATGCGACGGTGGCGGGCCACGCCCTGTGGCTGTTGAAGCGGTTGCCCGATGTGGGCGACCATGTCGACGATCAGGGATGGCGGTTCGAGATCGTCGACATGGACGGACGCAAGATCGACAAGCTGCTGGTGGCGATGCGGTAGATGGGTATTCAGTTCTGGCGTCTTGCAAAGGGCGCCTTTTCGCCACGTCACACCTGAGTGTCGATTGGCCCTGCGCCGCGAGGACAAATACTGACCTGAACGAGCGTCAGCTGGCGAAACGCCTGCAACGTGGCCTGAATGCTGGAATATTGAGGGGGCGGTCATTCTCGAAGGCGCGCAAAAAGTGCTCGCTGGGCTGGGTTGATAGACGCGCTTGGCCAATCTGTTTCACGTCGTGATGACGGCAGAAATTCTCGGCGATGCTCGCTGTCGTAAAACAGTGTCCCGTGGATGCCGAGAGCTTCTCGCTTCAAGATAGGTCGATCCCACATTGGGCCGACGACACGGTTTGCCCCTTCGTCGCCAAGGCGTTCAAACACGTCTTCGATAATCTGCATGTCGCTACCATTCGGAAAGATAGCAGCGAACTCTTCGTCGGTTGCTTGGAATAGGCTGAAGGTTGCATTCGTCGCGCCGTCAATGATCTGAACGTTCTTCATGCTGACCTTATCGCGGTTCCATCCAACGTTCGCAACGTCGGCGCGTCCGGAAAGGCCGCTTTCATTCGAAATGCTTCAACGCTCGACGTCAAACAGCCCGCTCGAATTTGTCCACGCCGCCCAGGGGCGGTCTGCCCGACGGTTGTTTTCGCCATGACCTTCTGTCCGCTTCCCAAGTCCTTCGCGGCGGCCTAAACAGACCTTCATGGAACGATTTGATGTCATCATATTGGGCGGCGGGCTGGTTGGGCTGACGCTGGGGATTGCGCTCAGCGGCCATGGCGTGCGTTGCGCCGTGATTGACCCCGCTGATCCGGTGGAAACGGTCGCGGGCGGATTTGACGGGCGGGTGTCGGCGATTTCGTCGACCAGCGTCGCGATGTTCGACGCCATCGGCGTCAGCGCCCATCTGGAAGGCAAGGGGTGCCCGATCGACCGGATCTGGGTGAGCGACGGGTTGCAGCCGGGCGCTCTGGATTTCGCGCCGGACGCGGAAGATGGCAAGATGGGGATCATGTTCCCGAACCGCGAACTGCGCGTCGCGCTGGCGGCGCGGGCGGGGGAGATGCCCGACCTGAAACGATACCAGCCCGACCGCGCGGTGGACGTGGTGCGCGACGCCGATGGCGTGCGGGTGACGCTGGCCAGCGGGGCGACGATCACCGCAGGCCTGCTGGTCGCGGCGGAGGGGCGCAACAGCCCGACGCGCGAGGCGGCGGGCATCCGCACGACGGGATGGCGCTATGATCATGTCGCGATGGTGACGGCCATCGACCATGAGGTGCCGCACGCCAACACCGCCTATGAGATTTTCTACCCCGGCGGGCCGCTGGCGCTGTTGCCGATGCTGCCGGGCACGCGCTCGGCGGTGGTGTGGACCGTGCCGTCGGCCGATGCGGGCGCGATGATGAAGCTGTCCGAGCGCGGCTGGCTCGCTGAGGCGCAGAAGCGCATGGGCGGCTTTCTGGGCGACATCCGCCTGGCGGGGCCGCGATCATCCTATCCGCTGGGCTTCCACCATGCGGCGCGGATCACCGATACGCGGCTCGCGCTGGTCGGCGATTCGGCCCATGGCATCCACCCGATCGCCGGGCAGGGGCTGAACCTGGGGCTGCGCGACGCTGCGGCGCTGACGCAGGTGGTGGTGGAAGGAATGCGGCTGGGCCTTGATCCGGGCGATGCGCAGTTGATGACGCGGTATCAGCGGTGGCGTGGGCTGGACGCGCTGTCTATCAGCATCGCCATGGACGGCCTTGTCCGTCTCTTCGACGTGCCCGGCCGCGCGCCCTCGGCCATTCGTCGCGCCGGGCTGGCGGCGGTGCAGCGGCTCTCGCCGCTCAAGAATCGCTTCATGGCCGAAGCGCGCGGTCAGTCCGGCGATTTGCCGCTGCTGCTGTCGGGCGAGATGGTCTGAACCGTCCGTGCGTCGGTCATGATGTTCCAGGTGGCGATGAACAGGGCGGCGATCACCGGCCCGATGACGAAGCCGTTGATGCCGAACGCCTCTATCCCGCCCAGGGTCGAGATGAGCACGACATAATCGGGCATCCGCGTGTCGCGGCCGACCAATATCGGGCGCAGCACATTGTCGACCATGCCGATGACGAGCACGCCGCAGCCGACGAGGATCGCGCCCTTGAGATAGGCCCCAGTGGCGAAGAGATAAATGGCCACGGGCACCCAGATGAGGCCTGTGCCGATGGCCGGCAACAGTGAGAAAAAGCCCATCAGCACGCCCCAGAGCAGCGCGCCGCCAATGCCCAGGCCCCAGAAGACGATGCCGCCGATCAGTCCTTGAACGATGGCGACAACGACGCTGCCCTTCATGGTCGCGCGGATGACCTTCACGAACTGGTCGGCGAGCGCCAGGCGCTGGCCCCGGTGCAGCGGCACCGCCCGTTCCAGCCGAATGAGCAGCCGGTCGCCGTCGCGCAGCAGGAAGAAGGTGAGGTAGAGCATGACGCCCAGCGCGATGAAAAATCCGAAGGCGCTCTGGCCGATCAGGAACGCCTGCGACGCCACCGCGCGCGCGCCGTTGGCCACCCCCGAACCCAGCATCTCGCGCGCGGCGGCGAAGTTGTTCTGGCCGAAACGCCGCACCCAGCGTTGCGCCCAGTCGGGCAGGGCGGACTGGAACTGCTGGAAATAATGGGCGAAGTCGATCTGGCCGCCCTTGATCTGATTATAAAGCGTGCTGGCTTCCTGCACCAGCGCCGCGCCCAGCACGATGGCGGGAATGATGACCAGCGAAACGATGATGAGCAGGGTGATGGCCGCCGCGCTGTTGCGCCGCCCCGGCATCAGCGAACGGATGCGGTTGTTGAGCGGGGTGAAGAGAATGGCGGCGACCAGCCCCCACAATATCGCCCCGAAAAAGGGCTCCACCACCCAGCCAAAGGCCAGGGTGATGAGGATGACGAGGACCAGAAAACCGGCGTCTTCCAGTGACATGGACGTTTTGGCGGGGGGCGTGGGAGAGGGCGGCATGGTTTTTCCTTCGCTTCGCCAGCGTAGTAGCAGCATAAACCAGCGTCGGCATAGAGGGGGGCGGGTGGATGAAGGCGGGCGGCGCGAAAATTTTGGGTGCGGTGTTGGCGGGCGGCCAATCGCGCCGTTTTGGCAGCGACAAGGCGCTGGCGATGATCGACGGCACGCCGATGATCGAGCGGGTGATCGCCGCGCTGGCGCCGCAGGTCGATGACCTTGTGCTGTGCGGGCGCGACTGGCCGGGCTGCGTGACGCTGGCCGACCGGCCGGAGGGCGGGGCGGGGCCGCTCGCGGGGCTGAACACGGCGCTGCGCCATGCGGCCGACCATGGCTTTGACGGGGTGCTGGCCGTGCCGGTCGACGTGCTGCCGCTGCCCGAAGACCTGGCCGCGCGGCTGGTGGGGGAAGGGCCGGCGGTGCTGGAGCGGCAATATGCGGTCGGATGGTGGCCGACGGCGCTTGGCCCCCGGCTCGACGCCTGGCTGGCGCAGGGACATCGGCGGATCGGGCAGTGGATGGCGGAAGCGGGCGCGGAGCGGCGGCCGGAACCGGAGGGGATGCGCAACATCAACCGGCCGGAGGATTGGCCCGCCAACCCGGATCAGGGGCGCCAGCGCTGATCGCGGGCCGCTCGCTCGGCCGTCGCGTCGGCCGCTCCTCCGGCGATCAGCCGGTCGACGGTATCGGCGACGCGCGGATCTCCCGATGCGGCCTGTCGGTAGGCGAGGTCGGATCGGTCGCCCGGGACAAGCTGTTGCAGCCGCCATTGGCCGCCTTCGCGGCACGCCACGCCCGCCACGGTCGCGCCGCCAAAGCTGCGGCACCAGCCGCCGTCCTGGCGCTGGAAGCTGACGCCGATGCGAATGAGGGCGTCGGCGTCGGGCGCGGAGGCCAGTTGGGTGTCGAGCGCGCGGGCGAGGTCGCCCTGCGCCACCATCGCGCCATCGCGCAGGTCGACGGGGCCGTCGGCCGGGGGCAGGCGATGGCCGATGGCAAGGCCGATGAGCAGGCTGGCCGCGATAGCGCCGCCGGTCGCCCAGTGCGTCCAGCGGCGCGCGGCGGGGCGATGGAGCGGGCGCACCGTCGCCGCGTCATCCAGCAGGCGCGTAAAGCGGTCGGGCGCCGCCTCATCCGCGACCGGCGCATAATGGACCGCAAGCCGGTCGCGCAATCGCCTGTGCATCGCCAGCCGCCGGGTCAGGGCCGGATCCTCGGCTATGGCGTGCTCGACCCGGCGGCGCGTGACGTCATCCAGTTCGCCATCGACCAGCGCGATCAGCATTTTCTCGCTCAGATCGGTCATGCCGCTTCCCCCAATATTTCAATGAGTGCGCCGCGCCCGCGCACCAGCCGCGATGTCAGCGTGCCCATGGGTATGCCCAATATGGCGGCCGCTTCCTTGTAGGACAGGCCCTCCACCAGCACGAGCGCAATCGCTTCGCGCTGTTCATCGGGCAGGGCCTGCATCGCCCGGTCGACATCCGATAGCATCATATGCGCCTCCACATCGCGGTCGCCCGCATGGCCGACATGGGCGCCCGCCTCCTCCGCCACGAATGTCTGCGCGGCGCGCTGCCGGGCGCGGCCCTCATCGATCCACAGGTTGCGGACGATGCGATACATCCAGCTGTCGAGCCGGGTGCCCGGCCGCCACTGGTCGCGCGAACGCAGCGCCCGTTCCAGCGCCGCCTGACACAAATCGTCGGCATCGGCGCGGTCGCGCGACAGGCTGGCAGCGAAGCGCCGCAGCCGGGGCACAAGCGCCAGCAGGTCGCTTTCAAAGGCCATGATCGCGGTCTTTTTCCTGTTCCACGGGGATGAAACGCACGCGCCCGGCCGTTTCATCCCGGCAGATGGAAATAATTTCGCGGCCGGACATTTTATGCGGGCGCGGGAAAGGACGGCCGGGATGAAGCGATGGGCATGGATGTGGGGCGGGCTGGCGCTGGCGCCGGTGATGGCCGCCGCGCAGATATTGCCGGGGGCGGGCGGACTGGAGGGGGTGACGGCCCCGTTGTCGCCGCTGGTCGACGCGCTGGCGGACAGGGCCGATGCCGGTGCGCTGGTCCCCGGCGCGCTGATCGAACGATTGCGCGCAGCGCGACAGGCGCGGATCGCCGAGCTGCTGCGCCGCCATGGCGACGTTGTCGAACTGGACGATCGCGGCGCGCCCGCGCGGCGTGGGCTGATCCTGCTGACCGGCGCGGACGAGGCGGCCATCGCGGCGGTGCGCGGCGCGGGTTATGGCGTGGCGATGGAGCGGATCGACGGGCTGGACCTGTCCGTCGCGCGTGTGACCGTGCCGCAAGGACGGCCGCTGAAGACCACCCTGCGCGAAGTGCGGCGACTGGCCGGGGGCGCGCAGGTCAGCGCCGACAATCTTTATGTCCCCGGCGGGCAGGCGGGCGGTAGCGGATCGGCGGTGGCAGCCCAGGGGCGCATCGCCGGAGCGGCGGCGGGGCTGATCGATGGCGGCGTGGCGCGGCATCCGTCGCTGACCGGGCCGGTCGAGCAACAGGGATTCGCGCGCGGCGCGCCGCGGCCTTCGGCCCACGGCACGGCGGTCGCATCGCTGATCGCGGGCAATGGCGCGATCAGGGGCGGGGCGCCGGGCGCGCCGTTGCTGGCCGCCGATGTCTATGGCGACGATCCGGCGGGCGGCGGCGCCTTCGCCATTGCCCGCGCGCTGGGCTGGATGGCGGCGCGGCGCGTGCGCGTGGTGACGGTCAGCCTGAGCGGGCCGGACAATCCGCTGCTGGCCGGCGCCATCCGGCTGGCGGCGGACAGGGGCGTTCAGGTCGTCGCGGCGGTGGGCAATGACGGCCCGGCCGCGCCGCCCGCCTATCCCGCCTCCTATCCCGGCGTGATCGCGGTGACGGGCATTGACGGGCGCGGGCGGGTGCTTCCCGAAGCGGGGCGGGCGCGGCATGTCGATTTCGCCGCGCCGGGCGCGGACATGCGCGCGGCCGACGGGGATGGCGGGATGACGGCGGTGCGCGGCACCAGTTTTGCCGCGCCGCTGGTGGCGGGACGTTTATTGGCGGCAGGCAGCCTCAAGGTGCTGGCGGCGGAGGCGAAACCGGGCCGCGACAGGCGGACGGGGCGCGGCGTGATTTGCGGGAATTGCAGAAATATGGATTGAATATTAGATATATAGGATATTTTCGGGCGACGCGGGATTAAAACCGGCCCGGCCCCCGTTCTCCCTTCATCAACGATCAACGGCATGAAGAGGAGACGTGCGATGCAGATGAAATTGCTGATCATGGCCGGGATGATGGCCGGACTGACCCCGATGGCGGCGCAGGCCCAGTTGCTGGGCGGCGGCAGCCTGGGCGGATCATTGGGCGGATCGCTTGGCGGATCATTGGGCGGCGCACTGGGCCCGGTGGGCGGCGTACTGGACGGCCGTTCGGGCGGGCATGGCGATCTGGGCGTCGAGCGCAGCGTCAATGCCCGTGAGGGCAAGGCCAGCGCGCGGGGCCATGGGTCGGGCGGCGTCGACGGCGCGTTGGACGGCCGCACGACCAGGGGCGAGCGCGCTGCGGCGTCGGGTTCGGCCAGCGGCGGCGGCAATGCGGGCCTGGCGGTCGATACGCTGGGCGTGCAGGATGCGACGGCCATTGCCGGAGCAGCGCGCGACCGGGTCGGCTATGCTGCGGGACGTGCGCGGGATCGCGCCGTCAACGCCGCAGGCCGGGCGCGCGACCGCGCGTCGGATGCCGTGGGCGCGGCGCGCGAAGCGGCCGGGTCAGCGGCGGGATCGGCCAGCGGTTCGGTGACGGCGCAAGGATCGGCCAGCGGATCGGGCTCGGCCAGCGCCGGTCGCGAACCTTCGCAATGATGCGCTGACCGGGGTGGACGAATGACAAAAAAGGCCGATGATCCCGTCAGGATCGTCGGCCTTTTCGCGTGCTGAGACAGGAACGGGGTCAGGCGACGGCCGACTGAAATCCCTCCACCTCATCCGGATCGCGCAGCACATAGCCGCGGCCCCAGACGGTTTCGATATAATTGTCGCCGCCGCAGGCCAGCGCCAGTTTCTTGCGCAGCTTGCAGATGAACACGTCGATGATCTTGAGTTCCGGTTCGTCCATGCCGCCATAAAGATGGTTGAGGAACATTTCCTTGGTCAGCGTCGTGCCCTTGCGCAGCGAGAGCAGTTCGAGCATCGCATATTCCTTGCCGGTCAGGTGGACGCGGTTGCCGTCGACCCCCACCGTCTTGGCGTCGAGATTGACCGACAGCTTGCCGGTGCGGATGACGCTTTGCGAATGGCCCTTGGAGCGGCGAACGACGGCGTGGATGCGGGCCACCAGTTCTTCGCGGTGGAACGGCTTGGTCACATAATCGTCGGCGCCAAAGCCGAAGCTGCGCACCTTGCTGTCCATTTCCGAGATGCCCGACAGGATCAGCACCGGGGTCTGCACCTTGGCAGCCCGCAGTTTCTTCAGCACGTCATAGCCGTGCATGTCGGGCAGGTTGAGGTCGAGGCAGATGATGTCGTAATCATAGAGCTTGCCCAGATCGAGACCCTCTTCGCCAAGGTCGGTCGTATAGACGTTGAAACCTTCGGTCGTGAGCATGAGTTCGATCGCCTTGGCGGTCGTCGGTTCGTCTTCGATCAGCAGCACGCGCATGTGAAGCCCCTTTGTGTAGCGGTCCATTCCCCCACCAGAACGGCAGCCGCACCAATTCATTAACCAAAAAACTTCTGAAGGCAAAAGGTTAATTTTTGGCTAACCCGCAGAATTCCGCGAGTCGGTCCTATTTGAATCTGTTTACAAAGGGTTGAGGCCGAAACGATTTCTGCAGAGTCAAGCAAGATACAGCCGCGTAACGACCCCCATCAGCAGCCATGGCGCCGGACGAGGAAGTCGATGAGCGCGTCGACGCGGGCCGGGCGCAGGCGGGAGGGCGGGGTGACGAGGTGGAGGCCGAGCGGCGGCGCGCGCCAGTCGGTCAATATTTCCTCCACCTGCCCATTTTTTTGCGCCTCGCCGATGATGAAGTCGGGCAGACGGGCTATGCCCAGCCCGCCGATCAGCACCGGCAGCATGGCGTCGCCGCTGTTGGCGGTCATCCGCGCGCGAACCTGAACCGAGACGCTTTGCAGCCCCGGCCCGGAAAAGCGCCAGACATCGGGCGCCTGCGTATTGGCGTAGCACAGGCAGTCGTGGTCGCCGAGGTCGGCGGGATGGGTGGGGCGGCCATGGGCGGCGAGATAGGCGGGCGCGGCCACGGTGAACAGGCGCACATCGGCCAGCCGCCGCGCGCGCAGCGAGCTGTCGGGCATGTCCGCGATCCGCAAGGTCAGGTCCAGCCCGCGCTCCACCAGGTCGATATGTTCGTCGGACAGGTGCAGGTCGACATTGACCTGTGGGTTTTCGGCCATGAACTCCGCCAGCAGCGGCGCGACCCGCAGCAGGCCGAAGGTCATCGGCGCGGCGAGGCGGACGAGGCCGGACAGATCCGCCGTTTCATCGCGCGCGGCCTCCTCCGCCGCCTGTCCTTCGGCGAGGATGCGGCGGGCGTGGTCGACGAGGCGGCGGCCGCTTTCGGTGAGCGCCAGGCGACGACTGGTGCGGTTGAACAGGCTGGTGTCGAGATGCTGTTCCAGGCGGGTCACCCCCTTGGACACGGTCGCCTTCGACAGGCCCAGCGCGCGGGCGGCGTCGGTGAAGCTGCGATGCTCCACCACCGCCGCGAACATCGCCCATGCCTCGAAGTCCGGTAATCGCATATGGAAACAATCCGTTTCATTACCGCCTGTTTAAGAAACGATCCTGATCGCTAGATTGTCGAAAAGCAAGCGGGAAGCTCTCCCGCCATTCCGAAAGGCACAAGGCAATGAACACGACCACCGCGAGCCGCATCGAGCGCCGCCCGTTCGCGTCGCTGGGAGCCGCCAACCATGGCTGGCTGAATGCGCGCCATCATTTTTCGTTCGCCGATTACCATGATCCCGCACGGGTCCACTGGGGCAATCTGCGCGTGTGGAACGACGATGAAATCGCGCCGCGCAGCGGCTTTCCGCCGCACCCCCATGCCGACATGGAAATCATCACCTATGTGCGCACCGGCGCGATCACGCATCAGGACAGCCTGGGCAACAAGGGGCGCACGCAGGCGGGCGACGTGCAGGTGATGAGCGCTGGCACGGGCATCCGCCATGCGGAATATAATCTGGAGGATGTGACGACGACATTGTTCCAGATCTGGATCATCCCCGACCAGCGCGGCGGCGCGCCAAGCTGGGGCGCCAAGCCTTTTCCGCGCGACAGCCGCGACGGCAATCTGGTGGTTCTGGCCAGCGGCCATGCCGAGGACGCCGAAGCGCTGCGCATCCGGGCCGACGCCCGGCTGCTGGGCGGGACGATCCGCGCCGGGCAGAGCGTGACTTATGACAGCGCGGCGGGACGCCACCTGTATCTGGTGCCCGCGACCGGCCGGATCAGCATCGACGGCGAAGTGATCGAGGCGCGCGACGGGGTCGCTATCCGGGGCGGCGAGCCGATCACCATCACCGCGATCGAGGATAGCGAGATCGTCCTGGTCGACAGCAAATAGAGCGGAACATCTCGGCGGCCCCGGCGCGGGGCCGTTCGCTGCCCGCGTCATTCCCTCCCCGAAAAGTCGCGGCGCGGGCGGCCTTTCAACGATTTTCAAGGAGTAGCATCATGGCGAAGGTTCTGGTTCTCTATTATTCCTCCTATGGCCATATCGAAACCATGGCCAAGGCCGTAGCCGAGGGCGCGGCGGCGGCGGGCGCGCAGGTCGACATCAGGCGGGTGCCCGAAACCGTGCCGCCGGAGATCGCGAAAAACGCCCATTTCAAGCTGGATCAGGACGCGCCGGTCGCGACCGTCGCCGACCTGGCTGCGTATGATGCGATCATCGTCGGCACCGGCACGCGCTTTGGCCGCATGTCGAGCCAGATGGCGGCCTTTTTCGACGCGGCGGGCGGCTTGTGGGCGCGCGGCGCACTTAATGGCAAGGTCGGCGGCGCCTTCACCTCCACTGCCAGCCAGCATGGCGGGCAGGAAACGACGCTGTTTTCGATCATCACCAATTTGCTGCATTTCGGCATGGTGATTGTCGGGCTGGACTATGGCTTTGCCGGACAGACAGGCGTGGACAAGGTGCGCGGCGGCGCCCCCTATGGCGCGACGACATTGGCCGATGGCGACGGCAGCCGCCAGCCGAGCGAAGAGGAACTGGACGGCGCCCGCTATCAGGGCCGCCGCATCGCGGAAACCGCGATCAAATTGCACGGCTGATTTTATCGCACGGCTGGGCGGCGTTCATGCCGTCTGAATGGTGCAACCGGCGGCGCTGACGGGTCGCACCTTTGGCTCGACGGTGGCGGGGTTGGCGCTTTGGACTGTGGTTCAACCCCGCCCGCACCCCGCCGATCCAGCAGGCATGGCCCCCTAAAGCAGCCAGCGCGACGCCAGTGGCGAGCGGCGGATCAGCCGGTCGATGGCGAACGGCAGAGCCAGCGCGACGGCGAACAGCGCGCCCTTGCCCATATAAGGCGTGAGGTGGTGGATGATGGCGACATGCAGATACATGATGACCATCGCCGCCTGCCCCAGCGGGACGAGCCATGCCGCGCGATGGCCCAGCCGTTCGCAAGCCCGCATCAGCAGCACGCAGGTCGCGACCGCGCCGATGATCGACAGGATCGGCCAGCCATAATCGCCCGCCTTCATGTTGATCGTGGGAAAGAGGAACAGGCCGCAGAGTGACAGCGGGATCAGCAGGGCGGCTATCACCGGATGCCAGCCCATCCGCCGAAACAGCGCGCCCGCCCACAACAATGCAAAGGCCATGGGGCTGGAGAGCAGCCCCAGCGGCGACCAGTCGATGATCGCGCCCAGCCCATAGGCGAGCGCCAGCGCGACCGGCGCCGCCACGGCCCAGGCGCGGCCCCGCACATCGGGCCAGCGCGCCAGCGCCGCGTTGAAGGCGATCCGCGCGAAAAGCAGGCAGGGCACGAACCAGAAAATGGTGAACGGCCCGCGCAGTTCCGATCCGCCGATCAGCACCGGCGCGATGTCGGCGGGCCAATCATGGAAGATCGCCCGGCCGCCCTTTGCCGCTTCGGCGCAGTAATCGCCCGCCAGCACCGCCAGCAGGAACAGCGCATAGGGGCGCATCATCGCGGGAATGTGCCGCCGCGCGAAGACGACAGGCGGGCGCGGCGCGGACAGATAGCCCGACAGGATGAAGAAGAGCGGCATGTGAAAGCTGTAGATCGCGTCGCGCATGGCCCCGCGCGTCCACACATGGGCGGCGACCACCGCAACGATGCCGACGCCGCGCACGGCATCCACCCAGATCAGCCGTTCGTCCCGCCCTCTTTCGCTCATGGGCGGCAATCCCTATAGGAAGCGGATCGGGCGTCAACCGCGCGCCCCTTTTTCCGAAAGTTTGCCCAAACCGTGACCCTGCTGTCCGACCAAGTGCTGTTCATCGATGGCGAGGCGCTGATCCTCGACAAGCCCGCCGGCCTGCCGGTCGACGCGCCGCGCGACGGGTCGATGAGCGTTGAAAATCATCTCGCTTCGCTGACCTTTGGCTTTCAGCGTTGGCCGCTGCCCGTCCACCGGCTGGACCGCGACACCAGCGGCTGCCTGTTGCTGGCCCGCAATCCCAAGGCGCACAAGCGCTTCGCCGCCGCTTTCGAGGTGGGGACGGTGGAAAAACGCTATGTCGCGGTGGTCGACGGCGTGCCGGCCGAGGATGAAGGGCGGATCGAACTGGCGCTCAAGAAGATCAGCAGCGCGGCGCGCGGATGGCGGATGATCCCCGCGCGCGACGGCAAGGCGGCGGTGACGCTATGGCGCAAGATCGCGGAGAAGGACGGACGGGCGCTGATCGCCTTCACGCCCGCGACCGGACGCACCCATCAGATCCGCGTTCATGCCGCCCATGGGCTGGGTTTCGGCATTGTCGGCGACGCGGTTTATGGAACCGGGGCGGGCGAGGGGCCGGGGATGTTGCTGCACAGCCGTTTCCTGTCCATCCCGCGCGGCGAAAAGCCCCCGGCGCAGGCGACGGCTATGCTGCCCGACAGCTTCGCGCGGGCGGGCTTTGACGAAGCGATGCTGACCGATGCAGGATTTTGAGATAGCGCAGGACGCGCTGGAGGAGCGGTTCATCACCGCGGGCGGGCCGGGCGGGCAGAATGTCAACAAGGTGGCGACCGCCGTGCAGTTGCGCGTCGCGCTCTATCGGCTGGGCCTGGCCCCTTATGCCTATCGCAAGCTCAAGGAACTGGCGGGATCGCGGCTCAGCTCCAGCGGGATATTGGTGATCCAGGCGTCGCGTTTCCGCACGCAGGAGGCGAACCGGCAGGATGCGCGCGAGCGGTTGATGGCGATGCTGGCCAAGGCGCATGAACGCGACGCCCGGCGGATAAAGACGAAACCAAGCAAGGCCGCCAAGGCGAAGCGGGTGGACGGCAAGAAGGCGCGCGGCACGGTGAAGGCCGGGCGGGGCAAGGTGTCTCTTGACTGAAGCCGCCAAAGGAACGGCTGTCTCGGGCTGTGCTGGCGATTTCTGGACTGAATCGCAGACAAAGCGCCCGATTTCCACGCGCCGACGCGAAGCCGCCGCTAAACGCAGATGCAATCCGATTGTCGCATAAACGCCATGCAGGAGTCATCCCGGCGTGGCAGGCGATCAGGATGACCGGAACCGCACGCGCAACCCGACCGATCGATGCCCCGATGCCCGAAGAAGGCGGCTGGACCAGCTATTTTTCTCATCTGGAATGCTCGGTGACCGGCGAGCGGGTGGAGGCCGACGGGTTGCGTGGCCTTTCCCCCGCAGGCAAGCCCCTGCTCGCCCGTTATGACCTGGCCGACGCGCGGCGCCATGTCGACCGGGACATGTTGGCGCGGCGGTCGGCCGATATGTGGCGCTACCGCGAATTGCTGCCCGTGCCCCATGCCGATGCCTGCGTGACGCTGGGCGAGATGATGACGCCGCTCATCGCGCTGCGCGAAGGGGGCGGGCGCCTGTTGGTGAAGGATGAGGGGCGGTTGCCCACCGGATCGTTCAAGGCGCGGGGGCAGGCGACGGCCATGTCGATGGCGCGGCATTTCGGCGCGCGCCGCGTCGCCATTCCCACCAACGGCAATGCCGGCGGCGCGGTCGCCGCTTATGCCGCGCGGGCCGGGTTGGGCGCATGGTGCTTCTGCCCCATGGAGACGCCCGCCGCCCATGTGGGCGAAATGCTCAGCTTTGGCGCGCATGTGTTTCGCGTGGCGGGGATGATCGACGATTGCGGCGCGATCGTTCGGCAGGGTGTCGAGCGCATGGGCTGGTTCCCGCTGTCGACCATGCAGGAGCCCTATCGCGTCGAGGGCAAGAAGACGATGGGATTTGAACTGGCCGAACAGCTCGGCTGGGAACTGCCCGACGTCATCATCTACGCCACCGGCGGCGGCACTGCTTTGGTGGCGATGTGGAAGGCGTTTGACGAACTGGAGGCGATGGGCTGGATCGGTTCGGCCCGGCCGCGCATGGTCGCTGCCCAGTCGACCGGCTGCGCGCCGATTGTGCAGGCGTGGGAGGCAGGCGAGCGTCAGGCGACAAGGTGGGACAATGCCTGCACTGTGGCGGCGGGCATCCGCGTGCCTGCCGTGCTGGCGGATTTCATGGTGCTCGATGTGCTGCGCCAAAGCCGGGGCTGGGCCGAGGCTGTAAGCGACGAAGCGATCCTGGCGTCGCAGGCGATGGTGGCGGCCAGCGATGGCGTGCAGATGTGTCCGGAGGGCGCGGCTACCCATGCCGTTTATCGCGCCGCGCTGGCGCGGGGCGACATCAGTCGTGACGAACGGGTGGTGCTGTTCAACTGCGCCACCGGCCTCAAATATCCGATGCCTGAACAGGCCGGCATTATCGCCGATCCCGGCGCGATCGACTGGGCGGCGATCGGCGATCCACTGTGACGCTGCAAGGCCAGACGGAAGAGGCGGCGTTGACAGGGCGCGGGCTGGCGCTGCGTCGGCTGGCGCTGATCCTGCGCCCCATGCCGCCGATATTTCGCACGGCGGCGGCGCGCGATGATGGGTTGCGCGCCTCCTATTATGGCCGGTTGTGGGACGGGTGGGGCATGGGCGCGCGCGCGATCGCGGACCTGCTTCACCGGCGGGACCATGCAACCGGCCGCGACGCGCTGGCGCGGCAAGCCCGCACGCTGGGCTTTCGCTCCGGCAATCTGCGCGAAATCCATCAAAGGCGGCGGGACGACGCGCCGCTGGCCGATTTTCTGGATCAGGACGAGCGCAAGGGCATCCACGCCATCGTCAATCACGCCGCTTTGCCGCTGCACAGCAATCCTTTGAAGAACAAGGCGCTGTTCGAGGCGCGGTGTCGGGCAGGCGGGCTGGCGCTGCCCGCCGTTATCGCAGATGCGCGCGATGCCGCCGCGCATGACGCCCTGATCGTCAAGCCCGGCATGGGATCGAAGGGCAAGGGCGTGGTGCGGCTGGTGCGGCAGGCTGGCGGGGACTGGCGGGCGTCCGATGGCAGCCTGAACGTCGCCGCTGGTGATCTCGACCCGTGGATCGCGCGCCGCCGCCATGATGGCTGGGTCGTGCAGCAATGCATCGTCGTTCATTCCGATCTGGCGGATCTGTCGCCCGGCGCCCTGCCGACCCTGCGGATCGTGACGGTTCGCAACGAACATGGCGCGTTTGAGGTGGTCGATACGGCGCTGCGCCTGTCGCTGGCGTCCGATCGGGCGGCGGACAATTTCAACATGGATAATCTGGTCGCGCCCGTTGGGTCGGACGCTGTGCTCGGTCCGGCTTTGCGGCGGATCGGAGGCGGCTTTGCCGAACTGGAGCGGCACCCGCAGACCGGCGCGCCGATTGCGGGCGCGCGGCTTGATCTGTTCGATGCCGCGCGGAACCTGGCGGTGCGGGCGCATGGGCATTTTGCCGACCATGCCCTGATCGGCTGGGACATCGGCCTGTCGGCCGATGGGCCGGTGCTGATCGAGGGGAACTGGAACCCGGGCTATAATGTGCTGCAACTGGTCAGTGGCCGGGGCATTGGCGGGATGCGCCTGGGCGCGCTGTATCGTCATCATCTGGACGTCGCGCCGGAGGCGGCATGGCGGCGCGCGACGCCGGTTCAGGTCGCGCAATTACCCTTTTGAGCTGATGTCTTCGGGCAGAAAGCGTTGCGACAGGCCATGATAGAGGCGTTCGCGGCAGATGAACTGCGCTGCCCAGTCGGCCACCAGCGCCGCGCCGAGCAGCGGCAGCATGAAGCCGCGGCTTCCGGTGGTTTCGGTGATGATGATGACCGCCGTCAGCGGCGCGCGCACGACACCGGTGAAATAGGCGGTCATGCCCAGCAGGATGACGGCGCTGACCTGCGAATGGGGGAAGAACCAGCCGAGCAGCTGGCCAAAGCCCGCGCCGGTGGCGAGCGAAGGGGCGAAAATGCCGCCCGGCAGGCCCGACACATTGGTCGCCAGTGTGCTGATGAATTTGGCCGGCCCGAACCACATCGGCATATCCTCCCCGGAAATCAGCGCACGGGCAGGGGCATAGCTGGTGCCCCAGGTGATGCGGCTCGCAATGCCGATTCCCGCGACGACAAGGCCACACAGGGCCGCGAACAGAACGGGGCGCGCGCGGGCGAATTGGGTGAAGGCGTTTTTGTTGCGCGCGGCGGACAGCGCCAGCCGGGCGAACAGCCCGCCCGAAAGGCCGCCCAGCAGGCCCGCGATCAACGCCACGGGCGCCGATTCCACCAACGGCAAATGGGCGTTCACCACGCCGAAATAGACATAGTCGCCGGCAATCCCCAGGCTGACCATGCCCGATATGATGACGGCGGTGATGACCAGCAGGGTCATGCGCTGCTCATAGGCGGACGCCAGTTCCTCGATCGCGAAACTGATCCCGGCCAGCGGCGTATTGAACGCCGCCGCCACGCCCGCCGCGCCGCCAGCGATCATCACCGAAGCGCGCATCGGCACGGCCAGGGCCTGATGCACGCGCGCCATGATGGCGGCGGCGATCTGAACGGTTGGCCCTTCGCGCCCCACCGACGCGCCGACCAGCAGGGCTGAGACCGTCAGCAGCGCCTTCAGCGCGGCGGTGCGCATGTCGATCAGCGAACGGCGCGCCTGTTCTCCAAGGCGAGAGGCGGCAATGACCTGCGGTATGCCCGAACCGGCGGCCAGCGGGGCGTGGGTGCGGGTGACCCAAACAATGAGCGCAAAGCCGAGAGGCGTGATCGCCAGCGGCAACCAGCGTTGCCGGGCCGCGATCCGTTCAAAGGCGGCGCTGGCTTCGTCGGCCGCCCAGGCAAAGGCCAGCGCCGCCAGCCCGACCAGCACCGCGCCGCCGATCAGGGCCAGTCGCCGCCGGAACATGAGCGAAGTGGGGCCGCTATGGCGGAGCAGCGCACGGAACCGCTTGCCGGACCAGCGCCGCGCCATGCTTATGACTCGTCCGTTTCACAAGCGCGCCGACGATAGCGGAAGTACCAGACCTCATGCCCCTTGCGCCGGGCCTTGGCCTCGTAGCGGGTTTCGGGCCAGCCGCCGGGCCTGACCAGAAAATCCTTCGGATCGCTGGCCAGCCAGTCGAAAGCGGGATGGCCGTTCATCACCATCAGCGCCCAGCGCAGATAGACGGGATGGTCGGTGCCGAAACGGAATTCACCGCCCGGTTTGAGCTTGGCCGCGATCATTTCCACCGGCCCCTTGTTCATCATCCGCCGCTTGGCGTGGCGGGCCTTGGGCCATGGATCGGGATGGAGCAGATAGACGAAGCTGAGCGCGCCGTCGGGAATGCGCGACAGCACCTCCAGCGCGTTGCCCATGTGAATGCGGACATTGCCCAGCGCCTTGTCGCGAACATGGCCCAGCGCGCCGACGACTCCGTTCAGAAAAGGTTCGCAGCCGATGAAGCCATGGTCGGGCAACATGTCGGCGCGAAAGGCCATATGTTCGCCCGATCCGAAACCGATTTCGAAATGCAGCGGGCGATCATAGCCGAACAGGTCTGCCGCCGTCACCGGCCCTTCTTCGGGCACGGACAGGGCGGGGAGCAGCGTGTCGACCAGTTCCTGCTGGCCCGCGCGCAGCTTGTGCCCCGATTGCCGCCCGTAAAGGCGGTTGAGTGTCGTCGGGTCGCCGGATTTGAACGCAGTCATGCGCCGGGTCGATAGCCGCCGCCCGCCTTCGGGGCAAGCCGCCGCACATGCCGATCAGGCCAATTCCACATGCAGCATCGCCGCATCCGCGCCCGTAATGCGCACATGGGCGCCGACCGGCGCGTCGGGGCCTTTGCAGGACCATATGCCATCCTCCACCTTCACCCGGCCGCGCCCGCTTTCGATCGCCTCCACCACTGTCACGATTTCACCGACCATTCGCGCCGTTCGCTGGTTGAGCAACGGGTCTTCGGAGGTGGTGTCGGTGGCCGCATACCAGCGTCGTCCGGCCCATGTGGCGATCAGGCAAAGCGTGGCGAAGAGCAGGAACTGCGCCCACAATGGCGCTGGCAACAGCAGCGTGATCGCGCCCGTGATCCCCGCCGCGACGGCGACCCAGATCAAAAACACGCCGGGCACGATGATTTCGCCGATCGCCAGCACGACCGCGAAGATCAGCCACCACCAATGATTGTCGAGCATGGCAAGGTCGATCATGGGCCTTCATCCTCCAATGGACTGTTCCTGTTTCAGGCGGGGTTGAAGGGGCCGCGACGGGGCGGGGCCGGCGGCGGCGGGGCGTCCGTCGCCAGGGCGTCCTTCGCCAGTTGGCCGATACCGCCCAGCGTGCCGATCAACTGGGTCGCCTCCACCGGGAACAGGATCGTCTTGGCGTTGGGCGACGTCGCGAACTGTTCGACCGCAGCGACATATTTCTGGGCAATGAAATAGTTGAGCGCCTGCGGATTGCCGCTGGCGATGGCGTCGGACACCATCTGCGTCGCCTTGGCTTCGGCCTCGGCTTCGCGCTCGCGCGCCTCGGCATCGCGGAAAGCGGCCTCGCGGCGGCCTTCCGCCTGCAAAATCTGCGACTGCTTCTCGCCCTCGGCGCGCAGGATTTCGGATGCGCGCAGCCCTTCGGATTCAAGGATGTTGGCGCGCTTTTCGCGTTCCGCCTTCATCTGGCGGCCCATGGCGTTGACGATGTCGGCGGGCGGGCGGATGTCCTTCAACTCGACGCGGGTGATCTTGATGCCCCAGGCATTGGTGGCATGATCGACCACCGACAGCAGGCGCGCGTTGATCTCGTCACGCTTGGACAGGGTTTCATCGAGATCCATCGACCCCATCACAGTGCGCAGGTTGGTGGTCGCCAGTTGCATGATGGCGACATACAGCTCCGACACTTCATAGGCGGCCTTGGCGGCGTCCAGCACCTGGAAGAAGACGACGCCATCGACCGACACCATGGCGTTGTCCTTGGTGATGATTTCCTGCCCCGGAATATCAACAACCTGTTCCATCATATTGATCTTGCGACCAACGGCATAAAAGAAGGCCGGATAGAAATTGAGGCCCGGCCGCGCCACTTCGGTAAAACGCCCGAAGCGTTCGATGGTGTATTGATAGCCTTGCCGGACCACCTTGATGCTGGCGGCCAGATAGATGATGACGAGCAGGCTCAAGCCCAATGCGAACTCTGTGACCATGGAACGGCCCCCCTCCTGAAGTGCAGACTTGAACTATGCCCCGAAACCGGGGAGGGGGGAAGCGAAACCGGAGCGTTGGCGATCCGGCGGCGTCAGGAGACAGACATGACCATGCAACTTCATCATGCCCGTTCGCTGCTGTTCCTGCCCGCATCCAACGCGCGCGCGATTGAAAAGGCGCGGGGATTGCCGTGCGACATGGTCATATTGGACCTGGAAGACGCCGTGCCGGACGACAAAAAGGTCGAGGCGCGCGAAGCCGCCGTGGCCGCCGTGGCGGAGGGTTTCGGATCGCGACTGGCGGCTGTTCGCATCAATGTTGCGGGCACGCCCTGGTATGGCGACGAAATGGTGGCGCTGAAGAAATCCGCTGTCGACTATATCGTGCTTCCCAAGGTCGAAACGGCCGAACAGGTCAAAGCCGTGTTCAGCGTGTGTCAGAAGCCGGTCATCGCCATGATCGAAAGCCCGGCAGGGCTGCTTGCCGCGCCCGCCATCGCCAAGGCGGAGGGCGCCGGCGGCCTGTTCATGGGGACCAATGACCTGCGGCGCGAATTGCGCATTCCGGCGGGCGCCGACCGGACCGGGCTGTCGTTGGCGCTGCAATCGGTGGTGGTCGCCGCGCGCGCGGGTGGCGTGGCGGTGTTCGATGGCGTTTATAACCGGCTGGACGATGCCGAAGGACTGGAACGGGAATGCCGCGAGGGCCACATGCTGGGCTTCGATGGCAAGACGCTGATCCACCCCAACCAGATCTTAGTCGCGAACCGCGCATTCGGCCCGGATGCCGATGCGGTGGCGGAGGCCCGCCGTCTGGTCGAAGCGGCGACCGGCGGCGCGGAACGGTTCGAAGGACGGATGATCGAGGCGATGCACGTCGCCCAGGCGCAGGACCTGATCGCCCGCGCCGAAGCGGTCGGCGTTCAATAACGGTCGAGCAATCTTTCCACGGTGCGATGGGGCGGCTTGCCGTTCGCGCCGGGGGCTTCTTCCTCCTCCAGCCGGGCGCGGATCGCTTCGATCTCTATGTCGGTCAGATGTTCGATGCCGATGAATTCGTTGCGCGCCGCCTCGACCGAACGGATCAGTTCGTCGAGCTTGGCCTGCATGGCGGCGGCGTCGCGGTTCTGGCTGTTCTGGACCAGGAACACCATCAGGAAGGTGACGATGGTGGTGCCGGTGTTGATGACCAGTTGCCAGGTCTGCGAATAATCGAACATCGGCCCGGTGACGCCCCAGACCAGAACGATCGCCATGGCGAGGATGAACGTGGCGGGCTTGCCGGCATAAGCGGCGGTGACGCCAGCGAAACGGGTGAATATCCTGTCCATTGTTCCTGTCTTTCCTGACCGTTCAGCGTCAGCACACGCCTAGCTTGCCCATGTGACAGAGGGGGTTGCTGCCGCGCAATAAAATTGCACCGGGCGACTAGCCGTTCCGGGGGGAAATGGTTACATGGGCCGCCACGAATCCCCCTAGACAAAAGTGGCAGCACCCCATGGATATTCGCCTCGGCCTCACCTTTGACGACGTTCTGCTTCAGCCCGCTGAATCGGACGTCATGCCCAGCCAGGCGGACACCAGCACCCATGTGACGCGCGCCATCAAGCTCAACATCCCGATATTGTCGTCGGCCATGGACACGGTGACGGAAGCCGACATGGCGATCGTCATGGCGCAACTGGGCGGCATTGGCGTCCTGCATCGCAATCTGTCGATTGAGGAGCAGGCGGACGCGGTGCGTGCGGTCAAGCGGTTCGAAAGCGGCATGGTCGTCAACCCCATCACCATCCTGCCCACCGCGACGCTGGCCGATGCGCAGATGCTGATGCAGCGCCACCGGATCAGCGGCATTCCCGTGGTCGAACATTCGGGCAAGCTGGTCGGCATATTGACCCACCGCGACGTGCGCTTTGCCGAAAATCCGGCTCAGCCGGTCAGCGAATTGATGACGAAGGACAATCTGGCCACGGTGAATGTCGGCGTCGGCCAGGACGAGGCGATGCGGCTGCTGCACCAGCGCCGCATCGAAAAGCTGCTGGTGGTGGACGAGGATTATCACTGTGTCGGCCTGATTACGGTTAAGGACATCGAAAAGGCCGTCACCTATCCGAAGGCGACGAAGGATGCCTCCGGTCGCTTGCGCGTCGCGGCAGCGACCACGGTCGGCGACAAGGGACTGGAACGCACCGAGGCGCTGATCGATGCGGAATGCGACCTGATCGTGATCGACACCGCCCATGGCCACAGCAAGCAGGTTTCCGCCGCTGTGGAGGCGGTGAGGAAGCTTTCTAGCCATGTGCAGATCGTCGCTGGCAATGTCGCGACCGCCGAAGCGACCAGGGCGCTGATCGGCGCGGGCGCGGATTGCGTGAAGGTCGGCATCGGCCCGGGTTCCATCTGCACCACGCGGGTGGTCGCGGGCGTGGGCGTGCCGCAGTTGACGGCGATCATGGATTCGGCCGAGGAGGCCGCAAAGCAGGGCGTGCCCGTGATCGCGGACGGCGGCCTTCGCACATCGGGCGATGTGGCCAAGGCTCTGGCTGCCGGCGCCGGCTGTGTCATGGTCGGTTCGCTACTGGCTGGCACCGCAGAGGCGCCGGGCGAAACCTTCCTCTATCAGGGCCGCGCCTATAAGAGCTATCGCGGCATGGGCAGCGTGGGCGCCATGGCGCGGGGCAGCGCCGACCGTTATTTCCAGGCGGACATCAAGGACCAGATGAAATTGGTGCCGGAAGGCATCGAAGGACAGGTGCCGTTCAAGGGCCCCGCCAAGGACGTGATCCACCAACTGGTTGGCGGCGTGAAGGCGGCGATGGGCTATACCGGCAGCCGGACGATCCCCGACCTCAAGGAGCGCGCGCGGTTCGTCCAGATCACCAATGCGGGCCTGTCCGAAAGCCACGTCCACGATGTTACGATCACGCGCGAGGCGCCGAACTATCCAACGCGCTGAAGCGGGGCGGCTGGATTTTCAGTCCCGTCAACGGTCTTCCGATTGATCCCGTGCCGCTTTGCCCGAACTCTCGGGCTATCTTGACCATGTTGTATCGCTCGGCGGATCGCCTCTGTCGCTATGGCGCTCCGGTGCGGAACTTGACCCTAGCCGCGCCAGCGCCCGGTTTCCATCCACAGCATCAGGCGGCGGAGCGGCAGCACCCAGATCCAGATCAGGCCCAGAAAGACGTAGAGCGGCGCCTGCGCCCAGACCGGCAGCGCGCCGATGACGCCCGAAAGGCTGGCGACCATGACCGCCCATGCCGTGATGAGCGCCAGAATCGCGAACATGCCCGCGGGTTTGCGCCAGCTTGGCCGATAAGGTTCGCTCACAGATCGGCTCCTTCGATATATTCGACTTCGGTCAGCACCGCATGCAGCGGCAAATCCCATGGATCGGCCGGCACTACATCCATTTCCTGCACCGACCAGGCGAGGCCGATGCGCAGCGCGTCGGGATGGCGGGCAAAGGCGCGGTCATAATAGCCGCCGCCTTGCCCCAGTCTGTTCATCGCCCGGTCGAAACCGACCAGCGGCGCGATGATGACGTCGGGGGCGACCGGCGGCCCGGCGGGTTCAGGGTGGCTGGTGCCGTGAAGGCCGGGAAACAATTGGTCCTCCGGCCGCCAGATCACGAAATCCATGCCGCCAAGACGGTCGAGCACGCGGGGCAGGGCCAGCGCCTTGCCCATGGCGGCGAGCGGGGCGGCCAGCCGGGTAGCGGGCGCTTCATCGTCCATCGGCATATAGAGGGCGACCGTCCCGGCGTCCGCGATGCGCCGGGCAAGGGGAGAGGGCAGCGCCTTGAACGCCAGCCTGTGCGCCAGCGCATCGAGCGAGGCGATGAAATTGCGCCGTCGTTGGCGGGCGATGCGTCGCAGCGCCGCCTTGTCCAGATCATCGTCGCCATCATCCGTCATGGGGCGTTCGCCTTCCTGCCGTGTCGTGATGGGCCGGGGATCGGGTGGCGGGACCACCTCGGCCGTTTGCTGGAATATCCTCTGACGCCTCAACGTCAGGTGGGAACCATGTAGATCGGGCCGGAGCCCGCCCAGGGACAGCCCCCGTGGATGTGATTATCGCCTCAGGGATGTTCGCTAAAGCTCGTACCAGGCAGTGCCCGCCTCCACCTATCTAGGCGTGCGGGATGCGTCCCGCAAGCCTGTCGGAAAGGGTTTCGAGACGCCGCGTCAGGGCTTCGATGGCGGCCGCCGCGCGCTCATCCTCTCCCTCCAGCGCGAAACTGGGCTGACGATCGGTTGACTGTCTCTGCTTTTCGTTCAGTTCGTCGGCGAGGAAAAGGGCGGCGAACAGCAACGTGCGCACTTCCGTCAGGCCCGGCGCGTTGCGCCGCGCGTCGCTCGCTTTCGCCTCGATCATCTGGGCCAGATGGGCCAGATGGGCCTCTTCTCCGTCGCGGCAACGGATCACATAGTCCCGACCCGCGATGTGCAGGGTGGTTTCAGCCATCGGTGCGGCCCTTGAGTTCGGCGATAAGGTCGTCGAGCGATTGCAGGGCGGCGCGCGCCTGATCCGTGCCCTGCGGCGACAGGACGGGTGCGGCGGTCGACGGGGCGTCGCCCAGCGCATCCACCTGCTGCTCCAGCCGGCCGATGGCCCGTTCAAGGGCGCCGATCGCCAGCATCATCCGCGTGCTTGCCATGGCCCTGCATAGCCAAAAGCCGGTCGCTGCAAAAGACCTGTTGACCCATGATCGGACGGAAGGATGACGCGGCGCGGTTGACGCCCCAATCTTCTGGCGACAAAGGGGGCCGATCGCGATTCGCTGGGGCTGGCCGAACCGTCTTTATCGGGTGCAGTCTCGAACAGGGAGGGTTACCCGCGCAATGACAGTTTCCGACACGCTGCTCGCCAATGCCATTCGGGCCTTGTCCATGGACGCCGTTCAGGCAGCCAATAGCGGGCACCCCGGGATGCCCATGGGCATGGCCGATGTCGCCACGGTGTTGTTTCGCGATTATCTGAAATTCGATCCGTCCGCGCCGAAATGGGCCGACCGCGACCGCTTCGTGCTGTCGGCGGGCCATGGATCGATGCTGATTTACGCGCTGCTGAACCTGACCGGCTATGCCCGTCCGACGATGGACGACATCCGCAATTTCCGCCAGTTGCACAGCCCCTGCGCCGGGCACCCGGAAAATTTCGAGCTGGCGGGCGTGGAAGCGACGACCGGCCCGCTGGGTTCGGGCTTGGCCACCGCGGTCGGCATGGCGATCGCCGAACGGCATCTGAACGCCAGTTTTGGCGACGATCTGGTCGATCACCGCACCTGGGTGATCGCGGGCGACGGCTGCCTGATGGAGGGCATTAATCACGAAGCCATCGGTCTGGCCGGGCATTTGAACCTGTCGCGCCTGATCGTGCTGTGGGACGATAACAAGATCACCATCGACGGCGCTGTCGACATGTCGAGCAGCGAGGATGTTCGCGCCCGTTACGCCGCGACCGGCTGGCATGTGGTTTCGTGCGACGGCCATGACGTCGCCGACGTGCGCCGCGCCATTGACGAGGCGCTGGCCGATCCGCGTCCCTCGCTGGTCGCCTGCGCCACCAAGATCGGCTATGGCGCGCCGAACAAGGCGGGCACGTCGGGCGTCCACGGGTCCGCGCTGGGCGAGGCGGAAGTCGCCGCCGCCCGCGAATTTCTGGGCTGGTCGGCCGAACCCTTCGCCATTCCCGCAGACATCGACGCCGCCTGGAAGGCCATCGGCGCCAGGGGCGCGCCGGTTCGCGCCGATTGGGAAGCGCGTCTGGCCGCCAGCGCCAAGGGCGCGGAATTTGCGCGCCGCATGGCCGGTGAACTGCCCGCCGGTTTCTCGCTCGACGCCTATATCGACACGCTGATCGCCAATCCGCAGAAGGTCGCCACCCGCAAAGCCAGCGAACTGGCGCTGGGCGCGATCAACGACCTGCTCCCTGAAACCATCGGCGGTTCGGCGGACCTGACCGGGTCCAACAATACCAAGACCAAGTCGACCGGGCCGTTGACCCGCGACGATTATGCCGGCCGCTACGTCTACTACGGCATCCGCGAATTCGGCATGGCCTGCGCGATGAACGGCATGGCGCTGCATGGCGGCGTGATCCCCTATGGCGGCACCTTCCTCGTCTTTTCCGACTATATGCGCGGCGGCATCCGCCTGGCCGCGCTCCAGCAGCAGCGCGTCATCCATGTCCTTACCCATGACTCCATTGGTCTGGGCGAGGATGGCCCGACCCACCAACCGATCGAGCATGTCATGTCGATGCGCATGATCCCGAACCTGGACGTCTATCGCCCGGCCGACATCGTCGAAACGGCGGAATGCTGGGAACTGGCGTTGAAGGACGCGACCGGCCCGTCGGTGCTGGCGCTGACGCGCCAGAACCTGCCGCAGCTTCGCACTGTGAAGGCTGGCGAAAATCTGTGCGCCAAGGGCGCCTATCGCCTGAGCGCCGCCAAGGCCGAGCGCAAGGTGGTGATCGTCGCCACCGGTTCGGAAGTCGAGATCGCCGTCGCCACCGCCGCGCTGCTGGAAGGACAGGGCATCGGCGCGGATGTCGTGTCGATGCCGAGTTGGGCCCATTTCGAGGCGCAGCCGCAATCCTATCGCGACGAGGTGCTGCCGCACCATGTGCTGCGTGTGTCGATCGAGGCGGGCACGACCTTTGGCTGGGAACGGCATACCGGCATTGGCGGCCTGCGTTTCGGCATTGACGGCTTTGGCGCGTCGGCCCCGGCCGAAGACCTGTACGACCATTTCGGCCTGACCGCCGCGAAGATCGCCCCGCAGATCGCGGCGGCGCTGAACTAAATCCCGACAGACAAGACGAAGCAGGAGGCACGCACAGTGGCGACTAAGGTAGCAATTAACGGTTTCGGACGTATCGGTCGCCTGGTGGCGCGCGCCATCCTGACGCGCACCGACCATGACCTGGAACTGGTCGCGATCAACGACCTGGGCGACACCAAGTCGAACGCCCTGCTGTTCAAGCGGGATTCGGTTCATGGCAACTGGGCCGGTGACGTCGGCGTCGACGGCGATTTCCTGGTGATCGACGGCAAGAAGATCAAGGTGACGGCCGAGCGCGACCCCGCCAACCTGCCGCACGCCGAACTGGGCGTTGAAATCGCGCTGGAATGCACCGGCATCTTCACCGACAAGGCGAAGGCTTCGGCCCACCTGACCGCCGGCGCGAAGCGCGTCGTCATTTCCGCGCCGGGCACCAATGTCGACAAGACCATCGTGTTCGGCGTGAACCATGACAAGCTGACCGCCGACGACGTCGTCATCTCGAACGCCAGTTGCACCACCAACTGCCTGGCCCCGCTCGCCAAGGTGCTGCACGATGCCCTGGGCATCGAAAGCGGCTTCATGACCACCATCCACAGCTATACCAACGATCAGAATACGCTGGACCAGTTGCACAAGGACATGCGCCGCGCCCGCGCCGCCGCCGTGTCGATGATCCCGACTTCCACCGGCGCCGCCCGCGCCGTGGGTGAGGTGCTGCCCGAGCTCAAGGGCAAGCTGGACGGTTCGTCGGTGCGCGTGCCGACCCCGAATGTCTCTGTCGTGGACCTCAAGTTCATCGCCAAGAAGGACACCACCGTCGCCGAGGTGAACGCGCTGCTGAAGGCCGCGTCGGAAGCCGGGCCGCTCGCGGGCGTGCTGGGCTATTCGGATGAGCCGCTGGTGTCGATCGACTATAATGGCGATCCGCGCAGCTCGACCGTCGACAGCCTGGAAACGGCGGTCGTGGACGGCAAGCTGGTTCGCGTGCTGAGCTGGTACGACAATGAATGGGGCTTTTCCAACCGCATGATCGACACCACCGGGGTGATGGCGAAGTTCCTGTAATCAAACGGGAACGAAATAATCCGTTCGTCCTGAGTAGCCACTGAGCTTGTCGAAGTGGCGTATCGAAGGACCGAGGTTGCGCATGACCCTTCGATACGGGTCTTCTGCAAGCTCAGCCCCTGCTCAGGGCGAACGGCGTGGGCGTTGACAGGGGAATAATCATGACAAAGCCGTTCAAGACACTCGACGACATGGGCGACATCACCGGCAAGGTGGTGCTGGTGCGCGAGGATCTGAACGTGCCGATGCAGGATGGTTCGGTGTCGGACGACACCCGCCTGCGTGCGGCCATGCCGACCGTGCTGGAGCTGGCCGATCGCGGCGCGAAGGTGCTGGTGCTGGCCCATTTTGGTCGCCCCAAGGGCCAGAAGAACCCCGAATATTCGCTGAGCAAGATCACCCGGCCGTTTTCGGCGGCGCTGGGCCGCGAGGTGCAGTTCATCCCTGATTGCCAGGGTGAGGCGGCGCTGGACGGCATCAAGGTGATGCGCAATGGCGACATAGCGATCCTCGAAAACACCCGTTTCCATGGCGGCGAGGAGAAGAATGATCCCGCGCTGGCCGACGCCATGGCGGCGATCGGCGACCTTTATGTCAACGACGCCTTTTCCGCCGCGCACCGCGCCCACGTGTCGACCGAAGGGCTGGCGCACAAGCTGCCCGCCTTTGCCGGCCGTTCGATGGAAAAGGAACTGGACGCACTGCAGGCGGCGCTGGGTGAGCCGATGAAGCCGGTCGCGGCGGTCGTGGGCGGGGCCAAGGTGTCGACCAAGCTCGACGTGCTCAACAATCTGGTGACGAAGGTCGACCATCTCATCATCGGCGGCGGCATGGCCAACACCTTCCTGCACGCGCGCGGGGTCGATGTCGGCAAGTCGCTGTGCGAGAAGGATCTGGCGGAGACGGCCGAGGCGATTTTCGACGCGGCCGACGCCGCCGGCTGCACCATCCACCTGCCCTATGACGTGGTGGTGGCCAAGGAATTCGCCGCCAACCCCGCCAGCCTGCGGACGTGCAACGTGCATGAGGTCGCCGCTGACGAAATGATCCTGGACGTCGGCCCCGCCGCCGTCGAGGCGCTGGCCGATGCGCTCAAGAATTGCCGCACTCTGGTGTGGAATGGCCCGCTCGGCGCGTTCGAGCTATCGCCGTTCGACACGGCCACGGTGGCGCTGGCCAAAACGGCCGCGGCGCTGACCAAGGAAGGGCAGTTGACTTCCGTCGCTGGCGGCGGCGATACCGTCGCGGCGCTCAACCATGCCGGCGTAGCCGCCGATTTCAGCTTCGTTTCGACCGCTGGCGGCGCTTTCCTGGAATGGATGGAAGGCAAGGAACTGCCCGGCGTCAAGGCGCTGATGGGGTGAACCGATTTCGAGGGGAGGTCTGGCTTAAGCCCGATCGCCCTTTTAGCCTTCTTCGTTGAGCAGCGGCACTAGGAGCGCGTTGAGCGCGTCGAGGTCCAGCGCGCCCGCCTTGGCGTAACGCAGCCTGCCTGCGCGATCTATGATGAAATTGGTCGGCACGCCGGCCAGCGGGCCATATTTCCCCTTGATCTTGCGCGCGGACTGGATGGTCAGTGCGGCGAACAGCTTTTTCAGGCGGCCGAGCGGCACTGAATCTTCCGTGGTGATCGCAAACACGCGCAGGCCATGTTTTTTCTGAATGGCGTAATAGGCGTCGAGCGTCGGCAATTCAGTGCGGCAGGGCACGCACCATGTCGCCCAGAAATTGAGGACGACCACCTGCCCCTTGAGATCGGCGAGCGCGACCTTCCCGCCGTCGACCAGCGTCAGTTCGAAATCGGGGGCGGGCGCGTCGATGGCCGGGGCGGGCGAGGCGGCCCGGGACGCCGCAGGGGCAATGCCGAGCAAAGACGCCGCAATGAACAGACGCGCAAACCGGCCAGCCATCATTTGAGCCCCTTCCATCTCTCAACCGCTTGATTAGCCGCAGCGCCAGCGGAATGACCAGCAATATTGCGCGTTACGCAATGGGATAGGGGACGAGTCGTCTTGCGATGCGTTCAGGGACTGGCTAACAGCGGCCCTGCCGGCGTCATAGTTTCAAGGGGCGCGCCCGGTCGGCGGCGGACTGGATTGTCCGTTTTCCCAATTTTGCGCCGTCGCAGGGGGCGGCGCACCGCAAGAGAAGGTATGTGCAGATGCTGGACCAGGACATGAGCAACAAGATCGCCGCCGGTGACGGCTTTATCGCCGCACTGGACCAGAGCGGCGGTTCGACGCCCAAGGCGCTGAAGGGCTATGGCATCGAGGAAGGCGCCTGGACCACCGAAGAGGAAATGTTCGGCCTGATCCACCAGATGCGCAGCCGCATCATCACCTCGCCCGCCTTTTCGGGGGACAAGGTGATCGGCGCGATCCTGTTCGAACGCACCATGGACGGCGCCGTCGACGGCAAGCCGACCCCGGCCGCCCTGATCGAGCGTGGCGTCGTGCCGTTCATCAAGATCGACAAGGGTCTGGAAGATGAAGCCAACGGGGTTCAGTTGATGAAGCCCAATCCGGGCCTCGACGCGCTGCTGGCCCGCGCCAAGGCGCTAGGCGTGTTCGGCACCAAGGAGCGTTCGGTCATCAACCTCGCCAATGCGGAAGGCATCGCCGCCGTCGTCGCCCAGCAGTTCGAGGTCGGCCGCCAGGTGCTGGCCGCCGGCCTGATGCCGATCATCGAGCCGGAAGTGAACATCAAGTCGCCCGAGCGCGCCGAGGCTGACGCCATCATGCTGGCCGAAATCCTCAAGAATCTCGACGCCCTGCCCGAAGGCGAGCAGGTCATGCTGAAATTGTCGCTGCCCGCCAAGGCCGGTCTGTTCGATCCGCTGGTCGATCATCCCAAGGTGCTGCGCGTCGTCGCCCTTTCGGGCGGGTTCAGCCGCACCGAAGCCTGCGCCGAACTGGCGAAGAACCGTGGTATCATCGCCAGCTTCAGCCGCGCGCTGCTCAATGATCTGCGTCACCAGATGACGGATGAGGAGTTCGACGCGTCGCTGGGCGAGGCGATCGACGAGATTCACGCCGCTTCGACCGCGAAGACGCCGGTCGCGGCCTGATGCAGGGCAGCCGGGCGCTGGCGGGTATCTGGATGATACTCGCCGTGCCCGGCGCATTGCTGCCATTGGCGGCATTTTTGCCGTGGCTGGGCATCCATGGACTGGATGCGCCGCTGTTCCTGACCGATCTGTTCGTCAATCCGGTCAGCAGTTTCTTTGCGCTGGACGTCATCCTCTCCGCGCTGACGCTGACCCTGTTCGTCATCATGCAGGGGCGGCGCGATGGCGTGCGTCCCTTATGGCTGCCGGTCGCGGGCACTTTTCTGGTCGGGGTGTCCTTTGGCCTGCCCCTGTTTCTGGCGCTGCGCGAGATTGCGTTGCTGCGCCGCTGGTCCTGACCGCCGCGACAGGCTAACAGGGCGCACATGACCGAATTCACCGATGAAGAACTGGCGCTGGACCCGCATTTCGCGGATCGCTTTGAAAAGCATAACCGGCGTCCGCCCTGCCAGCTTTACCTGATTTCGCCGCCCGCCATCGATGCGGCCTTTGTCGACCGGCTGGCGGCGGCGTTCGACGGGGGCGATGTCGCCGCATTCCAGTTGCGGCTGAAGGGCGTGGACGACGAGGCCATCGCGCGCGCCGCCGAACCCTTGCAGAATCTGTGCGCCGACCGCGATGTGGCGTTCATCATCAATGACAGCATTGCGCTGGCCCAAAGGCTGGGCGCGGATGGCGTGCATCTGGGGCAGGGCGATGGCGACCCGCGCGAGGCCCGCAAGCTGTTGGGCCCGTCGGTGCAGATCGGCGTCACCTGTCACGACAGCCGTCATCTGGCGATGGAGGCCGGGGAGGCGGGGGCCGATTATGTCGCTTTCGGCGCATTTTATCCCACGACCACCAAGGAAACGCTGTATCGGCCCGACCCGTCGATCCTGAGCTGGTGGGTGACGGTGTTCGAACTGCCCTGCGTCGCGATTGGCGGCATCACGGCGGAGAACGCCGCGCCGCTGGTCGCTGCGGGTGCGGACTTTCTGGCGGTGAGCGGCGCGGTGTGGAGCCATGCGGGCGGGCCGGGCGCGGGTGTCGCGGCCTTTGCGCCTGTGCTGGCGCGGTAATGGGAAGCGGCGCGAAGGCCCGCTTTTCCATGACAGAATGCTGCTAATGGATCCTGACTTTCGTCAGGATGACGGAAATGGGATACGACGCACATTCGCTTCGATGGCGCTATATTTTTTCTCGAGTTGTGGTTTTAATTCTCGCTGCATTTGTCTCCTGTCCGAAAACGCTCCCAAATGTGAATATGCCTTGTCACATAGCCAAATTGGGTCTTGGAGCCATCTTTACACCTTAGCTCAATGGCACCCTCGAGCCGAGGAACTGCCAGAAATATTCCCGGCGATAAGACATGCAAAGGCTGTGTGCGACCTCCACCGGCGATAATGGAAGCAGAGGCTATCTTACTGGAATCGTCGATGACTATCACCGAGCCCCATATCGAAAGAGCGAGGATTGGCGGCGCCAGGATCAGCAGCAGGCAACAAACGATCCAATGAATTCGGCGGCTCCAATGCTTGTTTGAATGCACGCCGCCTCCCTTATTTTAGTTGCTCCCGTCCATGGTTGTGCCCCGCATCAAGCCGGGAGCGGCACGCCGGGCAGGTTTTTCGCGGTGCGGATGGTGAGGGAGGTTTTGACGCTCACCACATTCGGGGCTGGCGTCAGTTTCGACGTCAGGAATTGCTGGAAACTTTGCAGGTCGCGGGCGACGACTTTCAGGATGAAGTCGATTTCGCCGTTCAGCATATGGCATTCGCGCACTTCGGGCAGCGTGGCGATATGGTCCTCGAACGCCTTGAGGTCGGCCTCCGCCTGGCTTTTCAGGCTGACCATGGCGAAGACGGTGATGGTGTAGCCCAGCATCCCCGGATCGACCACGGCGTGATAGCCGGTGATCGCGCCTTCATCCTCCAGCGCGCGGACGCGGCGCAGGCAGGGCGGGGCGGTCAAGCCCACCTTGCGGGCCAGTTCGACATTGGTCATGCGGCCGTCTTCCTGCAGTTCCGCCAGGATCTGCATGTCGATATCGTCGATATTCGGGCCAGCCATCAGTCGATTATTTCCTTATCCGTTCGATGGCGGCATCATAATAATATTTCAGCGCAATGCAATTGTCCCACTATGCGACGTTCCGTTTCGGGCGCGCGTCGCGCCCTTCCCCTTTGGCGCGCAACCGCTTATCCCATAGCTGCGCGTCGGCCGGTCGGGCCCATGCGACGGGGAAGCAATGCTGCGTTTCGACGATCTTGCACAAACGGTGCTGGCGGCCGGTGACAGGCGCGGCGCGGGGGCGGTGACGCTCTGGCGCCAGTGCGTGGACCTGATCGCGCAGCGCGACCGGGCCGATCGCGGCGGCATGGATGCGGACGAACGCGCCGCGCTGCTGGAGCGGCTGGCGGGGCTGCGCGACGGCGTTTCGGAAACGCAGCGGCTGGCGACGGTGGTCGAACTGGGCGGGCGGCTGCGTTCGGCCAGTCTGGTGGAATTTTTCGCAGGAGATCGCCCGGCGGTGATCGCTGCGGCGCTGTCGCGCGCGCGCTTGCCCGAAACATCATGGGTGGCGATGCTGCCGCGATTGTCGCCGACCGCGCGGGGCGTGCTGCGTGCGCGCCGCGACCTGGGCGATGATGTGCGGCGGGCGCTGGAAAGTTTCGGCGCGACCGATCTGGTGTTGACCAGCGACGTTGCGGTCGCGCCCGAAATGATGCTGAGCGCCGACATGGCGGAAACGGTTGTCGACGCGCCCATGGCGGAGGTTTCGTCCGATCCGGCCTTCGCCCTGGTCGAGCCGTCTTTCACTGCCCCCACGCCGCCCGCGCCGCCTGCGGACCAGATCCGCCATCTGGTGGACCGGATCGAGCAATTCACCAGCCAGCGGCGTGATCCCGCCGCCTTGGCCGCCGCGCCATCCGGGCCTGTGCCAGTGCGCGCCTTCACCTTCGAAAGCGATGCTTCGGGCACCATCATCTGGGTCGGGGATGGGCCGCGCGCGGCGTTGATCGGGCTGAATCTGGCCGAACCGGCGCTGGCGGGCGGCAGCGGACCGGACGGGCATGTCGCCGGGGCCTTTGCCCGGCGCAGCGGTTTCCAGAACGGGCGCTTCACCATTGTCGGCGGAACAATGGCGGGCGAATGGCGGCTGTCGGCCACGCCCTTTTTCGATCCCCGCACCGGGCGGTTTCAGGGCTATCGCGGACAGGCGCGCCGACCGCATCTGCACGAAGTGGCCGCCGCGCCCGACCAGAGCGCGATTTTTCCCGGCCTGTCGGGCGATTCGCTGCGGCAACTGGTGCATGAATTGCGCACGCCGCTGAACGCGATACTGGGCTTTGCCGAGATCATCGAACAGGAATTGTTCGGCCCGGCGGGCGTCGAATATCGCGAGATGGCCGGCAATATCGCCGTGGATGCGCGCCACCTGCTGGCGGCGTTCGACGATCTGGACCTGGCCGCCCGCGTGGCGCGGGGCGATGGCGGCGGCGCTGCGGCGTCGGTCGACGCGGCGCTGCTGGTGTCGCAGGTGGCGGCGCGTTTCGCCCATGGCGATGCCGGGCGGCATGGCGTCGACATCGCCATCGCCGCCGAGCTGCCGCCCGTGCGGATCGACCCGGTGCAGGGCGAGCGTATGGTCCAGCATCTGTTGCGGACATTGGTGTCGGTCGCGCCGGTGGGGGAACCGGTGACGGGCACATGCTGGTTCCAGCCGAGGGAGGGCGCAGGGCGCGTCGTGATGGCGGTCGACCGGCCGAGTTCGCTGGACGGGATGGAGGAAGCGCAACTGCTCGATCCGGGCTATACGCCCGATGGCGACTGGCCGGACGGGCCGTTGCTGGGCATGGGTTTTTCCCTGCGCCTCATCCGCAGTCTGGCCGAAGGATGCGGTGGTGCGCTGACCATCGACGGCAACCGTTTCCTGCTGTCCATGCCCGCCGAGGGCGCGGGCGATGGCCATGTGGGCGACACGGCATATTGAAAGGGCCGCGCGCAAACCCAATCGCAACCATTGCGCGGTAGACCCGCGCGGATGAGCGACCCTTTGCATGATGGCCAACTGGCGCGCGCGCCCTTGCCGCAGGACAGGATCCGACTGGACCCGGGCTTTGGCACGCGGTTCATGCTGTTCGTCGATACCGAGGAGGAATTCGACTGGGACGCGCCTTTCAGCCGCACCGGCCATGGCGTCACCGCGCTCGAGGGGATGGCGCGCGGGCAGGCCTATTTCGCTGCGGCGGGTGTAAAGCCGGTCTACGTCACCGATTATCCGGTGGTCGATGATGATCGCGCGGCGGCGATGATGGGCCAGTGGCTGGCCGATGGCGCGGCCGACATCGGCGCGCATCTTCACCCCTGGGTCAATCCGCCGCATGTGGAGGAGGTGAACGCGCGCAACAGCTATGTCGGCTTCCTGCCCGAAGCGGTGGAGCGCGACAAGCTGGCGGTGCTGTGCGAACGGATTGCGGATCGTTTCGGCGCGCGGCCGATCGCCTATCGCGCGGGCCGCTATGGCATCGGCCCCAATAGCGGGCGTTTGCTGGAGGAGGCGGGGTTCCGGCTGGATAGCTCGGTGCGCAGCCGGTTCGATTATTCGGGCCAGCACGGGCCGGATTTCAAAGGATTGCCGCTGCACCCCTATTGGGCGGGGCCGACCCGGTCGCTGGTCGAATTGCCGCTGTCCACCGCCTTCATCGGGCTCATGCGCGGGGCGGGCGAGCGCGCCTATCGCGCGGCGCAGGCGATGGGGCCATTGGGCGGGGCGTTGGCGAAGGCGCGGTTGCTCAGCCGCGTGCCGCTGACCCCCGAAGGGGTGAGCGCGGGCGAGGCGATGGCCGCCATCGACGCCCTGATCGGTGAGGGCGTCCCTGTGCTCAATTTCAGTTTCCATTCGCCCACGCTGGCGCCGGGGCATACGCCCTATGTCCGCAACGAAGCCGACCGGACGGCATTTTATCGCTGGTGGGATATTGTGCTGGCGCATCTGGACAGGCGCGGCGTGCGGTCGGCGTCGCTCGATCAATTGCTGGCGGCGGTTCCGGCGCGCGGACAGGCTTGCCAAGCGGCCTGATGCTGCCTATCCGCACATTCCAGAGTGCTTGAAATCACTTCAGGGTGGGGCCTGTAGCTCAATGGTTAGAGCTGGCCGCTCATAACGGCTAGGTTGCGGGTTCGAGTCCTGCCGGGCCCACCATTATTTTTTGCCGGTAGCCGCCAAGCCAACCGACCAGCGTGGTTCGTGGCTATGCCGCAACCACCACCAACGCGTCCGATCAGAACCGGTCTGGCGCAACGCTGTCGGCGTGGGGTGGAGGACCACTGCCACTGGAGGGCCGGCCGGGGCCGAATTTATTACCCGCATGTAAATAAATGTTGCAGAGCAGCATTGACGGCTTGTCGACGGCAAGCGCCTTTTCGTAAACGCGGTCCGCAACAAAAATCGAGGTCGGAAATTGGCGCATGAGCGATTCGGTCTGCGGCATGCCGCCGCATGGGTTGGCGAAATCGTCGGCCCGGACAGGGGCTACGTCAATGTCGGCATCGTCTACACGCTTGCCATCACGCTCCTGTCGCTGGCGACGCCGATTTCCGTTCAGCTCCTCATCAATTCGGTAGCGCGGACGGCGCTTGTCGCGCCGCTGTGGATATTGTCGGGCGTGTTGTTGGCGCTTCTGCTCCTCGTCGCGTGTCTGAGCGCCTTGCGTCTCTACCTGCTCACCATGTTCGAACGGCGTCTGTTCGCGCGCGTGGTGGCTGAAGTCACTATCAGGGCGGTTCACGCGCAGAACCCGTTTTTTGCAGATGCGAGCCGGGGCAGCCTGTTCAACCGCTATTTCGACATGGTCGTCGTCCAGAAATCGGTGCCGAGCCTAGTGATCGGCGCATTCACCATCATCCTTCAGGGCGCGGTCGGACTGGTCGTCACCAGTTTTTACCACCCCTTTTTTCTCGCCTTCAACATCGTGCTGGTGGCCACATGCTTTCTGATCTGGTTGCTGTGGCGTCATGGCGCGATCACCGGCGCGGTTGCCGTGTCCCATGCCAAACACGAGGCCGCGCACTGGCTGGAGAGCGTCGGCGCCTCCAACGGCTTTTATCAATCGGCGCGGCATCTGAACTTCGCCATGGATCGTTCGGAAGCCGTGACGGCCAACTATATCCGGGCGCATCGCCAGTATTTCCGGTACAGTTTCGCCCAGGCCCTCGGCTATTTCCTGGTCTACGCCTTTGCGGCGGCGGCCTTGCTGGCGCTTGGCGGGAACCTCATACTGGCGGGAGAATTGTCGATCGGCCAACTCGTCGCGGCCGAACTCATATTATCGGGCGTGTTCTATGGCATCGCCCAACTGGGCTGGTATCTCGACACCTTTTATGATCTCGTCGCCAGTTCCGAAGAATTATCGCAGATTTTCGCGATCCCTCAGGAGTCGTCGGGTTTGAGCGGTCAAGCGCCCCCGAATGGCTCGATCCACTTTCGCCAGGTGGAACTGGCAGAATCGCGCTTCGACTTCGCCATCGACAGCGGAGAGCAGGCGGTCATCCTGGCCGAGCCGGGCGTCGAGAACCAGATCGCGCTGCTGCTCAAGCGTCACGTCCATCCTGACAGAGGGCTCTTGACGATCGGCGGCAGCGACCTTGGCAGCTTCGATATGTATCTGCTGCGATCAGCGGTCGTGGTGCTCAACCGTCCCACCATTGTCGACGTCACCATCCGGCAATATCTGAACATGGCTGCGGGCGGCAATGCAAACAGCGTCATCGCCTTGGATGTGCTGAACATTGTCGGCCTCGCGGGGCGCATTTCCAGTCTGGCGAGGGGGCTCGATACGCAACTGGCAAGCTCGGGATCGCCGCTTTCCATTGTCGAGGTGATGCAACTCAAGGTCGCAGCCGCGCTGATCAGCCGGCCAAAATTGCTGCTCCTGTCCCAGCTTTACGACATGATGCCCGCCGGGGCCCTCAACGCGACGCTCAAGTTGCTTCGCGAACAGGGGACGACCGTTCTGTTGTTCACCGGACGGCCCGAAGCAATCAATCTGGACTGCTGCTTCTGGCTCGGCGCGCGGGAACAGCATCGCTTCACGGATGAAGCGGCTTTGACGCGGTTCCTTGCGGCGAGGGAGGCTCAGTCGTGACGATCAATGAAACGCAGCTGACGCATTTCCGGTCTCTTGCCGCGCTGAACCCGCCGCGTGTTGTAGTCGTGATCGCCTGGTTGATCGTCGCGGGGCTGTGCCTTGCCATCGCGATTCTCTTCGTGCCCTGGCGGCAGACCGCGCAGGGCGGCGGCCATGTGATCTCGCTCGACCCGGACGACCGGCCGCAGCAGGTTTCATCGCTGGTAGAGGGCCGGGTGGACCGGTTTTTCGTGCAGGACGGCCAGCGGGTGAAAGCGGGTGACCCAATCGTCAAGGTGGTGGATGTCGATCCGAACTTTCTGGATCGGCTGGCCGCCGAAAAGGCGGAAGTGCAGGCGCAGATCGCCGCTATCGAGCAGGCGCGCGCGGTCGCCTCCATTGACGTAGGGCGCACCGCGCAGCTTTTCACGGAGGGGCTGGCTGCGCGTCGCGACTATGAATTGACCCAGATAAAGGTTGCGGACGCGGATGCAAAACTGGCCGAAGCCCGGGCCAAGCTCCAGCAGATCGAGGTGCGACAGAGGCGGCAGTCGGCGCAGGTCGTGACCGCGCCGCGCGACGGGCGTATCCAGAATCTTAACGCGGCGGCGGGTGGCGCCCTGATTTCGGCGGGCACCGTGCTCGCGACGGTTGCGCCCGAAGAGATCGAACGCGCGGTCGAATTGTTCATCGACGGACGTGACATTCCCCTCGTCGACCGGGGGCGCCCTGTGCGGCTGGAGTTCGAGGGTTTTCCCGCATTTCAGTTCAGCGGGTGGCCCGCTTTTGCGGTCGGCATCTACGATGGGCAGGTCCGTTCGGTGGATCCGACTCCGCGCACCGACGGACTGTTCCGGGTGCTGGTGGAGCCTGCGCCGGGCAGGCCTAGCTGGCCCGACCGTCGATTTGTTCGTCAGGGCGGCAAAGTGCTGGGCTGGATACAAGGCGACAATGTTACGGTCGGTTATGAACTATGGCGACAGCTCAACGATTTTCCCCTGAATTTCGAGCAGGATGACGCCGTCCAGAAAACGCAGGATAAAGCCGGCAAAAGTTCGATCGAAAAGAAGAAGAAGTGAAAATGCGGACCGTGATCGGCCTGACCTGGCTGCTGGCTGCCGGTCTGTTTCCGCAGGCGCAGGCCCAGCCTGTCCTGCCGCCATCCCTGACCGCGAACCCCGCGCCATTGACGCTGCAGGAGGTGCTGCAATCATCGGCGCGGTCCGCCCCGGACATCATTGCGGCGCTGGCGCGTAACCGGCAGGCCGAGGCGCGCGCGCTGACGGCCCAGGGTGCGTTCGACACTGTTTTCGCCATAGAGGGTCGCAGCCGTATCCTCGGCTATTACGACGGCGCGGAAATAGCCGGCAAGGCCGAACAGCCGCTCGGCGGCAATGGCGGCTATCTCTATGGACAATACCGGGCATCGCGCGGCGATTTCCCGATTTACGAGGACAAGTCCTATACCAATCGCCTGGGTGAGTTGAAGGTCGGTGCGCTCTATTCGCTGATGCGCGACCGGCTGATCGACGCGCGGCGTTCCGAGTTCCGGCTGGCCACCAACGACATCGACATTGCCCGGTTCGAGACCAAAGCCACGAGCATAGGCGTTCAGGCGCGCGCCGTGGAGGCTTATCAGAAATGGGTCGCTGCCGGATTGAAGCTGAAAGCCTATGAGGCGCTGCTGGGGCTGGCCAGGGGGCGCGCGGACGGGATCGAGCGTCAGGTGCGATTGGGCGCCAAGCCCGATATCCTCCTGACCGAAAACGAAGCGAACCTCGTAAGGCGGCAGGCGTTCGTGGTAGAGGCGCGGCAGGATTTTCGGTCGGCAGCCGTCAAGCTGTCGCTTTATTATCGCGATGCGGATGGCAGGCCGGTCGTCGTCGACGAAGCGCGACTGCCTGACGATGCTGAGGCGCTCGACGGGATCAGGACGGATCCTGCTTTCAATCTCGAAGGGCGTCCCGATTTCGCGATCATGCTCGAGGAAATCGAGAAGGCCACCGTCAAGCTGGCGCTCGCCCGCAATGATCTGTTGCCGCGGATCGACCTTGGAGGCGAGGTAGCCAAGGACATAGGGCCGGCGGGCGCCGGCGGGCGAAGCAGGACGCCCCTCGAGATGATCGTCGGCGTCACTTTCAAGATCCCGCTGCAGAACCGCAAAGCCAAAGGCAAGCTGGCCGAAACACAAGCCAAGATCGACGAACTGACGGCCAAGCAGCAGTTCCTGGCCGAAAAGATACGGGCCGAAGTCGCTGCGATCGGCCTGGAAGTCGAAGCTGCGGGCCAACTGGTCGCAACGACAGAAAGGGAACGCGAGCTGGCGCAGCGCCTGGCCCTGGCCGAACGGCGCCGTTTCGAACTCGGCTCAAGCGACTTCTTCTTGGTCAACCAGCGCGAGGAAAGCGCGACCAATGCCGAGGTGAAGCTGATCGAAGCGCAGGCCCGCATCGCTGCGGCAAGAACCGAACTGGCCGCGGCGACAGCCGATGAGGATGCGCTGGGCCTGACGCAAGTTGCGACGCCATAGTCAGGCCTTGCTCTTTATGAATCCTTCGAGACTGACTCGGTTGAGGCCATTGCGTTCGGGGACTGGATCGATCCGACCCAGCAATTATCTCCGGGATCGCAAAAGGAGGACGAAAGAGCGCGTCTGACCGATAAGCCGATGGCTGCGCTGCCGAGAGATTTTTGCCCCATCCGTCGGACGCGGCCGCCATCAATCGCGGCCATGGCTGTCCCGGCCGCCTTCCGAAATGCGCAAAGGCAGGCTAAAGCGCGCCATGATCTCGATTCATCCGCTGTGCGACCTTCCCGAAATTGCCGCTGGCGACGACCTTGCAGCCCTGTTGCGGGGCAGCCTTGCATCGGCGGGCCTGCTGCCCCTGAAGGCAGGCGATGTGCTGGTGGTGACCCAGAAGATTCTGTCCAAGGCGGAAGGGCGCATGATCGACCTTGCAGCGGTCGAGCCGGGAGCGGAAGCAGTCGAACTGGCCGCAAGGACGCGCAAGGACGCGCGGCTGGTCGAACTGGTCTTGCAGGAAAGCGTCGCGATCGTCCGCGCGGCGCCCCATGTGCTGATTACCCGGCACCGGCTGGGCCATGTGATGGCGAACAGCGGTATCGACCGGTCCAATATCGGTCCTGGCGAAAGCGAGCGCGCCCTGTTGCTGCCGGTCGACCCCGATGGATCGGCCCGGCAACTGGTTGAAGCCTTGTCGGCGGATAGTGGCGGCCGCGTCGCGGTCGTCATTTCGGACAGCTTCGGGCGTCCCTGGCGCTATGGCGTGGTTGGCGTGGCGATTGGCGCGGCGGGGCTGCCTGCGCTGGTCGACCGGCGCGGCGATCAGGATCGGGACGGGCGGCGGCTGGAAGTGACGCAGATCGCGCTGGCAGATCAGATCGCGACCGCCGCCACCCTTGTCACTGGCGAAGGCGCTGAAAGCGTACCCGCCGCGCTCATTCGAGGCCTGTCGCTGCCCGAGGGCGAAAATGGCGCGGCCGCCATCGTCCGCCCGGCGGAGGAGGATCTGTTCCGGTAAGCGGGCGCGTCAGGCGGGGTCGGCATCTGGTTGGCGGGATGGGTGGGCGCGGGCCACCGCCTCAATCCTCGCCATCGCCTGTCCCACGCGCCGCAGCGTGGGAAACGGCTCCAGATCAACCCCGAAACGCTCGGCCGAATAGAGTTGCGGCACGAGATAGCAATCGGCCAGACCCGGATCGTCACCATGGCAGAAGGCGCCGTCATGGCGCCCGACCAGCGTCTCCAGCGCCGCAAATCCCTCCGCGATCCAGCGCCCGATCCAGCCGTCGACCTGGGCCTGGGTGGCGCCGAATTCCGCGCGCAGATGGCGCAGCACGCGCAGATTGTTGAGCGGGTGGATGTCGCAGCCGATCAGCGCCGCCATCGCCCGGACGTGCGCCCGTCCAAGAGCATCGGCGGGGAGCAGCGGCGGGGCCGGCCAGCGTTCGTCGATCCACTCCAGAATGGCCGGACTTTGCGTCAATATGCCCCCGTCCGTTTCCAGCGCCGGCACCAGTCCCTGCGGCGCGATGGCGCGATACTCCGCGCTGTGCTGAGCGCCTGTGCGCAGGTCGTGGCTCACTTGCGCATAGCTGATCCCCTTGAGGTTCAGGGCAATCCGGACCCGGTAAGCCGCGCTGGAGCGCCAATATCCATGGAGCCGGATCATGTCAGGCCGCCGGTTCCACGATGGCGCGGCATTCGCCAAAGCCGATGGATATGCGGCCATCCGCAACCGCTGTCGCCCGCATCAGAATCTCGTCGCCGTCCTCGATGAAGCGGCGCTCTTCCCCGGTCGGAAGGATGACCGCCTGCTTGCCGCCCTGCGAGAGTTCCATGAGGCTGCCGAAGCTGTCCGGCGTGGGGCCCGACAGGGTGCCAGTGCCCAGCAGGTCGCCCGGCATGAGGTTGCAGCCGTTCGAGGCATGGTGGGTGACGATCTGCTGCGCTGTCCAGTACATGGCTGATGCGTCGCCGCGCGACAGGCGATGCGGTTGCATCCCCGCGCTTCGCATTCCGGCGCTCGACACAAACGCCTCCAGTTGGATGGATAGCGCGCCTTGGGCCTGATCCTGCTCGTCCCACAGATAGTCGAGCGGTCGGGGATCGCCAGTCGGGCGCGGCGGCTGCGCCATGCGGAACGGGGCCATGGCTTCGGACGTGACCACCCAGGCGGAGATGGTGGAATGGAAGTTTTTCGCCAGGAACGGGCCCAGGGGAACATATTCCCACGCTTGCAAGTCGCGCGCGGACCAGTCGTTCAAAAGGCAGAAGCCGGCAATGTGATCGGCGGCGTCGCCAATGCTCACGGCGTCGCCCAGTGCGTTGCCCTTTCCGATCCAGACGCCCAGTTCCAGTTCATAGTCTAGCCGGGCGCTGGGGCCGAATGTCGGCGCGGCGGCGTCTGCAGCCTTGCGCTGGCCCCTGGGCCTGCGAACAGGCACGCCCGAAGGCCTGATCGAGGATGCGCGCCCATGATAGCCGATCGGAACATATTTATAGTTGGGAAGCAACGGGTTGTCCGGCCGGAACAATTTGCCGATATTCGTGGCGTGATGAATGCCGACATAAAAATCCGTATAATCGCCAATCGCCATGGGCAGGTGCATCTGGCACTCGCCGGCAGGGATCAGATGGGGTTCGACGCTCTCCCGAAAACCTGCATCGCACAATAGCCTGCTCAGCGCCTTGCGCAGTTCGGCGCGTCCGGGCGCTGGTTGCGACAGCAGGTGAACCACGCTGTCGCCGCCCAGCGCGTCGCGGCCGACCGGGAGGTGCTGCTCGAGCGCCGCCAGGTCGAGGATATGGTCGCCGATGGCGACACCCAACCGGCGGCGGCCCCCGCGATGCGTGAATAAGCCATAAGGCAGATTCTGGACCGGAAACTGGGAATGGCCGTTGGCGCCGACCACCCAACTGTCGAGCGCGGGATCATGGGTTTCGTCGATCGTTGGAAAAGTCACGCGCTTTCGCCTCTGTTGCGCCCGTGGGGCGGGGGAAGCCGCGCCTTGCCAAAGCCCGCCCAGCAATCGTCATAATCGCGCTGAAGCAGCGGCGTCGTCAGCGCGAAGCGGGTGGGTTGGAACACATGGCGGCTTTCGAACATGAACGCCATGGTGTCGGTGATCCGATGCGGTTTCAGATCGGCGGCGACCGCCGCCTCATAGCTGGCCAGATCGGGGCCATGGGCGGACATGCGGTTGTGCAGCGACGCCCCGCCCGGCGCGAAGCCTCCCGCCTTGGCATCATAGACGCCATGGATCAGGCCCATGAACTCGCTCATCACGTTGCGGTGGAACCAGGGTGGGCGGAATGTGTGTTCGGCCACCATCCATCGGGGCGGAAAGATCACGAAGTCGCAATTCGCCGTGCCCGGCATGTCGGATGGCGATGTCAGCACGGTGAAGATCGACGGGTCCGGGTGGTCGAAGCTGACGGTGTTGATCGTGTTGAAGCGCCGCAGATCATATCTGTAAGGCGCGAGGTTGCCGTGCCAGGCGACGACATTGAATGGCGAATGCGCCAGCGTCGTCGTCCAGAGCGAACCGCAAAATTTCTGAATGACATTAAAGGGCGCGTCGTCGTTAACGAACGCGGCGACCGGCGTTTCGAAATCGCGGGGGTTGGCCAGCCCGTTGGAGCCGATCGGCCCCAGTTCGGGAAGCCGGAACGCCGCTCCGTAATTTTCGCAGACATATCCCCGCGCCGCGCCATCGGGCAATTCGACCATGAAGCGAAGCCCGCGCGGAACAACCACGATCTGCTCGGGTTCGGCGGATATCACGCCCATCTCCGTCACGATCCGCAGCCGGCCCTGTTGCAGCACGATCAGCCATTCGCCGTCGGCACTGAAAAAGGCGCGCCGTCGCATCGACATATTGGCGGCATAAAGATGCACGCCGATGCCGACGCCGATTTGCGCATCCCCGTTGCCGCACAGCGTGACGAGCCCCTCCACAAAGTCGGTCGGCTCATCGGGCAGGGGCAGGGCGTCCCAGCGCAGCCGGTTGGGCGTTGGCGCCGCATCGTTAAAGGGGCCGGTTCGCAAATGCGATGCCTGATCAAACGGGACATAGGCGGGATGACTTGCTGACGGATAAAGCCGGTAGAGCCAGGATCGCAGATTGTCTCTGCGCGGGGCGGTGAAGGCGGTGCCCGACAATTGTTCGGCATAAAGGCCATAGGGCGGTTTCTGCGGCGAATTCTGGGTCAGCGGCAATGCGCCCGGCACGGCTTCGGTGGCGAAATGGTTGGCAAAGCCGGGCATCATGCCGCCTTCATCCCCGGCGCGCCCGGCGACTGGCGGCGGCATCCTCTCCCAGGCACTGTCCATAGCATCGTCTCATCTGATGTCTTTTGATACTATATGCGCCATTGCAAAATTGGTGTCAAATGATACCAGTTTTGCAATGGCCAATTCCCACCTGCCACTCGACAGCTTCATGCCCTATCGCCTCTCTTTCACGGCCGGGCTGGTCAGCGAGCACATCGCCCACGCCTATGAAACGCAATTCGGCATCGACGTGCCGCAATGGCGCGTGCTCGCCTGGATCGCTGAGCGCGATGGGATCACACAGCAGGAGATCTGCCAGCGGACGAGGATGGACAAGGTATCCGTCAGCCGCGCGGCGATAGCCCTCAACAGGCGCGGTCTAGTCGAAAGACGACCCCATGCGCGCGACGGAAGGTCGCATATGCTGGCCTTGACCCCGTCCGGGATCAGTCTTTACGAACAGATCGTCCCGCGAGCCAGGGAACTGGAATCCCGCATCTTCGCTCAGTTTTCCGACGAGGAAAGGGAGGGCTTCATGGCCATCTTGCGCAAGATCGATGCGGCGGCGACAGCCCTGCACAAGGCCGGGACGCCGGGCCATCCGCCCGACGACCGGCAGTGGCCGGAAGCCTTGGACGAATAGACGCGGCTACCGCTACGCCAGCGAGGATTGTCGCCGAGAGAAATATAGGCGTTCATGCACCTGTTGCCGAAACTCGAAAAATGGCCGCTCGCGCCGATTGGCCCTGCAGAAGCAAGAGGAATCCCGGCGCGTCCAGGTGCGCCGCAAGGGCAAGTCGCTATCTGCGACCTTGGGCATACGGGCCGACGCCTGGGCGATCGCAGCCGAAGCGCAAATCCTCGCTGGCGCGATTGTCGAGAGCCGGACATGTAACGGTTTTGGGCCGGTCAATTGAGAGTTTAGCGCACGATCAAGGAGGCCGACGAGATGATGAAGCATAGCGAGGAGTTCAGGCAGGAGGCTGTGCGTATTGCGCCGACCAGCGGCCGGAGATTGACGGTAGGGCGCAACGACCCTCGCGCCCATCACCTCATCGTCGCGGGCGCGTTGCGGCGGTGCCTGGCGACGATAGCAAACCTCATGTCGAGTCCTTCGCACAGAAGGGACGAGTTTTTTCAGGATGTCGCGTTCCGCCTTCATCTGGCCGTTCGCTGGAAAGGCACGCCCCGGATCGGCGGCGAACTCCCTTACCCATTTGCACAGCATGTTCTCGTGCACATCCACATCGCGAGCAGCCTGTGCCACCGCACACCGCGTTCGCGCACCAACCGCACCGCCTCAAGCTTGAACGCGCGGCTGAACTTCCTGCGTTGCATTGTGGACCTCCGACAGGTGAAATCATCCTGCCTCGGTATCCGCCAAACCGGCAGCAGGCCGCATCATCGACACCTCATTTGATTGCCAATCGGGCAGCATCCGAGCTGGCCTCCAGCAACCCCAGGCGGATGGTCGGCTGATTTGCGCCAACTGTGATCGGTTGCGCGACGAGGGTCTTACGGCTTCGCGCCAAGCGCAGATCGTAGGACCCGTAGCGGACCCGTTCAAAACTGAAAAATCCGTCAAATTCGGTCCTGATCGAGTAAGCGACGACACCTTTCGCGTCGACAAGCTGAAGCGCTTCGCCCGGCGCTTCCCGCCCATCAATCACCAGGCTGCCTTCCAGCGTCGCGGTGCCGACGATGCCTAGCTCGACCGGTGTCGCCACTCCGGCCCGCGGCACGGCGGATATGCCCTTTCCGCTCGCGACCTCGAAGGGATCGGCGATCGCGCCTTCGTCGAGCGAGACGCGCACCGGAACGGCAGGTTCCAGCCCTTCGATCAGCGCGACGGGGTCGCACGGCTTCCCATGCTTGCGCGCAGTGTCGCCGCGGCTCTTGCAGGTCGCGATAGGGACGTCGTTCACAAGAAGCCCAGGCGCTGCAATCAGGGGTTCGTTGGGCTGACGCGCGCCATCGCCGTTCGTGTCGCGATAGGCGCTGACCGCGATGCTGCCGCTCGCCGCCCGCGCGCCCGATCCGATCCGCCCGAACCGCCCTTGGCCATTGGCGCCGATGCTGAACTGGAGCGCCAGTCCCAGCGAGAAGGCGCCGCGGGTGTCTGCCTGCGCATTGCCGGTGACGGACGCAAAACCAAGATCGCGGGTGTAGGACAATCCCGCATAGGCGTAACGATCGCGATTGGCATATCCCAGCGTTGCCTGCGCTTCGCCGCTTTGGCCAAGCGAGCGGCTGGCCGTCGCCGCCGCGCCGATCATCCGGGGGCGGGGCAGCAGCGCCCAGTCGGCCTCGCCCCGCAGCCGCAAGGCGCCGAAGCGGCTGTTGAACAACAGGCTGGCGGTCGCCTCCGACCGGCCCGATCCACCAAGGGGCGTAACGCGTTGCCACCCCAGTGAGGCGCTGGCGGACAATGTGCGAGTCGCGATGGAGGCGCGCGCCTGCGCCTGCAACATTTTATCAGAACGCGAAATGGTTGAGCGCAGATCGAAATGCAGCGGCATGATGAGGCCGGCCATGCGCACCTGACGATCCAGCGCGACGGCCGTGACCGCGCGCTGCCGGGCATCCAGCCGCTCGCTGGCCATGCCGTGATTGCGGATCGCCTCAATGGTGAAGCTGGTCTTGAGCAGTTCGCCGATCGCATAGGCGCGCACCGCGCGTCCGCCGCCCTGCGCCTGCGCGATGGAAAATTCGGTCAGCATGCCAAGCATGCTGGCGCGCGCCGCCGCTTCGGCGAAATTCCCGACTTTTCCGCCTGGCAAAGGATGACGATGCGCCGCGATGGACAGCGATGTCCCTTTGCCCAGGCCGTATTCGAACCCGATATCGGACCGCCAGCCCGACCGCGCCGGCGCCGACCCTGGCGCCAGATCCGGCGATCCTGAAAAGCGGATCAGGTCGTGGCGATCCTGCACCACGGCGCCATACCACCAAAGCTCGCCCGGACCCGGCGTCTGGCCGGCGATATTGTAGCTGCGGCGTTCCCGCTTGACCTGGCCCTGCGGCCCATAGCGCACGATGTCGAAGGCATTGACGCCGGAGCGCAGGTCCACATCCTGAAATTCATAGCGGCCCGTGGCGCCGTCGGTCACGCTGCCCAGCAATTCGCCATTGCGATACAGTTCGACGTCCCATCCCTGCGGCAGGTCGCCGACAAAACTCACCTGGTCATAGCGCGCCGCCATGCCCAGCGGCCGGTTGGTGACGGTAGCGCCGCGCCCGGGTGTGGCGAGCGCGACCAGCCCCGTCGAGGGGCTGATGACGTCGCCAAGCGCAAATTCGGACGCATGCAAGGGGCCAAGAAGTGCGCGCTGAGCGCTCGCGCGATAAAGTTTGAGGCGCATCGACTGTGGCATCCCGGCTTCGTCGGATGCCAGCCGCATGTCGGCGGAGAGATAGCCAAGCTCGCCGGCTGCGAACAGTTCATACCGCGCGCGGCGCGTGACCGCGCCATCGACCGCGCGGTCGGCCGCCAGTGCGGCGCCGACGTCAATCGATGGCGTGCGCCAGAGGCGGTAGGGCAAAGCGACTTCGGGAAGGGCTTCGCGAGGCGCGACCGCCCCTTCCTTCAACCGGTAGGCCGCTTCCGCCCGCTTCATCGCCGCCTCGATCGGCAAGCCGCCTTGCGCAGTGACCGTCAGGATCGCATTGGCATCGTCCGCCACAAAGTCCACGCCGAGCCAGAGGCCGAGATCCTCCGCCCGCACGCACCAGCCCGAGCGGCTTTCCCAGATCGTGTCCGCCTTGAGCGCCGCATATTGGCCGCCGAACCGCACGTCGCCCCGCGCGCGATCGATGAGGATATGGCGTTGTTCGTCGAACGCCCAGCCTTCGGCGCGCTGGCCGTCCGGACTGACGGTGATCGCGACCTGAAGCGTGTCGATGACGTCGCGAAAGTCGAGACAGAGCCCGGCCGGGGTGTTGAACGCGCGTATGCCCTGCCCGATCTGCATCGCGCCGATTCGCGCGTCGAACAGCATGGCGTCATCGGGGTCGGTGCGCAGTTGCGCGCTCGCAGGGCAGGGGGCGAACAGCCCCAGCAGGGCGACCAGCAGCCACAACCAGGCGCGCCTGGCCGCCTGAACCGGCCTGACCATCGCAACGGACCCTTGCCGGCTTTAGCGGACGGGAACTTCGCTGGGCGCGCCGCCCCTGGCGGCGGCGTCATTCTCTACGAAGCGCGCCGACAGTGCGCCTTTGGCGCCTGCCAGCTTCTCCGGCGGCACGGGCACGAACAGGCTGCGTTCCTCGACTTCGGCATAGGCGGCGATGCCCTTCACCGTGACGACCGGCTTGGCCTGTCCTGCCGCCATCAGGTCGATCGAGCCATAGGCGGACCGGGCGCCGGTTCGCGCGATGGTGACGGTAACGCCGCTCTGTCCGTCCACGGCGCTGCGCTCTGCGCTTACGATGCGGGCTTCGCCCGCCACTTCGCCGATCCGCACGATGACGGGAATGGCGACGCCATAAATGGGCGTTAGCGCGATCGACATGCCATCGGCCGCTGGCGCTGTGCCGGGGGCGGGCGGAGCCACGGCGTCGGGCACGGCGCGAAACAGGAGGTGCGCGCGATATTCGCCCGGCGCGAGCGTCGGCGGCGCCCGCACGCCGATCCGCACCGTCTGCGCCTGCTGGGGCGCCAGCGTGACTTTGCGCGGGGCATAGTTGAGAATTTCGAGCGCCGCGGCTTCCGCCGGCGTGGCGGCCTGTTCGTCGACCGGCTTGATCTGGCCGGTGCGATCCATCCGCCGGAGCACCAGCGAGATGCGATAGGTCGTCGTGCGATCGCCTGTATTGCTGACGACGACCTCCCCGCCGCCGCCGCCGGGCAGCACGAGGCGGGTCGGCGCAACCAGCAGGTCGCCCTGCGCAAGCGCGGGTTCGGCGACCATGGCCGCACAGCAGGCAGCCGCAGCCGCCTTCAGAAATCTCCGAAGCATATATGTCACCCCTTGATCGATCGGCGTCGTTTCCAGCGTGCCGAGCGGGGGACATGTGCATGACAAATGGTTAGCATCCCGCTAACCATGATCCGCGCTACTGATATTCGACGCTGACCAGATAGCTGCCTTCATAGCTGCCCTCGGCCTGGTTGCTGCTCACTGTCAGGGCGCCGCCGACCGAGAAGGCGTTTTTGGCATTGCCAGGGCGCAGCACCATGATGTTCTGCGAAGGCGTAAGCTGGACGTCGAGCGTGGCCCCCCGGGCCGTGCGCAGCCGGGCGGGCGACAGCAATATCGCGACGACATAATCCTTGGCGCCGGTGATCGCGAACAGGCCCGGACTGGCGCCGCCCAGGCAGCGTATCCCCATGCAGGTGAGGGAACCGGACGGACTGAGGGTCGCCGTTCCACTGGCGCTGCTCGCCGCGATGACGCCGAAGCTGATGCTGCGAATTTCATCGATAGCCGGGCGGTTGTGCGGGTTGGCGGCCCAAGCCGAACTCGCTGTGCTGACGAGCAGGGTGAGCATGGCCAGGCGCAGCAACAGGCGCGTGCTGCCGGGCTGGCTCATTGGTAGTGGACCGATATGGAATATTGACCGGAATAGACACCGGCCGGCTGGTTTGCCGCCACCTTGAGCAAGCCGCCGATCCTGACCGTAGCATTGCCCCCGGCCAGCGTCAGATGGCGCGCAGAGACCGAGAGCGTTACCGGCATGGCATGCGAGGCGCCGTCCGACAACGTCACGGTGGGATCGTCGATCGAGACCGAGACGCTTTCGCCTGGAATGCCGGCGATAGCAAAGGCGCCCGCGCTGGCGGTGCCGAGGCAGTTCAGGCCTGGTCCGCAGACCCGGGCGCCGTTGGTGCGCACACGCACTGTCGAGGCGCGGGCGGACGCGAACAAGGCGCCGAAATTGAGATTGGCGGTTTTGGTTACGGCGACCGACCGCAGGATCTGGACGGTGGCTTCGCCCCGGCGGGCGTCGCTTCGGCGGCTGCTCGACACAGGGTCGTGATCTTCATCGCCTGCAATGGCCGGCATCGCGGCCAGACCGGCCGCCAGGAATGCACATAACAGGAAAATCGCGCGCTTCATCGTCGGCCCCCGCAACGCAGGTGCCAAAAGATGGTAAAGGCGGTCTTAACGCGGCGATATGTCGCCAATGACCGAACCGGACCACCGCCCAAGGTGGCCCGGTTCGAACAGCCCTGTCACTTACTGATAATTGACCGAGACCGAATATTGACCGGCATAGGTGCCGGCCGCCTGGTTTGCGCCGACATTCAAAGTTCCCGCGATCTTGAAGCTGCCCGTTCCGCCAGCCAGCGTCATCGAACTGGTCGACGTGTTGAGCGCAACGGTCATGGCGTTGGCGCCGCCGTCGGACAGGGTGATCGTCGGATTGTCGATGGCGACGGAGACGGTTTCGCCGGTCGAACCGGTCACGTTGAACGCGCCAGCGGTGGTCGTGCCATAGCAGGACAGGCCCGAACCGCATGTGCGCGTGCCGCTTTCGGCGATCGCCACGGTCGATGCCGTGCTCGATGCCAGCACCTTGCCGAAATTGAGGTCAGACGATTTGGCGACGGTGATCGCCTGCAGGATCTTGACGGTTGCATCGCCCGTCGCCGACGTTGCATGGGCAGGCGCCGTGATCATGCCGGCAGCCGACACCATCCCGGCAAGGCCGAGGCCCTTTACTATAAGCTTGTTCATTGGACACACCCCTTGAAGCAGATTTGGAGCCGGTCTCCAGCGACCGACGACGCCTTTTAGGCTTCCAAGTCTGCATTCACGGTTATCGGCCATGGTTAACGGCGCGTTCACCATCGACAAAGGCCGGACTGGTCCCGCCTGTCGTCAATAAGTCATTGATACTCAAACTTTATTTCATACTGGCCGGCATAGGAACCTAAGGACTGATCCGCGCCGATCGCCAATGTGCCGCCTATGGTCACCGTTTCTTGACCGTCTGAAAGCGCGATCTGACTCGTCGACAGCGAGGGCGTCAACCGAAGCGAATCGCCGCCGGGGCCGACCAGAACCACCTCGTCGGGCACCGAGACCGCCACGAGTGTATCAGATCCGGTCACGACGAAATGCGCCGGGGCCGCCTGCGCATCGCACAACCTCATGCCCGAACAGGCAATGTGCCCGTCGGTAAAGATTGTCACCGCACCACCGCCGGCCGACGGCATCACGCGCCCGAAGCGCAGCACGCTTGCCTGCTGCGCCGACAGCGTCCTCATTATCACCACCGACGCGGTGGCTTGAAAATTTGGCCGTGCCTGGGCGTTCGCGCTGCTGGAAAGCGGGAACGACACGGCCAGGAACAGAGCCGTCATCAAGGGGTGCAAGATGATCCGGCCTTTTTCCATGACCTGACTTATAGTTTCAGTGTCGTAGTAATACGTAAGGGGAATGGCTTAATTCCGGGTTAACCCTGAATCGGCCATCGCACGGCGTGACCGCTTACATCGCCAATTCGACGAATCCGCTGGCGTAGGCGAGCTTTATCGCTTCGGGCAGGCTGTTCACGCCGAGCTTCATCATCAGCTTGCCGCGATACACCTCCACCGTGCGGACGCTCAGTCTCAGCTTGTCGGCAATAGCCCGGTTTGCCTGACCGTCGATCAACAGTTTGAGCACCTCGGCTTCCCGTGCGCTGAGTTGAGAGAAGCGCGTGGCGCTGTCGGTCTGCATGTCCTCCAGGCGTTGACGCTCTTCCAGCCGGGCAAATGCCGGTCTGATCTTTTCATAGAGGCTTGGTGGCGGGCACGGCTTTTCGATGAAATCCATCGCGCCCAACTGCATGGCGCGCACCGCGTTGCCGATGTCGCCCGCAGCGGACATCACGATCGTGGGAAACTTGCCCAAGTCTTCGCCATATTGCGCCATCGTATCCAGCCCCGACATGGTCGGCATCCGCAGGTCGAGCAGAACGACGCCGGGCTGGATGTCGGGGCGGGCAGCGAGGAAAGATTCTCCCGACGGGAACGTCACGACGTTGACGGCAGGCAGGAAAGCAAGCGCTTCGTAAAACCAGTCGCGGGAAATATCATCATCATCAACGATATAGACAGATGGCATGCCGTGCTGAATCCTCGGAACGAACTAAGGTCTCAGGCACTGGACTGCCCGCCTTTTGGTTCGGATTGCGCCCCTCGATTTTATATCCAGTTTGGATATTCGTTAGCGGCGCGGTCTTGCGGTTTCAACGATCATTTGGCCTGTCCTATAGGAATGGGAACAGCCGCGCCCATTGCGCGGGCATCACAATCGGGTAACGACAGTGGCCAATGACGGATCTCGCTCTGTGGATGATGGAGCGGGTAGGGGGGCGGCCATGATCTACAGTGAGAAAGAGCGCCTGGATGCGCTGGCGCAGACCGGTGTGATGGACAGCGGCCGGGAGCCCGAATATGACGCCATTGTCAGCGCCGCCCAACGGCTGCTCAGGACGAAAATTGCACTCATTTCGCTGGTCGGCGAAAAGCGTCAATGGTTCAAGGCGCGATCCGGCATAGACATCGATCAGACCCCGCGCGAAATCGGCTTTTGCGGCCACACAATCGCCGCAAACGATATCCTGATCATACCCGACGCAAAGGCGGATCCCGGCTTTGCCCTCAATCCGGTCGTCTCCGGACCGCCTCATGTTCGCTTCTATGCCGGCGTGCCCGTCCACATCGTCTGTGGCAGGACCGACAGGCGTTTGCCGGTCGGTACGCTATGCGTGATCGACGACAAGCCCAGGCGCATGGACGACGACGATGTCGCGACCCTGCGCGATTTGGCGAAGGTCGTAGAGGCGCTGCTTGAGGCGCGGCGCTCTTCCCAGAACAGCATCGAGCTTGCGGCTGAGCGCGCGCAGGCGCTGGAGGCGTTGGAGACGACACACCGCCAGTTCCGTGATGCCGAAAAGCTGGCGAATATGGGGTCATGGCGGCTGTCACTGCGCGACAATACCGCTTACTGGTCGGAACAGACATATGCCATTCATGGCGTGCCGGTGAGCGAGGGAATTCCGCTTCATACCGCGCTGGATTTTTACCCACCCCATGCCCGCGCGCTGATGAAGGCGTGCATCGACAACACTATAGCGACGGGAGAGCCGTACGACATCGAAACCGAATTCATCAACGCATCGGGGCAATCTCTGCGGGTCCGGGCCATGGGCGCGCTCGAGAAAAAGGATGGCGTTCCGGTCGCGCTCGTCGGTGTTTTCCAGGATATAACCGCCCGACACCAGATGCAGCTCGAACTGATCGAAGAAAAGCGCAAGGCGGACGCGGCGGTGCAAGCCAAATCGCGATTCCTGGCGAATATGAGCCATGAGATCCGGACGCCGATGAACGGCGTGATCGGTTTTACCGACCTGCTGCTGGCCAGCGACCTGACGCCCAGGCAGAGGGGCTATGCCGAACTGATAGCCGATTCCGGCAAGGCGATGATGACATTGCTCAACCACATTCTCGACATTTCGAAAATCGGGGCGGGCCGGATGGACATAGCCGACAGCCAAGTGGATATTCGAAAGAAGCTGCGGCTATGCACCAGCCTCATCGAGCCGATCGCGCGATCCAAGAATGTCGATTTGCGGTTGAACATCGACCCTACGCTTCCGCAACTGATCAAGGGCGACCCGTTACGGGTTCGTCAGATCGTGCTCAATCTTTTGGACAATGCCGTAAAGTTCACGCCCGAAGGATCGGTGACCCTGAGAGCGCGCATGGAAACCAGGCATGATTCCAGGCGGTTGGTGCTGGAAGTGGCTGATACCGGCGTCGGCATCGCACCTGACCGACTCGATGCAATATTCGAGCAGTTTGACCAGGCAGACCCTTCGATCGCACAATCATTTGGCGGGACCGGATTGGGTTTGTCGATCAGCAGCGAGCTGGTCAAGCTCATGGGCGGCAGCATCGATGTGGAAAGCACCGTCGGCAAGGGCGCAACCTTTACAGTTTCGCTGCCTCTGGAAGTGGAAACCATATTCAGCGATTTTGCGCCTCCGTTGGATAATGATGAAGCCGATCGGCGCGCAGTTGGAGCGTCCAATCCACTTCGCGTCCTGATTGCAGAGGACCATGACATCAATCGGGTGCTCATGGTCGCGATGGCGCAGCAGGTCGGAATGGTCCCGAAAGTTGCCTCTGACGGCCATAGCGTGATTGAGATGGTCAAAAGCGCCGCAGACCAGGGCAAACCGTTCGATCTCGTGCTGATGGATGTGCAAATGCCGGGTTTGAGCGGGCTCGACGCCACCCGACAGTTGCGGCAGCTTGGCTATGATGCCGAAACGCTGCCGATCGTTGCGCTCACCGCAAATGCTTATCCCGAAGATGCCGCCATCTGCCTGGCTAGCGGTATGCAGGACCATATTGGAAAACCGGTGCGGATAGACGCGCTCAAGGCCGCCATAACCAAATTTGTACCGGCTGCTAAATCCGCGCCCGCGCAAGCCCGATCGTCGCCCAACGCCTCTCTACATGGCCGCTATGTCGACCGAAGGGCCGCGGTGCTCAGGCTGATTAATGCGATGATTGAGCAGGGTGAGGCAACAGATCCCGACATTATCAAACTCGCCGAAGAACTGCACAAATTTGCTGGGGTCGCTGGCCATTTCGGCGATGGAAGATCGGGAGAGGAAGCCAGATACTTGGAAAAGACGTTGCTTGCTGCGCCTCGCCATCGTCGTATCCGCATTATGCAGACCGGCCTGGATCGTCTGGGCAAATGATGACGGCAAGGGAGAGCCAGCCCTCTGACCTCCAGACATAGGTAATGTCGCCCGCCCATTTACGGCTAGGGGCATCGGCGGCAAAGTCGCCGTCCAGCCAGTTCACCGCAACACCCAGACGATGGAGACTCTCCGTCGAGACCTTGTGCTAACATCCTCTCCCTTCGCGCTTTTATCCGACTTGTCGGGGGGAAGGGAGGAGATGGTGCACCCAACTGGATTCGAACCAGTGGCCCCCAGATTAGGAATCTGATGCTCTATCCTGCTGAGCTATGGGTGCGCCCGGCTCCGGCTCTATTATGGCCCGCCTTCGGCGTCAATTCCTGGCTTTGGGCGGCACTACGGGGAAGGGCAGCGGGGCGACCGGCACCCCTTCCTCGATCAGCGAGCGGGCCTCTTCGGGGGCGACGTCGCCGTGGATGCGTTGATGATCCTGTTCGCCATAATGCATGGCGCGGGCCTGATCGGCGAAATCGCGGCCGACCCAGGTGGAATTTTCCAGCGCCTTGCTCTGCGCCTGCGCCAATGTCTCCATCAACGCGCGCATCTTCGCCATGTCCGGTTCGGTTCCCATGGGCACGGGCGCAGCCAGGCTCCGGGTCGGCGGCGATGCGGGGCGGCTGTTGGATTTGGGCGCGACGGCTGGCGCCATGACCGCCTTCGTCACCTGGCTGTCGCCGCAGACAGGGCAGCTCAGCAGGCCCCGTGCGCGCTGATCCTCATAATCGGCGCTGGAGCCGAACCAGGCTTCAAACACATGGCCAGCGCCCGCGCAGCGAAGGTCGAACACGATCATGCGATGTCCACCATGGCGGGCAGAGCGCGCCGATTGGCGATGGCGGGCACACGGGCGCGCACCTCGTCCACGCGGGCAAGGTCGATGTCGACCAGCGCCACGCCATTGTCGCGGCCCATGTCGAGCAGCACATCGCCCCACGGGTCGACGATCAGGCTGTGGCCATAGGTCTGCCGTCCGTCCTGATGGTCGCCGCTCTGCGCGGCGGCGATGACGAAGGCGCCCGCCTCGATCGCGCGGGCGCGCAGCAGCACATGCCAATGGGCCATGCCGGTCGGCACGGTGAAGGCGGCGGGGGCGAGCAGCACGATGGCCCCCGCGTTGGTCAGCGCCCGGTAAAGATCGGGAAAGCGCATGTCGTAACAGACGCTCATGCCCATGCGCGCCCAGGGGGTGTCGACCGCAACGACATGTTCGCCAGGGCCATAGACCGCCGATTCGCGCCAGCTTTCGCCATTGGCGAGGTCGACGTCGAACAGGTGGATCTTGTCATATCGGGCGCGAATCTCGCCGCGATGGTCGATCATCAGGCTGCGATTGGCCCAGCGCCCGTCGCTGCGTTCGTCGCGAAAGGCGAGCGAGCCAAGATGCAGCCACAGGCCATGGCGCGCGGCGGCTTCGCGGGCGGCGGCCAGCACGGGATCGTGCGCCTCGTTCTTCAACGTCGCCGCCGCGCGTTTGCGGTCGCGGTCAAGATAGCCCACCATTTCGGGGGTGAACATGATGTCGGCCCCTTCCGCCTTGGCCCGCGCGGCGGCGTCGACGATCGCGGCGGCGTTGGCGGCCGGGTCGATCCCGCTGCACATCTGGAACAGGGCGGCGCGCATTATGGATCAGAGGCCGAGCAGCGGGTCGAGCCTGCCCGAACGGTTGAGCGCGACCAGATCGTCGCAGCCGCCGACATGATGATTGTCGATGAAAATCTGGGGCACGGTGGCGGCGCCGGGCGCGCGTTCAAGCATTTCCTGCCGCTTTGGGCCGCCCATCGAGATATCATATTCGTCAAAGGCCACGCCCTTGCGCGACAGAAGATCCTTGGCCCGCGCGCAATAGCCGCACCATGATTTGGTATAGATCTCGACCCGCGCCATAATGCTCCAAATGCCTCCTGAAAAACCGAAATTGTGCGCCTGACGCCATTTGTCAATCGCCTGCATCCTCCGGCAACACCCGCGCCCAGCAAAGGAGGTGGACGCTGGCGGCCCCTTTTTGCCGCAGCAGGCGGGCGCAGGCTGCGGCGGTGGCCCCGCTGGTGTGAATGTCGTCGATCAGCAGCACCGCCCGCCCGCGCACATCATGCCCGTCGGCCAGCGCAAAGGCGCCGCTGACGGCGCGCGCCCTTTGCCGGGCGTTCATGCCGCGCAGCGGCGGGGTGCGCCTGATCCGCCGCAGCCCGTCGCGATCCTGCGCCACGCCGGTCAGCCGGGCGAGTTGGCCGCCGATCAGTGCCGACTGGTTGAAGCCGCGCCACCAGAGCCGCCAGCGGTGTAGCGGCACCGGCATGATGAGCATGGCGTCGCGGCCATCAGGGAGCACATGCCGCGCCATATGGCCGGCGATCAGCCGCGCAAGGCCGATGCGCCGCCCATATTTGAGGCGCAGCGCCACCGTCCGCGCGACATCGCCATAGGCCAGCACGGCGCGCGCGCTGTCCCATGGCGGCGGCGCGGCGATGCATGCGCCGCATTCCGCGCCTTCGCCCCTATCATGGTCGAAGGGCGCGCCGCACCGCGCGCAACAGGGCGGCCCGAGAAAACGCATCTTGCCCCAGCAATCGAGGCAGAAGCCATGTTGCTCCTGCACGATCACGCCGCAACCGGGGCAGCGCGGCGGCAGCGCATAATCGAGCGCGAAGCGGCAGGCGGCGCGGGCGGCGGCGGGGAGCGCGACTGGGACCATCGCCCCCCTTGTCCTTCCTCGCGCGCGGTTGCACAAGGCCGCGCATGAGCGCCCCCGTCGTTTTCGATCCCGCCCTGCGCGCGCGCCGCCGTGATCGCGCCGCGCCGGGTTTTGCCGACCATGATTTCCTTTATCGCGCGATGCTGGACGAACTGCTCGACCGGCTGGGCGATGTGCAGCGGAACCTGCCCGATGCGCTGGTCATCGGTTGCCCCGATGATAGCGCGCGCATGGCGCTGAGCGCGATGGGCAAGGCCGTGACCTGTGTCGATCCCGGCGCGGTCAACGCCGCCGCGCGCGGGGGCATTCAGGCGCAGGAGGATGCGCTGCCCTTTGCCGAAGGAAGTTTCGACCTGATCCTGTGCTGCGGCACGCTGGACAGCGTCAACGACCTGCCCGGCGCTCTCATTCAGATGCGGCGGCTGTTGCGGCCCGACGGGCTGATGCTGGCGGCGTTTGCGGGTGCGGGATCGTTGCCCCGCCTCCGCGCCGCGCTGATGGCGGGGGAGGGCGACCGGGCCGGGCAGCATATCCACCCGCAGGTGGATGTGCGGGCGGCGGGCGACCTGCTTTCCCGCGCCGGTTTCGCCATGCCGGTGGCGGACGGCGATACGCTGACCGTGCGTTATTCCAGCCTGTTCGCGCTGATGGATGATCTGCGCGGCATGGGTGCGGGGCAGGCGTTGATGTCGCGCCCGCCGATGCTGACGCGCGCCGTGCTGGCGCGGGCGGCGGCGCATTTCGCCGCCGCTGCCGACCCCGACGGCAAGACGTCCGAGCGGATCGCGGTCATTTATCTGAGCGGCTGGGCGCCCGACCCCAGCCAGGCGAAACCCGCGCGCCGGGGTAGCGCCACGGTGTCGCTGGCGCAGGCGCTGAAATCGAAAGAGTGACGATCAGGCCGCGAGGCGCAGGAAGGGGACCGGCTGGGTCGATTTGAGGACGATGGGGTGGCCTTCGGTCGCTTCGAACAGCTCGCCGTCCAGGATCACGCTGCTGCGGTCGCCCTCGATGCGGATCATGTCGCCCTGTTCGAAATGGACGCCCTGCATCCGCGCCTTGCCCACCCGGCCGGAAAGGCTGGCCCATAGCAAGCGCAAAAGGGCGGGGGCGCTCTGGTCGACGGCGACCAGCTTCATATGGCCGCGCGCGCCATCGCCCGGGCGAGCGCCGAGCAGCAGCTTTTCGAGCGTGGTGACGATCAGCACCGCGAATCGTCCGACCAATTGGCCTTCGCGGATCAGGGAAATGCTGACCGGCCGGGCCGACGGCGGCATGTAACGCCCGCGAATGCCCAGAAGCAGCGACGCCAGCACGGCCAAGGCCGTGAGAAAATGGCTCAGCCCATTGGACAGGCCCAGCGGATAGATGCGGTTGCGGCAGTAAAGCATGTAATCGGCCAGCCCCGCGCCGCCCAGGAACATGCCCAGCACCGGCCGTTCGGCGCGACCATCCGACAGGGCGATCAGTTCGCGGGCGACGACATGGTCCTCCACGCCCGCCTTGGCGATCTCGACGATGCGCTCCAGCGCCTTGATCGGATCGCCATGGATGCCAAGGTCGAGCGCGATCAGGTTGGTCTTGCCATTGGGCAGCACCGCGATGGGCGGCGCGCCGCCCTGAAAATGCTGGCCCTGATAGAGTTCGGTCAGCGCCGCCTGAACCGTGCCGTCGCCGCCATTGATGACGATGACGACCGGATCGACGCGGGCGATGGTTTGCAGCGCCCGGCCGATCTGGTCGACATGTTCGACCTCATAATGGAAAATGTCGGGGTGGTTCGCGCAATAGCTCCGCACGCGCGGCAGGGTTTGCCGGTTGCCCGTCGATTTGGGGTTGGACAGGAGTGCGACGCGAACCATGGCCCCTTACATATATTGGAGTTTGATGGAGATGCGGGTCACGCCCGGCCCGGCATGGAACGCGGCCTTTTCGACCCCCGGTTTGCCGAGGTTGAAGATGTTGATCGACGGATTGTTGGAAAATCCGCCGCCATCCTGGCTGATGTCGGTCTTGCCATTGCCGTTGCGGTCATGCCGCACCGCGATGGCGTAGCGCCCCGGCTGGGGCACCGGCAGACAAAAACGCATGGCGCCGCTTGCCGGGCGGGCGCCGGTTTCGATCCGGTTGATCCATTCGCCCTTCGCCAGCCAGGCCGCTTTGGTCGCCGGATAGGATTGGATACGCACATTGCCCGTGCCGCTGGCGAAACCGCTGACGTCGACCAGCACGGCCGGACCGCGCGCAGATGCGGCGCACCGGCTCATGTCGTTTCCGATCTCCTGCCTCTGGGACAGGGCGGGCGTGGACGCGATGAGCGCCCCGACCGTCAGCAATCCCGATGCAAATTTCAACATGACCTCTCGACTCCTGGTAGCTATAGCCTGCCCGGTGATCCGGACGGCGAGCCCCTGTTCGCCCCGCTGGTTGGATTCGGATATGGGCCGGGTTTGCGGCCAAAAAATGGTGATGGAACGACGACATATTGAAAATGCTGAGCGCCGTTGACCGATATCTGGCCCGACTGATCGCCGTGCCCATGCTGGGCACGCTGGTCATCGCCGCGATGCTGCTGGTTCTGGACAAGATGTTGAGCCTGTTCGATTTCGTCGCTGCCGAAGGCGGACCGGTCAGCGTTGTGTGGCGGATGCTGGCCAATATGCTGCCCGAATATCTGTCGCTGGGCATCCCCATCGGGTTGATGCTGGGCATTTTGCTGGCGTTCCGGAAGCTCGCCTTGTCGTCGGAACTGGACGTGATGCGCGGCGTCGGCCTGTCCTATGGCCGGTTGTTGCGGGTGCCCTATATGTTCGCGATCGCGCTCGCCCTGCTCAATTTCGGCATTGTGGGTTTTGTCCAGCCACTGTCCCGTCACGCCTATGAAGCGTTGCGGTTCGAATTGCGGTCGGGGGCGCTGGGCGCATCGATCAAGGTTGGCGAGTTCACCAGCCTGGGCAAGCGGATGACGCTGCGCATCGAGCGCAGTCGCGACGAGGGCCGCGATCTTCAGGGTATTTTCGTGCGCGCCGCCAACCGCAATGGCCAGACGCTGGCGGTGACGGCGGAACAGGGACGTTTTCTGGCGACGGATGACCCCGACACCATCATCTTTCGCCTCAGGAACGGCGTGCTGGTGAACGACGCGCCGGGCTATGAAAGCCCGCGCATCCTCTCCTTTTCCAGCCATGACCTGCCCATCGACCTGCCGCAGATCGAGAATTTTCGTGGGCGCGACGTCGACCGGGAAAAGACGATTCCCGAACTGGTGCTGCTCAGCCGCTCGCCCGGCACGCCCGACAAGCTGCGCCACGAAGTGCGCGCCAATTTCCATTTCCGCATGGTGGAAGTGGCGATGATGCTGCTCTTGCCGCTTGCGGCGCTGGCCTTCGCCATCCCGCCCAAGCGGTCGACATCGGCGCTGGGCGTGTTCCTGTCGATCATCTTCATCGTCACCTATCACAAGGTGAACCAATATGGCGAAAGCATCGGCGCCCTGGGCAGGATCGACCCGATCATCGCCCTGTGGGGACCTTTCCTGATATTCGGCGGGATCATATTGTGGATGTATCATGTCATCGCCCATCGCCCCGGCGGCCAGCCCATCGGCGCGCTGGAGGTGGTGTTCGCGCGGGTCGGCAAGATGGTCGGCCGGCTGGTGCGCCGGTCCCGCCCTGTGGCCGAAGCGGATAGCTGAAGGATGCGCGCATGATCCCGGTCCAGTGGCAATTCTTCCCCTCGCGCCAGGTCAGCCTCTATATGGCGCGCCTTTTCGTCACTCGCACATTGGCGGTGCTGGCTCTGCTGGTCATCGTGCTCCAGACGCTCGACCTGCTGGGGCAATCGGGCGACATCCTTGCCCATCCGGGCAATGGCGACGCGCAATTATGGCAATATGTGGCGTTGCGCGCGCCTCAGATCGTCGCGCGCTTCCTGCCCTTTTCGGTGTTGCTGGGCACATTGGTGATGCTGGTGGCGCTCAACCAGAACAGCGAGATCATATCGCTCAAGTCCGCGGGGCTTTCCGCGCATCAGATATTGGCGCCGCTGGTCGCCGCCGCCCTGTGCGTCGCGGGGATCAGCTATGCCTTCAACGAACGGATCGTGACGCGCGCGACCGCGACGCTGACGGCCTGGCAAGCCGTGGATTATGGCCCGATCCCGACCGATTCGGGCCTGAAAATCAATGCCTGGGTGCGCGACGGCAATAATCTGGTGTCGGCAGCGTTCGTCGCCGGGCGCGGCAAATCAGTGCAATTGCGCAAGGTCGAGATATTCAACCGCGTCAACAACAGCTTGACGACCATCATCCGCGCGCCGCGCGGCCGATATGACGCCAGCCGGGGCGAATGGCGGCTGGAGGGCGCGCGTCAGTTCGACGTGGCGCGCGGCACGTCGCGCGACCTAGGCACAATCTGGTTCGGCCGCGACATCCGCCCCGACCAGTTCACGCTGGCCAAGGTCGATCCCGACGCATTGACGTTCAGCCAGTTGCGGGCGGCTATCGCCGACCTGCGGGACGCGGGGCGGCCGGTGGCGGAGTTGGAGGCCAATTTGTGGCACAAGCTGTCCGGGCCGCTGTCCGCCCTGCTGATGCCCATTTTGGGGTCGGTCGCGGCCTTTGGCCTCGCGCGTTCGGGGCAGCTCTTCCTGCGCGCGGTAATGGGCATGGCGCTGGGCTTTGCCTATTTCGTCGCCGACAATTTCTCCCTCGCCATGGGCAATCTGGGCGCTTATCCGCCCTTCCTCGCCGCTTGGGCGCCCTTTTTCCTGTTCCTGCTGCTGGGTGAAACGGTGCTGTTCCGCACCGAGGAATGATGCTTGTCGCGGCGCGCCCACGGGCGTAGCAGATCGTCGCCCGATATTCCCGAAAGACTGCCCATGACCATCACCGTCACCCCTGTCGCCAGCAAGGCCGATCGCAAGGCTTTCGTTGAACTGCCCTGGCGCATTTATGCCCATGATCCGGCCTGGGTGCCGCCGCTCAAGGGCGAGGCCTATGACCTGATTACGCCGGGCAAAAATCCCTTTTTCGAACATGCTGAGGCCGCCTATTTCCTGGCGCGGCGCAATGGGCGGGTGGTGGGGCGCGTCGCCGCCCATATCGACCATCTGGCGCTGTCCATGCCGGTGGAGCAGGGCATGGGGCCGGGCGCCGGCAATTTCGGCCTGTTCGAGGCGGAGGACGCGGAGGTCGGCAAGGCGCTGATCGCGACGGCGGAGGATTGGCTGCGCGGACGGGGCATGACGCGCGTACTCGGGCCGATTTCGCTGTCCATCTGGGAAGAACCGGGCCTGCTGATCCAGGGGCATGACCATGCGCCGACGGTGATGATGGGCCATGATCGCCCGGAATATCAGGCGATGATCGAGGGGGCGGGCTATAGGCCCGTCAAGCAGCTCAAGACCTATGAACTCGACATTACGAAGGATTTCCCGCCGCTGATCCAGCGGATCGTGGCGTCGGGTGAAAAGAACGACCGCATCCGCATCCGACAGGTCGACAAGACGAAATTCGATGCCGAAGCCGCGATCATCCTGAACATATTGAACGACGCCTGGGGCAGGAACTGGGGTTTCGTGCCGATCACCGATGCCGAGATCGCCCATACCGGCAAGAAGCTGAAGCCGATCGTGTTCGAAGACCTGATCATGGTCGCGGAACTCGACGGCGAGCCGGTGGCGTTCATGATGACGCTGCCCGACCTCAATGAGGCGATCAAATCCTATAATGGCGCGCTCTTCCCCTTTAACTGGGCGAAGCTGCTGTGGTGGCTGCGCAAGCCGCAATGCCGAACCATGCGCGTGCCGTTGATGGGCGTTGTCCAGCGGTTGCAATCATCGCGCATGGCGAGCCAGCTGGCCTTCATGATGATCGAATATATCCGTCGCAACGCCATCACGCGCTACGGATCGACGCGGGGCGAGCTCGGCTGGGTGCTGGACGATAACCAGGGCATGAACGCGATTGCCGACGCGATCAGAGGCGAGGTCAACAAGGTCTATCAGATTTACGAAAAGCCGCTCTGACGCGGCTTGCGCCAAGTGCGGGCCATATAGGGTGGCCCGCTTGGCTTCATGATCGTTGGAATGATGGTGCGGGCGGTCGGAATCGAACCGACACTCCTTTCGGAACCGGATTTTGAGTCCGGCGCGTCTACCAGTTTCACCACGCCCGCACGGCCGGTTGGCGCTCGCGAAAAGCGGCCAAGGATTGACGTCGCGACGCTATAGGTGCGGCGGAAACAGATTGCCAGTCTTAATTGCGGGGCGTTCGACAAGCCGCGCGGCAGGCGATCGCGCGGGATGGCATGCCCCAGAACAGCTTCGGCGGGCGGCCCTGGACTGGGCGCCCGCCGACACGATTTCATGGGCTGGAGGCTTCAGGCCCCGGCGGGCGCAGCGTCGCCAAAAGGCCCCTTGCGCTTCCCGACCTTGGGGATGGAGGAACCGGCGGCGGGTGTGAAGGGCCGCTTATCATCCTTGTCCGGGCGGGCAATGTCCTCGCCCGCGATCAGCTTGCGAATATCCTCGCCCGACAATGTTTCATATTCGAGCAGCGCCTGCGCGATGAGGTGCAACTGGTCGACATGATCGGACAGGATTTGGCGGGCGCGGGCGAGGCCGCGTTCGACGAACGCCCTCACTTCGCTGTCGATCAGACGCGCGGTTTCATCCGACATAGGCTTGGAACGCTGCACCGAATAGCCGGTGAAGCTGTCCTCGCTTTCGGAGAAATCGAGCGGCCCGAGCTTGTCGGACAGGCCCCATTTGGTGACCATGGCGCGGGCGAGGCGGGTCGCCTGCATGATGTCGTTGGACGCGCCCGAACTGACCTTGTCATAACCGAAGATCATTTCCTCGGCGACGCGGCCGCCAAAGGCCACGGCGATGTCGGCGTGCATCTTGTCGCGATGATAGCTGTAGGTGTCGCGTTCGGGCAACGGCTGCACCATGCCCAGCGCAAAGCCGCGCGGGATGATCGTCGCCTTGTGGATCGGATCGGCCGTGGGTTCATGGGCGAAGACCAGGGCATGGCCCGCCTCATGATAGGCGGTCATTTTCTTTTCGTCCTCGGTCATCACCATGGAGCGGCGTTCCGCACCCATCAGCACCTTGTCGCGGGCGTCGTCGAACTCCTGCGCGGCGACGAGCCGCTTGCCGCGCCGGGCGGCCAGCAGCGCCGCTTCGTTGACGAGGTTGGCAAGGTCGGCGCCCGAAAAGCCCGGCGTGCCGCGCGCGATGGTGCGCGGATTGACGTCGGGGGCCAGCGGCACCTTCTTCATATGGACGGCGAGGATTTTCTCGCGCCCTTCGATGTCGGGGCGCGGCACCTGAACCTGCCGGTCGAAACGGCCGGGGCGCAGCAGTGCGGGGTCAAGCACGTCGGGGCGGTTGGTCGCTGCGACGATGATGATGCCTTCATTGGATTCAAAGCCATCCATTTCGACCAGAAGCTGGTTCAGCGTCTGTTCGCGCTCGTCATTGCCATTGCCCAGGCCCGCGCCGCGATGACGGCCGACGGCGTCGATTTCGTCGATGAAGACGATGCAGGGCGCATTCTTCTTGGCCTGTTCGAACATGTCGCGCACGCGGCTGGCGCCGACGCCGACGAACATTTCTACAAAGTCGGAACCTGAAATGGTGAAGAAGGGCACGCCCGCTTCCCCGGCGATGGCGCGGGCGAGCAGCGTCTTGCCGGTGCCGGGCGCGCCGACCAGCAACGCGCCCTTGGGGATTTTGCCGCCCAGGCGCGCGAACTTGCTGGGATCTTTCAGGAATTCGACGATTTCCTGCAATTCCTCACGCGCCTCGTCGATGCCCGCGACATCGTCGAAGGTGACCTTGCCATGTTTTTCGGTCAGCAGCTTCGCCTTGGACTTGCCAAAGCCCATCGCGCCGCCCGCGCCGCCGCCCTTCTGCATCTGGCGCAGCACGAAGAAGGCGATGCCCAGGATCAGCAGGAAGGGCAGCGACTGATAGAGCAGGATCTGCCAGAAGCTCGGCTGTTCTTCCGGCTGGCCGGAATATTTGACATTATTGTCGTCGAGCAGGGTGGCGAGGCCTGGGTCGTTGACCGGGACGGTGGTGAATTTCTGGCCATTGGCGAGAATGCCGGTGATGCGGTCGGTGGCGACGGCCACTTCCTTCACCTGGCCTTCGGCCACCTTGGCGCGAAATTCGGAATAGGCGATGCCGGTCCCGCCAGCCGCTGCGCCGCGGTTGTCGATCAATTGCACGAACAGAAGCAGGGCGACGATGACGCCCGCCCAGATCATGGCGCTTTTTATCCAGGGGTTGGCCTGGGGTTCCTTGTCGTCGTTCATGGCACTCTCTTTCAACCCACAAGATAGGCGAGAACCGCCAAAGCGCAAGCGGCGCGGACCATTCGCATTCAGCCCGTCGCCATGGCCAGCGCAATGGTGGCGAGGATCAGCGATGTCCCCGCGCACAGGCCGCACAGCATATAGCCAAGATAGAGCAGCACCGGCGGATGCGGGCGCGCCAGCCGGTGATTGCGGGTCAGCACCGACAACACGATCGAGATCGCAAAGCCACAGGTCACAGCCGCAAATTCGAACATGCCGGTCTTTCCATGAGGGATGTTGGACCGGATGCTAACCGATTCATGGTTAACGCCCAGTCACCGGGGCTGGGGAACAAGGTCAGGCGGTCGGCACATGCGGCGCGTCGTCGCCTTTAATCAGGTCCGTCGGGCCGGGGCGGGCGACAAAGTCCAGCCATGCTGGTCGCCCGCGAGCAGCCAGTCCCCGATGCTGCCCCTGCCGCCCGCCAGCGCCGAAGCGATCAGGCGATCGACGGTGTCGCCCCGGGGCGGGGCGGCGGACGGGTCGGCACGATGCAGCATGTGCAGCAGCAGCCGCCGCAGCAGTTCGCGCGGCAGGTCGGTGCGGTCGAGCCGGATGGCGTCGCCTTGCCCGCTGACGTGGCGCGCGGCAAGATCGGCGACGACCCAGTCGAGCGCTGCTTCGCATTCGGAAAGCGCGGCGGCGGAGCGGGCTGCGGCGCGCGGATCGAGCCAGTCCGCCTGCGCCAGCCGGGCGCGCAACGCCGCCCGGTCGAACCGGGGGTCAGCATTGCCGGGATCGGTGGCGAAGGGCATCGCGCGCACCACCACATAGTCCAGCAGGTCGCCCTTGCGACAGTCGAGCAGCGGGCGGATGATGGCGCCGTTGCGCGGCCGGATGCCCGCCAGCCCGGAAAGCCCCGCGCCCCGGTTCAGTCGCATCAACATGGTTTCGATCTGGTCGTCGGCATGATGGGCGGTCAGCAGCCAGTCGACGCCATGGCGGATGCGCCAGTCGTTCAGCGCGGCATAGCGCGCCGACCGTGCCCAGTTCTGGATGTTTCCATCGGGCGGCGACGCGGGATGCAGCGTTTCATGCGACACGCCCTGCGTCGCGCACCAGCGGGCGACCATCGCTGCTTCACCGGCGCTTTCTGCGCGCAGGCCATGGTCGACCGTCGCCGCCATCACCCGGCCGGGGAAAGCGCGCGCTGCCAGATCGAGCAGGGCCATGCTGTCGGGGCCGCCCGAAACGGCGATGCCCAGGCGCATGGCGGGATCATCGCCGACCATACGCGCCATGGCGGCGCGGAAGGCGGGATCGACCCCGGCGGGATCGCTCACCGGATCAACTGCACTTGGCGCGCACGCGGCCCTTTTCCATCATGCCGCGCAGGGTGGACGACAGACCCTCGCCATAGACCTGCTCAAGTTCCGCATAGACCTTGCAGGCGTCGGCGGGCTTTTTCAACTGGATCAGCGCTTCGCCCAGATAGGTCAGGCTGTCGGCGGCGCGATCGCCGCGCGGGCGCTTCTGGTAATTTTCGTAGAATGCGACGGAGGCCAGCGCGGGCTTGCCATCGTCGAGATAGGCGCGGCCGAGCAGATTATTGGCGCGGCTGGCGACAGAGCTGTCGCCATATTTGTCGACCGTCGCCTTCAACTGGGCCTGGGCCTCGGGATAGAATTTCGCATCCCACAGGCGAAAGCCATAAGTATAGGCGTCGGCAGCAGCGTCGCCGGTATCGGGGCGTTCGATGGCGGCGACGGCGGTCTTGCGCGCGTCGGAGGGCGCGGCGGCGGCGGGCGTCGGGACTGGCGCTGGCTTGGCTGGCGCCGGCTTGGCGGCGGCGGGCTTTGCCGGGGCCGGGGCTGGCGTCGGCGCTGGGGTGAAGGGCGCGGGCGTCGCCGCCGGGGCGGGCGGGGGATCGGCCGCCAGCAGGCGCGGTTCGATCTCCGCCTTGTAGCGGTTGAAGCCTTCCTCAAGCTGTTTGAGTTTGTAGGCGTTTTCCTCGGTCGCGCCGGTCAGCGCGGCCAGTTGCGATTCCAGCGCGGTGACCCGCGCCATCAGGTCGGAAACGGGCGTCGATGCGGGTGTGCCAGATGAAGGCGCAGGCGTCGCGGGGCGGGTGATTTCCGCCTCGATCGGCGCGCCCGCCGGAAAAACCTTGCGCTGCACCGCGCGCATTTCCCTCTCCAGCCGGTCGACCCGGACATCCACCGTCTGGGCCAGAACCGGAGCCGAGAGGGCGAGTATCGCGGCCGACGTGGTCAGCTTGCAAGATAGCGCGAGCGAAGGGTAACGCATGGTAGATCCCCGACTATATGTGTCTGGCCTTTAACCATAGGCGCTAAATCGCCGCGGTAAAGCGGTCGATTTGGTTCAATTGCCCGGCGACGCCAATCCGCCCTCCGGCGCGGCGGGCGCCGGGGCCGGTGTCGTTGCTGGCGGCGTGGTGGGTGCGGCGGCCGGGGTCGATGCCGGGGCGGTGGATTCTGAAGGCTCCTGCGCAACCGTTCGCGGGCGGCTGGGTGCGGGTGTCCGACGAACGGGCGCGGGCGTCACGGCCGGGGGCGTCGCCTGCGCAGGCGCTTGGGCGGCGCGCGCCAGCAATGCGGCGGCGCTGACGGGGACGTCGGAAATGCTTCGGTCGGGCGGGCCGAGCGGCGGCACGGCGACGCCGCCGACAGTCACGGCCAGCGCCTGCGGCCGCCCGGTCAGAATCATCGGGTTGCTGGCGTTGGCGGGAATGGTGAAGGTATCGCCCGCCTTCATCGTTCCTTCCTTCAGCCGCTCGCCCGCATCGTCATAAATGCGCAGCCATACGTCCTGACTGGCGGTCAGCACTACCGGACCCGCTGTAGCAGGAGCAGGGGCGGAGGCGGCCGTCCGCTGCGCCGGCGCGTTCGGCTCAACGCCGATGTCCTGCGCTGCTTCCTGCGCCGTCGGTGCGGTGAACATCTGCGTCCGCCAGATGCCGAAACCGGCCGCCACGATCAGCGCGACGATGGCCGCCGTCCAGGCGAGCAAGCGCGTGGGCACGCGCGCCGGATCGGCCGGTTCGAACATTTCATAGCGATTGGCGCCCATGTCGGACGCATGCACGGCCTGACGCACCTTGGCGGCGATCGCCACTTCGTCGGCCCCGACGGCGCGGGCATAGGCGCGGGCGAAGCCGATGGCGTAGGGGATGCCGGGCAGGGCGGAAAAATCATCCGCCTCGATCGCTTCCAGTTGACGCTGGGCGACGCGTGTGCTGGCCGCCACCTCCGCCAGGCTCATGCCCTTTGCTTCGCGGGCGCGGCGCAGGGTCGCGCCGGGGCTGTCCATATCCAACGATCCTTGCATGGCGGCAGGGATGCCGCCTTCGATGGGGGTTTCGTCTGTCATGCTGCTCCGCGACTTTTCAGGCGCCGCCTTCTCTCATCCTGTGCGCCGCATTGTCAACGCCGCTCGGGGGAATGTCGCGGTCAGTTTATCTCTATTTCGCGCAGCTTTGCCCATGAAGTCAGGCGGGCGCGAATATCGGTGGCGCCATCGGCCAGCCATTGGCGCAAATCCTGCTGCAGCGCGGCGGCGTCGATCGAGCGGATCATCGCCTTGACCGGTCCGACCGACGCCGGGGTGATCGACAGGCGACGGATGCCAAGCCCGATGAGCGCCATCGCCTCCAGCGTGCGCCCGCCCATTTCGCCGCAGACGCCCACGGGCACATTGTGCGCGTCGCAGGCCAGGACGACCCGGTTGATGAAGCGCAATATGGCGATCGACAGCCAGTCATAGCGTTCGGCGAGCTTGGGATGCGCGCGATCGGCGGCGAACAGGAACTGGGTCAGGTCGTTGGTGCCGATCGACAGGAAATCGAGCTTCGGCAAGAGGATATCGAGCACTTCGGCAAGGGCCGGCACTTCCAGCATCGCGCCATAGCGGACCGCGACCGGCAGCTTTTTCTTGTGCGTGGCCAGCCAGGCGCGCTGATGTTCGACCAGCGCCCTCGCCGCGTCAAATTCCCACGGCTCGGAAATCATCGGGAACATGACGTGCAGCACCTTGCCCGCCGCCGCTTCCAGCAGGGCGCGGGCCTGCACCTTCATCAGGCCGTCGCGTTCCAGCGCCAGCCGCAGCGCCCGCCAGCCCATGGCGGGATTGTCTTCCTGCTCGTCATCCTCGCGCTGCATATAGGGCAGCGCCTTGTCGCCGCCGATGTCGACGGTGCGGAAGATGACGGGGCGGTCGCCCGCCGCATCAAGCACGTCCTTATAGAGACGCTGCTGCTTTTCGCGCTGGGGCAGGGTGGCCGACACCAGGAACTGGAATTCGGTGCGAAACAGGCCGATGCCGTCTGCGCCAACGACGTCCAGCGCCTGCGCATCCTCGCGCAGGCCAGCGTTCACCATCAGCGCGACTCGCTGGCCATCGGTGGTCACCGACGGCAGGTCGCGCATGGCGGCGAACTCCGCCCGGCGTTTCTGGGTGACGTGCAGCTTGCTCTCGAAAGCCTCGTCCATGTCGGCGGACGGGCGAATGATGAGCGTATTGGCGGCGACGTCCATCAGGATGAGGTCGCCTTCGTTCACCCGGTGGCGAATGTCGCGCACGCGGCCCAGCACCGGCACGCCCATGGCGCGCGCAACGATGGTGACATGCGCGGTCAGCGATCCTTCCTCCAGGATCACGCCCTTCAAGCGCCGCCGATCATATTCCAGCAGTTCGGCGGGGCCAAGATTGCGCGCGATGAGGATCGCGTCCTGCCGCAGGCCCAGTTGCGCCGCCGTGCCCAGTTGCCCCGACACGATGCGCAGCAGCCGGTTGGCCAGATCCTCCAGATCGTGCATCCGGTCCTGCAACAGCGGGTCGTCGATCTGGCGCATCCGCATTCTGGTGTGCTGCTGCACGCGCTCGATCGCCGCCTCGGCGGTCAGGCCGCTGTCGATCGCCTCGTTGATGCGGCGGCTCCAGCCCTCGTCATAGGCGAACATCTTGTAGGTCTGGAGAACCTCCTGATGCTCGCCCTCGGTGCCGAATTCGGCCTGGCCGGTCATCCTGTCGATCTGTTCGCGCATCCGCGCAAAGGCGGTCAGGACGCGCTGGCGTTCGGCCTCGGTATCTTCCGCCACCGTATGTTCGATGTGGATGCGCGGCTGGTGAAAAACGGCGTGACCGCGCGCCATGCCGAGCACCAGTTGCAGGCCGGTCATCACATTGGCGCCGGTATCCTGCACCCGCGTGTCGAGCGGACCGTCATCGGCCAGTTCGGCGTTGGCGATCAGTTCGGACAGCACCATCGCCACCGTCTGGAGCGCCTCGATCTCCACATCTTCATATTTGCGCGGCTCGACATGCTGGACGCACAGCACGCCGATCGCCCGTTCGCGCCGCACGATCGGCACCCCGGCGAAACTGTGGAAACGGTCTTCGCCGGTTTCAGGACGATAGGAAAAGTCGGGGTGGCTGGCCGCCTCGTCCAGGTTCAGCGCCTCGACATTGGTGGCGATCAGGCCGACCAGCCCTTCGCCCATGGCCATGCGGGTGACATGCACCGCCTCCTGGCTGAGGCCGCGCGTGGCGAACAGTTCCAGCACCCCTTCGCGCACCAGATAGATGGAGCAGACCTCGCTCGACAGCGATTGCCCGATGATCTCCACCACCTTGTTCAGCTTGGCCTGCGCGCCGGTGCGCGCCGCCATCACTTCCTGCAGGCGGATCAAAATCTGGCGGGCGGCGGTGACGGGCGAACTGGGCATGATAATGGGCTATCAGATCATTTCGCCGCTTGCCATGCGCTTTCGTTTTGCAGAGCGGCAAGTCAGGCTTTGCGGCAAAGCGCAAAAGCAGGCCAATATCGCGTAACTGGCCTGCTTTGCGGCTGCGGAAAAACATGGTTGCTTCGTTGCTGGACTGTGAAACCCTAGGACTCGCGAGAGCGGAGGATGAGTTTATGACCCAGGCGTTGTCGAAGGAATGCGAACAGGATCTGATGGACCGGGGCTATTCCCGTCGCCAGATCGGCAAGGTGGCCGCCATGCTGGGCGCGGGCGTCGCCCTGGCGCGCTTTTCGGAAGCGACCGCGCAACAGGCGGCCAAGGCCGTGGAGGGCGCGGTGCGCATCGGCGCCAATGAATGCTGGACCGGCCCGTTCCCCGTCGCCGCCGAAGCCGCCATGAAGCGCGTGACCGAGGGCAACTGGTATGAGCCGACCAATGAGCATGCGACGCTGCTGAACGCCGTCGCCAGCGTGGAAGGCGTGCCGGTCGACCGCATTCTGGCCTGGCCCGGGTCCAGCGATCCGCTGAGCCGCGTGCCCGTCACCTTCGCGTCGCCCACGCGCGGCATCGTGACCGCCGATCCCACCTATGAAGCGATCTGGCGCACCGGCGCCTGGATCGGCGCCAAGGTGACGAAGGCGCCGCTGAAGCCCGATTTCAGCCATGACGTGAAGGCGATGCTGGCGGCCGACCCCAATGCGGGCGTCTATTATGTCTGTTCGCCCAACAACCCGACCGGCACGATGACGCCGCTGGCCGACATTCAGTGGCTGGCCGACAACAAGCCCAAGGACGCGATCCTGCTGGTCGATGAAGCCTATATCCACTGGTATGACGGCCCGAACGCGGCGTCGCTGGCCGCCGCGCGCGACGATGTGATCGTGTTGCGCACCTTCTCCAAGCTGTTCGGCATGGCCGGCATGCGCCTCGGCCTCACCATCGCCAGCCCGGCGCTCACTGACAAGATGATGCGCTATGACGGCGGTCAGGTGACCGGCATGTTGCCGATGACGGCTGTCGCCTGCGGCATGGTGTCTGTGACGCAGGCCGACCTGATCAGGGCGCGCCGCGCGGAAATGACCGCCAACCGCAACGAAACCGTTGACTGGCTGAACAAGAAGGGCGTCAAGGCGTTGCCTGGCAGCCACGCCAACATGTTCATGGTCGATTGGGGCAAGCCCGCCAAGGACATGCAGGCCGCGATCATGGCGGAGAATGTGCAGATCGGCCGCAGCTGGCCGATCTGGCCCAATGTCTCGCGCGTGACCGTGGGGTCGGCGACCGATATGGTCGCCTTCCGCAACGCGGTGGCGAAGGTGCTGAAGCTCTGACCGGCCTTCTCGTCCAAAATTTTAACATTCTGGGCGGCGGCGCATTGTGGAAATGCGCCGCCGCTTCGTCTTTGGGGAATGAAAACATCCAAAGCTGATGCTGAAGGGACGGACGACATGACCATGATGCTGGAACTGGAAAAGGACGCCAAGGAAGACCTGATGGAGCGCGGCTATTCGCGGCGCCAGTTGGGCCGGGTCGCCGCGCTGATCGGCGCGGGCGCCGCCGCGCACCAGATGCTGCTCGCGCCCGCCTTCGCCCAGCAGCAGGCTGGCCGCGGCATCAAGGGCGCCGTGCGCATCGGCGCCAACGAATGCTGGACCGGCCCCTTCCCGTCGGGCATCGGCGCGATCGCCGAAGCCGGCACCTTCGGCAACTGGTATGATCCCGACAATTATCGCGGCGAACTGGTCAAGACCGTCGCCGCTGTCGAGGGCATTCCCGAATCGCACGTCATGGTGTGGCCCGGCTCGGGCGGCCCGCTGGTCAGCTCGGTCGCGGCTTTCTGCTCGCCGACCAAGGGCCTGGTGACCGCCGACCCGACGTTCGAATCGGCCTGGCGCACCGCCGATTTCATCAAGGCCCCCATCGCCAAGGCTCCGCAGGCCATTGGCAAGGGCCATGACGTGAAGGCGATGCTGGCCGCCAACCCCAATGCCGGGCTCTATTATATCTGCACGCCCAACAACCCGACCGGCACGATCACCCCGCTGGCCGACATCCAGTGGCTGCTCGACAACAAGCCGGCCGACGCCATGCTGCTGGTCGACGAAGCCTATATCCACTTCTCGGAAGCGCCCAGCGCCGCCAGCCTGATCGGCGCCCGCAAGGACATTATCGTCATGCGGACCTTCTCCAAGCTGTTTGGCATGGCCGGTATTCGCCTGGGTCTGACCTTCGCCGATCCCGAAGTGCACAAGCGCCTCAATCTGTTCGGCCCCACCGCGGGCGGCCTGTCGATCACCGCCATGGCCTGTGGCAATGCGGTTTACACCGAAGCCGACCTGATCAAGGCGCGTCGCGCCGAAATGACCGCCAACCGGGAGGAAACCATCGCTTGGCTGACGAGCAAAGGCATTGAGGTGCAGCCGGGCAGCCATGCCAACATGTTCATGGTCAACTGGAAGAAGCCCGCCAAGGAAGTGCAGGCCGCGATGCTGACGACGCCCGAAAAGGTGCAGATCGGCCGCAACTGGCCGATCTGGCCCAATGTTTCGCGCGTGACCGTGGGTTCGGCCGCCGACATGGCCAAGTTCCGGTCCGCCGTCGCAACCGTGATGAAGGTCTGACGCGCGCACTTCCTGGATAATATGTCAGCTAAGGGCGTCCGGCGCGAACCGGGCGCCCTTTTCGCGTCGACCGGCCCTTTTCTGTCCCGCTCGACTGGCTTAACCCGACGCCCATGACCAATTTCGCCATTTCCGCCCGCGATGTCCGCGACGCCGCCGACCTGCTGCGCGGCGTCGCCGTGCGCACGCCTCTGCTCGAAAATGCGGCGCTCAATGCGCGTATGGGCCGGCGCGTGCTCATCAAGTTCGAAGGGGCGCAACATGGCGGCGCGTTCAAGTTTCGCGGCGCCTATAACCGGCTTGCCCGGATCGCGCCGGAACGGCGGGCGGCGGGGGTGGTCGCCTGGTCATCGGGCAATCATGCGCTGGGCGTGGCGAATGCGGCGCGGATGTTGGACATGCCCGCCACCATCGTGATGCCCGCCGATGCGCCCGAGATCAAGGTGGCGGGCACGCGCGCGCTGGGCGCGGAAATCCTGTTCTATGACCGCTTTACGGAGAGCCGCGAGGCGATCGCGACCGCGCTGGCGACGGAGCGCGGGGCGACGCTCGTGCCGTCCTTTGACGATCCGCTGGTGATGGCGGGGCAGGGGACGGTGGGCCTGGAGATCATGGAGCAGGCGGCGGAAGCCGGGGCGGCTCTGTTCGCCATCCTCGTCTGTTGCGGCGGAGGCGGCCTGATCGCCGGGGTTGCGACGGCGGTGTGTGAAGCGATGCCCGATGTGGCGATCTACGCCGTGGAACCCGCAGGTTTTGACGATACCGCCCGGTCGCTGGCGAGCGGGCGGCGCGAGGCGGTTACGCCCGACGCGCGCAGCATCTGCGACGCCTTGCTGGCGCCGATGCCGGGGGAACTGACTTTTCCCATCAATCACGCCCTGCTGACGGGCGGGCTGGCCGTCACCGACGCACAGGTGCGCGCGGCCATGCGCTATGCGTTCGAGACGTTGAAGCTGGTGGTGGAGCCGGGCGGCGCGGTGGCGCTGGCGGCGCTGCTCCAAGACCTTGCCCCGCGCTCGGATGCGCCCATCGCCATCGTCCTGTCGGGGGCGAATGTTGATGCCGCGCCCTATGCGGCGATCCTGCAAGGGACGGATTGACCGCAGGCCGCGCATGAAAAGACGCGGCCGGGCCTTGCAACAAATGATATACTATATCATATGCGCCGCGCGATTGGATGTTGAAGGCTCGGTATGGATATGCGTTTGTTGAAGAACCGTCTGGACGACGGGCTGGATGGTTTAGCGGTCTGCGCATCCTTTGCCTGCATGGTCCATTGTCTGCTCCTGCCGGTATTGCTTGGGCTGCTGCCTGCGCTGACCGCGAGGATTGATCCAGGCCCGCATTTCCATGCCATCGTGCTGGCGCTGGCGGCGCCGACCAGCGCCTTTGCCCTGTTGTCGGGATGGCGTCGGCATGGTCGGCCTGTGCCGTTGGCGGCGGGCGTGCTGGGCCTGTCGTGCATGGCGGCTGGGCTGGCGCTGGGTGAGGAGGGGCTGGCTGAAACGGCGGCGACGTTGGCGGGTGGCCTGATGCTGGCGGCCGCGCATCTGGGCAACTGGCGCTATCGGCGGCGGGCCTGCCCGGCTTCGGCGCGCTGAGGCAAAGCCGTCAGCGCATCGCCTCCGCCGCGGCGCAGGCCAGCGCGTCGGCGCGCTCATTTTCCGGGTGCCCGGCATGGCCCTTGACCCAGATCCAGCTAAGCTGATGGCGCGCCGCCGCCTTGACCAGCGCCTGCCATAGCTCGACATTCTTCACCGGCTTGTTGTCGGCCGTGCGCCAGCCCTTTTTCTGCCAGCCGAAAACCCATTTGGTGATGCCGTCCAGCACATATTTGCTGTCGGTGTGCAGGCGCACGACGCAGGGGCGCTTGAGGGCGTTGAGCGCCTCGATCGCGGCCATCATCTCCATCCGGTTGTTGGTCGTGTCCGCCTCGCCGCCTGACAGCTCGCGTTCCTTGTCGCCAAAGCGCAGCACAGCGCCCCAGCCGCCGGGGCCGGGATTGCCCTTGCACGCGCCGTCGGTGAAGATGTCGACCTGAGGAAGATCGCTCATGCGCCGAGCAGCACCGCCGGATCGGCGCTGGCGTAAAAATCCAGCCGCCGCTGGAAGGCAAGCGGATCCTTGCGCGTGACCAGCGCGTCGGCGGGCGTGTTGATCCAGTCATAGGCGCGCGTCAGCAGGAACCGCAGCGCCGCCCCCCGGCACAATATCGGGAAGGCGGCGCGTTCGGCGTCGGTCAGGCCGTGCGTCGCGGCATAGCCCGCGCCCATCGCTGCCGCGCGATCCGCAAAGAAGGTCGCGCCGTCATTGCTGAAGCACCAGGCGCTGTGGGTGACGGCAAGGTCATAGGCGCGGATGTCGGTGCAACTGAAATAAAAGTCGATCAGCCCCGTCACCGCATCCCCCAGCATCAGCACATTGTCGGGGAAAAGGTCGGCATGGATGACCGAACGAGCAAGGTCGCCGGGCCAATGGACATCGAGGTAGCTCAGTTCCTGCGCGACGCGGGCTTTCAGGCCCGGCGCGATCACATCGAAATCATCGCCGCATTTCGCCGCCAGATCATGCCATCCGGCAAGGTCGAGCGCGTTGCGCCGCTTGCCCGCAAAGCCCTCTGCCGCCTTGTGTAGTTCGCCCAGGGCCGCGCCCGCCGCGCGCGCCTGATCGGGTGTCGGTTCGGTGACGGAAATGCCGGTCAGAAATTCGATCAGGCAGGCCGGGCGTCCGCCGAGCTGTTGCAGCCTGTTGCCCTCGCGATCCGCGATGAAGCGGGGAACCAGGCAGCCGCGCGCGCCCAGATGGTCGAGCAGGTCCATGAAGAAGGGCAGGTCGGCTTCGTCCACCCGCTTTTCATAAAGGGTGAGGATGTAGCGATGGCTTCCAGACTGACCTGCGCCATCCGCTCCCGTGGTTTCGAGCAGGTAATTGCTGTTCTCCACCCCTTCGGCGATGCCCTTGGCTGACACCAGCCGGCCGGCGTCGTAGCGGGTGAGGAAGGCGTCAATCTCCTCGGCTGGAACATGGGTATAGACGGCCATGGCTTATGCCGCCTCCAGCCCGCGCGGCAGCTTGAACGCGACGGTTTCCCGCGCGGTTTCAACCTGTTCCTCGGTGATCGCGAATCGTGTGCCGAGATGGTCGACCACCTCGCGCACCAAAATTTCGGGCGCGGATGCCCCGGCGGTGATGCCGACCGTCTGCGCGCCGCCCAGCCAGTCGAAATCGATGTCCTGCGCGCGCTGGATCAGCCGGGCGGGGATGCCCGCGCGTTCGGCCACCTCGACCAGTCGCAGCGAGTTGGAACTGTTGGGCGCGCCGATCACCAGCATCGCGTCGCACCGCCCGGCGATGGCCTTCACCGCCGCCTGCCGGTTGGATGTGGCGTAACAGATATCCTCGCCCTTGGGCGCGGCGATGGTGGGGAAACGCCGTTCAAGGATGGCGACGATGGCGGCGGTATCGTCGACCGACAGGGTCGTTTGCGTCAGGAAAGCCAGATTGTCGGTGTCCTGCGGCGCGAAATTCTCCGCGTCCGCCTCCGTCTCGATCAGCGTCATCGCCCCTTCGGGCACCTGGCCGAATGTGCCGATCACTTCGGGATGGCCGCGATGGCCGATGAACAGGATATGGCGACCGGCCTCCACCTGCCGCTCCGCCTGGCGGTGCACCTTGCTGACCAGCGGGCAGGTGGCGTCGAGAAAGGGCAGGTCGCGCGCCTGCGCGTCGGCGGGCACGGTCTTGGGCACGCCATGGGCGGAAAAGACGACCGGCATCCCGTCTGGCACCTGGTCCAGTTCCTCGACGAACACCGCGCCCTGCGCCTTCAGATTGTCGACCACATATCTATTGTGGACGATTTCATGGCGGACATAGACAGGCGCGCCATATTTTTCGATCGCCTTTTCGACGATGACGATGGCGCGGTCGACCCCGGCGCAAAAGCCGCGCGGCGCGGCGATCAGCAGCTTCAGGGGCGGGCGGGCGGCGGGGGCGTCGGCGGTCATGTCCGGGCACTTAGGCGAAAGGCGCGCATGATGAAAGGGGCGCTTCACAGCCGGTCCTGCTTTCGGTTGCGCGGGGGGCACATGCCGGATAATGAGGCCCATCGCCTGTTCCCAAGGGATTGCCCAGTGATCGTATCTTTCCGACCGACATTTTCCCGTATCGCGCTGACCGGCATGGCGGCCCTGGCCCTTGCGGGCTGCTCGCGGAAGGGGGAAATCGACGCGACCGGCGGCATCGTCGCAGTGCGTTCGGCCTGCCCGTCGGCGGCGGTGCCGGCCTATACCGGCGACGTGACGCTGTTCAATCCGCCGCAGAGCACCGATTCCCGCGCGATCGACGTGGTGGCGAACATCACCGACCTGCGCTCTACCTGCACAGACGGGCCACAGCTTTATACGCAGGCGACCTTCGTCGTGAACGCTCGCCGCACCGACGCCGCTGATGCGCGGCAGGTGACGTTGCCCTATTTCTCTGTCGTGACGCGCGGCGGCGAAGCCGTGATCGCCAAGCGGGTTGGGCAGGTGACGCTCAATTTCGCGCCCGGCCAGTATCGCACCAGCGCCACCGCCACGGCGGCATCCTATGTCGACAAGGCGGCCGCGACGCTGCCCGCCGATATCCAGGATCTCATCACCCAGAAGCGCAAGGCGGGCGACGCCGATGCGGCGCTCGACCCCTTCGCCCGGCCGGAGGTGAAGGCGGCGTTGCAGCGAACCAGTTTCGACCTGCTCGTCGGTTTCAACCTGACGCAGGATCAGTTGCGATATAACGCGACCCGCTGAGGACGAACCCCAATAACCGTTCGCCCTGAGCATGTCGAAGGGCTGTTCTTCTGTTCCAGAAAGTGCAGGGCCCTTCGACCGGCTCGGCCCGAACGGGTTCAAAGCTTTTCGAGGAACTGCCCCCGTGTCTCTCTATACCCGTTTCACCGCCCATCTGAACGCCGTGCTCGACGCGCTGGAGGCCGAGGGCGCGTTGCCGCCGGGCCTCAGCCGCAAGGCGGTGACGGTCGAGCCGCCGCGCGACCCTTCCCATGGCGACATGGCGACCAATGCCGCCATGGTGCTGGCCAAGCCCGCAGGCACGAACCCGCGCGCGCTAGCCGAAAAGATCGTCGCCGGGCTGGAGGCGCTGGACGCGGTGGACAGCGCCGCCATCGCCGGGCCGGGCTTCATCAACCTGCGGCTGACCGACGCGACCTGGACCGCCGAACTGGAGGCGATCCACGCGGCGGCCGACGTCTATGGCCGGTCCGACAGCGGCGCTGGCGTCATCGTCAATGTCGAATATGTCTCCGCCAACCCCACCGGCCCCATGCATATGGGCCATTGCCGGGGGGCGGTGGTCGGCGACGCGCTCGCCACACTGCTGGAGGCGATCGGGCACAAGGTCATCCGCGAATATTATATCAACGACGCGGGCGGGCAGGTCGATGTGCTCGCCCGGTCGGCGCATCTGCGCTACCGCGAGGCGTTGGGGCAGGATATCGGCGACATTCCCGAAGGCCTCTATCCCGGCGACTATCTGGTCCCGGTGGGTCAGGCATTGGCGGCCGAACATGGCGACCGCTTCGTCGCCGCGCCGGAGAGCGAATGGCTCGTCACGTTCCGCACCTTTGCCGTCGCGCGGATGATGGACATGATCCGCAGCGACCTGGCGCTGCTGGGCATTCATCACGACATATTCTCGTCGGAAGCCGAATTGCAGGCGGCGGGCAAGCCCGAGGCCGCCGAAGCCTGGCTGCGCGAACATGATCTTGTCTATGACGGCGTGCTGGAAGCGCCCAAGGGCGAGACGCCCGAAGACTGGGAGCCGGTGGAGCTGCCGCTGTTCCGGTCCACCAAGTTCGGCGACGATCAGGACCGGCCCATTAAAAAGTCGAACGGGTCGTGGACCTATTTCGGGGCCGACATGGCCTATCATTACCAGAAGGCGCAATCCGCCGACCAGTTGATCGACATATGGGGCGCGGACCATGCGGGCACGGTCAAGCGCATCCAGGCCGCCGTCGCGGCGCTGACCGAAGGGCGGGCGCGCTTCGACGTGAAGCTCATTCAGATGGTCCGCCTGCTGCGCGATGGCGAGCCGGTGAAGATGTCCAAGCGCGCGGGCAATTTCGTGACGCTGGCCGATGTGGTGGGCGAAGTGGGCAAGGATGTCGTGCGCTTCACCATGTTGACGCGCAAGGCCGACGCGCAGATGGATTTCGATTTCGCCAAGGTGGTGGAGGCGTCGAAGGACAATCCGGTCTTCTACGTCCAGTACGCCCATGCGCGCATTGCCTCGCTCGGTCGGCGGACGCAGGAGGCCGGGATCACGCTGCCCGCTGTCGACCTGTCCCGGCTTGGGACGGTGGAGCTGGGCCTCGTCAAGCTCGCCGCCCAGTTTCCGCGCGTGGTGGAAGGCGCCGCGCAGGCCCGCGAACCGCATCGTATCGCCTTTTATCTCAATGACTTGGCTTCCGCCTTCCATGGCTGGTGGAATGTCGGCAACGATGATCCGTCGGCGCGGGTCATCCTGCCCGATGATCCGGCGCTGACCGCGACGCGGCTTTTCTTGGCGCGGGGAATAGGGCAGATCATTCGCAACGGATTGGCGTTGATGGGCGTCACCGCCATGACAGAGATGCAGTGAAGACAGGGATTTTTCGGCGATGGGCGATTATGGGCGCGGGCAGCTCGACCTGGATGACGAGGACCGTCTCCCCTGGCTGGAGCCCGCGCTGGACGATGAGCAGGAAGATCGCGTGTCGCCGCTCAGCCTGCTGGGTTTCATCCTGATCGCGCTGGTGCTGATCGGCGGGGTGGTCACCGGCATATGGTGGCTGCAAAACCGGGGCGAAGGCCTGGCGGACCAGGGCACGCTGATCGCCGCGCCGGAGGGCGACTATAAGGTGCTCGCCAACGAGGCCGACGCCCGCAAATTCCAGGGCGAGGGCGACGCCAGCTTCGCCGCCAGCGAGGGCGTGACCCGCGACGGCCATATCGACGCCAGCCGGATGCCCGAAGCGCCGATCACCCAGACCACTCCGCCCAGGGAGCGTCCCGCCCCGCCCGCCGCGACCCGCCCGGCGGCCAGCGTGACCGCGCCCGTCGCCGACGCGACCGGCAGCAAGCCGCAGGCGCCCGCCGCCAAGGCTTCCCCCGCCGGCGCGATGATCCAGTTGGGCGCCTATGGCAGCGAAAGCGGGGCGAAGGACGCCTGGTCGCGGCTCAGCCGCCGTTTCGCCTATCTCGCGCCGCTGGCGATGGCGGTCGAACCCGCCGAAGTGAGGGGCAGCACCGTCTATCGCCTGCGCGCGCTGTCGGGCGCGCAGTCGGCGACGTTGTGCGGCAAGCTGAAGGTCGCGGGCGAAAATTGCATCGTCGTCAATTGAGCAGCGGCCCGGCCACAAAGCCCTTCGACAGCCGCCGCTCCAGCCGCTACCATCGCGCCTATGAAACCCGTGATCTTTGGCCTGTCCGGGCCGGAACTGACCGCCGACGAGCGCGCCTTCTTCGCCGAAGCGGAACCGGCCGGTTATATCCTGTTCCGCCGCAACATCGTGGACCCTGAGCAACTGCGCGCGCTGACCGACGATCTGCGGGCGCTGCACGGGTGCGATGACCTCCTCATCATGATCGATCAGGAAGGCGGCCGGGTGGCGCGGATGCAGCCGCCGCACTGGCCCGCATTCCCGCCGATGGAGATTTTCGACCGGCTTTACGACATTGCGCCGTCCAGCGCGATCGCGGCGGCGCGGGCCAATGCGGCGGCGATCGCCGCGACCCTGGCCGACGCGGGGATCAGCGTCGACGCGCTGCCGCTGCTCGACGTGCGGCAGGACGGGGCCAGCGACATCATGGGCGACCGCACTCTGGGCGCGGAACCGATGCGGGTCGCGGCGCTGGGCCGCGCAGTGCTGGAGGGGCTGGCCGACGGCGGCGTGGTCGGCATCGTCAAGCATATGCCGGGCCATGGCCGGGCGCTGGTCGACAGCCATCTGGAATTGCCGACCGTCACCGCCAGTGAAGAGGCGCTGGCAGTCGACCTGGCGCCATTCCGCGCGCTGCGCGCCGCGCCGATGGGGATGACGGCGCATATCGTTTACACCGCCTGGGATGCGGAGCGCCCCGCCAGCCTGTCGCCCTTCGTGATCGAGGAGATCATCCGCGGACGAATCGGCTTCGACGGGCTGTTGATGTCCGACGATCTGGACATGAAGGCGCTGAAAGGGGACATTCCAGCGCTCGCCGTCGGGGTGGTCGCGGCCGGATGCGACCTGGCGCTCAATTGCTGGGGGCGGATGGGCGAGATGGTCGGGATTGCAGAGGCGCTGCCCGACATCAGCGAAGCCTCGCGCGCCCGGCTCGACCGCGCCATGGCCAGCGTGACGCGCGGCGGCGATCCATTGTCGCTGGACCGCCTGATCGCCACGCGCGACGCGCTGATCGGCCTCGTTCCGGCATGATCGGCTGATGGCCGACCTGTTCACGCCAGCGCCCTTGCCGCAGCTGCCCGGCCCGGAGGTGCTGACGGTCAGCTTCGAAAGCTGGGAAGGGCCGCTCGACCTGTTGCTGGCGCTGGCGCGAACGCAGAAGGTCGACCTGCGCGAAATTTCCATTCTGGCGCTGGTCGAGCAATATCTGGCCTATATCGAGGGCGCGCGGGCGCTGCGGCTGGAACTGGCGGCCGATTATCTGGTGATGGCGGCCTGGCTCGCCTATCTCAAATCCGCGCTGCTGCTGCCGCGCGAAGCGCAGCCGGAGCCTAGCCCGGAGGAACTGGCGCTGCGCCTGACATTGCGGCTGCAACGCTTGTCGGCGATGCGCGATGCGGGCGCGCGGCTGATGGCGCGCGACCGTATCGGCCGCGACGTGTTCGTCCGCCCCGCGCCCGAAGGGCTTCGCACCATCCGAAAGGTGCAGTGGGACGCCAGCCTGTTCGACCTCATCCGCACCTATGGCCGGGTGCGGGCGCGCGCACGGACGGTCGTGCATGTCGTCGCCCGGCGGCCGGTGATGACGCTGGACGAGGCGATAAGGCGGGTGGGGGCGCTGGTCGGCGCGTCGATCGATTGGCACCGGCTGGAGGATTTTCTGCCCGAAGGGCTGGATGCGGCGCTGGGCCGGTCGGCGCTGGCCAGCAGTTTCGTCGCCGCGCTGGAACTGGCGCGGCAGGGGCGGGTGGATATATGGCAGGACGGCATGTTCGCGCCGCTCTATCTGCGCGCCGCCAATCGGGGCGGGGAGAGGGCATGATCGGGGAGCCGGACGATTTTGCCCGCGCGGTGGAGGCGGCATTGTTCGCGTCGGACCAGCCGCTCAGCCTGGGGCAGTTGCGCCAGCATGTGGGCGAGGGCGGCGACCTGCCCGCCGCGCTCGCAGGACTGGCGGCGGATTATGCCGGGCGCGGCGTCAACCTGGTGGAGCGCGGCGGCCGCTGGCATTTTCAGACCGCCGCCGATCTGGCGCATATTTTGCGGCAGGAACGCGACGAACCGCGCCGCCTGTCGCGCGCGGCGATGGAGACGCTGGCGATCATCGCTTACCATGAGCCGGTGAGCCGCGCGGAAATCGAGGCGATTCGCGGGGTTCAGGTGGCGAAGGGCACGCTGGACGTGTTGATGGAGGCGGGGTGGGTGCAGCCCGCCGGGCGGCGCGAGGCGCCGGGGCGGCCGCTGATTTATGCGACCACGCCCGATTTTCTGTCACATTTCGGGCTTAGCAGCCGCCGCGACCTGCCCGGGATCGACGACCTGCGCGCCGCCGGGCTGCTCGACCCCATCGATCTGGCGATGGAAGAGGCTCTGGCGGGAACGGGCGGCCAATACGTTGTAGAAAATGATGACGAGGAAGCCTAATATGGCTTCATATCGGGAGAATTAAGATGGGTTCCTTTTCGCTGATGCACTGGGTGATTGTGCTCCTGGTCATCATGCTGCTGTTTGGCGGCGGCCGCATTTCCGGCCTGATGGGCGACGTCGCCAAGGGCATCAAGAGCTTCAAGAAGGGCATGGCCGATGATGAGGACGCGCCCGCAGCCAAGCCCGCGACCCGCATCGAGGGCCAGCGCGCGCCCGAAGCGGACAGCGTGAGCGCGACCGAAGAAAAGACCAAGGCCTGAACGCGGCTCTGGTCAGGCGTTAACGGCGCATGTTCGACATCGGTTCGACGGAGCTGCTGCTCATCGTCATCGTCGCGGTGGTCGTCATCGGCCCCAAGGATTTGCCGCGCGCGCTTTACAAGGTTGGCCAGATCGTCGGCAAGGCGCGCGGCATGGCGCGCCATTTCCGCACCGGCATTGATGCCATGGTGCGCGAAGTGGAGCTGGAGGAGCTGGAAAAGAAATGGGCCGACCAGAACCGGCGGATCATGGCGGAGCATCCGCCTGAAACCGTGCCGGGCGCCGTGATGGAGGCCCTGCCTTCTCCCGTCGCCGGGACGGACACGGCTTCGCCCCCCGTCAAGCCGCCTTTCGTCGCGGAATCGGCGTCGGTCGAAAAACCGCCCTATGTGGCCGAACCCGCGCCTGCCGCCTCGCATGACAGCCCGCCCTATGTCGCCGGGCCGACTCCGGCCAAGGGGGATGGCGCGACATGATGGATATTGACGACAGCAAGGCGCCCTTGCTCGACCATCTCATCGAACTGCGTTCGCGCCTGCTCAAATGCGTCTATGCGCTGGTCATCACCGGCGCGGTCTGTTTCTATTTTTCCGAACATCTCTTCGCCTTTCTGGTGCAGCCGTTGAAGGAAGCCTTTGGCGACGGCGGCGGGCGGCTCGTCTACACCAAATTGTACGAAGCCTTTTTCGTGCAGGTGAAAGTGGCGTTTTTCGGCGCTTTCCTGCTGTCCTTCCCGATCATCGCCAACCAGCTCTGGGCCTTTGTCGCGCCGGGGCTTTACGCGAAGGAGAAGAAGGCGCTGCTGCCCTTTCTGGTGATGACGCCGGTGCTCTTCACCATGGGCGCGGCGCTGGCCTATTATGTGGTGATGCCCACGGCCTTCCATTTCTTCCTGCAATTTCAGGGCAACAGCGGCGGCCTGGAGGTGGAGGCGCTGCCCAGCACCGACGCCTATCTGACGCTGGTGATGCAGTTCATCCTGGCCTTTGGCATCAGTTTCCTGATGCCGGTATTGCTCATGCTGCTCAACCGGGCGGGGTTCGTCACCCGCGCGCAGTTGATCGGTTTGCGCCGCTACATGATCGTTGCGGCCTTCATTCTGGCGGCGGTGCTGACCCCACCCGATGTGGTGTCGCAGCTGATGCTCGCCATCCCGCTGCTGCTGCTCTACGAAATCACGATCATAGCGATCTGGTTCACCGACCGCCGACAGGCGAAGGAAGCGGCGGCGGCAGACCCCGCCTGATCGCGCGCATGCGCCGCCGCCCGCTCTCCTCGCGGATTTAATCTGCCGCGTCTTCCACAGCCTTCCCCGCGCTTTGCACGTCGCGGCCGGCGCCCTCAACAGTGTTGCAGGCGGCGAGCATCAGCGATCCCGACAGCATCAGGGCGGCGATCCATTTCTTGGTCATAGTCTGTCTCCTCATGTCGGCCGCAGAGGGGAGCGGCCGTTCCGGGGCGAGGGTGGTAACGCGCATTTCGGCGGCGCGTTCCAGCAAGCGCTGGCGGCGGGGGAATGGCTGATTGGGATTGGGCGAAAAAATTTTGGGCCTGGAACGCGTCGGGGGGGGGATTTGCGTTCCAGGCCCATCATTTGTGGATAGCAAGAGCGGGGGGCAAAAGATTTGCTATCCGAAGACAAGAACCCTCGACGGACCAAAAGGGTTCCCGCGCACCCGAAAAATTTTGGAAAATATTAAGGCGCGATTCCAGCCGCTTCGATGGTTGGCCCAGCGTTAACAGCAAAAAGATCAGATTATGGGCTGGCCGGTGTTGCGCCATTCCGGCCGGATCGTCGATTCCGGCAGGCTTTCCTGCGGCTTTGCACCCGACGCACGCGCGCCAGGGATGGGCGCGGCGGGGACCGTATAATATGGCGCCGGTCCCATGATTTCACGCGGGGCGGCGGGCATTGGACGGGCCGACCAGTCCCGCCGCGCTGGACCGGAAAGCCATTCGCGCCCGGCATAGCGGATGGAAAAGGCCGACGGCAGGCCGCGCGGGCCGGGCAGGCGATAAAAGATATGGGCGCCCACCACGGCGACCGGGGTCAGCGTGCCCGACCAGTTGGGGCGCACCGCCAGCGTGTGATAATGGGTCGCCAAGCCGACCGGCGCATAGACGGCCCCGGCCAGCGCATCCTGCGCCACGCGACGTGCGCGCGCCCATTGGGCGGCCTGCGGGGTGCGGGCCATGGCGCCATCGCAACTGAAGGTGAACTGGCACAGCATGTCGGTGCGTTCCGACCCTTCATAGACGACGCCGCAGACGGTGTTGGGCCATAGCGGGCTACGCACGCGGTTGAGCACCACCTGCGCGACGGCGCGCTGGCCCTCGTCCGGTTCGTTCGCGGCTTCATAATAGATGGCGGAGGTCAGGCAATTCATCGCCCGATAGCTGTCGAGGGCGGTGGCGCCCCGGAACGATATGGCGGGCGCGCTCGTCACCTGCCGGGCGAGTTTCAGCAGGTGGGGGGCGGGCTGCGCGCCGGGAACCGGATCGAAAGCGCCTTCGGCGAAGAAGAAGGCGGAGCCGGGGAAATTCTGATTCGCGCTTTCGGTGCGGTCGGGCGTGGTGGGCGCGCCCGATAGCAGGTCGAGCGGCGCGGCGGGCAGCAGATGCGGCACGACAAGCAGCGCCAGCGCGACGAGCAGCGCCGTCACTCGACCTATCAATGCCTTATCCATCGCATGCGCTTTCATCGTCCCGGCCCTTAGCGCAAAATCCTTATTCTTTCCTGCCCCGATTTCGGGGCGTGCCGGGATGAGACAGGCTGGCGCGCAAATATTAACGCGCGCGCCTTCCCCAGGGCCAAAGCGCGACTTGGCGCGGATGGACATTCCCTTGCTTGGCAAAGCGCCGCACGCTCCGCTATGCCGTCGCCATGCTCGTCCAGAACAACAGCCTCGACCTGATCGGCAACACCCCGCTCGTGCGCCTTGCCGGTCCTTCCCAAGCCAGCGGATGCGACATTTACGCCAAGTGCGAATTCGCCAATCCCGGCGCATCGGTGAAGGATCGCGCCGCCCTGTTCATCGTCAACGATGCCGAGGAAAAGGGGCTGTTGCAGCCCGGCGGCACGATCGTCGAGGGCACGGCGGGCAATACCGGCATCGGCCTGGCGCTGGTCGCCAACGCCAAGGGGTATAAGACGATCATCGTCATGCCTGAAACCCAGAGCCGCGAGAAGATGGACACGCTGCGCGCGCTGGGCGCGGAACTGGTGACGGTGCCGGCCGCAGCCTATTCCAACCCCGGCCATTTCGTCCATACCTCGCGCCGGATCGCGGAAGAGACGCCGGGCGCGATCTGGGCCAACCAGTTCGACAATATCGCCAATCGCAAGGCGCATATCGTCGGCACGGCCGAGGAAATCTGGACCCAGATGGACGGCCGGATCGACGGCTTCACCTGCGCGGCGGGCACCGGCGGCACGATTGCGGGCGTTGGCCTTGGCCTCAAGGCGCATGACGAGGATATCACCATCGCGCTGACCGATCCCTTTGGCGCGGCGCTTTACAATTATTACGCCCATGGCGAATTGAAGGCCGAGGGCAGTTCGGTGGCCGAAGGCATTGGACAGGGGCGCATCACCGCCAATCTGGACGGCGCGCCGATCGACACTCAGTTCCAAATTTCCGATGAGGAAGGGCTGGAGTGGGTCCGCCGCCTGCTGAGCGAGGAAGGGCTGTGCCTGGGCCTGTCGTCGGGCATCAATGTCGCTGGCGCGGTGGCGCTGGGTCGGCGGTTGGGGCCGGGCAAGCGGGTTGTCACCATCCTGTGCGACACCGGCTTCCGTTACCTGTCGACCCTTTACAACCGAGAATGGCTGGCGGCGAAGGGCTTGACCATCTTCCCCTGGCTGGCGCAAAAGGATTGATCGTCGCGCGGATCGCGGCGACAGCAGGAAGGCCGACAAGCCGTCATGGCACAGCATGATCGCCGCCAGGAAGCGTTGCAGCGAATCCAGATCGGCCTGACCGGGGTGGCCGGCGTCATCCTGCTTGTCGGGCTGGCCAGCATCGTCATCGACAAGGCGCGGCTTGGCGACGCCGCCGCGCCGCCGCCAGCCGTGCCGACCCTGTCCGCCAATGCGGTCGCGCCCAAGGAGCCGCTGGTGGAACTGGGCGTGCAGCCCGCCGCCGATCAGGCGCAAGTGGTGCCGGATCTGGTGCCCGATCCCAACCTTACCCAACCCATCGATAACGACCAGCCAAAGCCGTGAATCGCCGGCTGTCGGTGGCGGCATGGTTCGATGGCGCTTTGCGGATGTTGATCGCCGCCGTTTCCGGCGCCCGTTCGCATCTGTTTCTCTCCCCCATCCGTCCGCGCCCCGACGCCGGAGTGATGGCGCGCGCCCGTGCCTGCAATGCTTTGGGCCGGGCTGGGATGGGCAGAGTTGGGGCGGGCATGGGCGCGGGTCGCGAAATGGCTGAAATCCGAGGATGTCGCGCCAGGGGACGACGACGATCCGAACTGGGAATAGATGGGAATTGGCTTGAAAACCAGGTTTGAACAGCTTTTCCCAGCTTTGCCCGCTTTTTCCCTTTTCACCGACCCGGATGCTTGATACGTAAATCGGCATTGGGGATCTCAGGCTTTGGTGAGTCCTGTGCGCCGGGCGTCGCAATCGCGGTTCCGGCGGCGGGAGGCCTGCGCCCCCGCAACAGGGCGATTTTTCAGGGGTGTCGGAACTCATTCTCTATTCGGGCAACGCATTCAGCGTCGCGGACGGCAAGGGCCGGTTCGTGCTGCCCCTGGAGATGCGCAAGCTGGTCCGGATGGCCAGCGGCGGCGACAATCGCCTGTGCCTGTCCATCCATTTTGACAATGGTTGCGCCACCGGCTTTGGTCTGTCCCACAAACTGCACCTGTTCACCGAGGTGGAGGAAATGGAGCGCGCCGCGCGCGAGGCGGGGCGGGCCTTCAACGCCGATCTGGAACATGAAAGGCGTCTCGGCACGATCGAGGACGTGAATTTCGACGATGGCGGCCGTTTTGCGCTGCACCCCGACATCAAGGAGGAGGCGGGCATCACCGACGCCGCCTTCTTCTATGGCGTGGGCCGCTATTTCCAGATCTGGGATCCGCAACGGCTGGCCGACAGCCCCGAACGGCCAATGCTGATCCGCAACAAGGCGCGCCGCTGGCTGGAACAGCGCGCAGCGGGAGCGATCAAGTGAGCCGGGTCGAAGCCCCCGCCGCCGCCCATGTCCCCGTATTGCTGGATGAAGTGCTCGCCGCCCTCGCCATTGCCCCGGGCGAGGTGCATGTCGACGGCACATTCGGCGCAGGCGGCTATTCCAGCGCGATGGCGCGCGCGGGCGCGCAAGTTTTCGCCTTTGATCGCGACCCCGACGCGATCCGTGAAGGGCGGGCTGTGGCCGACGCCCACGGCATTGCCCTGATCGAGGGCGAATTTTCACGCATGGCGGAATTGCTGGCGGAGCGCGGCATCGACAAGGTGGCGGGCGTGGTGCTCGACATCGGCGTGTCGTCGATGCAGCTCGACCGGGCGGATCGCGGCTTTTCGTTCCAGTCGGACGGGCCGCTGCTGATGACGATGAGCCAGACGGGCGAGAGCGCCGCCGATTTCCTGAACACCGCCCCGGAGCAGGAGATCGCCGACGTCCTCTACCGTTATGGCGAGGAGCCGCGTTCGCGCCGCGTGGCGCGCGCCATCGTCGAAGCCCGGCCGCTGGAGCGCACGGGCGAACTGGCGGCCGTGGTACGCCGCGCGCTGGGCCACAAGCCGCACGAGAAGAAGGATCCGGCGACTCGCGCCTTTCAGGCGATCCGCATCCATGTGAACCGCGAACTGGAGGAGCTGGAGCGCGCGCTGGAGGCGGCCGAGGCGCTGCTGGTCGAGGGCGGACGGCTGGCGATCGTCACCTTCCACAGTCTGGAGGACCGGATCGTCAAGCAGTTCCTGCGGGGGCGCAGCGGCGGCGAATCGAGCGGCTCGCGCCATATGCCCGAGCGAACGGCGACCTTTGCCCCCACATTTCACCGCCCGGCCAAGGCCGTGCGCCCCGGCATGGCGGAACTGACGCGCAATCCCCGCGCCCGTTCCGCCACGCTGCGCAGCGCCGTCCGCACCGCCGCCCCGGTTCCCGCTTCCCTTACCGCCAGGAGTGTTGTGCGATGATCGCCGTCAAGCGGTTGCAGAGCCTGTTCTGGGTGTTGCTGGTCGCGCTGGGCGCGCTGGCGACCTATCTGGTGTCGCTGGGCGTCGGCACCGAGCGCAATGAGTTGATGCGGGTGCGGGCGCGGATCGAGGCTGCCCGCGCCGACATCCGGTATCTGGAAACGGAATTTGGCGCGCGCGCCTCCATGCGACAGCTTGAACGCTGGAATGCGGAGGATTTCCTCTACACCACGCCCACCGCTCAGCAATATCTGGAGGGGGAGCGGGCGCTCGCCCGGCTGGACGGCATTCAGCCCAACGGCCCCGCCTATGTCGCCCCGCCAGTGATGGTGGCGATGGTGGAAACCCCCGCGGACCTGCCCTCCGCCCCGCAGGCCGCGCCTGCGAGCCCCGCCGCCAGCCAGATCAGCAGCGACATCGCGATCATCCGCACCGCCCATGCGCAGGACGATGTCCCGGCCGCCGCTGCGCCCGCCGCCAAGGCCAAGGTGAAGGCCGATCCCGCCGACACATCCCGTCCCAATCCGGTCGCGCGCCGGGCGGAGCGCATGGCGATGCTGGACGCCAAGTTGCTGGACGACAATACGCTGGGCGATTTGAGCGCGCGCGCCGCGCGTGAGCGCAAGAAGGACCGCTGATGGCCACCGTCATCGTCCAGCCGCCGCATGTCCGCGCCGGGCGGCAACGCGTCAACCGGACCGCCATCGCCCATAACCGGCTGATGCTGCTGCTATTGCTGTTCGTGGCGATCACCATGATTGTCGTGGTGCGGCTGAGCTGGGTCGGGATTTTCGCTGGCGGCGGCGCGAGTGACGGCGTCGGCATAATGGCGCCTGCCCGCGCCGACATCACCGACCGCAATGGCGAGCCGCTGGCGCGTACGATGGACGCCTGGTCGATCGCGGTGCGTCCGTCGAAGCTGATCGGCGATCCGCGCGAACTGGCGCGCAAGCTGCACGAGATTTTCCCCGACGAGGCGGAGGATGCGCTCTATGCCAAGCTGACCGGCAAGGGCTGGGCCTATCTGCGTCGCCGGGCGCTGCCCGAACAGGTGGCGGCGGTGAACGCACTGGGCGAGATCGGCATCGAATTTCCGCGCGAGAAGGAGCGGCTCTACCCGCAACGGACGCTGGCGGCGCATGTGCTGGGCTTTGCGCCCAAGGCGGACGGCACCGGCGGCATGGGGGTGGAGGCCGCGTTCAACGACCGGCTGACCGATCCGGCGTTGCGCGGCAAGCCCTTCGCCATTTCCATCGACAGCCGGGTGCAGGCGGCGCTGGAAAGCGAGCTTTACGCGCAGATGGTGGCGCAGAGCGCCAAGGGCGCGGGCGGGATCGTGCTGGACGCGAACACCGGCGAAGTGATCGCCATGGCGTCGATCCCGGTGTTCGACCCCAATAAGCTCAAATCCTACCCCAACGCCAAGTGCAGCGAATCGCCGCGCTGCAACCATATGGTGCAGGCCCGTTACGAACTGGGTTCGACCTTCAAGCCGCTCTCCATCGGCGCGGCGATGGACCGGGGCGTCGTCACCTCCATGGCCAAGCGTTATGACGCGACCGAACCGTTGCAGGTCGCCGGCTTCCGCATCAAGGACGACCACCCGATGCGCCGATGGCTGAACGTGCCCGAAACGCTGGTGCACAGCTCCAACATCGCCACCGCGCGCATCGCCGATGAACTGGGCGCCGAGCCGCTCCAGCATCTGTATCGCGAACTGCATTTCGACCAGCGCCCGGCGATTGAACTCAAGGAACGCGCCAAGGGCATCTGGCCCAGCAGTTGGGGCCGCATCACCACCATGACCGTGTCCTATGGCCATGGCATCGCCGTCACTCCGCTGCATCTGGCCAGCGCCTATGCCGCGCTGGTCAATGGCGGCATGTGGCGTCCGGCGACGCTGCGCAGGCTGGAACCGCAGGATGTGCCCCAGGGGCGCCGCGTCTTTTCCGCCGCCACCAGCGCGCGGATGCGGCAGTTGTTGCGGATGATCGTCGCGGAAGGTACAGGGCGTAGCGCCGACGCCAAGGGTTACCGGGTGGGCGGCAAGACGGGTTCCGCAGAAAAGCCCGAAGAGGGCCGCTATAACAAGAGTTCGCTGGTGACGACGTTCGCCTCCGCTTTCCCGATGGACAATCCGCGCTATGTCGTGCTCGCCATGATGGACGAGCCCAAGGGCAATGCCGAAACATTCGGCCTGCGCACGGCCGCCTTCACGGCCGCGCCGGTGGTGAAACGGGTGATCGAGCGCACCGCGCCGATGCTGGGCGTGCTGCCCGACGAGCATCGCGATGTGGAGATTTCGGACCTGAAGCCGCTGCTCTGGAAAGCCAAGGGAGAGGAATGATGCGTCTGGGCTCGCTGGTCGAGGGGCTGTCGGGCGACGCGCTGCCGGGTGGCGGGGCCGATGCGCTGGTCACCGGCTTCGCCATCGACAATCGCAAGGTCGCGCCGGGAACCGTGTTCGGGGCCTTCCAGGGGCTGCGTGTCAATGGCGAGGATTATATTCCTGCCGCCATCGCCGCCGGGGCCGTCGCCATCGTCGCCCGGCCGCAGGCGCGGGTGGAAGGGGCGATCCATATTGCCGACGATAATCCGCGCCGCCTGTTCGCGCAGATCGCGGCCCGTTTCTTCGCGCCGTTTCCGGACGTGACGGTCGCCGTCACCGGCACCAATGGCAAGACGTCGACTGTCGAACTGGTGCGGCAGATCTGGCGTATGCTGGGCCATCATTCCGCGTCTATCGGCACATTGGGCGTCACCACCTCCGTCGATCAGGTGTCGACCGGCCTCACCACGCCCGACATCGTCACTTTCCTGTCCAACATGTCGGGGTTGAAGCGCGAGGGCATCACCCATGCCGCGTTCGAGGCGTCGAGCCATGGCCTTGCCCAATATCGCACCGAAGGGCTGCCGGTGATCGCCGGGGCCTTCACCAACCTGTCGCGCGACCATCTCGATTATCATGGCGACATGGACAGCTATTTCGACGCCAAGATGCGCCTGTTCGACGAGGTCGTGGGCGATGGCGGCGCGGCGGTTGTGGGGGCCGACGACGAATGGTCGGCCAAGGTGATCGAGAGGGTTGCGAAGCGGGGGCTTCGACTGCTGGATGTCGGGGTGAAGGGGCGGGCCGTGCATCTGGCGGGCCGCACCCCGACACAGTTGGGCCAGATGATGGAGGTCGAGGCCGAAGGCAAGCTGTTCAAGGTCAACCTGCCGCTGATCGGCGCCTATCAGGCGGCCAACGCGCTGACCGCCGCCGGCCTCGCCATCGCGACCGGCGCGGATGCGGCGAAGGTCATGGAATGTCTGGCCCGCGTTCAGCCGGTGCGGGGGCGTCTGGAACGCGCGGTCATCAGCCGGGCGGGCGCGCCGGTCTATGTCGATTATGCCCATACCCCCGATGGCCTGCGCGCCGCGATCGAGGCGCTGCGCCCGCACACCAGAGGTCGCCTGATCGCGCTGTTCGGCGCAGGCGGGGATCGCGATACGGGCAAGCGGCCGCTGATGGGGCGGGTGGCGGCGGAACTGGCCGATCATGTGATCGTCACCGACGACAATCCCCGGTCGGAAGACCCCTCCGCCATTCGCGCCGCCGTGATGGCGGGCGCGCCGGGCGCTGTCGAGATCGGCGGCCGCCGCGCCGCCATCGCCGCCGCCATTGCCGATGCCGGGGCGGACGACATTGTGCTGCTGGCGGGAAAGGGGCATGAGCAGGGGCAGATCATCGGCGACCGGGTGCTGCCCTTTGACGATGTGACCGTAGCGCGGGAGTGCGCGGGTTGACGCCCTTGTGGACATCGCAGGCCATCGCGCAGGCCACAGGGGGCGTCGCTTCGGCGCCCTTTGCCGTTTCGGGCGTCGCATTCGACAGCCGGGAAGTCGGGCCGGGCGACCTGTTCGTCGCGATGAAGGGCGAGAGCACGGACGGACACCGCTTTGCCGATCAGGCATTCGCGCGGGGCGCGGCCGGGGCCATTGTCGGCACGCCCGTCGACCAGCCCCATATCCTCGTTCCCGACACCGCCCGCGCGCTCGAGGCGCTGGGCGTCGCATCGCGCAAGCGCATGGGCGGCAAGGTGATCGGCGTTACCGGATCGGTGGGCAAGACCGGCACGAAGGAGGCGCTGTATCAGGCGCTTGACCGCGCCGAACCGGGGACCGTCCACCGCTCGGTCAAAAGCTATAACAACCATGTCGGCGTGCCGCTCAGTCTCGCGCGGATGCCAGCGGCCTCCACCCATGGCGTGTTCGAAATGGGGATGAACCATGCTGGCGAACTGTCGGCGCTCACCCGCCTCGTCCGGCCCCATGTCGCCATCGTCACCGCCATTGCGCCCGCCCATATCGAATTTTTCGGCAGCGAAGAGGCGATCGCCATCGCCAAGGCGGAGATATTTGAGGGGCTGGAGCCGGGCGGCACGGCCATCATCCCCTATGACAGCCCGCATGTCGCCACCCTGTATAACCATGCCGAGCGTAATGCCGCGCGCATCCTGACTTTTGGCCGGGGCGATGGCGCGGATGTGCGCGCGACCGAGGCTGTGGCGGCGCCGGGGGGCGGATCGCTGGTCACCGCGCGACTCCCCGAAGCGGAACTCTGCTTCACCGTCGCCGCGCCGGGCGACCATTGGGTCTCGAACGCGCTGGCGGTGCTGGCCGCAGTCGAGGCGGTGGGCGGCGATCTGGGCGCGGCGGGCCTTGCCCTTGCCGAAATGCCGGGCCTGCCGGGGCGTGGCGAGCGGTTGCGGGTGAAGGCGCGGGGCGGCGAGGCGCTGCTGATCGACGAAAGTTACAACGCCAATCCATTGTCGATGGCGGCGACGCTGCGGCAACTGGGTCGGGAGCAGGCCGACCGGCGGATCGCGGTGCTGGGCGCTATGCGCGAACTGGGCGATCAGGGCGCGGCGCTGCACGCGGGCCTTGCGCCGCTGTTGGCTGAGGGGCAGGTGGATTTCGCCATTTTGGTGGGTGCGGAAATGGGGCCTCTGGCCGATGCGCTGGACGGTCGGACCAGCTTCGTCCATGTGGAGGACAGGGATGCGGCGACGCAGGCCCTGCGGGCGGAAATGCGCGGCGGCGACGCCATATTGGTGAAGGGTTCGAACGGCGTTGGCCTTTCGCGCCTGGTGGCGGCGTTGCGCGACGGAGATAGTGACTGATGTTGTACTGGCTGGCGGACGCGCTGGATTTTGAGGGTGCTTTCAACCTTGTCCGCTATCTGAGCTTCCGGGCGGGCGCGGCGATCGCGACCGCGCTGGTCATCGGGCTGGTCATCGGCCCGCGCTTCATCGGCTGGCTGCGCGTGCGCCAGGGCAAGGGGCAGCCGATCCGCAGCGACGGCCCGCAAAGCCACCTCGCCAAGCGGGGGACGCCGACCATGGGCGGGCTGATGATCCTGACCGCGATGATCGTGTCGGTGCTGCTGTGGATGAACCTGTCGTCGCTTTATGTGTGGGCCTGCATTTTCGTGACGCTGGGTTTTGGCGCCATCGGTTTCCTCGACGATTATGACAAGGTGACCAAGGCCAGCCACAAGGGGCTGTCGGGCAAGGTGCGCCTGCTCTTCGAATTCCTGATCGCGGGCTTCGCCGCCTGGATGATCGTGCAGCAGCATGGCAATACCGCGCTTTACGTGCCTTTCTATAATGGTCCGGCGATCAACCTCGGGCCGTTCTACTTCCTGTTCGCCGCCTTCGTGATTGTGGCGTTCGGCAACGCGGTGAATCTGACCGATGGGCTCGATGGCCTCGCCACCATGCCGGTCATCATCGCCAGCCTCGCTTTCATGGCCATCGTCTACCTCGTCGGTCGCGCCGACTTCGCCAACTATCTGGGCATTCCCCATGTGCAGGGCGCGGGCGACCTGACTATATTATGTGGCGCGATCATCGGCGCGGGGCTGGCTTTCCTGTGGTTCAACGCGCCGCCCGCCGCCGTGTTCATGGGCGACACCGGATCGCTGGCGTTGGGCGGCACCATTGGCGTGATCGCGGTCGCCACCCACCATGAAATCGTGCTGGGCATTATCGGCGGCTTGTTCGTGGTGGAGGCGATGTCGGTCATCATCCAGGTCTTCTTCTACAAGCGGACCGGCCGTCGCGTGTTCAAGATGGCGCCCATCCACCATCATTTCGAACAGATCGGCTGGGCGGAACCGACCGTCGTCATCCGTTTCTGGATCATATCCTTCGTGCTGGCGCTTGCCGGCCTCGCCACGCTGAAGCTGAGGTAAGCGGATGATCGTTTCGAGCGCCTTTGCCGGAAAACGCTATGCGGTGCTGGGCCTCGCCCGGTCGGGGCTGGCGACCGTCGATTGCCTGTCGGCGAGCGGCGCGCAGGTCGTCGCCTGGGACAGCCGCGAAGAAGCGCGCGAGGCGGTGGCGGGCAAGGCGGAGATTGGCGACCCGCTGGAGATCGACCTGCGCGGTTTCGACGGCGTGGTGGTGTCGCCGGGCGTGCCGCTGAACCGTCATCCCATCGCCATGAAGGCGAAGCTGGCGGGCGTGCCGATCATCGGCGATATCGAACTGTTTGCGCTGGCGCGGCCGACCTTGCCCGCGCACCGCGTGGTCGGCATCACCGGCACCAACGGCAAGTCGACGACCACGGCGCTGATTCACCACATCCTCGAAAAGGCGGGCATCCCCACCCGCATGGGCGGCAATATCGGCCTGCCCATATTGGGGCAGGAGCCGCTGTCCGATGGCGGCGTCTATGTTCTGGAACTGTCAAGCTACCAGATCGACCTGACCCACAGCCTCGACTGCGACGTCGCGGTGCTGCTCAACATCACGCCCGATCATCTCGATCGCTATAATGGCTTTGAAGGCTATGTGGCGTCGAAGGCCCGCCTCTTCGCCATGCAGTCGGCAGAGCATGTTGCTGTCATCGCCGCGGAAGATGAGCCAAGCCGGTCCATCGTCGATCAGGCCAGCGGCTTGCCGGTGCTTGTGCGGTCGTCGGACATTGACCCCTCCGCCCAACTGGGATGGCCAGCGCTGCAGGGGCCGCACAACGCCCAGAATGCGGCGGTCGCCATGGCCGTCGCCCGTGCGCTCGGCATAGCGGATGACATGATCTTTTCCGCACTCGCCAGCTATGCCAGCCTGCCCCACCGGATGCAGGCGGTGGCGACACGCGACGGCGTGCTGTTCGTCAACGACAGCAAGGCGACCAATCCCGCCTCCACCGCGCCCGCGCTCGCGGCATGGCCGCCGGTGGACGGTAGGCCGCGCATCCACTGGATCGTCGGCGGCCTCGCCAAGACCGACAATCTGGACGAATGCGCGCCCCATTTCGGCAATATCGCCCATGCCTATACGATAGGCGAGGCGGGCCATATGTTCGCCGACCTGCTGCGCCCGCACATGGCCGTCGATGACAGCGAGATGCTGTCCGCCGCCGTCCGCCGCGCCGCGCGCTTTGCCCGGTCGGGAGACATCGTGCTGTTGTCGCCCGCCTGCGCCAGTTTCGACCAGTTCCGCGATTTCGAGGCGCGCGGCGGCGCGTTCGTCGCGGCGGTCGAGGCGCTGGACGAGAAGGAATAAAGGGATGCACAAGCAGGGACCGATCCGGACGTCGCGCGCGGGCAAGCTGGTTCAGGGGTTCAAGGGCGCGACCGTGCCGCGCGAACGCACCGCGCTCGCCATCTGGTTCTGGGAAATCGACCGGGTGCTGTTGTCGCTGATCGTCGCGTTGATGGCGATCGGGCTGGTCGCGGTCGCCGCCGCATCGCCCGTCGCCGCCATTGATCGTTCGACCGCCGAGGTTGCGGTCAACCCGCTCATCTATTTCTATCGCCAGCTTATCTGGGTGGTCATCGGCCTGCCGGTGATGCTGGTCATTTCCATGTTGCCACGCACGCAGGCGCGGCGGCTGGCGCTGTTCATGGCGGCTTTTTTCCTGGTCATGCTGCTGTTCGTGCCGGTGCTGGGCAGCACGATCAACGGCGCGAAACGCTGGATCGACCTGCCGGGGATGCGGTTTCAGCCGTCCGAGTTCCTGAAGCCTGTCTTTGTCGTGTCGGTCGCCTGGCTGCTGTCGTTGCGCGCGCGCGACCCCAATCTGCCGGTCATCCCGCTGACCGGGGTGCTGACCGCGCTCATCGCGGTGCTGCTGATGCGCCAGCCCGACTTTGGCCAGACGGTCATTTTTTGCGCCTGCTGGGGCGCGCTGCTGCTGCTGTCGGGCGTGGCGATGCGTTGGATCGCGGCGATGGGCGTGGCGGCGCTCGGCCTGCTGGTCGCGGTCTACATGTTCTATGAAAACGGGCGGCAGCGGATCAACGACTTCCTGGGCATCGGCGTCGACCACAGCGCCGGGCCGGACCAGAGCGACCTTGCCTTTCGCACCATCACCAATGGCGGCTTTACCGGCGTCGGGCCGGGCGGCGGGCAACAGAAATTCCGCCTGCCCGAAGCGCATACCGACTATATCTTCTCCGTCATCGGGGAGGAGTTCGGCCTGCTTGCCTGCATCGCCATCGCCATCGTGTATCTTGCCATCGTCGTGCGGGTGATGTTGCGCCTGCTCGATGAGGAGGATCATTTCACCCTGTTGGCGGCCGCAGGCCTGACCACCGAATTCGGGCTTCAGGCGATCATCAACATGGGCGTCAATGCCCAGATTTTTCCGTCCAAGGGCATGACGCTGCCCTTTATCAGCTATGGTGGCTCCTCTATGCTGGCGCTGTGCATCGGGGTCGGCCTGTTGCTCGCCTTCACCCGGCGCAATCCCTTCATGGGCCGACATACCGTCGTCAAATGGAGTGGTCGATGAGCATTTCCCGTCACTTCGTTCTCGCCGCCGGCGGGACGGGGGGTCATATGATTCCGGCCCATGCGGTGGCGCAGGAATTGATGGCGCGCGGCCATCATGTTGCGCTGGTGACCGATGATCGCGGCGCGAAAATTCCGGGCATATTCGACAAGGCGCAGGTCCATATCCTGCCCGCCGGGCGCATCACCGGCCATCCGCGCAGCTGGCTGTCGGGGGTGAGGGGCGTGCTGGCGGGCCGGGCAATGGCCCGGCGCCTGAACGAGGTGTTCCGCCCGACCGCCGTGGTCGGCTTTGGCGGCTATCCCGCCATGCCGGCGCTGCTCGCCGCGATGGCGGACGGCGTTCCCACCGTCATCCATGAACAGAACGCCGTGCTGGGCAGGGTCAACCGACTGCTCGCGGGGCGGGTGGCGGCCATCGCCACCGCTTACCCACAGGTCGAGCGGCTGAAACCCAAATATGTCGACAAGGTTCACCTGATCGGCAATCCGGTGCGGGAAGAAGTGCGCGAACTGCGCGATGAGGAGTTCCCCGCGCTGACCGACGAAAGCGTGTTCCGCGTGCTGGTGATCGGTGGCAGCCAGGGCGCGACCGTGCTGTCCAGCGTCGTGCCCGAAGGGCTGTCGATGCTGCCCGTCAGCCTGCGCCGCCGCTTGCAGGTGACGCAGCAATGCCGCGCGGAGGACATCGAGCGCGTTCGCAAAACCTATGCCGAGATGGAGATTCCCGCCGACCTTGCCACCTATTTCAACGATGTCCCCGAAAAGCTGGGCTGGTCGCATCTGGTGATCGCGCGGGCGGGCGCTTCGACGCTGGCGGAGCTGACCTGCGCCGGGCGGCCCGCCATATTGGTGCCGTTGCCCAGCGCCATGGACGACCACCAGACCGCCAATGTGCGCGAGATGGTAGAGGCGGGCGGCGCGCGCTCCATCCCGCAGACGAAGTTCACCGCCGTCGAACTGGCCAAGCAGATCCAAAAAATGGCGATCGAGCCGGGCGCCCTGCAAAACGCCGCAAAGCGCGCCCGCGCCTGTGGCCGACCGGACGCCGCGCGCGACATGGCCGACCTTCTGGAAAGCATCGGCCATGCGCCGATCGTTAACGATCCCGTGCGCGTGGCCCCGACGCCCGCCACGCTCAATCTTCAGGGAGTTCCCGCATGAAAGGTGTCGGCACCGACATCGGCACGATCCATTTCATCGGCATTGGCGGCATCGGCATGTCCGGCATCGCCGAAGTCATGCACAATCTGGGTTATTCGGTTCAGGGCAGCGACGTGGCGGAGGGCTATGTCGTCGAAGGGCTGCGCGCCAAGGGGATCAGGGTGATGATCGGCCACAAGGCCGAAAATCTGGGCGACGCCGCCGTCGTGGTCACCTCCACCGCGATCAAGCGCGGCAATCCGGAGGTGGAGCTGGCGCTGGAAAACCGCGTGCCGGTCATTCGCCGGGCGGAAATGCTGGCCGAACTGATGCGGCTGAAATCCACCGTCGCCATCGCGGGCACCCATGGCAAGACGACGACGACCTCGATGGTCGCGGCGCTGCTGGATGCGGGCGGGGTGGACCCGACCGTCATCAATGGCGGCATCATCAACAGCTATGGCTCCAACGCGCGGCTGGGCAACAGCGACTGGATGGTGGTGGAGGCCGACGAGAGCGACGGGAGCTTCCTGCGTCTCGACGGCACCATCGCGGTCGTCACCAACATCGATCCCGAACATCTCGACCATTATGGCAGTTTCGACCGGGTGAAGGACGCCTTTGTCGAATTTGTCGGCAATGTCCCCTTTTACGGCGCGGCCTTGCTGTGCCTGGACCATCCCGAAGTGCAGGCGATTTTGCCGCGCGTGCAGGACCGGCGGATCGTCACTTATGGTTTTTCCGCGCAGGCCGACATTCGCGGCGACAATGTCCAGCCCATCCCCGGCGGCAACCGTTTCGACGTGCAGATCCGCGAGCGTGACGGGTCGACTCGCCGGATCGACGGCATCGAAATGCCCATGCCCGGCCGCCATAATGTGCTCAACGCCATGGCGGCGATCGGCGTGGCGCTGCACATGGGCATTGACGACGCGACCATCCAGACCGGCTTCGCCAAGTTCGGCGGTGTGAAGCGCCGTTTTACCAAGGTCGGCGAGATCGCGGTGGGCGAGGGCAGCGCGACCGTCATAGACGATTATGGCCATCACCCGGTCGAAATCCGCGCCGTGCTCGCCGCCGCGCGAGAGGGGGCTAAAGGGCGCGTCATCGCTGTCGTCCAGCCGCACCGTTTCACGCGTCTCCATGACCTGATGGACGAGTTCCAGCAGGCGTTCAACGACGCCGACATCGTCTATGCCGCGCCCGTCTATCCGGCGGGCGAGCAGCCGATGGAGGGCGTGGACAGCGCCGCGCTGGTCGCGGGCCTCAAGCGCCGGGGCCATCGCGCCGCCGCAACCATAGAGGGGCCGGATGCGCTGGCCGCCGCCATCGCCGCCGATGTGCAGGCCGACGATATGATCATCTGCCTGGGCGCGGGCGACATCACCAAATGGGCGGCGGGCCTCGCCGATGCGGTGGCGCAGAAGGCGAAGGAAACCGCCTGAGATGATGCGCGCGCCTTTCCTCCATCCCGACCATGAACCGGTTTCAGCATCCATGCAGTCCCATGCGCCCTCGCGCGGTCGGGAGAAATGGACCCTGAAACAAGGTCAGGGTGACGATGCTGGACAGGGTGGAGCCTGATGAGCGGCGCCGCCCCCGCATTCGACACGATCATGCCGCCGGTGCGCGGCAAGATGACGGCGCGCGCGCCGCTGGCGCCGCTGGTCTGGTTCAAGAGCGGGGGCGCGGCGCAATGGCTGTTCGAACCGGCCGATGCCGATGATCTGTCGGCGTTTCTGGCCGCGCTTGACCCAAGCGCGCCGGTGATGGCGCTGGGTCTGGGATCGAACATGATCGTGCGTGACGGCGGCGTGCCGGGCGTGGTCGTGCGGCTGGGCAAGCCTTTTGCGAAGGTCGAGGCGGTGGACGCCACCACCCTGCGCTGCGGCGGCGGGGCATCGGGCATCCTCGTTTCCTCCACGGCGCGCGACGCCGGGGTGGCGGGCCTCGAGTTTCTGCGCTCCATCCCCGGCACGGTCGGCGGCTTCGTGCGGATGAACGGCGGGGCCTATGGCCGCGAAACCTGCGACATATTGGTCGAATGCGATGTCATTCTGCGTTCGGGCGAGCAGGTGACGCTGCCGGCGGACGCGCTGGGCTACACCTATCGCCACAGCAGCCTGCCCGAAGGATCGGTGGTCGTGTCGGCGCTGTTTCGCGGCGAACCGGGCGAACCCGCCGCGATCCAGGCGGAAATGGACCGCATCGCCGCCGCGCGCGAGGAAAGCCAGCCGCTGCGCAGCAAGACGGGTGGATCGACCTTCAAGAACCCGGACGGGCACAGGGCCTGGCAACTTGTGGACGAGGCGGGCTGTCGCGGGCTGCAACTGGGCGGCGCGCAGGTAAGCGAGAAGCACACCAATTTCCTGCTCAACATCGACAATGCGACCAGCGCCGACATCGAGGCGCTGGGCGAAGAGGTGCGGCGGCGCGTGAAGGCGAAGAGTGGAATTGAACTCGAGTGGGAAATTCAACGGGTGGGCTTGAGCAAATGACCCGCGGTCCCTGGCATGTCGCCGTCCTGATGGGCGGCTGGTCGGCGGAGCGGCCGGTGTCGCTGTCTTCAGGCGAGGGCGTCGCCAAGGCGCTGGAATCGCGCGGGCACAAGGTCACGCGCATCGATATGGACCGCAATGTCGCCGCGCGGCTTGCCGAAGCGAAGGCTGACGTCGTGTTCAACGCGCTGCACGGCGTGCCGGGCGAGGATGGCACGGTGCAGGGGATGATGGACCTGATGGGCATCACCTACACCCATTCGGGCATGGCGACTTCGGTCATCGCCATCGACAAGCAACTGACCAAGCAGGCGCTGGTCCCCCATGGCATTCCCATGCCGGGCGGCCATATCGTGCAGAGCGAAAGCCTGTATGAAGCCGACCCGCTGCCGCGCCCCTATGTTCTGAAGCCCGTGAATGAAGGCAGCTCGGTCGGTGTCGCCATCGTCATGCCGGACGGCAATTACGGCAACCCCATCGCCCGCGATAGCGCAGGCCCGTGGCGGGATTTCCCCGAACTGCTCGCCGAACCCTATATCCGGGGCCGCGAACTGACGACCGCCGTGCTGGGCGATGAGGCGCTGCTGGTCACCGAATTGCGGCCGAAAAGCGGCTTTTACGATTTCGACGCCAAATATACCGACGGGATGACCGACCATATCTGTCCCGCCGACATCCCCGATGCAATCATGCAGGCGTGCAAGGATATTGCGCTGCGCGCCCATCGGCTGCTCGGTTGCCGGGGCGCTTCGCGGTCCGATTTCCGCTGGGATGACGAGCGCGGCATGGACGGACTGTTCCTGCTGGAGGTCAATACCCAGCCGGGGATGACCCCGCTCAGCCTGGTGCCGGAGCAGGCCAAGAAGCTGGGCATCGATTATGCCGAACTGGTCGAGCGCATTTGCGAGGAAGCGATCAGCCGGGGGCAGGGCGGTAGCGGGCAGGGCGGCAGGGGGCAGGGCGATGGCTGACACACGGATCAAACGGGGCAGCGCGGCGCGCCCGGCGGCGGCGCGGGGCAAGGCGCGGGCAAAGGCGACGGTCAGCAGCGGCCGGACGCTCAAGCGCCAGTCGCGGCTCGACCGCATTCTCGACATGTTGCCGGTGAGCGACACGACGCTTCAGAAAGTGGCGAGCTGGACGATCGTGGCCGTCGTTGCCGGCTTTCTGGGGTTGACCGCGATGTTCCTGGGCCTGCCCGGCATGGCCTGGCAACAGGCGGAAGCGCTGGCGTCGCGCGCGGGTTTCGAGGTCGGGAAGGTCGAGGTCCGCGGCGTCGAGCGGATGGACGAACTGCCCGTCTACAATATCGCGCTGGGGCAGGTGGACCGGTCCATGCTGGCGCTGGACCTGCCCAAGGTGCGGGGCGAGATGCTCAAGCTCGGCTGGGTGAAGGATGCGCGGATTTCCCGCCGCCTGCCCGACACGCTGGTGGTCGACATTGTCGAGCGCGAGCCGGTGGCGATCTGGCAGCATCAGGGCAGGCTGGCGCTGATCGACGTTTCGGGCGCGGTGTTGCAGGCGGTGTCGCCCAGCGCCATGCCCGACCTGCCGCTGGTTGTCGGCCCCAATGCGAACCGCCAGACGGCGGGACTCAACCGGTTGATGGATAATGCCCCGGCATTGAAGCCCATGCTGGCGGGCGCGACCTGGGTGGGCAATCGCCGCTGGGATCTGCGCTTCCAGTCTGGCGAAACGCTGTCCCTGCCCGAAGGGGACAAGGCGTCGGCGGGCGCTCTTGTCAATTTCGCGCGGATGGACGGGGTCAACCGGCTGCTGGGCCGGGGCATCGTGAAATTCGACATGCGCGATCCCGATCGTTTCGTCCTGCGGCTGCCCGAAAAGGAGGCGGTGAAGACAGGCGCGCCATCGGATGCGGCAAAGGTGGAACCATCGGGCGAGGAGGGCTGACATCATGCCGCAACCCAGAGTCGAAAAGCTGATCACCGCGATCGACATCGGATCGTGGAAGGTTTCCGCCATGATCGCGGGGCGCACGGATACCGGCGAACTGGCGATCCTGGGCACCGGGCAGCGCGAAAGCCGGGGCGTGCGGCGCGGCTTCATCGTCGACATGGAGCGCACCGAACTGGCCGTCCGCGAGACGGTGGAGCAGGCCGAACGGGTCGCGGGCACCAATATCGAGGATGTGTGGGTCAGCTTTTCGGGCGGCAGCCTGGTCAGCGACGTCGTCACGGTCGAGCGCGACATGGGCGGCGACCGGGTCGAACAGGCCGACATCGACGACCTGCTGGCGACCGGGCGGCAGGGGATCGACCCCGATGGCCGCATCGTCCTCCACGCCCAGCCGACCTGCTTCACCTTGAATAACAAGGTGAATGTGAAGAAGCCGCTGGGCATGCACGCCGATACGCTGAGCGTCGACATCCATGTCGTGCTGGCCGATGGCGCGCCGCTCGCCAATCTCGACCTGTGCGTCCGTGGCGCCTATCTGAACGTCAATTCCATCGTCGCCGCGCCGACCGCGACGGGCCTTGCCTGCCTGTCGGAAGAGGAACGCGACCTGGGCGTGGCCCTGATTGAACTGGGCGCGGGCGTCACCAATGTCTCGCTCTATGCGGGCGGGATGCTGGTGGGGCTGCACAGCATTCCCATCGGCGCGTCCGACATCACCGACGACATCGCGTCGGCCTTCGGCATTCGCCGCAGCCAGGCGGAGCGGATCAAATGCTTTTATGGTTCGGCGATGCAGAACCGCCGCGATTTCCGCGAGATGATCGAGATCGCGCCGGTCGGCGGGGCGGATACCGCGATGAGCCAGGCGGCGGGCCCCAATGCCGATGGTGGGCGCATCACCCGCGCGGCGCTGGTCGGGGTGATTTGCGAACGATTGAATCAGATCATGGCTGAAGTGAACGGCGTGCTGGCGGGCATGGGTTTCAATTCGCCCACCGGGCGGCAGGTGGTGTTGACCGGCGGCGGCGCGGAAATGAAGGGGATTGCCGATTATGCGCAGGGCGCGCTGGGCCGGGCGGTGCGCATCGGCCGCCCGCGCGGCTTGACCGCGCTGCCCGAAGCGCATAGCGGCCCGGCCTTTGCGACGCTGGCGGGATTGGCGCTTTATGGCGCATCCAACCCGGTTGATCTCCGCACCATGGCGCCCGCGCACCAGACGGTGCATCGTGTCGGCGCACCGATGTGGTGGCAACGGATGATGCGGGCGATCAGGGCCAATTATTGACCCGAAAGATCATGGAACGAAATTAACTGGTGAAATACACCAATATTTGCTGTTAACATTTGATGACGGTTCGCTTCGCCGCACAGGAAGCTGAAGGAGCAGAGTTTATGAGCATCGAGATCAGCCCGCCGCATGTGGACGAACTGAAGCCGCGCATCGCGGTGATCGGCGTCGGCGGGGCGGGCGGCAACGCCATCGCCAACATGATCGCGGCGAGCGTCGAAGGCGTGGATTTCATCGTCGCCAATACCGATGCCCAGGCGCTCAACAGCTCGCCCGCTGAACGGCGCATTCAGCTTGGGCCGCAGATCACCGAAGGGCTGGGCGCCGGTTCGCGCCCCGAAATCGGGAAGGCCGCGGCGGAAGAAACCATCGCGTCGGTCGAAAATGCGCTGGAAGGCGCGCATATGTGCTTCATCACCGCCGGCATGGGCGGCGGCACCGGCACGGGTGCGGCCCCCGTCATCGCCAAGGCGGCGCGTGATCGCGGCATATTGACCGTCGGCGTGGTGACCAAGCCCTTCACCTTCGAGGGTAATCGCCGCATGAAGTCGGCCGAGGCGGGGATCGAGGAGCTGCAAAAGCATGTCGATACCCTGATCGTCATCCCGAACCAGAATCTGTTCCTGATCGCCAACCCCAACACCACCTTCAAGGAAGCCTTCCAGATGGCTGACGAGGTGTTGCAGCAGGGCGTCCGGTCGATCACCGACCTGATGATCATGCCGGGCCTCATCAACCTCGACTTTGCCGACGTGCGATCGGTGATGGGCGAAATGGGCAAGGCGATGATGGGAACCGGCGAAGCCGAAGGCGACGGCCGTGCGCTCCAGGCGGCGGAAAAGGCGATCGCCAACCCGCTGCTGGACGGCGTGTCGATGCGCGGCGCGAAGGGCGTGATCGTGTCCATCGTCGGCGGCGAGGACATGCGCCTGATGGAGGTGGATGAGGCCGCCAACCATATTCGCGAACTGGTGGATCCGGACGCGAACATCATCTGGGGCAGCGCCTTCAACGATAATCTGAACGGCAAGATCCGCGTTTCGGTCGTCGCCACCGGCATCGACAGCGAAGTCGGCGTGGCCGCGCCCGCTTCGCAGCCGTTCAGCTTCGCCAACCGCCCGGCGGTGTCGGTTCCCGCCGCCGCTCCTGCGCCTGCCGCTGCCGCTCCGGTGGCGCCGCCCGCTCCGGTCGAAGAGCCGCTGGAACTGGACGTGCCCGCCGCACCTGCGGCGGCTGCGCCGGTCGAAGCGCCGCAGCCTGCGCCCATGGCGCCGTCGCGCCCGGCCGCCGTCTTTTCCGATGATGGCGACGATGAACTGGTGCTTGGCGCCGACAGCGCCGCGCCCGAACCCGCACCGATCGCCGCGCCTGCGCCGCGCGTCGCCACGGGTGGCGGCACGCTGTTCGAACGGATGGCGGGCCTGACGCGCGGCGTCGACAAGCCGGCCGACGCCGATGGCGCGCCCGGTGTCGAAATCCCGCGCTTCCTCAACCGTCAGAGCAACCAGTAATCCATTGGCCAGCGGGTCGTGCGGCATGATGCCGGTCGACCCGCTGGCCTTCTGCCATCGTTGCGGTCCCTTTACGATCAACGGATCGGAAAATGCGGCGACCTCTCGCATGGGCATTTCCGCCGGGGGGCAAAAGGCTCTAAGGCGTCGTGGTGACAAAAGCGCCTTTCTGGATTCTCGTCGCCGCGTTCGCCGGCGCCCCCGCCATGGCTCAATTCAGCCAGGCTGAACTGGTTCGCCCTGCCGAAGCGCAGGACTTGAACGGCCATCTCGCCCGCCTTGCCGCCAATCCGCGCGACGTGAACGCGCTGATCGGTGCGGGCGAAGCGGCGCTGGCGCTGGACGATCCGCAGGCGGCGGCCGGTTTCTTCGCCCGCGCCGATGCGATCGAAAGCGGCAACGGCCGGATCAAGGCCGGGCAGGGCCGGGTGATGCTGGCCATGCAGAACCCGGCGCAGGCGCTGACCCTGTTCGATCAGGCGTCGCGCATCGGCTATAACGCGGCCAATTTCGCGCCCTACCGCGCGCTGGCCCGCGACCTGACGGGGGATCAGGCGGGCGCGCAGGAGGATTATCGCACCGCGTTGAAGGCGACCCCGGACGACCCCGAACTGATCCGGCGCTATGCCGCGTCGCTGGGCATATCGGGGCAGGTCGACGCCGCCGAACAGGTGCTCAAGCCCCTGCTCTACAAGAGCGACCGGGCGGCCTGGCGCTATCGCGCCTTCATCCTGGCGATGAACAACCGTCAGGACGATGCGCGCAAGATCGCCGAGCAGACATTGCCCGCCCAACTGGCGACCGGCCTTGTCCCCTATTTGCAGAAGATGCCCTATCTGACCGGCGCGCAAAAGGCGGCGGCGGTGCATCTGGGGCATTTTCCAGCGCGGATCGGGACGCAGATCGCGGCGATCACCCCGACCACGGCCGCGCCATCGGCCAATGGCGCGCCAGCCCCGGCCACCAAGGTTGCCGAGACCGCGCCCGTGGCCCCGGAAACTGGTCCGATCCGTCGCGCGGGCGTCCGCCGTTCGTCCGGCGATGGATCGCCCCGCCGGGCGGGTGATCGCCGTCGTAAGCGCGATACGCAGTTGGCCGTCAACGATGCTCCTGCGATGCCCGTCGCTCCGGCCGAGCCGGAGCCGGTTCCGCCACCCCCTCCCGCGCCGCAGCCCACCATTCCGCTGCCGTCGGCCGCAACTGCCGTGGTACAGCCTCTGCCCGAAAAGCCTGCGCCGAAGCCGGTTGCCCCGCCTGAGGTCAAAATCGCGGCCAGGGACGCCGCGCCGGGACTGTCCGCCAATAGCGCGCCTGTGCCGGCGTCGACCCCCGCCTCCGCTGAGGCAAAGGCCGATCCGGCCAAGGTCGCGGTCGCGCCTGCGCCGCTTGAGCCCGAAACGGCTGCGCCCAAACCCTCTGTGGCGACGCTCACGCCGGGCTCGTCTGCGGTTCGTGCCCCTTCGCTGGCGCCTGCCGTGCAGGTCGCGATGGCGCCCCGCCGCGAGGTGGTGCCAGGGCCGCCTGCGCCGGTCGTGGAGAAACCTGCCCCTGCGACCGAAACGCCGGCGCCGCAGGCCGCATCCTCGCCAGCGCCTGCCCCTGTGGACGCGACATCGGCGGGGGCGGTCGAACCTGCGCCAGCAACGCCAGCGGACAGCGCCACCGCTGCGCCGCCGCCCGATCCCCAAGCGACGCGCACCCTGGCCGACATCATCCGCGCCATCGACGTGCCGGATTCGGAACTGCGCCATGATGTCGCGCCGGTGGATCTGACCGAGATCGAGAAGATCCAGGCCGCGCGCCGCGCCGCGCAGGAGGCCGCCGCCGAGAAAGCGAAGAAGGTCGCCGCCGCCAGGGCCAAGGCGGAAGCCGACGCCAGGGCGAAGGCGGAAGCCGCCGAGAAGAAGCGGCTGGCGGACAATCCGTCGCGCAACTGGGTCCAGGTCGGCGTCGGCCAGAGCCGGTCGGCGCTGGGCTTCACCATGAAGAAATTGCGCGCCCGCTATTCGGTTCTGGCGCCGCAGGATGCCTGGGCGGCGAGTTGGGGCCGGACCAATCGGCTGCTCGTCGGCCCCTTCGCCAGCTTCGCCCGCGCCAAGGCGGTCGAGGAAGAGCTGAAGGCCAAGGGCGCGGATGTCTTCGCCTGGCAGAGCAAGGCGGGCGAGGAAGTCGACCGGATCGGCAACTGATCCGAACGATGCTTTATTCCTTCCTCTTTGGGCGGTAGAGGCGGGGCGATGACGAGGCCCTTCCTTGCCCCCTATGCCTGCCACCCCGACCGGAGCCGGGGTCGCCAGCACCCGGAGCCGGGCGGCGAGACGCGCGGCCCGCGCGACATGTTCCAGCGCGACCGCGACCGCATCATCCATTCCATCGCCTTTCGCCGTTTGCGCCACAAGACGCAGGTTTTCGTCGCCCCCGATGGCGACCATTATCGCGTTCGCCTGACCCACAGCCTGGAGGTCGCGCAGATCGGCCGCACGGTCGCGCGCACGCTGGCGCTGAACGAGGATCTGACCGAGGCGCTGTGCCTGGCCCATGACATCGGCCATCCGCCCTTCGGCCATGCAGGCGAAGATGCGCTGGAGCAGGCCCTCGAAGCGCATGGCGGCTTTGACCATAACGCCCATACGTTGCGGACGTTGATGCTGCTCGAATGTCCCTATCCCCGCCATCCCGGCCTCAATCTGAGCTGGGACATGCTGGAGGGGCTGGCCAAGCATAATGGCCCGGTCATCCATCCCGGCTGGGCCATGCGCGAAGTCGACGCGCTCTTCCCGCTCGACCTGTCCACCCACGCCAGTCTGGAGGCGCAGGTCGCGGCCATCGCCGACGACATCGCCTATGACAATCACGACATCGACGACGGGCTGCGCGCGGGCCTGCTGACGCTCGATCAGTTGCTGACTGTGCCGCTGGTGGCGAAAAGCTGGGAACGGGTGCGAAGCCGCTATCCCGACCTGCCCGCCGACCGGTTGCTGCGCGAACTGGTGCGCGAACAGATCGGCCTGATGGTCATGGACCTGATCGACAACAGCCGGGCGGCCATCGCGGCGGCGGGTGTAGATCGCGCCGATGACGTTCGCCACGCCGGGCGGCCGTTGATCGGCTTTTCGCCGGGGATGGCGGCGATGGAGCGGGAACTAAAACGCTTCATGTATGCCTCGCTCTATCATCACCCCTCGCAACTGGCGGCCGCCGACCGGGCGCGGGTGGTGGTGACCGACCTTTTTAACGCCTATCAGGCCGACCCCAGGCTGATGCCGGTCGAATGGGCCGCCCAGTGCGGCGGAGCGGAGCCGGAGCGCAGCCGCCACATTGCTGACTTCATCGCCGGCATGACCGATCGTTATGCCCAGAACCGCCATGCCGAACTCTTTGCATCGAGCGATTGACGCGAGCCCGTGATTCTCGCATGGCGGTGACAGTCTCCGGCTTCGAGGATTCGGCGCCGGGCATGATGCGGGAGAGCATGGCGGGCCTTTCAGGCCGAACGCCGTCGCCGAAGGAGCAACCGCCCCGGAATCTCTCAGGCCAAAGGACCGCATCATGGGCAGGCGCTCTGGAAAGCGGACGGGCGCGCCCGTCCCACCGAAGGGGTAAGCCATGCGGTCGCAAGGCCGCTGGTCAAAGCTCTCAGGTTCCGTGACAGAGGGGGTGGCAAAGGGCATGGCGGCCGTTTCGGCCTCCATTCGTTTGTCGCCATTGACCCCCTACGGAAAGGCCGCCCGATGACCGTCAACGACGACGTCGCCACATTGGAAGAAGAACTGCCCCTGATGGCGCTGCCGCTCGACGGCTGGCACCGGGAAAAGGGCGCGCGGATGGTGGGCTTTGCCGGCTATCACATGCCGATCCAGTATGAAGGCATCATGGCCGAACATGGCTGGACCCGCGAACATGCCGGGCTGTTCGACGTCAGCCATATGGGCCAGATCGCCTTTTCGGGTGAGGGCGTGGACGCGGCGTTGGAGGCGCTTTTGCCCGCCGACATCAAGGGGCTGAAACCCTTTCGTCAGCGTTATTCGATGCTGATGGACGCCGATGGCGGCATCCTCGACGACCTGATGGTGTCGCGGCCGGGCGACGGCGCGTTCGACGGCGCGGCCATTTACATGGTGGTGAACGGCGCGACCAAATATGACGACATCGGCTGGATGATCGAACATCTGCCCGACGAAGTGACCATGAACCATATGGACGAGCAGGCGCTGCTCGCGCTGCAAGGGCCGGAGGCGGGCGAGGCGCTGGCCAGCCTGATCCCCGGTGCCGCCGATCTGTTCTTCATGCAATCGGGCCTGTTCGCCTGGCGCGGCGCGCCGTTGTGGATCAGCCGGTCGGGCTATACCGGCGAGGATGGCTTTGAAATCAGCGTGCCCGCCGACTCCGTGACGCTGCTGGCCGATGCGCTGTGCGCCCTGCCGCAGGTCAAACCTATCGGTCTTGGCGCGCGCGATTCGTTGCGACTGGAGGCGGGTTTGCCGCTTTATGGGCATGATCTGACCCCCGACGTCAGCGCCATCGGCGCTGACCTGGGTTTTGCCATCGGCAAGCGCCGCCGGGCGGAAGGCGGCTTTTTCGGTCATGGCCGGGTGATGCGGGAATTGAGCGAAGGCCCGGTGCAGCGCCGCGTCGGCCTGACCATCGAAGGGCGCCTGCCCGCGCGCGAAGGCGCGCCGGTGCTGGCGGGCGACAAGCAGGTCGGCACGGTGACGTCGGGCGGCTTTGCCCCGACCGTGGGCGCCCCCATCGCCATGGCGTGGATCGACAATGATCTGGCGACCGTTGGCACTGCGCTCGCCATCGAGGTGCGCGGCAAGCGGATTGCCGCAACGGTTGCGCCCATGCCGTTCGTGCCGCACCGTTATCGCAGGGCCAGGGCCTGATCTTTCTTTGAGGGGAGCACAAAGATGAGCCGTTATTTCACTGACGAACATGAATGGATCGATGTCGAAGGCGACATCGCCACCGTGGGCATTACCGATTATGCGCAGGAACAACTGGGCGACATCGTGTTCGTCGAACTGCCCGATGAAGGCGCGACCTTCGAAAAGGGCGACGACGCCGCCGTGGTCGAATCGGTCAAGGCCGCGTCGGACGTCTACGCCCCGATTGCGGGCGAAGTCGTCGAAACCAACGGCGCGCTGGAGGATGAACCCGCGCTCGTCAACAGCGACCCCGAAGAGGATGGCTGGTTCTTCAAGCTGCGCATCGCCGATGCCGAGGAACTCAAGGGCCTGATGAACGAGGCCGCCTACAAGACGTTCGTGGCCAGCCTGTGAGAAACCCATAATAGCCCCTCCCCTTCAGGGGAGGGGTTGGGTTGGGGCTTCTCTTCCGGGCACCGCCCCACCCCCGGCCCCTCCCCTGAAGGGGAGGGGAGAAGGAGTCAGAATGCGCTACCTACCCCTTACCGACACCGACCGGCAGGAGATGCTGTCCGTCATCGGCGCCGAGACGATCGACGACCTGTTCATCGACGTGCCCGCCGAAGCCCGCCTGAGCGGCACCATCGCCGGCCTGCCCGATCATGCCAGCGAACTGGCGGTCGAGCGCCATATGGGCGCACTCGCTCGCAAGAATCTGTCGGCAGGGGAAGCGCCCTTCTTCCTGGGCGCCGGCGCCTACAAGCATCATGTGCCCGCCAGCGTCGATCATCTGATCCAGCGCGGCGAGTTCCTGACCGCCTACACGCCCTATCAGCCGGAAATCGCGCAGGGCACGCTGCAGGTGCTGTTCGAGTTCCAGACGCAGGTTGCGCGCCTGCTGGGCTGCGACGTCGCCAATGCGTCCATGTATGACGGGTCGACCGCCTGCTGGGAAGCGATCGGCATGGCGCGGCGCATCACCAGGCGCGGCAAGGCGCTGTTGTCGTCGGGCCTGCATCCCCATTATGTCTCGGTCGCGCAGACCATGGCGAAATTCACCGGCGACGCGCTGGTGCATCACGCGCCGACGCTGGACGCCGCGACCGACATCGACGCGCTGATCGCGGGTATCGACGAGGATACGTCCTGCGTCGTCGTGCAATATCCCGACATCCTCGGGCGCATAGCCGACCTGACGCCGCTCGCCGACGCCGCCCATGCGGCGGGCGCGCTGCTGGTCGCGGTGGTGACGGAGCCGGTGGCGCTGGGCGCGATAAAGGCGCCGGGCCATATGGGCGCGGACATCGTGGTGGGCGAAGGCCAGTCGATCGGAGTCGGCCTCCAGTTCGGCGGGCCCTATCTCGGTCTGTTCGCCTGCAAACAGAAATATGTCCGCCAGATGCCGGGCCGCCTGTGCGGCGAGACGGTGGACGCGGCGGGCAAGCGCGGTTTCGTGCTGACGCTGTCGACGCGCGAACAGCATATCCGCCGCGAGAAGGCGACCTCGAACATCTGCACCAATTCGGGCCTGTGCGCGCTGGCGTTCAGCATTCACATGACTTTGCTGGGCGAGAAGGGCCTGCGGGAACTGGCGACCCTCAACCATGCGATGGCCTGTCAGGCGGCCGACCGTCTGGCGAAGGTGCCGGGCGTCACGCTGCTCAACGACAGCTTCTTCAACGAATTCACGCTGGTCCTGTCGAAGGACGCGCGCGAGGTCGTCCGCAATCTGGCCGACAGGGGCGTGCTGGCGGGCGTGTCGCTGGGCCGTCTGTTCCCGGATGCGTCGCAGATCGGTCATGGTCTGGTGGTCGCTGTCACCGAAACCGTGACGCCCGAGGATATTGAAGCGCTGGCCGCCGCGCTGGAGGAGGAACTGGCATGACCATGTTGAAGGAAGGCCGCCCGACCGCGCCCCAGGCCGTCGCCACCGGCCATATGCTGCCCGCGACCGCCACGGGCAACCGCGCGCTGATGCTGGAGGAAGCGCTGATTTTCGAGATTGGCTCCACAGACACGACCGGTGTAGACTTTGCCGACGCGCCGCAGGTGGCGAGCCGCCTCGGCAGCCTCACCCGAACCGACGCCATCGGCCTGCCCGGCCTTTCGGAACAGGAAACGGTGCGCCATTATACCCGCCTGTCGCGGCAGAATTACGCCATTGACCTTGGCCTCTTTCCGCTGGGCAGTTGCACGATGAAGCATAACCCGCGCCTGAATGAAAAGGTCGCGCGGATGCCCGGTTTTGCCGACATCCATCCCTTGCAGCCGCAGTCCACGGTGCAGGGCGCGCTGGCCGTTATCCATGAACTGGCCCGGTGGCTGGTGACGCTGACCGGGATGCATTCTGTCGCCATGTCGCCCAAGGCGGGCGCCCATGGCGAATTGTGCGGGCTGCTGGCGATCCGCGCCGCGCTGGAAGCGCGTGGCGACGCGCGCAGCGTGGTCCTGGTCCCCGAAAGCGCGCATGGCACCAACCCTGCCACGGCGGCCTTTTGTGGCTACAAGGTGGAGGATATTCCCGCGACCCCCGACGGCCGCGTTGATCTGGAGGCGCTCAAAGCGCGGCTGGGGGCTGATGTAGCGGCGGTGATGATCACCAACCCCAATACCTGCGGCCTGTTCGAACGCGACATGAAGGTGATTTCGGACGCGGTTCACGCCGCCGGCGCCTTCGTCTATTGCGACGGCGCGAACTTCAACGCCATTGTCGGCCGGGTCCGCCCCGGCGATCTGGGCGTCGACGCGATGCACATCAACCTGCACAAGACTTTCTCCACGCCCCATGGCGGCGGCGGCCCCGGTTCCGGGCCGGTGGTGTTGTCGGCGGCGCTCGCGCCCTTCGCGCCCTTGCCCTTCGTCGAAAAGCAGGACGACCAGTTCATACTGGTGGAGGAGGAAACGGCGCAGGATCATCACGGCCAGACCTTCGGCCGTATGGTCGCCTTCCACGGCCAGATGGGCATGTTCACCCGCGCGCTGACCTATATCCTCAGCCACGGCGCGGACGGCCTGCGCCAGGTGGCGGGCGATGCGGTGCTGAACGCCAACTATATCCTGCGCAGCCTGGAAGACGTGCTCGACGCGCCCTTCGGCGGCAGCGGCCCGTGCATGCATGAGGCGCTGTTCAGCGACAAGGGCCTGGCCGAAGGCTTCACCACGCTCGACATCGCCAAGGGGCTGATCGACGAGGGTTTTCACCCGATGACCATGTATTTCCCGCTGGTCGTCCATGGCGCGATGCTGGTCGAACCGACCGAGACGGAGAGCAAGGTCGCGCTCGACCAGTTCATCATGGCGCTGCGCAGCCTGGCCGAACGCGCAAAGGCGGGTGACGAGGCGCTCAAGGGCGCGCCCTATCACGCGCCGCGCCGCCGCCTCGACGAAACGCTGGCCGCGCGCAAGCCGGTGCTGAGCTGGACCGATCCGGCGCTGGCGGTCGCGGCCGAATGACGGCAAGGGTTCCCGGCGAGGCGGCGGCGGCGCAGGGGCGCGACGCCCGCCGCCATGCCCCCGCCACGGCGCGGAACCGCGATGCGATATTGGCGGTGCTCCTGGAGGTTCTGCCGCCCTCCGGCCTTGTGCTGGAGGTGGCGAGCGGCAGCGGCGAACATGTCGTCCATTTCGCGCAGGCGCTGCCCTTGCTCGCATGGCAGCCGACCGATCCCGATCCGGCGGCGATCGCTTCTGTTGCGGCGTGGGCGGGCCACGCAAAACGGGCCAATATTCGTGCGCCATTGACGCTGGACGCAGCTTCGCCCGACTGGCCCGTGCAGGCAGCCGATGCGATAATGTGCATCAACATGACGCATATCAGCCCATGGGCCGCGACGGTCGGGCTGTTCACGCAAGGCGCAAGGCTCCTGCCAAAGGGCGCGCCGCTGATCCTTTACGGACCCTATTTTCGGGAAGGTTGCGAGCCCGCGCCCAGCAACCTGGCCTTTGACGAGAGTCTGCGCGCGCGCAATGCGGAATGGGGCATTCGCTGGCTGGAGGATGTGAGCGAACTGGCGCAAGGGCAGGGCTTTGCGCTCGAAGCGGTTCACGAAATGCCCGCCAACAATCTGACGCTGGTTTATCGGCGGGGCTGAGCCCGCAGCCTGAAAAAAATCAGCCTGGCCGTGCGCGACCAGGCTGTCGAGGCTTCCATCCCGTCCCGCGGGGAGTGCGCCCCCGCGGGAAGGCTCGTGAAGCGGCGCGGATGGGCCGCTAAACTGTCAAGCGGCGGCGAACTGGTTCATGGTGTTGTGGGCGCCGCCCGCCTTCAGCGCGGCTTCGCCGGCGAAATATTCCTTGTGATCGTCGCCAATATCCGAACCGGCCATGTTCTGGTGCTTGACGCAGGCGATGCCCTGGCGGATTTCCTGGCGCTGCACGCCCTTGACATAGCCCAGCATGCCCTGTTCGCCGAAATATTCCCTGGCGAGGTTGTCGGTGCTCAGCGCGGCCGTGTGATAGGTCGGCAGGGTGATGAGGTGGTGGAAGATGCCGGCCTGCGCCGCCGCGTCCCGCTGGAAGGTGCGGATGCGTTCGTCGGCTTCGATCGCGAGGTCGGTGGCGTCATAATCGACGCTCATCAGACGGGCGCGATCATAGGCGGAAACATCCTTGCCCGCTTCGGCCCAGGCGTCGAACACCTGTTGACGGAAGTTCAGCGTCCAGTTGAAGCTGGGCGAGTTGTTGTAGACCAGCTTGGCGTTGGGGATGACTTCGCGGATGCGGCTGACCATCCCGCCGATCTGGCCGATATGCGGCTTTTCGGTTTCGATCCACAGCAGGTCGGCGCCGTTCTGCAGCGCGGTGATGCAGTCTAGGACGCAGCGGTCCTCGCCCGTGCCGGCGCGGAACTGGAAAAGGTTGCTGGGCAGGCGTTTGGGCTTCACCAGTTGCCCGTTGCGGGTGATGATGACGTCGCCATGGCCCAGATTGGCCGCATCGACCGGTTCGCAGTCGAGGAAACTGTTATACTGGTCGCCAATGTCGCCCGCTTCACGCACATAGGCGATCTGCTTGGTGAGGCCAGCGCCCAGGCTGTCGGTGCGCGCCACGATGACGCCGTCGTCGACGCCCAGTTCGAGAAAGGCGTACCGGATCGCGCGGATCTTCGCCAGAAAGTCCTCATGCGGAACAGTGACCTTGCCGTCCTGGTGGCCGCACTGTTTTTCGTCGGAAACCTGATTTTCGATCTGAATGCAGCAGGCGCCCGCTTCGATAAACTTCCTGGCGAGCAGATAGGTCGCTTCGGCATTGCCGAAGCCCGCGTCGATGTCGGCGACGATGGGGACGACATGGGTTTCGTGATTGTCGATGGCGTGCTGGATCTTGGCGGCCCTGATTTCGTCACCGGCTTCGCGGGCGGCGTCGAGGTCGCGGAACATCATGCCCAGTTCGCGGGCGTCGGCCTGACGCAGAAAGGTGTAGAGTTCTTCGATCAGCGCGGGAACGCTGGTCTTTTCATGCATCGACTGGTCGGGCAGGGGGCCGAATTCGCTGCGCAGCGCGGCGACCATCCAGCCGGACAGATACAGGTAGCGGCCCTTGGTGGTGCCGAAATGCTTCTTGATCGAAATGAGCTTCTGCTGACCGATGAAACCGTGCCAGCAGCCCAGCGACTGGGTGTAGTTGGCCGGATCGGCATCATAGGCGGCCATGTCGGCGCGCATGATCTTCGCGGTGTAGCGCGCGATGTCGAGGCCGGTGTGGAAACGGTTCTGGAGGCGCATGCGCGCAACCGATTCCGGGGCGATGCCGTCCCATGCGCTCTGGCCGCTGATCAGTGCATCGGCGGTCGCGATTTCCTGCTGGTAGGTCATGTGTCGATCCTTGGTGGCTTTGAAGGGGATGGGTGCGCCCTAAACCCCGATTGTGCATTGCGGCAGGGTGCGTGAAGTTCAGTTGTCGATCTTTACAAAAATCTGGTGTAAAGTTGTAAAGGCAACACAAAGGGAGTCGCGCCATGGCCAAGGACCGGCCGGTTTATATGGGGCCAAGGCTGCGCCGGTTGCGCCGCGAACTGGGCCTGACACAGGCGGATATGGCGTCCGACCTGGAGATTTCGGCCAGCTATGTCGCGTTGCTGGAGCGCAACCAGCGGCCGTTGACCGCCGACATGCTGTTGCGGCTGGCGCGCACATACAAGATGGACATGAGCGAACTGGCCGGGGATGGCGGCGCGGAGCAGACGGCGCGGTTGCAGGCGGTTCTGAAAGACCCGATGTTTGCGGATATCGACCTGCCGCAACTGGCGACGGGGGATGTGGCGGTCAACTATCCGGGCGTGACCGAGGCGCTCATTCGCCTGCACACCGCCTATCGCGAGGAGCAGCTGGCGCTGGCCGACAAGGATGCGCAGGGCGGGCAGAATGAAGAACCGGGCGATGCCGCCGATCCGGTCGCCGAGTCGCGTCGCTTCATCGCTGCGAGGCGCAACAGCTTCCCAACGCTGGACGATGCCGCCGAACGGCTGGCGGCGCAGGTCGAGGAGACGGGCGGTTTCGCCGGATGGCTGCGCGCGCGGCATAATCTGCGCGTTCGCCGCCTGCCAACCGATGTCATGGCCGGTTCCATGCGGCGGCTGGACCGGCACCGCGACGCCGTGCTGCTGGACGATGCGCTGGACGGGGCGAGCACCCAGTTTCAGCTGGCCCTGCAAATCGCCTATCTGGAGATGCGCAAGGATGTCGACGCCATATTGAAGGACGGCCAATTCGCCAGCGAAAGCGGGCGGCGGCTGACCCGGCGGGCGCTGGCCAGCTATGGCGCGGCGGCGATATTGATGCCCTATACCCCCTTTGCCAGGGCGGTGGAGGCGCGCCGTTATGATGTCGAGGCGCTGGCCCGGCAGTTCGGCACGAGTTTTGAGCAGACCGCTCATCGGCTGACCACGCTACAAAAACCGGGGCAGGAACGGGTGCCGTTTTTCTTCCTGCGGGTCGATCCGGCGGGCAATGTGTCCAAGCGGCTGGACGGCGCGGGCTTTCCCTTTGCCCGCCATGGCGGGTCATGCCCGCTCTGGTCGGTGCATCGCGCTTTTGAACGGCCGCGCGAGGTGATTACCCAATGGCTGGAATTGCCCGACGGACAGCGTTTCTTTTCGATCGCGCGCACGGTGACGGCGGGCGGCGGCGGTTGGGGGGCCTCGCGCGTGGAGCGGGCGATTGCGTTGTGCTGCGCGGCGGAGCATGCCGACCGGCTGATCTACACCCAGGGGCAGCCGCCCGTCGAGCCGACGCCCATCGGCGTCACCTGTCGCCTGTGCCATCGCGGCCGGTGCATGGCCCGGTCGGCCCCGCCCATCGGGCGCGACATGCTGCCCGACGATTATCGCCGCAGCCACGCGCCCTTCGGGTTCAGTGATGGCTAGGATCAGGCCGGGAGGGCGGGCGCTCCGCCGGCATAGGCGGCCTCGTCCAATATCCCCTCTCGTTTGGCGACGATGGTGGCGACCAGCACCTGGCCCGCGACATTCACCGCCGTGCGGCCCATGTCGAGGATCGGGTCGATGGCGAGCAGCAGTCCCGCGCCCTCCATCGGCAGGCCAAGGGTCGACAGGGTGAGCGTCAGCATCACCACCGCGCCGGTCAAGCCAGCCGTCGCCGCCGATCCGATGACCGATACGAAGGCGATCAGCGCATAGTCCGCGATCCCCAGCGGAATGCCATAGAAGCCCGCGACGAAGATTGCGGCGATGGCGGGGTAGATCGACGCGCAGCCGTCCATCTTGGTGGTGGAGGCAAGCGGGATGGCGAAGGCGGCATAGGCGCGGTCGACGCCCATGCGCTCCGTCACCGTTTCGGTCATCGGCAGCGTGCCGACCGAGGAGCGGGAGACGAAACCAAGCTGGATGGCGGGCCATGCCTTGGCGAAGAAGGGCAGGGGCTTGAGGCCATGGAGCAGCAGCAGCGCGGGATAGACGCCCAAAAGCACGATGGCGAGACCTAGATAAACGGCGGCGGTGAAGCCGCCCAGTTGCGCCAGCGCTCCCCAGCCATAGGTGGCGATGGCCGTGCCAATCAGCGCCGCCGAACCGATGGGCGTCAGGCGGATGATCCAGCCGAGCAGCGCGCGGACGACGGCCAGCATGGAGCGGACGAAGGCGAGGAAGGGTTCGGCCCGTTCCCCGACCTTGATCGTGGCGAGACCGACGGCGATGGAAATGACCAGCAATTGCAGGATGTTGAAGGACAGGCTGGTGGTGGCGACGCCGGTGTCGGCGGCGATCTTTGTGCTGGCCGACAGGGCCAGGGCATTGGCGGGCACGAGCCCCTTGAGAAAATCGAGCCAGCCGCCGAAGGATGTCGGCTCCTCCACCGGGATCGCTGCGCCCGACAGGCCGACGCCCGGCTGCGCGACGATGCCGATGGCGAGGCCGATGACGACCGCGATCAGCGCGGTGATGGCGAACCACAGCAGGGTCTGCCCCGCCAGCCGCGCGGCATTGTCGAGCGCGCGCAGATTGGCGATGCTGGCGACGATGGCCAGGAACACCAGCGGCGCGACAATGGCCTTCAGCAGCGAGACGAAGATGGCGCCGACCGTCTTGAGCGTCGTCGCCAGCATGTTGAGTTCGCCATCTGGCCCCGCGCCGATGGACCGGGCGAGCAGACCGAGCGCCAGTCCGGCGACCATGCCGACGAGAACCTGAAAACCGAAATTGCGATAGGGGATGGTCATGGGATGATCCGCCGCTGGTTTGGATCGACTATATCGTGAACTTGAAACATCATTGCGCGATAGGCTTTCTTGCGCCCCTGCAAGCGCCGATAGCGGCGGCGGCGAAATGGCGCATTGGCGAGGGGCTGCGACCATGCCAGAAGCGGGCGATGTTCCAATGGATCGGAGTTGCCCCTCGATGACCTTCAAGCGCGTGTTGGCTGGCGCCGTCGCTGCCCTGGCCCTGTGCCCTGCGCTGGCCAATGCCGCGCCCGACCCGGCATTGGGGAAGGATGTGCTGATGCGCTCCATCGCCTTTCGCACGGTCGAGGGTGGGGGGCAGGTGCCTGCGCTGGCGGCCTATTATGCGTCGGTTTTGAAGGCCGCCGGTTTCGCCGATGCCGACATCGTCATCACGCCGATGGAGGGGACGGCGACATTTGCCGCGACGATTCCGGGCAGCGACCCTTCGCTCAGGCCGCTGCTGATGCTGGGCCATATGGATGTGGTGGAGGCGAAGCGCGAGGACTGGACCCGCGATCCCTTCGTCCCGGTCGAGGAAAATGGCTATATTTTCGGGCGCGGGTCGGAAGACAACAAATATGACGTCGCCATGATGGTGACGGTGCTCGCGGGCCTGAAAAAGGACGGGTGGAAGCCGCGCCGGACGGTGAAGCTGCTGCTGTCGGGGGATGAGGAAACCGCGATGCGCACGACCCGCGCGCTGGCGGCGCAGTATAAGGAGGCCGAACTGGCGCTGAATGGCGATGGCGGCGGCGGCCTGCTGGGCGAGGATGGCGCGCCGGTGCTCTACCTGCTCCAGGCGGGCGAGAAGACCTATGCCGATTTCGACATCGCCTTCACCGATCCGGGTGGCCATAGCAGCGCGCCGACGGCGACCAATCCGCTGTATCGCCTAGCCAAAGCCATCGACCGCATCGCCGATTACGAGTTTGCGCCGATGATCAACGAACTGACCCGCGCGTCGCTGACGCTGACGGCGCAGCGGATCGGCGGGGAGGCGGGCGAGGCGATGCGCCGCTATGTCGCGACGCAGGACAAGGATGCCGCCGCGCTGCTGTCCACCTATCCCGAATTTGTCGGGCAGATCCGCACGACGTGCGTCGCGACGATGGCGCAGGCGGGCCATGCGCTCAACGCCCTGCCGCAAAGCGCGCGGGCGCAGGTCAATTGTCGCATCTTCCCCGGCGTCGCCATCGACGCGGTGAAGGCGGAACTGACCCGGATCGTCGCCGATCCGACCGCCGCCATCACCCAGGTCGGCGACGCGACCGCCAGTGACGCCTCACCCCTGCGCCGCGACGTGACGAGCGCGGTGGAGGCGGCGGTGCGGGCGCGCTTCCCCGGCCTGTCGGTGACCCCGTCCATGTCGGCGGGGGCGACCGACAGCCTCTATTTCCGGGCGCTGGGCGTGCCCAGCTATGGCGTGTCCACCCTGTTCACCAAGGCGAGCGACGGTTTTGCCCATGGCCTGAACGAGCGCGTGCCCGCCGGTGGCATCGCGGCGTCGCAACGGCAGTGGGAGGCCATGCTGAAGGCGCTCGCCAAATAAGCAGGGCTTATCAATCAGGCGGCAAAACCGGCTGTTGCCGGAAGGGCTTCCCGACTATGCCGTGCCTGCCAGAACCGGGAGAAAAGCCATGGCCTATACGCTGATTACCGCGAACCGGAATTATTCGAGCTGGTCGCTGCGGCCATGGGTTTTGATGACCGTGCTGGGCATTCCCTTTGTCGACAGGATCGAGCCTTTTGCCGCGCCGGTCAATTATGACGCCTTCCGATCCTTCTCCCCCACCGGGCAGGTGCCCGCGCTGATCGACGGTGAGCGGACGGTGTGGGATTCGCTGGGCATCGGCCTGTACCTCGCTGACCGGCATCAGGGGGTGTGGCCGCTGGGCGAGGCGCAGCGCGCCTATGCGCAGTGCGCCACGGCGGAAATGCATTCTGGCTTCTCGACGCTGCGTAACGATTGCACCATGAATGTCGGTGTTCGCGTCGAGCCGCATGAGCATTCGCCCGCCCTGCGTCGCGACATCGCGCGGCTGGCGGAATTGTGGGGGCAGGGGCTGGACGGCTTTGGCGGGCCGTTCCTGGCCGGGCCGGAATTCTCGCTGGTCGACGCCTTCTTTGCTCCCGTGGCTTTTCGTGTGCGGACCTATCGGCTGGATGTCGGCCCGGCGGGAACGGCCTGGGTCGAGCATATGCTGGCGCTGCCCGCGATGCGCGAATGGGAAAGGCAGGCGCTGGCCGAAACCTGGCGGGAAGACAGCCATGAGGCCGAGATCGGTGCGGCGGGCCGCATCATCGCCGATTATCGCGCGGTCTGAGCCTTGGCGGGCTGTTTCCGCTGTTCCGCCACGAAATCGCTGATCGCCTGCCCGCTGGCGTTGAGCAGCGGGAAGGTGCGCGAGGTTGCCAGCCATTCGGGCCGGGCTGCGCCGCTGCCATAAAGCGTGTCGTAAACCAGCGTGAAGGCGAGGAAGAGCAGGGTCGCGCCGATCAGCCCCTTGACCGCGCCGAAGCCGCCGCCCAGCACCCGGTCGATCGGCCCCAGCACCGATTGGCGGGTCCGCTGGCCAATGGCGCGGGCGATGAGCTTGCCCGCCGTGAAGGTGACGCCGAAGACCAGCGCCAGCGCCAGGATCGCCGCGCCGCCCGCCGTCCCGACAAAGGGGGTCAGCAGGTCCGCGACCGATGCGTGGAACAGCCGCACGGCGAAAATCCCCGCCACCCAGGCGATGAGCGAAAGCGTTTCGGTGACGAAGCCGCGCAGCAGGCCGAAAATGGCGCCGCCGCCGATCAGCAGCAGCAGCACGAAGATGTCGAGCGCGGTCATGCCCCGTGCGCTATCCGCGACCGAGCATCTGGTCAACCAGCGCCGCCAAAGTCCGGTATCCCGACAGCGAAATCCCTTTCACCCCGTCGCTGACGGCGGCGGGCACGAAGGCGCGGCCAAAGCCGAGCTTCGCCGATTCGCGCAGGCGCAGCGGCGCGTGGGCGACCGGGCGGATCTCGCCCGACAGGGCGACTTCGCCGAACAGCACGACATCGGCGGGCAAGGGCCGCTCCGACAGCGCGGAAATGAGCGCCGCTGCGACGGCAAGGTCGGCGGCCGGGTCCGACAGGCGGTATCCGCCCGCGACGTTCAGATAGACTTCGCAGGTCGAGAAACTCAGCCCGCAGCGCGCCTCCAGCACGGCCAGGATCATTGCCAGCCGCCCGTTGTCCCACCCGACCACCGCGCGTCGGGGGGTCGCCCCGCTCGCCAGCCGCACGACCAGCGCCTGGATTTCGACCAGCACCGGCCGCGTGCCCTCCAGCGCGGGAAACACGGTGGCGCCCGTCACATTCTCGTCGCGATGGGTGAGGAACAGGGCGGAGGGGTTGGCGACTTCCTCCAGCCCCTCGGCCACCATCGAAAAGACGCCGATTTCGTCGGTGCCGCCAAAGCGGTTCTTGATCGCGCGCAGGATGCGATATTGGTGGCTGCGTTCCCCTTCGAAACTCAGCACCGTGTCGACCATATGTTCGAGCACGCGGGGCCCCGCGATGCTGCCATCCTTGGTCACATGGCCGACGAGCACCAGCGCGGTGCCGCGCTGCTTGGCGAAACGCACCAGTTCCTGGGCGCAGGCGCGCACCTGGCTGACCGTGCCCGGCGCCCCCTCAATGAGGTCGCTGTGCATCGTCTGGATGGAATCGATGACCAGCAAGGCGGGCGGCGGGCCTTCGCCCAGCGTTGTCAATATGTCGCGCACCGACGTGGCGCTGGCCAGTTGCACCGGCGCATTGCCGAGGCCCAGCCGCCGGGCGCGCAGGCGCACCTGATCGGCGGCTTCCTCTCCGCTGATATAGGCGACGCTCCGGCCACGCTGCGCCACCTGCGCCGACGCCTGAAGCAGTAGGGTCGATTTGCCGATGCCCGGATCGCCGCCGATCAGCGTCGCCGACCCGGCGACCAGACCGCCGCCCAGCGCCCGGTCGAATTCGGCGATGCCGGTGCTTGTTCGGTCGGGCAGGGTGACGGTGCTGTCGACCGCGGTCAGGGTGATGGCGCGGCCGCCGCCCTGAAGATCATGTCTGGCGGAAAAGGTGGTTTCGCCCGCTTCCTCGACAATGCTGTTCCATGCGCCGCAATCCTCGCATTGGCCCTGCCACCGGCTGGAGACCGATCCACAGTCCTGACAGACGAATTTGCGCTTTGCCTTGGCCATGTTGCCGTCATAAAGGAACATAGAGGGAACGCAAGGGGGCTGATGACAGCGCCCCCGCTGTCATAATTCCCACGCATTCCCGTCATCCCCACTGCATCGACCTGTCACCGCCCTGACGTTCCGTAGCGTTAATGGATAGACCCGGATCGGAAGGGCGTTGGGGGCGCTGGTTGCAGGCGTTCGCCCTTCTCGTAAGGGAGGGTCCAATGTTGAACCGCAAGCGTCTGGCGGCGCTGGCTCTGGGGGCGGTTGCGCTCGCCGGATTTTCGCCCGCCATTTCCGATACGATACCGCAGCCAGTGCGCTTTGCCGCCGCGCCAAGCCGCCTGCCCGCCGGGCAACTGGCGGTGTTGACCTACAATGTGAACGGCCTGCCTTTTCCAGCCGCATTCGACCGGCCAAGGGCGCTGGCCGCGATCGGCGATTCGCTGGCGCGGATGCGCGCGAACGGCACCGCGCCGCAAGTGGTCGTGTTGCAGGAAGCGTTTACTCCCGAAGCGCGCGCCATCGCCGCGCGGGCGGGCTATCGCTATGCCGCCTTCGGCCCGGAGAGCGGCGACGCTCAGCCTGAACTGGCCGGATTTTCGCCCGATCGCTCGTTCTGGAAGGGGGAGGCTTTCGGCCCCGCCATGTCATCGGGCCTTGTGCTGCTGTCCGATTACAGACTGAGCGCCGTCCGCCACACGCCCTTCCCGCGCGGTGCGTGCGCGGGATATGACTGCCTGGCCAACAAGGGCATATTGGCCGCGCGGGTCGATGTGCCCGGCGTGTCCGCGCCCGTGCAGGTGGTCGCCACCCACCTCAACAGCGGCAATCCGTCCGGCCAGCCCGAAGCGGTCAACCGCGTCGCCTATGCCCGTCAGATCGACGCGCTGGCCGATTTCACCGACCGGCCGGACTATCAGCGCACCGTCAGCATCTATGCCGGCGATTTCAACATGGGCCATTCGCCCGCGCGGCTCGAACTGCTGATGGGCTATATCCGCCACAAGAAGGCGAAGGTGGCGACCGCCATGGGGCGCGACAAATATGCGCCGCTGTGCCGCGAGACGCCGGACGAGTGCGACGGGCCGGCGGCGATTCCCGCCAATGTGCCGCTGCGCCACGCCAATGACTGGCAATTTTTCTCCGCGCCTGCGGGCGTGCATCTGGACGTCGTCGGGCGCGAAGTGATGTTCAAGCCGGGGCAGGGCAAAAAGCCGCTATCCGACCATATGGGGTTGAAGGTCGTCTACCGCTTTCAATGACATAGGGGAAAGGATGCACTGGAATCCGCGCGGCGGCTGGCGCATGGATGGGGGATGCCCAAGCCCCGGATTCGCGTCGCCAGCTATAATATGCGCAAGGCCATCGGCACCGACCGCCGCCGCATGCCCGAAAGGATATTGGAGGTGCTGGCGGAGGTCGACGCCGACGTCGTGGCCTTGCAGGAGGCGGACCGCCGTTTCGGCGTACGTTCCGCCGCCATCCCGCCCTGGCTGATGGAGGCGAAAAGCGATTATCGGCCGGTGCCGCTGAATATCCAGCTCGATTCCATGGGGTGGCATGGCAACGCCATATTGGTGCGCAAGGATGTCGAGATCGACGCCTTTGACGTCATTCACCTCCCCTGTCTGGAGCCGCGCGGCGCGACCATGGCGCAGGTGCGGGTGAAGGGCGTCGCCATGCGCGCATTCGGGATGCACCTTGATTTGTCGGGCCTGTGGCGGCGGCGACAGGCGGCGGCCATCGTCCATGCGGCGGCGCAGGGCGAAGCGATGCCGACCGTGCTGATGGGCGACCTCAACGAATGGAGCGCGCAGCGCGGCTGTCTGGCCGATTTTGCCCGCCATTACCGCTTTGCGGCCTGTGGGCGCAGTTTCCATGCGCGGCGACCGGTCGCGCGGCTCGACCGCATCATGCATTGCGCCCGGCTGACCCTGATCGACAGCGGTGTGCATGAAAGCGCCGCCGCCCGGCGCGCGTCGGACCATCTGCCGGTATGGGCGGACTTTGCCACCGCCTGATCCCGCTCGACAATCGCGCCGGCCTCTGCGACGTTCTGTTCCATGAGAGAGAGGGAATTGAGGCTGGCGCTGGTCTGTTATGGCGGCATCAGCCTGGCCGTCTACATGCACGGCATCACCAAAGAGATATGGCGGCTGGCCCGCGCCAGTCGCGCCTTTCACGAGGGCGAGGCCCCCGCCAGCGGCAGCCAGGGCGTCTATCATCAGTTGCTGGCCGTGATGGAGAAAGAGAGCGGGACGCGGCTGCGCATCATGCCCGACATCATCGCCGGGGCCAGCGCAGGCGGCATCAACGGCATTTTCCTGGCGCAGGCGATCGAAACCGGCCAGTCGCTCGATCCGCTGACGGACATGTGGCTGGAACGGGCCGATGTCGAACAGTTGCTTGACCCCGATGCGCGGCCGACGCGGCGCTTCACCAAATTCTGGGCGCAGCCTCTGGTCTGGATGGCGGCGCGGCGGCCGGGCGACACGGTGGAGCGCACGGTGTCGCCCGAAACGCGCGAGGAGGTGCGGCGCAAGCTGTCCAGCTTCATCCGCTCACGCTGGTTCGAACCGCCCTTTGGCGGCGAAGGCTTGCTGGCGATGCTGCTCGACGCATTCGACGCCATGGCGGGCGCGCCATGCGGGCCGCCGCTGTTGCCCGATGGGCATCCGCTCGACCTGTTCGTCACCGTCACCGATTTTGACGGCCATCCCGAAAGGCTGAACCTCAACAGCCCGCCGCAGGTGCTGGAGACGGAGCACCGGTTGTCGATCAGTTTCCAGGGACGGGGGCGGGGTGAGAGGCATTTCGCCGACCCGGTCGAACTGGCCTTCGCCGCGCGGGCGACATCCAGTTTCCCCGGCGCTTTCCCGCCCTTTACCGCGCGCGAAATGGATGGGGTGCTGCTGCGCCGCCATCGCGCATGGCCGGGGCGCGACGCATTTCTGCGCCGCATCCTGCCGCGCCGCGCGGCCGACGGGCTGGCGGACGACGCGGCGCTGATCGACGGATCGGTGCTGGCCAACGCGCCCTTTGCGCCCGCGATCGGAGCCTTGCGCAATCGTCCGGCCCGGCGCGAGGTCGACCGGCGCTTCGTCTATATCGACCCCAAGCCCGGTCGCCGCTCCATCCAGCTCAACCGCGCCGACAAGGGCGGCGCTCCTGCTGGTCCCGGTTTCCTGCGAACGCTGCTGGGCGCGATGAGCGACATTCCGCGCGAACAGCCCATCCGCGACAATCTGGAGGCCATAGATCGACATTCGGCCCAGATCCGGCGGATGCGGCGGATCATTGCCGCGCTGCGCCCGACCATCGAGGCCGACGTGGAAGCGGCCATCGGGGGGATGTTGTTCCTCGACCGGCCGACGACGCAGCGCCTGTCGAACTGGCGCGCCAAGGCGCAGCAGCGCGCCGCCGACGCCGCCGGTTTCGCCTATCCCGCTTATGGTCATTTGAAGCTGTCGGGCATCGTCGAGGGGCTCAGTCGGCTGGTCTGCGGTCTGGGCGAGGAGAAGGGCGGCGGGAATCGCGAACAGGTGCGGCGCGCCCTATGGGATCATGTGCGCGCCATCGGGGCCGATAATCTGTCTGGCGACCTGTCGCCGACTTCCCCCCCGGTCCTGTTTTTCCGGTTGCAGGATCTGGCCTTTCGCATTCGCCGCTTGCGCTTTCTGGCGCGGCGCCTGGCCGAAACGCTGGAGATCAGCAGCGCAGCCGATGAAACCGCGATCGAAGCGGTGCATGACGCCATCTATGCCGGGCTGGCCCTTTATGCCGAATGCGAGGGCACGGCCTTTTACGGCGAAGACGTGAGGGCGGCGTGCCGCGATGCGCTGAATGATCCGGCGGCGGCGATGGCCGCAGTGGCCGCCGCGCGCGATCTGCGCCAGCGCGATCAGGCGGCGGACGCCCTGTTGTGCGACGCCCTGCGCGATTTGCCGAAGGAGGATCGGCGGACGATGCTGTTCGCCTATCTCGGCTTTCCCTTTTACGATATCGCCACCCTGCCGCTGCTTCAGGGCGAGGCGCTGGACGAATATGATCCGGTGAAGGTTGACCGGATTTCGCCCGACGACTGTTTCGCGATTCGGTCTGGCGGCGCGGAGGCGACGCTGAAGGGCATCGAGTTCAACAATTTCGGCGCCTTCTTCAGCCGGGCTTATCGCGAAAATGACTATCTGTGGGGGCGTTTGCACGGAGTGGAGCGACTTCTGGACATCGTGATTTCGGCAATGCCCGCAGCAAGTCGCCTTCCACCCGACGCCGTTGACGGTTATAGGCGAAAGGCGTTCCATGCGGTGCTGGATGAGGAGGAGGAAAGGCTGCGCCATGCGGCCGACCTGATCGCCAGCCTGCGAAGGGAGATCGGGTGAAGCGTCTGTTGATCCTCGCCGCCATGTTGTCGCCCCTGCTTGTCGGGGGATGCGACGATTCGTCGGTCGAGCAGGCGGAGCAACAGAGCGGCCCGGAACGGCCGGAGGTAGCGGCGGCTCCGGTTGAAAGCAGCGTCGCGCCCGCGCCGCCCAGGCCAAGGGCGGAGGTTCGGGTCATCCCGGCCATCGCGTCCGACATCGCCCACAACGCCGCGACGCCTATCGCGCCCGTCGCCGTGGTCGATTTGCCCGCGTCGAATATCGTCGAGCCAGTCATGCCCTTTCCAGCCGAGGTGACCGCCTTCATGGTCGACCGCGACGGTTGCGATCATTTCCGGGGCGAGGAGCCATTCGATGCGGAGCGCAGGGCCTATCTGAACGAGAGCATTCGCGAATTGTGCAGCGGCACCGATGCGCGGCTGGCCCGGTTGCGCCAGCGTTATGCGGCAGACCCCGACGTGATCGCGGCGCTCGCCCCTTATGAAAGCCAGATAGAAACCGCGCTCCGCCCCTGATCGCCGGTCGCTTCCGGCACAGGCGGTTCCGACGCGCGCGATGCGGGGTTGGCGGATGCCGGAGCATCGCCAATACTGGTCAGCGATCAGGGTCGGGCGGGTCGCCCGGCGACGCGTCGACCCAGGCGCGGGCGGTGGCGTGGCTGTGCCCGGCGCGCAGGAAGGCCGCGATCATCCTTTCGCGCTGGTCGCGGTCGGGCGGCGACGCCGCATAGGGACCGATCCGCTTTCGTCGGGCAAAGGCGTCGGCGGCGGCCCAGATGGCGGCGCTTGCCTCCTCCTCCGCCTCCGCCCGGTCGGCGCCGACGATCCCGGCGCCGGTCAGCGCCTGGGCGATGCGGCGGGGGCCATAGCCGCGCCGCGAGAGCGACGCGCCCTTCATCCGCGCGAAACCGGCATCGTCGACATAGCCCAGATCGGCCATGCGCTGGACCAGCGCATCGGGATCGGCCGCCTCTTCCCCTTCCCACCCGCGTTCCTTCAGCTTGCGGCGCAGATAGGCGGTCAACCGGGCCTTGCTGGTGGCGTAGCGCGCGGCATAATGGAGCGCGAGCTCGCGGAACGACGCATCATTCAGCGGTGGACGGGGCCATTTTGTTGTCATGTCGTTCCGTTCCCGTCCGCGCGCCATGTTTATGCCACAGTCGGGCCGGATTTTGAACGCGCCTTATGCGCTAGAAGCGTCCCCTTATTAATCCGTGCGCCGCGCAGGCAAAGATGCTAGCGGGCCGCGCACAAGATATGAAGACCATTGGGTGACACCAATATGACGGGTTCGCTGACCATGACCAACGCCGAAATTCTGCCCACGCCGACCGAAGATGCGCTGCCCCGGCGCTTTTCGGATTTCGAGACATTGGGCGAGGCGCTGGATTATGCGGCGCAGGGCGCGCGCGGGCTGAATTTCCATGATGCGCGCGGCAATCTGACGCGGCCCTATCCGTTCAGCGAACTGCGGGCCGACGCCATTGCCTGCGCCCATCGCCTGATCGCCCATGGCGTGAAGCCGCAGGACCGCGTTGCCCTGGTGGCTGAAACCGGCCCGGATTTCGCGCAGCTTTTCTTCGGGATCGTCTATGCGGGCGGCTGGCCCGTCCCGCTGCCGCTGCCGACCAGCTTTGGCGGCAAGGAAAGCTATATCGACCAGTTGAACGTCCAGTTGTCGAGCTGCGACCCGATGCTGTTCCTGTTTCCGAAGGAACTAGCCGAAATGGCCGGGGAGTCCGGGCGCCAGAAGAATGTCGAGAGCATCGCGTTCGAGGATTTCATCGCGCGCGAAGCCGCGCCATGCGCGCTGCCGCAGGCGAAAGGCGATGAAATCTGCTATCTTCAATATAGCAGCGGGTCGACCCGCTTTCCCCATGGCGTCGCCGTCACCCATCATGCGCTGCTCAGCAATCTGGGCGCACACAGCCATGGCATGGAAGTGGTGGAGAGCGACCGCTGCATAAGCTGGCTGCCCTGGTATCACGACATGGGCCTTGTCGGCTGCTTCCTGTCGCCGGTCGCCAACCAGGTGTCGGCCGATTATATGAAGACCGAAGATTTCGCCCGGCGTCCCCTCGCCTGGCTGGACCTGATCAGCCGCAATCAGGGCACCTCGATCAGCTACTCCCCGACATTCGGCTATGACATTTGCGCGCGGCGCATGTCGAGCCAGACCAAGGCGGCCGACCGTTTCGACCTGTCGCGCTGGCGGCTGGCGGGCAATGGCGCCGACATGATCCGCCCCGACGTGATGCAGAGCTTCGTCGACGCCTTTGCCGACGCGGGTTTCAGCCCCAAGGCGTTCCTGCCCAGCTATGGCCTGGCTGAAGCGACGCTGGCCGTCACCATCATGCCGCCGGGCGAGGGGATCATCGTCGAACTGGTCGAGGAAACCGACCTGTCGGGCGGCCATGCCGCCGAGGGGCGTCCGCAGCGTTTCCGCTCCATCGTCAATTGCGGCAAGCCCGCGCGCGACATGATCGTCGAGATCCGCGACGAGGATGGCAGCCCGTTGGGCGAAGGCCGCATCGGCAAGGTGTGGACCACCGGTCCGTCGCTGATGGTCGGTTATTTCCGCGATCAGGAGGCGACCGACGCCTGTATGGCCGATGGCTGGCTGGATACCGGCGACATGGGTTATCTGTCCGACGGCTATCTCTATATTGTCGGCCGCGCCAAGGACATGATCATCATCAACGGCAAGAACCATTGGCCCCAGGACATTGAATGGGCGGTGGAGCAATTGCCGGGATTTAAGCAGGGCGATATCGCCGCCTTCGCCATCACCACGCCGGGGGGCGAGGAAGCGCCCGCCGTGCTGGTCCATTGCCGCACGTCCGACAATGTCGAGCGTTCGCGGCTGCGCGACCAGATCCGCGAGCGGGTGCGGGCGATCACCGGCATGAATTGCGTCGTCGAACTGGTGCCGCCGCGCACATTGCCGCGCACCAGCTCGGGCAAGCTGAGCCGATCGAAGGCGCGCAATCTTTACCTGTCGGGCGAAATTCGTCCCTATGACATCGCCGCCTGAGTTCAGAAAGGCGCAAAATTCTGCCTTAACGGTCGGCTAAGGTTACGGATTGCTAACGGCTTGCTTCTATAGGCCAGAGCATGTCGCGCGCAGAATTGAATCGAAAGGCCCAGGCAACGGCTGAGGTTGTCCAGGACAGGATCACCCTGTGGGACATGATGGGATTTCAGGCGCCGTCAAATGATGCGGGCCAGCGGATATTGGCGGCGCAACTGCGCTTTTCGGATCGCGTCGCGCCATTGCGCCAGTTCATCAATATCATTGGTCTGCTGTTCATCTGGCGGGTGTTCGATGATTCCGTCTCGGGCGTGGTCCTGATCGGGTGGACGGGCCTGATGCTGGCGGCGACGGTTGCGCCCATATTCATTGGCCGTCGGCGTCACGTCGACGATTATGCCCGGGCGTCGACGCGCGATCTTCATGGGCTGGCGCTGTCGGGACTGATTTTCGGCGTCCTGTGGGCCATTGCGATGGTCGCCTTTCCCCATGCCGACAGGCCCGGCGAAGTCATGGCGCTTTGGACCCTGCTCAGTTGCGTGATGCTGTGCGCCGCGGTCGCCTTCACGACCGCGCCGATGGGCGCGATGGGCGCTCTTATTCCCATGGCGGCGGCGTCGCCCTGGATGTTTCTGGGCGACAATCGTGATGAACTGGTCGCGCTGGTTGCGGGTTTCACGGTCGCCCTGCTCGTCGGCGTTCTTCTGGCGGCCCGCGCTTTCCTGCGCCAGCAGCAGACGAGCGAGCAGCTGGAGGAAAAGTCCGAGGTCGTCAGCTTGTTGCTGCGCGAGCATGAAGATAGCGGCGCGGACTGGCTGTGGCAGACCGATGCCGCGCGCCGGATCAGCGGCGTTTCCCCGCGCTTTGCGGAATTGCTGGGCGCTGAACCCCAGGTGCTGGAGGGAGCGCCGCTGGTTCAGGTGCTGGCCGGGGCATCGTGGGATACCGGGCGGTTCGCACCGGGCCTGCACATGCTGGCCGAAAAACTCAAGCTCAAGGAAATCTTCAGCGACCTTGTTCTGCCGATCGAAATCAACGGCAAAAGGCGCTGGTGGGAATTGTCCGCTTCGCCCCGCTATGACGAACGGGGCGCGTTCATCGGCTTTCGCGGCGTCGGGTCCGACGTAACCGAACAGCGGGAGTCGGCCGAAAAGATCGCGCAACTGGCCCGTTTCGATCCGCTGACCAGCCTACCCAACCGCGCTCATCTTTACGAAGCGCTGGAATTGGCCATGGAACGCCTGGATGTTCGCGGGCGGGGATGCGCGTTTCTGATGATCGACCTTGACCGGTTCAAGGCGATCAATGACACGCTGGGTCATCAGACGGGCGACAAGTTGCTGGTGCAGGTCGCCGGGCGATTGCGCCAGATCTGCGCGGGCGGCGAATTTTGCGGACGGATCGGCGGCGATGAATTCGGCGTCGTCATTGCCCAGCCGGTCAGCGAGCATCAGGTCGCCAACCTGGCCCAGGCGATTATCGCCGGGCTTTCGCGACCCTATCAGGTCGGGGACGATACGCTCTATGTCGGGGCCTGTGTCGGGTCCGCCATGACCCCGGCCGATGGCCGCTCATCCGAGGCGATCATCCGCAGCGCCGACCTGGCGCTCTATCGCGCCAAGGGTGAGGGCGGGGGGATGCATTGCGCCTATGAGCCGCAATTGCACGCGAAAGCCGAGGAGCGGCGCCAACTGGAACTGGCGCTGCGCGAGGCGCTGGAAAAGGACCAGTTGCACGTCGTCTATCAGCCGGTGGTGCGGGTGGAGGGTGGCGGTATTTCAGGCTTTGAGGCGCTGGTGCGCTGGACTCACCCTGAAATGGGGCCGATTTCGCCGGCCAAGTTCATTCCGGTGGCGGAGGATGCGCGGCTGATCGCGCCGATCGGCGAATGGGTGTTGCGCACCGCCTGCCGCGAGGCGGCCGGATGGCCCGGCGATGTACGCGTGGCCGTCAATGTGTCGCCTGAACAATTGACCAACCCGCAATTCCCGACGGTGGTCGCCCAGACGCTGGCGCAGAGCGGGCTGTCGGCCGATCGGCTGGAGCTGGAGGTCACCGAAAGCGTTTTCATCAATGAGGATGCCGGGGCGATCAAGGTGCTCAACCAGGTGCTGGCGCTGGGCATCCGGCTGTCGCTCGACGATTTCGGGACCGGCTATTCCTCGCTCGGTTATCTTAGCCGCACGAAGTTCAGCACGATCAAGATCGACCGCAGCTTCGTGGTCGGCGCGGCCAACAATGTCGCCGAGAGCCTGGCGATCATCCGCGCGGTGGTGACGCTGGCGCAGAGTCTGGGCATGGCGACCACGGCGGAAGGCGTCGAGACGGAGGCGGAACTGGCGATGGTCCGGAGCCTGGGCTGCAACAAGGTGCAGGGCTTCTATTATGGGCGGCCCATGTCCGCTGGCGACGCCGCCATGCTGTTTGCGCCACCCCGACGGGCGCTCGGCTGAACCGGCAGGATCGGCCCGCCGGTCAGGCCCCGATCAATTGCCGTTCGATATTTGTCCACAATTGCGAAAAGGCGCGCGCGGAGGGGGACGATGGCGCAAAGGCGCCCAGCGGCTTGCGGCGCACCGTCATCTGTTCGATCGTGCTCGCCATCGGGATGGCCGACCAGCTCGCCTGTTCCTCCAGCGCCTTGCGGTGCAGGCTGCGACGGCGGTCGACCATGGAATAGACCGGCATGATCGGCGCATGACTGCCGCCGCGCTGGACCAGATAGCGGGCGACTTCGCCCATCGCCCGTTGCGACAGCGGCGAAGGGATGACCGGAATGACGATCAGGTCGGCGGCGCGCAGCACCTGTTCGCTGGTTTCGGTGAGGCCCGGCGGACAATCGAGGATGATCCGCTCATAATCCTTCGACAGCCGTTCGATCAGCTTGGCCAAGCGCTTCTTTTTGTCCATCTCGCGGAACAGATGGTCGAGGCTGCGCAGCGAGGTGTCGGCGGCGATCAGGTCCAGCCCCGGCACGGTCGAAGGCTGGATCAGCTTGCGAACATCGACATCCTTGCTGAAGATCGCCTGCGCCGCGTCGCGGCTGGCGCTGTCGGTCGAAATCAGCCAGCTCGACGCCGCTTGCGGGTCGAGATCCCACAACAGGGTTCGTCGCTTGGAAATGCTGGCCGACGCCCAGGCAAGGTTGATGGCGAAGGTGGTTTTGCCGACGCCCCCCTTCAGGCTGTAAACGGCGATCGTCGCCAATGACGGTTCCTTTACCATGGGGGCAGAGGCTAAGTCCTCCAGCCCCCTTATGGCAAGCGAACAATCACGCCATTGTTACGATTGCGTGACGCAGCGGTGATGAATGCGCGACAGGCGCCCAATCAGAGGATTTCGAGCAGCTTTTCCGGCGGCCGGGCGATCACGGCGCCTTTTTCGGTTATCACGATGGCCCGTTCGATCAGGATCGGGTGGGCGGCCATGGCGTCCAGGATCGCGGCGTCATCGCCAGTGTCGAGGCCGATCTGCTTCACCACATCCTCGCCCTTGCGCAGCGCGTCGCGCGGGGCGATCCCGGCTTTGGCGAAGATGGCCTCCAGCTCCGCGCGGGAGGGCGGGGTCTTGAGATATTCGACCACCTCGACCTCAACGCCGGCCGAATCCTGAAGCAAGGCCAGCGCCGCGCGCGACTTGGAGCAGCGGGGATTATGCCAGATGGTGGCTTTCATTGTAATTCCTCGATGGGGGCGCAAATGTCGATAATATAGCGGGCTAGCGGATGCCGGGAACCAAGGCCCATGACATGCCACATCACCTGATAGGCGGCAGCCCATTCCCGTTGCGTGCGAGGCCCCGCCATCTCTTCGTCGCCGACGAAATTGACCAGAACCAGCCATGCCGGAACATCACGTGACCGGAAAAAGTGCAGGTGCGCAAGACGGTTTGCCATCTGATAAAAATGCTTGCTCCATGGCGCGCGATTTGCGCTCGCACCAAGCGCCTCTGCGGTTTCATCAAGCGCCCTCATGATCTTGGCGAGGGAGCCGGGAGAGGCTTGCGATGCTGGAGAGTACATCTCGCGAATATGTGCCTTGGCCTCCACCAACAATATGTCTCCACGGTCGGTCCGCGCCAAGGCGTCCCATTGCGGTCCATGCGATGGCCAGAACTCCTGAAGAGGCGCCGTCAATGACACCATGCCCAATCGTTCAAGGAAGGCTGCATCACGATATTCGGCAAATTCATCCTCGGCGAGCGGAGAGCGCCAATCAACGAATACTGCCCCGGTCCGGTCGAGGATGGGAGCCTCGAGCGATGCAGCACGACTGTTGACCGCGCGCTGTATCCATTTGAGGCTCCCCTTCTTTCCTTCCGGCTGAACGCTGCGCAACGCTTAATCGCCCTGCTGCGCCAGCCAATCCTCCAGCCATTTGATCGTATAGTCGCCGTTGAGGAAATCGGGGTCTTCCAGCAGCGCCTGATGCAGGGGGATGGTGGTTTTCATGCCCTCGATCACATATTCCTGCAACGCGCGGCGCAGGCGCATGATCGCGCCTTCGCGGGTGCGGCCATAGACGATCAGCTTGCCGATCATGCTGTCATAATAGGGCGGCACCCGGTAACCCTGATACAGACCGCTGTCGACGCGGACATGCATGCCGCCGGGGACATGATAGCGCGTGACGGTGCCGGGCGACGGCGCGAACGTCCGGGGGTCTTCGGCGTTGATCCGGCATTCGATGGCGTGGCCGGTGAATTTGAGGTCTTTCTGTTCGACCGACAGCGGCTTGCCCTCCGCCACCCGGATCTGTTCGCGGACCAGATCGACGCCGGTGATCATTTCCGTCACCGGATGCTCCACCTGAAGCCGGGTGTTCATTTCGATGAAGTAGAATTCGCCGTCTTCCCACAGGAATTCAATGGTGCCAGCGCCGCGATAGCCCATATCCGCCATCGCCTTGCGGACGATTTCGCCCATGCGCTCGCGCTCGGCGGCGGACAGGACGGGGGAGGGGGCTTCCTCCAGCACCTTCTGGTGGCGGCGCTGGAGCGAGCAGTCGCGTTCGCCCAGGTGAATGGCATTGCCATTGCCGTCGCCGAAAATCTGGAATTCGATATGGCGAGGATTGCCCAGATATTTTTCGATATAGACGGTGGCGTCGCCAAAGGCGGCCTTGGCTTCCGATCCGGCCTGCTGCATCAGCGTCTCAAGCTGGTCCGGCGAAGTGCATACCTTCATGCCGCGCCCGCCGCCGCCCGACGCCGCCTTGATGATGACGGGATAGCCCGCCTTTTCCGCGATGGCCTTTGCCTCCTCGACATCGCTGACCGCGCCGTCGGAGCCGGGGACGAGCGGCAGGCCGAGCGCGCCCGCCGTCTTCTTCGCTTCGATCTTGTCGCCCATGATGCGGATATGTTCGGGTTTCGGCCCGACAAAGGCGATGCCATGGGCTTCGACGATTTCGGCGAACTGGGCGTTTTCGGACAGGAAGCCATAGCCCGGATGGATGGCGTCGGCGCCGCTGATTTCGGCCGCCGAAATGATCGCCGCTATGTTCAGATAGCTGTCGCGCGCGGCGGGCGGCCCGATGCAGATCGCTTCGTCGGCAAGGCGCACATGCATGGCGTCGGCGTCGGCGGTGGAGTGCACCGCGACCGTCTTGATCCCCATTTCATGGCAGGCGCGATGAATACGCAGGGCGATCTCGCCGCGATTGGCGATCAGCAGCTTTTCGATGCTCATGGCGTCATCGCCCCCGTTCAGCCGATCACGACCAGCGGCTGGTCATATTCGACCGGCTGACCATTATCGACCAGGATCGCCACGATCTTGCCGGAAGCGGGCGAAGGGATGGCGTTCATCACCTTCATCGCCTCGACGATCAGCAGCGTGTCGCCTTCCTTCACCTGTGCGCCGATCCGCACGAACGGGGCGGCGCCCGGTTCGGCCGACAGATAGGCGGTGCCGACGATCGGCGACTTGACCGGCGTTCCGGCGGGGGCGGCGGCCTCTTCAGCGGCGGGCGCTGCGGCAGCCGGGGCGGCGACAGGCGCGGCAGCGACCGGCGCGGGGATATAGGCGGGCGCGGCCTGACCCCCGCCAGCCTTGCGGGCGACGCGGATCTTGCGGTCGCCATCCTCGACCTCGATCTCGGTCAGGTTGGTGTCGTCAAGCAGTGCCGCGAGATCGCGCACCAACTGAACATCGACCTGCATTGCGCCCTTTTCTTGTTTATCGCTCATTTTTTTCGCCCCTGATGGGTTGATCCCTGGAAACCTGCGCCCGCGACTATGCGTATTTGTGCCGCAGTGCAATGTTCAAAGCTCCAGCGCGGCCTCCAGCGCCAGCATGTAGGACAGGGGGCCAAAGCCCGCGATGGCGCCCTTCGCCGCCATGCCGACATAGCTTTTGTGGCGGAAAGGCTCGCGCGCATGGGGGTTGGACAGGTGGATTTCGATCACCGGCACGCTGATGGACTTGATCGCGTCGTGCAGCGCCACCGACGTATGGGTCAGGCCGCCCGGATTGATGATGACGGCATGGGCGCCCTCCGCATGGGCTTCATGCAGCCAGTCGATCAGATGGCCTTCATGGTTGGACTGGCGAAAGTCGATTTCCACATGCGCGCGGCCCGCCGCATCGTCCATCCGCTCGGCAATGTCGTCCAGCGTGTCGTAACCGTAAATTTCCGGTTCGCGCGTGCCCAGCAGATTGAGATTGGGGCCGTTCAATACGAAAATCCTGCGCGGGTTCGTCATCCCCTGTTCCCTTGCCAGTTGCGGTCGGGGCGATCGCGCCCCTATATGCGCCCGATCTTTAGCCCTTCGCGTCCCGCAAAGTCGAGACGGGTTGTGGCCTTATCCTCCAGGGGAAGGCGCATTGTGAGAACCGACGGCACCATTTCCATCCATCTGAACGGCGAACATCGCCGCGTGCGCGCGGGCATCACGTTGGCGGAACTCGCGGGCGAACTGGGGCTGGCGCCGGAAAAGGTGGCTGTGGAGCGCAATCTGGAGGTGGTGCCGCGCTCGACGCTGGCCGCAGTCGTCGTGGAGGACGGCGACGAATTGGAAATCGTGCATTTCGTCGGCGGCGGCGACGCGGCGGCGCGCGATGACGACTGGACCGTGGCGGGCAGGACGTTCCGCTCGCGCCTGATCGTGGGCACGGGCAAATATAAGAATTTCGAGCAGAATGCGGCGGCGCTGGCGGCGTCGGGCGCGGAAATCGTGACCGTGGCGGTGCGCCGCGTGAATGTGAGCGACCCCAAGGCGCCGATGCTGACCGACTATATCGACCCCAAAAAAGTCACCTACCTGCCGAACACCGCCGGCTGCTTCACAGGGGAGGAGGCGATCCGCACCCTGCGGCTGGCCCGCGAGGCGGGCGGATGGGATCTGGTGAAGCTGGAGGTGCTGGGCGAGGCGCGCACTCTCTATCCCGACATGGTCGAAACGCTGCGCGCGACCGAGGTGCTGGCGAAGGAAGGTTTCAAGCCGATGGTCTATTGCGTCGACGATCCGATCGCGGCCAAGCGGCTGGAGGATGCGGGCGCGGTGGCGATCATGCCCCTGGGCGCGCCGATCGGATCTGGCCTCGGCATCCAGAACCGGGTGACGATCCGCCTGATCGTGGAGGGCACCAAGCTGCCCGTGCTGGTCGATGCGGGCGTCGGCACCGCGTCGGAGGCGGCGGAGGCGATGGAGCTGGGCTGCACCGGCGTCCTCATGAACACCGCCATTGCCGAGGCGAAAGACCCGGTGCTGATGGCCGCGGCGATGAAGGCGGGCGTGGAAGCGGGCCGCATGGCCTATCGCGCCGGGCGCATGGGCAAGCGCATGTATGCCGATCCGTCCAGCCCGCTGGCGGGGCTGATTTAGGGCTGAGGCGCTCGTGACGCTCGTTCTTCCTTGAGGGAGGGGATGAACATTTTCACGCGCCCTTATCGCCCCCCAACTCCAGCCTGCTCGCCCGGTCGAAAATCGCCAGCACCAGCGGGTCGCTTTCCGCAGCGCGGATGGCGGCGTGGAAGTCGATGGCGGGCATGGTCGGCGCGCCCGGCACGGGGATCAGGCGGCGATCGGCCATCTCTTGACGCGCCATCGGTCGGGGGAAGATGCCGATGCCGCCGCCTTCCACCACGAAATCCATCATCGCGCGGACATTGTTGCACAAGTTGAGCGGGCAATCGGCCAGATGCGACGCGGCGATGGCGTCCTTCATCAGGCGATAGAGCGGCGAGAGGTTGGAGAGCGACCAGATAGGCGGGCGGTCGGCGTCCATCTCCGCCACTGTCGCGGGGCTGGCCAGCCAGAGCAGGTCGACGCTGCCGATCGGTGCGGTGCGCAGCATCGGGTGGGCGATCCGCCCGGCGGCGAAGGCGATGTCGCTGTGGCCGGAAGCGAGTTGCTGGATCAGGTCGGCGGTCAGCGCGATGTCGATTTCCAGGCTGACATGGGGCAGGTCGCGCCCCAGTTCCGCAACGAAGCCGGGCAGGCAACTGGCCGCCGCGATCTCGCCCGCGCCGATGCGGATGACGCCGCTGGCCCCGGCGATGTCGCCGCAGGCCATCAGCACGCCCTGAAACCGCGCCCACAGCGGTTCGCTCTCGCGCACCAGCTCGCGCCCCGCCGGGGTCAGCGCCATGGCGCGCCCCTCGCGCCGGAAAAGTGCGGCGCCAAGGTGATTTTCCAGTTCCCGCACGCGCGCGGAAATGGCAGGCTGGGACGTGTTCAATCGCTCGGCCGCCGCCGCGAAGGTGCCCAGCCGCGCGATCCACAACAGGGTTTCCAGATGATAGAAGGCGATGCGATTGATAGCCATCATTTGGATATAACCGAAAAAATAAATCATTGGTATTGATGAGTTGGCGCGCCTAATCTGGCGGAAACTGGGAAAGGATGAATGCTGATGGCCAGAAAACTCTACCCCGATGCCGCGAGCGCGCTGGAAGGATTGCTGTTCGACGGAATGCATCTGTGCGCGGGCGGCTTTGGCCTGTGCGGCATTCCCGAACGGCTGATCGACGCGATCCGCGATTCGGGGGTCAAGGATCTGACCATCGCCTCCAACAATGCCGGGATCGACGGTGAGGGGCTGGGCAAGCTGCTGCGCACCCGGCAGGTCAAGAAGATGATCTCCAGCTATGTCGGCGAGAACAAGGAGTTCGAGCGCCAATATCTGGCAGGCGAGCTGGAGGTGGAGTTCTGCCCCCAGGGGACGCTGGCCGAACGCTGCCGCGCCGGCGGGGCGGGCATTCCCGGCTTCTACACCAAGACCGGCGTCGGCACAGCGGTGGCCGAGGGCAAGGAGGTCAAGAATTTCGATGGCCAGGATTATATCCTGGAACGCGGCATTTTTGCCGATGTCGCGATCATCAAGGGCTGGAAGGCCGATGAGAGCGGCAACCTGATTTTCCGCAAGACCGCCCGCAACTTCAACCAGCCGATGGCGACCGCCGCCAAAATCTGCGTCGCCGAAGTCGAGGAAGTGGTGCCGACCGGCACCTTCGACCCCGACGCCATCCACCTGCCCGGCATTTACGTGAAGCGCATGATCGTCGGCGCGCCCTATGACAAGAAGATCGAGTTCCGCACCGTTCGCCAGAAGGAAGCCGCATAATGCCCTGGACACGTGATGAAATGGCTGCGCGCGCGGCGAAGGAATTGCAGGATGGCTTCTATGTGAACCTGGGCATCGGCATTCCGACGCTGGTGGCGAACCATATCCCTGAAGGCGTGGAAGTGACGCTGCAATCGGAAAACGGGATGCTGGGCATCGGGCCTTTCCCCTATGAAGGGGAGGAGGACGCCGACCTCATCAACGCGGGCAAGCAAACGATCAGCGAACTGCCGCAGTCGGCCTATTTCTCCAGCGCCGACAGTTTCGCCATGATCCGCGGCGGGCATATCGACCTGACCGTGCTGGGCGCGATGGAGGTCGCGGAAAATGGCGACATCGCCAACTGGATGATCCCCGGCAAGATGATCAAGGGCATGGGCGGGGCGATGGACCTGGTCGCGGGCGTCAAGAAGATCATCGTGGTGATGGAGCATACTTCCAAGGACGGCAGCCCCAAGTTCATCCCGGGCTGCACCCTGCCGCTGACCGGCAAGAATGTGGTTGACATGATCGTCACCGACCTGTGCGTGTTCCAGCGGCCCGACCATGACAGCCCGTTCCGTTTGATCGAAATGGCCCCCGGCGTGACCGCCGAGGAAGTGGCGGCCAAGACCACCGCCCATTATGTGAGCTGAAAAGGGCGCGGTGCGATGAGCCTTGACGGCGCCTATGATGAGGGCAATCCCTTTGCCCTCATCCTGGCAGGGAAAATTCCCTCGGCGAAGCTGTATGAGGACGAGCATACTTATGCCTTCCTCGACATCATGCCCCAGTCGAAGGGGCACAGCTTGGTTATTTCCAAATGGTCGAAGGCGCGTAACCTGCTGGAAATGGAGGACGACGCGCTGGCTCAGGTGATGGCGACGGCGAAGAAGGTGGCGATCGCGCTCCGCCAGGCGCTGAACCCCGATGGCATCCATATCGCCCAGTTCAACGGATCGGCTGCGGGCCAGACCGTCTTTCACCTGCATGTCCATATCGTCCCGCGCTGGGAAGGCGGGCCGGTCGGCTTTTCCACCCATGGTCAGGGCGGCATGGCCGATGCGGAAGAGTTGCGGGCTCTCGCGGAAAGCGTTCGCGCGTTTCTGTAAGTCAGCCAGACGTTTACAAGCCGGTGCTACTGGTCCACAGACAGGGACCGAAAAGCATAGGTTGGCGATTTTGTTGCTGAAGCCGTTCAAGGTGCCGGGCGTCGGGCTGGCCCTGCGATCAAAGCCCAGGGGGGCGCCATTCATCCGATCGGGGCAGCCGGCCGAAGTGGTGCTGGACCTCTCGCGCCTGCTGTGGCGCAGCTTCTATGCCGCGCCCACCGGCATCGACCGGGTGGAATATGTGTTCGCCCGCGAACTGCTCGCTCGGCTGGGCGACTTGCTGCATTTTTCGGCTGTCCATCCGGCAGGCGGCTTTTATGGCCGGCTGGACCGGGATGCGGTGCGCCGCTTCCTCGATTTCACGGCGGAACGCTGGCGATCTTCCGACACCACCGACGGCCGCAGCCGCAAGGGCGCGGTCGTCCGCCACCTGATCGCCATGCGCCCGCGCCCGGTGCCGCGCGCCACGCGCCCGCGCCTGTATGTTCAGGTGTCGCCCCATCATCTGGACGACCATGAACAGGTTGGCGGCATATTGCGGTGCGAGGGCGCCCGCTTCGTCACCCTGATCCACGATGTCATTCCCATCACCCACCCGGAATTCGTCCGGCCGCAGGGGGCGGAGGAACATGCGCGGCGCGTCCATGCGATCGACAGTTTCGCGGCGGGCATATTGGGCAACAGCCAGGCGACGCTGGACGCACTGACGCCGCATCTGGCCCATGGCCTTGCCGGGCGGCAACTGGCGGTGGCGCATTTCGGCGCGGACCCGCCCGATCCCAGCCACGCCAGCGACTTTCCGATCCCCTCGCGGCCCTATTTCCTGTATCTGGCGACCATCGAACCGCGCAAGAACCACCAGTTGCTGTTGCACATCTGGCGGCGGCTGGTGGAGCGATATGGCGACGCGGCGCCGATGCTGGTGCTGATCGGCAAGCGCGGCTGGGAGAATGAGAATGTTATCGACATATTGGAGCGATGCCATGTCACGCGCGGCCATGTGGTGGAGGCGGGGCAGCTTTCCGACCGGCAGATCGCGGCGCTGATGGCGGGCGCGCGGGCGATGCTGATGCCCTCCTTTGCCGAAGGGTTCGGGATGCCGGTGATGGAGGCGCTGTCGGCGGGCGTGCCGGTGATATGCAGCGACATTCCGCCGCATCGGGAAGTGGGCGGCGACGCGCCCGACTATATCGATCCTCTGGACGGCGCGGCATGGTTGCGCGCCATCGACGCCTATACCGTAGCGGACTCGGCCCCGCGCGCCGCGCAGATTGATCGCATCGGCCAATGGCTGGCGCCGACATGGCCCGCCTATTTCGATATTGTCATGGACCTGCTCGACCGCGTGGCGGCCGATGGCGGCGATGACTGAACCGGCGCGGGCAAGCGGCGGCGGGGAGGGGCCGCCCTTCCTGCGGTCGCCCCCGTTCCCCGGCGTTGCGGCCAGTATCGCTGCGATCAGCCTCCCCATCGGTCCCGATGATCCGCGCGAGCCGGTGGAGGACGCCTTGCTTGACCGCATCACGCAGGCGCGGGTCGGCGGCGCCTTCTGGCGGGACGACCCCTGGGCGCGGATTGCCGTGGCCGATTGCATCCATGCCTGCGCGCAGGATGATGACGCGATCATCGCGGGCTTGCTGGGCGTGCCGGTCATCGGTCCGGATGGCGCGCCGGTCCCGGCCGATGCGTTGCGCGAAGCGGCCAGAGCGCGGATCGGCGCGGCGCGCTATCGCGACTGTTTCACGGGTCAAATGGTGGATGCGGCGGCCGCCGTCGAGCAACTGGCGCTGTGGCGCAATCTGTTCGACCGCAACCGGCGCATCGCCGCCGTTTCGGGCATGACCTGGTGGAAAAGGCGCAGGATCCGCCAGTTCCTTTGGGACGGACGGCGATCGCCGCCCTCTCTGTCGCCCGCCGCCGCGCTGGACCGAGCGGCGGCGCAGGGCGGGGCGGTCGCCGTGTGGCCCTCGCGCGTGCCGGCGGCGATGATGTCGCAGGCGCAGGACCGCGGCGTTCCCTTTATCCGTGTGGAGGACGGCTTTCTGCGGTCACGCGGGCTGGGCGCCGCTCTGCACCCGCCCAGTTCCATCGTCGTCGATAGGGCTGGCCTCTATTATGATGCGCGATCGGCGAGCGACCTGGAAATGCTGCTGGCGACCACCGAATTTTCCGATGCGTTGCTGGCGCGGGCTGAGCGGCTTCGCCAGCGGATCGTGGCGACCGGCGCCAACAAATATGGCCTGACCGGCGATCAACTGACGCTGTCCTTGCCCGCCGGGCGCAGGATCGTGCTGGCGGTCGGGCAGGTGGAAGACGATCTGTCCGTCCGTTTCGGTGGGGCTGGCATTGCGGGCAATCTCGATTTTCTGCGCCGGGTGCGCGCGGTCGAGCCCGACGCCTATATCATCTATCGCCCGCACCCCGATGTGGTGGCGGGCTATCGCCGGGGGCATGTGGAGCAGGGGGCCGCGCTGGCGCTGGCCGATTGCGTGGATGCGGACGCGCCGCTGATGCCGTTGCTGAACGCGGTCGACACCGTTCACGTCCTGTCGTCATTGACGGGCTTCGAAGCGTTGCTGCGGGGGCGGGACGTGGCGGTGCACGGCCAGCCCTTCTTTGCCGGATGGGGGCTGACGCGGGATTTCGCCCCGTTATTGGAACGGCGCGTCAGAAAATTGGGGCTGGATCAACTTGTCGCTGGGACGTTGATTCTTTACCCACGCTATATTGATCCCGTCACCGATATTCCCTGTTCGCCGGAAATATTGGTGGGCCGAATAGGTGATGGCCATATGCCATCGCCCAACTGGCTTTCACGGGTTCGGGGAATGCAGGGGGCATTGCAGCGAATGTGGACCGTGGCGTCGGAGAAGCTGCGTGGCTGACACGGAGCCGAGACGCTTTCTGTTTCTTCAGGGGCCGCACGGACCCTATTTCTTCATGCTGGGGCAAGCCCTGCGCGAGCGCGGTCACGATACGTTTCGCATCAACCTCAATGGTGGCGACCGGCACGACTGGCCGGGCGAAGCGACCGATTATCGGCATAGTTTTCGCAACTGGCCGCTGTTTTTCGACGACTATGTCGTCCAGCACGGCATTACCGACCTCATTCTTTATGGCGATTGCCGCCCCTATCACGCCAGCGCGCATGGCATGGCCCGGCTGCGCGGCTTGCGCGTCCATGTGATGGAGGAGGGCTATATCCGGCCCGACTTTATGACACTCGAGGCGGACGGGGTTAACGGCAATTCCACCCTGCCGACCGATCCGCAATGGTATCTGGATCAGGCGCGCGCCTTGCCCGACGTCGAGACGCTGGCCACGCCGATCTCCTCCGACTTCAGGCGACGCGCCCAGAACACCATGCGCAACGGGCTCGCATCCACCATGGGGCGTTTGCGCTTCCCCTATTATCGCACCCACAGGCCCGACAGCTTCCTGATCGAATCCTTTGGCTGGGCTGGGCGCCTGCTGATGCGCAAGCGCGACAGGGCCGAATCGGGCAAGGCGTGGGACCAGGTCAGGGACAGGCCCTATTTCACGCTCCCGCTCCAATTGAACTCCGACTATCAGATCCGCGTCCATTCGCCTTTCGGCGACATGCGCGCCGCCTTGCGCTTCGTGATCAAGAGCTTTGCCAGCGCGGCGCCCGACACTGTCAATCTGGTGGTCAAGCGCCATCCGCTCGATGCCGGGCTGATCGGGTGGGGGCGACACACGCGGAAGCTGGCGGCGCAATATGGCGTTGCCGACCGGGTATTTTATCTGTCTGACTGGGATATCGCCGAAGTTGTCGCCCATTCGCTGGGCGTCGTGACGGTGAACAGCACTGTCGGCACTCTGGCGCTCAATAGCGGCAAGCCGGTGACGGTGCTGGGCCATGCGGTCTACAAGGTGCCCGGCATCGTTTATGAAGGCGCACTGGACGGGTTCTGGCGATCGCCGCCGGCGCCGGACATGCGCCTCTACTCGGCTTTCCGCCGGGTGCTGGAGGATCGCTGCCTTGTGAGGGGCGGCCTTTTAAGCGACGAAGGGCTGGCGATGCTGGTCGCCAATGCCGTCGAACGATTGACGGGCGCACGTGGCCTTGCCAGATCGGCGGGAGAGGACGGCGCGCCGGGCGGCATCTTTGCCCTGTCGCGACGGGCGTTGGGTCGCCAGGGGGATTGGGACGTTTGATGGCCTTGCGGGTCATCGCGCGGGATGGAATGAAGATTTTTCGGGGAGACAGAGTCGGTGGCTACTGAAATGAAGGCGTTTCCGGTCATTCTTTCGGGCGGTTCGGGAACGCGTCTGTGGCCCCTGTCGCGGGCCGAACGGCCCAAACAGTTTCTGCCCGTGGTGACCGACCGGTCGATGATGCAGGAAACGGCGCTGCGCACCGCCGTGCTGGCGCAGTTTTGCGGCCCCATCGTCGTGTCCAGCGAAGCCCATGGCGACATGGTCGGCGAACAGATGGCGCAGATCGGCGTGCAACCCTCGGCTATTCTGCTGGAGCCCCAGGGGCGCAACACCGCTGTGGCGATCGCCATCGCCGCGCACTGGATTGCGCGGGCGGAGGGCGACGGCCTGATGCTGGTAATGCCGTCCGATCACGTCATCAATGATCTGCCCGCCTTTCACGCCGCGATCGAAACGGCCATCCCTGCGGCCGTCGACGGTCGTCTGGTCACTTTCGGCATAACGCCCGACCGGCCGGAAACTGGCTATGGCTATATCGAGGCGGGATCGGCCATGGCGGGTCTGGACGGCGTGCTCGCTGCGGTGCAGTTCGTCGAAAAGCCTGAACTCGCGCGGGCGCAGGCCTATGTCGAGGGCGGGCGCCATTACTGGAATGGCGGCATATTCCTGTTCACGGCGCGCGCCTATCTCGCCGCGCTGGACGATCATGCGCCTGACATCGCCCGCGCAGCCGCCCTTTCGATGCAGAAAGCCGCGCACGAGGGCGTTGTCGTCCGGCCGGAGGCGGAGGCGTTCTGCGCCTCGCCCGATCGCTCCATCGATTATGCCGTGATGGAGCCGACCGAAAACAAGGTGGTGGTGCCGGTCGACATGGGCTGGTCCGACGTTGGATCCTGGGATGCGCTGTGGGCGATCCGCGGCCATGACGCCGATCAGAACAGCCTGCACAATGGCGCGGTGACCATCGATAGCACCGGCAACCTTATCTATGTCGACGGCGGACCGCCGGTGGCCGCTATTGGCGTGCATGATTCCGTCATCGTATCGACCAGCGTCGGCGTCCTCGTCATGCCGCGCGATCGCTCCCAGGATGTGAAGGCGGTGGTGGAAATGGTGAAGCGCGGCGCGTTTCAGCCTCCGGTCGTGCAGGCGGCGGAATAGGAACGTCGGCCCGTTCCCACCCGGCGGCGGAGATCGGGAATTGTTTTGACGGTCGCTATGGGGCGTCGTAGAGAATGCGGCTGATGATGCATTGCAGCAGATATTTCGGGCCTGCCCCCCGCCGTCCTGATCGACGCACAGTCGCGGGCCAGGTGCTTTGATGACCGCAGCAACAGCATCGCAACGCCGGGTGATCGGAGAATTTTTCCGCGGCCTGCGCGTACAGGCGAATGTCATCGGCGCTCTCATCATGCGCGAGATTCACACGCGCTATGGCCGCAAGGGGCTGGGCTTTTTCTGGATCATCGGTGAACCGATGATTCTGGCCTTGCTGGTCATGTCCATTCGTGGAACGCACGCGGCCCGTGGTCACAGCGGCATGGACCCGCTGGTGTTCATCGTGCTGGGCTACACCATGTACATGCTCTTCCGCAGCCTGTGGAACCGGGCGGATGGCGCGCTCGAATCCAATATGACATTGCTTTACCACCGCATGGTGACGATATTCGACATTCTGTTCGCGCGCGGCATATTGGATGCATTCGGGGCGGTGGGGGCGTTTCTGGTCATCGTGACAGTGCTCATCATCATGGGGATCGCCGATTTCCCGGCCCGTCCCATGGAGTTTGTGATCGGTATATTGCTGCTCTTCTGGTGGTCGTTCTCGCTGTCGATGATTATCTGCGCTGCGTCCTATGAAAACCCCGTCGTTCAGAAATTCGTGCATCCGATCAGCTATATCTTGCTGCCCCTGTCCGGCGCGTTCTTCGCAGCGGAGTGGTTCCCCTATTCCGTCCACCAATATCTCGAATGGTGGCCGATGCTGATCATTTTCGAGGAAATCCGCTACGGCTGGTTCGAAGGGGCGTCCGACAAGTTCTGTTTCATCGGCTACACCTCTCTTGTCTGTATGATTTTGACCTTTATCGGATTGCAGTCGATCCGTGCGGTCCGCAATAGGATCCATCTGTGATGCAAGAATTGTCCGCCCCATTGGGCCATGAAGGCGCGCAGTCCCGCCGGATTAGATCGGTCATCGTCCGCCGGCTTTGGCGCCTGCGCTATTTCCTGATGGTGGTGATGCTGCCGACGCTGATCGTCGGCGCTTATTTCGCCTTTTTCGCCGCCGATCAGTATGAATCCGAAGCGCATCTGCTCGTTCGTTCGGGCAGCGGCGATCGAGGCGGTTCGGGCGGCATCGAATCCATGCTCCGCTCGGTCGGCGGATCGGGGTTGGAGGGCGCGGTTCAGGCGATCCCGTTGGCCGATTATATGCGCTCGCATGATGTGGTCGCATCGCTGCGCAAGAACAACAATCTGGTCGAGCGTTATCGCAGGCCCGAAGCGGACATGATTGCGCGCCTCAATGGCGAAGACCCCGCATCGGAGACGCTGCTGAAATATTATCGCAGCCGCACCGACGTTGAACTGAACACCGATACCGGCATCCTGACGGTTCGTGTGCGCACGTTCCGCCCGAAGGATTCGTTCGAGTTGATGAACGCTCTGCTCGATCTGGGTGAGGAGCGCGTCAACGCGCTGAACGAGAGGGCCTATGAAGTGGCCATCCGCCAGGCGAAGCGGCAACTGGGTGACGCAGAGGCCGGATTGCGCAAGGCGCAGTCCGCTCTGACGGCATTCCGCAAGGGGCAAAGCGACATTGATCCCGAGGGCAGCGGTGAGGCGCAGTTGCGCCTGGTGACCGAATTGCGCAAGGATCAGGCGCTGGCCGAAGCCGAGATGCAGGCGATCGCATCGCAGATCGGCACCAACAATCCGCAATATCAGGCGCTCAGGTCGAGAGCGTCGGCGATTTCCGAGCAGCTCAATTCCCAGCAGAGCATGTTGGTCGGGAACAGCAAGTCGATTGCATCGCGCCTGGGCGACTATCAGGAACTGCAATTGAGGCAGGAATTTGAATCCAAGCGCTATTCTTCGGCGGCGGCGTCGCTGGAAGGTGCGCGCGAACAGGCGTTGCGCCAACAATTGTTCGTCGTGCGGCTGGTCCAGCCGAGCTACCCGGTCAAGGCGACCTATCCCAAGGGGCTGCGCGGCACCGTGGCGGTGTTTCTGGTGCTGATGCTGAGCTATGGCATCGCCTGGCTGCTGATTGCGGGCGTGCGCGAACACGCCGCCTGAATTTGGCGGACAGGACGGGTTGGTTAGTTGGGGGGCTACGACCATTTCGGGACCGATGCGCAAGGCCAGGGCATTGTTCAATCGCCTGCGCGGACGATATCGTTCGGCCGGCGTGTCGGTTTCGGCCGAGGTTTACCGGCTGATTTCGGCGGGCAACGCCGCGCGTTCGGCCGAGCAATGGGCCAAGGCGGCGCGGCACTATCAGGCCGCGCTGGAAATTCAGCCCTCGCTGACCCACATCTGGATCCAGCTTGGCCATATGCTCAAGGAGGAGCGGCGGCTGGACGAGGCGATGGCGGCCTATGCCAGGGCCGAGGAAAATGATCCGACCGCCAGCGAAGCGGCGGTCCATCAGGGCCATGTCGCCAAGCTGATGAAGGACGGCGCCGCCGCCACGGCCCATTTTCTGCGCGCCTATCAGCATGGGCGGGACGACCCTGACGCGCTACGCGAACTTCTGGAGTTGCTGGAACGCGGCGATTCTCGACTGTCGGACCAGCTTCTGGCGGTTCTCAAGCCCACCGCTGGACCAGCGGCTGTATCGGCTGCACCCGCCGATATCGTGGTTGAGGATGGCGTGAGCGTCGTCGTGTTCGATGCGTCCGACCTGATTTCCTATTTCGGCAATGCGCGTTTGCCCACCGGCATTCAGCGCGTGCAGATCGCCACGATCACCGGGGCGCTGGAAAACCGGCCAAAGGGCAGCGTGCGGATCTGCTGCTTCTCCGACCGCGGCGACAATTGGCGGGAAGTGCCGGTCGCCAATTTTCTGGAACTGGCGGGGCTGGCCGTCCTCAGCGGCGACCGCAGGGATCCCGAATGGATCGACGCCTATATGCGGTTGAAGGTGGAGGTGCTGCTCGCCCCGCCGCTGGTTTTCCCGCAGGGCGCCTTTCTGGTCAATCTGGGCACGTCCTGGTGGTTGCAGAATTATTTCATGTTCGTGCGCGAGGCCAAGCGCCTGCACAACATCCGCTATGTGCCCTTCGTCCATGATTTCATCCCGATCATGACGCCGGAACATTGCATCAAGCAATTGACGCAGGACTTCATAAGCTGGGCGCTGGGCGTTTACCAGCACGCCGACTTTTTCCTGGTCAACAGCCAGGCGACCAAGAAGGACCTGCTGAAGGTAGCCGACATTCTGGGCCATCAGGTGTCGCCCGATGCGGTGTCCGTGATCCCGCTCAACGCGCGTTTCGGGTCGCCCGATGCCCCGCGCGCTTCCCTTGAAAAGCTGCACAAGTGGAAAATCGAGCCTGGCAAGTTCGTGCTGTTCGTGTCGACCATCGAATCGCGCAAAAATCATATCGGCGCGCTCGATGCCTGGCTGGACATGATCCAGCGCCATGGCGCGGCGAACATCCCCAAGCTGGTCTGTGTGGGCAATCGCGGCTGGCTGAACGATGCCGTCTATTCCCGGATCGAAAATTCGCCCGCGCTGCGCAAGCATGTGGTGATGTTGCAGGGTCTGTCCGACGAAGAGCTGACGCTGCTCTATCGCCAGTGCCGCTTCACCCTCTATCCCAGCAATTATGAAGGCTGGGGCCTGCCCGTCACCGAATCGCTTTGTTACGGCAAGGTGCCGCTGCTGTCCGATTCATCGTCCCTGCCTGAAGCGGGTGGCGACTTTGCCGTCTATTTCGAAGCCGGATCGACGCCCGAGCTGATCGAGAAGGCGGAGCGGCTGATCTTCGACGATGCCGAACTGGCGCGGCTGGAGGCGAAGATCGCAACCGAGTTCCGGCCGCGCGGCTGGGAAGACATTGCGGCGCAGATCGTCGAGGAAGTTGAAGCGTTCGTAAGGCGCGCCAAAGCCGAACCGGGTCTGGATGAAAAATCGGATGCGGCCCAGCCGGTCGAACTGGGAGCCTGGTATCCGATCACGCGCAATTATGAGATGCGGATATGGCGTGGCCTGGCGCAGGCGGAGATCTATCGCCGGGGCACGGGCTGGTGGTGGCCCGATGAATGGGGATGCTGGACCAAGCCCAATGGCGGCGAGTTGGCCTTTCGCTTTCCCGACCAGGACGGGCCGCTGCGCTGTTTCCTGCGGATCCATGCGCCGGCGGGCGGGGTGACGCGCTTCACCCTGACGTCGGAGGATTTCGACCTGTCCATCGCGGGGACGATGAAGCCCGACGAATATCGCTGGATCAGTTTCGAAATGCCCGCAAACCTGCCGACTGACGGGGTCTCCATCAGGCTCCAGGGGTCGCACGCCGATGACCTGAACGACCGTAGCGGAGGCGTCGACAAGCGGATCATCGCGGCGGGCGTGGCCGGCTTCTTTTTCTGCCGGGCCGATGACATGATGGCGCGCTTCAACTTTGTCGAAATGGCCGCTTTGAATTCGCTGTCGGCGATCGCCTTCAATCAAGAGGCGCTGCCATAAGCGACGACAGATCCCTGATCGGAACCGGGTCCAGCGCCGAAGTGTGGGCGATTGATGATGACCGGGTTCTGAAACTCTATCATGCCCATGCCAATGCGATTCCGGTTGCGCTGGAGGAGGCGGCGGCGCGCGCGGCCCATGCGCTCGGGCTGAAGGTGGCTCTTCCCCTCGGCCGCGTCGAGGAGGGCGGTCGTTTGGGCATCATGTTCGAGCGCATATACGGCCCGACCATGCTGGCGCAGATGGTGCGCGATCCAGGTCGAATGTGGACGCTGGTCCGCTCGCTCGCGCTGTATCAGGCGCGTCTGCATCGCGATGCGCCGGCCTGGCCTTCAACCACGATCCCCAAGGTGCACACGGTGCTTGCGCACCGGATCGGGCTTTCCGCCGCGAGTGCGCGGGCGAAGGCGAAGGCTCTGGCGCGGCTGGATAGTCTGTCGACCGGCGACAGGTTGTGCCATGGCGATCTGCACCCGGACAATATGCTGATCGCGTCCAGCGGACCTGTGGCGATCGACTGGTCCAAGGCGATGATTGGCGATCCGGCGGCCGATGCGGCGCGGACGGCGCTCCTGATCCGTTATGGCGCGAGCGGCGCGAAAGGCGGCGCATGGGTGTGGCGTCTGGGCGCGGCGATGTCTGCGGGCTGGTATCTGTTCTGCTATTGCAGGGCGTCGGGGATGGCTGTGCGATCGATCCGCGACTGGCGCTTGCCGGTTGCGGTGGCATGGTATCGCGGCCAACCGGAACTAAACCGGTCCGGCATCGCCGCCTGGATCGAGCGGGAAGCGGCGCGATAGCTCGATTGCGGCCGGTCAGCTCAGCCGGTCAATGGCTTCCATATCAAGGCCGCCGGGAATGACCATGACGGGACAGGGCAGGGCGCCCGCATCGGCCCCCGCGAAATGCGCCACTAACGGTCCCGGCGGGCCGGAGGCCGCCGCGCCGAGCACCAATGCCGCCGTTTCATGCTCCTGAAGCATTTCCAGCACGATCTCTACCGGGTCGCCTTGTCGCACGATGGTGGTCGGACGCAGGCCGGCTTCCTCCATCAACGTGCCGGCGGCGCCGACAACCAGCGCCTCGGCGCGTTGCCGGGCTTCGTCTTCCATGGTTGCCTGAACGCTGCCCCACTGAACGAATTCGGTGGGGGGGACGAGGGCGAGGATGCGCACCGCTCCGCCCGTCTTGGCGGCGCGGCGAGCGGCAAAGCGCAGGGCGGTTTCCGCCTCGGGGCTTTCATCGAGCACCACCATATATGTCCGCATTGATCGCGCCCCTCTTCCTGACGTGAATTGTGAGGGAGAAAAGGCGGCTGCGCAAGGGCGCGGCCTTGACCATGACGCCCAAAGCGTGAAAACGAAGCCAGAAAAGACATATATGCCATCCCGCAAAAGAAAGGCCGCGAGCGCATGAGCAAGAACATTCAGATGCCCGCCCTGTCCCCTACGATGGAGGAGGGGACGCTGGCCAAGTGGCTGGTCAAGGAGGGCGATGTTGTCGCCTCCGGCGATCTTCTGGCCGAGATCGAGACAGACAAGGCGACAATGGAGTTCGAGGCGGTGGATGAAGGCACGATCGGCAAGATCATGGTGGCCGAGGGCACCGAAGGCGTGAAGGTCGGCGCGGTGATCGCGATCCTGGTGGAGGAAGGCGAGGATGCCGCATCCGTGCCCGCCGCCGCGCAGGTCGCGCCCGAGCCCGCCAAGGCGACCACGCCCAAGGCCGACCCGGTGCCCGCCAAGCCTGCCGCGCCGACCGCCGTGCCCGCGGCCGCTTCGGGCGACCGGGTGAAGGCCAGTCCGCTGGCCCGTCGCCTGGCGCTGGGCAAGGGGGTGAATTTGTCGGGTATAGAGGGCAGCGGTCCGGGCGGGCGCATTGTGAAGGCCGACGTGGAACAGGCGAAGGGCGGCGCAGCTCAACCGGCCGCGACTCCGGCCGTCGCGCCTGCTTCCTCAGCCCCGCCTGCTCCAGCCCCGGTCGCCGTCGCGGCGCAGGATTTCGGCATTCCGCACGATGCGGTCAAGCTCAGCAACATGCGCAAAACGATTGCGCGTCGCCTGACCGAATCCAAGCAGCAGGTTCCGCACATCTACCTGACGGTTGACATCCGACTGGACAGGCTGCTGAAGCTGCGCGGGGAACTGAATGCCGGGTTGCAGGGACGCGGCGTCAAGCTGTCGGTCAACGACCTGCTGATCAAGGCGCTGGGCGTGTCGCTGATGCAGGTGCCCGAATGCAATGTGCAGTTTGCGGGCGACCAGTTGCTGAAATTCCACCGCGCCGACATCTCCGTCGCCGTGTCCATCCCCGGCGGCCTCATCACGCCGATCATCGAAGGGGCCGATGGCAAGGGCGTTGCCGCCATTTCGCAGCAGATGAAGGACCTGGCCAATCGCGCCAAGGACGGCAAGCTGCAACCCCATGAATATCAGGGCGGCACTGCGTCGCTTTCCAACATGGGCATGTTCGGCATCAAGCAGTTCGAGGCGGTCATCAACCCGCCCCAGGCGATGATCATGGCCATCGGCGCCGGCGAAAAACGGCCCTATGTCATCGACGACGCTTTGCAGGTGGCGACGGTGATGAGCGCAACCGGCAGTTTCGACCACCGCGCCATCGATGGCGCTGACGGCGCCCGGTTGATGGCGGCGTTCAAGGATCTGGTCGAAAGCCCGCTGGGTATGCTGGCCTGATGGGTTCGCCCGATGAGCAGCCGCCGGCCCAGAGCCCGGCGGTTCGCGTCATCGCCATGCCCGCCGACACCAACCCCCATGGGGATATATTCGGCGGCTGGCTGATGAGCCTGATGGATGCGGCGGCGGGTTCGGTCGCCGCCCGCCACAGCCACGGCCGCGCCGTCACCATTTCCGTGGAGGGCATGTCCTTCCTGCGGCCGGTCATCGTCGGCGATGAAGTATCGGTGTTCGCAACCCTCAAATCCGTTGGGCGCACATCGATGAAGATCGACGTAGAAGCATGGCGCCGTGCGCGCCACGACGACCGCAGTTATCGCGTCACCCGCGCGACCTTTACCTTCGTGGCGATCGGAGAGGATCGCCAGCCCCGTTCCGTGCCGCCGCTGGCGGTTCAAGCATAGAGAGACTGACCATGGCAGAAAATTACGATGTCATCGTTCTGGGGTCCGGCCCTGGCGGTTATGTGGCGGCGATCCGTTGCGCGCAACTGGGCCTGAAGACCGCGATCGTGGAGCGGGAGAATCTGGGCGGCATCTGCCTCAACTGGGGCTGCATCCCGACCAAGGCGCTGCTGCGTTCGGCGGAAATCTTCCACTATATGAACCATGCCAAGGATTATGGCCTGGCCGCCGAGAAGATCAGCGCCGACATAGAGGCGGTGGTGAAACGGTCGCGCGGCGTGGCCAAACAGCTCAATCAGGGCGTCACCCACCTGATGAAGAAGAACAAGATCACCGTCCATATGGGCGAGGGCAAGCTGGTCGCGAAAGGCAAGCTGAGCGTCACCAGGGACGGCAAGACCGAGGAATTGGCCGCCAAGGACATCATCGTCGCCACCGGCGCGCGCGCGCGCGACCTGCCTTTCGCGCCGGCCGATGGCAAGCGGGTGTGGACCTATCGCCACGCCATGACGCCGGCGGAAATGCCCAGCAAGCTGCTGGTCATCGGGTCGGGCGCCATCGGCATCGAATTTGCCAGCTTCTATAACGACATGGGCGCTGACGTGACGGTCGTCGAAATGATGGATCGCATCGTGCCCGTGGAGGATGTCGATGTGTCGGCCTTCCTGGAAAAGGCGCTCAAGAAACAGGGCATGACCATTATGACCGGCGCGGGCGTCGAAAAGATCGATGTCGGCGTAAACGGGATCAAGGCGGCGATCAAAGGCAAGGACGGCAAGGTGACGCAGGGCGATTTCAGCCATGTCATCGTCGCCATCGGCATCCTGCCCAATACCGAGAATATCGGGCTGGAGACGCTGGGCGTGAAGACCGAGCGCGGTCATATCGCCACTGACGGCGCCTGCCGCACCAATGTCGAGGGCGTCTGGGCGATCGGCGACGTCACCGCGCCGCCATGGCTGGCGCACAAGGCCAGCCATGAAGGTGTGATCGTGGCGGAAGCGATTGCGGGCGGCCACCCCCATGCGATGGACCCGCGCAACATCCCCGGCTGCACCTATTGCCATCCGCAGATCGCCAGCGTCGGCCTGACCGAAGCCAGGGCGAAGGAAGCGGGTTATGAGGTGAAGGTCGGCATGTTCCCCTTCATCGGCAATGGCAAGGCGATTGCGCTGGGCGAGGCGGAAGGCTTCACCAAGACGGTGTTCGACGCCAAGACCGGTGAACTGCTGGGCGCACATATGGTGGGCGCGGAAGTCACCGAAATGATTCAGGGCTTTGTCGTGGGTAAGACGCTGGAGACGACCGAGGCCGAACTGATGGAAACGGTGTTCCCGCACCCGACCATTTCGGAATCGATGCACGAAAGCGTGCTGGCCGCCTATGGCCGGGCGCTGCACATCTGATGTTGTTTTCGTCCGGGCGGGCGCGGCCCGCGCACCGCCCGGACTCCACCGGGGATAGGCAAAGCGCCGTTCCCGTATTGAGCCCTGGCACGCGAAGCGGATCGGGTAACAGGCAGAAGGGGAGCGGGGCGTGAAGACGCAGAGCCAGTTGCGCACGGTTGTAGGCGCCAGCCTGATCGGAACCACAATCGAATGGTTCGATTTCTTCATCTATGGCGTCGCCGCCGCGCTGGTGTTCAACAAGCTGTTCTTCCCGGCTTTTGATCCGCTGACCGGCACGTTGATCGCCTTTTCCACCTATGCGCTGGGCTTTTTCGCGCGCCCGGTGGGCGGTATCGTCTTTGGTCATTTCGGCGACCGGATCGGTCGCAAGACATTGCTGATGATCTCGCTGCTGATGATGGGCCTGTCGACCACGGCCATCGGCCTGCTGCCCACATATGATCAGGTCGGGGCGCTGGCCCCCGCTTTGCTGATCCTGTTGCGATTGGTGCAGGGCTTTGCCGTGGGCGGCGAATGGGGCGGGGCGGTGCTGATCGTGGCGGAGGAAGCGCCATCTGCATCGCGTGGGTTCTGGACCAGTTGGCCGCAGGTCGGGGCGCCGGCCGGCAATTTGCTGGCGGCGGGGGTGTTCGCGCTGTCGTCCGCCTTGCTGAGCGATGCCGATTTTCTCGCCTGGGGATGGCGTATCCCCTTTCTGCTGTCGATCACGTTGGTGCTGATTGGCTACTGGCTGCGGCAGGCGGTTGAAGAAAGTCGCATCTTTGCCGAGGAGGCGGAACAGGCCCATGCCTTCCCGGCGGTCGAAGTGCTGCGCCGCAAGGGGCGGGCGCTGCTGGTCGGGGGCGGCCTGCGCTTTGGCGAGAATATCTGTTATTATGTCGCGACCACCTTTTCGCTGACATATTTCACCGAAATAAGGGGTGGGGACCGTTCGCTGGTGCTGAACGCGGTGTTGATCGGCGCGGCGCTGGAAATGGTGACGATGCCGATGTTCGCCGCGCTTTCCGACCGGGTGGGCCGCCGTTGGGTCTATGGCGCGGGCGCGGCCTTTCTGGTGGCCTGGTTCCTGGCCTTCTTCGCTTTGCTGGATACCGCCGACCCGCTGCTGGTGGGGCTGGCGATCACGGTCGCGATGATCGCCCATGGCGCGATGTATGGCCCGCAGGCCGCCTTCATCGCTGAGCTATTTCCGACCCAGTTGCGCTATTCGGGCGCGTCCATCGCCTATCAGGCGACATCGATCCTGGCTGGATCGCTGGCGCCGATCATCGCGCTGTCGCTATATCAGCTCTATCATTCGATCACCCCGGTCGCGGCCTATGTCGCAATGGGCATGGTGGTGAGCGTGATCGCGGTGTTCTTTGCGCATGAAACAAAAGGCATCGACCTGCGCGATATTGATTGAAGGCGCGAACGACTTTGCCCCGCGCGCGCGGCCACGCTATGGCTGAATGATGGCGGGCGCAGTCTATCCAGTCGAGGGGCGATCGCCCGACCCGCAGGCCGGAAAACCCCCATTGCCGCCCATCTGCGTCGATGGACGGCTGCTTGATGAACCCCGTTCGGGGGTTGCCCATTATGGCGACCGGCTGGTCCGCGCATTGGCCGCCCATGGCGATGCGCCTTGGCGGCTGGACGCACGCCTGCCCGAAGGGGATCGGCACGGATCGGACCCACGCCGTTTTCTGAAGGCGCTGCGCCCTTGGCCGCGCCCTGCGCTGGCCGAGCCGGGCACCGCGCAGGCCGGGGCGTGGCGCGGGCGGATGGAAGGGGCGGACCTGTTCCGCGAGGCCTATCTCCACTTCAAGCTGCTCGGCCGCCTGATGCCGGTGCGGACGGGGGAAGCGCCGGGCATCATGCATTGGACCTACCCGCTGCCGCTGCGCATGGCGGGATGGCGCAACATTTACACCATCCACGATCTGATCCCGCTCACGACGCCGGATCTGTCGCCGGTGAAGGGCGACCGGCTGGCCCGGCTGGTTCGCGCGATCGCGGCCAGCGCCGACCGGATCGTCACCGTGACGCAAGCGGTGCGGCGGGAGGTGATTGCCGCAACCGGCTGCGCGCCGGAACTGGTGGTCGCCTGTCATCAGGCGGTGGACGAGGGGTTGACGCCCGCGCCGCCGCCGGAAGCGGACGCGCCCTTCTTCTTCTGCGGATCAATCGAGCCGCGCAAGAATCTGGTCCGCCTGGTGGAGGCCTATCGGCTGAGCGGGAGCCGCCGCGCCCTTGTCATCGCGGGCGAGGATGGCTGGCGCGCGGACGCGGTGCGCGCCGCGATTGGCGATGCGCCGGGCGTCACCTTCAAGCCCTTTCTGGATCGGGCCGCGTTGCTGGCGCAGATGTGCGCGGCCAGGGCGCTTTTGTTCCCGTCGCTGGCGGAGGGTTTCGGCCTGCCGGTGGCGGAGGCCATGACCATGGGCGTGCCGGTGATGACATCGGCCCTGCCCGCGCTGGCGGAGGTGGCGGGGAATGCCGCCTTGCTGGTCGACCCGGCCGATGCGGGGGCGATCGCAACTGCGATTGGCGCTCTCGACCAAGACGACGCGCTGTGCGCCCGATTGCGGCAGGCGGGGCTTGCCAAAGCGGTCGACTATGGCCCGCGCGCCTATTATGACAGGCTTGAACGGATATATGCCGATGTGGCGCAATATCCCCGATCGGCGATGGCAGGGGCGTGACGGCGAACCGACTGACAATAGGCGTTGACGGCTATAATATGGCGCTGCCCGGCGGCACCGGGGTCGCCAGCTATGGCCGGGCGCTGTGCCGGGCGATCCGGGGTCTGGGCCATGGACTCGACCTGATTTACGGCGTGTCCGTGCCGTCCTCGACGCCGCCCGAAATGCGCGAGACGCAATTTTATTCGGCGCTGGGCCATGCGTTGGCGCTGGGAGAAAAGCCGCGCATGACGATGAAGCGGCGGTTGGTCCGCGCGATGTTGTTGCCCAAGGTGCGGCGGCCGCTGGCCGTGCCGATCGAGGGACGCGTCAACGCCAGCCATTTCGCCAATGCCGTGCCGCCCGCCGACCGGCTGTTCACGCGCAGCGGCCTGTTCGACACGGCGGTCAAGCATTTCCGGCGCTATGGCCGCCCGCTGCGGCTGCGCATCCCCGATCCGCCCGCGATCATGCACTGGACCTATCCGGTGCCGGTCGAACTGGAAGGATCGGCCAATATCTATACGATGCACGACATTGTGCCGCTGGTCATGCCCTATGCCAGCCTTGAGGATAAGCGCTATTACGCCGATGTGCTGCGCTGGCAGATCGAGAATGCGGCGGGCGTCTGCACGGTTTCCGAGGCTTCGGCGGCCGATATCACCCGCATGTTCGGGCTGGCGCCGGACCGGGTCGTCAACCTCTATCAAGCGGCGGACATGGCCGACGCCCGGCCCGATGAGGATCAGGCGCATCTCGCCCAATGGCTGGACACGATCTTCGATCTGGAGCGCGACGGCTATTTCCTGTTCGCTGGCGCTATCGAGCCCAAGAAGAATGTCGGTCGCCTGATCGAAGCCTATCTGCAATCGGGGGTCGAGACGCCGCTGGTGATCGTCGGCCGCGAAGGCTGGCGGGCGGAGGCGGAACTGCGGCTGCTGCGCGGCGGGGCGGGGACGGTGCTGAAGGGCGCGTCGCGCATCCGCCGGGTCGACTATCTGCCGCGCGCGGCCCTGATGCGGCTGGTGCACGGCGCGCGGGGCGTGTTTTTCCCTTCGCTTTATGAAGGCTTTGGCCTGCCGGTGCTGGAGGCGATGACCCTGGGGCGGCCGGTGATGACCACCAATGTCAGTTCTCTGCCCGAAGTCGCGGGCGATGGCGCATTGCTGGTCGACCCCTATGATGTCGACGCAATGGCTGCCGCGATCCGTCGCATGGATGGAGATTCCGCTTTGCGTCAAAGCCTGGGTGCATTAGGCCGCAGCCGGTCCGACATATTCTCGGCGGCGCGCTTTGAACAGCGGATCGACGCCTATTATCGGCATGTGCTTGAGGGAAAAGGCAGAAAATGAAGACTAGCTTTGGCTTTTCGCGCTTTGCCGCGGGTTTTTCGAACCGGAAGCCCGCCCTTGGACTGACCGCGATGGCGGGCATCGCCCTGTTGGGCGGCTGCGCCAGCCTGCCCAATAGCGGCCCGACCGCCAATGAGGTGATCAACAGCGAGCGCGAACAGGTCGCCAAGATGGGATTCACCCTGGTCGACGTCACCGCCGACACCGTGCCCGTGTCGGAGCGCGCCGCGCTGATGCAGACCGGCGGGCTGGAGGCGCTGGCGCGCGATGGCCGCGTCGACCTGCTGGGGCCGGGCGATGTGCTGTCGGTCAGCATCTTCGAAGTCGGCGTATCCCTGTTCGGCGGATCGGCCAATATCGGGGAGGGCGACACGCGCGTGTTCGATCCGACCGCCAAGACGGAGGCGATGCGTGGCGTGGTGGTCGATGATGCGGGCTACATCACCCTGCCCTATATCGGCCGGATCAAGGCGGCGGGACGCACCACCGAAGACGTGCGCCAGCAGGTCATTCGCGGTTTGCGCGGCAAGTCGCAGGCGCCGCAGGCGTTGGTCAGCATCAGCGAAAATGTGACCAACACCATATTGGTGGGGGGGCTGGTCGCCGATCCGGGCCGCCAGCGCCTTTCGCTGGGCCGGGAACGGCTGCTCGACGCGATTGCCGGCGCCGGGGGCGTGAAATCGCCCGCCAGTTGGCAGAATGCGGTGGTGCGCTTCACCCGCGACGGCAAGACCGCCGAAGCCTATTACAACCAGATCACGCCGGGATCGGCCGCGGACCTGCCATTGTTGCCGGGCGACCGGCTGGACATCGTGCATATGGAGCGCACCTTCACCGTGTTCGGCGCGGCCGGCAAGGTCGCGGAAGTGCCGTTCGAAACGGAGAATGTCTCGCTGGCCGATGCGGTCGCGCGCGCGGGCGGACCCAATTCGCAGGAGGCCGACCCGACCGGCGTCTTCGTTTTCCGCTTCGTGCCTGATGCCACCGCGCCCAATGGCGAACGGCCGGTCATCTATCGGATCAACCTGCTCAAGCCGTCCAGCTATTTCCTGGCGCAGCGGTTCATGATGCGGGACAAGGACGTGATCTATATCGCCAATGCGCGATTCAACAAGACGCGGCAGGTGGTGCAGGTCATCAACATGCTGTTCTCGCCCGTGCTTCAGGGCATGATCCTGGCGGATCGGGTCAACCGGGCGAACAACTGATCCGGCCGGGTGGCGGACTCAATCGGCCGCCACCGCCACCTCTATTGCAGCGGCGGCGATCCGCACATCAGCGGGGGTGCGCGTCAGCACTTCGCCGTCGATGGAGATGCGAAGGCGCGGGCGGGTGTCGATGCGAAAGGCGGAGGCGACAAATTCCTGCGTATGGGCGTCGCGGTCGCGCAATTTGAAGAATTTGGCGTACCAGTCGGCGCAGAGCCGCATCAGGCTGCGCCCCGTCACCGCCTGAATCATGATCCGGCCGCTGTCCACTTCGGCTGTTTCCGACAATTCGACGCCGCCGTGGAAACGGCCGTTCAGGATGCGTACTTCGGTTGACCAAAGCCGGTGTTCGACGTTGCCGTCGTCGATGACGAGGCGGAAGGGGCGCAGGTTGAAGAAGCAACGGACCGCCCAGATCAGATAGCCCAGCCGCCCCAGATAGCGTTTGAGGCCGTGGGGGACGGTCGCGCCGATCAGCGGCGACAGGCCGATGGAGGCGGAATTGACGAAATAATCGCCGTTGATGACGCCCAGGTCCACACGCCGCCGCCGTCCGTTGGCGATGGCGGCGACCGCTGCCTCCAGGTCAAGCGGCAGGCCCAGCGTGCGGGCGAAGCTGTTGGCGGTGCCCAGCGGCAGGACGGCGAAGACGCAGTCGCTGCCGACCAGTTCGTCCACCGTCCCCGACAGCGATCCATCGCCGCCGCCCACGATCACCATGGGGGCGCCCGCCTGCACGGACCGGCGCACTGTAGGCGCCATATGGGAAGGGTCGCGCAGCCCGTGCGCGGCGATCAGGCGCACGCCCGCCGCCTCCAGCGCGTCGCGCGCGCGCTTGAACATCGCCTCTCCCCTGCGCGACCGGGCGTTGACGACCAGAACGGCCTCGCGGGGCAGGGGCGTGTCATCCATCACATCGGGACAAAGCCTAAAAGCCGCTGGCCGTCCAACGGATTTTCGCTGTCAGCCGGTCAATTCCACCACATGGTCCGCCAGCCGGTCGACCTCTGCGCGGTCATGGCTCACATAAAGGATGGGGAGAGGGCTGGCGTCGCGCACTCGCTCGATGAGCGTCAATATCTCCTCGCGCCGGGCCGGGTCGACCGATGATAGCGGTTCATCCATCAGCAGCAGGCGCGGGGACGACAGCAGCGCACGGCCGATCGCCACCCGCTGGGCCTCGCCGCCCGACAGGCTGGCTGGCCAGCGGTGGAGAAGATGCGCGATGCCCAGCATGGCGACGATCCGGTCAAAATCCATATTGCCGCCGTTTCGTCCAGCGCCGAACATCAGGTTGGCGCGCACGCGCAGATGAGGGAAGAGACGCCCGTCCTGAAAGACATAGCCCGCGCGGCGACGGGACGGCGGCAGGTCAATGCGGCGGGCGGCGTCGAACAGCGTTGTCCCCGCGACGCCGATATGCCCCTCATCCGGCCGCAGCAGCCCGGCGACCATGTTGAGGATGCTGGTCTTGCCCACGCCCGACGGCCCGACCAGCGCCGTAACGCCCGGGCCGCCTGTCAGCCGCAGGGCGATGGCGCGGTCGCCCAGTCGTCTGCGCACATCGATGTCAAAGCCCATGGCCGCGCCACCCCTTGCCGGCGCGGCGCGCCAGCAGTTCCGACGCCAGCAACGCGCCGAGCGACAACAGCACCGACATGATGGCCAGCCGCGTCACTTCCGCCTCGGCCCCCGGCATTTGCAGCGCGCCATAGATCGCTATGGGCAAGGTCCGGGTTTCGCCGGGAATGTTGGATACGAAAGTGATGGTGGCCCCGAATTCGCCGATCGACCGGGCGAAGCCCAGCACCATGGCGGCTGCGATGCCGGGCAGCGACAGGGGCAGGGTGATCGTGCGGAACACCCGCCAGCGCCCTGCACCCAGCGTCGCCGCCGCGTCCTCCAGCCGCCGGTCGACCGATTCGATCGACAAGCGCATGGCGCGCACCATCAGCGGCATGGCCATGATGGCGGCGGCGATGGCGGCCCCGGTCCAGCGGAACAGCACGCTGACCCCGAACCAGCTTTCCAGCCACAGACCAACGGGCCCGCTGGCCCCGAACAGCAGCAGCAGCAGCCAGCCGGTGACCACCGGGGGCACGACCAGCGGCAGATGCACGAGGGCGTCGAGCAGCAGTAGCCCCGGAAAGCGGCCGCGCGCCAATATATAGGCCAGCGCCAGCGATATGGGCAGCATCGCCGCCACGGCGGTCAGGCCGATTTTCAGCGACAGGCCGATGACGCTCCATTCGTCGGCGCTCAGCATCGGCAGGGTCAAGGCGCGGTGAAGCCGTAGCGGGCGATGATCCCCCGGCCGCGTGCGGAGAGCAGGAACCGGCGAAACGGCTCGGCATCGCCATGGGTGCTGCGCGCCAGCCGGGCGATGGGATAGCGGATCGGCGGATGGCTGCCGGCAGGGAAAAGGGCGACGACACGCACGAGCCGCGAGGCGCGCGCATCGGTGGCGTAGACGATGCCCAGCGGGGCCGCCCCGCTTTCGACCAGGGCAAGGGCGGCGCGGACATTGTCGGCGCGGGCGACGCGCGGCTCCACTGCGCCCCACACGCCCAGCCGGGCCAGGGCGGCCTTGCCATAACGGCCCGCGGGCACGCTGTCGGGGTCGGCCATCGCCAGCCGTCCGTCGCCAATCGCGCGGGCCAGCGGGAAGCGCGGGGCTATGGCCAGGCGAACGGCGCTTTTGGCGGGGGCGATCAGGACCAGTCGGTTGCCCGCCCATGTCGCGCGGCTGCCGCGCGCCACGAAGCCCGCCTTTTCGACGCTGTCCATCCATGTCTGATCGGCGGAAATGAAAAGATCGGCCGGGGAGCCCGCCAATATCTGTCGCGCCAGCGCCGACGAGCCCGCAAAGGACAGCAGCGGCCGGGGATGGCCGCGCGCCGCCCAGTCATCGGCCGCCGCGTTCAGCGCCTCCTGCATGGACGCTGCGGCCAGCACCAGAGGCCCCCGGTCGGCGGCATGGGCGGTGGCGCCGAAAAACAGCATCAGGGCGAGGAGCGGGCGAAGGAATCGGACCATGGCGTCCTTGTGCCGCAAAGCGGCATGGCGGCACAAGCGCGCGACACAGGCACGCGGTGCAGCCGCGCTGGCTATCGACCTGCGCGGCGGGAGCATGATAGAGGCCGCGTTTGCTGGTTCATTGCGCTGGCTCGCGGGCAGGAGCGATCAGGGAAAGGGTGGCTGTCGGGCATGTATTCGGTTCGCACCACTTGCCCCCATTGCGCTGTCGGCTGCGGCATCCGCGCCATACGGGACGGCGACCGCCATGTCCTGATCGAAGGCGATCGCACCCATCCGGCGAATCAGGGCCGGCTGTGCCATCGCGGCGCGGGCATTCGCGACGAGCTGGATCTGGAAGGGCGCTTGCTGGAACCCAGGAAGGGCGGCAATGTGATCGACTGGGATCGCGCCGCCGGCCATATCGCCCGCCGCCTGTCGGGACTGGCGTCGCGCCATGGCGCCGACGCCATCGGCTTCATCCTGTCGGACGGCCTGCTGACCGAGGATTATTACGCCGCCAACAAGCTGATGAAGGGCTATATCGGCGGGGCCAATATCGACATGGATGCGGGCGGCTGGGCGGTCGCGGCACGCGCGCATGGCGATGCGCTGGGCGAAATGGTCGTGCCTGCGACCTATGAGGACGTCGACCGGGCCGACATGATCGTCGTCGCCGGGGTCGACCTGCCCGCCGCCTATCCGGTGCTGCACCGGCGGATCATGGCGGCGCGGGAGGAGCGGGGCATGGCGCTGGCCTGGCTGCATCTCCATATGCCCCCCGGCACGGAGGCGGAGCGCGGCGCGCACCTGCCGGTCGGGCCGGACCGCATCGCCATGCTGATGAACGGCCTGCTCGCCCATTGCGATCAGGCGGGGGCGGTCGATGCCGACTATCTGGACAATCATGTCGCCGCGCCCCTGGGCTTCTGGGACCATATCCGCACCGGGCACGACATCTGGTCGGTGGCGCGCGCCTGCGACCTGTCGCCCGCGCAGGTGAAGCAATATTATGAGGGCTTTGCCGCCAGTCCGCGCGCGCTGACCCTGTTCGCGAACGATCTGGGCGACGCGGCGACGCGGGCCATATTGAACGTGCATCTGGCGACCGGACGGATCGGCAAGCCGGGCGCGGCTCCTTTTCTGCTGGCCGGTTCGGCCAACGCCATGGGCGCGTCGGAGGTCGGCAGCCTGCCGGGCGAACTGGCCGCCCATCATCGCTTTGGCGATCAGGCGGCGGCGGTCGTGCAGCGATTATGGGGATCGCCGACCATGGCGCAGGGGCCGGGGCTGGACATGGCCGGGATGCTGGAGGGGCTGGAGGCGGGCCGGATCAGGGCGATCTGGCTGATGGAGGTCGATCCGGTGGCCGATCCCGTGCTGGGCGAACGCTGGCGCGCGGCGCTGACCGCCTGTCCGCTGGTCGTGCTGTCGACCGCATGGAGCGGCGCGGCGACGGCGCCGCTTGCCCATGTGCTGCTGCCCGCGGCTCCCTGGGGCGAGCGGGACGGCACGACCACCAATGCGGACCGGCTGGTCAGCCGCCATCGGGCGATTTTCCCCTGGACGGGGCAGGCGCGCCCGCATTGGTGGATGGTGACGCGCGTCGCGCGGGCGATGGGGTGGTGGGATGGTTTCACGTTCGAACGGCCGGTCGACATTTATCGCGAACATGCGCGCCTGTCGGCCTATCGCAACGATGGCGAGCGGTTGTTCAACCTGAAGCGCCACGGATCGCTTTCCAACCCCGCCTATGACGAGCTGACGCCCTGGCGATGGGGCGAGGTGCCGTTCGACCATGGCCAATTCCCGACCGGCGACGGCCGGGCCCGGCTGTCCATCGTGAAAGCCTAAACCCCCGCAATCGCGCGCAGATGGGCGACCAGCGTGTCGCCATTGGCGGCCCAGGTGAAGCGCAGCGCGGTTTCGCGCACCGCGTTTCGGTCCGGCGGGTCGGCCAGGATGGCGCGAATCGCCTCTGCAATGGCCTGCGGCGTGCGTTCGACGATCCGGCCCGCGAACGGCCGGTCGACCAGTTCGCGCGCGCCGCCGACATCGCTGATGACGATGGGCGTGCCGCAGGCCAGCGCCTCCACCCAGGCATTGGCCAGACCCTCCGACGCGGAGGGCAGCGCCATCACATCGGCGGCGGCGAACAGCCGGGGCAGGCCGCCATGCGCTACCCCGCCGAGCAGGCCGAGCCGATCCTCCACCTTGAGGTCCACCGAGAGCTTTTCCAGCGTGGTGCGATCCTGCCCCTGTCCCGCCAGCAACAGCACCGCATCGGGCAGTTCTGGCAGCGCGCGGACCAGCAGTTCCTGCCCCTTGCGCGGGATCAGCGCGCCCACCGACAGGATCACCGGCCGCCCGGCAAAACCCAGCGCCGCCTTGGCCTCGTCGCGATCCGCGATCTGAAAGCGGTCAAGGTCGACACCGGTATAATGGACGCGGATCTTGTCGCCGTCGATGCCCATGGCGATCATCGACTGGCGCATGGCTTCGGAGACGGCGAGCAGGCCGGCCGCGCCGTCGGCGGCCTTCTTGACAAGCCTGCGTGTGCCCCGGCGCTCGCCCCAATAGTGGATGTCGGCCCCCCGCGCCTTCACCGAATAGGGGATGCCCAGCGCCTTCGACAATCGCTGCGCCACCGGGCCGTCGGGGAAGAAGAAGCTGGCGTCGATGACGTCGAACGGCGTTTCCCGGTGCAGGCGGCGGACCAGCGGCAATAGGGCGCGGGTCATGGTCGTCACATTGGCGCGGCCGCCAAATTTGGGGATGATGGGAAAGCGCGGGCGATGGACGGACAGGTCTTTCCATTGTTCCTGCCGGGGCAGGGCGCGCAGCGCGGCATAATGGGGCGCGCGCGACAGCGGCCATGGCGGCAGGCCGACAGGCGCGACTACGGTGACGCTCACCCCTTCGCGGCTGGCCAGTTCGCGCGCCTGCCGTTCCACGAACACGCCGAAATTGGGGCGGCTCATGTCCGGGAACAGGGTGGAGAGCATGAGGACGTTCAGCGCCATAAATGCTGCCTATAGGCCAGGGGTTACGCGATTGTTAGCGCACGGTCACAGGGAACGGACGAGCCGTGCGGCGACCGCCATCCATGGCGGTTCGTCGATCACCTGCCTGCGGCTGCCGCTGTCGGGTGGCAATATAGCGAGCCGCCCATTCGCCCGGTCGATCAGGCGGCCGAAAAGGAATCGCCCGGCGGGGAGGGGGACAAGCACATCGCGGTCGAGCGCGCCGCCAAAGGATTCGGGCGCCAGTCGCTCGCACCAGAGCTGATCCCCGGCGCGATAATCGCCGGTGCTGGCGCCGACCTCCACGCCGATCATCGCGCCCGAAGCGACGGGCGCCGTCCAGCGGAGCGCGCGGGTCGGCGCGCGCGCGCCCTCCGGCCCGATGATCGCGGCGACGTCGATATGGTCCTGCCCCGGCATGTCGACCAGATCGGCGCTGGGCACATTCAGGGCGGCGGCGATACGGTTAAGCCATTTGACCGACACGGTGCGGACGCCGGTTTCCAGCCGCCCGATGGTCTGGGCGGTGGTCGGCGGATCGCACAGGGCGGCGACCTCCTCCAATGTCAGGCCTTTGGCCCGGCGGACGTCGCGGATTCGGGTTATCATGGGGCGTTCATAACCTATTTGGTTGTTTACCCTGTCCTACAGATGGATGGCCATGGCAAGGCTTCCCTTCCTCCATCAGCGAAGGAGTTTTGCCCATGGTCCGACGCCCCCACGCCTATGTCCAGCAGATGATCGAAGACCCCGATGGCCGGCCGCAGAGCCTGTCCGTCCATATCGGCGAATCGCCGCTGGGCTGGCTCCATGCGCGCGGGCTGCTCAGCGACCGTCACTATCATGCGGGCGACGCGCTGCGCCGCGACTGGGAGCGGGCGGGGCTGGGCGCGCGCGTCACCATGTGCTGGGACGGTGCGCCGCTGGCCGGGCGGGGCGGGCGGAACGCGGCGCGGGCGCATGATCCTTCGCTGTCGCAAATGGCGGCGCGGGAGCGGTTCGACGGCGCCATCCGGGCGGCGGGGCCGGGGCTGGCCGACATTTTGTGGCGGGTCGCCTGCGCCGGGGAGGGACTCGCGGCGGCGGAAAAGGCGCTGGGCTGGCCGACGCGGGCGGGCAAGCTGGTGCTGACGCTGGCGCTCGACCGGGTGGCGGACTGGTATAAGGTGCCGTCCTGACGATCAGCGGGGCAGGATGCCCGCGCCGAGCAACAGGAGCAATTTCACGTCCATCGCATAGCCTTCGCTACGCCAGTGGGCGATCTGCGCTTCGAGGCGCGCCAGCGGCACGCGGTGGACGATGATGTCCTCTCCCGCCACGCCCCCGCCGTCGCCGACGCGGATCAGCTCATGGGCGCGAAACAGGGTGAAGCTCTCCGACACCATGCCGGGCGAGGAAAAAAATTCGCCCAGATCCTCCATCCGCCCGGCGCGATAGCCGCTTTCCTCCTCCAGCTCGCGGGCGGCGGCGATGGCGGCCGGTTCATCGGCATCATCGTCCCCGACAAGGCCCGCTGGCAATTCGATGCAGCGGCGGCCGAGCGGCACGCGATACTGGTCGACCAGGATGACATGCGGCCCTTCCGCCGCCTGCTCCACCGCCAGGATCACGGCGGCGCGGATGCCGCGCGCGCGACCGACATATTCCCACCGGCCCCGGCGCTTCGCGGTGATGAAGCGGCCCTGCCACATGATTTCTTCAGCTTCGGTCATAATTCGATCAGCCGGTCAGGGAGTTCGTTGCTGTCGTCGGCGCTGCGCGGGAAATGCCGGGCCAGCACCGCGCCGACGCGCTGGACGGCATCCTCCATGCCGCGCGCCGGATCGCCCGCGCGCACACCGTCGATCAGCGCCGCCATCGCCTCGCCCCACACTTCGGGCGCGACCTGATCGTTGATCGCGGCGTCGGCGACCAGTTCGGCGCGATGTTCGTCGAGGGAAAGGTAGATGAGCACGCCCGTCTTCGCCCGCGTGCGCCCCTGCACCATGGCGCGGAACAGGGCGATGGCGCGCCGCCGCACGCGCCGCGATTTGGTCGCGCGCGGGGTCAGCGCCATGCGGAGCGGCATGATGGCGAGGATGTAGCGGGTAGCGAGAAATTTGACGATCAGCGCGCAGAGCAGGACCGTCAGGAACGTGCGTTCGGACAACGCATGGTCCCACCCGCCCATCACCTGCAGGATGAGGCCGCGATAAAAGTCGGGGAAGGCGGCGAAGACCGACATGGCGAGGAAGGTGACGCCGACCGCCCAATGCAGCCCGACATCATGATAGCTGTCGGACCGGCGGGTGACGATGGTGACGATTTCGCCGTCCGTGCCCGCTTCGGCGGCGGCGACTGCGCGCGTCACCCGGCCATGGTCGGCTTCGGTCAGTTCCCTGAATTGCGCCATCACCAGTCCCCCGAAGCGCCGCCGCCACCGAAGCTGCCGCCGCCGCCGGAAAATCCGCCGCCACCGCCCCAGCCCGATCCGCCGCCGCCGCCCCAGGACGAGCCGCCGCCCCAGTTGCTGTCGCCCGGCCCCCAGAGGATCACCGGCCCGCCGCCGCTGCGATAACGGCGGCCGCGCCGACCCGACCGCAGGCTCGAAAGAACGATGATGAGGATGACGACCAGCCAGAAGATGACGACGAAGGGCACTTCGCCGTCGCCCTTTTTGGCCTCCTGCTCGGCCGCCTTGGCGCGGGCGGCGGCTTCCTCCGGCGGCAGGGTGAGCAGCATGCCGATTTCATCGACCCCCGCGTTGATGCCGCCGGGATAATCGCCCGCCTTGAACCGGGGCGTGATGGCGTTGCGGAGGATGCGGGAGGACAGCGCGTCGGTCAGTATGCCCTCCAGCCCGTAACCGACCTCTATCCGCAGCTTGCGGTCGTTGGGCGCGACGATCAGCAGCGCGCCGTCATCCTTGTCCTTGGCCCCGATGCCCCATTCGCGGCCCAGCCGATAGCCATAATCGGCGATGTCATAGCCCTGAAGATCGGGAATGGTGGCGACCACCAGTTGCCGCCCGCTCTGCGTCTCCAGCGCCGCCAGCTTCTGGGTCAGCACGCTTTCCTGCGCCGGATCGAGCAGGTTGGCCGCATCCACCACCCGCCCGGTCAGTTTCGGGAAGGTCTGGCCCTGCGCCGCCGGCGCAAGCGCCAGCAGCGCGAGGAACAGGAACAGCCGGGCGATCATCGGGTCAGTTGCCGAAATCGACCTTTGGCGCTTCTTCCGCCCCCGGCGTCGTCGCCTGATAGGGGGTCATGGGCTTGGCCCCGTGGATCAGCTTGGCGCCGATCGCGTCGGGGAAGGTGCGAATGCGGGTGTTATAGGCGCGCACCGCTTCGTTATAGTCGCGGATGGCGACGGCGATGCGGTTTTCCGTGCCCTCAAGCTGCGATTGCAGTTCCAGGAAATTCTGGTTCGACTTGAGTTCGGGATAGGCCTCGACCGAAGCGAGCAGGCGGCCGAGCCCCTGGCTCAGTTGGGCCTGCGCTTCCTGAAACTGGGCGACCTTGGCCGGATCGGACAGGTCTTCGGCGCTGACCTGCACCGATGTCGCCTTCGCCCGCGCCTCGGTCACGCGGACCAGCGTATCCTGTTCCTGCTTGGCCGCGCCCTTCACCGTCGCCACAAGGTTGCCGATCAGGTTCGATCGGCGCTGATATTGCGCCTGGACATCGGCCCATTTGGCCTTGGCCTCTTCCTCTGCCGTGGGCACGCTGTTGATGCCGCAGGCCGACAGGACGAGCGCGCCCATGACGGGCAGCAGGATGGAACGAAAGCGACGCAGAAGCGACATGGGAAAAACTCCGCCTGATGATGGGAGTGGAAATAGGCGGTTGATGATGCAGGCGCAACGGGCCATGGATAATCGTCTGCATCCATTGGCATGTTCAACAGGCAAGGGACCGGGCATGGGACTGATTTCCGAATTCAAGACGTTCATCAATCGCGGCAATGTGCTGGACCTGGCCGTCGGCGTCATCATCGGCGGGGCCTTCGCCACCATCACCAAGTCGCTGACCGACGACATGATCATGCCGGTGGTCGGCTATCTTTTCGGCGGCGCTGATTTTTCCGGCTATTTCATCCGGCTGGGGGACATTCCCGATGGGTTCAAGGGCAATGCGGCCAGCTATGCCGACCTGAAGGCGGCGGGCGTCGCCATGCTGGGCTGGGGCGAATTCCTGACCGTTCTGGTCAATTTCCTGATCCTGGCCTTCATCATCTTCCTGCTGGTCAAACTGGTGAACAAGGTGATGGCGGAACCGGAAGCCGCGCCTGCGCCTGCCGAACCCGCGCCGACGCCAGAGGACATCGTGCTGCTGCGCGAAATCCGGGATTCGCTGAAGAAATAACGCCACCAAACGGGGCGCGGCCGGACGGGAACCGGCGTGCGCTCCATCGGTTCTGGATAGGGTGGGCGTCGGCGCGGACCGGCCCCATCGGCCTGGACGCCGCGATTGGCGGGCCGGGCGGGAGGAAGCGCCATGGACAAGAAATTGCTGCTCATCGGCCTGATCGCGGCGCTTGCCGGATGCGACGCGCGGCAGGCGGTCGGCAACGGGCAGGCCTATGAAAATGGCGCCGACGCCCTCGACAATCAGGCGGCGGACCTTGATGCGCGGGCCGACAATCTGGCCGCTGCGGCCGAACGCGCGGCCGAGAATGCGGCGGCGGAAATGCGGGCGAAGGCCGACGCCGACTATGCCGCCGGGGCTGGCGGCAATGCAGTGGCGCAGAACGGCAATTGAACCGAGCCGCGCTTAAAGTAGCCCCTTGGCCCGCATGCTGCTGTGCCCCTGCGCGCCGATGATGATATGATCGTGCACTGAAATGCCCAGCCTTTTACCCGCCTCGACGATCTGGCGGGTGATGTCGATATCCTGCCGGCTGGGGTCCGGCGCGCCGCTGGGGTGGTTGTGGACGAGGATCAGCGCGGCGGAGCCGAGGTCGATGGCGCGACGGATAACCTCGCGCACATAGATCGCCGCCTGGTCGATGGAGCCGTCGCCCATATGATCGTCCATGATGAGCATGTTGCGGCTGTTGAGGTGCAGCACCCGCACGCGCTCGATCGACAAAAAGGCCATGTCCGCGCGCAGATAATCGAGCAGCGCCTGCCAGCTCGCCAGCACCGGGCGCTGCGTCACCGGCTCCTTCAGCATCCGCAGGGCCGCCGCCTGCACGATCTTGATCGCCGCCGTGCTGGTGTCGCCCATGCCCGGCATTTTGGCGATGGCCCGCCAGTCGGCGGTCATCAGGCCGCCCAGGCCCCCGAAACGGTGCAACAGCGCCTTGGCCAGCGGCTTGGTGTCGCGGCGCGGGATGGCCAGCGCCAGCAGATATTCGACCAGTTCATGGTCGAGCAGCGCGTCCGGCCCCTGCGACAGGCGCTGGCGCAGGCGCGCGCGATGGCCGGTCCCGCCATGGTCGTTGCTGCCTGCGTCATCGGCCATGTTTTCTGGCTAGGCGTTGCACTTCGGCGGGGCAAGGATATTTAAGGGGCTTGGCACGTTGTGCGCCTGTCGCGCGTCGCGCGATGCGGGACCGTCAAAGCCGGGGTTGGCCATAAGCATGGATGAAGAAATCGGCGAACAGAATAATCGCCGGGGTTGGCTGCGCTGGCTGGGCATCGGCGTCGGCATGGTTCCGCTCGTGCTGGCGGGACTGTGGACGCAACGCGCGCCGATCGCTGAAAATTTCATCAACCGTGAATTCAACAAACGCGGGGTCAGGGGCAGTTATGACCTGATCGACATCGGCCTGCGCACCCAGCGGATCGAGAATATCGTGCTGGGCGACCCCAATAATCCCGATCTGACGGCGCGCTGGGTGGAGGTCGACATCAGCTTCACCGACCTGACGCCCACGGTCGCGGCGATCCGGGCGGGCGGCGTGCGGATGCGCGGGGCCTTGCGCGACAATGTGCTGACGCTGGGCGAGCTGGACAAGTTCCGGGGGGCGGCATCGACGGAACCCTTTGCGCTGCCCGATCTGGTCGTCGCGCTGAAGGACGCGCGGATGGGGCTGACCACCGATTATGGCGCGGTCGGAATCGCTCTCGACGGCCGGGGCAATCTGCAATCGGGTTTCAGCGGGCGTGTCGGCGCGGCCATGCCGCGGGGCAGGATCGCCGGATGCGGCATGACCGATGCGCGCGGCTTTTTCGACCTGTCGATCGCGGCGGGGCGGCCCCATATCGCGGGGCCGGTCAGCGCCGCTGCCCTGGGTTGCCCGCAGGCCGTTCTGGCGCGGCCGGGCGGCGCCATCGACCTGACGCTGGGCGAGGCGCTGGATCGCTGGAACGGTCGGGCGGCGTTGCGGGCCGATGCCGTGCGCGCGCAGGGCGTGGTGATGTCGCGGCCCGACCTGAAGGTGGATTTTGACGGCCACGGGCAGGACATGACGGCCAACGTCCGGCTCACGGGGCAGGCGTTTCGCGGCGGCGGCGTGCTGGCGGAAGGGGTGGCGCTCGATTCGCGCTGGTCGCTGGGCGGGGGGATGGAAGGGCGGGGCGCTCTGACCGCCCGCAATGTGCGGATGGCTAGCGCCGATCCGCTGGCGTCGCTGCGCCAATCGACGGCGGCTACGCCCGTCGGGCCGCTGATGCAAAGGCTGGCGCAGGCGGTGCGCGACGCCGGGCGCGACAATGGCCTGCGCGGGCGCTTCGCCCTGGCGCGGAGGGGCGCGGGCGGCAGCATCGTCATCGACGAAGCCGCCCTGTCCGCGCGCAGCGGGGCGCGGGTGCAACTGGCGCCGGGCGGCCGGATGCAGATCAGTTGGCCCGGCCCGGCGGGCGTCCCCATCGACTGGGCGCTGAACGGCAGCCTGACGAGCGAGGGCGGCGGCCTGCCGCGCGCGGCCCTGCGGCTGGCGCGGCGCGCGGGCGGCGGCTTTGGCGGGCAGTTGTTCGTCGATCCCTATGCGGCGGGCGATGCGCGGCTGGCGCTGGAGCCGGTGCGCTTTGTCGCCGGGGCGGACGGGCGCACCCATTTCGCAACGCATCTGCAAATGGATGGGCCGCTGGCCGACGGCGGCTTGCGGGGGCTTTCGCTTCCGCTGGAGGGCGATGTCGCGCCGGGCGGCGCGGTGCGGGTCAATCCGCGCTGCGTGCCGCTGTCGTTCGATTCGGTCCGCTATGCCGGTTTCGCGCTGGGACGCACGCGGCAGACCTTATGCCCGGCAGAGGGCGGCGCGTTGCTGGCCTATGGCCCCGGCGGCCTGCGCGGCGGGGCGGAAGTCGCCAAGCTCGACCTGCAAGGGACGAGCGGCGACAGCCCGATGCGCCTGACCGCCGACCGGGCGCGCATGGCCCTGTCTGACGGGGCCTTCGCGCTGAACGGCGCGCAATGGCTGATCGGGCCGCAGGACGCGCCCGTGCGGCTGGCCGCCGCGCGCCTGGACGGCCGGTTCGGCGCGGATGGCATCGGCGGAACGATGGCGGGCGGCGAGGGCCGAATCGGCACCGTTCCGCTGCTGATCGAAAAAGCTGAAGGGCCGTGGCGATTCGACAAGGGCGTGCTCAGCCTGAAGGCCGGTCTGACGGTGAAGGATGCGCAGACGCCGGGCCGGTTCAATCCGCTCGACGCGCGCGATTTCTCGCTGTCGATGCGCGACGGGCGAATCGTCGCCTCCGCCAGCCTGACCGCGCCGCGCAATGGCGCGACGGTTGCGGCGGTGGTGATTGGCCATGATCTGGGCAGCGGCGAGGGGCAGGCGGACCTGAAGGTTCCGGGCCTCGTCTTTGGCGAGGGCTTGCGGCCCGAAGATGTGACCGGGCTCGCCCGGGGCGTCGTCGCCAACGTCAAGGCGACCGTGACAGGCGAAGGCCAGGTCCGCTGGAAAGGCGACAAGGTGACGAGCGACGGCGTTTTCCGCACCGACAACGCTTCGCTGGCTGCGGCTTTTGGTCCTGTCGACGGGCTGAGCGGCGAATTGCGCTTCACCGACCTGATCGGCCTGGTCAGCGCGCCCGGGCAGGAAGTGCGAATCGCGTCCACCAATCCGGGCGTCGCGGTGCGCGACGGCGTCGTCAAATATCAGTTGCTGCCCGGACAGAAGGTGCGGCTGGAGGGGGGCGAGTGGCCCTTTGCCGGGGGGCGGTTGCTGTTGCTGCCCACGGTGATGGATTTCAGCGCCGATTCGGAACGCTATATGACGTTCCGCGTCATCGGGCTGGATGCGGGCGCGTTCATCCAGACGCTGGAGCTGGAGAATATATCGGCCACCGGCACGTTCGACGGCATCATGCCGCTGATCTTCAACCAGCAGGGCGGGCGTGTGGCGGGCGGCGTTCTGGTCGCGCGGCAACAGGGTATGCCGCCGCTCATCATGCCCGAAGGCGTGCTGCCGACCATCCCCTGCGACCCCAAGCGCCAGTCTGGCACATTGTCCTATGTCGGCCCGGTGTCGAACGAACAGGTCGGCGCCATGGGCAAGCTGGCCTTCGATGCGCTCAAGGATTTGCAGTATAAATGCCTCACCATATTGATGGATGGCGCGCTGGACGGGGAAATGGTGACGAACGTCGTCTTCAACGGCGTCAACCGGGGCCAGCTGGGCGGCGCGCCGGCGGGGCTGGCGGGCAATTTCACCGGCCTGCCCTTCATCTTCAACGTCCGCATTTCCGCGCCTTTCCGGGGCCTGATGGGCACCCCCCAGTCGTTGGTCGACCCCAATGCGCTGATCCGCAACAGCCTGGGCGACGATTATCAGGACAAATTGCGCGAAGGGGTTGCGGTTCAGCCTTCTGAAAGCGAAACAATGCCAAACGGGGAGCGTAAATGAGAAAATTGACCATCCTGACCGCCGGTTGCGCCGGCCTTGCCTTGAGCGGATGCATACAGGTGAAGGCCCCCGACAAGCCGATCGAAATCAACCTGAACGTCAAGGTTCAGCAGGAAGTGGTCGTGCGCCTGCAACGCGACGCGCAGGACCTGATCCAGAATAACCCGGAGTTGTTCCCGCAATGACACGCAAGTTCACGATGATCGCCGCCGGCGCGGCTCTGGCCATGGCCGGGATGCTGACGATGACCGCGCCCGTCCGCGCGCAGAGCGCAGACCTGACCGCCGCCATCGCGGCTGGCACGGTGGGCGAACAGGCCGATGGCTATATGGGCATTGCCGGGACCGTCAGCGACGCGGTGCGCGCCGCGGTCGATTCGATCAATATCAAGCGCCGGGCGGCCTATACCGACCTTGCCACCAAGCGCGGCGTAACGGTTCAAGACGCCGCCGCCGCCACCGGGTGCCAGACATTGAGCCAGCGGGTGAAGCCGGGTCAGGTCTATCGCATCGGCGCTGGCGCCTGGCAAACCAAGGGCGCGGCCCCCATCGCCCTGCCATCCTACTGCGCCACGGCGGGGTAATATCGGGCGACGAATGGCACCTTTGGCCGAGTTGGTCCGAGGTGGTTGACTATCCCGCATCCCCTTTCTAAACGGGCCGCGCCTTGACGGGTGCAGCCGCTTGAGGCCATGCCGCTCGCCAGCGACATTTTTGTCGAACTGGAGAGCGTGATGGCCAAGGATGGACCCGGGCAGGACCCGGCGGGGGAAGATGCGCGGATCACCGCTCTGCAGGAGCGGATTGCGCGCGCTGAACAAGCCGAACAGGTCAGGACTGGCACGACGCGACAGTCGGCGGACGATGGAACCCGCCTTGGCAATCGCGTGCTGGCCGAACTGATCGGGGGTCTTGCCGGTGGTGCCGTGGTGGGTGGGACATTGGACTACTTCCTGCGGACATCGCCCTGGCTTCTGCTGGTCTTCCTCGGTCTTGGCATCGTGGCGGCCTTCAGGAACATCATCAGGCTGACGACCAGGCGTTCCGAGTGAAGAACGGGACGCTTTTGTCATAGAGTAAAGAATAACGGTCAGGGGTGAACGTGGCGGAATCCGGCAAAATTGATCCGATGCACCAGTTTGCGATCGAGCCCCTGTTCGGGACCGATCATCTGGCGATTGGCGGCTTCAATATCGCCTTTACCAATAGCGCCCTCTACATGGTGCTGACGGCGGTCGTGCTGTGGATTTTCGTGATCGGCGGCATGAAGGGGCAGCAGGTGCCCGGCCGCTGGCAGATGGCCGTCGAAACCATGATCGGCTTCGTCAAGAATCTGTTGATTTCCAATGTCGGCGAAGCGGGGAAGAAATATATCCCCTATGTCTTCTCGCTGTTCATGTTCATCCTGCTCGCCAACCTGCTCGGCCTGTTGCCGCTGGGTCTGGTCGGCGTCCATCCCTTCACCTTCACCAGCCATTTCACCGCGACCGGCATCCTTGCCATCATGAGCTTCGCGATCGTGCTGGGCGTGGGTTTCTGGAAGCATGGGCTGCACTTCTTCTCGCTGTTCGTGCCGCATGGCACCCCGGTCGCGATGGTCGTGCCCCTCTTCTTCATCGAGCTTGTTTCCTTCATGGTCCGCCCGTTCAGCCTTGGCCTGCGACTGTTCGTCGCGATGACCGCCGGGCACGTGCTGCTGAAGGTTCTGGCCGGTTTCGTCATCAACAGCGCCAATGCCAGCCCGCTGCTGGGCCTGACCGTGGGGTCGGCCAGCTTCATCCTGATGATCGGGATCAGCGCGCTGGAAATGCTGGTGGCCGTCATTCAGGCCTATGTGTTCGCGCTGTTGACATCGGTGTACATCAACGACGCCGAAAACCTGCACTAAGAGATTTTCGTTCACCATTTAGACGAGTTTGGAAAAGGAGTTTACGACATGGACGCAGAAGCCGCAAAGCTGCTCGGTGCTGGCCTGGCCGCCATTGGTGCGGGCATCGCCGCCCTGGGTGTGGGCAACGTCTTCGCTTCGTTCCTGGAAGGCGCGCTGCGTAACCCCGGCGCCGCCGACGGCCAGCAGGGCCGCCTGTTCATCGGCTTCGCGGCCGCCGAACTTCTGGGTCTGCTCGCATTCGTTATCGCCATGATCCTGGTGTTCGTGGCCTGACAATGACTTGACCGGCCGGGTGGGCGGGGCAATCCGCCAACCCGGTCGATCCATTTAGCGGACGCAGACAACCATGCCTCAAATCGCGCAAATCGCCGAAACCTACTCATCCCAGATTTTCTGGTTGCTGGTCACGTTCGGCTTCGTCTTCTTCGTCGTCGGCCTGGGCATGGTGCCCAAGGTGCAGGCGACCGTCGATGCGCGCGACGGCAAGATTTCCGGCGACCTCGACGCGGCCAAGGCGGCTTTCGCTCGCGCCGACGAAGTGGAAGCGGAATATCGCGCCCGCGATACCGAAAGCCGCACCGCAGCCCAGGCGCGCGTCGCCCAGGCCAAGGCGGAAGCCGCCAAGGCTTCCGAAGCGAAGCTGGCCGCCGCCGACGCCCAGGTGGCGCAGGTGATCGGCGCCGCCGAAGCCCGAATCAAGGCGGCGAGCGACGCCGCCATGAGCGAGATCGAAACCGTCGCCGCGCAGGCCGCGCGCGACCTGGTGGTCAAGATTTCCGGCGTGGAAGCGTCGGAAGAGGCCGCCCGCAACGCAGTAAAGGCAGCACTGGCCCATGGCTGAGGCAGCACATAACAGCAGCGAAGTCCCGCATCTGGACCAGGCGATCCACGCCGAAGGCATGGAGCCGGTGGGCACCGTCGCCCATGAAGGCGTTGAGCCGCACACCGACCCCAGGGCCGTTGGCATGGACGCCACCGCCTGGGTCAGCCTGGCGATGGCGGTGTTCATCATCATCCTGCTGGTCAAGAAAGTGCCCGCCCTGATCGGCGGCGCTCTCGACGGCAAGATCGCCCAGATTAGGGCGCAGCTCGACGAAGCGTCGAAACTGCGCGCCGAGGCCGAAAAGCTGAAGGCGGAATATGAGGCCAAGATGGCCGCCGCCGCCGGTGAAGCCGAAGCGATGCGCCAACATGCCGAGCATGAGGCCGAAACCCTGATCGCCGACGCGCAGGCCAACGCCGAGGCGCTGGTCGCCCGCCGCCAGAAGATGGCGGAGGACAAGATCGGCGCGGCCGAACGCGCCGCCATCGCCGACATCCGCGCCAAGGCGGTCAATGCCGCCACCAGCGCGGCGGCAAGCCTGATCGCCAATGGCCATGACGCCACCGCCGACAAGGCGCTGGTCGACAGTGCGATCAAGGGGCTGGCCCCGACGGCCTGATCGGTCGATCCTTTGCGCATTGACGAGGAAGGCCGGGGGCGACCCTGGCCTTTTCTTTTTGCGGTCCCCCAGCCGCCAGTCCATTTGCCGTAATCCGGTCGTTGGCGCTCGCGCGCTGGCGCCTAGAGCATATGGAAATGCAACGGAGTGAAGAGGGGCATCATGCAGGTCGCGGTTCTGACATTTGACGGGTTCAACGAACTGGACAGTTTTGTCGCGGCCGCCATCGTCAACCGGCTGCGCGATCATGGCTGGCGGGCGCATATCACCGCACCGGCCGAGCAGATCACGTCGATGAACGGCGTGACCGCGCACCGGCAGAAGCCGATGGCGTTTCTGGCGGAGGCGGACGCCGTCCTGATCGGCAGCGGCGTCCGAACGCGCGAGATCGCCGCCGATCCTGCAATGATGGGGCAGATCCGCCTCGACCCCGCGCGCCAGACCATCGGCGCGCAATGTTCAGGCACGTTATTGCTCGCAAAGCTCGGCCTGTTGGGTGACCTGCCCGCCTGCACAGACCTGACGACGAAGCCCTGGGTCGTGGAGGCTGGCGTAGAGGTGGTGGAGGCCCCGTTCATCGCCCATGGCAACGTCGCCACGGCGGGCGGTTGTCTGGCCGCGCCCTATCTCGCAGCCTGGCTGATTGCGCGCCATGCGGGGCTCGCCGCCGCGCGCGACGCGCTCCATTATGTCGCCCCGGTCGGGGAAAAGCTCTCCTTCGTCGACCGGGCGATGGGCGCGATCATGCCCTATCTGCCGCTGGAGGCTGCGGCTCAGGCGGGGTAGGGCGGGCTGCCGGGGCGACCCGCCCGGCCGTCAAAGCACATATTTGCTGAGGTCGGTGTTGCGCGCGATGGCGCTCAATTGCCGCTCGACATAGGCCTGGTTGATCAGCAGCGTTTCCCCGGCGCGATCCTCCGCATCGAAGCTGACATCCTCCAGCAGCTTTTCCATCACCGTCTGAAGGCGACGGGCGCCGATATTTTCGACCTGCTCGTTCACTTCGGCGGCGATGCGCGCGATGGAACGTATGCCGTCGGGCGTCAGGTCGATGGTGACATTCTCCGTCGCCAGCAACGCCTTATACTGGGTGACGAGGCTCGCCTTGGTATCCGACAGGATCGCGACGAAATCATCCTCGGTCAGGCCTTTGAGTTCGACCCGGATCGGCAGGCGCCCCTGCAATTCGGGCAGCAGGTCGCTGGGCTTCGCGACATGGAATGCGCCCGACGCGATGAACAGGATATGGTCGGTCTTGAGCGGGCCATATTTGGTCGAGACGGTGGTGCCCTCGATCAGCGGCAGCAGGTCGCGCTGCACGCCTTCACGGCTGACGGAGCCGCCGCGCACGTCGCTGACCGCGATCTTGTCGATCTCGTCCAGAAAGACGATGCCGTTCTGCTCCGCGCTGGCGATGGCGACGCGGGCGACATCATCCTGATCCAGCCTCTTGTCCTGTTCCTCCTCGACCAGCTTGTCCCATGCCTGCGCCACCGTCATCCTGCGGCGCTTCCTGTGCTGCTGGCCAAAGGCTTTCGACATCATGTCGGACAGGTTGATCATGCCGACCTGACCCCCCATGCCGGGGATTTCCATGGGCATGGAGGGGCTGTCGGCGACTTCCACCTCCACCTCGACGCTGTTCATCTGGTCCGCCTCGATCCGCTGGCGGAAGGACAGGCGGGTAGCCTCGCTCGATTCCTTGCCGGTCAGCGCGTCGAGCAAGCGGCCCATGGCGGCTTCCGAAGCGGCTTCGCGCACCGCTTCGCGGCGACGGTCGCGTTCCAGCCGCACGGCTTCCTCGACCAGATCGCGGACAATCTGTTCCACGTCGCGGCCGACATAGCCGACCTCGGTGAATTTGGTCGCCTCCACCTTCACGAAAGGCGCGTCGGCGAGCTTGGCCAGACGGCGGCTGATCTCGGTCTTGCCGCAGCCCGTGGGGCCTATCATCAGGATATTCTTGGGCGTCACTTCCTCGCGCAGGTCGGCGCTCAGCTTCTGCCGACGCCAGCGGTTGCGCAGCGCCACCGCGACCGCGCGCTTGGCGTCCGTCTGGCCGATGATATGGGCGTCGAGCGCGGCGACGATGGCTTTGGGGGTCAGGTTGTCGTTCATGTCGGTCCTTGTGCCTTTCCGGGGGTGGACGGAAAGGGCGCTCAGGCGGCGCTGTCGAGGGTTTCGATGGTGATCTGGTCGTTGGTGTAGACGCAGATGTCGGCGGCGACGGCCATCGCCTTGCGCGCCAGCACTTCGGCGTCCTGTTCATAATCGGCCAGCGCACGGGCGGCCGACAGGGCGAAATTGCCGCCCGACCCGATCGCCGCGATGCCGCCCACCGGTTCCAGCACGTCGCCATTGCCGGTCAGGATCAATGTCACATCCTTGTCCGCGACGATCATCATCGCTTCCAGATTGCGCAGATATTTGTCGGTGCGCCAGTCCTTGGCCAGTTCGACCGCTGCGCGCATCAACTGGCCGTTATGGCGCTCCAGCTTGGCTTCGAGCCGTTCGAACAGGGTGAAGGCGTCGGCCGTCGCCCCGGCAAAGCCGCCGATTACCGATCCGTCATGCAGGCGGCGAACCTTGCGGGCGTTGGGCTTCATCACCGTCTGGCCCATGGACACCTGTCCATCGCCGACGACGACGACTTTGCCGTTGCGGCGGGCGGACAGGATGGTGGTGCCGTGCCAGACCGGCATGGCGTGGGGATCATGCGTGCTCATCGTTCAGCCATATGGTGGCGCGGTCGACATCGCGCAAGCTGTAGGGCGGTGCGACAGATTGTGGCATTTTGCCGATGGTTTTTGTGACAATGATCGTCATGCCAGGTTCGCGCGATTGACATTGTGCGATGCAGCATGAACTATGAGCGTCTGTGACCCGATTAAAAGGACTCGCGATGACGTTGAAGGCCATGGCCCAGGAGAAGGTCGAGCGCGCTGGAATCGCGAACTATTCTTTCGATCAGGACGTTCTGGTCATGTGCGGCGTTCGCTATTCGATCGAAGCCTGCACTTGCGGCGCCGCTGATTGCGATGGTGTGCGCCTGCGCAAAATCCTGCCGCCCCGCCTGCGCGCGATGCAATAAGCAGGTCTTCACTCACTTCAACTTTGCCTGCGTCCGGATTAGACGCTTAATGCATCACGTCCTTGCCCGCGCGGCCAACCGATTCGATGTCGCGGCCAACGCCCTGAACCGTATTGCAGGCGCTCAGTTGCACGATGGTGACGGCGGCGAAGGCAAGGCAGATGATGCGACGCATGACTTTTCCCGTTATTTTGCTGTTGCTTCGTCAACATAGCGAGCGCGGCGGCGGTTGGAACAGGCTTTTTCCCCGGCCATCGCCGGCGCTTGCTTGACAGGATCGCGCCGGGGTGCCAATGGGCCTCTCCTTCCCTTCAGGGGGCGCGTAGCTCAGCGGTAGAGCACACCCTTCACACGGGTGGGGTCACAGGTTCAATCCCTGTCGCGCCCACCATGTCCACCCGGTGGTCATGGTCCTATCTTCCTCCATTTCCGCCATCGGATTGATTTGCGACCGGAACGCGGTCTAGACTTTGCCTCATGATGACGGCGCTGCGCCGACCCGAGACAAGGACAAGCATGTTCCCGATCCTGAAAACCGGCGCCGCCATAGGCGCGCTGATCGCCCTTGCGCTGGCCCCCGCCGCGCTCGCCCAACAGACTTTGACGCTGGAGCGTGTGTTCGCCAGCCCCGACCTGTCGGGGCCGCAGCCGCGCGCGCTGCAATTGTCGCCCGACGGCAGCCTGGTCACGGTGCTGAAAAACCGCGCCGATGAACGCGACCGGCTCGACCTGTGGGCCATCGACACCCGCACCGGGGCGGAACGGATGCTGGTCGATTCGAAAAAGGCGGGCAGTGGGGCGGAACTGTCGGAAGCCGAAAAGATGCAGCGCGAACGCGACCGCAGCGTCGCGGGCAGCGTCGGCATCACCAGCTATGATTGGTCGCCCGATGGCAAGTCGATCCTGGTGCCGGTGGACGGCGATCTTTATCTCGCCGCGCTGGATGGCAAGGTGACGCGGCTGACCGACACGCCGGGCGGGGAACTGAACGGCGTCGTGAGCCCGAAGGGCGGCTATGTCTCTTTCGTGCGCGACGGCAATCTGTTCGCCCAGCCCTTGGGCGGCTTGGAGAAGCAGTTGACGCAGGGGGCCAGCGACACAGTCAGTTGGGGCGTGGCGGAATTCGTCGCGCAGGAGGAAATGGACCGGCGCACCGGATATTGGTGGTCGCCCGACGACGCGATGATCGCGGTCGCGCGGGTCGATGAAAGTCCGGTCGGCATCGTCACCCGCACCGCCATCGGCGGAGAAGGGGCGAAAGTCTATCAACAGCGTTATCCCGCCGCCGGCACGCCCAACGCCATCGTCGACCTCTATGTGATGAAGCCTGACGGGTCGGGGCAGGTGAAGGTCGATCTGGGGGCAGACAGCGACATCTATCTGGCGCGGGTGGACTGGGCGAAGGATGGCAAGACGCTCTATGTCCAGCGCGAAAACCGCGATCAGACCCGGCTTGACCTGCTCGCCGTCGATCCCGCCACCGGCAAGGCGCGGGTGGTGCTGACCGAAACGGCGAAAAGCTGGATCAACCTCAGCAATAATTTCAAGCCGCTCAAGGACGGCGCTTTTCTGTGGTGGTCCGAAAAGACCGGCCATGGCCATCTTTATCATGTGAAGGCGGGCAAGTGGACGGCGCTGACCACTGGGGACTGGGACGTGCGCGACATTGTCGGCGTGGATGAGGCGCGCGGCCGCGTCTATTTCACCGCCAATCGCGACACGCCGCTGGAGCAGCAGCTTTACGCCGGATCGCTGGCCAAGCGCGGGCCGCTCACCCCGTTGACAAAAAGTGGCTGGTGGAATGACGCGGTGATGGACAAGGCGGCGACCCGCATCGTCGTCGCGCGCAGCAATAGCGATCAGCCGCGCCAGCTCTACCTCGCCGACAGCGGCGGCCGGCAGTTGCAATGGCTGTCCGAAAATGCGCTGACCGGCGACCATCCCTATGCCCCCTATGTCGCCAGCCATGTGAAGAGCCAGTTCGGCACGATCCGGGCGAAGGACGGCAGTACCCTTTATACCAAGATGCTGACCCCGGTGATGGAGCCGGGCAAACGCTATCCGGTGTTCATGATCCATTATGGCGGGCCGGGCGGTGGGCGGCAGGTGACCAACCAGTGGGGCGGGGCGCTGAACCAGTATCTGGTCGATCGCGGCTGGATCGTATTTGCCATCGACAATCGCGGCACGCCCGACCGCGGCAAGGCGTTCGAGGACCAGATCCACCGCGCCATGGGCACGGTGGAGGTCGAGGACCAGTTGGCCGGGCTGGACTGGTTGAAGGCGCAGCCCTTTGTCGATGCGGGCAGGATCGCCACCTATGGCTGGTCCTATGGCGGTTACATGACCCTGAAATTGCTGGAAAAGGCGCCCGGCGCCTTTGCCGCGGGCATTGCGGGCGCGCCGGTGACGAAGTGGGAGCTTTACGACACCCATTATACCGAGCGCTATCTGGGCAAGCCGCAGGACAAGCCCAGCGCCTATCCAGCGTCCGGGGCGCTGGACGATGCGCTGAAGATCAGCGATCCCATGCTGCTGATCCACGGCATGTCCGACGACAATGTCGTGTTCGACAACGCCACCGCGCTGATGGCGAAGATGCAGGCGGGGGCGGTTCCGTTCGAACTGATGGTCTATCCGGGCCAGACCCACCGGGTCGGCGGGCCGGGCGTCAGCGTCCATCTGTGGCGCACGATCGAGGATTTCCTGGCGCGGCGGGGCGTGTCGCCCATGCCATGAGATAGCCGCCCGGCTCTGTGTCGCAGGCCCGGCTTGACCGGCGCAAAGCCCTTATTTCTGGACAAACGCCACAGTCGCGCTATGGCGCGCTCCCGCAATCATGCGTGTTAGTGGAGTTCTGTGTCATGGGTTACAAGGTCGTCGTCGTCGGAGCCACCGGTAATGTGGGCCGCGAGATGCTGACCATTCTCGCCGAACGCGAGTTCCCGATTGACGAGATTGCGGCGGTCGCCTCGCCGCGGTCGCAGGGCACCACTATCGATTTTGGGGAAACCGGCAAGACCCTGAAATGCCAGAATATCGAGCATTTCGACTTTGCCGGGTGGGACATCGCCCTGTTCGCGGCGGGCAGCGGCCCGACCAAGGAATATGCGCCCAAGGCGGCGGCGGCCGGTTGTGTGGTGATCGACAATTCGTCGCTCTACCGCATGGACCCGGACGTGCCCCTGATCGTGCCGGAAGTGAACCCGGACGCGATCGACGGTTACAAGAAGAAGAACATCATCGCCAACCCCAACTGCTCGACCGCGCAGATGGTCGTTGCCTTGAAGCCCCTGCATGACGCCGCGAAGATCAAGCGCGTCGTCGTCGCCACCTATCAGTCGGTGTCGGGCGCGGGCAAGGCGGGGATGGACGAACTGTTCGAACAGTCGCGCAACATCTTCGTCGGCGATCCGGCGGAAGCGAAGAAATTCACCAAGCAGATCGCCTTCAACGTGATCCCGCACATCGACGTCTTCCTGGACGATGGTTCCACCAAGGAAGAATGGAAGATGGTCGCGGAAACGAAGAAGATCCTCGATCCGAAGATCAAGCTGACCGCGACCTGCGTGCGCGTGCCGGTGTTCGTGGGCCACTCCGAGGCGCTGAACATCGAGTTCGAGAACGAGATTTCGGCTAGGCAAGCGCAGGACATATTGCGCGAGGCGCCCGGCGTCATGCTGGTCGACAAGCGCGAGGATGGCGGTTACGTCACCCCGGTCGAATGCGTGGGCGATTACGCCACCTTCGTCAGCCGCGTGCGCGAGGATTCGACCGTGGACAACGGCCTGTCGCTGTGGTGCGTCAGCGACAATCTGCGCAAGGGCGCGGCGCTCAACGCTGTGCAGATCGCGGAACTGCTGGGTCGTCGTCACCTCAAGAAGGGCTGAGCGAGCTCTTAAAGGCAATAGAGAAGGGCGCTTTCCCGGTTGGACGAGCGCCCTTTTTCATGGCCCTGCCGTCTCGACGGCGTCGGGCGGACCCTTTATCGCGCGGCAAGACCTGTTTTTAGAAGGATTGCATCGCTTGACCCAGCTTCCGACCGAAAAGATCGAGATCAAGGGCTTCGACGGTCAGCCCATCGCCGTGCATGTGATGGGCGAGGGGCGGGACGTGGTGCTGATCCACGGCTATTTCTCCAACGCCTGGACCAACTGGGTGCGTTATGGCCATGCCGCGCAACTGGTGGCGGCGGGTTTCCGCCTGATCCTGCCCGACCTGCGCGGCCATGGCGACAGCGCCAAGCCGCATGACGCGGCGGCCTATCCTCCCGATGCGCTGACCAGCGACAATCTGGCCGTGATCGAGCAGATGGGTCTTACCGACTATGATCTGGGCGGCTATTCGCTGGGCGCGCGCACGACGTCGCGGATGCTGGCGCGGGGAGCCAAGCCCCGGCGCGTGATCCTGAGCGGGATGGGGCTGGACGGGTTGACCCGCACCCACGGCAATGTCGGCTATTACAGGAATGTGCTCACCCATCTGGGCACGTTCGAGCGCGGGACATCGGAATGGATGACCGAGGCCTTCCTGAAAACGACCAAGGGCGATCCGGTGGCGATGCTGCACATATTGGGCGCGTTCGCGGACACGCCGATGGAGGTGATCGAGGCGCTGGAGCAGCCGGTCGCCGTCATCTGCGGCGCGGATGACCGGGAAAATGGCAATGCGCAGCAACTGGCCGATGCGCTGCCCCATGGCCGCTATATCGAAATTCCCGGCAATCACATGAATGCGGTGACGCGCAAGGAACTGGGCGCGGCGATGGTCGATTTCCTGACTGCTTGACTGTGTCGCTGCCCTAAGTCACTTTTGCCCCATATCGAAAATACAGGGGCTGTTCCCATGAAAATTGCCGTTTCTCTGGCCGCCATCGCGGCTTCGCTGGCCTTTACCCCCGTTCTCGCGCAGCAGGCGCCTCCCGCGCCCAAGGCGGCGCCCACCGCTGCGGACGCCGAAGCCTTTTTGTCCACGGCCCAGCAGGCGATGTTCGATCATTCGCTGATCGCGTCGCGCGCCGACTGGGTCAATTCCACATATATCACTGACGATACCGATGCGCTGGCCGCCTATTTCGGGGCGATCCGCACGGAAATGAATGTGAATTACGCGCTGGAGGCGGCGCGCCTTGCGACCGCGCCCGGCCTGAGCGCGGAAACGAAGCGGCAACTCGACATGCTGCGCGGGCAACTGGTGCTGCCCGCGCCGACCACCGCCGGGGCGGCGAAGGAGCTCAATGACCTGTCGACCAGCCTCCAATCCGCCTATGGCAAGGGCAAGGGAACGCTGAAGGGCGAGCCGATCCGGGGTAGCGACATCGAGGAAAAAATGGGGGTGGACCGCAACCCCGAAGAGTTGAAGGAAATGTGGCTGAGCTGGCACGACAATGTCGGCGCGCCGATGCGGGCCGATTATGCCCGGCTGGTTTCCATCGCCAACGCGGGGGCCAAGGAACTGGGCTATGCCGACACGGGCGCGATGTGGCGGTCGAAATATGACATGCCGGCCGATGATTTCGCGGCGCTGACCGACAAGCTGTGGGCGGAGGTGAAGCCGCTTTACGACGAACTGCATTGCTATACCCGGGCCAAGCTCAACGAAAAATATGGCGACGCCGTGCAGCCCAAGGCCGGGCCGATCCGTGCCGACCTGCTGGGCAATATGTGGGCGCAGGAATGGGGCAATATCTATGACATCGTCGCGCCTGCGGGGGCGGGCGACCTGGGTTATGACATTGGCGACCTGCTGGTGGCCAAAGGCTATGACCCAGTGAAGATGGTGAAGGCGGGCGAGGGCTTTTATTCCTCGCTCGGCCTTGCGCCCTTGCCCCAGACATTCTGGGAACGGTCGCAGATCGTTGCGCCGCGCGACCGTGAAGTGGTGTGCCACGCTTCCGCCTGGGACATCGACAACAAGGACGATATCCGCATCAAGATGTGCACGAAGGTCAATGGCGACGATTTCGTGACCATCCACCATGAACTGGGCCATAATTATTATCAGCGCGCCTATCAGAAGCACCCCTATCTCTATCTGGACGGGGCGAACGACGGTTTCCATGAGGCCATCGGCGATTTCATCGCGCTGTCGATCACGCCCGATTATCTGGTGAAGATCGGCCTGCTTGATCCCGCCAAGGCGCCCGGCGCCGACAAGGATCTGGGCCTGTTGCTGCGGCAGGCGATGGACAAGGTCGCCTTCCTGCCCTTTGGCCTGCTGATCGACAAATGGCGCTGGGGCGTGTTCAACGGCAGCATCGGCGAGGGCGCATATCAAAAGGGCTGGGACGACCTGCGCCTGCGTTATCAGGGCATTGTGCCGCCCGCGCCGCGCGACGAAACGAAATTCGATCCGGGCGGCAAATATCATATCCCCGGCAACACGCCCTACACCCGCTATTTCCTCGCCCGGATCCTGCAATTCCAATTCTATGAGGCTGCATGCAAACAGGCCGGATGGACCGGACCACTGCACCGCTGTTCCTTCTATGGCGACAAGGCGGTGGGCGAGAAGCTGAACGCCATGCTGGAAATGGGCGCCTCGAAGCCATGGCCCGATGCGCTGGAAGCCTTTACCGGAAAGAGAGACATTTCGGGCAAATCCATGATTGCCTATTTCGCGCCATTGCAGCAGTGGCTGAAAAAACAGAATAAGGGCAAGCAGTGCGGATGGTGATGACGGCCATGCCGTAAGGGAGAGTGCAGCGTTGAATCCGGCCTTTATCATATTGGCGCTGCTGTTTTTCACCAGCGTGGTGATGATGATCGCCATGGGCGTTGCGTGGGTCCATTTCGGTCGCAAGCGCCATGTCCTCACCTGGACGGCATCCTATGCGGTTTCGGCCATCCAATGGGTGCTGAACGCGGCCGGACTGGCGTTGCACAGCGGCATATTGATGGCGCTGGCGGCGATGACGATCATTTTCAGCAGCGTGCTGGTGCTGGTCGGCGTTCGCCAGAGGGCCGGGCGCACGGCCGGCCTGGCATGGCTGGGCCCGGTCAGCGCGCTGGCCGGGCTGGTGGCGTCCTACGCCGCTCTCAGCGAGAACCGACCGCTTCTCGGCATATTCGGGCCAGGTTATGTCGGTGTGCTGATAGCGATTTCGGCGTTGGAACTGACAAGGGTCGACCGCCGTCTGACGCCGCCCGAGCGCATGTTCGTGGCGATCCTGTCGCTTCTGGCGCTGTTTCAGATCGGCCTGGTGGTCAATTCGGCCCGCGACCTGTTCATGGCGGGCGATGCGGGATTGCAGGCCTATCGCGCCATGCTGGGCCTGGGCTTGCCGTCCATCTATGTGGCGAGTTGCGTCGCGGGCGTGATGGTCGTGGCTGGCGATCTGGCCGAACAGTTGCGGGAACAACTCGACCGCGACCCGCTTACCAACGTGCTCAACCGGCGCGGACTGGAAAGCGCGGCGCGGCGGGCGATCGCCAACGCGCATCGGCACAAGCGGCCTTTGACCATGGTCATTTGCGACATTGACGATTTCAAGTCGCTGAACGACGGGCATGGCCATATTGCAGGCGACGCCGCGTTGCGCGGCTTTGCGCAACTGCTGCATGACGGCGTGCGCCGGGGCGACGTTGTCGGCCGCCTGGGCGGCGACGAATTCGGCATTTTGCTGGTCGACACCCCTGTCGAGGCGGCGATCGAGGTGATGGAACGCATCCGCCGCAGCGTAGCGGAAGCCGACCTGCGCATCACCCTGCCACGGGCGTTGCGCGCCAGTTTCGGCCTGTCGGAACTGTTGCCGGAAGACAGCCATATGGATGATCTGGTCCACCGCGCGGACAAGGCGCTCTATGAGGCGAAAAACGCCGGGCGCGATCGTGTTATCCCATGGCGGGGCGCGGCCTGATGGGCTAGCAGAGGGCTTGCTTTATCCCAGCGAGGCCTTTCCCGTCCGTGTCCGACATGCCCCATTATGAAGACCAGTATCTGGACCTGATGCGCCATATCTGGCGGCACGGGGATGAACGGGTGGACCGCACCGGCGTCGGCACCCGGTCGATCATGGGCGCGCAGATGCGCTTTTCGCTGGCTGACGACGCCGTCCCGCTGCTGACCACCAAGCGCGTCTACTGGAAAGTCGCGGCGCGCGAGATGCTGTGGTTCCTGACCGGCGACACCAATATCCGCGAACTGGTGAAGCAGGGCGTCCATATCTGGACCGACTGGCCGCTCGACGTCTATCGCCGGGCGACGGGCGAAGACATTGATCGCGATGCGTTCGAGGCGCGGATCATCGCCGACGCCGATTTTGCGGCGCGCTGGGGCGATCTGGGCCCGGTCTATGGCGCGCAATGGGTGAACTGGCCGATCTATGAGCCTGCCGGTGACGGCCTCTATCGCAAGCGCGATAGGGGGCATAACCAGATCGCCGAACTGGTCGACAATATCCGCCGCAATCCGGGCAGCCGCCGCCTGCTCTTTACGGGCTGGAATGTGGCCGAGGTGCCGGACATGGCGTTGCCGCCCTGTCACATGACCTATCAGTTCCATGTTGCCGGCAATCGGCTGAACGGCCTGCTGTTCCAGCGCAGTTGCGATCTTGGCCTGGGCTTTGCCTTCAACATATTCGGCCTGACCATGGTGACGCGGATGCTGGCGCAGCAATGCGATCTGGAGCCGGGCGAGGTCGTCTGGCAGGGGGGCGACGTCCACCTGTACCTGAACCATGCCGACCTGGTGGAGGCGCAACTGGCGCGCAAGCCGGCCGGGGCGCCGCGCCTGAGAATCGCCCGGCGGCCGGAGAGCATTTTCGACTATCGGATCGAGGATTTCGCGGTCGAGGATTATGCGCCGCAAAGCCATATCGCCGCGCCCGTCGCCGTCTGAACCGCCGCTAAATCGCTGAAAAAATCCGGTGATCCGCGGAACGGCGGAGGGGTTCTTGCGTTCTTCAAGCATTGTAATATAATAACCGCCACAAGCAACAATAATGCAATGCAGCAAAATGGAGTCGTTGGTGACCCAGACCGGTGAGAGGACAGGCGACGCGTCCGAAATGGCGCGGCCCAATATGCCGCCCCCCAACCTGCCCCCCCTTTCGCTTCACGTGCCCGAACCGCGTTTCCGGCCGGGCGATGAGGCCGATTTTTCCGACTTCGACATCCCCGCGCCCGGCGCTACGCCGCGCCCCGACGAAAGCGCCGCGCCCGCCGACATGCGCGATCTGGCCTATGGCCTGGTCCGCGTGCTCGGTGATGACGGTCAGGCGGCGGGCCCCTGGAACCCCCGGCTTCCCGCCGAAACGCTGCTCAAGATGCTGCGCGCCATGGCGCTGACCCGCGCCTTTGACGAACGCATGTTCCGCGCCCAGCGGCAGGGCAAGACCAGTTTCTACATGAAGTCGACGGGGGAGGAGGCGGTGTCGGTCGGCGCGGCCCACGCGCTGCAGCGCGACGACATGTGTTTCCCCAGCTATCGCCAGCAGGGCATATTGATCGCGCGCGACTGGCCGATCATCGACATGATGAACCAGATTTACTCGAACAAGGGCGACCGGCTGAAGGGGCGGCAACTGCCGATCATGTATTCGGCGCGGGAGGCGGGGTTCTTCTCGATTTCCGGCAACCTCACCACCCAATATCCGCAGGCGGTGGGATGGGCGATGGCGAGCGCCGCGCGCGGCGACACGCGCATCGCGGCGGCATGGTGCGGCGAAGGGTCGACGGCGGAGGGGGATTTCCATTCCGCCTGCACCTTCGCCAGCGTCTATCGTGTTCCGGTGATCCTGAACGTCGTCAATAACCAATGGGCCATCAGCAGCTTTTCGGGCTTTGCCGGGGCCGAGGCGACAACCTTCGCCGCGCGCGCCGTGGGCTATGGCATTGCCGGACTGCGCGTCGACGGCAACGACATATTGGCCGTTCACGCCGCCACACGCTGGGCCGCCGACCGGGCGCGGGCCAATGCCGGGCCGACTCTGATCGAACATTTCACCTATCGCGCCGAGGGGCACAGCACGTCCGACGACCCCGGCGCCTATCGTTCCGCCAATGAAGGCAGCCACTGGCCGCTGGGCGACCCCATCGCCCGGTTGAAGCGGCATTGCATCGCCATCGGCATATGGGACGAGGATCGCCAGGCGGCGATGGACCGCGACCTGGCCGAAATGGTGCGCGACACCGCGCGCCAGGCGGAAAAGAACGGCATATTGGGCCATGGCCTGCACCATCCGATGGAGAGCATGTTCGAGGATGTGTTCGAGGAGATGCCCTGGCATCTGAAGGAACAGCAGCAGCAGATGCTGGACGAACAGAAGGCGGCGGGATTGTGAGGGATTTGGCGATCAAACCTTCTCCCTTGACGGGAGAAGGATACGAAGCCTTGGCGACGAAGGAGCCTAGGCGCGGTTGGATGGGGGTGATGCGCCCCGACGATAGGACGCTACCCCCTCACCAAGCTATGCTAGCCAGCAAGCTGGCAAGCTTCGCTATCCTCTCCCCCAAGGGGAGAGGGGAAGGATGGCTTCATGACTGACACTCTCATCGATCCCGAAGCCACTGCCCAGATGACGATGATCCAGGCGATCAACAGCGCGCTGGACGTGATGATGGGCCGCGACCCCGATGTCATCGTCATGGGCGAGGATGTCGGCTTTTTCGGCGGCGTATTCCGCGCCACGGCGGGCCTGCAACAGAAATATGGCAAGAACCGGGTGTTCGACACGCCGATCACCGAATGCGGCATCATCGGCGTGGCCGTCGGCATGGGCGCCTATGGCCTGCGCCCGGTGCCCGAAATCCAGTTCGCCGACTATATCTATCCCGCGCTCGACCAGTTGGTGAGCGAGGCGGCGCGGCTGCGTTACCGGTCGGCGGGCGAGTTCATCGCGCCGATGACGGTGCGCTCCCCCTTTGGCGGCGGCATTTTCGGCGGCCAGACGCACAGCCAGTCGCCCGAAGGCATCTTCACCCATGTGTCGGGTATCAAGACGGTCATCCCGTCCACCCCCTATGACGCCAAGGGGCTGTTGATCGCGGCGATCGAGGATAGTGATCCGACGATCTTCTTCGAACCCAAGCGCATCTATAACGGTCCGTTTGACGGCCATTATGATACGCCCGCGCGCAGTTGGGCCGGGCACCGCGATGCCCAGGTTCCGACCGGCCATTACCGCATTCCGCTGGGCAAGGCGCGGACGGTGCGGGCGGGCGAGGCGCTGACGATCCTGTGCTATGGCACGATGGTGCATGTGGTGGAGGGCGTGGCCGCCGCCATGGGCGTGGACGCGGAGATCATCGACCTGCGTACGCTGGTGCCGCTGGACATCGACGCCATCGAGGCGTCGGTGCGGAAAACCGGCCGCTGCCTGATCGTGCATGAAGCCACGCGGACCAGCGGCTTTGGCGCGGAGTTGCTATCCCTGGTTCAGGAACGCTGTTTCTATCATCTCGAAGCGCCGATCGCGCGGGTAACGGGATTTGACACCCCTTATCCCCACAGCCTGGAATGGGCCTATTTCCCCGGCCCGGTGCGCATCCGCGAAGCGATCAGCAAGATATTGAAGGATTGACCGGTCATGGCCCTCTTCACATTCCGCCTGCCCGACATTGGCGAGGGCATTTCATCGGCCGAAATCGTCGGCTGGCGCGTCAAGGTTGGCGACCGGGTCGAGGAAGACCAGCCCATCGCCGACATGATGACCGACAAGGCGACGGTGGAGATGGAAAGCCCGGTCGCGGGCACCATCGTCGAGCTGGCGGCACAGGAGGGGCAGGATGTCGCCATCGGCGCGATGCTGGTGGTGATCGAGGTCGAGGGCGAAGAGGCAGCCGCGCCGCCGCCGTCTGTGGAAACGATCGAAGCGGAGACGCCGGGCGAGGCGATGCTGGAGGCGGCGGCGGATGCGCCGCAGGCCAGTGCTCCTGCGGAGGCAGGAGCCCATGGCGATAACGCACAATCTGGCCCTGGGCTCCTGCCTTTGCAGGAGCACGCCGTTGCCGAACAGCCCGTCCTCGCTTCCCCCGCCGTGCGGGCGCGGGCGAAGGAATTGGGGATCGACCTGGCCCAGGTGAAGGCGGCGGGCGACCGCATCCGCCATGCCGATCTCGACGCCTATCTTCTCTATGGGGCGGGGCAGGGCTATCGCCCCGCCGGGCGCAGCGCCAAGCGTGCGGACGAGGCGGTGAAGGTGATCGGCCTGCGGCGTCGCATCGCCGAGAATATGGCGGCGGCCAAGCGGCACATTCCCCATTTCACCTATGTCGAGGAAATCGACGTCACCCTGTTGGAGGATTTGCGCGCGCAATTGAACGCCGGGCGCGGGGATCGGCCGAAACTGACGCTGTTGCCGCTGCTGATCGTCGCCATTTGCAAGACGCTGCCCGATTTCCCCATGCTCAACGCCCGCTATGATGACGAGGCGGGCGTGGTGACGCGCCATGGCGCCGTCCATATGGGGCTGGCGACGCAGACCGATGCGGGGCTGATGGTGCCGGTGATCCGCGACGCGCAGGATCGCAATATCTGGCAACTGGCGGCCGAGATCGGGCGGCTGGCTGAAGCGGCGCGCACGGGCAAGGCGAAGTCGGAGGAGCTTTCGGGCTCCACCCTCACCATCACGTCGCTGGGGCCGCTGGGTGGGATTGCGACGACGCCGGTCATCAACCGGCCGGAAGTGGCGATCATCGGCCCCAACCGCATCGTCGAGCGGCCGGTGTTCCGGGGCAGGGACGTGGTCGCGGCGAAGCTGATGAACCTGTCGATCAGTTGCGACCATCGCGTCGTCGACGGTTGGGACGCGGCGAGCTTCGTTCAGGCGCTCAAGCGCAGCCTGGAAAATCCGGTGATGCTGTTCGCTGACTGACCGCCGTTCAGCGAACCGTGGCGCGATAGGCGATGCGGCCGCCCTGGCCCGGCGCGATGGTGCCGGGCATGGGCCAGCGTATGTGGGTCACATCCTCCGCCGTGGCGCGGCGCGTGCCGCCCAGCGGCGTCGGTAGCCAGAGCTGATCGAGCCGCCCCCAGTTCGCGCCGCCATCCACCGAAACCAGCATGGCGGGATCGGCAGGATCGATTCGCAACCGGCCGGGAATGGCGTTGGTCACCGCGATGCCGGACATCGCCCGGTCCGCACGGTTGCGCCAGTTGACCACCACGACCAGCGTGTCGCCGGGCGACAGGCGATCAGCGGCGCGCAGCACCCGGCGGGCGCGACCGTTGATGTCGGTCGTCACATGTTCGACGAACATCTGGGTGTTGAGCGAGATCGGCGCGGCATGAACTGCGGTCAGTGGCGCGGTCACGCCCAGCGTCGCGGCGGCGATCGCCCCCATAAGCCCGATCATTCGTTGAAACCGCATGTCCGCCCCGTTCATGGTCTCGTGTCGGCTGTTTAGAACGGTCGCCCCAATATTTGGTTAAATCGCTATTATCCGTGAAGCGCCCGCCAACGATGATGGCCGATTGACGGCCGCCCCCGCGCCGGTGCACAGCCATGGCACAGGCGGCAACGGAGCGGCGCGGCGTGACCCAGAGGGACCAGCAGGAAGTGGATCGGCGGCGGGACCGGCTGCTGGCGTCCATCGCCCTGTCGTCTGGCCTCGGCCTGTTGCTGGCCATGCCCTTCGCCCTGCGGGCGGGCGCGGAATTCTTCCTGCCGTTGACGGCGGCGCTGGTGGTGGCGATCGCGCTCGTGCCCCTGCTGGAGTGGCTGGAGCGGCGGCATGTGCCATCGGGGCTGGCGGCGATGCTGGCGGTGGTCGGCTTTCTGGCGGTGGCCAATACGGCGCTGGTGCTGATCGTCGTGCCGGCGACCGACTGGTTCCGCATCCTGCCCGAACGCATCCCGCAAATTCAGGCCAATCTGGCGCCGGTCATCAATTTCTATTCCCAGCTTCAGCACTTCGTCGACGAAACCGTGCAGATGCTGGCGAGCGGCCCCGTGGCGGCGGCGCAGACGGCGGCGGTGGAGGCGCCCCATTCGCTGCTGCAACTGGCCGCCACATCCGCGCCCGCGGCGATCATCCAGATGGTGTTCGGCCTGCTCATCATCTACTTCTTCCTGGCGGGCTGGACCCGGTTGCGGCGACGCACGATCAACAGCCGGGGCAGTTTTGACGGCGCGCTGGCGGTGGCGCGCGTCATCCAGAATGTGGTCGATGCGACCAGCGCCTATGTCATCACCATCGCCACCATCAATTTCGGTCTGGGCGTGGCGGTGGGCGTCGCCCTGTGGCTGATCGGGATGCCTTCGCCCTGGATGTGGGGCGGCATTGTCGCGCTGCTGAACTTCATCCCTTATTTCGGGCCGATGCTGGCCGCCGTGCTGATGGGGTTGGGCGGTTTGATGGTGTTCAACGACATCTGGCTGGCCTTGCTGCCCGCCGCTATCCAGATCGGCTTTCACCTGGTCGAGGCGAATATGGTGACGCCGATGGTGCTGGGACGGCGGCTGACGATGAATCCCTTGCTGATCTTGGTGTCGATCACATTCTGGGGATGGGTGTGGGGCACGCCGGGCGCGCTGTTGGGCGTGCCGCTGCTCATCATCATCCAGACTGTGGTCGCCGCCGCCGGAACGCCGGATATCGCCGGTTTCCTGTTCGAACGGGGCACTTTGACGGTCGCGCCGCGCCAGGAAAACGACAATAATATCGACAGTCGGAAAACGGACGGTTGACAGGTGAGGCTGTGGCGCATATTCGGCCGCTCCACACCGAACGCGGGTGTAGCTCAGTTGGTTAGAGCGCCGGCCTGTCACGCCGGAGGTCGCGGGTTCGAGCCCCGTCACTCGCGCCATTTTTGCGGTTGTTTTGCGTCCCTTCACGGGGCGCTTGATCGCCGGGAATGGCGCTCCGCTGCCGCTTCGGCTGGAAAGCCCCCTCCGAAATATCGCAAGCGATGACGGTCCTGTCGGGGCCTTGTCGTAGCGCGTTGATCGCCGCGGCCAGCTTGGGGGTCCTCGCGGGATCGCCCCGGCTAGACAGCGCCTTCTCAGCCGCCGCCGGGCGCATTATGCCCGCCTGCGGGCACCGGGCCGCCGCTGGGCGCATGGCCATGGTCGGGATTGCTGTCCCATTCGATATGGTAGAGGTCGAAACGGCGGTCGCGCAGGTTGCGCACGGTGCCTTCGGCGCGGGCCCAGCTGAGGTCGGCGAGGTTCACGTCCGCCATGGTCAGCGTTTCGACATTTTCCGTCGATTCAGCGGCGATGCCATCGCGCGCGAAGGGCAGGTCGCATGGCGTCAGGATCGCGCTCTGGGCGTACTGGATGTCCATATTGTCGACGTTTGGCAGGTTGCCGACATTGCCCGACAGCACGACATAGCACTGGTTCTCGATGGCGCGGGCCTGCGCGCAATAGCGCACGCGCATATAGCCCAAGCGTGAATCGGTGCAGAAGGGCACGAAGATGATGCGCGCGCCCTGATCCACCAGTCGCCGCGCGAGTTCGGGAAATTCGCTGTCATAGCAGATGAGCACGCCGATCGGGCCGCAATCGGTCTGGATCACGTCGAGCGAATCGCCGCCCTTGATGTTCCACCAAAAGGCTTCGTTGGGCGTCGGATGGATTTTTTCCTGCGTGTGGATGGAGCCGTCGCGGAGCGCGACATAGGCGATATTGTGGATGTCGCCATCCTCTGTCTGGGTCGGGTGCGACCCGCCGATGATGTTGATATTATATTCCAGCGCCATGCGCGCCAGTTCCTTGGTCACCAGCGGCGTATAGTCGGTCAGCCGGTCGATCGCCTCCATCGGCGTCAGCTTCTTCGTTTCGAAGGATAGCAGGGGCAGGGTGAAGAGTTCGGGGAAGATGATGAAGTCCGACCGGTAATCGGCGGCGACATCGACGAAATATTCGATATTGCCGATAAATTCGGCAAAATCCTTCACCGCGCGCGCCTGGAGCTGGCAGGTGGCGATACGCACGCTTTCGACGCCGCGCGGCACCCGCATTTCGGGCGCTTCATCCGGATCGACATAGGGGTTGCGCCAGACGAGATGGGCGGCATGGCCGGCCGACGCCTTGTCTTCGGGCAGGTAGTTTTCAAGGACGCCGATGGGTTCGAACTGGTTTTTGAGCTGAAAGCTGACGACCTGGTCGCGGATCCTGCCCGACACGACCTTGTCCAGATAATCCTTCGGCCCGTCGACCCGGCGGCGCGCGCGGGAAAAGCCTGGCATCCGGCCCGCGATGACGATGCCGTGCAGGTCCAGTTCCTCGGCCAGTTCCTTGCGCTCGTCATAAAGGCGCTGGCCGATGCGCAAGCCCCGCAGCTTGGGGTCGACGGCCATTTCATAGCCGTACAGCCATTCGCCCGCCGCGCTGTGGCGCGTGCCGAAACCGTTGGCGGTGATCTCGTCCCAGTCGTGGACGGCAAAGGCCATGGACTTGCTGACCCGCATGGTCGCGCAATATCCGACCACCTTGTTGTCATAGAGGGCGACGAAACAGCCCTGGGGGAAATTGTTGATCTGGCCCCGGATGGTGGCCAGCGAATAATTGGGCATCCCCGGATAGACGCGGGCGATGAGCCGCTGGATTGCGCGCACATCGGTGGGCACGGCCACGCGCACTTCCAGCCTTTTCCTTGCTGTGGTCGTCATGGCGCTATCCCCTTCGCAGTGTGTGGCGCAATGTCTGGCATAAGCAAAAGGCGGCGCCGATGCACGGCGCCGCCCTTCGTTCCGTTACCGATTTGAAATGCCCGGAAGGCAGATCGGTTCCCTTGTCAGGCCCACTGGCCCATTTCGGTTTCCAGGTTGACGCGGATCGCCTCGAAGAACTGCTCCGTGGTCATCCATGCCTGTTCCGGACCGATCAGCAGCGCCAGATCCTTGGTCATCGCGCCATCCTCGACGGTCTTGATGCAGACCTTCTCCAGCGTTTCGGCAAAGCGGGTGACGTCGGGCGTGTCGTCGAACTTGCCGCGATAGGCCAGACCCTGCGTCCAGGCGAAGATCGACGCGATCGGATTGGTCGACGTCGCCTTGCCCTGCTGGTGCTGGCGATAATGGCGGGTGACGGTGCCGTGGGCGGCTTCCGCCTCGACCGTCTTGCCATCGGGCGAGAGCAGGACCGAGGTCATCAGGCCCAGGCTGCCAAAGCCCTGCGCCACGGTGTCGGACTGGACGTCGCCGTCATAATTCTTGCACGCCCAGACGAACTTGCCGCTCCATTTGAGCGCCGAGGCGACCATGTCGTCGATCAGGCGATGTTCGTAAACGATGCCCAACGCCTTGAACTGGTCGGCGAACTCCTCGTCGAACACCTGCTGGAACAGATCCTTGAAGCGGCCGTCATAGGCCTTGAGGATGGTGTTCTTGGTCGACAGATACAGCGGCCAGCCGCGGCCCAGCGCATAGTTCATGCTGGCGCGGGCGAAATCGCGGATCGAATCGTCCAGATTGTACATGCCCATGGCGACGCCCGCGCTGGGGAAGTCGAACACGTCCTTTTCGATCTTCTCGCCATTCTCGCCGTCCCACACCATGCGCAGCTTGCCGGGGCCGGGGACGAGGAAGTCGGTGGCGCGATACTGGTCGCCAAAGGCGTGGCGGCCGATGACGATCGGGTCGGTCCAGCCGGGGACCAGACGGGGCACGTTGCGGATGACGATGGGTTCGCGGAACACCACGCCGCCCAGGATGTTGCGGATGGTGCCGTTGGGCGACTTCCACATCGATTTGAGTTTGAATTCCTCGACCCGGGCTTCGTCGGGCGTGATCGTGGCGCACTTCACGCCGACGCCATATTCCCTGATTGCGTTGGCGCTGTCGATCGTGATCTGGTCGTTCGTCTCGTCGCGCTTTTCGACGCTGAGGTCGTAATATTTGAGGTCGACGTCGAGATAGGGGAGGATGAGGCGTTCACGGATCCATTGCCAGATGATCCGTGTCATCTCGTCGCCGTCGATCTCCACGACTGGGTTTTTGACCTTGATCTTCGCCATGCGCCTGGTTCGCTTTCTTTTCGCGTGAGTGGGATGGAATGCCCGAAAGCCACTAGGCAAAGCGTCGCCAATGTTCAACCTTTGACCAAGGTGGAAGGGCGCGCGCGCCCCGCCATTTTTGATCGGTCGTTGTCAGCGCGCGGCGCGCGCCCTAAAGACGGGTCATGCAAAATGATGACATCAGCGTCGCGCAGGGCGGCAATGTGAAATGGCGCTTCCCCCCGGTCCATCGCGAGGGGGTGAAATTCGGCCTGATCGCAGCGGCGATAACCGGCCTCTTCTTCATCATGCACTGGTCTGTCATGGGCTGGCTGATGCTGGGCGTCACCATCTGGGTTCTGGCGTTTTTCCGCGATCCCGCGCGCGCCGTGCCGCAGGATGACCGGGCGATCATCGCGCCGGCCGACGGCCTGGTGACTTTGATCCAGAAGGTGCCGCCGCCGCGCGAAATGGCGGGCGAGGCGGGGCTGGGCGACCAGCCGATGATCCGCGTGTCGATTTTCATGTCGGTGTTCGACGTGCATATCAACCGCACCCCCATTGGCGGCACGGTGAAGGCGGTCGTTTATATTTCCGGCAAGTTCCTGAACGCCGATCTCGACAAGGCGAGCGAGGAAAATGAGCGCCAGCATATTTTGGTCGAACGGCATGACGGGGTGCGAATCGGCTTCACGCAGATTGCCGGGCTTGTCGCGCGGCGCATCGTGCCCTTCGTAAAGCCGGGCGACATGGTCGCGGCGGGGCAGCGCATCGGCCTGATCCGTTTCGGCAGCAGGGTGGACGTCTATCTACCCGCGGGCACGGCGCCCCGCGTCGTGCTGGGCCAGCGGACGGTGGCGGGCGAGACGATCCTGGGCCGGATGGGTGACGCGGAGCCGGTGACGGGCATCATCCAATGAGCCGTCGGCGCGCTGTGCCCCGCGGCTTGCGGCGCGGTATCACCTTGCGGATGCTGGCGCCCAATGCGGTGACGGCGATGGCGCTGTGCTTTGGCCTGACCGGTGTTCGGTACGGCATATCGGGCGACTGGGAGCGGGCGGTGCTGTCCATCCTTTTCGCCGGTGTGCTGGATGGGCTGGACGGGCGCATCGCCCGTTTGCTGCGCGGGGAAAGCCGGTTTGGCGCGGAACTGGATTCATTGTCCGATTCGATTGCCTTCGGGGTGGCACCGGCGCTGATCCTCTATCTCTGGTCGCTGCACGCCATGCCGAAATTCGGCTGGATCATTGCGCTGGCCCATGCCTTGACCTGCGCGTTGCGGCTGGCGCGGTTCAACGCCAATATTGACGTCAAGGAACAGCCGCACAAATCGGCGGGTTACCTGACCGGCGTTCCGGCGCCTGCGGGGGCCGGCATCGGCTTTGTGCCGCTCTATTTGTGGCTGGTGACGGGCGAGGATATTTTCCGCCAATGGTATGTGGTGGCGCCCTGGACCGCCTTTACCGCCTTCCTGATGATTTCCAGCATCGCGACCTATAGCTGGTCGGCGCTGCGGCTGCGCAAGCGCATCAGGCTGGAGGTGATCGCGTTCGCTGGCCTGCTGGCGGCGCTGCTGGTGACCGATCCCTGGCTGACGCTGCTGGCGATCTGCACCGTCTATATCCTGCTCATCCCCTTTGGCATGATGAGCTATGCGCGCACCCGGCGTCAGCAAGCCGCCGCCCCGAACGAATAGACAGGATCAGGCGGCGAAGGCGACCGGGCGGGCGAGGGCATGGCTCCGACGCCGCGCCGCGACGCGCGGGCGACGGACTATCACGCGATAGGCGACGGGTTCGCGCGGCATCGGCTCGAACAGCAGGGCGGCGGCGATACGGTCGCGATAGGCGTCGAACATCAGCACGATCACGCCCAGCGCGAAGAGGAAGGAGAGCGAGAAGACCAGACCGGCAAGGAGAGTGAACATAGCGCGAACTTTCATCTTGCCGTTTGCACGGCTTGCCCTAAACTGACGACACGAACGCCGGAAAACCGCATTTCGTTCCGTATGTTCTCTTTATGTTCTCATTTGATCGGGCTGTCAACCCTTGCCTTTCGCGGCCGCTGTCGTTAAAGGCGCGCCCATTCCACATGGGAATCGACATATCCGGTGGCGTTCCGGCCTTTAAGGCCATCCGCTTCCTGATTCCCAGAGGTTCAACCGGAAGGAGAAAGACTCATGGCGGCCCCTGTCGTCACCATTCAGCAATTGATCGAGGCTGGCGCCCATTTCGGCCACCAGACCCACCGCTGGAACCCGCGGATGAAGCCGTATATCTTCGGCGACCGCAACGGCATCCACATTCTTGACCTGTCGCAGACCGTGCCCCTGTTCGCGCGCGCGCTCGATTTCGTGTCGGCGACCGTCGCCGCCGGCGGCAAGGTGCTGTTCGTCGGCACCAAGCGCCAGGCGCAGGATCCGATCGCCGAAGCCGCCCGCAAATCGGGCCAGCATTTCGTCAACCATCGCTGGCTGGGCGGCATGCTGACCAACTGGAAGACCATTTCCGGTTCGATCAAGCGCCTCAAGACCCTGGAGGAAAAGCTGTCGGGCGACACCCACGGCCTGACCAAGAAGGAAGTGCTTCAGATGACGCGCGAGCGCGACAAGCTGGAGCTGTCGCTGGGCGGCATCCGCGACATGGGCGGCATTCCCGACATCATGTTCGTGATCGACGCGAACAAGGAAGAACTGGCGATCAAGGAAGCCAACACGCTGGGCATTCCGGTCGTCGCGATCCTCGATTCGAACGTGTCGCCCGACGGCATCGCCTTCCCGGTGCCGGCGAACGATGACGCCAGCCGCGCCATCCGCCTCTATTGCGACGCTGTCGCCGCCGCCGCCACCAAGGGCAGCCGTGGCGCGCAGCAGGCCGCCGGCGTCGACCTCGGCGCGCTGGACGAGCCGGTCGCCGAAGAGGTTGCCGCACAGGCCTGATCCGCGGTCTTCGAACTGCAAGAATGACAGGCTAGGGCGCGCTCCATCAGGACCGCGCCCTAATGCCTTTAAAAGACCCTTATATCTAGACCCCTCTCAGAATTAGGAGCCTTAAACATGGCCGAAATTACCGCTGCCGCCGTCAAGGAACTGCGCGACCGTTCGGGCGCGGGCATGATGGATTGCAAGAAGGCGCTGTCCGAAGCCAATGGCGACATGGAAGCCGCCGTCGACTGGCTGCGCGCCAAGGGCCTGGCCGCCGCGCAGAAGAAGTCGAGCCGCACCGCCGCCGAAGGCCTGGTCGGCGTCGCCGTCGCCGGGACCAAGGGCGTCGCCGTCGAAGTGAACAGCGAAACCGACTTCGTCGCCAAGAACGACCAGTTCCAGGACTTCGTCCGCACCGCGGCCGACATTGCCCTGTCGAGCGGCGCCGCCGATGCCGAAACGCTGTCGGCGCAGGCTTACCCGGCTGGCGGCACCGTCGCTGAAAAGCTGGTCGCCAACATCGCCACCATCGGTGAAAACCAGAATCTGCGCCGCGTCGCCCAGTTGGAAGTGAGCCAGGGCGTGGTCGTCCCCTATGTCCACAACGCCGCTGCGCCGGGCCTGGGCAAGATCGGCGTGCTGGTCGCGCTGGAAGGCGACGCCCCCGCCGACGTGCTGGAGCCGCTGGGCAAGCAGCTCGCCATGCACATCGCCGCCGCTTTCCCGCTGGCGCTGTCGGCCGCCGACATCGACCCCGCGCTGCTGGAGCGTGAACGCGCCATTGCGACCGAAAAGGCCGCCGAAAGCGGCAAGCCCGCCGAAATCGTCGCCAAGATGGTCGACGGCGCGGTCGCCAAGTTCGCCAAGGAACAGGCGTTGCTGTCGCAGCTGTTCGTGATGGACAACAAGACCCCGGTCGCCGACGTCGTCGCCAAGGCGGCGAAGGAAGCGGGCGCTTCGATCACGCTGAAAAACTATGTCCGCTTCCAGCTGGGCGAAGGCATCGAAAAGGAAGTCAGCGACTTCGCGGCGGAAGTCGCGGCGGCTGCTGGCGTCTGATCGCTCGCGACAGACTATGCAAATCGGAGGGGCGTCTCGCGGGGCGCCCCTTTTTTTGGGCGCTGCTGCGCTGAATATGTAGGCCGGGAGTCGACGTGCGCTGATGTGCCACCCGTCCTGGCCTTACCTGTTCTACATTCCGAACAATTTCATCACAGCGTCCATCAACCCTTCCATGCCCCGCCGCGCATGTCCGCCGCGTTCCGCCGACAACGGGGCTTCCTCGATCACGAGCACGCCTTCGCCAGCGCGGATATGATCCTTGAACAGCGAGGTGCGGCCCAGAAAATAGGGCCAGAATGTTTCCGCACGGGTCACGGAATAGGCAAGATCGGCAGAAAATCCGATCAACTGGTCCTGTTCGAAGATGCGCCCTTGTTCGGCAAGTTCCACCCGGACGCCACGGCCACCCTTTATCACCAGCCGGGCGGGACCGTGAAAGACGACATAGCGCAGTTGCAGGGTCAGCCATGCGCTGAGCGAGGCGATGCGCCAGTGGGTGACGATGCGCAGCGGGCGGCCGCGCGGCTGCGCCACCGCTGCCAGCGCGCGAGGGCGCAGTACGCACGATGCGCCCGCCGGCAGGGTCAGGACGGAGACTTCGGCAAAGGGATCGCGCACGGCCGATACAGTGGTCAACTGGCCGACCCCGCGGATCCGGGTGAGGAAGGAGAGGCCGGTCGCGATGCTGGTGATCGGGTGTCGCCAGTCGAGGAACCACTGGGTCCCCTTTGCCCCTTCATGGCTGCTGGTCTGGAGATAATCCTGCCTCACGAGTAATTCTTCGTCATCCTCCAGCCGGATTCCGACCGAGGTTGCTGACCGCGCGGTCAGGGGAATGGCGCGACCCGCACCGCCCGGTATGTTCAGACGGATGGCCGGACGCCGCATGGCGATGGGCGCGACGCCATAATAGCAGAACAGGCGGATCAGAAAGGGGCTGATAGTGATGATGAGCAAGGCGACACCGGCCTTCCACAACAGCGCGCGGAGGCCGACCTGCGCTGACCATATGCGCAGTTTGGCCCGCCAGGAGCCTTTCCATTCGGTTGTCGCGCGCTGGGCGTCCTGCCTAAGGCCGGCGTCGGCATGGCGGACGGCGCTCGCTGCGTCGGTGATGCTACGGCTGTAGGCTTCATCCATCCGGTAGCGAGTCAGATCGGCGGCCTTATGGGCATCGGCCAGGCGTTTGAGTGTCTGTTCAGCGGATCGGGCCGTGTCGCATTGAGCCCTTTGGTTCGCAACGATCCGGCGATGTTCGGCGTTTTCCCACCAAGACCGCCATTTCCAGCGCCAGCGATTTTCATAATCCTGTCTTTTCTTCGTCGCGGCGCTGCACTGGGCCTTTGCTCGTTTTAAGTCCCTTGCCTGTCGGTCCTTATCGGCTGCGGCGGTCAGAGCCGCACCATTGCTGACTACCAGCTTGCGTGCGGCGCGAAGGCCGACAAGCTCCTGCTCCGCGACGGCCAGTTGCAGACGTAACTGTTCGACCCTTAATACAGCCTCGCTGCCCTCCAGCGCCAATCGCCATCGCGGCGGAGCGGCGTCGATCTGGCGCCGCAGTTGGATAGCCTTGTTCTGTCGGGCCCGGACCCACCCGTCGATCTCGCGAAGGCTGGCCCCTTTCCAGCGCGCCCCGTCGGCTTGCAGCGTGGCGGTGGCGGCCTCGCGCTCGCGCGTCATTTGATCGACGGCCGTAGCAAGAGCGACCTGTCGTCGCTCAGCATGGGCGCCGCCATGCCATAACTGCATCATCCAGGGTTGTGCCATGCTGGCCGCCCATATCGCCAACACCAGGATGGTATAGAGAACCGCCTTCCGCCCAAACCATCCGAAAAGACGTCGAACCGCTGCCATCCATGCCCCCTAACTGACGCTCATGCAGCAGAGCATCGATGAGTTAAAGAGGTAAAGCGGGCTTTCGTTCATGCCGCAGGGCGGGCGTCGCGCGCAAACGCACAATCGCCCTTCCCATTGCGCCCTTGCCCCTCTAATGTCCCGGCCGCTTCCCGCCCACCTGCAAGGATGATCCAAAGCCTATGACCCGGCCCGCCTTCAAGCGCATATTGCTGAAACTGTCGGGCGAGGTGTTGATGGGGCAGGGGCAGTTTGGCATCGAGCCTGAAACGGTGGCGCGTGTCGCGGGGGAAATCGCGGCGGCCAAGGATGCGGGGTTCGAACTGTGCATCGTCGTTGGCGGCGGCAACATCTTTCGCGGGCTGGCTGGCGCCGCCGCCGGGTTCGACCGGGCGAGCGCCGATTATATGGGCATGCTGGCGACGGTGATGAACGCGCTGGCGGTGCAGAATGCGCTGGAAAAACTGGGTTATGACACGCGCGTCCAGTCGGCCATTCCGATGGCGTCGGTCTGCGAGCCCTATATCAGGCGCAAGGCGGTGCGACACATGGAAAAGGGCCGGATCGTCATCTTCGCCGCCGGCACCGGCAGCCCCTTCTTCACCACCGACACCACCGCGGCGTTGCGCGCGGCGGAAATGAACTGCGACGCGCTGTTCAAGGGCACCAGCGTCGATGGCGTTTACGACGCCGATCCCAAGAAGGTGACAGGCGCCGTGCGTTATGACCGGATCAGCTTCGACAAGGTGCTGAACGATAACCTGAAGGTCATGGACGCCAGCGCCATCGCGCTGTGTCGCGAAAACAATATCCCCATCGTCGTCTTCAACATCCGCGAAACCGGCAATCTGGCCACCGTGCTGGCCGGGCAGGGCGTGGCGACGGTCGTTCAAAATCAGGAGTCCTGAACATCATGCCCCAATATGACAAAGCCGACCTGGAACGCCGCATGGCGGGCGCGCTCGAATCGCTGCGCGGCGACCTTACCGGCCTGCGCACTGGCCGCGCCAATGTGCAGCTGCTCGATCCGGTGACTGTCGAGGTCTATGGCGCGCACATGCCCTTGAATCAGGTGGCGACCGTATCCGCGCCCGAACCGCGCATGTTGTCGGTGCAGGTGTGGGACAAGACCAATGTCGGCCCGGTCGACAAGGCGATTCGCTCCGCTGGCCTGGGCCTCAACCCCATTGTCGACGGCCAGACGCTGCGCCTGCCCATCCCCGACCTGACCGAGGAACGCCGCAAGGAACTGGCGAAGCTGGCCGGCAAATATGCCGAAGGCGCGCGCGTCGCCGTCCGCAATGTCCGCCGCGACGGCATGGACAGCCTGAAGGCCGACGAGAAGAAGGGGGAGATCAGCGAGGACGAGCGCAAGCGCAAGGAAACCGAGGTCCAGAAGCTGACTGACGCCATCATCGCCGACATCGACACGCTGACTGCCTCGAAGGAAAAGGAAATCATGGGCCAGTAATTTAGGCCTGGTCCATGATGACGATCTTCGTTCACCCCAAGCACAGGGCCTGATATGGCCAGCCGGATGCAGGCTTCCTTTCCCAAGGCCGCGACCGACCAAGGCGCGCGCCATGTCGATGGCTCCGGATCAGGCTCCCCCGGAGCCCGCCATGTCGCCATAATCATGGACGGCAATGGCCGCTGGGCGAAGAAGCGGCTGTTGCCGCGCATCGCCGGGCATCGCGCCGGGGTGGAGGCGGTGCGCCGGGTGGCGCGCGCCGCCCGCGAACTGGGGCTGGAATGCCTGACGCTCTATGCCTTTTCTTCCGAAAACTGGAAAAGGCCCGCAAGCGAGGTCGCCGACCTGATGGGCCTTCTGCGTCATTTCATTCAGGCTGATCTGGATGAATTTCACGCCAATGGCGTGCGGTTGCGGGTGATCGGCGATTATCGCGCGCTTGACCCCGCGCTGGTCGGGATGATCGATGGCGCCATCGCCCGCACCGCCGAAAACAGCGGCCCGGTGATCGCCATCGCGCTCAACTATGGCGCGCAGGATGAAATGGTGCGCGCGGCGCAGCGGCTGGCGCGCCGGGTGGCGGATGGCGAACTTGATCCGGCGGCGATTGACCCGGCTGCGATTGAAGGCGCGCTGGATACCGCCGACCTGCCGCCGCTCGACCTGCTCATCCGCACGTCGGGCGAACAGCGGCTCAGCAATTTCATGCTGTGGCAGGCGGCCTATGCCGAGCTGTATTTCACCGACATTCTGTGGCCCGATTTTGACGCCGACGCATTGGCGCGGGCGCTGGCCAGCTTCAACCGGCGCGATCGCCGCTTCGGCGGGCTGTAGGCGATGTCGGAGGAACTGAAAAAGCGGATCGTCGTCGGCCTGATCCTGATCGCGGTCGCCATCGCGGCTTTGCTGGCGGGGGGCATCGCCTTCTGGATGCTGCTGTCGGTCGCGGGCGTGCTGATGATGGGCGAATGGGGCGCGCTCGTCGGGGCTGACGCCAACTGGCGAAAGCTCGCCATGTATGCGGTTTCGATTCCCCTGGCGCTGCTGTGTCCGGTGGCGGCGGGGCTTGCCTGGATCGTGCTGGCGGCGGTCATTGGCGCTTTCGCTTTCCTGTTGGCGACGACCCGGTCGCTGCCGCTGGCGATGGGCGTCGTCTATATCTGCGCGCCAGTGGTGGCGCTCAGCTTCCTGCGGGGGCAGGAGCCGGGCGGGCTGCTGCTGGCGCTGTGGGCGCTGGCGCTGGTGTGGGCGACGGATATTGGCGCCTATTTCGCCGGGCGCGCCATTGGCGGGCCGAAGCTGGCCCCACGCGTCAGCCCGTCCAAAACCTGGTCGGGGCTGGCGGGTGGCGTGGCTGCCGCGCTGGCGCTGGGCTTTGCGCTGCACCTCTGGGCCGGGCTGCCGGTGCGGCTGGCGGCGGCCAGTGGCCTGCTGGCGGTGGCGGCGCAATTGGGCGACCTGCTGGAAAGCGCGATGAAGCGGCGCGCGGGCGTGAAGGACAGCGGCTCATTGCTGCCCGGCCATGGCGGCGTGATGGACCGGCTGGACGGGGTGGTGGCCGCCGCGCCGCTGGCCGCCATCATTTTTTGGACCGGGGCGGGCGCATGAGGACGGTCAGCATATTCGGCGCGACCGGATCGGTCGGCACGTCCACGCTGGACCTGATCGCGCGGGAGCCCGATGCGTTCGAGGTGGTGGCGCTGACCGCGAACGGCGATGTCGACAAGCTGGCCGCGATTGCCCGCGCAACGAACGCGCAGATCGCGGTGATCGCCGACGAGAGCCGCTATGCCGCGCTGCGCGACGCCCTGGCGGGCTCGGGCACGGAGGCGGCGGCGGGCGAAGCCGCGCTGGTCGACGCGGCGCGGGCCGGGGCCGACTGGACCATGGCGGCGATCGTCGGCTGTGCGGGGCTCGCCCCCACCATGGCGGCGCTGGCTGCGGGCGGCACGGTGGCGCTGGCCAACAAGGAATCCCTGGTGTCGGCCGGCGCGCTGATGATGGGCGCGGCGACGGCATCGGGCGCGACCCTGTTGCCGGTCGACAGCGAGCATAACGCCATATTCCAGTGTCTGGCGGGCAGCGACCTGAGCGAAGTCGCCCGGATCATCCTGACCGCCAGCGGCGGGCCGTTCCGCACCCGGTCGCGTGAGGATATGCGCGCGATGACGCCCGAACAGGCGGTGGCTCACCCCAATTGGTCGATGGGGGCCAAGATCAGCGTCGACAGCGCGACGATGATGAACAAGGGGCTGGAACTGATCGAGGCGGCGCATCTGTTCCCCGTCGGGCTCGACCGCATTGAAATATTGGTGCATCCGCAGTCGGTGATCCATTCGCTGGTCGAATATCGCGACCGTTCGACGCTGGCGCAACTGGGTTCTCCCGACATGCGGATTCCCATCGCCAGCGCGCTCGCCTGGCCCCGGCGCATGGATACGCCGTGCCAGCCGCTCGACCTCGCCCGCATCGGCAGGCTGGATTTCGAGGCGCCCGACCTTGATCGCTTTCCCGCGCTGCGGCTGGCGCGCGCGGCGGCGGCGGCGGGCGGGGCGGCTCCGGCGATCCTGAACGCGGCCAATGAAGTGGCGGTCGCCGCCTTTTTGGCCCGGCGCATCGGCTTCCTTGATATTGCCATGATTGTCGAGGATGTTCTGGAACGCTATACCGCGCCCATGCCCGACCGGATCGAAGATGTTCTGGAGGCTGACGCCAGGGCGCGGGGTGAGGCGCGGCACGTGATGGAAAGATTGGCTGCTTGATCGAAACTCCCGGTTTCCTGTTCACTTTGGTAGCCTTTGTCGCGGCCATCGGCCCTCTGGTCTTTGTCCACGAACTGGGCCACTATCTGGTCGGCCGCTGGTGCGGGGTGAAGGCGGAGGTTTTCTCCATCGGCTTTGGCCATGAACTGGCGGCATGGACCGACAGGCGCGGCACGCGCTGGCGCATCGGCGCGTTTCCGCTGGGCGGCTATGTAAGGTTCAAGGGCGACATGAACGCCGCCAGCCAGACCGATCCGGCCTGGCTGCAACTGCCCGCCTCGGAACGGGCCGAGAGCTTCCCGGCCAAGCCGCTTTGGCAACGCGCGCTGATTGTGGCGGCCGGCCCAGCGATCAATTTCCTGTTTGCTATCTTGTTGCTTGGCGGACTTGCCTGGCTCAACGGAGAACCGATCAGTCAGCCGGTGGTTCATACCGTTGAGGAAGGATCGGCCGCGGCGAGGGCAGGCCTGCGGCAGGGTGATCGTATCGTTTCCATCATGGGACGACGCATCGAGAGCTTTGCCGAAATTGCATACATTGTGCGGTTGCGCCCGGCCGAACCACTGGCCTACGAAATCCATCGTGACGGCAGAGTTGTGTCGATGACGATTGCTGCGGGCGTGCATGTTGAGAAAGACCGGTTTGGCAATGTCTTTCGCCTTGGTCAGCTCGGCGTCAGGTCCAACACCGTCACCTTGCGCGAGGTGGCATTTTGGGAAATCCCAGTTGTCGGCGCGCGCCGCACGGGACAGATTTTTGTGTCGGCCATCGACGGCTTGGGTCAGATCGTTACCGGACGCCGTTCGATTAAGGAAATGGGCGGTCCGTTGAAGATTGCCCAGATTTCGGGGCAGGCGGCCACTTTGGGCGTCCAAAGCTTCGTCTTCTTCGTCGCTTTCGTATCGATTAACTTGGGGTTCATCAACCTGTTGCCAATCCCCATGCTGGATGGCGGGCATCTGCTGTTTTACGGGATCGAGGCGGTGCAGCGGCGGCCGGTCAGCCCGCGCGCGCAGGAATGGGCGTTCCGGTCGGGGCTGGCGGTGCTGATGACCATGATGGTGCTGGTGACTTTCAACGATTTGTCGTCTTTCGGGTTGTGGAAAAGCCTGTCCGGCTTGATCGGCTGACGCGCTTGGGGCAGGGAAGCCCGGTTCGACGTCGTCTGTTGCGGCGGAAACAATTTTTTTCGAGGGTGGAGCGGTGACAGCGATGAACAGCAGCAACAGGCAGCGCCAGATTGTCGTGGCCCTGATGGCCGGCACGATGATCGCGGGCCTTGCCGCCGCGCCCGGCGTCGCGCTGGCGCAGGCGACGGCCGCCGCGCCGCCGCCCGCCGCCCTCGCGACCGGCCCGTCCGCGACGGAAGGGGCGATCCGCTCCATCGCCGTCACCGGGCAGCAGCGCCTGGAGCCGGACACCATCATGTCCTACACCAAACTGCGTATCGGCCAGCCGTTCAGCCAGGAATCGCTGGATCAGGCGCTGCGCGACCTGTTCGAGACGGAATTGTTCGCGGACGTGCAGATCCGCAACGACAATGGCGCGCTCACCATCGAGGTGAAGGAAAATCCGGTCATCAACCGCATCGTGCTGGAAGGCAATAAGCGGTTGAAGGAAGACAAGATCCGCCCGGAAATCAAGCTGGCGCCGCGCCAGATCTATACAAGGTCCAAGGTGCGCGCCGACGTCGCCCGCATCATCGAACTCTATCGCCGCCAGGGCCGTTTCGCCGCTACGGTCGAGCCCAAGATGGTGCAACTCGACCAGAACCGCGTCGACATCGTGTTCGAAATCAGCGAAGGCCCCAAGTCCAAGGTCCGCCAGATCAACATCATCGGCAACGACAAGTTCAAGGACAGCCGCCTGCGCAGCGAGATGGTGACCAAGCAATCGCGCTGGTTCCGCCTGTTTTCGTCCGGCACCAGCTATGATCCCGACCGTCTGGCCTATGACCAGCAGAAGCTGCGCCAATTCTACCTGACCGAAGGCTATGCCGACTTCCGCGTCATTTCCGCCGTCGCGGAGCTGACCCCGGACAAGCAGGACTTCATCATCACCTATGTGGTGGAGGAAGGCGACCGGTATAAATTCGGCCCGGTGAAGGTCGAATCGGACATTCGCGACCTGTCGGGCGAAAGCCTGACCAAGCGCCTGCCGATGAAGCAGGGCGACTGGTATAACGCCAAGCTGGTCGAGGATACGGTCGACACGCTGTCGGAAACGGCGGGCCTGTTCGGCTATGCCTTTGCCGATGTGCAGCCCGATTTCAACAGGTCGAAGGATGACCTGACGATGGGCATCAATTTCCGCATCGGCAACGCCCCGCGCGTCTATGTCGAACGGGTCGACATCAACGGCAACACGCTGACGCAGGACAAGGTGATCCGCCGCGAGTTTCGTCTGGCCGAAGGCGATGCGTTCAACAGCTTCCTGGTCAAGCGGTCGAAGGACCGCATCAATTCGCTCGGCTTCTTCCAGGAAAAGCTGGACATCGAACAAAAGCCCGGCTCCGCGCCCGACCGCATCGTGCTCGAAACCAATGTGCAGGAAAAATCGACCGGCGAACTGTCGCTGTCGGCCGGTTTCTCTTCGCTGGAACGCTTCATCGTCGCGGCGTCCGTCACCCAGCGCAATTTCCGCGGCAAGGGCCAGGAACTGCGCACCAGCATCAATTATTCGGCCTATTCCAAGTCGGTGGAAGTCGGGTTCACCGAACCCTATTTCATGGACAAGAATATCGCGCTGGGCGGCGACATCTATCGCCGCGACATGAACAGCTTCCGTTACCTTAACAACACCAACAACCGCGACACCACCTATGAGCAGACAACGACCGGCTTCCAGCTGCGCGCCGGTGTTCCGCTCACCGAATATATGTCGCTGGCGCTGCGCTACACGCTCAACTTCGATGACGTAACGCTGGACAGGAACACCTATTATACCGACATCGGTAATGACGGCATATTGGGCAACAACCCCGCCGACACCTGCGATCCGATCCGCGCCGGCCGCTATCTGTGCGACGCCATCGGCAAGCGGACGACGTCCTCGCTCGGCTACTCGCTGATCTACGACAATCGCGACAACCGCATCCGCCCGACGCGCGGCCACAATATCGTGCTGAGCCAGGATTTCGCCGGTCTGGGGGGCAGCGTCCGCTATGTCCGCACGCGCCTCAACGGCGGGCAATATTTCCCGCTGGGCAGCGGCTTCATCCTGGGGCTGACGGGCGAGGCGGGCTATATCCACTCGCTGGAGAAGCAGCGGCTGGACGCGGCGGGCGACCCGGTCGAGAAAATCCGCCTGGTCGACCGCTTCTTCCTGGGCGAACCCAATATGCGCGGCTTCGACATTCGCGGCATCGGCCCGCGCGTGAAGCGTTATTATCTGGTGGCGGAAAAGGATGCCGATGGCGATCCCACCGGTGAATATATCCGCGCGACCGGCAACAACCGGGCGCTCGACGACGCGCTGGGCGGCCGCATCTATTATATGGCGCGGGCCGAGGTGGAAATTCCGCTGGGTTCGGGCGCGCGTGAAATGGGCCTGCGTCCGTCGGTCTATGTCGATGTCGGCGCCGTGGCGGGGATCAAGGATCCCAAGCTGACGCCCTTTCCGGGCAGCTGCTCCGTAACGACAGGAACCGGGGAAACCGCCACGACGACCACCGTGCAGGCGGAATCGCTGGGCGTCTGCGCAACGCCCCCGGCCGGCTCCACGGCGACCTATCTCGACGGGTCCGGTTTCGAGGAAGTCTATCTGGGCGATACGTTGAAGCCGCGTGTTTCGGTCGGATTCGGCGTCAACTGGAACTCGCCGTTCGGCCCATTCCGCATCGACGTCGCCCGCGCATTGCTCAAGGAACCGGGCGACGACGACAAGCTCATCACCTTCAACGTAGGGACACAATTCTGATGAAGACGATTTTCAAGGCCGCGGCGATCGCCCTGGCCCCCATGACCGCCATCCCCCTCGCCACCACCGCTCCGGCCGTGGCGCAGACCAAGTCCGGCATCGCCGTCGTCGACCTGGAAGAAGCTGTCGCCAAGAGCGCGGCCTACACCACCGCGATCACGCAGATGCAGACCACCTACAAGCCCCAGATCGACACGATGAACACGCGCCGCAATGCGCTGGAAGCCGATCTCAAGACCAAGGGCGACGCGCTGCAGGCCGCCTTCAAGGCCGCCGGCAACAAGCCGACCCCGGCCATCGAGACGCAGGCCCAGCAATATCAGCAGGCCCAGCAGGCCGCCCAGGCCGAATTGCAGCGCCTGAGCCAGCCCATCGGCCTTGCCCGCGCCTATGTCGAGGAACAGATCGTCGCCAAGCTGGATCAGGCGCTGACCTCCGCAACCGCCAAGACCAAGTCGGAGATCGTCTTCAAGAAGGCGGCGACCGAAAGCTTCGGCGCCGGCGCCGACATCACCGACGAAGTGACCGCCGAACTCAACACGCTGGTCCCCAGCGTCGGCATCGTGCCGCCGGCCGGCTGGCAGCCGGGCCGTCAGGGTCAGGCCGCCGCACCGGCTCCCGCCGCCGCGCCCGCCAATCCGCAGCAGCCCAAGTCGCGCTGACCCGCGATGACCGCCGAAGTTGAAGGCAGCGGCGTCATCGGCCCCATGGACATCCGTGGGGTCATGGCGGCGCTGCCGCATCGTTATCCGATGCTGCTCGTCGACCGGGTGGAAACGCTGATCCCGCACAAGTTCATTCATGCGGTCAAGGCGGTCACCATCAATGAAAGCTTTTTCCAGGGGCATTTCCCCGGTCGGCCGATCATGCCCGGCGTTCTGGTGGTGGAAGCCATGGCGCAGGCCGCAGGCGTGCTGGCGTCGGTTTCCATGGAGTTGGTGGGATCGGGCAAGCTGGTTTACTTCATGAGCATCGACGGGGCGAAATTCCGTTCGCCGGTCGAGCCGGGCTGCCTGCTCGACCTCAAGATCGATTTCACCCAGGTGCGCGGCCGGGTGTGCAAGTTCGATGGCAAGGCGTTCATCGGCGATCGACTGGCCGCCGAGGCGCAGTTCGTGGCGATGATTGCCGATCCGCCCAAGGATTGACCGGCTTTTCCCGCCCGGCCAGACGGGAATGTCGCGGTGGGCAATGGCCCTTGCCTTGCGCACGAAAAGCCGGTAACGGCCCCCTTCGCTTTATCCGCATCCCAGGCCGGTCGGAAACCGGCCACTATTGGAGCACGAAACGCCATGAAGGCCAACACCCACCCCGACTACCACTTCATCACCGTCCAGATGACCGATGGCACGACTTTCCAGACCCGTTCGACCTGGGGCAAGGAAGGCGACACCATGGCGCTCGACATTGATCCCAAGTCGCACCCGGCGTGGACCGGCGGCACCCGCCAGCTCGACACTGGCGGCCAGGTGGCGCGCTTCAACAAGCGTTTCGGCGGTCTGACGCTGAAGAAATAAGCCGAACGCCTTTGCGCGGCTTCATGAAAAGGGCGTCCGTTCGCGGGCGCCCTTTTTCGTCGCTCTTGACAGCGGCCGGGCCTTCTTCCCGGATGCTCAATCCTCGACGATGCGCAGCAGCTTGCGTTCCACCGGGGCGAGCACCGCCTGCAATTCCTGCCCGCGTTTGAGCACCATGCCCGCTTCCCCGATCAGCGCCCACATGCCCTGGCGATGGCGCAGGGCGGGGCGTTTTTCGATACGATATTCGGGGCGTTCGGCGGTGCGGCGAAAGGCGGAAAAGGCGGCGACGTCGCGGTGTAGGTCGATGGCGTAATCGCGCCAGTGCCCGGCGGCGACCATGCGGCCATACAGATCCATGATGCGCATGAGTTCGAGACGTTCAAACCCGGTCTGCGTCGCGCCTGCGGCCTGACCGGGAAAAGGCGTCACATCCCCCATCAGGCGCGGTCACGCTCCCTGAAGAGCGGCCCGTCATCGCGACCGGCGCGTTCTTCCAGCAGGGCGTTCAGCCTTTGCTGCAACTGTTCCATTTCGGTCTGCAACGCCTCGATCTTCTGCTTGTCGGGGTCGGGGCAATCGCTGCACGGGGTGCCATAGGGCAGGAATTCGCGCTGATAGGCGGTGACGTCGACCAGCATCTGGCGGGCCGGGATGCCGACCATGGTCGCGCCCTTGGGCACCGTCTTCGTCACCACCGCATTGGCGCCGATTCGCGCGCCTTCACCCACGACAATGGGGCCGAGCACCTGCGCGCCCGAACCGACGATGACGCCGTCGTTCAGGGTCGGGTGGCGCTTGCCCGCGATGCCGTTCGCCGGATCGGTGCCGCCCAGCGTGACATTCTGATATAGCGTCACATCATCGCCGATCTCGGCGGTTTCGCCAATGACGGTAAAGCCGTGGTCGATGAAGAATCGTTTGCCGATTCGCGCGCCGGGATGGATGTCGTTGCCGGTCAGGAAGCGCGAGAGGTGATTGACGGCGCGCGCCAGGAAGAAGAGCCGCCGCCGGTAGAGCCGATGTGCGATCCGGTGAAACGCCAGCGACCAGACGCCGGGATAAAGCAGGATTTCCGCGCGGGATCGCGGCGCGGGATCGCGCGATTTGACCGAATCCAGATAGGACAGAAGGTTGTGCAGCATCAAAAAGCCCTGAAGCACTCCATCGTGCGATGCACCATATAGGCGAGCGGCGAAAAAATTTCCAGATCAGGCCTTTCGGGGGGTCGTTTCGGTGCGATGACAAAGGTGCTTGACGGCGGCATAAATTATCATCAGATCGGTAGACAAATAAATTGAAAGGCCTTCTCTCAATGATTGACCTGTTGACCCAACATGCGGGCGACATCTGGCCGTTCATCCTGATCGGCTTCGGCGCGCAGATGATCGATGGCGCGCTGGGCATGGCCTATGGCGTTATATCCAGCACACTGTTGCTGGCGCTCGGCGTGCCGCCCAGCCGGGCGTCGGCCAGCGTCCACGCGGCAGAGACCTTCACCACCGGCGCGTCGGCGATCAGTCATATCCTGCACAAGAATGTCGACTGGAGCCTGTTCGCCCGGCTCATCATTCCCGGCGTCATTGGCGGCTGCGCGGGCGCCTATCTGCTGTCGAACATCGATGGCGGTATCATCAAGCCCTATGTCCAGACCTATCTGGCGGCCATCGGCGCCTATCTGATCTGGCGCGGTTTCCACTTTCCGCCGCAGTCGCGCAATCCCAAGCTGGTAGCGCCGCTGGGTCTTCTGGGCGGCTTTGTCGATGCGTCTGGCGGCGGCGGCTGGGGGCCTGTGGTCACGTCCAACCTGCTGATCCAGGGGGCAAGCCCGCGCCACACGATCGGCACGGTCAACACGGTCGAATTTTTCCTGACCCTGTCGATCAGCCTGACATTCCTGTTCAATCTGGGATGGCAGACCTTCACCGTCTATACCGTCGGCCTGCTGGTCGGGGGCGTGGTCGCGGCGCCCTTTGGCGCGATGCTCGCCCGCCATGTCGCGCCCAAGGTGCTGATGATCGCGGTGGGCACGATCTTGACGCTGACATCGGCCTTTGGCGTCGCCAAGCAATTTGGCGTTTTCGGATAATTCGCTTATATTCGCTCCACTGATCGAAAGGGGCGATAAATGTCGAGTTACCTGCCAACGCTCAAGCAACTCCAATATCTGGTGGCGCTTAAAGAGCATGGCCATTTCGGCAAGGCGGCCGACAGTTGTTTCGTGACCCAATCGACACTGTCGGCCGGCATCCGAGAACTCGAAACGCTGATCGATGTGGTGCTGGTGGAGCGCACCCGCCGCGTGGTGCGCTTTACCGCGCTGGGCGACCGGATCGTGGAAAAGGCGCATCGCGTGCTGCGCGAGGCCGAGGAACTGGCCGCAATCGCGCAGGCTTCGGCCAAGCCGCTGACCGGCGAGTTGCGGATGGGCGTGATCCCGACCATCGCGCCCTTTCTGCTGCCGCGCCTGCTGCCCCGGTTGCGTCGCGACCGGCCCGAACTCAAGCTTTATCTGCGCGAGGAGACCAGCCATGCGGCGGTCGATTCGTTGCGCCACGGTCATGTCGATTGCGTGCTGCTGGCGCTGCCCTATGCGACGGGGGAGGTGGACAGCGAGATGCTGTTCCGCGACCGGCTGTTCGTCGCCTTTCCCAAGGATGACCCGCGCGATCCGCCGGCCTATATCGGGCCGGAGATGATCGATGAGAGCCGCCTGTTGTTGCTGGAGGACGGCCATTGTCTGAAAGACCATGCGCTGGCCGCGTGCAACCGGCCTGAAATGCGGGCGGAAGCGACGATGATGGGCACGTCGCTCCATACGCTGGTGCAGATGGTCGACAACGGACTGGGGCTGACGATGTTGCCGGAAATGGCGATTGATGGCGGGATATTGAACCATACCGACATCGTCGCGCGGCCGTTGCGGTCGGATCACCCCTGGCGCGACATCGCTCTCATCTGGCGGCGCAACAGCCCGCGTGAAAAGGAATTTCGCCTGCTTGCCGGAATATTGCGCGACGCCGCGCAGGAAAATCGTCAGTTGCCCGACGTGGCCTGATCGTTCCAGGCGGCGGCGCGGGCGTCATCCTCCACCCGCGCCTCGACCCAGCGGGTGGACCCGTCGGCGAAATGCTCCTGCTTCCAGAACGGGGCATGGCTTTTCAGCCAGTCGATCAGGAAGGCGCAGCTTTCCAGCGCGGCGGTGCGGTGGCGTGACGCGGTGCCGACGAAGACGATCCGCGCGCCCGGTTCCAGCCGCCCGACGCGATGGATGACGCGCACGCCCAGCAACGGCCAGCGCGCCTGCGCCTGTGCGACGATGCGTTCGACCTGCGCCTTCGTCATCGCCGGATAATGATCGAGTTGGAGGGCGATGAGGCCATTGTCGCCCCGGACGATGCCGGTGAAGGTCGCCACCGCGCCGCCGCCCATCGCCTCCAGCGCGGCGCATTGCGCGGCCGCGTCGAAATCATCCGGGCCGATGACGACGGCGCTCATCCTCCGGTGACCGGCGGAAAAAGCGCCAGTTCGCGGGCATTTCCGATGGGGGTATCCAGGGCCACGAAATTCTGGTCGAGCGCGGCGCGCAGCTTTTCGGGTCGGGCCATGGCCTGCGCATAGCCGCCGCCACGCGCGGCGAGCAGGGCGATGACATCGGCGACGCTGGCGCCGGGGGGCGGGGCGACCATGTCTTCGTCCCGGCCGATCATTTCACGCACCCAGGCGAAATAGAGGATGGAAAGCTCCGCCATTGCCCCGGTCAATCCATATGCTTCAGGCCGACGCGCAGATAGTCCCAGCCCGTCACCAGTGTCAGGATCGCCGCCGCCCACAGGGTGACGAGGCCGACCGCCTGGACAAAGGGGAATTGCGGCACCGCTCCGGCCAGGATCAGCGCGCCCAGCGCAATGATCTGAAACGTCGTTTTCCATTTCGCCAGCTTCGACACCGGCACCGAAACCTGCAACCCCGCCAGAAATTCGCGCAGGCCCGATACGGCGATTTCACGCAGCAGGATAATCATCGCCGCCACGATGTGCATCCCGGCAATGTCGCGGGTGGCGGCGAGCATCAGGATGACCGCGCCGACCATGATCTTGTCGGCGATGGGATCGAGGAAAATGCCCAATTTCGACACCGTACCCTGTGCGCGGGCCAGGTAACCGTCGAAATAGTCGGTCACGCCCATCAGGCAATAAAGTCCGAAGGCCAGCATATAGCCTGTCGTCCAGCGCGCGCCAAGTTCGGCCGGCCACAGCAGGGCGACCAGCAGCGGCACGGTGACGATACGCGACAGCGTCAGCAAATTGGGCAGCGTCAGCATGGCCGAACGCCTGCCACAGTCCCGGCCGTTGCACAACATCCGATGGGGTTGGACAGAGCCGCCGCCAGCCGCTAGACCCGCCGCAGAATTTTCACAGCGAAAAGATCCACGCGCTTATGCAAGCCTCCTTCAGGCTCCTTCAGAAGCGACGCTTCCTGCCTCTCTTCGTCACCCAGCTGCTCGGCGCGTTCAACGACAATCTGTTCAAGAACGCGATGGTGCTGTTCGTCGTCTATTCGGTTTACAACGACGAAGCGTCGGAGACCTGGTTCAGCGCCGTGGCGACGGGCGTGTTCATCCTGCCCTTCTTCCTGCTGTCCGCGCTGTCGGGTCAGTTGGCCGACCAGCGCGACAAGGCGGCGATCATCCGGGTGGTGAAGGCGGCCGAAATCCTGATCATGCTGGTCGGGGCCGCCGGCCTTGCCCTGATCTGGAGCGGGCAATGGGTGCAGACGCTGGCCATTCCCCTGTTGTTGCTGGCGCTGTTCGCCATGGGCATCCATTCGACATTTTTCGGACCGATCAAATATGCGATCCTGCCCCAGCATCTGCATGACGATGAAGTGCTGGGCGGCACCGGGCTGGTCGAGGCGGGCACCTATATCGCGATATTGGCGGGCACGATCCTGGCCGGGATCATCCCCATCGAAATCGCCGCCTGTGCGGTCGTCGTCACCGCCATCATCGGCTATCTGGCGGGGCGGCGGGTGCCCCCCGCGCCGTCGCTGATGGTGTCGCAGCCGATCGACCTGCACATCATCCGGGCCTCCACGACGCTGGTGCGGGGCACCATGCATATTCCCCGCCTGTTCCTGGCGATCATGTCGATCAGCCTGTTCTGGGCGATCGGGTCGGTGCTGTTCATCCAGTTCCCGCCGCTGGTCAAAAATGTGCTGACCGCAGACAAGGCGGTGGCCAGCCTGTTCCTGGCGATCTTTTCCATCGGCATCGCGATCGGGTCGGTGGCGATCAACCGGCTGCTGGGCGGGCATGTGTCGGCCCGATACGCCCCGGCGTCGGTCGTCGGCATGGGCGTGTGCGTCATCGGTTTTCACATCGTGTGCCGCATGTGGACGCCCGCGCCATCGGGCGAGATGCTGATGCTGATGGATTTCATTGAACATCCCATGGCGATCCCGCTGGGGTTGAGCCTGCTGGGCGTGGCGACCTTTGGCGGCATGTTCGTGGTGCCGCTTTACGCCTTCCTGACGACCACGGTGGAAAAATGCGAGGCGGCGCGGACCGTCGCCGCCAACAACATCGTTAATTCGGGCGCGATGGTGGTGGGGTCGGTGATCGCCATCGGCCTGTCGGTCGCGGGGTTGCCCGTTATCGACCAGTTGCTGCTGGTGGCGGCGATGACGGTGCCCTGCGCCTGGCTCGCCTGGCGGCTGCACTGCGCCTGCGATTGAGGCCCGAGGCCGACTTTCAGGCGATGAAGCTGTAGAAGGCCGTGAAAAAGGCCGAGAAGCTCAGCGCGAATAATTTCCAGTCCTGATCGTCGTTGCGCGTCGCCGGCATCTTGCCGACCGCCGCCTTCGCTTCGGGCTCTTCCCAGCGCAGGACATGGGCGGGCAGGCTGCGCCGAAAGGGGTGGCGGGCCGATTCCGTGGAGAGGACAAGGGTTCTTTTCAGCATGGCGACAGGGTTAACGCATAATTTACCATTTCGGCCATGGCGAAAGAAGGTTAACGGCAGGCTGTCCCGCCACGGGACAGGCTTGACTGTATCGTTTATATAATACAGCTTTAACGGAACCGATGAGCGACAGCCTTTCCCCCGAATCGCCTGCGCCCGGCGCTATGCCCCCAGCGGCCGAAGCGCCCTTTGGCGCCGGACCGCCCAGTTCCTTTCCCCCGCCCATGCCGTGGCGGCGCAAGCTGAAGATCGCCGGGTGGATCGTGGCGGCCTTTCTGGCGCTGTTCATGGCGCTGATAGCCTGGCTGGCGATCACGGCGCCGTTGTCCCGGTCGCTCCAGCCCATCGCACCGCCCAGCATCAGCCTGATGTCGGCCGACGGAAAGCTGATCGCGCGGCGCGGGGCGATCATCGACAAGCCGGTGACGATGGCGGACCTGCCCGCCCATGTGCCGCAGGCGTTCATGGCGATCGAGGACCGCCGGTTCCAGACCCATTGGGGCATCGATCCGCGCGGCATCGCCCGCGCCCTGTGGCACAATATCTGGTCCGACGGCGCGTCGCAGGGCGGCAGCACGATCACCCAGCAACTGGCGAAGGGCGTGTTCCTGTCATCCGACCGCACCTTCGGGCGCAAGGCGCGCGAGGCGATGATCGCGCTGTGGCTGGAAGCCTGGCTGACCAAGGACCAGATCATGGAGAGATACCTCTCCAACGTCTATTTCGGCGACAATGTCTATGGCCTGCGCGCGGCATCGCTCCACTATTTCAACCGCCGCCCGGAACGGCTGACGGTGGCGCAGGCGGCGATGCTGGCGGGGCTGCTGAAAGCGCCGTCGCGGCTGGCCCCGACCAGCAATCTGAAGGGCGCGCGTGCGCGTGCCGACCTTGTGACGCAGGCGATGGTGGAGGCGGGCTACCTGACGCAGGCGGAGCGCAACGCGCTGCGCCCCGTGCGGCTTGACCTGCGGGCGGAGGCGGAGGCGACCAGCGGCACCTATTTCGCGGACTGGGTGCTGCCGCAGGCGCGCGACCGGGCGGGGGCCGTCTATGGCGCGCAGGAGGTTGCGACGACGCTGGACAGCCGGATGCAGCGATTTGCCGAGGGGGCGGTGCGACGCGCCGGACTGGGCGGGGCGCAGGCGGCGCTGGTCGCGATGAAGCCGGACGGCAGCGTGGTCGCCATGGTCGGCGGCAAGAATTACGAGAAGAGCAGCTTCAACCGCGCGGTGCAGGCCCGGCGCCAGCCCGGATCGACATTCAAGCTGTTCGTCTATCTGGCCGCGTTCCGATCAGGGATGACGCCCGACGACATGATCGACGACACACCGATCACGACGGGCGCATATCGCCCGGCCAATCATGGCGGCCAATATCGCGGGCGCATCACCCTGCGACAGGCCTTCGCCATTTCCTCCAATGTCGCCGCCGTAAGGCTGACGCAGAAAGTCGGCGTCGACGCGGTTATCAAGGTCGCCCGCGACCTGGGCGTCACCGCGCCGCTGACGCAGGATCTGAGCCTGGCGCTGGGGACGTCGGAAATCCCGCTGATCGAACTGGCGCAGGCCTATGCGGCGGTGGCGGCGGGGGAGTGGCCGGTCATGGCCCATGGCCTGCCGCCCGAAGAGCGCGGCTGGTTCGAAAGCCTGATGGACCGGCAGCGCAAGTTCGACAGCAGCGATCTGGAGATGATCCGCGACCTGCTGTCGTCGGCGGCCAATCGCGGCACCGGCAGCGCGGCGGCGCTGCGCACCAGCACGTTCGGCAAGACCGGCACGACGCAGGACAGCCGCGACGCCATCTTCGTGGGCTATGCGGGCGGCATCGTGACGGCGGTGTGGGTGGGCAATGACGACAACAGCCCGTTGCCGGGCGCGGCGGGCGGCGGCCTGCCCGCGCATATCTGGCGCGACTTTATGAGCCGGGCCATCGACGAGCCGGTCGAGGAAGCAGCGCCGGAGGAACTGGACGGCAACCTCGTCAACGCCATCGCCAATGTGACGGTGGAAACCGACATCGGCAATGTCTCTCTGGGCGTCGAGGGCAATGGCCTGCGGCTCGACATCGGCCCGGCCACGGTGCGGATTCCCATCGATCAGGCGACGCCCGCCACGCCGCCGCCAGCCGTCGCGCCGACCCGGCCTGCGGACAATGCGCCTGCCGGGCCGTGAGGTTCAGGGGGCAGGCGGCGTGGACGAGTTCATTGCCAACAGGAATGTTTGAAATTGATGATTAGCGGAAATTCGTTGTAGATGGCAGCGATGACCGAAAACCGCTCCGAAGCCGCAGATTTCCGACATGATTGGACAAAGTTTTATCCGACCTGTCTACCTCTTGGATGGATGCTGCGCAGTCGCGCAGACTCTCCATGGGTTCGCTTTCACGCGCTCCCCTATTCAAAGCGGTATGCCGACAATCAAGTAGAGCGGGAAATCATCCTTGCCCGAGCGAATAAGTGTGGCGATCGGTTGCTTGGTCCCGGCCAGTGGTGCTGGGTCGTTGAGGCTGAATTCAGCGGCCCAACTGTTCCGAACGACGTAGTACTTTCCGGGCCAGACACCGACGATCCCGATAAGACATGGAACTTTTATGCTCGCAGGGAGCGGTGGCTAGCGGGGAAATACAATCGACTGTTGCTGTCGATTGCTGACGATGGACCAGGGACCACTATTTGGATGAGGTGCGATAACGGTGCTGTGTTTGCTCCTTATGACGGCGGATTCGACCTGTTCCCAGTCTCATGGGATATTGTGAGCGATCTCAAAGCTGAATGGCCGGATTGGCTTTCCGACCATCCTAAAGGGCTTTGACTGCCTGATCTAAGCGTCCGATACGGGGCGAAACCAGAAGCCCAAGCTCGCCCACGCCGCCTCAGTGTTGCAGGCCGCCAGAACCGAATGCCGATCCGCCCTACAGCCAGCCCTTGGCGTGATAGGCCTGCGCCGTCGTGCGCAGCCCCTCTTCGGTCGATACCTGCGGCGTCCAGAGCGGAGAGGGGGGCGCAAGGCGCGAATTGCTGACCCAGTCGGGGTGGCAGAAATAGCGGACGCGGTCGGGCGTCAGCCGGGCGCGTTGGCCGCGCACCAGCCGGTCGATGGCTGCGCCCATGGTCATCAGCGCGCGGGGCATCGACACTGGCCGCACCCGCCGGTCCAGCGCCCGGCCGAGCGCCAGCGCGAAATCGCGATGGTCCCAGCCATCGGGCGCGCCATCGTCAATCTCATAACATTGGGTCAGGCTGATCTCCCGATCTGTCGCCAGCGCCAGCAGCAGGCGCGCAAGGTCCGCCACATGGATGACGGAAAAACGCCCGCCCGGCGGCAGCAACACCAGTCCGCGCTTGGCCATCTGGAACAGTTCCAGCATCTCGCGATCGCCGGGGCCATAGATGGCGGGCGGGCGCACGATGGTCCAGTCAAGGCCGCTGGCCTTCACATGGCGTTCGGCCAGTTCCTTCGACCAGCCATAGTCGGACAGGTCGGGTTCCCGCGCGGCGAGCGAGGACACATGGATCAGGCGGCGAACGCCCTGCCGCCGCATCGCGTCGACCAGCGCCATCGTGCCGGTGGCGTTACCGGCTTCAAAAGCCGCGCGGTCGGGCGCGTTGACCACGCCCGCAATGTGGATGACGGCGTCGGCCTGCGCCACCAGCCGGTCGAGCGAATCGCCTTGGTCCAGCGCGCCGGGCATCCATGTCAGGCGCGCTTGAGGGGGTTGCGCGCGGCGGGTGAGGGCATGGACATGATGCCCGGCGGCCAGCGCCTGCGCCAGCGTTTCCCCGCCGACGAAGCCTGTCGCGCCGGTCATGGCGATGGTCATCGTCATGGGGTCAGATCATGGCCATATGGTCGCGATGGACCAGCACCGACCGGGGCATTTCGCCCAGCAGGGCGGCTATGTCCTCGCTGCGGCGACCGGCGATCTTCGTGGCGGCGTCGCTGTCATATTCGATCAGGCCACGGGCGATGACGCGCCCGTCCTGCGTCGCGATGTCGACCACGTCGCCGCGCGCGAAGCTGCCCTCGACGCCGCGCACCCCGGCGGGCAGCAGGCTGTTGCCGCGCGCCAGAGCGCCTTCCGCGCCCGCGTCGACGATGATCCGCCCGCGCACCGTCAGCCGCCCGGCGAGCCAGCCCTTGCGCGCGCGCTTGGCCGGGGCGGCGAGGAAGATGGAGCCGCGTCCGCCATCGGCCCAGTGGGACAGGGGCGAATCGACCTTGCCCGATATGATGGCGAGGTGCGCGCCCGCGCCGGTGGCGATACGCGCGGCCTGGATCTTGGACGTCATGCCGCCCGACCCCATGCCGGAGGCGGAGCCGCCGTCCGCCATGGCGGCGATGCGCGCGTCGATCTTGTCGATGGTTTCGATCAGCATCGCGCTGGCATCGACATGCGGGTTGGCGGTGTAAAGCCCGTCCACGTCGGACAGCAGCACAACCGCGTCGGCCTGAGCCGCCTGGCCGATGCGCGCGGCCAGCCGGTCATTGTCGCCAAAGCGGATTTCGGCGGTGGCGACGCTGTCATTCTCGTTCACCACCGGCACGACGCCCAATTGCATCAGCCGTTCCAGCGTTGCCGACGCATTGAGGTAGCGGCGGCGGTTTTCAAGGTCGTCCAGCGTCACCAGCATCTGCGCGGCGGTGATGCCCTGTTCCCCCAGCAGCCCGGCCCAGCATTGCGACAGGGCGATCTGGCCCGTGGCCGCCGCCGCCTGCGCATCCTCCAGGCTGCCGCGCCCGCCCCTGGGCAGTTTCAGGCGGCGCGCGCCGAGCGCGATGGCGCCGGATGAAACGATGATGATCTGTTGCCCGGCCGCGCGCCGCGCCGCGACATCGGCGACCAGCGTTCGCAGCCAGCCCTCGCGCACTTCGCCTGCAGGATCGACCAGCAGGGCCGATCCGATCTTGATGACAAGGCGGCGGACAAGGGCAGGGGGAAAGCCGGGGAGCGCGGTGGTCATGCAACGGTCCGGGAAAAGGGCGTGCCGGTCAAAGCGGCGACCAGGGCTTGTCTTCCTCGCCGCTGGCCTCTTCTTCCTGCGCCACGCCTTCGTCGAGCAGCGGCAGCACGGCGTCGAGCAGTTCGGGCATCCCTTCGCCGGTCGCGCCGGAAATGATGAACACATGCTCCACGCCCGCCTCGTCGCGAAGCTGTGCGGCGATGTCTTCCATCAATTCGGGGCCGAGCAGGTCGCCCTTGTTCAGCACCACCAACTGCGGCTTTTCATCCAGCCCGCCGCCATAGGCCGCCAGTTCGTCCTGGACGATGCGGAACGCCTGAACCGGGTCGTCGCCGGTCGCGTCGATGAGATGCAGCAGCACGCGGCAGCGTTCGATATGGCCGAGGAACCGGTCGCCAATCCCCGCGCCTTCCGCCGCGCCCTCGATCAGGCCGGGAATGTCGGCCAGCACGAATTCGCGGTCGCGGTGCAGCACGACGCCCAGCTGCGGCTTGGTGGTGGTGAAGGCGTATGCGCCGACCTTTGCCTTGGTATTGGTGATCTGGTTGATGAGGGTGGACTTGCCGGCATTGGGCATCCCGACAAGGCCGACATCGGCCAGTAGCTTGAGGCGCAGCCACACCCACATTTCCTGCCCCGGCCACCCGGTGCCGTGCTGACGCGGGGCGCGGTTGGTGCTGGTCTTGTAGGACAGGTTGCCCCGGCCGCCGTCGCCGCCGCGCAGCAGGACGATGCGCTGGCCCACTTGCGTGAAGTCGGCGAGCAACTCCTGCTCATATTCCATGCTGCCGTCTTCCTCGTCCTCCGTCCCTGCAATGGGGACGGGGTCGGACAGGATCTGGGTGCCGACGGGAACCTTGACGACCAGATCGTCGCCGCCCGCGCCATAGCGGTTCTTGCCCATGCCGGGCTGGCCCCGCTGGGCCTTGAAATGCTGGGTATAGCGAAAGTCGATGAGGGTGTTGAGGCCCGCCACCGCTTCGAAAATGATGTCGCCGCCCTTGCCGCCATTGCCGCCGTCGGGGCCGCCATATTCGACATATTTTTCGCGTCGGAAACTGACCGCGCCGGGGCCGCCCCAGCCGGATTTGATAAATATCTTGGCTTGATCGAGAAAATGCATGGCGCCCCATAGCGCCAAGCGGGCCAAAGGGGAAGTTTTGCGGTTCGGTGCGGCGTGGAAAAGCGCATGGTTGACCGCTGGGTGCGGGACGGTCCACATCCTGTCGCATGATCGCGCCCACGCTCCAGACCGACCGGCTGACGCTCCGCGCCCATCGGGCCGATGATTATGAGCATCTGAAGGCGTTGTGGGGCGATGCCGAAGTCGTGCGCCATATCGGCGGCCATGTGCAGGACGCGCAGACCGTGTGGTTCCGCCTGTTGCGCTATGCGGGCCTGTGGGCGTTGCTGGGCTTTGGCATGTGGGCGGTGGAGGATCGCGCGACCGGCGCCTTTCTGGGCGATGCTGGGTTGATGGACGCGCGGCGCGGCATCGCCGAACTGGATGGCGTGATCGAGGCGGGATGGGCCTTTGCGCCCGCCGCTTGGGGGCGGGGCATCGCCAGCGAGGCGATGGCGGCGGTGCTGGCCTGGGCCGACGCGCAGCGGCCGGGCGAGGCCGTCCGCTGCATCATCGAGCCGGGCAATGGCGCCTCCATCCGCGTGGCGGAGCGGCTGGGCTTCCTGCCCTATGCAGAGGCAATGTCGGGCGGCGCGCCGATCCGGGTGATGGATCGGCGCGCCGGTTGACCGGCGTTCAGGCGGCGAGGGCGTCGGGATAGAGTTCGATCGCGCTGTCGCGCATCATGGCGCGGCCTTCATCCTGTTCGAACAGCAGGCAATCGACATCGGCGCCGCGCCCGATGCTATGACGCCGCTCGATGCGCCCAGTGGAGCGAAAGCCGATTTTCCGCAGGACATGGCCCGACGCCGGGTTGTCGACGAAATGGGCGGCGTGGACCGGGCCGATGCCGCTGGCGCGCGCGACCTGCATCAACGCCTGCGCCGCTTCGGTGGCGAAGCCCAGGCCCCAGCAGGGGCGCGCGATCCAATAGCCCAGTTCATGGCCGCCCCGGCCATCGTCGTGAATGCCGCATCCGCCCACCAGCCGAGGCGCGCCGCGCGTCCGGCTGAAGATCAGGAATTGCGGCTGGGCCGGGTCATAGAAGCTGGACAGGAACTGTTCGGCATCCTCCAGCCCATAGGGCCAGGGGGCGTGGAGCAGGTTGCGGACCACCGCTTCATCGCCGATCGCGCGGGCCAGGGCCGGGGCGTCCTCCATCCAGCCGGGACGCAGCAGCAGGCGGTTCGTTCGAGCGAACATCTTATACTCCTCATTCGCACGCGCCATTGACCGCAATCTGTTACGGCATGACGACAGGTTGTCCGGTGACGGCCCCTTTGCCCGCACGACGCACAAAAAGGCCAAGGGTTCCAGCCGGTTGAGGGAAATGAGACGGGCGCGAACAAAAAAGGGACGCTCCCGGAGATGGGGCGTCCCGTTTTTCCCTCGATGCTGTCCCTGAACTGGCGGCTTGCGCCTTTGTTCAGTTGACCGGATCGCCCCGTGAAGGACGACCCGTCATCAAGTCGTCCGATTTATTCGGCCGCTTCGGCCATGGCGTCGACCGACACATATTTGCGGCCGAGCTTGCCAGTGTGGAACACCACGCGGCCTTCGCCCAGGGCGAAGAGCGTGTGATCCTTGCCCATGCCGACATTGCGGCCGGGATAGACGCGGGTGCCGCGCTGGCGAATGATGATGTTGCCGCCGATCACTTCCTGACCGCCGAACTTCTTGACGCCAAGGCGCTTCGATTCCGAATCGCGACCGTTGCGCGACGAACCGCCAGCTTTCTTATGTGCCATGACCTAAACTCCTCGAAATCTTGCTGTTGGCTCAGGCGCCGATCGACACGATCTTCAGGATCGTGTGACGCTGGCGGTGGCCGTTGCGGCGGCGATAATTGTGGCGGCGGCGCTTCTTGAAGACGATGACCTTCTCGCCCTTCGCCTGCGCGACGATTTCGGCTGCGACGGTCAGGCCGCTGACGTCCTTGAGCTCGCTGCCTTCACCGGCGAGCAGGACGTCGTCCAGGGTCACCGAATCGCCAGCCTCACCGGCCAGCTTTTCAACGACGATCTTGTCTCCGGCGGCGACGCGATACTGCTTGCCGCCTGTGCGCACGATAGCGAACATGGCTTGTCTCTTCTCGTTCAAATCTGCTTTACGCAGATCATCAAGGACTAAGCCTATCGGACCCGCGCGGGAAAGTGGGCCGTTAGTGGAATGACTCGCTTCTGTCAACCAAGGGCGGCCGGTTTCACCCGAGATTGTCGAGGAAATTTGCCGCCTGTCGCCGGATCGCCTGTCGCTCTTTCGGCTCCATTCGCTCCCAGTTGCGATAGGGCATGGCGAGCCGGGGGTTTGGGGCGAGCGTCTTCTGGTTGCGGGCCAGAAAATCCCAGTAGAGGCTGTTGAAGGGGCAGGCGTTCTCGCCGGTGCGTTGCCGGACGTCATAGCGGCATTTTCCGCAATAATCCGACATGCGATCGATGTAGGCGCCGCTCGCCGCATAGGGTTTGGATCCCAGCAGGCCGCCATCGGCAAACTGGCTCATGCCCAGCGTGTTGGGCAATTCCACCCATTCGAAGGCGTCGGCGTAAACCTCCAGATACCAGATATGCACCTGATACGGGTCGACGCCGGCCAGCAGCGCGAAATTGCCGGTAATCATCAGCCGCTGGATGTGATGGGCATAGCCATGGTCGATGGTCTGGCCGATCGCCTGCGACAGGCAATGCAGGTCGGTCATGCCCGTCCAGTAAAAGCCGGGCAGGTCGCGCCGCGCGTCCAGCGCGTTGCGCCGGGCATAATCGGGCCCTTCATGCCAGTAGATGCCGCGCACATATTCGCGCCAGCCGATGATCTGGCGGATGAAGCCTTCGGCGCAATTGAGCGGCGCCCGGCCCGCAAGATAGCGTTCTTCGACTTTCCGGCACAGATCGAGCGGGTCGAGCAAGCCGACATTGATATAGGGCGAGAGGACGGAGTGCCACAGGAACGGCTCGCCGGTGAGCATCGCGTCCTGATAGTCGCCAAAACGGGGCAGGGCTTCGTCCAGGAAACGCTGTTGCTGGCGCATCGCTTCCTCATGCGTCGCCGCGAAATGAAAATGGTCGAGGCTGCCGATATGATCGGCGAATCGTTCCGCGACCAGAGCTAGCACGTCGCTGGTGATCGCGTCGGGCAGGAAGCGGACCGGCCGGGGCGTCAGCAGGTCGCGGGACGGCGCGGGCCTGCGATTGTCCGCGTCATAATTCCACTGGCCGCCCTCCGGCTTGCCGTCATCGGCCATCAGCAAGCCGGTCTTGCGCCGCATGTCGCGGTAGAAATATTCCATCCGCAACTGTTTGCGCGCCGATGCCCAGCTATCGAATTCAGCGTGGGAACACAGGAAGCGGTCATCCTCATGGATCGTCACGGGAATGGCGAAGCGATCCCGCCAGCTTTCCAGCATGGCGCGAACCCGCCATTCGCCCGCCTCCGTCACATGGATGGCGCGGGGCTTGCGCCGTTCCACGGCACGGGCGACCTCGGCGGTGAAGCTGCCTTCATTGTCGGGATCGTCCAGCCGCACATAGTCGAAGCGCCAGCCCAGATCGCGCAGCCGGCCGGCATGATGGCGCATGGCCGAAAGGATGAAGGCGATCTTGGCCTTGTGATGTTTCACATAGGTCGTTTCGTCGGCGACCTCCATCATCAGCAAGATGGCATCGTCCGGCCGGACGGCGCGTAGGGCGGCGATGTCAGGGGTCAGTTGGTCGCCGAACAGGGGAACAAGCAGGGGGCCATCGGTCATCCCGCAAGGAATGACCGATGGCCCCGCAATATCCCAGCCTGTCCAAAGGGTCAGGCCCCAGGCGTCAGCCGCGGCCGCGCGGCGGCCCCTTGCGCGCGCCGCCGCCCTTGAACGGGCGGGCGCTGTGGGGCGGACGGGGCCGGTTGGGCCGATCGCCATTGGCGGGGCGGGCGCCCTGGCGCTTATGCTCACGGGCCTGTTCGCGCGGGGCGCCCTCGATCGCTTCGATGGCGACGTCCGCGCCCTCGTCGCCCGCCTGGCCGGTGCGCTTCACCGCCGCGAAGAAGCGCGAGGCGAGGGCGGAGGGGATTTCGAACATGGTTTCATTGGCGGCGATGCGGATCGCGCCGATTTCCCCGCGCGTCACATGGCCCCGGCGGCAGATGAGCGGCAATATCCAGCGCGGATCGGCGTTCTGGCGACGGCCGATGTCCATGCGGAACCACTGGGTATCCTCAAAGCCTGGGCGCGGCCCGTCGCGGCGCGGCGGCGCTTCGCTGGCGTCGAGCAGTTCCTCAGGCGCGGGCAGGGCGGCGCGGGCGCTCTTCACCAGCATGGCGGCGATTTCCTTGGCGCTCTTTTCCGCCAGCAATTCCGCGCCCAGCGCCCAGTCGGCCTCGTCCAGCTCCGCCTGTTCCATCAGGCTGGCGCGCAGGCGGGCATTGTCCTGCTCCAGGATCGCCTCGCGGCTGGGGGCGGAGACCCATTCGACCGGGATTTTCGCGCCGCGCAGCATCGATTCGACGCGGCGGCGGCGAGGATAGGGGACGATCAGGACCGCCGTCCCCTTCTTTCCCGCGCGGCCGGTACGGCCCGAACGGTGCTGCATCGTTTCCGCGTCGCGGGGCAGCTCGACATGGACGACCAGCGTCAGCGTGGGGAGGTCGATGCCGCGCGCCGCGACGTCGGTCGCCACGCACACCCGCGCGCGCCTGTCGCGCAGCGCCTGAAGCGCGTGGTTGCGTTCATTCTGGCTATGTTCGCCCGACAGGGCGACGGCCGCAAAGCCGCGCTCCGTCAGGCTGGCGTGCAGGTGGCGGACATTGTCGCGCGTGGCGCAAAACAGGATCGCGGTTTCCGCCTCATGGTAACGCAGCAGGTTGACGACGGCGTTTTCGATGTCGGCGGGGGCGACGGTCATCGCCTGATAGCTGATGTCGCCATGGCCGCGTTCGGCCGACACGGTCGTGACCTGAAGGGCGTTGGTCTGGTAACGGCGGGCCAGCGCCACGATGGGCTTGGGCATTGTGGCCGAAAAGAGCAGCGTCCGGCGGCCTTCGGGCGTCGAATCGAGAATGCCTTCGAGATCCTCGCGAAAGCCCATGTCGAGCATTTCGTCGGCTTCGTCGAGCACAGCGGTCTTGAGCGCCGACAGGTCGAGCGCGCCGCGTTCCAGATGATCGCGCAGGCGGCCGGGCGTGCCGACGACGATATGCGCGCCATGGGCCAGCGCCCGGCGTTCCTTGGCCGCGTCCATGCCGCCGACGCAGGTCGCGATGCGCGCGCGCGCGCCGGCATAGAGCCATTCCAGCTCGCGGCTGACCTGCAGCGCCAGTTCGCGCGTCGGCGCGATGACCAGCGCCAGCGGCCAGGCGGGCGGCGGCAGGCGACCGTCATCGCCCAGCAATTCGGGCGCCATGGCAAGGCCAAAGGCGACGGTCTTGCCCGATCCGGTCTGCGCCGACACGATCATGTCGCGTCCGGCCGCTTCGGGCTGAATGACGGCGCTCTGCACCTCGGTCAGGCTTTCATAGCCCTTGGTCGTCAGCGCCTGCGCAAGGAGAGGGGGGAGAGTTTCAAAAGACATGTTCTTGTTATCCATCGGTAAAAGCGACCCGCCATAACCGACGGATACTGAATGACCTTTTATGCTTCCCAATGGGAAGCCCAGGGGCCGGTCGTCCCCTGGTTCCAAAATCCTCCCACGCATGGGGAGGCATCACGCAAAACAAGAAAGCCTCCTTCCCACATTCCGAGGAAGGAGGCTTTCCTGTTGCTTATAGCGCAAGGATCAGATCGTGGCGACTTCCGCCACGTCGACCTTCACGCCCGGACCCATCGAGGACGACAGTGCGATCTTGCGGACATATTTGCCCTTCGAACCCGACGGCTTCGCCTTGACGATCGCGTCGACGAAGGCGTCGAAATTTTTGCGCAGGTCTTCGGCCGAGAAGCTCGCCTTGCCGAGGCCAGCGTGGATGATGCCGGCCTTTTCGACGCGGAATTCGATCTGGCCACCCTTGGCGGCCTTCACGGCTTCGGCGACGTTGGGCGTCACGGTGCCGAGCTTGGGGTTGGGCATCAGGCCCTTGGGGCCCAGAACCTTGCCCAGGCGGCCGACCAGGCCCATCATGTCGGGCGTGGCGATGACGCGTTCGAAGTCGATATTGCCGCCCTGGATCGATTCCAGCAGGTCTTCGGCGCCCACGACTTCGGCGCCCGCCGCCTTGGCGGCTTCGGCCTTGTCGCCACGGGCGAACACGGCGACGCGAACGTCCTTGCCGGTGCCGGCGGGGAGCGTAACGACGCCACGGACCATCTGGTCGGCGTGACGCGGGTCGACGCCCAGGTTGATCGCGATTTCGACGCTTTCGTCGAACTTGGCGGTGGCATGGGTCTTGATCAGGCCCAGCGCCTCGTCAACGCCGTGCAGCTTTTCCTTGTTGATCGCGGCGGCCAGGGCCTTTGCCTTCTTGGTCAGCTTCGCCATGGTCTTAGCCCTCCACCACTTGGAGGCCCATCGCGCGAGCGGAGCCTTCGATGATCTTCGTTGCAGCGTCGATGTCGTTCGCGTTGAGGTCGACCATCTTGGCCTGCGCGATTTCGGCGAGCTGGGCGCGGGTGATCTTGCCGGCGACGACCTTGCCCGGTTCCTTGGAGCCCGACTTCAGGTTGACGGCCTTCTTGATGAGGTAGGTGGCCGGCGGCTGCTTCGTCACGAAGCTGAACGAGCGGTCGGCATAGACGGTGATGATGGTCGGCAGCGGGGTGCCCTTTTCCATCTTTTCCGTCGACGCGTTGAACGCCTTGCAGAATTCCATGATGTTCACGCCGCGCTGACCCAAGGCAGGGCCGATCGGCGGGGAAGGATTGGCGGCTCCGGCGGGCACCTGGAGCTTGATATAGCCCGTAATTTTCTTGGCCATTGTCACTCACTCTGTTGCTGGGCGCGCCCAAGGGCACGCCCGGTTCAAGTTTAGCGGTTCAAGCGGAGGCCCGAAGGCCGCCTCCCGCGCTTTTCCCTTATCGTCATGCCAGCGGATGCTGGCATCTCAGGCCGCAAGGGAGGGGGCCTGAAGGCACGAGGCCCCGGCCTGCGCCGGGGTAACGTGAAATTATTTCGACAGTTCGACCTGTTCGAAATCCAGTTCGACCGGGGTGGCGCGGCCGAAGATCGACACCGACACCTTGACCCGGTTCTTTTCGAAATCCAGTTCCTCGACCGTGCCGTTGAAGCTGGCGAAGGGGCCGTCCAGCACCTTGACCGCATCACCGATTTCATAATCGATGCTGATCTTGTGCTTGGGCGCGGCGGCGGCTTCTTCCTTGGTGTTGAGGATGCGCGCGGCCTCCGCTTCGCTGATCGGCTGCGGCTTGCCGCTCGACCCCAGGAAACCGGTCACCTTAGGCGTGTTCTTGACGAGGTGATAGACGTCGTCGTTCATGCCCAGCTTCGCCAGGACATAGCCGGGAAAGAATTTGCGTTCCGACTGCACCTTCTTGCCGCGGCGGACCTCGGTCACGGTTTCGGTCGGAACCTCGACCGATTCGACCAGTTGCGACAGGCCCAGACGCTCGGCCTCCGCCACGATCGAATCGCGGACCTTGTTTTCGAAGCCCGAATAGGCGTGGATGATGTACCAGCGCGCCATGATGCGTCCTTAAACTCCCGAAATCAGCCCTGGGCCGTGGCCAGGCTCAACAACCAGCGAACGATCGTTCCAAAGAACGTGTCGATGCCAAAGAAGAACAGGCCCAAAAGCGACGTCATGATGAGCACCATGATGGTGGTCATCCAGGTTTCGCGCCTGGTGGGCCACACGATCTTCGACGCTTCCGTCTTCACCTGGTTGACGAAATCGCCAGGGGATGTCTTGGCCATCTTCAACTGTCCAGCTCGTTAAAAACCAACGCCAAACCGCGAAGCAACAGTCCGCCCTCCCGATCCCGCCCTGTGCGGCGTCCGGGGGTGCGGCCGCATGCTTCGCGACCCGTTCCTTCGCCGATCCGGTCGGACATTTCCACCGGAATTGGCGGAAAATGGCAGGAGTGGAGGGACTCGAACCCCCGGCATTCGGTTTTGGAGACCGACGCTCTACCAGCTGAGCTACACTCCTGCGTCCGGCCCCGGAGCCAGCGAAGGAGCGCGCTTTAGCGCGGCCCGCCCCGCAGGGCAAGGGTTATAAATGGCGCGCTCTGGCGCCGTCGATTTCCAAACGATCACACGCCGCGCGGAACAAAATGCCGTGCCACGGCGTAAATGGCGACACCTGGGGGTGATGAGAAGGAGAGGCCCTGTGGCTGACTATCAAGACCAACCCAACACGCATACGACCATCATCGAGCGTCGCGGCGGCGGTGGAACCGCGATTGCGCTGGTGCTGCTGGCGCTGGTTGCCGCGATCGCCGCTTTCTTCATCATCAGCAACGAAAATCGCGAAACGAGCGCGATCGAGGGCGCGGCCCAACAGGTCGGCGCGGCTGCCGAGCAGGCGGGCGACGCGGTGAGCGATGCGGCCAAGCCGATCAGCAACTGATCGGGATACCCGCCCGGAAGGGGTGGACGGACATGAAAAAGGGGCGCCTTCTGACGGGCGCCCCTTTTTCATTTCGCGCCGGCGCAAAGGCTGGGGAAGATCAGGCTTCGGCCTTGTAATGGCGCGGCGCGGCCTCGTTCAGGATGAACAGGATTTTCTTGAGCGCGGCAGGCTCGTCAATCTGTTCCATCGCAGCCAGTTCGCGGGCAAGGCGGCTGGAGGCGGCTTCGAAAATCTGACGCTCCGAATAGCTCTGTTCGGGCTGATCGTCGGCACGGAACAGATCGCGGGTCACTTCGGCGATCGACACCAGGTCGCCCGAATTGATCTTGGCTTCATATTCCTGAGCGCGACGCGACCACATGGTGCGCTTCACCTTCGGCTTGCCCTTGAGCGTGTCGATGGCTTCTTCCAGCGTCTTGTTGGACGACAGCTTGCGCATGCCAACGCCTTCGGCCTTGTTGGTCGGCACGCGAAGGGTCATGCGTTCCTTTTCAAACCGGAGCACATAGAGTTCCAACTCCATGCCGGCGATCTGTTCTTTTTGCAGTTCCACGACGCGGCCGACACCGTGCTTGGGGTAGACAACATAATCACCAACGTCGAAGGACAGCGCCTTGGCAGCCATTTGAAACCTTTCCATTCTAAAACGGGGATGCGGTGCGTTGCGAGGCATGCTGTGCGAAGCGACAGATGCCGGAAATGAAAGCGGCGCCACCGTCAGGTCATCAGAATAATACTCCGTGCGTTTGCATTAGGGGATGCAACCGCCTGAACCCTGTTCTAGCAGATTCGTAACAAAATTGCCACCCCCGGACACAAATGCGCCAAGGGGCGGGCGCAAAGGCCCTTCATGGGACGATTTTCGCCGCGTTGCAGCGATCAGTCGCCCTTGCCGGGCTCGGGCGAGAAGAATTTTTCGAACTTGCCCTCTACGCCCTTCATAGCGTCGGCGTCGGCCGGGGCTTCGCCCTTCACGGTGATATTGGGCCATTCGGCCGAATATTTGGTGTTGATCTCCAGCCAGTGCTCCAGACCGCTTTCTGTGTCGGGCAGGATGGCTTCGGCCGGGCATTCGGGTTCGCACACGCCGCAATCGATGCATTCGCTGGGGTTTATGACCAGCATGTTTTCGCCCTCATAAAAGCAATCGACAGGGCAGACCTCCACGCAATCCATGAATTTGCAACGGATGCAGTTGTCGGTCACGACGTAGGTCATTGTCTGATACTCTTGGGTTACGGGCGAAAAATCGGCCTCCTGCTATGCGCGCCGCCCGCGAAGGTCAATGAGGATATTCTTGTCGCCTCACTGGCCCAGCTTCAGTTCCTCGTAACACTCCTGCGCTTCGGGGGCGGGGCCGCGCCGGGCGGGAAGCTGGATCACGCGCACCACGCGCACCGTGTCGAAATGGGGAAAGGTAATGAGGTCGCCCGCGCGGATGGGGGCGTGGGACCGTTCGATCCGGCGGCCGTTGATGCGGATATGGCCCGCTTCGGCCAGTTGCTGCGCGGCCGACCGGCTCTTGGCGAGCCGCGTGAACCACAGATATTTGTCGAGGCGCAGGGTCGGTCCCACGGCCGACCCTTGCGCGACCGCGCCGCCGCGATCAGCCATTGCGCCCCAGCAGCTCGGCCAGACCCGCAAAGGCGCTGTTGCCGGTGGGGGTGGCGGGGCCGGCGGTCGCTGCCGGAGCGTTCCGTCTGGGAGCGGGGCCGCGCTTGCCGCCGGGCGCGCGGTCGTTCTGGCCCGGCTTCTGGCCTGGGCGGGGCTTTTGCCGTCCCTTGAACACCCAGTTCGCGCCGGGCGCGGGTGCGGGCGGCGTTTCGGCGCCCTCAACGGGTTCCACGCCCTCAAGCGCTTCAGCGATCTCAGCGTTTTCGGCGCTCTCGGAGACTTCAGGCAAGGGCGCAGGCGTCGCAATCGGGCGGAAGCCCGCTAGGCGCATGAGTTGCAGGAAGGACGCCTCCGACAGGCCCAGCGACACGACCGGGGCGCTCTGGGCGGTGAACGGCTCGTTCTTCGCAATGGTTTCATGCGCGGTGCGGGCCATGCGTTCGGCCATGTCGATGCGCAGCATCTGTTCGCCAAAGCCCCGGAAACCGGCGATGCGCGCGCCCATCTGTTCCAGCTTGTCGCCAGCCACGATCAACGTCAGGCCGGGCTGGGGCAGGGGCAGGCAGGGCTTGCCCGTGCGCGCCGCCGACAGCGCCGCGCGCCAGCGGGCCGATCCGGGCTTCAGCAGGCCGGGGTGATAAATGTCGAGCACGCCGATATCGATCCCCGCCCGGCGAAGCAGATGGCGCTGATCCTTGTCCAGATGCGCCAGCGACGAATCGAGATCGATCCGCGCCATCACGCCGCCGCCATCGCCCAGTTGCGCGAACATGGCGCGCACCACGGCGGGCACGGCCGGATCGGCAGCGCTCTGCGCCATCTTGACCAGCGGCAGCAGGTGGCGGGTCTTTTGCGCCTCGAACCAGTTGCTCAGCCGCGTCGCGACCTGCCGCTGCATATCCTGCCCCAGCGCCATCAGCGCGCGATCCAGCCGGATTTCAGGGGTCAGCAGCGTGGGGCCGGTCATCAGCGTGGCGACGCGATCGCCGCGCCAGCCGATGCCGGGGGCGTCGCCCGCCATGTCCAGCAGCGCCAGATCCTCGTCCGGTCCGCCCACCAACTCTTCCGCCTTCACTCTCAATATCCTTCCCAGATGGCGTTCAGCCGCCGCCAGCAACATCTTGCGATCCTGCATAGTGGCGTCGGGATCGACCGAGAAACGAAATCCGTCAAGTCGGCCGATCGATTCTCCGTCGACTTCGACATGGCCAGCATCGGTCAGTTCCACCGGCAACAGCCTCGCATTCTGGCCGATGTCGCGCAGCAATACCGACGTGCGCCGGTCGACGAAACGCTGGCGCAGCGCGGCGTGGAGCGCATCGGACAGCTTTTCCTCCAGCGCCCGTGTGCGTTCGGCCATTTCGGCGGGGAAAGCCAGCCAGTCGGCGCGATGGGCGATGTAGGACCATGTCCGCGCCGCCGCGATCCGGCCTGACAGGGCGGCGATGTCGCCCTGAATCGAATCGAGTCGGGCGACATGCTGGGCGAACCAGTCGCGGGGAATGTGGCCGCCGCCTTCCGACAAGAAGCGCCAGATACGCATGACCATGCGGGCATGATGATCCGCGCCCAGTTTCTGGAAATCGGGCAGGCCGCAGGCGTCCCAAAGCCGCCCGACCTGCCTGCGGCCCCGCGCCCGTTCGATGACCAGCGGATCGGCGGCCATCCGGCGCAGCACCGCCAGGTCGACCGCTTCGGGCGCGGCGCGCAGTTCGGGGCGGTCGGGGCGCTGCTCCAGATCGGCAATCAACAGTTCCACGCTGTCGAGCCGCGGCGCGCCATTGCGCCAGAACAGCGACTCCAGCCGGGGGAAACGATGCTGTTCGATCGCTTCTATTTCCTCCGGCGTGAAGGCGGCGTCGCCATCCTCCGACCCCAGGCTGCCAAAGGTGCCGTCGCGATGATGGCGGCCCGCGCGCCCGGCGATCTGCGCCATTTCCGTTACGGTGAGCCGCCGGGTGCGATGGCCGTCGAACTTGCGCAGCGACGCGAAGGCGACATGGGCGACGTCGAGGTTGAGGCCCATGCCGATGGCGTCCGTGGCGACCAGATAGTCGACATCGCCATTGAGGAACATCTGCACCTGCGCATTGCGGGTGCTGGGCGACAATGCGCCCATGACCACCGCTGCGCCGCCCCTGAAGCGCCGCAGCATTTCGGCGACGGCATAGACTTCCTCGGCCGAGAAGGCGACGATGGCGGACCGGCGCGGCAGGCGGGAGAGTTTCTTCGCGCCCGCGTAACTCAGCGTCGAAAAGCGCGGTCGGCCGATGATTTCGACGTCGGGGACCAGTGATTTGACGAGGCCCGACATGGTGGCTGAGCCCAGGAACATGGTTTCTTCCCGCCCGCGCGCGCGCAGCAGCCGGTCGGTGAACACATGGCCGCGTTCCGGGTCGGCGCCCAGTTGGGATTCATCGAGCGCGACGAAGGCATAGTCGGTGCGCTCGCCCGTCGCCTTGCCATCGCGACCGGGGCCGACCGGCATGGATTCGGCGGTGCACAGGAAATAGGGCGCGTCGCGGGGCACGATCTTTTCCTCGCCGGTGACAAGCGCGACCTGGTTCGCGCCCTTGATCGCGACGACCTTGTCATAAACCTCGCGCGCCAGCAGGCGCAGGGGAAAGCCCATCAGGCCGCTGCTGTGGCCGCACATGCGCTCGACGGCCAGATGGGTCTTGCCGGTGTTGGTCGGGCCCAGCACAGCGGTAATCGGCGATCGGGCGAAACGAACCATGACCCCGCCCTTGTCGGGCAAGCGGTCCGCTTCCGCAAGGGCCAGTTCCGCAAAGGGGAGTCCATCCCCTTGCCGCCACGCCCCGTCGCAAGCCGCGCGTCATCGCCGCTTCATTAGTTTGACTTTAACCCTGTTGGCTCACAAGAATTCGGCTCACGCGCGGCGCGGGGGTCGTGTCGGTTTCGTCAACGGACATGAATGCGGGTTCCCGGGGGGTCGCCGGTCTTGTTTCAGGATAGCCAGTTCGATTCTCACAGCGGCGGGGCGGCCGTGTCCCTCTGGATGGCGGAGGCTGCGCGCAAGGGGCCGGCGGCGCAGTCCAGGGGCTGGCGCGCGCGCATCAGCCAATGGGCGGAGGAAGTCGACCTCGTCCCCGACCTTGGCCGCGATGTCGGCAGCGCCAAATGGTTTCGCGGCCTTGCAACCTGTTTCGGGCTGATCGCCGCCACCCTCTATCTGTCGCCCGGTTTCCAGCCGATCCCCGGCGCGCCGCCGCCATTGATGTCGCAAGCGAGCTATGACGAGGTGCGCAGCCAGATGATCACGCCGCTGGCGCTGGGCGCGGACAGCGGGCGGCATATGGGTTCGACCGACGCGGTGCTGCCGCTGGCCCAGACGCCCGAACGGCCGCAGATCGAACTCAACGCCCAGATCGGCAGCAGCGACAACCTCGCCCGCGCCCTGTCGCGCGCCGGGGTTTCGGGCGGCGATGTCGCGACGGTGATGGCGATGGTCGGCGGCGACATAGCGGGCGGCATGAAGCCAGGCACGCGGCTGGACATCATTCTGGGCCGGCGCGCCAGCCGCGACCGGCCCCGGCCGCTCGACAAGCTGGCCTTTCGCGCGCGGCTCGACTTGGCGCTGGAACTGGCGCGGACGGGCGACGGCGCTTTGCAGGCGAAGCGCATTCCGATCCATGTCGATAACACGCCGCTGCGCATTCAGGGCGTGGTGGGCGACAGCATCTATCGTTCCGCCCGCGCGGCGGGCGCGCCGCCCAAGGCGATCCAGTCCTTCCTGCGCGTCATCACGCAACAGGTCGATCTGGGCGCGATCGGCGCGGGCGACCGTTATGACCTGATCGTCGATTATCGCCGCGCCGAAACCGGCGATGTCGAGGTGGGCGACCTTCTCTATGCCGGGTTCAGGCGGCTGCGCGGCAAGCAGGTCGACATGCTGAAATGGACCGTCGACGGCCGCACCGAATGGTTCGAGGCGTCGGGCGTGGGCGAACGGCGCGGGGTGCTGGCGCAGCCGGTCGCCGGTCGCCAGTCGTCCAGTTACGGGATGCGGCGTCACCCGATCCTGGGCTATACGCGGATGCACGCGGGCATCGACTTCGCCGCCGCTTATGGTTCGCCCATCTATGCCGTGACCGATGGCGTCATCAGCTATGCCGGGCGTCATGGCGGCCATGGCAATTATGTCCGCATCGAACATGGCGGCGGGCTGGCCACCGGCTATGCTCATATGAGCCGCATCGCAGCCTCGCCGGGCCAGCGGGTGCGGCGCGGGCAGGTGATCGGCTATGTCGGCTCCACCGGCCTGTCGACCGGACCGCATCTCCATTATGAACTTTATCGCAACGGCGCGACGGTGAACCCTAATTCGGTGACCTTTACCACCACGGCGCAGCTTGCCGGGCGCGATCTGGCGGCGTTCCGGGCGCGGCTGGCGCAGCTCAAGGGGCTGCGCGCCGGGCCGCGTGAGGCGCCGGCCGATGCAGGGTCGACCGTTCACGCCAAATGAAGGCGCTTTGCGCGGCGCGATTGCCTGCCCAGAGCATTTTCAAGATGACCCAATCGGGTCATCGGCCCGGAAAATGCGGCAATGAAAGACAAGAGCATTTTCGCTCATAGCGGAAATGTTCTAGACGCGCCGGGATGAAAAACGCCGCGCCGCGCGCCACCGCCATCTTGCTTGCCGGGCACCGCCCCGGCGTCGATCCGCTGGCGCAGGCCGCCGGAGTTCCGGTCAAGACGCTGATCCCCGTCGCGGGCGATGCGATGATCAACCGGCCCGCCCGGGCGCTGCTGGCTCATCCCGCCATCGACCGGCTAATCGTGCTGACGCAGGACGCCGCGCTGTTTGCCGACGATCCGGCGACCGCCTGGCTGGCGGCCGATCCGCGCGTCATGTTCCTGCCCAGCGGAGCCGGAATTGCGGGGACGCTCATCGACCTGATCGACGGGCGGGGCGCGCCATTCCCGCTGCTGGTGACGACGGCGGACCATGTGCTGCTCAGCGCCGCGATGCTGGACCAGTTCGTGGCCGAAGCCGATGGCGCGGACCTGGCCATCGCCATGGTCGAACGGGCGCGGTTGCTGGCGCGCTACCCGGACTCGCGGCGCACATGGCTCAAATTCCGTGACGGCTGGTGGTCGGGCGCCAACATCTTCTGGCTGGGCGGCGCGCGGGTGCGCGACGCCATCGCCATCTGGCGCGAGGTGGAGCAGGACCGCAAGAAGGGCTGGAAGATCATCGCCGCCTTTGGCCCTGTCGTGCTGATCGGCGCGGTCCTACGCCTCCTGTCTCTGCGTGGCGGCCTGCGGCGGATCGGGCGGCGCATGGGGATGGACGCGCGGCTGGTGGCGATGGAGCCGGCCGAAGCCTGCATCGACGCCGACAAACCCGCGGACATCGTGTTGATCGAGAGGATTTTGGCGGCGAGCGCGCGCCCCTCTGGCCGGTAAAGAGTGCGGTGGTCCCGCCTTCAGAGGCGCCGTGCGATGGAGCCTGCCGCCCAGCCCATGGCGCAGGCCATGATGATCGCGACCATGCCATAGGCGAAGGGCCAGTCGCTCGCGGCGTCCGCCATGAACTGTTCGAAGCCCGATTTGCGGATCGTGATGTCGCGCACGGCGGCGGCGACGACGCGGCCGTCCTGCACCAGAAACGTCTCGGCGGTATAAGGGCCGACGATCACCCGCGCCGACAGCGGCAGTCGCGCCTGATACAGGACGCCGTCGGTAATCTCCACGGCGCCGGGCCGTTCCACGAACAGCCCGTAACGGTGGCGCAGATCGGCGAGCCCGGCCTGGAACCGCTCCAGTTCGGCATTGGCGTTCAGGGACGCGGGCGAGAGTTGCAGCTTGTCGAGGCCCAGTTCGTAAATCGCGGCGGTGCGATCGTCGACGATGGCGTCGATCGGGCGGGACGAGGCCATGGCGTAGTAGCTTGGCGCAGAGCGGAAACGGGCGCTGGCGGCGTTGACCCATATGCCCGCCACCTTTTGCTTTTCGCGCATGGTGATGGATTGTTCCGGCCCCTTGAGCACGACGACGATGTCGGCGGGTTTGTCCGGCGCGCGCCCATCGGGATAGACGATGGCGCCGAACAGCAGCAGTTCAGCGCCGGAGAAGCTGTAGCGAATCTCGACTTCGCGTTGCGACACATCGGGCACCAGCATGGGTTCGGCCGCCCCGGTCAGCGGCCACGCCAGCAGCGGCAACAGCGCACGGAACAACCGCTTCACTGGACCTGCACCGAATAGATTTCATCGGGCCGCCAGCCCAGGCCTAGCGCCATGCGGAACGCCACGACCAGCACGATCAGCGCCAGGATGACGCGCAGATTTTCCGGCCGCATCTTCATCGAAATGCGCGTGCCGACCTGTGCCCCGATCACGCTGCCCACCAGTAGCAGCAGCGCCAGCACCAGGTCCACCGCCTTGGTCGTCATGGCGTGGATCATGGTGGTCGCCATGGTCACGAACAATATCTGGAACAGCGATGTGCCGACGACGACCTGCGTCCCCATGCCCAGCAGATAGATCATGGCGGGGACCATGATGAAGCCGCCGCCCACGCCCAGCAGCATCGTCAATATGCCGGTCATCATCCCCAGAAGCAGCGGGGCGAGGGGCGAGATATAGAGGCCCGAGCGATAGAAGCGCCAGCGCATCGGCAACGCCGCGACCAAGGGGTGGTGACGGCGTTTGCGCGCCGTCCGCGCTCGCCCGGTGCGGGCGGCGATCAGCGTTTCGATGGATTCCTTGGCCATCAGACCGCCGATCGACCCCAGCAGCACGACATAGAGGATGGCGATGACCGTATCGATCTGGCCCAGCGCCTGGAGCAGGCGGAACAGCAGCACGCCAATGCCAGCGCCGACGACGCCGCCGCCGACCAGCACGCCGCCCATGCGGACGTCGACGGTGCCGCGCGCCATATGGGTGAACACGCCCGACACCGACGCGCCCGTCACCTGCGACGCCGCCGAAGCCGCCGCCACGGTGGGGGGGATGCCATAAAAGATGAGCAGCGGCGTCGTCAGAAACCCGCCGCCCACGCCGAACATGCCGGAGAGCAGGCCGACGACGCCGCCCAGGCCGATGATGACCAGCGCGTTGACGGAGAGATTGGCGATCGGCAGGTAAAGGTCCATGCCCCCGCAGGACTAGCCCCAAAGCGGCGAGATAGAAAGCGCCGAGGGACTCAAAAATCGGCGGCCAGCGTCAGCGCCAGGCCGGATCGGGGACGGGCCTGTCCCGACACACGTTCGCGCCATTCCACGGTCATGCGGGCGGCGACGGGAGCGGTGGGCAGGCGCAGGTGGAGCGCGGGGCCGACATCGACCCGGTGAACGCCCGGCTGCGCCCCGCCCGACAGGCTGGCGCCGACCGCCATCGCGGTCCGATCGACGGGATGGGTGATCGACAATCGACCGTCGATGAAGGCGTCGAGGGATCGGGCGCCGACCATGCCGGTCTGGGCATAGCCCTCGGCCATCAGGCCGGGCAGCGCCTCGCGCGGGCCAAAGCCGCCCGCGATCACCACAGCCATCGCGTTTCGCGCGGTCCGATCAAGCGCGATGCGGCGTTCCACCGCGATGCTGACGGGCAAATGGCGGGATGGCTGAAAGGCGAGACCCAGCGCCGCCTCCGGCTGGGCGGGGCGGATCAGGGCGGCGCTCGCCCGCGCATAGGCGGCAAGGCGGGATGGCGATCGGGGCGACAGGTCATAATCGACGCGGGCGCCCATCTGGGAAGCGCCAAGCTGACCGCCGGGCAGGCTGACGGGGGCGCCGCCATCGGGTCGCCACAGCACCCAGGCGCTGGCGCGCCAGCGATCGTTGCGGGGCGGCTGCCCGCTCGGTATCGCGATGGGCCAGGGCGCGTGCGCGCTTTCGGTGTCGGCAAGGGCGGCGAGGCCGTTTGCCTCCCCATAATGGCGACTGTTGAAGGCCGTGGTGAAGCGGATGAAATCCATGAGATCGACCGCGCCGCCGATGGGAGCTGGGATCGGTTGTCGCGGCATTGCAGCATGGCGGGGCAAAGGCATTATGCGGGGCGATGCGGCCATGGGGGAGATGGCTGGAGAAGCAGGGCCTTTCGCAACCTGGACAGGCGCTTGTCGGAGCGGCGTTGACCGGGCAACGGGTGCGGCTGCGGGCCACTCCATCCCCACGCGACCGCCGACCCACGCGGCGATCACCAGCAGGAAGAAGCGAAGCGGGCGGCCGCTGCCGAACGGGCCGGTCATGGGCGCTGTTCCATGTCCGGGAAGCGATGCTGCGTCTTGTCCCAGCGCAGCGGCTCGCCCAGCAGCGACCGGCAATACAGGGTGATTGCGCGCCGCGCCGCCAGCATCGCGACCAGATTGGCGATGAAGGTGCGGGGAATGGCGGCCAGCCCCTGCCGCCAGCCATAGCTGCGCCCGACAAACAGCAACCGCACCGCAAAGCGCCATAGCATCAGCGCGAAGGTGATGAGCAGCAGCGTTTCAAGCACTGGCCCCAGCGGCATCGGCGGCACCGGCCGGAACAGGGCGATCGTGCCGATCAGCCCCCAAAGGGCGACGGCGAGATAGGCGGCGAACAGGATCAGCGCCGCCAGCGCCGCGCGGCGATCGCGAAAGCGCATCCACCATTCGCCCGGACCGCCGCGCCACCCCATACGGTCCCACCCGGACAGGGCGATGCCGACCATCCACCGCGCCTTTTGCCGGACGGCGGCCGAAAGGCTGTCGGGGAAATGTTCGCGGATGCACACCAGTTCGCCGCGCGCGTCGCGGATGCGCAGGAATATGCCGCGCCCGCCATGGGCGGTGATCCGCAGGCCCGTTTCATAATCCTCCGTCAGCGAAGCGGCGTCGAAGGGGCCGTCGTCGCCGTCGAGCGCCGCCAGCGCGTCGCGGGAAAAGGCGCAGCCGACGCCCGCCGAAGGAATGGACGCGCCCAAAGCCTCCCGCACGGTCAGATATTTGCCATGTTCCTCTGCAAATTCGTCGCAATAGTGATCGGCGATGGCGCGCCGCCAGCGCGACCCTTCGCCCGGCAGCGGCAGGACGGGCAATTGCACCAGATCGAACCGGTCGATCATTTTGTCGAACAGCGCGATTTCATCGACGTGGACGACATCTTCCGCATCGTGCAGCACCACCGCCTTGAACCGGCGACCGGTCCGCTGTTCCTCCGCCAGCATGGTGCGCCACAGGCCGTTCAGGCAATCGGCCTTGGTCGTCGGGCCGGGGCGATCATGGATGCGGATGATCGCCTGTTCCTGTTCTCCCGCCGCCGCGATGGCGGCCAGAGACGTTGCCGGATCATTGGGATAGGCGCCAACGAACAGACGGAAATCCGCGCCTTTCCATTGGCGCAGCGCATGGCGGACCATGGGGCCGATCACCTCGGCTTCCTGCCAGGCGGGAACGAATATGGCGATGCAGCCAGGATGGTCCGATCGCGGCAATGTGGCCATGGTCATGCGCGCGTGGCGCGAATAGACGGCGATCCGTCGCCAGCCGCGCCGAAAAAGGAAAACAAGGTCGATGACCAGATCGTCGATGCCGCCGATGGCTAGCCCGGCCGCCGCGAACAGCGTCAGTTCGTGCCGCACCACAACCAGCAGATTGATCGCCCCGTCGATCAAGAACAGCTCCCCGCCCCGGTTGCCCGATTGATGCCTCAAATACGGATGGTTGCAAGCGCGCAAATGCCGGTTTGGTTTGACCCCCAGGCGCGACCTTCCTAGGATCTTGCCCATCATCCCCCATCGGTCAAAGGAGCGAACCGTTGATCCAAAGTCAGCGCCCGCGATCCAATTTGCGCGAATTTCTGTCCGGCGAAGCGGCAGGCGGCATATTGCTGATGACTAGCGCCGCTCTGGCCTTGCTGCTGGCCAATCTGTCGGAGGAAACGGCGCATCTCTATCATCTGCTGGTCCATGCGCAGACCGGACCGACGCTGACCCCCAAGCTGGGGCCGATGACCGTGCATCTGTGGATCAACGACGGTCTGATGGCGATCTTCTTCCTCCTCGTGGGCCTGGAGATCAAGCGCGAGTTCGTCGACGGTCGGCTCTCTTCATGGGAAAGGCGGCGCCTACCGGTGATTGCGGCGGCGGCGGGCATGGTCTTCCCTGCGGTCGTCTATCTGGCCTTTACCTCTGGCGACGCGACCCTGACCAATGGCTGGGCCATTCCCGCCGCGACCGACATCGCCTTCGCCATCGGCGTGCTGGCGCTGCTCGGTCCGCGCGCGCCGACTTCGCTCAAGCTGTTCCTGACGACGGTCGCCATCGTCGACGACATGGGCGCGGTGGCGATCATCGCGGTCGCCTATACCGCCGGTCTCAACAGCCTGGCGCTGTTCGCCGCCGCGATCATCCTGGTGGCGATGTACGTGATGAACAAGAGCGGGGTGAAGTCTCTGCCGCTCTACCTGATCGGCTTTGCGCTGCTATGGTATGCGATGTTGTTGTCGGGAGTCCATGCCACCATTGCCGGCGTGCTCGCGGCGATGATGGTGCCGATCCGCAAGACCCCGGCCGCCCCTGACGCCATAGACAGCCCGCTGCACAGGCTGGAGCATGCCATCCACCCCTGGAGCGCCTATGCCATCGTGCCGCTGTTCGGTTTCGCCAATGCCGGCGTATCGCTGGGCGGCGGCGCGGCCGGCCATCTGGTCGCGCCCTTGCCTCTGGGCATTGCCGCCGGCCTGTTCCTGGGCAAGCAATTCGGCGTGTTCGGCGCGATCTGGCTCAGCGTCCGCATGGGGCTCGCCACGCGGCCAAAGGGAGCAAACTGGGCGCAGATCTATGGCGTGTCGTTGCTGTGCGGCATCGGCTTCACCATGAGCCTGTTCATCGGTGCGCTGGCCTTCCCGCACTCGCCTTTGCTGATCGAGGAGGCCAAGATCGGCACGCTGGCGGGATCGGTGCTATCGGCGGTGGTGGGCTTCCTGGTGTTGCGTTTTGCGCCCACGCGAAAAGCGCCGGTGCCGTCCCGCAAGCCCGCATGAGGCAACTTTCCGGCGGTTCGAAGGTTCGGACTGTCGGAAACGCATAACGAGGAGAAAACCCATGCGCGCACCCGTCATCGCCGCCGTCATCGCCGCCATGCTGCCCATGGCCGCCTGCACATCCGATAATTATGGCGGCGGCTATGGCTATGACCGTCCTGGCGACCGTCCGCCGCCCGCGCGCCGTTATCGGCCCATCGGCGACAATGACTATATCTATCGCGACCGTGACGGCCGCTATTATTGCAAGCGCGACGACGGCACCACCGGCACCATCGTCGGCGCGATTGCGGGCGGCGTGCTGGGCAACATCATTGCGCCGGGCGGATCCAAGACGCTGGGCACCATCCTGGGCGCGGGCGGCGGCGCGCTGGCGGGCCGGGCCATCGACAAGGGGGACATCAAGTGCGAATGATCGCACTGGCATGATGACGGGAACGGGCGTTGGCCACTTGCCGTCGACGCCCGTTCGCGCCACAAACGGGGCCATGAAAACCGCGCCCGCTCTGATCGCCCTCGCTCTGGCCGCCCATCCCCTTGCCGCACTGGCGCAGGAGGTCTCGGCCGATCCAGCGCGCCTGAAGACGAATGTCGAGCATCTGGTGGGCTTTGGCACGCGGCACACATTGTCGTCCGCGACCGACCCCAAAAGGGGCATTGGCGCAGCCCGGCGATGGGTTGCAGGGGAATTTGAGAAAATCGGCAAGGCCTGCAAAGGCTGCCTGTCGGTCGAGACCGTGGCTGACCGATTTACCGGCCCGCGCGCGCCCGACGGCGTTGAGGTCGTCGACCTGCTCGCCATTCAGAAGGGCGCGGGCGACCCGGATCAGGTGGTGATCGTCGCAGCCCATATCGACAGCCGCGTCAGCAATGTGATGGACGCAACCAGCGACGCGCCGGGCGCGAATGACGATGGTTCGGGCGTCGCGCTGGTGATGGAGGCGGCGCGCTTGCTTGCTGGCGAAAAATTCGACGGCACAATTGTCTATGCCGTGCTTTCGGGCGAGGAACAGGGCCTTTGGGGCGGCAAATTGCTGGCCGCGACGGCCAAGGCGCGGGGATGGAAAGTGCGCGCGATGTTGAACAACGACATTGTCGGCAACACGGTCGGCCAGAACGGGCAGGTGGTGGCCAACCGCGTGCGCGTCTTTTCCGAAGGCGCGCGATCCTCGGAGGATCAGCAGGCGGCGATGGCGCGCCGGGCCATAGGCGGCGAGGATGACGGCCCGTCGCGCGCGCTGGCCAAGAAGATCGACGCCATAGCGCAGGATAATCCCCAGATTGGGCTTGACGTGTTCGCGGTGCGCAGGCCCGACCGTTTCGGACGCGGGGGCGATCATACGCCGTTGCTGGAACTGGGCTATCCGGCGGTGCGCTTTTCGGTGGGCATCGAAAATTACGACCAGCAGCATCAGGATCTGCGCACCGACAAGGGCCGCGTCTATGGCGACACGGTCGATGCGATGGATTTTGCCTATCTGGCGCGAGTGACGGCGCTAAATGTCGCGGCCTTGCGGGAACTGGCGGGCGCGCCCGCCGCGCCCGCCGCCGTGATGCTGGACGGCGCGCTGTCGATGGATACCAAGGTGACGTGGGAACCGGCGCCGGGCGCGGTCGCCTATCGCGTCAGTTGGCGCCGGGCGGACCAGAGCGGCTGGACCGACAGCCGGGTCGTGCGCGGCGCCGAGACCATTTTGAAGGATATTGTCGTCGACGATCATTTCATCGGCGTGTCCGCCATCGCCGCCAATGGCGCGGAGAGCATCGTGACCTTTGGCGGCATGGCGCCGCGCCGCTGACATATAATGGCCCGATAAGGGCGCAACGAGACTGCAACGGAGCCTGTCATGCCGCCTTCCCCCTGGACCCATCACCGCAACGCCGCGCTGGCCGACGACATTGATTTCGAGATCAAGGGGCAGGAACTCCAGTTCCTTGAAATCGAGCTGGATCCGGGCGAAAGCGCGATCGCCGAAGCGGGCGCGATGGTTTGGAAGGACGCCAGCATCGGCATGACCACCGTGTTCGGTGATGGCGGCGGCGGCGAGGGCGGCGGCTTCATGGGCAAGCTGCTGGGTGCGGGCAAGCGGCTGGTGACGGGGGAAAGCCTGTTCACCACGGTCTTCACCCATGGCGGCCATGGCAAGGCGCGCGTCGCCTTCGCCTCGCCCACGCCCGGCGCGATCCTGCCGCTGAAGCTCGACCAATATGGCGGCACTTTGATCTGTCAGAAGGACGCATTTCTGGCGGCGGCGCGCGGGGTGTCCATCGGCATCCATTTCCAGAAGCGGGTGATGACCGGCCTGTTCGGTGGCGAGGGTTTCATCATGCAGCGGCTGGACGGCGATGGATGGGTGTTCGTGCAGATGGGCGGCACCGTGGTCGAACGCGAACTGGCGGCGGGCGAGGAACTGCATGTCGACACCGGCTGTCTGGCGGCGATGACGCCAAGCGTCGATTTCGACCTGGTGACGGCGGGCGGGGTCAAATCGGTTCTGTTCGGCGGGGAGGGTCTGTTCTTCGCGCGGCTGCGCGGGCCGGGCCATGTGTGGATCCAGTCGCTGCCCTTCTCGCGCCTTGCCGGGCGGATGCTGGCCGCTGCGGGCAGCCGGGGCGGACAGAACCGGGGCGAGGGATCTGCGCTTGGCGCGCTGGGCGACTTCATCGGCGGCAACAACTGAACAGCTTGTGGCGGGAGGCGGCGATGGCGCGGGCGGATTTCGCGGCAGGGATCACGGCGCTGATCGGCTGGCTGGCCGCCGCGCCCGCCATGGCCCAGCCACCCGCCGAAGTGACCGCCGCCGTCGAACGCCAGCTGGAGGATAGCGAGGCCGACGACCTCGATCTGGGGCAGGCGCGCAGGCTTTACAGCAATGTCGACCTGACCGGGCAGGAGGCGGGCGACTGGATCGTCGATTTCGCCCGTATGCCCGCGGCGATGATGTGCGGCACGGGTGGTTGCACATTGCAGATCTATGTGGCCGGGCCGGACGGATACAGGCTGGCCTTTGACCGGCAGGTTCTGGGTTACAAGATCGAGCGCGGCGAGGGCGCGCCGCGGCTGGTGACGGCCGAACATGGCGTGCATTGCGGCGGGACGGGATCGGACGAATGCCGCTATGCCTATGGCTGGGTCGCGGGCGCTGACGGGCGCGGGTGGTTTCTGCCCGCTGATCCGGGCGGGCCGCGCCATGGCTATTCAGGTCCGCTGGCGCAGCCGTTGCCGGGGGCGGACAGGGCCATCACGGCGCTGGCCGCGATGGCCGACGCCTATATCGCGCAATGCAAGGCCGATGGTGGCGCGGCGGAGACCGGGGAGGCGCTGGCGCTGCTGCCCGACCTCAATGACGATGGCCTGCCCGAAGCCTTGTTCGACGCCGCTCGGGCCATGTGCGCGCGGGCCGGCGCGGCCGCCGCCCCCTGCGCCGAACCGGCCTGTCAGAGCGCATTGCTGGCGTCCGGCCCCGAAGGCTGGGTGGTGGACTGGCGCGGGCCGCCGTTCGATTATGCGATCCGCTTCGATGGCGGCAAGGCGGTGATGAGCGTCGCCGCGCCCGATTGCGGCATGTGCGATGCGCGTGCGGTGCGGCTGGCGGAGGGGCGTTTGTCGCCCGATTGAGCCGGGCCGCTGGCGCGATCGACCGCCGGTCATGCTCTTTCCATTCCCCGCACAAGGTGCGAGAAGGCTGGTTTCGGGGGGGCAGGGAGGCTCTGGGCAGGCCATGACGACGTCCGCGCCATTGGTGATGGCGATCCTCTATGTCGCGTTGATGTTCGGCGGCGCGGCGCTGGCGCATCGGCATCGCGAGCGGTTGCAACAGTCGCGCGCGCGCATCCACGCCTATGCGCTGGCGCTGGCGGTCTACTGCACAAGCTGGACCTATTTCGGCACGGTCGGCACGGCGGCGACCGGGGGGCTGCATTACCTGCCCATCTATGTCGGGCCGATCCTGATGATGGTGCTGGGCGGCCGCTTCCTGCGCCGCATGAACGTCGAGGTGCAGAGCGAGGGCGCGACCTCCATCTCCGATTTCATCGGGTCGCGCTTTGGCAAGAGCCGCAGCGTCGCCGCGCTCGTGACCCTGATCGCACTGTTCGGCACCATACCTTATATCGCGCTCCAACTGCGGTCCGTGGCCGTCAGTTTCGCGCTGGTGTCGGGCACGAAGGAGAGCGTCACGCCCCTATTGGGCGCGGCCGTCGCGCTCGCCCTGTTCGCGATCATCTTCGGCGTGCGCCGGTACGAGGTGGCGGCCCGTAACGAGGCGGTGCTGTTCGCGGTCGCGGTGGAATCCATCATCAAGCTGACGGCGCTGGGCGGGGTCGCGCTGCTCGCCCTGTGGCTGCTGTGGACGACGCCTTCGCTGCCCGACCATGGCTTTGGCCTGTTGCAGCAGCGGTTCAATGTCAGCGATATCGATGCCGATTTCCTGACCGCCTCGCTCCTGTCGATCGGCGCGATTTTGTGCCTGCCCCGGCAATTTTACGTGACCGTCATGGAGGCGCGCGAGCCGGACGATATTTTGCGGGCGCGTTGGGGCTTTTTCGCCTATCTGTTGCTGACCGTCCTGGCGGTGCCGCCGATCGCCATTGCGGGCCTCACCATGCTGGGCGGCGACGCGCCGCCCGATTTCTTCGTGCTCAGCCTGCCCGGTTCCATCGGCGCGGAGGGCTTAGCCATCCTGGTTTTCCTGGGCGGGCTGTCGGCGGCGCTGGCGATGGTGGTGACGGAGGCCATCGCCCTGTCCAGCATGATTTCCAACGATCTGTTCGCGCCCATATTGCTGCGCCGCCAGGGCAATGACGCGCATCTGGGCGAACAGTTGCTGTGGGTGCGGCGCGCGGCGATCATTGCGCTGATCGCGTCTTCGGTCGGCTTTGCGCTGATGACGCCGGGCGGCGCGCAATTGGCGTCGGTCGGCCTGATCGCCTTTGTCGCCATATCGCAATGCGCGCCCGTGCTGATCGTGGCGGTGCGCCGCACCGGCAATGAGGCGGCGGCGGCGAAAGCGGGATTGAGCGTCGGCTTCGTGCTGTGGCTGGCGACGTTGTTCATACCGGCTGTCGCGGGGACGGCGCTGCCGGCGCTGCTGCGCGATCCAAGGCTGTTGCTGGGCATGGACGGGATCAGCCCGGTTACCTTTGGCGCCACGGTCAGCCTGTCGGGCAATATCCTGTCCTATGGGCTGGTCGGCTGGATCATGGCGCGGCGCGGGCGCGGATCGGGTCGGCCTTCCACCCAGCATGGCATCGCGCGCATTTCCGACATGGGCGCGCTCGCCGATCTGGTTGTGCGCTTTGTCGGGCCGGAACGGTCGGCGGAGCTGTTCGGGACCGACATTGACCCGGCCGCCGGCATCGACCTGACCACCGCGCGCGCGGCTGAACGGCTGATCGGCAGCGTCGTGGGCGCCTCGTCCGCCCGCGCGATCATGGCGTCGGCCATGTCGGGCCGGGGCCTTGGCCTGTCGGAAGTGGCGCAGATGCTCGACGCATCGGGCCAGTCGCTGCATTTTTCGCAAGGATTGCTGGCCGCGACGCTGGAAAACATCGACATCGGCGTCAGCGTGATCGACCGCAACCTGCGTCTGGTGGCCTGGAACAGCCGCTATCTGGAACTGTTCGCCTATCCCGCCGGGCTGGTGCGCGTGGGGGTGCCGGTGGCGGACCTGATCCGCTTCAACGCGCAGCAGGGCGAGTGCGGGCCGGGCGAGGTCGAGGGGCATGTCGAGCGGCGGCTGGCCCATATGCGGGTGCGGCGGCAGCATAGCTTCGAGCGCGAGCGGTCGGATGGCCGGGTGCTCAAGACCGTGGGCGGACCGATGCCCGATGGCGGCTATGTCATGTCCTTTACCGACATCACGCTGGAAGCCCAGGCGCGCGAAGCGACCGAGACGGCGCGGCGCGACCTGGAACGGGCGGTGGCGGAACGCACGGCGCAACTGTCGGACGTGAACGCCAGGCTGGCGCGCGCCAATGCCGACAAGACCCGCTTCCTGGCGGCGGCGAGCCATGACCTGTTGCAGCCGCTCCACGCCGCGATGCTGTTTTCGGGCGCTCTGCGGCGGACGCTGCCCGAGCAGGGGCTGGCGATGCTTTCGCGCATAGACCGGTCGATCGAGGCGGCCAACGATCTGCTGCGCGCGTTGCTCGATATTTCGAAGCTGGATGCGGGCGGCATCGTGCCGCAACCCGCCGTCTTTTCGGTGCGATCGGTGCTGACCGACCTGATCGACGGGTTTCAGCCGCTGGCCGCCGAAAAGGGGCTGCGCCTGCGGATCGCGGGCGGCGATGCGATGGTCGAAACCGACCGCACCTTGCTGCGCTCCATCCTCCAGAATTTCCTGTCCAACGCCATACGCTACACCAAGGACGGGCGCGTGGTGATCGGGGCGCGGCGGCGCGGCGGACAGGTGCGGGTAGAGGTTTACGACACCGGCATCGGCATTCCCGACGACAAGCTGGCGCTGATCTTCCGCGAGTTCGAGCGGCTCGGGCAGGGGACCGAGTCGGGCATTGGCCTCGGCCTCGCCATTGTCGAGCGGGCGGCGCCGCTGATCGGCGGGACGGTCGAGGTCCGGTCGACGGTCGGGCGGGGCAGCCGTTTCACCCTGACCCTGCCGATGGCGCAGACCGGGGCCGTTCCTGGCAAGGCGCGGGCTGCGGCGGCCTTTTTCCCCGTCACTGGCCTAAAATTGCTGGTGGTCGACGACGATGCGGTCAATCGTGAAGGCATGAAGGCGCTGCTGTCGGCGGGCGGCCATCAGGTGCTGGCCGCCGCCGATGAGGCGACGGCGCTGGCGGCGCCCGGCCCGTTCGACGCCGCGATCATCGACTATCATCTGGGCGACGGTGGCGACGGCATCGACCTGATCGACGCGCTGCGCGCGCGCGATCCCGGATTGCCGGCGCTGCTGGTCACGGCCGAGCGGGGATCGGCCATGCTGGCGCGGGCGGCGCAGCGGCGGGTGGATGTGCTGCCCAAGCCGTTGGAGGCGCAGCGGCTGGACCAGTGGCTGGCCGAAGAGGTCGCGGCGGCGCGGGCGGCCGAATAATCAGTAGAATCAGTCTCGCGGCTGAAGGCCAAGGGCGCGGGCGGCGAGCGCGGCCTGCGTGCGGTTCTGCACCCCCAGTTTCGACAGCACGATGGTCATGTGCGACTTGATCGTCGATTCCGCGACGCCCAGTTCATAGGCGATCTGTTTGTTGAGTTGCCCGTCGAGCACGCCCAGCAGCACGCGCAACTGGGTGGGCGTGAGCGAGGCGACCTTCCCCGCCATGTCGTCCACCGCATCGTTGACGGGCGGCGGCGGCACGGGCGGGGCATCGCCCGCGAGCGCGGCGGCGATCGCCTGCTCGATCGTTTCCAGATCCTGATCCTTGCCGATGAACCCGACCGCGCCGTAACGACGCGCTTCGGGACCGGCGATCTGCGCCTGGGCGCTGGACACCACCAGGATGGGCACCGACGGCCGTTCCGCATGGAGCAGGGCGACGCCGGAATAGCCCGCTGATCCCGGCATTTTAAGGTCGAGCAACATCAGGATGAGATCGCTCGCGGCCGAAGCCAGCACCGCGCTGTCCAGCGTGGCGGCCTCCACGATGCGCGCCTGTGGCGCTACCGTGGACGCCGCCATGACCATCGCCTGGCGGAACAGCGGATGATCGTCCGCCACCAATATGGTGCCGCGGGAGTCCAGCTTGGCGTCCTCTCTGTCGTTTCGATAAGATTGGCGTCTTTTTTAACGTCTTTTTTCAGGCATTCACAAGCCGGCTGTCGGCGATCAGATGATCGACGACGGAAGGATCGGCGAGGGTCGACGTATCGCCCAGCGAGGAGACGTCGCCTTCGGCGATCTTGCGCAGGATGCGGCGCATGATCTTGCCCGACCGGGTCTTGGGCAGGCCCGGCGCGAACTGGATGACGTCGGGCGTCGCGATCGGGCCGATTTCGCGGCGGACCCATGCGACCAGTTCCTTGCGCAGGGCATTGTCGCCCTCTTCGCCGGCGTTCAGCGTGACATAGGCGTAAATGCCCTGTCCCTTGATTGCGTGCGGCATCCCGACCACGGCGGCTTCGGCCACCTTGGCATGGGCGACCAGCGCGCTTTCGACTTCGGCCGTGCCCATGCGGTGACCTGACACGTTGATGACGTCGTCGACGCGGCCGGTGATCCAGTAATAGCCATCGGCATCGCGGCGGCAGCCGTCGCCGGTGAAATAATAGCCCGGATAGGTCGAGAAATAGGTCTGGAAGAAGCGGTCATGGTCGTTGTAGACCGTCCGCATCTGGCCCGGCCAGCTTTGCGCGATGCACAGGTTGCCGTCGGTCGCGCCTTCCAGCACCTTCCCCTCGGCATCGACCAGCACCGGTTCCACGCCGAACAAGGGCTGGGTGGCCGAGCCGGGTTTGAGGGCGGTGGCGCCGGGCAGCGGCGCGATCAGGATGCCGCCGGTCTCCGTCTGCCACCAGGTGTCGACGATGGGGCAGCGATCCTCGCCGACGACGCGGTGATACCATTCCCAGGCTTCCGGATTGATTGGTTCGCCCACGCTGCCCAGAATGCGCAGCGATTTGCGGCTGGACGACTTCACATAATCGTCGCCTTCGCGCATCAGCGCGCGCAGCGCCGTGGGGGCGGTGTAGAAGATCGCGACGTTCCACTTGTCGCACACCTGCCAGAATCGGCTGTGGTCGGGATAGTTGGGGACGCCTTCGAACATCAGGGTCGTCGCGCCATTGGCGAGCGGGCCATAGACGACGTAGCTGTGACCCGTGACCCAGCCGATGTCGGCGGTGCACCAGTAGACTTCGCCCGGCTTGTAATCGAACACATAGTCATGGGTGAGCGAGGCCCAGAGCAGATAGCCGCCGGTCGTATGCAGTACGCCCTTGGGCGTGCCGGTGGAGCCCGACGTGTAGAGGATGAACAGCGGGTCTTCCGCGCCCATCGCTTCATAGGGGCAATCGACGGACGCCGCGTCGCGCAGCGGGGCGTAGAACAGGTCGCGTCCTTCCACCATCTTCACCGCGCCGCCGGTGCGCTGCACGACGATGACCTTTTCGACCGAGGCGCAATGGTCGAGCGCCGCGTCGACATTGGCCTTTAGGGGGACGGATTTGCCGCCGCGCAATCCTTCGTCAGCGGTGATGACCAGGCGCGAATCGCAATCCCTGATGCGGCTGGCGAGGCTGTCGGGGGAAAATCCGCCAAAAACGATGGAGTGAATCGCGCCGATGCGGGTGCAGGCCAGCATCGCGAAGGCGGCTTCGGGGATCATCGGCAAATAGATGGTCACGCGGTCGCCGCGACGGACGCCCTGATCCTTCAGCACATTGGCGAAGCGGCACACTTCCTCATGCAACTGGCGATAGGTGATGACGCGGCTTTCGGCAGGGTTGTCGCCCTCCCAGATGATCGCCGCCTGATCGCCGCGGGTTTCCAGATGCCGGTCGAGGCAATTGGCCGAAACATTGAGCTGACCGTCGGAAAACCAGCTGATCGCGAAATCGGCTTCGTTGAAATTGCTGTCGTTGACGCGGGTGAAAGGCGTGATCCAGTCGAGCCGCCGGGCCTCCTGCCGCCAGAAGGCGTCGGGATCCTGCTGCACCGCAGCGCGCATCACGGCGGCTTTTTCAGCCGTGATCGTCGCGCTGGCCGCGATGTGTGCGGGAACCGGGTAAACTGCCTCGCTCATCCATACCACTCCTGACCATTTTGCACGCTTTTAGCCTCTGGGGCCAAGGCGTGCAGCCCATACCAAAGTGGGATCGGTCTACTACCATCGTCGTCCTTCTCATACCCCCCCGGTCCAAGGGATGATGCGGACCATCCGGCGAACCGGGCCAGAACAATAATCGGCCCGGCACGATGAACCAGGGAGAGGATGATGCGGAAATCGCACCAATATGTTCAGTGGATGGCCGGCATCGCGCTGGTCGCGATGTGCCCCGGTCTTGCCCAGGCGGCCGAGCCGACTGCCCGCGAGGCGGAATTGGAGGCGCGTCTCAACCAGTTGGAAGCGGCGGTCAGCGCCCTGCGCGGCGAACTGGCGGCAGCGCGCGCGCAGCAACAGGACACCGCGCAGCAGGCGGCGATGTCCGCTGAGGTCGCGCAGAAGGCCGACACCCGGCTCGCCGCGCTGGAAGCCAGGCCCTCCGCCCCGGCCGAAGGGTTCAGGGTCGGCGCCACCACCTTCAAGATGGGCGGTTTCGTCAAAGTGGTGGCCAGCGCGACCCGATATGACGATGGCGAGGTTGCTGGCGGGTCGCTGGGCAAGGAGTTTTTCCTGCCCCAGACCATCCCCGTGGGCGGCGGCCACAGCAGCAAGGACGTGATCGGCCATGCCCGCCAGACCCGTCTGTTCTTCGACACCGCGACGCCGCTGGGCGGCAAGGAACTGAAGAGCCATATCGAGTTCGATTTCGCGCTGGCTGCGGCGCCGCTCGGCGCGCAGCGGGCGACAAACGCCTATACGCCGACCTTTCGCCGTGGTTTCCTGACCTATGGCGACTGGCTGGTCGGGCAGGAATGGACGACGTTCCAGAATGCGGGGCATCTGCCCGAAACCACCGATTTCGTGGGGCCGATGGACGGCGCGATCTTCGTGCGGCAGATGATGATCCAGTATCGCCAGCCATTGAGCAGCGAACTCAGCCTCTATCTGGCGGCCGAAAATCCGCAGACCGAAACCATGACGACGACCGCGCCCGCGCTGGTCGACACCGATCAGGACCGGATGCCAGACCTGATCGCCAAGCTCGCCTACAAGGGCAGGCTGGGCGAAATCCATGTGGCCGGGCTGGTGCGCGAATTGTCATTCCACAGCAATGGCGCGGGCGACAAGGCGATGGGTTGGGGCGCGACCGTGGGCGGCAAGATTCCTTTCGGCCCCAAGGGGCGGCATGATGTGCGGTTCCTGGCGACTTATGGTCATGGGCTGGGCCGTTATCTGACGGTCGGTTATGCGCCGGACGCCATTTATGACGCGACGGTCGACGGCCGGCTGCATGTGGTCGACAATTTCGCCGGTTTTGCGGCGGTCAAGCTGGGCTGGACGCCGACCGTCCGGTCGACCTTCATGGTCGGGTATCAGCACGCCGATTATCCCGGCGGCATCCTTGCGCCGGATCTCGCCAACGCGGAAGCCTATAGCTTCGCGGGCAACCTGTTCTGGTCGCCGGTCAGGAATCTGGACCTGGGCATCGAATATCGCCACGCTCAGCGCGAAGTGGTCAGCGGCTTGAAGGGGCAGATGGACCGCGTCGAAATGGCGGCGAAATATACGTTCTGATTTTTTTGGTGAGGAGAGGATCAATGGCATCGACCTATGACAGTCTGCCAAAGCATCATCAGGCCACGCAGGGGGAAAAGCTGGTCATCGCCGCTTCCTCGCTGGGCACGGTGTTCGAATGGTATGATTTCTACCTTTACGGCCTGCTGGCCACCTATATTTCGGCCCAGTTCTTTTCGGGCGTGAACGAAACTACCGCCTTCATCTTTGCGCTGGCGGCGTTCGCGGCGGGCTTTGCCGTGCGTCCCTTCGGCGCTTTGGTGTTCGGGCGGATCGGGGACCTTGTCGGGCGCAAGAACACGTTCCTCGTCACCATGGGCATCATGGGCCTGTCGACCTTTGCGGTCGGCTTGTTGCCGAACTATGCCAGCATCGGCGTGGCGGCGCCCATCATCCTGGTGGTCATGCGACTGGCGCAGGGGCTGGCGCTGGGCGGCGAATATGGCGGCGCGGCGACCTATGTCGCGGAGCATGCGCCGGAGGGCAAGCGCGGCCTTTATACCAGCTGGATTCAAACCACGGCGACCTTCGGCCTGTTCGCGGCGCTGCTGGTGGTCATCGGTTTCCGCTTTGCGCTGGGCGAGGAGGCGTTTGCGGCATGGGGATGGCGTCTGCCCTTCCTGATCTCCATCGTGCTGCTGGGCGTTTCGATGTGGATCCGTCTGCAGCTCAACGAAAGCCCGGTTTTCCAGAAGATGAAGGACGAGGGCACGACGTCGAAGGCGCCGCTGACCGAAGCCTTTGGCCAGTGGGGCAATCTGCGCTGGGTCATCATCGCGCTGCTGGGGGCGGTCGCGGGTCAGGCGGTCGTCTGGTATGCGGGCCAGTTTTACGCCCTGTTCTTCCTGGAAAAGACGCTGAAGGTGGATGGCGCGACCGCGAACATCCTGATCGCCATCGCGCTGGCGCTGGCCACGCCCTTCTTTGTCTTCTTCGGCTGGCTGTCGGACAGGATCGGCCGCAAGCCGATCATCCTGGGCGGCTGCGCCCTGGCCGCCATCGCCTATTTTCCGCTGTTCGGGGCGCTGACCGACGCCGCCAACCCGGCGCTGGCGCAGGCGCAGAAGGCGTCGCCGGTGACGATTTTTGCCAGCCAGGCCGAATGTTCGTTCCAGTTCGACCCGGTGGGCAAGAACAAGTTCGACCAGTCGAGCTGCGACATCGCCAAGGCCTACATGGCCAAGACCGGCGTCAGCTATGCCAACGAAGAAGCGACGGCGGGCGCTGCGGCGGTCGTCAAGGTCGGTTCGGTCAGCTTCACCGCGCCCGACCCCAAGGGGTTGACCGGCGAGGACAAGAAGGCGGCGATCGCCGCGTTTCAGGACAGCCTGAAAGCCGGCCTTGCCGAGGCTGGCTATCCCGCCAAGGCGGACAGCGCCCGGATCAACAAGGTGGCGGTCGTCGCCATCCTGTGGGCGCTCGCGATGCTGGTGACGATGGTCTATGGCCCGATCGCCGCCATGCTGGTTGAACTCTTCCCCAGCCGCATCCGCTACACCTCCATGTCGTTGCCCTATCATATCGGCAATGGCTGGTTCGGCGGCTTCCTGCCGACCACGGCCTTCGCCATGGTCGCGGCGACCGGCGATATCTACTATGGCCTGTGGTATCCGGTCGTGGTCGCGGCGCTGACCGTTGTCGTGGGCCTGATGTTCCTGCCCGAAACCTTCCGTCGCAATATCGACGACTGATCGGACGAAGCCGCAAGGCGACGAAAAAGGGCGGCGGCTTCCACTTGGAGGCCGCCGTCTTATTTTCAGTACGTAACAACCCGGCCCGACCATGGTCGAATAGCGGCGATGGGCGATTTGCTGCATGATGGTGACCAGTAAGGGAGAGAGCCATGTCGCAAGCCTATATGGAAAGCTATGCCGCGAGCCGCGCTGACGCCAACGGCTTCTGGCTGAAGGCTGCCGAAGCGATAGTTTGGCAGGTGAAGCCGCAAGCCGGATGGCGGGATGGCGAGGGCTGGTTCGCCGACGGGGTGATGAATACGTGCCACAATGCGGTCGACCGCCATGTCGAGGCGGGCCGGGGCGACGACATTGCGCTCATTTACGAAAGCCCGGTGACCGACACGCGCACGACGTTCACCTTCGCGCAATTGCGCGACCATGTGGCGCGGACGGCGGGCATGATCGCGGCGCAGGGCGTGGGCAAGGGCGACCGCGTCATCATTTACATGCCGATGATCCCGCAGGCGCTGTTCGCGATGCTGGCCTGTGCGCGGATCGGCGCGATCCATTCGGTGGTGTTCGGCGGGTTCGCCGCGCCGGAATTGGCCAAGCGCATTGACGACGCGACGCCCCAATTGCTGCTGACCACATCCTGCGGGATCGAGGGCGGCAAGGTCATCCCCTATAAGCCGCTGGTCGACCATGCGCTGCAACTGGCGCAGCACAAGGTAAGCGGCGTCATCCTGTTGCAGCGGCCGCAGGCGACGGCGCCGATGCAGGACGGGCGCGACATCGACTGGGCGGGCGCGCTGGCGCAGGCGGAACCGGCCGATTGCGTGCCGGTGAAGGCCACCGATCCGCTCTACATCCTCTATACGTCCGGCACGACGGGGATGCCCAAGGGCGTGGTGCGCCAGAATGGCGGCCACGCGGTGGTGCTCGCGTGGAGCATGGCCAATATCTATGGCATCCAGCCGGGTGAGGTGTTCTGGGCCGCGTCCGACGTGGGATGGGTCGTCGGGCACAGCTATATCGCCTATGGCCCGTTGATCGCCGGGGCGACGACATTGCTGTTCGAGGGCAAGCCGGTGGGCACGCCGGACGCGGGCACATTCTGGCGCACCATTGCGCGCAATGATGTGCGGATATTCTTCACTGCGCCGACCGCCATCCGCGCGGTGCGCAAGGAGGATCCGGACGGGCGCTTCATCGCCGATATCGGCACGGGCAATCTGCGCGCCATGTTCCTGGCGGGCGAGCGGGCGGACCCCGACACCATCCACTGGGCTGAAGAGCATCTCAAACTGCCGGTGATCGACCATTGGTGGCAGACCGAACTGGGCTGGCCCGCGCTGGCGACCTGCCTGGGGCTGGGCGATACGCGGCGCAAGGCGGGCAGTGCGGGCTTCCCCGTGCCCGGCTTCGCTTTCCGCATCGTTGACGATGGCGGCGAGGATGTGCCGGCCGGCGAGACGGGCAAAGTCGTGATGACGATGCCGCTGGCGCCGGGCTGCTATGCTGGGCTGTGGAACAATGAGGCGGGCTACGCCAAGGCGTTCGCGACCTTCCCCGGCCATTATGAGACGGGCGACGCCGGGCATATCGACGCCGACGGCTTCGTCAACATCATGGGCCGCACCGACGACATCATCAACGTGGCGGGTCATCGCCTGTCGACCGGGCAGATGGAGCAGATCGTCGCCAGCCACCCGGCCATCGCCGAATGCGCGGTGATCGGCGTCGACGATGCGCTGAAGGGGATGATCCCCATGGCCTTTGCCGTGGCCAAGGTCGGCCAGTGGGACAATGCGGCGCTGGAGCGCGAGATCGTGAAGATGGTCCGCGACGAACTGGGTCCGGTGGCGGCGCTGAAGGAGGTGCATGTCGTGGGCGCGCTGCCAAAGACGCGGTCGGGCAAGATTTTGCGCGCGGCGCTGCGGAAGGTGGCGGCGGGCGAGAAGATCGCCATGCCGCCGACGATCGAGAGCCCGGCGGCGCTGGAGGCAATCATGGCGCTGTTCGATCAGGCGCCCGCCTGAACCATTCATCGGGTCGCACCGAGAGAAAAGGGCTGCGGAGACGATCTCCGCAGCCCTTTTTGCTGGCCGGTGCCGAGGCGAGGCGGGCTTAGATCGCGGCCTTCAGCGCGTCGACGAGGTCTGTGCGTTCCCAGGGAAAATAATCGCCATCCGCCTTGCGGCCGAAATGGCCATAGGCGGCCGTCGGGCTGTAGATCGGCTTGTTGAGGCCCAGCCCCACGCGGATGCCGCGCGGGGTGAGACCGCCCAGCTTGTCCTTCGCCACGCTTGCGATGGCGGCTTCCAACGCGTCGTCGGGGGCCGTGCCGGTGCCGTGGGTGTCGACATAGAGCGACAGCGGTTCGGACACGCCGATGGCGTAGGCGACCTGGATCGTGCAGCGCCTGGCAAGGCCTGCGGCAACGACATTCTTCGCCAGATAGCGGGTGACGTAAGCGGCCGAGCGGTCGACCTTGGTCGGATCCTTGCCGCTGAACGCGCCGCCGCCATGGGGTGATGCGCCGCCATAGGTGTCGACGATGATCTTGCGGCCGGTGAGGCCCGCGTCGCCATCGGGACCGCCGATTTCGAAGCTGCCGGTCGGGTTGATATGATAGACGGTGGCGTCCGACAGCAGGGCGGCCGGGATCACCCTGGCCACGACCGACTTCACATAGGCGTGGAGCTGAGCCTCGTTCGCGCCTTCGTCATAGCCCGGCTTGTGCTGGGTCGACACGACGATGGCGGTGGCGGCGACGGGCTTGCCGTTTTCGAAACGGAGCGTCACCTGGCTCTTGGCGTCGGGTTCCAGGAAGGGGGCGGCGCCGCTGTGGCGGTCGGCTGCCATGGCTTCCAGAATCTTGTGGCTGTAATCCAGCGTCGCTGGCATGAGATCGGGGGTTTCGTCACAGGCGAAACCGAACATGATGCCCTGGTCGCCCGCGCCTTCATCCTTGTTGCCGCTGGCGTCGACGCCCTGGGCGATGTGGGCGGACTGGCCATGGAGATTGTTTTCGAAGCGCAGGCTTTCCCAGTGGAAGCCTTCCTGTTCATAGCCGATGCGCTTGACGGTATCGCGCACCGCCTTTTCGATTTCGTCCTGCGCCCCCGGCGCCCAGGCGCCATTTTCATAGACGCCCTTGCAGCGGATTTCGCCAGCCAGCACGACAAGCTGCGTCGTCGTCAGCGTTTCGCAGGCGATGCGGGCTTCGGGGTCCTTCGACAGGAACAGGTCGACGATGGCGTCGGAAATCTGGTCGGCGACTTTGTCGGGATGGCCTTCGGAGACGGATTCCGACGTGAAGAGATAATTGCTGCGCATGGGACTCCCGATAGCTGATGGCGCAAGGGCAGGATATAAAGAAAATGTTATATGCGCTTTAGCCCCGGCTTGCGCGTCTGGCAATTGCAAAGGCCAGCGCGCCAAGCGCGGCCGCGACAATCAGCACCATCCAGTTGCCGATCCGGGCGAACAGCGTCGGCGGCAGGGGCGGCGGCAGGCCGGTGTCGAGATAGCCCGCGCGGTTATGGGCGATGGCGGCGCGGACATGGCCGCGCGCGTCGATGACGGCGGAAATGCCGGTCGGCGTCGAGCGGACGATGGGCAGGCCTTCCTCGATGGCGCGCAGCCGCGCCTGCGCCAGATGCTGGACCGGCCCCCAACTGCCGAACCAGGCGTCGTTGGACGGGTTGAAGAGGAAGGCGGGGCGATTGGCGGCGTCGACGACATGGCCCGAAAAGATGATTTCGTAACAGATTTGCCCGCCCATCAGCATCGTCGGGCGGCCGGGCGCGCCGGGCAGGGTCATGCTTTGCGGGCCGGGGCCGGGCCAGAAATCGGCGTCGCCGGGGACAAGGCGCGACAGGCCGATGGGCGAGAGGATCGAGCGCATCGGCAGATATTCGCCATAGGGGACGAGGTGGGACTTGTCGTAACGGCCGAGCAGGCGGGCGTCGGGGGTGACGATGAACAGGCTGTTGTTCGCGCCAGCCAGCACCCGGTCGGTGTAGAAGCCCTTGTCGGTTTCCTTGAAATAGACCTTGGTCCCGCCAGTCATCAGCAGGTCGCCGGGGCCGAGCAGGCTGGCCAGCCGCTCCCGCCATTCCGGTTCCATGTCGAGCCAGGCGGGAATGGCGTCTTCGGGCCAGAAAATGAGGCGCGGGGCCGGGCGGCGCGGGCCGGAAAGCGCGGCGAGCTTGCGGAAATTGGCTTCTTCCAAAGCGGGCGAGTGTTTGTCCTGCTGGCCAATATTGGGCTGGACCACGCGAATGCGCGGCGCGCCGACCGGGGTTTCTGGCGGCGGGGTCAGCAAGCCCCAGAGCGCGATGGCGGCGATGGGCGCGAACAGCGCGGCGGCGGGCTTCCAATGGCCGGTAAAGGCGAGCCTGACTGCGCCTGCCGACAGTGCGACGAGCGCGCCGAGCGCATAGGTGCCGACCAGCGTCGCGGCGATGGCGAGGCCCGTGGGCAGGGCGACGGCGCCCAGCGGGTTCCAGGCGAAGCCGGTAAACAATGTCGCGCGCAGCCATTCCGACACCAGCCAGCAGGCCGCGAACAGGATGACGAATGCGGCGGGAGGCGCGGCGATGCGGCGCGCGGTCCACCATGTCGCGAGCGCCGCGAGGCCGGGATAGACCGCCAGATAGAGCGAGAGGAGCGCCACGGACGGATAGCCGAACCAGTGCGGCATCGCGTCCTGAAAGGTGAAGGCGTGGGCGATCCAGTTGAGGCCGATGGTGAAATGGCCAAGCCCGAACAGCCAGCCGCGCAGGAAGGCGGAGCGGCGGTCCGGCGCGCTTTCGATCAGGCCCAATAATATGGCGAAGCAGATGAGGGCGACGGTCCACAGCGACAGCGGTTCGAAACCGGTGGCCGACGCCGCGCCGATAAGGAGCGCGGTGAGCCGGGGGCGGCGGCGCGCGGGCGCGGCCAGCCGCTCTAGCGGAGCGAGGAGAGAGTGGCCTGGCTGCACTTGTCGCTCCTTGAATTGCCGCCGGACAGCATCGACGCGGCGATGAAGCCGCCCACCACCAGCACCAGGAACAGGGCCGACAGGAGGGCCAGATATTTTTCGATGAACGCCTTGATCGGGCGGCCGAATTTCCAGAACAGGAAACCCACCAGCATGAATTGGAACGCGCGGGAGAGGATGCTGGCCCACAGGAAGGTGAACAGCGACAGGCCGATGAAGCCCGCCGTGATCGTGATGAGCTTGAACGGGATCGGCGTCGCGCCTTTGGCCAGAATAATCAGCGCGGCATTGTCTCGTAGATAGCAGGCCGCGACAGGGAATTTCGCCGACAGGCCGAGCGCCGAGAGAATCTGTTGCCCGACCGCTTCGTAGACGAAGTGGCCGATACCATAGCCGAGCAGGCCGCCCAGTACCGAGGCGATGGTGCAGATGAGGCCGTAGCGCAGCGCCCGTTCCGGCCGCGCGAGGCACATGAGGCCGAGCAGCGGATGTGGCGGAATGGGGAAGAAGCTGGATTCCATGAAGCTGATGGCGAACAGCCAGCGTTCCGCATGGGCATGGGCGGCCTTGGCCAGCGTCCATTGATAGAGGCGGGTGAGCATCGGGCGACGGCCTAGCCGAGATGCGCCGGGGCCGCCAGCGATTTTGCCAGCACGACCATGGACAAGGGCGGGTCCGTCAACAGCGGGAAGGGACGGGTTTCGCCGGTGAGGACATAGCCGCGCCGCTGATAATAGGCGATGAGTTCGGCGCGGGCGTCGATGACCGTCATTTCCATCGTTCGCGCGCCGAAATGATGGACGGCATGGTCCTCGGCCGCGGCGATCAGGCGGCGGCCGAGCCCGGCGGCCTGAAGCGTCGGTTCAATACTGAGCATGCCCAGATAGGCGATGCCGTCGCCAAGGTTTGCGACCACGACCGAGCCGATGGGCTGGCCATCTGGGCCGGTCGCCATCAGCAGCGCTTGCGCCGGATCGTCGAGCAGCGATTGCAGTTCGGCAAGGTCGGTGCGCGGGCCAGTGAGGAGATCGGCTTCAAAGGTCCAGCCCTGCCGGGCGCTGTCGCCGCGATAGGCGCGTTCGATGACGGCGTGGAGGGCGGGCAGATCGTCAGGCGTGGCGGGGCGGATATGCATCGGCCGGGCCATAGCGGCGGATGATGACAGGATAAAGCCGCAGACTTGATCGCGGTGGCGGCTGTGGTTAGCTGTGCGGCAGAGAGGAGAATGCAACGATGCAAGGCATGGGTGAGGGCGGTTGCCCGTTCACGTTCAACACGGACCCGGCGACGTTCAAGGCGGGCGATTCGGTCAGTTACCGCGTGACCGGCAGCCTGGAGGGGTTCCCTTTCGCCGGGGTGCTGCTGGAGGTGCATGAGGATCATGTCGTGCTGACTTCGGACCCCAATGATGCCGCGAGCCGGATGCGGGCGACACGCGAGGCGCGGCCGGTGGTGCGCGAGGAGGATGTGTGCTGACGCAGCCTGTCATATAATAATAGTTGCATATTGAAACTGATATGGCATGACCGGCGCCGTTGAAAACGGCAAAAGGAGTGATGCCATGATTCTCTATGGAATGCGGGCCTCGCCCTTTGTCCGCAAGGCGATCGTCGTCGCGGCGGAAAAGGGGATTGCGCTGGACGTGGTGCCTGCGGGCTTTGGGCAGGGCGGCGATGCGTTCAGGGCCGCGTCGCCCTTTGCCAAGATGCCCGCGCTGGCCGACGGTGATTTCACCCTGTCCGACAGCAGCGCCATCGTCGCCTATTGGGAGGCGTTGCAGCCCGAACCGGCGATGATCCCCGCCGATCCGCGCGCCCGCGCCAAAACCATCTGGTTCGAGGAATTTGGCGACACCATCCTGCAACCGGCGGGCGTCAAAATCGTGTTCAACCGCATGGTCGGGCCGCTGCTGGGCATGCCGGTGGACGCGGCGGTGGCCGACGCCGCCGAAACGAAAGAGTTGCCGCCGCTGATGGACTATATCGAAACCGTGCTGGCGCAGACGGGCTGGCTGGTGGGCGACGGGCTGACGCTGGCGGATATTGCCGTGGCCTGTCCGCTGCTGACGGTTGCCTATTGCAGCGAAACGCCCTTTTCCGCGCAGTGGCCCGGGGTTCGGGCCTGGCTGGACAGGCTGGTGGCCCGCGAGAGCTTTGCCGGGGCGCTGGCGGCGGAAAAGGCGATGATGGGGCGTGATTTGATGAAATAACCCATTTGGTTATTTTATATTGACATCGTCACGCTGATATGGCACAAATGACGATATTGGGAATTGTGAGTCGCCGACGCGGCGGTGGGATCGAACAACGGGCGGCGAGGTCGCCCGATCCTGCCGTCCCGTCGGTTTTTTGATGCCGGGCGGGCGCGGGGCGCTGGCGGTCATCAAATTTCTGAGAGGGTGAGCGAGATGAGCCTGGCCTTGATGGCCGGGGCCTTTCGCGCGCCTTTTGCACGGGGAGAGGCCATGGCGGATGAGGAGGAGGCGCGCGGGATGACCGTGGCGCGCACAAGGATCGCCAGCGGCGACGCCCCGGCGCAGTTGCGCACGGTGCGCAAGGACGGGTGGACGACCGCGCGGCGGCGCAAATTCATGGAGACGCTGGCGGCGACCTGCAATGTGACGGAGGCGGCGCGGGCTGCGAAGAAGTCCAGTTCCAGCGCCTATGAGCAGAAGCGGCGCGACCCGGCCTTTGCCCGTGAATGGGCGCAGGCGTTGAGCATCGGTTATGCCGAACTGGAGGCGTTGCTGCTGCGCCAGACGCTGTTCGGCAGCGAGCAGGAAGACATCGTCCTGGACAGCGAGGGGGCGGTGAAGAGCCGCAAGATCCGGCGCGGCGTGCCTTTGCAGGTGGGGGTGCGGCTGTTGCTGGCGCATCGGGGTACGGTGGCGGCGTTGCGCGCCGAGGAGATGCGCGACCGGCCCGATGGCGAGGATGCGCTCGCCCGGATGCGCCGGGTGCTGGATGAGGTGCGGCAGCGGCGGCGGGCGACCGGCGACGACGGCGATTGAGAGTGGTGATTTCGGGGGAAGCAGATGCCGCGTTCGGACATGGAATGGCTGGCGGCGCAACCTCCGGAGGAGCGCGAGCGGTTGCTGGCGGGGCTGGACGCGGCGGCGGCCGAGCGGCTGGCGCATGAATGGGCGTGGACGGCGCGGCCCGAACAGATGGCGCCGCCGGGCGACTGGTCGACATGGCTGATGATGGCGGGGCGCGGTTTCGGCAAGACGCGGGCCGGGGCGGAATGGGTGCGCGGCATTGCGGAACAGGACGGCAAGGCGCGGATCGCGCTGGTGGCTGCGAGCCTGCACGAGGCGCGCAGCGTGATGGTGGAGGGGGCATCGGGGCTGCTGGCCATTGCGCCCTGGTGGAACCGGCCCGCCTTTGCCCCGGCGCTGCGCCGGTTGATCTGGCCAAACGGCGCGATGGCGACATTGTTCGGCGCGGCCGACCCCGAGGCGCTGCGCGGGCCGCAGTTCAGCCATGGCTGGGCCGACGAGATCGCCAAATGGCCGCATGGCGAGGCGGCCTGGGACAATCTGATGATGGGGATGCGGCTGGGGCGGCGGCCGCGCGTGGTGGCGACGACGACGCCGCGTCCGGTGCCGCTGGTCCGCGCGCTGATGGCGCGCGCCGCGGCGACGGAGGCAGGCGACGTGGTGGCGACGCGCGGGCGGACGGGCGACAATATGGCGCATCTGGCCCCCGATTTCCTGACGCGGATGATGAAATATTATGGCGGCACCCGGCTGGGGCGGCAGGAACTGGACGGCGAGCTGATCGAGGAGATTGCCGGCGCGCTGTGGAGCCGCGCGCTGATCGAGCGGTGCCGCGCAGCGCATGTGGCGGGCTTGGCGGATGCCGGGGCGCTGCTGGTCCGGGTGGTGGTGGGGGTCGATCCGCCCGCCGGGATCGGGCGGGACGCTTGCGGCATTGTCGTCGCCGGGCAGGATGCCGACGGGCGCGGCTATGTGATCGCCGACGCCAGCGTCGAGGGGCTGGGGCCGGAAGGCTGGGCGCGGGCGGTGGCGGGCGCGGCGGCGGCACACGGCGCGGACCGGGTGATAGCCGAAGCCAATAACGGCGGCGCGATGGTGGAGAGCGTGCTGCGCGCGGCGGAAGCGAACCTGCCGGTGCGGCTGGTCCATGCGACGCGGGGCAAGGTGGCGCGGGCCGAGCCGATAGCGGCGCTCTATGAGGTCGGGCGGGTGATGCATCTGGGCGCTTTCCCGATGCTGGAGGACCAGCTTTGCGGTTTTGTGAGCGGGGGCGGTTATCAGGGGCCGGGGCGCTCCCCCGACCGGGCCGACGCGCTGATCTGGGCCTTGAGCGAGATCATGCTGGCCCAGCGCGGAGAGGCGCGGGTGCGGGGGATGTGAGCGGGAACCACAAGCCGATCCGCTCGTTTTCCGTTCGTGAAGTGTAACGAACGGAGACTGGTTATGAAATGGGCGGCGATATGGGGCGCGGCGGTGGGCATCAGCCTGATCGCGACCCCGGCGATGGCGGCGAGCCTGAACGCCAAGGAAAAGGCGCGGGTGGCGCGCGCAACGCCGCGCGACCGGGACGATGTGCGTTATTGTCTGCTTCAGGCGAAGAAGGGCCGCGACAAGGGCACGGTGATCGGCGCGGCGGGTGGCGCGGGCGTCAGCGTGCTGGCGGGCGGCGGCCTGGGCGAAACGCTGCTCGCTGGCGCGGCGGGCGCTGTCGCGGGCCGGGTGATCGGCAAGAGCGAAGGCACCAATAAGGTGTGCGACCGGGTATTGCGGCGCAATCCGTAAAGGGGCGCTGATCCCCGATAGTGCGTTTCGACAGCCGGCGCTGTCCGCTGGCCTTCCTTGATCCTCTCCCCCGGTGGGGAGGGGATTTTTGCATTATGGGGATGCTGATATGAAATGGTTCGGGACGAAGGCGGCCGCGCCGGTGGTGCGGCCGGTGCTGGCGCGCGCCTGGGGCACGGGTGCGGTGGCGCTGGGCGAATGGCCCGCCAGTTACGAGGCGCAGTTGCGCGCCGGGGTGATCGGCAATCCGGTGGCGCAGCGGGCGGTGCGGCTGGTGTCCGAAGGGGCGGGGGCGACGGCGCTGAAGGCCGGGGGACATGAGGAGGCGGAACGCGCGCTGGCGCTGGTGCGTCATTGTTCCGCCGGGCAGGGGCTGGTCGAGACTTTGGCCTGTCACCTGTTGCTGCACGGCAATGGCTATGTGCAGATTTTGCCGGGAGCCGACGGGATGCCCGCCGAGCTGTTCGCGCTGCGCCCCGAACGGGTGCGGGTGGAGCCGGACGGGCGCGGCTGGCCCGCCGCCTACAGCTATCGCGTGGCCGACAGCGTCACCCGACTGACGCCGCAGGACGGGGCGGGGCGCACCAGCATCGTGCATTTGAAGGCGCTGCATCCGCTGGACGACCATTATGGGTTGGGTTGCGCCGGGGCGGCGGCGGGCGCGGTCGCCATCCACAATGCGGCGACGGTGTGGAACAAGGCGCTGCTGGACAATGCGGCGCGGCCGAGCGGGGCGATGGTCTATGATCCGGGCGATGGATCGGTGATGACGCCCGACCAGTATGAGCGGGTGAAGCGCGAGATGGAGGCGGCCTTTGCGGGCGCGGCCAATGCCGGGCGGCCGATGTTGCTGGAAGGGGGGCTGAGCTGGAAGGCGATGAGCCTGACCCCGGCGGAGATGGATTTCGTGGGGTTGAAGGCGGCGGCCGCGCGGGAGATCGCGCTGGCCTTCGGCGTGCCGCCGATGTTGCTGGGGCTGCCGGGCGACAACGCCTACGCCAATTATCGCGAGGCGAACAAGGCGCTGTGGCGGCAGGCGATATTGCCGCTGGTCGCGAAGATCGCGGGCGCGCTGGGGCAGGGGTTGGGCGACTGGTGGCCGGGGGTGGAGATTGCGCCGGACCTGGACGCTGTGCCCGCCCTGTCGGACGAGCAGAGCGCGCTGTGGGAGCGGATCGCGGCGGCCGATTTCCTGAGCGCCGAGGAGAAGAGGGCGCTGCTGAAGCTGTGAGGGGAGCGGGCGATGGGCGTTGAGGGCGAGATGCTGGCGCGGCTGGTGGCGCAGGCGGAGCCGGACATGGTGATGATCCGCGCGCTGATCGAGGAGGCGAGCGAGCTGGGCGCTGAGCGGGCGCTGGCGCGGCTGGGCCTGTCGGACCGGCGGGCGGCGGCGGACATGCGCGAACTGCGCGAATTGCTTTCCGCCTGGCGCGACGCGAAGAAGGCGGCGCGGGGCGCGGTGATCGGGTGGGTCGTGCGGATCGGGATGGCGCTGCTGTTGCTGGGGATTGCGGTGAAGGCGGGGCTGGTCGGGCTGGTGAAGGGATGAGCGGCGATGTGCGCTTTGCCGGTTATGCGGCTTTGTTCGACCGGGTGGACCGGGGCGGGGACGTGGTGCGGCGCGGGGCCTTTGGCGGCAGGCTGGCGGCGGCGGGGGTGCCTTTATTGTGGCAGCATGGGCCGGGGCAGGTGATCGGCGCGGTCGAGCGGCTGGAGGAGGACGCGCGGGGCCTGCGCGTGATCGGCCGGGTGTCGGCGCGCGGGGCGCTGGGTCGGCGGGCGGCGGCGATGCTGCGCGCGGGGGAGGTCGACGGGCTGTCCTTCGGTTACCGGGTGAAGGCGGCGCGGGGGACGGGACCGCGCGAATTGCTGGCGCTGGAGCTGGTGGAGGTGAGCCTGGTCAGCCATCCGATGCAGCCGATGGCGCGGGTGGTGGCGGTGGAGGGTCAGACGCCGAGCCACTCCAGTCCGCCGGGCAGGGCATCGGCGCTGTAGTCGAGTTGCAGGACGCGGCGATGCCGGGGATTGGCGGCGGCTTCCGACGCATGAAGGATCGGCGTGGCGTAGAGCCAGATGTCGCCGCGCTGCGCGATGCAGGCATGGACGCCGCAGCGGAGGACGAGGGCGGGCACATCCGCTTCGGCGACCCGGCCATGGCGGTGGGAACCCGGCGCGATGAGGAGCGGGGCGTTGCCCGCATCCACATCGTCGAGATGGACGCGCAGGGTGAGCATATCGTCGAGCAGCGACTGGGGCGGGGCGACATGGTGGATGCCCTGCTTCACCGTCCAGGGGCCGAAGCCGGGCGTTTCGACCGGGGCGGTAACGGCGATGGTGCGATCCTGATGCCAGCCGAGCGCCCAGTTGGTTGCTGCGCTCTTGTCGAAGAAGAGGGCCCGGACGGGGCGGGCGGCGTCGCCCAGATGGGCGGCGGCGTGGCGGCCGATGGCGCCCGTTGGCGCGAGGAGCGGCGCGAGGGTCGCAAGGCCGGTGAGGCGCTGGCCCGCGCGGTCGGCCGGGAGCGCGGCGAAGGCGGCTTCGAGGGTAGCGAGGGCGATGGCGTCGAGGGCGGCGGGGATATGCTGCGCGCCGTCGCGGGTGAGGTTCATCATGGCTGGCGTGGGTCGGGGCCATAGGCGTTCGGGCCCTTGGTGCCGGGCCAGTAGAGGAGCGCGAGGAGAAGGATCACGACGGCGATGTGGGCGAGGTTGTAGACGCGCGTAAAGACTGCGGTGGTTCCGCAAAACTGCCCCTGAAAATGGCTGAGGCCGACACCGATTGGCAATATGATGAGCCAAAAGTTTGAACGGCTCTGGTCGTGGAGGCGGCGGGCGAAGAGGGCCACCATCGGGACAAAGGCGATCAGTTGAAACAGCGCGATCAATGGCCCGGCGATGGCTTGTGGAAGAACAACGCCTCCGACGAAACCGAGCACCACGCCTGCCAGGGCGCTGAATATGTGGTAGAGCAGGACTTCGGTTCGGCGGGCGCGGCCGGTGAAGGCGAAACTGCTTTTGATCGTATGAAGGAAGAGCTGGGCTTCGGCTTTGGCGCCCGATGGATAGGTCATTTGGGGTCCTTGTTCCGACGGAGCAGCGCGCGGAGTTTGGCGGCTTTGGTGGCGCTGTGGGTGTCGGCATATTCGGGGGGCAGCATATGCTTCGTCCGTATGTCGTAGATGCGGTCTGATTTGGCCGCGAAGCGGCGCATGGCGCGGATGTAGCGCCAGGTCCAGAAGATCGCCAGCAGGGCCATAATGCAGAGGGTGATGGCCCAGATCGGTCGATGGGGCAGGCTCAGGCTTTCGCCCGCGATGGCGAATGGAACCGGCAGGAAGATGATGACCATCGACGCGGGTTTCTGGCCTGGGCGGAAGCTGTGGTCCAGATCGCGGTCCATCCAGGCGATGATCTTTTTCGAGCGCGACATGGATGCTCCGATGAAGGATCAAGAATTACGGTGAATGGATGACGGGGGCAATGGCCGTTCGTTCGACTTCGCCTGACAAACATTGCTGGCGATTTCGTTGCGGCTGGATCAGTTCTTTCTTTGTTGGGCCGTCCCGTTTGGGGCGGCCTTTTTGTTTTTGGCGAGCGGGAGATGATTATGGATGTGCGGGTGACGGATGATCTGGAGGGGGCGTTTGACGCTGTGCTTCAGGGGGAGAGGATCGACGGGATCGCAGCGGAGGTCGCGGCTTTGCGCGGGCGGATGGATGCGGCAGTGGTGGCGGCCGGGCGGCCGGCGCTGGACGGAGTGAAGGGCGGAGCCGTCGATCCGGCGCGGGCGGCCTTTGTCGACCGCTATCTGCGCCAGGGCATGGAAGCGGGCGTCGAGTTGAAAAGCTTTTCGGGCGCGACCGGCGCTGCGGGCGGCTATGCGGTGCCGCGCGAGATTGACGGGATGATCGACGCGACGCTGAAGAGCGTTTCGCCGATCCGCGCCATCGCCAATGTCGTGCGGACGGGCACGGCGGGCTATCGCAAGCTGGTGACGTCGGGCGGCATCGTGTCGGGCTGGGCCAGCGAGACGGGCGCGCGGGCCGAGACGGGGACGCCGACCTTCAACGAGATCGCGCCGCCCGCGGGCGAGCTTTACGCCAATCCGGCGGCGAGCCAGGCGATGCTGGACGATGCGGCGTTCGATGTCGAAAGCTGGCTGGCGGGCGAGATCGCGCGCGAGTTCGCGGCGGCGGAGGGTGCGGCCTTCGTCAACGGCAATGGGACGAACAAGCCCAAGGGCTTTTTGACCTATGCCACGAGCAGCGCGGCGGACGGCGCGCGGGCGTTCGGCACGCTGCAATATGTGGCGTCGGGCGCGGCGGGCGCTTTTGACGCGGACCCGGCCGACCGGCTCATTGACCTGGTGCAGAGCCTGCGCGCGCCCTATCGTCAGGGGGCGAGTTTCGTGATGAACTCCGCCACGCTGGCGGCGATCCGCAAGCTGAAGACCGATGACGGCGCGTTCCTGTGGCAGCCTTCGCTCAGCGCGGGGCAGCCCGCGAGCCTGCTGGGATACCCGGTGGTCGAAGCCGAGGACATGCCCGATATCGCCGCCGACAGCCTGTCCATCGCCTTTGGCAATTTCGCGGCGGGCTATGTGATCGCGGAGCGGGGCGAGACGAGCATCCTGCGCGACCCGTTCAGCAACAAGCCGTTCGTGCATTTCTATGCGGTGAAGCGGATCGGCGGCGCGGTGGCCAATTCGGAAGCGATCAAATTGATGAAGTTCGCCGCGTCTTAAGCGGCGGCATTTTCGTCGGAATCATGCGGCCCCCTTCCCGGATGCGGAAGGGGGCCGTTTTCATGTTTGAGCGGGGGCGGGGATGGAGCCGATCATATTTGCCGACCTGGTGCTGGAGGTCTGCCACGCCGGGGGTGCGGGGCCGCTGGCGCTGGGCGGGGCGGTGGCGGGCTATCGCCGCTTTGCCGACGCGGTGGAGGCCGAGGCGCGTTTTCCCTATGCGATTTTCGGGGTGGCTTCGCCGGGCGAGTGGGAGACGGGCATTGGCTGGCTGGACGGCGAAGGCCTGCTGGCGCGCGAGCCGGTGGCGTCGAGCGCGGATGGCGCGGCGGTGGATTTCAGCGTCGGGGAGAAACATGTCGCGCTGACGCCGACTGCCGACTGGCTGGCGCAGATCGTGGGCCATGGTCATGGCGTCGGGGATGTCGATGGGCTGGACGCGGCGCTGGCGGCGGGCGTGGCGGCGACCGATGCGCTGGCGAGCGATGTCGCGGCGCTCGGCGCGGCGCAGGCGGGGCAGCAGGATAGTATTGACGCGCTGGCTGGTGGGTTGGCTGTTCAGGCCGACGCCATCGCGGCGGTCGAGGCCGGGTTGGCGGGCAAGCAGGCGGCGAGCGCGGACCTGAGCGCTATTGCGGCGGCGGGCACTGCGGCGTTCGGGCGGGGCGTGTTGACGCAGGGCGATGCGGCGGCGGCGCGGGCCTATATCGGCGCGGGGACGAGCAGCGCGGCGGGCACGGTGACCAGCGTCGACGGGTCGGGAGGGACGACCGGGCTGACCCTCACGGGCGGGCCGGTGAGCGTGAGCGGGACTTTGACGCTGGGCGGAACGCTGGCGCTGGCCCATGGCGGGACGGGCGCGAGTGATGCGGCCGGGGCGCGGGCGGCGCTGGGGCTGGGCAGCGCGGCGACCCATGCCAGCGGCGATTATCTGGCGTCGACCGGCGGGACGGTGACGGGCGTGGTGACTGTGGACACGACCAGCGCGACCGGCGCAGCGCAGGTGAACGCCATGGCCAATAATTTTGCCCAGTGCACGGTGATTTCCTATCGCAGTTCGATCGCCACCCACTGCAATTTCGTGGGGCAGGCGGCCTATGGCACGCTGGCGGCGCCAGAACAGATCGGCGCGGCCAATGTGAGCCTGTTCGAACTGTCGTCGCGGCCCTGGACGGGCAGCGCCTTTGGCCAGCAGGCGCGGATCGTCTTTTCATCGACCAGCGCCCATTCGCCGACCAATCTAGGCATTTATGCGAGCATCGACCTGACCGCCGACGGATCGACCACGCGCACGCAGGTGGCGCGGTTCGACGCGGGCACGGGCGTGACGGTGACGGGCATTGTGCGGCCCGACGCTGACAACAGCCGGACATTGGGCGAGGCGGCGCGGCGATGGTCGGTCGTCTATGCCGGGACGGGGACGATCAACACGTCCGACGCGCGCGACAAGGTGGATGTGGGCGCGCCGGATGAGGCTTTGCTGGACGCCTGGGGCGGGGCCGCGTGGCGGCGATACCGCTTTGCCGATGCGGTGGCGGCCAAGGGCGCGGATGCGCGTTGGCATATGGGCATGGTGGCGCAGGAGACGCGCGACGTGATCGACGGGGTGCTGGGCGCGGGCGCGGCGGTCCGATGGGGGCTGGTGTGTCATGACGCCTGGGACGCGGAGGACGAGGCGCGCGACGCCGATGGCGCGCTGGTGCGGCCGGGGCGGGCGGCGGGCGATCGTTGGGGGCTGCGTTATGACGAGTGTCTGGCGCTGGAAGCCATGTGGCTGCGGCGGGAGATCGCCCGGCTGACCGCGCGGGTGACGGCGCTGGAGATGGCCCATGCTGCTGAATGATCCGATAGGCGGGCGGCCGGTGGCGGCGAGCGACGAGCCGCGGCCGCGCGGCTGGGGCGGGGCGTGGGTCGGCGGGATGCGGCCGGGGCATGGCGCGCGGTTGCGGCCCGGCGAGGCGGCGGCGCGGCCGGAGCGGGAGAAGGAGGAGACGATCCGATGAGCCTGATGTGCAAGGATCCGCAGGCGCGGGTCGACCATGGTTTCGACTGGTCCGCCTATCTGGCCGGGCAGAGCATTGTCGCGAGCCAATGGACTGTGACGCCCGACGAGGCGGGCGGCGTGATGGTCGAGGCCGATGCGCACGAGGCGCAGCGGACCAGCGTGCGGCTGTCGGGCGGGGCGGTGGGGCGGCTGTATCGCGTGACCAATCGCGTCACCCTGTCCGACGGGCAGGAGGATGAGCGGTCGACGCTGCTGCGGGTGGAGGAGCGGTGATGGTGGAGCAGGATGTTGTTGCGATGGCCAGCCCGCTGGAGGTGCTCAAGGCTTACCTGCGGATCGAGAGCGGTGACGAGGATGGATTGCTGGCCGGACTGCTGCGGTCGGCCGAGGGGGTGTGCGAAGCCTTTGTCGGCCAGTGGCTGATCGAACGGCAGGCGCGCGAGACGGTGATCGCGGCGCGGGAATGGACGCGGCTGTCGGCGCGGCCGGTGGTGGCGATCGAGGCGGTCGAGGGGCTGGACGCGGCGGGTGGCGCGGTGGCGTTGTCGGTCGAGAGCTATGCGATCGACATTGACGGGGCGGGCGACGGGTGGGTGCGGGTGATCGCGCCGACCGATGCGACCCATTTGCGCGTCAGCTATCGCGCCGGGATGGCGGCCGACATGAACGGCCTGCCCGAAGCGGTGCGGCAGGGGATCGTGCGGCTGGCGGCGGACTATCATGCGACGCGGACGGGCGACGACGCGGCGATGCCGGCGGTGGTGACCGCGCTGTGGCGGCCCTGGCGGCGGATGCGGCTGGCATGATCGGGTGGATCGTGGCGCTGGTCGAGCGGCGGGCGCAGCGGCGGCGGGCCGATGTGGCGGCGGCGTTGCGGGCGGCGGGCGTAGGCGAGGTGACGATTGAGGGTGAGGCGGTGCGGGCGTCGGGGCGTGGTCTGATGGCGCGGTGGATGCGTGAGGCGCGGCTGCGCGACGCGGGAAGGGGCGAAGCATGAGCGCGGAGATGGCGGTGCGGGGCGCGGTGCTGGCGGCGTTGCGGGCGGACGGCGACCTTGCCGGGCGGGTCAATGGCGTGAGCGATGGCGACGTGGGGCAGGCGAGCGGGCCGTATGTGATGCTGGCCGAATGTTCGGGCGCGGACTGGGGCGGCAAGGGGCTGGACGGGCGCGAGGTGCGGATCGCCATCGAGTTGCGTGATCCGGGCGAGGGCGCAGGCGGCATCGCGGCGATGCTGACGCGCGTCGACGGCGCGCTGCATGGGCTGGCGGGGCTGGCGCGCGATGGGTGGCATATGGTCGGCGTGGCGCTGATCCGGTCGCGCATCGCCCGGCCGGGACCAGGGCATAGGCGCGAGGGCGGCTGGCGCGGCGTGGTGGACTATCGCGTGCGGGCGCTGCGCGCCGAGGGGTGAGGGTCTGTTTGAAAATGCGCGGAAGAGCGCATTTTCGATGCGGCGCCGGCCCACGCAGACGAGTCACGCGCCTCGGCTGCGTGGGCCGGTGCGGATGCGCCAAAGGCGCATTTCCAGACAAACTCTGATTCCAGACGAGATTATCGGGTCGCCAAGGGGGCGGCCTTGATCCTGCAAGGACGGGAGGATGGACCATGGGTGTGGAGAAGGGCAGCGCATTTCTGCTGAAGGTCGGCGATGGGGGCAGCCCTGTCGCTTATGCGACGGTGGCGGGGATGCGGACGACGCAATTGTCGGTGAACGGCGAGGCGGTCAACGTGACCAGCAAGGATTCGGGCGGGTGGCGCGAATTGCTGTCGGGTGCGGGGGTGCGATCGGTGAGCGTATCGGCGGCGGGCCTGTTCACCGGATCGGCGGCGGAGGTGCGCATCCGCAACCATGCGCTGGCCGGGACGATCGACGAATATGAATTGTCGTTCGAGAGCGGCGAGCGGATGCGTGGCCGGTTTCTGGTCACGCGGCTGGACTATGCCGGGGATTATAATGGCGAACGCAACTATGCGCTGGGGCTGGAAAGTTCCGGCCCGGTGGTGAGCGAATGAGCGCGGCCAATCCGGCGCGCGGCGAGGCGGCGCTGACCGTGCGGGGCGAGGCGGTGACGTTGCGCCCCAGTTTTGCCGCGCTGGTGGCGGCGGAGGGCGAACTGGGATCGCTGTTCGCGCTGGTCGAGCGGGCGGCGGCGGGCGAGTTGACGCTGGCGGAGATGGCGGGGCTGTTCTGGCATTGCCTGGTCGATCCGCCCGAGGGGCTGGACCGCGAGGCGCTGGGCGAGGCGGTGGCCGCCGCCGGGCTGGCGCAGGCTGCGCCGGTGCTGAAAGCGATATTGCGCCAGATATTGGCGGGGCGGTGAGCGAGGCCTTTGCCACGCGGGCGGCGCGGCTGGCGGGGGTGGCCGGGTTGCTGCTGGGGTGGCGGCCCGACGAATATTGGCGCGCGACGCCCGATGAGCTGGCGGCGGTGATGGAGGCGGCTCGCGGCGGCGAGGATGTCGCCGGCGTGGATGGCGAGGCGCTGGCGCGGATGATGGCGGCGATGCCGGATTAGAGCAGTCGACCCGACTGAGTCGGCTCGACTGCTCTAAGTTTCTGATTTGTCGCGTTTTCCGAGTCATCAGGTGATTCCACCTGATTAGAAAACGCTCTAGCGCCCACGGGAGAAGCGACATGGATGAGGAAATCGAGACGCTGGTGGTCAGCGTCCGGGCCGACACGCAGGCCTTTGCCCGCGATGTGGCGGCGATGCGCGAGGGGATGGAAGGGCCGCTGGCGGCGGGGGCCGAGCGGGCCGGGCAGCGGATCGAGGCGGGGTTGCTGCGCGCGGTCAAGACCGGGAAATTCGGGTTCGAGGATCTGCGCCGCATCGCCATGAGCGTGCTGGACGAGATTGCGGCGAGCGCGTTGCGGTCGGCGGTCGGGAGCCTGGGCGGCGGCGGGGGTGCCGGCGGCCTACTGGGGCTGGGCGCTTCGCTGCTGGGGTCGGTGCTGGGCCTGCCGGGGCGGGCGACGGGCGGGCCGGTGGCGCCGGGGCGGGCCTATCTGGTGGGTGAGCGCGGACCGGAGGTGTTTGTGCCGACGAGCAGCGGGCAGGTGGCGACCGGCTTCGGCGCGGGGCGCGACGTGCGGGTGAGCATCGCGGTGCGCGGCGCGGGCGGCGGAGAGGATGGCCCGCGCCTGCTGGCCCGCAGCGCCCGGCAGGTGGCGCGGGCGGTGAAGGGGGCGCTGGCATGAGCGGGGGCATGAGCGGGGGCATGAGCGGGGGCATGAGCGGGCGGCGGCTGGATTACTGGCTGGCGGACGCGCGGGGCGGGCAGGAGACGGGCTTCCTCAAGCGGTTTGCGCCGACGCACTGGACGGTCAATTTTCCCCGGCCGATGATGGCGAGCGTCGTCACCACCGCGCCCGATGCGTTGCGGGTGGATGCGGTCTTTTATGGATCGGGCGATCTGGCGGGGCTGATCTGGGAAGCGGAGGACAAGTGGAGCCATCCTCTGCTGGCGTATGAAACCGCGCGGGATTTTCGCGCCTGCCGGTTGCGGTTCCGCTGGCGCAGCGGCGGGATCAGGCGGCTCGATGAGACGCATGGGCCGACGCTGACCATCGAGGGGCGGGACGCGGCGGGCAATCCGCGCGCCTGGTATGTGCGGCTGTGGAACTATGCCACGGGCGCAGCCGAAGATGCCGAGATTGCGCTGGATTTCGGCGATCTGGTCGGCGGCTATCTGTTGCCCGACGAGGCCGATCCGGTGTGGGCGGGCGATGTCGACCGGATGTTCATTTCGCTGGTTCCGCCCGGTTATGACGCGGGGGACACGCCCTTTGCGGTCGGGCAGGCGGGCTGGGCGGAACTGAGCGAACTGCGCTGCGACGGTTCCGGGTCGGTGCTGGTGGTGGGCGATGTGATGCTGCCCGAACATGGGCTGTCGATGGCGACGGGCTATGACGACGCCTATAACCAGACGCCCGAACGGCTGGTCGCGGCGATCCATGCGCTGGGCTATCGCGGCGACATCAACCATTATGTCGGCATGAGCCATTATTTCCGGCTGGAGCGGGCCGGGGACGGGGGCCTCTATGCCAGTCTGGCGGGCGGGGTGCTGAACGGGCCGTGCGCGGCCTGGCATGACGATTTCGCGCGACGGGCGAAGGCGCTGGGGTTCGGCGTCATCTGGTCGCTGTCCTATGAACTGTTCGACGCCCATTGCTGGGGCGACTGGAAGCAGCGAGCGGAAAATGGCGATCCGGCGCTGACCGGATGGGAGCCGCCATCGACATTGCTGTCGCCCGCCCATGCCGGGGCCATGGCCTATTTGCAGGCGGTGGCGGGGGCGTTTGTCGCGCTGGCGCTGGAGGCGGGCCTGCCGGCCAAATTTCAGGTAGGCGAGCCATGGTGGTGGGTGATCCCCGCCGACGGGCGGCCATGCCTGTATGACGATGCCGCGCGGGCGGCGCTGGGCGGGGCGCTGGTGTCGATCCCCGACATAAGGGGGCCGAAGGACGCCGGGCAGCAGGCGATGCTGGACGCGGCGGGGGCGTTGCTGGCGGGATCGACGGCGGCTTTGTGCGCGGCGGTGAAGGCGATGGCGCCTGCCGCGGTGACGCATCTGCTCGCCTATCTGCCGACGATATTGGACCCGGCCGCGCCGGAGGCAAAGCGGGCGAACCTCCCGACTGGATGGGCGGCCCCGGCGTTCGACGTGCTGCAACTGGAAGATTATGACTGGGTGACCGGCGGCCATGAAGGGTTGACCGCGCGGGGCGTGGCCGAGGCGACGGCGCGGCTGGGCTATCCGATTGAAGAGCAGCATTATTTTTCGGGTTTCGTGCTGATGCCGGAGGATGCCGCGCAATGGCGCGCCATCGCGCGGGCGGCGCAGGCGGCGGTCAGGCGGGGGACGGCGGCGACCTTCATCTGGGCGCTGCCGCAGGTGGCGCGCGACGGCTTTACCTGTTTCGCATGGGAGGAGGGGGACGATATGCAGGCGTTTGACGATGTGGCCTTTCCCCTGGCCATCGGGCGCGAGGCGAGCGTGGCTCCCGCCTTTTCGACGCAGGTCATCGAGAGCGTGAGCGGGCATGAGCGGCGGTCGAGCGACTGGGCCGACGCGCGCCTGTCGTTCGATGCGGGGCCGGGCGTGCGGTCGGAGGCGGACATCGCCGCGTTGATCGCCTTTTTCCGGGCGCGACGGGGCGCGGCGCGGGGCTTTCGCTTCACCGATCCCTATGACGATCGCAGCGGCGACGCTGGCAGCGCGCCGAGCCCGGTCGACCAGTGGCTGGGCGTGGGCGACGGGGTGCGGACGACATATCAACTGCTGCGTCATTATGGCTTGGGCGCGGAGGCGCAGCAGCGGCGGATCACCCGGCCGGTGGCAGGCACGATCCGGGTGGCGATCGACGGGGTCGAGCAGCATGGCGGGTGGAGCCATGAGGGTCTGGGCGTCATCGCATTCGACGCCGCGCCGGGCGACGGCGTGGTGGTGACGGCGGGATACCGGTTCGACGTGCCGGTGCGCTTTGCCGAGGACAGGCTGGAGATCAACCGCGCGACCTTTGCCGCCGGGGAAGCGCCGTCCGTGCCGCTGGTGGAGATACGCGAATGAGCCTGGCCGACGACGGGAGCGTCGCGACGCTGGCCTTTTGCTGGCGGCTGGAGCGGCGTGACGGGGTGACGATCGGGCTGACCAGCCATGATCGCGACATGGAGATTGGCGGTCTGGTCTATCGCGCTGCACCGGGGATGAGCCCCGGCGCGATCCGCGAAGGGATCGGGCTGGAGGCGGAGAGCATGGACCTGGCGGGCGCGCTGTCGAGCGATGCGATAAGCGCCGATGACCTGACCGCCGGGCGATGGGATGGGGCTGCGTTGTTCCTGTATCTGACCCAGTGGGAGGCGTCCGGCGCGATGTGGCAGTTGCTGGCGCGCGGGGCGCTGGGCGCGGTCGAGCGGCGCGGGGGGAGCTTCACGGTGGAATTGCGCGGCCCGGCGGCGGTGCTGGACATGGCGGTGGCGCCGGTCACCAGCCCGGATTGCCGGGCGCGGCTGGGCGATCGCCAGTGCCGTGTCGCCATGGCGGGGCGGCGGCGGGTCGTGCGGGTCGAGGCGGGGAGCGGGGCCGATGTGACGGTGACCGGCGGCGGGCTGGCACCGGGCGACTATGTCTATGGCGCGTTGCGCTGGATGAGCGGGGCCAATTGCGGGATTGCGCAGGCCGTTATCGGCAATGACGCGGACAGCATTGCGCTGAGCGATCCGCCGCCGCGCGCGGTGGAGGCGGGGACGCTGGCGATGCTGAGCGAGGGGTGTGACCGCCAACTGGCGACCTGTGCCGGGCGTTTCGGCAATGCCGTCAATTTCCGGGGCGAGCCATGGTTGCCAGGCATGGACTTGCTGACCCGCTATCCTGGTGGTTGAGGACGGGGCGGGCCAGCGTATCGCGGCGGCGGCGCGGGCGATGCTGGGCGCGCCGTTTCGGCTGCATGGCCGTGACGCGCAGGGCGTGGATTGCGTGGGGCTGGCGATGGCGGCCTTTGCGAGGGCGGGGTGGAGCGGACGGGCCGCGCGGCCCTATGGCTTGCGGAGCGGCGACGCGGCGCGGGCCTGTGGGTGGATCGATGAGACAGGGCTGGTCCGGGTGGCGGACGCGGCGGTCGGCGACCTGATGCTGGTGCGGCCCGGCCCTTTGCAACTGCATCTGATGATCCGGGTGGAGGGCGGCCATGTGCACGCCCATGCGGGCATCGGCCGGGTGGTCGAGACGCCGGGGGCGTGCCCATGGCCGGTGATCGGCGTCTGGCGGATGCCGCGACAAGGGGAATAGGCGATGGCGACGGTGGTGCTGACGACGGTGGGGCAGCTGCTGGGCGGGCCGATCGGCGCGGCGATAGGCGCGCTGGCGGGGCGGGCGTTCGATCAGGCGGTGCTGTTCAAACCCAAGGGGCGCGAGGGGCCGCGGCTGACCGATCTGGCGGTGCAGACGTCCAGCTATGGCAGCCAGATTCCGGCGCTGTTCGGCACGATCCGGGTGGCGGGGACTGTCATCTGGGCGACGGACCTGAAGGAAAGCAGGGAAAAGAGCGGGGGCGGCAAGGGGCGGCCGAGCGTGACCAGCTACGCCTATTCGGCGAGTTTTGCCGTCGCGCTGTCTTCGCGGCCGATCCGCGCGATCCGGCGGATATGGGCGGACGGCAATCTGCTGCGCGGAGCGGCGGGCGACTTCAAGACCGAACTCGGCGCGATGCGCGTCCATCTGGGGCACGAGGACCAGCCGGTCGACCCGCTGATCGCTGCGGCGCAGGGCGTTGGGGAGACGTCGGCGCATCGCGGCACCGCCTATGTGCTGTTCGAGGATCTGGCGCTGGGCGACTATGGCAATCGCATTCCTTCGCTGACGTTCGAGGTGGAGGCGGATGAGGGCGCTGTGTCGATTGGTGCGGTGGCGCAGGCGTTGACGGGCGGCGCGGTGGCGGGCGACGGACTGGCGACGGTGGCGGGATATGCGGCGAGCGGGGGTGATGCGCGGGCGGCGCTCAGTCCGCTGTTCGAGGCGCATGGGCTTTCGCTGGCGGGGGATCGGCTGGTGGCCGATGGCGAAGCGGTGGCGCAGGTCGGCGGCGACGCATTGGTGCGTGCGGTCAACGGCAAGCGGCGGGAGCCGGCCGAGCGGCGGTCGGCGGCGGCCGATGGCGTGCCGGTGACGCTGGCGCTGGGCCATCATGATGCGGCGCGCGATTATCAGGCCGGGGTGCAGAGGGTGACGCGGCCGGGGCCGGGGCGGATCGAGACGGGGATGGACCTGCCCGCGGTGATCGGCCCGGCGCGGGCGCGGCAACTGGCCGCGCAACGGCTGGACGCGGCGTGGGCAGGACGTGATGAGATGACGCTGTGCTGCGGGTGGGATGCGCTGGATCTCGCCCCCGGCGCGATGGTGACGGTCGCGGGGGAAGGTGGAAGCTGGCGAATCGAGGCGCGCGAATGGGAGGCGATGGCGGTCGTCCTGACCTTGCGCCGTGCGGCGGGAGGAGGCGCGCCGTCGGGCGAGGTGGCGTCCGGGGGGATCGTGCGCGAAGTCGATGCGCCCCACGGCCCGACGATCCTGATGCTGGTCGACCTGCCGCCTTTGGGCGAGAGCGCCGCCAGCGGGCCGGTGATCGTCGCGGCGGCGAGCGGGGGCGCGGGCTGGCGGCGGGCGAGCCTGCTGGCCCTCTCCGACATGGGCGAGGCGACGCCGCTGGGCCGCACGGCGCCGCCTGCGGTGATGGGCGTGGTGGATGCGCCGCCCGGCGTCGCCAGCAGCCTGCTGATCGACCGGATCGGCGCGATGGAGGTCAGCCTGTTGGCGCAGGACATGGTTCTGGCCGATGCGGAGGAAGCGGCGCTGGAGGCCGGGCGCAATGTGGCGATGGTCGGGCGCGAACTGATCCAGTTCGCGCGGGCCGAGGCGATCGGCCCGGCGCGCTGGCGGCTGTCGGATTTGCGGCGCGGTTTGCGCGGCACCGAATGGGCGATGACGGAACCGGCGGCGGGCGACCCTTTCCTGCTGCTGGAGGAGGACCGGCTGTTTTCTCTGCCCGATGCCCTGCTGTCAGCGCCGTCGGTGCGGATCGCGGCGCTGGGCATTGGCGATGTCGAACCGGTCGAGGCGGTCGTCGCCATCGACGGCGCGGCGATCCGGCCGCCGTCGCCGGTGCATCTGGCGGCGCGCGACGACGGCGCGGGCGGAGCGTCGTTCAGCTGGACCCGGCGCAGCCGGGCGGGGTGGCGCTGGATCGACGGGGTCGATGCGCCGCTGGTCGAGGAGGCGGAGCGTTATATGGTGGAGCTGGCCGACGGGGCGGGCATCTTCCGCCGGGCGGAGGTCGCCGCGCCGACATGGACATGGGACGCGGCGGCGCGGGCGGAAGACATGGCGGCGGGGCATGGCGGGCCCTGGACATTCACTGTGCGGCAGATGGGCGTTCGGGCGATAGGGCGTCCGGCCGTGATGACCATAAATCCCTGATAAAAATGAAAAGGATCGGCGATGAGCGGAGAAGCGACACCCCGATGGGCCTTGCCCCTGTTGCACAGCGGCCAGGCGATGAAGGAATTGTTCCACAACGAAGCGCTGACCATCGTCGACATGCTGGTCGGCGGTCGGGTTGAAAGCGCGGACGAGACGGCCCCGCCGCCTTCGCCGGACATGGGGCAATGCTGGATCGTCGGCAGCCCGGCGAGCGGCGCTTGGGAGGGCCGCGAGGGGGAATTGGCGGGATGGAGCGAGGGCGGCTGGCGGTTCGTTTCGCCACGGAGCGGGCTGCGAATGTTCGTCGCGGATCGCGATCATGCGATGCAGCATGACGGCAGCGCATGGCGCGACGATCCGGTCCGTCCGGACGGCCTGTTTATTGCGGACGCGAAGGTGGTGGGCGAGCGGCTTTCGGCCATTTCCGACCCCGTGGGCGGCGCGACCGCCGACACAGAAGCGCGCGCCGCCATTTTGGCGATACTTTCCGCCATGCGCACCCATGGGCTGATTGCATCTTGACGCGCGCCTGCATTTGCTATCTCATTCATAATGAAGGTCATGTTTTACTTAAATGAGACCCTCAACCGGGCGGAAATGGTGCATTTTTGCAACTGTTTTCGGAATTTGTGCGCTTGCCATGAAACTTTCGTCCGGGTAGAGGGTTTCAGCAGTCCTTCGTGACTATTTTGAAAGGGGATTTTTATGCGGAAGCTTGCCCTCGCGGCTGTGCTTGCGACGTCCGCCCTGGCCACTCCGGCCCTGGCACGTGACGACAGCTGGTACATCGGCGTCGATTCCGGCGTCACCATCACCGAAGACCAGGACATCACCTACACGCCCGGCTACGCGCCCGCGGCAAGCCAGACCACAACGGCCGACTACCACAAGGGTTGGGACGTTGACGGCGTGATCGGTTATGACTTCGGCGGTTTCCGTCTGGAAGCCGAAGCCGCCTACAAGCGCGCCAAGGTCGATCTGGACAACAGCGGGTTCGGCGGCGCCGCCTCGGCTCTGTCGTTCATGCTGAACGGTATGCTGGACTTCGGTCCCGATGACGGCCTGCAGGGCTTCGTCGGCGGCGGCGTCGGCGTGTCGCGCGGCAAGTTGGCGACGGACATCGTCAACGACAGCGACACCGGCTTCGCCTGGCAGGCGATCGCTGGCGTTCGTTACCCGCTGACCGACAATATCGACGTGTCGCTGAAGTATCGCTACTTCAACCAGGACGATATCAAGCTGGTTTCGGCCTACAACACCACCGGTGGTCCGGCTGGCGCGACCGTCGACACCAAGCTGCGCACGCACAGCCTGCTGCTCGGCCTGGCCTACAACTTCGGTGGTGCGGAAGCGCCTCCGCCGCCCCCCCCGCCGCCTCCGCCGCCCCCGCCCCCGCCGCCGCCTCCGCCGCCGCCTCCGGTTGCGGAATGCAGCCCCGGGCCGTACATCGTGTTCTTCGAATGGGACAAGTCGGACATCACGCCTGACGCCGCCACCATTCTGGACAACGCCGTGTCGGCCTATGCCAACTGCGGCAGCGCGCAGGTCATGCTCGCCGGTCACGCTGACCGTTCGGGTTCGGCCAAGTATAACGTCGGCCTGTCTCAGCGCCGTGCGGACGCCGTCAAGGCCTACATGGCTTCGAAGGGCATCCCCGATGGCGTGATGAGCACCGAAGCCTTCGGTGAATCCAAGCCGCGCGTCGACACCGCCGACGGCGTTCGCGAAGTCCAGAACCGCCGTGTGGAAATCTCCTACGGTCCGGGTTCGGGCATGTAAGATATGCCCTGCTTCCTTCGGGAGCGGGGAACGGAGAGGGCCGGTCGAAAGACCGGCCCTTTTTCGTTTCGAGTTGGCGTGGCGCGGGCCAAATGCGCACATGGCCATTGAGGGAGGCTTTTCGCCGGTCTCCCGCCGATGAGCCGGATGCTGACAGGAAGCCCATGGACAGGGTTGGCCAGAGCTGGCGCGAGAACAATTTCGTGACTTGCCCGTTTGCATCGGCAACAATGGCGGCGTGAGGGCGTTGCCCGATGAGCAAGTCCACGAAATGAGGAGTTCCCCATGAAAGCCATCGCGATCGCAGCCGCCATCCCCTTCGTCATGCTGGGCGGTTGCGCGACGCAGGGGGCGAGCGGGCCTTCAAGCCTTCCGCCCGCACCGGCGGCGCGCGCGGACCTGGCGGCTGGCGATGGCGCTGCGCGCGGGACTGCAACCGTGACCGAGGCTGCCGATGGGCTGCATGTGCGGGTGAGCGCATCGGGGCTGACGCCGGGCATCCATGCGGTGCATGTCCACACTATAGGCGATTGCACCGCGCCGGCCTTCACCAGCGCCGGCGGTCACTGGAATCCGACCGGAAAACAGCATGGGCGTGACAATCCGCAGGGCATGCATATGGGTGACATGCCCAATATGACGGTCGCGGGCGATGGCGCGGGCCTGCTGGAATATGTCATTCCCGGCGGCCTGCTGGCGACCGGCGCCATGCCTTTGCTGGATGCCGATGGCGCGGCGGTGGTGGTTCACGCCGGCCCCGACGACAATGTCAGCGATCCGGCGGGCAATGCGGGCGGGCGGGTCGCCTGCGGCGTACTCAAAGTCGGCTGACGATGGGGTAGGGGAGCTGCGCCCCGGGGGCGAACAGGGTCAGGATTGCGCGATGAGGCCCGTCACCCGGACTTGATCCGGCTTTGGGGGGGCGCCATCTTTGTCACGGCTGAAAGGAAGCTGGACCCCGGGTCAAGCCCGGGGCGACGAACGCGTTGTCCGTGCCTCCCTAATCGAATGTGGGGTTGGTTCGTTCAAGCGCCGCTCGGACTGTGCACTGGCCTGTTTAACTGCCCTGCGCGGGATATTGGGCTGCTTGCCGGTAGATGGCGCCGTTATGGCTGAGATGGCTTTCGAAAAGCGTGACCGTGGAAACGGTGAATGCGGGCAAAGAAAGCCCCGCATTTTCCGCCAGAAAAGGTGTGACCGGTCCCGCCGCGCGGCCCATGCGCGCCAGCGTCATATGGGGAAGATAGGCGCGGCGTTCGGAAGCAAGCCCGCATCGCACGCACATGCGATCGATCTTGCGATGGAGATGGGCCAGCGGTTCGTGCGGTTCGACGCCCGCCCAGAGCGCGTCGGGATAGCCACGTGCGTCGAACATGCCGACCCCTTGCAAGGCAATGGCAAAGGGATGGAATCGGAGCCGGTCCAGTTCCCCGGCAATGTCCCTGGCGATATCGCCATCCACTTCTCCGATGAAGCGCAGGGTGATGTGGAGCTGCGATTCCTGTTGCCAGCGGGCGCCGGGCACGCCGTGCATGAGGGGCAAAAGTTGCTGGAATGTTTCTGGCGGTGGCTGGATGCCGACAAAGAGCCTGTACATTGTAAAAGGATAGCCGATTGCGGCCGGGAACACGAGTTCGAGGCCCGGTTTCGCTTGAAAAAAGACCCCGGCGATCCGATAATAGGGGCAACGGCAAGAGGTTTTGCCGCATAGGAGTAAGAAGTCATGGCCAATTGGTCCGACCCTCGTCCCGACGTGCGGGGCTTTGGCGCAGTCGCCACCGGCGCGCGCAGCGAAGCCTTTGACGCGGGCCTGCGGTCCTACATGCTGTCAGTCTATAATTATATGGCGAGCGGCGTGCTGTTGACCGGCATCGTCGCTCTGCTGTTCGCGTCGAGCGGGCTTGCCGCCCAGATTCTGGGCGGTCCGGGCATTTTGAAATATGTCATCATGTTCGCCCCGCTGGCGTTCGTGATGGTGCTGAGCTTTGGCATCAACCGGCTGTCGACGGTGGCGGCGCAGGCACTGTTCTGGGCCTATGCCGCGGTCATGGGTCTGTCGCTCTCATCGATTTTCCTGGTCTATACCGGCACGTCGATCGCGCAGACCTTCTTCGCGACGGCGGCCGCTTTCGCGGGCCTCAGCCTGTGGGGCTACACGACCAAGAAGGATCTGTCGGGTTTCGGCACCTTCCTGATCATGGGTCTCATTGGCCTGATCGTCGCGATGCTGATCAACCTGTTCCTGCAGTCGACGGTGATGGATCTGGCGATCAGCGCCATCGGCGTGCTGCTGTTCGCGGGCCTGACCGCTTACGACACGCAGAAGATCAAGAGCATGTACGCCTATGTGGCGGGTACGGACATGGTGGGCAAGTCGGTGGTGATGGGGGCGCTCAACCTCTATCTCGACTTCATCAACATGTTCATGTTCCTGCTGCGCTTCATGGGCAGCAGCCGCGACTGACCTGGTGACGCGCTGAAACGAAAAAGGCCCGGTGGAGCGATCCGCCGGGCCTTTTTCTTGTCCGGCGCGGTTCAGGCGGGGGTGGCGGCCTGTGCCTGTTCGATCAGGGCGTTGTCGATGGCCTTCTGCCGCTGATAGGCGGGGCGTTCGCGCAGGCGTGCAGCATAGGCTTCGAAGGCCGGGCGTGTGGGGATGGTGCCGAAGGCCAGCCCCCAGTCGACCTGCGAGCCCACATAGACGTCGGCGGCGGTAAACTGGTCGCCGCAGATCCACGCATCGCCAGATACCGCCTGTTCGAGCGTGTCCAGCACTGCGTCGAGCGAGCCATAGCCCGCGCTGCGATCACGCCCTTCGGGTAGGACGAAGCCCATGGCTGTGTTGGTGATGGCGGCTTCGACGGGGCCAGCGGCGAAGAAGAGCCAGCGATAATAATCGGCGCAATCCTCCAGCGCGGGAGCAAGGCCCGCCTGCGGGAAGGCGTCGGCCAGATAGGCGCAGATGGCGGCGCATTCCGTCACCACCTTGCCGCGATGGACAATGGCGGGAACCTTGCCCATCGGGTTGATCGCCAGATAATCGGCGCCCTTCATGGTCGTGCCATAGTCAAGCAGCACCTGCTCATAGGGCGCTGCGGCTTCCTCCAGCATCCAGCGGGCGATCTGCCCGCGCGACATAGGGTTGGTGTACAGGGTGACGCTGTCGGTCATGGGTCGGTCCTTTCACTGATCGTCGTTCATGGCGGCGATGACGCGCATCATGGCCGCCATGGGGCCGGGCGCGGCGGGGGGAGCGGTGGCGCCGCGCAAAGGAAATTTGTGTTCATGGCATCTGCTCCTGGAAAGGAGGGGAAGAGATGCGACCATGTGCATTTTTTGAGATAACGCCGTGTAGCAGAGATTGCGGTGCCGGGGGAGCGAAACAAGCAATCCCTATTGCCGGTTGAAAGCGCCATGGCGCAGGAAATGCACAACCTGCTGCGCGACAGGGCGGCTGTAGATCATCGCCGTATGGGCCACGGCCATGACCAGATGATCGCTTTGGTCCGGGCAATGAGTCGCGGCAACACTGACCTTGCCGTCATTGGGCGCGCGAAAGACAAGCCCGGAAATGGCTGCATTATCGGGCGGTCCCCCGCAATGACGCCTAGCGGATAGTTGACCTGACCCAGCGCGGTCTCGACCATGGTGTCGCGCCGTGTGCGCAATGCCGGAGCGGCGCGATTGAGGATCAGAGGGTGGAGGCGCAGTCGGTAGAGCAGATCGGCCAGTTCGCTACCGCCATTGGGTGTCCCAAGCATCACCACGCGACCCAGATTGGAAGGCCGGTGGCGGGTGATAAGGGTGCGAAGGACCAGGCCGCCCATGGAATGGCCCACAAAATGCAATGTCGGGGCTGTTGCGACAGGCGAGTGGCGGATGCGGCGCTCGACATGGTCTGCGACGCGGTCGAGCGGCCAGCGCCAACTGGGGTAGCCGACATTGGCGACGGCAAAGCCCGTTTGCCCGAGGCGACGGGCCAACAGCGCAGTCTGAACCGGCAGGCCGCCAAAACCATGAAGAAGGACGACGCCATCAGGCGCCGTCCCTTCTTTCTCAGCCATTGTCACCGCGCGTTCCGGGGACAAGCCCTATTTCGTCTCTTCGGTCGTCTTCGCCTTGCCGCCCTTCCGGCCTTTCTTGGGCGCGGCGGGGGTGATTTCGAAGGCGAGGGCGTCGTCCTTCAGCCGGACATGGACTTCGCCGCCATGGACCAGCTTGCCAAACAGCAATTCCTCGGCCAGCGGTTGCTTGACCTTTTCCTGCATCAGGCGGCCCATCGGGCGCGCGCCATAAAGCTTGTCGTAACCGCGTTCGGTGAGCCAGGTCTTGGCGTCGTCGTCCAGGGTGATGTGGACGTCGCGGTCGGCCAGTTGCAGTTCCAGTTGCAGGATGAACTTGTCGACGACGCGGGCGACGACCTCCGGCGGCAGATAGCCGAAGGGCACGATCGCATCGAGACGGTTGCGGAATTCGGGGGTGAAGAGCTTCTTCACCGCGTCTTCCTGCACATCGTCGCGCGACAATTCGCCGAAACCGATGCTTTCCTTCGCCATGTCCGACGCACCGGCATTGGTGGTCATGATGAGGATGGTGCTGCGGAAATCCACGGTCTTGCCGTGATGATCGGTCAGGCGGCCATTATCCATCACCTGCAAGAGGATGTTGAACAGGTCGGGATGCGCCTTTTCGATTTCGTCGAGCAGCAGCACGCTGTGCGGATTCTGGTCGACCGCATCGGTCAGCAGGCCGCCCTGATCATAGCCGACATAGCCCGGAGGCGCGCCGATCAGGCGGCTGACCGAATGGCGTTCCATATATTCCGACATGTCGAACCGCTGGAGCGGAATGCCCAGCAGATGCGCCAGTTGCCGCGCGACCTCCGTCTTGCCGACGCCGGTGGGGCCGGAGAAGAGATAGTTGCCGATCGGCTTGTCGGGATCGCGCAGGCCCGCCCGCGACAGCTTGATCGCGGACGAGAGCACCTCGATGGCCTTGTCCTGCCCGAACACGACGCGCTTCAGGTCCGTGGTCAGCGACTCCAGCACGCCCTTGTCGTCCGACGACACGGTCTTGGGCGGGATGCGCGCCATGGTGGCGATCACCGCTTCGATCTCCTTGGGGGTGATCGTCTTCTTGCGCTTTGACGGGGCGACCAGCATCTGCATGGCGCCGACCTCATCAATCACGTCGATCGCCTTGTCCGGCAATTTGCGGTCGTTGATGTAACGGGCGGACAGCTCCACCGCCGCCTTGATCGCGTCGGGCGTATATTTGACGCTGTGATGCTCCTCGAACGCGGAACGCAGGCCTGCGAGGATCTTGATCGTGTCCTCGATCGTCGGTTCGTTAACGTCAATCTTCTGGAACCGGCGCAGCAGGGCGCGGTCCTTTTCGAAATGGTTGCGGAACTCCTTGTAAGTGGTCGAACCGATGCAGCGGATCGTGCCGCCCGACAAAGCCGGCTTCAGCAGGTTCGAGGCATCCATCGCCCCGCCGCTGGTCGCGCCCGCGCCGATGACGGTGTGGATCTCGTCGATGAAGAGCACCGCGTGCGGCATTTTCTCAAGCTCGGTGACGACCGCCTTCAGCCGTTCCTCGAAATCGCCGCGATAGCGGGTTCCAGCCAGCAGCGCGCCCATGTCGAGCGAGTAGATGACCGCTTCCTTCAGCACGTCGGGCACTTCGCCCTCGACGATCTTGCGCGCAAGGCCCTCCGCAATGGCGGTCTTGCCCACGCCCGGATCGCCGACATAGAGCGGATTGTTCTTTGACCGGCGGCACAGGATCTGGATGGTCCGGTCAACCTCCGCCGAACGGCCGATCAGCGGGTCGACCTTGCCCCGCAACGCCTTTTCATTGAGGTTGACGGTGAACTGATCGAGGGCGCTGTCCTTCTTACCCTTGCCATCCTGCACCTTCTTCTCCTCTTCGGCGGCGCCCTTTGTCTCCTGACGTTCGGGCGTGGGGGTGCCCTTGCCGACCCCGTGGCTGAGGTAGGAAACGGCGTCGAGGCGGCTCATGTCCTGCTGTTGCAGGAAATAGACGGCATAGCTTTCCCGCTCGGAAAAGAGCGCGACCAGCACATTGGCGCCGGTCACTTCATCCTTGCCGGAGGATTGCACATGCAGGATGGCGCGCTGGACCACGCGCTGGAACCCGCTGGTGGGCGAGGGGTCGGTGTCGCCCTCGACCTTCAGGCTTTCAAGTTCGGTGTCGAGATATTGGGTGACCGCATCGCCCAGTTCGCCCAGGTCGACGCCGCACGCCTGCATCACTTTCGACGCATGGTCGTCGTCGATCAGCGCGAGCAGCAGATGTTCGAGCGTCGCATATTCATGGTGACGGTCCGACGCATGGCTGAGCGCGTTGTGCAGCGTGGTTTCGAGAGCAGCGGCGAAAGAAGGCATATGGTCTACTCCTGTCCCCGATAGAGGGGGGTGGCGAACCTGATGTCGGCATTGCTCGCCAGCGAAACAAGGGCCAGCCCCGTTCCGCGTGAATTGCCAGACTGCCGCTGCCCGATAAGGCCCTTGAGAGGCCGGGATGGGACAGGACGGTGGTTCATCGTCTGAATAACGCCTCGGCGCTTGCCTTATGGTTAACGGCGTCTTTCATTTTTGCCCGGATGCGGGCGATCTCGCCTTCCAGCGCGGCGATGCGCGATTCCAGTTCGGCGAGGGACATCGGGTCCAGATCCTGCGTCAGCAGTCTGGCCAGAGGATCATCAGCCTTTTTCGGCAGATAGTCTTCCATGTCCATGACGCCAATGTTGACCCGGAAAGCCAGTCTGTCAATAAGGACGCGTGCGGCAAATGGTTAAAATATTGCGTCGCACCATAGGGGCAGCCGGGGGCAGGGCATGACGGCGCAAATGGACGAAATGGCGACGGGCGCGATCCCGGCGGAAATGACGGCTATCGGCATCGCCGAACCGGGCGGGCCGGAGGCGCTGGTTCCGGAGGTGCGGCCGGTGCCCGCGCCGGGCGCTGGCGAAGTGCTGATCCGGGTCGCGGCGGCGGGCGTCAACCGGCCCGACATGCTCCAGCGGCAGGGCAAATATCCCCCGCCGCCGGGCGCTTCCGACATTCCGGGACTGGAGGTTTCGGGCACCGTCGTCGCGGCGGGCGAAGGGGCGGACATGCTGGTGGGGCAGCGGGTCTGCGCGCTGCTTTCGGGCGGCGGCTATGCCCAATATGCCGTCGCGCCCATGGGGCAATGCCTGCCCGTGCCCGATGGCTATGATCTGGTCGAGGCGGCGGCTTTGCCCGAAACGCTGTTCACCGTGTGGACCAACCTGTTCGAGCGCGCCTATGCGGTGGAAGGCGACGTCGTGCTGGTGCATGGCGGCGCCAGCGGCATCGGCACCATGGCGATCACGCTGTGCAACCTGTTCGACATAGAGATCATCGTCACCTGCGGCAGCGACGAAAAATGCGCGCAGGCCATGGCATGGGGCGCAAACCACGCAATCAATTACAAGACGCGGGATTTTGTGGCGGAGGTGAAGCGGATAACCGGGGGCGCGGGGGTGCAGGCGGTGCTGGACATGGTGGGCGGCGATTATCTGCCCCGCAATATCGAATGCCTGGCCGAAGAGGGGCGGCATGTGTCCATCGCCGTGCTGGGCGGGGCGAAGGCGACCATATTCCTGCCCACGCTGATGAGCCGCCGCCTGACGCTGACCGGATCGACGCTGCGCGGGCGCTCTTCCGGCTTCAAGAGCCTGGTGGCGGACGAGATTATGCGGACCGTCTGGTCCTTCGCGGGCGAGGGCAAGCTCCGCCCGGCGATGGATATGCGTTTTGCCCTGGAGGACGCCGCCAGCGCCCATGCGCGCATGGAGGCGGGAGAGCATTTCGGGAAGATCGTGCTGGTGGTTTGATGTCCGTTCCGTTTGTCGAAAGAGAATGTTGGTGCCCTATGAATAATGATGTGAATGAAAATGAAGGGCGGCCGGGTAGGTCAAAGCTGCTGATTTGTTTTGGCATTCTTTTTATTATATATGGTTTGAAGCTGCTGACATTGGGATCTCCTGGTGAAACGGGCGCAAATGTCAAAGACGAAGTTTCGTCTATCGCAGGTGCCTGGCTGCTGCTGTGTGGAGCAGGGATAGCAGCCCATCGGATGGCGGGCTTTCAGCTGTTTCTGGCGGGTTTGGCCATTGTGGAGCTGAAAATTGTAATTGGGCTATATGCTTTCTACGGAACTATCGCTGCTATTGCCTTTGGAGTGGCGATAACGGCGATTCCATTTGCATTGGTGGCGCTTTGTATTTGGTCGCGCGCTAATTATTTGCGACCTTGGTTTGAGGCGGCGGACCCTCCAGAATCGTAGCATTTCCGTCATATTCGGCGCGGACTTGTAACATAGTTCCGCTAGGAATCACCTCCCGAGGACAACAGCCTTGGGGGCCATTGCATGAACGCCATCACACGCCTGCCCTTTGCGGCGGACATGGGTGACGGACAGGAAGGAACGCTGCATATCCCGGAACGGGAAGGGCAGCGCCGCCGGTATCGTACGATCTGGATTTCGGACATCCATCTGGGCACGCGCGGCTGCAACGCGAAGATGCTCATCGATTTTCTGGACAGCGTCGACAGCGAGACGCTGTATCTGGTCGGCGACATCATCGACGGCTGGCGCCTGAAAAAGCGCTTCTACTGGCCCGCCGCGCATAATGACGTGGTGTGGCGGGTGATGAAGCGCGCCAAGCGCGGCACCCGCGTCGTCTACATCCCCGGAAACCATGACGAAATGTTCCGCCAGTTCACCGGCATGAGCTTTGGCGGCGTCGAAATCCGGCGCAAGGCGCTGCATGTGACCGCCGACGGGCGCAAGCTGCTGGTGCTGCATGGCGACGAGTTCGACACGATCATGCTCGCCCATCGCTGGCTGGCCTTTGTCGGCGACGCCGCCTATTCGATGATGATGCGCCTCAACGTCGTGGTGAACGCGGTCCGCCAGCGGCTGGGCCTGCCCTATTGGTCGCTCTCCAAAATGGCCAAGCACAAGGTCAAGAACGCGGTCGAGTTCATTTCCAAGTTCGAACATGTTGTGGCGCACGAGGCGGCGATGCGCGGCGTCGATGGCGTTGTGTGCGGCCATATCCACAATGCCGAATATCGCGAGATTGCGGGCATCGAATATTATAATGACGGCGACTGGGTGGAAGGCTGCACCGCGCTGGTCGAACATTTCGACGGACGCATGGAAGTGCTGCACTGGGCGGACGAGATCGCGAAGCGCGACAAGGCGAGCGAACCGGCCCGGATCGCTGCGTAAACTGTCCGGCGCCCCTGTTCGGTTCGGGGCGCCGATGGAAATGAGCCAAGGGATTCGCCTTATGCGTATAGCCATCGTCACCGACGCCTGGAGCCCGCAGGTCAACGGGGTCGTGCGCACGCTCCAGACGATCCAGCACGAACTGGAGACGATGGGTCATGTGGTCAGCGTCCATTCCCCCGACCAATATGGCTCGCTGCCTTGCCCGACCTATCCCGAAATCCGGCTGGCCATGGCGCGCCCGACGGTGGTGGGCCGGGCGATAGCCGCTTTCCGGCCTGACGCGGTGCATCTGGCGACCGAAGGCCCCCTGTGCCTCGCCGCGCGGCGCTGGTGCCTGCGCAACGGCGTGCCCTTCACCACCGCCTATCACACCCATTTTCCCGATTATGTCGCCCAGCGCACCGGGCTGCCGGCCTCCTGGTTCTGGCGCTATATCCGCTGGTTCCACGGCCCGGCGCAGGCGGTGCTGGTGTCGACCCAGTCGGTGCGCCAGCAATTGCGCGCGCACGGCGTGGCGCAGGTGCGCCATTGGGGGCGGGGGGTCGACCTGTCGGCCTTCACCCCCGATGCGCCGCCGCCCGCGCTGTTTGCTGACCTGCCTCGCCCGATCCAGCTCTATGTCGGGCGCGTGGCGGTGGAGAAAAATCTGGAAGCCTTCCTGTCCACCGATGGTCCGGGGACCAAGGTGGTGGTGGGCGACGGGCCGGCGCGCGAGGCGCTGGAGCGGGCATATCCGCAGGCGCGGTTCATGGGACCGCTGTTCGGCCGTGAACTGGCGGGCGCCTATGCCGGGGCGGATGTGTTCGTCTTTCCCAGCCGCACCGACACTTTCGGGCTGGTGATGATCGAGGCGCTCGCCTGTGGGACGCCGGTGGCGGCCTTCCCGGTGACGGGGCCGGTGGACATCGTGACCGAAGATGTGGGCGCGCTCTCCGAACGGCTGGACGACGCGATCGATCTTGCGCTGACCCGTGATCGCGCGGCCTGTGTCGATTATGGTCGCCGCTTCACCTGGGACGCGAGCGCCCGGCAGTTTCTGGCCGGGCTGCATCCGATCGAGCCGGATCTGGTCGATCAGGCCGCCTAGGACCAGGAGCCTGACGCTTTTCCTTGCCCCGGCGGGGCGGATGCACTATCTCTACAACGGCGTGGCCGCCCTGATTGGGCGGCCCTTGTCGTTTTTAGTGCCGGAGAATGCCCCGTGTCCCAGCCCCTGATGCCCCATGCGACCGCCAGCTGGCTGGTCGACAACACCGCGCTGAGCTTTGAGCAGATTGCGGAATTCTGCGGGCTCCACATTCTGGAAGTGCAGGCGATCGCCGACGATACCGCCGCCACCAAATATACCGGCCGCGATCCCGTGCGCGCCCATGAAATCACCATGGACGAGATCCACAGGGGCGAGGCCAACCCTGATCACAAGCTCAGGATGCTGAAGGGCCCCGAGCCCGTCCGCCGGACCAAGGGGCCGCGCTATACCCCGGTCAGCAAGCGCCAGGACAAGCCCGACGGCATCGCCTGGATCCTGCGCAACCATCCGGAAATTTCGGACGGCGCCATCGGCAAGCTGATCGGCACCACCCGCACCACCATCGCCGCCATCCGCGATCGCACCCATTGGAACATCTCCAACATCGTGCCCAAGGATCCGGTGACGCTGGGCCTGTGTTCGCAGCGCGAACTGGATGCGCTGGTGACGCGCGCAGCCAAGAAGGCGGGCATCGAAGCGCCGACCGATTCGCGTCTGGACGGCGACCGCGAGGCGCTGATCGAGGAGCTGCGGCGGGAACGCGAAGCCGCCGCCCGGCGCGCCGAGACGGCCCTGGCCGGCGGGTCGGACCTGATCTCCGATGTCGCCAAGGTCATCGACCCGTTCAGCAACAATCAAGGCCATGTCTGATTGCCGTAGCGTCGCCGCCAAACGGCGCTAAATCACCGCAATGCAGCAATTTTCAAAGGTCGCGCCCGACAATGGCGCGGCCTTTTTTGTGGCGCTTGACGCTTGCGTAAAGTGCGCGTTCGCCATAGATTCCTGTCCATGGAGAGCATGGAAAACATCCTGAAGGATAGATATCGTCATCCCACTGCGTGGGACCAGACATTCCCGCCGATGTCGATGGCCGACATGGTCGAAAGCAGCGCGGGGGCGCATCCCGCTGCGGCGATGATTGATTTCATGGGTCGTCGCTTCACCTATGGCGACATGCTGGGCCAAATCCACCGGGTCGCCGCCGGGTTGCAGGCCATGGGCGTGAAAAAGGGCGACCGGGTGGGTCTTTATCTGCCCAATACGCCCCACTATGTCGCCGCCTATTATGGCGCGCTGATGGCCGGCGCCATCGTCGTCAACTTTTCCCCCCTCTATACCGCCGCTGAACTCGAGCATCAGGTCGAGGACAGCGGAACCACAATCCTTTTCACCTTGTCGGCCAAGGCGTTGCTGCCCACCGCGCTTGATGTGCTGGAGCATAGCTCGCTGGAAAAGCTGGTGGTGGGATCGGTGGCGGAGGCGCTGCCGCCGGTCAAATCCTTCCTGTTCCGCATGTTCAAGGCCAGCGAGACCGCGCCGATCCCCGACGATCCGCGCATCCGGCGCTATGATCGCCTGATCGACAATGCGGGCGAATATGTCGCGCCGTCGATCGACCCGGTGCACGACATCGCGCTGCTGCAATATACCGGCGGCACCACCGGCACGCCCAAGGGCGCGATGCTGACGCACCAGAACCTGACCGCCAATGCCCGGCAGGTGCAGATGATCGACCCGCATAAGCATGAACCCGACCGGATCATCGCGGTGCTGCCCTTTTTCCATGTGTTCGCCAACACCTGCACGCTCAATCGCACCGTGCTGAATGGCGGCGAGATGGTGATGCTGCCGCGTTTCGACGCCGCTCAAGTGCTGGCCGCAGTGCAGCGGGTGAAGGCGACATCGCTGCCCGGCGTGCCGACCATGTTCCAGGCGCTGCTGGATCATCCGTCCATCCGCAATGTCGATTTTTCCTCTCTGCGGGCCTGTATTTCGGGCGGCGCGCCGCTGCCGCTGGAACTGCGGCAGCGGTTCGAGGCTGCGACCGGCGCCACGCTGATCGAGGGTTATGGCCTCACTGAAACCAGCCCGGTCGTCTGTTCCAACCCCTATGAAGGGTTGAACAAGACCGGCACGGTGGGGCAACCGGTGCCGGGCACCCATGTCAGACTGGTCGACCGCGAAGATCCGACCAGGCCGCCGCCGCCGGGCGAACCGGGCGAATTGCTGTTCGCCGGGCCGCAGATCATGAAGGGCTACTGGAACCGGCCGGATGCCGACGCGCAGGTCTTCGTCGGCGATTATGTCCGCACCGGCGATGTCGGCGTGATCGACGAGGACGGTTATGTGAAGATCGTCGACCGATTGAAGGACATGATCGCGGTCGGCGGGTTCAAGGTGTTCCCCAGCCAGGTGGAGTCGGTCCTTTATCATCATCCCGCAGTCAAGGAGGCATTGGTGATCGGCGTTCCCGATCATTATCGCGGCGAACAGCCCAAGGCGTTCGTGACCCTGAACGAGGGGCAGGAGGCGACGGGGGAGGAACTGAAGACGTGGCTCAACGCGCAACTGGGCAAGCATGAGCGGGTGTGCGCGGTGGAATTGCGCGACAGCCTGCCCAAGACGCTGGTCGGCAAGCTGTCGCGCAAGGAACTGGTGGCCGAGGAGCGCGAGAAGGCGCAAAAGGCGCGCGGCGATGCTGGAACCATGGCCTGATCCTTCCTATCTTCGCGCTTTGACGATGGAAGGACGGGATTGAAATGGCGCAGGATGTCGCGACTTTGGCGGGCGGCTGTTTCTGGTGCACGGAGGCGGTCTATCAATCCTTGGCGGGCGTGAGCGCGGTCGAAAGCGGCTATATCGGCGGGTCGATGCCCAATCCCACCTATGAAGCGGTCTGTTCCGGCGCGACCGGCCATGCCGAGGCGATCCGGGTGACATTCGATCCGCAGGTCATTTCCTACGCCGACCTGCTCGACATCTTCTTCGCCACCCATGATCCCACGACGCTGAACCGCCAGGGCAATGATGTCGGCACCCAATATCGCTCGGCCATCTTCCCCCATTCGCCCGAACAGGAGGCGCAGGCCCATGCCGCCATCGCCCGCGCGCAGGTGGACCAGCCCCGGCCCATCGTCACCGCGATCGAGCCGGACGCGCCATGGTATCGCGCGGAGGATTATCATCAGAAATATTGGGAGCGCGTGGGCGACCGCAACCCCTATTGCATGGCGGTGATCCCGCCCAAGCTCGCCAAGCTGCGCAAGGGCTTTGCCGACCGCCTTACGGATTGAGCGGCAACGGTTCGTCGCATCCATTGCCGTCCTTATGACGGGGTTCATATCGGCCATGCTATGCGTGCGCTCAGGGAATCAGTCGGGGATGAGCAGAATGAACGGAAAAGTCGGGTTGATGATCGTGCCGGTGCTGCTGCTGACGCTGCCGGGTTGTGTCCGCACCGTCGCCAGTATCGTGACCGCGCCGGTGCGGGCAGGCGCGCAGGCGGCGGACTGGGCGACGACCAGCCAGGATGAAGCCGACCGCAATTACGGCCGCAAGATGCGCAAGCAGGAAGAGAAGGAAGGGCGAGAGGCCAGGAAGGCGGAGAAGGAACGCCGCCAAAAATGCCGGGACGCCGGTTATGAGGATTGTTGAAGCGGCTCAGAACTCCAGGTTGAAGCGCGCATAATAAAGGCCGCCGCTGCTTCCCCATGGCGAATAGGGATTGTAGAGCCAGAAACCGTTGGCCCGCAGAGCCTCCGGCAATTTGTCGGGGTAGGTGTCGAACAGGTTGTTGGCGCCCAGGCTGATCCGCGCGCCCGGCGCAAGCGCCAGCGTTCCCTCCAGATCGACGATGATGCGGGGGGAGACAGGGGCGTCGAGCGCCGGATCGGTGGGATGGACCTGCGTCACGCGGCCATATCGGGTGGCGCGCAGGTTGATGGAAGCGGCCTCGCCCGACCAGAGCAGATTCGCGATCAGCTTGTCACGCGGGGTGCCCATGGACACATCGCCCTGACGCGCCCGGCCGATCAGCGCGCCCGGCGGATCGGTGGTGGACAATATGGCCGGGGCGGCGTCGATATGGGTGAAACGGGTGCGGTTGATATTGGCCGAAAAGGTGATGGCCGCCGTTCCCCAGGGGCCGGGCGACGAGCGCCAGTTGGCGACCAGGTCTAACCCGCGCGTGCGCGTGTTCGCAGCGTTGGAAAAATAGAAGGCGCCTGCCGACCCGGTAAGCCCGGCGCTGTCCAGCGCGGCGCGCACGGCGGGACCTGTCAGCACGTCGCTCAGCAATATCCGGTCCCTTATGTCGATCTGATAGGCGTCGACGGTCAGGTTGAGGCCCCCGCCGGGACTGGCCACCAGCCCGGCCGCCCAATGGGTTGATCGTTCAGGCCGCAGGGGCGCCGCGCCCAGCGCCTGAGCCGCCGCCGACCGGGCGGGCAGGGCCGATACCGGCAGCAATGCGCCGCCCACGTTGATGGTGCTGGCGGAGGCATAATGTTGCTGTTGCAGCGTAGGCGCGCGAAAGCCGGTGCTGATCGTGCCGCGCAGCGCCAGCCCCGGCGCAAGAGCAACGCGCGCCGACGCCTTGCCGCTGTTGGCCACGCCGAAATCGGAATAATCCTCATGCCGCCCGGCCAGCGCCAGTTCCAGACTGTCGCCGATCGCCTGTTCGGCGCTGGCATAGGCGGCCCAGCCATGGCGGCTCCAGCGCCCGGCTGCGGAGGCGGGAAAGCCGGACACCCCCTGCGCGCCCGGCGCGCGCGGAACGCCGGCATGGACGCCATCGGCTGAAACCCAGCCGCCATCCTGCCAGGATGCCGGTTCGCCGGCGCCAACGCTATAGCGATTGCCGCGATATTCGACGCCGATGCCGATCGTCATCGGATCGTCCAGTCCCCCATCGACGGAGCGGCGCAGGTCGAGATCGGCGATCCATTCCCGCGTTTCCGCCGAGCCAAGCGCCATCGTCGACGGACTGGCCGCCCCCAGCGACGCATTGAGCGTCGAGCTTTCGCCATAGCGGGCGAGGTTGCGGGCGAAGGAGGTGCTCAGATCATAGTCCCACCCGCGCCATTCTCCCCGCAGGCCCGCCACCCATTGGGCGTCGCTCTCGTTGATATGCAGCCGGGGGCTGTAGCCGAGCGGATAGAGGGCGGGCACATTGTTCAGGGCGTCGGGCGTGCGATAGGTGAGCCAGGCGTCGGCGTTGCGACGCGACATCGTGCCAAAGCTATAGAATTCATTGGCGTCGCCCAGCGGCGCGGAGGCGTCCAAAGCGATGGTCAGGCTGGCCAACTGGGGCTGGCCGCCGCGGTTTACGACACGGTTCAGATTGCGTTCGCTTGTGCTGGCAAGACCCGCGACCGTCTCGAAAAACGGCCCATTATTTGCGGCGGACCGAAAGGCATGGCCCTGAAGGTGCCCGTCAAGCGTCAGATGGATATGGCCTTCTTCGCCGATGGCAAGGCCCTGGCTCCATTCGATCCGTCCTTCCTCGCCATCGCCGCGCGCCGTCAGGCCCGCTGTCCAGCGCGCCTGGCCGCCCGCATCGTCCTTCAGCAGGATGTTGATGACCCCGGCCAGCGCGTCCGACCCATATTGCGCGGACGCGCCGTCGCGCAGCACCTCGATCCGCCTGATCGCGGCGGCGGGAATGAAATCGAGGTCGGGGGGCGACTGGCCGCTCTGGGTCGTGCCGTTGATGAACAGCGTCGCCATATTGTGACGTCGCTTGCCGTTGACCAGCACCAGCAGATGATCGCCCGCCAGACCGCGCATCGACAGGGTCTTGATCGCGAAACTCGCACCCGAACCGCTGTTCGACACCGTCAGGGACGGCACCAGCCCGCCCAGCAGGTCGCGTGTGGAGAGGCGGCCGCCCGCCGCCAGGTCGGTCGCCAGCAAAATGTCTATGGGCGAAAGACTCCCCGTCAACGACCGTGTCGACAGGCGCGTTCCGGTGACGATCAGCGCCGCCGCCGGCGCCTCCTCCGCAATGGCCGCCTGCGCAACGGGGGGGCGCTGGCGCCTGACGGCGGGCGCATCGGTGATGGCCAGCGCGCGGCTCGCCTCGCGCTCGTTGGCGATGCTGTGGCCTGGGCGGGTGAGGGCGATGACGCCATGGCCGGTTTCGGACAGGGCCAGGCCCGTGCCCGCCAGCAGGCGTTTCAGCGCCTCCTGCGTCGTGAACCAGCCGCGCAGGGCGGGGCTGCGCAGACGCGATACATCATCATAGGGAAAGAGAATCCTGACGCCCGCCTGCGCCGCCAGCTGGTTGAGCGCAGTGTTGAGCGGCTGCGCGCCAATCTCGAACTTGTGCCGTTGCGACAGGATGGATGAAGGAACGGTCCTGGCCGTGGCTGTGAAGGCCGATGCCCCGGCAAGGCCCATGGCCAGCGCCAGCAAGGCGGCGTTGAGGCGCATTGTATCTTTCCCCTGCGCTCGCCGGTCAGGGCGAGCCCCAAAGACGGACAACGAAGCAGACCGGAGGCCCCGCCATGCGGCGCGCAATCATCCAGCCGCGCCCCGCGCTTGCACATACCAGCGGTCAGCGCCCTCCAGCGCGATCGCGGTCAACAGTCCGCTGCGCCAGGCGCCGGTGTCTATGCCGATGCGGTTCGCCTGTTCGTCGACGTCGGGCGTAATCGTGTGGCCGTGGATCACCATGCGGGGAAAGGCGCGTTGATGGCTGAGAAATGGCTCGCGTATCCAGCGCAGATCCTCCCCCTTTTGCCGCGCCAGATCGACATGGGGGCGGATGCCCGCATGGACGAACAGATAATCGCCGATTTCGACCCAGTCGGGCAGATCATCCAGAAAATCGACATGGTCGCGTGGAACATGGGCCAGCATCCAGGTCGCCAGCGCCGCATCATCCATGGCGCGGGCTGTTTCCGGCGGCAGGCCATAGCTGGCGCAGCTTTCGACGACGCCATAGCGGCGCATCAGCCCGACCGCGCGCTTGTCGCCACGCGCGGCGGCGGCGAACATTTCCTCGTGATTGCCCTTCAGCACGATCGCGCCATTGGCCGCCAGCGCCATGGCGTAGCGCACCACCTGCGCGGAACTGGGGCCCCGGTCTATGAGGTCGCCCAGCAGGATCAGGCTGGTTTTCGCCGGTGGCCGGGCTGCGTCGTCGGCTTCGATCAGCGCCAGCAAAGACCGCAACAGGCCCGCGCAGCCATGAATGTCGCCAATGGCGTAGACGCGCTCGCCCTCCCCGATATGGGGGGAGGGAGGATTATCGCCGCCGCTATCGCCAAAGCCGAACATGGCCCTTTATCCCATGCCGCTACAGCCGGGGCAATGTCACGCCCTGCTGCCCCATATATTTGCCCGCGCGGTCGGCATAGCTGACCTCGCAAGGCTCGTTGCCCTGAAGGAACAGGAACTGGCAGGCGCCCTCATTGGCGTAGATTTTCGCGGGCAGCGGCGTGGTGTTGGAAAATTCCAGCGTCACATGGCCTTCCCAGCCCGGCTCCAGCGGCGTCACGTTCACGATGATGCCGCACCGCGCATAGGTGGATTTGCCAAGGCAGATGACCAGCACGTCGCGCGGCACGCGGAAATATTCGACCGTGCGGGCAAGGGCGAAGCTGTTGGGCGGGATGATGCAGCAGTCGGTCTTGCGGTCGACGAAACTGTTGGCGGCAAAATCCTTGGGGTCCACCACGGCGCTGTCGACATTGGTGAAAATCTTGAACTCGTCCGCCACCCGCGCGTCATAGCCATAGGAGGACAGGCCGTAGCTGATGCAGCCATCGCGCCGCTGGCTTTCCACGAACGGCTCGATCATGCCGGTTTCCAGCGCCTGCTGGCGGATCCATTTGTCGGAAAGAATGGCCATGGCGTCTCTCAGTCCTTTGGTGTTGGGGCGATGCCCAGATCGGCCGGGCCGAAGGCATGGGGCAGCAAGTCAGCGACCTTCAGATGCAGGACGCGGTCGCCGCCGGGCGTCGCGCAATGGATGGCGAGCGTGCGGCCCGCCATCTGTTCGACCTCGTTCATCACCTGCCGACACCGGCCGCAGGGCGTGACGAGCGCCTCTTCCGCCGCATCCATCGCGCCGCCCACCACCGCAATCGCGGTGACATCGCGCAGCCGACCCTGCGCGTTGACGCTGGCCAGCGCCACGGTCTCGGCGCACAGCGACAGGCCGTAGCTGGCATTTTCGAAATTGCAGCCGGTGACGATGGCGCCGTCGGCAAGCCGCACCGCCGCGCCCACGGCAAAGCGGCTATAGGGCGCATGGGTGTTGGCCATCGCCGCGCGCGCCGCCGCGATCAGCTCCTGCACCGAACTTGCTTCGTCCGTCATGGCGCCACCACATTCCAATGGACCGGACCGTCCACGCCATCGATATGCCGCATGTCGCTGGCCGTCCACATCACCCATGGGCGGCTGGCATAGTCGGGCGGGAAGAAATTGCCGTCCAGCCACAATGTCCGGTTGATGCCGCCGCCAATGTCATATTGCTTGTCGAAGGCTTCGGACACGTTGAGCACGACCGGCTTCCCGGCATGGCCCTCGACCAGATTGACCAAGGTGTTGAGGTCTGCGAGCAATTTGTCCCGTTCCGGCCGGATGGCGCAGCCCGGCGCGAAATCCAGCCGGATGACCGGGGGCAGGGCGGCGTTGTCGCGCGGCACGGTGGTGACGAACAGGGTGGCGAGGTCCGATATGCTGCGGCAGGCGCTATAGTCCAGCACCGCGCCGAACCGCATGCCCGCCGCCCGCGCGGCGACGCGACTGGCGGCATAGGCCGGGTCGCGCCCGGCGCCGCTGGCCGCGCGGATATAGGCGAAATCGGCGCCCTGCGCGGCGACCGTGCCCCATTCGATGTCCCCGTCGGCGCTGCTGACGGAAACGCCCTGCACCGGATAATCCGAACGTGAAGGCGCCCATGACCGGGCATAGAGCCAGGTTCCCGACGCGATCAGCGCGACCACCGTCAGCGCCACCGCCGAACGGCCGATGATATGCGCCGGGGTCAGGCTCGCCATGATCCGTCAGGCCTTGATATGGAGAACGCAGATCAGCGTGAACAGCCGCCGGGCGGTGTCGAAATCGACCTTGATCTTGCCGTCTAGCCGCTCGATCAGCATGTCGGCGGCGTCGTTATGGATGCCACGGCGCGCCATGTCGACGGTTTCGATCTGTTGGGGCGAAGCGTTGCTGATCGCCTGATAATAGCTGTCGCAGATGGCGAAATATTCGCGGATCGGGCGACGGAAACGGCCCAGGCCCAGGATCACCGCCTCCAGCGGCGCGCCATCCGCCCGGTCGATGGCGATCACCAGCCGCCCATCCTCGACCGAAAGGCGAACCTTGTAGGGACCGGCATAGCCATCGGCATGGACGCGCGCTGGTTCGAAATAATTTTCTTCCAGCAGGTCGAATATCGCGATGCGCCGCTCCTGCTCCACATCGGCGCTGCGCCACAAGATGGTCCGCTCGTCCAGCGAGATGTCTATGATACGGGGGTCGGCCATGGCGCAGTCTGCCGTCACTGCGGCCTTGGGCGGCGAATTGCAAGCGGGACTTATCCACAATTCCTTTGGGCCTTTGTCCAACGGGCCTTGCGCGGGCAGGGCGGTAGGAGGAAGAGGGAGGGATGGTTGAACTGTTGAAAATCAATCCCGCCGAAACCGGCGGTCAGGAATTGCCGCGCAATGTGGAGGCGGAGGCCGCGTTGCTGGGCGCGATCATGATCGACAACCGCATTGCCGAGGATGTTCAGCTCAAGCTGAAGGCCGAGCATTTCTTCGAACCGCTGCATGGCCGCATCTACGAATCGATCATGCGCCTGCTCGACCGCGACATGGTCGCCAATCCTGTCACGCTCAAACCCATGCTGGAACAGGATGCCGCGCTCAAGGAACTGGGGGGCGCGGCCTATCTGGCGCAATTGACGGGCAATGGCGCGGCGCTGATCGGCGCGCGCGATTTCGCGACGCAGATCTATGACCTCGCACTGCTCCGGCAACTGGTCAGCGTCGGCCGCGACCTGGTCGAAAGCGCGCTGGACACCAGCGAGGACGTGAACCCGCGCGAACAGATAGAGATGGCGGAAATCGCCCTCTACAAGGTGTCGGAGGGCGAAGGGGAGACCGGCTCGGTCAAGAGCTTTTCCGCCGCCACCACCATGGCGGTGCAGATCGCAGAACGCGCGCTCAACAGCGGCGGCCATGTGTCGGGGATCACCACCGGCATCAACAGCCTCAATGCCAAGATCGGCGGTCTGCACAACAGCGACCTGATGATTCTGGCCGGGCGTCCGGGCATGGGCAAGACGTCGCTGGCCACCAACATCGCCTATAATGCCGCCTCGCGCTGGCTTCGGGACGAGGCGGAGGGCATCCCGCGCGAAAAGAATATGGGCGCCAAGACCGCCTTCTTCAGTCTGGAAATGTCGGCGGATCAGCTCGCCACCCGCGTTCTCGCAGAACAGTCGGGGATCAGCGGCGAAGCGCTGCGCATGGGCAAGATCAGCCGCACCGATTTCCAGAACCTGTCGCGCGCCGCGCGCGAATTGCAGGAATTGCCGCTGTTCATCGACGATACGCCGGGCCTGACGATCGCGGCGTTGCGCACCCGCGCGCGCCGGTTGAAGCGGCGGCACGACATCGGCTTCATTGTCGTCGACTATCTGCAACTGTTGCAGGGCAGCGGCCGGGGCAATGACAACCGTGTGAACGAAATTTCGGAGATTTCCCGTGGCTTGAAAACGCTGGCGAAGGAGCTGCACGTCCCCGTGCTCGCCCTGTCGCAGCTCAGCCGCGCGGTCGAACAGCGCGAGGACAAGCGGCCGCAACTGTCGGACCTGCGCGAATCGGGCTCGATCGAGCAGGACGCGGACATGGTCTGGTTCGTGTTCCGCGAGGACTATTATGAAGCGGCCAAGGAACCCAAGCCCGAGGACGAGGCCGCCTATGCCGTGTGGAAGGAGAATATGGAGCGCATCTATGGCCTGGCCGAAGTGATCGTCGCCAAGCAGCGCCATGGCTCCACCGGCCGCATCCGCATGAAGTTCGATGCGAAGATCACCCGCTTCTCGGACCTGGCCGACGATGGTTATGCCGACCTGTCCTATGAATAGGGTGGGTCAGCCAGTCAGCAGCGGCCAGATGACCAGCGTCAGCCCGGCCAGGCTGGCCATGAAGGCCAAAGTCCGCACCATCGGCACGCCGATGGCATAAAGCGGCAGATAGAGGACCCGCGCGCCCAGCCAGATCCAGCCGCCCAGCGCGGTCATGTCGCTGGTCCGCCCGGCCAGCACAACGCCCAGCAGGGCGACGATGGCGATGGGGAATGTCTCCTGAAAATTGGCCTGCGCCCGCGCCAGCCGTCCGGCGACGGGGTTAAGCGGCGGCAAAGCCTCGTCACGCGCGCCCATATTCCATTTTGCGCCATATTGCCGGGTCTTGAGGTGCACGGCCGCAAAAATATGCGCCATCAACAGCAGCGCGCCCCAGGCGAGAATGCGGATTTCGGCGGGCATGGCATGATCCTTCCTTGCGTGTCGCCGCCATGGCGGGCGGCCATCTTTTCATAACCTCATCTGCATGGTCGCGCCAAGGCTGCGGCCCCTGATGACGCCAGTGGATCATTCTCGCCATCGGGGGCCGTCATGTCAGGCGATGGCGGCGCGCGCCCGCGCCTCGATGCGCTTTTCCAGCAGCGACAGGGGCATCACGCCTTCCTCCAGCACGCCATGGAAATGCCTGATGTCGAACTTGTCGCCCATGATTGCTTGTGCATGGGCGCGGGCCTTGGTCCACACGCCATGGCCGACCTTGTAACTGGTCGCCTGCCCCGGCTGGGTGCAGTAACGCTCGACCTCGCGCTGGCAGCGGGGGCGGGCAAAGCCGGTCGTCTGGACCATATAGTCGGTCGCCTGTTCGCGGCTCCATCGCTTCGCATGGATGCCGGTGTCGATGGCAAGACGCGCCGCGCGGAACAGGAAGGACTGGAGATAGCCCGCCCGGTCGATGTCGCTGGCATAGCCCTTGAGTTCATCGGCCATCTGTTCGGCATAGAGCGCCCAGCCTTCGCTATAGGCGCTCATAAAGGCGATGCGGCGCAGCATCGGCACGTCGCCCGCCGTCTGGGCGATGGAGATTTGCAGGTGATGGCCCGGCACGCCCTCATGGTAATTCAGCGCGGGCAGGGTGTAGCGCGGCCAGTCGCCAATTTCCTTCTGGTTGATGAAGAAGATCGCCGGGCGCGATCCGTCCAGCGCGGCGCGAATATAATAGCCGTTCGACGCTCCATCCTGAATTTCAATCGGCACCGCGCGGATTTCCAGCGGGGTGTCGGGTATGGTGGCGAAGGCCTGGGGCAGCTTGGCGGCCATGAGCTTGGCTTCGGCGTTGAGGTCGGCGATCATCTGCGCGCGGCCCTCGGTCGTGTCGGGGTAAAGCTGCGACCGATCGGCGTTGAGCGCGGCCAGCCGTTCGCCAACCGTGCCCTTGGTGAAACCGGCGGCCTTCAGGATCACGTCCAGCTTCGCGCTGATGTCGGCGACCTGCTCCACGCCCATTTTGTGGATGTCCTCGGCCGACAATTCGGTGGTCGTCGCCTGTTTGAGCGCGGCGGCATAGATTTCATCGCCGCGCGGGGCGCGCCATACGCCATCGCCCGCCGCCGTGGTCGGCCGCAGCGTCTCCACCAGCGCGATCTGAGCGTCGAGCGCGGGATAGACGGCGCTTTCCACGATCTTCGTGGCGCGCGCCCGCCAGTCGCCCGCAATGCCCTTTGCGGCGGCGCGTTTGGAGAGAGATTCGACCATGGAGGCGGTGGCGGCGGGCTGTTCGCGCAGCTTCCGCATCTGGCCCAGCGTCAGGTCCAGCGACCAGCCCGGCGCCAGATAGCCGCGCGCCGCCTCTTCCTTCTGCACGGCGCTGTCGGTGGCGAGATTGCCTGCAAAGGCCTCCAGCCGCGACAGATAGGCCTCGCAATCGGCGGCGCTATTGATGGTGTGGGCGGTGTTCAGGAAATCGGGGGTCGAGAAATAGGCGCCGCCCTGCTGAAAGATGCGATAGGGCCGCTGGACCGCGTTCAGGCCGAACCTGGCCGCCGGAACCGTCTGCTGCTCCAGCGAATATTGGATGACCTCCAGATTGAGGCGCTGGGCGGGCGACAGGTCCGCCTTGTCAAAGGCGGCGAGGTCGGCCAGCGCCTTCTGCGTCATGGCAAGGCGCTGTTCCATCCCCGCCTTGCTGTTGTCGTCCAGCTTGCCCTTGGCGGCGGCGCGGGCGCCCTTGTCCAGCCCCAGGCTGGTGGTCAGGCCCGGCGACATGTCCAGCGCCTGCTCGAAAATGGCGGTGAACAGCGTGTTGAGGCGCGCGTCGTCCGCACCGGCGGTCGCGGTTTGCGCCCACAGGCGCGGCGCGGCGGCGGTCAGCGCGGCCGCGCCGGTGGTGGCGAGAAACTGGCGGCGGTCCATGGCGATCACTCCCTTCCATGATGTGGCATGGCGGAGTGTTTTAGACCGCTTATACGATCCGTCCAGTGGATTGTAATAATATTACGCCGCGGTAACGGATCAGAACACCGGCATATTGGCCGGGTCTTCGGGGTCTGTAATCGGCGTCACCGGCGAATGGATGCCGCATTCCACCTTGTCCCACCCGCGCCAGCGCCCGGCGCGCGGGTCTTCGCCCGGCAGAACCTTCGACGTGCACGGTTCGCAGCCGATGGACAGATAGCCCTGGGCCTCCAGCGGATGGCGGGGCAGGTCATGCTCGGCGAACCAGGCCTCCAGATCGTCCTTCGTCCAGTCGCCCAGCGGGTTGATCTTCAGGCGGCCGTCCTCCACCTCGAACCGGGGCAGGTTCTGCCGGGTGACCGACTGGAACGCCTTGCGCCCAGAAATCCAGGCGTCGAGGCCGTCCTTGGCGCGCTTCATCGGTTCGACCTTGCGAATGTCGCAGCAGCCGTCGGGATCATAGGACCAGCGCAGGCCGGTCGCATCCTTTTCCGCCAGCACCTTGGCGTCGGGCGCGACCACGCGGCTGTCGGTAAAGCCCAGCCGCGCGATCAGCGTGTCGCGATAGTCCAGCGTCTCCGCGAACATCTTGAGCGTGTCGACAAAGATTACCGGCACGGTCGGATCGGCCTTTGCGATCAGGTCGAGCAGGACCGCGCTTTCGGTGCCGAAGGAGGATACGACGGCGACATTCCCCGCCAGCCCTTCGGCAAAGACGGTTTTCAGCATGGTCAGCGTGTCGACGCCCTCAAACCGGGCGTTGAGCGCGTCTGCCTCCGCCTGGGTGAAGGCGGGGCGGGCGTCGATGATGTCGACCTTGCGGGCGGCGTCAGCCATTTTGCGTCTCCGGGCGCCGCTTGGCCCACACCGGGCTGCGGCCGTCGATCGTCCTTTGATAGACGTCGGCATAGCGATTGAGGGCGCGTTCGACCGCGGCATCGTCCAGCGGCTTGTCGGGGCGGAAACTGTCGAAGCCGCAACGGCGCATGGCGACGATCTGGTCGACCAGCACGTCGCCCACCGCCCGCAATTCGCCGTCATAGCCCGATTCGCGCAGGATGCGGGCGGCCGAATAGCCGCGCCCATCGCCGAACACGGGGAAATTGACCTCCACCAGCGCGATCCGGCCCAGATGCGGCAGCAATTCGCGGGCATCGTCGCCCGGTTCGATGCGGACGGCGGTGGCGTTGGACTGGCCGGTGAAGGCCTCGACCGTCACCGCCGGTTCCTGTGCGGCGTCGCCGTCGCGGAAAGAAAGGAACTCAGCCATAGATCGCCTCCTTGAAGGGCTTCATGCCGATGCGGCGATAGGTGTCGAGGAAGCGTTCGCCATCCTGCCGCTGTTCCAGATAGATGTCCGTCACCTTCTCGATGGCCTCGACAACGCCATCCTCGCTGAAGCCGGGGCCGGTGATCTGGCCGAGCGAGGCGTCCTGCGCGCCCGATCCGCCCAGCAGCAACTGGTAATTTTCCACGCCCTTCCGGTCGACGCCCAAAATGCCGATATGACCGGCATGATGGTGGCCGCAGGCGTTGATGCAGCCCGAAATCTTGAGCTTCAATTCGCCCAGGTCGCGCTGGCGCTGCGGATCGGCAAAGCGCGCCGCGATCTTCTGCGCCACCGGAATGGCGCGGGCGTTGGCGAGCGCGCAATAATCAAGGCCGGGGCAAGCGATGATGTCGGTGATGAGGTCGAGATTGGCCTCGGCCAGCCCGGCTTCCTCCAGCGCCTGCCAGACCGCCGGCAAATCGGCCTTGCGGACATGGGGCAGGACCAGATTCTGCGCATGGGTGACGCGGATTTCGCCCAGCGAATAACGGTCGGCGAGGTCAGCGACCAGTTCCATCTGCTCGGCCGACGCATCGCCCGGAATGCCGCCCTGCGGCTTCAGGCTGATGTTGACGATGGCGTATCCCGCCGCCTTGTGCGCGGCGACATTGCGGTCGACCCACAGGGCGAAGGCCGGGTCGGCGCGGTCGATTTTGTCGGACAGGCCCGTTTCATAGGCGGGCGGGGCGAAGAAGGCGCGGATGCGGGCCAGTTCCTCGACCGGCGGGTTCAGCCCCTGCTGCCGCATATGGGCGAATTCTTCCTCGACCTGGCGGCGATATTCCTCGACGCCGATTTCGTGGACCAGGATCTTGATGCGCGCCTTATACTTGTTGTCGCGGCGGCCATAGCGGTTGTAGACGCGCAGGCACGCTTCGAGATAGGCGACAATCTCGTCCTCGGTCACGAAATCGCGGATCAGCGGCGCGACCATCGGCGTGCGGCCCATGCCGCCCCCGGCATAGACTTCGGCGCCGATCACCCCGTCGCGCGACACCAGTTTAAGGCCGATGTCGTGCAGGCGCATGGCGCTGCGGTCCTCGTCCGCCGCGATCACCGCGATCTTGAACTTGCGGGGCAGATAGGTGAATTCCGGGTGGAAGGTCGACCATTGGCGCAGCAATTCGGCCCAGGGGCGCGGATCGGCCACTTCGGCGGCGTCGACCCCGGCATATTGGTCGGACGAAATATTGCGGATGCAATTGCCGCTCGTCTGGATGGCGTGCATCTCCACCTTGGCCAGTTCCGCCAAAATGTCGGGCGCGTCGGACAGCTTGATCCAGTTATATTGCAGGTTCTGGCGCGTGGTGAAATGGCCATAGCCCTTGTCATATTTGCGCGCGATCCCGCCCAGCACGCGCATCTGCGCGGCCGACAATGTGCCATAGGGGATGGCGACGCGCAGCATATAGGCGTGGAGTTGCAGATAGAGGCCGTTCATCAGCCGAAGCGGCTTGAACTGGTCCTCGGTCAGTTGCCCGGCCAGCCGCCGTTGCGTCTGGTCGCGAAATTCCTCGACGCGGGCGTCGACAATGGCCTGGTCATAGCTGTCGTAACGATACATGGTCAGATCACCCATTTGCCAATGTCGGCATCGGCCGGTTTCAGGGTCAGGTCGGGACGGATGGTGGGGCCAAGGGCGCGGATGCGGTCCTTGATATGGGCGGGGCGGGGGCCTTCTTCGGTCAGCGTCCCGTCGATGACATAGGCGCCCACGACGCGCAGCGCCGCTTCTTCCGTGCGGGCGAGGTCGTCGCCGCGCTCGCCCACGTCGACGGCCTCGGCCACCAGCCGCGACCAGCCGTCGCCGGCCCACCAGATCACGTCGCCGGACTGCAAATCATTGCCGGTCAGAATCTTCACCCGATAGTCTCCCCTTGAGCGGTCCACGCCGCCAGCACGTCCCGCGCGATGGCATGGGACGCCACATCGCCCACGACGATCAACGCCGGACTCTTTACAGTTTCGCGCGCCACCATCTCGCCCAGATCGGTGAGCAAAGTGCGCAATATCCGAGCGTCGGCGCGGGTGCCATTCTCGATCACCGCGACCGGCATGGCGGGCGACACCCCGTCCGCGATCAGCTTGTCGGCGATGTCGGCGGCCGTCGCCACGCCCATATAGATGACGAGCGTGCGGCCATGGCCCGCAAGGCCCGACCAGTCCTGTTCCGACAGGCCCTTGCATTGGCCCGCGACGAAGGTCACGGCGCTGGCCGCGTCGCGATGGGTGAGCGGCAGTTGCGCCTGCGCGGCGGCGCCAATCGCGGCGCTGATGCCGGGGACGACCTCCACCGGCACGCCCGCCGCGCGGCAGGCCTCCACTTCCTCGCCGCCCCGGCCAAAGATGAACGGATCGCCGCCCTTCAGCCGCACGACCTTGCGCCCTTCGCGCGCCAGATCGACCAGCAGGGCGTTGATCGCCTCCTGCGGCATCGAATGGCGGCTGCGCTGCTTGGCGACGGAAATCAGGTCCGCGTCATCGGGGGCCAGCGCCAGTATCTCGCGCGATACCAGCCCGTCATGCACGATCACATCCGCCCCGCCAATCAGCCGCGCGGCGCGCAGCGTCAGCAGTTCCGGGTCGCCGGGACCGGCGCCGACCAGAAAGACGGTGGCAGGGAGGGCATTTTCCATGAGGCGCAAATGGCGACCGCGCAGGCAAAGTGCAATTCAGATTGGTTTGCCCGCGCCGTAGGAAATATTTGAGGGGTGCATCAAAAGGCCGCATGGGCCGCCCGCTGTGCGTCGTTCGCCCGGCGAAGCTGGTCCTGATACCGCTGCGCCACCTCTGACTTCTTCCGCTGTGCGTCGGTGAACTTCTGGCCCGCCTCGCGGCTTCCTTCTATGCCTTCTCGGCTGTGGTCGCTTCGATGATTTCGCGGTATCTCATGTGAATATTTAGATGAATCGCGGCGGTGGAGTGTGGGCCGGTGGTGCGGGGATTTATTTCACGAGTTTTTGGAGTGACTGGTGGTCAACGCGATGATGGTCCTGCGCCGACCCCTTCTTCAATAGAGGCCGGACAAGTCTACTCATTCCAAACTCGTCCCTATTCGGAGTTCGGTCCAGCCAACACGGGCCGGTTTGCGGCCATCAAGATTCTCGGCGTTGATGACCGGCATGTCGTTGTCGCGGTGCTGGACCGCGTTTGGCCCGACGCTCCAACCGGCAGCGATATCCGCGGCATCTCGATAATCAACGAGCATCGGTTCGCGCATACGGGGAGGCCCGCCGTGTTCGGTGTAAATCGCGATTGGTGGAAGCCGGAGAGTGATCTGGACGAGTTCAACTTCGCCGGAACGCTACCAGTTTCCCGCGCAGAGCAGTCGCATGTCGATGCGGTTGCGAACTACGCGCCGGGCTCGCGGCTCTCCACGCTTCACGCGGCCAATGATGCTGCTGAAGGAGAGTGGCGTTGGGCGAATGATCGAGATGCGTTCGTAGTCGAGGCCGAGAAGAAGAAAGCCAAAAATGAGGCCGAGCGTGCGGCCAAGGAGGAACGGTATCGCACGCGGTTGAGCAAACTGACATGGGCGCAGCTTCGATCCGAAATACCCTTTGAGCGATGGACCCCATCGCCGCCGTTCCCGCCGGAAGAGTTTACGATGGCTGCGCGAGCAACGATCCGCAGCGCTTGCAATGCTCTTGAACAGCTTGGGCCGAAACCCCGCCGGACGGATGTCCGGGTGATCCTGAAAAAGACGGTGATCTGGTTTAACGAAGCGGATGAAGAGGCCGGAGGCGTCATCGAGACAGAGGAGCGCGAAGATATATGCGCAGTCCTCGAAGAGATGGCGCATGTAGCGCGACAGAAGGTTCTCGTCGATGAAATAGACGAGTGGCGCGAATGGTAGGGCTCGACATCCACAACATCGTCATCCTGACCGGCGCGGGCATCTCCGCTGAGTCCGGGCTTGCCACCTTTCGCGGGCCCGATGGCTTGTGGGAGGGGCATCGGGTGGAGGATGTCTGCACGCCGCAAGCCCTCGCGCGCAATGCGGCGCTGGTGCATCGCTTCTACGACGAGCGCCGGGCGAAGCTGAGCGAGGTGACGCCCAATCCCGCGCATGAGGCGCTTGCGGCGCTCGACCGGGCCTGGCCGGGCGACCTGCTGATCGTGACGCAGAATGTCGATGATCTGCATGAGCGCGCCGGGGCGGCGCGGCTGCTGCACATGCACGGGGAATTGAAATCGGCCCTGTGCGCCGCCTGCGGCCGGGCGGTTCCGTGGCGCGGTCCGCTGCCGCCCGGATCGGTCTGCGGCGGCTGCGGACAACCGCGTCTGCGGCCCGACATCGTCTTCTTCGGGGAAATGCCCTATGAGATGGAGCGGATCGACGCGGCGCTGGCCGATGCCGACCTGTTCGTGTCCATCGGCACATCGAGCGCGGTCTACCCCGCCGCCGGTTTCGTCCAGACCGCCCGCCACCATGGCGCCCGCACGCTGGAGCTTAATCTCGATCCGTCGGCGGGCAGCTTCTATTTCGAGGAAAGCCGGCTTGGCCCGGCGAGCGAGCTGGTGCCCGCGTTGGTGCGGGAATTGCTCGGCTAAAGGGCTTTGCTCTTCGCGCTTTCCGCCGGTTCGTCGCGATAGAGCAGCATGACCGATCCATCCTCGCCATTGACCGCGCGGACGGGCAGGCTGGCCTGAAGCGCGGAGAGGAATTCGCCGCTGTCCGAAATGCGGAAGCGGCCGCCGATGCGCAGGCCCGAAACGCGGGTGTCGCCGATCAGGATCGGGGCGGTGCGGTAACGGTTGAACTCCTGCGTCGCCTGTTCGATGGTTTCGCCATTGAGTTCGACCATTTGCTCGCGCCAGGCGGTGCGCTGGCTGACGAGGCCGGGATCGAGCCGGGTCAGTTCGATCGTCTGCGGCCGGATGATGGCACCCTGACCCGCGCTCACCCTGCGCAGCACATGGTCGCCCGCATGGACGGACACGCTGCCTTCCGTGACGGTCAATTCGATCAACTGGTCGCGCATCCGCACGTTGAAGGCGGTGCCGGTGGCGCGGATGACGGCTGACCGCGCCTCCACCTCGAACGCGCGGTCGGCTTCATGGGCGACCCTAAACGAGGCTTCGCCATGCAGGACGCGGACGCGGCGGCCATTGTCGGTGAAGCGCACCTCCGCCTCGCTGCCGCTATTGAGGTGCAGGCCCGATCCGTCGGCGAGCGCAATGTCGCGGATTTCGCCCACGGCGGTTTCATAGCGGTCGACGCCGCTGAACGTATGGATGGTGACGATGGCGGCGACGATGAACAGCAGCACCGCGGCGGCGGCGGCGACCATGATGTTGCGCGATAGGCGGGCCTGCTGCGCCTCCGTCATCATCAGTTCGGGCGGGGGCAGGCGAATTTCGGCGGCGGCGGATTTCAGCCGGTCAGCGGATTCCCAGGCGACTTCGGCCTGGGCGAAGGCGACGGCGTGGCGTGGATCCGATTCGATCCAGGCGCAAATTTCCGATTCTTCTTCGGGAGAAGGCTCGCAATGGAGCCTAGCCAGCAGGCGCGCGGCTTCCGCCTCGATCCTGCTCCGCTCCTCGCTTGACCCTGGAACCCACGCCTGCACGCTCGAAATCCGTTTCTTCACGTTCTGCCCAGGCTCGCATAACTATCGCAATCGCTTTGGCCAGATGTTTTTCAACAGTAGAAACGGATAGGCCCATTTCCTCCGCTATTTCCAGCATGGATTTTTCGTGGACGCGGCGAAGAACAAAGACGCGGCGACATTGAACCGGCAGCGAATCGACGATGGTCTGCACCTGGCGCAAGGCTTCGCGAGCGTGCAATTGGGCTTCGGTGTTGCTTTCGCCCTGCAATAATTCAAGGTCGGCGATCGTTTCGAAACTGACCACCTTGTTGCGGCGGGCGGCGTCGATCACCAGATTGCGGGCGATGGTGAAGAGATAGGCGCGGCCGGTGGTGACATTGGTCCAGTTTTCGGTGGCGTAGGCGCGGGTCAGAACCTCTGCGACCATGTCCTCCAGTTCATGTCCGGTGGGCAAAATGCGACGCAGGCGGCCCCGCAGCGCCGCTTCATGCGGCAGAATGACGGTTTTGAACCAGTCCAGTTTTGCGCGAACCCCTTGCACGTCGACCCCCACTTCATTGTCAGCCGTGCCTCTCCAGCGACGTTATGTTTTTGTGTCGTTCATATTTCAATCATGGATTCATCAGGCTGTCCAGCGCGACGAGGGGCAAATTTGCTGCAATGCGGGACGAGGGGCAACGCTATTTCAAAAACCTGTGGATAACGCGCAACATTAAGCGCCTGAGCCGTGCGGAATCTCGTCCGGTGTTTCGTTGGGATGCTTCTCGTCGGGGGCGGGAGGGGCGATTTCTGGCGGATGCGCGCCCGGCGTTTCCGGCGGAGTCGACGGCGACGGCGCTTCGGGCGGGGCCTGCGGCTCGATCCGGTCGGGCGGCGGGGTCAGGGGCGCGTCATCATCGGTCGCTGGCATCATCTTGCTCCTCTGGTCAGGGTTACGCTTGGGCGGGCGGGACGGTTCCCTGACGCGAATCGACTATCCCTTGCCCTTGGCGATGCTTTTCTCTATGCCGCGCCGACCGGCGACCGATGCGGGCGTGGCGAAACTGGTAGACGCGCCAGATTTAGGTTCTGGTATCGCAAGATGTGGGGGTTCGAGTCCCTTCGCCCGCACCAGTTGCGACCATGACTGGTTGTCGCCAACGATATTCAGCTGAAGAAAGCGTTTGAGAAAAGAGATGCAGACTGTCGAGACGTTGAATGAAGGCCTGAAGCGCGCCTACACCGTGACCATCACGTCGAAGGATATCGACGCCCGCGTCGAAAAGGAAGTGAAGGCGATCGCCCCGCAGGTGAAGATGCCCGGCTTCCGCCCCGGCAAGGTTCCCGCGAATCTGGTCAAGAAGATGCACGGGGAATCGTTGCAGCGCGACGCGCTCAACAGCTCGATTCAAGAAAGCATCCAGAAGCTGATTGCCGATCAGAAGCTGCGTCCCGCGATGCAGCCGTCGGTGGAGCTGGACGAAGGCTTCGAGTTCGGCAAGGACGCCGAGGTCAAGGTCGCGCTGGAAGTGCTGCCCGAAATCGCGGCGCCCAGCATCGAAGGGCTCAAGCTCGAGCGGCTGACCGTTGCGGTCGCCGACGAACAGGTTCTCGAAGCCGCCGGCCGCATCGCCGCCCAGCAGGGCGCGCTGGAAGCCCATGGCGAAGACCATGAAGCCGCCGATGGCGACACGCTGCTCATCGATTTCGTCGGCAAGGTCGACGGTGAAGCGTTCGAGGGCGGTTCCGCCGAAGGCGTTCGCCTGACCATCGGGTCGGGCCAGTTCATCCCCGGTTTCGAGGAGCAGCTGACCGGCGTGAAGGCGGGTGAGGAAAAGACCATCGAGGTCACCTTCCCGGAAGATTATGGCGCCGCCCATCTGGCCGGCAAGGCCGCGACCTTCGACATCACCGTCAAATCGGTTCTGGACGCGTCCAAGCCCAAGGTCGACGATGAGTTCGCCAAGTCTCTGGGCCTGGAAGGGCTGGACCAGCTCAAGGATCTGCTCAAGGGCCAGATCGAGCAGGAACATAACGGCCTGACCCGCACCCACATGAAGCGCAAGCTGCTCGACCAGCTCGCCGCCGCCCATGATTTCGACGTGCCGCCGAGCATGGTCGAGGCCGAATTCGGCCAGATCTGGGCGCAGTTGCAGCATGAAGCCAGCCATGAGGCCGACCCCGAAGCGGCGCTGAAGGAAATGGAAGCGGAAAAGGAAGACTACCGCGCCATCGCCGTTCGTCGCGTCCGACTGGGCCTGTTGCTGTCGGAAATCGGTCAGGCCCATGGCGTGACCGTTTCGGATCAGGAAATGAACCGCCTGATCATGCAGGCCGCCCAGCAATATGGCCCGCAGGACCGTGAGCGTTTCGTCCAGTATGTCCGCCAGGATCCGATGGCCGCCGCCCAGCTGCGCGCGCCGCTTTATGAGGACAAGGTCGTCGACTTCCTGTTCGACAAGGCCGAAGTCACCGACCGCGCCGTGACCCGCGAAGAGCTGGAATCGGCGATCGAGGCCGAAGATGGCGACATCAAGCCGCACGTCCATGGCCCGGACTGCGGCCATGATCACGCCCATGAGGAAGAGCCCAAGGCCAGTAAGGCGACCGGGAAGGCCGCCGACCAGGCTGAGGACGCTCCCGCCGCCGAGGACGTAAAGGCCGAGGAAGCCGCCGAGGCGCCCGCCAAGCCCAAGAAGGCGCCGGCGAAGAAGGCTGCCGCCGCCAAGGAGGGTGATGAGGCCGCTGAAGCGCCCGCCAAACCGAAGAAGGCGCCGGTGAAGAAGGCTGCCGCCAAGGCCGAATGATCCGTTCCTGATATGGGAACCACGGCGCCCGGCTTTCCCGAAGGGGATGGCCGGGCGCTTTGCATATCCGGCCAGTCATGGCAGACGAAATATTAATCATGGTGCGCCATGGATCGGGAGCCGACAGAAAGATGTGCGGGGACGGAAGGGCGTCAGCGATGAAGGAATTTCCAGCGCTTCAGGGCGCGCAGGCACTGGGTGGACCGCGCATCGCCGTCATCCTGCCCTGCTATAATGAAGCCGGGGCGATCGTGCAGACGATCGAGGGTTTTCGTCAGGCGCTGCCCCAGGCGGATATTTATGTGTTCGACAACAACAGCAGCGACGGCAGCCGCGAACTGGCGGCCGGGGCGGGGGCCATCGTCCGCCGCGTGACGCAACAGGGCAAGGGCCATGTGGTGCGCCGCATGTTCGCCGACGTCGACGCCGACATCTATATCATGGCCGATGGCGATGCGACCTATGAGGCCGCCGCCGCCCCGCGCATGATCGCCGCCATGCTGGAAGACAATCTCGACATGGTGGTCGGCTGTCGCAAGAGCGATGAGGAAGATGCGTATCGCCGTGGCCATCGCTTTGGCAACTGGGCGCTGACGACCCTGCTCAAGCAATTGTTCGGCCGCAGCTTCACCGACATATTGTCGGGCTATCGCGTCTTTTCGCGCCGGTTCGTGAAGAGTTTTCCGGTGCTGTCGGCTGGTTTCGAAATCGAAACCGAAATCAGCGTCCACGCGCTGGAACTCGCCATGCCCGTGGCCGAGGTGATGACCGCCTATGGCGCGCGGCCGGAAGGGTCGGTCAGCAAGCTCTCCACCTATCGCGATGGCTGGCGCATATTGCGCACCATCATCACCCTTTACCGGATCGAACGGCCGGTGCTGTTCTTCGGCCTGATCGCGGCGTTGCTGGCTGTGACGGGCCTCGCGCTGTCGGTCCCGCTGATCCTGACCTATCTGGAAACCGGCCTGGTGCCGCGCTTTCCGACCGCGATCCTGGTGACGGGGCTCATGATCCTGGCGACATTGTCGGGCATGTGCGGCCTCATCCTTGATACGGTCGTGCGCGGTCGTCGCGAAGTCCGCCGCCTGTCCTATCTCGGTTTTCGCGCGCCGTCGGACTATGCCGCGCGGGCGTGATTGGGCGAACGCGGACTCTTCCCCCCTTGAACCATCGGCCTTTTGTGCCGATGTAGGACATGGGCAAAAGCACTTACCCCGGAAAAGAGCACAATGACCAATATCATGTCTGACCCCATGGCCGCGCTGGTTCCCATCGTCATCGAACAGTCGAATCGTGGCGAGCGCAGCTTCGACATCTATTCGCGCCTGCTGCGCGAACGGATCATCTTCATCACCGGCCAGGTGGAAGATCATATGGCGTCGCTGATCGTCGCCCAGTTGCTGTTCCTGGAATCGGAAAATCCGAAGAAGGACATCTGGATGTACATCAACTCGCCCGGCGGCGTGGTGACGGCCGGCATGGCGATCCACGACACGATGAAATATATCCGGCCCCAGGTCGGCACCGTCTGCATCGGTCAGGCCGCCTCGATGGGCAGCTTCCTGCTCGCTGCGGGCGAACCGGGCAAACGCATCGCCCTGTCCAACGCGCGGATCATGGTTCATCAGCCTTCGGGCGGGGCGCAGGGCATGGCGTCGGACATCGAGATTCAGGCGAAGGAAATCCTGCGTATCCGCCGCCGCCTCAACGATCTTTATGTCCAATATACGGGCCAGACGCTGGAGGCGGTGGAGCGCGCCATGGACCGCGACACCTTTCTGGAAGCGGACGAAGCCAAGGCATTCGGTCTGGTCGACGAAGTGTTCGATCGCCGTCCCGGCGCCGTCGAAGCGGCCGACGCCTGACGAAAGCTTTGCCGCGCCGGCCCATTTTCGCCTCTTGTGAAAATGGGCCGGCGCGGTCTAAGATGTAATTTGGACTAAAAATATCCCGGCCCATTGCGGCAATTCGGCCAGATCGCCGGGAAGGAAGAAATAGATGACCAAGCTGACCGGCTCCGATTCCAAGAGCACGCTCTACTGCTCCTTCTGCGGCAAATCGCAGCATGAAGTGCGCAAGCTGATCGCGGGGCCGACCGTATTCATCTGCGATGAATGCGTCGAACTGTGCAACGACATCATTCGCGAAGAGACCAAGGGCGGCCTTGTCGGCAAGAAGGATGGCGGCGTTCCCACTCCGCAGGAAATCTGCGACGTGCTGGACGATTATGTCATCGGCCAGAACCGCGCCAAGCGCGTCCTGTCGGTCGCGGTCCACAATCACTATAAGCGCCTGAACCACGGTTCGCGCCCCGGCGAGGTGGAACTGGCCAAGTCGAACATCCTGCTTGTCGGCCCCACCGGCTGCGGCAAGACCTTGCTGGCGCAGACGCTGGCCAAGACGTTCGACGTTCCCTTCACCATGGCCGACGCCACCACGCTGACCGAAGCCGGCTATGTCGGCGAGGACGTGGAAAACATCATTTTGAAGCTGCTTCAGGCGTCCGACTATAATGTCGAAAAGGCGCAGCGCGGCATCGTCTATATCGACGAGATCGACAAGATCAGCCGCAAGGCGGAAAATCCCTCCATCACCCGCGACGTGTCGGGCGAGGGCGTGCAACAGGCGCTCCTGAAGCTGATGGAAGGCACCACCGCCAGCGTTCCGCCGCAGGGCGGGCGCAAGCATCCGCAGCAGGAATTTCTTCAGGTCGACACGACCAACATTCTGTTCATCTGCGGCGGCGCTTTCGCGGGTCTGGAAAAGATCATCGGCGACCGGCTGGAGGCCAAGTCCATCGGCTTTGGCGCCCATGTCGCCGCGCCGGAGGAGCGCAAGACCGGCGAATTGCTGCGTCAGAGCGAGCCGGAGGATCTGCTCAAATTCGGTCTGATTCCCGAATTTGTCGGCCGCCTGCCCGTCATCGCGACGCTCGAGGATCTGGACGTGACCGCGCTGGTCAAGATTTTGGTCGAGCCCAAAAATGCGCTGGTCAAGCAATATGCCAAGCTGTTCGACATGGAAAATGTCGAACTGAGCTTCACCGACGACGCGCTGACTGCGATCGCGAAGAAGGCGATCGAACGCAAGACCGGCGCGCGGGGCCTCCGCTCGATCCTGGAAGCGATCCTGCTCGACACCATGTTCGACCTGCCCTCCATGCAGGGCGTGGGCGAAGTGGTGGTCGACAAGGATGTCGTTGCGGGCACCAAGGAACCGATTCGCGTGTTCAGCGAGACGGAAAAGCGGGCGGGCGACGCCGCCTGACAAAGCTGCCTTTCCGTAACGGAAGGCCAGAAAAGGGGTCGGCAGTCTCTGCCGGCCCCTTTTGCGTCAATGCCGCGCCTGCACAAAATATCCTGCTGTGTTGCAAATCTGCATCACCGCTCGCCGGGGTTCGCGATCCCCTATAATATCAAATAAAAACAAATATTTGTGGATATGCTGGCCGGTGATTCCGCTGGGCCGGATCGCGTCCCCCTCCATTGTGGCACTGCAGGCGATGCACTGTAGCAAAAGCGCCACCAGAGCATCACAGAACTGTCGCCCCAGGTCGCCAGACGCTGCCCCGGCTTGATCGGTAAAGCCAGGGCGCACCCCCGCGCCGCTCTTGAAAAAGGGACAAGGGTAATATGAAGCAGTTTCTCAAGTGCAGCGCCGCGCTGATCGCGATGGCCGCACCCGCCGCCGCCTTCGCACAGTCGACCGGCTCGCAAGATTTCGAAGACACGATCATCGTCACGGGTGCCAAGGTCAACGCCGGTATTGACGGCGTCGTCCTGCCGGACACCACCAAGGCGAAGGGTGTTCTGACCCAGGAAATCATCGCCAAGCAGGGTTCGGGCAACACCATCCTGAACGCAATCAACCTGATCCCGGGCGTCAGCTTCACCAACAACGACCCTTATGGCTCGGCGGGCGGCACGCTCAACATTCGCGGCTTTGGTCCGGATCGCGTTTCGCTGACGTTCGATGGTATGCCGCTCAACGATACCGGCAACTATGCGATCTATTCCAACCAGCAACTCGATCCGGAACTGATCGAGGAAATCAACGTCAACCTGGGTTCGACCGATGTCGACAGTCCGACGGCGGCGGCCTCGGGCGGCACGGTCAACTATCGTTCGATGAACGGTTCGGACGATTTCAGGGTAACGATGGTCGGCGCGGCCGGCGAATATGATTTTTTCCGCCTGTTCGGCCTGGTCGAAACCGGCGTGTTTACGCCCTTCGGCACCAAGGCGTGGTTCTCCGCCTCGACCACGCGCAACGACAATGTGTTCAACAATTTCGGCCAGATCGACAAGCAGCAATATAACGCCAAGATCTACCAGCCGATCGGCAGCAATGGCGACTTCGTCTCGATCGCCGGCCATTATAACGCCAACCGGAACAACTTCTTCGGCTCGCTGCCGCTGCGCACGGACACCGATCAGGGTCGCGTTGTTGGCCCCAACTCCAGCAACCGCTATCCGATGAACAAGGATGAGCGCTTCTACACGCTCGCTCCCTGCACGGTCCCGACCGGTGTCTCAGGCGTTGCGGACTCGGCGGGTAGCTGCGGCACCGTGTTCGACTATCGCTTCAATCCTTCGAACACCGGCAACATCCGCATCAACTCGCGCTTCACGCTGGCGGACGGCCTGATCCTGACGGTCGATCCCAGCTATCAATATGTGAAGGCGAACGGCGGCGGCACTGCGGCCGCGCGCGAAGGTTTTTTTGATCTCGACAGCGGTGCGGGGGTGACCAATGTCGCCGGCTATTTCGGCGGCGCGCCCTATTTCGGTCGCGACATCAATGGTGACGGCGACATCCTCGATCAAGTCAACGTGCTGGCGCCCAGCCAGACCCAGACCCATCGCTTCGCGGTGATCAGTTCGCTGCGCTACGACATCAGCGACACGCAGCGCGTCCGCGTCGCCTATACCTTCGATCATGGCCGTCACCGCCAGACCGGTCAGGTCGGCCTGCTTGGCAACACCGGCGAAGCGCTGGACGTGTTCCCGGTCGACGATCCGCAGCTCGACGTTGCCGGCAACGTGCTCCAGAAGCGTGATCGTCTGTCCTATGCTATCCTGCACCAGTTCTCCGCCGAATATCTGGGCAAGTTCTTTGACGAGGCGCTCACCGTCCAAGCGGGGCTGCGCGCGCCCTTCTTCAAGCGCAAGCTGGACAATAACTGCATGACCAGCAGCGCGTCGGGCTTCGTTGAATGTTTCGGCTCGGGCGTTGATATCCCGTCGAACATCGCCACCCTGCGTCCGACCTGGGCGGCTGCGCAGGAACGCACCTACAAATATGACAAGCTGCTCCCCAGCGTCGGCCTGAATTACAAGATCACGCCGCAGGCCGCCGTGTTCTGGAACTATTCGAAGGGTCTGTCTGTGCCGGGCACCGACTCGCTCTACAACGCCTTCTTCTTTGCCCGCGACACCGATGGCGCCAATCCGTCGCCGGAAACCACCGACAGCTTCGACCTGGGTGCACGCTACACCACTTCGCGCCTCCAGGCCCAGTTCTCGCTCTGGTACACCAATTACGAGAACAGGCTCGCGTCCTCCTATGATCCGGAGCTGAACGCGAGCGTCTATCGCAACCTTGGCAAGGTCGAAAAATACGGCATCGATGGCAGCATCAGCTACTCGCCGATCGAATATTTCACCCTCTACGCCTTCGGTTCGTACCTGAAATCGAAGATCAAGGATGATATCGCGATCGGCGTTCTGGACGGAACGACCATCTATGCCCCGACCGCCGGCAAACGTGAATCGGGCGCCCCGGTCTACACGCTGGGTGGGCGTGCGGAGGTCAACTTCGAAGGCGTCACCATCGGCGTCCAGGCCAAGCGTACCGGCAAGCGTTATGTTTACGACACCAACCTGCCGACCTATCGCGGCACCACTGCGGCGCCGGTCGAAATCTACGGCGCGGCCGCTCCTGCCTACACGTTGGTCGATCTTGACGCGCGCATCTCGCTCGAGCGTTGGGGCGCCAAGAACACCTGGTTCCAGCTCAACGTCAGCAACCTGTTCGACAAATTCTATGTCGGCGGTTTCGGCGGCGGCCTGAACCAGTCGCTCACCCTGTCGAGCGGCGCTTATGGCAGCCCCGGCTTCGTGCAGATCGGATCGCCGCGCGCCGTTTCCGGCTCGCTGCACGTCAGTTTCTGATCGTCGGTCAGGTCAATATCCAGAGAAAGGGCGGGGCGCAAAACCCCGCCCTTTTTCATTTCAAACAGGCGTCGAGGCCATCGCGCTGGACCACGCCGATGCGGGCGGCGATGCTGTTGCCATAGCGGCGGGTGAAGCCCTTTGGGGCGACCGCCCCGCGCTTCTTGGGCAGGGGGAGGACGGCGGCGATGCGGGCCGCTTCGGTGCGGGTCATGCTGGCTGCGCCATGATGGAAATATCGGATTGATCCCGCCTGCACGCCATAGGTGCCGATCCCGGTCTCCGCGACGTTCAGATAGACTTCCATGATCCGCCGCTTGCCCCAGATCGCCTCGATCAGCACGGTGAACCACGCCTCGAACCCCTTGCGGATGAAGCCGCCGCCCTGCCACAGGAACACATTCTTCGCGGTCTGCTGGCTGATGGTGGAGCCGCCCCGGATGCGGCCGCCGCTGGCGTTGTGGATCGCCGCCCTGGCGATGGCGTCGACGTCGAAGCCATGATGGGTGCAGAATTGGCTGTCCTCCGCCGCGATGGCCGCGCGGGCCATGTCGGGGTCGATCCGCGACAGGGGCGTCCAATCCTTGGTGATGCCGTTGCCGTCCATGATCATCGTCATCGTGACCGGCGGCGGCGCGAAGCGGAACAGCACCACCAGCAGCAGTGAGAGCAGGATGAAACCGCCAATGATCTTCAGCGGAATGCGGATCCAGCGCGAACGGCGCTTGCGGCGGGGACGGGCAGGGGAAGGGGCGGCTGCGTCTGGCTTGTTCATGCCGATAAGGTAACGGGACTGATGGCCGCCGTCATCCGTCCATCGTGGGTCAGGCCATGGCGATTTTTCGTTCGCCCGAACCGCGCCCTATCATCAGCACCAGCAGCGCGGCGGCCAGACACAGCAGCCCCGCGCCGATGAAGGCGGGCATATAGGATTGCCACAGGGTGCGCGACAGGCCGCCGCCCAGGGCGGCGCTGGCCGCGCCAAGCTGATGCCCCATGAATATCCAGCCAAAGACGATGTTGGCCCGCTCCGCCCCGAAACGCTGCGCCGTCAGCTTCACCGTCGGCGGCACCGTCGCCACCCAGTCGAGGCCATAAAAGGCGGCGAAGATCGACAGGCTGTAGAGCGAGAAGTCGCTGAACGGCAGGTAGAGCAGCGACAGGCCGCGCAGGCCATAATAAACGAACAGCAGCCAGCGATTGTCGAACCGGTCCGACAGCCATCCCGATCCCAGAGTGCCGGCGAAATCGAATAGCCCCATCATCGCCAGCATGGAGGCGGCGCCCACCGCCGCCAGCCCGAAATCGCCGCACATGGCGATGAAATGGGTCTGAACCAGCCCATTGGTGCTGGCGCCGCAGACGAAGAAGGAGAGGAAGAGTATCCAGAACACGCCATCGCGCGACACATCGCGCAGCACGCGCAGCGGGCCGAGCAGCAGCGCGCCCAGGCTGGCGGGCGGGGCGGCGAGGGCGTCGGCTTCGGTCCCGCCATAGGGCGCAAGGCCCATGTCGGCGGGCCGGTCCCGCATCAGCGCCAACACCGCAATCGCCGCGATGCAAAGCGCCCCGCATACGACCAGCGCGGCCGCGCGCCAGCCCAGCCCATCGGTCATCCCGGCGAGCAGCGGCAGGAAGACAAGCTGCCCCGTCGCCGTGCTCGCCGCCAGCATCCCCATCACAAGGCCGCGCCGCGCCACGAACCAGCGCGTCGCGATGGTCGCGCCCAGCACCATGGCGGTCAGGCCCGTGCCAACGCCGATCACCACGCCCCACAACAGCACCAGTTGCCACCAATGCGCCATGCCCAGCGACAACAGCAGTCCGCCAACAATGATCGCCAGCGAGATCAGCACCATGCGCTGCACGCCAAAACGGTTCATGAAGGCGGCGGCGAAGGGCCCCATGCCGCCGAACAGCAGGAAACGGATGGCGAGCGCGCCGGAAATATCGGCCGCGCTCCACCCAAATTCCTGTTGCAACGGGCGGATGAACACGCCGGGCGCGCCGACCGCGCCCGCCACCGAAAGCATCGTCAGGAAAGTGGCAGCCGCCACCACCCAGCCATAATGCCAGCCTCGGGCGCGGAAGCGGAGGGCGAGAGCGTTGGAGATCGTCATATCCTAGCCATTGGGAAGATGCAGGCCCTTGTCAAAGGGCCAATCGGCATGTGCCGGCATCGCCACCATCCTGTCGACTGGGGGAACCGCTCCCCCGACGGAGATTTATGCCCTGTAGCGGAGAATGGATGACGGGATGGCGGATTGGGTGCTTGCCGCTTTGCAATATTATGGCGCGGCCACAGCGACGCTGGCGGCGCTGCTGGTGTCGCTCAATCTGGGGCGACGCGTGACCGGCTGGGCCTTCGTCCTTTTCGTCACATCGTCGATCACGTTGATCCTGTGGGGCTTTCTGTCACCGGACAGCGACGGCATCGGCTATCAGAATGTCGCACTGCTCATCATCAACGCGGTTGGCGTCTGGCGCTATCTGCTGCGTCCGGCGCGATCATGCGAAGCGCGTCGGGACGGGGAATGAAGGACACGGGCTTTGCCGCCTTCGGCCATGATGACGGTGTGCTCAGCGTTGGGATTGCGCCTGAAACCAAGGGATCATGCGGGTGAGCGCATCCTCCACCCGGTCGGTCGACACGGCGAAGCTGATTCGGATGAACCGGCGGCCGTCGACCGGATCGAAATCGACGCCCGGCGCCGTCGCCACCCCGGTATCGGCCAACAGGCGTCGGCAGAAGGACAGGCTGTCATTGGTCAGGTGACCGACATCGGCATAGATGTAAATGGCGCCGTCGGGCGGCGCGATGCTGGACAGGCCGAGGGCAGGCAGCGCCGCCAGCAACAATGCCCGGTTGCGCCGATAGGTGGCGACATGGCCGTCCAGTTCGTCCGCGCAATCGAAGGCGGTCAGCCCCGCCCGCTGCGCCAGCACCGGCGGCGTCAGGAACAGATTGCCCATGCGCGCCCGCGCCGCGTCGACCAGCGCAGGGGGCACTACGATCCAGCCCAGCCGCCACCCGGCCATGCTGAAATATTTGGAAAAACTGTTCACGATGATGGCGCCGGGCGCATGTTCCAGCATGGACGCGGCGGGTGCGTCGAAACTCAGCCCATGATAGATTTCGTCGGAGATGATGCGGATGCCCCTGTCCGCGCACAGTCGCGCGATGGCGGCCAGTTCGTCGGGCGGGATGATCGTGCCGGTGGGATTGGCGGGACTGGCGAGGATCAGGCCGTCGGGCGCGGGGTCGAGCGCCGCCAGCGCCTTCGCGCTGATCTGGTATCGCTCCGCCGGGCCGCAGGCGACCTCGACCGGCTCCAGATAGAGGGCCTTCAGCGTGTTCCGATAGGCGACATAGCCCGGCCGGGCCGTCGCCACCCGCATTCCCGGCGTGAACAGGCAGGTGAGCGCCAGCACCAGCCCCGGCGATGCGCCACAGGTCAGGATGACCTGTTCCGGGTCCACCGCCACGCCATGCCGCTCGCGATAGAGGCCCGCTATCCGCTGCTTCAGCGCCGGGCTTTCCCAATAGCCCATGGGATCGGTGTCCAGCACATGATGCGCGGTCGCGATGGCGGCCGCAGGCGCGCCTGTCGACGGCTGGCCGAACTCCATATGGATGACCGACCGCCCCGCCGCCTCCATGGCATGGGCCTCGCGGCTGATGGCGATGGCGTGGAACGGTTCAATGGCGGCGATCATGGACTGGTCGCCTAATTCATCGGCGCGCGCGGGACAAGAATGACCGGCGGCGGCGTGCAAATGCTGAAGGTGGCGCCGCCCTACAGGTTGCGCATCGACCGAATGGCCCTAGAAGATGGGGCCTGTCGTCGACGCGGCGCGACATCCACCGGGGGCAGGACCAATCGCATCATGGCAAAGCCGCTTTCCAAAACTTCAGGCAGCAGGATCCGCCCATGAAATTCGGCGTATTGGGCTTCAGCTATCACGGGTTCGATACCTTCCGTGCCGATCTCGCGGACCGGGGCAGCTATTCCATCAATCTGGGCGACAATGCCCAGTCCATCGCCGCACGCCATGTCTATCGCCAGCTTGGCGTAAACGATGCCGACATGGTGACGTTGGATCGCGATACGCTGACCAGTTATGATGGCCCGCCCGCGACACTGATCATGAACGGCGTGTTCTGGGCGCATCATCTGCCGCCGCCGCCGCAGGTCAGGCCGATATTTGTCGGCTTTCGCGTTAATCACCCCGCCGCCATCCGCCAGCATCGCGACTGGCTGGCCGCGCATCAGCCCATAGGCTGCCGCGACCCTGCGACAGCGGCATGGCTGGCGAAGGTGGGGGTCGAGGCCTTCGTCACCGGATGTATCACCATGTGCCTGCCGCCGCGCCCGGCGCCGCTGGAGGATGGCAAGCTGCTGGTGGTTTTTGGCGAAAAGGCGGGGCATCTGCCCGCCGAAATATTGCGGACCATTCCCGATCAACTGCTAGGCCGGACGGAATATGTCGCGCATCGGCTGCCGGTGTTTGAATATCCTTTGTCGGCGCAAGCGATGATGCAGGTGGAGCAATATGAACATTCCATCCTGGACCGCTATCGCGACGAGGCGGCAATGGTGGTGACGTCGCTGCTGCACGTGGCGTCGCCCTGTCTGGGGCTGAATGTGCCGGTGATCCTTTGCCGAAAGGATCGGGATGCCCGCTTTGGCCTGCTGGAAAAGAAAATCCCGCTCTACACGCCCGATCAAGTGGGGGATGTCGACTGGTCGCCCTCCATCCCCGACGTTCGGCCGGATGCCGCGCGGATCGTCGAACTGGTGGGGCAAGCGCTTGGCTGAAGACGCGCGCCCGGAAATCAGTTCGGAGCTGTTGGACCGGACAGCGGCAATCACGCGCGCGCGTGAGGCAAGCGGGGCGCAGGATATTACGACCGCCGCTGACCTGTGGACGGATTTGCTTTCCGGGGGGGCGCTCGCGCAGCCGGACATGCGCGTCGCCGCGCAGACCTTGTTGCTGGCGGGGCGGCTCCATAGGGGGCTGCGGGTTTTGACGGACGCGCGGTGGAAGCAGAAGGGCTCGCTCTGGTTCGTCACCCAATTGGCGAAATTGGCGACCAACAGCCCTGAAATATGGCGGGCGGAGGGCGATGCCGACAATTGGTGGGGCGTTGCCAAGGCCGCCATGCGCGATGCCGCCGACTGCCGCTTCGACGATTGCCGGGACAAGGTGGAGCGCGCCGTGCGGCTGGTGCGAGCGGAGGGCGGCGCGGTCCTGCTGTCGGGCATGATCTTCCTCATCACGACCAGGCTGATCGCGCTGGACCAGCATGGGCTGGCCCATGCGTTGCGCGCGCGGCATATGGAACCGGCGACGCCAGAATGGGCGCGCGTGCAGGAGGATGTGCTGCTGCTCAACCTGTGGCGGCGTTTCGATGACGAGGCCGACGATGTCGTGCGGCGCGCCCAATTGGCGCCTTGCTGGGCGGACATGAACTGTCGCGGCGCGATTTACCGCTATCGCTGGTTGCGCGAGGGGCCTTCGGCGTCGTTGATTGCGGATCTGCGGCAAGCCCACGCCGAGCGCCCCGCAAACCTGGTGTTCCGCGACCTGCTCTACGCCACAGCCGGAGAAGCGGGCCTGTTGGCCGACGTGCTGGGGCCGATGGATGATGAACAGCATCGCTGGCGGCTGGAGGAGGATGCGGCGAGGTCGCTTCCGCTGGCGCAATATCTGGCCAGCCATGGCTTCGCGCGGAAGATGCACAGCCATCGTTTCCGCCTGATGTTCGACGCGATGCAGCGGGAAGCGACGCATTTTTTGTCGGTCCTGGCCGATCCCGCGCAATCGGTTGCGGTCGTAGGCAATTCGCCGATCGAGGTGGGGAAAGGACGGGGCGCCGCCATCGACGCTCACCGCCAGGTCATCCGCTTCAACGACTATAGCGTCGCGCCGCCTTTTGACCGCGATTATGGCGTGCGCACCGACTTTGCGGTGCGCACCATCATCAACAAGGACACGCTGAAACCAGACAGCTATCCCCAGGATACGGTGGTGTTGCTGCGCCATGTCGTTTTTCGCATGAGCCGCGATTGGGACCATATCCTCGACCTGTATGAAGGGGGGATGCGTTTTGGCTATTTGCCGTGGTCCTGCTACCACGCCGCCGCCATGCGGGTGCGCGCCACGCCCAGCGTCGGCCTGATCGTGGCCACGGCGCTGGCCGAACGGCGCGGCGCGTTGTCGCGCGACGACTTTTTCGGCTTTTCCTTCCTCGACCAGTTGGAGGGAGAACGTCGCGCCCATTATTTCAGCGCCGAACGCCCGTCGATGATCCACGACTGGGAAGCCGAAGCTGCGATTTTCGAGAGCCTCTTCGGATAGCTGGTCCGAGGGCAGCCAATCAGGCGCTGATCCAAACCTCGACGGGCACATCATCCTGACACAGGGCCAGACGGATGGGGAGTTCCGCCACAGGGCCGCCAGCGCGCGCGCGCTCATAGACGGCCCGCTTGGCCGCGCCGCCGATCTGCAACAGGATATGGCGGCTGGAGAGGATCGTCCGGGCGCTGAGCGACAGGCGCTGGTGCGGCGCGGCGGGCGGGGATATAGCGAGCGTCATCGCCCGGGTCGCCAGCCCCTCGGCCAGTTCGGCGGCATCGGGGAACAGGGAGGCCGTGTGCCCATCCTCACCCATGCCCAGCACGACGATGTCGAGCGGCCATGGCAGGGCGGCGATGGCCGTTTCGCATTCCGCCTGCCCGGCATGGGCGTCGGCGGCGCCATTCTTCATCGACACGAACCGGGCGGCGGCGGCCGCGCCATGGAGCAGATTTTCGCGGACCAGCCGTTCATTGCTGTCGGCGTGGTCGGGCGCGACCCAGCGTTCATCGACCAGCGTGACGATGACTTTCGACCAGTCCACATCGCTGACCGACAAGGCGCGCAGCATAGGAATGGGGGATCGCCCGCCCGACAGGGCCAGCGTCGCGACCCCACGCGCTGCAATGGCCTCGTTCAGCAGGGCCGCAATCCGCCCGGCCATCGCCGCAGCCGCCGTTGCGCCATCGGCGCAATGATGCTCGGTCAGCATGGCTCGCCCGCGTCCGGCAGGGTGCAGATGTCGATCCAATCCGCCCCCGTCAGCGCCGCCAGACGGTCAGGCGTGATCTCGACCGAAGCGGTGCGCGATCCCGCCGCCGGGAACACCGTTTCGAACGCGCGCAGCGATATGTCGCAATAAACCGGCAGGGGCGTGGCCAGCCCGAATGGACAGACGCCGCCGACCGGATGGCCGGTGATCGCCTCCACTTCATCCGCGCCCAGCATACGGGGCTTGGCGCCCAGCGCGGCCTTGGCCTTGCCATTGTTGAGCCGCGCGTCGCCCCGCGCGCAGACCAGCACCACCCGGTCGCCCGCGCGCAGCGACAAAGTCTTGGCGATGCGCGCCGGTTCGACGCCCAGCGCTGCGGCCGCCTCGATAACGGTGGCGGTGCTGGCCCCCTGATCGATGACGGCAAGATCGGGGGCCTTCGCCGCCAGGAATGCGATGACCGATTGCGCGCTCATTCACCGCGAATTTCATTGAGCTTGCGCTCCCATGCCAGCGCATGGGTGACGATCTGGTCGAGGTCGGCATGGCGCGGCTGCCAGGGGAAGGCATCCATGATCGCGCGATTATCGGAAATCAGCGCGTCGGGATCGCCCGGGCGTCGGCCTTCCATCCGCCGGTCGATCTTCCTATTGGTGACGCGGTCCACCGCATCGAGCACTTCGAGCACGGAGAAGCCCCGGCCATAGCCGCAATTGAGCATGTAATTGCGGTCAGGCTCCGCCATCAGCGCGTCGAGCGCCAGCACATGGGCGTCGGCCAGATCGCTGACATGGATATAGTCGCGCACCCCGGTGCCGTCGGGCGTGTCGAAATCCGTCCCGAACACGCCGACATGGCTGCGCTTGCCCAACGCCGCCTCCACCGCCACCTTGATCAGGTGGGTGGCGCCCGCCGTCGATTGTCCCGTGCGACCCTGCGGATCGGCGCCCGCGACGTTGAAGTAACGCAGCGCGCAGAAGTTCATGGGGTGCGCCGCCGCCACGTCGCGCAGCATAAATTCGGTCATCAGCTTCGACATGCCATAGGGATTGATCGGCCGTTGCGGCGTCGTCTCTTTCACCGGGCTTTCGTCGGGAATGCCATAGGTGGCGGCGGTCGAGGAGAAGATGAAATGGGGCACGCCCACGCGCACCGCGCTCTCGATCAGGTCGCGGGTCTTGGCGCTGTTGTTATGATAATATTTCAGCGGGTTTTCAACGGATTCGGGGACGACCACCGATCCTGCAAAATGCATGATCGCGCCCACGCCATGGTCGCGCAGCGTCGCTTCCACCAGCGGCTGGTCGGCGATGTCGCCCCGGACCAACGGCACGTCGTCGGGCACCGCCCATGCAAAGCCGGTGACCAGATTGTCGATCACCACCACGCCATGGCCAGCATCCTTCAGCGCCAGCACCGCGTGACTGCCGATATAGCCCGCGCCGCCCGTGACAAGGACCGTGGTTTTGCCGCTCATGGATGGAGGTCTCCCGACGATGATGATGCCGGGAGACCTAAACCATGACCGTTACGATTTATAGCCCCATCATGCTGCGGCGCGGGAAGGCGCCGGGCGATAGAATGCGGCGCCGCTGGCCGCCATGTCCCGCAATTGCTGTGTCGGCGCAAAGCGATCACCATGGGCGGCGGCGAGCCGGTCGAGCACGGCCACGACATGGGCGATCCCCACCGTGTCCATGTGCGAAAACGGCCCGCCGGTATAAGGCGCAAAGCCCCAACCGAAAATGGCGCCGATGTCGCCATCCTCCGGCGTTTCCAGCACGCCTTCGGCAAAGCAGCGGGCGCATTCGATCAGCTGGCGATAGAGCAGCCGCTCCTTCACCCCCTCGACATCGGGCTGGTCACCGGTCCGCGGGAACAGGTCGGCAAGGCCGGGCCACAGATGCTTCTTCCCGCCTTCGGGATAATCATACCAGCCCTTGCCATTCTTGCGGCCCAACCGCCCCAGTTCGACCATCCGCCCCATCAGTTCGTCGGAGCGTTGCGGCACATAGGCGTCGCCCAGTTCCTTCTTCGCGGCGAGGACGATCCTGTTGCCCAGTTCGATCGACACTTCGTCGCCCACCGCCAAAGGCCCGACCGGCATGCCCAGTTGCCGCCCGGCATTTTCGATAAGGGCGGGGTTGATGCCTTCAGCCACCATTTCCACACCCTCCTGCACATAGGTGCCGAAACAGCGCGAGGTGTAGAAGCCGCGCGAGTCATTGACGACAATCGGCGTCTTCCTGATCTGGGCGACGAAATCGAGCGCCTTGGCGATGGCGGCCGGGCCGGTCTTTTCGCCCAGGATGATTTCCACCAGCGGCATTTTTTCGACCGGCGAGAAGAAATGAACGCCGATGAAATTTTCAGGCTTGCTCCAGGCCTTCGCCAGTTTCGTGATCGGCAGGGTGGATGTGTTGGAGCCGAAGATCGTGTCCGCGCCCAGCACCGCCTCGACCTTCTTCGTGACCTCGGCCTTGATGCTTGCATCCTCGAACACCGCCTCGATGACGAAATCGCATCCGGCGAGCGCGGCGAAATCGGTGGTCGGCGTGACGCGGGCGAGGGTGGCCGCCATCTTTTCGGGCGTCATGCCGCGGCCCAGCCGCTTTTTCAGAACCTCCTCGACATGGGCCTTGCCTTTTTCCGCATAGGCCATGTCGCGGTCGAACAGGATGACCTCCATGCCCGCCTGCGCCGCGACGGTGGCGATGCCGGCCCCCATCATGCCCGCGCCCAGCATGGCGAGCTTCATGGTCGGGGCCCTGGGCTCGTCCTTGGGCCGCCGCGCGCCGCGTTCTGCCGCCTGCTTGTTGACGAACAGGCTGCGGATCATGTTGCCCGCCTGCGGATCGGCCGCGACCTTGGCGAAATATTTGCTTTCCACCCGGATCGCCCGGTCGAAGGGCAGGGACGCGCCTTCGTAAACAGCCGACAGCAGGGCGATGGGCGCGTTCATGTTCCGCTGCGTCTGTTTCAGCGTCATCGGCAGCGCGCCGACCATGGTCTGCACGAAGCCGGGGTTGAATTGCCCCGCGCCGCCGGGGAATTTGAATCCCTTGACGTCCCATGGCTGGGTGCTGGCGGTCGGGTTGGCCTTCACCCATGCGCGCGCGGCCTCGACCGCCGTGCCCTGCGGCACGACCTGGTCAACGACCTTCATCATGCCCGCTTCGGCCGGGCGCATCAGCTTGCCCTGCAACATCGTCATCAGCGCCATCTGCACGCCCATGATGCGCGGCAGGCGCTGCGATCCGCCGCCGCCGGGGAACAGGCCGATCAATATTTCGGGCAGGCCCAGTTGCGTCTTCGGGTTGTCGCCCACAACCCGGTGGTGGCAGGCGAGCGCCAGTTCAAAGCCGCCGCCCGCGCAGGTGCCCTCAATGGCGCAGGCGACCGGCTTGCCGCATGTCTCCAGCCGCCGGAACAACTGATTGAGCACGAAAACCTTGTCGAAAATATCGGCCGGGGCGGGTGGCCTGCCGCCCGCGCTGACCAGCATCGACCCGAAATATTTAAGGTCCATGCCGGCCATGAAGCCGCTGTCCTTGCCCGACGCGATCACCGCGCCCTTGATGGCCTCCTCACTCGAAATGCGGGTGATCGCCGCGTCCAGATCGGCCAGGAAATCGGGACCGATGACGTTCATCGACTGGCCCGGCACGTCGATGGTCAGCGTGGCGATGCCGTCGGCGTCGATATCGAAGCGGATGGTTTCCATGATAAATCTCTCCTGTTCGCCGCCGCTCATATACGCTCGATGATGATGCCGGTGCCCATCCCAGCGCCCACGCACAGGTTGATGAGCGCCGTGCCTTTGCCCGATCGTTCCAGTTCGTCGAGCGCGACGCCCAGCACCATCGCCCCGGTCGCGCCCAGCGGGTGGCCCATGGCGATGGCCCCGCCATTGACGTTGATCTGGCTGTGGTCGAGGTCCATCGCCTGCATGTAGCGCAGCACGACGCTGGCAAAGGCTTCGTTCAGTTCCCACAGGTCAATGTCGGCGGCGGCCATCCCTGCGCGGGCGAGCAGCTTACCCGCCACGAATTCCGGCCCGGTCAGCATGATCAGCGGTTCCGACCCGATGGAGGCCATGGCCCTGATCCGCGCACGGGGCTTCAGCCCATATTTGTCGCCGATGTCCTTGCCGCCCACCAGCACGGCGGCCGCGCCATCGACGATGCCCGACGAATTGCCCGCATGATGGACATGGTTCACCCGCTCCAGTTCGGGATAGCGCAACAGGGCGACGATATCGAAGCCGGGCATGTCCTCGCCCAGAGCGGCGAAACTGGGCTTGAGCGCGGCGAGCGACTGCATGGTGGTTTCGGGGCGCATATGTTCGTCATGGTCGAGCACGACTGCACCCATCACGTCCTTCACCGGGATGATCGACCGGGCGAAGCGGCCTTCGTCCCATGCCATTTTCGCACGCTTCTGGCTTTCGACGGCATAGGCGTCGGCGTCGTCGCGGCTGATGCCGAATTTGGTGGCGATGACGTCCGCGCCAATGCCCTGCGGCGCGAAATAGGTTTTGTAGGCGACGGCCGGGTCCATGGCGATGGCGCCGCCGTCCGACGCCATGGGCACGCGGCTCATGGACTCAACGCCGCCGCCGATGGCGAACAACGCCTCGCCCGATAGCACCTTGGCCGCCGCGATGTTCACCGCCTCCAGCCCCGACGCGCAGAAACGGTTGACCTGAACGCCTGGCGTCGTCTGCGCATAATCGGCGTTCAGCGCGGCCGTGCGGGCGATGTCTGCGCCCTGTTCGCCCACCGGCGTGACGCAGCCCAGGATCACATCGTCGACATCGGCGGTGTCGATGCCGGTGCGGTCGCGCACCGCGGCAAGCACCTGAGTGGCCAGTTGCACGGACGTGATTTCGTGCAGGGCGCCATCGGGCCGCCCCCGCCCGCGCGGCGTGCGCACGGCATCATAGATATAGGCTTCCATTGCGCGCATCCTCTCCATGAGACGAACATTCTGCGTCAAAATTTATTTACGTTTACGTAAAGTGCAAGGGGTTTTTGTCAGAAATGGCGGCTGGAGGAAGCGGAAATCGGGGGCAAAAGCGCAGGCTTGGCAGTGCCGTAGCGTCGGTGGCCCGGCGCCGGGTTGAGCGAGAAGCGACTGGGTTGGCAGCCTTCCCGGTTCAACAGGGGGCAGGACGCTCGGGAGAAAAGAAAATGCCGCCCCGGTTAAGGGCGGCATTTTCCAGATAGGCAGGTCAATGAACCGCCCGGCCGACCCGCTGACGGGCGTTGGCCGGGCCGTCAGATCAGATCACCACGAAATCCGCATTGGTGAGCGCCAGTCCCGCCGTCAATTTTGCGAACAACACCGGCGCCAGTGCGCCATTGCCGTCCTGATCGTAGAAGACGAAGCCGCTGACGCTGTTGTAGAAGATGCGGTCGTCGGCATCCAGCGCGCTGGTGCCGATGCGGAAGGCGTTGGCGTTGAGCGTGCCGAGCGGCCCGATCGCGGTGAAGATCGCGTCATCCAGATCCATCGTGTCCGCCGGCACGCTGAAGTCGAGGATGCGGTCGACGTTGGAGGCGCCCAGCGCGGTGTCGAACACGAAATGGTCGGCTCCGCCGCTGCCGGTCAGATTGTCACTGCCCAGACCGCCGTTGATGGTGTCGCCGCCATTGGCGCCGGTGATGGTGTTGTTGAGCGTATTGCCGTTCAGCGTCTGGCCGGCGCTCAGCGAGCCGATCAGATTCTCGACATTGGCGCCCAGCGTGTAGCTGGCAAGGCCGGTGCGAACGGTGTCGCTGCCTTCAGCGGCCGCTTCCGTCACCACGTCGCCGGCATTGTCGACGACATAGGTGTCGTCGCCCAGGCCGCCGATCATCGTGTCTGCGCCGGTTCCGCCATTGATCGAGTCATTGCCCGCGGCGCCGGTGATGGTGTTGGCCAGCGTGTTGCCGGTCAGCATCTGTCCGGCGGCCAGCGTGCCGCGCAGATTTTCGACATTGGCGGCCAGCGCATAGCTGGACAGGGTGGTGCGCACCTCGTCCGTGCCCTGACCGGCAGATTCCACGACCACGTCGCCGACATTGTCGACGATGAAGATGTCGTTCCCGGCAAGGCCGGTCATCGTGTCCGCGCCGACGCCGCCGTTGATGGTGTCGTTGCCGCTGAAGCCGCGGATGATGTTGTCGAGCGTATTGCCGACCAGCAATTGCCCGGCCGCCGACGTGCCCGTCAGCTTTTCGACATTGGCGGCCAGCGCATAGCTGGCCAGCACCGTGCGCACTTCGTCGGCGGTGCCTTCGTCGAGCAGTTCGGTCACCACGTCGCCGGCATTGTCGAGATAATAGGTGTCGTTGCCGCGCCCGCCGATCATCGTGTCGGCGCCCGATGCGCCGTTGATGATGTCGGCGCCGATCGCGCCGGTAATGGTGTTATCGAGCGTGTTTCCAGTGAGCGACTGGCCCGCGCTGAGCACGCCCTGCAGATTTTCGACATTGGCGGCCAGCGCGTATGTGGCAAGGCCAGTGCGGACGGTATCGATCCCTTCGCCGGCCGCTTCGGTCACGACATCGCTGGCATTGTCGACGACGTAGATGTCGTCGCCCAGTCCGCCGATCATCGTGTCGATGCCAGCCCCACCGTTGAGCGTATCGTTGCCTCCGCCTGCGGTGATAATGTTGTTCAGCGTGTTGCCGACAAGGTTTTGACCGCTGTCCAAGGTACCGATCAGACGTTCGACATTGGCGGTAAGCATATAGGCAGCTGTTGAGGCATGGACGATGTCATTGCCTTCACCGGCATTTTCGACGACGACATCGCCGTCATTGTCGACATAATATCTGTCGCTGTCCGCACCGCCGAACATATAGTCGGCGCCCTGGCCGCCATCCAATATGTCGCTGCCGGCATAGCTGCGGATGGTGTCGCTGCCGCGCATGCCCATCAATTGGTTCGCAAGGCTGTTGCCCTGGATCAGGTCGTCGCCGTCGCCGGTCACTGCATTTTCAATGTCGGTGCCATTGGCGATGCGGATGAACTGGGTGCCGTTGATCGACGAATAGGCGTTCTGGTCGAGGCGCAGGACGATGTCGCCGCTGATCGCCGCCATGTTCAGCCAGTCGGTGCCGCCATCGGTATCGCTGACGGTCCGGCGGCTGGGGTCCAGCATCGCCATCAACTGGAATTCGTCGGTGAAGTGATAGGTGTCGCTGGAATCGTTTGTGGTGCCATGGAAGGTGATCTGCACGGAATTGAGCGTGCCCGAATCCGCGCCGACGACGTCGTTGATGGACAGTATCCAGTTGCCCGCCGTATTTTCGCCGCGCAGCCCCTGGATGCCATAGGTCCAGGTCAGGCCACCGTCGGCCGCCGAGGAATTGCCCGCCGTGCGGTCCTCCAGAATATAGCGGTCGCCGGTCGGCGAGATCAGCGAGATGATGAGGTCGCTCATGAAGCTGTGCGTGTAGTTGAGCGTGACCTGCACATTCTCCATCGTCTGATCGAAGGGAATGTTGAACGCGTAGGTATTGTCGGTCAGGTCGGCCAGCGCCATGGCGGGCGACGCGAAGAAGCTGATCGTGTTGTTGCCCGCCGTCGACGTATGGGCGCTGTCGAACAGGCTCCATACTTCGGCCATGCGCACGGCGTTATAGGCGTTGACCATGCCAAAACCGTAATTGTTGTGGAAATGCATGCCGCCGCCGTTCCAGTTGGTGGCGCCGTTGATTTTCCAGATGTCGTTTTCGAACGTGCCGGGCGTGGTCGACACCAGCGAGCTGCCGGTATGGGTCGCCGACATCGCCAAAATGTCCTGCACGTCGCGCCAGCCCAGCCCCGCATTGGCGTCGAGCATCAGGGTGACGACGCCGCTGACGATCGGCGTGGCGGCCGACGTGCCGCCGAAATCGTCGGTATAGTCATAGCTGCCGGCCGGATCGCCGCGCAGATTGTAACCAGCAGTGCCGGTCAGGTCGGTGGTGACGATGCCCAGCCCGCCGTTGGATTCAAATTCGCTGCCCGGCGCGGACACCAGGATGTTGGCGCCATGGTTGGAATAGGATGCGGCAAAGCCGGAATCGCCGACCGCCGCCACGTCGATGACGAAGCGGGCGGAGTTGGAGCCTTCGGCATTGGCGTTGCGCGATTCATTGCCCGCCGCCTTCAGGACGATCGTGCCCAACCCGCCGCGGCCGGTGTCGGCGACATTCTGCCAGCCCGCCACGGTTTCGGCGGCGAAGCTGCCCGCCGTGTTGCGGTTCTGGAACGCGGCATAACCCGGCGTCGATCCCCAGCTGTTGTTGACGACATCGAACGCATTATAGGCGACCGCCGCGAAGAAGCCGGTCGGCGTCCCCGCGTTGATGAACAGGTCGCTCGACGAATCGAAGATGTTGACGCTGGTCAGGCTGGCGCCAAAGGCGATGCCGACCGTGCCTTCGTCATTGGCTTCCGCGCCGATCAGGCCCGCGACGGATGTGCCGTGCGGCCCGGTCGCGCCGGTATTGGGGATCGAGCCGTTATAGGAAAATTCCAGCGCGGCGTTGTAATTGTCGTTCAGATCCGTGTGGGTCTGCTCGATGCCCTCGTCATAAACGCCGACATTCACGCCCGAGCCGTTATATTCTTCCCAGATGGCGCGGATGTTGCCGATCCGGTCGAAATGCCACTGTCTGTCGAACAGCGGATCTGTGGGGTTAAAAGGCATCGCTTTATCCTTTCGTTATAATGGCGCGCGCCTGTGGGACTGTGCGTGCCGCCATGTTGGATTTTTTAGCTGGAGGATGAGGGTGTTATGATGCGCGCGACCAGAAAGGCCGGGCCTTGTTGACAGGTGGACATCATGATGGGCCGCCCGACGACCGTCACGGAAGCGCCGACCGGCGCATCCTTGCGATTGACGCCCTGAAGCGCGAAGACGCGGCCATCCGACAGATGCAGCAGGGGACAGACCACGCCGGCCTGCACCGTGCCGCTGATCGTCTGTTCAGGTTCTGCCTGCACGATGGCCACCGGCGGCATCATGGCGAAGGTATCGGGTGGAACAAGCCGCCCGTGCGCACCTTACCGGAAATCTGGCATTCCAAGTCAAGCATGGCCTGCATCCCTTTCAGGGCGTAAAACAGCAGCGCCGGAAAAGGCGCACATGCGACTCGATTTATGTTGTGGCGTCAGATTGCGGCATCATCACCGCCATTTCAAGCACTATACGCTGTAACCCGGGGTAGAATTGGCTTTTTCTTCGGAACAGGCGCAAGCCGCAAGATCAATGTCGGGCGACGGTCCGGCTGGGCTGCCTGGCGTTTGACGATGGCGCCGGATTGGGGTTGAAGGGGCCGTGCCCCAAACTCCCTCGCCCCAGCCCGCTGTCTCGCCTTTCGCCAGCCCCCTGTTCAAGCGCGTATGGCTGGCCAGCATCCTGTCCAATTTCGGCGGGCTGATCCAGTCCGTGGGCGCCGCATGGCTGATGACGGCGTTGACATCGTCTTCCCAGATGGTGGCGCTGGTCCAGGCCTCCACGGCCTTGCCCTTGATGCTGCTGTCGCTGCTGTCGGGGGCCATGGCCGACAATCTGGAACGGCGCACGGTCATGCTGGCGGCGCAGTTTTTCATGCTCGTGACGTCATTGTTGCTGACCTGGTGCGCATGGGCGGGGTGGCTGACGCCCTGGATTTTGCTGGCCTTCACCTTTGCCATCGGCTGCGGAACGGCGATCCATGCCCCGGCATGGCAGGCGTCCGTGGCCGACATGGTTCCGCGCGCGGCGCTCCCCCGCGCGGTCGCCTATAACAGCATGGGATTCAACATCGCGCGCAGTGTCGGGCCGGCGCTGGGCGGCTTCATTGTCGCGGCGGCCGGCGCCGGCTGCGCCTTCATGGTCAATACGGTCAGCTATGTCGCGTTGATCCTCGTCCTGCTGCGCTGGCGGCCGGCGCCGCGATCGGGTGGCGCGGGCAGGGAGCCGCTGGCGCGCGCGATGGCGGCGGGGATACGCTATGCCGCGATGTCGCCCAATATGCGCCTGGTGCTGCTCCGCGCCGCGCTGTTCGGCGGCGTGGGCAGCATCATGCTGGCGCTGATGCCGTTGATCGCGCGCGACCTGGTGGTGGGCGGGCCGACGATATTTGGCCTGCTGCTGGGCGCTTTTGGCGTCGGAGCGGTTGCGGGAGCCTTGTCGACAGGTCGTTTGAGCGCCCGGTTGTCCACCGAAGCGATGGTGCGGACCGGCGCCGCGCTGATGGCCGTCGGCTGTGCGGGGGTGGCGCTGGGCGGGTACATGATTGTCTGCGTCATGGCCGTCGCCGCTGCTGGCGCGGGATGGGTGATGTCGCTATCCACCTTCAACGTGACAATACAGTTGTCGACGCCGCGCTGGGTGGCGGCGCGGGCGCTGGCGCTTTATCAGATGTCCGCCTTTGGCGGGATGGCGGCGGGTAGCTGGCTCTTCGGGCTGCTGGCGGAGCATGAAGGCGTCGCGACAGCCCTGCTTGCGGCGGCGGCCGGGCAGGTCGCCGTCCTGTTGCTCGGCGTCATCCTGCCCATCGTGGATGTTGGCGATGACAATCTGGACCCTCTGGGATCCTGGCGCGAGCCGGAGGTGGCGGTTCCCATCGAACCGCGCAGCGGGCCGATCGTCATTTCCATCGAATATCGGGTCGACCCTCACGACGCTAACGCCTTTGTCGAGGCGATGGGGGAGAGGCGTCGCATCCGCCTGCGCGATGGGGCGCGGGGTTGGACGCTCATGCGCGACCTGGGCGACCCCGCCCTGTGGATCGAGCGTTATCATGTCGCGACCTGGGCCGATTATGTCCGCCACAATCTGCGCCGCACGTTGGCCGACACGGAAAACGGCGACAGGCTGCGGTTGCTGCATCGGGGCGACTGGCCGCCGACCGTCCACCGCATGCTCGAACGTCCGGCCGGGGCGCATCACGGCGCGGATGCAACGGACGTGCGCACGCTGTCCGATGCGATGACCGACCCCAGTCGTTCAAGCTAGGGCAGAGTAACCCTATACGTAAAAGTCCTGCTTGTCCGCCTGACGCCAAATGGAAACAAAGGCATGTTTCCATGATTTGCATGAAGATCGTCGTCCCGTTTTGATCCTTTGGTCGCATGTCTGTTGCCATGGCGAGGGCGGCGACCGATGATCGGCGCGGTTTTATTGCATTTTCGGTTGGAGAGTCGTGATGGCTGGTCGGTTCAATGTCGCCAGGGGCGGAATGCCGGAACGGGACGCGCGCTCGTCCATCGGCTATGCGCCGCTCAATGCGCAACCGCTGTCGAACGCGACGCCATCCTTATACGAAGACTCCAACTATCACTATGCGCTGGGCGATCCGCCGCTGACGATCAGCGATACGACTCATGGCTTGGACAGCATAATCTTCGGCGCGGGCATCAACTTTTCCGACCTGCAACTGGTGCGCAATGGGGACGATCTTATTATCTCGGTCGGAGGCAACCCCGCCGTCCTGGTGGTGGGTCACTTCGAGATCGAATATTATTATGACGAGGGCGGATCTTACAGATGGATGCTCAACAATGCCCCGCATATGGTCGAGCAGCTTCGCTTCGCCGATGGAAGCATGTGGCGTCTGCGGGATATCAGCTTCCCCTTGACCGGAACCGAGGATGACGATGTCCTGACCGGCGTAACCTTTGGCGGCAATCCCCATGACGTGATTCATAGCCTGGGCGGAAATGATATCATCACCGGTGGAGAGGGTGATGACCAGATGTTTGGCGGCGACGGGAACGACTTGATCCGCGGTGGCGGCCTGGATCATGGTGTGAGCGACACAGGCGACGATCGGCTCGATGGCGGTGCGGGTGACGACGGTCTTTATGGCGAAGGCGGCAATGATACCTACATCGTCGGAACCGGCCATGATCGGGTTTGGGAGGCTCCCAATGAGGGCGAGGACACCCTCATCCTTTGGAACGGGATCACCAACGCGGATCTGACTTTCTCGCGCTACGTGCCGCCTGGCGCTACAAGCACGACCACAGATATTGTCATCACCAATAACCTGACGGGCGACTCTGTCCGCATAATCGACTATTTTGAAAGATTTCTGATCGACAACACTTACCAATATGCCGTGTTGTTCGAACATATCCTTTTGGGTGACGGAACGCCGATCAATGATCTGTCGACCCAGATGTGGGTGACCTATGGTTCCGATGGAGACGACCGGCTGCTTGGTACGGAGTTCAACGACGAGTTCGTGGCCAGCGCCGGGCATGACCGCATCTATGAACGGGTGGGGGAAGGCAATGACACGCTGACGCTATGGGCCGGAGCGACCTTGGCGGACATCAGCTTTGAACGGGTTGCGGACGAAAACTGGCGCGAGTCGTTCATCGATTTGCTGATCACCAACCGCCTGACTGGCGACACGATCCGAGTCGCTGACTATTTCGAAACCGGCTTCATCACGGGCGAGATCGAACGATACCGTCTGGCCGACGGCACGACCATCAACATGCGCGCGCGCAGCTGGGTGACCAACGGCACAGCTGGCTCGGACACGATTTATGGGGTCGATCCGGCCACCGGCGGAATGAACGACGTCATCAATGGCTTGGGCGGCAGCGACGCCATTTACGGGCTTGGCGGCAACGATATTTTGAACGGCGGAGACCATTCCGACACGATTTTCGGTGGCGACGGCAACGATATCCTCGATGGCGGGACGGGCAACGACACGCTCGACGGCGGGCTCGGCGACGACATCTTCCATGACGGCGCTGGCGATGACCGCCTCATCGGGCGCGACGGCAATGACGTGTTTTACATCCAGTCGGGACATGATGTCGTCGACGACATTTCCGGCACAGCCGATAAGCTCTATCTTTGGGCGGGCGTCACGTTCGCCCAACTTGAATTTTCGCGCATAGGCAATACCGATGGCCTGATCCGCAACAGCCTGACGGGCGATACCATACAGATTGCCAAATTCTTCATTATCCCCAATGGCGGGCTGGAGCAGATATGGCTGGGCGACGGCACGTTGATGCCCAGCATCGCCAACATGAACTTCGTCAATCGCGGTACGGACGGTGACGATACGATCTTCGGGGTCAGGGTGACCGGCGGTCGTAACGACGTGCTGCAGGGACTGGGCGGCAACGACCGTATGGAAAGCTTCGACGGCAATGACACGCTGGATGGCGGGGCCGGAGCCGACATGATGAAAGGTGGCGCAGGTCACGACCTTTATGTCGTCGACGATACGCGCGACCAGGTGATCGAGCTTGCCAATCAGGGCACCGACACCGTCCGCTCGCTACTGTTCCGTTACGCGCTGCCCGACAATGTCGAGAACCTGATCGCGTGGACGGCGGATGGGCAGACGCTGATCGGCAATGGCCTGGCCAACCGGGTCAGCGGCAATGCCGGGAACGACATATTGAACGGCGCGGGCGGCGCGGACGTGATGGTGGGCGCGGCGGGCGACGACCTCTATTATGTCAACGACGCGGGCGACGATGCGATCGAGGCCGATGGGCAGGGCGACGACAGCATCATCTCGGCTGTCACCTACAGCCTGACCGGCCGCTCGGTCGAAACGCTGACCCTGGTCGGCAATGCGGCGCTCAACGCCTTTGGCAATGAAGCCGCCAACACGCTGAACGGCAATGTCGCCGCCAATCTGCTGATGGGCAATGGCGGCAAAGACGCGCTGAACGGCTATGCTGGCGACGACATATTGAACGGCGGCGCGGGCGCGGACCGGATGGCTGGGGGCGTCGGCAATGATGTCTTCATCGTTGACCATACTACCGATCTGGTGATCGAACTGGCCGGGCAGGGCGTCGACGAAGTGCGGACCGGCCTCGGCAGCTATTGGTTGGCGGACGGGGTCGAGCGGTTGACCGGGACATTGAGCGGCGGCCAGACGCTGGTCGGCAACATGCTGGCGAACCGGATCATCGGGCGCCACGGCGATGACACCATCAACGGCCTGGCTGGCGCCGACGTGATGATCGGCGGGTTGGGCGATGATCTCTACTATGTCGACAACAGCAATGACCGCGTGGTCGAGGAGGCCAATGGCGGCAACGACAGCGTTTGGACCAAGGTCAGCTTCTCGCTCGCCGGGCAGCATATCGAAAATCTTACCCTGAATGGCCGGGGCGACATCGACGCCACGGGCAACGGCCTCGCCAACCGGTTGGGCGGCAATGGATATGACAACGACCTGCACGGCATGCTGGGCAACGACATCATGGGCGGCGGCTCGGGTCGTGACAATTTCTTCTTCGAAACGGCGCTGGGAGCCAACAACATTGACAGGATCTACGATTTTGCGGTCGCGGACGACAGCATCATGCTCGCCGCGTCGATCTTCACGGCGGCGGGCGCAGGCGGCATGCTGGGCGCTGCGGCCTTTCATGTCGGCGCGAGGGCGGCGGAAGCCGATGACCGCATCATCTATAATCCGCTGACCGGCTTCCTGTCCTACGACGCTGACGGCAATGGCGCAGGCGCGGCGGCCGTTTTCGGGCAGCTTGCCCCCGGCCTTGCCCTGACCCATGCCGATTTCGTGATCTTCTGATCGTTTGTTGCCCCACCATTGAAAGACAGCACGCTCATTCCACCGGCGATGGGCGCAATGGCTGGCGGACCGAATTGACGCTCTGAGCACCTACGTAAAATCCCGAATTGGATGCGCGGGCCGAAAGATAAATAATGCATATTTCCATCGTAATTGACGGAAATATGTATTTCATGACTATTTCGTAATTTTATTGCCGTCATGAGCATGGAGATAAAGCAGTTCCCCATTTTATTGCATTGCCGTTTGGAGGGTGATCATGGCTGTTCGGATGAATGGCGTTAAATCTGTTGTGTTCGAACGGGACGCGCTGTCGTCCATCGGCATGGCACGAATCCAGCCTGTTTCTGCGGCGGAAAGGGCATGGCTCGTCCTCGACGATCCGATCGAGGGTGGTGACAGCAACGACCGGCTCGACGGGACGGCTGGCGACGACACGCTCTATGGCTATGCGGGCAATGACATCCTTCATGGCTTTGACGGCAATGACCTGCTGGACGGAGGCTTGGGTATCGACGCGATGTATGGAGGGCGCGGCGACGATCTTTTCATTGTCGACAATATGCGCGACCGGGTGATGGAACTGGCCGGAGAAGGCGTCGACACCGTGCGTTCCCTGGCGCTTCGTTACATCCTGCCCGAAAATGTGGAGAATATGGTCGCGGGCCTGACGGTCGGGCAGGCATTGATCGGAAACGTCCTCGCCAACCATCTGAGCGGCAATGTCGGCAACGACATCCTGAACGGCGGCGGCGGCAGCGACGTGATGGCGGGCGCTGCGGGCGACGACCTCTATTATGTCAACGATGCTGGCGACAATGTGGTCGAGGACGAAGGCCAGGGCAACGACAGCATCATGTCGTCGGTCACCTATAGTCTGGAGGGGCGCTTCGTCGAAGCGCTGACGCTGCTCGGCACCGCCGTGCTCAACGCCTATGGCAATGACGGCGCGAACATATTGAACGGCAATGTCGCCGACAACCTGTTGATGGGCAATGGCGGCAACGACGTTTTAAATGGCGGCATCGGAGAAGACATATTGAACGGCGGCACGGGCGCTGACCGGATGGACGGCGGCGTCGGCAACGACATCTACATTGTCGACAATGTCGGCGACATCGTCATCGAACTACCCGAAAGCAGCCGTCCCGAAAACAGCCGTGACGAAGTGCGCACCAGCCTCGCCCGCTACACACTCCCTGCCGAAGTCGAACGGTTGACGGGAACAATGAGCAGCGGCCAGACGCTGATCGGCAATGGGCTGCGGAACGTCATCATCGGGCGTCATGGCGATGACGTCATTAACGGCGGAGCCGGGACGGACCTGATGGTCGGCGGGCTGGGCAATGATGTCTATTATGTCGACAATAGTGGCGACCGCATGGTCGAGAAGGTCAATGGCGGCGAAGATGTCGTCAAGTCGTCGGTCAGTTTCTCCCTCGCCGGGCAGCATATCGAAGATCTTGTGCTGATGGGCTTCGGAGACATCGACGCCACGGGCAACCCCCTCGCCAACCGGTTGTTCGGCAATGAGAATGACAATGATCTGCACGGGATGGCGGGCAACGACGTTATGACGGGTGGGGGTGGGTCCGACCGCTTTTTCTTCGAAACGATGCTTGGCTCCAGCAATGTCGACCGGATCACCGACTTCAACGTCGCGGACGACACCATCATGCTGCAATATCCCCCGTTCAAGACCGGATCGTACGGCGTGCTGGAGGAATCGCGGTTCCACATCGGCACTGCGCCGCAGGACGCGGACGACCGTGTCATTTATGATCCGGCCAGCGGGAATTTGTTCTATGACCGGGATGGCACGGGCGTGGCTGCGACAATCCTCTTTGCCCAGATTTCGCCCGGCCTTGCCCTGACCCATGCCGATTTCATCATCTTCTGATCGCTGACCGGGCGGCCGGGTCATTCCGGCGGCGGCGACGGCGGTCGCCAATCGGGCAGGTCCTGCGGCTCGTTGACGTCGTGCAGCATGGCGCCGCTGGTTTCGACCTGGACGCCGTGGCTCAGCAACGCGCGCGGCCCCTGATCGCCGCGTAGCGCCTGTAATTCGGGGAAATGCTTGCGGCCGATGAAGGCCGGGGCGGATGAGGAGAAGCCGTCCGTGCTGGCGACGACCGACCTTATGTCCTCCGCCGCCAGGCAGATGCGGTTATAATGGGTCTGGGGCACGTCGGGCATGTCAGCCAGGCACAGCAATATGCCGCGCACCCGCCGCATCGGCATCAGATGCTCGACCGCCATGGCGATGCTGGCGGCGATCCCGTCCTGCGGCCGATCATTCACCAATATCGTGTAGCCGCGCCGCTCCAGCTTGCGATGGATGACCGGTGCCAATGCGATCGGGCGGGCGACGGCGACCATTTCCGCAAAGGCCATGGAGGCCACCGTTTCCAGCACATGCGCGACCATCGGCTTGCCGCGAATGGCGGCCATCAATTTGTCGTCATCGCCAAAGCGCGCTGACTCGCCTGCCGCCAGCAATACGGCGGCGATCCGGTCAGTTCGCATGTGGTGGGAGAAGAAAGCAGGCGGTCGGCATGAAGGAAAACCGTTATGCAGCCCTGGAAAGACGCAAAGAGAATAAGTGCTGGCGCAATCGTGCCATTCCTGCTTCGGGCTGTCCAGTGCTCTCAAGGGAAAGGCGTCATGGGTGGTAATCCGGCGCAGTGGACGCCATATGCGCCCTCACTTTGGAGAGTGTGAGGAGTGAAAGGCAAATGGCAGTGAGCGAAATGCGGGATGCGCAGGCCGGGCCGGACAAATTGCCAGTGCCCGCTGAAGTGGCCGAAGCGGTCCGCACAATCATAAACTGGGTCGGGGATGATCCGATGCGCGAAGGCCTGCTGGACACGCCCGAGCGGGTGGCGCGGGCCTGGGCCGAATATTGCCGCGGTTATGGCGACGATCCGGCCTATCATCTGTCGCGCATCTTCCACGAAGTGGGCGGTTATGACGACATCATTCTGCTCAAGGATATTCCGTTCCAGTCGCATTGCGAACATCATATGGCGCCGATCATCGGTCGGGCGCATATCGCCTATCTGCCCGGCGAATATGTTGTCGGCATTTCCAAACTGGCGCGCGTTCTCCACGCCTTCGCCCATCGGCTTCAGGTGCAGGAGCGGCTGACGGCGGAGGTCGCCAACTGCATCTGGGAGCATCTGAAACCCCAGGGCGTGGCCGTGGTGATCGAAGCGACCCATGGCTGCATGACCGGGCGCGGCGTGCGCACGCCAGGGGTCACCATGAAGACCAGCCGTATGCTGGGCGTGTTCCGGGAGGATAGCAAGAGCCGCGAAGAGGTCATGGCCCTCATCGAGGCTTAAGTCCGATCCCGGGCAGAAATTGCACTATCGACAGGTGACCTTCTCTTCGCGCGACGCTATGCGGTCGGCGATAGAGAGCTTCATGGAAAAGGGATGTCCCGATGACGTATGAAATGATCCTGGTCGAACAGCGCGGCGCGGTGACGTTGATCACCCTCAACCGTCCCAAGGCGCTCAACGCCCTCAACAGCCAGGTTCTGGCCGAACTCAGCGATGCCTTTGCCGCGTTCGACGCCGATCCGGCGCAGCACTGTGCGGTGTTGACGGGTAGTGGCGAAAAGGCTTTCGCGGCGGGCGCCGACATCAAGGAAATGGCGGACAAGCCCGCCGCCGACTTCTTCCTCGAAGATTTCTTTTCCGGCTGGCAGACCGGCGTGGTCGCGACCCGCAAGCCGTGGATCGCGGCGGTGGCCGGCTTTGCGCTGGGCGGCGGCTGCGAACTGGCGATGATGGCCGATTTCATCATCGCCGCCGATACCGCGAAATTCGGTCAGCCCGAAATCAAGCTGGGCGTCGCGCCGGGCATGGGCGGTTCGCAGCGCCTGACCCGCGCCGTCGGCAAGGCGAAGGCCATGGAAATGTGCCTGACCGGCCGGATGATGGGCGCGGAAGAAGCCGAGCGTTCGGGTCTGGTGTCGCGCATCGTGCCCGCCGCCGACCTGCTGGAAGAGGCGCTCAAGACCGCCGCCGAGATCGCCGCCATGCCGCCCATGGCCGCCATGGTGAACAAGGAAATGGTCAACACCGCGTTCGAAACCGGGCTGGCGCAGGGATTGCTGACCGAACGCCGCATGTTCCAGATATTGACCGCGACGCAGGACAAGATGGAGGGCATGGCCGCCTTTATCGAGAAGCGGCCGGGGGTCTGGCAAGGGCGCTAGACGCCTGTCAGCCCCGCCATCGGGGCTTTCATGCAACAGTCATAAAATTCGGGCGGCGGCATGGAGGGTCATGCCGCCGTTTTCGTTTCTATTGAAAACGAACCCGTGCGCCAAGCGCATGGCCGACCGCGTTGGCGTGTCGGTAACCAACCGGAGAGAGGATGATTGCAGCGCCCCGCCGCCCAAAGGCGGGGGGGACGCCGCCCTGAATGGCCGAAAATGAATTTCCCGTCAGGGACATACAGGGAAGGCCCGCCATGCAAACAGCAATTTTCCGCCGCGCTTTGCTCGCTTCCACGCCGTTGATCGCTCTGGGCCTCGCTTGGACGGCGACGCCCGCCATGGCGCAGGCGCCCGGCGCGGACGACGAGAATATCGTCGTGACCGGCCGCCGCATCTCGCAATCGTCCGAAGCGATCGGCGAGGACAAGGTGAGCAATGTCGTGGCCGTCACGCGCGAGGCGCTGCTGTCGGCGCCATCGGGCATTTCGGGCCTCAAGATGCTGGAGCAGTTGCCCGGCTTCAACGTCCAGACCGACGGTGCGCTCGGCCTCTATGAGTTCGGCAACAGCGTTCAGGTCCGCGCCTTCAACCTCGACCAGATCGGCTTCGTGGTCGACGGCATCCCCACCGGCCGCAGCGACGCCTTCGGCGGCAGCCCGGTGTTCCGTTATGTCGACAATGAAAATCTGGGCGTGGTGGAGGCCGCCATCGGCGCGGGCGACGTGTCGCTGCCCAGCTATTCGACGCTCGGCCCGGTGGTGCAGTATAACAGCATCACGCCGCAGGACGGGATGGGGCTGTTCGTCTCCCAGAGCTTTGGCGACTTCAACATGAAGCGCACCTTCATCCGCGCCAGCACGGGGCAGGTCGGCCCGTTCCGCGCCTATGTCAGCCGCACCAAGCTCGACAACGATCTGTGGCGCGGCCCCGGATCGGTCGACCGCGAACATTGGGAAGGCCAGATCCATGCGAACCTCGGCGGCGACAGTTGGGCGCGCTTCAAATTCGTGTCGAACAACTTCTTCGATTATGACTCGCCGACGATAACTCGCAACCAGTATAACTGCGTCAATGTCGATGCAGCGGGTCGCTGCGGTCGCGACTACGCCTACATAGGCATCGTCCCCAACACGACGGTCGTGCCCGGCTTCGGCAATTTCGCGCCGCTCACAACCGCGCCAAACATCTATTATTCCAACCCCAATTATGCGCAGGTCTACAACCTCGCCATCAACGTGCGTAAGGACAAGCTGTATGGCGCGACCTTCCATGCCGGCATTGCGGAAGGCGTATGGGCGGAATCGACCCTCTATTGGGAAGACAAGGGCGGCTATGGCGTGTCGCCTGACACCTATGGCAACTCGCTGACCCGCTATAATGGCCAGGTGGCCGTTGGCCTGCCCGTCACCGCGCCCAAGGGCATCCAGTTCGGCCGGTCAGGCGTGGGCGGCGACCGCTATGGCATCACCAGCAAGCTGCATTGGGAAATGGGCGTCAACACGGTCGAGGCGGGCCTGTGGGCCGAGGTCGACAAATATCACCGCACCCAGGCCCGTTACAACACGGTCGACGGCGCGCCCGATGGCGCGCCGCTGCTCGATGAACTCGTCTATCTGCGCCGCGACTATCGGTCCAAGCGCGACACGCTTCAGGTCTTTCTGAAGGACACGCTCAAGCTCGCCGACGAGCAACTGGTGCTCGACTTCGGGTTCAAGGGGCTGATGCTCGATTATCTCTACAACGGCTATCGCGACTTTGACGATTATTACCGCGTCGTGGGCGGCGTGGCTCAGCCGGGCTGGGGGGTAAGCCGCAACACCGCCCAATATCGCGACATGTTCCTGCCGATGGCGGGTGTGCTCTACAAGTTCGACGGCCGCACCCAGATGTTCGCCTCCTACGCGGAAAACATGGCGCTGCCCAAGGGGATGGACGACATCTATTCCGTCATCCGTCCGGGCGGCGCGCTGGTGCCCCAGCCAGCGCCGGAACGCTCGCAGAATATGGAAATCGGCATCCGCACCAATCAGGGGCAGCTCTATGCCAGCCTCGCGGGCTTCTACACCAAGTTCAAGAACCGCATCCAGTCGATCACCACCATCCTGCCGGGCAGCGGCGGCGCGGCGACCGAAACCTTCTTCCAGAATGTTGGGCGGGTGCGGTCCTATGGCGTGGAATTCAGCGGCACCTACAAGCCGTCCTTCCTCAACGGGCTGGCCTACTCCAACCTTAACGTCACCTATAACAACGCCAAGTTCAAGGATGATATTGCGGCCGCCGCGCCGATCCTGATCGCCGGCAAATATATCCCCGACAGCGCCAAGTGGATCGTCAGCGGCGGCGTGACCGTCGAACCGGCGAGCTGGCTGGTCGCCAACATCTCCGGCAAATATACCAGCAAGCGTTATTCCAGCTTCACCAACCTGCGTCCAAACCCAGGTGATCCGACAGGTGCGCAAATTTCGTCGGCCATTCCGGGCTTCACCGTGTTCAGCGCCTATGTCGACATTGGCGACGGCCTGTCCTTCGGCCCGATCAAGGGCGTCAAGGCGCGGTTCAACATCGACAATCTGTTCGACAAGGATACGTTGTCCTACATCTCGTCTTCGGTGACGGGCGACGGCTTCTTCCGCCCGCTCAGCCCGCGCACCTTCCAGTTCACCATTTCAGGAGAAATCTGATCGTGCGGACGTATTGGATGGGGGCAGCGTTGATCGCGCTGCTCCCCGGCATTGCCGGGGCGCAGGCCGTGTCGAAGAAGGACATGGCGCTGCACCAGAAGCTGCTGACGCTCGACAGCCATCTCGACACCCCCGCCTCGCTCGACCTTCCCGGCTGGTCGATCGAGGATGAGCATGACGTGCTGCACGATTATACCCAGGTCGACCTGCCCCGGATGAAGAAGGGCGGGCTCGATGGCGGCTTCTGGGCGATCTACACGAGCCAGGGGCCGCTGACGGTCGAGGGGTTCCGCAAGGCGCGCGATTTCGCCATTCTGCGCGGCCTGTCTATCCGCAACATGGTAGCGGCCGACCCGGCCAATTTCGCGCTGGCGCTGGAGGCGAAGGATGCCGCGCCCATCGCCGCGTCGGGCAGGCGCGTCGTCTACATGTCCATTGAAAACGCCTATCCGCTGGGCGAAGACGTGTCGCTGCTCAAGACCTTCCACGACATGGGCGTGCGGCTGGTGGGCTTTGCCCATTTCGCGCACAACCAGTTCGCGGACAGTTCCACCGATCCATCGAAGAAGCCGCGCTTCGGCGGGCTTTCGCCGCTGGGCAAGGAATTGCTGAAGGACATGAATCGCCTGGGCATTGTGCCCGATGCGTCGCACAGCAGCGATCAGGTGCTGGACGACCTGCTGGCGCTGTCGACCACGCCGGTCCTGCTGTCCCATTCGGGATGCAAGGCGGTCTATGACCATCCCCGCAATATCGACGACGACCATCTCAGGGCGCTGGCCGCCAAGGGCGGCGTCATCCAGATGAACGCCTATGGTTCCTATCTGCGCGCCATCAAACCCAACCCCGAACGGCAGAAGGCGATGATGGCGCTGTTTGCGCAGATGCGCGAGGGGGCGAAGATTTCGGCCGAAACGCGCGCCGAACTGCTCAAGAAGCGGCAGGAGATCGACCGTCTCTATCCCGAAACGGACAGGCCGACCTTCGACGATTTCATGGCGCACATGCTCCATGCGCTCAAGGTCGTCGGCCCCGACCATGTCGGCATCGGCGCGGACTGGGATGGCGGCGGCGGCGTGGTCGGCATGGAGGATGTGGTCGACCTGCCAAAGATCACGGCGGCGTTGCTGAAGGCGGGCTACTCCGAAAGCGACGTGGCCAAAATCTGGTCGGGCAATGTGCTGCGCGTGCTGGCGGCTGCGGAGGCCGGCAAGGCCAAGTGACGAGAAGAGGGAAGGGGACGGCATCCGTCGCGGGATGACGGCGATTGTCAGTGGCCATTCATAAATCTGCCGCTAGGCTGCGCCGCCTATGACTGTCCTTTCCCGGCGCTTTTCCGCATCCCTCCTCGTCCTGTCCCTGCTGATCGGCGGGGTCAGCCCCGTCGCCGCCGCTGATCGCGCGGCGGAATCCAGTCCGGCAGGGCATGTCGCGCCACAGGCGCGGCCCTGGCTTTATGAAAATAGCGACGTTCCGATCGACCCGGCCTGGCGGTTCGGGACGCTCGCCAACGGCCTGCGCTATGCGGTTCGGCGCAACGGCGTGCCGCCGGGTCAGGTGAGCATCCGCCTGCGGATCGACGCGGGTTCGCTGATGGAGCGGCCCGACGAGCTGGGCTACGCCCATTTCATGGAGCATCTGACCTTCCGGGGCTCGCGCTATGTGCCCGATGGCGAATCCAAGCGCATCTGGCAACGGCTGGGCGTCAGCTTCGGCAGCGATTCCAATGCCCAGACGACGCCGACCGGCACCACCTATGCGCTCGACCTGCCACAGGCGACGCCCGATGGCCTGCATGAAAGCATGAAGATATTGGCGGGCATGATGGCCGATCCCAATATCGTCGACGAAGCCGTGAAGGCGGAACAGGCGGTGGTGCTGGCCGAAATGCGCGAATCGGTAGGGCCGCAATTCCGCCTGTCGGACGCCAGCCGCAAATTGTTCTTCGCGGGGCAACCGATGGCCGATCATGCGCCCATCGGCACGGCGGAAACATTGAACGCCGTGACCGCCGCGAAGATGGAGGCGTTCCACCAGCGCTGGTATCGCCCCGAAAACGCCGTCATCTCGATTGCGGGCGACATGGATCCGGCGGACGCGGAAAAGCTGATCCGCGACCATTTTTCCGATTGGCAGGCGCCCGGCAAAGGCGCGGCCCTGCCTGATTTCGGCGCGCCCGACGCCGCCGCCGCGCCCGCGACCCGCGTCTTTGTGGAGCCGGGCGTATCCAAGGGCGTCACCATGGCCTGGCTGCGCCCCTGGAAACCGCGCGCCGACACCATCGCCTATAATCAGGCGAAGCTGACCGACATGCTGGCGCTTCAGATCGTCAATCGCAGGCTGGAACAGGCGGCGCGCGCGGGCGGCAGCTTCCTTCAGGCGTCGACCGAGCAGCAGGATGTCAGCCGGTCGGTCGACGGCACGTTCGTCTCCATCGTGCCGACGGGCGACAATTGGGAAGCGGCGCTGAAGGATGTGCGCGCGATCATCGAGGACGCGGTGACGACGCCGCCGTCTCAGGCGGAAATCGACCGCGAATATGCGCAGCTCGACACGGCGCTCGGCATCCGCGTCGAAAATGCCGACACCGAAGCGGCGGCAAGCCAGGCGAGCGACCTCGTCAGCGCGGTCGACATTCGCGAAACGGTGGTCAGCCCGCAGGCGGCGCTCGACATCTATCGCGGCGCGCGGCCCATGATGACGCCCGATAACCTGCTCGCCTCGACCAAGCGCCTGCTGTCGGACGGGGTGTTCCGCGCCCTGCTGGTGTCGGGCGCGGCCGATCCGGGCGCGGAATCGAAACTGGCGTCGGCGCTGGCCGCCCCGGTCGCCGCCGCGGCCCCTGCGCGTCAATTGGCCAGGGCTGTGACCATGGACGACCTCCCCAAATTGGGCGCGCCGGGCGCGATCGTCTCGCGCAAGCCCGTCGGCCTGCCGGGCATGGAGGAGATCGCCTTCGCCAATGGCGTGAAGCTGATCCTGTTCGCCAATGACGTCGAAAATGAAAAGGTGCGGATCGCCGTGCGCTTCGGCCATGGCCAGCAGGATTTTTCACCCACCCGTCCGGCGCCCGGCTGGGCGGCGGGCTATGCGCTGATGGCGAGCGGCATAGGAACCCTGGGGCAGGATGCGCTGGATCAGTTGACCAATGGTCGGCGCATGGAACTGGATTTCAAGACAGACGAAGACGCGTTCGAAATGACCGCGCTGACTCGTCCCGCCGATTATCGTGACCAGTTGCGCCTGTTCGCGACGAAGCTCGCCGCGCCGGGTTGGGATCCTGCGCCGGTGGCGCGGGTCAAGGCGGGCCTTTCATCCGCGATCGATTCGCTGTCGCGCTCGCCCGACGGCGTCATGCAGCGCGATCTGGATTGGCTGCTGCGCGACAAGGATGTCCGTTTCCGCACGCCAGGCCGAGCCGAGATTGATGCGCTGACGCCAAAGGCTTTCCGCGCGACATGGGAACCGATCCTCGCATCCGGCCCCATCGAGGTGGAAGTTTTCGGCCATGTGAATGCCGAAGAAGCGGTGCAGGCTGTGGCCGGAACATTCGGCGCGTTGCCCCCGCGCAAGGAACGGGCGGTCGCCGCCGCCAGCCGGACGATGCGCTTCCCCGCGCCGGTCAGCACGCCGGTCGTGCTGCGCCACAAGGGCGACAAGGATCAGGCCGCCGCCGTGCTGGCATGGCCCACCGGCGCAGGCTTTGCGGGCATGAAGGATGCGCGCCAGCTCGAGATGCTGACGCAGATATTCAACGACCGGCTGTTCGACCGGTTGCGCTCGGCGGAGGGGGCGGCCTATTCGCCTACGGTGCAGAATAACTGGCCGTTTGGTTATGACGCGGGCGGCTATGTGCTGGTGTCGAGCCAGTTGCGGCCCGACCGTGTCGCCTATTTCTATCAGGTGGCGCGCGACATCGCCGCCGATCTCGCCAAAAATCCGGTGAGCCCCGACGAATTGCAGCGCGCCATCGCGCCAATGCGGCAATTGCTGGCGCGGGTGTCGACGGGCAACGCCTTCTGGATGAAGCAGATGGAGGGGGCGACGCGCGATCCACGCTATGTCGAGGCGATGCAGACCATGGGCCGCGACCTGCTGAACGTCTCCGCCGCCGATTTGCAGGGTCTGGCCGCCAAATATCTTGCGCCGGGTAAAAGCTGGTCTGCGGTGGTGTTGCCGGAGGGCGTGGAGGCGAAGTGAAGGTTTATCGAGGCAGGAACGAAGCTCGGGTTGGGCATTGCGGACAAATTCCCTATTGGTTGGATGGCGGGCCTTGGGGTGGGGAGGAGACTGACAGCTTTTAAGTTGAGCTTGTCGCATTGCGGACATTGGTTCGCTCGACCAAGCTGGACTCTCCGCACATCTTGCCTGATCGGCTGAACTGGTGCGGTCGATGTCTCCCCTCATCTGGCATTGGATGATGCTCAGTAGCGCCATGGCGGCGTATGAAGGAGGAGCATCCGGCGAATGCACACATGCTGTCGATCGACCTGGCAAAGCGCAGCTTCTAGGTCTGCGCGACTGATCGAGCAGGGCAGGTTTGAAGCGCCCCGGCTTTTCAGGAGGCAGTTTTTATTGGACTATGCAGCCATATCGACGTTCTCGAGTGCTGCATAGTAATTGTCTTCGGCCTCAGCGGGCGGGTTGTGCCCGATAGAGCCGAAGAGCCGGTGATTATTGTACCGATCGACCCAGCGCAGCGTTGCCATTTCCACGGCCGAATCGCTTGGCCATGACCGCTGCCGCCAGATGACCTCGGCCTTGTAAAGGCCGTTGATCGTCTCGGCCAAGGCGTTGGGGCGATCGCCAGCTCGCGGCAGATCGGCTCGATCCCCAAATTCTCGCGATGGGCGTCGATAAACGCGATCATCATCTGCCGGGGCGGTCGAGCCCCGCCATCGCAATATATGCGGAAGCCTTGCGCAAAATCTTTTTGGCCCGGCGCAGTTCCTTCCCTTCGCGCTCAAGGAGCCTCAGCCGTTCCCGGTCATTAGCGGCCTGCGCCGCCGGCCCCGCTCGTCGGCTCGCCTCGTCGCGGCGCCAGCCGCGTAGCGTCTCGGTTGTGCAGCCGATCTTACCGGGAAACGACTTCATCGCCGCCCACTCCGACGGGTAGTCCCCTCGATGCTCGTCCACTATCCGGACCGCACGGTCACGAAACTCGGGCGAAAACTTGTTCCTCGTAGCGCTCATCGTAGCTCCGCCTCACAAGTGGGAGCCTCCGGAAAAGCCGGGGCGCTTCAGACCGATAGTTGGGGACTGGAAGTGATTGAAGCCGGTATCGTGATCGGCCAGGGCGATGACGAACGCGACTGTGGCAAGTTTGAATTCGTTGCCCTGCCGCGCATTGGTGAAAATTTGCTCATCCGCCTGTTGGGTGATCTCATATCTCTGCGCGTCGCAGAGGTCTTTCATCATCCCTCTCGGGACGGAGAAGATCCAGCCCGTCGGTCGTATTGTGCGCTGAGAAGCGCTAACCCAGTTCATAATCGTATGATCTTGCGACGCCAAGTTGATCGCTTCGATCAAATCTCCACCTGACTGCCCAATTCGATCACTCGGTTTGTCGGCAGTTTGAAGAACTCCATCGCGCTTTCGGCGTTGCGAACCATCCAGGCGAACAGCTTCTCGCGCCAGATTGCCATTCCCGGGCGGGTTGAGGCGATCAGCGTCTGCCGAGCCAGGAAATAGCTGGTGTCCATGGGGCGGAATGGACCGCCGGCTCTGTTTTCCTGCGCCAGCTCGGTCGGGATATCGACTTCGTCCATAAAGCCGTAATGAAGCATGATCCGAAAGAAGCCGTGCCCCAAATCCATGACCTCCCGCCTGTTTTCCGGAACAACGTGCGGTACACCTTCGGTAATGACGGTCAGGATGGCGACGCGCTCATGCAGGATGTGATTGTGCTTGAGGTTGTGGAGCAGTGCCGGAGGAATGCCCTCGCTCGACGAGGCGAGGAAAACCGAGCTCCCGGAAACGCGCCGGACCTTCTCACCCACGGAATTCAGGAAGACATCGATCGGCATGGCGCCCTCTTCGAGCCGCTCGCGCATCAGGCGCCTACCCGTTGCCCAAGTCGTAAGCAACGTGAAGGTAACCAGGGCCACCAGTAGCGGAAACCATCCACCGTCGGGGATCTTGGTCATATTCGAGGCGAAGTAGGCGCCATCGACGATCAGGAAAGCGCCCGTCACAAGCGACGCAAGCAACGGATGCCATTTCCACACCGCAAATGTCAGCACGCCAACCATGCAAGCCGTAATGAACATCGTGCCGGTAACGGCGATGCCGTAGGCTGCAGCCAGGTTGGTGGAACTCTCAAACCCGATCACGAGCAGGATGACCAGGGCCAGCAGCCCCCAGTTGACCAGCGGAACGTAAATCTGTCCGAATGCCTTTGCGCTGGTGTGCAAAATCTTGATGCGGGGCAGAAACCCCAGTTGCACGGCCTGCCGAGAAACCGAGTAGGCGCCTGAGATGACCGCCTGGCTCGCGATGATCGTCGCCATCGTAGCCAGGAAAACGAGCGGCAGGCGCGCCCATTCCGGTGCCATCAGAAAAAACGGATTCTGGGCTGCATCCGGATTGACTAGCAAGAGTGCGGATTGCCCAAGGTAGTTGAGCATCAGGCACGGGAACGCGACGTACAACCACGAAACCATGATGGCCTTGCGTCCAAAGTGCCCCATATCGGCGTACAGGGCCTCGGCACCGGTCACAGCGAGCACCACAGAACCAAGCGCCAGGAATGCCAGCCCCGGATCAATCGCAAAGAACGCTACCGCATAATGCGGACTAAGTGCCCACAGCACCTCGGGCGCGGCCATGATGCCCCGGATGCCGAGCACGGCGAGGACCAGGAAGTAGACCACAATTATCGGCCCGAAGAGGCGGCCAACAGCCGCGGTACCGTGCTTCTGGATAGCGAAGAGACCGATGAGAATGGCAATCGAGATCGGCAGGACGAACCGCGCCAGATCCTCGTTGACGACAGTAAGCCCTTCCACTGCCGAAAGCACCGAAATTGCTGGCGTGATGATAGCGTCGCCATAGAACAGGGACGTTGCGACCAAACCGAGCATGGTGATCATCGCACCACGATGTCCGGCATTCCCCAGCTTGCGTTCGATGAGCGCCAACAGCGCGAGACTGCCACCCTCGCCCTTGTTGTCCGCGCGCAGCACGATGAAGACGTACTTGATCGTGACCACCAACATCATCGTCCAGAACACGAGCGACAGCACGCCAAAGATATGAGCCTTGTCGACCGCCAATGGATGGTGGCCAATGAAGCTCTCCTTCAACGCGTAGAGCGGCGAAGTTCCGATATCCCCGAATACCACCCCGATTGCGCCCAGCGCGAGTACCGGGAGGCTGTCAGGATGGCCATGCGATGTGTCAGATTCACTCATTCGGACACGCCTATTCGCGCGCGCGCGAGGACGCCATGAACTTTACGAAATCTTTATGGCGAAGCCCGAATTCCCCGTGGAACCTTAACGCCTGGGTGGCGCACATGGGACACCGCATTTGAAATGCGGGAGTTTGTCCATGTCACTTCATTTCGATCGTCTGCGCCGGGGTGAGCGCTGGTGGGCGGCAGAAATTGTTCTGCGCGCAATCGGTCTCATGCTGCTCGTCGGTTGCTACAGGCTCGCACTTGTTGCGCACCGGATGGTAACCGCGCCACCACCGCATCAGGCGACACTTGGCGAGTTCGCGATCTGCACTGCTATCGTCGTGACTTTGACTAGCGGGCTTGCCTTCACGCTCTTTGGCCCTGGCCTGTTCGAGGAAGTGCCAATCCCCCGCAATAGCGCCTACTTTCCGGGCAAGGGACCACTATGACCGGCTACGCACGCCCCAGATGGGCGCCCAAAATCATGCAGTTAATCCAACGATTGAAGCCGTTCAGTGCAAGTCGGCAGTTTGCGGCCAGCTTCTGCAAAGTCGGCAAATTCGAGGCGGAAAGAGGAAAAACCAATGACCGATCTGATGTGGTTGGCGGTGCTGGGCGGGCTGTTCCTGCTGACACTCGCCTATGTACGCCTCTGTGACGAGGCCTGAGGGGGTTGCGATGACTTTACCACTCGCTCTTGCCGGTTTCACCGCACTCGGCTTGCTCGTCTATCTGGTGGCCGTGCTCGTCCGGCCCGAACGCTTCTAAGGGGGGCTGACATGACCATTCAGGGCTGGACGCTGATCCTCGCCTTCACCGGCATTCTTATCGCGCTGACAAAGCCGATGGGGATGTTGCTTTTCGCCGTCTACGAAGGCAGGCGAACCTTGCTTCATCCTGTGCTCGGTCCGGTCGAGCGCGGCTTCTACAAGCTTGCCGGCATCGATCCCAATGCCGAGCAGAGCTGGCGCCGCTATGCGTTGCACATGTTGCTGTTCCAGTTGGTCCTGTTGCTGTTCACCTATGCGATCCTGCGCCTGCAGGCGTTCCTGCCGATGAACCCACGCGAACTTCCCGGCCTTGGCGCGGACGGGGCGCTGAATACGGCGGTCAGCTTTACGACCAACACCAACTGGCAATGGTATTCCGGGGAGGTCGCGCTGTCCGACCTCAGCCAGATGCTGGGTTTGACGATCCACAACTTCCTCTCCGCCGCCACAGGCATTGCGATCGCCTTCGCCCTGTTCCGCGGCTTTGCGCGGCGCGAAATGGCGAGCATCGGCAATTTCTGGGCCGATTGTACGCGGGTGACGCTCTACATCCTGCTGCCGATCTGCCTGGTCTATGCGCTTTTCCTGATCGCTAGCGGCGTGCCGCAGACCTTTGCCTCGTCGGTGGATGCGACAACGCTTGAAGGGGTCAAGCAGACCATCGTGCTCGGGCCTGTCGCCAGCCAGGAAGCGATCAAGATGCTCGGAACCAACGGCGGCGGCTTCTTCAATGCCAATTCCGCCCATCCGTTCGAGAATCCGACGGCCCTGACCAATCTGGTGCAGATGCTCTCGATCTTTGTGATCGGCGCCGGGCTGACCTGGTGCTTCGGCAAGGCGGTCGGCAACACCCGCCAGGGCTGGGCAATCCTCTCGGCGATGATGGTGATCTTCTTCGCCGGCGTCAGCATAGTCTATTGGCAGGAAGCCGCCGGCAATCCGATCCACCATGCTCTGGGCCTCGCCGGTGGCAATATGGAAGGCAAGGAAGTCCGCTTCGGCATCGCGGCCAGCGCGCTGTTCTCGGTCATCACCACCGCAGCCTCCTGCGGCGCAGTCAACGCCATGCATGACAGCTTTACCCCGCTCGGTGGCATGATCCCGCTTTTCAACATGCAGCTTGGAGAGATTGTCGTCGGCGGTGTCGGAGCGGGCATCTATGGCTTCCTGCTCTTCGCGATGCTGGCGGTGTTCGTCGCCGGGCTGATGGTGGGCCGCACGCCGGAATATGTCGGCAAGAAGATCGAGTCGCGGGAAGTGAAGCTGGCGGTGCTGGCGATTGCCGTGCTGCCGCTGTGCATCCTCGGTTTCACCGCCATCAGTGCCGTGCTGCCGGATGGGCTTGCAGGTCCACTCAACAAGGGACCGCATGGCTTTTCGGAGATCCTCTACGCGTTCAGTTCGGGCACCGGCAACAATGGCTCTGCATTCGCGGGACTGACAGCTGGCACCCCGTTCTACAATGGCCTGCTTTCGGTAGCGATGTGGATCGGAAGGTTCTTCGTGATCGTGCCGGTGCTGGCCATCGCCGGCAGCCTTGCGGCCAAGAAGTACACGCCGGAAAGCGCCGGTTCGTTCCCCACCACCGGTCCGCTGTGGATCGGTCTGCTGATCGCGATCATCCTGATCGTCGGCGGGCTGACCTTCCTTCCCAGCCTCGCGCTCGGCCCGATCGCCGATCATCTCGCGATGATCAATGGCCAGCTTTTCTGAAGGCGAAAAACCGTGACCACAACATCATCCATGTTCTCGGCCAAACTGGTCGTTCCGGCGATCGGCGACGCCTTTCGCAAGCTCAATCCGGCTGAACTGATCCGCAATCCGGTTCTGTTCACGACTGCGGTCGTGGCGCTCCTGCTCAGCTTGCTGCTTGTCATCGGCGGCAGCGGCCTCGCTGTCAGCTTCCAGGTGCAGCTGATTATATGGCTGTGGCTGACTGTCCTGTTCGGCACTTTCGCCGAAGCACTGGCCGAGGGCCGCGGGCGGGCCCAGGCGGCGTCGCTCCGGGCGACCAAGTCCGAACTCAGCGCGAAGTTACCGGATGGGAGGGTCGTTCCCGCCTCGCAACTGAAAATGGGCGAGATCGTGCTCGTCCAGACCGGCGACCTGATCCCTGCCGACGGTGAAGTGATCGAGGGCGTCGCCTCGGTCAACGAATCCGCCATTACCGGCGAGAGTGCGCCAGTCATCCGCGAAGCCGGGGGCGACCGCTCGGCGGTCACTGCGGGCACCCGGGTGATCTCGGACTCGATCAAGGTGCGGGTGACGCAGGAACCCGGCAAGGGCTTTCTCGATCGCATGATCGCACTGGTCGAAGGCGCGGAGCGGCAGAAGACGCCCAATGAGATTGCGCTGACGATCCTGCTGGTCGGGCTGACGATCATCTTCCTGATCGCGGTTGCCACCATTCCCGGCTTCGCCAGCTATGCGGGCGGAAGCATTCCGGTGGCTGTGCTGGCTGCCTTGCTGATCACGCTAATCCCGACCACCATCGCCGCGCTGCTTTCGGCAATCGGGATTGCAGGCATGGACCGCCTGGTGCGCTTCAACGTGCTCGCCAAGTCCGGGCGCGCGGTGGAGGCTGCCGGCGACGTCGATGTCCTGCTACTCGACAAGACCGGCACGATTACCATCGGCGACCGCCAGGCGGCCCAGTTCGTCGCGCTTAGCGGAGTGGATGCGAACGAAGTCGCCAAGGCAGCGTTGATCGCCAGCCTCGCCGACGAGACACCCGAAGGCCGCTCGATCGTCACGCTGGCGCGCGAAAAGTTCGGGATAGCCATGCGAGACCTGCCCGACCACGCCGAGGTCATCCCGTTTTCCGCGCAGACCCGCATTTCCGGCGTGAAGCTGAACAGCGTCCTGATCCAGAAAGGCGCGGTCGATGCGATCTTCAGAGCCAACCCGGGCTCCGAATCCTCGCTGCAAGCGGTGGAAATGCGCCGGATCACCGAGGAAATAGCGCGTTCAGGCCAGACACCGCTGGCAGTTGCGCTCGACGGCAAGCTGCTGGGCGCGGTGGCGCTCAAGGACGTGATCAAGGCCGGCGTGCGCGAACGCTTTGCCGAACTGCGCCGCATGGGCATCCGCACCGTGATGATAACCGGCGACAACCCGCTCACCGCAGCCGCGATCGCAGCCGAGGCCGGAGTCGACGATTTCCTCGCCGAGGCCACGCCCGAGGACAAGTTGGCACTGATCCGCAAGGAGCAACAGGGTGGCAAACTGGTCGCGATGTGCGGCGACGGCACCAATGATGCGCCTGCACTGGCGCAGGCCGATGTCGGCGTGGCGATGAACACTGGCACTCAGGCTGCGCGCGAGGCGGGCAACATGGTCGATCTGGACAGCGATCCGACCAAGCTGATCGAGATCGTCGGGCTCGGCAAGCAGCTGCTGATGACGCGCGGCGCGCTGACCACATTCTCGGTCGCCAACGATGTCGCCAAATACTTCGCGATCATCCCTGCGATGTTCGTGGTGCTTTATCCGGGCCTGGCAGTGCTCAACGTGATGAATCTGGCTTCGCCCAACAGCGCAATCCTCTCGGCGATCATCTTCAATGCCCTGATCATCCCATGCCTTGTGCCGCTGGCTCTGAGGGGTGTCACCTACAAGCCGATGGGGGCAGGCCCGCTGCTGGCCCGCAATCTAGCCGTCTACGGTCTTGGCGGCCTCGTGGCGCCGTTCGTTGGCATCAAGCTGATCGACCTTACCGTCGCCGGCCTTAATCTCGCCTGAGGACAAGAACAATGTTCAAGGATTTCACCACCGCCGTCCGTCCAGCCCTGGTGTTCACCGTGCTTTTCGCCGTGCTTCTTGGCCTTGCCTATCCGGCTGCGCTCACAGGGTTTGGCCAGATTCTGTTTCCCAAGCAGGCGAACGGCAGCTTGCTTCGTGACGGCGAACGCGTGATCGGCTCTGAGCTGATCGGACAGGGCTTTGCGAGCCCCAGCTATTTTCACGGTCGCCTTTCTGCCGCCGGCCAGGGATATGACGCTGCCGCGTCTGCCGGATCCAATCTCGGCCCGACCAGCCAGGTTCTCGCCGACCGCGTCAAGGCAGACACCGCCGCAATCAAAACCTCACCGGGCGCTATCGTCCCGCCTGACCTGGTGACAACTTCCGCCTCGGGGCTTGATCCCCATATCACGCCCGAGGCGGCCTATTTCCAGGCAGCCCGCGTAGCACAGGCGAGGCAGGTGAACGTGACCGAGTTGCGCAGGCTCATCGCAGATCACACCGATGGGGCAATGCTCGGCTTCATCGGTGAACCCCGTGTCAATGTCCTCGAACTCAACCTTGCACTCGACAGAAAGGCCGCAGCGCGCGCAAATACCAAGCAATGAACGATCAGCGCCCCGATCCAGACGCCCTGCTGAGAGCAGCTGCCCGGGAGGGCAAGGGCCGCCTCAAGGTGTTTCTCGGGGCGGCTCCGGGTGTCGGCAAGACTTACGAGATGCTTACGGATGGCGCTGCGCGGCGCGATGCGGGCATCGATGTCGTGATCGGCATAGTCGAGACGCATGGCCGCCGCGAGACCGAGGACAAGGTCCATGGTTTCGAAGTCGTGCCGCGCAAGACGATCGAGTACCAGGGGCACATCCTCGACGAGATGGACATCGATGCTATTCTTGCGCGCAAGCCTGCGCTTGTCCTCGTCGACGAACTGGCCCACACCAACGCGCCTGGCAGTCGTCACGACAAGCGCTATCAGGATATCGAGGAACTGCTCGAAGCGGGCATCAATGTCTATTCGACGCTCAATATCCAGCATCTGGAAAGCCTCAACGACCTGATCGCCTCATTCACCAGAGTTCGTGTCCGCGAGACACTGCCCGATCGGGTGATCGAGGACGCGGAACTGGAAATCGTCGATATCCCGCCTGACGAACTCATCGAGCGGTTGCGCGAGGGAAAGGTCTATATTCCCGAAGTCGCCACCCGAGCGCTTGGCCACTTCTTCTCCAAGTCGAACCTTTCGGCGCTGCGCGAACTTGCCTTGCGTCGCGCCGCTCAGGCGGTCGATGCACAGATGCTCGACTACATGCGGGCAAATGCAGTTGCTGGCACCTGGGCGGTCAACGATCGGCTCGTATTAGCGATTAGCGAACAGCCGGGTGGGCCTGAACTGGTCCGTGCGGCCAAGCGCCTCGCCGATGCCCTCCGCGCGCCATGGACCGCGGTTCATATCGAAACACCGCGCAGCACGGGTTTCACCAAGGCCGAGCATACCCAGTTGGCCGAGACAATGCATCTCGCTGCCCAACTGGGCGCACAGGTGGCGACCGTGCCGGCCACGAGTGTGCTGGAGGGCCTGAAGCAATTCGCTGCGGACGCACGCGCGACCCAACTTATTGTGGGAAAGTCCGTGCGTTCTCGCTGGTTCGAAATACGTCATGGCTCGGTTGTCGACAGGCTCGTGCGAGAGACGCCGGGCCTTGCAGTGCATGTCCTTCCGTTCGAACCATCGCAATTCCGGCGGTCCTTGCCGCCGGAGAGGTCTGGCGGCGCGTGGGGTGCACCGTCCGGCTATGCCGTTTCGCTGGGTCTGGTTTTCGTAGTCACAGTGCTCGGCATGGCGATCTTCGCGCGCGGCAACATCACGAACATCGGCTTGCTGTTTCTCATTCCGGTGATGGTCGCGGCCACACGTTACGGCCTGCGCACGGGCATCGTCACTGGGTTGATTTCCTCGCTCGCCTACAACTTCTTCTTCATCCCGCCGACCCATACCTTCACCATTGAGGATCCACAGAACATCATCACGGTGCTGGTGCTGCTGGGCGTCGCCATCGTCGGCAGCCAGCTTGCATCCCAAGTGCGCGAGCAAGCCTTGCTGGCGCAGGCCAGTTCCGCGCAGAACAGCTCACTCGCCGGCTTTGCACGCCAATTGACAGGCATCAGCACGACCGACGAACTGGCTCAAGTGTTGTGTGCCGAGGTCGCGCGATTGCTTGACGGCAACACCATGATCCTCATTCCTGAAAAGGATAGCCTGAGCATCCGCGCGTCGTGCCCGTCGGGGTACAAGCTGGAGTTGCTCGACGAGGCCGCAGCGCGGTGGACGCTCGACAACAACAAACCAGCAGGACGGGGGTCTGACACTCTGACGGCATCGGAATGGCTGTTCTATCCCGTGGGCACGGCGGGCAAGGTCATGGCCGTGTTCGGATTGTCCCGGTCAGACGCACGCGCACCGATCCGCTCGGACCAGTTGCCGCTCTTGCTCAGCCTGCTTGACCAAGCGGGGCTTGCCCTTGAACGCATCGCGCTGGAGGAGGAAATGTCAAACCTCGCCCACGTGCGCGAGCGTGACCGGCTTCGCCATGCGCTTTTGTCGTCGGTCAGCCATGACCTACGCACCCCGCTGACGACGATCCTGGGCTCGCTAAAGGAAATCCGCGCTACCTCGCCGGAGCAGGAGCAGCAGCTTCTGGCCACCCGTTCCGAGGCCGAGCGGCTCCATCGCTTCGTCGCCAACCTCCTCGACATGGTCCGGATCGAGGCCGGTTCACTGCACCAGAGCATTGAACCAGTCGACCTCTCGGAAGCGGTTGCCAGTGCACTTCACGATCTTGGAGCAACACTTCTCGATCATCCGACCCACATGAATATCCCCGCCGATTTGCCCTTCGTATTGGTTGACCCGCAACTGTTCCATCACTGTCTGATCAACCTGATCGAGAATGCCGCCAAATACGGTCAACCGGGTACTCCTGTAACGATCGCAGCGCATCGCGACGCGCACGGTCTTGCGCTTTCGGTCGAGGATGAAGGTCCTGGCATTCCCGAGGGGCAGGAGAAACGCATCTTCGAGACTTTCACCCGGATCGAGGGGTCCGATCGCAAGGGTGGAACAGGCCTTGGTCTAGCGATCGTCAAGGGCTTTGCCGAAGCGATGGGGCTTGAGGTGCTGGCAGCCAATCGCACGGATGGAATGGGCGCATCGTTTGCAATCCGGTTCCGTCCCGGACAGCTCAAGGAGTGGCCACGGGAATGAGCAATCCGTTGACAATTCTGGTGGTCGATGACGAACCCGCGATACGGCGGCTGCTCCACGCGGGCCTAACCCGAGCAGACTATCGGGTGGTCGAAGCTGGTTCCGCGAAGGAAACACTTTCGGCGATTCGGATCGACAAGCCGGAGGTCGTTCTCCTTGACCTTGGCCTTCCCGACCGGGACGGTCTGGAGCTGATCCCGATCATCAAAAGCGTCGGCCCTGCGGTTATCGTGGTCTCGGCGCGAGACGCGACGGATCAGAAGGTCGCAGCCCTGGATCTTGGTGCCGACGACTATGTATCCAAGCCTTTCGATAGCGAAGAGGTGCTGGCCAGAATACGGACGGCCCTGAGGCACCGGCTCGCGAACGAGACAGCTCATCCGATCGTGCGCTGCGGCGAAATCGAGATCGATCTCGCTGGTCGGATAGTCCGCAAATCCGGCGTGGAGATACACCTTACGCCTAAAGAATACGGCCTTCTGGCCGAGTTGGCCAAATCGCCCGGCAGGGTCGTGACTCATGCTCAATTGCTTCGATCCGTCTGGGGGCCAGGGCACGAGTCAGATGTTGAATATCTGCGCGTAGCGGCTCGGGGCATCAGACGAAGACTGGAAGATGATCCTTCACAGCCGACACTGATCCGCAACGAGCCGGGAGTTGGCTATCGTCTCATTCTCTCGTGAGGCAGCGAAAGGAATGATCCAATGAGATGCGCACTTTCGCAGGCGGACGCTGTTTTTGGGCTACTGCCGAGTTGGGCTGGCCGACGCGGACCATCTTGCCGCGCTCAAGCCGGAATTTGTCCATCGTCGCCCTGGGCTTGGCCTCGGCGAACTCGATCCTCCGCCGCGCGTCCTGCTGCTCTAAGGCTCGATGTGCGAGCGGTCCTACTTACGTTTGGCCGTTGAGGAAGCAGCGTGCCTGCTCCAGTTCTTCGGTTGCGAGACGCGGATTTTCAATCCTTTCGACCTGCCCTTGCCAGATTCGGTCAAGGACGACGATCATCCCGCCGTCCACGAACTGCGCGAACATACCCTTTGGTCCGAAGCGCAAGTCTGGTGCAGCCCGGAACGACACGGCCAGATCACTGGCATATGAAGACTCAGATCGATCACCTGCCGCTCGCCTACAAGGGCCTGCGACCGCCCCGGGGACGCACCCTGTCGAGCTCGCCAATCTGGCATAGGCGGCTTCCAGCCAATCCGCCAGCTTGTAGACCCGTCAAGGGTGCAGGGTCGGCCATGCCGACCCTGCAGCTCGATCAGAACTTTCTTGTAAGCGACAATTCGACGCTCCTCGGTGCGCCGATAAACAGCAGCCCGGAGGCATAACCCGACCAGTCGGCGTAGAACTTGTCAGTCAGGTTGCGGCCTCGCAGGGTCAGCGTGCCGAACGAGGCATTCCATGCAATCGCTGCATCGACGGTGGTAAACGCGTTCACCCGCACCGTATTCGCATTCGACGTGTAGAAGCCGCCATTGTGCCGCACGCTGCCAGTGAGCGTGATCGGCAGGGCCTTGGGCGACCAGGTCACGACGGCATCGGCAAGTCGTTCCGGCACGTTGGGCGGGCGGTTGCCGCTGCGGTTCGCGCCGCCCGCTTCGACCAACTGGCCATATTCGGCATCAAGAAGTGTGCCGCTCAGCGCAATGTCGAGGTCCTCGGTAGCCGGGAGGTTCAGCGAAACTTCCACGCCCTTCGACTGGAGGTTGCCGCCCTGCAGGACCACCGCCGGATTGACCGGATCGCGGGTCAGGATGTCATCCTGCCTGATCTTGAAGGCCGAGGCGGTCAGTTCGACGCCGCTCCCGGTCAGCGAGGTCTTGATCCCCGCTTCGTAGGAATAGCCGGTCGTCAGTTTGAAATTGGCATTGGTCGCGCTCATGAACAGCAGACCGCTCAGCGGCGTTACCGCGCGGGTGTATTGTGCAAAAAGCTGGGTGCGCGGCGTGATGCTGTAGACCGTGCCGGCGCGCCACGAGACGGCATCATAATCCTGACCATAGTTTTGCGTGGTGTTCGCCGTGACGTTGAGCACGGAGCGGTCGAGCTTGAAGTTGTCGAACCGGATACCGCCGACGAGCAGCCAATCGGGCGTCAGGTTGAGCGCATCTTCAGCGAAGACAGCAAAGGCCTTCACGTCTGCGGATACATTCTGGCGTGTGCCGAAATTGGCCGGGGTGTCGGCCGGGAATGTGCCGCGCACGGGATTGAAAGGATCGGCCGAGGCCGCCGTGCCGAAGCGTCGCACGGTGAAGAAATCGGTCTTGCCGAATTCCACGCCGAGCGTGAACCGGTTGCGCAGGCCAGCCACCTTGCCGTCGAAGGCCAGATGCAGACGCTGGTTCCAATACTGATGATCGTGAGTGATGAGCGTCAGATAGCGATCGATCAGGCCGGTTCCGGCATTGAAACCATATTCATCGGAGTCCTGCCATTGGCGATCCGACGTATACCAGCTCGTATCGCTCACGATATGCAGAGTATCCGTCAGCTCATAGTCCGCACGCGCCCGCAGCCAGATCGTGTCTGAGCCCATGTCGCCATCGGTCAGGTTGAAGTTGACTCGGCGCATGGCCTTGTCGAGCACCAGCCCCGCGCTGCCCGAAACCGCATCCGACGGATCTCGTGCAACATCACGGGAAACCACCGGCGTGCCGTAGTAGATCGTCGAATATTTGTCGCGGAAATAGTCCGCTGAGACCGTCAGCGAGAAGCGCTCGGTCGGCTTGAACAGCAGCGAACCGCTCACCGCAAAGGTGTTGGAGTCGGTATCGTCGATCCATCCTGACGTACGCGACCACGACGCGTTCACGCGGGCAGCGACGGTGTCGCCCAGAGGCAGGTTGACGTCGCCCGCGAGCCTGGCCGTGTCGAAGCTGCCGTAGCTGGCGAGCATCTCGCCGCTTGTCTCACCCAGCTTCGGCCGACGCGGCACGAAGTTGATGGCGCCTGCAAGCGCGCCTTCGCCGGAGGTGACCGAGGCAGGCCCCTTGATCACCTCGATCCGCTCGAACGACCAGCTATCCCAGTTGCGTACGCCAACGTCGGAGTTGGCCATCCGCACGCCGTCGTAGAGATAGTTCACCGCGCGGTGGAAGCCACGCATCGAGACCGAACCCATCGAGCCTGGCAGCGTGCCTGAGGCAACCCCGGGCGCGGCATTCAAAGCCTCGATCGCATTGCGCACGCCCTGCGCCTGGAAATCTTCCTGCGTGACAACATCGACGATCGCCGGTGTTTCCCGGTTGGTCAGGCCCAGCCGTCCGGCAGCTTCGGCCTGACGTTCCAGCAGGCCGGTGACGACGATCTGGTCCCGGGCCGCTTCATCGCTCGCCTCATCGGCAAGCGCCGGGGTTGCGACCAGGCAGGCCGCAATGGCCAAAAGTGAAGTTCTCATGATTTACTCCCTGTTGAATGGTGATGGATGGATGGCTTGTGCCGCCGGGCGGTCCGCCTTCGGCGCCAGTGCAGCAATCCCGTGACCAGCAGTGCGGTCGGCGAGAGGCCGATCAGAACGGCCAAAATTCGGGTGGGCAGGCCCGCGATCGAGCCGTCATGAACCGGACGAATCCAGCTGGCGGTTGCCGTTCCCGCATTGCCTCGGCGCACGTCATGGACTGCCAGAACCCGGCCCGAATATTGGTCGACGAAGACAAAGCTGCCGGGAAATCGCCGATGCGGATCACCGGAGACCTGGACTCGGAAGCGAATCGGAGCCGAGCCACCGTCGGGCACATCGATGAAGGCCAGCCGGGCATCGGGCAGCGCTTGATGAGCAGCGTTCAGCGCCTGTCGGATCGAGATTTGGTAACCGGATTCTTGTGTTGAGACGGGCTTTGGCACCACATCGGGCCGGGCGATGGCGACACTGAGCAGGTTGGCCTTCACATCGGGCAATGCGAGCAACGCGCCCGTCAGGACCAGAAGGAACAGGAACAGCGCGCTCCACAGTCCGAAATGCTTGTGCAAATCCCGCAATCGGCGCTGTGAAACGGCGCGTCGCTTGAACGCCAGCGCCTTGCGCCAGGACCCGCGCGGCCACCATGTCGCGATGCCGCTGATCAGCAGCGCCAGCATCACGAAGCCAAACCAGCCCACGACCTGACTGCCGATTTCCCCGGCAAGCAGGTGCATGTGCAGCTCGTAAATCCAGCTCATCAGGTAATCGCCCCAGGTCGCTGTCCGGGCGATTGTTCGGCCGTCAGCCGTGAACCAGACCATCTCGCGCTCTGCGTGGTGGCCGTGATGTTCTGATGGCGGATAGTAACGGGCAGGAATGAGGCCGCCTTCGCCGGTGGCTTCGAACGACCATTCGCCCCCCCGCTCGGGCCAATGCTGGCGGCCGGTGGCGAGCGCGCGATCCCATTCTGCCGATTGCCAGCCGGCCGCCGGCCCCGCACCTTGCGAGGCGGCAGGCAGGTTCAGCGCCTGATCGATCTCGATATAGAACACCAGGGCGGACCCGGTCAGCCCGAGCAGGGCGAACAGGACGCCAAGTCCCAACCCGAGCCAGAGGTGAACCTGGCGCAGGATCAAACGGGGCCGGAGCCCACTAAATGATGTTGTGGACGCCAAAGTGGTCAGCTCTTGGCCATCGCGCGGAACATGCTGGCGACAGGCGCGAACATCTCGCTCATCATCTCGCCCACCGGCGCAGATGTCGTGGCCAGCGTGCCGCCCTTGATCGAGGGATCGGGGGCATATTCCCCCTGCAGGACCAGGGCCTCGGCATAGGCCCGCCCGCGGAGCTGCTCGACCAGGGCTATCGCGAAATCGAGGCCTGCCGAAACGACAGCACCGGTCAGGATGTTGCCGTCCCTGCCCGACACGCGAAACGCGGCAGCTTCGCCAAGCGGCAGATTGATGTCGGCATCGCCGCCCCAGGTGTTGAAGCTGCCGGCGCGCAGGCCGACGCTGGCTGACAGTTTTGCGGTCGAAGGGTCCCGAGAAACGAGGTTGACCAGACCCGACAGCGGCGCCCCGGCACCGCCGCCATAAAGCGTTGCTGTCGGCCCCTTGGCGACCTCGATCCGGTCGACGAAAACCAGCGTGGCCGGATCGGCGGCCCCTTCCGGCAGCTGATAAGTCGGGATGCCATCGACGAAGTAGTTGACCTTGAAGCCTCGGACCAGGGTCGGCTGGAGCACGGCCTGGGCCTGGCTGGTCGGGACCACGCCTGACACGTTGACTAGGGCATCGGTCAGGTTCTGCAGATCCTGGTCCTCGATCAGCTGGCGCGTTAGCGCCTGGATCGATTGCGGGATTTTTTCGACCGGGGTGGCGACCCGCGTGGCCGAGGCCGCCGCAGGCACGTCATAGCCGTCGCGCAGGCCCGTTACGACGATCTCCGGGGTCCAGCCGGGGGTGGTAGAGGCGTCCTGGGCCAAGGCCGGTGATGTGGCAGCCAGCGCGCTGGACAATGCAATGATCGAAGTTCTCATGGTATTTCCCCTGTTCAAATCTGGATTGATTCAGGCGATCAGGCGCTTGAGCTTCTCAATCGCAGTCGCGTCGGATTCCTGGGTGTCGATGATCCCCGAAAACTCGCCCCTGGCAGTCATCAGGTAGATCGCGGCAGTATGGTCGATGGTATAATCGCCGCCCGGCTGCGGCACCTTGGCCGAATAAACGCCGTAACCTTTCTTGATCTTCTCGAGCTGGGCGTCGGTCCCGGTCAAACCGAGGATCGGCGTGCCGAACAGCGCAACGTAGTTACCGAGGTCCGCCGGCTTGTCGTGGCCGGGATCGACCGAAACGAAGACGATGGCGAATTTCATACCGTCCGGACCGAGCTGCTTTCGCAACCGCGCCATGCGGGCGAGGCTGGTCGGGCAGACATCGGGACATCGCGTGAAGCCGAAGAAGATCGCATAGGGCTTGCCCGCCAGCGTCTTGTCCGTGACCGCCGAGCCGTCTGACGCGGTAAGGGTGAACGGTCCGCCAAAGGTACTGGCATAGCCACTGGCAGAATCTCCTGCACCGGCACCACCGCGCGTGATGGCGGCAGCGGCAATGCCTGCCGCGACGAGAAGCAGGACGAGCCAGAGAATCCAGCGAGGCGAGCCACTGGTTTCGACATCGCCTTCGGGCGCAATCGGTTCGGGATCAGTGGCCTGCATGCCCACCCTCCATTGGCCCCGTCGTGCTGACCGGCTGCACAGCGAATTGAACAGTCACATTGCCCGCGCGCAGAAAGCGCAGCGTCACGGGCACGCGCCCGCCCTGGCGAAGCTGCCGCTTCAGGCCCATGAACATGATGTGATAGCTGCCGGGCTTCAGTTCGACCGAGCCTCGGGCCGGGATGGCGATACCATCCGCAACCTGCCGCATCCTCATGATGCCGCCATCCATCGTCATAGTGTGAAGCTGGACTTCGGCGGCGACAGGCGTGGTACCGGAAAGGAGGCGGTCCTCACGGGATCCACTGTTGGTGATGGTCAGGAAACCGCCGCCTACGGCCTGTCCCACTGCGGTCTCGCGCGACCAGGGGTGCTGGATGGAAAGCGGGCCAGCTCGATAGCCATGAGCCATGGCTGCGGTGGCCATCAGCCCGATAGTGGCGCCAAGCGCCAGCGCATTGGAGGAAATGCCGATCATATGCGGTGCTCCGCGTTGGCGGAGCAGGCCGGAACTTCCTGCGCCGCAAGTTGATGAGTGGGTTCGATGAGGCCAAGGCTGAACGCGGCGTCAGCGCCCCGCGCAAACATGCACAGGGCGATCAGCAGCCAGGTCCGGCGGCGGAAGCGCTGCCACTGGCGGTGACGCTCTTCTGAAACGAAAAGGATTCCCATGATTCAGCACCCCCGCGTCTGCGCGAGGGCCGCAGCCACCAGCGGGGCGACGGCGCGGCGCTCATCAAGGCTGAGGCAGCGCCCGAATTCGATCGACCCGTCTCGGCCCCGCAGAAACAGGCGCAGATCGGACGGGCTTCGACGTTCCGCGGCAAGCCTCATCCAGAATGCTGGCAGTTCGATCTGCTGTCCGGCGCTGTCGCGATGACGCACCCTGCCTTCGGCAAGTTCGAGCGTCTCGCTCGCGGGCCGTGACTTGCCATGCCGTTCGAGCGCGAAAGTCAGGCCTGCCATCGCAAGGATGGAAAAGGCGGGGACCAGCCAATGGCCATGCAGGGCCGGTCCGATGCTGGTTACCAGGAACAGAATAGCAATGACGCTGAAACATACCCGGGCATCCTGCGTCAGGTGAGAGCGGTTCTCCTGCATGTGCAGGATGAGGGGCCTAAAATTGCCCCGGTCGGGCACTGCAACCAGCTTTTCAGGCTGGGCTGCCCAGGGCCGTTCGGATGAACGGCATAGCAGTTCATACATGGAATCGTGCTCCGGCTAGGCCGGCGCACGCAAAGGGAAGGCGCGCACGCCGGCCGGTCCGACAAATCGGTTAGATTGTCAGGCTAAAGCCGGTGGTCCGCGCAGCGGCGGACGCAGATGGAATACGCGTTTGGGAAGAGTGATGCGGGCAGGCGCAAAGCCGAGCGCGAGGATGAAGGCCAGTGCTAGCGCCAGAAGCGCAGGATTGGCGCCCATCATCGAGGCCATCGACAGCGAGGCGAAAGGACATTCGCCCTTGCTCTGCTTCTGACCCGATTCGCTCCCGCCATCCTTCATCGGAATGACGATCTGTTTCACCGCGTGATTAACGAAGGCCTCATCGCAGATCTGGACCGTCAGAACCTTAGAATTCTGCCCGATCATGAAACCTGTGGGCACGACGATCTTCATGCACAGCGCCGCCAAGACCACCATTAGGGCCAAAGCGCGGTGTCGCATCAGAAGGGCACGCATCAAAGACATTCACAGGCGCCACTAATCCCTGCAAGGTCAATTGTCATCCGGTTTGCGTGGCCTGCGGCATTATCCGCGAACGCTCAATGACTTGGGGCATAGTGTTCAGGCCGTAAACGCATAAATGGTCTTGAGGTTTTTGGGTCTGCGTGATTCAGGCTCTCTATTGCGATGGAGGCTTGATGGCACGGCGGCGATACGAACTCACGGACGGGGAATGGTCGATCATCGAGCCGCTGCTGCCCAACAAGCCGCGCGGTGTTCCACGGGTTGATGACCGGCGGGTCCTGAACGGCATTCTCTGGCGGTTCCGCACTGGCTCGCCATGGGCCGAGATACCCGAGCGCTACGGCCCCTCGACCACCTGCTACAACCGGTTCGTGCGCTGGCGCAAAGCCGGAGTGTGGGACCGGCTGCTCGCCGCGGTTTCCGCCGCCTTCGAAGGCGAGATCGTCATGATCGACTCCACCCGTGTCCGCGTCCACCAGCACGGTGCGACGGGTAAAAAGGGGAGCCGCAGATCGCGGCATGGGGCGTTCCCGAGGCGGTCTCACGAGCAAGATCGATGCCCTCGTTGACGCTGACGGTCGTCCCGTCGCCCTGCGCTTGACCGGCGGGCAGGTCCACGACAGCCAGGAAGCCGAAGCCCTGCTGGAGGCTATGCCAGAAGGCGCCACGCTGCTGGCCGACAAGGGATACGACAGGCAACGCCATCCGTGAAGCCGCCGCCGCCAAGAACGCCTGGGCCAACATCCCATGGCGGTCCAATCGCAAGCAACGGTTCGCCTTCTCGGGCCGGCTTTATCGGCAGCGCAACCTCGTCGAACGCTTCTTCAACCGTATCAAGCACTTCCGGGGCATCGCCACTCGCTATGACAAGTGCCCCGAAAACTACCTCGCCGCCTTCAAACTCATCTGCACCCGCATCTGGTGTGCAGCGTAATGAGTCAACACCGCCTAGCTCTGCAATTACAGATCTACGGCCTAATCGGGTGCTTGCCGGGGCTTGCACATTCAGCATCGCCACAGAATGAGATGGGGCTTCCCCACACTCGGAGAATTCCCCGCAACTTAATGCGGCTGTAGGCAAATTTCAACGAACGGTAGCGAGCATTCACGGTCATAAATCCCGCATAATTCTGCGGCTTTCGGCAACTGTCGGCGAACATTGGTGAATGAGATAATGGCGGAGCGGGAGGGATTCGAACCCTCGATACGCTTTTGACGTATACTCACTTTCCAGGCGAGCGCCTTCGACCACTCGGCCACCGCTCCGCATATCGCTGGAAGGCGGCTCCCTATCGTGGCGCGGGGCGGGTGGCAAGGGGGCTGCTTTACTTTCCTGCGCTGTCGTTGTGTGATGCCGCCATGCGCTTTCATTCGATCGTCCATTCCGCCGTAGCCATTGCTCTTGCGGCTACCTTTTCCCTCGCGCTCGCCGCCGATGGCCCGCCCGTTACGCCCGCGCAGGTCGTGGATCGCGCGCCCGCGTCCCACTGGCGCGCGATCGCCCCGGATGATCTGCTGGTCATGGATCTGGGAGGGGGGAGGCGCGTCGTGATTCAGATCGCGCCAACGCTGTCGCCCGCGCATGTCGCCAATATGCGGGTGCTGGCCCGCGCCCATTGGTGGGACGGGACCAGCATTAACCGGGTGCAGGACAATTATGTCGTGCAATGGGGCGATGCGACCGAGGAAAAGCCGATGCCGCCGGGCATGGCCCCGACCGGAGAGGGGGATTATGTTCAGCCGATGGGGCTTGTGCGGGCGCGCATCACGGCTTTGCCCTATGCCGATTCCTATGCGCCAAAGGCCGGCTTCGTCGACGGCTGGCCGGTTGCGGCTGATGAAGACCATGTCTGGTTGCCGCATTGCTATGGCTTTGTCGGTGTCGGCCGGAACATGTCGCCGGACGCGGGGACAGGGGCGGAGCTTTATGCCGTCATCGGTCAGGCGCCGCGCCAGTTGGACCGCAACATCGCCGTGGTCGGCCGCGTGATCGCGGGAATCGAGCATCTGTCCAGCCTGCCGCGCGGCTCTGGTCCTCTGGGATTTTACAAGAATGACGAAAAGAGGGTGGCGATCCTCTCGGTCCGGCTGGCGAGTGAACTTCCCGATGGGGAACGGCCGCGGTTCGAGGCGATGGACACGGGCTCCGCAAGCTTTGCCGATTATCTGCGGCTGCGGGCCAATCGAAAGGACGACTTCTACATTCGTCCGGCCGGCGGGGTCGATCTGTGCAATGCGCCGGTGCCGGTGCGTCCCACGCCTCAGGATGTTATGCCTCGCACCCGATAGCCTTGCCAATCGCGGATGCGGCGAATGACGAAGCTGGTGCGGATCGCCGATACGCCGGGCAACCGGGCCAGGCAATCGCGGTGGATGGCGTCGAAGCCGGAAAGGTCGGCGGCGGCGACGCGCAACAAATAGTCGGCGCGGCCGGCCATCAGCGCGCATTCCAGTATTTCTGGAAAATCGGCGACCGCCGTTTCGAACCGCTCCATGGTGTCCTGGCTCTGGCTGGTCAGCGATATTTCGACAAAGGCGTGCAGGCCAAGGCCCATCCGCTCGGGTGAGAGGCGCGCGCCATAGCCCATAATATGGCCGCTGTCCTCCAGCGCACGAATGCGGCGATGGCAGGCAGAACCGGACAAGCCGATGGCTTCCCCAAGATCGGCTATCGAGCGGCGCGAGTCGGCTTGCAACGCTTCGAGAAGGGCGATGTCAAAACGGTCCATGCAAAATCATCCCGAAAATTCGCTGATGTCTGGAATTTTATCCCGACATTCTTTGCAAATGAAGACGAATAAGGGACCATTTGCCCGCTGAGATGCGGTATGTTGCGACCATGGGGCGCTTCAGCGGCATGGCCGATGATTGAGCCAGGCGCGATCGCCCGCCATCGACATGGAGAGCATGATGATCGTCGGCACTGTGAAGGAAATCAAGAATCACGAATATCGGGTCGGCTTGACCCCCGAGAGCGTCCACGAACTGGCGGCGCATGGGCACGCCGTTCTGGTGGAAAGCGGCGCGGGCGAGGGGATTGGAGCGAATGACGCGCTCTATGAGCGGGCAGGGGCGACGATTGTCGCCGCCGCGGCTGAAGTGTTCGCAAAGGTCGAGATGATCGTGAAGGTCAAGGAACCGCAGCCGGTCGAACGGGCCATGCTGCGCCCCGGGCAGATACTCTACACCTATCTCCACCTTGCGCCCGACCCGGAACAGACCCGCGACCTGATCGCCAGCGGGGCGACCTGCATCGCCTATGAAACGGTGACGGACGCCGCAGGCGGCCTGCCGCTGTTGAAGCCGATGAGCCAGGTGGCGGGGCGCATGTCGATTCAGGCGGGGGCGACCGCGCTGGAAAAGGCGAATGGCGGTCGCGGCGTGCTGCTGGGTGGGGTGCCCGGCGTGTTGCCGGCGAAGGTCGCTGTGATCGGCGGCGGCGTCGTCGGTTTCAACGCGGCGCAGATGGCGGCGGGCCTCGGCGCGGACGTGACGATCCTCGACCGTAATCCCGAAGTTCTGGAAAAGCTGGGCATCCATTTCGAGGCGCGGGCCAAGACCCGCTTTTCCAATCGCGCCAATCTGGCCGAATGTGTGGCCGAGGCCGATCTGGTCATCGGCGCGGTGCTGATCCCCGGGGCGGCCACGCCCAAGCTGGTCAGCGCCGATATGCTCAAGAGCATGAAGAAGGGCGCGGTGCTGGTCGATGTCGCCATCGATCAGGGCGGTTGTTTCGAAACCAGCCATGCGACCACGCATGCCGATCCGACCTATATCGTCGAAGGCATTGTCCATTATTGCGTCGCCAACATGCCCGGCGCGGTCGCGCGAACCAGCACCTATGCGCTGAACAATGTCACGCTGCCCCATGCGCTGCGCATCGCGGACTTGGGTTGGAAGGCGGCGCTGGCGCGCGATCCGCACCTGCTGGCGGGGCTGAATGTGTGGGAAGGAAAGGTTACCTATCGCGCGGTCGCTGACGACCTGGGATTGCCCTACACGGCGGCGGATGAGGCCATCGCCTGAACCAGGCAAAGCATTTTTGGGCGGGCCGGCGCCCGTCCGCGAGGTCGGCGCCGGTTCTTCCCGCGGAACCGGCGCCTCTCTTTTTTTCGACGGCGAGCGGCCAGGCATTTCCGGGATTCGCCATGCGTCGATCCGGGGCTTTGGGATAAAGGGGTGCGGGTTCCCACCCTTTGTTCGTCTAGCTGGGCAGGGGATATGATTACATGCTCCTATGCAGATTGGTTCCGCCGCAGAGAGGCAAGTTCAACATCATGCTCGACACTTCCGCATTCGCCGCCTTCATAAACACAGGCGATGACAGCAACATGCGCGCGCCAAACGCGCGTGATCGTGGCATTGGCCGGAAGGGAGGGCGCTGATGTCGGCTGATTTGACGACCTGGCTGGCGCCGCTTGTCGCCATGCTGGCCGCTGGCCTGCTGGCTGGTTTCGCGGCGGGCATTTTCGGTATTGGCGGGGGTTTTGTCGTCGTGCCCGCGCTGCTCGTCGTGCTGCCGCTGCTGGGCGGGACGAAGGACGCCATCGCCCATGTCGCCATCGGCACGTCGGCGGCGACCATTATCGTCACATCCATCCGGTCGCTGATGGCGCACTCGAAGCGCGGGGCGGTGGAGTTCGAAGTGCTCAAGAACTGGGCGCCATGGATCATCCTGGGCTGCGGCGCGGGCGTTCTTTTGGCCAGCCATGTCGACGGGCGCACGCTGAAGATGATATTCGGTTGCGGCGTCCTCCTGATGTCGCTGAACTTCCTGCTGCCCCGGGTCAGCGGCAAGGTGCTGAGCGACACCATGCCGTCGGGCCTGACGCGCGTCGGCATCGCCGGGGGGCTTGGCACCTTTTCCTCACTGCTGGGTATTGGCGGCGGCACCATCGCCATCATGGTGATGACGCTGTGCGGCCGCTCCATCCACCGCGCCATCGCCACCGCTTCGGGCGTCGGCACCCTGATCGCCATTCCGACCACCATCGGTTTCGCGATCATCGGCCTGAAGGAGGGCGGCCTTCCCTGGGGTTCGCTGGGCTATATCAACATTCCCGCGACGCTGGCCATTTCGTCCATGTCGATGCTGACCGCGCCGCTGGGCGTCGCTGCCGCGCACAGCCTGCCGGCCGGTCCGCTCAAGAAGATCTTTGGCGTCTATCTGCTCATCATCGGCGCTTTGATGCTGCGCAACGGCCTCAAGGTCTGAAGAAGCCAATAGGGGCTGTTTCCGCCTGCAACAGTAACAGGCTTTGTCACTGGCCCCCCGCCCCGCTATCTGCGACGGCGGGGGGTATGATTATGGACGATAGCGCACAGATCGCCGTTCTGCTGGCCGAGGACGACCCGTCGCAGGCGGCGAATGTGATCGCGATATTGAACGCCGCGTCGATGCGGGTCGACCATGCGGCCGACGGCGGCGAAGGGCTGCGCCGCGCGGCGGCGGGCCGTTATGACGTCATCATTCTCGACCGCATGCTGCCCACTCTGTCGGGCATCGACATCATCACCAGGCTTCGGAGCGCGGGTGTCGGTGCGCCGGTGCTGATGCTGTCGGCGCTGGGGCGCGCGGAACATCGAGTGGAGGGACTGGAAAGCGGTGTCGACGATTATCTGACCAAGCCGTTCGAGCCGGTCGAACTGGTCGCCCGCGTTCGCGCCCTCTGGCGCCGGGCGGGCAACCAGCAACATGGCGCGGTGCTGCTGCACGGAGACCTGGAATGCCATTTGAAGGCGCGGACGGCATGGCGGCAGGGTCGGCACCTGCCGCTGTCGCCCAAGGAATTCGAACTGTTCCGTTATCTGATGGAACATGCTGGGGAGGTGGTGACGCGCGAAATGCTGCTGCGCCATGTCTGGAAGCTGAGCTTCGATCCGCAGACCAATGTCGTGGACGTCAATGTCGGCCGCCTGCGCCGCAAGTTGGAGGAAGGGTTTGACGCGCCGGTGCTGGAAACCGTGTGGGGCACGGGATACCGGCTGATCGCGGCGGAGCCGGGCGGTGCCTGACTTCGGCCTGTTCCGGTCGGTGTTCGGGCGGGTCACCTTGTCGGCCCTGCTCGTCAGCCTGGTTTCGACGCTGATCCTGTTCGCCATCGTCGATCAGATCGTGCGGGCCGACGCCCGCGCCATGCTGGGGCGCGAGGTCGACACCGATCTGGCGGGACTGGCCGACATCTATGTCAGCGGCGGTCCAGCAGAACTCACCGCCCGCATTGCCGATCGGCTGTCGGTCGAGCGGATCGATGGCGAGCGCGCCTTCTATTTGGTGACGGACGGGCGCGGACGGCGACTTGCGGGGAACCTGACGCGCTGGCCCGACCTGTCGGCCGATGTGTCGGAGGCGCGCTTCGTGACCTTGCCCGATGGCGAGCCGGTTTTCGCGCGCGCCACGATATTGGGGCCGGACAGCCGTCTGGTCGTCGGGCGCAGCGACCGGCGGGGAGAGAGTCTGCGCCGTCGTCTGGCGACGGCTTTTGCTTCCGCCGGCGCCTTGGTGGCGCTGGTCAGCCTGTTCGCCGGGCATCTGGCTGCTCGGCGGCTGCGCAGTCGGGTGGAGGCGGTGAACGCCACCTTCGCTGCGGTGCGCGACGGCAGGATCGAGGCGCGCGTCCCCGAACATGGCGAGCGCGACGAACTGGGGACGCTTGCCGGGCACAGCAACGCCGCGCTGGACCAGATCGGTCGCCTGATCGAGGCGCAGCGAGCCGTGTCGGATCAGACCGCGCATGAAATCCGGACGCCGCTGATGCATCTCGATACGCGGATATTGCGGGCTTTGGAATGCACGGCCGATCCCGCTCTGGCGGCCATGCTGGGCCAGTCCCGTGAGGAAATCAGGGGCGTTGTCCGCCTTCTCGATTCGCTGCTGGATATTGCGGGGACGGAGGCGATGCGCGGCGACATGCGCGGCCTGGAGGAGATCGACCTCAGCGATCTGGCCGATGCGCTGGCCGATCTTTATACCGCCAGTGCCGAGGATATGGGCATCGGTTTTCGCGCGATGATCGCGCCGGGCGTGACCATGCGGGGCGACCCGATGCAGATGTCGCGCCTTATGTCCAACCTGCTCGACAACGCTTTCCGCCATGCGCCGCCGGGCGGGACGGTCGTGTTCACCATAGCGCCCGGGCCGCAGATCATGGTCGAGGACAATGGCAAGGGCATCGCCCCGGAGGACCGGGAGCGTATCTTCGAGCGCTATACCCGGATCAATCCGCAGCAGGGCGTGGGGCATGGACTGGGGTTGGCGCTTGCCAAGGCCATCGCCGAACGTCATGCCCTGCATATCGAGGTCAGCGATGCCGCGCCCGGCGCGCGCTTCAGGGTGTTGGGGGAAGAAACGACATGAAGTCCATCGCCGCCGCGATTTTCCTTGGCCTGTCTGGCGCGGCCGCAGCGCAGCCGCCTGCGGCTGGAGACGCCGTGTTGCAAACGCTGGCCGCCGGGGAAGCGGCGCGGGGACAGGGCGATTATGCCGCCCTGCTGCGCGCGGGCCAGGCATTGCGCCTGCTGGGCGCACACCCGGCGGAGGGCGAGGTCGACCTGGCCGCGGAGTGGACGCAGGAGGCCACCGGTCATGGTGCGACCCTGCCTTCGGACGCCACCTATCGCGGGGCGGCGCTTGGCCCCGCCTACAAGCGCGGCGCGCTCGCGGGAGGGGACAGCTTCAGCGTGAAGCAACTCTTCCTCGCGGGGCAGCCTGCGCGGATCGCCGTCGCCCCGGTGGATGGCGAAGCGGCCTTGTCCGTCAGCGTCAAGGGCATGGATGGCACGACGCTGTGCACCAAATCCATCGTCGGGCAGGGGGCCGAATGCGCATGGATGCCGGTATTCACGGACCGTTACGCCATCACCATCGAAAATGAAGGCCCGCGCCCGGCGGCCTTTTTCCTGACAATGAAGTGAGGCGACTATCAGCGCGGCTGGCCGTTGTTGCGGAAGTTGAGGCGGCGCGTGACCGTATAGTCGAGCACGCCGACCAGGAAATAGCTGATCCACTGCTTGGCGAGCGTCAGCAGACCGCGGCCTTCGACATGGGATTGCAGGCTGACCGGGCGGCTTTGATCGGCATATTGGTCGACGCGATGCCGCATGGCGGCGGCAAAGCCGCAGTCGTCGATCCGCAGCATGAGTTCCAGATTGAGGAACAGGCTGCGCATGTCGAAATTGGCGGAACCGATGAAGGTTGCGTCGTCGATGACAAGCAACTTCATGTGCAGCTTGCAGGGCTGATATTCGCGGATCTGCACGCCACGGCGCAATAATGGGCCATAGAGAAGGCGGGCGGCGGCGACGGTCGCGCCATTGTCGGACCGCTCGGGCAGGATCAACCGGGCATGGCCGCGCCGCGCCGTCCGGCCGATGCGTCGCAACATGCCCTGACCGGGCGAGAAATAGGCGATGACCATGTCGACCCGGCGGCCATGCTCCAGATCATGCTTCACCGCCTTCGCCCAGGGGCTGAGCAGCCGGGTCGGCCCGCCGATCAGCCAGCGGAAGGCGGATTTGGGATCATGGTGCAATGTCGGCTGCCAGCCGCGCACCATGCGGCGCAAGGTGCGGAACCGCTGTCCCCGGGTCGATGCCCATCGCCAGAGCTGACCATACCAGCGCACCATGGCTTCCGTTTGCGGGCCTTCCACGATCAGGGCGAGATCGCGCCATCCGTCCTTTTCCGCAAAATAATCGTCGGCGACGTTGAACCCGCCGATCATTACGCGGCTGTCGTCGGCAATGGCCATCTTCTGATGGTTGCGGATCAGATACCGTGTGGAACGACGGGCGCCGAACCAGTGGAACTGGCCGCCCGCCTGCACCAGTTGATCAAAGAAGGCGGTGGGCGTGCGGCCGCTGCCGAAAGCGTCGACCATCAGGGTCACGGCCACGCCCCGCCGACATGCGGCCATCAGGCGGTCCAGCACCAGCGCGCCGCTGCCGTCCGCGGCGAAGATATAATAATAGAGTTTGAGCGACTGATGGGCGCCGTCGATCAGGGCGACCAGCGCGTCGCGGATCGCCGGTCCATTGTCGATCATGGTCAGCCTGTTGCCCTGCACATGATGGACCAGCGGCGCGTGGCCTTGCGTCGATCCGCTGGCAGCGAGGGGGGCGTCGGCCGTCATTGCGCCTTCATGCCCTTTGTTGGCATAGGGGGCCAAGCGCAATATTGGCCGGAGCGAACACCGCGCAATCATTGACTTGCATCGGGGCTGATGCTAGGCGCTTAAGCCACGAATCCTACCAGAATTTCAGGAGGCCCTATTGGCCCGCGTTACTGTCGAAGATTGCGTCGACAAGGTTACCAACCGCTTTGACCTCGTTCTGCTCGCTGCGCAGCGCGCCCGTGAAATTTCCGGCGGCGCAGAACTTACCGTTGATCGTGACCGCGATAAAAATCCGGTCGTCGCGCTGCGCGAGATCGCGGAAGAAACCATCCTGCCGGTCGAACTGCATGACTCGCTCGTCGGATCGCTCCAGAAGGTGCAGATCGACGACGACGATACGCCGGACGAAATCGGTTCCATCGCCCAGTCCGCGGAGGCCCTGCGCCTGACCGCCGCCGCTCCGCCGCGCAACCAGAATATTGGCGGCGACTACGACGGCTGAGCCCTGACCGGTTTGGAGAGGGAAAGAGGCCCGGCCCGCGCAAGCGGGACCGGGCCTCGCCATTTTGGGCGGATGGCGCAGTTGCCCAGGCTTTTCCAGCCTGAATGTTCAGGCGGGGGCGCCGACCGGCGGCAACGCCCAGTCGATCGCGCCGCGCCGCTTTTCCGTGAGGAACGCATTGGCGCGGGAAAAATGGCGGCACCCCAGAAAGCCGTTATGCGCCGACAGTGGCGAAGGGTGGGCGGCCTTCAGCACCAGATGGCGGCTGGCGTCGACAAAGGCGGCCTTGCGCTGCGCATAGGCGCCCCACAGCATGAACACGACCGGATCGGGCCGTTCATTGACCAGGCGGATGACCGCATCGGTGAATTTTTCCCATCCCTTGCCCTGATGCGATGCGGCCTTGCCCATTTCCACGGTCAGCACGCTGTTGAGCAGCAGGACGCCCTGTCGCGCCCAATGTTCAAGGAAACCGTGACGCGCGGGTTCGATGCCCAGATCGGCCCTCAATTCCTTGTAGATGTTGACCAGCGATGGCGGTGTGCGGACGCCGGGCTGGACGCTGAAGCACAGGCCGTGCGCCTGCCCCTGTCCATGATAGGGGTCTTGCCCCAATATCACCACCTTGACCTTGTCCAGCGGCGTCAAGTCCATGGCGCGGAAATATTCGCTGCCGCGCGGGAAAATATGCTTTCCCTGCGCCTTTTCAGCAACCAGAAACTGTTTGAGCGCCTGCATATGCGGCGCGACAAATTCGGGGGCCAGCGGCGTGCGCCAGCTTTCGTCCAGTTTGATGGCGTCGCTCATGGCATGGTGATGGCCCCAAGGCGCCGGCCAAGTCAATTGCTGCCGCAGTGCGGTAAACAGGCTTGCCGTTGCGGCGCGGATCGGGAAGAACGGATGGGATGAAGCCCGCCAGCCTGTTCGCCATCGTCCTTGCCCTTGGCTTCTATGCGACGCCGCTGCCGACGGCCGACGCCTTCGGCCCTGAACGTCCCGTCTGGCAGGATACGGCCGACGCCCGCTGGCAATCGGAAATGCAGCGCTTTGCGGGGCTTTCCGACGGAACGGTCGGTGTCGCCGTCCACAATCTTTCGACCGGCCAGACGCTGTCGTTCAACGGCGACACCCTGTTTCCGATGGCGTCGACATACAAGGTGGCCGTCGCGGGCAAGATCTTCTCGATGATCGACGCTGGCGCCATCAGCCTGCAACAGGTCGTGACCGTAGATCGGGCGCTGATGAGTTCGGGCGGGATTGCCGACCTTCTCCCGCATTCGGGCGCGGCTCTGTCCGTCTATAATCTGCTCGACCTGATGCTGACGCGCAGCGACAACAGCGCGACCGATGTGCTTGTCGCGCTGGCGGGCGGGGCCGGGGCCGTCAATGATTGGGTGAAGGCCGCCGGGGTGCAGGGGCTGCGCGTCGACAGCAACACCGCCCAGCTTCTCTATCGCGCGATGGGCATCAATCCGCCGAGCGGCGCGTTCCAGGCCAATGTCAACGCGGCGCTGGCGGCCGACCCCGCCCTGCGAGAACGGGACGCGCATGACATGCCGAACATGGCGTTCGCTTCTGATCCGCGTGACAGCACGACGCCGCGCGCCATGGCGGACCTGCTTGTCGCGTTGCGGACGGGCAAGCTGCTGACGCCACAGAGCACATCGATTTTCCTGTCGATCATGGAGCGGTGCCGCACCGGCGCGAAACGCCTGGCGGGCATGTTGCCGCCGGGCGCGACCGTGGCGCACAAGACCGGGTCGCTCAACGGTCTGGGCGCGGATGTCGGCCTTGTCACCATGCCCGATGGTCAGATTTTTGCGATCAGCGTCTATGTGATGAAGGATTACAAGGGGCATGAGGCGCGCGATCAAGTCATGGCGCACGCGGCCCGCGCCGCTTATGATTATTTTCTCTTTTCGGCCGATCATACAGGCGCCTGATCGGAAGGACACTTAACGCGACCGCCACCTTCATTTAAACTGACGCCATAATGAAAGGACGAGGATGGTGCGCATTACCCGATTCGGGGACTTCTGGCTCTATTATCTTCAGGAACATGCGCGCCCTTCAACGCGGGCGCTGCATTATGTGGGCACATCCCTGGTCGTTGGAATCATGGTGATGATGCTGTGCCAGGGGCATTGGTATCTGACGCTCAGCCTGCCGGTCGCGGGATATGGCTTTGCCTGGATCGGGCATTATTGGTGCGAACGGAACCGGCCGGCGACGTTCCGCTACCCCCTATGGTCGCTCGGCGCGGATTTCCTGATGTGGTATCGCTTCATCGTTGGTCACATGTCCCGCGACCTGCGCCGTGCCGGGGTTGGCCCCGATGGCCGGGTCGACCCCGCACGACGGATCGCTGGTTGAACGGCGTTCAACGACCGGTTGCGCACTCCATGCACATCGCCGCTTCGGGTAGGGCGGCAAGCCGTGCCGGCGCGATGGGCTCGCCGCATTCGATACAGACGCCATAAGCGCCCTGATCGATGCGCTCGATAGCCCGGTCGATCTGGCCGATTTCGGCCAGTTCCACCCGGGAAAGCCGGTCGAGAGCCTCATCATCCTCGCGCTCGACAGCCTGTTCGGCAAAGTCGGCTTCCATGGGTTGGCCCAGATCGGCCTCAAGGCTGGCGACATGGGCGAGCAACTGCGCGCGACGATCAGACAGTCGCGCGCGTATTGTCGCCAGATCGGGGCTCACGCTTCCGCCCGTTCGGCGATCAGCGCGGCGACTTCATCCAGCAGCGCCAGCCGTTCCTTCTTGAACTGCTCCAGCATGTCGTCGCCCATCGGCGCTTCGCCGCTGTCGGCGCGCACGATTTCGCGGGTCAGATCATGGTACCGATCCGCCAGCACACGGAAATGAGGATTGTCGACCTTCAGCGCGTGCAGCGCCGCCTGCGCCTGCGGGAACATGCTGTGCAGGTCGTGGCCCATTTCGCTCATTGATATGTCCTTCCACTCTCGTCTCGCGCTTCCTGTCATCGGGAAGCGTCGAAAGGCAGATTGACAGGAGGATGGCGCCGCGTCGTTACGATAAAGTCCTTATGGTCAGCCCCGTGGCGGGATCATTCCTCGCCGAACTTGTCCTCGACCAGGGCGACTAGTTGGCCGACCGTATGTTCGGCATCGGGGCCGGCGGCGCGAATGACGATATGGTCGCCCATCGCCGCACCAAGCATCATCAGGCCCATGATGGAGGTGCCGGTGACTTCCGATCCATCCTTGCTGACCGTGACGGGCGCGGGCAGCCCGCTGGCCAGAGTCACGAACTTTGCGCTCGCCCGCGCATGAAGCCCGCGTCGGTTGCTGATCCTGACCTGCCGACTGATTTCGTCCGTCATGTGCTACCCAAGAGTTCCGATGCAACGCTGATATATTTCTGGCCCGCTTCGCGTGCGGCGGCGACGGCTGCGCGCACGTCCATGACCTTGCGCGCGCTTTCCAGGCGGATCAGCATGGGCAGGTTGATGCCCGCGATGACTTCGATTTCGCCGGCCTTCAGCAGCGATATGGCGAGATTGGACGGCGTGCCGCCGAACAGGTCGGTCAGCAATATGACGCCCGAACCGTCATTGACGCGCTCGACCGCGGCGGCGATGTCCGCTCGGCGCAATTCCATATCGTCTTCAGGGCCGATGCAGATCGTTGCGATCTGCTGTTGCGGGCCGACCACATGTTCCATCGCCACGACGAATTCCGTCGCCAGCGCGCCATGGGTGACAAGGACTAATCCGATCATCGGTTGAGGCGGCCCCTTTGCTTCATGATTTTGCTTTCGGGCCTCCCGTTCGGCGCTTCTCCAGGGCGTCCTGGGGCGCTGATTCCATATTGCGGTGCGAGACCGTGGGCGAAAAGCCCGCGTCTTGCAAGTGGCTGGCGATACGTTCAGCGACATGAACCGAACGATGGCGTCCTCCGGTGCAGCCGAAGGCGATGGTGATATAAGCCTTGCCCCCCTCCGCATAGCGCGGCAGCAGGACGCAGAGCAGTTGTTCAATCCGGCCGACCGCGTCCTCATAGGCCGGATCCTGCGCGATATAGGCGGCTACCCTTTCATCCTGGCCGGTCAGCGGACGCAGGGCGTCGTCCCAATGCGGGTTGCGCAGAAACCGCATGTCGAAAACCAGGTCGGCATTGCGCGGCATCCCGCGCGAATAGCCGAAGGAGAGGATGGTCAGCACCGGATCGGATGAGCGTTGCTGGCCGAAACGGGTGCGGATTTCCTGTTGCAGGGCGTTGCTGCTCATCGCCGTCGTGTCGATGACATGGGTGGCCCAGCGGCGCAGCGGTTCGGTGATTTCCCGCTCGCGCGCTATGCCGTCGGCGGCGGGGCGGTCCTGCGCAAGAGGGTGGCGGCGGCGGGTTTCGGCGAAGCGGCGCTCCAGTTCCACGCCCGCGCAGTCCAGGAACAGGGTTTCGATGTCATGGCCATGGCGTTCGCGCAGCGCCTTGATTCGCTGGACGATGGCGTTTGCGTCGAAGCCGCGCGTGCGCGCGTCGATGCCCAGCGCGATCGGGCGTTCCTGCGCACCTTCATGGCCTTCGGGCAAGGGCGTGTCGAGCAGCCGGTCAAGCAGCACGAGGGGCAGATTGTCGACAACCTCCCACCCCATATCCTCCAAAGTCTTAAGCGCGGTGGTCTTGCCCGCGCCCGACAGGCCCGAAAGCAGCAATATGGTCTTTGGCTGGGTCATGCGACGCCAAATCGTTGCAGCGCCATTTCCACCTTGATCGGGGCGGAAGGTTCGAGCGGCGACAGGCGCACGACGGGGATGGCCACGCCCGCAATCACCCGGCGCTCCGGGTCCGCAGGCAAGCGTTCCACCACGTCCGTCAGTTCTACGATCAGGGCGACGGGGACGTCGCTGTCATATCCCATGGTCATAAGGCCGACGCCGCGCACTTCCATATGTCCCGCTATGGTCGTCGGGGGCGACGCCAGCAAGGCCGATCCCTGCCGTCGAAGCAGCGTATAGTCATCGCTGACCAGGCGCGCGCCGCGGTCGATGAGGCGCAGGCCGAGGTCCGATTTCCCCGCGCCGCTTGGCCCGGACAGCAGGATCGTGCGTCCGCCAATGGCGACCGCCGTTGCATGGATGGACTCATAGGACAGGGCGCGAACCATTATTCGTCCAGTCTAGCCATTATCGGCGGCGGTAGAAATGGCGTTAACCTGTCGGCGGCGTTTCAATCCGGGGCGATGCCGGGATCCCTGGCGAGCGCCATGGGCAGGTGCACGATGAAGCAGGCGCCCTGCCGGGCATCCTCGCGATCGGCGATGCTGATCCGGCCCTGATGCCCCTCCACGATGGAGCGGGCGATGGCGAGGCCAAGGCCGCTGTGCTTGCCAAAGGCTTCGTCCGCCGGGCGAACGCTGTGGAAGCGGCGGAATACGGTTTCGCGCTCCGCCTCGGGGACGCCGGGGCCTTCATCCTCGACCCGCACCAGCACTTCGTCGTTGGCGACTGTGGCGACGATCTGGACCAGCCCGTTGTCGGGAGAGAAGGAGACGGCGTTGTCGATCAGGTTTTCCAGCACCCGGACCAGTCGCTGTTCCTCGCCCATCACTACCGCCAAATCCCGGCGCGGGCGGGCAAAGGCGATGCGGACGCCGCGCGGCACGCCGCGTGCTTCACGGGCGACGACCATGCGTTCGATCAGCATCCCGATGTCGACGGGTTCAAATCGTGTGCGCGAGAGTTGCGCGTCGATGCGCGACGCTTCGGCAATGTCGGTAACCAGCCGGTCGAGCCGACGCACATCGTCCCGGGCGATGGCCATCAACTGTTCGCGCAGGTCCGGCCGGGCGACTGCATCGATCCGGTCGAGCGAGTCGAGGGCGGAGCGCAGGGAAGCGATCGGGTTTTTCAGTTCATGGCTGACATCGGCGGCGAAGGCGTCGGTGGCGTCGATTCGGTGGCGCAGCGCCTGGCTCATGTCCGACAGGGCGCGGGCCAGCATCCCGATCTCGTCGCGTCGGGCGGGCAGGCGGGGCACGGTGACCTCGCGCGCGCGGCCCAGGCGCACCCGGATCGCGGCGCGGGCCAGCTTGCGCAGCGGCGACACGATGGTCCGCGCCAGGAACAGCGAAAGCAGGATCGATGCGAGAACAGCGGCGGCGAGCACCATGCCCAGGCGCAGTCGCTCGGCCCGAACTGTGCGGGTGATGTCCCGCGCATTTTCCGTCGCCAGCAGGGCGCCGCCATCGGGCATGATGACTGCCGCCGAAATCATGAAGGTGCGGTCGGGTGCATAGCGATTATAGGCGGCAGGCTTGCCGGTCTGGCGGGCCGCCACCACTTCCGGCCAGTTTTCCGCCCGGTCGACGGCCGGTTCGATGAAATTGGGTGGACGATCGGCAAAGACCGCGCGGTCCATCACCTTGTCCAGAAAGCGCGCGACATGGCGCTGCCAGCTTTCCTCTGACGGCTGACGCAACCGATAACGTGGCGCGTCCATGTCGAAGCTGTCGTTCATCAACCGGCCATCGGGACGATAGCGGCGAACGCGGTCGCCTGTTCTGCGGGCATAGGCGCGGACCAGAGCCGCCTGCTGGTCGGGCCGCGCATATTGCAAGCCGACCGATAGCAGCGATAATTCGCGCGCCGACTGGTCCAGCCGGTCGTCGACGATGCGGGTGCGATAACTGTCGAGATAAAAGAACCCGCCGGCCAGCAGCGCCAGCGCGAAGATGTTGACCGCCAAAATCCGTGGCGTCAGGCTGACGCGCCCCGACCATCGCAAGGCGACGTCCGGTTCGTCAGCTCTCCGAAAAACGATAGCCAGCGCCATAGAGAGTTTCGATTGCGTTGAATTCAGGGTCAATCTCGCGGAATTTGCGCCGCAGACGCTTGATATGGCTGTCGATGGTCCTGTCGTCGACATAGACATCATCCTGATAGGCGGCGTCCATCAACTGGTTGCGGCTTTTCACCACATCGGGGCGCATGGCCAGCGTTTCCAGGATCAGAAATTCGGTGACGGTGAGGGTCACGTCTTTCCCGCTCCACTTCACCCGGTGGCGTGGGGGGTCCATCTCCAGCCGCCCCCGAATGATCGGTTCGGATGGCGGTTCTTCGGCCGAAGGCGGCGTTTTGCTGACCTCCGCACGGCGTAAAATGGCGCGGATGCGGGCGATCAGCAGCCGTTGGGAAAATGGCTTGGCGATATAATCGTCGGCGCCCATGGCGAGGCCCAGCGCCTCGTCCAGCTCATCGGCCTTGGACGTCAGGAAGATAACCGGCATCTGGCTTTTTTCGCGAAGCCTGCGCAACAGTTCGATGCCATCCAACTGCGGCATCTTGATGTCGAACACGGCGAGGTCGGCGGGATTGTCGAGCAAGGCGCGCAAGGCGGCTTCCGGATCGGAATAGATGCGCGTGATGAAGCCTTCGGCCTGAAGGGCGATCGACACCGACGTCAGGATATTCTTGTCGTCATCCACCAGAGCGATGGTTGCGGTCATGCGGGCTTCCAGGGGGCGGGCATAGGGATGCGTCCGTGACTAGACCATGGCGTCGCGGCCCGCAAGCGGCCGTGGCGCAGGGCAGGGCGTGCCACCTTGGGAAGGCGGGCGAAACGGCGCAATTTGACGATGCTGTCGCAAATGCTTATGCGCGATGATGCTAGTTTGAAAAAAGATGTCGCATGTGGGGCGAACAGCGACACGAAATCGGAAGCATCGGGACCACAGCAGCCCGAGTTGACAGTCAGGAGCATTGTGCGTGCAGGCCAAATCCTCTCTCACCCTTGATAAACAGGGTATTACCGTAACAGCCGAGCAGTTCTGGAACCTCGGCACCGCGCCGCTGGTCGAAGCGGCGGTTCGCAATGGCGAAGGCATCTTGTCGAAGGACGGCCCTCTGGTCGTCAAGACCGGCAAGCACACCGGCCGCAGCGCCAAGGACAAGTTCATCGTCCGCGACGCCGAAACCGAAAATACCGTGTGGTGGGGCAACACCAACGTGTCGATGACGCCGGAGCATTTCGCCGCGCTGAAGCAGGATTTCCTTGCTGCGCTGGCCGAAAAGGACAAGCTCTACGTCGCCGACCTGTTCGGCGGTTCGCAGCCGGAACATCGCGTGAATGTGCGCGTCATCAACGAATTTGCCTGGCACAATCTGTTCATCCGCACCCTACTGGTGCGTCCGACCGCCGATGAGCTGGTCGATTTTGCACCGGAATACACCATTATCGACCTGCCCAGCTTCCGCGCCGACCCGGCTCGTCATGGCTGCCGCACGGAAACGGTGATCGCGGTCAACCTCAGCGAAAAGCTGATCCTGATCGGCGGCACCGCCTATGCCGGTGAAATGAAGAAGTCGGTCTTCGGCATCCTCAACTATCTGCTGCCGGCCAAGGGCGTGATGCCGATGCACTGTTCGGCCAATATCGGCCCGAACGGCGACACCGCCGTGTTCTTCGGCCTGTCGGGCACCGGGAAGACCACCCTGTCGGCTGATGCCAGCCGTACGTTGATCGGTGATGACGAGCATGGCTGGTCGGACACCGCCGTCTTCAACTTCGAAGGCGGCTGCTATGCCAAGATGATCAACCTTTCGGCCGAAGCCGAACCGGAAATCTTCGCCACCACCCGGCGTTTCGGCACGGTGCTGGAAAATGTCGTCATCGACGAGGACACGCGCGCCATCGATCTGGACGACAACAGCCTCGCTGAAAACAGTCGTGGTTCCTACCCCATCGATTTCATTCCCAATGCGTCGAAGGACAACCTTGGCCCCGTTCCGCAGAACATCATCTTCCTGACCGCCGACGCCTATGGCGTGTTGCCGCCGATTGCGCGGCTGACCCCGGAACAGGCGATGTATCACTTCCTGTCGGGTTACACGGCGCGTGTCGCCGGCACCGAAATCGGCGTGACGGAGCCGACGGCGACCTTCTCGACCTGCTTTGGCGCGCCGTTCATGCCGCGTCATCCTTCGGTCTATGGCAATCTGCTCAAGGACCGGATCAACAAGGGCGGCGTGACCTGCTGGCTGGTCAACACCGGCTGGACCGGCGGCAAATATGGCGTTGGCAAGCGTATGCCGATCAAGGTGACCCGCGCGCTGCTCAACGCCGCGCTCGACGGCAGCCTGAACAGCGCTGAGTTCCGCACCGATCCCAATTTCGGTTTCGAAGTGCCGGTCGCCGTGCCGGGGGTCGATTCGCAGATCCTCGATCCGCGCGAAACTTGGTCGGACAAGGCGGGTTATGACGAAACGGCGGCCAAGCTGGTCAAGCAGTTCGTCGACAATTTCGCCCAGTTCGAAGATCATGTGGACGCTTCGGTTCGGCAGGCCGCGCTGACCGCCGCCTGATCCTTTTCGGGAACGCAGCGTTGATGGAGCCGGGAAGGGAACTTCCCGGCTCTTTTTGTTTCGGTTGCCCCGCCGGAATGATAAACTGGCCACCAATCAAAAGCGGGGATTCGTGATGAGCATGTTTGACAATCTGATCGGCAATCTGGGTGGACTGGAAGCCATCGCTGACAAAATCGGGATGGAGCCGGCGCAGATGCAGGCGCTGATGACCGAAATCGGCGCCAAGATCGCGTCGGGCGAAACCAACGTCGCGGCGCTGGCGACCACTGCGGCGGAACATGGCGTGTCGGCTGACAAGCTCCAGGAACTGATGGGCCAGTTTGGCGGTCCAGAGGCGATTATGGGCAAGCTGGGCGGGCTGTTCGACCGCGATGGCGATGGCAATCCGCTCAACGAACTGGGCGGTTTGGCCAAGGGCCTGTTCGGCTGACCATGGCTGGCGGCGCGGCGGCTGTCAGGCTGCTGAGCTTTCCTGCCCCCAAGTTTTTTTCACCTTGCCTTCGCGCGGTGCAATGTTCATTCGCGGGACCGATCCAGTTTCGGTAGCCGGCCGTCGCCGCATTGTCGGGGCGGACGCAGGCAGGGGAAAGGCGTTGAACGACGTGACGATTGAAAAGCCGGTGCTCGAACCCACAGGCGCATTGTCGGTGGAGACGGTGCTGTCCGTGCACCATTGGAACGAGCGGCTGTTCAGCTTTCGCATTTCCCGCCCGGCCAGTTTCCGTTTCCGGTCGGGCGAGTTCGTGATGATCGGCCTGCAGGGCGAAAACGGCAAGCCGCTGCTGCGCGCCTATTCGGTGGCCAGTCCGTCCTGGGACGAGGAGCTGGAGTTTCTGTCGATCAAGGTGCAGGACGGGCCGCTGACGTCGAAGCTGCAGCTTATCCAGCCAGGCGATCAGATCTATCTGGGCCGCAAGCCGACTGGCACGCTCGTCACCGACGCGCTGCTGCCCGGCAAGCGGCTGTTCATGCTGTCGACCGGCACGGGGCTGGCGCCCTTCCTCAGCCTGGCGCGCGACCCCGATGTCTATGAATTTTACGAGCAGGTCGTGATCGTGCATTCGGTGCGGCAGGTCAGCGATCTCGCCTTCCGCGAAATGCTGGAGAGCCGTTTTGCAGGCGATCCGCTGGTGCAGGATCAGGCGCTGCTCCAGTTCGATTATGTACCGACCGTAACGCGCGAACCCTTCCACACCACCAAGCGTATCGACAAGCTGGTGGAGGATGGCACGCTGTTCGGCGGCCGCATTCAGGGGGCCAAGCATTTTGACCCGGAAACCGACCGGATCATGATGTGCGGCAGCATGGAAATGATCAAGCAGTTCGCCGCCTATTTCGAAAGCATCGGCTTTACCGAAGGCTCCAATGCGGCGCCGGGGCAGTTCGTGATCGAACGCGCCTTCGTCGGCTGATTCGATCAAAATCTGAGAATTATAAGGGGACTGGTGGCGACACCGGTCCCCTTTTCTATGCGCGGCTTTCAGCGCCCGGTCATCGTCCGCGCATTGGCCAGATAAGTGCGCCCGATGCGGATTTCGCCGCCATCGGCCAGGCAGGCGAACCAGACGCCGCTGCCATCGTGGCGCAACCGCGCGATATAGTCGCGCCGCACGATGTGCGAACGGTGGAGGCGCACGAAATGTTGCGGGTCCAGCCGCTCTTCCAGCGAACTGATGGTCTGGTGCAGCAAATAGCTGTGCGCGCCGACGTGCAGGCGCATATAATCGCGCTCAGCCTCGATCCGGTCGATCTGGCTGGCGGCCACACGGATCAGTTCGGACCGGTGCGGCACCCAGAATTCCTCGGCCCATTCCGGTTGCGCCTCTGCCGTCCGTTCGATATCGGCCGCCGCCGCCGGGCGCTTCGACAGGGCGATTTCCACCCGGTCGATGGAGCGGGTCAGCCGGTCATGGGCGACCGGCTTCAACATATAGTCAATTGCGGCGAGATCGAAGGCTTCTACCGCAAAGCCTTCAAAAGCGGTCACAAAAATAATGGCAGGGCGTAGACCCATACGCCCCACCGCGCGGGCCACGCCGACGCCGTCCAGCAACGGCATGGCGATGTCGAGCATGACCAGATCGGGCTTCAGCGCCTCGATCAGGCGCAAGGCCGCCTCGCCATCGCTGGCGGTGCCCACCAGCGAGATACGTGGCTCGCGTGCGCACAACATCTGAAGCCTCTCTACGGCCAGAGGCTCGTCGTCGACGATCATCGTACGAATGGTCATTGGCTGATCAACACCCCTTGCGAACGATCGGCATGGCCAGTTTCACGACAAAGCCGCCCCCTTCGCGGGGACTATAATCAATTCGTCCCTTGTCGCCATAGCGGGCGCTCAGCCGGTCACGCACATTGGCAAGGCCGATGCCATTGCCCTTGTCGGCTTCCGTCGGCGGCTTGTCGCCATCGTCACTGACGCTGATCTTCAGCAGGCCTTCCTCCTCCCAGGCGCGGATCAGGATGGTGACGGGGCGGGATGTGCGCGAAACGCCATATTTGATCGCATTTTCGACCAGCGGCTGCAGGATGAGGCCGGGGACGCAGCACGACATCAGGGCGTCGGGAATGTCGATGCGGGTTACCAGCCGATCGGGGAAGCGGACGCCCTCAATGTCGAGATAGAGCTTCTGCAACTGCACTTCTTCGGACAGCGGCACATCGTCCAGAGGATCGCCGGTCAGGCTGGTGCGGTAGAAGTTGGAGAGCGACATGATCATCTGTTCCGCCTCGTCCCGCCGGTCGCGCATCACCAGCGTCGACAGCGAATTGAGCGTGTTGAACAGGAAATGGGGATTGACCTGATAACGCAGGGAGCGGAGCTCGGCGGCCTGTGCGGCGCGTTCCAGCCGGGCGGCGCGGCGCTCCACGCGATGGGCTTCGCTGGCATAGGAAAGGGCGAGGTACAAGCTGGCCCAGGCGGCCAGAAAGAAATAGCGGCTGATCGCGTCTTCCGCGATCTGTTTCAGCGCATAGCCATGTTCGTGAACCATGCGGCTGCTGTCCATGTCCGGTAGGATGCTGACCGGATCATAGATGTTGAAGATATAATAGTTGGCCGCCGCCATGGCGAGGGCAAAGGGCGCAGCGAAGGAGAAAGCGACGACGATGCGCAGCGGCAGAGCCCGGCCGTCAAAATGGCGAATGCCCAGATAAAGCACCCAGGTGATGACGATGCCGATGACGGTCACCACGGCGCGGCGGGAGGCCAGTTCGCCCTGCGATGCAAAGCCCATCACCGTGGCGCGCAATGTGACCAGCAAGGCGTAGAACAGCCAGAAGCCGAGAATGGAATAGAGAGCGATGGCCGGTGCGACCCCCGGTTCGCCATCATCATTATTATGTGCGTTCATGGCCGCAGTTTAGTCCCGACAAGCGTCGATGTCGCCTGTTTCCGTGGGTTGCTGGTCGAACCGGCATGGACGTTTGTCGATGCGATGGCCGGAAAACGGGAAAGGGCCGCCCCCCATGATGGGATGCGGCCCTTTCGTCAGTTTGGCGGACCGCCGGGATCAGAAGCGGAACTTGGCGCTCGCGCGATAGCTCTGATATTTGATGTCCTTGCGCCAGAGGGTCGTATCGGCCGACAGGCTGATGTCGACGCTGCCGGTGGTGAAGGTCAGGCCGCCGCCCACTTCACCCCAGTCCTTGTCCGTCACGCCCAGGGCGAAGGGGACGTTCGGGCCGGTTCCGCCGACCAGATTGGCGGTGAAGAAGGCCGGCTGCTTTTCGAATTCATGGGCGTAGTTGACGGTCAGGAACGGCTTGATGCCGCCCATTTCCGACTTGATCGTCGCGCCCGCGCGGCCCTGGAGGCTGTTGGCGCTCTTGCGGTCGATCATCAGGCCGGCGTCGCCGCCGCTTTCCGCGACGTTCGACCAACTGATATAGGCGCCGCGCATCGACGCGCGCGGCGTGATCGACAGGGCGTCGCCGCCCAGCTTCGTGCTGACGCCCAACTCGCCGGACAGCGCCAGCGACTGGTCGCGGCCGACCAGCGTGTATGGCGTGGCGCCCACTGAGAAGCCGCGCACGGTGCGCATGTCGAGCGCGCCCGCGCTGACAATGCCATCGAGGGCGACTGAGCCGAGGTTCCACACGCCATAGACCGTGCCCTGATACAGCCGGGCCGTCCCGGTGTCGCTGGTGCGGGCCTTTCCGTCCATTTCGCTGTAGGAGAGGCCAAGGCCGATGACCGCATTGTCGCCCACCGTCTTTTCAACGCCCAGCGCCGCATACCAGCCGTCGAACTGATCGCGACCCAGCGGCAGGGCGGTCCGCATCGGCGCGCTCGACCCGTCGAGATAGCCGCCCGCCAGGAACATGCTGACATCTTCGGGTAGGGCGTTTTCCTGCGTCGTGGTTTCGCTGCCACCCGCGCCCATATCCATGCCCAGGTTCATGCCGGCCAGACTGGCCGCTGCCAACTGGATCGGCTGGCCGACCATGGTCAACGTGCCGCCCATCGCGCCGCCGTCAACCTTGGTCAGGCGGTCGCGATAGAAGCGCGCCATATTGTCGGTCAGCACTTCGGCCATCGACGTCTTGAGCGTTTCGGTGCGCGGCGCCATCGATTCGAAGGTCGCCTGGACGCCCGCCACGCTCAGCAGATCCGCTTCGCCAAAAAGGGTCGAAAACTTGCTGTAGAGCGAGCGGTTCTGGTCGAGCAACTGGGCAAAACCGCGCTGCACCGGCGACGCAGTGTTGATGACGTCCGCATAAAGTCCCGCGTCGATCGTCACCGACACGCTGTTGGCGCCATAGCTGAGCACCGGCTTGAGCACCGCCGAGATGTTGGTGGGTGTGTCGAACGCGCCTTCAACGCCGCCTTCCGCCGTCAGGAAGGTATAGCTGTTGCCAAAGCGCAGGCGCGAACCGGTTGCCGCGCCGAACACGACCTTGCCACCCAAAGCGGCGATGCCGTTCAGTGGATCGCCGACGGCCAGCGTGGCTGCTGCTGCGGCGGCTTCGCTGCCGCCATCGCCTTCGCCCGCGCCGTCATCTTCGACATATTCGGTTGCATGGACGGCAAGGACATCGGACACGCCATTGGCGCCCAGGTCGATCTGCAGGGTGCTGCCCGACGACAGCAGGGCGTTGCCCTCGATATTCAGCGTGCCGATCGTGCCCACGCCGCCGGGCGCGATCGTGCCCATGACGTTGGTGAAATAAGGCGTATTGAGCGTGCCGGAGCCCGACAGCAGGCCCGTGAGCATCATGTAATCGCCCGGCGTGGTCACGGCGCCGTCGATGTTCACGGCGCCCGCCAGATGGGAGATATCCATCAGGCTGGTCAGCGAACCTTCCGCCGTGACGTTCAGCTTCGCGCCCGTTCCGGCCATGGTGAAACGGTCGACGGTGGCGTCGATGTCCAGCGTGGTCGTGCCCGCCGTTGCCAGCGTGACGTCATAATAGCGGCCGACGATATTATCGATGGCGACCGGGTCGATGTTGTTGGGAACGAAAGCCGAAGCGCCCGGCAGGCCGTTGGCCAGCGAAGGCGCGGGCAGGGCGGGACTTTCGCTGTCGCCTTCCTGTGCTTCGTTGTCGGCGCCGGACAGCAGCGTGGCGCTGTTCGACGATGCGCTGCGTTCGGCGATTTCGACGCGTCCGCGGGCGTTGGCCACGGTCGTGCCGCCCGTCGTTGCGGCGGTCGGCTCACCGGCGTCGGTAACCAGAACGCCATCGACATAGGTGTCGCCAGTGCCGACATCATAGCAGACGTCGACGGCTTCATAGTTGGGCTGATAGCAGAGCTGGCCAAACTTCTGGGTGCTGTCTTCGCCAAAGGCGCCAGCGCCCGGCGTCGTCGGGATGCCGTTGACCAAAGCGCCGTTGCTGTCGATCACCCGGTAATTGGGGTCGAGCGCGGTGACCCAATGGTTCGGATCGCTCCACTTGCCATCGCCTTCCTTGGCCGTGGCGTAGCGATAGGGGTTGTTGGCGGCGATCCAGTCCCAGAACAGGTAGAGCGGCTGATAGAAGGAGGAACCGCCATAGGAGCTGAATTCCTGACCGAAGAAATAGCGGCTGCCGCCCGACAGGACGCCGATGACGGTCTTTTCGTCAAAGGTCTGATCGAGGATCAGCGGACCGCCGGAATCGCCCCCCGCCGTAATGCCTTCATTGGGCAGCGCACCGTCCTTGAAGACGTTGAAGTCGAAGATATTCTCGCCTTCGGGATCGTCGAAATCGAGCTGATAAAGATTCTGGGTATATCCCCCCGCGGAACCGAACAGGAAGCTGTCAATGTCGTCCAGCGAACCCAGCATCCCCAGGAAGTTTTCCGCCACCTTGCGGCGGAAATCGATGCCATAGGAAGAACCGGTGGTGCCGCTGCCGCTGCGGCCATAGCCGGTGACGGTGACATGATAGCCGGTGCCGGTCGTGTCGCTGATCGAGGCGGGGGCGGGCAGGGCCGAAAAGAGCATCGTCCAGGCCGGCACATCCGACGCGGGCGTGTCGAGCGTCGCAATCGCCACGTCGCCATAGAGGAAGCTGAGCGCCGGCGGATCCAGCGAGTCGGGGTTATAGGCAATGTTGTTGACGTTGTAGACGCTGAGCGCGGTGTTGGTCTGAAAGCCGTTGCTGAGCCAGTTGATAAGGCCGGGGCGCGCATCGTTCTGGAACGCGAAGGCGACAGGAACGCCGCCATTGACCGTGCCATAATCGGGTGTCGACAGGTCGTTCACGCAGTGCGCGGCGAAAATGACGGTGCGCGGATTGACCAACGTGCCGGTGCAGACAAAACCGTCGGCGCGATACATGATGCCAACGCCATTGACGTCTTCGCTGTCGATGATGTCGGTCGGGCTGCTGCCGTCATTGGGAACAACCGCGCTTGCCGTAGAGGAAATGCAAAGGCTGGCAAGGGCCGCCGAAGCAAGAAGAAGGGACTTGCGCGCTCCGGAAAGATGGGCGCGCGAAAGGGTGGACTGTTTCATGGACTGTAACTCCCCTGCAATTTTTAAAGGCTAGGCTTGGGGCAATCCGTTGGCAACTCTTCTGTCAGACATGTCAAAGACTTGGTTGGTTCAGCGTTGAAATTTTGTCACATGTTGGCGCGGCCAACATGTTGACTTGGCGCAACGATGGCTGAATTGCAGCGATGTCGCGACAGCGTCAGGCAACGCGCATATGCCGGACATCTTTTTCATGTTGCGCCGCACAAAAAAATCTGATCCCATATGAATGCGAGCCGAACACGCCCTTAAGCCTTCGGTAACCATGGTGGGCGCAATGTTCTATGGTTCGACCATGGAGTCGGAGGGCTAGAATATGGGTGCCAGTGCAAGACCAGCCGATGGGGCCGTCACGCTCGCTGAACTGCGCGAGTTTGCGAGCTTCCCATCCTCTACGCAACGCTATATCCGCCGATCGCTGGATATCGGGCTGCATCGCCGCGACGCGATGAAGCTATGGTCGCGCGACATGGTGGAGGAAGCCAGTATCCGCGCGCAGGCCCGCATTTATGGCCGGCTCGACGAGATCAAGTCGCTGGTCCCCGACGACAGCGGGCTGGATCAGGTGGAGCCGTTCATGGCGCCGCTGGTCACCGTATCCGCCTTTGACCTGGGACAGGATCGGCTGGGCAGCTTTTCCGCCTATCGCTTTCTTTACGAACGGCTGATCGGCGCGGGTGCGCGACCATGGCTCCCCGGCGCTTTCTGCGCGGCGGCCAGCCTGCCGCATCTGCATCCCGAAAAGCGCCGCCTGTTGCTTCAGTCGATCAGCGAGGCGGCGGCGACGGCGGCCGGATGGTCCAACCGCGAACCGACTTTCTATCCCGAATGGGTCGATAAGGTCGACCTGAGCAAGGCCAACTGAGGCATTTTGCGACTGCTGGCGGGGGGCGGGCGCTGCTGATTATGCGGCCGTTCGCTTGGGCCTCAATCGGACGATGCCGGCCTTAACAGGCGCGCCATCCCATGCCGGGTCACGACCCGCACATAGGCGGCGACATGCGCCGGATCGCGACGCCCTGCGTTCCGTTCCCGGTCGCCGCCTGCTCCATCCACTGGACCCGGACGGCGTTGTTCACATGCCCGGCACGTCGATATGCCCGGCCTGCGCCGTGAACGTGCGGCGATATGTCGACGCCGACGCCATCACTCGGCCATGCCCAGTTGCCACAGGATGAAGGCGAACTCCTCCGCCGTTTCGTGCAGCGATTCGAACCGGCCCGACTTGCCGCCATGCCCTGCGCCCATATTGGTCTTGAGCAGCAGGGCGTTGGCGTCCGTCTTGGTCGCGCGCAGCCGGGCGACCCATTTGGCCGGCTCCCAATAGGTGACGCGCGGATCGTTCAGCCCCGCAGTCACCATCAGCGGCGGATAGTCCTGCGCCTTCACATTATTATAGGGGTCGTAGGACAGGATCGTCTCGAACGCCGCCTTGTCGTCTATCGGGTTGCCCCATTCGGGCCATTCGCCCGGCGTCAGCGGCAATGTCTCGTCCAGCATGGTGTTCAGCACATCGACAAAGGGCACATGCGCCACCACCGCGCCCCACAGGTCCGGATCGCTGTTGATGACCGCGCCCATCAGCTCGCCGCCCGCCGATCCACCCGAAATGCTGATCCGGCCCTTGGCTGTATAGCCAAGGTCGATCAACCCCTTGGCCACATCGACGAAATCGTTGAACGTGTTGGTCCGCTTGTCGAGCTTCCCGTCCAGATACCATTGCTGGCCCAGGTCATCGCCGCCGCGAATATGCGCCAGCGCAAAGGCGAAGCCCCGGTCGAGCAGCGACAGCCGCGCGGTCGAAAAGCCCGGCTCCATCGCAATGCCATAGGCGCCATAGCCATAAAGATGCAGCGGCGCGCTGCCGTCGCGCGGCAGGCCGGCGGGATAGACGATGGATACGGGGATTTCCGTCCCGTCGCGCGCGGGGATCATCAGCCGCTCGGTCGCATAACGGCTGGCGTCATAGCCAGACGGGATTTGCTGAACCTTCAGCACCTCCAGTTCGCCGCTGTCGAGATGATAGTCGAAAATCGTGTCGGGCGTGACCATCGATTCATAACCGATGCGTAATTTGGTCACATCATATTCGGGATTGTCGTCGAGCGAGGCGGAATAGCTCGCCTCCGGGAAGGGGATGCGCTTGGGAGTGTGCGTCGCATAATCGCGCAATTCGACCTGATCCAACCCATCCTGACGCCCTTCAGTGACGTAGAATTGCTTGAACAGGGTGAAATCGGTCAGATAGAAATGATCGTCGGCGCCGATCACCTCTTCCCACTGGTCGGGCGCGGCCAGCGCCGCCTTCACCAGCCGGAAATTGGGATGGATGTCATTGGTGCGGATGTAGAGCGTGCCCTCATGCTCATCGACATCATATTCCCGCCCCGGCTTGCGCGCCGACACCAGCAACGGCTTGGCCGTGGGATCATCCGCCGGGACCAGCCAGGCCTCGGTCGTCACATGGTCGCCGGTGGCGATCACGATCCATTTTTCCGATGAGGTGAGGCCGACCGAAACGCGAAACCCCTCGTCATCCTCATGGAACAGCTCGACATCGCTGTCCACATCCTGCCCCAGCCAGTGGAGCCGGGCATTGTCGGTGCGCCAGTTGTCGTTGGCGACGCCGTAAAGCAGCCCCCGGCTGTCGCTCGTCCACACGAGCGCCGACAGCGTGTCGGGGATGATTTCGGGCAGCAGTTCGCCCGTCGTCAGATCCCTGATCCGCGCCTCGAACCGTTCCGACCCATCATTGTCGATGGCATAGGCCAGATATCGGCCGCACGGGCTGACCGACATCGCTCCCAGCCTGAAATAATCATGCCCCTCCGCCAGCGCCGGCTCGTCGAGGATCAACTCGTCCTCGCCCCCTGCCAGGGGCCTGCGATACCATTTGCGATATTGCGCTCCGGTTTCGAAGGCGCGCCAATAGATATAGTCGCCATCCTTCTGCGGCACCGACTGGTCGTCTTCCTTGATCCGGCCCTTCATCTCCGCAAACAGCCCGTCGATCAGCGGCTTGCGCGCCGCCATCGCGTCCTCGAACCAGTCATTTTCGGCCGCCAGATAGGCGAGCACATCCTTGTCCTTCACATCGGGATAACCCGGATCGCGCAGCCAGGCCCAGGGATCTTCGATGGTGACGCCATGCCGGGTGAAGCTGTGCGGGCGGCGATCGGCGACGGGGGGCTGGGTCATTCACGGTCCTGATGAAAGGGAAGAATAAGGCGGGCGCTGGCATAAGCGCTATGCCCTGCTTATGTTGTGCCCTTTGCGGCCTGCGCAAGGGGGCCGATGCAGCAAGGAAAACTGAATGTCCACCTATGAAGACCGGCTGAAGGCGCTGCGCGCGGAACTGGCGCGCGTGACGCTCGACGGCTTTGTCGTGCCGCTGACCGATGAACATATGAGCGAATATGTCGGCGCATACGCCCAGCGGCTCGCCTGGCTGACCGGCTTTCAGGGGTCGGCGGGCAGCGCCGTGGTGCTGCCGCAGGAAGCGGCGATCTTTGTCGACGGCCGCTACACGCTTCAGGTCCGCGAACAGGTGGACGCCGCCCACTGGCAATATGAAAGCGTGCCGCAAACCTCCATCGCCGCCTGGCTGAAGGATCATGCGGGCCAGGGTGCGCGCATCGGTTACGATCCATGGCTGCACACAAGCGCATGGGTGGCGCAGGCGAGCGAGGCGCTGGCGGAGATCGGCGCGACTTTGGTCCCGGTCGACACCAATCCCGTCGACCGCGTGTGGCCCGACCGACCCGCCCCCAGCGCCGCGCGCCTGACCGTGCATGACGACATCTATGCCGGGCGCAGCGCGGCGGAAAAGCGGCAGGATATCGCCGACTGGCTGAGCAGCCGCCACGCCGACGCGGCCGTGTTGTCGGCGCTCGATTCCATCGCCTGGACCTTCAACATCCGTGGCGCAGACGTGGATCGCACCCCGGTTGCGCTCGCCTATGCCATCGTCCATGCCGACGCCACCGCCGACATCTATGTCGCGCCCGAAAAGATGGATGACGTCGTCGCCCAGCATCTGGGCAACGCCGTGCGCGTCCATGATCGAGCAGATTTCGCCGGCGCCCTCGCGACGTTCGACGGCAAGACCGTGGCCGCCGACCCCGAACGCGCAGTCGCCGCAATCTTCGAACGGCTGGAACAGGGCGGCGCCCATGTGCTCGCCCTGCGCGATCCCGTCGTCCTGCCCAAGGCGATCAAGAACCCCGTCGAAATCGCCGGGCACAGGGCGGCGCAGGCGCGCGACGGCGCGGCCTTGAGCCGCTTCCTCCACTGGCTGTCGGTCACCGCGCCGCAAGGCGGCCTCGATGAAATGACCGCCGCCGACCGGCTGGAGCAATTTCGCCGCGACACCGGCCTGCTTGTCGACCTGTCCTTCGACACGATCAGCGGCGCCGGCCCCAATGGCGCCGTGGTGCATTACAAGGTCGAGGAAAAGACCAACCGGCCCATCGAGAGCGGATCGCTCTATCTGGTCGATTCGGGCGGGCAATATCGCGACGGCACCACCGACGTCACCCGCACCATCGCCATCGGCGCGCCGACCGCCGAAATGCAGCAACGCTTCACGCTGGTGCTGAAGGGGCATATCGCCCTTGCCCGCGCGCTCTTTCCAAAGGGCACGCGCGGCGGCCAGCTCGACGTGCTGGCGCGGCAATATCTGTGGGCGCAGGGGCTGGATTACGCCCATGGCACCGGCCATGGCGTCGGCAGCTTCCTGTCGGTGCATGAAGGGCCGCAGCGCATCGCAACATTCGGCGGCGGCGATGAACCGCTACAGGCGGGCATGATCCTGTCGAACGAGCCGGGCTATTACAAGACCGGCGAATATGGCATCCGCATCGAAAATCTGGTGCTGGTGGTCGAGCGCGACGTGCCCGGGGCGGAGCGCGAGATGCTGGGCTTCGAAACGCTGACCCACGCCCCCATCGACCGCAACGCCATCGCCATCGACCTGCTGACCGTGGACGAGCGCGCCTGGGTCGACGCCTATCACGCCCGCGTGATGGAGATTGTCGCGCCGCAGCTTGATGGCGATGCGCTCGCCTGGCTGAAGGCCGCCTGCGCGCCGCTCTGACCCCCGCGTCAGTCGGCGGGCCGGTCCGTCGCGGGGGGCGCATCCTCCCGCGACGTATCCCGGCTCTGCGCCTTGCGGCGGCGCAGATTGTCGCGCAGCGCCTGCGCCAATCGTTCCTGCCGTTCATCCTTGCCCCGGGTCATGGGGCGGATTTAATGCGATTTTCCGGCAAATCAAACCGCCGTTCTGGCAGCGCGCAGATTTTCTTCGTCCCCCCTTTTTTCGCGTCGCCCCACCCGCCTCCACCAAAATGCGCGAAGCGTCCAGACCCGCCTTGACATGCCCGCCAATCACCGCCATAGGCCCGGCTCCAACGCCGGTCAGCGGCGCGGAAGTGGTGGAATGCTGCCGTAGCTCAGTGGTAGAGCGCATCCTTGGTAAGGCTGAGGTCGCGAGTTCAATCCTCGCCGGCAGCACCATTCTTCGTTCTGAAAGTAAAGAAATAAACCCCTCTAGGGGCTGATCGGATTGCTTACAGATTGCGATCCGGCGTGCATCCACCTGACCCGCTCCTTCCGGGAGATTCTACTCGCCGGAGCGCTAGTGACCCGAATCTGAAGTTCGCCACATTGGATGGATAGGTCGGAGCGAACTTCAGAGTCAAAAGGGTCACTAGCAACTATACGACTCTAGTGTGGTTTAAGGATTTGAAATTCGCTCCGCGCCTGGCCGCTTAATGTGGCGAATTTCAAATCCACCACACTAGGAGATGTCCGCTTTGCGCTCCAAAGCGGTAGTCATTTGCCTCGCCGTGCAGCCCAGCGGTTTCTATGCCTGGCAGAAGAGCCCGCTGAGCCAGCGGGCTCGGGAAGATGCCCGGCAAACGGCGCTGCTGCGGCGGGCCTGGAGGACTTCGCCTATCCGGCCGCGGCTTTGCCATGGTCCCCCGGACCATTGCGCCGCCTTGCGGTGTGATCGACCTGTACTCCCGCCGCGTGATGGGCGGAGCAGCCAAAGGTTCCGGCGATGCGGAGCATCGTTGGAAAGGCTGCGGAGGGTGGTCGATGCACAGCCGACAGACCACCGATGTGGTGCTCCAGGCGTTGCCCAAGGCGTTGGTGGACATGCCAAGATCGACCGCCGCCGCACGGACCGAGTTCCTGCGCATGATCGCAATGATCGCATCGCGTTCGATCAGGCTAGCTCGGCTCATTGTAATGCCAATCGCAATGCCTCATTGCCGCCGGATCGCGGTCAGCGAGGAGACCCATCATCGCTGGTGCAAGAAGCGTGGCGGCCTGAAGACCGACCAGGCGCGGCAAATGAAGGATCTGGAGAAGGAGAGCCAGCGTTTGCGCCGGGCGATCTCTGACCTTGCGCTGGACTGATCAGCGCCCTGCTGTGTCAGCCCATGGGATCAGCGATCAATGCCCCTGTCTAAGCCCAGCCGCCCAAGGGTTTCTCAATGGCGTTGACCGACGCCGATGGCAAGGTGACCGTGGGCGCGCGATCAACCTGGGCGATGATCGACCAGTCGACCGGCCGCCTGATGCGGGTGCCGCCGGAGGTGGCGGCGGTGTTTCTGGGTTGAGCGGGGGTTTAGCTGCCGTTCGGGCCAGGGCCGGTATTGCCGCCAGCGCCGCCGCCCATGCCGCCGGCGCCGACTGCGCCGATATTGCCGAAGATTTCCTGGAACAGGCTGCGGTTGCGGCCAAGCGTGGGCGTCTTGTCGCCTTCGGGCGAGATTTTCGCGACCTGATCGAGGCCCATGCGATCAACGGCGACGACATTGCCCGCCGCATCGAAACGCACGCGCAGCACCGTCTGGTCCACCGGACGCGGATTGGCGAAGGCCAACTGGCGCATGTTGCGCGAGACATAATACCAGTCCTGCTCGCCAAATTGCGAGGTGAAGGACGGACGGCCCAGCGTGCCTTCCACCGAGGCGCGGTTGTCGATGCCCGGCTGGACCGAATCGACCAGCAGCTTGTCCACCTGATACCCCTGATGCGTGCGGATGCGGGTGCAGCCCGACGCGCCCAGCACGACCAGGCACAGGCCGGCGGCGAGCATCATGCGCCCGCTGGGGCTGGGACGGTGGAATGGGAACATCCGTTTACTCCTGGTGGGCGCTTTACCCGCCCGCATTTGGGCGATAGGGGCGCAGCCATTGCATTGCGTCGCCCGGCAATCAATATGGAATTGCACAACGGCCGACAAGGGCGATGCGTCAGGACGCGCCGTTCCGGGCCGCAACAGGACAGAAAACTCCATCCATGGCCGCCCGATCTTCCCTGTTCGACCGTCTGTTCCGCCGATCCGACCCGAAGGAGGGGCTGAAGCCGCTTTACGCCGCCCTGGTCGCGGCCGGGCGCGAGCCGCACTGGTATCTGGCGGGGGCTGTGCCCGACACGGTCGACGGGCGGTTCGACATGATCGTCGCGGTGCTGGCGCAGGCGTTGTTGCGGCTGGAGCAACTGGGCGCGGCGCAGGAGTCGGTATGGCTGACCGAGTTGTTCGTCGACGACATGGACGGGCAGTTGCGGCAGGAAGGCGTTGGCGATGTGGTGGTGGGCAAGCATGTCGGCCGGATGATGAGCGCGCTGGGCGGGCGCATTGCCGCCTATCGCCCCGGGTTGCTGGACGGCGGCGACCTGTCCGATGCGCTGGCGCGCAACCTCTATCGCGGGGCTGCGCCTGACCCCGCCGCCATGGCCCATGTCGAACGCGCATTGCGCGCGCGTTGGGATGCATTGGCGGCTGTGCCGCTCGACCGGTTGATCGATGGAGAATTGGCATGAACGGGCCTGCACCCGAATTTTCGCGTGTCGTCCGCATCGACCAGCTTGGCCGCTACGCCGACAAGGTGACGATTGTCGCGGAAGAAGGCGAGCGCGCCGCATTGGCGAAACGCTTTGGCCTGTCGTCGCTCGACCGGCTGGAGGCCGACTATGCCCTGTCGCAGGAAGAGGGCGCGATCATGGCGCGGGGGCAGATGCGTGCGACCCTGGCGCAGCCCTGCGTCGCGACTGGAACGCCGGTGCCCGAAGAGATCGACGCGCCTTTTACCTTGCGATTCGTGCCTGAATCGGCCGTGGATGTCGAGGAAATCGAGCTGGACGCGGATGATTGCGACACCATCGGCTATGCGGGCGAGGCGATCGACATGGGCGAGGCGGTGGCGGAGACGATGGCGCTGGCCATGCAACCTTACCCCCGCGCGCCCGACGCCGACCGGATATTGCGCGAGGCGGGCGTGCTGAGCGAGGAACAGGCCAGCCCCTTCGCCGCGCTGCTGGCGCTCAAGGCCGACAAGACATAGGCGTTCAGAGCCTGTCTGGAAATGCGCCTTTGGCGCATCCGCACCAGCCCACGCCCCCGCCCGACATCCCACAGAGTGTATCCTGATTGGGAGGTCGGGTGGGGGCGCGGGCCGGCGCCGCATCGAGACTGCGCTCTTCCGCGCATTTTCCAGACAGGCGTTCAGGCGGCTTTCGGGCGGCCCGGCATGGCGAGGTTGAGGACGACCGCGACCAGCGCGGCGGGCAACACCCCCGACGTCAGCATGATCCGCGCGGTTTCGGGCAGATGGCCGACAGCGTCCGGCTCCAGTTCCAGCCCGATGCCCAGCGACAGCGCGACGCCGAAGATCAGCATGTTGCGCTGGCTCCATTCGACGCCTGACAGGATGGAGACGGCGGCGGATGCGACCATGCCGAACATCACGATCACGCCGCCGCCCAGCACTTCGATGGGGATGGTGGTGATCGCTGCGCCGACCTTTGGCGCAAGCCCGCACAGGATGAGGAACAGCGCGCCGATGGTCACGACATGGCGGCTCATGACGCCGGTGATCGCGATCAGGCCGACATTCTGGCTGAAGGACGTATTGGGCATCGCCCCGAAAGTGGCGGCGAGCGCGGTGCCGACGCCATCGGCGCAGGTCGCGCCCACCAGTTCGCGGTCGGTGGCCGGGCGTCCAGCGCTGCCCTCGCAGATGGCGGAGACGGCGCCGATGGATTCGATGGCGGAGATGAAGCCCATCAGGCAGAAGCCCATGACCGCCGCCGCCGACAGGGCGAAGCCGAAATGGAAGGGCATGGGCAGCATGATCCAGCCGGCGTCGGCCACCGGGGCCAGCGAGACGCGGCCCATCAGCGCGGCGGCGGCATAGCCCGCCAGCAGGCCCAGCAACACGGCGGCCGTCGACCATATGCCCCGGCCAAAGAAGCTCAATCCCAATGTCGTCGCCACGACGATGGCGGCGAGCAGCCAGCTTGTCCCCGCGCCATAGGCGGGGGTGCCCTGCGCCGGGACGCCGCCCGCCGCATATTGGATGCCGACCCGCATCAGGGAGAGCCCGATCATCAGCACGACGAGGCCGGTGACCATCGGCGGCAGGGCGAAACGGATGCGGCCGACGAAGACGCTGAGGCCGGTGTGGAACAGGCCGCCGATGATCGCGGCGGTGGTGAGTTCCGCCATCGCCTCCACTCCGCGCCCGGCGACGATGGGGATCATCACGGGGAGGAAGGCGAAGCTGGTCCCCTGAACAATGGGCAGGCGCGCGCCGACCGGCCCCGCGCCCAGCGTCTGGAGCAAGGTGGCGATGCCCGCGAACAGCATCGCCATCTGGATCATGTAGATCATCGCCGACGGGTCGGGCGATCCGAAGCCGAAACCGGCCGCCCCCGCAACGATGATGGCGGGGGTCAGGTTGCTGACGAACATCGCCAGCACATGCTGAATGCCCAGCGGAATGGCGATGGCGAGGCCAGGGAAATAATCGGGGTCGCGGGCCTGATCCGTCGTCATCATGCCGTTATGGGGCGCAGTTCCATGGTCGGTCATGGTTGCGGACGATGCGGTCATGCGAGGCTCCGGCGTTGGCGGTGAGGCATCAGGCGAGCGCCATCAGCCGGTCGAGGGACTGGCGCGCGGCGCCCAGCACGGCGGCGCGCTGGACGCGGACAAGTTCGCCTTCGCGCACCACGGCGCGCCCTTCGACGATCAGGTCGAGGACGCCCGCGGGAGGCGAGAGGATGAGGCCCGCCACCTTGTCCCACGCGCCCATGGAGGGGATGTCCGACACGTCCCAGATGGCGATGTCGGCGCGCTTGCCCGGTTCCAGCGATCCGCAGTCCTGGCGGCCCAGCACAGCCGCGCCGCCGCGCGTCGCCAGATAAAGCGCCTGACGCGGGTCGAACGCCGCCGGGCCGCCGATGGCGCGCTGCATCAGCAAAGCCTGCCGCGCTTCGTTCAGCAAATGGCCGCTGTCGTTGGAGGCAGAGCCGTCGACGCCCAGCCCGACCGGCACGCCCCGGTCGACCATGGCGCGGACCGGCGCGATGCCCGAGCCAAGGCGGCAATTGGAGCCGGGGCAATGGGCGATGCCGGTGCGGGTGCGGGCGAACAGGTCGATTTCCTGCCCGTCCAGTTGCACGCAATGGGCGTGCCACACATCCGGCCCGGTCCAGCCCAGATTTTCGGCATATTGGCCGGGGCGACAGCCGAAGCGCGCGAGCGAGAAGGCGACGTCATCGGCGTCTTCGGCCAGATGGGTGTGCAGCATGACGCCCTTGTCGCGCGCCAGCAGGGCGGCGTCGCGCATCAATCCCTGACTGACGGAAAAGGGCGAGCAGGGCGCGACTCCGATGCGCAGCATCGCGCCGTCGGCGGCGTCGTGATAGCGGTCGATCAGGCGGATGGCGTCGTTCAATATGGCGGGCTCGCGTTCGACCAGGCTGTCGGGGGGCAGGCCGCCGTCGCTTTCGCCCACGCTCATCGCGCCGCGCGTCGCATGGAAACGGATGCCGATCCCCTGCGCGGCGTGGATGCTGTCTTCCAGCGTCACGCCATCGGGGAAGAGGTAGAGATGGTCGGAACTTAAGGAACAGCCCGACAGCGCCAGCTCCGCCAGCCCCAATTGGGTGGCGGCGAACACATCTTGCGGCCGATAGCGCGCCCAGATGGGATAGAGCGTCTTGAGCCAGCCGAAGAGCGGGGCGTTGATCGCGCCGGGCAGGGCGCGGGTCAGCGTCTGGTAGAGATGATGGTGGGTGTTGACGAGGCCGGGCGTCACCACGCATCCGCGCGCGTCGATGGCCTCGTCCGCCTGTTCGATCAGCGGCGCGAGGTCCGTGGTCGTCCCGACTGCGCAGATCATGCCTTCGCGAAAGGCGATGGCGCCATCGGCGATTTCGCGCCGGGCGTCATCCATGCAGACGAGAGCGTCGGCATGGGTGATGACGGTCAGGCTCATCCGCGCGACGCCCGGTTTGGTGGGTGGCGGCGCGGAGGGGCTATCATCGCGGCGGCGCCTGTTCGTAACGATCCCAATGGTTCAGGATTTCATCGACCACCTTCGACCCCACGGCATAAAGGCTTTCGAGCGCGGCGGTCATGCCGGCATAGCCTTCATTTTCGCTGAGCAGATAATGGGCGGCATTGTCGTCGGGCGGGGGCATGGTGAAATTGCTGCCCGCGCGCAGCACCATCACCCGGTCCTTGTCGACCCGGCCGATCTTGTCGAGATAGGTGATCGCCTGGAACGTGCCCGTCTCCTCCATCGCGGAGGTGACGAACTCGCCCTTGCCTTGCGTCCAGTAATCCACCCAGCCATTGGCCCAGTCGGTCAACAGCTTGCCATGCCAGAAGGTCATGGCGGCAAGCTGGTCGCCCTTCAGCACGAAGGGGGGCAGTTGCGCCTTGGGATGGCTGGTGAAGCGGGCGCGCTCCTTTTGGATCGATGGGTCGTCGGGCAATGTCATGTCCTTGGTCAGATCATAGGCCCAGTCGCGCAGGGCGACGTTCGCCTCGAACACTTCGCCCTGGCCGACCGGCGGGCTGGGGTCGTTCGGCCCCTTGCTGTGCAGCGGGAAATAGCCGGTTTTCCAGTCGGCGGGGATTTCGCGCGGGTCGATCTCATGCGACAGGTCGCCGTCGATCAGATAATGGGCCCAGGCCGCCGAGCCGATGGAGGCGTCCTCCGGGTCGATCCCGGCAATGCCCGCGACCAGCCAATAGGCTTTGGAAAGGTCGAACCGCTGGTCGAGGCCCAGCGCCATGGTGGCGGTCGCCGATTTGATATTCCCCATGCCGGTGACGATGCCCAAGACCTGGGTGTCGGGGTTGTAATATAGATCATGGTGCGACTGGGGGAAGGGGATGCGAACGTCGAGTTTGCGCCGTTCCTTCCACAACTGGAACTCGCCCGGCTTGTCGCCGCTGTCCGCGCCGATTTCGAACAGGGTGACGATGACCATACGGACGGGCAGGGGTTTGGCGCAGGCCGCGCCCGGCGCGCAGGCGGCGATGGTGGCGGCGACATCGGCGGCGGTGACGGGCGTGGCTGTTGTGGCCATGCCCGGTTGCGCGAGCGACAGGCTGAACAGGCTGGCAAGGGCGATCAGCATCGAGCGGGGCTGGAAGGTCATCGGGCGCGACGCTCTTTTCATCATTGGGGGAAGTCAGGAAAATGGGGGCGGCGACACGCGGCCGACGCCCCCATGATGCAACATCAGAATTTGTAGACGGCCGACGCCTGGAAGCTGCGCGGCTTTTCGGGCAGGACGATGGTGCTGCCGAACAATTCGGTGAAGTTGGCGCGGAAATATTTCTCGTTGGTCGCGTTCTTCACCACCACGCGGAACAGGAACGGCCCGGTTTCGAACGAGGCGCCCAGGTCCACCGTGGTGTAGGAGGGCAGCTTCACCGCCTGGCTCTGGCCCGAATAGACCGAGGCGACATGCACCGCGCTGGCCGACAGGGCGAGGCCGAAGTCGAACGCATAGGTGGCGGTCGCCGAGAACATGTCTTCGGGGATGCCCGCGCGCTTCGAATCGCTCTTGCTGGCGATCGGCACCAGACCGATGGGCTGGCCGCCCAGATACAGGGTCGGATCGGATACGTTCGTCAGATCCTCGATGCCGAAGAAGCTGAACAGCACGCCATCGTTGAGCGCCGTCAGATTATACACATTGGTATGCGTATAGGCGCCGGTGATGAGCAGGTGGCGATCGACCGACCAGCGGAATTCCGCCTCCAGACCCTTGGTCTCGACCGCCTGGTTGACGGTGATGGACTGGATGTTGAAGTCGTTGCGCTTCTGTTTGTAGACTGAAACGGCGGCATAGAGCGTGTTGTCCAGCCAGCTGCCCTTCAGGCCCGCTTCATAGAGTTTGGACGCCGAAATGAAGCTGTTGGTGGCCGCCAGATCGGGATAGATTTCCGCGCCCTGACCGGCGATCACGACCGACTGCTTGGCGATCGTCGCATAGGGGATGAGGCCAAAGGGCAGTTCGTAGGAGGCGCTGGCCGAATAGGACCATGCGCCCTTGCTGCCGCTGCCGATATTGATCGCCGGGATCGCCGCAGGCTCCATTTTGGTCGTGAGGTTGGTCGCCTTCACGTCGAAATAGTCGTAGCGGGCGCCCAGGGTCAGATCGAGGCCGAAGGCAAAGTCGAGGTTGGCCAGACCGGCGAATGCGAGGTCGGAATAATGGCCGACGACATTGTTGGTGTAGTTGCAGTCGCATTCGGTCGACAGCAGCCGATCCGACAGCGCGTCATAACCCACGGTCAGGTCGACGCGGTGGAAATATTCATAGTTGAAGTCGTCGCCATGCTTGAACTTGGTGTAGCGCACCGACGGCGAAAGCTGGAACGCGAATTTGCCCGCGCTGTTTTCGAACGTCTTGGACGCGACGATCTTGTCCTCGATCACCCAGCTATCGTGGAATTGCGAGAAGCCATAGGCGTTTTCGTTGAGATTTTCGTAGCTGTCGTAGAAGAGCTGGTTCTTCAGCTCAAAGCCGCTGTCGGCGGTGTAAATGGCGTCGAAATAGAGCGCCGTGCCGCGGTTGATGAGCTTGTCGTCCTTGCCGGTCAGCGTGTTGCGGCGGCTGAGCTTGGCGGTGCCGGTGTTGGTCAGCGCCAGCGAGGGATAGGTTTCGGTGAAGCAGGCGTCGGTAAAGCCTGTCGCAAAGGGGCTGAAGCTGCTGTCCGGGCAGGTGAAATTGCCGAAGATCGAATTGCCGCCGGGGATCACGGCGTTGATTTCGCCCTGCGAAATCTGGCCGTCGCCGTCGGTGTCGAGCGGCTGGGCCTGGCCGGTGATATAGGTGCCGTTGTCGACCAGATCCTGGGTCAGACGGTTCCAGCCGCCATTTTGCTGGCCCTTGAAATTCTGATACTGGCCGCCCCATTCGATGCGGACATGGTCGGACAGGTCGGTGTCGAACGAGGCTTGAAGGACCGTCTGCTTGGTTCCCATGTTGCGGTAATAGCTGCCGTCATCCTCATATTGGCCGAACAGGCTGTAGCCGAATTCCTGACCGCCGATGTTGAGCGGGCCGGAGATATTGCCCTTGAAGATGTTCATGTCCCAGCTGCCGCGGGTGTAGCTGAGTTCGCCCGAAGCCTTGCTGGCCAGCTTGCCGTCGGCGACGCGCGCCGATTTGGGCACGAAGTTCATGTAACCGCCGGTCTTGGACGGGCCATAGATGGGCGAAGCGGGGCCGCGCACGATGTCGATGCGGTCGGACGCGGCGATGGGCGTGGGATAGTTGCCGGGGTTGTCGAGCCGGCGCATGCCCCGGAAATAGACTTCGCCGGGCGTGCCGCGAATGTCGAGCGCGCCGCCGACGCCGAAGAAGCTGTTGGTGAAGGTGCCGGGTGCCTGCGCGACCAGATCATAAATGTCGTTGATGCCGAAGCGTTCGATCTGTTCGCTGGAGATGGTCGAGGCCGAGCGCGGCGTTTCGACGATGGTCTTGTCGAAGCCGAAGATGGAGCCGACATTCTTGACCGGCAGCGCGTCGAGCGCGCCGGTGATGACGATGTCCTCGCCTTCGCCTTCCGGGGCGGGTTCCTGCGCCCAGGCCTGCGTCGTCAGCGCGGTGCAGGAGAGCAGGCCCGCCGCCAGCGCCAGCATCGGTTTGCGAATGCGGACATGCTGCGCCGCAGTGGAGAAGTCATCATGCTTAAGCTGATCTTTTTTCATCGAAATAACCCCCTTGAATGACCGAGAAAACCGATTTTGTTGCTTCGGCTTCACCTGTCAGTGACCCGCTGTCCGCCTCTCCTGCTTCCATCTTTTATGTTGCGATGCGTCATCGTAATATTGCAGTCGCTGCACTGCAAAGAAAAACTCATGGGACGGTCGCGTTCTTGTCTTCATGCGTTCTGCCCAGCATTTTTGCCTGAGCGGGAACGATAACCTCTTCAAATTGACGATATTGTTGTTCGAGAATCCATTGGAGCTTCGCCTTGGCGCTATGGTCGACCAGCGCCCTGCAGGCCGCCGCCTCGAGCGACGGCGCGCAGGCGGCGACCGGCGCGCCGACCCTGCCATCGGCCCAGAGGCTGTCGCCCGCGACGAAAGCATATTCGAGGCTGGCGCGCGCCATGGCCTTCAGGTCGGCATAGCCCAGCCCCTGTTCGCCCACGGCGCGGGCATATTCCTGCGTCATGTCGGTCCGCAAAATGCCCTCGTCATCGGTCGACAGGGCGACCGGAACGCCCAGCTTGCGATAGAGGGCGAGAGGATGCTCCGCGCCTTTCAAGCCCAGGATGACGGCGTTGCTGGTCAGGTTGATTTCGACGGCGACGCCCTCGCGCGCCATGCGATCCATCGTCGCCAGCGCGTCGTCCTCCAGCGCGATGGCGGCGCCATGGCCGATGCGCTGCGCGCCTGCATCAATCGCCTTGCGGATATGATCGCGCAGGGCGGCGGGCGGCACGCGCCCGAAGGCGAGTTCGCCCGCGTGAAGTGTGCGATGGACGCGCGGATAGCGTTCGCCCAAAAAGCGGATCATCGCCATGTGCAGATCATAATCGCGCAGGGCGATCACCCAGTCTTCAGGCTGGACGATGTTGATGCCGACATAGCGCGGGTCGCGGTCGGCCAGGGCGAAGGCGAGGATCAGCGAACGGAACGCTTGCGCGGGGGGCAGGTCGCGCCAGCCCCAGGCCAGATAGCGGACGGCGACGGCGCAGCCGGCATCGGCGCCCTTGCCGTCGCAGCCCATTTCCTTGCGCGCGGCGGCTTCGGTCCGGTCGAGTTGCGCCATCGCCTGATCGACGACCGGGGCGATGGCGGCGCTTTCGCGGCGGTAGAAGGCGGCTAGGCCTTCGACGGTCAGCGGCGTTTCATCGGGGGCCAGCGTGGCCGCGATCAGCGCGGCGGGATTGTGGATCAGTTCGACATAGCCGACCCGGTCGCCCGCCGCATTTTGCAGCGTCACCGCCATGGCGCCGCCATGGACCCGGTCGCTGGCGGGGCCGAAGCGTTCGAAGCTGGCGAAGAACTGGCTGTGGCCCGCGACATCGTTCGCGCCGACGCCCTGTTGCCAGCCGCGCGTCGACAGCGCGTCGATCAGCCTGTCATAAGCGAGCGAATCGCGTTCGCCCAGATGCCGCACCGTCCGTTCGGGCGGGCAGGGCGGGGGCGTGATGCGGTCCAGCGCCTGCGACGCGCATAGCCCCGCCTCGGCCGCCCAGCGCAGATAATCCTCCGCCCACACGCTGCCGCCCAGATGATTGTGCAGGTCGCCGCCCTTGGGCATGGGTTTGAGGAAGATGCGGAGCGCCGTGGGGCTGTCGGCAATTTGCTGAAGGAGCGTGGCGGCGGCGCGTTCGCCCGCCGTTTCGGCCCGCGCGACCGTCGGCGTCAGGGCGCTGAGCGCCGTCAATGTGGCGATCAGGCCGCGCCTCACGGAGTTGGAGTTCCGGGAATGGCGTCTTTGTAACGATCCCAATGGACCAGAAGTTCGTGGATGACCGGCGCGCCGACGCGGTAATTGGCTTCATAGGCGGCGACCTGCCCCGCGCCTTCATCCGCGACGCTATCGACGGCGGAAACGCCGGGCGGCGGCATGGACGGGTTGCTGCCCGTGCGCAGCACCAGCACCCGGTTCATGTCGACAAGGCCCTGTTTGGCGGCGATCGCCATTGTTCCCGCCAGCGACTGGCTTTCCATGTTGGTCATGGCGAAGCGGCCCTTGCCGCCGGTCCACAGCTTTACCCAGTCGCGCGCCCATTGGGTGCGGCCCGGCCCGTGCCAGTAACGCAGCGCGCCCAGCGTTTCGCCCATCAGCACGAAGGGCGGTTTTTGCGCGTTGGGATAGCCTTTCCAGGCGGCGCGCGCCTTTTGCAGGGCGGGCGAATCGGGGATGGCGACATTTTTCGTCATGTCGAAAGCCCACTGCGCCAGCGACTGGTTGAGGCTGATCGCCATGGCGAGCTTGCCGGTGTCGGTGAAGCCCGCGAAATCCTGCGTCGCGGCGGGCAGCTTGTTCGGCGCGTCGGCGCCGATGGCGAACAGGCCATAGGGCCAGTCCTTCGGGGTTTCGCGGTCGTCAAATTCGCGCAGCGTGTCGCCCTGCACCACCCAGCGCGACCAGGCGGCGCTGCCCACCGACGCGAGTTCCGGGTCGACGCCCGAAATGCCGGTGAACAGCCAGTAGGTTCTGGTGAAATCGAAGCGCGGGTCGAGCAGCAGGGCCATCAACTGTTCCGCGACGCCGCCCAGCATCGTGTCGGGACTGCCCCAGACCATGCCGTACAGCCCGGCCGCATTGCGGCGCAGCGGGTGCAACGCGCCCCTAATCGGGATCACTTCGTCCAGATTTTCGCGTTCCGCCCAGAGCTGGAATTCGCCCGGCGCATCGCCCTTGTCCTCGCCCGGTTCGAAATTGGCGATGACGATCACCTTGACCGGAATGGGCGTGACGGCGGCAATGGCGGAAACGGGCGGTTCCGCGGCATGGATGGGGGCGGCGACCGAAAGGGACAGGAAAGCAGCGTCCGCCAGCGCGCGCGCCATCCTTCCGATCCAGGCTCCTGTTTTCACCCTGTCACCCCGAAAATTCTTGTGTGCGCTGCAACTAGGGGCTTGACCTGCTGCGATCAAACGCAATGAACTCGACGGAGTGTTGCAAAAATTAGAGTGGGTAAATGCCAGCCTTTTCACGCTTCCTGCGCTACTTCATGGCGGTCGGCCGGCTGGGCTCCATTCGCAAGGCCGCGGACGAACTCAATATCTCCGCGTCCGCCATCGACCGCCAGATATTGAATGTGGAAGCGGACCTGGGGATGCCGCTGTTCGAACGGCTGCCCACCGGCCTGCGGCTGACGGCGGCGGGCGAGATCATGATGGCGGCGGGCGCGCGATGGCAGAAGAACCTGATCGACGTGCGGGCGCAGATCGCCGACCTGCGCGGATTGAAACGCGGCCATGTCGACATCGCCATTATTGACGCGCTGGCCAAGGGTTATATCCCGCGCGCGATCACGTCGATCCAGAGCCGTTATCCCGGCATCACCATCGGCGTCAAGGTGCTGGAAAATGACGCGGTGCGCGCGGCGATCAACAATGGTTCGGTGGATTTCGGCATATTGTTCGAACCGCAATCCTTCCGCGACCTGACCGTGCGCGCCTTTGTCGAGGTGGTGCTGGGCTTCCTGACGCCCGCCGGGCACCCGTTCGGCCGCCAGCGCGAGGCGCGTTTTTCCGCCGGCGTGGGATCGGCGCTGATCGTGCCGGGCGAGCCGCTGGCCGTGTGCCAGCAGATCGCGGTGCTGGAGGGGACGAGCGGCGTCGTGATGGACAGGGCGGTGACGTCGGACAATATCCAGATGGTGACGTCGCTGGTGCTTCAGGGCGCGGGCATCGGCATATTGACGTCGCTGGACGTGATAACGGAGGTGCGGCGCGGGCTGCTGTCCTTCACCCGGATTTCGGACCCCATTTTGCGGCCGATGACGCTGGCGCTGTGCACGGCGACGCCGCGCACGCCATCCTATGCTGCGGGGATCGTGCTGGGCGAGCTGGAAAACGGCTTTGCGGAACTCAGCTACCCCGCATCCATGGAACCGTTGGTCGAGGCCGATCTCTAGCGAGAGGGTCGATTGCCCCGGTGCGGAAGAATGATTAGGCGAAAGGATCGTCCCATCTTCATCGTGACTGGATTCGCGATCTATGAGCAGCGCTGCCGAACCCCAACTCCACTATATCGCCTATGACGACTTCCTGACCGATGTGCGCACCGTCGCGCGCAAGGTGGGGGCTGATGAATGGAGGCCCGATTTCATCATCGGCATCGGCCGGGGCGGGCTGGTCCCCGCCGTCTATATCTCGCACTGGCTGAAGCTGCCGATGCTATCCATCGACCATAGTTCGAAGGTGCCGGGTTTCGCCGACGAGTTGCTGGGCAAGGTCGCGGCGAAGAGCGTGGCGGGCACGCGGTTGCTGTTCGTCGACGACATCAACGACAGCGGCGGCACCATCGACTATATTCGCGGCCTGCTGGGCGACAATGGGTGCGAGGCGAGCAATCTGCGTTTCGCCGTGCTGCTCAACAACAGCCGCTCGCGCGCCTGCGTCGATTATTGGGCAGACATGATCGACCGGGACGAGGACAAGCGCTGGTTCGTTTTCCCGTGGGAAGCGATGGGCGCCAACGAGACCATCGTTGAGGAAGCCCTGTCCGTTCCCGAACGGCTGGCCTGATCGCTCATGCGGATATGTGTCTATCTTGGGTCGTCGCCCGGCCGCTCGCCCGTTTATCGCGAAGCGGCCGAAGCGTTCGGCACATTGCTGGCGAAGCGGGGCATCGGCCTTGTCTATGGCGGCGGCACCGTCGGCCTGATGGGCGCGGTGGCCGATGCGGCCTGCGCGGCGGGGGGCGAGGTGATCGGCGTCATCCCCGAAGCCTTGCGCGCGCGCGAGCATGACCATCAGGGCATCACCGAACTGCACGTCGTCCAGACCATGCACGAGCGCAAGGCGATGATGGCGAAGCTGGCCGACGGCTTCGTCACCCTGCCGGGCGGCATCGGCACGTTCGAGGAAATGTTCGAAGCCTGGTGCTGGTCGCAGCTTGGCTATCACGCCAAGCCCGTCGGGTTGCTGGACGTGAACGGATTTTACAGCGGCATGTCGGGCTTTATCGACCATGTCGTGGCCGAAGGCTTCCTGAAACCCGAACATCGCGCGATGTTGCTGGTCGAAAAAGACCCCGAAGTGATGCTGGACCGCATCGCCCAATATCTGCCCCCGCGCACCGAGCATTGGCTGGACGAGGAGGATCTTTAACCCACCGGAATGCGCAGGCGCGGATAGCGGGTGAGCCAGTTTTTTTCCGCCACCCGCGCGTCGAATATCGGGCGGCGTGTCGTGCGGAAATGCGCGCCGGGCGTCAGCCGTAGCACGAACAGGTCATCGAGGCCGAGCGGGGCGTTAATTTCCACCTTGCCCGCATTGTTCAGGCGGACGGCGACCATGGTGGCGGTTTCGGGCCAGTAGGTCATGGCGTCGGCGACTTCGCGATAGGGGCGGTCGCCGTTGCGGATGTGCATCCGCGCCTGATTGCGGGCGGACCAGTCGAATTGCGGCGCCATGGCGCGCAGCCGTTGCTCCAGCGCCGCGTCCTCCTCCGGGTCGATGCGGGCGGGATCGAACCAGAGCAGGTCTACATCGCCGACCGGGGCTTGCGGGGGCAGGCCGTGGAGATGATCCCACACCGCATCGCGCACGAAGCCCGCGCCGATCCATCCGTCCGGCAGGCGAAGCGCGCGCGCCGCCTCCAGCGCGATCATCCGGTGCGCGTCGCCCGCGATCAGCGCGGCAAGATCAGGCTCCAGCGCCATGATCGCGGATCATTGCGCCGCCCTATAGGCGTCGATGCGCGCCAGATGGCCCGCCACCGCGTCGGCGGGCAGGAAGGAGCCGGTGAAGCTGTTGCGGGCGAGGGCGGCGAGATCGTCTTTGTTCAGGCCCCGCGCGGCGGCGATGGCGCGGTAATTGTCGGCGACATAGCCGCCGAAATAGGCCGGATCGTCGGAATTGACGGTGGCTTTCAATCCCAGTTCCAGCATCCCGTCGATGGGATGATCGGCCAGATCGCCGACCACGCACAGTTTCAGGTTGGAAAGGGGGCAGACGGTCAGCGTCATCCCCTCCGCCGCCAGCCGGTCGATCAGGGCGCCATCCTCCAGCGCGCGGTTGCCATGGTCGATGCGGTCGACATGGAGCAGGTCGAGCGCCTGCCACACATAGTCCGGCGGCCCTTCCTCCCCGGCATGGGCGACCAGTTTCAGCCCCTTTTCGGCGGCGGCGGCAAAGACGCGGGCGAATTTTTCGGGCGGGTGGCCAAGTTCGGAGGAATCGAGGCCGACCGCGATGATGTGGTCGAGCCATGGCTGCGCCTGCGCCAGCGTCGCGAACGCCTCCTCCTCGCTCAGGTGGCGCAGGAAGCTCATGATGAGGGCGCTGGTCATGCCATGGCGGGCCTGCGCGTCGGCCATGGCGTCGAGCAGCCCTTCGATCACATCGGCAAAGGGGATGCCGCGCGCCGTGTGCGTCTGGGGATCGAACATGATTTCGGCATGGACGACGCCGTCGGCGGCGGCGCGATCGAAATAGGCGGCGGCGAGATCGCGGAAATCGGCGCGCGTTCGCAGCACGTCGGCCCCGGCATAGTAGATGTCGAGGAAGTCCTGAAGATTGCCGAAATCATAGGCGGCGCGGACTTCATCGACACTGGCGTAGGGGATGGCGACACCGTTGCGACGTGCCAGCGCGAACATGAGGTCGGGCTCCAGGCTGCCCTCGATATGCAGGTGCAGTTCCGCCTTAGGCAGGCCGGTGATGAAGGCGTCGAGGTCGGTCATGCTGCATCCCTGTTCCACGCGCATTGCCCCATTATGTAGGTGCGGGCGACGGCGCGGTCGTCGCCCAATATCTGAAGCGCGAACAGGGTTTCGGCAAGGGTCGCGCCCGCCGTGCGCCGGGCGAGCAGCGGTGTGGCGGCGGGATCGAGCAGGACGAAGTCGGCCTCCTGCCCCACTTCCAGCGCGCCGACGCGGTCGCCGATGTGGAGGAGGGCGGCGCTGCCTGCGGTGGCGAGGTAAAGCGCGCGGAACGGGTCGAGGCGATAGCCCCGCATCAACGCCGCCTGATAGGCGACGCCGGCGGTGTGCAGCATCGAAAAGCTGGTGCCCGCGCCGATGTCTGTGCCTAGGCCGAGCTTCACGCCATGGGCGGCGGCCCGCGTGAAATCGAAAAAGCCTGAACCCAGGAACAGGTTGGAGGTCGGGCAGACGGCGATGCCCGAGCCGCTTTCCGCCATGCGGGCGCAGGCGCGGTCGGACAGGTGAATGCCATGGGCGAAGACCGACCGGGGGCCGACAAGGCCGAAGCGGTCATAGACGTCGAGATAGTCTATGGCGTCGGTGAAGCGCGCCGCAACCGCTGCGCATTCCCGCTCATTTTCGGCAAGGTGCGTGTGCATCAGCACGTCGGGATGGGCGGCGATCAGGTTGCCCGCCACCTGCAACTGCGCGTCGGAAGAGGTGAGGGCGAAACGCGGCGTCACCGCATAGCTCAGGCGCCCGCGCCCCCGCCATTTGCGGATCAGCGCCTCGCTGGCCTCGCGCGCGGTTTTCACCGTGTCGCACAGCCCTTGCGGGCCAAGGTCCATCAGCACCTTGCCCGACGCGATCCGCATGTCGCGGGCCAGCGCGGCTTCGAACAGGGCGTCGACCGAATGGTCGTGGACGGTTGGAAAGACGAGCGCGCTGGTCGTGCCGTTGCGCAGCAATTCGCCTAGGAACAGGGCCGCTGCCCGGTCGGCATGGGCGCGGTCGGCAAAGGCCGTTTCGGCGGGGAAGATGTGCCGGTCGAGCCAGTCGAGCAATTGTTCGCCATGGGCGGCGATGCGGTCCATCTGCGGATAATGGACATGGGCGTCGATGAAGCCGGGGACGATCAGGCCGGGCAGGGCCTCGACCGCGACGCCGGGATGGCGTTCGGCAAGGTCGGCATAGGGGCCGCGCGCAACGATTATGCCGTCCTCGACCAGCAGAAGCCCGTCCGGCTCATGGCGCACGGTTTGCCGCGCATGGGCGGGGTCGTGCGGGACGGAGAGAATGGCGCCGCGAAAGGCCCGGACGCTCATGCCGCCCGCCTTTCCCGCCCCAGTTGCAATATCTGCGCGAGCGCGGCGATGGCGATGACGTCAGGCTCCTTGCCGGTGATGCCCGACACGCCGATGGGGCAGGTGAGGCGCGCGCGGGCTTCGTCCGCGATGCCGTCGCCGGTCAGGCGGGAAAGGAAGCGCGCCCGCTTGGTCGCCGATCCGATCAGGCCGACAAAGGCGACCGGGCCGCGCCGCAACGCCGCCAGCGTCAGCCGGTAATCGAGCGCGTGATCGTGCGTCAGGATCAGGATGGCGGCGTCATCGGGCGCTTCGTCCACGCATTGTTCGATGGCGGCTTCCGGCACGATGGCGACGCCCTCGATGGTTTCGAACACCGGCCGCGTGTCGAACCAGGCGAGGCGGATGGGGAGAGGCGTGGCGTGGCGGGCGATGGCCTGGCCGACATGGCCCGCGCCGAACAGGTAGAGCGGGCGGCTGTGCTGGCCGATGGCCTCGACCAGGGTCGCGCCCTCGCGCGGGCGGTCGCCGCGCGCGGAGATCGGCGCGGGCAGAGCCTGGCCGCTGACATGGCGCAGGATCGCGCCGGGGCGCAGGGTGGACACCAGCACGCGGTCGTCGCGCGCGTCGGCCAGCCAGTCCAGCGCCGCCGGGTCGACATGCTCGACCAGCAGCCGCACCCGGCCGCCGCAACATTGGCCGAGCAGCGGCCCCAGCGGATAATCCTGCACCCGCCAGCTTCCCGGCGGCAGCGCCAATATGGCCCGGGCCTGTTCGATGGCGCGATATTCGAGTTGGCCGCCGCCGATGGTGCCGTGCAGGCCATCGGCCGTCACCAGCATCCGCGCGCCCGGCCCGCGCGGCGCGGACCCTTCGGTCGCGAGCACGCTCACCATGGCGGTGGGCATGGCGGGCGCGATGTCGCGCAGCCAGAGGAGCCAGTCGCTCATGCGGCGCGATGCCCGGCGATGGCGCGCAATATGGCTTCGGGCGTCGCGGGGGCGTTGAGCGGGGGCAGGGCGCGTTTGTCGGGCGCGGTCGCGGCGATGGTGCGACCCAGCGCCGAAAAGACCGAGATCGCCAGCATGAAAGGCGGCTCGCCCACCGCCTTCGAGCGGTTGATGGTGGGCTGCACATTGTCGCCATCCCACAGGTGGATGGCGAAATGGCGGGGGCGGTCGGAGGCGGTGGGAATCTTGTAGGTGGCGGGCGAATGGGTCAGCAACCGGCCGTTGGCGTCGAAAACCAGTTCCTCCGTCGTCAGCCAGCCCTGTCCCTGAAGGAAGCCGCCCTCGATCTGGCCCATGTCGATGGCGGGATTGAGCGAACGGCCGACATCATGGAGAATGTCGACGGCCAGCACCCTATGCTCGCCGGTCAGCGTGTCGACCACGACCTCGCTGACCGCCGCGCCATAGGCGAAATAATAGAAGGGGCGGCCCTTGTGGCTTTCCCGGTCGTAAACGATGCCCGGCGTCGCATAATAGCCGGTCGAGGACAGCGATATGCGGCCGATATGCGCTTTGCGGCAGAGGGTGGCGAACGACAGGCATTGGTCGCCGAACCTCACGCCATCGGGGGTGAAGCGCACATCGCCCGCCGCGCAGCCATGGGTGCGCGCGAGGAAGGCGGCCAGCCGGTCGCGGATCGTGGTTGCGGCTTCAAAAGCCGCCATGCCGTTGAGGTCGGCGCCCGATGAGGCGGCGGTGGCCGATGTGTTGGGCACCTTGTCCGTCCGCGTCGCGGTGATCCGCACGGTCGAGACGGGCACGGCGAACACGTCCGCCACCACCTGTGCGACCTTGATATAGAGGCCCTGGCCCATTTCGGTGCCGCCATGATTGATCTGGATCGACCCGTCTGCATAGACATGGACCAGTGCGCCGGCCTGATTGAGGTGGGTGGTGGTGAAGCTGATGCCGAACTTGACCGGGGTCAGCGCGATCCCTTTTTTGAGGACATTGTTGCGGGCGTTGAACGCCTCCACCGCCGCCTGCCGCTCGTCATAGCGGGCGGTTTCGCGCAGCCGGGCGATCATCTGCGGCGCGATATTGTCCTCGACCCGCATGGCGTAGGGGGTCACATCGCGATCGGGGCCATAGAGATTGGCGATCCGCACCGCCAGCGGATCGCGGCCCGTGCGCGCGGCGACATCGTCGATGATCCGTTCGATCGCCAGCATCCCCTGCGGCCCGCCGAACCCGCGAAAGGCGGTGGCGGAGACGGTATGGGTCTTCAGCCGTTCGGAGACGATCTCGACATCGGGCAGCCAGTAACAATTGTCGGCATGGAACATCGCCCGGTCGTTGATCGCGGGCGAGAGGTCGACAGTTACGCCACAGCGCGAGGCGAGGCGCAACGACAGCGCCAGGATGCGCCCTTCATCGTCGAAGCCGACATCATAATCGACGCGGAAGTCATGGCGCTTGCCGGTCATCGCCATGTCGTCGTCCCGGTCGCAGCGGAACTTGGCCGGGCGGCCGGTCTTGCTCGCCACCAGCGCGGCGGCGGCGGCGAACAGGGCGGCCTGCGTCTCCTTGCCTCCGAACGCGCCGCCCATGCGGCGCACCTCCACCGTCACATCGGCCGACGGGCGGTGGAGCATATGGGCGACCAGATGCTGGATTTCGCTGGGATGCTGGGTGGAGGAGAGGATGTGCATCTGGCCATCCTCACCGGGGGTCGCGATGGCGACCTGTCCCTCCAGATAGAAATGATCCTGCCCGCCCATGTCGAAGCCGCCGGTCGCGCGGCGGGGGGCGGTCGCCAGCGCGGCGGCGGCATCGCCGCGCGCCATGCGCTGGGTCGGTTCGATCAGCGATCCGGCCGCGCGCGCTTCCTCTATCGTCACCAGCGCGGGCAGCGGCTCATAGTCGATGCGGCCAAGCCTTGCCGCGCGGCGCGCGGCGTCCCGGCTGGTCGCGGCGACCAGAAAGACCGACTGGCCAACGCAGATCACCTCGCCATCGGCGAGCAGCCGATCATCGCCCGCCATGGGGCTGACATCGTTCGCGCCCGGAATGTCGGCGGCGGTGTAGACCGCGACGACGCCCGGCGCGGCGCGCACGGCGGACAAATCCATGGCGGCGATCCGCGCATGGGCCTGTTCGCTCTGCCCGAAGGCGAGGTGCAGCATGTCGGCCGGCTCCGCACCGTCATCGACATAGCGGGCGAGGCCGATGACGTGCAGATGCGCGCTGTCATGCGGATGGGACGGCTTGTCGATGGCGGGCCAGAGGGGGGCGCGATCAGCCAAGCTGCGCCTCCAGCACCGACACCGCCTCGCCCTGCGCGCCGTGCCACAGCCGCCAGAGCAGGCCGACCGCCGCGTCGATCCGATAGGCTGCGGTCCCGCGCACGTCGGTCAACGGGGCATAGTCTTCGCGCAGGGCATCGGCGGCGGCGGCGATGGTCTCTTCGGTGAAAGGCTGGCCAGTCAGCGCCGCTTCGCACAAGGGCGCGCGGCGCGGGGTCGCCGCCATGCCGCCAAAGGCGACCCGCGCCTGCGTGACGACGCCATCGGCCATGTCGAGCCGGAAAGCGCCGCACACCGCCGAAATATCGCTATCGAAGCGGCGCGACAATTTGGAGATATGGACGATGCTGTCGGGGGCGGGGCGGGGGATGTGGACGCTTTCCACATATTCCCAACTGCGCCGGTCCTGCTTGCCATAATCGAGGAAATAATCCTCCAGAGGCATCGTCCGCCGCCCCATGTGGCTGCGCAGGGTGAGCGTCGCGCCCAGCGCGATCAGCGCGGGCGGGCCGTCGCCAATGGGGGAGCCGTTGGCGATGTTGCCGCCGATGGTCGCAGCGTTGCGGACCTGCAAGCCGCCGATCCGGCGGACGAGTTCGCCAAGGTCGGGGTGCAGCCGGGCGCAGGCGGCATGGGCCTGCGCATAACGCACGCCCGCGCCGATGGTCAGGCCCTCGTCCGTTTCGGCCATGGTCCGCAGTTCGGCTATGTCGCCCACGAAGATCAGCGTGTCGATGACGCGCAGGCCCTTTGTCACCCACAGGCCCACATCGGTCGCGCCGGCCACCATGCGCGCGTCGGGATGGGCGGCGAGCAGGTCGGCGAGCGCGTCGGCGGTGCGGGGGACGAACCAGCGGCGGTCGCCATATATCCCCGCCACCGTTTCGCCGCTGGCCAGATCGCGCAACTGTTGGGCCAGCGCCGCATCGTCCCGCGTCAGCGCGCCGGTGGTGGCCGCGGCCTCCAATATCGGGCCATAGCCGGTGCAGCGGCACAGATTGCCCGCCAGCACATCCTCGACCGGCAGGTCATGGCCGCTGGCCCCGACCGCGCGACCATAGAGCGACATGACGAAACCGGGGGTGCAGAATCCGCATTGCGAACTGCCATTGGCGGCCATGCAGGCCTGCAACGGGTTGAGCGCGCCGCCATCGGCCAGGCTCTCGACCGTCAGCAGCGCCTTGCCATGAATCATCGGCAGGAAGAGGATGCAGGCGTTGACCGCGCGCCAGTCGACGCGCGTTCCGTCCGCGTCCAGTTCGCCCACCAGCACGGTGCAGGCGCCGCAATCGCCCTCCGCGCAGCCTTCCTTCGTGCCGGTGCGGCTCATGCGATAGCGCAGATGGTCGAGCAGGGTGGCGGTGGGATCGACATCGGAGATATCCACGATCTCGCCGTCAAGGATGAAGCGCACGCTCATTTCAACTGCCCCGATAGGTGGAATAGCCATAGGGCGAGACGAGCAGCGGCACATGATAATGGCCGTCCGGGTTGGCTATGCCGAAATCAATGGCGATGATGTCGAGGAAGGGCGGTTCGGGCAGGTCGACGCCCGCCGCGCGGAAATAAGCGGCGACCGCGAAGACGATATGATAGCGGCCGGGAGCAAGCGGCGGGATGCCGGGACAGCGGCCATCGGCATCGGTCACGCCGCTGAACAGGCAATCGCCATCCTCGTCCAGCAATTGCAGCGCAACTCCGGCGGCCGGGCGGCCATGGGCGGTGTCGAGCACATGGGTGGAAAGGCTGCTCATGCCGCCGCCTCTCTGGGCCAGTCACCGATAAATTCGGCTTCCTCATAGGCGAGGAAGTCGGCGACCAGCGCGTCGCGATCATCGAGGAACAACTGATCCGCCACCCCGGTCAGCAGCTTTGGCAACGCATTGTGTAATCCCGACAGGGCCGAGGCGGACAGGCCCAGGCTGGCGAGCGCGGAATAGTTGAAGGCGAACAGGCCATGCAGCATCGCCCCGTTCGCCCCGTCGCGCGGCAGGAACTCGAAGGCCGGGCCAAGATAGGGATGGGCGTCGAGCAGGGCGTTGGCCATGTCCGGCGGCGTGTAGCGGTCGGCCCAGCGGGCGATGCCGTCCGCCACCATCCGCAATTCGGGGCGCAGGCCCGGGTCGCTCAGCAGGCCGGTGGAGATGATCGCGAAGTCGAACATCATGGCGCCATGGGGCGTGGTGATCTCCACGCCGCCGTCCTTCGCGGCCACATTCAGCCAGGGCGACCCCAGATGCAGCGCGAAACCGGGCCAGGATGCCGCCCGTTCGAACGTGTCGTTGGTCGGCGGCTGGTTATGGGCGAGGAACGCCGCCATCACCGCATATTTGGTGGCGTCGTCCAATGCCGGATAGCGGGCGGCGAAGCCCACCCGTTCCATGAAGCGTATGGGGTTGATCCGCGGCATCGCCTTGCGCCGCATGAACACTTCGGCCGCCGCCACGCCTTCGCCGAGCGCATGGTTGGCGTTGTCGAAGGCCGACGCGCCGCCGCCCAATATGGCGACGCGCTTGCCCCGGAGCGCGGCGAAATCAATCGGCTCGCTGGTGTGCGCCCACAGCGATTTGGGCAGGTTGTCGCGGATCATGGCGGGCGTGTGCCATTCGCCGCCGCCTTGGATGCCGGTCGCCAGCACCACCTTGCGCGCCAGCAGCGGCTCGCCGCCCGCGATATGCAGCCGGTGCAGCCCGGCGTCGGGGATCGGTTCGATGAGGTCCAGCCGCGCATTGTTGCGCACGGGCAGGGCCAGAACGTCGCGATACCAGCGCAGATAGGCCATCCAGTCGCCCCGCGCGATCTTGTCCACCGCCTCCCACCCGGCGGCGCCATGCTGCGCCTCCCACCAGGCGCGGTAGGTGAGCGAGGGGATGCCATAGTCGATGGGATTGAGCGTCTTGGGCGTGCGCAGCGTCACCATGCGGGCATAGGTTTCCCACGGGCCTTCATAACCCGCCGGATTTTCGTCGAGGATGAGGACGTTGGCGATGCCCTGCGCGCGCAGGCCAAAGGCCGTGGCGAGGCCGCATTGCCCGCCGCCGATGATGGCGACATCCAGCACCGGCGCGCCGTCATGGCTGCGCGGCCGCACCCAGGCGGGCCGGTCATGGCCGATCAGGTCGAGATCATGGCGCAGCCGCGCTTCGAGCGCGGGCAGGCCAATGGCGTCGGTGGGCGTCATGCTCATGCCATATCCTTCAGGCGCAGGCGGACGATTTCGCCGATTTGTTCAATGGCCGTGGCGATTTCGGCGTCGCGGTCGTTTGCGAGGCGCGCCGCCATCGCCGCGAGTATCCCCGCCTTGTCGGTCAGGCGGACACAGATGATGAAGGGGAAGTCGAACTTCGCTCGATAGGCGGCGTTGAGGTCGTGGAAGCGGGCATATTCGTCCGGCGTCATCCGGTCGAGCCCGGCGGAGGCCTGTTCCGCCGCCGACGCCGCCGTCAGCGTGCCGTCGATGGCGGCTTTGCCCGCCAGTTCGGGGTGGGCGCGGATCAGGGCGAGTTGCTCTTCGGTGGACGCATCATGCACCACGGTCATCAGGTCCGCCCAGCGATCGCCGGAGGACGGCCGCGCGTCGGCGCGCGCCTCCACCCAGGGACTATGTTCGAACAGGGCGGTCCCGGCGGGCATCAGTGGCTGTTCCCTTCCAGCGAGACATGGGCGGAGACGACTTTCCAGCCGTCGGGGAATTTCACCCAGCTTTGCGTCTGGCGGCCGCGCCGGTCGCTGTTTTCGCGGAAGAATTCGGCGTCGGCGGTGGCGAAGGAATCGCCGTAAACAGTGATCGCGACCTTCCCCAGCTTGCGCTGCGGCGATCCGCCACGGCCCTTGCGGAATTCGCGTATCGCCTCAATGCCATAGAGGACTTCGCCCACGCCATAGCGGTTGGTGGTCGGCGCTTCGTGGAACAGCGCGTCCATCGCCGGAATGTCATCCTCCATCAGTGCGCGCTCATATTCCATGAAGGCGGCGGTGACTTGCGCCAGCAGTTCGGGATCGTCGATAGTCATAGGGGGTGAACCTCCATCCAGTGGCGGGCGATGTCGATGCGGCGGGCGACCCAGGCGTCGCCGCTGGCGATCACATGGTCGAGGAAGCGGGCGAGCGCGCGGGCGCGGCCGGGTCGACCGGCGATGCGGCCGTGCAGGCCGACGGACATCATCCGCCCGCCTTCCTCACGGAGCTGGTCGAACGTGTCGCGCAGATAGCGGAAGAACTGTTCGCCTTCGGTAAAGCCGTTATAGGCGACGATCTTCATGTCGTTGGCGTCGAGCGTATAGGGGACAATGAGTTGCCCCTGCGCATAATAGGGTAGGTCGTCCGCGTAGCTGTCGGCGTCGTAGATAAAGCCGCCTTCCTCCCGCACCAGCCGCGCGGTGTTGGGCGATGTGCGGCCCTGATACCAGCCCAAGGGGCGGCTGCCGGTCAGGCGGGTGTGGATGGCGATGGCCTGCGCGATATGGTCGCGCTCCACATCTTCGGGCACATATTGATAATCGATCCATTTGAGGCCGTGGCTGGCGATTTCCCAGTCGGCCGCCAGCATCGCATCGACCGCTTGGCCGTTCATCGCCATGGCGTTGGCGACGCCGAAGACGGTGACGGGCAATTGCCGTTCGGTAAATATGCGATACAGCCGCCAGAACCCCGCGCGGCCGCCATATTCATAGAGGCTTTCCATCGCCATCGCACGGGCGGGATGGCTGGCTGCGCCGACCATTTCGGACAGGAAGGCTTCGGAGCCCTTGTCGCCGTTGAGGACGCTGTTCTCCGCACCTTCCTCATAATTGACGACGAACTGCACGGCGACCTTCGCGCCGCCGGGCCAGCGCGGATCGGGCGGGGTGGGGCCATAGCCGATGAGGTCGCGCGCCATCATGCCCATCCTCCCCTGACAGGGGAGGTCGCGGACCGCAGGCCTGACGGAGGGGTGTCGCCCCCGCGACAGGGAGATACCCCTCCACCACCGCCTTGGGCGGCGGTCTCCCTCCCCCTGTGGGGGAGGATGACGGAAGATCGCGCGCTCTTCATCCCCAAGCCTCCATCGCGGCGGCGACGGCCTTGCCGGGCGGCAGGGCGAAGCCTTCGCGCAGCAGGCAGGCTTCGAGCGCGCCGAGCGTCAGCAGCACCTTATGCCGCATGGCGTTGTAGCCCATCGCGCCGATGCGCCAGATCTGGCCCGCCAGCGGGCCGAAGGCGGTGCCGATCTCGATCTCGAAGGCTTCGCGCATCATCCGGCGGATCGCTTCGCCATCGACGCCATGGGGGATATGGACGCCGGTGACATTGGTCATGCGGGTGGCGTCGGCGCCGAACACGGTCAGTCCCATGGCGCGCAGCCCGGCGGTCATCGCCCGCCCGGCGGCGGCGTGGCGGGCATAGCGGGCGTCCAGCCCTTCGCCCAGGACGATCCGCGCGCATTCCCGCGCGGCATAGAGCATGGAGGTCGCCTCCGTATGGTGATTGAGGCGCTTTTCGCTCCAATAATCCATGATCATCGCAAGGTCGAAATAGTTGGAGCCGATGCGCGGCCCCGCGCCATCCTCCAGCCCCGCCATGCGGATGCCCGCTTCGGTGTGTCGGCGGGCGAAGATATGCTCCGCCGCTGCGTCGGAAATGGTGATCGGTGCAGAGCCGGACGGGCCGCCGAGGCATTTCTGAAGGCCGCCGGTGACGATGTCGACGCCCCAGCGGTCAGCGGCGATTTCCATGCCGCCGATGGTGGCGGTGGCGTCGACATAGGACAGCGCGCCCGCCGCTCGGCACAGGTCGCCCAGGCCATCGAGCGGCTGGGCCATGGTGGTCGACGTGTCGCCATGGACGCACGCGACCAGTTTCGGCGCGGTGCGTTCGATGGCGGCGGCGATGGCCTCCATAGGCACGGTTTCACCCCAGGGCGCATCGACGGTTTCGATGACCGCGCCGATCCGGCTGAGGATTTCGGTCAGCAACAGGCCGAAGCGGCCGAAGTTGACCACCAGCACCCGGTCGCCGGGCGCGACGAGGCTGACCAGCGACGCTTCGATGGCCGCGCGCGCGGTGCCGTCGATCAACATGGTCCAGCGATTGGCCGTGCCGAAGATCGGGCGATAGAGCGCCATCACCTGATTCATATAGCCGGTCATTTCCGGGTCGAACTGGCCCAGAAGATCGGCCGACATGGCGCGCAGCACGCGGGGATGGGCGTTGACCGGCCCCGGCCCCATCAGCAGGCGCTGGGGCGGGTCGATCTCGCCGAAGAGGGTCGGATCAAGCGGCAACGGACTCTCCCAATTTTCTTATGAAGCCCAGCATAGCCTGAAATGCGGCTTCCGCATCGGCCGGGTCGATATGCTCGGCGGGGTTGTGGCTGATGCCCGCGCGGCAACGGATGAAGAGCATGGCGGTGGGGCACAGCGCAGCCATCGCCATCGCGTCATGCCCCGCGCCGGACACGAGGCGGAAGGGGGGATGGCCGGCATCGGCCAGCGCGGCGTCCATCATGTCCATCAGCGCCGGGTCGCAGGGGCTGGCGGGCAGATCGTGGACCTGTTCGACAGCGACCGCCAGCCCGCGCGACGAGGCGACATGCTCCAGCGCGACCAATATGGCTTGCGCCGCGCGGTCGCGGCGGGCCGGGTCGCCCGAACGGATGTCGATGGAAAAGCGGACCTCGCCCGGCACGACATTGGGCGCGCCGGGCAGCGCCTCGATCCGGCCGACGGTCGCCACCAGATCGGAGGCGTCGTCGCGCGCGATTCCTTCGATGGCCAGCATCATTTCCGCCGCGCCGGTCAGCGCGTCGCGGCGCAGCGCCATGGTGGTTGTGCCGGCATGATTGGCCTGTCCGGTGACGATGGCGGACAGGCGCAGTTGCGCGGCGATGCCGGTGACCGTGCCGAGCGCGAGGCCCTTCGCCTCCAGCACCGGACCTTGTTCGATATGCGCTTCGAGATAGGCGAGGGTCGCGCCCGGTGCGCGGCGCGCCGCCAGATAATCCGTCACCCCAGCGAAGGCTGGGGTCTTTGCGTTTCGAGGCATGAGACCCCAGCCTTCGCTGGGGTGACGGAAGGAGGCCAGGGCGTCATGCAGGGTGACGCCGTCGCGATCCGCCACCTCCAGCGCATCAGCCTCCAGCACCCCCGCCACTGCGCGGCTGGTCAGCATCGCGGCGGGGAAGCGGGAGCCTTCCTCGTCGCCAAAGGCGATGATCTCGATAGGGAAGGGCAGGCGTCGTCCGGCGCGGTTCAGCGCGTCGACCGCCTCGATCCCCAGCATGACGCCCAGCGGCCCGTCATAAAGGCCCGCGTCGCGCACGCTGTCGATATGGCTGCCGATCAGCAAAGCGGGGGCGTCGCGCGTCGCACCCTCATAACGGCCGATCAGGTTGGCGGCGGGGTCGAGGCGCACGGTCATCCCGGCCTGCTCCATCCATTCCGTCAATGCGCGTTGCGCGGCGGCATAGGCGGGCGTCAGATAGGCGCGATAGAGGCCGCCCGCCATGTCGCTATAGGGCGCTGCGCCCAGCATGTCGCATCGCGCCACCGCGCGCGCGCCGCCGGGGGGCAGGGCGCTCACCATGAAGCGACCTCGCCATCGCTGCGCGGATCGGTTGCGCCATCCAGACGGCCGTCGGCATGGCGGACGATGGCCCCGGCATGGCCCATGGTCGCGGTGAGCGGGCCGATACGCTCGATATCATGGCCCGCCGCCGCCAGCGCCGCGTAAATCCCTTCGTCAAAACCGTCCTCCAGCTTCAGCGTCAGGCTCTGTTCGCCCCATGTGCGGCCAAGCAGCCAGCGCGGGCGGCTGATCGCCTGCTGGAGGTCCACGCCATAATGGGCGTAGCGGGTGAAGAGCGCCGCCTGCGTCTGGGGCTGGCCCTCGCCGCCCATCGTGCCATAGGCCATGGTGCGGCCATCGTCGAACCGGGCGAGCGCGGGGTTGAGCGTGTGGAAGGGCTTGCGGCCGGGCCTGAGCGCGTTCCAGCCGGTTGTCGCAAGGCGAAAGCTCGATCCCCGGTTCTGCCAAGTGATGCCGGTGCGCGGCAGGACGATGCCCGATCCGAATTCGAAATAGGTGGACTGTATGCAGGAAACGACGCGCCCGTCCTTGTCCGCCGCCGCGAACCAGCAGGTGTCGCCCCATTGGGTGGGCTGGGGCCAGGGCAGGGCGCGGGCCGGGTCGATCCGCGCCGCCAGCGCGTCAAGTGCGGCGGGATCGTCGAGCAGGCCCTGATAATCATAATCATGGTAAGCGGGATCGCCGACATGCGCGTCGCGCAGCAGAAAACCCTGCTTGGTCGCCTCCACCACGCTATGGACATGGGCGAAGCTGTCGGCGGCGCCCTTGTCCCGCAGCCGGTCGAACAGGGCGAGGATCAGGAGCGAGGCGAAGCCCTGGGTCGGCGGCGCGCTGTTGTAGAGGATCGCGCCCGCGATCGGCACATGCAGCGGCGCGGGGCGGGTGGCGGCATGGGCGGCAAGGTCGGCGGCGGAGACGGGGCTGCTCAACGCGGCGAGATCGGCGGCGATGTCGGCGGCGAGGGCCCCGGTGTAGAAGCTGTCCAGCCCCTCGGCCACGAGCCGCTCCAGCGTTTGCGCCAGAGCGGGCTGGCGCAGCATGTCGCCCTCGACCAGCGGGCGGCCTTCGGGTTCGAAGGTCGCCGCCCATGCGCCAGGCTGGCCGCGCAGTTCGCCGCCCTTGGCCGCCGCGATGGCCGCGCCCCCGGCGGTGACGGCGACGCCCGCCTTGGCATGAGCGATGGCGTCGCGCAGCAGACGTTCGAGCGGCATCGTCCCGCCCGCACTCTCCAGCGCCGCTGCCCAGCCCGAAATCGTGCCCGCGACAGTGTTGGCCGCCAGCGGCCCGCGCGTGGGAACTGCATCCAGCCCCGCATAAAGCGACAGGTCGGCGCTCGCCGCCGCGCCGCCGCAGCCATGGACGCCATGCACCCGGCCGTCCGGCTCCGCGATCACCCAGAAACCGTCGCCGCCCATGCCGGTCATGTGCGGATAGACGACCGCCAGTGTCGCGGCGACGGCGACGCAGGCCTCGACCGCATTGCCGCCGTCGCGCAGCACATCGCGCCCAGCGCGGGAGGCCAGAAAATGGGGCGATGTCGCCATCCCGTTCGCGCTGGTCACGGTCGTCAGCATCGGCCTATCAATCCGGCAGCGCCGCGACAAAGGCGCGGACGACATGGGCGGAATTGACCGAGGCGAGATGCTCGAACGTATCCTCCATATTCTTGTGCCGGTCGCCGCCCGCCAGGTCCGACAGGCTGCGGAAGGCGATGGCGGGCACGCTGTTGGCATAGGCGACCTGGAGCACGGCGGCGGATTCCATGTCGAGCAGCCGGGCGTTCCATGCCTTTTGCAAGTAGATGCGGAAGGCGGCGTTGTCGGCGAAGACGCCCGCGCTGACCCCCGTGCCCCCCACCACGACCTTGGGCGTTCTGGGCAGGCAGAGTTCGGAGCCGGGCAGCGCCTTTTCACTGGCGGGGACACAGCGTTCCATCGCCACCTGCGGCGCCACCTGCCGCGCCAGCGTCAGCAGGGCGGGGTCGACATGGAAGACATAATGGCGGCTGGGCGCTTGCGTGGCGCTGCCCACGCGCACGCCGCGCGGGAACATGAAGTTCCAGTTGAGCGGCGCCTCCGGGTCGATCTTTTCGGGCGGCTCATACCCTTTCCTGGTGCGGCGGGCGAAGGAGACTTCCAAATATTGCCCCCAACTGTCGGCCACGATCACGTCGCCGATGTTGAGCACCGGGTCGACGCCGCCCGCGATGCCGGAAAAGACGATGCGCTTGACGTTGAAATGATCGAGCACCAGTTGCGTGTTCATGGCGGCGTTGACCATCGAAACGCCGCTCTGCATCAGCAGCACGGGCTTGCCCGCCATCGCGCCCGTCAGGAAGGTCATGCCGTTGATCTGGTGCTTCTGGGGATCGTCGATCGACGGCTCCAGCGCATTCCATTCGGGATAATAGGCGGTCATCAGCACGGTGCGCGGCGTCTCGTCCAGCTTTTGCGCGTGCGCGGCGGAGAGCGGCGCGATGAGCGCGGCGGCGAGGATCAAAATGCGGCGCATCAGGCGGCTCCCATCCAGATGAAGCGAACGACGAACAGCCCGGCGAGGATGAAGAGGAACCAGTCCTTGCGCGTTGCCGTGCCGCGCACGAGCTTGAGCGCGGCATGGGCGGTGATGCCAAAGGCAAGGCCGTTGGCGATGGAGAAGGTCAGCGGGATCATCGCCACGGTCAGGAAGGCGGGGATGGCCGACATCGGGTCTTCCCACTCCACTTCGGTCAGCGGCAGCAGCATCAGGCCGCCGACGATGATGAGCGCGGGCGCGGTCGCCGCCAGCGGCACCAACTGGGCATAGGGCGCGACGAACATGGTGGCGAGAAAGAGGATGCCGGTGACAATGGCGGTTAGGCCGGTGCGCCCGCCCGCCTGCACGCCGGCCGCGCTTTCGACATAGGATGTGACGGTGCTGGTCCCCGCCATGGAGCCGACGATGGTGGCGACCGCGTCGGTCATCAATATGCGGTTGAGGCCGGGGATTTTTCCGGCGGCGTCGATCAGCCCGGCGCGCTTCGTCACCGCGACCAATGTGCCGATATTGTCGAACAGGTCGACGAACAGGAAAACGAACAGGATTTCGACAAGGCCCAGACCATGGCTGCCCGACAGGCCGAACACGCCCGCTAGGTCAAGCTGGAACGCGGTGCCGGTCAGCGCGTCGAGGCTATAGGGTTCGGGCTTCACCTCGACCTGCCCGAACAGCCAGCCCGCGATGGTGGTGGCGACGATGCCGATCAGCATCGCGCCGCGCACGTTCCACACGCTGAGTGCGCCGATCACCAGCATGCCGAACAGGGCCAGCACCGCGCCCGGCGCTTTGAGGTCGCCCAGCGCCACGAAGGTCGCCGGGTTGCTGGCGATGATGCCCGCGTTTTTCAGGCCGATGAAGCCGATGAACAGGCCGATGCCGCCCGCCACCGCTGCGAACAGATAAGGCGGGATGACCGACACGATCAGTTGCCGAACGCCCGTCAGCGTCAGGACGAGGAAGGCGACGCCCGAAACGAACACGCAGCCGAGCGCCACGGGCCATGGCACGCCCATCTGGCCGACAACGGTGAAGGCGAAATAGGCGTTGAGGCCCATGCCCGGCGCCAGCGCCAGCGGCACATTGGCGGTCATGCCCATGAGGATGGAGGCGAAGGCGGCGGCGAAGCAGGTGGCCGCCGCGACCGAGGCGACCGGCATCCCCGCCGCGCTCAGGATCGCGGGGTTGACCAGCACGATATAGGCCATGGTCAGGAAGGTGGTGAATCCGGCCAGCACCTCTGTTCGTGCGCTCGTGCCCCGTTTCGATAATGCGAAATAGCGGTCGAGCCGCCCCGCCTCAGCCTCTGTCATGTCATGTCCCCCTGCGCCGCCATGGCCGCTGGCGGCGACGCGCCGACCAGCCCTTGCCTTTCCAGCATAGCGGCAAAATAAATCAACATGGCTTCGCTGCCCGGCTTGCCGATCAGTTGCAGGCCGAGCGGCAATTGGCCGGGGCGCAGCAGCGGCGCGGCGAGCGAGGGCAGGCCGGTGAAGCTGATCGGCTGGCTGTGAATGCCCAGGTCCGCGCGCGCGGGCGCCATCGCGCCGTCGATCAGGATTCGCGGGTCGTCCACTGTTGGCGCGACGCAGGGCGTGGCCGGGGCCAGCAGCACGTCATGGTCGGCGATCAGGTCGACGATCCGGGCGCGGAAGGTCGCGCGGAACGCCTGCGCCTTGTCGTAAAGGGCGCGCGGCAGCAGCGATCCGGCGATCAGCCGGTCGCGCGTCGCCGGGTCGAAGGCCATGGCGTCGCTGGCCAGCGCATCGCGGTGCAGCGCCCCGCCTTCATAGGCGGTGATGAGGAAGGCGGCGGAGCGCGCCCGCGCGATGTCGGGCAGCTCCAGCATCGGGCTGTCGGGGGCGATTGCGTCGATGGCGGCGACCTGATCCGGGTCGATATTGTCGCGGAAACGCCCGCCCATGCGGGCCAGGCGGAAAGAAGCGGGCGGCGGGGGGGCTTCGACCCCGGCCAGCACCTGCCAGACGGCCAGCATGTCCGCGGCCGAGCGGGTGAACGGGCCGATGTCGTCGAAACTGTCGGCAAAGGGGAAAACGCCGCCCATGGGCAGGGCGCCATGGGTGGGTTTGAGGCCATAAAGCCCGGTCAGGCTGGCGGGGACTCGGATGGAACCGTTGGTGTCCGACCCCAGCGAGAAGGGCAGCAGGTCCGCCGCGACGATGGCGGCCGATCCGCCCGACGATCCGCCCGCCAGCCGGGATAGGCCGTGCGGGTTGCGGGTCGTGCCATGGCGGGCGTTGATGGTGGCGAAGCCATAGGCGAACTCGTCCATGTTGAGCGTTGCGACCAGCACCGCCCCTGCCGCGCGCAGGCGGGATATGGCCTCTGCGTCCGCGCTTGCCGGAGGCGCGTCGGCATAGAGGCTGGAACCGGCGGTGGTGGGCAGGCCAGCGACGTCGAACAGATCCTTGACGCCATAGGGCACGCCCGCCAGCGGGCCGGGGTCTTGGCCCGCTGCGATCATGGCGTCGACCTGCGCCGCTTCCTGTCGCGCCCTGTCGGCCAGCAGGCGGGTGACGGCGCAGAGCGGCTCGGCATGGGCGTCGATGGCGGCCAGACAATTTTCCAGAATCTCGGTGGCGGTCGCGCGACCCTCGCGCACCGCCGCGGCCATGGCGATGGCGTTCATCATGCGGCTGCATCCTCCGCGGGAGCCAGCAAGATGGCCGCATGACGATCCAGCAGGGCCATGTTGGCGACGACCCCGGCCATGCAGGCCGGGGGGATGGTCATGCCGATCGCGCAAGCGGCCTCGGCGATCTCCACCTCTGTCTGGGGCAGGGTCGGGATGGCGGGGATGCTTGTCGCCTTTGTCGCTTCGTCCAATTGGCGTCGAAAGCGTCCGGCCAGCGCGGCGCAGAGGAAAAGCTGCAACTGGTGAAAAATCATCAGCGGCAGCACCAGCATGCCGACCTGCGCGGGCGGGAACAGCGCGCCGGCCATCGGAACGCCCGACACCAGGCTCTTTTTCGATCCGCAGAAGAGGAGGACGATGGCGTCCTCCCGCGCCAGCCCCGCCCAGCGGGCGATCAGCATGTTGGCGGCCATGATGAAGGCGAGGATGACGGCGCTCAAGCCCAGCAGCATGAGAAGGTCGACAGCGTTCACCCGCGTCCAGATGCCGCCGACCACCGCCGCGCTGAACGCTGAATAGACAACCAGCAATATGGATCCCCGGTCGACCGGCGTCAGCATCCCCTTGTTGCGGTCAATGAAGCCGCCGATCAGCGGGCGAAGCACATGGCCCGCCACGAACGGCGCGAGCAGTTGCAGGGCGATGGTTTGGATCGAGTGAAGCGAGGAGAGTCCGCCGCCATCGACTTGCATCACAAGGCCGACGAGCAAAGGCGTCAGCATGATGCCCAGAAGGTTGGACAGTGACGCGCTGCACACCGCCGCCGCGACATTGCCGCCCGCCATGGCGGTGAAGGCGATGGACGATTGCACGGTGGAAGGGAGCAAAGTGAGGTAGACGATGCCCGACAACAGCACCGGATCGATCGCGTTGCCCAACAGGGCGAACAGGATGATTCCGGCGGCGGGGAATAGCATATAGGTCGAACCGAGCACCATCAGGTGCAGCCGCCAGTGCCCGGCGCCCTGAAGAATGGCGGCGCGCGACAATTTCGCTCCGTGCAGAAAAAACAGCAGGGCGATGGCGATGTCCGCCAATATGTCGACAGCCTGCGCCGCCTGCCCGCGCGCAGGCAGCAAGGACGCGGCGACGACCGTGCCGATCAGCCAGGGCAGGAAGGGATCGATGCGAAGGGAAGCGATGGACGGGCGCGCCATGGCGGCCCTTATGCCCGGCCTTCCCCGATCTATCCAATAGAATGACTTGGACGGATCGTTGCAAAAATGAGAGCGGTTGATGCGCGCCCGATCAACCTGTCCGCTTTCTGACATTCGTCGTCAGATTTCGTTCATATTTGCCGCGTCATATAAGGGCCGTCGCCCGGCTTACCCCCTTTTGACGGGCGACCCTCCCTGAACCTCGGCCCCGCCGTTGAGCTTGCTCCGGCGGGGTTCCTTTTGTCCGGGCTTTGCGCGGGCCCTTTCCCATGGCAAAGGCTGAACGTCATGCCCGATCCCGACCTATCCGCCCGGCCGGCAGCCACCGTGGTCATTGTGCGCGATCGTGCCGATGGCGCAGCCGAGTTGTTGATGATGGAACGCGCGGCGACGATGGCCTTTGCCGCCAGCGCACTGGTTTTCCCCGGCGGCCGTGTGGACGATGCCGACCATGAACTGGCCGCTTCCATCGATCATGGTCTGGCGATGGAGGATGCCGTCGCGCGGGTCGCCGCCATTCGCGAGACGCTGGAGGAAAGCGGCCTGGGTGTTGGCTTTCCGGCCGATTTCGGCGGCGCCCGCTTGTTGGCCATGCGCAAAGCCATGGTCGGTGGGACGAGCTTCGCAAGCGAAGTAAAGGCGCACGGCCTGTCTCTCGACCTGACGACCTTGGTGCCCTTTGCGCGGTGGCAACCCAGCGGCCGTTCAGGCGACGATCCGTCCCGCGCCTTTGACACGCGCTTCTATGTTGCCCGCGCGCCGCTGGACCAGGAGGCCAGCGTCGATGGCACCGAAAATGTCCGCCTGTTCTGGCGAAGCGCCGCGGCCATCCTTGAGGATTGCGATGCAGGGGATGGGCAGATCATATTTCCCACGCGTCGCAATCTGGAGCGACTGGCGCAATTCGACGATTTCGACTCGATCGCCGCCCATGCCCATGCGATTCCGGTCGAAAAGGTGACCGCCTGGATCGAGGAGCGCGATGGCGTGCGCCATCTGTGCATTCCGCCACATCTGGGCTATCCGGTCACATCGCAGGCCCTGGACGGCGTTGAGCGCGGTTGATCGGTCCTGATTCGGAGCATTTCTCCCCCTTGTCATTGTTGGCGGCGAAGCGCAGGGAGCGGCCATGGACTTGCCTCTTTTCAGCCGCCCGCCCGCCGCCGCGCCGCGCCCTCTGGCCCTGTCCCGCTGGTTGCTGGCCGTTGCCTTCCTGGTGTTTTGCATGGTCGTTGTCGGCGGGATCACCCGGCTGACCGAATCGGGCCTGTCGATCACCGAATGGAAGCCGATTACCGGCGCCATCCCGCCGCTGACCCGTGAGCAATGGATGGCGGCGTTCGAAGCCTATCAGAAGATACCCGAATATCAGCAGATCAACCGGGGCATGACCCTTTCGGATTTCCAGTTCATCTTTTTCTGGGAGTGGATTCACCGGCTGCTGGGGCGGGTCATCGGCCTGGCCTTCGCATTGCCGCTCGCTTGGTTCGCATGGCGGCGGCAGGTGCCGCCGGGCTATGGCGCGCGGCTGCTGGCGCTGCTGGCGCTGGGCGGGCTCCAGGGGGCGATCGGCTGGTGGATGGTGAAGTCGGGCCTGTCGGTGCGCACCGATGTCAGCCATTACCGGCTGGCCGTGCATCTGCTGACCGCCCTGTTCATCATCGGCGGGCTGATCTGGACCGCGCTCGACCTTGCCGACTTCGCCCGCACCCGCGCCAGGCCCGCGCGCCTGACCGGCTTTGCGCTGATCGCGCTGGCGGCGCTGGCCGTGCAATTGCTGTTCGGCGCGTTCACCGCCGGGCTGGATGCGGGCTATGTGGCGAGCGACTGGCCGTTGATGAACGATCATCTGGTCCCGGAGGGGATCAGCTGGATGGGATCGCTGTGGTCGACGCTGTCGAGCGATCCCTATCTCGTTCACTTCATTCACCGCTGGTGGGCGTGGGTCGCGGCGGCAATGCTGATCCTGCTGGCGCGCCGGGCGAAGGCGGCGGGGAGCCGGGGCGCGTCCATCGCGATCAACGCGGCGGTGGGGGCGCAGGTGCTGCTGGGCATCGCCACGGTGATGAGCGGCATCGCGCTATGGCTGGCGGTGCTGCACCAGGCGGTCGGCGCCATCGTCGTCGCAACGGCGGCCTGGGGGGCGCACGCCATCGGGCGGGTGCGGCAGGGATGATCCAGCTTGTCTACACGCTGTTCGGGTCGGCGGAGGCGGCCGAGCGGGTGGCGGGACGACTGGTGGCGGAGCGGCTGGCGGCCTGCGCCAATATGCTGGCGCCCTGCATATCCCTGTATGAATGGCAGGGCGAAATGCAGCGGCAGACCGAATTTCCCGTGCTGTTCAAGACGGGTTCGGATCGCCGGGCGGCGCTGGTGGCGCGGCTTGGCGAACTCCATGATTATGATGTGCCCGCGATTGTTGCGCTGGACGCCGAAGCAACGCCCGGCTTTGCGCAATGGGTGTCGGGGCAGGCCGGTTGAGGGCGTTGTGGCCAGCGATACTGCTGTGCGCGGCGGCTGTTCCCGCCCGCGCCGGGACCATCGCCATCGGCTTTGCGCCGCCGGTCGGGCAAGACCTTCTCTATCATATCGAACAATTGCGGCCGATTGCGGGGGAGGAAAGGCGTTTCGTCAGCGACCGGCGGTTGCGTTTCGAGCGGGCGGGCGATGGCTATATATTGCATATGACGCTGACCCGGATCGACAGCGATGCGCCGCCGGACATGGCGGCGTCCTATATGGCGGCGCTGTCGCCCCTGCTGGACGTGACCCATGATTTCCGCGTCGACCGGAGCGGGCGCATCACTGCGCTCGACAATCTGGACGCGGTATGGAGCAAGGCCCGGGCCGGGCTGGACCGGATGGCTGCCCGCGAAAAGCCCGATAGCGCGCCATGGCGGGCGGCGCGCAATGTGCTGGCCTTGTTCGACGCGCTTTCGCCCGATGCCCGGATCGACCTGCTGGCCGGGGAGGTGCGGCCCATGCTGCTCTTTGCAGGCGCGGTGGTCGAGGATGGCGCGGGCCGGGGCGTGTCGACCGTGGCTGGCGCGCCGCTGGGCCGCCCGGCGCCGGTCAGGGGGAGCGTGGCTGTCATGGGCCGCGATGGCGACGCGCTGGACATCAGCGAAAATCTGGCGGGAGAGGGCGTGAGCGTCGCCATGCGTTATCGGGTGTCGGCGCGAACCGGGTTGATCGAGCGGCAGGATCGCGCGCTGAAATTGGGGACGGTGGAACTGCGCGAGCGGCGGACGATCACGTCCGCCTTCTGACAATGGTATCATAATACCCGTCAGCAAAGCCGCGCCAAGCCTTGACTTGTCGCACTCGAATCGTCATTAGCGCGCATCTTCCGGTCGCCCCTGGGTGGCCGGTTCCTTTTTCATTCTGGAGAATTGGCACCATGAAGGCGCTGATGAAGACCACCAAGTCGGCGACCCCGGCGACGGTCGAAAAGAAATGGCTGCTGATCGACGCGGAGGGCCTGGTTGTCGGTCGTCTCGCCTCGACCGTGGCGAACATCCTGCGCGGCAAGCACAAGCCGAGCTTCACCCCCCATGTCGATTGCGGTGACAATGTCATCATCATCAACGCTGGGAAGGTGAAGTTCACCGGCAAGAAGCTGACCGACAAGGTTTACTACAAGCACACCGGCTATGCCGGCGGCATCAAGGAAACCACGCCCGCCAAGATCCTGGAAGGCCGTTTCCCCGAGCGCGTTCTGGAAAAGGCGATCGAGCGTATGATCCCCCGTGGTCCGCTGGGCCGCCAGCAGATGCGCAACCTGCGCATCTTTGCGGGCGCCGAGCATCCGCATGAAGCCCAGAACCCCGAAGTGCTCGATTTCGCGTCGCGCAACCGCAAGAACAAGGTGGGTGCATAATGTCCGATAACCGCCAGTCCCTGTCCGACCTCGCGTCGCTGACCGCCAACGCCCCGGCGCCCGTCGCCGCTCCCGAAGCCGGCGAAGCCGCCGCTCCGGTCGCGCCTTCGGCCCCTGCCGCTCCCCTGCGCCAGCAGGAAATCGACAGCCTGGGCCGCGCCTACGCCACCGGCCGCCGCAAGGACGCCGTCGCCCGCGTGTGGGTGAAGCCCGGCACCGGCAAGATCACGGTCAACGGCCGCGATCAGGAAGTCTATTTCGCGCGCCCCACGCTGCGCCTCGTCATCAACCAGCCCTTCGGCGTCACCGACCGCGAAGGCCAGTATGACGTTATCTGCACCGTCAAGGGCGGCGGCCTTTCGGGTCAGGCCGGTGCGGTCAAGCACGGCATCGCCCAGGCGCTGACCAAATATGAACCGGCGCTGCGCAGCGCGGTCAAGGCCGAAGGTTTCCTGACCCGCGACAGCCGCACCGTCGAACGCAAGAAGTATGGCAAGGCCAAGGCTCGCCGCAGCTTCCAGTTCTCGAAGCGTTAATTCGCCGACGAACGACGATTTTTGGGAAGGGGCCGGTTTTCCGGCCCCTTTTTCTTTGCGCCTGACCGGGAAGACTGACTTTCGTACATGCCCGTACGACTTGTTCTTGAGTGGTCGTGTCGGATGCCATAGCCTTGCCCTGACGCATTTCCCCGCATGACAGGACGACCCCTATATATGAGCAAATTGGGATGGCTGGCGGCCAGCGCCGCGATGATGGTGGTCGCGCCCGCCTTTGCCGGGGAAACGCCGCTGTATCAGGCCGCGCCCGGCTGGGTCGAAAAGGCGGCGATGCCCACATTGCCCGCCGCCGGCGATCCGCCGTCGATGATGATCCTCGACAGCCAGATCCGCATCGAAAAGGGGGTGCTGTGGTCCTATGCCGATGTCGCCACCCGCGCGGGATCGGCCGAGGAACTGACGCAGCTTTCGTCGCTGACCCTGCCCTGGCTGCCGGACAAGGGCGACCTCATCATCCATGAACTGTCGATCCAGCGCGGCGAAGAGGTGATCGACGCGTTGGCGGGCGAAAAGCGCTTTGAGGTGCTGCGCCGCGAGCAGCGGCTGGAATCCTTGCAGATCGACGGCATATTGACCGCGACGATGGCGGTGCAGGGCGTGCGCGTCGGCGACATCGTGCGCCTGCGCTATTCGACGACCAGCAAGGATGCCGCGCTGAACGGTCATGTCCAGAATGTCGAACTGCTGCCCGCCGCGCCATTGCGTCTGGGCTTTGGCCGCATCCGGATGCAGTGGGCGGACGACGCCACCGCGCAATGGAAAGTGCTGGCCACCGGCGTGGCGGCGAAGCCGCAGAAGAAGGGCGGCTTTACCGAACTCAACCTGGCGCTGCCGATCGTCAAGCAACCCGAAATGCCTGCCGACGCCCCGGTCCGTTTCACCCATCCGCCGCTGGTCGAATTGTCGACCTTCGCCACCTGGGCTGACGTGTCGAAGACGATGGCGCCGCTTTACGCCACCGACGGGTTGATTGCCGACGGGTCGCCGCTGGCCGCTGAACTGGACAAGCTGAAGGCGCTGTCTGGATCGCCGCGGGAAAAGGCCGCCGCCGCCCTGCAACTGGTGCAGGATCATGTCCGCTATCTGGCGGTCAGCATGAATGGTGGCAATTACACGCCGCAAAAGCCCGCCGACACCTGGACGCTGCGCTATGGCGATTGCAAGGCCAAGACGCTGTTGCTGCTGGCGCTGCTGCGCGGCCTGGGCATAGAGGCGGAGCCGGTGCTGGCCAATTCCGGCATGGGCGATTTCGTGCCCGAACGGCTGCCGAGCGCCGCCGCGTTCGACCATGTGCTGGTGCGCGCGGTGATCGACGGGCGTTCGCTGTGGCTCGACGGCACCGGACTGGGCAGCCGTCTGGAGGATCTGGACGATACGCCGCGTTTCGGATCGGTACTGCCGGTGCGGATGGCGGGGGCGGACCTGATGCCGATCATCCCCCATGCCGACGCGCGGCCGATGGTGGACATGTTCGTCGATGCCGATGAAAGCGGGCATGAGAAGCTGCCCAGTGTTTTCGACGCCACCGCCATTGTGCGCGGCCGCGCGGCCCAGATGATCAACAGTGCGCTGGGGCGGATGGACGCCAAGCAACGCGACGAGATGATCCAGGGCTTTTTCGCGCAGCAGATCGGTACGGCCCAGTTCAGCGCCGTCAGCGTCGCCATCGACAATGCCGCCGCCACCGTGACCCTGAAGGGACATGGCGTGACGACGACGCCCTGGCAGATGAAGGACCGGCGTTACCGCCGAAGCCTCACCAAGCTGGTCCCCGACATCAATTTCGAGCCGGATCGCGCGCGCCCCGCTTGGCTGTCGGTTCCCGTGGCGACGCCCGCGCCATCGGGCGTGCGCTATCGTTTGCGCCTGCGCCTGCCCCAGGGCGGCAAGGGTTATAGCGTTGAAGCCGGCGAGAGCCTGAGCCGCAATGTCGCCGGTTTCGATGTCCGCCGCACCATCGCGTTGAAGGATGGCGTGGTCGAGATGGACGAGCGGCTCGACGCGACAGGCGCGGAGATAGCGGCTGACAAGGCGCCCGGCGAGCGCGATGCGCTGGCCATGGTGCAGGCGCAGTCGCCCTATGTCGTGGGACCGGCCAAGCCCAGTTTCCTGTGGGATTCCGCCAGCGCGACGATTGCCGGCTGGTCCCAGAGCAAGGCGGCCGAAGCGACCTTCGCCAAGGCGATCGCCGCCGATCCCGAAAAGGTCCACGGCTATACAAGCCGAGCGAACTTCTATTGGGGCATTGGCGAATATAAGAAGGCGCTGGCCGATACCGACAAGGCGATAGAGGTCGAGCCGAGCGCCGACCTTTACCTCCAGCGGGCCTATCGCCGTTTCCAGACCGGCGATCTGCCCGGCGCGCTGGCCGATGGCCGGATGGCGCGGCAGCTTGATCCTGCTTCGTCGGCAGCCATCGGGGCGATCGCCACCTATCTGGCCGAGGGCAACAAGCTGGATGAGGCGACCAGCCTGGTCGACCAGAAGATCGCCATCGGCGGCGACCAGCGCGACAGCTATCGAAGTTTGAAGGCGTCGTTGCTCGGCACCTATGGCGACCCGGCGCAGGCCATAGAGATCATCTCCGCCCAACTCGCGGAAAAGCCGGGCCAGACGCATTTGTTCAACGAACGATGCTGGGTGAAGGGATCGCGCAACGTGCAGATCGACAGCGCGCTGGAGGATTGCACCAAGGCGGTCGAGACGAGCGCGGGCAGCATGGCGGCGCTCGACAGCCGCGCGATGCTGTGGTTCCGCCTGGGGCGGCTGGACGATGCGCTGCGCGATCTGGACGTGGTGGTCGCGCAGGAACCGGGGAAGGACGCCAGCCGCTATATGCGCGGCATCGTGCTCCGCCGCATGGGACGGACGGCGGAGGGCGACGCCGAACTGACGATTGCCCGCCGGATCGATCCCAAGGTGGATGCGCAATATGCGCGTTATGGCATCAAGCCATAGGGCGCGTGGGGGCGTTGCGGATGGCCGGGAGCCGAGCACCAGCGCAACGGTCAACCCCGGAACCGACATCTCTCCATCGTCATCCCGGACTTGATCCGGGATCCATTGGCGCAACGGACACGACCCTGCGAAAAGTTGAGCCAATGGATCCTGACTTTCGTCAGGATGACGGCAGCAGGGATATGGCGGGTAGCGATCAAACTTAGTCATTCCGCCAGATGATTCTCATCCTTGAAACCGGCCGCTCATGCCGACGGCAACGAGAGGGCTGAATGACGAAATCTGATGGAAAGCCTTCGTGCGCCTGCTACCATGGCGACATGGAAGAAACAGTCGGGTCATGGCAGCAAGAAGGACGCATTAGCCTTTGGCGCTACCGCAAGGCTCCGAAGATGTATCACGGTTGGCATTTCACAGCAGATCAAGAAGGCTGCGCCAGCCTAATCGAATTGTTCAATATTCTGTCCAGTTCGACTAACCCTGCTCATCGAACTATCTCGCTAACTGATCCCCAAGAGGTGGGAGCGGATCGCATTTTCGGTAGTCACGGATTCCGGCTCGATGTTCCTGCCAAACTCCGCATTGCCAATGATCTTGATGAAAGCGGATCCATTGGCCTTGCCGCCAATGTTTTTGTCATGCCGCTGAGATCAGAAGATATAGGCCAATTCGCAGATGCAGTGAGGGACATATCTGGTGATCATGCTGACTTCGGCGTGAGCTTTGGCAGCAACGACATCATAATCAACTTCTGGTGGTGGCCGAACAAGCGCTAGGTGCTGAATTTTGGCGGACGGCGATTTTTGCCGGACGATTTTACTGCTCAAGGTCAGCTACTGTGGATCAGATGTCCAACACCCGACATTCCGCTTCCCACCCATATCTGCCCTTTAACGAGTGCTGAATTTGTCGACCCGGCCCTCGGCATCTCGTTACGCCGTCGTATCTGTGGCAACCTTCTGACCGCCCCATGGGTTTAGCCTGCAACATCAACAAGCAGGAGATTTCCCGTGGGTGAAATGATCGACAAGGCGAAGGCCGCCGGCAACAAGGTCGCAGGTAGCGTGAAGGAACAGGTCGGCAAGGCCACCGACAATGAGCGGCTGGAGGCCGAAGGCAAGGCGCAGAAGCTGAAAGGCACGGCGCAGGATATGGCGGGTTCCGTCAAGGGCGCCTTTGGCGAAAAGATCTGATTTTTCGCTGCGCGCCAAAGCGAAACAGCGGCCCCGGCTTCCTGGTGAAGCCGGGGTCTTTGCTTGTCTGAAAGCCTGTCTCTGCTGGTGGAAAGTGCGGGAAAGATTGCTATGGGGGAGGGGTAGTTCACGGCGCGATCATGGCGGCGCGATCATGGCGATCAGGGGCTTATGAGCAGAAAATATTTCGGCACGGACGGCATTCGCGGGCGCACCAACCAATGGCCGATGACCGCCGAACTGGCGATGAAGGTCGGCATGGCTGCGGGCACGCATTTTCTGCGCGGCCAGCACCGGCACCGCGTCGTCATTGGCAAGGACACGCGCCTGTCGGGCTATATGGTCGAAAATGCGCTGGTCGCCGGGTTCACCGCTGTGGGCATGGACGTGGTGCAGTTCGGCCCGATTCCGACGCCCGCCGTCGCCATGCTGGCCCACTCCATGCGCGCCGACCTGGGCGTGATGATCTCCGCCAGCCACAACCCCTATTTCGACAATGGCATCAAATTGTTCGGCCCCGACGGCTACAAGCTGTCGGACGAGGATGAATTGCGGATCGAGGCGCTGCTGGAACAGGATATTGCGCTCGCCGCGTCCAAGGACATTGGCCGCGCCCGCCGCGTGGAGGATGCGCGCGGCCGTTATATCCATGCGGTCAAGTCCAGCTTTCCCGCCGATCTGCGGCTGGACGGGCTCAAGATCGTGGTCGATTGCGCCAATGGCGCGGCCTATCAGGTCGCCCCTTCGGCCCTGTGGGAACTCGGCGCGACGGTGGTGGCGGTCGGCGTCAGCCCCAATGGCACCAACGTCAATGACGGGTGCGGGTCGACCGCGCCGATGCTGTGCCAGGAAACGGTGGTGTCGTCGGGCGCGGACATCGGCATCGCGCTGGATGGCGACGCCGACCGGCTGATCGTGGTCGATGAAAAGGGCCAGATCGTCGATGGCGACCAGATCATGGCGCTGATCGCGTCCAACTTCGCCCGAGCGGGCATGCTGCGCGGCGGCGGGCTGGTGGCGACGGTCATGTCCAATCTGGGCCTGGAGCGGCATCTGGCGGGGCAGGGCATCGGGCTGGAGCGGACCAGGGTCGGCGACCGTTATGTGCTGGAGCGGATGCGGCAGGGCGGCTTCAATGTCGGCGGCGAACAATCGGGCCACATGATCCTGTCCGACTATGCGACCACCGGAGACGGCACGGTGGCGGCGTTGCAGGTGCTGGCCGCGCTGGTGCGCGCGGGCATCCCGGCCAGCGAATTGCTGCACCAGTTCGACCCGGTGCCGCAATTGCTGAAAAATGTCCGCTTTGCCGGCGGCAAGCCGCTGGAGCATGACGAGGTGAAGCGCGTGATCGCGCAGGCCGAAAAGGAACTGGATGGCGCCGGGCGGCTCGTCATCCGCCCGTCGGGCACGGAGCCGGTGATCCGCGTGATGGCCGAAGGCGACAGCGCCGATCAGGTGCGCGACGTGGTCGACCGCATCTGTGCGGCGGTGGAAAAGGTCGCCGCGTGAGTGGCGAATTCACCGAGAAGGATCGCGTGGAATTGCTGGCGCGCGAATGGGAGTATCGCCACCGCACATTTTGGCTCTCTTTCAACATTTGGGGGGCGCTGGTCGGAGCAGCAATTCTGGGGCCGTTCGTAAAGCCCGACCTGATTGACATCGGCTGGCCCATTCTTGTCGTTCCTCTCTATGGCACCGGTATTGCTTTGTTCGCGAGCTATCATTTGGCATCGGAAGCCAAGCGCATGGTCATCACGTTCAACGGCTACAAGGATAGTCGGGGCGTTCCGGAATGGTCAGCGGTGGCATCGCGATCTGACCGAAAGTTCCATCTGCACAGTCTTTCCAGCGCGAAGGTCATAGCCAATCTATTTCTATATGTTCTTGCCCCATCATGCGTATCGTCAGCGCTCATATTGGCGGTCAGAATTTATGACAGCTATGGATTTTATTTCTCTCTTGAAACAACCGGGCTGTTGCGCGGGCTTGTTTTCCTGGCGGCGATTCTCGCGCCAGTGGTGGGTTTTATGTGGGGCTGGCGAAATACAATGATGGCCATGGCTAGGAAGGAACGGGAAGGCGAGTCGATGCGGGCCGGCGTCGTGAGTGCACCGGGCGCCGATATATCCGCCAAGGCAGACCATGCGGACGAAGAACGGATTAATCCACATGCTTGATATGCGGCCCGATTGCGAACGCTGCGGCGTCGACCTGCCGGCCGATGAGCCGGGGGCGTTTATCTGTTCGTTCGAATGCACATGGTGCGCGCCCTGCGCCGAGGCGCTGGACGACCGATGCCCCAATTGCGGCGGCGAACTGATGGACCGGCCGACCCGCACCGGCAAGGCGCTGGCCGCCAACTCCGCCTCGACGGAGCGGCGCTTCAGGGGATGAGCGTCGCGCGCATCCTTGTCATTGCCGGGTCAGACAGCGGCGGCGGCGCGGGCATTCAGGCGGACATGCGCGCGGTGACGCTGCTGGGCGGCCATGCCATGACAGCGATCACCGCCATAACCGCGCAGAATACGCTGGGGGTGCAGGGCGTGCATCCGGTGCCGACCGACATGGTGCTGGCGCAGATGGAAAGCTGTATCGGCGACATCGGCGTCGACGCGGTGAAGATCGGCATGATCGGATCGGCGGCCACGGCGGCGGCGGTTGCGCAAAGATTGGCGCGGCTCGACGGCGTGCCGATTGTCTTTGACCCGGTGATGGTGGCGACCAGCGGATCGGCGCTGGCCGATGCCGACACTGTCGCCGCGTTCGAGCAACTGATGGGGCTGGCCACGCTGGTGACGCCCAACCTGCCGGAACTGGCCGCGCTGGGCGGGGAGGGGATTGCGGCGCGCCATGCCACCCATGTTCTGGCCAAGGGCGGCCATGGCGAGGGGGCGATGCTGGTTGACCGGCTGCTGGGGCCTGATGGGCTGGTGACGGAGTGGCGTGATCCGCGCATCGACACGCCGCACACCCATGGCACCGGCTGCACGCTGGCCAGCGCGATCGCGACCGGACTGGGGCAAGGCATGATGCTCCCGCAAGCCATTGCGCGGGCGCGCTTGTTCGTCCGGGCGGCGCTTGTCTGCGCGCCGGGGCTGGGCGGCGGCCATGGCCCCATGGGCGCGCCGCTGGATTTCGCGCGCCATGCCTGATTTCGCCCATGAACTGCTCCACCATCCCGCCCTCGTCGCGGGCGTGGACGAAGCCGGGCGCGGGCCGCTGGCCGGGCCGGTCGTGGCCGCCGCGGTGATACTCGACCCCGCCAATTGCCCCGATGGCCTGAACGACAGCAAGAAGCTGAGCGCGGCGCGCCGGGCGAGGCTGGAGGCGGAGATCAAGGCGCGGGCGCATTGCTGGGCGGTCGCGATGGCGAGCGTGGACGAGATCGACAGCCTCAATATCCTGTGGGCGACGATGCTGGCCATGACCCGCGCGGTCGAGGCGTTGACGGTGGAATGCGACCATGTGCTGGTCGACGGCAATCGCTGCCCGGCCTGGCGCTGGCCATCGACGGCGATTGTCGAGGGCGACGCGAAAAGCCTGTCTATCGCGGCTGCATCCATCCTGGCGAAGGAGGCGCGCGACCGCATCATGGTCGCCGCCGCCGCCGACCATCCCCATTATGGCTGGGAAATGAACAAGGGCTATGGCAGCGCCCGCCACATGGCCGCGCTGCGCGAACATGGCCCGACCCCGCTGCACCGCCGCAGCTTTGCGCCCGTCGCGCAACTTGTTCTTATTTAGGCCGGTTCCAGTTCCTCCAGCGCCGCGAAACGCTGTGACCAGAGCGCGCCATAGACCGCCATCCACTGCGCGACCGGGGCCATGCCCTTGGCGCGGGCGGCGAACCAGGTTTCGCGACCGGCGCGGCGGGCCGTCACCAGTCCGGCACGTTTCAGCTTGCCCATGTGGCGCGACACCATGGGTTGCGATACGCCCCCGACGGCGGTCAGCGCGACGACATTCTGTTCGCCTTCGCGCACCAGATGTTCGAGCAGGGCGCGGCGGGTGCCGTCGGCCAGCGCCTTGAAAATGGCGTCGCACGGGTCGTCGGAACGCCCGGTCTGTAATGCTTCGGTCATGGAACTGTCATAACCATGCGGTTATGATTTGGTCAAGTCCGGCCCGCCTCTCGCCGGCGCAAGCGGCGTTAACCAAAAAAATCCGCCGCCGCGCAGCTTTGAGTCTTTTCGGCCACACCACTTCATATGGAGTCATGCCGAGTCGCTGCGACTCTATATCTCGTGGTTCCCCGCTTCGTTCTCATCGCGTTAACCATTTCGCGAAAGATTTGCCCTAAGCTGCTGATCTTGACGGCTGACTCCGCGGGACTCATCGCTGATCCCCAAGGCGGACAGAGGGGCGCATTTCATGGGTGTATTGGAACGGGTTGCGCCGCGGCGCAAAAAGGCTGCGGCGGTAAACAGCGTGGAGGCTAACCGCCTGCTGCGCGGCGATTGCATCGCGCACATGGCCAGCCTGCCCGACGCCTGCATCGACATGATCTTTGCCGACCCGCCCTATAATCTTCAGCTTGGCGGCGACCTCAACCGGCCCGACGGCAGCCATGTCGACGCGGTGACCGACGATTGGGACAAGTTCGACAGCTTCGGCGCCTATGACCGTTTCACCAAATCATGGTTAAAGGAGGCGCGCCGCATCCTGAAGCCCAACGGCACCATCTGGGTCATCGGCAGCTATCACAACATCTTCCGCGTCGGCACGGCGTTGCAGGATGAAGGCTTCTGGATCCTTAACGACATCATCTGGCGCAAGGCGAACCCGATGCCCAATTTCCGGGGCACGCGCTTTACCAATGCGCATGAAACGCTGATCTGGGCCAGTCAGGGTGAGGACAGCAAATATACGTTCAATTACAAGGCGATGAAGACGCTGAACGACGAGCTTCAGATGCGGTCGGACTGGGTGCTGCCGATCTGTGGCGGGCAGGAACGGTTGAAGAAGGGCGGGCACAAAGTGCACCCGACGCAAAAGCCCGAGGCGCTGCTCTATCGCGTGATGCTGGCCTGCACAAAGCCGGGCGACATCGTGCTCGATCCGTTTTTCGGCACCGGCACCACCGGCGCGGTGGCCAGGCGGCTGGGCCGCCAGTGGATCGGCATCGAGCGGCAGGAGGATTATATCGAGGCGGCGCTGGAGCGGATCGAGGCGGCGTTGCCGCTCGATGAATCGGCGTTGTCGATCATGCAGAGCCCGCGCCAGCAGCCCAAGGTCGCCTTTGGCACTTTGGTGGAAACTGGCTATATCGCGCCGGGCGCCGTGCTGACCGACATCAAGCGCCGCTGGCGCGCGACGGTGCGGGCGGACGGCTCGCTGACCATGGGCGCGGAAGGCGCCTCCATCCACAAGATGGGCGCGACGTTGCAGGGCGCGCCCTCCTGCAACGGCTGGACCTTCTGGCATTATGAGGCGACCGACGGGCTGAAACCGATCGACGCGCTGCGCCAGACCTATATTTTGGCGACGGAGCCCTGAGGGCGGCCATGCAGTTTCCGGCCATCCCTGCCGACGCGCGGCTTTACCTGCGGCCGATCTGGTTTGCCGACAGTCCTTTCGGACTGGAGGGGCGGGTTGCGCGGCTGGGGAACGGGCTGCTGTGGTTTCAGGGTTATGAGCTGATCGCGATGCGCGGGCGGGGGCGGGTGGCGAAGGTCGCCGTGCCGGTCGCGCGGTTCGACGATTGCCTCGCGAGCCTGCCTGATGCGCTGGCGGAGCGGGCGCGGATGCTGGCCGCCGCCATTTCGGCGCAGCGTCCGCCAATGGCGCTGGGCGACCGCACCATTCGTTTCGACGCGCCGCAGGTGATGGGCATACTCAACATGACGCCCGACAGTTTTTCGGACGGCGGCCGATATCTTGACGATCCGCAGGCGGCCGCCGACGCCGGTTTCGCCATGGTCGCGGCGGGCGCGGCGCTGGTCGATGTGGGCGGCGAATCCACCCGGCCGCGCGCCGAAAAAATCTGGGAAGGCGACGAGATCGCGCGGGTCGCGCCGGTGATCGAGCGGCTGGCGGCGGCGGGCGTGCCGATGTCCATCGACACGCGCAAGGCGACGGTGATGGAGGCGGCGCTGGCCGCTGGCGCGCGCGTCATCAACGATGTCAGCGCCTTGCAGCATGATCCGCGCAGCACGGATGTCGCGGCGCGCGCGGGTTGCCCCGTCATCCTGATGCACGCGCCATCATCGGGCGACGATCCGCATGTCGGCCCGACGGGCGGCTATGCCGATCCGGTGACCGATGTGTTCGACGCGCTGGAGGCGCGGATCGCCGCCTGCGTCGCGGCGGGCATCGGGCGCGAGAAGATCATGGTCGATCCCGGTCTGGGTTTCGGCAAGTCGCTGGCCGACAATCTGGCGCTGGTGAACCGGCTGGCGATGCTCCAGGGGCTGGGCGTGCCGTTGCTGTTCGCGGGCAGCCGCAAGCGGATGATCGGCGCATTGTCCAACGAAGTGCCCGCCGCCGACCGGCTGGGCGGGTCGCTGGCGCTGGCCGTCAAGGCGGCGGATTTCGGCGCGCAGATGGTGCGCGTGCATGACGTGCCCGAAACGGTGCAGGCGCTGCATGTGTGGCGGGGCCTGCGCGACGCGGCGCTGACCGGCGGCTGAAGTCGTCAGCGGGCGGCGCTGTTGCCGTCCGCCGCCGCGCTTTCCGCCTTTACGGGCGCGCCCAGTTTCAGGCTGTCGAGCACCTGCTGCGCGATCGGCCGATATTGTTCGCCCAGCATTTCGGGATAGACGAATGTCGCGGTGACGATCGACCCGTCCGCCTGTTTCAGCAGGCGCACGACCACGGCGTTGCCTTCGCCATCGGTGGCGGAGCCGCGATATTCATTGTCGCCCAGAAAATCGCCTTCGACCGAGTCCGAACCGTCGTTCACCGCCTCGACAATCTGTTGCAGATCCTGGTCATTGGCGTTCGCCTGCCAGAAGACGCGCACGTCCGCGCCTGCGCCGGGATCCTTGTAGACGACGCCATCGGCATTGTCGGCCGATGCGTCGCGGATCCAGCCTTCGGGCATGGTGACCGAAAAGCCATGTTTGGGGTCGACATAGATGCGATCGGCCGGGGGCGTTTGCGCGATGGGTGCGGCGGCGGCGTTGACGGCGGCGGCTATGGCGTTGTCGTCGGGCAGGTTGCCGACCGGTTCCTGCCGCGCGCAGGCGGCCAGCAGGATCAGGGGCAGGGCGGCGATCAGGGGGGAGGCGCGGTTCATCATGGTGACTGAACTCAAAGCATAGGCGGGCGGGCTTTTCAACGTCACAGGCTGTATCCCCCGTCGCAGACCAGCACGGTTCCGGTCGTCGGCCCGGCGGCCGTGGACAGCAGGAAGGCGGCCTGCGCCGCGATTTCCTCCGCCCGGGCGAACCGGCCGAGCGGCGTATCCTGCGACAGGGCGGCATAGGCTGCGTCCTCGCTCCCCAGATCGGCGACCATGTCGCGGAAAAAGGGCGTGGTTGACCAGATCGGGGTCTCCACGCCCCCCGGCGCGATGGCGTTGACGCGGATGCGATGCGGCGCGCCCTCCTTTGCGGCGACGCGCATCAGGTGCAGGGCCGCCGCCTTGGATGCGGCATAGGCGGCTGTGCCGGGTTCCGCCTTCATGCCCGAAACCGACGCGGTGACGATGATCGATCCACCCTGTTCCCCGGCGATCATCGCCAGCATCATGGCCTGAAGCGACAGGAAACAGCCGTCGAGATTGACGCCCAGCACCCGCCGCCAGGCGTCGAAATCCATAGTGTCGATGGCGCCATTGTCGGCGATGCCGGCATTGGCGACGCCCAATGTGATGCCCGCCAGCAAGGGGGTAGCCGCCCGCCAGAGCGCCGGATCGTCGACGGAACCGGGCAACAGGTCGATGGCGAGGCCGGGCCGCGCCAGCGCGTCGCGCGCCTGCGCCAGCCTGTCTGCATCGCAATCGTTCAGCACCAGCCGGGCGACGCCGCCATCGGCCAGCGCCTGCGCGATCGCCAGCCCGATGCCCGATGCCGCGCCGGTGACCAGCGCGCTCTGTCCGTGGAAAATCCCTGCCATGGCTGTCGGTTACGGGGTCGCCGCCGGATTGGCCAGTTCCGCGATGGTCAGGCGGCCGATTCAATGCCCAGTTCGGCGAGTTTGCGATAGAGGGTCGACCGGCCGATGCCCAGACGCCGGGCGACTTCGGTCATGCGGCCGCGATAATGGCCGATGGCGAGGCGGATGACGTCGGCCTCGATTTCGGCAAGCTGGCGGACATGGCCGTCCCCTTCGAACAGGGTGATGCCGCCCGCATCCTCCGCCGCCGGGCCAGGGGCGGGGCGCTGGGTGTCGCTGGTCTTGAGTTCGATCTGCGCGGCGATCTGCGGGAAATCCTGCGGGGTCAGGGCGTCGCCTTCACACAGCACGGCGGCGCGGAACAGGGCGTTCTGCAACTGGCGGACATTGCCCGGCCAGTCATGCCGCATCAGCAGCGCCAGCGCATCGCCGGTCAGGCCCAGGCTGCGCAGGCCGGGTTGGGTCGCGATCCGCGCCATCAGGTGGCGGCACAGCGCGGGTATGTCGCCCATGCGTTCGCGCAGCGGCGGCACGGTCAACTGGACGACATTCAGGCGATAATAGAGATCCTCGCGGAAGCGGCCGGCCTCGACCTCCTGCGCCAGCCGCTTGTTGGTCGCGGCGATCACGCGGACATCGACATGATGGCTCATGCGCGCGCCGACGGGCTGAACCTCGCCATCCTGAAGCACGCGCAGCAGCTTGACCTGCGCGTCGAGCGGCAATTCGCTGACCTCGTCCAGAAAGATGGTGCCCGTGTCGGCGGCGACGAATTTGCCGACATGCCGTTCGAATGCGCCGGTAAAGGCGCCGCGTTCATGGCCGAACAGCTCCGATTCGACCAGATTGACGGGAATGGCGCCGCAATTGACGGCGACCATCGCCTGACGATGGCGGGGCGACGCGGCGTGGATGGCGCGGGCGATCACATCCTTGCCGACGCCGCTTTCCCCTTCGATCAACACGGGCACGCGCGCGCGCGCCGCCTTTGCCGCGACGGCCAGCGCCGCGCGAAATTGGGGGGCGGAGCCGACGACATCCTCGAAGGAGAGGGGCGCGGTGATCTTTTCGGTCAACGGGCGAAGCTCGCCCTTGGGCGCGCCTTCCGCCAGGGTCGCGTTGAGCGCGGCGAGCAGGCGGTCGGGCGCGATCGGCTTGGAAAGATAATCGGTCGCCCCCGCGCGCATCGCCGCAACCGCGACGGCGACATCATTATGCGCGGTCAGCACCAATACGGGCAGAGCAGGTCGTCTTTCGCGAATCGCACGGATCGTGATGACGGGATCAAAATTGGGACTCCACTGATCCAGCACCACCGCATCGAGCTGCATCCCGTCCTGCGTGCCCAGCATGGCGATGGCGGTTTCCTCGTCGCCGGCATGGATGGTGCGCCACCCCGCGCGCGCCGCAAGCGCCGAAACCAGCCGCCTCTGGGCCGGTTCGTCGTCTATCAGCATCAGCATCGGTATGCCGTCGCGTGTCATTGAACCCCTCAATTACCCTAGGCGACGGATAGTAGGGGCAGGGGGTAAAGGGGCGCTTAACCTGATAGATTTTCTTGTGCCCAAGCCGGGTTGTTGAGGGGGGAGGTTGACGATAAGAGGAATGCGGAATCGCGTTTTACAGGGGAAAATAAATGGCTTCGGGCATGGATATGAAGAGCGCCAACTCGACCTATTCGAGCTTCATCACCTTTGTGAAGGTGGGCACGGCTGTATCTGTCGCCGTCGCGGCGCTGGTTGTTTTGCTGATCTCCGGCTGATCGACGGAGGGGAGGGGATATAATGAAAATAGCAATATTGCGGGAACAGGCCGCTGGCGAGCGGCGCGTTTCCGGCACGCCTGAAACGGTCAAGAAGTTCAAGGCTCTGGGCGCCGAAGTTGCGGTGGAGGCCGGCGCCGGCCTGACCGCGTCCATCGCCGACGCCGATTATGCCGCCGCAGGCGCCGCCGTTGGCGACCGCGCCGCCACCGTGGCGGGCGCCGACATCATCCTGGGCGTGCAGGGGCCTGCGCCCGACAGCATCACCGGCGCGAAGCCGGGCGCATGGATCGCCGCCGGGCTCAATCCCTTTGGCGATCGCGCCCGCGTCGACGCCTATGCCGCCGCCGGTTTCGAGGCGCTGGCGATGGAGTTCATGCCGCGCATCACCCGCGCCCAGTCGATGGATATATTGTCGTCGCAGTCGAACCTGTCGGGTTACAAGGCGGTTCTGGACGCGGCCTATGAATATGGCCGGGCCTTCCCGATGATGATGACGGCGGCGGGCACCGTTTCGGCCGCCAAATGTTTCGTCATGGGCGTCGGCGTCGCGGGCCTTCAGGCCATCGCCACCGCCCGCCGTTTGGGCGCGCAGGTCAGCGCCACCGACGTGCGCGCCGCGACGAAGGAGCAGATCGAATCGCTGGGCGCCAAGGCGATCTTCGTGGAGAAGGTCGCAGGGATCGAGGGCGAGGGCGCTGGCGGCTACGCCACGGAAATGTCCGACGAGTATAAGGCCGCGCAGGCGGAACTGGTGTCGAGCCACATCGCCAAGCAGGACATCGTTATCACCACCGCGCTGATCCCCGGGCGCGCCGCGCCGCGCCTCATCACCGATGCGCAGATCGCGTCGATGAAGCCCGGTTCGGTCATCGTCGATCTGGCCGTCGAGCAGGGCGGCAATGTCGAAGGCGCGGTTGCGGGCGAAGTGGTGGAACGCCACGGCGTCAAGATCGTGGGGCATCGCAACGTGCCGAGCCGTCTGGCCGCCGACACGTCGGCCCTGTTCGCGCGCAACCTCTATAATTTCCTGTCCGCCTTCTGGGACAAGGAAAAGAATGCGCCGGTGCTGGACGATGAAATCGGCAACGCCATCCGCCTGACGCAAGGGGGCAAGGTCGTCAACGAACGGCTGCTGGGCTGATACTAATGGCCCGCCGCTCGTCCCGATGGACGGGGTGGCGGCGGGCGACGTTCCCGATGCAAAGGCTGGGAACGAACGGGGAGTAGGAACGATGGACTTCATCTCCATCCTGTCGATTTTCGTGCTGGCGTGTTTCGTCGGCTATTATGTGGTCTGGTCGGTGACCCCGGCGCTCCACACGCCGTTGATGGCGGTCACCAACGCCATTTCATCCGTGATCATTGTCGGCGCGCTTGTCGCGTCGGCTGAAGCGGGCAGCGCGGCGGCGAAATATCTCGGTCTGCTGGCCGTTGTGTTCGCCAGCGTCAACATCTTCGGCGGCTTCGCTGTCACTGAACGCATGCTCGCCATGTACAAGAAGAAGGAGCGCAAATGATGCTCTCCACCATCATTTCCATGGCGGCTGCGGGCGCCGACGGCGTCGCCGCATCGCCCATCGTCGCGCTGGCCTATCTGGTCGCGGGCGTCCTCTTCATCCTGGCGCTGCGCGGGCTTTCCAGCCCCGCGTCGAGCCGTCGCGGCAACCGCATGGGCATGGCGGGCATGGCGATCGCCGTCGCTACCACGCTTTACACCCATGATGTCGTCAGCCTGCCCGAAATCGTCGGCGCCATCGCCATTGGCGGCGTGATCGGGTTTGTGATCGCGCGCAGGATCGCGATGACGGACATGCCGCAGTTGGTCGCCGCCTTCCACTCGCTCGTCGGCCTCGCCGCCGTGCTCGTGGGCGCCGCCGCCTATCTCAACCCCGGCGCGTTCGGCATTCTCGACGCGCTGACCGGTGAGATCCACAACGCCAGCCGCATTGAAATGGGGCTGGGCGTCGCCATCGGCGCGATCACCTTTTCCGGGTCGGTCATCGCCTTCCTGAAGCTCAATGGCAACATGTCGGGCAAGCCGATCATGCTGCCCGCCCGGCATGTCATCAACCTGGGCACGCTGGCCGCGATCCTGGGCCTGATCGCCTATTTCGTGACCGACCAGTCGCCCTGGGTGTTCTGGACGGTGACGGCGCTCAGCTTCATCATCGGCTTCCTGCTCATCATCCCCATCGGCGGCGCGGACATGCCCGTCGTCGTGTCGATGCTGAACAGCTATTCGGGCTGGGCGGCCGCGGCCATGGGCTTTACGCTCGGCAACACCGCGATGATCGTCACCGGCGCGCTGGTCGGCTCTTCGGGCGCGATCCTGTCCTACATCATGTGCAAGGCGATGAACCGCAGCTTCATCAGCGTGATCGCCGGCGGCTTCGGCGCGGAAAGCGGCCCGTCGGGCGGCGGCGCGGCGGCGGTCGACCGCCCCTACAAGCGCGGCAGCGCGGAGGATGCGGCGTTCCTGATGAAACAGGCCGACAGCGTCATCATCGTCCCCGGATACGGCATGGCCGTTTCCCAGGCGCAGCACGCGCTGCGTGAAATGGGCGACCTGCTGAAGAAGGAAGGCGTTTCGGTCAAATATGCGATCCACCCTGTGGCGGGTCGTATGCCGGGCCATATGAACGTGCTGCTGGCCGAAGCGAACGTGCCCTATGACGAGGTGTTCGAACTGGAGGACATCAACAGCGAATTCGGCCAGGCCGACGTCGCCTTCGTCATTGGCGCCAATGACGTCACCAACCCGGCGGCCAAGACCGACAAGACGTCGCCCATCTATGGCATGCCGATCCTGGACGTCGCCAACGCCAAGTCGGTGCTGTTCGTGAAGCGCTCCATGGGCGGGGCGGGCTATGCCGGCGTCGACAATGAAGTGTTCTACATGGACAACACCATGATGCTTCTGGCCGACGCCAAGAAGATGGTGGAAGAGATCGTCAAGGGGCTTGCCCACTAACGCGCGCTTCCCCTAACCATGAACGGGACGGCGGGGCAGGGCGCTCCGCCGTCCCTTTTCATATGCGGGCGCAAGGAAGAATATATGCGTAAGATCGGTTTGATCGGCGGGATTAGTTGGACGTCCACCGCCCGTTATTATGAAATCATCAACAAGGCGGTTCATCGCGCGCTGGGTGGGCAGAGCAGCGCGCCGCTGCTGATCGAGAGCCTGAATTTCGCGGATGTCGCCCGTTGCGCCACGCAGGATGACTGGGATTGCGCGGCGGGGCAGTTGATCGGCGCGGCGCAGCGGCTGGAGCAGGCCGGGGCCGAGCGCCTGATGATCTGCGCCAATTCGATGCACCGCGTTTATGATGCGGTGCAGGCGGCGGTCGACGTTCCCATCATTCATATCGCCGAGGCGGTGGGGCAGAAGATGCAGGCGGACGACATCGAGCGCGCCGCGATCATCGGAACGCGCAATGTGATGACCGAAAAATTCTATCGCCAGCGGCTGGTCGCCCATGGCGTGTCCTTGCTGCCGCCCGACATGGAACTGGCCGAACGCATTGACGCGATCGTCTATGGCGAGTTGACGGTGGGCAAGGTCAGCAAGGAATCCGAACGGTTCATGAAGTCGGAACTGACCGACATCGCCAAGCAGGATGTGCAGGCGGTGGTGCTGGCCTGTACCGAACTGGAACTGATCGTCGATGTGAAAGCCAATGTCCTGCCCATTTACGACAGCACGGCGATTCATGCGCGGGCGGGGGTCGACTTCATTCTGGGATGATGCGGCGAAGTCGAGGAAAAGCACAAGCAAGGAAAGGCGTGCATTCCGGCCGGGAATGCACGCCTTTTCGATCGGCCTGCGAAGGAACGCTACGGCAGCGTCCCTTCGCCAGTGCGATTGTCAGAAGGCGGTGCTGATCGAGCAGGCCGCCGGACCCAGGATGACGACGAACAGGGTCGGCAGGATGAAGAGGATCAGCGGCACCGTCATGATGGCGGGCAGGCGGGCGGCCTTTTCTTCCGCGCGCATCATGCGTTCGTGGCGGAATTCGGCCGACAGCACGCGCAGGGCCGAGGCGAGCGGCGTGCCATATTTCTCTGTCTGGATCATGGTGGTCACCACGCCCTTCACCGCGTCCAGCTTGACGCGGGTGGCGAGGTTTTCAAACGCCATGCGCCGTTCGGTGAGGAAGGACAGTTCGATGGCGGTCAGTTGAAACTCGTCGCCCAGTTCCGGATAGGCCTTGCCCAGTTCGCGCGCCACGCGGTTGAAGGCGGCGTCGACGGTCAGGCCCGCTTCGGCGCAGATGACCAGCAGGTCGAGCGCGTCGGGCAGGCCCTTGCGGATCGCGGCCGACCGCTTCTGCACCTTGTTGTCGATATAGATGTCGGGCGCCTTGTAAGCCAGGAGCAGCGCGAAGGCGAAGGCCATGAAGCGTTTGAACGGACCCCAGTCGGGCCAGAAATCGACGCCATAGATCAGCAGCGCGGCGGTGCCGCCGATGACGATGGGCAGGATCATGCGGCCGAAAATGACGGCGACCGCCCAGTCCTTCGACCGGATGCCGGCCTGCGCCAGTCGGATCTGGGCGTCCTTCAACTGGTCGTCCTGCAATACCTTGAGGTTCGACAGGAAGGACCGCATCTGATCGGTCGTCTGGTTCTTCTTCACCAGCTTGGCGCGGCGCTTGGTCACCGACGCGGTGATGCCCGCCTTGAGCTGCTCCCGCCGTTCGTTCAGCGCCTTGACGCGCTTGGCCATCGGGTCGCGCACGGTCATCACCATATAGATCGCGATCAGCACGGCCAGGGTCGCCAGCGCCGCCAGCAATGTGCCGAAATCGGTGGCCGTCATGCCCATCAGGGTGGTGCCGGGAGGAGGTGCTGCGTCCATGGATCAATCCTCCCCTTCAGATCTCGAAATTGACCATCTGCGCCATGATGAAGGCGCCGATGCCCATCCAGCACATGCCGCCAATGCCCACCAGCTGCATCGTGGACAGACCGAACAGGCCGGTCGGGTCGGGCGTGAAGAAGGGGCTCATATAGTTGTAGTTGATATAGCAGATCATGCCGAACACCAGGAACGGCAGCACGCCGATGATATAGGCCGACGCCTTCGATTCCGACGACATGGCGCGGATCTTGAGCTTCATCTGCGCGCGCTGGCGCAGCACGGTGGCCAGGTTCGACAGGGTTTCGGCAAGGTTGCCGCCGGTTTCCCGCTGGATCGCCAGGGTAATGACGAAAAACTGGAATTCGGGCGTGCCCAGCCGGTCGGCGGTTTCCTGAAGCGCCTGCTCCATCGTCCGGCCGATCTTGATGCGTTCGGTGATAAGGCGGAATTCCTCGCCCACCGGCCCCGGAATTTCGCTCGACACGATACCCAGCGTTTCGGCGATCGGCAGGCCCGAGCGCAGACCGCGGGTCAGCAGTTCCAAAGCATCAGGGAATTTGGCGGTGAATTTCTGGACGCGGCTGGAAATCAGGCGGCCCACCCACCAGTGCGGCAGGCCAAGGCCGCCGGCCAGCCCGACGAACAGGGCCAGCAGCGGCGGGAAGCCGCGCAGCATCAGCAGCGCGGCGAGAACCAGCGCAATGATCGCGCAGGTCATCATATACTGGCTGAGCGTCCATTTGCGGCCCGTCATCAACAGGCGCTTGGTCATGTTTTCCGGATTGGGCACCAGCGAAGTGAGCATTTTCAGCTCGGTGCCGGACGGGCGCGACGAAATCGCCTTGCGCATCCGCGCTTCCAGCATCGCTTCGGCCGAATCGCTGTGCCGCCCGCGGATCAGGGCCATGCGGCGCTTGCGCGCCTTGTCGGGCGACGGGCCGGCCAGCGCCAGGAACAGCAGGCCGACCATGCTCACCAGCAGTACCGCCATTATGATGACATTGCCGTCCATGTTTCAGCCTGCTTCCTCGAAAAACATCATGTTGGCGCGTCTGGCGCCGGTGGTCGCGGGATCAGTCGCCCAGCGGCACCTTTTCCTTGTTACGGGCCGGGATCAGGCTCTTGAGATCGCTGATCTTGCCCAGCAGCGAGTCGCCCTTTTTCTTACCCGTCTTGGCGGCGTCGCCGGTACTGTCCTCGGCTGCGCCCAGCGCCAAATCCGTCAGAGTGGCGAAGGCGGCGCCGATCTTGCCGCCCTTGGCGGTTTCGGCCAGCGTCTTGCCCAGCTTGGCCGCCTGCGCGCCGAGTTTCTGGTCATAGGGGATGATGACGTCGATCTTGCGTTCGATCGACTGTTCGAAATCCTTGCGGCTGATTTCGGGCGTCGGCGCCTGCACGCGGTTGGCGACGACCAGCACCTGCGCCTGGGGCGCATTGGTCTTCATCCACGACAAAAGCCGGATCGTATCGCGCGCTGCGGCCAGCGTCAGTTCCGTGGCGATGACGGCGACATTCACGTCGGACATCAGGTGCGGGTGCTGGATCAGCATGGAGCGCGGCATGTCGATGACGCTGCATTCGAAGGCGAGGCGGAATTCCTCCAGCAACTGGTAGAAAGCGCCGCCGTCGGTCATCAACGCCTGGCTGATCGGCGCTTCGGCCGACAGGATCGCCAGCGTGTCGCTGGCGCGGACCATGGCGCGTTCAATGAACAGCCCGTCGATGCGGCTGGGATTTTCGATGGCGTCGGTCAGGCCGCGGCCCGGCTCCAGGTCCATCGCCAGCGCCGCCGTGCCGAAATGCACATCCAGGTCAAGCAGCGCAGTGGGGCGCTTCTTCTTTTCGCTGAGCATCCAGGCCATCGAGGTGGCGATGGTCGATGCGCCAGCGCCGCCACGCGTGCCGATGACGGCGACGGTGACGTGCGGGCGTTCGGGCGCAGCGTCGCGCGGCGCCATGAACACGGCCTGCGCCTGCGTCAGCGCGTCGCGCAACTGGTCGGCGCCAAAGGGCTTGAGCAGATAGTCCTGAATGCCGCTGGCGACGAGGTCGCGATAGAGGCGCACGTCGTTGACCTGACCGGCGGCGATCACCACCGTGCCCGGCTCGCACACTTCGGCCAGGCTGTTGATGTCGTTCAGCGGATCGCCGCTTTCCGACATGTCGACGAACAGGATCTGCGGGCTGGCGCTGATCGACAGGCTCTGAACCGCGTTGCGCAGGCCGCCCTTGTGGACCTTTTCCGGCGCCCAGCCCATTTCGGCGGTGACGACGCGCAGCAGATCATAGCTGTGATCGTCGCAGACAAAGGCATGAAAGGGGTCGCGCGGCGCGTTGAGGCCGGGTTTCCAGGGTGCGTTCATCTTAATTGCCCTCCGCCTGGAGTTGCTTGAGGTCGCCCGCGCCGGTCGGGGCCTTTTCGCGATAGATGGTGATGGCGCGGTTCGACGTCGCCGTGCGCAGGTCGCTCTCGCTGCCCTGGCCGCGCACCAGATCTTCCGGATTGGCGACCATGGCGGCCCAGTTGCTGTTCACGCCGCAGCCGAAATTGGAGGATGTCGGCAGCGACATGTTCGTTTCCGCCTTTGATCGCCAATTGGGGCAACCAGGCACGCTGGCGTTGGCGCGGCGCACGATGATGCGAACGCTGCCTTGCGGCGCGGCGCCGGCGGCGGCGGAACTGTCTTCGCCGATCAGCAGGCCGTGGCGGGCCACGACATTCGCCACGCCTTCCTGAAGCGAGGGGCTGAAATAGCCTGCGTCGGTCACGATGGCGACCTGATCGCCATAGCCAAGGCCGATGGAAACCAGCCAGTCTTCAAGCAGCTGGGCCTCTGCGCCGGTCAGGCCGCCATCGGCGGCAGACCGCACGTCATAAGTATAGGCGGCATAGCTGACCACCGGTTGATGCACCGAACCGACGCCGCGATTCTCCTTGGGCGGTGCGGCATGCGCGGGCACGGCCAGCGCAGCGATCAGCGCCAGGGGGACGATGGTGAAAGGGGCTTTGCGCGACATCGTTATCGTCCTTCCGATCAGAAGCTGAAGCCGGGCGCGGCGGCGCCGGATTTGCCCGAACGCTTGGGTTCGTTGCGGGCGAGAGTGGCGGGCGTGGCGGCGCTGGCCTGCGGTCCGGGATTGGGAACTGGAGCGCCCGGCGCGCGGGTGGGTTGTTCGCCCCTGGCGCCGGACACGCCGTCGGCGCCCTGCTGCAGGAGGAGCCCCTGCGCCACCGTGCCGTTGCGGAAGCCATCGGTCGGCAGGTGCACGTCGGACGCGTTCATCGGCTTCACCAGGTAAGGGGTGACGACGATGACCAGTTCCGTTTCGTTGCGCTGGAAGCTGCGCGATTTGAACAGGCTGCCCAGAATGGGGATGTTGCCAAGGCCGGGCACCTTGTTGATCGAGTTGCTGGTCTTGTTGTCCAGCAGGCCCGCGATCATGAAGGCCTGACCCGACCCCAGTTCCACCGTGGTTTCGGCTGAGCGGCTGCGCAGCGCGGGGACGCTGGCGTTGACGGTGAAGTCCAGTTCGGAAACGGTCGGCCGGACCCGCAACGAGATGCGGCCGTCCGAAAGCACGGTCGGCGTGAAGGCCAGCTGCACGCCATATTGCTTGAATTCGATGCTGTTGCCCGAACTGGGGCCGTTGTTGATGGTGTAGGGATATTCGCCGCCAGCCAGGAAGCTGGCGGTTTCACCCGACAGCGACGTCAGGTTCGGTTGCGCGAGCGAGGTCGCAAGGCCGCTGTTTTCGGCCAGATCGAGCGCGCCCGCCACGTCCATGCCGAACATCTTGGCCAGGAAGCCGATGGTCGTGGAGCTGTCAGCAGGCTGGTTGAAGGTCACCGAGCGGGTGATGTCGCCCGGCGCGCCGGGAAAGGCGCCATTGTCGGTGATGGCGTTGCGCGTCGAACGGCCGATATAGCCGGTGAAGCTGCCCGAACCGGTGCCAAGGCCCGTGATGTTGGTGCCGATCTTGTGCACCAGATCGCGGCTGACTTCCGAAATCTTGACCTGCAACATCACCTGCAGCGGGGTCGCCATGCGCAGGCGGCTGACGACGGTCACGTCCTTGCCGACGAAGGCTTGCGTGAGGCGTTCGGCCTCGGCCGCGTCCTCTGGCGCCTTGATCGTGCCGGTCAACAGGACCATGCCGTTCATCTTGCTGACGGTGATGGCGGCTTCGGGCATGGCGAGCCGGAGCATCTGGTCGATGCTGGTCAGGTTGTTGCCGACCCGGACGACGCCGGAAAACAGCACCTTGCCATCCTTGGCGGTCGCATAAACCGTGGTTTCGCCCGGCTTTTTCGCGATCAGGTAAAGCTGGTTCTGCGAACGGACATGCACGTCGGCGACTTCAGGATCGCCGATCACCACGTCCGACATCCGGCCCGGCAGGTTGACGACGCGGCTGCCGCCGACCGACAGCAGGATCGCATTGTCCTGCATGGCGGGCGCGGCCTCAACCGAAGCGGTGGGCAGGGCGACCGATCCGAAGATCAGGCCGATGGCGGCGGTTGCGCCCAGCATGGGGCGCAGGGCGCCCAGGCCGGAAAATTTGGTGGTCCCCTTCATCTTACTTACCCCCGACCGGAACAACGGTCACGTTGGTGCCGCGTGCGACGCGGATCACTGGTCCCTGATAGGCGACGGACGCGGCGCCCGCCGGAGCGCCACCGGCCGGCAGAACGGCCGTGATGGGCTTGGCCGGAACCGAGCTGCGCTGGTAGCGCGACACGTCGGCGCCCGTCGAATAGGTGCTGCCACGCTCGACCGGAGCGGCCGCCAGCTTGGCGATGATCTGCTTTTCGTTCGCCGGATTGGCGCCGTCGGGCAGGTTGATGCTGCCGCCGGCAATCGCGGCATCCAGGTCCGACGCATTGTCGGCGATGGAGCGCAGCGAGAGCGAGAGGGTGCCGATGGTCTGCGCGACGGCGACCTTTTCGGCGATCTTGGGCGTCACTTCGACGGTGACGTTGGAATAGGTGCGGACTTCCGGCTTGCCATCGGCGCCCATCGCATCGGTGCGCTGGTCGGTGGCCAGCACGCGCAGGTTGCGCAGGATGGTTTCGGACACCTTCAGCGGTTCGCCGTCGCCGCCGCCCGACACCGACTGGGTGAGCACCAGGTCGACGCGGTCGCCGGGGAAGATGAAGCCCGCGACGGAGCTTTGCGCCGAAACCGGCACGGTGATGGCGCGCATGCCCGGCCCGAGAGCGGCGGCCAGGAAGCCGCGATCGCCCGGCTTGATGAGGGCGCCCTGCGTCAGCGGCTGGCCGGCGGTGATCGCGTTGCGAACGACGCTGCCCGCCAGCTTGGCGGGATCGGCCTGACCCTTGAGGTAATAGACCTGTTCGATCAGTTCCTTGGGCCAGGGCTGAAAGCGGAAGCTTTCCGCGTCAAGGATGGTGCCGACCGGCAGCGCCTTGGTCGCGACCAGCACATGGGGCAGGTCCGCCTCCGGCATGGACGCGGCGTTCACCTGCGGCGCGCTCGACGAGCTGAACATGTTGCGGGCCAGTAACGCTGTGGTCACGGCGATGACCAGCGCCCCCAACAACAGCACGATTTTCTTAGCATCCATGACGACGTTCGCCTCCCTGAAGCGGGTATCTCAATCCCCGACCCGCACTCATCACGCAAAATGGTTAAGATATGGTTCGCCAACCAACCACAGCGCCGCCAATGCTATGGCGACGCCATAGGGTATTTCGGGCTGGCCCAGACGCCGGGTCGCGCGGTGGTGGATGACCGTGGCCAGCGTCACCACGCCGCCCAGCACCGCCATCAGCACCAGCAGGCTGACCATCCCCTGCCAGGGGAACCACAGCGCCAGCGCGGCAAGCAGTTTCACATCGCCGCCGCCCATCCAGCCAAAGGCGAACAGGATCGAAAACAGCCCGAACACGCCCGCGCCCAGCAGCAGTTGCACCGCCATGTCCGGCCATGGCGCAAGGCCATAGGTCAGCCAGTAAAGCGGCGCGAGCAGCGCGATGGCGATGTTGAGCCGGTTGGAAATGATGCGGGAACGCAGATCGGTGATCGCCGCCATGATCAGCAGCGCCGCAAGAAGGGCCATCAGCCCATATCTGAAATATTCCCCCGTCATGTCGCACGGCTCTAGACCTAATGGCTTACCAAAGCGTAACCATGCGGCCATGGATTCCCGGCCCTATCCCCCGGCGCCCGAATGGGACCGTCGATCCTGGCCAGACGGCGGCCGCGTGGACCAGTTTAGCGCCGCCGACGGATGGCCGTTGCGGCGCTATCGGCTGGGGTCCGGCGCGCGAGGGCATATGCTGGTCATGGGCGGGCGTGGCGACATGATCGAGAAATTCCTGGAGGTGATCGTCCATTGGGCGGGGCTGGGCTGGGCCGTCACCAGCTTCGACTGGCGGGGGCAGGGCGGATCGGGACGACTGGCCGCCGATCCCTTGACCGGCCATATCGAGGATTTCAGCCAGTGGCTGGATGACCTTGGCGGGATAGCGCAGGCATGGGAGAGGGATGCCGGACCCGCGCCAAGGGCGATGATCGGCCACTCTATGGGCGGCCACCTGCTTTTGCGGGCGCTGGCGGAGCGGCGGGTCGCGCCCGATGCGGCGGTGCTGGTCGCGCCGATGCTGGGCGTGCACAGTGCGCCGCTGCCCGCGCGTGGGGCCTGGGCGTTGGCGCGGCTGGCCTGTGCGGTCGGGCTCGCCAAGCGGCAGGCGTGGACGCAGCGGGAAGAATCGGCCCATCAGCGGCGAATGCGGGAACAGCGCCTGACCCATGACCCTGCGCGCTATGCCGATGAACTCTGGTGGCGGGCGCATGACCCCGCCATCGCGTTGGGGCCGCCAAGCTGGCGATGGGTGGAGCAGGCCTTTGCCTCCATGGCGGCGCTCGAACGGCCCGGTGTGCTGGAAAATGTGGCGACGCCCCTGCTGCTGCTGGCGGCGCGGCGGGACAAGCTGGTGCGCACCGACGCCATTTGCGCGGCGGCGGCGCGCCTGCCTGACGCCCGGTTGCATGTTTATGGGCCGGAATCGGCGCATGAAATCTTGCGCGAATGGGATTGGGTACGGCTCGACGCTCTTGCCCGGATCGACTCTTTCCTCGATGAACGCGCGCCATGACGAGGGCGGACATCATCATCGTGGGCGGCGGCATGGCGGGCGCCAGCCTGGGCGCGGCGCTGGCGGAGCGGGCGAAGGTGGTGATCCTGGAGATGGAGGATCGCGCCGGTTATCACGCGACCGGCCGTTCCGCCGCCTTTTGGGAGGAAAGCTATGGCGGGCCGCTGGTCCAGCCGCTGACCACCGCTTCCGGGCCGTTGCTGGCCCATCCTGCGCCCGATTTTGCTGAAGCATCCTTTCTGTCGCCGCGCGGCACGCTGCATATCGGGCGGGTGGGCGACGCGGATCAGCGCGACGCCATGATCGCGACCTTTGGCGACCGGGTGGAGCTGACGCCCGTCGATCCCGCGGCCCTGGTGCCGGGGTTGCGGCCGGAATGGACCATCGGCCTGTTGGAGCGAAGCTGTCAGGATATCGACGTGGCGGCCCTGCATCATGCCTATCTGCGCCAGTTCCGGCGGCGGGGGGGCGAGGTGCGGCTGGCGACCGCGCTGCGTTCGGCGCGGCGGGTGGCGGGCGGCTGGGAGGTCGAGAGCGACGCCGGCGCGATAAGCGCCGCCATGATCGTGAACGCCGCTGGGGCCTGGGCGGATCGGGTCGCGGCGGCCTGCGGCGTTGCGCCGGTCGGCATCATGCCGTTGCGGCGGACCATGGTGCAGTTGCGGGTGCCGGGCCTGCCTTCGCCCGATCTGCCGCTGGTCATGGACATGCGCGGGCAATTTTATTTCAAGCCCGAGGGCGCGGGGCGGCTGTGGCTGACCCCCCATGACGAGGACTATTGCGAGCCGGGCGATGTCGCGGCCGAGGAAATGGCCGTGGCGGTGGCCATGGATCGGTTTGCGGGGGCGGTCGACTGGACCGTTGCGGCGCTGGAGCATCGCTGGGCGGGATTGCGCAGTTTTGCGCCTGATCGCGCGCCCGTTTATGGTTTTGAGCCGGATGAACCCGGCTTCTTCTGGTTCGCGGGGCAGGGCGGCTTTGGCATACAGACAGCGCCCGCCGCCGCCATGCTGGCCGCATCGCTGATTGATGGTCGAGCCGTGTCCGAAACGATTGCCAGCATTGATGCCACGCCCTATTCTCCGGCGCGGTTTCGATAGGGGAGTTCAGGGATGGCGCACAAATTCGTGATCGAAAAGAACAAGGCTGGCGAGTTTGTCGCCAAGTTCAAATATAATAGCGAAGTGATTTTCTGGACGGAAGGTTATTCGAGCCGCGCCAACGCGCGCAACGCCATCGAATCCATTCTGAAGAATGGCCCGACCGCCCCAGTCGAGGAAGTCGAATAGCTTTTAGATGACGGCCCTGCGCCGTCCGGCGCGGGGTGTCGACCGGTCAGTGGGGCGACTGTTTGGCCGCCGCCGCGCGCGTTGCGGCGGGGTTGAGCTGTGTTCTGGGCTTTTCCGCCGACCCCTGTTGTGCATCCAGCCTGGCGGCGGCGGCGTTCAGCGCCTCGGCTTCGGAGGCGCTGACCCCGCCCACGCCATCATTGCCGCCCGACCCGCAGGCGCTGGCCAGAGACAGGAGCAGCATGGCCGCGATGCGCGGAACGAAGGGCGAATAGCTGTTCATAGGCGTTTTTCTAAACCGTTTGCGGGCAAGAAAAAAGGCCGCTCCATGCCGGAGCGACCTCTTTCCTTCGTCCGAAAACGGCGAAATTACATCGCGTTGGCGGCGTTGTTCGCCACGTTGGCGGCGTTTTCAGCAGCGTTGCCGGCGTTTTCGGCAGCGTTCATCGCGTTTTCAGCGGCGTTTTCGACGGCGTTGACAGCGTTGTTGGTCGTGTTGTTTTCAGCACCGCCGGTGCAAGCGGCCAGGCCGAGCGAAGCGGCGAGTACGAACGAAAGAGCGATCGTCTTGGTCATGGAAACCCCTCTCTGAGAATAAACATGTGCAGACAACTCTCGGAGAAAGTTTCACCCCCATTTGCGCCTGCACGCTGATTCGTAATGCTTCGGCCCGATCAAGGCAATCCCATTCCTGCATGGAACATGAATTCCTGAGACGGATGGTTGAGAATAAGCCCGTCAGGCAGGCGTCTTGACGTATATAAAGATTTCTTTATATAAGCGGGCCATGAGCGCGATGCTGGATATTTTCCGGGCCCTGGCGGACCCGACGCGGCTGCGCATCGTCTGTCTGTTGCGCGCCATGGAGCTGGCGGTCGGGGAAATCGCGGTGGTGGTGGGGCAGAGCCAGCCGCGCGTTTCCCGCCATGTGCGCATTCTGGCCGAAGCTGGGCTGGTCGATCGGCGCAAGGAAGGAAACTGGGTTTTCCTGCGGATCGCTCGCAGCGATGCGGCGGCGGCGCTGCTCGATATGTTCGACCGCTTGCCCCCTTCGGAAAATGAGGATTTGTGGCAGCGGGCGGACCTTGCCCGGCTGGCGGCGGTGCGCAACGACCGTTCGCGCGCGGCCGAGGCCTATTTCGCGCAATATGCCGAACAATGGGACGCCATCCGGTCGCTGCATGTCGCCGAAGCCGATGTCGAAGCGCGCATGGGGGCGATTCTGGGCGGACAACCCGTAGGGCGGCTGCTCGACATCGGCACCGGCACCGGGCGCATGATCGAACTGTTCGGGCCGCAGGCCGATCAGGTGACCGCCATTGATCGCAGCCCGGACATGCTGCGGCTGGCGCGGGCCAAGCTGCCCGCGGATGCCGGCGACAAATATGCGCTGGTGATGGGCGATTTCATGGCCTTGCCGCTGGCGGAGGAGAGCGCCGACACGGTTGTCTTGCATCAGGTGCTCCATTATGCGCCGGCGCCGGAAGCGGTGATCGCGGAGGCGGCGCGGGTGTGCGGCGGCGGCGGGCGTGTGCTGATCGCCGATTTCGCGCCGCATCAGCGCGAGGAATTGCGGACGCGGGACCAGCACGCCCGGCTCGGCTTTGCCGACGACCAGATTGAACGCTGGTTCGACGCGGCCGGGCTGGACCTGGAGCGGACGGATTCGCTGCCGGGGCAGGAATTGACGGTGAAATTATGGCTGGGCCGCCGCCGCGCATCGGCGCAGGTTCCGCCGATCGAAGGACGACGAGTGACATGACCCAATCCAACGAGGCGCCATGGTTCGCCGATCTGGCCGGCGACATCCGGGTGAGCTTTGAATTTTTTCCGCCCAAGACGGAGAAGATGGAGGAGCAGCTCTGGTCCGCCATCGGCACGCTGACGCCGCTGGCGCCGCAGTTCGTCTCCGTCACCTATGGCGCGGGCGGCTCCACGCGGGAGCGGACGCACAACACGGTCGCCCGCATCGCGCGCGAAACGCCGCTGGCCGCCGCCGCGCACCTGACCTGCGTTGCCGCCAGCAAGGACGAGATTGCCGCCGTCGCCGACGCCTATTGGGAGGCGGGAGTGCGCCATATCGTCGCATTGCGCGGCGATCCGCCGCAGGCGGGCGAGCGGTTCCAGCCGCATCCCCAAGGCTATCAGGGCGCAGCCGACCTGGTCCAGGGGCTGGCGAAGCGGCACCCGTTCGAAATTTCCGTCGCCGCCTATCCCGAAATCCACCCGGAAGCGGCGAGCGCGCAGAGCGACATCGACAATTTGAAGCGCAAGCTCGACGCCGGGGCGACCCGCGCGATCACGCAATTCTTCTTCGAACCCGATTGCTTCTTCCGCTTTCGCGACACGGCGGCCGCCGCCGGGATCGATGCGGAAATCATCCCCGGCATCATGCCGGTCAGCAATTTCGCGGCGGTCCAGCGCATGTCGGCGATGTGCAACACCAGCGTTCCCAACTGGATGGGCCGCCTGTTCGACGGGCTGGACGATCATCCGGCCGCGCGGCAACTGGTGTCCGCCACGCTGGCGGCGGAATTGTGCCGCAAGCTTTATGCGGGCGGGGTCCGCGACCTGCATTTCTACACGCTCAACCGGGCGGAGCTGAGCTATGCCATTTGCCATATGCTGGGGCTGCGCCCGAAAGCACAGGCCGAGGTTGCGGCGTGACTTTTGTTTCCCGTTCGTCCTGAGTAGCCATTGAGCGAAGTCGAAATGGCGTATCGAAGGATCCTCGATACGGAGCCTTCGACAAGCTCAGTCTCCTGCTCTGGACGAACGGATTTTGTCGGATAGACGGAGTTTTGATGATGAGCGCCGAACAAGAATTTCGCGCCCTGGCGGCCGAGAAGATCCTGATCTTCGACGGCGGCTATGGCACGTCGATCCAGAAATATGGCCTGACCGAGGCGGATTATCGCGGCGACCTGCCGCTCGAAAAGGACCAGAAGGGCAATAACGACCTTCTGTGCCTGACGCGCCCGGATATCGTGGAGGCGATCCACACCGCCTATCTGGACGCCGGGGCGGACATGATCGAAACCAACACCTTCAGTTCCACGAAGATCGCCATGGCCGATTATGGCTGCGAACATCTGGTGCGGGAATTGAACGTCGCGGCCGCCCATATCGCCCGCAAGGCTTGTGATGCGGCGACGGCAAGGGATGGCCGCCGCCGTTTCGTCGCCGGGTCGATCGGGCCGACGAACAAGACGCTGTCGATCTCGCCCGACGTCAACGACCCGGCCTATCGCGAGGTCGATTACGACACGCTCAAGGCCGATTATCGCGAACAGTGCGACGCGCTGATCGAAGGCGGGGTCGATTTCCTGCTGGTCGAAACCTGCTTCGATACCCTCAACGCCAAGGCGGCGGGCATGGCCGCGCGCGAGGCGGAAGCTGCGGTGGGGCGGCCTGTGCCGCTGATGCTCAGCTTCACCATCACCGACATGTCGGGCCGCAACCTGTCGGGTCACACGATCAACGCCTTCTGGTATTCGCTCCGGCATTTGAAGCCGCTGACCATCGGGGTGAACTGCGCCTTTGGCGCGGATTTGCTGCGGCCCTATCTGTCCGACCTGTCGAAGAACGCCGACACGCTGATCCTCGCCTATCCCAATGCGGGCCTGCCCAATGAACTGGGGCAATATGACGAGTTGCCGGAAACCACGGCGCAGCTGATCCGCGACTGGGTCGATGAAGGGCTGGTCAACGCGGTCGGCGGCTGCTGCGGCACGACGCCCGCGCATATCGGCGCGGTGGCGAAGGCGCTGGCCGGGCACAAGCCGCGGCAGGTGCCGGAATTGCCGGTGGTGACGCGGCTCGCGGGCCTGGAACCTATGCATATCGCGGCGTAAGAATACACCGTCATCCCGGCGCAGGCCGGGATCTCGCGCCTCTTGGGGCGCACTTCAACACGGGGAGACCCCAGCCTTCGCTGGGGTGACGAGCTAGACAATGACCACCCAGACCACCGCCACCTTCGTCAACATCGGCGAACGCACCAACGTCACCGGATCGGCCAAGTTCAAGAAGCTGATCATGGCGGGCGACTATGCCGCCGCCATCGACATCGCGCGCGATCAGGTGGAGAATGGCGCGCAGATCGTCGACGTCAACATGGACGAGGGGCTGCTCGACGCGGTCGAGGCGATGACGACCTTCCTCAAGCTGATGACCGCCGAGCCGGACATCAGCCGCGTGCCGGTGATGATCGACAGCTCCAAATGGGAGGTGATCGAGGCGGGGCTGAAATGCGTATCCGGCAAGCCGGTGGTCAACTCCATCAGCATGAAGGAAGGCGAAGCGATCTTCCTGGAACATGCCCGCAAGTGCATGGCCTATGGCGCGGCGGTGGTCGTCATGGCGTTTGACGAGACGGGGCAGGCGGACACGAAAGACCGCAAGGTCGAAATCTGCGAGCGCGCCTACAAGCTGCTGCTGTCCATCGGCTTTCCGCCCGAGGACATCATCTTCGATCCCAATATCTTCGCCGTCGCGACGGGGATCGAGGAGCATAATAATTACGGCATGGACTTCATCGAGGCGTGCCGGGAGATCAAGGCGCGCTGCCCGCATGTCCATATTTCGGGCGGGCTTTCCAACTTCTCCTTCTCCTTCCGCGGCAATGAGCCGGTGCGCCGCGCGATGCACAGCGTGTTCCTGTATCACGCCATCCCGGCGGGCATGGACATGGCCATCGTCAACGCGGGCCAGCTCGACGTCTATGACGCCATCGACCCGGCGCTGCGCAAGGCGTGCGAGGATGTGCTGCTCAACACCGATCCGGAAGCGGGCGACCGGCTCGTCGCGCTCGCCGAAAGCTACAAGGGCAAGGACGCCGCGTCCGAGAAAGCCGCGCAGGAATGGCGCGGCTGGCCGGTGGCCAGGCGCCTGGAACATGCGCTGGTCAAGGGCATCGACATGTATGTGGTGGAGGATACGGAGGAAGCGCGCCTCGCCGCCGACAAGCCGATCGAGGTGATCGAAGGCCCGCTGATGGACGGCATGAACGTGGTCGGCGACCTGTTCGGCGCGGGCAAGATGTTCCTGCCCCAGGTGGTGAAATCCGCCCGCGTGATGAAGAAGGCGGTCGCCCATCTTCTGCCCTATATCGAAGCGGCGAAGGAGCCCGGCGCCAAGGGCAAGGGCAAGATCATCATGGCGACTGTCAAGGGCGACGTCCACGACATCGGCAAGAACATCGTCGGCGTCGTGCTCCAGTGCAACGGCTTTGAAGTCATCGACATGGGCGTCATGGTGCCCTGGCAGGACATCATCAAGGCCGCGAACGAGAATGAGGCCGACATGATCGGCCTGTCCGGCCTCATCACCCCCAGCCTTGACGAGATGGTGACCGTCGCCGCCGAAATGCAGCGCGCCAACATGACCATGCCGCTCCTCATCGGCGGGGCGACCACGTCGAAGGTCCACACCGCGCTGCGCATCGACCCGGCCTTTACCGGCCCGGTCGTCCATGTGCTGGACGCCAGCCGCGCCGTGGGGGTCGCCACCGCGCTGGTTTCGGAAACGCAGAAGGATGATTTCGTCCGCAAGACCAAGGACGATTATGAACATGTCCGCGTGGCCCGCGCCAACAAGGGGCAGAGCGCGCTGGTCAGCATAGAGGATGCGCGCGCCAATGCGTTCGAGATCGACGAGAGCCTGAAGGCGCCCCGGCCGCTGCTGCCCGGCGTGCACAGCTTCCCCGACTGGGATTTGAAGGATCTGGTCCACTATATCGACTGGACGCCCTTCTTCCGCGCATGGGAGCTGGCGGGCAATTATCCCGCAATCCTGGAGGATGCGGTGGTCGGCGAAAGCGCGAAGAGCCTGTTCGCCGACGCGCAGAAGATGCTGGACCGGATCGTCAGCGAAAAATGGCTGACGGCGCGGGGCGTCGCGGGCTTGTGGCCCTGCCGGCGGGAGGGGGACGACATCATCGTCCATGTCGAGGATGAAAAGCATGTCCGGCTGCCGATGCTGCGCCAGCAGATCAGCAAGCGGGAAGGGCGGGCCAATATGTGCCTCGCCGACTTCATCAGCCATGATGGCGACTGGATGGGCGGGTTCGCCGTGTCGATCCACGGCATCGAGCCGCATCTGGCCCGGTTCAAGGCGGCGATCGACGATTATTCGGATATTTTGCTGAAAGCGCTGGCCGACCGCCTGGCCGAAGCCTTTGCCGAGCGGCTGCACCATTATGTCCGCACCGCGCTATGGGGCTATGCGGAGGGCGAGCAGCTCACCAACGAAGCGCTCATCAAGGAACAATATCGCGGCATCCGCCCCGCGCCCGGCTATCCCGCCTGCCCGGAACACAGCCTGAAGCCGATATTGTTCGACATGCTCGACGCGCATCATGCGACCGGCATTTCGCTGACCGAAAGTTTCGCCATGCTGCCGACGGCGGCGGTCAGCGGCTTTTATTTCGGCCACCCGCAGGCCGAATATTTCGGCGTCGCGCGCGTGGGCCGCGACCAGTTGGAGGATTATGCGGCGCGGCGCGGCATCGATCTGGAGACGGCGGAGCGATATCTGCGGCCGAATCTGGATTGAGGGGCGCCTTTCCCTCAGCGGAGGAGGCCAGCGAACAGCCCGGCCGCCACCCTTCCACTGTCATGCTGAACTTGTTTCAGTATCCATCGTGCGGCCAAAGCCCCGACTTGTGGATGCTGATCGGTCGGTGCCTTCATAGCTTGCAAATCGAAGATTGCGGTCATCAGGGTAGCGGCATAGCGCTTGTCTAAGGCGAAAATCCCGCTGCGGGAACGCAATGAACGGGAAAGCTGGATCGCCGCCATCCGCGCCGAAATCCTTGCGCTGACCGCCGAAATCGCCCTGCTGGAGGCGAATATCTGACGGATCGCTGGCGCCCCCCCCGGCGCAACAAAAAAGGGCGGCGCCCGCAGACGCCACCCTCTTTTTCGCGGCCACCGGCTGACGCCGGGGCCAGGCCATGAAAAGCCTTACTTGAGTTCGACGGTCGCGCCGGCTTCTTCAAGCTGCTTCTTGACCTTCTCGGCTTCGTCCTTGCTGACGCCTTCCTTGATCGCCTTGGGAGCCGATTCCACCAGGGTCTTGGCTTCGGTGAGGCCAAGGCCGGTGATGGCGCGGACTTCCTTGATGACGTTGATCTTCTTGCCGCCGTCGCCGGTCAGGATGACGTCGAATTCGGTCTGTTCTTCAACAGCGGCGGCGGGGGCGGCAGCGGCCGGGCCAGCGACGGCGACGGCGGCGGCGGCCGAAACGCCCCACTTTTCTTCCAGAGCCTTCGACAGCTCAGCAGCTTCGAGGACGGTGAGGGCCGAGAGCTGGTCGACCAGTGCGTTGATGTCTGCCATGATGTTTTTCCCTTCGGGGGTCGTTCAATGACCCGTGATGTTGCAATGAAATTTAAGGTCGGAACCGGGCCGGTCAGGCCGCTTCCTTCTCCGCATATGCGTTGAAGACCCGCGCCAGCTGCGCAGCCGGAGCCTGGGTGACGGTTGCGAGCTTGGTCGCCGGGGCCACGATAAGGCCGACGAGCTTTGCGCGCAGTTCATCCAGCGACGGCATCGACGCCAGGGCCTTCACGCCCTCCGCGTCGAGCAGCATGGTGCCCATCGCGCCGCCAACGATCTCGATCTTGTCGTTGGTCTTCGCGAAATCGATCGCAACCTTGGCGGCGGCGACCGGATCGACCGAAGTGGCGAGGCCGACGGGGCCGGTCAGCAGGTCGCTGAGGCCGGTATAGTCGGTGCCATCCAGGGCGATCTTGGCGAGGCGGTTCTTCGTAACCTTGTAGGACGCGCCCGCTTCCCGCATCTTCTGGCGCAGGACGGTCGACTGTGCGACGGTCATGCCCAGGTTGCGCGTCACAACGACGACGCCGACCTGGCCCAGCTCTGCGTTCAGCGCGGAAACGACCTCAGCTTTCTGATTACGATCCATGCCATACTCCCATACAAGCATGGCGAGACAATCCCGCCATGCGACTGAAACCCGCGAATCGGCATTGCTGCCGCGCCACGGGGCATTGGTCCGAAGGGGAAGGCGGTCGACTGGCCCGTTCCAAAGAGGAAGGGCAGACCCGGCAATGGGCCAAAGCCCTGCCGGCAAAGAACTTTTCCCCGTCTAGGCTGGGCATTAAGAAGGGCATATACCCTTCACCAACTGTCTCGGACGGTGGACCCGTCATGGGTCCGGTGGCGCGCCTTTACACGACCGCGCCCGGCATGTCACCCCCTTTGCATGGCGTGCGGGATGTTTGCCGGCGAAGTTGCGCGCGCGCCATTGCGCCGCTCGCCGCGCCGCCCTAGATGCAGGATCGTTATGATCCGTTCGCGCATCCTGCCTTCGCTCGCCCTGTTGCTGTCCGGTTGCGCGGGTGCGCCCGGCAATTATCCCTCGCTCGCCAAGCGCGCGGTGGAAGGCGCGCCGACGGCCAGCCCATCCGCGCCCGCCGTTCCGGCTCCTGCCGACAGCGCATTGGCGGCGGAACTGGCCCGGTTGACCGCGCAGGCGCAGTCTGGCCGCGATGCCTTTGACGGCCGCTATGCCGGGGCGGAAAGGCTGGCCCGCGCGGCGTCGGGTTCGGTCATATCCAGCGAAGCGTGGGTCAGCGCGCAACAGGCGGTCAGCGCGCTCGAATCCGCCCGCAACGACAGCGTGTCGGCGCTCGCCAGCCTGGACGTCCTCTATGTCGATCGCCTGTCCGCCATTGCAGAAGGCAGGGCTTCGGGCGGCGCGGCGGAGATAGACAGCGCGCGGGCCGCCGCCCTTGCCATCGTCGATAGCCAGAATGACCGGATCGACGCGCTGAAGGCCCGCCTCGCTCAACCCTGACGGGGCGTTATCAGCCCAGTTCCGCCTCCACCGCCGCCTTGTGCTGGGCGGCATAGCCGACATAGCGTTCAGCGCCGCCGCGCAGCCGGGCGACGGCGGCGTCGCTCAGTTCACGCATAAACTTTGCCGGACGTCCCGCCCATAGCTGGCGGGCGGGCACGGTCTTGCCGGGGGACAGCAGCGCGCCCGCCGCGATCATCGCATCGCTCTCCACCATGCAACCGTCCATCACGATGGCGCCGAGGCCTACAAAGGCGCGGTCCTTGAGCGTGCAGCCATGGATCATCGCCATATGGCCGATCAGCACATCCTCTCCGATCAGGGTCGGGAAGCCGCCGGGATTTTCCTCGTCCGGGCTGTCGCAATGAATGACCGTGCCGTCCTGCACATTGCTGCGCGCGCCGATGCGGATCTGGTTCACGTCGGCGCGGATCACGCAATTATACCAGATGCTGGCGCCTGGTCCGATCTCCACGTCGCCGATCAGGCGGCATCCGGGCGCGACGAAGGCGGTTTCGTGGATGACCGGGGTCTTGCCCTTGAACGGGATGATGGAAACATCGGGAAATCGCGCCATGGCGTCAGGCTCCCAGAAGGCGCGCGGCGTGCAGCGCGTGATAGGTCAGGACGCCGGAACAGCCCGCGCGCTTGAACGCCATCAGCGTTTCCAGGACCAGCGCGTCGCGGTCGCCCGCGCCGACCGATGCCGCCGCCTCGATCATCGCATATTCGCCCGACACCTGATAGGCGAAGACGGGGATGTTGAAGGCGGCCTTCACCCGCGCGACGATGTCGAGATAGGGCAGTCCCGGCTTCACCATCACGCTGTCCGCGCCCTCGGCGATGTCGAGCGCCACTTCGCGCAGCGCCTCGTCGCTGTTGGCCGGGTCCATCTGGTAATTTTTCTTGTCGCCCTTGAGCAGCCCGCGCGAACCGACGGCGTCGCGGAAGGGGCCATAGAAGGCGCTGGCATATTTGGCGGAATAGGCCATGATCTGGACATTGGCGTGGCCGGTTTCCTCCAGCGCCTCGCGGATCGCGCCGACCCGGCCGTCCATCATGTCGCTGGGCGCGATGATGTCCGCGCCCGCCGCCGCCTGATTGAGCGACTGGCCGATCAGCATGTCGATGGTGGCGTCGTTGACGACATAGCCATTTTCATCGAGCAGCCCGTCCTGCCCATGGGCGGTATAGGGGTCTAGCGCCACATCGGTCAGGATGCCGATGTCGGGCACGGCATCCTTGATCGCGCGGATCGCCCGGCACATCAGATTGTCGGGATTGAGCGCCTCCGTTCCGTCATCGCTGCGGCGGTCGGGCTGGGTGTTGGGGAAGAGGGCGAGGCAGGGTATGCCCGCGTCCCGCGCCTCTTTCGCACGCGACGTCATCAGGTCCACCGACCAGCGCGACACGCCCGGCAGCGACAGGATCGGCTCCTCGACGCCATCGCCATCGGTAACGAACAGCGGCCAGATCAGATCGGCGGGCGACAGGCGGTTTTCGGCGTGCAGCGTCCGGCTCCAGGCCGAAACGCGGGGGCGACGCAGGCGAAGCGCGGGATAGGCGGCATGAGTCATGGCCGGGGTTTAGGCCCCGGTCCGGCGAGGATCAAGCGCGCCCGTCTACAGATCGTCGGGCAGGGCGAAGCGCAGCAACAGGGTGCGCTGGAAAAATTCATGGTTGTCGTCCGACACGATCCACAGATTGCGTCTTCCCGCATGGTCGCGCGACAGGGCGATCCCTTCATAATTGTCGGCCAGCAGGGGCGGGGCGAGCCGCGCCAGCGTGCGCCCGACGATGCGGTCGCCGGCGCGCGGATGGTCGGGCAGGGTGACAATGGCCACCGCCCCGGTGAACAGCTCCGCCAGCGTCAACCGGCGGCCCAGAATCAGGAGCCGCCGCTCATCCAGCGCCACCGCATCGGTCGGGCGGAACCCCTGTGGCGGAACAAGGCCGAGCGGGATCGGGTCGGCCGTCGCCGGATCGGCCGGATCGCCGGGAAACAGCAGCGCCTGATGCGCGCCTTCGCGCGTCATCGCCATTTCACCGATGGCGAGGAAACGGCCATCGGACAGCCGGGCGAGGCTTTCGATCGACCCGGTCTTGGGCCAATCGGCCATTTGCGGCCAGCCGCGGCAGGATTCGACCCGCGCGAAGCCGGGGGAATAGCGGCAGATACGGTTCTGCAATTCAAAACCGACCCAGTATCGGCCGCTTTGGGGATCGTGGGTCAGGCTTTCCGAATCCCACCACCACCATGGCTTGTCCCGTTCGGCCGGGCTGATCGGCAGGGGGGCGATGAAGGGGCGGCGCTGATCGTCGGCGCGCATGTTGAAGCCCATCAGCGTGCCGGAATCGCTCAATGCCAGCACCCGGTCGCCCGGTTCGACCAGCAACGCCGACAGGCCGCCAAAGGCCGGGTTATCGCTGGTCAGTTCCCACGCGCCCAGAAAGGGCAGGGCGCCCGCCATCGTCCGGCCCGGGTCGCCCGCATGAAGCGGCAGGGGCCGCATGGCGACCAGCAATGTGCCCGCGCGCAGCGGCGCCGGCTTATGCTTGTCGGGTGCGGGCAGCAGCGCGACGGCCAGGGCCAGGATGATGAGGATTCGGCGCATCGGTCATCGCGATAGGGCATTTGCGGCGAGAGCACAGCCCGGAAGGATGAATGCAGGATAACTGAACCACGGCTGTCACCCCCATTCAGCATCGGCTCAAAGCGAATCGATCATAAGGGCATCAATCGATGGAGGGTCCGTCGAGTTGGGTTTCGATTTTTTTCAGTTGTGAGGAGCAACGCCATGAAGACGAAGATGCTGATCAACATGAGCGCGGCGCTGGCCATGGGCGTTGCGTCGCTGGCCGCAACCGCCACCCCTGCCATGGCGCGGGACGGCTATCACCGCGATTATCGCGCGGGCGACTATTATCGGAGCGACCGGGGTTATCGCGGCTATCGCGGCGATGTTTACCGGGGCGACCGCTATTATCGCGGCGGCGGTCGTTACTACAGCAACAACTATTATCGCGGCTATCGCGGCGGTTATCGCTGCCGGGACAATGGCACAGGCGGCACCATCATCGGCGCGATCGCCGGCGGCCTGCTGGGCAATGAAATCGCCAAGGGCGGCGGCCGCTATGATCGCGGCGACGGCACCGCTGGCGCCATCATCGGCGCGGGCGTCGGCGCTCTGGCGGGTCGCGCCATCGACCGCAACTGCTGAACAGCCCGATCGCGTCGGGCGTGGGGAGGGCCGGTTCCAATAGGGGACCGGTCCTTTTCCATGTCAGGCGGCCAGGCCCCGCAGGCGCAACAGCGCGTCGATCTGTGGCGGGCGTCCGGCGAAGGCCTCGAAATTCTCGGCCGCGCTGCGGCTCGCGCCCGCCGCCAAAATCTCCCGGCGGAAGGCGCTGGCCCCGCCACCGGGCAGGTCGCCATGGGCGAACAATTCGAACGCATCGGCCGAGAGCAGTTCCGCCCACAAATAGCTGTAATAGCCCGCCGCATAGCCGCCCGCGAAGATATGGCCGAAACCATGGGCAAAGCGGTTCCATTCGGGCGGCTGGATGACGGCGACGGCGGCGCGCACCTCCGCCAGCATCTGGTTGACCCGCGCGCCTTCGACCGGGTCATAATCGCGGTGCAGGCGCAGGTCGAAGGTGGCGAACTCGATCTGGCGCAATATGGCAAGGCCCGACTGGAACTGCCGCGCGGCCAGCATCGCGTCGAACAGGGCGTCGGGCAGGGGGCCGCCATGTTCCACATGGCCCGACAGCGCCACCAGCGTGTCGCGATCCCAGGCGAAATTTTCCATGAACTGGCTGGGCAGTTCCACCGCGTCCCACTCCACGCCGGAAATCCCGCCGATGGAGGGAATGTCGACCTGCGTCAGCAAATGATGCAGCACATGGCCGAATTCGTGGAACAGGGTGACGACATCGTCATGCGTCAGCAGCGACGGCTGGTCGCCCGCAGGCGGCGCGAAATTGGTGGTGAGATAAGCGATCGGGCGATGCAGCCGGTCTGCATCGCGAAAGCGGGATCGGCACACGTCCATCCATGCCCCGCCGCGCTTGCCCGCGCGGGCGAAAAGGTCGCAATAGACGCCCGCGACGACCGCGCCATCGGCATCGACCAGGTCATAAAAGATCGCGTCTCTGTGCCATGTCGACACGCCCGTCCGTTCGCGCAGGGTGACGCCAAACAGATTGTGGATCAGCGCCTGTGTCCCCGCCAGCACGCGCGGTAGCGGGAAATAGGGCCTGATTTGCTGCTGGTCGACGCCGTGCAGCGTGCGCCGCATCGCTTCGCCGACGAAATTGACGTCCCAGGGTTGCAGGTCGTCTAGGCCAAGCCTGTCGGCCGCAAAGGCGCGCGATTCCGCCAGTTCGCGCTCGGCCACCGGCCGCGCCCGCTTCGCCAGGTCGGCGAGGAAGGCGAGCGCTTCGTCCGCATCCTCCGCCATCTTGGTTTCCAGCGAATGGGCGGCGGCGTCGGCAAAGCCCAATATGCCCGCCGCCTCATGCCGCAGGCGCATGATCGCTTCGATCCGGTCGCTATTGTCGAAGCTCATGTCGTCCGCCTGATCGGATGCGCGGGTGGCGTTGGCGCGATAGACGCGCGCGCGCAGGTCGCGGTTGCGGGCATGGTAGAGGATGGCGAGCACGCTGGGCTGACGCAGGGCGACGAGCCAGCCATCCAGCCCCTTTTCAGCGGCATAGGCGGCGAGGATCGCGCGGTCGCTCTCCGGCACGCCGTCGAGCAGGGCTTCGTCGGTGATATGTTCGCTCCACGCCTCGGTCGCGTCCATCACGGCGTTGCCAAAGGCGGTGGAAAGCTGGCCCAGTTCGACGCCGATCTCCAGAAAACGCTGCCGCGCCTCGCCCTCCAGCGCGACGCCGGCCAGATGGAACCCGCGCAAGGCAAGGTCGACCGCGCGCCGCTGCGCCACGGGCAGGCTCGCAAAATCGGGTCGCGCGGCGACCCGCGCCACCGCCTGCTGCTGGTCGCGATTCTGCCCCGCCTCCATCATATAGGCGGTCAGCTTCGCCTGGGCATCGGCATGGGCGGCGCGCAGTTCGGGCGTATCCGCGACGGAGGCGAGATGGCCGACCGGCGACCATGTGCGCGACAGGGCGAAATCGGCGCGTTCGGCGGCCAGCATCACCGCGTCGAAACTGTCCGCCCCCGAAGCCGTCATCGCGTCGATGGCGCGCTTGTGGTCGGCAATGGCCTGTTCGACCGCCGGGACGACATGGTCGGGGCGGATGGCCGCGAAATCGGGCAGGTCGCTGTCTTCGAGCAGGGGATTGATGTCGGTCATGGTCACTCGCGCCGGTGAAAAGGTCGGACCGTCGATGTCGGGGGCGCCGTCCTCTCCGTCAAGGGGGGGGCTTGGCGGGGAGGGGGACGGCGCGCCGCCCCCGACGCCTCAATCCTTGAAGTCGTCCCACATCTCGCGGATCTTGCTGAAGAAGCCGCTGGACTGCGGGCACTCCTCGCCGGTTTCGGTTTCGCGGAAGGCTTCGAGCAGTTCGCGCTGCTTGGCCGTCAGGCGCGACGGCGTTTCAACATCGATCTGCACGACCAGGTCGCCATGGCCGCGGCCATTGAGCACCGGCATGCCGATGCCGCGCTGACGGATCTGCTTGCCCGACTGGATGCCGGCCGGAATCCGGATCTCATGCCGCTTGCCGTCAAGCCCCGGCACATCGATCATCCCGCCCAGCGCCGCCGTCGTGAAGCTGATCGGCGCGCGGCAGAACAAAGTGGTGCCGTCACGTTCGAAGATCGTGTGGCGCTTCACATGCAGGAATATGTAGAGGTCGCCGGCAGGCGCGCCGCGCGCGCCGCATTCGCCCTCGCCCGACAGGCGGATGCGCGTCCCTTCGTCCACGCCCGGCGGAATGGTGACGGACAATGACTTGGGCTTGTCGACCCGGCCTTCGCCCCGGCAGGACTTGCAGGGGCTTTCGATCACCTGGCCCGCGCCATGGCAGGACGGGCAAGTCCGTTCGACGACGAAGAAGCCCTGCTGCGCGCGCACCTGGCCATGGCCGCCGCATGTGCCGCAGGTCTTGACCCCGGTGCCCGGCTGCGCGCCCGAACCGTCGCAATCGTCGCAGGCGGCCGACACTTCGATGTCGATCTGCGTCTGCTTGCCATGATAGGCGTCGTCGAGCGTGATTTCGAGGTCGTAGCGCAGGTCCGCGCCGCGCCGCTGGGCCTGACGCCCGCCGCCACCGCCAAAGCCGGACTGGCCGAATATCGTCTCGAAAATGTCGCCCAGATCGGAAAAGCCGCCCTGGCCGCCGCGAAAGCCGCCGCCGCCACCGCCGCCCGACTGGGCATTGGTGTAGGCGGCATGGCCATAACGGTCATAGGCCGCGCGCTTCTGCGGGTCTTTCAGGCATTCATAGGCTTCGGATACAGCCTTGAACTTCGCCTCGCTGTCAGTGCAGCCCCCGGTGCGATCCGGGTGATATTTCATCGCCATTTTGCGATAGGCGCTCTTGATGGCGGCGGCGTCGGCCGTCTTTTCCACCTCAAGCAGCGAATAATAGTCGATTTCGATCGTCATGCCAGAAGCCCTCTCCCCTTCAGGGGAGAGGGTTTGGGAGAGGGGGCCATCGCGACCGTCAATTCAGTCATAGACATGGCCCTGCTCTTCCCCCTCTCCCCGGCCCTCTCCCCTGCAGGGGAGAGGGAGGGAAGTCCTTACGCCTTGTTGTCGTCCACTTCCGAAAATTCGGCGTCGACGACATCGTCGTCGGCCTTCGGCGCGTCGCCGCCCGGAGCAGCCGCGGCGGCCTGTTCCTTTTCGTAAATGGCCTGGCCCAGTTTCATGGCGACACTCGCCAGTTCCTGCGCCTTGGTCTTCATGGCTTCGGGCTCGCCGCTTTCGATGGCCGACTTGGTGGCCGCGATCGCGGTTTCGATTTCGCCCTTCAGCGCGTCGTCCACCTTGTCCTTATGCTCTTCGAGCTGGCGTTCGGTGGTGTGGACCAGGCTTTCGGCGTTGTTCTTCGCCTCGGCCGCGTCGCGCTTCTTCTTGTCTTCCTCGGCAAAGCGCTCGGCGTCCTTCACCATCTGGTCGATGTCGGCGTCGGAGAGACCGCCCGAAGCCTGGATCTTGATCTGCTGTTCCTTGCCGGTGCCCTTGTCCTTCGCGGACACGTTGACGATGCCGTTGGCGTCGATGTCGAACGTGACCTCGATCTGCGGCACGCCGCGCGGCGCGGGGGGGATGCCGACCAGGTCGAACTGACCCAGCAGCTTGTTGTCGGCCGCCATTTCACGCTCGCCCTGGAACACCCGGATCGTCACCGCCTGCTGCTTGTCGTCGGCGGTCGAATAGACCTGGCTCTTCTTGGCGGGGATGGTGGTGTTGCGGTCGATCATGCGGGTGAACACGCCGCCCAGCGTCTCGATGCCCAGCGACAGCGGGGTCACGTCGAGCAGCAGCACGTCCTTGACGTCGCCCTGCAGCACGCCCGCCTGAATGGCGGCGCCCATGGCGACGACTTCGTCCGGGTTCACGCCGGTATGCGGTTCCTTGCCGAAAAATTCCTTCACGGCTTCGCGCACCTTGGGCATGCGGGTCATGCCGCCGACCAGCACCACTTCGCTGATGTCGCTCGCCGTCACGCCCGCGTCGGCCATCGCCTTCTTGCAGGGCTCCATGGTGCGCTTGATGAGGTCGGCGACCAGACGTTCCAGATCGGACCGGGTGATGGTCTTGACGAGGTGCTTGGGGCCGTTCTGGTCGGCGGTGATGAAGGGCAGGTTGACTTCGGTCGACTGGGCCGAGGACAGCTCGATCTTCGCCTTTTCGGCCGCTTCCTTCAGGCGCTGAAGGGCGAGCTTGTCCTTGGTCAGGTCAATGCCTTCCTCCTTCTGGAAGCCGTCGGCCAGATATTGCACGACCTTGGAGTCGAAATCCTCGCCGCCCAGGAAGGTGTCGCCGTTGGTCGACTTCACCTCGAACACGCCGTCGCCGATCTCCAGGATCGAAATGTCGAAGGTGCCGCCGCCAAGGTCATAGACCGCGATGGTCTTGCCGTCCTGCTTTTCCAGGCCATAGGCGAGCGCGGCCGCGGTCGGCTCGTTGATGATGCGCAGCACTTCCAGGCCAGCGATCTGGCCGGCGTCCTTGGTCGCCTGACGCTGGGCGTCGTTGAAATAGGCGGGCACGGTGATGACCGCCTGCGTCACGGTTTCGCCCAGATAGCTCTCGGCCGTTTCCTTCATCTTCTGAAGAATGAAGGCGCTGATCTGCGACGGGCTGTAATCCTGGCCACCGGCCTTGACCCAGGCGTCGCCGTTCGGGCCCTTGGCGATGGAATAGGGGACGAGTTCCATGTCCTTCTGGGTCATGGGATCGTCGAAGCGGCGGCCGATCAGGCGCTTCACCGCAAAAATCGTGTTGTCGCCGTTGGTCACCGCCTGGCGCTTGGCCGGCTGGCCGATCAGGCGTTCGCCATCCTTGGCGAAGGCGACGATGGAGGGCGTGGTGCGCGCGCCTTCCGCATTTTCGATCACCTTGGGCTTGCCGCCGTCCATCACGGCGACGCAGCTGTTGGTGGTGCCCAGGTCAATACCGATAACTTTAGCCATTTCTTCCTCTTCAACCCCAAATCATATTCAGCGGTTAGCGGCCCCATACCTCACGAAAGCGCCAAGGCAAGGCCGGTTTGCAGGAGGGATATAGGCGCGCTTTTCCTTGGCACAAGACGCTGCGGTCATTACCTAGACATCGACCGGAATTGAGACAGTGGATGGAGTCCCCTTCGATGCGCGCAATCTTCCCCGCTCTGGCGTTGTTCAGCCTTGCTTCGCTGGCTGCCTGCGGCGATCCCGCCCCCACCTATGTCGACCAGGCGTGGATCCGCGTCAGCCCCAATGCCGACAGCCCGTCGGCGGGTTATTTCACGGTGCATGGCGGTGACGCGCCGGTTACGCTGCGCGGCGTGCTGACCGACCGGGCGCAGCGGGTGGAGATGCACGAAACGATCAATGATGGGGGCATGATGAAGATGCAGGCCGTCGACAGCGTGGATGTGCCCGCCAAGGGCACCGTGACCTTCGCGCCGGGCGGCAAGCATATCATGTTGTGGGGGATCAACCCGGCGGCGGTCGAGCAGGGCAAGATGCCGCTGACCTTCCTCTTTTCCAACGGCGACCGGATTATCGTCGACGCCGTGGTGCAAAAGCCCAAAGACGCCATAGCGGACGAAGGGGCGGCCAAGGCCATGAGCGGTCACGAAGCCATGAACATGAGCGGGAACATGGCCGGGCATAGGGGCCATTGACCGCCCGGGCGCTGACTGGCGCCGAAGTGGCGTTGGCGCGCTCCATATTCGGCGCGGCGATCGACTATGGCCGGGTGCGCGTCCACCAGCGCAAATGGTGGCCGCTCCACCCGCGCCGCGTCGCCATGGCGCCCGACGGCCATTTATGGTTTCATCCGCAAGGCGACCTGTTCTGCGACGATTTCTGCGCCGCGCCTGGCCAGATGCAGGGGCTTTTCATCCACGAAATGACCCATGTGTGGCAGGCGCAGAGCAAGGGGCGATGGTATCTGCCGCTGATGCGCCACCCCTTTTGCCGCTATGCCTATGACATTGAACCGGGCAGGCCCTTCGAACGCTATGGCATAGAACAGCAGGCGGAAATCGTCCGCCACGCCTTCATGCTGCGGCGGGGGCATGCGGTGGCGGGCAAGCCGTCGCTGGCGGTCTATGAGGCGTTGTTGCCCTTTGGCGAGGGCGGAGATTGCGCGCGGCCCATGGCCTGACCATCAAAAAAGGCCCCGATGTTTCCACCGGGGCCTTCCTTATCCTTGCTCGATCGCGTCAGAGCTTTTCAGTGAGTTCCGGCACAACCTTGAAGAGGTCGCCGACGAGGCCGATGTCGGCGACCTGGAAGATCGGGGCGTCCTCGTCCTTGTTGATGGCGATGATGGTCTTGCTGTCCTTCATGCCGGCCAGATGCTGAATCGCGCCGGAAATGCCGATGGCGACATAGACTTCCGGGGCGACGATCTTGCCGGTCTGGCCCACCTGATAATCGTTGGGGACATAGCCCGCGTCGACCGCCGCGCGCGAAGCGCCCACGGCCGCGCCCAGCTTGTCGGCCAGCGGGAAGATGGTCGCCTCGAACGTCTCGCTGTCCTTCAAAGCCCGGCCGCCCGACACGATGATCTTGGCGGACGTCAGTTCGGGACGCTCCAGCTTGGCGATTTCCGCGCTCACGAAGCTGCTGATCCCCTTGTCGCCGGTCGACGCCACCGCTTCCACCGCGCCCGCGCCGCCCTCGCTCGCCGCCTTTTCAAAGGCGGTGCCGCGCACGGTCATCACCAGCTTGGCGTCCTTGCTCTGGACGGTGGCGATGGCGTTGCCCGCATAGATGGGGCGGGTGAAGGTGTCGGCGCTTTCGACCGACAGGATGTCGGACAACTGCATCACGTCGAGCAGCGCGGCGACGCGCGGCGCGATATTCTTGCCGTTGGAGGTGGCGGGCGCGACGAAGGCGTCATGATGCCCCATCAGCTCCACGATCAGCGGCGCGACATTTTCCGCCAGCGCATGGCCGAAAGCCGAGTCGTCGGCGACATGGACCTTGCCCACGCCGGCGATCTTCGCGGCGGCTTCCGCCACGCCCGACACGCCTTCGCCCGCGACCAGAAGATGGACTTCGCCCAGCTTCGATGCGGCGGTGACGGCGGAGAGGGTCGCGTCCTTGACGGCGCCGCCCTCATGTTCAACCCAAACGAGAGTTTTCATATCCTTATATCCTTTATCGGGCCGGGTCAGGCGGCGACGCCCATGGCCTTCAGCTTCGCAACCAGTTCATCGACATCGGCAACCTTGACGCCAGCCGACCGCTTGGGCGGCTCGGCGACCTTCAGCGTCGTCAGGCGCGGGGTGATGTCGACGCCGTAATCGGCAGGCGCCTTGGTCGCGAGCGGCTTGCTCTTGGCTTTCATGATGTTGGGCAGCGAGGCATAGCGCGGCTCATTCAGGCGCAGGTCGGTGGTGATGATCGCGGGGGTGCTGAGCTTGACCGTCTCCAGGCCGCCGTCGACTTCGCGGGTCACGCTGACGCTGTCGCCCTCAACCTCGATCTTCGATGCGAAAGTGCCCTGCGCCAGGCCCAGCAGCGCCGCCAGCATCTGCCCGGTCTGGTTGCTGTCGTCGTCAATCGCCTGCTTGCCCAGGATGATGAGGCCCGCGCCTTCTTCTTCCTGCACCTTGGCCAGCAGCTTGGCGACGCCCAGCGGTTCGACCTCGTCATCGGTCTGGATCAGGATCGCACGGTCCGCGCCCATGGCCAGCGCCGTGCGCAGCGTTTCCTGCGCCTTCGCAACGCCGATGGAAACGGCCACGACCTCGGTCGCCACGCCCTTTTCCTTCAACCGAATGGCTTCCTCGACCGCGATCTCGTCGAACGGGTTCATGCTCATCTTGACGTTGGCGAGATCAACGCCCGTCCCGTCCGCCTTCACACGAGGCTTCACATTATAGTCGATCACCCGCTTCACGGGCACAAGGATCTTCATCTTTAACATCCTCCGTTTTCAATGCCAGCGCGGGCGCGGGCGGTCCGTTTCCGGACCACCCGCACCCTCAGATATTTTTTCAGGCTACGCTCTGTATCAGGCCGCCTTCCTCACTTCCGCCACGATCTTCTTGGCTGCGTCGCCCAGATCGTCCGCAGGGACGATGGCCAGGCCGGACGAAGCCAGGATTTCCTTACCCTTTTCAACATTGGTGCCTTCCAGGCGCACGACCAGCGGAACCGACAGGTTCACGTCCTTCGCGGCGGCGACGATGCCCTCCGCGATAATGTCGCACTTCATGATGCCGCCGAAGATATTGACCAGGATGCCCTTGACCGCCGGATCCTTCAGAATGATCTTGAAGGCCGCCGTCACCTTTTCCTTGTTGGCGCCGCCGCCGACGTCCAGGAAGTTGGCGGGGAATTCGCCGTTCAGCTTGATGATGTCCATCGTCGCCATGGCGAGACCCGCGCCGTTCACCATACAGCCGATATTGCCGTCCAGCTTGATGTAGGCGAGGTCATATTCGCTCGCTTCGACCTCGGCCGGGTCTTCTTCGGTCAGGTCGCGCAGTTCGGCGATGTCCTTGTGACGGAACATGGCGTTGCCGTCGAAGCCGACCTTGGCGTCCAGAACCAGCAGGTTGCCCTGCTCGGTCAGCGCCAGCGGGTTGATTTCGATCTGCGAGGCGTCAGTGGCCTCGAATGCCTTGTAAAGCGCGCCGGCAACCTTGGCGGCCTGCTTCGCCTGATCGCCCGATAGGCCCAGCGCCGCCGCGACGGTGCGGCCATGATGCGGCTGGAAGCCGGTGGCCGGGTCGACGGAGAAGGTGTGGATCTTTTCGGGGGTCGAGTGGGCGACTTCCTCAATATCCATGCCGCCTTCGGTCGACACGACGAAAGCGATGCGGCTGGTGGTGCGATCAACCAGCAGCGCCAGGTAGAATTCCTTGGCGATGTCGGCGCCGTCGGTGATGTACAGGCGGTTGACCTGCTTGCCCGCTTCGCCGGTCTGGATGGTGACCAGCGTGTTGCCCAGCATGTCGGTCGCGTGCGCCTTCACTTCATCCAGGTTGAAGGCCAGGCGGACACCGCCCTTGGCTTCGGGGCTAAGTTCCTTGAACTTGCCCTTGCCGCGGCCGCCGGCGTGGATCTGCGACTTCACGACATAGAGCGGCCCGGGCAGCTTCTTGGCGGCTTCCACCGCCTCGTCGACGGAGAAGGCGGCGTAGCCCGCAGCGATCGGCGCGCCAAATTTCGCCAGCAATTCCTTCGCCTGATATTCATGGATATTCATGGGCCCAGCTCGTCCTTTCCGAGACATGTTTGCGTGCCGCGGCTAGAGCATAGGGCTGCGGTCATGGCCAGAATAATTTCGCAAAAAGACTTTGCAAAATTGCAAAACCGATTTGGGGGCAAGATGGGCAATGACGCGCTTTATGAGGGGCGCGTCACATTGCACAGCGCATTGCAGCTTTGCTTGCGACCGCAAAAATCTCCGGATCTTCAAGCGCGCGGATCTTGTATAGAAAGCGGTCGACGCTCATCTTGCCCATGTCGGAGTTGCGGAGCGAGGCCAGCGAAGACAGCCTGCGCAATTGCAAAATGCTGAGCCTGTCGACCATGTCGGACGCCATGCAGGCGGACATGCGCGGCGACAGCCCCGCCTCCATCAGCCCGTTGCGCAAACGCGATTCGGGCGAAACAGTCGCGCAGGCGGTGGTCAGAGCGGCCAGAATGAATATGGTCGCGGCTCGAGCGGCGAAGGAGGATGAGAGACGCATGGGCGCTCTCATCGCTCCGATCGCATGAACGCGGGCTTTATGCCGCCTGCAGCGCCGCACAATTCCGCATTTTGTAGGCATGGACGCGGTCGGCGTAGTTGCGCGCCATGTCTTCATAGGCGGCCCGGCCCTGTGCGGAGCGGGCGGCATTGGCGTGGATCAGCGACATCTGCTGCCGGTGCAGCAGGTAATTAATGTCGAACTCGGCATTCTTCTCCATGAACCGCCTCCATTGCTGCTTGACACTGGATTGTGCGGTCACGCGGGCCTTCAGCCTGCGTGATGAGATTCTGTTAACATGAATGGCGGGAACATGCCATGGTTGTTTTGCCTTGCGCGCTGGCGCTGCGGCAGGGCGGTGTCGCCGTGACGCGAGTCGCTTGCGGAGCCCGCCATCACGCTTTGTAGGCTTGCGCTTGGCCCGGCTTCGCGCAACTGTCGGCCCCGCCATAAAAGGGAAGGCAGACGCCATGAGCTGGACGCGCCGCAAGCCGATGGAGACGATGACGCCGGCGCATGAAGGGCGCCGGCTGGCCCGCACCTTGTCATGGCCGCACCTGCTGGCGCTGGGCGTCGGCGCGATTGTCGGCACGGGCATATTGACGCTGATCGGGGTGGGCGCGGACCGCGCCGGGCCAGCGGTGCTGTTGTCCTTCGCCATCGCCGGGGCAATCTGCGCCTGCGCGGCGCTCGCCTATGCCGAATTGTCGACGATGATGCCGGCGGCGGGCAGCGCCTACAGCTACAGCTATGCCGTGCTGGGGGAGGGGGTGGCCTGGATCGTGGGATGGAGCCTGATCCTGGAATATTCGCTGGTCGTCTCCACCGTGGCTGTGGGCTGGTCGGGCTATGCCGCGCCGCTGCTGACGGCCATCGGTTTCCCCGAGGCATTGACGCAGGGGCCGGAACTGGGCGGGCTCATCAACCTGCCCGCCATCTTCATCATCGCGGTGGTCGCGGGGCTGCTGATGCTCGGCACGCATGAGAGCGCGCGGATCAACAGCCTGCTGGTGCTCGTCAAAATCGCGACGCTGACCCTGTTTGTCGCGGTCGCGCTGCCCGCGTTCGATGCGCAGCATCTGGAGCCTTTCATGCCCTTTGGCTTTGCCAAGCATATGGGGCCGGACGGGGTGGAGCGCGGGGTGATGGCGGCCGCCGCCATCATCTTCTTCGCCTTTTACGGTTTCGACGCCATTTCGACCGCAGCGGAGGAGGCGAAGAATCCGGATCGCGATCTGGCCATCGGCATCGTCGGGTCGCTCATCGTCTGCACGCTCATCTATGTCGCGGTGGCCGCCGCCGCCATCGGGGCGATGCCTTTCACCCGCTTTGCCGACAGCCCGGAGCCGCTGGCGCTGATCCTGCGCGAAATGGGGCAGGGGGGCGTTGCGCGCATCGTCGCCATTGCAGCCGTGATTGCTCTGCCAACGGTATTGCTCGGCTTTCTCTATGGCCAGAGCCGCATCTTCCTGGTGATGGCGCGCGACGGCTTCCTGCCGCGCTCGCTCGCCCGCATCTCGCGGCGGGGCACGCCCGCGCGCATCACCGCCGTCACCGCCCTGCTGGTGGCGATCATCGCCGGGGTGTTGCCCATCGACGAGATCGCCGCGCTGGCCAATGCGGGGACGCTGATCGCCTTCGCCGCCGTCGGCCTGTGCCTGATCGTCCTGCGCCGCCGCGCGCCCGACATGAAACGGCCTTTTCGCGCGCCAGCCGCCTGGTTTGTGGGGATCGGCGCGATGGCGGGCTGCGCCTATCTGTTCGTCAGCCTGCCGATGCAGACGATCATCGCCTGCGGCCTATGGAATGCGGTCGGACTGATCGTCTACATCGCCTATGGCCGCGCCCGCGCGACGGCGGTGCTGGAGGCAGGAGGCTGATCCGGCCCCCGGTAGGGCCTCTGGTCTTTTGCCCCCGCATCCCCTAAATGCGCGGCCATCATGGGACGCTTTTCAAAGATGCATGGCCTGGGCAACGACTTTGTCGTGATCGACGCGCGCGATGACGCGGTGGCGATGACGCAGGCGCGCGCCCGCGCCATTGCCGATCGCCACACCGGCATCGGCTGCGACCAGTTGATCGTCATTGGCGCCGCCGACGACGCCGATGTGTCGATGCAGATTTTCAACGCCGATGGCAGCGAGGTGGAGGCATGCGGCAACGCCACGCGCTGCGTCCCCCTGTTCGTCGGCCGCGACGTGACGATCCGCACGAAGGCGGGGCTGCTCGACGCGAAGGCGGTCGATGGCGGCGTCAGCGTCGACATGGGGGCGCCGCGTTTTGACTGGGACGCGATTCCGCTTAGCCTTCCCATGGACACGCTGGCGATGAGCGCAAGCTGGGAAGACCTGCCCCCGCCCGCCGCCGTCAATGTCGGCAATCCCCATGTCATCTTCTTCGTCGAAGATATGGACGGTGTGAACTTTGACCGACTGGGGCCATTGATCGAGCATGATCCGCTGTTTCCCCAGCGGGTGAACGTCAATTTCGCGCAGGTCACGGGCGACAACCACATCCGCCTGATCGTGTGGGAGCGCGGCGCTGGCCTGACGCGCGCCTGCGGAACGGGCGCCTGCGCCACCGCCGTCGCCGCCATCCGCCGCCGGTTGATGGCGGGGCCGGTGACGGTCAGCCTGCCGGGCGGCGATCTGGTCGTCGACTGGGCGCCGGGCGGAACCATCCGCATGACCGGCCCTGCAACGCATGTTTTCGATGGCGAGGCCGACTGGACCCGCTTCTGACCATGGCTGGTCCCGACATCATCACCATGGGGTGTCGCCTCAACATCGCGGAGAGCGAGGCGATCCGCCAGTTGGCGGCGGAGCAGGACGACCTGATCGTCGTCAACAGTTGTGCCGTGACGGCCGAAGCCGTGCGCCAGACGCGCCAGGCGATCCGTCGCGCGAAGCGGGATCGGCCCGACGCCCGCATCCTCGTCACCGGCTGCGCCGCGCAGACGGAGCCGCAAACCTTCGCCGCGATGGCGGAGGTCGATGGGGTGATCGGCAATCGGGAGAAGATGGAGGCAAGCTACTATTCGTCATCCCAGCGAAGGCTGGGATCCCAGGCGATAGGGCGCAGTTTTGGGCCTGAGACCCCAGCCTTCGCTGGGGTGACGGAAAGAGTGAAGGTTTCCGACATCATGGCCGTGCGCGAGACAACGCCGCATATGGCCAGCGCCTTTGCCGAACATGCCCGCGCGTTTCTGGAGGTGCAAAATGGCTGCGACCATCGCTGCACCTTCTGCATCATCCCCTATGGCCGGGGGAACAGCCGGTCGGTGCCTGCGGGGGCCGTGGTCGACAAGGCGCGCGAACTGGTCGATGCGGGCTATCGCGAAATCGTGCTGACCGGCGTCGACGTGACCAGCTATGGCCCCGATCTGCCGGGCTCGCCTTCGCTGGGGCAACTGGTGGAGCGGATATTGAAGCATGTGCCGGGCCTGCCCCGGCTGCGCCTGTCCTCGCTGGACAGCGTGGAGATCGACGCGCGATTGTTCGACCTGATCGCCCATGAACCGCGGCTTATGCCGCATCTTCACCTGTCGCTTCAGGCGGGCGACGACATGATCCTGAAGCGGATGAAGCGCCGCCACAATCGCGCGCAGGCCATCGCCATGGTCGAACGGCTGAAAGCCGCCCGGCCGGACATCGGCATCGGGGCCGACATCATCGCCGGTTTCCCGACCGAGGATGAGGCGATGTTCGCCAATAGCCTGGCGCTGGTCGATCAGTGCGACATCGTGCACGGCCATGTCTTCCCCTATTCGCCGCGAGAGGGCACGCCCGCCGCGCGGATGCCGCAGGTAGACCGCGCGACCGTCAAGCAGCGCGCCGCGCGCCTGCGCGCCGCCTGCGAAGCGCGCCGCGCGCACTGGCTGGCGGGCCTTGTCGGCTCCGTCCAGTCGGTGCTGGTCGAACGCAGCGGCATGAACGGCCACGCCGAAAATTTCGCGCCGGTGCGCTTTGCCGCGCCGCAACCGCCCGGCGCCATCGTGCGGGCGGCCATCACGGGACTTGAGAAGGGCGCGCTGATCGCGCAAGAGGCGCTCGCATGAACGACAAGACTAGCTGGCGCGACCGCCTCTTCGGCGGATTGAAGCGCACGTCCGACAAGCTGGGCGAAAATCTGACCGGCCTTTTCAACAAGGCCGCGCTGGACGACCAGACGCTCGACGAGATCGAGGAGGCGCTGATCCTCAGCGATCTTGGTCCAGCCATGGCCGCGCGGGTGCGTGACCGGCTGGCCGAGGGGCGCTATAATCGCGAACTGACCGAGGAATATCTGCGCGAGATCATCGCGGAGGAGATCGAGAAGGTTCTGGCTCCGGTGGCGCAGCCGCTGGAGATCGAGGCGTTCCCGCGTCCGCAGGTCATATTGGTGATCGGTGTCAACGGATCGGGCAAGACCACGACGATTGCGAAACTTGCCCATAACTATCTGGAACAGGATTATGGCGTGATGCTGGCGGCGGGCGACACCTTCCGCGCGGCCGCCATCGGTCAGCTCAAAGTTTGGGCCGACCGCCTGGGCGTCCCCATCGTCGCGGGCAAGGAGGGCGGCGACGCTGCCGGGATCGTTTTCGACGCGGTGAGGCAGGCGACGGCTACTGGCATCGACGTGCTGATCGTCGACACCGCCGGGCGGCTTCAGAACAAGACCGAATTGATGGACGAATTGGCCAAGGTTCGCCGGGTGCTGGGCCGGTTGAACCCGGCGGCGCCCCATGACGTTATATTGGTGCTGGACGCCACGACAGGACAGAATGCGTTGAACCAGATCGAAGTGTTCAAGGAAACCGCGCAGGTCACGGGGCTGGTGATGACCAAGCTGGACGGCACCGCGCGTGGCGGCGTGCTGGTCGCGGCGGCGGAGAAGTACAAGCTGCCTATTCATGCCATCGGCGTGGGCGAGAAGATCGAGGATCTGCGCCCCTTCGACGCGCGCGACATGGCCCGGGCGATAGCGGGGACAGCCTATGCCCGCTGACGCCCCCGCCAGGCCCGCCCATGGCGGAACGCTTAGCCTTGCGCTCGATTTCGGGCCGCTGCTGGTCTTTTTCCTGGGTTACAAGTTCGCAGGCGCAATCACGGGCACGGCGGTCTTCATGGCGGCCATCGTTATTGCGGTGCTGGTGTCGAAATGGAAACTGGGCCGCGTGTCGCCGATGCTGTGGCTTTCGGCGCTGCTGGTGCTGTTTTTCGGCAGCCTCACGATCTATTTTCATGACGAGAAATTCATCCAGATCAAGCCGACGATCATCTACACCTTCTTCGCGGCGATGCTGTTCGCCGGGCTGATGCGTGGCAAGCCGCTGCTCAAATATCTGCTTCAGGCCGCCTATGACGGGCTGTCGGAGGAAGGGTGGCGCAAGCTGTCGCGCAACTGGGCGTTTTTCTTCGTCGGCATGGCGGTAGCCAATGAAGCGATGCGCGCCTTGCTCAGCTTCGACACATGGCTGGCGGTCAAGGTGTGGGGCGTGACCATCGTGTCGATGCTGTTCGCCGCCGCCAATGTGCCCATGCTGATGCGCCATGGCCTGAATATCGGCGAGAAGCTGGACAGCGACGAAATCGGCGGGACGGCCCCGCCCCAGGGTTGAAGACTGGCGTAGCCCGCCCGCCCTGTGTAGCGTGGCGACGATGATGAAGCTGACCGAATTTCCCGACGCCGCCAGCCCGCGCCGCCGCCAGATATTGGAAATCGCTGCGCGCCTGTTCGCGCGCAACGGCTATCGCGGCACATCCATCCGCGACATTGGCGAACAGGCCGGGGTGCTGGGCGGTTCGCTCTACCATCATATCAAGTCGAAGGACGCGCTGTTCGTCGAACTGCACAATGCCGCGCTCGATGCGGCGGAACGGCGGATCGCGGACGCGGCCAACCGCCATGTTGCGCCATGGGACAGGCTGGCGGCGGCGGTCAGCACATTGGTCGACATTCAGCTTGACCCGGACTCCATCACCCTGCCGCTGATGAACGATTTTCGTGACGTGCCCGAAGATGTGCAGCGGCAGTTGAGCACCCGGCGAGACGCCTTCGAGGACTTGTTCCGGGGGCTGGTCGACGCGCTGCCGCTGCCCGCCGACATTGACCGTTCCATCTATCGCAACCTGCTCCTCTCGCTCATCAACTCCGCTGGCGACTGGTATAGGCTCGGGCGTATGACCCCGTCTGAGATCGCCGCGCAGATCAACCGCATTTTCCGTCACGGCTGAAACCGCCGGGAGAGCGGTTGGGACCGACCCGACCAAGGTGCAGTTGATACTGTAACAAGTGTTTGGTATAAGTGTACGGACAAAGGCCGTGGAAGAAGACAGAGAGGTTCATCATGCAGGATTATGTTGCGCCGATTGCGGACTATCAGTTCCTCCTGCGCGAGGTTCTGGGCTTTGACGCGGCGATGGCGGACCTGGGCAAGGACGTTGACAGCGATCTGGCGACGGCGGTTCTGCAGGAAGCGGGCAAACTCTGCTCGCAGACCCTGCACCCCATCAACCGCAGCGGCGATGAAGAGGGGAGCCGGCTGGTTGACGGCGTCGTCCATGTGCCGGCCGGCTTCACCGAAGCCTATCGCACCTTTGCCGAGGGCGGCTGGGCTGCGCTGTCGGCCGCACCTGAACATGGCGGGCAGGGATTGCCCTTCATCCTGCAACTCTGGCTGGACGAGATGATGTCGGCGGCCAACCTGTCCTTCGGCCTGTTCCCCGGCCTGACGCGCGGCGCGACCGAAGCGATCACCGCCCATGCCAGCGACGAACTCAAGGCGATCTGGTTGCCGCCGCTGGTCAGCGGCGAGTGGATGGGGGCCATGGCGCTGACCGAAGGCGGGGCGGGCACCGACCTTGCCCTGCTCAAGACCCGCGCCCAGCCCAATGGCGACGGCAGCTACGCGGTCACCGGGCAGAAGATCTTCATCTCGTCGGGCGACCATGAAATGACGCCGAATATCGTGCATCTGGTGCTCGCCCGCCTGCCAGACGCGCCTGCGGGCGTGAAGGGGATCAGCCTGTTTCTCGTGCCCAAATATCTACCCGATGACAGCGGCGGCTTCACCGTGCGCAACGCCATGTCGGCGGGCGCGCTGGAAAAGAAGATGGGCATCCATGCCCAGCCGACCTGCGTGATGAATTATGATGGCGCCACCGGCTGGCTGGTGGGCGAACCGCACCGGGGCCTTGCCGCCATGTTCACGATGATGAACGCTGAACGGCTAATGGTCGGCATTCAGGGGCTGGGCATCGCCGGGGCCGCTTATCAGCAGGCCGTCGCCTATGCGAAGGATCGGTTGCAGGGCCGCAGCGCCGATGGCGCGCGTGGGCCGGTGCCGATCATCGAACATGCCGATGTGCGCCGGATGCTGCTCAATGTCCGCGCCTTTGTGGAGGCGGGCCGCGCGCTCGCGGGGTGGACCGCGCTTCAGCATGACCGCGCCCATGGCCATGCCGATGCGGGGGAACGGGCGAAGGCCGACGCACTCGTTGCGCTGCTGACCCCGGTGGTGAAGGCGGCCTTCACCGATTTCGGCTTTGAAAGCGCGGTTCAGGCGCAGCAGGTATTCGGCGGCCATGGCTACATCCGCGAATGGGGCATGGAGCAATATGTCCGCGATGCCCGCATCGCCATGATCTATGAAGGCACCAATGGCGTGCAGGCGATGGACCTTGTCGGCCGCAAATTGTCGATGGCGGGCGGCGCGGTGGCGCAGGGCTTTTTCGACATAGTCGCTGCCGATCTGGCCGATGCGGCCAGGGTGGATGCCGCGACGCTGGTGGCGCAGCGCACGCTGGCCGCGCTCGACCTGCTGCGCGACGTGACGGCGGGGGTCCAGGGCGGCAACATCGACAGCCTCGGCGCTGCTGCGGTCGATTATCTGCGCCTGTTCGCGCTCGTTTCCTTCGGCTGGATGTGGGCGCGCATGGCGGCAGCCGCAGCGCAGGGCGATACGCCGTTCCACGATGCGAAGGTCAAGGTCGCGACCTATTTTGCCGAGCGCGTCCTGCCCCAGGCGCAGGGACTCGCCGTCCAGATCAAGGCGGGCGCCGCGCCGCTGATGGCGCTGTCGACCGACGCATTCTGATTCTGCCACATGCGCCGGCACAGTGTCGGCGCATGTGGCGATGCGGAATAAACCGGGTTGCATCTGCGGTCGCTTGGGTGCGATGACCATGGCTCTTGGCGGGGGAGTTTTCATATGCAGCGTCGCGTAGTCGTCGGCGGCGTTATCATTGCCGTTACGGCATTGGCGGCTTTGGCGGGCTGGAGCATGGGGCTTTTCGGCGGTGACGACCATCGACTCGCGCTCTATGGCAATGTCGATGTGCGACAGGTTGACCTCGCTTTCCGCGTAGGCGGTCGGATTGCGACCATCGGACCGGAGGAAGGCGCGAAGGTCAGGGCGGGCGACATGCTTGCCACGCTCGATGCCCGGCCGCTCGGCGATGCGTTGTCAGCGGCGCAGGCTCGGCTGGATGTGGCCCAGGCTGAACTGGCCAAGGCGCAGGCGGGCAGCCGTCCCCAGGAAATCGAGCAGGCGCAGGCCCGGCTGGCCGAAGCGCAGGCGGGCCTTGCCCGTGCGTCCGAAGATATGGCCCGGCGCAGCGAACTGGTGAAGACCGGCGCGGTCAGTCAGCAGGCCTATGACGCGACCGCCGCCCAATATCGCGCGGCGCAGGCGCAGGTTCAGGTGGCGACGCAGGCCTTGTCGCTGGCGCTTGCCGGGGCAAGGGAAGAGGACAAGGCCGCCGCCGCCGCGCAGGCCGCCGCCGCCCGGGCCCAGCGCGACGGGGCGCAAACCAGCCTGTCCGACGCGACGCTGCGCGCCCCCCATGGCGGCGCCATATTGACCCGCGCGCGCGAACCGGGCGCGATTGTTCAGCCGGGCGAAACCGTGTTGACGCTGACCATCGACCGGCCGATACGCCTGCGCGCCTATGTCGGCGCGCGCGACCTGTCGCGGATCGCGCCGGGAATGAAGGTGACCGTCAGCACGGACGGCAATCCGCGCACCTATCACGGCGCCATCGCACAGATTTCACCGACCGCCGAATTCACCCCCAAGACGGTGCAGACGCAGGATTTGCGCACCGAACTGGTCTATCGTGTCCGCGTGCTGATCGACGATCCTGATGACGGATTGCGGCAGGGTCAGCCGGTGACCATCGACGTGCCTGGCGCGCGCCCCCGCGCAGGAGACTGACATGGATGACGACCGCACCGCGGCGGTCGCCATCGGCCGGGGTGTGTCCAAGCGTTTCGCGCCTGACGCGCCGATGGCGCTCGATGCCGTCGACATTGCAATACTGCCCGGCCGGATGACGGGATTGGTCGGGCCGGATGGGGCGGGCAAGACGACATTGATCCGGATGCTCGCAGGCCTGATCGCGCCCGACAGCGGCGATGTGACCGTGACCGGCGTCCCCGTCGACCGGGTGGACCGCAGCCTGATCGGCTATATGCCGCAACGCTTCGGCCTGTATGAAGACCTGACCGTCATCGAAAATCTGCGCCTTTATGCCGATTTGCGCGCGCTGCCGCTGGAGGAGCGCGCAGATCGCTTCGCCAGGCTGCTGGAATTTACCGACCTCGCCCGGTTCCGGAACCGGCTGGCGGGCAAATTGTCGGGCGGCATGAAGCAGAAGCTGGGCCTCGCCTGCGCTTTGGTGCGCGATCCGGCGTTGCTGCTGCTGGACGAGCCGGGAGTCGGCGTCGATCCTGTGTCGCGGCGCGAATTATGGGCGCTGGTGCGTGGGCTGGTGGGCGATGGCATCGGCGTGTTGTGGTCGACCGCCTATCTGGATGAAGCCGAACAATGCGACACCGTTTTCCTGCTGAGCGAAGGGCGGGTGCTGCACAGCGGCCTGCCCGAAGACCTTACCGGGCGGGCGGCCGGTCGCATCTGGCAGGCGCCGGTCGAACAGGCGCGGCGGCGGGCGATGCTGCGCGAGGCGCTGGACCTTGCGTCCGTTATCGACGGGGCGGTGAAGGGCGATGCGATCCGCCTGATGCTGGCCGATGGCGCCGGGCGGGACGATGTGGCGATGCTGGAGCAAGTTGCGGGCGGGCCGCTGACCCCGGCGACGCCCCGGTTCGAAGACGCCTTCATCGACCTGCTGGGAGGCGGGCCGGGGGGCACATCGGCGCTGGCGCGTGACTATCGCACCATAGCTGACGATGGCGGCGCAGCGATAGAGGCGGTCGGCCTGACCAAGCGTTTCGGTGATTTCACCGCCGCCAGCGACATATGTTTTTCCGTCCCCCGCGGGCAGGTATTCGGGCTGCTCGGCCCCAATGGCGCGGGCAAATCGACCACGTTCAAGATGTTGTGCGGCCTGCTGACCCCGACCGAAGGCACCGGATCGGTCGCCGGCAAAGACCTGCGCCACGCGCGCGCCGACGCCCGCCAGTCGCTCGGCTATATGGCGCAGAAATTCTCGCTCTATGGCGATTTGTCGGTGCGGCAGAATCTGCGCTTCTTCGCGGGCGCCTATGGCCTCTCGGGGCGGGCGGCGGCTGACGCCATCGACCGGATGATCGCGATCTTCCATCTGGAAGGACAGGTCGACGTCAATAGCGGCGGCCTGCCGCTGGGGTTTCGTCAGCGGCTGGCGCTGGCCTGCGCGGTGATGCACCAGCCGCCCGTCCTGTTTCTCGACGAGCCGACCTCGGGGGTCGACCCGATAGTACGACGCGAATTCTGGTCCCATATCAACGGGCTGGTCGAAAGGGGCGTGTCGGTTCTGGTAACAACTCATTTCATGGAAGAGGCCGAATATTGCGACCGCATCGCCCTCATCTACCGCGCTGAGCAGATCGCGACCGGAACGCCCGATGAATTGAAAGCGCAGGTCGGGCGGCCCGACGCGACGATGGAGGACGCCTTCATCGCGCTGATCGAGGCCTCCGATGCACGGAGGCAGGCGGCATGATGCGCGGCCGCCGGTTCGCCGCCATGCTGATGAAAGAGGCGCGGCAGATATTGCGCGATCCTTCGACCTTCATCATCGCCTTCCTTTTGCCGGTGATGTTGCTGTTCCTCATGGGCTTCGGCGTCAATCTGGACGCCTCGCGCACCCATATCGGCCTGTCGATTCAGGATGATGGCGCGGCGGCCCGATCATTGGCCACCAGCTTTCAGAACTCGCGCTATTTCGACGTGCGGATGGTCGGCACGGCGTCGCGGATGACCGATGCGCTGATCGCGGGCCACATTCGCGCGATCATCGTCATCCCTCAGGATTTCGGGCGACAGGTGGCCAAGGGCGGGGGCGACATACAGATCATCACTGACGGATCGCTGCCCAACACCGCCAGTTTCATCGCCGCCTATGCCGAAGGGGTGCGCGCGCATTGGGCTGCGGCCCGCGCGGCGGATGGCGGCGCGGCCATGACCCCGCCCATCGCCGTGTCCAGCCGTTTCTGGTTCAACCCGGAACTGGCCAGCCGCAATTTCCTGGTCCCCGGTTCGATTGCTGTGGTGATGACAATGATCGGTTGCCTGCTGACCGCGCTCGTCATCGCGCGGGAATGGGAGCGCGGCACGTTAGAGGCGTTGATGGCGACGCCCATCGGCATGGGCGAGTTCCTGCTGACCAAGGTCATCCCCTATTTTGCGTTGGGGCTGATGTCGATGGCGCTTTGCACGATATTGGCGGTCACCCTGTTCCATGTGCCGTTTCGCGGGTCGATCTTCGGGCTGGTCGCCATTTCCTCCGTCTATCTGATCCCCGCGCTCGGCCAGGGGCTGCTGATTTCGGCGGTGTTCAAGAACCAGTTCGTCGCCAGCCAGGTGGCGTTGCTCACATCTTTCATGCCGACGATGCTGTTGTCGGGCTTCGTGTTCGAAATCTCCTCCATGCCCCGGATCATTCAGGGGCTGACCTATATTGTGCCCGCCCGTTACCTGATCCCGCAATTGCAGACGGTGTTCATCGCCGGTGACGACTGGCGCTTGTTTCTGCCCAATATGGCGGTGTTGCTCGGCTTTGGCCTGCTGTTCTTCCTGCTTTGCGTTCGCGCGACGCGGCGGAGGATCGCATGATCGGGCCGCGCCTTCGCGCCATCATCCTCAAGGAAATACTGGCGGTGCTGCGCGATCCGCGCGCGCGCCTGATCCTCATCGCGCCGCCGCTGATCCAGTTTTTCCTCTTCGGCTTCGCCTCGACCATGGAGGTGAACAATATCCGCGTGGGCGTGCTGGATCTCGACGGCGGGCAATGGAGCCGCGAGATCATCGAGCGACTGGCGGCCAGTCCCAATGTCCGCCAGGTCGTGGCGCTGCGCTCCGACGATGAACTGCGCGCTGCCATCGACCGGCAACGGGTGATCGCCGCCCTGCGGTTCGACCCGCATTTCTCGGCCGATGTCGCGGCGCGGCGTGGCGCGATGGTCGGCGCCGTCTATGACGGGCGCCGATCCAACGCGGCGCAGATCGTGTCGGGCTATGTCGAACGCATCGTGGGTGAGGTGGGCGCGAGCGCGGTCCCGCGCATGATGGCGGGGCGGGGCGGGCGATCCTTAGCCAGCCACTGGTTCAACCCCAATCTGGAATATATGCTGTTCGTCATGCCTGCTCTGGTCGCGGTGATCGCCGCCGTGTCAGCGCTGGCCGTGGTGGTCCAGTCGGTCGCGCGCGAGCGGGAGTTGGGCACGTTCGACCAGTTGATGGTGTCGCCGCTGCGCGTGCACGAGATATTGGTGGGCAAGATGCTGCCGCCGATGCTGGTCGGGCTGGTCAACGTCACCCTGTTCGTCATCCTGTTGCCGTCGGTCTTCCGCGTGCCGCTGACGGGCTCGCTGCCGCTCTTCTATCTGGCGCTGCTCTTCTACCTTCTGGCGCTGACAGGCCTAGGCATGTTGATTTCCACCCTGTCCGCCACCCAGCAGCAGGCCTTTCTGGGCATGTTCGCCGTGGTGGTGCCGATGATCATCCTGTCGGGCTATGCCAGCCCGATCGACAACATGCCCGGTTGGTTGCAGGTCGTGACCTGGATCAATCCAACCGCCTGGTTCCTGACCATATCGGAAGGGACGTTCCTTAAAGCCATGCCGCCAGGCCAGATGCTGGCCAATATCTGGCCGCTGGCGCTGATCGCCGCCGGTTCGACGCTGGCGGCGTCCGCCCTTTTTCGATCGCGGATGGAGTAGACCCCTTGCGCATCATTTGTCTGTTCGCCCTTGCTCTGCCCACATTGACCGCTTGCACGGTCGGGCCGGATTTCGAACGCCCGGCCGTCACAGGCGCCGATGGCGGCTGGACCGAGCCGGGAGGGGAGGGGCCGGAAGGGGTGGGGCCGGACGCGCCGGGACCGGTCGATGCCGAACCGTGGCGCGCCTTGGGGGATCCGGTCCTCACTGACCTGGTCGAAGCCGCGATAGCCGCCAATCTGGACATCAGGCAGGCCGATGCGCGCCTGCGCGAAGCGCGCGCTGGCATGGATGCGGCGGCGGGCGCGCGATTGCCGCAATTGCGCGCCGGGGCGTCGGCCACGCGTCAGCAATTGTCGGAAAATGGCCAGTTGCCCATTGGCCAGATTCCCGGTGTCGACCGGCAATTTTCGCTGTTTGACGCAGGGTTCGATGCGTCCTGGGAAATCGATCTGTGGGGCGGCGCGCGCCGCGCAGTCGAGGCTGCGGCCGCCCGTGGTCGCGCGGCGGAGGCGATGGCGCGCGAGGCGAAGCTGCGCATCGTCGCCGAGGTGCAGCGCAGCTATGCCGAATTGCGCGGCGCACAGGCGGAGGAAGCGACGCTGCAGTCCGATGCGCAGGCCTATCGCCAGATCGCCGCCCTGATGCGACAAAGCCATGAGGCGGGCGAAATCGCGCGGTCCGACGACGCAGACGCCATCGCCGCCGCACAGCGGGCGCAGGCGGCTCTGCCAGGCGCGCAGGCGCGGATCAGGGCGGCGATGTTCGGGCTGGCGCTGCTGACCGGGCGGCCACCCGAGGCCTGGCTGGAGCGGCTGTCGGCGCCCGCGCCCGTGCCCGAACCGCCCGCGCAAGTGGCGGTGGGCCTGCGGTCCGACATTTTGCGCCGCCGCCCGGACATAATCGCCGCCGAAGCGCAACTGGCCGCCGCCACAGCCGACGTCGGCGTGGAAACGGCGCGGCTGTTCCCGCAATTTTCGTTGATGGGCGGCATCGGGCAACAGGGCCGTTCTGTCAGCGATCTGGGATCGGGCGCCAGCACGATGTTTCAGGTCGGCCCGTCGCTCAGTTGGCCGATCTTTTCGGGCGGTCGCGTACGTGCGCAGATCAGGGCCGCCAAGGCCCGCGCAGATGGAGCCGCCGCCGCCTATGAACAGGCGGTTCTGGGCGCGCTGACCGACAGTGAGACGGCGCTGAACCGTTATAATGCCGCCATCAACACGGCCCGGATGATCGCGCAGGCGCGGGCGCAAAGCGCCGTGGCGAGGGATCTGGCCGGACAACGCTATCGCGCGGGCGAGGATTCGCTGGTGCAGATGGCGCAGGTCACCGTGCGCGACAATGCCGCTGAACGCGCCGCCGCGCAGGCGCGGATGCAGGCGTTGCAGGCCCATGCCGCGCTGGGGAAGGCGCTGGGCGGGGGTTGGATACAACACGGCAAGGGGCTTGAGGCGTCCCCGCAGCAATAGGCCCCGCCAAAGCGGAAAGGCGCGGCGCAATGCGGTTTCTACGGAGTGCCTTCACCGCGTCGCGGCATTAGGTCGGAAATGCATGGAAGGAGGCCCTCCGTTGACCCTGAAGCCGACAGCCCAGCCGCCAGCGCCCGATCCGCTGGACGGCGTGGCGGAGACCATGGATCGCGCCGCCTTCGCCGCGATTGCCCAGGCGACCCATGGTCTTTCTCCCGCCACGATGACGCAGTCCTTCGCCGACTGGGCGATGCATCTGGCGGTGTCGCCGGGTAAACAGGCGCAACTGGCCGCCAAGGCGGGACGCAAGATGGTGCGGCTTGCCGATTATCTGACCCATATGGGCGACCCGCAGGACGGGCGCCCCGCCATTGAGCCGCTGCCGCAGGACCACCGGTTCGACGATCCCGCGTGGAAGCATTGGCCTTATAATCTGTTCAGCCAGTCATTCCTGTTGAACCAGCAATGGTGGCATGCGGCGACCACCGGCGTCATGGGCGTGACGAAGCACCATGAAGCGGTCGTGTCCTTTGCCATGCGCCAGATGCTCGACACGCTGGCGCCCACCAACTTCGTCGCCACCAACCCGGTGCTCCAACAGAAGATCATCGACACCAAGGGTCGGTGCCTGATCGAAGGCGGCAAGCTGTGGCTCGAGGATGTGAAGCATCTGTTGCGCGGCGACGGCAGCGCGGAGAACAGTGCGTTCCGGCCGGGGCAGGAGGTCGCGATCACGCCCGGCAAGGTCGTCTATCGCAATGCCCTGATGGAACTGATCCAATATGCGCCGACGACCGATCAGGTCCGGCCTGAGCCGGTGCTGATCGTGCCTGCCTGGATCATGAAATATTATATTTTGGACCTCGCCCCCGACCATTCGCTGATCCGCTGGCTGGTGGGGCAGGGCTATACCGTCTTTGCGATCTCCTGGCACAATCCGGACAGCGCCGATCGTGACAGGGACATGGACGACTATCGTCGCATGGGCGTGATAGCCGCGATGGACGCCATCGCCGCGACCACGGGCGCGCGGGGCATCCATGCGCTGGGCTACTGCCTGGGCGGCACATTGCTGTCGATCGCGGCGGCGGCGATGGCGCGCGATGGCGATGATCGGCTGGCCAGCCTGACTCTGCTCGCCGCGCAGACCGAATTCAGCGAGCCGGGGGAACTGGGTCTCTTCATCGACGAGGCGCAACTCAACCTTCTCGACAGCATGATGTGGAGCCGGGGCTATCTCGACAGCGCGCAGATGGGGGGCGCATTCCAGATGCTGCGTTCCAACGACCTGGTCTGGTCGCGCATCCTCAAAACCTATCTGATGGGAGAGCGGGATCAGCCCAGCGACCTGATGGCGTGGAATGCGGACGGCACCCGTATGCCCTATGCCATGCACAGCCAGTATCTGCGGCAATTGTTTCTGAACGACGATCTGGCCGAGGGGCGATACCTTGTCGATGGTCGGCCGATCAGCCTGTCGGCGATCAAACAGCCGATGTTCGTCGTCGGGACGGAGACAGACCATGTCGCGCCGTGGCGCTCCGTGCATAAGATCCACTGGTTGACGGACGCGCCGATCCGCTTCGTTCTGACCAGCGGCGGGCACAATGCCGGCATCGTGTCCGAACCGGGCCACCCCCACCGCCACTACCGGATGATGGACCGTCCGGCCGGCGCGCCCGCCATCGGCCCGGACGAATGGCTGGCGCGGGCGGAGGCGCATGACGGGTCGTGGTGGATCGCCTGGGGTGAGTGGCTGGGCGCCCATTCGGGCGCGCCCGTGCCGCCGCCGCCCATGGGCAATGCGATCATGGATGCGCCCGGAAACTATGTGCTGGAGCATTGAGCGATGAACACGCCTGACATGACTGGCGACGACTTGATCGAAAACCGCACCTTCGACGAAATCGCCGTGGGCGACAGCGCCTGCCTCTCCCGCACGCTGGGGCTGGAGGACATCCAGCTCTTTGCACTGGCCTCTGGCGACACCAACCCGGCTCATCTGGACCCGGACTATGCGGCGACCGACATGTTCCACCGCGTCATCGCCCATGGGCTGTGGGGCGGGGGCCTGATTTCGGCGGTGCTGGGAACGGAATTGCCGGGGCCGGGCGCAATCTACCTCAACCAGACTCTGGCGTTCAGGCGGCCGGTCGGGCTGGGCGACACCATTACCGCCAGCGTGACGGTGACCGCCAAACAGGTCGAACATCATATCGTCACCTTCGATTGCCGCTGCGCCAACCAGAATGGCGAGGAGGTCATCAGCGGCGAAGCCGTCGTCAAGGCGCCGCTGGAGAAAGTGCGCCGCCCCCGCGTCGCGCTGCCCGACATACGCCTGTCCGACCATGACGGCTATCGCCGGTTGATGCAGGCGGCGCGCGGCGGGCAGGCAGTGACGACGGCCGTCGCCCACCCTTGCAGCGCCGCAGCTATTACCGCCGCAGTCGAGGCGGCGGAGGCCGGATTGATCGAACCGATACTGGTCGGGCCGCGCGCGCGGATATTGGCGGCGGCGCAGGACGCGGGGCTGGATGTCGGCTCCTATCGCATCGTCGACGCTCCCCACAGCCATGCCGCCGCACAGCAGGCGGTCGATCTGATTCGCTCGGGCGAGGCGAAACAGTTGATGAAGGGATCGCTGCACACCGACGAGCTGATGGGTGCGGTCGTCAATCGCGCCACGGGCCTGCGGACCGAACGGCGGATCAGTCATGCCTATCTGATGGACGTGCCGGGCCATGCCAAGCCCATCCTGATTACCGATGCCGCCATCAACATCGCGCCCACGCTGGAGGAAAAGGCTGACATCATCCGCAACGCGATTGACCTCGCCCATGTGATCGGCATCGAATGCCCACGCGTCGCGATATTGTCGGCGGTCGAGACGGTAAATCCGGCCATCCCGTCGACGCTGGATGCGGCGGCGCTTTGCAAGATGGCTGATCGCGGGCAGATTACGGGCGGTCTGCTCGACGGGCCGCTCGCCTTCGACAATGCGATCAGCGCGGCTGCGGCGAAGGAGAAGGGTATCGTGTCGCCAGTCGCGGGGCAGGCGGAGATATTGGTCGTGCCCAATCTGGAATCGGGCAACATGCTGGCCAAGCAACTGACCTTTCTGGGCGGGGCGGATGCGGCGGGCATCGTGCTGGGCGCGCGGGCGCCGATCATCCTGACCAGCCGGGCGGACAGTCTGCGCACGCGGCTCGCCTCCTGCGCGGTGGCGGTGCTGCTGGCGCGTGCAGCGACCAAGGCGGCGCCGGGACTTCCCACGGACGCGGCGGGCGCATGAGCCGCGCGATCATTAGCCTGAACGCCGGGTCGTCCAGCATCAAATTCGGCCTGTTCCTGCTGACGGCGGAGGGGCCGGTCCATGCGGCGGGCGGCAAGCTGGAGGGGATCGGCACGGCCCCCCGCCTTATCGTGCGCGATCAGGATGGTGTTGTGCTGGCGCAGCGCAATTGGCCCGATGGCGGGGCGATGACGCATGAGGGCCTGCTCGACGATCTTTATCATTGGGCCGACGCGCATCTGCCCCATCACCGGATCGTGGCGGTCGGTCACCGCGTTGTCCATGGCGGCACGCATTTTGCCGCGCCTGTCCGCATCGACGCCGCCGCGCTGGAGGCGCTGGAGGCGCTCAGTCCGCTCGCGCCGCTGCACCAGCCGCATAATCTGGCGGCAATCCGGGCGATTGCAGCCATGGCGCCGGACCTGCCCCAGATCGCCTGTTTCGACACCGCCTTTCATCATGACATGCCGGCCGTCGCCGCGCGCATGGCGCTGCCCCGCGCCTATGCCGACCGGGGTTATCGCCGCTATGGCTTTCATGGCCTGTCCTATGAATATATCGCCGACCGCCTGGGTGCGGTCGATCCTGCCCTAGCCGCCGGTCGGGTGATCGTTGCTCATCTGGGCAATGGCGCCAGCATGTGCGCCATGCGCGGCCTGCGCAGCATTGATACCACCATGGGTTTTACCGCGCTCGATGGGCTGATGATGGGCACGCGAACCGGATCGCTCGACCCCGGCGTCGTCGTCCACCTGATGGAGCAGGAGGGGTTGAGCGGCAAGGCGATCGAAGACCTGCTCTATCGCCAGTCGGGCCTGCTGGGCGTATCGGGCGTGTCGAGCGACATGCGCGCACTCCACGCCAGCAATGATCCCCGCGCCGCAGAGGCCATCGAGCTGTTCGTGTGGCGCGCCGCCCGCCATACCGCCGCGCTGATGGCGGGGCTGGAGGGGCTGGACGGCATCGTCTTTACCGCCGGGATCGGGGAGAATGATCCGGTCATCCGGCGGATGATCTGCGCGCGGCTTGCGTGGACCGGGATTCGCATCGACGATGCCGCCAACGAGGCGAACGAACCCGTTATCAGCGCGCCCCACAGCGCTGTCGCCGTGCGCGTCGTCCCCACGGATGAAGAACGGATGATCGCCCGCCATACTGCCCGGTTGCTGGGCGAAGCGGCCTGAGGATCAGGACGCGGGCGGCACCAGAACCGCCGCACCGCTGAGCGCGCCAGACCGCAGGTCGGCCAACGCTTGGTTCGCCTGCGCCAGCGGATAGGTTTTCGTCAGCACATGCAGCGGGGCCTGCCCCGCCATGGCGAAGAAGGATACGCCATCCTCCCGCGTCAGATTGGCGACGGAGACGATTTGGCGTTCGCCCCAAAGGTCGGCATAGGGGAAGGCGGGGATGTCGCTCATATGGATGCCGCCGCATATCACGCGTCCACCCTTGCGCACCGCCTTCAGCGCCAGCGGCACCAATGCGCCCACCGGCGCGAAGATCAGCGCGGCGTCCAGTTGCTGCGGCGGCATGTCGGTCGATGCGCCTGCCCAGGCGCAACCGAGCGACAGGGCGAGCGCCTGAGCGCGATCATCGCCGTCGCGGGTGAAGGCATAAACCGTGCGCCCCTGCCAAACCGCAATCTGGGCCAATATATGTGCAGCCGCGCCAAAGCCATAGAGGCCGATCACCGGCGCGTCCCCCGCCATCCGCAGCGATCGCCAGCCGATCAGCCCCGCACAAAGCAGCGGCGCCGCCTCCACATCGCTGTAACGGTCGGGTAGCGCGAAACAATAATGGGCGTCGGCGACGACATGGCTGGCATAGCCGCCATCGCGGGTCGCTCCGGTGAATTCGGGGTGATCGCAAAGATTTTCCTGGCCTTCCCGGCAATAACGGCACTGGCCGCAGCTATGACCCAGCCATGGGATGCCGACCCGTTGCCCGATGGCAAAGTCTTTGACGGCGCCGCCCATGGCGATCACGCGCCCGACAATTTCGTGGCCTGGAACGATCGGATAATGCGCCATGATCTCGCCATCCACGACATGCAGGTCGGTGCGGCAGACGCCACAGGCGGATATGGCGACCAGCATCTGGTTTGCGTCGGGATGGGGAAGAGCGCGTTCGGCCGCGTGCAGCGGCTCGCCCGGCCGGTCGACCTGCATCACCTGGAATGTTACGGACATCCGCCTCTTCTCCCTCACGCTGGAGGAGCAATAGCAAATCGGGGCTATGAGAGCGAAGGCCCCTGCATTCAAAATAATTGGCGTGACGGCGCGAATCTGTTACCAACGATTAGTTAGATCATGCGCCAACGGCATGGCTATGATGATATGGAGAGGATTGATGGACGAAGTCGGCCCGGGATTGGTTGAATGTGACGACCGATCCCTGTTGCTGTTCAATCTGGTCGCATTGGTGATCGCTGGTCTGACCTGGGCGCTGCTCGTCTGACTTAACCTGTGCCTTGCCCCTTTAATACGGGGCAAAAGATCAGCGCTCTTGCGCCGATCGACTCAAATCGCCTGCATCTCTCGCTTTTTTTATCCTGGCCAGAAGCGCCGTCATTGGTTTGTCGGCAAAGCGCGGCAGCTTTTCCCGCTTTGGTCGCGCTGATGTCGGCAGGGCTGAGCTTAGCTTGCCCACCTGCCCCATAGCGACCATTCCCACCGAGTAATGGGGCATGCCCTTGACGCCATCCAGACCCGGCTGGCGTCCGGTCATCGGATCGAAGGCGCAGCTTTGCAATAGGCCTTTGGTGTTAGTGCGCCGGTTCGGCGGCGGGACGCACATCGACAAGGGGCAGTCCCAGGCCGCGCCAGCCATCGGTTCCCTCCGCCATCCACCAGACATTGCCGTACCCCCAATCGCGCAGGCGCATCGCCGCGTTCCAGCCCATCCAGCAGTCCGACAGGCAGTAGGTGATGATCATGCGATCCCGCCGGCCATGGGTCAGCCGGTCGACGCCGCGCCTGAACCAGTCGGTTATCGCCGGGTCGGGCGCCCCCCGACCTGCTTCGGGGAACCAATGCGATCCGGCGATGCCGTCATGCGGGCGGGCAAGGCGCCATCCGCCCGCACCGTCGTGCGCTGCGCCTTCGGCCGGCAGCACGTCGATGAACAGGGCATCGACGTCGGGGCGAAGCTGGGCCGCCGCCGCCGGGGCGATGCGGCCGACGCGGGGCGGAGCGTTGCGTGCAGGCGCGCGATAGCGGGCGATGCGATAGCCCTGCTGATCGAACAGCCGCTCCTGAGCAACAGTTGCGCCAACGGTCGCCCCGAACCCCAGCATTAGCAAGGCGATCGCGCCCATGCGCCTTGAAGCCACCATGCCGCTCCCATCCCTGACTGACATCACTCCAAGGTCCAATGGTAGCGCAAGACCCAAGGCTTTAGACCAGCACCAAGGGACAAGGATGTGAAACGAGGCGACCGCCGTTCCATCATGCTTGCGCTGACCCTCATGGCCGCAGCGCAATCGGCCGCTCATGCGCGCACGGCTCCGGTCGATCCCCTGGGGTCGCCCATGTGGAATGCTCATGCGGCGACATTGTTCGGCGCCGATCCGGTGCGCTTCGATCCGCGCGTCAAGGTGCAGCACCCGATGATCGCGGAGAACCAGCGCGCCTTTCCGGTCGCGATCGACGCGCGCGGCATCGAAGGGGTGAAGCGGATCATCCTGTTCGCCGATCTCAATCCCATACCCGTCGCCATCGATTATCGGCCGGAGGGAGCGGAACCCTATATCGCCACCCGCATCAAGCTGGACCAACGAACGCCGGTGCGCGGTGCGGTGCAGTTGGCGAGCGGGGAATGGCTGGTTTCGGGCGAATGGGTCGATGCGGCTGGCGGCGGCTGTTCGGCCCCGCCGGTCAGCCGGGTGAAGGGCGACTGGGCCGAGCATCTGGGCGAGATACGCGGGGAGGCATGGCCTGTGGCTGACGGCAACGCCCGGTTGCGGCTCAGTTTCCGTCATCCCATGGACACGGGCCTGGTCGAAAATATCGCGACCTATCATCTTGAGGCGTTGAGCGTGAAGGGCGTCGGCCGCGAGCCCCTGGGGACGATGGAAATCTGGGCCAGCGTGGCGGAGGATCCGGCCATCACGCTGATGCCCGCCGCGCAACCCGGCGAGATGCTGACCGTCGAGGCGCGCGATACCAACGGTCGCGACTATCGCGCGCGAGTGGCCGTGGCGAAACAATCTCCCCACCCGCTGGCGTCGGCGCCTTGACGATGGCGCGCATATGGCTGTCCCGCCGCGCTATGATGATGGGCGCCGCCGCAACCTTCACTGCCGGCGTCGGCCGCGCGGGCCACGATTACGCCATCAACCCTGTCGCCGTCGCGGATGGCATATGGATGGTGCGCGGCGCTGACGAACCCATCGCTTTCGACAATGGCGGGGCGATCGCCAACATCGCCATCATCGCAACACCGGCAGGCGCGGTTCTGTGCGATTGCGGGCCTTCCATCCGCTATGCGGCGAAGCTGAAATCCGTTGCCGAACAATTGACGGGCAAGCCGGTGATCCGCGTTTATGTGACGCACATCCACCCCGATCATGGCATGGGCATTGCGGCGTTCGATCCCGCCATCGTTGCGGCTCTGCCCGGCACGATTACGGCGATGCGGCGGGATGGCGGCGGTTATTCCGATTCCATGTATCGCATTTTGGGCGACTGGATGCGGGGCACTGATATTGCCGTGCCGGGGTTGGCGATTACGACGGCGCATGAGGAATTTGGCGGGCGGGGCCTGCGCCTGCTGAGCCTTTCGGGCCATAGCGACGCGGATCTGGCGCTGGTCGACGAGACGACGGGCCTGATGATCGGCGGCGACCTGGTGTTCCATGATCGCGCGCCCAGCACGCCCAATGCGGACCTTGCCTTATGGCGCGCCAGTCTGGACCGGCTGAAGAGCGAGAAACATGGCGGGATGCTGCCCGGCCATGGTCCGCTCGACCCCGAAGGCGTTACCGCCATCGACCAGACCCGCGACTGGATCGACTGGCTGGAACCGGCGTTGAGCGCGGCGGTGCAATCCGGGCTCGACATGGTGGAGGCGGGGATGATCGCCATTCCCGATCGCTTCGCTTCGTTGAAGCTGGCGCGCTATGAATTGCAGCGCAGCGTGTCGCACCTTTATCCCGCGCTGGAGGGCCGGCTGTTGCCGCGCGTCGATCTTCCCTCCAACTGAGAAAGAGGGCGGGATGACCCCGCCCATTTGTTCTTGTCTCAGTCGACGCCCTCTATGATGAACGTCTGATAGTCCGCGCCCTTCAGGCGATAGGCGAGCGCCTCCTGATAGGCAGGGCTGTCATACCATGCTTCGGCTTCCGCAAAGCTGGGAAAAGCGATGATGACGGCGCCGTCGGTGGCCGGCCCGTCGGTCGCACGGACCTTGCCATAGACGGCCAGCGGCGTGATCGCGTGGCCCGCCATGGTGGGCGGCACCATTTCGCCATAGGTCTGCATGGCGTCAGCGTCCTTAATCGCCGTGCGAACGGCCACGAAATAGGCAGTCATCAGTATCTCTCCTCTTCTTTCGCTCTTTTCAGAATCTGGCCCTCACCCCTCCATACCAGCGGCGCGGCGCGCCGGGGCCATAGGCGCGCGGATCGGATGCGCCCGGCGCCTCGGCCAGGTCGACCTCGTCCACTTCGCTGAATGTGCCGAAGGTCGCATAGCGCCGGTTGAAGGCGTTGCGGACTTCGCCGAACAGGCTGACGCCGGGCAGGAGGGTGATGCTACCGCGCAGATTGACGATGACGTAGCCGGGGATTTTGGGATTGTCGTTGCCCTCGTCACCGACAAGATACTGGCCGGACCGGGCGATCAGCTCGCCGCCGACCGACCACCCCCTGGCCGCATAGTCGAGGCTGAGCGTCGCGCTGTGGTGCGGGATGCCGGGCAGATGGTCGCCCTTTGCCACCCCAATTGCGCCATCGTCGTCCGCCGCTGGATTGGCGGGACTCGAAAGCTTCAGGTCGTCCAGATAACGCGCATCGGTGAAGGCATAGCTCAGCCCGGCGGAAAGGCCGCCGCGCAACGCCTTCAGGCCCAGTTCGACCCCTTGTCGCCGGGTCGCGCCGATATTGCGAAAATAGGCGCGGCCGCGAATGTTTGAGGCGACGAACTGAATATCGTTGCGGTTGCGCGTGCGATAGGCCGAGGCCAGCCAGTCGATGCGAAAGCCGCCCAGCCTGGCATGGCCGCGCGCGCCCGCTTCCCAGCTCTTTGCCACCACCTGCCTCAGCGGCGGATCGGCGATGAAGAAATTGGCGAGGCTGCAAGGCGCATTTTCGTCGGCGCAGGACAGTTCCGCCGGGGTCGGCGCGCGGTTGCTTTCGGCATAGCCCGCGCGCAGGTTCAATCCTTCACTAACCGCATAATCCAGTTCGACGCCGGGGTTGAGGCGACGGAAATGGTGCAGGCCGTTGAGCGCGGCGCCGATCTGGTCCTTGAGTTCAATGCGCGCATGATTGTAGCGCAGGCCCAGTTCCGCCGACAGGCCGGGCGCGATGGGCAGGCGATCCTGCGCGAACACGCCCCAATAGTCAGTATGGGCGACAAGACCGACCGGTGCGATGGCGCCATCGGCCTGCACGATCATCGCGGCCAGCCCCTCGACGCTGCGGTCCTCGGTCATTGCGCCCAGTTCAACCGATGTATCAAAGCGCGTCCGGCCGCCATCATAGCTGACGCCCAGAGCGAAATGGTTGTCGCCCGCCAGCATCGGGCGTTCGTCGATGATCTGGAACAATGCGCCCATCGCCTTTGTCACGGTGCGGCCGCGATTGAGCACGCCATAATCCTCGCCATCCAGCATGTCGGCTATGGGATTGCCGGCCGCGTTGGTCAGCACCGCCTGGTCCTCCTCATCGTCGCTCGCGCCGACGGTTTCGAGGCAAAGATAGCCCTGTGCATCCTCGTCCTCGCACCCTTCGATGTCGGCGGCGTCGCCGTTCAGCGACCGCAGCTTCAGGCGTTGGGCATAGAGCGTACCCTCGATTCGGGTGCGGTCGGACAGCGCGACCCACGGATGGAGGCTGATCCTTTCATAGCGAGCGCGGCTGTTGTCGGGCCAGGTGAAGACAGCGCGCCGGTCGGCCGCCAGCAATTCGACCGGGGCGACGCCATTACCGGTCAGGTCGGTGTCTGCCGCAATGACCTTCATGTGCAGGCCGCCAGTCGCGGTGTCGAAGCCCAGGTCCAGATAGCCGTTGTAAAGCGTGGAGGGCGAATAATCGCGCCAGCCATCCTCATGCCGATATTCGAACGCGCCAAAGGCGCTGAACGCGCCGCTGGCGAAGCCGCCCGCGATGCTGGCCTGCCGCGCATCAAAGCGCCCGCCGGTCAGGCTCGCCTCCAGCCCCGGATCGCTTCGGCCGTTGCGGGTTTCGACCAGCATCGACCCGCCCAGCGCGTTGAGGCCATAGACCGGGCTGGCGTCGAGGATCGAAGCCTTGCGGATCGCGGCTTGCGGCAACAGGTCGAAGCCCACCGTATCGCCAAAGGGCTGGTTGAAGCGGGCGCCGTCGAGGTAGACGGCCAGCCCCTGCGCCTGCCCCTGAAGCGGGGAGGCTGTGAAGCCGCGATAGACGAGATTGGGTTGCCATGGATTGCCCTGCGCGTCCTGAAGGGTCACGCCCGCCATGGTGCGGGTCAGAGCGGCCAGCAGATCGGGTGCGCCCGCCCGGCCGATGTCGTCGGCGGAAACGGCCAGCGCATCGTCGACGTCGATGGCGCCGCCCGGCGCGGTCACGATGATCGTCTGGGCATTGGCGACGTTGTCCTGCTTTTGCGCCGCCGCTTGCCCCGCCAATAACAAACCGGCCGTTCCGGCCAGCAGGGCGGCAATCCCGTTCATGCGCATCCTCCGATTATCGTTCTCGATTTTCGGGATGCTAGGAAGGGGGCGGGGCTGCCTCCATGCTACTTTGGGTCGGCGGTCAGCGGGCGAAGCGCACGCCGATCCACAAGGTGCGCGGCGTGCCCAGGTCCATGGAGCCGCCCGCATTGCGCGTTACAACGGTTTCGTCGAACAGGTTTTCGCCGCGCGCGACCAGCGTGACGCCATGGCCGACGGGCATCCGCGCCACCGCGTCCAGCGTTAGCGCGTCGGGCAGGACATCGCTTTGCAGGTCGTCCTCATATTGCTTCGAAACATAACGCAGCGTCGCCGACAGGGCGGGGCCGTGGGTCGGCTCCCAGGCCAGCGTCGCACTGGCGGCGTGGCGCGGGCTTTGGTTGGGGGTCAGCCCGTCGAAGGGCTCACCCGGCGCCTTCACCGTCGAATGGCTATAGGCATAGGATGCCGACAACAACATCGCGCCCATCCGGCCGCTGGCGGTCAGTTCCACGCCCTTGGCGACGATGGCGTCGACATTGCGCCGCTCGCGCGTGACGGCGTCGATGGTCACATTGGCGATGGCGTCGTCCAGCCGGTTGTAGAAACCGGTGGCGGACAGGGTCAGGCCGGGCAGGGGGGTCAGGTCAATTCCGGCTTCCGCGCCTTTCAGCTTTTCGGGCGTGAGCGCGGCGTTGGCGCGCGTTGTGATGGGGAAAACGGTGAAGGGCCGATACAGCTCATTGAGCGTCGGCAGGCGGAAGCCGGTATAGCCCGCCGCGCGGACGGCGACCGCGTCGCTGAAGCGATAGAGCGCGCCCGCCCGGCCCGAAAACTGCCAGTCGGACCGGTCGGCATAGCGGTCGTTCCGTGTGATCGCGCCCGCTGGCGTCACCTGCTGATAGAAGCCGTTGCTGATCGACCAATGGTCGGCGCGGACGCCACCCGTTAGGACGAGGTTGCCAATGGTCCAGTCATCCTCGGCAAAGACGCCGGTGGTGATCTGGTCGCCCCCCGCATGGCGCAGCGAGGTGAGCGGATTGGCTGGATCGCCCGCATTATAGGCGTTTTCGAACATATCGCCCGTGGCGAAGCGGGTGTCCGCGCCCAGCCGCAGCACATGATCCTCACCCACCGGCGGGCGCAGCTCGATCTTGCCGCCGACGCCGGTCGACGGCGTGTTGCGCTGATCCAGCGATTTGCGGAAGGACGAGGAGGAAATAACGATGTTGGAGAAATTGCGCGATTGAATATAGGCGAGGGCATCGACCTGCCATGCGCCGCGATGGATATAGTGGATGCTGGCGTCCTGGCCTTCGCTGCTGCTGTCCGCGCCTGAAAAGCGCAGCGTGCGTTCGTCGCGGAACAGGGTGGCGCGGAATTGCAGTTCGGAATGGGCCGAAATGGACGCGACCGCGCGCAAATTGGTCGACCAGCCGTCATAGGCGGCCGGAACGGTCGCGGCGGTGCGCTGGTCGCCTGGCGTTGTCTGGAAGCCGTCGCCACGGTCCCACCGCCCCGACAGCGTCGCATAGCCGCCGCCCAGATCGGCGGTCAGCGCGCCCGACATTTCGGTCGCGTCGCGGCTGCCGTAAAAGGCGCTGGCGGCGAAATTGGGCAACTGGTCGCGCGTGGCGCTGGCCAGTTCGATCGACCCGGCGACCGCGCCAGCGCCGAAAGCGCCAATGCCGCCGCCGCGCGTCACCCGCACCACCGACAGGCGGTCGGGCACCAGCGCGGAAAAGGGAATATAACCGAAAAACGGGTCCGCCATCGGCACGCCGTCGAGCAGCACCAGCGTCCGGCTGGACGCATTGCCGCCCAGCGCGCGAAGTGTCGCCCCTTGCGCCGACGGATTGGCTGACCGGCTGTCGGAGCGGCGGAACTGCTGGAATCCGGCGACGTCGCCCAGAACTGTCTCGATACGGCCCGACGCGCTGTTTTCCAGCCGCTCGCGCGCGATCACCACGGACCCGTAGGCGGGCGTCCCCGGCGGCAGCGGCAGGCCTGCGCCCGTAACGATGATGGGCGTGTCTGAACCGTCATCCGCTGGCGCCTGCGCCCAAGCAGCGGCGGGTGCGGTCAACAACATGGCAGGCAAAATGATGGTCTTCATGGCGATCCCCTCAGGCGGCCCTCCCTTTCCGATTTTTCATGGGCTTTGCAAACGGAAAGGGCCGCACCCCTTTTTAGGATGCGGCCCGTCCCCCGTGACATTGGTCCTTGGGTCGGATCAGAAGAAGAGGATGGCTCCGGCTGCAATGGCGTCGGACGACGCCTTGTTGCCGTTATGCGCCTTCGACGTGGTGCTGATATATTCGCCCAGCAGCGTGACCCAACTGTTCAGGCCATAGCGGACCTGACCGACCCAACTGCTGTTCTTCGACACCAGGGCGGGATTGGCCAGCGCGTCGGCGACATTGGCATGGTCGAGATTGCTCTCGCCATAGCTGCCGCCAACCGAGAATTTGCCGAAGCTGGCAAGGCTCTGGAGGTAGAAGCCATGGCTGTCGCGCTTGTCGCCAGCGCCATCGGTGTCGAACAGGTTGAGGGCGGTCGTACCCAGCCCCGAAGCGTCATAATAGGTGCCGACGAAGGTCACCGGACCAAAGGTGACCTTGGCGCCCGCGTCCCAGCCCCAGCCGGTATAGTCGGGGCCGACAATCACATTATGCTTCTGGGTGATGCCCGACAGCCACAGGCGTGTCGCGACGTCGCCGAACTGGCCATCATAGACGAACTTGGCCTGGAAACCGGGCTGCTTGTTCGATTCGGCCGGACCGGTCAGCGAGGACAGCGGTTCAAAGATGCCGACGCTGGCGGTGAAGCCGCCGAAATGGGGCGTCGTGTAAGTGATCTGCGGCTGGAAGTCGGTGTAGATATAGCCCACGCCGATGCGACCCAGCGTCGTGTTGGACGGCGCGACATTGCCCGCCGGCGTGCCCGACGACAGCAGGGTGATGTCGTTGAGGATCGCTTCCGAACCGAACAGGCCGATGTCGCGACCGATCTTCACCTCGCCAAAGCCTGCCCGGCCGAAGGTCAGGTATGTCTGACGGAAATCGATCCCAGCCGTTTGCAACGCGCGGGGGTTGCCGCCGCTGTTGGCGCCGCCGCCGACATAGCTGACCGAGTTGATGCCGGGATACATGCCGAAATGCGCGCCGACATCCCAGCCGCCCTGATTGGTGGTCGCTTCCACCTTCAGGAAACCAGGCAGCAGACCGTTGCGGATGGCCGACGTGTTGCCGCCCACCGTTGCGACGCCGCCGACCACGGTATTGGTAGCGTTGGGCGCCTCGCCATTGTCATGGACATAGAAGCCGTTGACCGAACCCGAAAATTTGAGCGTGACGTCGCCCATTTCAAGACCGATGCCGCTATCGGCCATGCGGACCAGCGGCTTGCCGCCCGAAGCGTCCGGGGTTACGGCCGGGGCCTGCGCCGTTTCCGCGGCCTCGCCCTTCAGCAATTCCTGATATTCCTCGTCGGTGAGGATGCCCTTTTCGTGCAGTCGCTTGAGAAGGTCGGCGGTCGTGCCCGCCATTGCCGGCGTTGCGCTTGCGGCCAGCATCAACGCCATCGCCGCTCCATGGAAGAGCCTTGCCTTCTTCATAATATCCTCCCTCAAATTGTCGGCCGTCTGAATGCTGGCCGTTTCGTCTTCGGCCGTTTCGGCCTGCGTGGGAGGATGGGCCCGGTTGCGGGGACGCTAAATTGAACTTTGGTTCTCGTTCCTTGGGATCATGCCGCCTTTGTCACGGCGCAATCGCGATGCCCCAGGGGGCTGCGCCGGTTGGCACCGTGGCGACAGCCCTTGCGTTGGCGAGGTCGATCACCGACACCTGATCGGACAGGCCGTCGGCCGTATAGGCGAAGGCGCCGTCTGCGCTGACCGCCAAGTGCCATATGCGACGGCCGACCGGTACATAGGCGCGCACCTTGCGTGTCGCGACATCGACCAGCGCGACATGGTCGGCCCGGCCCAGCGCAACGATGGCCGTCTTGCCATCGGGCGTGAAGCGGATGCCGCAGGGCAGGATGCGATGTTCGGGAATGCCGGGGATCGCGAAGTGGAGCGTTGCGACGATTTTCCGGGTCGCCGGGTCTGCGATCTGCACTGTGCCGCCCACTTCCGCCGCGATCCACAATTCCTTGCCGTCGCCGGTAAATTCAACGTGGCGGGGGCGCAGGTCGGTCGGCGTTTCGCCGATCATTTCGTGCGATCGGCTGTCGATCCAGTTGACGACATTATCCTCTTCGGACGTCACCGCGATCCATCGCGAGTCCGGGCTTTGCGCCACGCCCTCGGGTTCGCCGCCGACATCGACCTGAAATGCGACGGTGCGGGTTTTCAGATCGACGGCGGTCAAGGCCGCATTGTCTTCATTGGCGATGAACAGCATCGCGCCGTCCCGCGACAGGAAGAATTGTTCGGGATCCTGTCCCGATGGCAGGTCGGCGACAACCTTGCCCGTCGCCCGGTCGATCACCTGCACCGCATGGTCGGCGCTGGCGCAGACATAGATGTAACGTCCGTCCTTCGACACCGTGATGCCGCGCGGCCGACCGCCGACCGGCCAGGTCGCAACGACTGCCCTGGACGCCGCGTCGATAACGGTGATGCTGTCGCCCCGTTCGTTGGAGACATAGAGCGTCTCGGCCTGGAGCGCGCCCGGCAAGAACATCAGACCGGCGCAGATACCGGCAAAGGCAAGGCGGTTCATCGGGCAATCCTCTCCAGATCGGCTTTTCATCCCTTGGGATTATTCGCGGTCTACAGGGCGCTTGCCCGCGACGGCATTGTACCAATGGTCAATGGGGTCGCCCGCCCGCTTCGCCTAACATCATCCCCAACAGGGACGTTCAGTTTTTCTGGGTAGAGGATGATGGAGATGCAATTCGGGAAAGCGGCCCTGCTGGGCGCTGCCGCAATTCTGGGCGTTACGGCGAGCGCGAGCGCGTTGATGGCCCATGGCGATGTGACGCCGCAGGCGGTTGATACGTCGGCCCTGCCCGACATCGGTCAGGAATGGCTGGCCGCCAACCCCTATACCGGCAACGCCAAGGCGATCGAGATCGGCCAGTCGGCCTATGGGCAGAACTGCGCCCGTTGCCATGGTCTGGACGCGGAGAGCGGCGGCATTGCGCCTGATCTGCGCTATCTGGAGCTGGGCGAGTCGGGCGACCAGTGGTTCCTGGAGCGGTTCCGCCATGGTTCCAGCCATGACGGGAAGGTCTACATGCCGCCGTTCGGCGACGTGCTGGGTCAGAAAGCGGGCTGGGCCATTCGCGCCTGGCTTGAAACCAAGCATCAGGAATGACGCCATGATCGACCGGCGCGGATTGATCGGCGGCATGGGCGCGGCGCTTGCGCTGGGCCTGTTGCCGGGCATGGCTCGGGCGGCGCCATTGGCAAAGGTCAAGGCGCTGGGTGTCCTTCGGGTCGTCGTTTACAAGGATAACCGGCCATGGTCGTGGGAAGAGGGCGGCAAACTGGTCGGCCTTGACGTCGATATCGCCCATGCGATCGCCGAAAAGCTCGGCGTCCGCGCCGATGTGGCGCAGATCGCGGCTGACGAAAGCGTCGACGACGATCTGCGCAACGGCGTGTGGAAAGGGGGCCTGCTCGGCTTCGTGCCCGGCGACCTGATGCTGCATGTGCCGTTCGACCGCGTTTTTGCTTCGCGCAACGATCAGGTCGCGATCATCGCGCCCTATTATCGCGAAAGCTTCCAGTTCGCCGGGATCAAGAGTCAGCTCGATCTGGAGGGAATGCCGCCCCAGTGGCGCGGACGGAAGCTTGCGGCGGAACTCGACAGCATCCCCGATTTCTACCTGCTCGGCTCCTTCGGCGGCCTGCTGGCAAGGGATGTCGCCCATTATATGAGCGGTTCCGAAGCCGTTGCAGCGGTGAAGGACGGAAAGGCCGACGCCGTGCTCGCCAGCCGCGCCCAGATCGAGGAGGCGCTCAGTCACGGCGGCGCTGATCGCGTCGCGGTGCGCAGGGGGCCGTTGCCCGCTTTCACCTCGCCGGGCTGGGACATCGGCATGGCGGTCAAGGAAAACAGCCGCACGCTGGGCGACGCTGTCGAGGACATCATCACCGCCATGGCGGCCAGCGGCCAGATGAAGGCGCTGTTCGCCGCGCGCGGCGTCAGCTGGGCGCCTGCGCTCGCGATGGGCTGAAAAAGAGGCGACGGCGGCGACCCAAGGTTCAATTGCCGCCCGCGCCTTACATCATAGTCTGACGGCAACAGGGGGCGCTGGTTCGCGCTTCTGCAACAAGGGAGGATGGTTATGAAGGGACAAATCTTGCGGAGGCTGTCCGGCGTTGCCGCGCTGGCGCTGACGCTGAGCGCCGCGCCGCTGCTGGCCGAAGGGCCGACCGACGCCGATCTGATGAACGACGCGGCTTCGACCGGCGACGTTCTCACCTATGGCATGGGTCCGCAGGCGCATCGCTTCAGCGCGCTGAGCGCCATCAACGCCGGCAATGTCGCCAGGCTGGTTCCCGCCTTCGCCGCTTCGCTGGGCGGCGAAAAGCAGCGTGGTCAGGAAGCGCAGCCGATCGTTTATGATGGCATGATCTACGTCACCGGCTCCTATTCCCGCCTGTTCGCCTTCGACGCCCGCACCGGTGAGGAAAAATGGCAATATGACGCCCGCCTGCCCGACGGCATCATGCCCTGCTGCGACGTCGTCAACCGCGGCGCCGCCATTTATGGCGACAAGATCATCTTCGCCACGCTTGACGCGCGGCTCGTGGCGCTGAACCGCCACACCGGCAAGGTCATCTGGAACAAGCAGACCGCCGATTATCAGGCCGGCTATTCGGCCACCGCTGCGCCGATCATCGTCAAGGGCAAGGTCATTTATGGCAATTCGGGCGGTGAATTCGGTGTCGTCGGCGCTGTCGAAGCGCGCGACGTCAACACCGGCGAACTGGTGTGGCGTCGTCCGACGATTGAGGGGCATATGGGTGCCCTGAACGGCAAGGATAACGGCATCACCGGCAAGACCAACGCCACCTGGGCCGGCGACCTTTGGAAGACCGGGGGCGGCGCGACCTGGCTGGGCGGCACCTATGACCCGGAAACCAACCTGCTCTTCTTCGGCACCGGCAACCCGTCGCCGTGGAACAGCCACTTGCGGCCCGGCGACAATCTCTACACCAGTTCGACGCTGGCGATCGACCCGGACACGGGCGTCATCAAATGGCATTACCAGACCACGCCGCACGACGGCTGGGACTTTGACGGCGTGAACGAATTCATTCCGTTCGACGCGACGATCAACGGCAAGCCGATGAAGCTGGGCGCTAAGGCCGACCGTAACGGCTATTTCTTTGTGCTCGACCGCACCAACGGCAAGTTCATCGGGGCGCACAAGTTCGTCATGCAGACGACCTGGGCCGATGGCTTCAATGCCAAGACCGGCCGTCCCAACTATATCGCCGCCAACCGTCCCGGCGCTCCGGGCGCGGCGGGCGAAAAGGGCGGTTCGGTCTTCGCCAGCCCGTCCTTCCTGGGCGGCAAGAACTGGATGCCGATGGCCTATAGCCAGGATACCGGCCTGTTCTACATCCCGTCGAACGACTGGGGCATGGACATCTGGAACGAGGGCATCGCCTACAAGAAGGGCGCGGCCTATCTGGGCGCGGGCTTCACCATCAAGTCGATTGCGGACGACCATATCGGCGCCCTGCGCGCCATGGACCCCAGGACCGGCAAGATCGTTTGGGAATATAAAAACAAGGCGCCGCTGTGGGGCGGGGTGCTGACGACCGGCGGCAATCTGGTCTTCACGGGCACGCCCGAAGGCTATCTGAAGGCCTTTGACGCGAAAACCGGGCAGGAACTGTGGAAGTTCCAGACGGGTTCGGGTGTGGTCGGATCGCCCGTCACCTGGGAACAGGATGGCGAACAATATGTGGCGGTGATGTCCGGCTGGGGCGGCGCGGTGCCGCTGTGGGGCGGCGAAGTCGCCAAGTCGTTCAAGGACATCAACCAGGGCGGTTCGCTCTGGGTGTTCAAGCTGCCGAAATAAGGAGGCGGTCGGCATGATCATCATGGGGCGTGGACATCAGGGACAACAGGCGGCGGCGGGCATCGCCCCGGTCGCGATGCGCCTTGCCACGCCCCGTGCTTTGATCGATGATCGGGATAGGGCAGGGGAGATGATCGACGAAATGGGCGCCGCTGCGATCATGGAACGGGTTTTGATCGTCGACGATCATCCACTGGTGCGCGATGGCCTTCGCAGTGTGATCGCCATCAGTTTCGATTCCTGCGAAGTGCTGGAGGCCGCCAGCCTGGATGAAGCGGTGTCCTTGCTGGAAAAGCAGGACAGTTTCGACCTTGTCCTGCTCGATCTCAACATTCCCGATGTCCGTCGGCTCGACGGATTGCGGCTGCTCCGCTCCCGCTTCCCGATCCTGCCCGTTGTCATGGTGTCCGGCGCCTTCGATCGCGCCATCGTTCAGGAGGCGCTGGCGGCCGGCGCGGCGGGCTTCATTCCCAAATCCATGAAGCGCAGCGGCATCGTCCAAGCGCTGCACCGCATCGTTGCGGGCGAAATCTATCTGCCTGAAACCACGGGAGAGGCCGCTGCGCCTTCGCCTGACGAGGAAGACATCAACCGCCGCATCGAAACGCTGACGCCGCAGCAGCGCACCGTGCTCGCCCATCTGGTTCGTGGTCGCCTGAACAAGCAGATCGCGCATGACCTTGGCGTGTCGATGACCACGATAAAGGCGCATGTGTCGGCCATTTTGCAGAAGCTGGGCGTGCTGAGCCGCACCCAGGCGGTCATCAAGGCCAACCGCGTCCATTTCATCGCTGAAGGCAACGACTGATCCCGTCTGCCTGGGCGCACGGGATAAAGTGCGTCCGCCAGTGTCGCCCTGATTAACGACGTGACCGCGCGGCCGCGCGGCCCTGGCCCTAATCCGTCATGGTGCGCAGCAGGGCGCGCAACTGGGCCGGCTTTACCGGCTTGTTGAGAAGGGGGATGCCGCGTTCGTCGAGCCTGGCCTTCAATTCTTCGCCGCGGTCCGCCGAAATCATGATTGCGCGCACGGCCATGCCGAAATGGACTGCCAGTCGATCAATCGTTTCGTCGCCCGTCTCGCCATTGTTCAGATGATAGTCGACCAGCACCACATCGGGCGCTTTCTCGCGCGGGAAGTTGGCCGTGGCCTCGTCATAGCTGGCGGTGACCGTGACGCGGCAGCCCCAACCCTCCAGCAATGTGCGCATTCCGCTCTGGATCGAGCGTTCATTGTCGATGACCAGCACCGACAGGCCGCGCATGGAACGGTCGCGCCCGGCGCTATCGGTCGGTCCGCCGTCCTGCTGCACGGGCTCGCCACGCGGCACGTCGATGGAAAAGGTCGATCCGCGCCCCGGCATGGATTCGAGCAGGATCGGATGGCGCAGCATGTCGCTGGCGCGCTTGACGATGGCCAGACCCAGCCCTTTGCCGCCCTGACGGGTGTCGAACCGGCGGAATTCCTCGAAAATCAGTAACTGGTTGTCGGGTGCGATGCCGGGGCCGGTATCCGACACGCTGACCCGGACATGGCTCGACCCCACAGCGCAGCGCACCCGCACCGATCCGCGCTGGGTATAGCGGACCGCATTGGAAACGAAATTCTGGAGGATGCGGCGCAACAGGCGGATGTCGGACCGCACCCAAGCGGGGCCGCTTTCCACCACCAGTTCAAGGCCCGCTGATCGCGCCATCGGTGCGAATTCGACGCGCAATGTTTCAATCAACTGATCGAGCAGGAAATTGGATATTTCAGGCTGGATCGCCCCTGCGTCGAGGCGGCTGATTTCGAGCAACGCCTCCAGCAAGTCCTCGACCGAATCCAGCGCCGTCGACGTCTGGTTGACGAGCGCCCGGGTGGGCAGGGCGAGGCGACGGTCGGCCAGCGCGGCGACGAACAGGCGGGCGGCGTTCAGCGGCTGCAACAGGTCGTGGCTGGCGGCGGCCAGAAAGCTGGTTTTCGACAGATTGGCGCGTTCCGCGACGGTCTTGGCTTCCAGCAACTGTGCCTCCACCTGCCGCCGCTCGGCAACTTCGCCTTCCAGTCGGGAATTGACCTCGACCAGTTCGGCTGTCCGCTCCGCGACGCGGCGCTCGAGCGTTTCGGCCGTTTCCTGCAAACTGGCCTGCGCGCGCAGCATGTCGGTGATGTCGGTAAAGCCGATCACCTGACCGCCCCGTTCCATGGCGTTGCTGCGCACTTCGAAACAGCGGGAATCGATGTTCACCCGACGCTGGATTCGTTCGCCCAGGCGACGGTCGCCGCGCCAGTCGAGGCAGCCGTCATCCTGCATACCCAGTTCGCCGCGGCACCATGCGATCAGATCGGCATGGGTGCTAACGCCCTGGCCCCAGTCCGCGGGCAGGCCAAGCAAGCGTTGCAATGCGTCGTTCCAGGCCGCCAGCCGCCCTTCGGCATCAAACAGGCACACGCCCTCAGACAGATTGTCGAGCGTCGCCTGCAACACGATGTTGCGTTCCGCCAGTTCGCGAGCGCGGTTGCGAGCGTCCTCCGCCTTGACCTCGGTAATGTCGGTATAGATGCCGACAATGCCGCCCTCGCTGGTCCGCAACTCGTTGACCTGGACCCAGCGGCCATCAGCCAGCGCCTGCACATGGCCGCCGCTGGCGACGCTGTGGCGGGCGAGGCGATCGGAGACCCAGCGATCAGGGCCGACGATCGAGCCAGGGGGGCGGTGCTGCGCCGCCGCCAGCTTGGCGATGGCGTCGAACGCCATGCCTTCCTCCACCTGATCGGCGATTTCCGGCCAGAAGCCGAGATATGCCTCGTTGAACAGGACAAGCTTGTCCTCTGCATCGAACAGCACGAAGCCTTCGTTGATGGAATCAATCGCGTCGCGCAGGCGCATCCGCATGGCGTCGGCGGCGGCATGGGCCTTCGCCAGATCGGCATTGGCCGTCGCCAGCCGGGACAGGGCGTCCTCCAGTTCGACGGTGCGTTTGCGGACCTTGGATTCCAGCGAGATCGCGGTTTCGAACATCGCAAAGGCGTTGCCGGCCATATCGCTCGACCGTTCGACCCGGTCCATCAGCGCCGCGTTGATCTTGCGCAGCTTGCGCACTTCCTCGCGCAGGCTTTCCTTTTCCGGGTCAAGGTCTTCCGGCGCAAGCCGGGCTTTGCCGCTCATCGCCCGATGGCCAGCCCGCTGAACGTCTGGTTCACATGCAGGGCGTGATATTGTTCGCCATAGGTGTTGAAGCCGATGACCCGATGCCGGCCGTAGAGTTCGGAGACCAAGCGGCCGATCTGGCGCTGTTCGGCGTCGATGCGGTTGAGCACGCAGTCAAAGGCGATGATCCGGTCGACCTTGCCCACGCGCCTTTCGATGTCAGTGAACAGCTTTTTCATGCCATCGATCCGGTCGACCGGTTCGCCCACGGCCAGCACGATGCCTTCATCTATGGCGCAATAGAATGTCAGGCTGCCGTCGGCATTGGCGCTCTGGATGGAGCGCACATGATATTCGCCGCCCGCGCGGACCATAGGCGGATGGGCGGCGTAAAATTCTATGCCCAGTTCCTCGCCTGCATGGCCGGCCAGGCGCAGATATTCCTGCGCGGCCGGTTCAGCGTTGATTTCGGTGACGATCCGATCATGCGGCAGGGCGCCGGTCACCACCATCTTTTCCGCGCTCGGACGGTAATGCTGCGCCTTGAACACATGCACCGGGCGCGGCGTTGACAGGATGGCGACGACGCCGGCATGGGTCTGAAACCGGCCGCCTTCGAATATCGCGGTTTCCCGGAACATGAGGCCATCGCCCGACGACCCGCCGATCAAAGGAATGTCTCCCAGCGCATCCTGTATGGTCATGGTCAGCAATTCTTCGCTGTGCGACAGGCCATCGACCAGGAACAGGGCGACATGATTGACCTTGTCGCCCAGATGACGGCTGTCGCGTTCGGCGACCGCCACAAGCGTCCGGATCGCGTCGCGCGCGGCAACAGGATCGAAATTGTCGACATCGTCGAAATGCTGGGACAGCAAACGGAAACCATCCGCGGGGAAGCCGATGACGCTCAGGCTGTCCTGATCATAGCCATGGTTCGTCAGTTCGCCCGAACTGGTGCAACCGATGGTCACCACGCCTTCGCTGCGCAGGTTGATGGCCCGGGCCAGATCGCCCCGATCAAAACGGTGGGAACAGAACATCAACATGCCCGCCAGCGGTTCATCGCCAAGCTGCGCCATGACATCGTCCATCGCCTGAACCGGATCGGCGGCGTGACTGGAGGCGAATCCAATGCCGCGAGCCAATAAGGTCATCCCCTCATCCCCTCATCTTTATGGCCTTTTATGAACCTTCTTGCGGGCGATTGTCACCGGTTGAAATCAGCTTGCGACGCATTCGTCCCATCAGCGCGGAAATGGTCAGAACAACGATGGGGGCGGCCAGGCCCAGCGCCAGGGTGGACGACAGTGCGGGCGCGATCTTTTCGACCGCTTTCAGGGGATAGGACAGCAGGCCCAGCGCATAATAGCTGATCGCGACGACCGACAGGCCCTCGACCAGATGTTGCAGCCGCAACTGCATCCGGGCGCTGGCGTCCATGGATGTCAGCAGGCGGGCGTTCTGATTTTCGATATGCGTCTCGATCCGCGTGCGCAGCAGCCCGGTGAATTGCGCCGCCCGCCCGCCGAGCAGCGCCAGCCGCTCGGCAAAGGCGGAACAGGTGCGCATCGCCGGGTTGAAGCGGCGGCCGGTGAAATCGCTGAGCGACTGGAAGCCCGCAATGGGGCGCACGTCCAGTTCCGCCAGGCGATCGGCGACGATGCGGGCATAGGCGGCGGTCGCGCTCATCCGGAAATCGCAGGCGCTGGCGATCGACAGGAGGGTGGCGCTCTGCATGGTCAGCGCGTCCAGCAGATCGTCGTCGCGCTCCCGTCCATCGCGAAGGGCGCGGCCCGTACGTTCCAGAGCCTCGCCGATGCTCGCAAGCTGCGACCAGCCATTTTGCGCCACCGGCAGGCCAGTGAGCGCCATGTTGCGATAATTGCCCAGTTCCTGAAGTTTCTGGACGCAGCGGGCAAGATCGCCGGAGGACAGGCCGTTGGCGGCGATCACCAGTCGGCCATAGCCGTCGGCATGAATGCGAAAGTCGCTCCATATCCTTGCCCCGCCGCTGACATGGCAGGACACGAGATGGGACGGGCTGAACGCCGCCGCGTCGACGATGGCCTGCGCCGTGGCCTCGTCATCCACCATGATGACATGGGTTGCGCGGATTGCCTGGCCGGGCAATTGTTCGATCCAGCGCAGCGCCTGCGCCGCCGGGCCTTCATCGGGCAGCCGCCAGTCGAGGGGCAGGGCGTCCGGCCCGGTCAACGTCAGGGTGGCGGTGCCCGCCTCGCTATGCCCTTCCCATGTGATCCGGGCATCGTCCGACCAGCGCGCCTCCAGATGGCGGGCGCCGTCCGACCGGCAGGGGCAGGTGAGGGTGGCAAGGGCTTCCATCTCCCGCGCGCGTTCCCCTTCCTCGAGCATATGGACGATTTGCAAAGCCTGCGCGGGCAGGGTGAGCAGGGGAAAGCGGCGCAGATGCATCTCGCCGACCACCTGCCGCCTTTGGGGATGTTCGACGAAGCGCATGGCGGCCTCAGCCCCCACGGGGCGGTTCGCCCGCCGCCGTCAGCGCGCGATTCTCCGCATCGGAAAAGAGGCGCGACCGCACGATGAAGCGTTGCCCCTCGGGACTTTCGAGCGACATGCCCGCGCCCCGCCCCGGAACGACGTCGATCGTCACTTGCGTGTGACGCCAATATTCGAATTGCGCCGCGCCGATCCAAACCGGTACATCGCCTGCGACATGGCCGAGCAGCACGTCCTGCGCGCCGACCCTGAACTCGCCGCGCGCAAAGCACATCGGCGCGGAGCCGTCGCAGCAGCCGCCGGACTGGTGAAACATCAACGGGCCGTGGCGCGTCGTCAGCCGCGCTATCAGCGCCTCCGCTTGCGCCGTAGCCAAAATGCGCGGGGGAATGTCGTCCGTCATGCCGACCTCCTTGCAATATGGGGACGGTGAAATGCCAGACGGCGGGCATCGGGAAGATGCCCGCCGTCGGTCGAAGGATGGAGAGGGAGTAGAGAGCCTTCGACCCGGACAGCCATAGCGTTTCCCGGCCGTCGGGCGGAAACGCCCGGCGACGGGGAGGACGCGATCAGAAAAAGCCCAGCGCCTTGGGGCTGTAGCTGACCAGCAGATTCTTGGTCTGCTGATAATGATCCATCATCATCTTGTGGTTTTCGCGGCCGATGCCCGACTGTTTGTAGCCGCCGAACGCCGCATGGGCGGGGTAAGCGTGGTAGCAGTTGGTCCACACGCGGCCCGCCTGGATCGCGCGGCCCATGCGATAGGCGCGGCTGCCATCGCGGGTCCACACGCCCGCGCCCAGGCCATAGAGCGTGTCGTTGGCGATGGCGAGTGCTTCGGCTTCATCCTTGAAGGTCGTGACCGACAGGACGGGGCCAAAGATCTCCTCCTGGAAAATCCGCATCTTGTTGTGGCCCTTCAGCACGGTCGGGGTCACATAATAGCCTTCGGCCAGTTCGCCATCGAGGCTCGCGCGTTCGCCGCCCGTCAGCAGTTCTGCGCCTTCATCGAGGCCGATCCTGATATAGGACAGGATCTTTTCGAGCTGATCGTTCGACGCCTGCGCGCCGATCATGGTCGACGGATCGAGCGGGCTGCCCTGCCTGATCGCCTTCACGCGGGCAATGGCGCGGTCGATGAACTTTTCGAAGATCGACTCCTGGATCAGCGCGCGGCTGGGACAGGTGCAGACCTCACCCTGGTTAAGGGCGAACATCGCAAAACCTTCCAGGCACTTGTCGAAATAATCGTCGTCGGCGTCCATCACGTCTTCGAAGAAGATGTTGGGCGACTTGCCACCCAGTTCCAGCGTGACCGGGGTCAGGTTTTCCGACGCATATTGCATGATCAGCCGGCCGGTGGTGGTTTCGCCTGTAAAGGCGATCTTGCTGATGCGCTTGTTGCTGGCGAGCGGCTTGCCCGCTTCGACGCCAAAGCCGTTGACGACGTTCAGCACGCCCGGCGGCAGCAGGTCGCCGATGATTTCCATCAGCACCATGATCGACATCGGCGTCTGTTCGGCGGGCTTGAGCACGATGCAGTTGCCAGCGGCCAGAGCCGGGGCCAGCTTCCACACGGCCATCAGCAGCGGGAAGTTCCAGGGGATGATCTGACCCACGACGCCCAGCGGTTCATGGAAGTGATAGGCGATGGTGTCATGGTCGATTTCGCAGATCGACCCTTCCTGCGCGCGGGCGCAGCCGGCGAAGTAGCGGAAATGGTCGATGGCCAACGGAATGTCGGCATGGGTGGTTTCGCGGATCGGCTTGCCGTTGTCGATGGTTTCGGCCATCGCGATCAGGTCGAGATTGGCCTCCATGCGGTCGGCCATCTTCAGCAGGATGTTCGACCGTTCGGTCGGCGATGCCTTCGCCCAAGCGTCCTTCGCCTTGTGCGCGGCGTCCAGCGCCAGTTCGATATCGGCAGCGCCGCCACGCGCGATCTTGCACACCACCTGACCGGTCACCGGCGAGATATTGTCGAAATATTCGCCGCCTGCCGGGGCGACCCACTGGCCGCCGATGTAATTTTCATATGTGTCGCGGATCAGCGTCTTGCCGGCAAACCGCTCCATGGCCTGTTGCAACATCATCCTACTCCCAGGTTGATTGGAATTGGCGTTGAAAATGGCATTGCGGGCCAGGGAGGCAATTGGACCTTCGGTCAATGTGGTTGGCGATCCCGGATTGCGCGACGTCAATGTTCCTTTTTCGTTCCGGCTATGGCATGGAACCAGATCATGGACTCGCCGCCATCCCCGCCGCGCAAGATCATCCATATCGACATGGACGCCTTTTATGCTTCGGTGGAGCAGCGGGATAATCCCGACCTTCGCGGGCAACCCATTGCGGTGGGCGGCGGCGGGCCGCGCGGCGTGGTGGCCACGGCAAGCTATGAAGCGCGCGCCTTTGGCGTCCGATCCGCCATGCCGGGCGCGCGGGCGCGGCGGTTATGCCCTTCGCTGATCTTCGTCCCGCCCCGGTTCGAAGCCTATCGGGCGGTGTCGGCGCAGGTGCGCGCCATCTTCGCCCGCTTCACCGACATCATCCAGCCCCTGTCGCTCGACGAAGCCTATCTGGACGTGACGGAAAACAAGCCCGGCATCGCGTCGGCCACCCGCATCGCTGAGGAAATTCGCCGCATGATCCGCGAGGAAACGGGTCTTACAGCATCGGCGGGCGTGTCCTATAACAAGCTGATCGCCAAGCTGGCGTCGGACCAGAACAAGCCCGACGGCATCTGTGTCGTGCGACCGGATCAAGGCGCCGATTTCATGGCCGCCATGCCCGTGCGGCGCATCCATGGCGTCGGCCCGGTGACTGCGGCAAGGATGCAGCAATTGGGCATAGAGACGGGCGCCGACCTGCGCGCGCGCGACCTGCCATTCCTTCAGGCGCATTTCGGCAGCGCCGCGCCTTTCTACTATCGCGCGGCGCGGGGACAGGACGATCGACCGGTGCACGAGCGCCAGGGGCGCAAGTCGATCAGTGTCGAGGATACGTTTTTCGACGATGTGACGGACCGGGACAGGCTGGTGGCCGAGATCGACCGGATCGCCGCCAATTTATGGGGCCGGGCGGAGAGGGCGCGGGCGCGCGGGCGAACCGTGGTGCTGAAAATCAAGTTCGCGGATTTTCGGATCATCACCCGTTCGCACAGCCTGCACGCGGCGGTGGCGTCATCCGACCTGCTGGCGCAGATCGGGCGCGATTTGCTGCTGGCGCAATTGCCGCTGCGCATGGGTGCCCGTCTGCTGGGCCTTGGCATCCACAATCTGGAGGATGATGGCGACGAGGACGGGGCGGGCGGCCAACTGGCGCTCGCCATCTGATGGTTACAGGCGCGGGTCGGCGTCCCGCCATGTTCCGGGCTCCAGATCGTCCAGCGACCAGTCGCCGATGCGCCACCGCACCAGTCGCAGCGTCGGGTGGCCGACGGCCGCCGTCATCCGTCGCACCTGCCGGTTGCGGCCCTCGCGGATCGTGAGTTGCAACCAGCCGTCGGGGACGCTCTTGCGAAATCGCACCGGCGGATCGCGAGGCCACAAAGCCGGGTCGTCGATGCGTTCGGCCTCGGCCGGGCGGGTCATGCCATCGTTCAATTGCACGCCGCTTCGCAACTGCGCCAGCGCCTCGTCGGTGACATCGCCTTCGACCTGCGCCAGATAGGTCTTGGGCATCTTGAACCGGGGTTCTGCGATCCGCGCCTGCAAGCCGCCATCGTCGGTCAGCAGCAACAGCCCCTCGCTGTCGCGGTCCAGTCGCCCGGCGGGGTAGACGCCGGGCGCGTCAATGAAGGCCGAAAGGGTGGGGCGGGGCGACCCCGCCGTCCCCTTGTCGGTGAACTGGCTCAGCACCCCATAGGGCTTGTTGAACAGGATAAGGCGCATCGGGCGCGGATCAGAAGGGCAGCCAGGTCCGCTTTTCGGTGAATTTCATGTAACCCGCATTGACGCCCAGCCGGTATCCCACACCCAGCCGGATCGGGATAAGCACTACATTGCCCCAGCGCAGATAGGTGGCGGTGAAGCCGCCGACTAGATAGGCCGTGCCCTCCGCAGCCGGGAAGCGGTGGAAGAGATCCTGCGTGTCATACAGATTATAGACGAGGACGAAGGTGTTGGAGGCATTGCCGCCGACATCAAAGCCGATGGACGGGCCGGTCCAGTAAACCTCGCGCTTGCCCTCGACCTTGTGATTGAGCGTGCCCGAGCCGTAGCGAAGCCCGACGACGAAGGCTCCCGACGCCTCACGCCCGGCGATATAGGCGTTGGGTCGCCCCTGATCCTTCAGAACCTTTTCGATCAGCCCGGCCAGCCCTTCGGCGCCCTTGCCGAACACGCCCTCGGCCGCGCCGATCAGATCGTCTTCCTGATAGGATATGGCGGCGTCTGGCGCTGATGGCGGGGAATTGGCTGTGACAGGCGCGCCGGTCGCCGTGCTCCCGGCTGAAGCACCGGTGTCGGCATTGCTGTCATAGATGCTGCTGTCGGTGCTGACCCCCGGTTCGGTCGGCATCGCATTGGCGGGGGGCGGCGGCGCCAGGTCGGCGTCGATCGCGCTGTTGGGGTCGATGGTGCGCACCTGCGCCCTTGCGGGCGCGATCGCCATGGCCGCCAGCGCGACGATCATCATGCCCGCCGGGCCGATGCGGCTGACCCATTGCATTGCGTTGCCCGACATATTTGTGCTCCCCGGCCATTTTGGCGTTTGATCGGCGCAGTTAACCGTCCTGAAGCTGAAACGACAATGAACGAACGGCGACCCGAGTCGATTTCGCGGCAGACTGAATCGGCATTATGGCGGCCTGTCAGTGCGCAAAGGCAAATATGGCCGTTGCCATGTGCCCAGCCGCTCGTTATAGGCGCTCTCCACACAGCCATTGCCCGCCCTGCGCGGTGGGTGCACGGCGTGCGGAGACGTGGGTGAGTGGCTGAAACCAGCGGTTTGCTAAACCGTCGTGCCCTGAATGGGGCACCCCGGGTTCGAATCCCGGCGTCTCCGCCAGAACTTAGACTAGTGCCATGATTTTCCTGCGCTTTTCTAAGCGGCCTGAAATCATCCCCACCAAATACACCACATCAAAAATTCGCCGGCAGTTCATGAGGCGCGTGTAGCGATATCGCTACGCAAGCTGGCTGAAAGTGGCGAGCGTTTCAGTTGTCACCATATAGTGACGCACATAGTTCAGGCGCTTTTAGGGCTTCCGAAAATTCGAAATAATCTCGCATTGTTCGATCCTGGCTGCGCCCGGCGCTTGGTAATCAGGGCTAAACCTCATCCCTGACGGAAGGCCAGAAAAATGAACTTCGGAAAGGAAAGTGAATATGGACAAGAATGACTTCGCCAGCCTGAAGCGGGCCATGGCCCAGATCGACGATTATCAGGGCTGGTGCTCTGCCACCTGAAAACTGGATCGCTTTGAGCTAGAGTTTTCAGCCTCAGATTTCCTTGGCTGGGCAAGGAGGCGCGGCATGAAGGCATCGAA
>NZ_JACIEB010000001.1 GCF_014196635.1 Sphingobium fontiphilum | reverse complement strand
GCAAGCAGGTCAGGAACGGAATGCTGTCACCTCTCGAGTTCGAACGGCAGCAGATTTTGAAAGCGGAAGGCGTCTAGAAAACTAGGGGCTACTCACATGGACTACGCTCGCGAGGATATAACGTTCGGATTTCTCGGGCGCCGATACCCATTCTTGGCGAAGGAGGTCACTCGGCAAGGCTTGAACCCGGAGGCACTGAGAGGCCTCTTCAAGATGTAGCCGTAGGCGGTCTCACAAGGCCAGTCGTTGGAATTCGGTGCCTATTCGGTGTTTGTCCATAACGACCGCGTTCCGACACAGTCAATTTTCCCCATAAGCTGCTGAAAACGAAAGGGGAAAATGGTGGACGCACTAGGGCTCGAACCTAGGACCCGCTGATTAAGAGTCAGCTGCTCTACCAACTGAGCTATGCGTCCACACTGCCATTTGCTGTGACCCGGCGGGCCGTTCGCCTTGGCGAGGCCGGGCGGTTAGCATGATCGGGGGGCTTTGCAAACATAAAATGCATCGCCGGTCGGAAAAAGTGCAGGACCTTTCGTTTCAGCCCCAATTTCCGCTGCTTGGGCGGCTGTTGGCGCTGCGGTCGATGGCCAGGATGATGCCGATGCACAGCATCACCGTCAGCATCGACGATCCACCATAGGACATGAAGGGCAGGGGGATGCCCACCACCGGCGCGAGCCCCATGACCATCATCATGTTGATCGCGACATAGAAGAAGATCGTGGTGGTCAGCCCCGCTGCGACCAGACGGCCAAACTTGTCGGGCGTTCGCATCGACACCCGGATACTCCAGCGCAATAACAGCATGAAGGCGAGAATGAGCAGGCATCCGCCCAGCAGGCCCCACTCCTCCGCCATGGTGGCGAAGACGAAGTCGGTATGGCCTTCGGGCAGATAGTCGAGATGGCTTTGCGTGCCGTTGAGGAAGCCCTTGCCGAACAGACCGCCCGATCCGATCGCGATCTTTGACTGGCTGATATGATAGCCCGCGCCCAGCGGGTCGCTTTCGGGGTCGAGGAAGATGAGCACGCGCTTTTGCTGATAATCGTGCAGAAAGCTGAACGCGATGGGGATGGCCGCCGCGATGGTCAGGCCCGTGCCGATGAACAGGCGCAGGGGAAGGCCCGCGAGGAACATGACCGTCACGCCGCCCAGCGCAATCATCGTCGCGGTGCCAAGGTCAGGCTGCACCAGCACAAGCGCCCAGGGCACGCCGATGAGCACAAGGGCCGGCCATATGGCGTTCCATTTGCGGATTTCGCCCACCGGCAGCCGGGCATAGAAGGACGCGACCGCGAGCACGATGACGGGCTTCATGAATTCCGACGGCTGCAACTGCATGAAGCCGAGGTTGATCCATCGCTGGCTCCCGCCCCTCACGCCGCCGATCAGCTCCACCAGCACTAGCGCGACCACCAGCCCACCATAGCTGGGGAAGGCGTAGCGGGCGAAGGTTTCCACCCTGATGCGGCTGAGCATGATCGCCATGCCGCAGAAGATGATGAACCGGCTGAGCTGGTTGAAGGCCCATGGCCGCATGCTACCGCCAGCCGCGCTGTAAAGCACGATGGTGCCGAAGGCGGCGATCGCGAAGAGGAGAAGGAAGACGCGCCAGGGCTGGCGGGCGATCGCCTGCGGGACAAGGCTCATGGCGTCGCTCCCTGAGACGGTGCGGGGGGCGCATCGTCGGTGTCGCTTTCATTGTCGCCGGGCGGTGGGGCAGGGGGCGCTGTCGGACGAGGCTGTGCGTCGTCCGCCGCATTCTGGGCGTTGTCGGCCGGGGCGGGGGGCGGCGCCTCGCCCTTTTCGATGGCGCGGGCGAGGCGGAAGGCGGCCATTTGCCGCCCCATCCGCTCCTGTGGCGGGCCGCCCCATCCTTTTTCCAGCTCGACCAGCTTGTCCATCGCCTTCTTGGGATCGAACAAATAGGTCAGCACGTCTCCGGAAATCATGGGCGCATCCTCGATCCGGTTGGTGTGCCCGCCATGTTCGATGATGCAGCCAATGGCATAGCGCGGATTGTCGAAAGGCGCGAAACCCTGGAACAGGGCATGGTCGCGCAGTTTGAAGGGCAGGCCCGCATTGCCGCGCACGCCGCCTGCGCGCTCCGCCATGGTGATGCGGCGGACCTGCGCCGTGCCGGTCTTCCCCGCCATCATCACGTCGGGAACGCTGATCCGCGCCGCGCCGCCGGTGCCGCCGCCATTGACCACCGCGCTCATCGCGTCGCGGATGACCGACAGGTGGTCGGGCGATACGCCGTGGATGGGCGGGGCGTCCGGACGTTTGGCGCCGTGCAGGAAATTGGGCATCAACTGTCGCCCGGTGGCGAGGCGCGACGCCATGACCGCCATCTGCAACGGGTTGATGAGCATATAACCCTGGCCGATAGTGGCGTTGACCGTATCGTAGATCTGCCATTCCTGGCCATATTTCTTGAGCTTCCAGGCCGGGTCGGGAACCGTGCCATAGCTCTGGCTGGGGAAGGGCAGGTCGAATTTCTGGCCCATGCCGACGCTGCGGGCCATGGCGGCGATCTTGTCCATGCCCAGGCGCTGGGCCATGACATAGAAATAGATGTCGCAGCTTTGCGCGATGGCGCGCTTCATATTCACGCCGCCATGGCCGCGACGGCTGTGGCAGTGGAACAGCGTGTTGCCAACACGGATGGCCCCGGCGCAATTTACGCTGTCTTCCGGGCTGAAGCCGCCCTCCAGCAGGGCCAGCGCCACCATGGGCTTCACCGTCGATCCGGGAGGATAGAGGCCCTGCAACACCTTGTTGCGCAGGGGGACATGATCGTCCTTCGACAACATGTCCCATTCCAGATGGCTGATGCCGTCCGAAAAGCTGTTGGGATCGAAACTGGGCATGGACGCCATGGCCAGCACGTCGCCATTCCGGCAATCGAGCACCACCACCGCGCCGCTTTGCGTGGCCAGGCGGCGGCCGGCATATTCCTGCAATCCCGCGTCGATGGTAAGCTGGATCGTCTTTCCGGGCGCGTCGGGGCGGGTGGTGAGTTCCCGCACGATCTTTCCACGCGCGGTAACCTCCACACGCTTGGCGCCGGGCTTTCCCGTCAGCGGCAGGTCGAACGCCTTTTCAAGGCCATCCTTGCCGACCTTGAACCCCGGCGTGATGAGCAGCGGATCGCGCCGTTCCTCATAATCCTCCGCCGATGCCGCGCCGACATAGCCGAGCAAATGGCCGACGCTGGGACCGGCGGGATAGTAACGGGAAAAGCCCTGGGAAGGCGCCACGCCGGGCAGGTCAGGCAGGCGAACGCTGACCGCGGCATATTGATCGTAGGTCAGGTTCTCCGACACCTGGATCGGTCGGAAACCGGGCGACTTTTCCATTTCGGCGCGGATGCGTTCGACTTCATCGGGTTGCAGGCCAAGCAGCCCCGCCAGTTGCGTGATCGTCGCTTCGGGATCCCTCATCCGCTGGGGGATGATGTCGATGCGGAAATCGGTGCGGTTATTGGCCAGCGGTTTGCCGTGGCGGTCGATGATCCAGCCGCGCCGCGGCGGAATGAGCGTCAGGTTGACGCGGTTGCTTTCGGAAAGAAGCTGATATTTCTCGTTTTCGGCGACGCTGATCCAGGCCATGCGGCCGACCAGCATCGCGCCGAACAGCCCCTGTATGCCGCCCACCACCATGGCCCTGCGGGTGAAGGACAGGGACTGGCTGGCTTCGGTGATCAGGCGGCGCCGGGACTTGATGAAACTCATGCCATCACGCGCCAGCGGTCGATCCAGGCGCATTGCCGGGCGACAAAGGGAAACAGCAATATCGACCAGCAGATTTGCGGCAGGACCAGCATCAACCTCACCATTCCTCCACCGGTCATCCCGGCAAAGGCCATGCCCCCCAGCGTGCAGAAGATAATCGCAAGACCCGCGATAAGCCAGTCATGCCAGTAATCGCGCCAGATCAGCCTTTGTTCGACGAAGTCGATGGCGATCAGCACGATGGTCCACAGGAACACCGCCGACCCGATGGGCTGGCCGCTGGCCATATCGTCGAACAAGCCCAGCGGCAGGGCGATCCACGCGCGCCACATTTCCGGGCGCAACAGGCGCCAGGCGAGCAGGGCAAGGAGGCCGAAGGGCGGCAGCACGGGCGACTGGGCGATGATCGGCGCCATCGTCGCCATCGACCCCAGCATGACGGTGATGATCGGTGTGCCGACCAACCTAAAGCGCGATGGGGTGCGGCCCAGCCGGGGAACATGCTGCATCCGACGGTCGATCATGGCGCGGCAGCCGCCTCATTGCCTGCGGCATCGTCGGCCGGTTGGCGTTCCGCTGCGCCTTCCTGCCGGGTCACCACCTGTTCAAAGGGGCGTTCGACCACCACGGCTTCAACACGGGCGGCATTGGCCAGCGGGATGCCATAGGAAATCTCGCCCTCCACCCGCACAATCACGGCGACGGGGATATTGGGCTGATAAATGCCGCCAATGCCCGATGTCACCACGACGTCGCCGGGGTGGAAGGGGTTGCGCCCGGCCGACAGCGCCCGGACTTCGACCGATCCATCGCCAAGGCCGGTGGAGATGGCGGGCACATTGTCCTGCGCGCGGCGTACCGGCACGATGTTGCTGGTGTCGGTCAGCAACAGCACTTCGGCGGTATTGGGGCTGGTGAAGAGCACGCGGCCGATGAGCCCCTCCGGCGCGCGCACGGGCATTCCGGGGCGAACGCCCTGCATCCGCCCGGCGTTGAGGCGCGCGAAACGACGGGTGCTGCCCGAGGAGGAACTGATGAGCCGGGCGGCCAGCACCTGGCTGTCGTCGGTATCGACCAGACGCAGCAGCTTTTTCAGGCGCAGATTTTCCTGCTTCACCGCCTTCGCCTCTATGATGGCGTTGCGGTCCGCTTCCACCTGACGGCGCAGGGTGATATTCTGCGATCCCGCACGCCAATAGGCGGCGATGCGTTCGTCGATCGTGCCGATGCCGCTGACCATCGAATTGAGAGCCGTCGACAGCGGCGCCGTCACTTCCGAGGCGACGGCGCGTATCGCGGAAAATCCGGTGGGGTCGAACATCGCGACGAGAACCATGAGCAAGCCCAAGGCCGCGCCGGACACGGCCACGACATAGCTGGCGAACAGGCCATATTGCGCCTTCCGGTTGTAACCGGGGCGCCGGCTGGGTGGCCGCGCCATCCTGCTGCTTCCCCCTGGCTTATGCGGTCTGGAGCACGCCCCTGAAAATCGGGTCTTCCATCGCCCGGCCGGTGCCGATCGCGACGCAGGTCAGCGGATCTTCGGCAATGGTGACGGGCAGGCCGGTTTCGTCGCGCAGTTCATCGTCCAGCCCCTTGAGCAGCGCGCCGCCGCCGGTGAGCACGATCCCCTGGTCGACAATGTCGGCCGCGAGTTCGGGCGCGGTGTTTTCCAGCGCGATGCGGACGCCTTCGACAATGGTGCTGATCGGTTCGGCGAGCGCGTCGGCGATCTGGCCCTGATTGATGCTGATTTCCTTGGGCACGCCGTTCACCAGGTCGCGGCCCTTGATGTGGATTGTTTCGCCCACGCCGTCTTCGGGCGGCTGGGCGACGCCGAACTGCTTCTTGATGCGTTCGGCCGTGGCTTCGCCGATCAGCAGGTTGTGGTGGCGACGCACGAAGCTGACGATGGCTTCGTCCATCTTGTCGCCGCCGACGCGGACCGAGGTGGTATAGGCAAGGCCGCGCAGCGAGAGCACCGCGACTTCGGTCGTGCCGCCGCCGATGTCGACGACCATGGAGCCGATCGGTTCGGTGACGGGCATGTCGGCGCCGATGGCGGCGGCCATGGGTTCCTCGATCAGGAACACCTGCGACGCGCCGGCATTGCTGGCGGCGTCGCGGATGGCGCGGCGTTCGACGCTGGTCGAGCCCGAAGGCACGCAGATCACGATTTCAGGGAAGCGCCAGGGGCGCTGCTTGCCGCCATGCACCTTGGTGATGAAGTGCTTGATCATCTGTTCGGCGACGTCGATGTCGGCGATCACGCCGTCGCGCAGCGGCCGGATGGCCTCGATCGAATCCGGGGTCTTGCCCATCATCAGTTTCGCGTCGTCGCCCACGGCCTTCACCCGCTTGACGCCGTTCAGCGTTTCGACCGCCACGACCGAGGGTTCGTTCAGCACGATGCCGCGCCCGCGCACATAGACCACGGTGTTCGCGGTGCCGAGGTCGATGGCCATATCCTGCGAGGAAAATTTGAAGAGACGCGAAAAGATCGACATGCCTTATCCTGTTCAGCCCGGCCGTCCCCAGGGGCTGGATGCGGGGTCGGCTGGATAGACTCGCCCGTTTACCATTTGCCCATGCGGATTCGCATTTTTTTTGGGCTTTTGGGTCGCGGAAAGCGCTCGCTTGGGCTAGTCATCCAGCAATGTCAATACGCCGCCTGCCCGAACATCTGGTCAACCGTATCGCTGCCGGTGAAGTGGTCGAAAGACCCGCCAGCGCGCTAAAGGAAATCGTCGAAAACGCGCTGGACGCCGGGGCGCAGCGGGTTGCCATCCGCCTGACCAATGGCGGGCTGGACCGGATCGAGGTGAGCGATGACGGCTGCGGCATGGATTCGGCCGACATGGCGCTGGCGCTGGAGCGGCACGCGACGTCGAAACTGCCCGACGACGCCATCGAACAGGTCGCGACACTGGGCTTCCGGGGAGAGGCGCTGCCGTCCATCGCCAGCGTCGCGCGACTTGCCATCGACAGCCGGGTCGCGGGCGGCGAGGGGTGGAACCGCACGGTCGACAATGGGCAATTGGTGGCCGAAGGGCCAGCCGCCCTGCCGCCGGGCACGCGCGTCACCGTGGAGCAGCTTTTCGCCCGCGTGCCCGCGCGGCGCAAATTCCTGCGCTCCGCCCGGTCGGAATATGCCGCCTGCATGGATGTGGTGCGGCGGCTGGCGATGGCGCATCCGGCCGTCGCCTTCTCGCTGGAGCATGACGGGCGGCGGGCGCTGTCGGTGCAGGCGGGGGACGCGCGGGAGGACAGGGTCGCCGCGCTGACCGACCGGGCGCTGGCCGACAATCATGTCATCCTGTCGCTGGAGCGCGACGGCGTGCGCCTGTCGGGCGTGGCTTCGCTGCCGACCTATCATCGCGGCACAGGCGACCATCAGTTCCTGTTCGTCAACGGGCGGCCAGTGCGCGACCGGCTGCTGGTGGGCGCGGTGCGGGGCGCCTATGCCGATGTGCTGGCGCGCGACAGGCATCCGGTCGTCGCGCTGTTCCTGGACGTGCCGCCGCTGGAGGTGGACGTGAATGTTCATCCAGCCAAGACGGAGGTGCGCTTTCGCGATCCGGCGTTGATCCGGGGCATGATCGTGTCTGGCCTGCGCCGGGCGCTGAACGAGGCGGGCTTTCGTTCAGTTCAACAGGCCGATCCCGCCGCTTTCGCCGCCTGGCGCCTGGAACCGCTATCGCCCACGCCGATTGGCGCGATGCCGATATTCGCGGCAGCGGGCGCGTCATCGTTTGCCTCTGCGCCGTCCTTCGCCGCCCTGTCCGACCGTCGCTCGTCCTTCCTCACTCCGCCGCCGCAGGCGCGGGCGGAGGCGGCGAGCGCGCCCGTTCCCGAAACACAGGATTTTCCGCTGGGCGTCGCGCGCGGGCAGGTGGCCCGCACCTATATCGTGGCGGAGGCGCAGGATGGTCTGGTGATCGTTGACCAGCACGCCGCGCATGAACGGCTGGTGCTGGAGCGGATGCGCCGGGCGATGGAGGATGCTGGCGGGCCGGGCGTCGCGGCGCAGGCGCTGCTGCTGCCCGAAGTGGTTGAACTGGACGAGGTCGCCTGCGACCGGATGGAGCCACGGATCGATGAACTGCGGGCCTTTGGCCTGGAGCTGGAGCGTTTCGGCCCGGCGGCGATGCTGGTGCGCGCGACCCCGGCGATGCTGGGACAGGGCGACGTACAGGGGCTGGTCCGCGATCTGGCCGACGATCTTGCCGCCTATGACAGCGCGCTGTCTTTGAAGGAGCGGCTCGATCTGGTGGCGGCGACCATGGCCTGCCACGGGTCGGTGCGCGCTGGCCGGGTGCTGAGCGTTGCCGAAATGAACGCGCTGCTCCGCGAAATGGAGGTGACCCCGCGCAGCGGCCAGTGCAACCATGGCCGCCCGACATGGGTGAAACTGGGCCATGGCGACATAGAGAAATTGTTCGGAAGGAAATGACGATGGCGCCGACATTGCGCCGCACCAACGATCACAGCGGGCGGGTGCGGATCAGGGTTATGGGTTTCATCGTCAGCACCGGTTCGTCATGCTGGTTGAACAGGGTGACCAGCGAGGTGACGACGCCCATTTCGGGTCGGCTGCGAGAGGATTTGGTGGCGATCACCTCGCTGACGCCGCGCAGCGTGTCGCCGGGGCGGACGGGGCGCAGCCAGCGCAGTTCGTCGATGCCCATCGCGCCCAGGCTTGCTTCCTGAAATCCGGGGCGCTTCTGCATCGCGGCGAGCATCATCTTCATGAACAGCGCCGTGGTGTGCCATCCGCTGGCGGACAGGCTGCCGAAATGGGTCTGGGCGGCGGCTTCGTCGGACAGGTGAAAGGGTTGAAAATCATATTCGCTGGCAAAGGCGATGATTTCCTCGCGCGAGATGGTCAGCGGGCCAAATTCCATGCGGTCGCCGACCGTTACATCTTCAAACCATGCCATCAGCCCGCTCCTTCGTTGCAAGAAGAGACTGAATTAGGTCCGCTTGACGTTTCCGTCAAGGTAAGCTGCGATCATCCGACTGTGAGGTTCGCCTCGCCATGGGGCACGGTGAGCGAGGCGCGCTTGCTGACCGTGCCGCCGGGCAGCCCGACCTGATCGACGACCATCACATGGTTGGTCCAGCTTTCGCGGCCGACTTCGCAGATATGGTATCCGCGCTGGTCGTTGATGAAGCGAATCTGCGGATTGGCCGCCATTATACGGTCGCTGCCGGGGCGCAGGTCGCTGCCATTGCCGCCGGAGGATATGGATGTGGCCACGAATTCGACGGCAACCGGCTGGTCCCCGTCATAAAGCAGCCCGGCAAAATTCTGATGCTCGTCGCCGGTCAGCACGACGACGTTGTTCAGCCCCTTGAGCCGCGCCAGCAGCCGTTCGCGCGGCGCGTCGTAGCCCGCCCAGCTATCGCTGTTGAAAATCTTCTGCGGCTCATCGCCGGTGCGGCGATCCAGCGCCATCATCATCACCTGCTGCGCCAGACAGTTCCAGCGGCTGCCCGGCCGGGCGAGGTTGGCGGCCAGCCATTTTTCCTGCTCCGCGCCCAGCATCTGCGCGTCGGCGCGCCCGGTTTCCGGGCAGAGGGCCGCAAAGCCGCCGCCGCAGGGCTGATCGGTGCGGAAGGACCGGGTGTCGAGAAAGTCGATGTTGAGCAGGTCGCCATAGCGCGCCGCGCGATAAACGGGCGGCATTTCGGGTCGGGGGCGCAGCGCCGCGCGCACCGGCATATATTCATACCATGCCTGCATCGCCGCCGCCTTGCGGATGCGGAACATTTCGGCGGGCGTGCCCTTTTCCTGGCTGATGTCGCTCACCCAGTCATTCTGGACCTCATGGTCGTCAAACGTCGGGAACCATGTCTGCCAAGACCGCGCCGATTGCAGGTCATAGTCGGACAGATATTGGGCATAGCGCAGCCGGTAATCGGCGATGTCGAGCAGATCCTGCCCGATGTGGCGTCGCACCTTGGGCGAGGGGAGGCCGGTGAAGCCGGGCTTTCCGGCATAGGATTCCGCCTCGTAAATGAAATCGCCATAATGGAAGACGAAGGCTAGGTCTTCACGCGCGAGTCCGGCGAAGGCGGTATAAAGCCCGTCCTCATAATTCTGGCACCCCGCGACGCCGAAGCGCAGCGAATCGAGTTTCGCGCCCGGCGCCGGCATGGTGCGGGCGCGGCCGCGAATGCTGCGCCGCCCGCCGCATTCGAACCGATACCAATAGGTGCGGTCAGGCTGCAGCCCCGTCACCTCGACATGGACGCTGTGGCCCAGTTCCGGCCAAGCGGTCGCCGTGCCGCTGGCGACGATGGATTTGAAACCAGTGTCGGTAGCCACTGCCCAACTGACTGGGATCGGCGCGATCGGCATCCCGCCGTGCGGGTCCATCGGATCGGGCGCCAGTTTCGTCCAGATGACGAAGCCGTCGGGCGCAGGATCGCCCGATGTGATGCCCATGGAAAAGGGATAGGCGCGAAACCAGTTCTGCGCACGGACGATGGCGGGCGCGCCAATGGCGGGGAGTGCGGCGGCGCTGGCGAGTATCTGGCGACGGCTGATCATGGACAGGGCCTAACTTGCCAATATGACAGGTCAATGCAACGCCGGTTTCAACCGATATAGTCCGCCAGAACGGACCATGCCCGTTCCTTCGCCGCGCGGGGCATGGCGGCATAGGCGCCGCTGGAAGAGGGTAGGTCGATCAGCGTCAGGCCGGTTGCGGCGGATATCTGACGGCGGCCATGGGTTGCGGCGGCCTTGCCGTTGAACGCGATGGCGTGCAGGGCAGGCAGGCGGGCGATGAAGGCGGCAAGATCGCGGGCCTCGGCCGCCCGGATCGCGCTGTCCAGGCTGCCCTCCCGCTCCGCACTCTCGATCACGTCCCACAGGCCCACGCCCCGCGCCCGCAGCCGTTTGAGCCGCATGGCGTAAGGCAGGGCGCGCAGGTCGCTTTCGCCCAGCACATCGCCGATCAGCGCCCAGAAGGCGTTGCCGCGATGGGCGTAATATTCGCCCTGCTTGATCGAAACATCGCCGGGCAGGCTGCCGAGGATCAGCAGCCGCGTGTCGGCATCGACACTGGGCGGGAAGGCGATCTTTCGGCGCGCGACGAGAGGCAGGGGAGTGTTCGGCATTTGGTTCGGGCCGAGCCGAAAGGGGCGCTATGCGAGAACCGGCGCGCAGCGTGCTTCCGGCACGTGAGCACCGGAAGCGCAGAATGGCGCCACTTGCAGGCCGGCATGGGGCAAATGCCGAGCGCTCCTAGACATTGAAGCGGAACAGCATGATGTCGCCATCCTGCGTCACATATTCCTTGCCTTCCGAGCGCCACTTGCCCGCTTCCTTGGCGCCCGCTTCGCCGCCGAACTGGACATAATCGCCATAATGCATGGTTTCGGCGCGGATGAAGCCCTTTTCAAAGTCGCTGTGGATCGCGCCCGCGGCCTGCGGGGCCTTTGCGCCCTTCGCCACGGTCCAGGCGCGGGCTTCCTTGGGGCCGACGGTGAAGAAGGTGATGAGGCCGAGCAGTTCGTAGCCGGCGCGGATGATACGGGCGAGGCCGGCTTCCTCCAGCCCCAGCGCTTCGAGATATTCCTTGCGCTCCTCGACCGGCATGGTGATGAGTTCCGCCTCGATCGCGGCGGACACGATCACCGCCTTGGCCCCTTCGGACGCGGCCTTTTCAAACACGCGGGCCGAATGGGCGTTGCCGGTGGCGGCGGCCTCTTCCTCGACATTGCAGACATAGAGGACAGGCTTGGCGGTCAGCAACTGCGCCTGGCGAAAGATGCGCGCTTCCTCCTCATCCCTGGGATCGGTCAGCCGGGCGGGCTTGCCGTCGCGCAACAGGTCGAGCGCCTGGCCCAGAACCGCCGCGGCGGCCTTGGCTTCCTTGTCGCCCTGCGCGGCCTTCTTGGCGAAAGCGGGGACGCGCTTTTCCAACGACTCAAGATCGGCCAGCATCAATTCGGTCTCGACCGTCTCGGCGTCGGCAATGGGGTCCACCTTGCCCTCGACATGGGTGATGTCGTCATCCTCGAAACAGCGCAGGACATGGACGATGGCGTCGACCTCCCGGATATTGGCGAGGAACTGGTTGCCAAGGCCTTCACCCTTGGACGCGCCGCGCACCAGCCCGGCAATGTCGACAAAGGCGAGCTGCGTCTCGATGATCTTGGCCGATCCGCCGATCTTCGCGATGGTGTCCAGCCGGGGGTCGGGCACGGCGACCTGGCCGACATTGGGTTCGATCGTGCAGAAGGGGTAATTGGCCGCCTGCGCCGCCTGCGTTTCGGTCAGCGCATTGAAAAGGGTGGACTTGCCCACATTGGGAAGCCCGACGATACCGCAACGAAAACCCATCTGCCTGCCTGCTGAATATGAAAGGGATGGCGGGGCCGATACAGGCTAATCGCCGGGAATGCCAGCCCAGGGTCTGTGGCATGGGTTGCCTTGGATTTTGGGTTTGAAGGAGGAAGCAGTATCACCATCGTTCAAATTGTGATTTGAAGTAAAATTCCCAGAATGGCAGCTTATGATAGAAATTTTCAATTTTATTCTGCCTCCTTGTATGACAATCAAGTATTGATCGCGAATTGGAAGGGGTGGTGGATGGTTTTCAGAAGCATTTTCGTTATGATTGCCGTTGTCGTGCTGGGCTTGATGGCGATGGGGCAGAAGGCAAGCGCGCAGGGATGTCAGCCGGCTCTCCATGCCTTGTCAGATATTCAGGCGTTGAACCAGTTCTGGGGAACGTCCGTGGTTGTTTGCAGGATACCGGATGGTTCGGGCGGTGCTTTTGCCAATCGGATCACTGGCATTGTCACGGTAGACCAAAGCTGGCTCGACGCTGTCGCGATGAGCCATGGCAACTGGGCGGCTGTCGGTGTTTTGGCGCATGAGTGGGGGCATATGGTTCAGGGCAATGTGCCAAGTTCGACTGCCGCCGAACTGCAAGCCGACTGTTTGGCGGGCGTGTTCATGCGGGGTCAGAACCTTCCACCGTCAACGATAGCACAGTTTGCCCAATTGAACCTACAAAATGGCGACCCTGTATGGTCATGGACCGGTCATGGCCTCGGGACGCAGCGTTATAATGCGGCAGCGCGCGGTTATAATGGTTTGCCGCTGTTCAACGGCAGCAATTTGGCGGCGATTTGCCCCTTGTCCGCATTTTGACCGTTTCAAAGAGTCTACTGCGGCGTCAGCTTGAGCAACCGGCCCTCCGATCCGCCGCCGTCCTCCAGCAACCACAGGGCGCCGTCCGGTCCCTGTTCGACTTCACGAATGCGGGCGCCCATGTCCCACTGGTCGGCCTTTTCCGCTTTCTCGCCATCCAGTTTCATGCGGATCAGCGCCTGGCCGGAGAGGCCGCCCAGGAACAGGCTGTTTTTCCATTGCGGAAACATATCACCGGAATAATGGATCAGGCCCGCAGGCGAGATGGAGGGGTTCCACCAGATTTTCGGCGCTTCGAAACCGTCGCCCGGCCGGTGGTCGGGGATGTCGCGGCCGTCATAATGGTCGCCGTTTGAGGCGAGGGGATAGCCGTAATTGAGGCCGGGTTTGATCAGGTTCACCTCATCCCCGCCCTGCGGCCCCATTTCCTGTTCCCACAAGCGCCCCTCGCCATCGAAGGCAAGGCCCAGCAGGTTGCGATGGCCATAGGACCAGATGGCGGGGTGAAATCCCTTCGCTGCCAGCGGATTGCCGGCCGCAGGCGCGCCGTCCGGGTTCAGGCGCAGCACCTTGCCCAATGTCGATTTGGGGTCTTGCGCGGGGTCGAATTTCTGTCGTTCGCCATTGGTGAAAAACAGATATTTGCCGTCCGGCGAGAAAGCGATGCGGCCGGAATAATGACCGTTGCCATCGACATAGGGGCTGGCCTTGAAAATCGTCATGAAGCCTTCCAGGTCGGCGGCGCCGCCACCTTTCATCGCCAGCCTGCCCATGCCGAGCGCCACGCCCTTGCCGCCCGCGCCGCTTTCCGACCAACTCAGATAGACCGTGCCGCTGGTGGCGAAGTCGGGGGCCAGAACCACGTCCATCAGCCCGCCTTGCCCGGCGCTGTCGACAGCAGGCGCGCCGCCCACGCCGATGGCGATTTTGCGCGCCGGGTCGTAGAGGACAAGGCCGCCCTTCTTCTCCGTCACCAGCATCCGCCCGTCGGGCAGGAAGGTCATCGCCCATGGCGCGTCGAAATCGGCCATGATGTCGACCTTGAACGGACGGTCCTGCGCGGCGGCGCCATTTTGCCCTGCGGCATTGTCCGCCGAACAGGCGATCAGGATCATCGGCAGCGTGGCAAGGAGCAGGTGGCGCATGACGGGCTTCCTCTTCGTGGCTTTCGGTGCGAACAATGGCTGAGAACGAATATTGTTGCAGCCAGCCGCCATCGCCCCTATATGCCGCTTGCTTCCTTACATCGTCAAACATGTCGGGGTCGCGGGCGGCATGCTCGCGGCGCGAGGAAGCTGCATGATTTTGGCGTTCTGGAGACGATATGGCGGACATCGCCGCATTGACAGCATTGATCGAGCCGGAGGTGAAGGCCCTGGGCTTTGACCTTGTGCGCATCAAGCTGTTCGGCAGTGGTGACGAACATACGCTTCAGATCATGGCCGAGCGTCCGGAGACGCGGCAACTGGTGATCGAGGATTGCATGACGATCTCTCGCCGCCTGTCCGACGTGCTGGACGAGGCCGACCCGATCGAGGAAGCCTATCGGCTGGAGGTCAGTTCGCCGGGCATCGACCGGCCGCTGACCCGCCTGCACGATTTTGTCGACTGGGCGGGGCACGAAGCGCGGATCACCGTCACCGAGGCGATCGAGGGGCGCAAGACGTTCAAGGGCGAGCTGGTCGGGCTGGATGGCGAAGACATCGCCCTCCGGGACGCGAAGGTCGGCGACGTCGTCATTCCGTTCACGCTGGTGGGCAGCGCCAAGCTGGTGCTGACCGACAAGCTCATTTCTGCTACCATGCCGCTCTCCTCCGATGGAGCGGACGAGATCGAAACCGAAGAGTAAGGGTTCACGACCATGGCCAACGCCATTTCCGCCAACAAGGCAGAGCTGCTCGCCATCGCCAATTCGGTGGCCAGCGAGAAGATGATCGACAAGGCGATCGTGATCGAGGCGATGGAGGACGCTATCCAGCGCGCCGCCCGCGCCCGTTACGGCGCCGAAAACGACATCCGCGCCAAGCTGGACCCGGACAGCGGCGACCTGCGCCTGTGGCGCGTCGTCGAAGTGGTCGATGCGGTCGAGGACTATTTCAAGCAGGTTGACCTGAAGGCCGCGCAGAAGCTGAAGAAGGATGCCGCTGTCGGCGACTTCATCGTCGATCCCCTGCCGCCCATCGACCTTGGCCGTATCGACGCCCAGTCTGCCAAGCAGGTGATTTTCCAGAAGGTTCGCGACGCCGAGCGCGAGCGCCAGTTCGACGAGTTCAAGGACCGCGTCGGCGAAATCATCACCGGCGTCGTCAAGTCGGTCGAATTCGGCCATGTCGTCGTCAACCTTGGCCGCGCCGAAGGCGTCATCCGCCGCGATCAGCAGATTCCGCGCGAAGTCGTGCGCGTGGGCGACCGCATCCGTTCGGTCATCCTGAACGTGCGCCGCGAAAATCGCGGGCCGCAGATTTTCCTGTCGCGCGCGCACCCGGAATTCATGAAGAAGCTGTTCGCGCAGGAAGTGCCCGAAATCTATGATGGCGTCATCACTATCATGGCCGCCGCCCGCGACCCCGGTTCGCGCGCCAAGATCGGCGTCATCAGCCGCGACGGCAGCATCGATCCGGTCGGCGCCTGCGTCGGCATGAAGGGCAGCCGCGTGCAGGCCGTTGTGCAGGAAATGCAGGGCGAAAAGATCGACATCATCCCCTGGTCGGAAGATACGGCGACCTTCGTCGTCAATGCGCTGCAACCCGCGCAGGTCAGCCGCGTCGTGATCGACGAGGAGGAAGAGCGCATTGAAGTGGTGGTCCCCGACGACCAGTTGTCGCTCGCCATCGGTCGTCGCGGTCAGAATGTCCGCCTCGCCAGCCAGTTGACGGGCAAGGCCATCGACATCATGACCGAGGCCGACGCCAGCGAGAAGCGCCAGAAGGAATTCGTCGCCCGCTCCGAACTGTTCCAGAACGAACTGGACGTCGACGAAACCCTGTCGCAGTTGCTGGTCGCCGAAGGCTTCACCGAGCTGGAAGAAGTCGCTTATGTCAGCATCGACGAGCTGGCCTCGATCGAGGGCTTTGACGACGAACTGGCGCAGGAACTGCAAAGCCGCGCGCAGGAAGCGCTGGACCGCCGCGAAGCCGCCGCGCGTGAAGAGCGTCAGGCGCTGGGCGTCGAGGATGCGCTGGCCGACATGCCGCACCTCAATGAGGCGATGCTGGTGACGCTGGGCAAGGCGGGGATCAAGACGCTGGACGACCTTGCCGACCTGGCCACTGACGAACTGATCCAGAAGAAGCGCGTTGATCCGCGTCGCCGCAACCGCGACGATGGCGGCGAAAAGGGCGGCATCCTGGCCGAATATGGTCTGAGCGAAGAGCAGGGCAACGAGATCATCATGGCCGCCCGCGCCCACTGGTTCGAAGAGGAAGCCTGATCCACCATGCCTTTCGTCGACATCCGTCTGGCTGGCAGCGCGACCCGCGAACAGAAAGCGGGCATCGTGGCTGACGTGACCCGGTCGCTCGTCGAGCGGCTGGGCAAGCCGGCGGCAGCCGTGCAGGTGGTGATTTCGGAAGTTTCGACCGAAAATTATGGTGCCGGCGGTCAGTTGATCGCCGACCGCGCCGCGCACCCCTCACCAAGGGAGGACGCCAATGCTGCGGTCTCTCCCCAATGAGGCGATAGGCGCGCTCCACAGCGTTGGCGCACCCGGCTCTTCCGTGGCGACGGAGGGCGATGCATGACCGAACGCAAATGCATATTGACCGGCGACCGCGCCGATCCCGATCTGCTGGTCCGTCTGGCCGTGGGGCCGGGCGGCGAGGTCTTGCCCGATATTCGCGCCAAGGCGCCGGGGCGCGGCGCCTGGATCGGCGTGACTCGCGGCGCGCTGGAACAGGCGATGGCCAGGGGCAAGCTGAAGGGGGCGCTCTCCCGCGCGTTCAAGACCGGCGACCTCGCCATTCCCGACACGCTGCCCGAGCTGATCGAGGCGGGATTGCGCAAGGCGCTGCTCGACCGGCTGGGGCTGGAGGCGCGGGCGTCGATGCTGGTCACCGGATCGGAAAAGATCGGCGTCGCCTGCCGCAAGGGGCAGGTGAAATTGCTGCTCCATGCCGCCGATGCGGCGGCCGACGGCAGCCGTAAACTCGATCAGGCGTTGCGCGTCGGGCAAGAGGCGGAAGGCAGCGATCTCGCCGGTTTCGTCTTGCCTGTGGACCGGGACGCCCTATCTGTGGCAATGGGGCGCGATAACGTCGTGCATATCGCGGTCACCGACTCGCGGGCGGCGTTGCGTCTGCGCGGCGTCATTGGCCGCTTGGAAAGCTATCTGGGTTGCGTTACCGGCGCGCCGGTGCATGGGGAGCAGGACTCCGCCGGTGCACCGGGCGGCCAGTAGCATTGGAATGGGGCGCCGACGGGCCTTTCCGGTCGGACGTGAAGCGAAGGGTGTAAGTTCAGTCGTATGAGTGACAGCAAGGAAGACAAGCCGGTTCTGGGCCGCAAGCCGCTGGGTATCAAGCGGACCGTGGAATCGGGTCAGGTGCAGCAGCAGTTCAGTCATGGCCGCAAGAATACGGTCGTGGTCGAAGTGAAGCGGCGCCGTGTCCTGGGCAAGCCGGGCGAAGCCGCCGGCGGCGCGCCTGCTGCCGCGCCGCAGGCTGATCCGGCGCCAGCGCCGCGTCCCGCCGCGCCCGCGCCTCAGGCGCCGGTGCAGCGCGCCGCGCCGCCCGCGCCACGCCCGGCCCAGTCGCTCATGTCGCGTCAGGAATTGCAGGCCAAGCTGCTGCGCGAGGCCGAGGAAGCCCGCATGACCGCGCTGGAAGAGGCGCGCCGTCGTGAGGAGGCCGAGCGCCTGGCCGCCAGCGAGGAAGAAAAGCGTCGCGCGGAGGAAAACCGGCAGGCCGCCGAAGCCGCAGAGGTGCAGTCCGACAGCGCGGTTGTCGAACAGGACAAGGTTGCGGAAGAAGCCGCCGAGGTTCCCGAGGCTCCTGCATCTGCTCCGAACGCCGAGCCTGCGCCTGCGGCCTCCGCCGAAGCGGCCCCCGCTGCGACCGGCGCCTCGACGGCCCCGCCGCCCCGCCGCTTCACGCCGGTCACCCCCGCCAAGCGGCCCGAACCGGCCAAGCCGGAGCGCGCCAAGCGTGGCGACGACAATCGTCGCCAGTCCGGCAAGCTGACCGTGACCCGTGCGTTGGCCGACGACGACAGCGCCCGCGCCCGCAGCCTCGCCGCGCTCAAGCGCGCGCGCGAAAAGGAAAAGCGCGCCCATTATTCGGGCGGCAGCCAGCAGCGCGAAAAACAGGTGCGCGATGTCGTGGTGCCTGAAAGCATCACGGTTCAGGAACTGGCGAACCGCATGGCCGAAAAGGGCGCGGACCTGGTCAAGTCGCTGTTCAAGATGGGCATGGCCGTCACGCTCAACCAGGCGATCGACCAGGACACCGCCGAATTGCTGGTCGAGGAATTCGGCCATAATATCCAGCGCGTGTCGGAATCCGACGTCGAACTGGGCATGGCGGGCGAACCCGATGCGCCCGAAACGCTGATGCCGCGTGCGCCGGTGGTCACCATCATGGGCCATGTCGATCATGGCAAGACGTCGCTGCTCGACGCGCTGCGCGGCACCAATGTGGTGTCCGGCGAAAGCGGCGGCATCACCCAACATATCGGCGCCTATCAGGTGAAAACGAAGAGCGGTGATCTCATCACCTTCCTCGACACGCCGGGCCACGAGGCCTTCTCGGAAATGCGCGCCCGCGGCGCCAACGTCACCGATATCGTCATCCTGGTGGTGGCGGCCGATGACGGGCTGATGCCGCAAACGATCGAGGCGATCAACCATACCAAGGCCGCCGGCGTTCCGATGATTGTCGCCATCAACAAGTGCGACAAGCCCGATGCCAATCCCCAGAAGGTGCGCGAGCGCCTGCTGGAGCATGAGGTGATCGTCGAGGATATGGGCGGCGAGACCCAGGATGTGGAGGTTTCCGCGCTCAAGGGCACCGGTCTTGAAACGCTGATCGAAAAGATCCTGCTTCAGGCCGAATTGCTGGAATTGACCGCCAACCCGGATCGCGACGCCGAAGGCAATGTGATCGAGGCGCAGCTGGACAAGGGCCGCGGCGCCGTCGCCACCGTGCTGGTGCGCAAGGGCACGCTCAAGATCGGCGACACGTTCGTCATCGGTTCGGAAAGCGGCAAGGTCCGCGCGATGATCAACGACAAGGGGCAACAGGTGAAGACCGCCGGTCCTTCGACCCCGGTCGAGGTTTTGGGCCTGTCGGGCGTGCCGATGGCCGGCGATCAGTTGACGGTCGTCGAGAACGAGGCGCGGGCGCGCGAAGTCGCCGCCTATCGTCAGGAACAGGCGACGAAGAAGCGCACGACCGCCGCGCCGACCAGCTTCGAGAGCATGTTCTCGGCGCTCAGCACCAAGGTCATCGAATATCCGGTGGTGGTGAAGGGCGACGTTCAGGGGTCGGTGGAGGCCATCGTGTCTTCGCTGAACCGCATCTCTACCGACGAGATCAAGGTCCGCATCCTGCATTCGGGCGTTGGCGCGATCACCGAAAGCGACGTCACGCTGGCCGCCGCCAGCCGCGCGCCGCTGATCGGCTTTAACGTCCGCCCCAACGCCAAGGCGCGCCAGTTGGCGGAGCGCGAGAAAATCTCGCTGCGCTATTATGACGTGATCTACGACCTGCTGGAGGAAGTCCGCAACGAAATGGCGGGCCAGCTTGCCCCCGAACGCATCGAAACGGTCGTCGGCCGCGCCGAAGTGCTTCAGGTCTTCCCGGCCGGCAAGAAGGACAAGGCGGCGGGCCTGCTCGTCATGGACGGCATCATTCGCAAGGGGCTCAACGCGCGCCTTACCCGCGACGATGTCATCGTGTCGAAGACGGTCATCGCCTCGCTTCGCCGGTTCAAGGACGATGTGTCCGAAGTCCGCGCGGGCATGGAATGCGGCGCGGTGTTGCAGGACACCAACGACATCAAGGTTGGCGACACGCTCGAACTGTTCGAGGTCGAGGAACGCGTCCGCACGCTGTAAATGGAAAGGCGCGTCACCCCAGCGCAAGCTGGGGTCTCGTGCGGCCTGGCTCTGCTTTCGCCTGAAACCCCAGCTTTCGCTGGGGTGACGAGGATCATATATGGCTCAACAGCAATCCGAAGGCCCGTCCGTCCGCCTGCTGCGCGTGGGCGAACAGGTGCGCCATATCCTGTCGGACATCCTCCAGCGCGGGGACGTGCATGACGATGTGCTGGCGGCCCATGTCGTCAGCGTCACCGAGGTGCGCATGTCGCCCGACCTGCGCCATGCCACGGTGTTCGTGAAATCCTTGCTGGGCCAGGACGAGGAAGCGGTGCTGAAGGCGCTGCGCACCAACACCGCCTATCTCCAGCGCGAGGTGGCGCACCGCACCCGCCTGAAATATGCGGCGAAGCTCAAATTCCTGGCCGACGAGAGCTTCGACGAGGGCAGCCATATCGACAAGCTGCTGCGCGACCCGAAGGTGGCGCGCGATCTGGCGTCGGACGAGGGTGACACGGAGGATTGATTTGCCTGCCGTTGTCCAGAGGCTCCCACTATGTTTGGCGGCCCTCGGTCTAGCCGCTCTGGTGACAGCGTGCGACCGGTCGCCCCCGCCGCCCAATCCTATGCAGGGGCAGGCGGCGATCCGGTCTGTCTTGCAAGCTGAGCCTGAGTTGATGCTACGGCAATGGGCATGGGTCGCCGCAGGTGGCGATCGCCGCAAGGCGGAGCGATCCCTGAGCGTGCTGAAGGTGGCGGGTGAACTGCGCGACGGTCGAGGCCTGTGCTTCGCTCCGGCCCTCGGCGCGCCAGCGCTGGAAGGTCCGCGCATGTCCCGGAATATGTGGACCTGGTTTCAGGGGCTGTGGAGAGAGCCATCCGACTGGCGTTCGCCCGATGGCGAGCCACTGGAGCGCATCGAGCGCGCTCAATATGACCGTCTTGAAGAGAGCGGGACGGGGCTCCCGACGAAATTGGCGCGGTTCGAGATAGATCCTAAATGGCTTCCTGTCGGCGCGCGGATGGCGTCCACTCATGACGATCCCGAATGCCCGGTCCGGATCAGCTATTCGCTCCCGAGTTTCGTGGACCCATATATGTTCATTGATGTCGGCTCGACCTGTGGGAGCCTGTGCGGCAGTGGCGAATTGCGTATCTATCGCTGGACCGGCAAGCACTGGCTGTTGGTCGCGCGCCGTCAATCCTGGCTCGCCTGAGCGGGAAGCATCCAAAGCATAAGAGGATCGGTTGTTCGCCAGCGTCGGCTCGGGCATAGTCAGGCGAAGAAGATCAGGATGGACAAGCGAGGGCGGATCACTCTGTCCAAAGCTCTGCGCGAGGAACTTGGTTTGGCGGAAGGCGACCGGGTCGAATGGATCGTGCGGGGCGACGGAATTCAAATGCTGCCAGTGATGGATAGGCGAAGCAGGATCGGCGAAAAGGTGGATGGCGAATGACGAAATGCTGGACGATGCTGGCGGCGGCGTCCCTTATCGCTGCCCCCGCCATGGCAAGGGAATCCGCCATCCATCCGGCGGTCGTCAGCGATCCCGCGCCCGACGCCGCCTATCCCGCCGCTATGCACGCTTTCGTCATTCCCGCGCAGGACGGGGCGATGAATGCGCTGCTCTATGCCGCCGCCGGGCCGGGGCTGCACCCGACCTTGCTGCTGCTGCACGGCTTTCCGGGCAACGAGCAGAATCTGGACCTGGCGCAGGCGGCCCGCCGCGCCGGATGGCATGTGCTGACGCTGCATTATCGCGGCTCCTGGGGCAGTCCGGGCGCATTTTCCTTCGCCCATGCGGCGCAGGACGCCCATGGCGCGCTCGCCTTCCTGCGCGAACCGGCCAATGTCGCGCGATACCGCATCGACACCGGGGCCATCGTGGTTGCGGGGCACAGCATGGGCGGCTTCATGGCGGCCGATGCCGTCGCTGACGATCCGCGCGTCGCTGGACTGTTCCTGATCGACCCATGGGACCCGGCGCAGACGGTCGCTGCCCTCGCCACGCCGGAGGGCGAAGCCGCATGGAAGGAAGAAGTGGCGGGCGACCTGCCGCCGCTGGCCGGGGCCAGTTATGACAGCCTGACCGCCGAAATCCGGGGCGATGGCGCGCATTTCGACCTTGGCCGCCGTCTGGCCGCCATGGGGCGCAGGCCAGTGTCGATCATCGGGGCGGAGCGAGGCATCGCCGCCATGGCGCGCAAAGTCGCCGCCGACGCGCAGGCCGCCAATCCGGAAGCGGCGCTGATGGTCTGGCCGACCGACCATAGTTTTTCCGACCGGCGCATCGCACTGGCCGACGCGCTGGTCCGCTTCCTCCATCGCGTCGCGCCGACGATCCGCTGACCCCGCGATGGCGAAGCTCTATTTCTATTATAGCTCGATGAATGCGGGGAAATCGACCACGCTGCTGCAATCGAGCTTCAACTATCAGGAACGCGGCATGGCCACCATGTTGTGGACCGCCGCGCTGGACGACCGCTATGGACGGGGACGCATCGCGTCGCGCATCGGGCTGGAGGCGGGGGCGCATCTGTTCGATCCCGACACCGACATCCTGGCCGCCATCGCTGCCTGCCATGCGGAAGCCCCCTTGTCCTGCGTGCTGATCGATGAGGCGCAGTTCCTGACGCAAGGGCAGGTGTGGCAATTGGCGCGGGTGTGCGACGACCTGTCCATTCCGGTGCTCTGCTATGGCATCCGCACCGATTTTCAGGGTGCGCTGTTCGAAGGGGCGGCGATGCTGCTGGGTCTTGCCGATACGCTGACCGAGATCAAGACGATCTGCGAATGCGGGCGCAAGGCGACGATGAACCTGCGCGTGGACGGGCAGGGCAGGGCCGTGCGCCAGGGCGAGCAGACGGAAATCGGTGGTAATGACCTCTATGTCGCGCTGTGCCGCCGCCATTTTGTCGAACGGATGGGGTCGTGATTTTTCGGAGCCTTGGATTGTGGCTTTCGTCCTTGTCGTTCCTCTGCGCTTGCAATGCGGGATCGGCGGTGCGCGCTCCGCTCGAAATAGAGATCGCGCTCGACCCTGCGGGGCGCTGTTCCATCCACATTGATGGTCGAAAGATGGATGATAACGAGCTTTTGCAGAAGTTCGCAGAGCGACCTTCCGGGCAGGAAATGGTTCTGAAGGGTGGGGCTGAGGACGTGCCCTATCGTTGCATTGGATCAACGATTTACACCATGCAGCGGGCAGGCTTTCCCCTGAAAACCGGGTTTATTCATGGCTCAGCGGAAAGTGATCCCGATTGAGAGGTGGCTCTGCGTCTCGCGTCGCTTAACTTATCCCCGCGACCCAGTCAGGCAGGTCGGCGAGGCGCGATAGTTGGGTGAAATGGTCATGGGCGGCGGGGGCTTGCGCCTGTTCATGCGCCCATGCGCCCTCCTGCGGGATGAAGGCGGCCCATGCGCCCGCTTCCAGCGCGGGCAATATGTCGGACCGCATCGAATCGCCCGCCATCACCGCCTGTTGAGGCGCTACGCCGAAGCGGGCGAAGATGTTGCGGAAAGTGTCACTGGTCTTGTCGCTGACAATCTCGATGCCGCTGAACAGGTCGCCCAGGCCCGACGCGGCGAGCTTGCTTTCCTGATGCAGCAGGTCGCCCTTCGTCACCAGCACCACCGGGCCGAAACGGGCAAGCCGATCCAGCGTCTCTTCCACCCCGTCGAACAACTGCACCGGATGGGCGAGCAGGGCGCGTCCCGCCGCCAATATCTCCTCGATCATCTGCTTTGTCAGCGCGTCTCCGGCCAGTTCCACCGCCGTTTCGATCATCGACAGGGTAAAGCCCTTGGCGCCATAGCCATAAAGCGGCAGGTTGCGCGTTTCGCAGGTGATCAGCCGCTCGCGGGTTACATGCGCCTCGGCAAAGGGATGCAGCATGTCGAGCAGCGCATCCTCGGTCGCGTTGAAGTGCCGCATATTGTGCCAGAGCGTGTCGTCGGCATCCAGGCAGATGAGCTTGATCGTCATGCCGCCCGAATAGCGCAATAAAGGCTGACAGGGAAAGACGGGAGCGATAAGGGCGGCCGCCATGCATGGCTGGATCATCATGGACAAACCCCACGGCCTGGGATCGACCCAGGCGGTGAGCGCGGTGAAGCGCGTGCTGCGCCAATGCGGCGCGGGCAAGGTGAAGGTGGGCCATGGCGGCACGCTCGATCCGCTGGCGACCGGCGTGCTGCCCGTGGCCATTGGCGAAGCGACCAAGCTGGCGGGGCGGATGCTCGACAGCGACAAGATTTATGACTTCACCATCGCTTTCGGGGAACAGACCGACACGCTGGATCTGGAGGGGCAGGTTATCGCGATGAGCGATTTGCGGCCGACTTTGGCGCAGGTGGAGGCGGTGCTGCCGCGCTTCACCGGGCCGATTGAGCAGGCGCCGCCCGCCTATAGCGCGATCCTGATCGACGGCCAGCGCGCCTACGACCTTGCGCGGAAAGGCGAAGAGGTCGAAATGAAGATGCGGAATGTCGTGATCCATTCCCTTGCCCTTCGTCATGCTGAACTTGTTTCAGCATCCATCGCGCCCCATGAACCACCGCACGATCCGGTGAAATGGACCCCGAAACAAGTTCAGGGTGACGATCGGGTCGGGGACGTCACCCTGACCGCCCATGTTTCGAAGGGCACCTATATCCGCTCCCTTGCCCGCGACATCGCGCTGGCGCTCGGCACGGTGGGGCATGTCGCCATGTTGCGTCGGGTGAAGGCCGGGCCGTTCACGCTGCAATCCGCGATTTCGCTGGACAAATTGAACCAAGCCGCTAATGGCGGCGGCATCGGCCAGTATATGCTGCCGTTGACGGCGGGGCTGGACGACATCCCGGCCCTTTCCGTCACTCCCGATGAAGCATTGGCTCTCCGCCAGGGGAAGGTGCTGACCGGGAAACCGCACACCGGTCTCCTGCTGGCGATGTTGGGCGAAACGCCCGTCGCGCTGGTGGAGTCCAGTGGCCCGGAAATGCGGGTGGTGCGCGGCTTCAATCTCTAGATACGAAAGGAAGCCCGATGTCGATCACTGCAGAGCGCAAGGACGCGCTGATCAAGGAATATGCCCGCGCCGAAGGCGATACCGGTTCGCCGGAAGTTCAGGTTGCGATCCTGTCGGAACGCATTTCGAACCTGACCGAGCATTTTAAGGGTCATCACAAGGATAACCACAGCCGTCGCGGCCTGCTGATGCTGGTCAACAAGCGTCGTTCGCTGCTGGACTATCTGAAGAAAAAGGATGGGGCGCGTTATACCGACCTCATCGGCAAGCTGGGCCTGCGCAAGTGACCTGATCGTTCGGCCCGCTTCGGCGGGCCGTTTACGTATCAGGTCATCCCGGCGAAGGCCGGGATCCGGGGTTCCGGGCACAGCCTTCGTAACCCTGGGCTCCGGCTTTCGCCGGAGCACGATAAGCGATATAGGGCGTTCGGCTTGAACGCCTGCTCTCCCACGGAGAGCAAGACCAAGGGGAGATCGCGCAATCCGGCGTGATCCTCGCAAACGGGGCCAGATGATGCCCCACGCCGCAGCGGGCCGGATAGCCCGCAAGAAGAGGCCCCGCCGGGCAATAGGGCCGGGCGGGCAAAGGAAAACACATGTTTGATGTAAAGAAAGTCTCCATCGAGCTGGGCGGCAAGACGCTGACCCTCGAAACCGGCCGCATCGCGCGTCAGGCCGACGCCGCCGTGCTGGCCACCTATGGCGAAACCGTGGTGCTGTGCGCCGTGACGGCCGCCAAGTCGGTGAAGGAAGGGCAGGATTTCTTCCCGCTGACCGTTCACTATCAGGAAAAATATTCCGCCGCCGGCCGCATCCCCGGCGGCTTCTTCAAGCGCGAACGCGGCGCCACGGAAAAGGAAACGCTGGTTTCCCGCCTGATCGACCGCCCGATCCGCCCGCTGTTCCCCGAAGGCTTCTATAACGAAATCAACGTCATCGCTCAGGTTCTGAGCTTTGATGGCGAAAGCGAGCCCGACATTGTGGCGATGATCGCCGCGTCGGCCGCCCTGACCCTGTCGGGCGTGCCTTTCCTGGGGCCCATCGGCGCGGCGCGCGTGGGTTACAAGGATGGCGAATATCAGCTGAACCCCAGCCTGGACGAAGTGAAGACCGGGGAACTCGATCTGGTCGTCGCCGCCACCCATGACGCGGTGATGATGGTCGAATCGGAAGCCAAGGAACTGTCCGAAGACGTCATGCTGGGCGCCGTGATGTTCGCCCATGATGCGTCGAAGAAGGTCGTCGAAGCGATCATCAAGCTCGCTGAAAAGGCCGCCAAGGAACCCTGGGACATGGCCAGGAGCGATGATCTGGGCGACCTCAAGGCGAAGCTGAAGGGCCTGATCGGCGCCGACATCGCCGCCGCCTACAAGCTGACCGATAAGTCCGCCCGTTCGAACGCGCTGAACGAAGCCCGCGCCAAGGCGAAGGCGATGTTCGCGGAGGACGGCCTCGACGCCCAGACGGTGATGGCCGGCATCAAGCTGACCAAGAAGCTGGAAGCCGAGATCGTCCGCACCGCCATCCTGAAGGAAGGCCAGCGCATCGACGGTCGCACCACCACGCAGATCCGCCCGATCGAGGCGATGGTGGGCTTCCTGCCGCGCACCCATGGTTCGGCGCTGTTCACCCGTGGCGAAACGCAGGCGATCTGCACCACCACGCTGGGCACCAAGGACGCCGAGCAGATGATCGACGGCCTCACCGGCCTGCATTATGAAAACTTCATGCTGCACTACAACTTCCCGCCCTATTCGGTCGGTGAAGTCGGCCGCTTCGGCGCCCCGGGCCGCCGCGAAGTCGGCCATGGCAAGCTGGCATGGCGCGCGCTCCACCCGGTGCTGCCGAGCAAGGACGAGTTCCCCTACACCATCCGTGTTCTGTCCGACATCACCGAATCCAACGGCTCTTCGTCTATGGCGACGGTGTGCGGCGGTTCGCTGTCGATGATGGACGCGGGCGTTCCGCTGAAGCGCCCGGTGTCGGGCATCGCCATGGGCCTGATCCTGGAAGGCAAGGAATTCGCTGTGCTCAGCGACATTCTGGGTGACGAGGATCATCTGGGCGACATGGACTTCAAGGTTGCGGGCACCGAAGCCGGCATCACCACCATGCAGATGGACATCAAGGTTGCCGGCATCACGCAGGAAATCTTCGAAGTCGCGCTGCGCCAGGCCAAGGAAGGCCGCGCCCACATATTGGGTGAAATGAGCAAGGCGCTGTCCTCGACCCGCACCGAACTGTCGGCGCACGCCCCGCGCATCGAAACGATCCAGATCGACAAGTCGAAGATCCGTGACGTCATCGGCACCGGCGGCAAGGTTATCCGCGAAATCGTCGCGGAAACCGGCGCCAAGGTCGACATCGACGACGAGGGCATCATCAAGATCAGCTCGTCCGACATCGCTCAGATCGAAGCCGCCAAGAAGTGGATTCTCGGCATCGTCGAGGAAGCGGAAGTCGGCAAGGTCTACACCGGCAAGGTCGTCAACATCGTCGACTTCGGCGCGTTCGTGAACTTCATGGGTGGCAAGGACGGTCTCGTCCACGTCTCCGAAATGAAGAATGAGCGCGTGGAAAAGCCGACCGACGTTGTGTCGGAAGGCCAGGAAGTGAAGGTCAAGGTTCTGGAAATCGACCCGCGCGGCAAGGTTCGCCTGTCGATGCGCGTCGTCGATCAGGAAACCGGCGAGGAACTGGAAGACACCCGTCCCGCCCGCGAACCGCGTGAACCGCGCGGCGACCGTGGCGATCGCGGTCCGCGCCGTGATGGCGAAGGCCGTGGCGACCGCAACCGTCGCGGTGGTGGCCGTGGCGATCGTGGCCCGCGCCGCGAAGGCGGCAAGGATGAGGGGCCGGATCCTGAATTCGCGCCTTCCTTCCTGACGGGCGATCGCGACTGATCGTGAAAAGGCATTGCAATTGAAGTAAAAGGCCCGGCGAAAATATTCTCGCCGGGCCTTTTCGCGTTCCGGCAATATTGCGACGAGCCGTTTTTTTTGTCGATAGATCAATACCCTGATTGGCTATATGCATTGCAAGTCCGGGGCTTCATATTGACGCGCCCTGCTATGAGGGTCTGATGCAGCGCGCCAATGAGCGTTTTATTGAGCGCCTGCCGCTCCGGCTTCCTCGTGCCTGGCACAGCTATGCCTGTGTGGCGTCGCTCTGCGCGATCTGCTTCTTCCTGCGTGAGCTGGCGGAACCATTGTTGCCGCCGGGCTATCCCTTTCTTTCCTTCTTCCCCGCTGTCATCCTGTCCTCATTCCTGTTCGGGGTCAGGCCGGGTATTTTCGCGGCGCTGATCTGCGGCCTTCTGTCCTGGTATTTCTTCATCGCGCCGCAATCCTCTTTCGGCGTCAATTCGGCGGTTGTGACGGCGATGGCCTTTTATATCGGGGTTGTTGCCGTCGACATTCTCGTCATCCACTGGATGCAGCGCGCCAATTACAACCTGGCGGTCGAGCGCGAGCGTAACCGCAAATTGGCCGATAATCGCGAGTTGCTGTTTCATGAATTGCAGCATCGCGTGTCGAACAATCTTCAGGTGGTCGCCGCATTGCTATCGCTGCATCGGCGGCAGGTGCGCGATGAAGAGGCGCGCAAGGTGATGGAGGAGGCGGCGGGGCGTCTGGCGCTGATCGGCAAGATCAGCCGGGCGCTGTATCGCCCTGATGACACGGGGCAGGAGATTGGCGCGTTGCTGGACATGCTGTCGCGCGATCTGGCCGAGGCGGCCGGACGCGAGGACATCGGCCTTGTCGTCGATGTGCCCGGCGATCTGGTGGTGGAGGCCGACACCATGGTGCCGCTCGCGCTGGTGACGGCCGAAGCGGTCAGCAATGCCTTTGAACATGGATTCGACTCTGAACGAAAGGGCAATATCCATATTGCGTTGGCAAAGGATGACGATGGCATGTTGCGGCTGCGGGTCAGCGACGATGGCCGGGGCCTGCCAGCCGGTTTCGATCCGGATGCGCGATCCAGCCTGGGTCTGCGCATTGCGGACGTGTTGGCGAGCCAGTTGGGCGGGCGGTTCATGCTCACGCCTTCGGCCAGCGGTGGCGCGATGGCGATGCTCGATTTTCCCGCGAGGAGATGATGACGGATCGCAATCTGTCGCTTGGCGCGGCGCGTCGGCTCGGCTATGACCGCGCCATGTTCAGGAAACAGATGACGTCGTGGCGCCTGTGCGCTCCCGCCCTTGCCCTCGCTCTGCTTGCAGGCTGTTCGACTTCGAAGAACAAGGCGGACACGCAATATGTCGCGCGCGATGTTTCCACCCTCTATAATGCGGGCAAGGCGCGGCTGGAAAAGGGGCAGTACAAGCTGTCGGCGGCGCTGTTCGACGAAGTGGAGCGTCAACACCCCTATTCGCCTTGGGCGCGGCGGGCGCAGCTTATGTCGGCTTTCAGCTATTATATGAACACCGACTATAGCGAGTCAGTTGGCGCGGCGCAGCGTTTCCTGTCGATTCACCCCGGGAACAAGGACGCCCCCTACGCTTATTATCTGATCGCGCTCTGCTATTATGAGCAGATTGCCGACGTGACCCGCGACCAGAAGATCACGCAACAGGCGCTCGATGCGCTGGGCGAACTCATTCGCCGTTATCCCCAGAGCCGCTATGCTGCGGACGCCCGGTTGAAGGTCGACCTGGTCAATGACCATCTGGCGGGCAAGGAAATGGAACTGGGCCGTTTTTATCAGCGGCGCGGACAGTGGCTGGCGGCGACGCTGCGTTTCCGCACTGTCGTTGACAAATATCAGACCACCACGCACACGCCAGAAGCGCTGGAACGCCTCGTCGAAAGTTATCTGTCGCTGGGCATTCCCGACGAAGCTAAGAAGGCCGCAGCCGTGCTCGGCGCGAATTACCCCGGCAGCGAATGGTATGAACGCTCCTTCAAACTGATGCAGGAACATGCTCCTTCGGCATGACGCCCGGCTGATAAAGGGGTGAGGGGGCGACCAGACACGGTCAATGTTTCCCTTATGTTCTTTTTGGGGTAAAAGCCGTTCATGCTGACCGCCCTGTCGATCCGTAACGTGGTGCTGATCGAGGCGCTGGACCTTGAATTCGGCGACGGCCTGTCGGTGCTGACCGGCGAGACGGGGGCGGGCAAATCCATATTGCTCGATTCTCTGGGGCTGGCGCTGGGCGCGCGCGCCGATAGTGGATTGGTGCGCAGCGGCGAGGCGCAGGCCAGCGTCACCGCCACATTCGATGCTCCTGGCGTGGGCCATCGCGCACTTGAACTTCTGACCGATAATGGATTGGAAGTGGAGGCGGGGGAGCCGATCATGATCCGCCGCCTGGTGAAGGCTGATGGCGGCAGCCGTGCCTTCATCAACGATCAGCCCTGTTCGGCGGCGTTGTTGCGCGAACTGGGCGCTGCATTGGTCGAAATTCACGGGCAGCATGACGATAGGGGCTTGCTCAACCCGCGTGGCCACAGGATTTTGCTTGACGCTTTCGGGGCGTGCGAAACGGCGACAGTTGCGGTGGCCCATGGCGCCTGGCGCGCGGCGGAAGAGCGGCTCATCGCGGCGCGCGCGGGCGTGGAAGAGGCGGCTCGTGATCGGGACTATCTGACCCATGCGGTAGAGGAACTGTCCCGATTCGCGCCGGAAGCGGGCGAGGAGGCGATGCTGGCGGCCGAACGGGCGACCATGCAGAAGGGCGCACGACTGGCTGACGACCTGTCTGTGGTCGCCGATTGCCTGACCGGGTCGGATGGCGGCATCGCGCGGCTGAGGCAGGCGGCGCGGCGGCTGGACCGGATTGCGGGCGAACATCCGGTCCTGACCTTATTGCTGGAAGCGTTGGACAGGGCGCTGATCGAAGCGGGCGAGGCGGAAGATCGGCTGGGCGAAGCGGCCGAGGCGCTCAGTTTCGATCCTGCGCGTCTGGACGCCATGGAAACGCGCCTGTTCGACCTGCGCGGCCTTGCCCGCAAGCATCAGGTGCAGCCGGATGATCTGGCGGCGCTGCGCGACGACATGGTCGGCCGCCTTGCCTCCATAGAGGGTGGTGAGGCGGAACTGGCGGCGCTCGAGGCGGATGTCGCAGCGAAGGCTCGCGCCTATCGGGTCGCCGCGCAGGCCCTGTCGGCGCAGCGACTGGCGGCGGCGGAAAGGCTGGACGCGGCGGTCGCGGCCGAACTGGCGCCGTTGAAGCTGGACGCCGCGCGGTTCCGCACCGTCGTCGAACCTCTGGAAGAAGGGCAGGGCGCGGCCCATGGCGTCGACCGGGTGGAATTCACCATCTCCACCAATCCAGGCGCGCCGTTTGCACCATTGGTGAAGGTGGCTTCAGGCGGTGAACTGTCGCGTTTCATATTGGCGCTGAAAGTCGCTCTGGCGCAGCAGGGCGGGGCGGATACGCTGATTTTCGATGAGATCGACCGGGGCGTGGGCGGCGCGGTGGCGTCCGCTATCGGCGACCGGCTGGCGCGACTGGCGCAGAGCAATCAGATATTGGTCGTGACGCACAGCCCGCAGGTGGCGGCGCGCGGCGCGGGTCATATGCTGATCGCCAAGTCGAGCGAAGGAACGGTGACCCGCACCGGCGTCCATGCGCTCGATGCCAGCGAACGGCGGGAAGAAATCGCCCGGATGCTCTCGGGCGCGCAGATCACCGCAGAAGCGCGGGCGCAGGCGGAGCGCCTGCTGGAAACCCAATGAACCGGGCGGACTTTGCTCCTTTTCCAGGAGAGCGCCCGCCCGGATCCATGGTTAGAGAAGTCCCTTGGCGTTGACCAACTTGATCTCGTCGCCATTCCAGCGATAGCCATAGACGCGCAGCACATCCTGCGTCAGGCTGTAGACCTTGCTCGCCAGTTCAGGCTCCAGCGCCTTATATTTGTCCATCGAGCCCATGTTGATCGGCTGCCACAATTTGATGCCGCCATGGCCGGTCTCGCCTTCCTTGTAATCGAGGTGCGATTCAAGGACGCGCGGGCTCCATTCCAGGCCCAGATGGGCGATGATCTTGCGCAGCCAGGTTTCCGGGTCGCTGACAAAATCCTCATAGCGCACAAAGGGCATGCCCGAACGGCGGTCATGCATCATCTTGCGGTTGTAGAGCGCCAGATAGGCGGTGAGGTTGTCGATGCTCTCGATAAAGGGCACCATCAGCTTGTCGATATTGCGGCACCAGCGGATCTGCTGGGCGCGCTGCTTGGCTTCCTTCTTGGGATCTTCGGTATGGCGATGGGCGCTGACCACCACCGAAAAGGGGTTGCGGATCAACACAAAGCCCTGGCGATGGCCGCGCGTCGTCCAGGCGAAATTCTTGACTATGAAGCGGGTGCCGGGATGAGGCGAACGATGGGCGGTCAGCGGGTCGGCGGCGTCGATCGCCAGCTTGCCCTTGTTGATGACCGACCAAAACAGGTCGACATCGCGCTCCTCATCGGGCTCGCGGATCTGGCTGATGACTTCGATATCGGGATGCGCCTGAAGGCAGCGGAGCATCAATGTTTCACCGGAACGCGAAAAACTCGACATTTCGTAAAGGGGATATTCCGCCATTTTCACCTCAGATAATCGGTTCTTGTCGTTGCTGTTCTTGTTGGTCGTCTCAATTTCGGCGGCAAATTCCGATATTTCGGCACCGTCGCCAATGGCTTTGCCCGATCAATCCGGCCGATGCAACCACGGGGAGCGCAATTGCGGGTCGGACGGGGCGTTGCAGTCCCACGTCGCCGCTATAATTCGGAGCGGCGAACGCAACAAAAAAAAGCCCCGGATCGCTCCGGGGCTTTTCGCTTGGGAACATTGACGACAATCAGGCGAGCGCCATACGCATCTTGCCCAGCTTGTCGCCGGCGATGCGGATCATTGCCTTTTGCAACTTTTCAAACGCCCGAACCTCGATCTGGCGGACGCGTTCGCGCGACACGCCATAGACCTGCGAGAGTTCCTCCAGCGTCTTGGGCTCTTCGGCCAGCCGCCGTTCGGCCAGGATATGCTTTTCCCGGTCATTGAGATCGTCCATCGCCTCCACCAGCATGGCGTGGCGCATATCCTTTTCCTGCGCGTCGGCGACCCGTTCGTCCTGCAAGGGATCAGTGTCGGCCAGCCAGTCCTGCCACTGGCCCTCGCCATCTTCGCGCATGGGGACGTTAAGCGACGTGTCGCCGCCCATCGCCATGCGGCGGTTCATGGAGATGACCTCTTCCTCGGTAACGCCCAGGTCGGTCGCGATTTTGGTCACGTCCTCCGGGCGCAGGTCGCCATCCTCGAACGCCTCGATATTGTTCTTCATCCGGCGCAGGTTGAAGAACAGCTTCTTCTGCGCGGCTGTGGTGCCCATCTTCACCAGGCTCCACGAGCGCAGGATGAATTCCTGGATTGACGCGCGAATCCACCACATGGCGTAGGTCGCCAGACGGAAGCCGCGATCGGGTTCGAATTTCTTCACGCCCTGCATCAGGCCGATATTGCCTTCTGAAATCAGTTCGCTGACCGGCAGGCCATAGCCGCGATAGCCCATGGCGATCTTGGCCACCAGCCGCAGGTGCGACGTGACCAGTTGCGCCGCAGCCTCAGGATCCTGATGCTCGGCATAGCGTTTCGCCAGCATATATTCCTGCTCCGGCGTCAGCAGCGGAAACTTCCGAATTTCCGTCAGATAGCGGTTCAGGCTGGCTTCACCGCCCAGCGCCGGCACCGCGGGGACATTGCTCTTTGCAGCCATGTCTCTTCACCTTTCCCTTTCATGCGCGGTCCGGACCCAGATGAGGCATCCGGCAAACCGCCGCAAACTTGACGAACCCTATACGAAAAGCTGGCTTAACAGTTCCTGCATGTCGGCAGGAATCGCGCTTTCGAACTGCATATGTTCATGGCGTATTGGATGTATGAATCCCAGTGTCCTTGCGTGCAATGCCTGTCTTTTGAAACCCAGCGTTTCCAGTATTGATTTGAAACCTTTTCTCTTTTTGCCATAGACCGGGTCGCCGATCAAGGGGTGTCCCAGATGCGCCATGTGGACGCGCACCTGATGCGTCCGCCCGGTTTCCAGCCGACATTCGACCAGCGCCGCGCCGCGCAGGGGTTTTGTCACTCGATAATGGGTGACGGCATGTTTGCCGCGCCCTTCCCGATGAACCGCCATCTTCTTTCGATCGGCGTCGCTGCGGCCGATCCAGGTGTCGACCGTGCCCGCCGCCGGGACGGGAGCGCCATAGACGATGGCGGCATAGAGGCGCTGGATCGAATGATCCTTGAACTGGCGGGCCAATCCTTCATGGGCGGCGTCGGTCTTGGCCACGACCAGCAGGCCGGACGTGTCCTTGTCGATTCGGTGGACGATGCCGGGGCGCGCGACCCCGCCAATGCCGGACAACCGCCCCGCGCAATGGTGGAGCAGGGCGTTGACCAGTGTGCCGTCCAGATTGCCTGCCGCCGGGTGGACGACCAGCCCCGCAGGCTTGTCGACCACGATCAGGTCGGCATCCTCATGAACGATATTGAGCGGAATATCCTGCGGCGCGGCCTCGGCCTCGGTCGGCGGGGGCAGGGTGACGGCGAAACTGTCGCCGGGGCTCACCTTTTGCGAGGGGTTGCGGGCCACGGCGCCGCGCGCCGACACCACCTGTCCATCGAGGATCAACGCCTTCAGCCGCTCCCGCGAAAGCTGTGGCAACAGCTCTGCAAGGGCGCGATCCAGCCGAATGCCGCCATGGGCTTCGGAAATCGTTGCGTGAAGAGTGGAAACCCCCAATTCCATTGCCTAGCATGTAGGAATGACCGTTCGAATATCAAGATCGCTGATCGACCGGATCATCGCTCTGGCGGGGGAGTCGCGCGACGAAGTTTGCGGACTGTTGCTGGGCGTTCCGGACCATGTGCAGACCATCGGCCCGGCGGCCAATGTCGCGCCCGATCCATCCCGCCATTTCGAGATCGACCCGGCGGTCCTGATCGCCGCTCATCGCGATGCCCGGCGCGGCGGGCCGGCGGTGATCGGCCATTATCATTCCCATCCATCAGGCATTGCCAAACCATCCGCGACCGATACCGCCTGCGCCGCGCCCGATGGAGCATTGTGGATCATCGTCGGCGGCGGACTGGCGCGGTGCTGGCGCGCGGCGTCGGACGGGTCGGGGGGCGTGCATTTCGATGAAGCGCCGATACGGATCGAATGATCGCATGTTATGCAAGGCGGGGTTGCATCGTTCGTCGCCGGAGCGCATGAGCCTTCACAGGCGTTTTGCGCCGATCATGCCCAAAACCAAAAACCGCCAGGCAGACCGATACTGATGTCCGATACCAGCAATGCCATAGAAAGCATTGAATTTGCGAGCCTTCTTTGCTCGCGCCTGTGCCATGACCTGCTCAGCCCCGTGGGTGCGCTGAACAATGGGCTGGAATTGATGGCGGACGAAACCGATCCCGACATGCGCCAGCGTTGTCTGGACCTGCTGGGCGACAGCGCGCGGACCTCGGCCAACAAGCTTAAATTTTTCCGTCTCGCTTTCGGGTCTGCCGGTGGCTTTGGCGACGCCGTGCCCACCCATGAGGCGAGGGTCGCGATCGAGGGCATGTTCGCCCAGTCGGGCCGGGTGAAGTTAGGCTGGCTGGTGGCCGACGATATGCTGGGCAAACTGCCGGTCAAGGTGCTGCTCAATCTGGCGCTGATTGCGGGGGATGCGCTGGTGCGCGGCGGGCAACTGGACGTGGGCGCGGAAAAGCGGCCGGGTGTCACCGAAATCGTGGTGCGGGCCGAAGGCCCCAAGCTGGTGCTCGACCCGGAACTGCGCGCCGCGCTGGCGGGCACATTGCCGCCCGGCGGTCTGGGGTCGCGCACGGCCGCCGCCTGGATGGTGCGATCGCTGGTGACGGGGGTCGGCGGCGAGGTCGCGCTGTCGTCGCCGGGCGAGCCGGTGCTGCTGTTCGGCGCGGCGATTCCCGATCCGTCTTGAGCGCCTATTTCCCCTTCTGATCGGGCGCCTTGACGAAGCGGCGCAGCAACTGGCCGCGCCATAGCCCCTTGCCGGGGTGATAATTCCAGCAGAACCAGCCGAAGCTGAGGCAGGCGAGCAGCGCGGGTAGCGCCATGGGATCGCCATTGTCGCGCATATGGCGGAAAAAATGAAAATCCGCCCGCCAGCGATCCCGTTCGCTGCCCCCGCCATTGATGCCATACATATTGTCATGCCGCCGACAACCGACATTTCGGTTGTATTTCCGGTGGTCGATGAAATAGCAGTAGTCGCGTTCGGGTGTTGTCATGGCCCGATTAGGACGGGGGCCATGGAAAAGTTCAAGCGGAAAGTCTTCTACCTGGGCGGATTCGACCCCAGAGGCGTGCGTTTTTACCATCAGCTCTATCGCGAGCAGGCCGAACGCTGGTCGGCGGCGACAGGCAAGCCGGTGAGCGTCAGCGCACGGCGCTCCGGTCCGGCTTCATCCGCGCAATGGACGGTCGACAATCCGGCCGACGGCGTCGAGACGGATTATGAATATCTCCGCTGGGAAGATATGGTCGGCAAGGTGTGGATCAGGAACCCTCTGATTCTCGCCTGGCGCTCCATCGCCACCTATGTCGGCCACAGCCGCTTCATGCAGTTCGGGCGGATGAAGAAACTGCGCCCCGGGCCGGTGCTCACCATCTGCTATCCGCCTTTTCTCGCGGTGATGATCCCGCTGCTTTTCGCGCTGGTCCCCGCCTTGCTGCTGTGGACGGTGCTGCCCTTCTGGCTGGCGGCGCTGGCGGGGATTGCGGTCAGCGTCGCGCTTTCGGGGCGCTGGCTGAACAAGCTGGTCGTGCCTTGGCTGCTGCGCTTCACCTATTATCATCATTGTCTGGCGGCAGGCGGACCGGGAGAGGCGCTGGACGAGCGACTTGACCTGTTCGCCCGGCGGATCGCGCAGGAAATGGACGGGCCGTGGGATGAGGTGCTGCTGATCGGGCATAGCGCAGGGACTATCCTGTCCATGTCGGTGATGCGGCGGGTGATGGAATATCGGGATGGCCGCGTGCCGGACAATTTCGCGGTGCTGGGGCTGGGGCAGGTGGTGCCGGTCATCGCGCTGCGCACCGATGCGGCCTGGTATCATGCCGACCTTGCCGCGCTCACCGACCGGGCGTTTCGTTATGTCGACATCTCGTCGCCGCCCGATGGCGCCGCCTATTTCAACGTCAATCCGCTGACCCTTGTTTCGGATCAATGCGCGGCGCGCGTCGACATGCTTTCGCCGCGTTTCCACCTGTTTTACGATCCGGAAAATTATCATGGCGGCTGGTCGAACAAATATGAGGCGCATTTCGACTATCTGCGGGTCGGCGATCGCATTTCGCCGGTCGATTTCATCAGCCTGACGGCCGGGCCGCTTCGCCTGGACCAATCCGTCGCAGCCTTCAGGACGATCCCTTGACCGAATTGTTCACGCCGCCATTTCCCGAACCGCCCAAGAACAAGCGCACGCGCCTGCGCCGCTTTGCCGTCGCCTGGCACAGCTGGATCCATGTGCTATTCGAAAAAAGCTATACGATGATGATGGGCGAGCTGCGAATGCCCGGCATCACCATGTATATCGCGAATGAATTGCCGCTGGTCGACCGCATCCTGCGCGACAACATCACCTTTCCCAAGCATCGCGAACTGTCCAACAGCCTGTGGCCGCTGATCGGCAACAGCGTCTTTTCCGCCAATGGCGAGGATTGGGCGAATCAGCGGGCGATGGTGAACCCGGCTTTCGCCACCACCGCCCTGCACAAATCCATGCCGTCCATGGTCGCCGCCGCCAATGATCTGGCCGACCGGCTGGACGGGCTGGACCATCGCCGCCCGATCGACATCGACCCGCTGATGACCCATGTCGCGGCCGACATCATTTTCCGCACGCTCTTTTCCGAGCCGCTGAGCCCGCAAGGCTCCGCCATCATCCATCGCGCCTTCGGCAAGTTTCAGCGTCTCAGCCACTCGGCGTCGATGCTGGGCCTTTACGGACTGCCTTCGCGCTGGTTCGAAAAACGCTCGCTGCGCCCGGCGGCCGACATTCACAGCGTCTTCTTCGGCATCGTGAAGAAACGCTATGACGATTATCACGCGACCGGCGCTGCCCCGCATGACGACATTCTTCAGCGCCTGATCGAGGTGAAGAGCGAGACGACGGGCGAGCATTTCACGCTGGAACAGGTGATGAATCAGGTGTCGACCGTGTTTCTGGCGGGGCATGAAACGTCGGCCAGCACCATGACCTGGGGCCTCTATATCCTGGCCGAATGCCAGCATATTCAGGACAAGCTGCGTGAGGAAGTCGCGAGCGTTTCGGACGGCAAGCCGCTGGAGCCTCATATGCTCAGGGATTTCCATCATTTGCGGAACGTCTTTCGCGAAACATTGCGGCTTTACCCGCCGGTCGCCTTCCTGCCGCGCGAGGTGAGCTGTCCGGTGGACATGCGCGACAAGCATCTGGAAACCGGATCCATGCTGGTCGTCGCGCCCTGGCTGACGCAGCGGAACAAGAATAACTGGGCCTGCCCGCACAGTTTCGATCCCGACCGCTTCGACGATCCGGCCAATGCCGAGATGGTCAAGCAGGCCTGGTTCCCCTTTGGTCGGGGGCCGCGCGTGTGCGTGGGCGCGGGCTTTGCCCAGCAGGAGGTGATGATCGTGATGGCGACGATCCTGCGCCGCTTCCGCCTGTCGGTGAAGCCGGGTTACAAGCCCGAGCCGATCAGCCGCCTGACCATTCGCCCGCGCCATGGCATGAAATTGCTGTTCGAGCGGCTGGGTTGAACCGGATCATTTGCTGATCGGCATGACGTCGACGGAAGTGTCGATATGCTGCCCGGCATTGCCGACGAACAGGCCGTCGATGGGCGTCACATCGGCATAATCGCGACCCATGGCGACGAAAAGATGCGCGTCCCCCGCGATGCAGCCATTGGTCGGATCGAACCCGATCCACCCGCGCGTCGGCCCGCACCACAGCATGACCCAGGCGTGCATGGCGTCCGCGCCCACCAGGCGCGGCATTCCGGGCGGCGGATCGGTGCGAAGGTAACCGCTGACATAGGCGGCGGGAAGGCCGGCAAGGCGCAGCGCGGCGACCATGACATGGGCGAAATCCTGACACACGCCATGGCGCGCGGCAAAGGCTTCAGCGGTCGGCGTGGCCGCATCGGTCGCATCGGGATCATAGGAAAATTCGCCCTGAATGCGACGGGCGAGCGCCAGCGCGGCGGCGATGACCGGCCGGTCGGGCGACAGGTCGATGCCGGTCCACAGGTCGATTTCCGCCAGCAGCGGAATGCGGGGCGAAGCATAGAGGTAGCGGGCCGGAGCTGACGGGTCGATGGCGGGGTCGAGCAGGGCCGCCGCCGCCACTGCGCCGATGGTGGGGTCGCCGGCCTGCGGCTCGATGGCGCCGCCGCTGACGCCCGCGCGAAAGCGGCTTTCGATGCCTATTTCGCGCAGCGGGTTTTCGATGAGCAGCCGGACGACGTGAACCGGCCAGGGCGACGACCGCTCCTGCATCGATTGCGGTTGCGGGTCGATGCTGAGGCTATAGTCGTCCGTCCATTGCCCCGGCCAGGCGACCGGGCGCAAGCGCAGGTTGAAGCGCGCCAGCCGGACCGGCGCGTCGTAACGCACCGTCGTCAGGTGCCGGACATCATAGATCATGACAGCAGCGCCGATCCTTCCGCCTTGTCCGTCTTGCGATATTGCAGGAAGTAACGCTGCCCGATCGCATCGGAGAGGGTCAGCAGCCGATATTCCAAGTCCTCGACCGCGTCCATGGTCAGATTGTCGCCCGTCATCGGCGCCAGTTCCGCCGCCAGCGCGCCGGATAGCCGCTGGGGAATTTCGGGCAACCCGTCGCGCGCCAGCACCGGCAGCACCGCCAGATGCTCGGCCAGCCGCGCGACCTGAAAGGCCAGCGAATGGGGATTGGCCGGGTCCAGCAGCACCAGATCGCGAACCGGCAGCAGCGACGGCCCCGCCAGATAACGGTTGCGATAGCTGATCTGGCTGTCGTTGAGGTCGAGCAGCACCGAAAGGTCGTCGTCGCTGGCAGAATCGCCGCCAAAGGCGCTGGCGAGACGACAGGCGTTGATGGCGCGCTCGATCCGGCGGCCCATGTCGTGAAAACGCCAGCCATCGGTGCGCAGCATGTTCTCGGCGGCAAGGCCCGACAGGGCGGACAGGCGGTCGATTAGCTTTGATGAGGCTTCCAGCAGGCTTTCGGTCGATCCGGCGTCGAAATGGGGCAGCGGCAGGCGCACGATGCGCCAGAAATCGACCGCCAGCCGGTCGCGCAACCCTGCGCCGATGGTGGCGATGGCGGTCATCAGGGCGCGGGCGCTGCCGGGCTGGGCGGCGTCGCCCATGGCCGTGGCGCACAGCGCGCCGATCGGTCCGGCGGTTGACGCGATGGCGCCGCGGGAAACCAGCGCTTCGAGCAACCGATCCTTGGTCGCCATATCGAGCGCCAGCCCCATATCCGCCTCCAGCGATCCGCCGACAATGGCCCGCACGATGCGCAGGGTCGATTCGGCCCGTTCGATATAGCGGCCCAGCCAGTAGAGATTGTCCGCCGCCTTGGCGGGCAACATGCCGACGACCCGGCGGATGGCGGGTTGTCCCGATGATCCCAGAAGGCTGTCGGGCGGCACCGGCGCGGCGTCGATGACGCACATGTCGGCCGACAGGTCGCCTTCGCCCATCAGCGCGGCGCGTATGTCGCCATGGGCGGCAAGGCGGGCGAATGCGCCGGGCATGATCTTCCACTGGCCATCGCCATCGCGCGCCACGAAGACGCGCAGGGTGAAGGGAAGCGGGGTCAGATCGCCGTCGACAATGGCGGGCGTGGTCGACAGGCGGACAACTTCCTGACCCACATAATCCATCGGCCGCCGGGCCATGGCGCGCAGCAGCCGGTCGCGCCGTTCGGGCGCCATCGCCGACCCCGGCAGGAAATGCCGCCCCTCCAGCCCCGCCACCTCGCGGTCAAAGGCGGAGCCGATCACCAGATCGTCCAGATGGTCGGCGACATGGTCATGCTCGGCATCCTGCCCGCACCACCATGTCGCGATGTTGGGCAGAATCAGCGGCTCGCCGGTCAGCGCTTCGGACAGGCGCGGCATGAAGGCGGCGAAGGCGCGCGATTCGATCACGCCCGCACCCGGCCAGTTGCTCAGCATCAGCCTGCCATGCTGGCAGGCATCGAACAGGTCGGGCACGCCGATGGTCGAGCGGCCGTCAAAGGCCAACGGATCGAGGAAGCGGCTGTCCATCCATCGCCACAGGCCATCGACCCGTTTCAACCCCTGAATGGTGCGAACATAAAGCTGGCCTTCGCTGACGATCAGATCTTCGCCGTCGACCAGCAGGAAACCCAGATAACGGGCCAGATGCGCCTGTTCGGCATAGCTCTGGTTGAAACGGCCGGGGGTCAGCAGGCCGATGCGAGGTTCCGCCCGCGCGCAATCGGCGGCAAGGCCCCGGCGCATGTCGGCAAAGAAAGGGGCAAGGCGGCGTGTGTGCATCAACGCCATCAGGTCGCCGGTCGCGCGCGACAGGGCGAGCCGGTTTTCCAGCGCATAGCCCACGCCCACCGGGGTTCGCACCCGATCGGCCAGCACCCGCCATTCGCCTTCTGGCCCGCGCGCCAGATCGGCGGCGTAGAAATGCAGATGATGGTCGCCCGGCGGGCGGACGCCATTCACCACCGGCCAGTGATGCGGGCTGCCCGTCACGATGGCGGCGGGCAGGCTGCCGTCGCTGATCAGCGCCTGTGCGCCGTAAATGTCGCTCAGCACCCGTTCCAGCAACTCGGCCCGCTGCGAAAGGCCGCGTTCGATCAGCGCCCATTCGCTGGCGCCGACAAGCAGGGGCAGGGGGCTGAGCGGCCAGGCCCTTTCCTGCTGGTCGCCGGTCAGGCGGAACGCCATGCCGAGGTCCACCGCCTGTCGCTCGATGAGTTCAGCCAGTGCGGCCGGGCGCCCCTGGGTCGTCGTCGACAGGCGCGCCATCATCGCGCGCCAATGGTCGCGCGTTTCGGCGGGCGCGGCGGCGAACAGGTCTCCGGCAGGCGCGCGGCCCAGATAGTCGGACGCCCAGTCGGCGATCCTGTCCCGGCGCGGCGCGTCCGTAGTGGTTACAGGCCCCGATGCCACCAGCGCAGATCCAGCGTCATCGGAAATTCGCTCGCCGGTTCGGGCGGCGGCATGTCGACCTGCCCAGGCGTATGGCCATAATCCTGGAACCGCGCCTTGCGCCGGGCTTCGGCTTCATAGGCGTTGATCGGCACGGTGTCGTAATTGCGCCCGCCCGGATGGGCGACATGATAGACGCAGCCGCCCAGCGACCGGCCGTTCCAACTGTCCAGCACATCGAAGGTCAGCGGCGCGTTGGTCGGCAGATTGGGGTGCATGCAATTGGCGGGCGACCATGCCTTGTACCGCACGCCGCCGACCGCTTCGCCGGGCACCGCAGTCGGTGTCATCGGTACGCGGCGGCCGTTGCAGGCGATGATGTGGCGACCCGCGACCAAACCCGTGGCGCGCACCTGCAACCGTTCGGTCGAACTGTCGACGTAGCGCACCGTGCCACCAATCGCCCCGGTTTCACCCAGCACGTTCCAGGGTTCGAGCGCATGGGTGATTTCCAGGCCCACGCCGCCCGCATCGACTTCGCCATGGACGGGAAAGCGGAACTGGCGCTGCGCCTCGAACCAGTTGGGATCGAAATCATAACCCGCGCCGCGCAGGTCGGTCAGCACCTCAAGGAAATCGGCCCAGACGAAATGGGGCAGCATGAAACGGTCGTGCAGGGTGGTGCCCCAGCGGACCAGATGCCCCTGTTGCGGCTGGCGCCAGAACCACGCCGTCATCGCGCGCAGCAGCAATTGCTGGGCCAGGCTCATCTTCGGTTCCGGCGGCATTTCAAAACCGCGAAACTCCAGCAGACCGAGTCGCCCGGTCGGGCCATCGGGCGAGAACATCTTGTCGATGCAGATTTCGGTGCGGTGGGTGTTGCCGGTCACGTCGACCAGCAGGTTGCGGAACAGCCGGTCCACCAGCCATGCGGGGGGCTGCACTCCTTCGCCCGGCGCGGGCACCTGCGCCAGCGCGATTTCAAGCTCGTACAGCCCGTCATGCCGCGCCTCGTCGATGCGGGGGGCCTGACTGGTCGGGCCGATGCACAGGCCGGAGAAGAGATAGGATAGCGAAGGGTGCCGTTGCCAGTAGAGGACGAAGCTCTTCAGCAAATCCGGCCGCCGAATGAAGGGCGAATCGTTGAGCGTCGGGCCGCCCAGCACGATATGATTGCCCCCGCCCGTGCCCACCGACCGGCCGTCGACCATGAACTTGTCGGCGGTCAGGTCGCATGTGCGGGCGATGGCGTAAAGCTCTTCGGTGATATGCACCGTTTCGTCCCAGGTGGACGAAGGCTGGATGTTCACCTCGATCACGCCGGGGTCGGGCGTGGCTTTGAGCACTTGCAGCCGGTGGTCGGGCGGCGGGGCATAGCCCTCGATCCGCACCGGCATCCGCGTGGCCTCCGCCGCCGCCTCCACCTCGGCGATCAGCTCCAGATAATCCTCCAGCCGCTGAACGGGCGGAATGAAAACCGACAGGAAATGGCCGCGCGGTTCGACGGTGATCGCGGTGCGGACCGCGCCCTCGACAAATTCCTGTTCGATCCGCAACTGGGCGTTGGCGCCGCCCTCGGCCGCGGGCACATGCCGGACCTGCTGCGCCTTCACCTCCTCGGCCGTGGCGGATTCGGTTACCTGCTTGCGGAAATCGGGCAGCGGCTCGCGCGGCTCGCTGGTGTCGCGCGGATGGATATAGGGGAAGGAAGCGGGCGGCACATAGGGCAGCGATCCCAACGGCAGCCGATAGCCCAGCGCCGAATCGCCCGGCACCGCGAACAGCTTGCCCCGGCGCAGGTTCCATATCTCGCTCTGCCAGCGGGGGCGGGCGACCTCGCTCTGCCACGCCTGCACCGGCAGCACATAACCGACCGGGGTGTCGAGGCCGCGCGCAAAGGTGCGGACCATGCGCGCGCGCGCTTCGGCATCGTCAATTTTCGGGTCTTCGGGCGTGGCGTTGATCGGCAGGTCGGCTTCCTTGACCGCCCACACCGCCGGATCTTCAAAAACCGGGCGGAGATATTCGCCCGAAAAGCCCATGTTCGTCGCCATCAGCGTCAGGAATTGCGCGGCATCGTCGGGCGTCAGTTCGCGTGCGCCTTCGGGGGCCTGTTCGGTCGCGATCAGGCTGCCGTCGCGCCAGATCGGCACGCCATCCTGCCGCCAATAGGCGCTATAGGCCCAGCGCGGCAGGCTTTCGCCCGGATACCATTTGCCCTGGCCATGGTGCAGCATGCCGCCCGGCGCGAATTTTTCGCGCAGCGCGCGGATCAGCCGGTCGGCATAGCCCGCCTTGGTCGGGCCAACCGCGTCGCCATTCCATTCGCCAGCATCGCCGCCATTTTCCGCGACGAAGGTCGGCTCGCCGCCGGTGGTCAGCCGCACATCCTGCGCCATTAGATCGGCGTCGACCTGCGCGCCCAGCGCCATGACCGCATCCCAGCGGGCATCGGTGAACGGCTTGGTGATCCGCACCGCTTCGGCAATGCGGCTGACGCTCATTTCGAAATTGAAATCGACTTCGGCCGGTTCGGCCATGCCGGTGATCGGCGCGGCCGAGCGATAATGGGGCGTGGCGCACAGCGGTATATGGCCTTCGCCCGCAAACATGCCCGATGTGGCGTCGAGCGCGATCCAGCCCGCGCCGGGCACATAGGCTTCAGCCCAGGCGTGCAGGTCGACCACATCCTGCGTCACGCCCTTTGGCCCGTCCAGCGGTTCGACATCCGCCACCAACTGGATCGAATAGCCCGACACGAAACGCGCGGCAAAGCCCAGGCGGCGGAGCAACTGCACCAGAAGCCAGGCCGAATCGCGGCAGGAGCCGGTGCCGACCTCCAGCGTTTCCTCCGGCGTCTGGACGCCCGCCTCCATGCGGATGACATAGCCGATCCGTTCCTGAAGCCTGCGGTTCACCTCCACCAGAAAATCGACCGTGCGCCCTTCATGGCCCGCATGTTGGGCGACCAGTTCCTCGAACAGCGGCCCCTGCGCCTCGGTGTCGAAATAGGCGGCAAGGTCGGTCCTGATCTGCTCGTCATAGGCGAAGGGATATTCCTCCGCATAGGGTTCGACGAAGAAATCGAACGGATTGATGACGTCGAGATCGGCGAGCAGGTCGACCTCGATCGAGAAATGATCGACGGGATCGGGAAAGACGATCCGCGCCAGCCAGTTGCCGTGCGGATCCTGTTGCCAGTTCAGGAAATGGCCCGCCGGTTCGATCTTCAGCGCATAATTGGGGATTTTCGTCCGGCTGTGCGGCGCCGGGCGCAGGCGGATGACCTGCGGACCCAGGCGGATCGGGCGGCTGTAACGATAGGCGGTCAGGTGGTGCAGGGCGGCCTTTAACATGGCGCGATCAAACGCCACCCCTTGTTGCAATGCAACAGCCAATCGTTTCGCAATGAAATATTTGTGCGACGGCGGCGTTACAGGACGGCGGCGACCAGACCCAGCGATGCGGCCTCATTCGCCTCCAGATACCAGTTTTCCGGCGCGCGGCGCAGAACGTCCTCCATGCTGACCTGTGACCCCAGGATCAGGTTGGCGAAGCCTTCATTCTGGATTTCGATGGACGCCTCGATCTCGTTCAGTGCGGCTTTCAGCGTGGCGATGCAGGTCGACAGCGGCCCTTGCAGATGAATGTCTTTCGTAATCAGCCGTTCGTGGATCATCACCCGGGTGCCGCGCGCCAGATAGCGATTCTCCTGCGCGAAGAAGCTCATGAAGGTCGCGCCCGCCGAATAGACGGCCGTCTTGCCGAGGAAGACGAGGCGACGGTCGGGGTAGAGATCGGACTGAAAGCGAATATCCTCGCCCATCATCCGGGCGATTTCCGGGTCGCCGCCCAATGTCGAGATTTCGACGACGACCAGCCCCTGCTGCGGTGATCCCGCCAGGCAATTGCCGAAATGCAGATACATGCCATGGTCGACGACGCCGGACAGTTTGATGGCGGGATATTCGAAATCGCGGGCGGTGAGCAGGGGAAGGGACATCAGGTTTCCAGCGTTTTTGAGGATGGGTTTGGCTTCCACTACGCATGGCCGCCGCTTTGGTGCCGCGCACACGCGATTATTTCCCGCTGGCATGGCGCGCATTTGGCTGTAAGGAACAGAACATGACCAAAGGGCGCCGGCCATGATCGCGAAGCTGAAAGGATTGCTGGACAGCACCGGCATCGACCATGCCATTATCGATGTGGGCGGGGTCGGTTATCTGGTCAGCGCATCGTCGCGCACGCTGGCCGCGCTGGGCACGGTGGGCGAGGCGGTGACGGTTCACACCGAGATGCAGGTGTCGGAGGATTCGATTCGCCTGGTCGGCTTCGCCCGCGCCGACGAGCGCGACTGGTTCCGGCTTCTTGTGGGCGTGCAGGGCGTGGGATCGCGCGTGGCGCTGGCGATATTGTCGGCGCTGGAGCCCGCCGAACTGCACCGCGCCATCGCCACCGGCGACAAGGCGATGATCGCGCGGGCCAATGGCGTCGGGCCGAAGCTCGCCCAACGCATCGCCAATGAACTGAAGGACCGCATCGGCGCGGCGCCATCCGGCCCGATGGGCGCGGTTGTCGGCGGCGGCGTTGTCGTGCCTGTGGGCGGACTGGCCGCCGACGCGCTGTCTGCGCTCCAGAATCTGGGGTTCAAGCCGGCCGAAGCGAGCAGCGCGGTGGCGGCGGCGGAGGCTGAACTGGGCGACGGCGCGAGCCTCGACGCGCTGGTGCGGCTGGCGTTGCGTAAGGCGGCGAAGTGATGTCTCCGCGTTACCGTCAGCATGTTGCCATGGCGATCCTGAGTGTTGCTTTGTTAGCATCAGGTGCGCGCGCCATCACGGCAAAGAAACAGGAGTTTTTCCCGCCGGAGGTGGTTGATTCTGTTTGGTGGCGAGATCTTCCGGTCGGTGAAACGCCACTGTGGTTGCCGGATGCCCTCGCCGGTAATGCCAGTAGAATCAGGCTGTCGATCAGCGGTATCGTGCGCGTTCGACTTGTGATCCGAGTGGATGAGCGCACCGACGGCAAGTTTGTCGGTCACGTTATTCTCGTCACGCTGGGTCGGTCGGGCCGCAGGCAGAAGACCATCTCCCGCATTTTCAGAATTTCTGCCGCCGACATGGCGGAGTTTCACCAGCAAACGTCAAGTGCCAAGCTTTGGGAGCTATATCCCGAGCATTGGGTATCGTCCGATGAAAATGATATTTGCATTGACGGGGAACAGCTTGTTTTTGAGCGTGTCGATGAGCGGGGTTATCGATTTTCAGAAATTAATGCTCAATGCGCTGCGCCGCGAGGTGCGATAAATGCAGCGCGCTTCCTGTTGGATAAGGCAGGAATGCGCAAATTCCATCGGTTGCTGCAATGACTGACGACCGCCTCCTGACCTCCGCGCGTCGGCCCGAGGACGTCGACGCGGCGCTGCGGCCCAAGTCGCTGGCCGAGTTCATTGGGCAGCAGGCGGCGCGCGACAATCTGCGCGTGTTTATCGAGGCGGCGCGGGCGCGGGGCGAGGCGCTCGATCATGTTCTGTTCTTTGGCCCGCCGGGGCTGGGCAAGACGACGCTGGCGCAGATCGTGGCGAAGGAAATGGGCGTTGGCTTCCGCGCCACGTCCGGCCCGGTCATCGCCAAGACCGGCGATCTCGCCGCGCTGCTCACCAACCTGGATGAGGGCGACGTGCTGTTCGTCGATGAAATCCACCGGCTTAATCCCGCCATCGAAGAAGTGCTCTATCCCGCGATGGAGGATCGGGCGCTCGACCTGATGATCGGGGAGGGGCCTTCGGCGCGTTCCGTCCGGATCGACCTGCCGCGCTTCACCCTGGTCGGGGCGACGACGCGACAAGGCCTGCTGACGACACCGCTGCGCGACCGTTTCGGCATTCCCGTGCGCTTGCAATTCTATACCGTCGATGAACTGGAACTGGTGGTGCGTCGCGCCGCACGCCTGCTGGACCTGGCCATCACGCCCGATGGCGCGGCGGAGATTGCGCGGCGTTCGCGCGGCACCCCCCGCATTGCCGGGCGGTTGCTGCGCCGGGTGCGCGATTTCGCTCATGTCGCCGGGACGCCGGCAGTGGATGCGAAGGCCGCGGATGCGGCGCTTGAGCGGCTGGAGGTCGACAATCTGGGCCTCGACCTGATGGACCGGCGCTATCTGACCATGATCGCCGACATTTATCGCGGCGGGCCGGTGGGCGTGGAGACGCTGGCGGCCGGCCTTTCCGAAGCGCGCGACACGATCGAGGAAGTGATCGAACCCTATCTCATCCAACTGGGCCTGATCGCGCGGACCGCGCGGGGACGATGCCTCAACGGGCCGGGCTGGAAACATCTGGGGATCGCGCCGCCGCCCGGCGCGCAGGACGGCCTGTTCGACTGAAATTTTCCGCAGAAAGCCGTGGCCGTAAGGGAACTGCGCGGTTATAGCCGTGCGTTCAGGGACAGGCGCGCAAAAGATGCGTCGGCGATCAGGAGGCGAGCCTTTGAAGGCGATAGAAAAATTCCCCAATCTGGTGACGATGTTCTTCGCCCGCGCAGGCGAGAAGGGCGATACGCCCTTCCTGTGGCGCAAGGTTGACGGGCAGTGGCGATCGCTCAGCTGGAACGCGGTCGCCGCGCAGGTGGCATCTCTCGCCGCCGCGCTGAAGGCGCAGGGGCTGCGGGCGGGCGATCCCATCATGCTGGTCAGCGAGAACCGGCCGGAATTCTGCATCGCCGACCTTGCCATCATGGCGGCGGGCGGGGTGACGGTGCCGACCTACACCACCAACACCACGCGCGATCATCAACATATCCTGACCGACAGCGGCGCGCGCGGCGTGATCGTATCGACCGCGAAGCTCGCCGCGACGATGATGCCCGCCGTGCTGCGATCCCAGGCCGCCTTCGTCATCGGCATGGAGCCGGTGCGCGGGGTGCAGGGGCAGGTCGCCTGCCATTTGTGGCGTGACCTGATCGCCGCGCACCCCGCCGATGTCGCCGCCTGCGCGGCGGCGCAGACGGCGCGGCGCGAGGACCTCGCCTGCATCATCTATACCAGCGGCACCGGCGGCGCGCCGCGCGGCGTTATGCAGCATCATGGCGCGATCCTCGCCAATGTGGAGGGCGCGGGTGGGCTGGTGGCGGAGGATTTCGGCTGGGGGGATGAAGTGTTCCTGTCCTTCCTGCCGCTTTCCCACGCCTATGAACATAGCGGTGGCCAGTTTCTGCCGATGATTCTGGGCGGGCAGATCTATTATGCCGAGGGGCTGGAGAAGCTGGCGGCGAACATCGAGGAGGTGCGCCCGACCATCATGGTCGTCGTTCCCCGCCTGTTCGAAGTGTTGCGCGCACGGGTGATGAAGGCCATCGAAAAGCAGGGGCGGTTGCCCGCTTTCCTGCTGCAGCAGGCTCTGAGGATCGGCGCGAAGGAGCGGGACGGCAAGTCGTCCATCCTTGACCTGCCGATGAAGGCGCTGCTGGAGCGGACGATCAAGCCCAAGGTGCGCGGGCGCTTTGGCGGCCGGATGAAGGCGCTGGTGTCGGGTGGCGCGCCGCTCAACCCTGATGTCGGCCTGTTCTTCGACGCGCTGGGGCTGACCCTGCTTCAGGGCTATGGCCAGACAGAAGCCGGGCCGGTCATCAGTTGCAATCGCCCGCGCGCGGGCATTGCGATGGACACGGTGGGGCCGCCGCTCGACGGAGTGGAAGTGAAGATCGCCGACGATGGCGAGATTTTGGTGCGCGGCGAACTGGTGATGCACGGCTATTGGCGCAACCCGGTCGAAAGCGAGCGGGTGTTGCAGGGCGGATGGCTGCACACCGGCGACATTGGCGAAATCGACGCCCATGGCCGCATCCGCATCACGGATCGCAAGAAAGACCTGATCGTCAATGACAAGGGGGACAATGTGTCACCTCAGAAGGTAGAGGGGATGCTGACCCTGCAACCCGAAATCGGGCAGGCGATGGTGCATGGCGACCGGCGGCCGCATCTGGTGGGCCTGATCGTGCCGGATGCCGACTGGACACGCGAATGGGCGGCGGCGCATGGCGTGGCGGTGCAGGGCATTGCGGCGAACGCCGACTATATGGCGGCTTTGCGCGCGGCGGTCGACCGGGTCAACACCGATCTGTCGGTGATCGAAAAGGTCCGGCGCCTGACGTTGGCGGACGAGCCTTTCACGGTCGAAAACAGCGAAATGACGCCGTCGATGAAGATCAGGCGCCACGTCATCCGCGCCCGATACCAAGACCGGCTGGACGCGCTTTACAAGAATTGACGGCGATCCGGCGCTATTTTTTCGACGGCGTGCGATAGGCGGTGAAATCGCCGAGCGCACAGGAGCCGCCGACGATTTGCGTCGTCATGTCGACGGCGCGGGCGATGTCGCCCCGACAATATTGCGAACTGAAGCTTCGCACCACCAGAGTGTCGCCCCGGCTGATCCCCGTGCAACTGCCGATCAGGTCGTTGCGATAGACCAGCTTGCTGCTGACGCGATAGATCAGCACATTATCGCTGATCACGCGCAGGTTGGTCGAGGGGAAACGGCTGATACAGCTTGTTTTTTCGCCCGCCTGCTTCCCCGCCAGTTCCTTCTCCAGCCTGACCAGCTGTTTTTCGGTCAGCGGTGCGGGTTCATAGCTGCCCGTGCAGGCGGACAGCGGCAGGGCCAGAGCCAGAAGCATCCATCCGCGCATGGTCGTCACTCCGCATTATTGTTGTGTTCGTAAGACGCCATGATAACGCCAAAACCGTCAGGCCGCATCCTTTGCCGCACGTCGCGCCGCCAGTTCATCGACATTTTTCGCACGCATGAAGATATTGGTCGCGCGCTCCAGCCCAATGCTGGTCGGCACCGTCGCTTCGCCGTGCGCGCGGGCAGCGTCAACGGCCGCCATCCGTGCGGCAAGGGCGGCATTGTCTGGCTCCACGCTCAGGGCAAAGCGGCCGTTGGACTGGGTATATTCATGCGCGCAATAGACGATTGTCTCATCGGGCAGGGCCGCGAACCGCGCCATCGCGTCGAACATCTGCGCCGCCGTGCCCTCGAACAGGCGGCCGCAGCCCATGGCGAACAGCGTATCCCCGACGAAGATCATCGCGTCGTCCGCCAGATGATAGGCGATATGTCCGGCCGTATGGGCGGGCACCGCCATCACCCGCGCCTGATGATCGCCGATGCGGACCATGTCGTCTTCGCCAACCAGCACGTCCAGCGTGCTGATCTTGCCAGCTTCCGCCGCCGGCCCGGTAATGGCGCACCCCGTCGCGGCCTTGATCGCCGCATTGCCGCCGACATGGTCGCCATGCCAATGGGTGTTCCATATCTGGGTGATGCGCCAGCCGCGCGCCGCCGCCGCCTCCAGCGAGGGGTCGGCCACCGCCGGGTCGACCACCACCGTTTCGCCGCTGGCGTCATCATGCATCAGCCAGACATAATTGTCGTTGAGCACGGGAATGCGGACGACCTCCAGCATGGCGATCACCAATGGCCGGTGTTGGGCATGGAGGCCCAGGGTTCGGCCGGTTCCAGATGACTGTCCTGCAACAGTTCAATGGAAATGCCGTCTGGGGTGCGGACGAAGGCCATATGCCCGTCGCGCGGCGGTCGATTGATCGTCACGCCCGCGTCCATCAGGCGTTGGCAGGTGGCGTAAATATCCTCCACCCGATAGGCGAGATGACCGAAATTGCGCCCCTCTCCATAGACTTCTGGCGCGCCGCCATCCTGTGGCGGCCAGTTATAGGTGAGTTCGACCTGCGCATCCTCATCCCCCGGCGCGGCCAGAAAAACCAGCGTGAAGCGCCCGGCCTCGCTGTCGAACCGCTTCTGTTCCTCCAGCCCCAACAGGTTGAAGAAGGCGACTGTTTCGTCGATGTCGCTGACACGGATCATGCTATGCAGATATTTGGGCAAGGGCCGCTCCATTCGTCGCCGGAAAGCAACGGTTCATCTCGGGGTGGTTAGAGGGTGATTCAGAAATAGGGCGGCCCATGGGCCATTGGAAGAGGGGTTGAGACGCATGGCGATGGATTTGCGCGACAAGGTGCTGCTGGGCTGCGCCGGTCTGCTGGCGGTTGGTCTGGTGAGCGGCGGCTATCTGCTGGGCGATGGGTTGAAACGGGCGAAGGCCGCCGACCGGTCGGTGACCGTGCGCGGCCTTGCCGAAAAGGATGTGACTGCCGATCTCGCCACCTGGTCGATCAGCTATTCGGCGACCGGGTTCGACCTCCCGACCGTGCGCGCCGATATCGACGCCAACACCCGCGAACTGCGCGCCTATTTCACCAGCCTGGGCTTCAAGCCTGCTGAACTGACCCCGACAGGAGCGGGGGTCAGCCAATATTATAACAACGGCGTCAATAACATCACCATCACCCAGCGCATGTTGCTGCGCACGACTGACATCGCCCGCGCGCAGAAGGCCGTGGCCCAGCAATTCGACCTGGTCCGCCGTGGCGTGACCCTTCAGGAAGGGTCGGGTATGCGTTACAGCTTCACCAAGCTGAACGACGTAAAGCCCGACATGGTCGCCGCTGCGACCAAGGACGCGCGCGCCGCCGCCGAGCAGTTCGCGCAGGATAGCGGCACGAGCGTCGGCGGCATCAAGAGCGCGACACAGGGCTATTTCTCCATCGACGCCCGCGATGGCGAAGGCGGTGACGGCGCCAGCGATACGCCCTACAAGAAGGTGCGGGTCGTCACGACCGTGGATTTTTACCTCAATTGATCGGCGTCGCGGCGGGCAGTCGGCTCAGATTGTCCGCCGCCGCGCGGCCTTCGACGCTGGCCGGGGCCAGCCTGACAGCCCGTTGCCAGGCGGCGCGGGCGATATCTTCATGGTCGGTGAGGATGGCGATATTGCCCTCCTCCAGCGCCACCGCCGCGTCATCAGGCGACAATTGCACGGCGCGCGCGATATGGGCCTGCGCCAGTGCCATTTCGCCGGTCCGGCGCGCCAGTGTCGCCGACAGCAGCCAGCCGAGCGGATCGCGGGGCGCTTGGTCCAACGCGGCGTCGATCGAATCGCGCGCGCCGATCAGATCATTGATCGCCACCAGCGCGCGGGCGCGATCCAGTTGAACCTCGCCCTTCGCCATCCCGTCGGGCAGGCCGCGCGCCAGCGCCGCATCGAAATGATCGCGCGCCTTGGCGGCGTCTCCCCCGGCCAGCGCCGCATTGCCAGCCTGCGCCCATAGCTGCGCGCTTTGCTGCATCGCGCCCGCGCGTTCTGCCTCTTCGGCCGCTTGCTGGAAAGCGACCATGGCGGGCGCCCAGCGCTCGGCGCGGGCATAGGCGAAACCCAGGCAATGGCGCGCATAAAATCCGCCGCCCTTCAAACGCCAGTCATTGGCCGCCGCGATCCCCGCGTCGGGCGAATCGATGGCCGTGTCGAGACAGGCCTGAAATGGTCCGGCGATCTCCGGCGGGACGGGCAGGGCGGGGGCGCTTGCGTCGGCGGGCGCGCCCGGGCTTTGATCGGACGGCGGCAGGGCGGGGGCAAGGGCCGGTTGCGTCTTCTCCTGCTTCGGGCGGCGCAGGATCGCCTCAATCTCAGGATCATAGGCCTGGGGGGCGAGCATCAGCGCAAGGGGCAGGATCACGGGCATGACAGGCTTTCGGCAAGGGTCGCGACGGTGCGGATCAACAGGGCGATGTCGGCGTCGCGCGACAGGCGATGGTCGCCATCCTTTATCAATATCGTCTGCACGTCGGATGAACGCGCCAGCGCCGCGATGGTCAGCGCCGTTTGCCAGGGCACGTCGGGGTCGTCCTGCCCCTGAAGCAGACGGACCGGGCAATCGATGGCGATGGGCCTGTTCAGCAACCGCAGCGATTGCCCCGATTCCCAGAAGGCGCGGGTCGTTACTGTCGGCCGGTCGCCATAGGGGCTGTCCTCGACGATCCGCCCTTCGGTCGCCAATATAGCATGGTCGCCAGCGTCAAAGCCCCAGTCCGTAAAGTCGGCCGCGGCGGCGATGCCGACAAGGCCCACCACCCGATCCGGCCGGGCCAACGCGATGAGCAGCGCCAGCCAGCCGCCCATGGAAGACCCCACCAATATCACCGGGCCCTGCGTCAGCCGGTCCATCAGCAGCAGCGCATCATCCCGCCAGCTGGCCAGCGTTCCATCCTCGAACGCGCCCTCGCTCGCGCCGTTGCCGCTATAGTCGAGCCGAAGCATCGCTCGCCCCTGCGCCAGCGCCCATTGATGCAGCGCGACCGCCTTGCCACCGTCCATGTCGGACATGTAGCCAGGCAGGAAAATGATCGTCGGGCCGATGCCCAACGAATGGCGATAGGCAAGGCTCAGGCCGTCGGCGCGCGGAAAGAGCGATAGGGGCGGCATTTCCGGCATAGGGCGCATCCAGATGAAATGGCGATAATCAAAGTTTCTCATGCCCCGCCGCAAGCGGCGCAGGCAAGTGCATGGGAAAAAGATGCAATAAACGCTTTGGCGCGATTGACAGCCCGAAAGGCACCCGTTAGAGGCGCCCTCCTACCCCGTGCCCAGATGGCGGAATTGGTAGACGCACCAGCTTCAGGTGCTGGCGATCGCAAGGTCGTGGAGGTTCGAGTCCTCTTCTGGGCACCATTTTTCTTTCCGGACGCTTCCACAAGTGTCCGGAAAAATCCAAGAAAACAGCTACTTACGACAAGTTTGGCGTCCATCGGCATCCAGCCGAAATCGTTGAAATTGGCGGTACATGACGGTATATCTGACGGTATCAAAACCGACAAAGGTGGCACCATGCTGACCGATCTGGCCGTCCGAAAAGCCGCGCCGCGCGACAAGCCCTACAAGCTCTCTGATGGGGGCGGGCTGTACCTGCTGGTGACGGCCGCGGGTCAACGATACTGGCGGATGGACTATCGTTTCGGTGAAAAGCGGGCCACTGCGGCACTCGGGGTCTATCCGACCATCACCCTTGCCGAGGCGCGAGCCAAGCGGCTGGAGATCAAGAAGCAGATCGCCGAGGGGATCAACCCAGCGGCCAAGCGAAAGATCGACAAGATCACCGGGCCGCTCGCCAATGTGAGCAGCTTCAAGGCCGTGGCGGAAGAATGGCTCGACAAGGCCCGACGCGAGGGCCGTGCCGATGTGACCGTGGGCAAGCTGACATGGCTTCTCGAATTCGCCTACCCCATCATCGGAGATCGCAAGGTGGGCGAGATCAAGGCTCCCGAATTGCTGGCCGTGCTACGCGCGGTTGAGAAGCGCGGCCATTACGAAACCGCACGACGACTGCGTAGCACCTGCGGACAGGTCTTCCGCTATGCCATTGCCACCGGCCGCGCGGACCGCGACGTGTCGGCAGACCTGCGCGGCGCGCTGATCGTGCCTAAGGTGACGCACCGCGCGGCCATCACCACGCCGAAAGAAGCGGGCGCTCTGCTGCGCGCGATCGATGCCTATTCAGGCTATCCGGTTACCCATGCAGCCTTGAGGCTTGCGCCCTATGTGTTCGTTCGCCCCGGCGAATTGCGGCAGGCTGAATGGAGCGAGTTCGACTTCACCCGCAACATCTGGACCATCGCCGCCGACAAGACCAAGATGCGCGTCGCGCACCGTGTGCCGCTCAGCCGTCAAGTGCTCGCCATCCTGGAAGAGCTGCGCGAGATCACCGGCAACCGCCGCTACCTATTCCCCGCCCAGGGGAAGCGTGACCGGCCGATGTGCGAAAACACGATCAACCTCGCGCTGCGGCGGATGGGGTTTGATGGCACCACGATGACTGCCCACGGCTTTCGCGCCATGGCCAGCACGCTGCTGAACGAACAAGGCCATTGGAACCCCGACGCGATCGAGCGCCAGCTTGGCCATGCCGAGACCGATGACGTCCGCCGCGCCTATGCACGCGGAGAGCACTGGGATGAACGGATCAGGATGATGCAGAGCTGGGCGGACTATCTCGACCAGCTAAGGTCCGGTGCAAAGGTGCTGCAAGGCAGCTTCCGCAAGCCATCGGGCGCTGCGAGCGCATTGCCGGGTTGATCCTGCTGCACCGCTCAGGATCTGTCACCAATCTGTTCAGCTAGCGATTTCCGCATCGAGGTAGGCCTCGACGCGCCGCATACCGGCGAGGCCATCTGCCAGCATGAGATCGAGCGCGCTGGCCCCATTGAAGGCCTCGTTAGGTGCACCAATCCACCGCGCGGCCCTATCGCTGTCAGCGAATATGCATCGCAATGCGCGATGAATGCCGAGCAGCGCTGCAGCCCGCCCTTCGCCGTTGAGAAGCCGCTCGGTTGCTGCATCCTGAACGCCCCAGCGCGCGACCAATGCAGCGGCCGCCCGCGTCATGGCCAGCATTTCTTCATCGTCGTATTGAGCGCTCGCGATCGACATGGACAGATCCACTGACTTCGACGCGTCCTCGATAGCACGGAACCTCCGCACAGGCTATCAATAAACTTACCGAGCGGTAAGAATTTCCGGATAGACCTCAGCATCAAGAGGCTTCCTTCCCGATCGGGAAGAAAAGCTCTTGAAACTCTACAGCACATATGAGAACTTCCCGCTCGGTAAGACTGACATGATCGACAACGCAATCCAATTCGGCGCAGCCGTGGCCTCGGCCCGCAAGGCCCTTGGCCTTACCCAGCGGGAGCTGGCACTCGCCATCAACAGCGGCGAACGCTTCATTGTCGATCTGGAAGCAGGCAAGCCCACCGCGCAACTCGGCAAGGCACTCGCCGCAGCCAAGGCTGTGGGCCTGCGGCTCACCGCAACCGGCATTTCGCAGGCCTGACGGTGGACCTTCCGGTTCACTACGAAGACCGCCTGGTCGCCACGATCAGCGCTGACGCGCAAGCAACACGCCTTGCCTATGCGGATGCCTGGAGTTCATCCGCTGACAGCTTCCCGGTCTCGCTGGCGATGCCGATCCGGTCGGAGCCCTATGACGGAGAGCAGGTCCTTCCCTGGCTGATGAACCTTCTGCCGGAGGGTGAACCGTTGCGCGCCATGACGCGGGCGCTCGGCGCTGCGCCGGAAGATGCACTCGGCCTGATCGCACAGACCGGCAACGATCTGGCAGGCGCGCTCAGCATCGCCCCGCAGCAGCCACGCGGAAAGCCCGGCTATCGTCCGATCCCGGATACCGACGCACTGGAACGGATCATCGAGGAATTGCCTTCGCGGCCATTTCTGGTTTGCGAGGACGGCGTCTCGATGAGCCTTGCCGGCGCGCAGGAAAAGCTGCCGGTGGCCGTCATCGGAGGGCAGATTGCGGTGCCGATCAACGGCGCGCCATCCACCCATATCCTCAAGCCCGACAATCCACGCCTCCCCGGCAGCGTCCAGAATGAGGCGCTGTGCATGGTTCTCGCTCGCAGGATCGGTCTCAATGTCGCGCCGGTTACAACCGGCGTTGCGGGGAAGCGCAGCTATCTGCTTGTCGAGCGTTATGACCGTACGGGCACCGGCACCAATGTCCGCCGCCTGCATCAGGAGGATTTCTGCCAAGCCCTCGGCCGCCCGCCCGCCGCCAAGTATGAATTCAACGGCACCGGCACGCGCGGCCCCTCGATCGCCGACATGTTCAAGGTTGTCCGCCAGCATATGACGGCGCGCGACATCACCCGGCTGCTGGACGCCGTTATCTTCAATATCGCCATCGGCAACGTCGACTCCCACGCCAAGAATTACTCGATCCTGCTCGGCCCGGGCGCGCCGCAGCTTGCCCCGCTCTACGACCTGATGTCCGGGCTCGCTTGGGCGAACATCACCCAGAACCACGCCCAGGCGATCGGGGGCCAGCGCCGCGGTCGGCACATCTACGGTCGCCACTGGCGGCGCATGGCCGAAGCCGCAGGACTGGCAGCGCGAGGAACGGTGCGGCGGGTGGAACAGGTGACGGCACGGTTGCTGCGCGAACTGCCCGCAGCGGTCGAGGAGGTGGCAGCAATGCCAGTGGGTTCGACGATGTTGGAGGTCTTTGCAAAGGAGATCGAGGAACGGGCAACCGAGGTTAGGGCGCACGCCGGGCAGGAATGCCTGCCGGATGTGGCCGAAGTGCCCACGGAGGAGGTTCCGATGATCGGCGCGAGCGCCTATTCTGCTGACGGGGAAGCGGGAGCGCCATGACCAATGGTATCTTCGTTCATCGCACCGACTCGATCTACGACGACAGCCCGGCGGAGCAGTATCAGTTCCCGCGCCAATACCTGACCCGCGTCAGCGCCTGCATTGGCGATTGGATCATCTACTACGAGCCAAGCAAGATCCGCGACACGCGCGGATACTTCGCGGTGGCCAAAGTAGCCCATGTCGTGCCGGACCCAACCGCCAAGGACATGTATCTCGCGCTGATCGAACCCGGCACTTACCTGGACTTCCCCAATCCGGTCCCGTTCAATGGCTCTTTGGGGCTGGTCGAGCGCGGCGTTCTCAATGAGCAGGGCAAGATTTCGGGTCGCGCCCAATCGGCAGTCCGGCCCCTGTCGATCGAGGACTTCAACCGCATCATCGACCTTGGTCTTGCGGAAGATGACAGCTTCCTGCCGAGGGTCGATGAGACGGCCGACAACATGCTGCGCGAGGAGCGCTCTCCGTTCGAGTTCGAAATCGAGCGGGACCGCGTGGCCAATCTCGGTTCAAGGCTCGTCCGTGACCGTCTGTTCCGCCGCCGGGTGGTCGAGGCCTATGATGCCCGTTGCGCGGTGACTGGCCTGAAGCTTATCAACGGCGGCGGCCGCGCCGAGGTCGAGGCAGCCCATATCCGCTCCGTGGATCGAGGCGGGCCGGACATCGTAACCAACGGTATCGCCCTTTCGGGAACCGTCCATTGGATGTTCGATCGGGGCCTGATCGGACTAAACGACGATCTCGAAATCCTTGTCAGTCGACATGCGAACGACCCCGATAGCATCCGCTCGCTGATCAACCGGACCGGCTTCGCCATCCCGCCCCAGCGACCACTAGAACGCCCGCATCCGGCCTTCTTGGCGTGGCATCGAGAGCATTGCTTCAAGCACTGACAGAACCTGCATCAGGCGCCGCAGCGGCTGCGATTCCCAAGGCCGACGACCCGATATTGTTCGGTCTGTTGCGGGGAAATAATCGACGTGAGACCGAAAAGCTGGGCACAGTGCAGAGCACACCCTACGCGACAAATCGCAGGTAATATCCAGAATATACTTCATATATTACAGTAACTTAATGACTGTATGAGAAATTGGCAGCTTCTCCGTCAAATCTGACTTGCGACCAGCCCTGTCCATCCACGCAAATCACATCTGGCCGGAGGGCAAGGAACTCTGCCAGTTTCAACGAGCTTGACGACCGGTTCGAACATAAGTAGAACAAACTTGCCTTTCGCAGTGCGTTCTAGGCTCCGCCAACATGGAGTCCAGCATGACACGCAATGTTTCCATCCAGACCTACCTGCCCAAGCATGTCGCCGCCTGGGTTCAAGATGAAGCCACCCGCGCCAAACAAAGCCGCAGCCAATGGATCGGCGCCATCGTCACGGACTTGTTCCAAGGCCAAGAGCTACGTGAGGAAGCGAGGCAGAACGCGGAATTCATCAAGCGCCGGTTGGTCTTCATCATGTGCGCTCTCGACGGCCTTCTGCTTGCCCATCCCGATACGACCCTCCGGACGAAGGTGCATGAAGCGCATAAGCGGCAGCTTGAAAAGCTCGCGCAGGAGAAGGGAGAATGAGGAGCCGGGAAGCCAAGACGCCGGCGAAGGACGAACAGCTCGACCTCCCATTCGATCGTCGCCCTAAGACGGCCAGAACCAATGGTGCCGAACCGCTTGCCGTTCGGATTCCCGACGCCGTGAGGATGACCGGAATCGGCCGGTCAAAGCTCTACCAGCTGATTGCGTCAGGCGAGCTGGAAACGGTCAAGATCGGTAGATGCACCTTGGTGCCGTTCGATGCGCTAAAGGACCTGCTGGCGAGGGCACGGGCTGGAAACCACGAGTGAAATCTATCACCGTTTGTGCGACCGTCCGGGATGTACGAACCGGCCAGAGCATCCCGTGTCCTTGAAGGAAATGCGCTTTCATTTCAGACCGTGATGGCTAAAGTAGCTCCAACTCTGGAGGGGCACATGCAGCATATGTCGGCGCGCGACGCCAAGAATGGCTTTGGTCGACTGATCGATTTAGCCCGCGCAGCCCCCGTCTCCATCGACAAATACGGCAGACCGGTCGTGATCGTGCTGTCAGTGGAGGAGTATGAACGGCTCTCGGCCCAGAGCGAAAAGAACGGAACAAACGCCTGATGGCCACGCAGACGGACCTTGCCAACCTAATCTGGGAAATTGCCAACCTGCTGCGCGGCCCCTATCGCCCGCCGCAGTACGAACGCGTCATGTTGCCGCTGGTCGTGCTGCGCCGCTTCGATTGCGTGCTAGCCGATACGAAAGATGCGGTGGTTGCCGAGGCAAAGCGCCGCGAGGGTAGCAAGATCCAGGGCGATGCGCTCGACAGCAAGTTGAACCAGGTAGCGGGGCATCGCTTCCACAACCGTGCGCCATATGACTTCAAGAAGCTGCTGGGCGACCCGGACAACATCAACCAGCACCTGCAAACCTACATCAACGGCTTCTCTGCCAATGTCCGGAAGATCTTCGAATATTTCGAGTTCACTGCAGAAATCGAGCGGATGCACGAGGCGGGCATCCTGTTCCTGATCGTCAAAGAGTTCGCAGCGGTCGACCTCCACCCCAACAAGGTCAAGAACGACCAGATGGGGCTGCTGTTCGAAAACCTGATCCGGCGGTTCAACGAACTGGCAAACGAAACGGCTGGCGACCACTTCACCCCGCGTGAGGTTATCACGCTCATGATCGATCTGCTGTTCTATGATGACAACGATCTGTTTGTGCAGGGCGGAGCCGTCCGAACCATCCTCGATCCGGCGTGCGGCACAGGTGGGATGCTTGCAGAGGCCCAAGCGTACATGCGGCGGTGGGAGCTGCCGGCGAAGCTGTATGTCTATGGCCAAGACTATAACAAGCGTGCCTTTGCTACTGCTGCGTCCGATATGTTGATGAAGCAGGTGGACCACAACGGTCACGGCGAAAACGTGCAGTTTGGCGACACCTTCACCGATGACAGGTTCGAAGGCCTCAGGTTTGACTATTTCATCGCCAACCCACCTTTCGGCGTTGATTGGAAGAAGCAGCAGAAGGCGATCGTCTCCGAGCATGAGCGCGGCAAGTCTGGCCGGTTCCATGCAGGCTTGCCCCGCGTCAACGACGGTTCATTGCTCTTTCTGCAGCATATGATTTCAAAGTTCGAAGACGTTGACCCGGCCAACAACAAGTACGGCTCGCGCGCCGCCATCGTCTTCAGCGGTTCGCCGCTGTTCACCGGCGGCGCTGGCGGCGGCGAAAGCAATATCCGCAAGTGGATCATCGAAGAGGATATGCTGGAGGCGATCATCGCCCTGCCGGAACAGATGTTCTACAACACCGGCATTGGCACCTACATCTGGATCGTCACCAACCGGAAGGCGAAGGCTCGCAAGGGAAAAATCCAGCTGGTCGATGCGCGCGACACCTGGATTCCCATGCGCCGCAGCCAAGGCGACAAGCGGCGCAAGATCGGCGAAGGCCCCGCGTTGGAGGGTGACGACCGTCCGGACGAGCCGGATCAGATTGCGGACATTGTTCGCCGCTATGGTCAGTTCGCCCAAGGCGAGCAGTCCAAGATCTTCGACAACGACGATTTCGGATATACCCGCGTCACGGTGGAGCGGCCCTTGCGGCTGCGCTATCAGATGACGGTCGAGGACAAGGCGCGCTTCGTCGATGCCGCGCCGCACCTGCTCGACGATATCCAGGCAATCGACAAGGAACTTGGCCGCGAACCGCTGATGGACTGGAATGCCGTGTCAAAATCCATCGAGCGCATTCTGAATAAACGCGGATCAAAGTGGCGCGCGGCGGACGAGAAGCTCTTCCGCAGTGTGTTCACCACCAAGGATGCGGGCGCGGAGAAAGTTCGTAAGGGCAAGGGTTTTGAGCCTGATCCCGACCTGCGCGATTTCGAGAATATCCCGCTCAAGGTCGATGTCGATACCTTCTTCGCGCGCGAAGTCCTGCCCCACGTGCCTGATGCCTGGATGGACCGGAGCAAGGACAAGGTGGGCTACGAAATCAACTTCAACCGTCACTTCTACAAGTTCACGCCGCCCCGTCCGCTGGCGTTGATCGATGCCGAACTGAAAGAGGCGGAAGAGGAAATCATGCGTCTGCTGCGGGAGGTAACGGAGTGAGCGGCGTGGTAAGCCAGCCACTTCCAAACAGTTGGCAGGTGAAAAAGCTTCGCTATTTGACGACCGTTATCGGAGGTGGGACACCAGATAAATCTAAATCGGAATTTTGGGGTGGTGACATCCCATGGGTTTCGCCGAAGGACATGAAGAAATCAGAGATATTCCAAACCGAGGACTGCATCACAGAGGAAGGTCTGCAATCAAGCGCTACAAATCTGGTCGGTCCTCATGCGGTTTTAGTTGTTGTCCGTTCTGGCATCCTGAGGCACTCTATTCCAGTCGCCGTAAACATGGTTCCCGTCAGTCTGAACCAGGACATGCGTGCGTTCATCTGTGGCGAAACAATCTCTCCAAAGTATCTGGCGAGGTTTATTGAAGGTTATCAACGTCAGCTGCTAAGCGTTTGGAGTAAAGAAGGCGCGACGGTCGAAAGCCTCGATGCCGATGAAATGGCCTCAACAGAGATTGCAGTGCCGCCGTTGCCTCAGCAGGCGCAGATACTGCAATTTCTCGACAGCGAACTCGCCGTCGTGGACACCCTGATCGAAGCTAAGCAGAAACTGCTGAACCTACTAGCCGAAAAACGGCAAACTCTAGTGGCAGAGGCGGTCATGCGCGGGCTGGTCCGCTCCGCCCCCTTGCGCCCCTCCGGCATAGACTGGCTCGGCGACATTCCGGCACATTGGGGGATCGAGCGGTCTCGCTGGCTTTTCACTGAGCGTGATGATCGGTCAGACACCGGCGAAGAGGAGATGCTGACGGTTTCCCACATTACCGGCGTCACGCCCCGGTCCGAAAAAGACGTCAACATGTTCGAGGCGGAGACGACAGCAGGGTACAAGCTGTGCTTCACCGGCGACCTCGTCATCAACACGCTTTGGGCCTGGATGGGTGCGATGGGCACAGCCCCGGTAGATGGTATCGTAAGTCCGGCCTACAACGTTTATACGCCAGGCCAACGCCTGCTTCCCGCCTATGTCGACGCACTGGTCCGCATCCCTGTTTTCGCGCAGGAAGTGACGCGATACTCGAAGGGCGTCTGGTCTTCCCGACTTCGTCTGTACCCGGAAGGCTTCTTCGAAACCTTCTGGCCCGTGCCGCCGCTGGACGAACAGGGGCAAATCGTCGCCTACATCGACGAGGAGCGCATCAAGATCGACAAGCTGGCAACAGCCACCGAACGCTCTATCGCCCTGCTGAAGGAACGCCGCAGCGCCCTGATCGCCGCCGCCGTCACCGGCCAGATAGATATTCCGGAGGCCGCATAGTATGCGGATAAGAGAACTTACGATCCAGAACTATCGCGCCTTTGGCGAACAGCGAACCTTTGCATTTCCTACAAACTTCACCGCCATCGCAGGCGTAAACGGGCGCGGAAAGACTTCACTGCTCGATGGTCTGGCGCTGTTAGCATCGCGCATTCTGCCGCACATCTCTCCTGCGCGTAGCGGCTATAGGACGCTCAGTCCGCTCGACCTGCACGACGGACATGGCCCTCTGTCGCTTGCGATGAACATCAGCTGCGGTGACATCCCAATCAAATTTGGCGTCACTTTGGAGGCGGGAGCAAAGACCCCCACGGTTACAAAACTCGCTCCCGCTCTCAAGAAGGCCGCCCGCAACATCTACGGTGATCCGAACAGAGCCGACGATGCGGCGCCGCTAGTCGTCTATTTCACTACGGATCGCGCCGGATATCGGCTGCCAAAGAAATTGCCCACTGCGCTGCCGCGGGACCAGTCCGCAGCCTATGCCGGTGCGTTGTTCAACAGAACCGTCAATTTTCGCGACTTCATGGCCCGCTATCGCAACGCGATTGTGCTGCAGGAAGAAGAAACACAAAGGAATCCGAACTACTTAGGCGACAGTGCCGTCAGAGCTATCTCTGAGGCTCTAACCACATTCCTGGGGGGATTTCGCAACCTTCGCGTCCAGCACAAGCCGTTACGGCTGCTCGTCGACAAAGATGGCCAAAGCTTCGACCTCTCCCAGCTTTCGGACGGCGAACGCTCGTTTCTTGCCCTGATCTGCGACCTTGGGCGGCGCCTAGCTCTTGCCAACCCGGAGTTACCAAATCCGCTGCATGGCGCAGGCGTCGCCTTGATTGACGAGCTTGAGTTGCACCTTCATCCCAGATGGCAACGCGAAGTCCGCGACAAGTTGCTTGCGACATTCCCCAACGTCCAGTTCATCACGACAACCCATTCGCCCTTCATTATCCAGTCGCTGGAGCCCGGAGAGCTGGTCAATCTCGACCCTGAGGAGTTTGCTGAATACTCTGACAAGAGCATCGAGGACATTTCTGAGAATGTGATGGGTGTCGACCTGCCGCAGAAGAGCCAACGGTATCAGGATATGATGAAGGCGGCAGAGGAGTATTTCACGTTACTACGGCAATCTTCGCCGGACAAAAACCTCCTCGCCGGCGCTGAGGCTAGATTGAATGAACTTTCGGTGCCGTTTAGCGATGATCCGGCCTTTCAGGCTCTTTTGAAGCTTGAACGGGAAGCGCAAACGCGTGGGGGCGATCATGCGTCCAGTTGAACGAGGGGACGCACCGCAAGTCTTCACCAGCTACCGGGATGCCTACCCCTATCTTGTCGAACGTATGGGTGACTACTGTAGCTATTGCGAAAGGCAGATTGAAACGCATCTTGCTGTTGAACACGTGCAGGCAAAGAGTCCGGTTCCGGCCCTAGAAAATGAATGGTCAAACTTTCTTCTTGGGTGCGTGAACTGCAATTCTTCGAAGGGCGATACGCCGATCGCCCTCGTCGATTATCTGTGGCCGGACTCCGAAAACACTCTGTCCGCCTTTTCTTACTCGATGGGCGGACTCGTGGATCCGCAAATTGGATTGAACCCTCTTCTGTCAGCAAAGGCTTTGGCAACAATTAAGCTGGTCGGGCTTGATAAATACCCTGGAAACCCTGGTAGAGAGCCTACTGCTGCTGACCTGCGATGGCAAAGGCGCCGCGAAGCATGGCAGCAGGCGGAATATTGTAGAAGATTAGTTGAGGAAAATGACTGCGAACAGGTACGAAGCTTGGTTGTCCAGGTGGCCAAAGGGCGCGGCATGTATTCGATTTTTTGGAACGTATTCAAAGACGATCCAGATATAAAGAAGCGTCTGCGCGAAGCATTTTCCGGAACTTCGCCTGCCTGTTTTGATGCTGATGAAGGCCTACTGCCCAGGCCGGGAGGTCAGATCTGACTATGAATACCTCCCGCCACACCGAAACCGCATTCGAGACCGTCATCGAAGGCAACCTCCTCGCGAACGGCTATACTGCGGTTCCATCTGCAGAATTCGACCGGACTTCCGCTTTGTTCCCGGACCAGGCTATTGAGTTTATCCGGGCCACTCAACCCCGCGAGTGGAAGGCGCTTGAGGCGCTCCACGGCGAAAAGACGCGTGCCCAAGTGCTGGCCGATCTGGTCAAATGGATCGATGCCAACGGCTCTCTTGCTACGCTGCGGCACGGCTTCAAATGCTACGGCAAGACGCTCCGCGTAGCCACGTTCAAAGCGGCGCATGATTTGAATGCCGAGCTGGAAGCGCGCTATGCCGCCAACATCGTCAGCGTCACACGTCAGCTTCGCTACTCGCTTAGCAACGACAACGAGCTCGACCTGGTGCTGAGCGTTAACGGCATTCCCGTGATTTCGGTCGAGCTGAAAAACGCCATGACGGGATCGACCGCTGAGGATGCCATTCGGCAGTACCGCCGTGACCGCGACCCGCGCGAGCCTATTTTTGAGTTCAAGCGGCGGATCCTCGCGCACTTCGCCGTGGATACCGATGCGGTCTTTATGACGACGCGATTGGCTGGCCCGGCCACTCACTTCCTGCCCTTCAATCGCGGGAACGATGGCGGCGCAGGCAATCCTCCTGACCCAAAGGGCCGGAGCTATCGCACGGCCTATCTATGGGAAGAAGTGCTTCAGCGCGACAGCCTGCTCGATCTGCTGGCCCGGTTCATCCATTTGCAGGTGGAAGAAAAACGCGACGACGCTGGCAGGAAGGTCAAGAAGGAAACCCTGATCTTCCCCCGCTACCATCAGCTTGAGGCTGTCCGCGATCTTGTTGCACGGGCGAAGTCCGAAGGCCCAGGCCACAATTATCTGATCGAGCATTCGGCGGGCAGCGGCAAGAGCAACACCATCGGCTGGCTCACTCACCGTCTCGCGTCGCTGCATGACAGCGCCAATGATCGCGTGTTCGACAGCGTCATTGTCATCACTGATCGCGTGGTGCTCGACAAGCAGTTGCAGGACACGATCTACCAGTTCGAGCACAAGCACGGTGTGGTGCAGAAGATCGACGACAATTCCCGGCAGCTAGCGGAAGCTCTGGAAAGCTCAGTGCCGATCATCATCACGACCTTGCAGAAGTTTCCGTTCGTTTCGCGCCAACTGATCCGGCTTGCCGAGGAGCGCGGGGACGATGGTGACGGGGTGCTAAAGACCCGGAATTTCGCGGTCATTATCGATGAGGCGCACAGCTCACAGGGTGGTGAAGCGGCGACGGACCTGAAGGAAGTCCTTGGCGGGCAGCGGCTGCGCGAAGAGGCCCAGCGCTACATGGCCGAGAACGACAGCGTGGGCGAAGACGAGCTGTTTCGCAGCATGGCGAAGCGCGGTCGCCAGGCCAACATCAGCTTTTTCGCATTCACCGCGACGCCGAAGCACAAGACATTGGCGGTGTTTGGCAACGGCGGAAAGCCTGCCCACCGCTACACAATGCGCCAGGCAATTGATGAGGGTTTCATCCTCGATGTCCTCAAGCACTACACCACCTACGCCACTTATTTCCGGCTGTTGAAGGCCAGTGACGACGATCCGAACGTGGTCAGGAAAAAGGCGGCACTGGCTCTAGCGCGTTTCCTGAAGCTGCATCCGCACAATATCGCCCAGAAGACCGAGGTAATGGTCGAGCACTTCCATGCAGCCACTCAGCACAAGGTTGGCGGCCGCGCCAAAGGCATGGTCGTTACCGGTTCGCGGCTGGAAGCAGTGCGGTACAAGCAGAGCTTTGACGCCTACATCAAGGCGAAGGGGTACGCGATCAAGTCGCTTGTCGCCTTCTCTGGTGCGGTGGCCGACGACAAGCTTCCCGATGTTACCTACACCGAGGAGGCAATGAACCTTGGCGTCCGTGAAAGGGAGCTGCCGGACGTCTTCGATACGTCTGAATACCAGGTTCTGCTGGTCGCAGAGAAATATCAGACCGGATTTGACCAGCCGCTTCTCCACACGATGTATGTCGACCGACGCCTGTCAGGCATTCAGGCCGTCCAGACCCTATCTCGGCTCAATCGCACTCACCCTTTCAAGGAAGATACGTTCATTCTCGATTTCGTGAATGACCGAAGCGAGATCCAGGAGGCTTTCAAGACATTCTACGAAGGCGCAGAGATCGGCGAGGAAGTTGACCCTAACCGCATGTATCAGATCAAAGGCGAACTGGATTCGAGCGGCATATACGCCCTCAGCGATGTCGACCTTTTCTCAGAGACATACTTCAAGCCCAAGCTGAAGCAGAGCCCGGCCGATCACCAAAAAATGAATGCCGTCATTGATCGGCCAGTGTCCAATTTCTCTGATCTTGCGAAAGCCGATCCGGCCGAAGCCGAGGTATTGCGCGGAAAGATTCTGGCATTTGGCAGTCTCTACAGCTTCCTTAGCCAGATCATTCCATATCAGGACTCTGATCTCGAGAAGTTGTACGTCTTCCTGCGGCATCTGGCCGCAAAGCTACCGAAGAAGGGAGGCAGCCCCTCCTATCAGTTCGACGACGAAGTCCGGCTCGATTACTATCGCCTTCAGAAGGTCAGTGAGGGCTCAATCAGCCTGTCTGACGGGACTGCCAACAAGCTCGACGGACCAGGTTCAGTTGGCTCGAAGGTGGCGCGCGAGGAGGAAGTGCCGCTTTCCCGACTGATTGATGTGGTAAATGATCGCTTTGGCACCGATTTCAACAATGCCGACCAGTTGTTCTTCGATCAGATCGTTGAGGCCGCAATGGCCGACGCCAATTTGCGGCAAGCAGCCATTGCGAACCCAGGCGAGAAATTCGAGCTGTTGTTCAAGAATTTGCTTGAATCACTGTTTGTTGAGCGCATGGATCAGAATGAAGAGATTTTCGCACGGTTCATGAATGACAAGGCCTTCCAAGGTCTTGTAAGCAACTGGCTTGCGACTGAGGCTTATGCCAAGCTTAGGAAATCACATGAATAGGCGAGGGAATCTCCCTTCACTGGGAGAATTCACTTCCTGCGACCAGGCAATAGTAAACCTGCATCCTGCACGATACGTGAAGGAGGTCGACCCATCAATCTATACCACGCTGAGGTGCTTGCATGCGTGAGGCTGAATTTCGGGCCTGGTTCGAAGCCAACGATTATGACGGCGCAACGATTGGCACTCAGCTCGCTCGCGCCAAGCGCATTGAGCAAAGTTATGGCGACCTCGATGAACTGTACAGCGAGGGGAAGCTGGCTGCGCTAAAGTCCGAACTCTCCTATTCAACATCGGATGAGCGCGCCAACCGGCCTAATCCGGCGAAGTTTCCGGTCAACGGGAATATCCGGAACTCGATGGCAAGTTATTGCAGCACCATCGAATACTACTCAAAGTTCTGCGCTGCTGCCGATGGCCTGCCGCTCAGCAAGGAGCAAGATATCACAGCAGACGCCATCGAAGCCGCAATGGATGAGTTTGACGCCATCGGCCTTGAAGGGTTCAAATCACAATATGGCTTCGGTACACCCCAAAAATACTGGGTGAAGCGTTCGGCCAACGGGAAGCTCTATCCTGCAAAGGCGGTTGTTGGCATATCGCACGGATATGTTCCCGGAGGCGCTCCCTTGAAGGCGTCAGACTTCTATGGCGGTCAGGGGGAACAGGCCGCTAATGGGATACTGCGCAAGCTGGGATATGAGATCGTCGAAAAGGGCGGGTCTGATAACATTGAGCGTCCATTCCTGCTCTACGACACTGAAGGGCAAGAATATCAGCCCACCCGCACATACAATCGGCAAACGGGTGCATCCGCGTTCCGTCTGCAAAGGCCTGGCACCAGCAACCGCACCGAAGATGCCGAAGAAGTAGAAAACACGATTGATTTCGCGCGCGCGATGCTCCTCGATGGGCGACTTGCGCGAGTGAAGCGGACAGATGGAACCGGGCCAGCCAACTACATCGGCTATGGCAAGTCCAAGCTGACTCGCTACCGCCTCGATGCTGAACTTGCTCGGCAAATCGGCGTTCCACCGGAAGGCGGCATTTTTGGGTCGATCGAACGGGCATCAGGTGATCAAGAGGAGAAAGGCGCGATGCCGGAGCTAGCGACCATGCCGACAAACCTGATACTCTACGGCCCGCCCGGCACCGGAAAAACCTACAACACAGCTCTGGAGGCGGTGAAGTTGTGCGACGGCATCGCCAATTATCCCGAAACTATAGATGGCCGGGCGGCCCTAATGAAGCGGTACAATGAGTTGCAACGCAAAGGCAGGATTGGCTTCGTAACCTTCCATCAGAATTTCAGTTATGAAGATTTCGTCGAAGGCCTACGTCCTCAACAAGCGGAAGTTGATGAGGAAGGCAAAGCGGGATCTGGGTTTAGTCTCGTTCCGCGTGATGGTGTCTTCAAGCAGATTTCAAAGGTTGCCGCAGAGAATAAGGGGCAGGCGGTTACATCAGACCTGCCGCCGATGGATGGCAGCCGCAAGATATTCAAGATGTCACTTGGACGTAGTTGGTCGTCTGATGATGATGTAATCTTTGAGAACGCTCTTTCTGACAAATATGTAGTGTTGGGTTGGGGCGGCAATGTCGACTGGTCTGATCTAAGATATGACCATTGGGAGGAAATCAAGAAGCGCTGGCGCCAAGATCATCCCGACGCGAGTGGAAACGATCCCAATATGTCGCAGATGTATACCTTCCGCGCCAATATGGAGATCGGATCGATTATCATCATCTCGGATGGAAACATGAAATTCCGGGCAATTGCCGAGATCACTGGACCCTATCAGTATGATCCTGGTCCCGACGGAGAATATAATCATCGCCGTTCGGTCCGCTGGCTTTGGCACAGTTCGGATAGTTTACCCCGCGAACGCATCTACCGTAAATCGCTCAGCCAAGTCTCGGCTTACCAGATGCGTTCAGCGTTTGTTGAGTGGGAAGCGCTTGGGCAGATCATTTCCAGTAGCGGCGATGCTGTTGCAACGAGTGGTGAACCTGAACCATATGTGCTGATCATCGACGAGATCAACCGCGCGAATGTTTCCAAGGTCTTCGGTGAGTTGATCACCTTGATCGAGCCCGACAAGCGGGCCGGCATGGCCAATGCGCTAAGCGTCAAGTTGCCCTATTCAGGCGAGGCATTTTCCGTACCCGCCAACCTCAACATCATAGGAACGATGAATACGGCGGACCGCTCCATTGCACAGCTGGATACAGCATTGCGTCGGCGGTTCAATTTTCGTGAGATGGCTCCAGACCCAGCTCTCTTGACCGACGCCAGCAAACGGACAGGAATCGATCTTGTCCGGGTTCTGACCACCATCAACCAGCGGATTGAGTATCTCATCGATCGCGAGCACCGCATCGGACACGCATTTTTCATTAACTGTGAGACAGCCGAGCAAGTTCACGCCGCGATGCGCGACAAGGTCATTCCTTTGTTGCAGGAATACTTCTTCGAAGACTGGAGCCGTATTCATGCCGTTTTGGGTGACGGGTTCATCCGGGAAGACATGCTTGATCCGCCACCGGGCATCGAAGGCGACCGTCTGTCGAGCTGGTCGGTACTCGCACCATTCAGGGCCGACGCTTTCGACCGATTGGCCGGTCAAGTGATGAAATTAGAAGAGGATCCTGGTGAGTGATCGATGAGCTGGCCAGCTATCTGCTTCCCGGCGTGCCTGTCGAGCGCGTTGCGGCTGCGCTTGGCTCGGCGGCGGGGCAGGAGCTGGCTTCGGGCAAATTCGGTAGCCGACAAAGCAGTGCAGCACTAGCGGTCAATGGGTTCGGATACTTTCTGGAATATCCCACCGGCTTGCCTGCGTTCCCAAGCCTTTCCGACCTCGATTGGGCAGCTCTGTCCGTCGAAATTGAGCGTCAGATGCGCTTTCCTTGGTCAGGCGGTCGACATCCTTGGCTTGATGCCGCCGTGGAAACCGAAACGCACCTAATCGGGGTTGAGTCCAAACGTTTCGAGCCGTTCCGCGATTCCAAGCAGGCAAAGCTTTCATCCAAATACTCATCCCATAGGTGGAGTGAGGCTATGGAGCCGTGGTGCGCCATGCGTGACTTGCTGCTATCGGAGCCTTCCGCGTTCCGTCACCTCGATGCAGCGCAGCTAGTCAAGCATGGCTATGGTCTCGTTACCGAAGCACGTCGGCGAGGAAAGCAACCGGCGCTGCTTTACCTTTACGCCGAGCCAACTGAAGGTCGCGTCATTCCAGCCGAAGCCTTTTCCGCTCATCGGTCCGAGATTGCCCGCTTCGCCCAAGGCGTAGCTGGTTCAACGGTCCGCTTCGCTGCTTGCTCATGGCGCGAATGGTTGGCAACATTTCCATCTGAGTTTTTCGGTCACGCAGACCGAATCATTGCCCAGTTCCATTCGTGACGCACCTGACTGTTCACGAATGGGGGCGCACGCCTGTTCACAATGCCACCGGTCCCGCGCCCAAAGGTGCCTTCACCCGCGCCGAGGCCAATGCCTTACTGCGGGCTGCGCGGTCACACGCACTGGCCAACCAGTCCGGGACCAACATCCTTGTTGATCGCTACAGCGAGATAAGGGCCCAACAGGTCGTGGGCGTCATTGCTGGGCCTGGATGTAGTCTAGAGATATTGCCGAAGATCGATTCCGGCGTCGCTGAGGGCGACGAGGCAATCCGGACTCGGCTCGTCTCAATGCTCGACGTCGCACTTGGTCTCAAACTCGGAGACGGACAGGCGCTGGCAATGGCGCGACAGAAGGAAACCTTGCTCGATATTCTGATCCGCCTGTTTACTGATCGCCTGCTGGCTGAGGCACGACGCGGCCTGCCCCGCGGCTATCTAGCTCAGGAAGACGATCTAGCGGCGCTGAGGGGGCGGCTCGATGTCATCCGTCAGTTCACCCATCACGCCGTGCGACCCGACCGGCTTGCTTGCCGCTTCGACACCCTGAATCCAGACACCCCATTGCTGCGCATCATGAAGGCCTGTGTGGTGCTGCTCCGCCATCATGCGCGTGGTCTGGAGACGCAGAGGCGACTGGACGAGCTCCGTTTCATTCTTGCCGATGTGAGCGATGTGGCTGTCAGCGCCTTGCCCTGGACGCAGGTGCACATCGATCGGACAAACCGTCGCTGGGAAAGCCTGTATGGATTGGCGAAGCTATTCCTGAAGCGCGAATGGCAGCGCACCAACCATGATGCCAAAGCGGGCCAGGGAATTACCTTGCTGTTCGCCATGAATGATCTGTTCGAAGCCTATATTGCCGCTCTGGCGCGAAAGGCGGTGCAGGGGAGCGATCTGACCGTCCATTCGCAGGGCGGACTCCGCTATTGCCTGATGGAGGAGGGCGAAGGAGGCAGGCCACGCTTCCAGACGGCACCGGACATTCTGATCAAGCGGAATGGCCAGGTTCAGATAGTGATCGACACGAAGTGGAAGGTGGTTGGCCAAAATCCGGAAGACAAGAAGCGCGGAGTTTCGCAATCCGACGTATATCAGATGATGGCGTATGTCCGCCTCTATCGATGCAGCGAGGTGATGTTATTGTACCCGCATCATGCCGCCCTGGGAGCCGAGACACTGGACGCCGGTTATGCGATAATGGAAGGCGATGAACGGCTGCGGATCGCAACCGTGAATCTGATCACTGGTAAGAAGGCAGTTCAACAGCAGCTCGCTGGATTGATCGGACCAGTCATTGTCGCCCAGGAGGTGAATGCATGACTTGGCCACAGTGGCTGTCGGTCGACGTTGGGTGCATGGTTGCGAAGACGACCCTTGAAGTGCAATGAGCACTGAAACACTGGCCACAGCGATTTGAGTCCTCATCGAGGACCAAGCCGGAGCGCGATACGGTATTTTTGACGGTATCGAATCAGCGAATCATGGCAACAAAACATTGTGATATAATGCCTTGTTCAGACATCACGGTCCCTCTTCTGCACCATTTCATTGAAAATTCTATTATATTTCAAGCCATTAGGGGCTAGCCTTAAATTCGGCCCACCCTCTGGCCCACCCTGAGCTCTGCGAAGCGGTGAGACACTATGCGCACCTATGCGCAGTCCATTGGCGACACCTCCCGATCCTGATAGCGTCAACCCGCCTGGGTATTGTCGTAACCGGGGCATCGCGATGCTCTCTTCATAGGAACATCGTGATGAGGATACTATCAAAGCGTCAGCTCAAGGAGTTGGTTCTGTACTCACCGCAGCACATCGCACGATTGGAAAAGGCCGGGCAATTCCCCACGCGGGTACAACTTGGCCCTTCCCGAGTGGGGTGGGTTGAAGCTGAAGTGCTCGACTGACTCCAGAAACGGTTGGATCGTCGAGAAGCGCCTAGCCGACACTCCTTCTGAAGGAGCGCTTGAAGGCTGACGCCGAACCAAAAAAGGGCTGCGCGCATTTTTATTGGATAATCTGAAAGATGACGCGCCGCCCGCGCGCGCCTATATCCGCCCCATGTATGATTTCGCCCCCGCCGACAGCGCCGACAAGGCGACCCTCCATGCCGATCTGATTGCGGCGGCCGACGCGATCACCGCCGGGGAGGCGGACGCGGTCGCCAATATGGCCAATGTCGCGGCGCTGATCTGGCAATTCCTGCCCGACCTCAACTGGGCGGGATTTTACCGCATGGTCGATGGCGAACTGGTGCTGGGGCCGTTCCAGGGCAAGGCCGCCTGCATCCGCATCCCGCTGGGCCGGGGCGTATGCGGCACGGCGGCGGCGACGCGGGCGACGCAACTGGTGGCGGACGTTCACGTCTTTCCCGGCCACATCGCCTGCGACGCGGCATCGGCTTCGGAAATCGTCGTGCCGGTGGTGGATGGCGAGCGGTTGATCGGCGTGCTCGACCTCGACAGCCCGGTGGCGGCGCGCTTTGACGAGGCGGACCGGGAAGGGCTGGAGGCGCTGGTCGCGCGGATTGCGGGGCGGTTGGGGTGAAGCGGACCGCTCTGGCATGGGTCATATGCTCGGCCGTTGCGCTTTTGCTGGGCTATCAAACCTTCGCGCGCTTCTATCAGGAGGCGCTGATCCCGGAGAAATTGAAGACGGGATGGTTCTACACACGCGGGGAATGCGGCGGCATGTTCGGCACGGAAGGGGGATTTGCCGTCAGCATCAAGCCCGATGTGTCGGCGGCCATTCGCCGGGAAGGCTTGCGGTATTTCCGTGATGTGCATCATTCGCGAGGCCATGGCGGCAGTCGGACATTCGAGCATTGGGTCCAAACCCCCGTGCCGGAAAGCTGGTGGTCAGATGGGGTGCCGCCCTCCCTATATTGTGGATCGCGGGCGTGGCTCTGGCCCAAGGCGGTGATCCCGGCCCTGAAGGCGCCTGGCGCATATTACAACGCAAAGGGGCATGCGACGTTGATCGTTATTCCGGACCAGAATCTGGCCGTCTATCTGTGGCGTGACCGCTGATTGCCCGTTGGCGGTCTTGTCGGGTTCGATTCCTGATGATCGCGACCAGATAGCTGGACCCCGGCGCAGGGCCGGGGTGACGGTTTAATAACTTATGGTGCATGGATGGAAGGCGGTTTTCCCTGACCCGTTTCGGGACAGGCTGGCGCGCGGCGAGCGGTGGAAATGCGGGGGTTGCGATGCTAAACAGGTCGTTAATACCCGGGCGCGCGCTGACTTAAAGGGCGCGGCGCGCCTGATTGTGGGAAGCAGGGAGCGTCAGTCATGAAAATCCGGTCCATCGTCATTCTTGCGGGGATCGCCGCCATCAGCACCGTGCCGCAGGCGCGGGCCGCCGGTGTCGCCACGGCTTTGCCGATGATGGGGGCAGCCCATAGCGGCGGCCATGGCCATATGCGGCCGATGCCGATGCGCGGGCATCGCTGGGGCGGCCATCATCAGGGCCGCTGGGTGGGCGGATGGCGCGCGCCGGGCGGCTGGGGCGCTTATCGTCGTCCCGTCTATGGCTATGTGTTGCCGCGTTACTGGATCAACCCCGGTTTCTACATCGCCAATTATGCGACCTATGGCCTGCCGCGCCCGGCCTATGGCTATGGCTGGTCGCGCTATTATGACGATGCGGTGATGACCGACGCCTATGGCCGGGTCTATGACACGCGCAGCGGCATTGCATGGGACCGCGACGGCGATGGCTATGACGACCGTTATGAGCGTCGCCGCGACGATGGGCTGGGCGGCGCGGCCATCGGCGCCGTGGTCGGCGGGGTCGCTGGCAATGTGATCGCGGGCAAGGGCAACCGCACGGCGGGCACGGTGATCGGCGCGGTCGCAGGAGCCGTCGCGGGCGCCGCCATCGACCGGGCGGAAGACGCGCCGTCGCGCCGCCATGGCGCGCCCTATGACCGCTATGCCGACGACAGCGTCACCTATCGCGGCGGCGCGGATCGCCCCGGCGCGCCCTATGACTATGAAGGCCGGTGGAGCGGCACATGGCGCGACGAAAATGGCCGCGAGGTGAAGGGCGAATATGAAGGCCGTTTCGAAGGATCGGTGAGCGGCGGCCCTGGCGTCGATTATGACGCGCCGCCTTATCCGGGTGCGGGCCATCCGCACTGGATGGGCCATGGCCCGGCCCCGGTCGCGGGCGGCTATGTCGCCAATGGCTGGTATTATCCCGCGCCGATCGTGACCACCGTGACGGTGACGCCGCAGGTGACGACGACCACCGTGACCGAGGAAGTGATCTACAAGCGGCCGGTGGTGCGCAAGAAGGTGCGGCGGACCTGCAAGTGCAAGTGAGGCGGGGCTGATCGAAGGCGTTGGGTGGCGTGCGCCCCCAACCCACGCCGCCAATGTCATCCTGAACGTGTTTCAGGAGCCATTGCGTGTCCTCCCCTGAAATATGCATGCATGTGCGAGGTCGGCTTATAGCGCCTTGCCGCCGGATGCCGCTTGCTCGACGAACCTGCGCCTGGCTGCCCGATGGATGCTGAAAACAAGTTCAGCATGACAAAAGGGGGAACTGGGGGCGCGCGCAGCCCTGTTGTGCATGGCCGAGATTTCAGCCGATCCGTCCTGTCAGGCCAAGGCTGTCGCGCAACAACTCAAATTCCGGCTCCTGCGTTGCGAGGCAGCGGGGGTTTTTCGCGGCGTCATAGATTGCGAAGGACGTGGCGATGAATTCGCGCAGGTCGATGATCCGCCCCTTTGTCTTGTTTTCGCGGTCATCGGGCGTTTTGAACACAGCTCCGCCCGTCAGCCCATAGAGCCGGGCGATGTCGGGATAAAGCGCCCATATCGGCCCCGCCAGCATCGGATCGTGCAGGAAATCTTCCGGATTGGGAATGGCCGGGCGCAGGCCCAAACGCGCGCAAATGGCGCGGGCGATGTCCGCCATGACGAACAGGCGCGGATGATGGACGATATGGATGAAGCGACCGCGGGCAAGCCAGCGGCGATAGAGTCCGGCAAGATCGGACATGCCCACCCGGGTGCCTTCTTCCACCGCCAGCGTCAGGGTCTGATCCAGCAGGCCCGTATATCCCAGCATATCGAAAATCTCTTCGCGAAACAGACCTGCCGTCGCTTCGATGTCCAGTCCCGCGCGCCAGCCAAAAAAGGCCAGCGCCGAATGCGGCTTGCCCAGAGGCGAGAGCAATTGGCCGTCGTCAGCGTCGACGCGGGCCTGATCGGGGGCAAGCGGACGGAACTGGAAACGGGGATATAGGCAGGTGGTGACCCCTGTCATGTCGACCCCCGGAATGTCGTCCGTCTGGGCGATGACGATGTCGGCCTGTTCGACTGCGCTGGCCAATATGTCCGGCGCGGCCAAATTGCTGTTGAGCCGCACCATCACATGGTCCGGCAACATCGTGCGAAGGCACTGGACCAGCGGCAATGACTGACAATTGCCCAGAACGGCAATGCGCATCTCGTCTCCTTTGACAGATCAGCGCGCGACGCCAACCACGAAGCGCCACGATAGGTTCGCCTGCTTCAGGCGACAAGATCATGGAAGAAGCAAGGTCGGCGAACCGACCTGCCCCCCTATCCAGCCTGAGGCGCATTTGGCGACCCCGGCGTGACTCGAACACGCAACATCCCGCTTAGAAGGCGGGTGCTCTATCCAGTTGAGCTACGGGGCCGCGCCTGTCGGCTTGACGGGGCCGTTCGATAGCGGGCGTCGCCCAGCCATGCAATCTCTCCATTGCATCGGGCCGTCATAGGGTTATGCCTGTCGCCATGAGCGAGGCGGGTATCAGAAAAGTCGATGCGGTCGAGATCGCGGGGGCGCGGCTGCGCTATTTCGATTTCTTCATGGCGGCGTTCGTCGCCATATTGCTGCTCTCCAACCTGATCGGCGCGGCGAAGCTGGCGACGCTGGGCGGGGTGACATTCGGCGCGGGCATATTGTTCTTTCCGCTCGGCTATGTGCTGGGCGACGTGCTGACCGAGGTTTATGGCTATGCCCGCGCGCGGCGATGCGTGTGGGCGGGCTTTGCCGCGATGCTGTTCATGGCGGTGATGAGCTGGGTGGTGGTGCACCTGCCCCCGGCGGAGGGGTGGCCCGACCAGAAAGCCTATGAAGCGGTGTTCGGCAGCACATGGCGCATCGTTTTCGCCTCCATCATCGCCTTCTGGGCGGGCGAGTTCGCCAACAGCTTCGTCCTCGCCAAGATGAAGATGATGACGCAGGGCCGGTTCCTATGGATGCGAACCATCGGGTCGACCGTGGTGGGGCAGGGTTTTGACAGCCTGCTTTTCTATCCGCTCGCCTTTTACGGGACTTGGACCAACGATCAGGTGCTGACCGTGATGGCCACCAACTGGGCGATGAAGGTCGGCTGGGAAGCGGTGCTGACGCCGGTGACCTATGTCGTCATCGGGTTCGTGAAGCGGCGCGAGGGGCTGGATGTGTATGACGGGCATACCGACTTCACGCCGTTCAGGACGAGCGTTTAAGGGGGGTGCCGCCCTTTAGCGGTGTTTGAAGGTCCAGCTTCTTTCCTCCGCCGGTTCTCCGTTGATCAGATATTGCATCTCGTGGGTTTCGCCATTGGGCCAAATCACCAATTCACGCTCGTTGATGAAATCGATGCAGGCTGCTTCCTGGCTTTCGGCCGTATCCCAGATCAGGGTCAGGCGCTCCCCCTGTTCCAGTTCAAAACATTCCGGCCAAGGCTCCACCGATATATTGATCGGTTCTGGGCGATCATTGGTGAAGCTTTGCTGTATCCTCGGCATTGGCGCAGGTTATGAACTTTCGAACAGCGCAGCAAGGTTGCTCGGGCGCGTCAGGGATATTCCGCGCGCACGAAATAGAGTCCGTCGGGCGGGGCGTTGAGGCCGAGGGCGGCGCGGTCGCGCGCATTCAGGGCGGCGCGCATGTCGTCGGGGCTCCAGCGGCCCATGCCGACCAGCGCGAGGCATCCGACCATCGAACGGACCTGATGATGAAGGAAGGAGCGGGCGGCGGCGTGGATGGCGATGCGGTCGCCGTTGCGCAACACCTCCAACCGGTCGAGAGTCTTGACCGGGCTTTGCGCCTGGCAATGGGCGGAGCGGAAGGTGGTGAAGTCGTGCTGGCCGATGAGCGCCCCCGCCGCCTGCGCCATGGCGTCGGCATCGAGCGGCTGGATGACGCGCCAGGCGAGGCCCGCTTCGTGCGTCAGCGGCGCGCGGCGGTTGACGATGCGATAGACATAGGCGCGGCCGGTGCAGGAAAAGCGCGCATGCCAGTCCTCGGAGACAATCGCGCAGTCGAGGATGGCGACCGGATCAGGCCGCAGCCGCGCGTTCAAGGCTTCCATCAGGCGGAAGGGCGTCATCGGCTTTTCGATGTCGGCATGGGCGCGCATCGCGAGGCCATGGACGCCCGCGTCGGTGCGCCCGGCGGCGTGGATGACGGCGCGCTCGCCGGTGATGCCGAACAGAGCGTCCTCGATCGCCTGCTGCACGCTGGGGCCATGCGCCTGCCGCTGCCAGCCCATGAAGGGGCGGCCGTCAAACTCCACGGTCAGCGCGTAGCGGGGCACGGGATCAGTCGTCCACCCGGCGGCCCGCGGGCATGGGGAAGCCGCGCAGCAGGTCGGGCGCGGTCATCGCGCCCTTGCCCGCGCGCTGGATGAGGGTGGGGCGGATGGAGCCTGCGCCGCAGCCGATCAGCAGCGCCTCGTCCAGCAGTGCGCCGGGTTCGCCGCCGCGTTCCTCGACATGGGCGGCGAGGACGCGAAAACGCTCGCCGCCATAGGCGAAGAAGGCGCCGGGCGCTGGGTTGAAGGCGCGCACCTGTCGCTCGACCGCATGGGCGTCGCGGGTGAAGTCGATCCGCGCTTCGGCCTTGTCGATCTTGGCGGCGTAGGTGACGCCCTCGTCCGGCTGGGCCATGGGCGGGCAGGCGGCAAGGTCAGCGAGCACATCGACCATCAGTTCCGCGCCCGCCTGCGCCAGTTCGGCTGTGAGCGCGCCCGCCGTCTTGACCTCTATCGGCGTGACTTCGCGCGCCAGCATCGGCCCGGTGTCCAGCCCCGCCTCCATCGCCATGATCGTGACGCCGGTGACATTGTCGCCCGCCAGGATGGCGCGCTGAATGGGGGCAGCCCCGCGCCAGCGCGGCAGCAGCGAGGCGTGGATATTGAGGCAGCCATGGCGCGGCGCGTCCAGCACCGGGCGCGGCAGGATGAGGCCATAGGCGGCGACCACGGCGATGTCGGCGTTCAGCGCGGCGAAGGCGGCCTGTTCCTCCGCCCCTTTCAGCGATACCGGCGTGCGCACCTCCACGCCCATTTCCTGCGCGCGGGCATGGACGGGGGAGGGGCGCAATCCCTTGCCCCGGCCCGCCGGGCGGGGCGGCTGGCTGTAGACGGCGACGATGTCGTGCCCGGCGGCGGCCAGCGCGTCGAGCGCGGGCACGGCGAAATCGGGCGTTCCCATGTAGATGATCCGCATGGACCCCCTCAAACCCCTTGTCTCGGCCCGTTGCAAGCCCTTATCTCGCCAACATGGCTTCTCCTGAAATCGACGCGCTGACGCAGGCGCTTTCCCGGCTGCCGGGGCTGGGCCCGCGATCGGCGCGGCGGGCGGTGCTGCACCTGCTGCGCAAGCGGGAAACGGCGCTCGATCCGTTGCTGCGCGCGCTGGCGGCGGTGAACGAGCGGCTGGTGACCTGCGCCACCTGCGGCAATGTCGACACGTCCGATCCGTGCGGAGTGTGCGCCGATCCGCGCCGCGACGCGCGGGCGCTGTGCGTGGTGGAGGATGTGGCGGACCTGTGGGCGCTGGACCGTTCGCGGCTGTTCCCCGGCCGCTTCCATGTGCTGGGCGGGCGATTGTCGGCGCTCGAAGGGGTGCGGCCGGAGGACTTGTCCATCGACCTGCTGGTCGCGCGGGTGGCGGCGGGCGGTATCGACGAGGTGGTGCTGGCGATGAACGCGACGCTGGAGGGGCAGACGACTGCCCATTATCTGGCCGACCGGCTGGAGGGATACCCCGTGCGCCTGACCCAACTGGCCCATGGCGTGCCGGTGGGCGGCGAACTCGACTATCTGGACGAAGGCACGCTGGCGCAGGCGTTGCGGGCGCGGCGGCCGCTGGGGTAGCGGGCAGTATGGGCAGAACGCCCATCGGCTGTTTGTGGGCGGTGGTCCATTGGGAGTGCAAATCATGTCAGGGGATACCCAAGGCGCATGTAGCCTCTCCAATCCAGGGCCCGATCCCCTGCTTGTGTGGCTTGAACCGTGGGTGGATGAGTTTGAGGTTCCGGCCAGATCAACCATCAGCCTGCATCCGTCGGATGGATGTGGACTGGGAGAGATTGAGTGGGTGGAAGACCGCTTTGTTCTGTGGGCGACCTGTCGAACCGTTGAGGTTTTTATCGACGGGGCGCTTCAGAGTTCCGGTTCAGCGTTGATCCCGCTGTCGGGAGGTCTGACCAAGGGAATACTGCATATCCTGTTCGCAGATCATCCAGCCGCGCGGCTGGGTGGGCGCTCATGGCATGAGCGCAAGCATGCTTCAATGTGGGAGTGGCTCAAGCGCCTTTTGGGTCTTTAGAGCATGGGAGGGAAACCTCGCATCGCCCTGCCAAGGTGGCGGCTGGCTTCCGCCGGTCTGACGATCCGCTGCCCGTCGGGCCACACATCCCCCGTGAAAACCCCGATTGAGATTTGACACGGCGCACCTTAAGAGCGCGGCCATGACGTGGAGGGCGATCCTGATGTCGCGCCGGGGGGCATGGTTGCATTTGTTGGCCCTGCTGGCGTTGGCGAGCAGCATCCTGGTGCCGCCGGGCTATATGGTGGCGCGGGCGGCCGATGGCGTGTTGCGCGTGCAGATGTGCAACGGCGCTGCCGCGACTCTGGTCATTCCCGGCGTCAACGTGGGCAAGGGTTCGGGCGGCGGGCAGGATCAGGATGACGGGCGCAGCCAGCATGGCATGCCCTGCCCCTATGCCAGTGCTGCCATGCCGATGCCCGCGCCCGATCCGCTGGGCATCGCCCCGCCGTCGCCGCAATTCCTGTCCGTCCCACTCGCCGGTCCGGCACGGGGCATGGCGCCCGGCCGGGGCATGGCCGCGCCGCCGCCGCCATCGCAAGCGCCACCCGTTTTCTCGCACTGAAAAATCACGCTTTTTTCGCGTTCGCCATAGCATCGACGCCTTGACGGGCGGCGCGGCGACGCCTGTCTTTTCGTGCGAGTATTGCCATGACCTTGTTTCACAGCCGCCTGATGGGCGGCGTCGCCTGTCCGCTGACCCTGACCCTTGCCGCTTTTGCCCCCGCCGCGCTGGCGCAGGATGGCACGGCGCTGCCCACCATCGACATTGATTCGGCCGATAGCGCCGCGCCCGCCATTGCGGGCGAGCGCCTGTCCGCGCCACGCATCCGATCGCTCCGGACCGGGTCGAGCGACACGGCCAAAATCCTGCAAAGCGTGCCGGGCGTCAGCGGTTTCGGCGCGGGCGGATTTTCCACCCTGCCGGTGATCCGGGGGCTGGAATCGCAGCGGTTGAACGTGCTGGTCGACGGGACGGCGATTGCGTCGGCCTGTCCCAACGATATGAACCCGCCGCTGTCCTATACCGACCCGCAGACGATCAGCAGCATCGACGTCATCACCGGCGTGTCGCCGGTTTCAAAGGGCGGCGACAGCATCGGCGGGGTCATCGCGGTCGAAACCGCGCCGCCGCGCTTCGCAAAGGCGGGCGAGACGCTGCTGACCGGCGAGGCTTCGGCCTTTTACCGCAGCAATGGCGATGGCTTTGGCGGTTCGCTGTCGGTGACGGCGGCCAGTGACCGGCTGAGCCTCACCTATAATGGCGGCTATACGCAGGCGGACAATTTCAAGGGCGGCGGATCGCTGGGCGTGGTGCGCTCCACCGAATATGCCAAGACCGACCATAGCCTGAACCTTGCGGCGCAGACCGACATCGGCCTCTTTGAACTCAAGGGCGGCTATCATTTCTCGCCCTATGAGGGCTTTCCCAACCAATATATGGACATGACGTCCAACAAGTCCGTTTTCCTGAACGGCCATTATGCGGGCCAGTTCGACTGGGGCGGCATCGACCTGCGCGCAAACTGGCGGGACACCGACCACGCCATGAACTTTCTGGCGGACAAGGGCGGCACGGCAAACGGCGGGATGCCGATGAATACGGAGGTCCACACCGCCGGTTTCGCGGCCAGGCTTGATTTCGCGCTGGGCGATGCGGGGACATTGCGGGTGGGCAGCGAGTTTCAGCATCAGTGGCTCAATGATTACTGGCCGCCGGTCGCGGGCAGCATGATGATGGGGCCAAACGCCTTCATCAATATCAACGGCGCGAAGCGCGACCGGCTGGGCAGCTTCATCGAGTGGGAGATGACCAGCGAGAGCGGCCTGACCCTGATCGCGGGCATCCGCAACGATCAGGTCCGGATGAACACGGGCGATGTCGCCCCCTATGGCATGGGCATGATGCAGATGGCCGACATGATGGCCGCCGCCGTATTCAACGCCGCCGACCGCAAGCGGCATGACAGCAACTGGGGCGGATCGCTGATCGCGCGCTATACGCTGGCGCCGGGGGTGGAGATCGAGGGCGGCTATGCGCGCAAGGTGCGCTCGCCCAATGTCTATGAACGCTATAGCTGGGGCCGGGGGAGCATGGCCAGCCGGATGATCGGCTGGTTCGGCGACGGCAATGGCTATGTCGGCAATATCGCGCTGAACCCGGAAAAGGCCGATACGCTGAGCCTGGCGCTGTCGCTGGGCGATGGCCGCAAGGATGGCTGGTCGGTCCGCGTCGCGCCCTATTACACCCATGTCGACGATTATATCGACGCGGTGAAGCTGGCCGACTTTACCGACATGATGGGGATGCCGTCGCCCTTCGACCAGTTGCGGTTCGTCAACCAGAAGGCGGAGATTTACGGCCTGGACCTTTCGGGTTCGGCCCCGCTCTGGTCCAGCGAGGGGGCGGGCAGCGCGCGGATCACGGCGCGGGCAAGCTGGCTGCATGGCCAGAACCTGACCGACCATGCGCCGCTTTATCACCAGATGCCGTTCAACGCGGCCATCGGGGTGGAGCACAGCATCGGCGGGCTGGAAACGCGCGTCGACCTCAACATCGTGGCGGAAAAGAACCGGGTCGACCCCACCCGCAACGAGCCGCGCACGGGCAGCTATGCGTTGCTGGACATCCAGTTCGCCTATCGCATCGGGTCGGTGCGGTTGACGCTGAGCGCGGAAAACCTGTTCGACAAGGGCTATTATGCGCCGCTGGGCGGCATGTCGCTGGGCGATCTGGATGCGACCGGCGTGCTGCGGCCGGTGCCGGGGCGCGGCCGGTCGATCAACACCGGCATCAGCGTCAGCTTCTGATGGCGGGCGCGTGGGACGGGGCGGGTGCGGGGAAGGGGGCTTTCGCCCCATCCCTGCGGCTGGCCCCGTCCCGCCGATGGGCGGCGGGATTTGCCGCCCTCGCCTGCAACATGGCGTTGTTCGGGGCGTTCGCGGCGCATTTTGCGGGTGTCGACCGGGTGGCGGCGAAGGATGCGGGGAGCGCCCTCAAGCTGTTCGTTCCCGCCGCGCCCGCGCCGGAAGCAGCGCCGGCGCCGGAGCCGCCCGCGCGCGCGGAGCGTCGGCCGGTTGCCGATGAGGCGGCGGCGGGAAGGATCGACCCGGTTCCGCCCGTTGCGACGGGCAGGGCGGCAACGGGCGCGATGCCTGTCGCCGCGCCGATGCTCGCTGCTCCCGCGCCGATGGTCGCGCCGCCGCCGCCAGTCGCTCCGGCTGTGGTGGAGGCGGGGTCGGAGCGCGATGCGGCATGGGCCGAATATCAGCGGCAGGTGCGGGCGCGGATCGCGGCGCGCAGGCCCGCCGGGCTGCACATGACGGGGGTCGCCACGTTGCGCTTCACGCTGGACGGCGCGGGCAGGCTGGCGACGCTCGATCTGGCGCAGGGCAGCGGCAACGCCATGCTCGACCGGCTGGCCCTGCGAACGGTGCGCAGCGCCAACCCCTTCCCCCCGCCGCCCGATGGCGTGGCGCGGGAGAGGCTGGTCTTCATTATCGGCTTTTCATTTCATTGAGTGGGGTGGGGTTGATTACGGACTGGCGGCTTTTTGGATCACGCGAATGCAAAGCGGCCATTGCCCTATGGCAGTTTGATTTCCGTTTGGATCGAGTCCTCGGCTATCCGGCGAAGACCGTCCAAGAGCGATGATCCATCAGTAAGATCAACCGTGGCTAACGCCGCTGAATTTGCAAAAACCAGCTTTGCTTCTCCCGGCCCACCGGGGCCACCATGCTCGATCGCATCCCAAAACGCATCAATGTTACGTCCAAGCAAGCTGGCAGATTGAGGGTTCGCAGCATCTAAATATCGCTGCCAAAAGTCGGACGCCGATGCAACTTCGTGGCAGTCGATGAAGATGGTCCGCATCCAGGTATGATTCCTTATCGAAGGACTGACCGCAAGTGGTCAAAAAAACCGACGAGTTATGCTGAGCGCACTATGTTGCTCAGGATCAGTCGGTTTGCCACCATTCCAGCCCAACACCATACCCCAGAAAGGCCCTCGACGCCCGTTAAGCCATCGTTTCCTGCGACTGCCTCGTCGGCGATTAAGACAGAATCGCTCCCCATTGGCCTCTCGCGCCGGAGAACCTCACTCCACGCCATGAGTGCTTGCTGTTCGTTGGTAGCACGAACCTGCGAAATATATGTCCCGCCATCAAATTCGCACATGATCGTGAAAAGCAGAGCGGCCATAGCATCAGTTTAGCGTCCGCTTCTGGCCCACGCAATTGGCACGAATCAAGGCCAGAAACAGTCGAATCCAGCCGGTCCGCATTTCCTATCCTGTCCCAAAACCCTCACCTTTCCGGCCGGGTCCAGATCCATGCGCCGCCGATCAGCGCGGCGGCGGTGGGGAGGAGGGACCAGGGCGGGCGCATCAGGGCCAGCGCCAGCAGCGCGCTGAACAGGAAGGCGGCGGTGGCGGCTTTCTTGCCCCGGCGGCTGATCGCGCCATGGTCGCGCCAGCGGCGGATATGCGGGCCGAAGATCGGGTGGCCGGTGAGGCGCGCCTCCAGCGCCGGGCTGGAGCGGGCGAAGCAGAAGGCGGCGAGGATCATGAAGGGCACGGTGGGGAGCAGCGGCAGGAAGGCGCCCAGCGCACCCAGCGCCATCGCCAGCAGCCCGGCGGCAAGGTAGAGCGCCCGCCGCATCAGGCCGCCGGCAGCCGCAGCCGCACCATCAGCCCGCCCAGATCCTCGCTTTCGTCGAGCGCGACCGTGCCGCCATAGATTTCCGCCACGTCGCGCACGATGGCGAGGCCAAGGCCGGTGCCGGGCTTCCCCGAATCGAGCCGCGCGCCGCGATCGAAAATGCGGGTCCGGTCGGCCTCCGGTATGCCCAGGCCGTCGTCCTCGACCAGTATTTCCACCATGTCGCCGTCGCGGGCGACGGTGGCGAACACGCTGCCGCCGCCATATTTGGCGGCGTTTTCGATGAGGTTGCCGAGAAGTTCGTCCAGATCCTGCCGCTCGACGCGGACGACCGCGCCCTTGTCGCCATCCATGTCGACGCGGGCGTCGGGGTAGAGACGCCGGACGGCGCGCTCCACGGCTTGCAGGCTGGGCCAGACATCGGCCCGGCTCTGCGCCGCGCCCCGGCGACCGACGGCGCGGGCGCGGGCGAGGTGATGGTCGACCTGCCGCCGCATCGTCGTCGCTTCGCGGATCACGGTTTCGTTGAGATCGGGAGACTGGGCGGTGGCGGCGTTCATGATCACGGTCAGCGGCGTCTTGAGCGCATGGGCGAGGTTGCCCGCATGGGTGCGCGCTTCCTCCGCCTGCCGCTCATTATGGGCGAGGAGGGCGTTGAGTTCCTCGACCATGGGAAGCACTTCGGACGGCATGGGTTCGGTGACGCGGCTTTCCATGCCGCTGCGCATCCGCACGATGGCGCGCCGCACCTTGCGCAGCGGGCGCAGGCCATAGACGGTCTGAAGCGCGGCGAGGATGATGAGGCCAAGCGCGAGCAACGCGAAGCTCTTGATAAGGGTGGCGCGCAGCGCCTTGATCTGGTCGTCGACGCCCGACCGCGCCTGCGCCACCATGAATGTCCAGCGCACGTCCGATCCGGGCAGGATGACGGTGCGCTCCATCACGCGCAGCGGTTCGCCGGGGAATTGCTTGCTGTCATAGACATGGGAATTGCGGTCGGCGTGCGCGGTGTCGACGCGCAGGGCGCGATCCCACAGCGAGCGGGAGCGCCAGTCCTCATGCCCCTTGGCGCTGATCTGGTAATAAATGCCGCTGCCCGGCTCCAGAAAACGCTGGTCGGCAAGCTGGCGGTTGAACAGCACTTCGCCCTCCGGCCCGATTTCGGCTGCCGCAATCATGGCGGTCAGTACATAATTCATGCCGTCGTCGAAATTGCGGGTGATGGCGCTGGTCAGCACGCGGTCGAGCGCGATTCCGCCGCCCAGCAACAGCACGCTGATCCACAGCGCGGCGATGCCGATCATCCGGCGGCTCAAGGATCCGGTCGAACGCACGGGAACAGGCGCGGGGACAGGGGCGGGCGGCCCGCTCATATCATCCTTGTCCCCGCCGGGTCAGGCGCGGCCCATGGATCACCGCCCCGGTTCGTCCAGACTATAGCCAAGGCCGCGGATGGTGGTGATGACGTCGGCGCCCAGTTTCTTGCGGATGCGCGTGACGAACACTTCGATCGTGTTGGAATCGCGGTCGAAATCCTGATCGTAAATATGTTCGATGAGTTCCGTGCGGCTGACCACCTTGCCCTTGTGATGGAGCAGGTAGGAGAGCAGCTTATATTCCTGCGCGGTCAGCTTCACCGGCTCGCCGTTGAGCGTCACCCGGCCCGACCGTGTGTCCAGCCGCACGTCGCCCGCCGTCAGTTCGCTCGACGCATTGCCCGACGCGCGGCGGATGAGCGCGCGCAGGCGGGCGATGAGTTCCTCGCTCTGAAAGGGTTTTGCCAGATAATCGTCGGCGCCCGCGTCGAGGCCCGCCACCTTGTCCGACCAACTGTCGCGGGCGGTCAAGACCAGCACGGGGAAGGTCTTGCCCTCCTTGCGCCAGCGGTCCAGCACCGTCAGCCCGTCGATGGTCGGCAGGCCAAGATCGAGCACGACGGCGTCATAGCTCTCGGTCGAACCCAGGAAATGCCCGTCCTCGCCATCGTCGGCGAGGTCGACGGCATAGCCCGCGCCTTCCAGCGTGTTGCGAAGCTGCTGCCCCAGGCTCGGTTCATCCTCGACGATCAGCAGACGCATACAGACCCATTCTCCCAAGGCTTTGTCGAAAGGCGCGGGTTTAGCGCGCCATGCCGCGAATGTCACCGGTGCGGCCGTCGGCATCGACCCAGACCACCTTGCCATCCTTCATATATTTCAGGCGATAGCGGTTTGACGAGGGGTTGAATTCGCTGCCCAGATAAGTGGCGCCACCCATCGCCGCGTCCACCCGGCGTTTGATGAGCGCAAAGGGCATGACTTGCCCGTCGAGCATCGCCCGGCGCGCGGCGTTCTGTTCGTCGCGGCTGCCGGCGCTGGCGCCTGGCGCCAGGCCAAGGGCGATGGTCGCCGCGATCAGCCCGGCCAGCAGAGGTTTAGCGTTCATGGTCATGTTGCATCGCATAGAGACGGGCTATTGAACAGGTGGTGAATGCAAGTGTCAGCATGGCTTCACAAGCTTGTGGGGCATCGGGGCTGGCGGCGGCGGGGATGACACAGTAGCCTCGCGACCATGACCGACCTGACCCAAAGCCCCGCGCGACCATGACCGACCTGACCCAAAGCCCCGCCTCCACCGAACCGCCGCTATGGCGATCCATTCCGCGCTGGTGGCGCGCCCATGTGATTCGCGAAATCGACCATCAGGCGGTGGTGGAGCGGGTGCGCGAGGATGACGGATGGACGCCGCGATACGCCTTCATGCTGCTGATGTCGGCGGGCATCGCGGTTCTGGGGCTGTTATTGTCGTCGCCGGCCGTCGTCATCGGCGCGATGCTGATCTCGCCGCTGATGGGGCCGATTGTCGGTCTGGGCTTTGCGCTGGCGACGGTCGATTCCAGCGAGATCAGGCGGTCGCTGACGGCGCTGGCGCTGGGTGCGCTGGTGGCGGTGCTGTTTACCGCCTTCATCGTGCTGCTGTCGCCGCTGCAAACGGTGACGCCCGAAATCGCGGCGCGCACGCGGCCCAATCTGTTCGACCTGATGGTGGCGCTGTTTTCGGCGCTGGCCGGGGCCTATGCGATGATCCGGGGCAAGGCGGGGACGATCGTGGGCGTCGCCATCGCCACTGCGCTGATGCCGCCGCTTGCCACGGTCGGCTTTGGCCTGGCGACGTGGAACGGCACGGTGGCGGGGGGCGCGTTCCTGCTGTTCTTCACCAATTTCGTGACGATCGCGGTCGCCGCCGCGATCATGGCGCGGCTCTATGGCTTTGGCCGGGCGCTCTCGCCCCGGCAGACATGGTTCCAGATGAGCTTCATCATCGCGATATTTCTGGTGCTGGGCATCCCGCTGGGGCTGTCGCTGCGCCAGATCGCCTGGGAAGCGCGGGCCTCGCGCGACGCCCGCGCGGTGATCGAGCGGCAGTTTGAGGGCGATGCGCGGATCAGCCAGATCGACCTGGATTTCGGGTCGGAGCCGCTGGCCGTGACCGCCAGCGTGCTGACCAGCCGTTATCAGGCCAATGCGGCCCAATCGGCGACCCGCGCGCTGGAGGTGATGCTGGGCCGCCCGGTTCACCTGGACATCGAACAGATCCGGGTGAGTGATGGCGTGGACACGGAAAACGCCCAGTTGCTCGCGGCGCAACTGCGCGGGCGCGAGGCGCAGGGCGAGCGTGAGAGACTGGCCGACCGGCTGGCGGTGGCGGCGGGCGTGGCGCCCGATCAGGTGACGATCGACGCGGTGGGCAAACGCGCGGTGGTGCGGGCCAGTCCGCTGCCCGACGCGGGCCTGGCCACCTATAGCGCGCTGGAGCAGCGGGTCGCCAATCTGGCGCGGGGATGGACGGTGGAGTTGCAGCCGCCCGCCCGGCCGCTGCCCGTCATCGCGCTGGACGACAAGGGCGAGGCGGACGCCCAGGCATTGGCGCTGACCCAGTGGGCGGCGCTGCGGACGGGGTTGCCCATCGACATTGCTGGGTCGGGCGAGGCGGCGGAGGCGCTGATCAAGGGGCTGACCGACGCCGGGGTCGACGCGCGGCTGGTGCCGGGCGGCAGCGCCAGCGAGGTGAGGCCCCGCTGGCGGATCGGGGAGTAGGTGGGCCTTAGCTGAGGCCGTGTCGGACCGGCGGCAAAGTCCCGGGTTTGTGTAAAAGCGCCGGCATGTGGTATGGTTCTTTCGCCTTTCGGGAGGCTTTGGGATGGGCGGTTTGGTCCAAGGGGAAGATCGATGGCAAGACGATCTGCTGTCTGCATCGCTTGATGGTTACCTGTCGGTAGATGGCCCGGTTCGGGGGGTCGAGGCGTTCATCGATGCGCGCGATCAAGGAGGCCGAGGAGATGATGAAGCATAGCGAGGAGTTCAGGCAGGCGGCTGTGCGTTTTGCGCTGGCCAGCGGGTTGCTGGGCAAATGGGTGTCACAGTATCGGCCACCTGACCTGGTGGCGGCGGCGCAGACAGATTTGGCGCGTAAGAATGAACGTCTTCGCCTTGAGAACCGCGTGCTGCGGCAAGAGAGGGATGTGCTAAAAAGGCCACGCTGTTCTTCGCGAGCCAAAGGCCGTGAGGTTCGCCTTTGTGCATCGCTGGTGGCATCGTTGGCCCATTGAACTGCTCTGCCGTGTCATGCTTGTCAGCGAGCGCCGCTATCGATCCTGGCGCTCGCGACCGATCAGTCGTCGGGAGCGGACGGATATGAAAGTGCTGGCCTATATCCGGGAACAATACCGCCTCAGCCTGGGCAGCTATGGTCGTCCAAGGATGACGATGGCGTTGAAAGAGGTTGGGCTCGATGTTGGCGAGCGCCGCGTCGGGCGTCTGATGACCCGAGGGGCGGCGAAGCCAACATCAACGGGATCAAGCCAGTCCGCCCGCGCAAGCAAAAGGTGACAACTGATAGCCATCATCGCCTGGTGTCGCGGCCAACTGGCTGGACGTCGATTTAGCCGCCGATGCGGCCAACCGTAAATGGGCGGGCGACATAGCCTATATCTGGACATCAGAAGGTTGGCTCTCCTTAGCCGTCATCCTTGACCTGCATAATCAGCGTGTCGTGGGCTGCACTGTCAGCGCTGGCGTGGCGTTAGCCGCGCTTATTCGTCCATGGCTTCCGACCACCGCCTGTCGCAAGCCGGATGGCCCGGCGTCCCGGCCTTGTGCAGCGCTGTCACCCGTCGCGTTCAAACGGCAGCAGATATTGAAAGCGGAAGGCGCCTAGAAAAATAGGGGCTATTCGGGGGGGGCGGCGGGGGGCGAGCCCCTTCTTCGGCGCCACCCCTTTCAACAGGGAACCCACCGAAATCGAGGGGAAAGCGCCTTTCGGCTTGGGGCAGGGGGGCCTTGTTTGTGGGACTTTGTCCAGGGAGGCGAGGCGTCGCTATGGGGTGGACGTGGACTGCTTTTCCAGTGATCGAGGCGGGGGCCCCTACTGACGGCGCATGGAGGTGGGCAATTGTCTGGCGATATGTTTGGACGACCGTTTCACCGGACCGTCAATCACCTTGCCCTTCATGAGTGCACGGAAGGCGTCGCTGTCACGACTGTCGAGCATGACGACGCGAAATCCGCCCGAAAGCAGGGCTTCCACCACCGATAGCCTGAAGCCGTTCTTCTGGCACAGGGTTTCGATCTGCTGCTCGGTCGCCTGGACATGGATGACCCGGCTCATATTTGTTTCCCCTCGCCGCCGAAAGGATGGGGATTGAAGGCGATGAAGCCATCCTGGCGCACCGAGCGATAGGGGAGGGGGTGCTGGCGGACGCGACGGGCAAAGCGTTCCGCCAGACCATAATGCGTGCGGCGTTCGGCTGGGCAAAGCGCATTCTGCGCATGCAGCAATTCTTCCTGCTCTCGTTGGAGCAAGTAATTCATATCGTCCAATGGGAAGCTCCTCGGCTGGCAAGCGGGAGCGCAATCGTCTCTCAGTCACGGCGAATGCTTGCAGCATGGTTCGCGCAATAGTCGCTTGATAGCAGAAGGCCGTTCCAAAGTCGCCATGATTTTCAAAAGTGGCGGGCTAGATGCCCCTCGACCGCCACATGCAGCCGCATTAACGGCTTGTTGCAGCCGCGGGTTGCACTGGTCACGGGCTCTCTTCCTGCTGGTCGCTCCCGGCGTCCGCTCACCGTGCGCGCGGGCGGCGGAATGGCTGGTGAGGATATAGGCAGGGCGGGGAGGAAGCCCGTTAGTCTGGCACAGATGGTCGCGCGCGGTCGGCCAGCCCATCCAGCCTGGCTTCAACCGCGTTGAGCCCGTCGACGCTGGCGATCGCCAGATCGAGGGGCCTGCCGCCCAGTTGATCATCCTGATTGTTGAGGAACGTCATGGCGTCTGTTGCGCCCAGTTTTTCGATTGCGCGGTCAAGGACGCGACCCTGGCGAGCCATCTGGCCAGTTGTCAGCCGCGGGCCGTTCGCGGGTTTGCGAAATGGTCTAGCCACGGGCCAGTTTGTCCATCGCCTGTTGAAGGCGATCGGCCTCGCTCTTCATCACGCGGTCGGCCATGCCTTGCCAGGCGGCAGCGGCCCGGAGGCAACGGTCGCGCACATTGGTCAATTTGGTCTCGTCCGCCTCGCGCGTGCATTGCGCAACGCGAGCCCGGTAAAAGTCGCTGGTTGCTGACATGGTGAATTGCCTCCTGCTGTTAGGGGCGCTCTGGCCTGCCGGGTCAGTCGATCATCTCGGCGACAATCTGCCGCAGGGCTTGCGCCGACAGGATGCCGGAAGGCAAGGCGCGTCGATCATGGCTGGGGGCGGCGCCGCGAAGTCGGCCAATGGAAGAAGAAACGGAAGTCTTGGACGTAAATTTGTAACGCATGAAACCTTGGCGCGGCAGCCCGCGCGAATGAAGAGAAACGGGCGAACGGTGGCGCAAATCCAATGGCGCCGTGGGCGTTGCCGCCGGAACGGAACCTGGTGCGCCTTCCCGTCGCGAAATCGTTGCGACGGGCATGGGGCAGCCGAGGCTGGAGGATGATGGGAAGATCGAGATCTTCCCATCAAATGCCTTCACGCTGCTTCGAGGCTGACAGCAGACTGTTTGCCGCGACGGTCGGTTTCGACCTCGTAGCTGAGCCGCTGATCCTTGCGCAACGTCGCCATGCCGGCGCGTTCGACCGCGGAAATGTGAACGAAGCTGTCGTTGCCGCCGTCTTCGGGGGCGATGAAGCCATAACCCTTGTCGGCGTTGAAGAATTTAACGATGCCAATGGGCATAACATAGTCCTTTTCAAGAATAAAACGCCCGCAAAAAAGCACGGGCGAAGCTGATAGCGCGAGAAAAGGAGAAGAGCCCGATTTGAAGGCAAAAATCCGTCGCAGGCGACGATAGCGGAGTTTTTATGGAGCATTTATCCGGAAAAGTCAATTCCAACCAGAAAATTACGATATCGGGCCTCATTTTTGAGGCAATAGTTTGCTTGATTTTATCCCTAAAAGCGAGCCATTAGCACCTGTCACCGCGCAATGGATGCCATGCTGGTTTACGTCGCGATTGATCTCGAATTGAGACAGGAACGGCATGAATCGGCTTTATTCGGCGGGCGAGGGGGCTTGCCTTGCGCATCAGGCGGGATCGGATAGCGCAAGGGGTTCGGACAATCGCCCCGGACAACAGATGGAGGCTGCCGATCCGCCCATTTCCAACAACGATGGCCAGGCAATCGACGCCATAGAGGTGGTTGATATTGCCATGGTGCCCGGCGGCGGCGAATTGTTGTTGCTGAAATGCGGCAATGAATTTTCCATCCAGTTTGGCGCCGATGAACTGATGGGAAGTCGCGACCATATCTCGGAAATGGCGCTGGCGACGATGACGCGCAAGCGTCTGGGCAAAGATGGTGGGCATGTGCTGGTCGGGGGATTGGGCATGGGCTTCACTCTGGGAGCGGTGCTGCGCACTTGGTCGTCCGGCGCATCGGTAATGGTTGCTGAATTGCTGCCCCAGGTCGTCGCATGGGCGAAAGGGCCGCTCGCCCATCTGTTCGGCAACAACCTGTCCGACCCCCGCGTCGCGTTGCGGGTGATCGACGTGCATGACGTCATAATCGAGGAAAGCGAACGGTTCGACGCGATATTGATGGACGTGGACAACGGCCCGGACGGTTTCATCACAGCCGCCAATGATCGGCTCTATTCGCAAGCCGGGTTGCGATCCGCCTATGCGGCCTTGCGCCCGGGTGGCATAATGGCGGTCTGGTCAGCCTATCCGGACGACTATTTCGCCGCCTGTCTGGAAAATGTCGGCTTCATGGTCGATGAGGTGAAGTTGCCAGCCTATATTGGCAGCATCGATTCTTGGCACACTATCTGGTTCGCCGCCAGGCCGGATCATCGCGCCGGGCTCGCAGCGTGACATGCGCCGCCATTTTATGCGCCAGCGGACGCAATCATAACATTATGCCCCCCCTTCAAGCAGGAGTGGGCTGACGCCACCCGGATTTGAAGGGCTGCTTCGGCGCTTCGCCGGGTCAGCCATTGGTGTTGGCTTGGCCATGGCTGCGTGAACCTCAGCCATGGCTGGTGCTCGCGCCCCGATCCCGGCGCGGTCGAACGGCTGCTGCTTCATGCTCTGGACGCCGGCGTCACCTTTTTCGATAGGGCGGCGGTTTATGGCGTTGGCGACAATGAAAGGCCGATCATCCGTCGCGCCCATGCCGTCCATCCGGTCGCGGCGGTCCAGTTGGCATATGCGCCCTGGCCCCGCATCTGTCCCCGTCGACGCGGCACAGGGCGCACGCTGTTCGCGGGACGCGCAGGCGCTGGTCGACATAGAGACGTTTCGGGACGAGGAAATGACCTGATTGGGGACGATGGCCGCGTATTTTCCCCGTTTTTGTTGCCACTTTGCAGCCATTGATGGTTAAGCGTCGGAATTAACCACCTTATTAACTGATCTGTTGCTGATCTGTTGCTAAGGCGGGGCATGGCATCGCCCCCCCATGTCCGAACCGGCCGTCTGACGGAACTGGATGCGCTTCGCGGCATCGGGGCGCTGTGCGTGCTGATCTTTCATTATTCCACGCGGTTTCACGAGTTGTTCCCGCAGGCCCAGCATGTGCCGTTCAGCTTCCCCGGCGGCAATTACCGGGTTCTGCTTTTCTTCACCATTTCCGGCTTTGCGATCTTCTTCACGCTTGATCGGATCGGGACGGTGGCGGATTTTGTGGTCAACCGCTTCGCCCGGCTCTACCCCGCTTATATCGTCGCGATGCTGACGACATTGTCGATCGAATATCTGGCGCAGGCGACGGCGCTGCTGATCGGTCCGATGGCGATCATGGCCAATTTCACCATGTTACAGGGCTTCGCCTTCATTCCTGAAGTGGACGGCGCCTATTGGACGTTGACGGTCGAGATCGCCTTCTATTTCTGCATGATCGCGCTTTGGCGATTTGGCGGCGTCAGGCGGCTGGAGCCGATGCTGCTGCTGTGGCTGGGCCTGCGGACGCTTTATCAGCTTTGGCCCGATATGCCGGAACGCATCGTCATGCTGCTGGTCCTGCGCTATGTGCCCTTTTTCATCATCGGCATGTTGTCCTACCGGGTGTGGAGGGGGCAGCGGACATGGCGTCAGCAGGCACCCTATGCGCTGGCGGTGCTGGCTTCGGTCGCGGTCGGGGAGACATGGGATGTGACGCTGGCAGGCATAGTATTGCTGCTTGGCTTCGCTGTGCTGATCCGCGGGAACATGCGCTTTATCGCCCTGCGACCGCTCGTCTGGCTGGGCGGCATCAGCTACAGTTTCTACCTGATCCACCAGCATGTCGGCTTTGTCGTCATGCTGAAGATGACGGAGGCGGGCTATAGCCCCTGGCTGGGCTTTGCGGCGGCGTTTCTGGTGGCGCTGGCGCTGGGGACGATCATCAACCGGCTGGTCGAGCGCCCGGCGGGCGACGCCATCCTGGCATGGTGGAATCGTCGCCGCGAGCCATCCGCCCGCATCGCGCCGCTCTCATCCTGATAAGGCTGAATGAAAAAGGGCCGGCCCATAGTCGGGCCGGCCCTTATCTCAGTTTACCTGCTGGGCGCCGCTTATTGCGCCTGCGGAGCCGCCGCCGCCGCATTGTCGGGCAGGCCGCCCAACTGCGTCACCAGCTTTGTATAGGCGTCGAGATAGGCGAGCACGATCACCTGGCCGATGGCTGTGTTCTGATAACCGCCGCCGCCGACAGCGGCCAGACCGCCCATCCAGCCGACGCCGCCGCCGCCGCCGAAGCTGAGGTCCGACTTGCGGAAATAGCCTTCGGTCATCGCTTCTTCCTCGGTCGTGCGGGCATTGACGATCGACAGGGTGACGTTCGCCTCGCTCTTCTTGATCGAAATGCCGCCCATCAGGCCGCCCAGCGTCCGCCCGCCGAGCATGCCGCCCAACATGCCGCCAATGGCGTTGCCGCCGCTGTTGTTGTTGGCGGTGACGATGTCAGGCTGAAGGAAATAGTCGGCGGCCTTCACCTGGCCCCGGCCAAGGTTGCTGCCGGCCTGCAATTCGCCCGAATCCGCCATCGCGCGCTCCAGATTGCGGCTGGCCATAGAGCGGCCGCGGTTGACCAGACCGAAGCAGCCCGACTGCTGCACGAACAGCTTGATGATGGCTTCCGGGCTGCCCAGGTTCATCTCGCGCCACCACTGATTGTCTGGCTCGACAATGGCGACGGTGCCAAGACGCTTGGTGCAGTGGGGAATTTCCATCTGCTTCTTGACCTGGGCCTGACGGCCCGACGACCCCTTGTCGGCGGCGGCAGCGGGTGCGACGGTCATCGCAACGGCGGCGCTCGCCACCAGAAATTTCGCAAAACCCTTCATAATATTGAACCCCGTAATGCTCGTTGACGATGTGCTTTTTGCCATTGCGACCCGGCATTTGTCGTGATCTCTATCACAACGGCACCATGGTTCAAGCAACCGGGCGCGGATGACGGCGATTGTCACCACATCCGCCCGTTACGGGACAGGCTGACAGGCCGAAGAAACGCTGCTAGTGCGCGGCGCCATGACCGACCTTTCGCGCATTCGCAACTTTTCCATCATCGCCCATATCGACCATGGCAAATCGACCCTGGCCGACCGCCTGATCCAGCGAACCGGGGGGCTGACAGACCGGGAAATGTCGGCGCAGGTGCTCGACAATATGGATATCGAAAAGGAGCGCGGCATCACCATCAAGGCGCAGACCGTGCGCCTGGATTACACCGCGCGCGACGGGCAGGTTTACGAGCTGAACCTGATGGACACGCCTGGCCATGTCGATTTCGCCTATGAAGTGAGCCGGTCGCTGGCGGCCTGCGAGGGCGCGCTGCTGGTCGTCGACGCGGCGCAGGGGGTGGAGGCGCAGACGCTGGCCAACGTCTATCAGTCGATCGAGCATGACCATGAAATCGTGCCGGTGCTGAACAAGATCGACCTGCCCGCCGCCGAGCCGGAAAAGGTGCGCGCGGAGATTGAAGAGGTGATCGGCCTCGACGCGTCAGAAGCGGTGCTGGCCAGCGCCAAATCGGGCATCGGCATCGACGACATATTGGAAGCCATCGTCGCCAAGATCCCGCCGCCCAAGGGCGACCGCGATGCCCCGCTGGAAGCGATGCTGGTCGATAGCTGGTACGACCCCTATCTGGGCGTCGTCATTCTGGTGCGCGTGGTGAACGGCGTCATCAAGAAAGGCCAGAACATCAAGTTCATGATCGGCGGCACCGAGCATCTGATTGACCGCGTTGGCTGTATGCGGCCCAAGATCGAGCAACTGCCAGAGCTTGGCCCCGGCGAAATCGGCTTCATCACCGCGCAGATCAAGGACATCAGCCAGACCCGTGTCGGCGACACCATCACTACGGTCAAGAATCCGGCCGCCAAGCCGCTGCCGGGTTTCAAGGAAGTGCAGCCGGTGGTGTTCTGCGGCCTGTTCCCGGTCGACGCCAATGATTTTGAGAAGCTGCGCGATTCGATCAGCAAGCTGCGCCTGAACGACGCCAGCTTCTCCTTCGAAATGGAGACCAGCGCCGCGCTCGGTTTCGGCTTCCGTTGCGGCTTCCTGGGGCTGCTCCATCTGGAAATCATCCAGGAGCGGCTGACCCGCGAATATGATCTCGACCTTATCACCACCGCGCCTTCGGTGGTGTATGACATGCATATGAAGGACGGGACGGTGCGCCATCTGCACAACCCGGCCGACATGCCCGATCCCAACCATATCGAGATGATCGAGGAACCCTGGATCGAGGCGATCATCTATTGCCCCGACGAATATCTGGGCTCGATCCTGAAGCTGTGTCAGGACCGGCGCGGCATCCAGAAGAATTTGACCTATGTCGGCGGGCGGGCGCAGGTGACCTATGAACTGCCGCTCAACGAAGTGGTGTTCGATTTCTACGATCGGCTGAAGTCGATATCGCGCGGCTATGCCAGCTTCGATTATCACCAGATCGGCACGCGCGAGGGCGATCTCGTCAAGATGAGCATCCTCGTCAACAACGAGCCAGTCGATGCGCTGTCGATGATCGTTCACCGCAGCGCCGCCGAGGCGCGCGGCCGGCATATGTGCGAGCGGCTGAAGGATCTGATCCCCCGCCACCTGTTCAAGATCCCGATTCAGGCGGCGATCGGCGGCAAGGTGATCGCGCGCGAGACGATCGCGGCGATGCGCAAGGACGTGACCGCCAAATGCTATGGCGGCGACATCAGCCGCAAGAAGAAGCTGCTCGACAAACAGAAGGAAGGCAAGAAGCGGATGCGCGAATATGGCAGCGTCCAGATTCCGCAGGAAGCCTTCATCGCGGCGCTGCGCATGGGTGACGAGAGCTGACGGGCGCATCAGGCATCGGCGCGATCGACGCAGGCTTTCTGCTGACTGCGTTGGCGCTGGAACTGACGCCCGGCATCAACATGACCTGGCTGGCGCTGTTGAGCGCGGCGGCCGGCAGGCGCGCCGGACTGGCGGCGGTGGCCGGCATCGCGCTGGGCCTGTCGCTGCTGGGTGCGGCTGCCTGGCTGGGCGCGTCGGCTCTTCTGAACGACCATCCCTGGATTGCTGGACTTCTGCGCGCTCTGGGGGTTCTTTATCTGTTATGGATGGCGTGGGACGCATGGCCGCGCGAGGGCGACGATCCCCTCGCATTTGGTCGGATTTCGGCCGGATTTCGGCGGGGACTGCTGACCAATCTGCTCAACGCCAAGTCCGCCCTGTTTTTCGTGACGGTGCTGCCCGGTTTCGTTCATGGCGCAACCGCTGTGCGTCCGCAACTGGCGGCGCTGACCATGGCCTATGTCGGCGTCGCCACCGTCGTTCACATCGGTATCGTGTTCCTGGCAGGGCAGGCGCACCGCTTGCTTGTCGATCCAGAGCGGAATAGAGGCATCCGCAGATTGTTCGCCTTCGCGCTGATGGGTCTGGCCCTGATGCTGGCGCTTCGCCGGGGTTGAGTGCTGGTCGACGGGATTTTGAGATGAGCGCAGATGAAGATTATGTGTTCGACGAGGCGTCAGGCGAGTGGGTGCCTGCGTCGCAACTGGCGGGCCAGGGCGACGGGGCCGATGTCGTTGAAGTGCGCGACGCTGTCGGCAACATCCTGGCGGATGGCGACCAGGTCACCTTGATCAAGGATCTGGTCGTCAAGGGGGCCGGGCAGACGCTCAAGCGGGGCACGCTGATCAAGTCCATTCGCCTGACGGGCGATCCGCAGGAAATCGACTGCCGTTATGAGGGGATCAAGGGGCTGGTGCTGCGCGCGGAATTCGTCAAAAAGCGCTGATCGAATGGAAGATCAGGCCCCTTCGCACCAGTCAACGGGCGCAGGTGACCAGGATCGGGCGAGTCCCTTGGCGATCAGCACCGATCCCAGAGACACATTGTCGCGCAGCAGGATGCGCGCGCGTGAATCGCTCTCGGTCGGGTCTTTCCGCGCTTCGAACGCGCCGCCGTTCATCATCGACAACATCGCCCGACGGCTCTGGTCAGCCAGCCGCGCTTCGGCCGGACATTGGGGATTGGTCAGGCTGGGCACACTGATGTCGGCGATGCGATAGGATTTGCCACTGAGCATGAATTCGTTCGCTGAAATCAGGCAACTGGTCGACATGTCGTCGCCGCAAGGCGTGAAGGTTTCGGATACGCGAATGGAAAGGTCGGCGCCGGGCTGGCGCGATCCGGGCAGCAGGTCTTTCAAAACCCAGGCCAGGGCGCCCGCGAGCAACAGCGCGACAATCAATGTGCCCATCGGCACGATTCCTGTCCGGCGATCCTCGCGTTCCTGCAGCCAGGCGTCCGATCCGGACGCCTGACGATCGTCAACATCGTAAAGATTGCGTGCCATGTTCCATTCCTGACTCCGCGCGACCTTGGCAAAGGAAGGCAAATATTCCGTTAACTGCTGCGGCTTGACGACTATCGTTCGCCTATGGTCATGTCGATCGACGCCAAGGAGAATGCAGGATATGGCCGAACTGTGGCTCTATGATGAGAATCCGGCGATGTTCCGGGCGCATCCCTTCCTGTTTGTTCTGTTATTGCTTTCCATCGTGGGGATAGTGGGCCTTGGCATATGGTGGATACGTTGCAGGGGCGAGCGGTTGGCGGTCAACGAGCGTGAGGTGTTGATGGAGCGCGGCCTGCTCTCCAAGCAGCGAGTCCAGGTCGCGCTTTCCAGTGTCCGTAGCGTCCGTATTTCGCAGACTCTGGGCCAGCGCATCTTCAATGTCGGCGACGTGGAATTATTCAGCGCCGGCGACTATGCCGAAATAGCGATGCGCGCGATGCCCGACCCCGGCCGTATCCGCGAAATTGCCGCCGCGCGGCAGGTGGACATCTTGCCGCCGCGATGACCGGATGGCGCCCGGTGGACACAGGCCCCTTGACTTCACGCCATTTATTTCAACGATAGCGGCGAGCGCCGACGTCAGAGCGGCCCAGTGCAGGAGGATGCCAGAAACGGTCGCCGGAACGCATCATGCGATCCGGCGCGAGAAGGGGTCTTCGGGGCATGGCCATGCGTATAATGGCGTCACTGCCAAATCTGACACCGCAGGAGCGTGAGGACATAAGACAGTCCTGTGGCTTCGCCTGTGTCCGGTGCGGCGTGACAATCTATCGTTATCTGGCGCTGCCCGCCGAATCGCGGGAAAAAGGCGCCACATTATTATGCCCCACCTGCCATGGGCTGGTGGAGGAAGGGCGGTTGACGCCCACACAGGTTTGCAGTTTCCACGCCAACCCCGTCGTGCGTCAGCGCCATTTCGCACGCGACCGGCTGCCCTTTTCGAGCGAGATGCCGCACCTGATCGTCGGGGGATCGCGCCTTTTGCGCGACACGCCCATCCCCGTCACCGTGGATGGCGAGCCGCTGTTGATCTTCGCGCCGCCGCGCCGGGCCAATGGCGCGACACGCATCAGTCTGCGGCTGGCCGCGCCGGATGGAACGCCAGTGCAGATCATCGACGGCAATGAATGGCTGCCGACCGACGGCAGTTGGCATTTCCTGCTGCGCGGCGATCGCTACAGCATCATGGCGGCGCGCGGGGATGGGCTGGCCGTCCTGCGCATCGTCGCGCGCAACAGGATCGCGGTCGAACATCTCCGCGCGACCATCAAGGGCCGCCGTATCGAAATCACGCCCGACTGGCTGGAGATCGACGGCAAGCGACACATCGACCGCATCGGCAGCGGTTCGCTGATCGGGCTGGAATTATAACCAGCCCGACCGGCGGCGTCAGGCGAGGCCGACTTCCTTCAGCGGCACGGCCGGATCGGCCAGTTGCGCCTGGTCCAGCACCGCGCCCGACACCACATGGGCGCGACCCTGCACATAATCCTTGACCGCGTTGACGCAATCGAGCGCGATCAGCTTGCCGCCGCGCAGATAGAGAACCGAAAAGCTGCGCGCCGCCGGATCGCCGCGCAATATGGTCTGGTCATGCCCGGTCGACAGGCCAACGGTCTGGAGCTTCAGATCATATTGATTGGACCAGAACCACGGCACCGCATGATAGGGCTCTTCCTTGCCCAGGATGTGGGTCACGGCCGTCTTTGCCTGATCATTGGCGTTCTGCACGGATTCCAGACGGATGCGCGCGCCGCGGGCAAAGTCGTTTTCATGCGCGGCGCAATCGCCCACGGCATAGATGTCGGGCAGCGACGTGCGGCAAAATTCGTCGACGTCGACGCCATTGCCGCCCGCAGCGCCTGCCGCCACCAGGGGACCGGTTTCAGGGATGATGCCGATGCCGACGATCACCATGTCGGTTTCGATCCTTTCGCCATCCTGCATCAGCACGGCGGTAGCGACCCCGTCGGTGACCTCGATGCAGTCCATCTTTGCGCCGGTGCGCAGGTCGACGCCATGGGCGCGATGCTCAGCTTCATAGAAACGCGACAAATCTTCGCCCGCGACTCGGGCCAACACCCGGTCCAGCGCTTCGAGCAGGACAACCTTCTTGCCGAATTTGGACAGCACGGCGGCCGCCTCCAGCCCGATATAGCCGCCGCCGATGACGGTGACATGGTTGATGGTGTCGAGCTTCGCCATCATCGCGTCGACATCGTCGCGACGACGGACGGCGTGGACATTGGGGGCGTCGGCGCCGTTGCAGGTCAGCATCCGGGGACTGCCGCCCGTGCACCAGATCAGCTTGCCATAGCCGATTTCCGCATCGCCCGCAGTGACGAACTTGCCCTCGGGATCGACGGATTTGACACGGCGTCCCAACAACATGTCGATGTTGCGCTCTTCCCAGAAGCTAGCCGGACGGATCAGGATGCGTTCGAACGTCTTTTCGCCCGCGAAATATTCCTTCGACAGCGGCGGGCGCTCATAGGGCGGATATTGCTCGTCGCCGATCATGGCGACCGAACCTTCAAAACCCAGTTGGCGCAAAGCAATCGCCGCTTGCGCGCCTGCATGGCCGGCCCCGACGATCAACACATCATAATAGCTCATCCGCTCTCAACTTCCCTTAGACTCTCTCCGAAGTGGGAGGTGATTGACGCGCTTTTGCGCCGGTATCAAGTCGGGATTATACTGAGGCCCGGCTGATTTTTCAGCGACGCGCCCGAACGCGGTTGCCATCGATCTGATTGCGTTCGGCATGGTCCATGTCGTCGATGCTGCTGCCGAAGGGATAACCAGCGTCGTCGCCGCACACCGGGCTGCGGCCCTTGCGCGCGTTCTGGCCCACCAACACGCGAGGCTGGGCGCCGATATAGTCGAAATCATTGCCGGTCACGATGTTGTCGGTTGGGGCCTGATGGCGGATGACGCTGCGCTCGCCGCAGTTCCGATAGATTTGCGCGGCGGCCTTCCCGCGAAGGACGATGTGGTTGCCCCGGATGCTGTTGTGCGCTGATCCGTCGATCGCAATCATCTCGCGGCGCGGCTCAAAATCGATATCATTGCCTTCGATCCGGTTCCATCCGCCTTCATGGTCGAGATAGATGGCCAGCGTGCCCTTGCCGTCGATCCGGGAGTCGAGCAGGCTGAAACGAGTCACGCCGGGACCGACATAGAGCGGAATATTATTGATCGCCGTCAACCGGCTGTCGCGGATGGTGACGTTGATGGGAGCCGCGGTCTGCGCGACTTTGGTAAAGTCGGCCTTGCGCGATGCGTCGACCAGCTGTTCGACCTTCTGTCCCGCGCCGACGCCATAGATATGGACCGCGCCCAATATGGCGCAGCGCTCGACCAGCACTTGTTCGGGGCGGCTCCAACGTCCCGGCCCGGCCATGCGCGACCAGATGGCGAGGGTAGGCATCCGCACGTTGATTCGTGCCGCGCCCGGCGTCAATTTGCCGCCATTGCAGTCGAGATGAACGCCCGAAGCCTGCTCGCCTTCGATCAGGATAGGCCGGGCGATATTTTCGCCGCGCTTCAGCGTGATGCTGCAATTGAGAGGGAAGGCGCCTTCGCCCGGCTTTGCCGGAGTCAGCAGCTTTTGGCGCGTGGCGGCGGGGCAGGGAGCCGCTCCCGGTAAAGCGGGGCGTTCGCTGGTCGCCATGGCCATGGCCAGAAAAAATGACAGCATCATCGGACCTCATCAGGGTTACGGAACCGGAACGGGCAGAAGCCGCCCCGGTTCCCCAAACGCCATAGACTGGGCCGGATGAAGCGCCGATGAGCGGCTTGTTACTTGCCCTTCAGCATTTCGATCATCAGCGAGAAGTCGCGACCGGCCTCACCCTTGTTGGCCAGCATCTGGTACAGCGCCTCGGCGGCGTTGCCCATCGGCACGCTGGCCCCCGCCAATGCGGCGGCTTCGGTGGCGAGCTTCAGATCCTTGAGCATCAGGCCCACTGCAAAACCGCCCTGATAGCCATTGTCGGCCGGGCTTTGCGGGCCAACGCCAGGCACCGGGCAATAGCTGGTCATCGACCAGCTCTGTCCCGAAGAAACGCTGGAAATATCATAGAAAGTCTGGGCGTCGAGGCCCAGTTTCTCGGCCATGGCGAAGGTTTCGCAGGTGGCCACCATCGTCGCGCCCAGCAACATGTTGTTGCAGATCTTCGCCGCCTGGCCATTGCCGGCGCCACCAGCATGAATGACGGCCTTGCCCATGGCCGACAGGATCGGCCTGGCTTTGGCAAAGGCTTCGTCCGCGCCGCCGACCATGAAGGTCAGCGTGCCGCCATTGGCCGCCGCGATGCCGCCCGAAACCGGCGCGTCGACCATTTCGAAACCGGCCGCCACAGCCGCTTCGATGACGCGGCGCGCGGTCGCGACGTCAATGGTCGAACAATCGAGGAACAGCGCGCCCGGCTTGGCGGCGGCGAATATCTCGCCAGTGTAGACGGCTTCGACATGCTTGCCGGCGGGCAGCATGGTGACGACGGCATCCGCGCCCGTGGCCGCGTCGGCGGCGCTGGTCGCGCGCACGGCTCCCGCCCCTTCGGCGCGCGCCAGCGCCTCTTCCGACAGGTCGAATGCGCGCACGGCATAGCCGTTCTTCAACAGGTTGGCGGCCATGCCGCCGCCCATATTGCCCAGTCCGATGAAGGCGATGGTCATGTTCATTTCAGGCGTCCTCTTTTGTCTTCAGCCATGCGTTGCGGCGACTTGCGGCAACGGGGTCCATGTCTTTTCGGGCGGCAGCGGCGCGAAAATGGCGTCGATCATGGCGTCGCTCACATCCTCCAGCGTGGCCGGATTCCATTGCGGCGCATTGTCCTTGTCGAAAATCACCGCGCGCACCCCTTCGACAAAATCAGGGCGGCGAATGATGGCGCATGCAAGGCCAAATTCCATGACCATGTTGTCGGCAAAGCTGGTCTTGGCCGCGCCCTCGATCAACTGGCGCAAGGCGACCTTGATCGTCTGGGGGGATTTGGTGGCGAGCACGGCCAGCTGCTTCTTCGCCCATTCGCCGCCATCGGCCTTCAGCGCCGCAACAATGTCCTCCGCCTTGTCGGACGCGAACAGCCGGTCGATGTCAGCGCGGGCGGCGGCGAGTTTGGAGGCGGGCGGTTCCTGCGCGGCATCGTCCAGGATGCCGACCAGCGCGGCCGGATCGGCAAGGATGCGGGCCTTGACCGCATCCAGACTGTCCGACGCCATATAATGGGTGGCGATGCCGGCCGCCGCGCAATCGGCCCCGTCGATACGCGATCCGGTGGACGCCAGCCATGCGCCGATGCGGCCGGGCAGGCGTGGCAGGAACCAGCCGCCGCCGACATCGGGGAACAGGCCGATGCCTGTTTCGGGCATGGCGAAGGTTGTGCGTTCGGTCGCAACGCGGTAGCGCGTTGGCAGCGATATGCCCACGCCCCCGCCCATGACTATGCCGTCGATGAACGCGACGATCGGCTTTTCATAAACGAACAGCAGATGGTTCATGCGGTATTCGAGGAAGAAGAAATGTTCCGCTTCGGTGCAATCCGCCTTGGCGCTGTTGGCGATCAGGGCGATGTCGCCCCCGGCGCAGAAACCGCGCCCTTCGCTGTGATCCAGCATGACCGCGACGACGCTGTCGTCCTCGCGCCACGCCAGAAGCGCGTCGTTGATCGCCTGGCACATTTCCGGCGTCAGCGCGTGAATGGCCTTGGGCCGGTTCAGCCGGATGCGGCCGACGCCGTTCTCAATCGAAATCAATACCTGATCGGTCATCGCAAATCCCCCTCGCCTCACTGCCGCAGCATGTCGCGCGCGATGATCATGCGCATGACCTGGTTGGTGCCTTCCAATATGGAATGAACGCGCAGGTCGCGCCAGAAACGTTCGATGGGATAGTCCATCAGATAACCGTAACCACCGTGCAGTTGAAGCGCGCGGTCGACCACGGAGGACCCGGTGTCCGTGGCGAACCGCTTGGCCATGGCGGCAAAACGAGCCTTGTCGGGCGCGTTTTCTGTAACCTTGACCGCCGCAGCATAGAGCAGGGTTCGGGCCGCCTCCAATTCCGTCTGCATGTCGGCCAGCGTGAACTGGGTATTTTGAAAGTCTGCGATAGACTGGCCGAACTGTTTGCGATCCTTGGTGTATTGGACCGCTTCGTCGATGCAGCGCTGCGCGCCGCCCAGCGAGCAGGCGCCGATGTTGAGGCGGCCGCCATCAAGGCCCATCATCGCAATGCGGAAGCCTTCGCCCTCCGCGCCGACGAGATTTTCAACCGGAACGCGCACGCCGTCGAAGTTGACCTGCGCCGTCGGCTGCGAATGCCAGCCCAGCTTGCGTTCCTGCGCGCCGAAGCTGACGCCATCCATATCCTTTTCGATGACCAGGCAACTGATGCCCTTGGCGCCGTCGTCGCCGGTGCGGCACATGACGACATAGACTTCATTTTCGCCGCCGCCGGAAATGAACTGCTTGGACCCCGTGACGACATAATGATCGCCGTCGCGGACGGCTTTTGTTTTGAGCGCCGCAGCGTCCGACCCGGCGCCGGCTTCCGTCAGGCAATAGCTGCCCATTTTGTCCATCGGCACCATGGCAGGCAGATATTTGGCCTTCACCGCCGCCGAACCGAAGCGATCGATCATCCAGGCGGCCATATTGTGGATGGAGATGAAGGCGCTGGTCGAAGGACAGCCATAGGCCATGGCTTCCATGATGAGCGCGGATTCGAGCCGGCCAAGGCCGATGCCGCCCGATTCCTCCGACACATAGATGCCGCCAAAGCCCAGTTCGGCGGCGGCGCGGATCGTGTCGCGCGGAAAGATGTGCTTTTCATCCCACTCGCCGGCATGGGGGGTGATAGCGTCGGCGGTAAAGCGCTGCGCCATTTCCTGAATGGCGCGCTGGTCTTCGTTCAGGTCGAATTGGGTCATGCTTGCTTGCCTGTATTGTTGCCGCGCCATGCCAATGGACGGCGGGATGAGAAACGGAGGGGGTCTTTATCGTGCTGCCCCCGTCCATTGTCACCCCATGGTGGGAATGACAAACGCGCTGTGGCAGCCGCCGCCGCGCCAGCGTGGAGTGATGGTCTGGACCGCATCGACGGCGCGGTCGAGCGGGGCGGCGTCGCCCAGAGCGAAATGGGCCTGACCGCCGCCTTCATTGGGGGCGAAAATGTCAAAGGGGATTGCTGCGGGCACATCGGCAAAGGCCAGCTTGTGGCTGATCTCACGCATGGGTTGGCATCCTCCTGATGGTTGAATGCGCTTTGAACTCTTGCGCTATTGCAAGCAAGAGGACAGTTTTGCAAGAACCCGCTGCAATTTTGCAGTTATTGGGGCCGGCGATGTTCGACTGGGACGACCTGCGCATCTTTCTGGCGGTGGCGCGCGCGCGCAAGGTTGCTCCGGCCGCGCGCGCTCTTGGCATTGACGCCACGACCATCGGGCGCAGGCTGGCCCGACTGGAACAGGCTTTGGAAGCCAGCCTGTTTGAGACTCTGGGCGGCGAAAGGGTGCTGACGGAACGGGGGCAGGCGTTGATGCGCCATGCCGAAAGCGTCGAAAGCGCGGCGCTGGCGGCGGTCGAAGAGGTGACGGGGGAGGAGCGCAAGCTGGCGGGGCAGGTCAGGCTTTCGGTGGCGGAGGGGTTTGGCACATGGATTTTGGCGCCGGGTCTTGCCGACTTTCATGCCCGCCATCCGGGTATCAGGCTGGACCTCATCACTGCGTCAGGCTTCCTGAACCCGTCAAAGCGCGAAGCGGACATGGCGGTCATGCTTGCCCGGCCGCAGCGCGGGCGTCTGTCGGTCAGGCGATTGGGCGATTATCGCCTCCATCTTTACGGCGCGCCGTCCTATCTGGCGGAGGCGGGCGTGCCCGACAGCCCCGGTGCGCTGCGGGAACATGCCTTGATCGGCTATGTGCCGGAGTTCATTTTCTCCCCGGAACTGGATTATCTGGACGAGGTTGAAGCGGGGCTGGAGGCGCATCTGCGTTCGACCAGCATCAACATGCAGCACAGCATGATCGCGGCGGGCGTGGGAATCGGGGTTTTGCCGGATTTCATTGGCCGACGCGACTCATCGCTTGTCGCGCTTATGCCTCAACAGGTGGAGATTGTGCGCAGCTTCTGGCTGGTGACGCATGGCGACCTGCGCAATCTGGCGCGGATCGAGGCAGTGGCGAATTGGTTGCAGGAAAGAGTGGCGACGTTAAAGCCAATCGACGGCGGCGTTTCGCCTCGCTAAGACAGGGATCGATAGAGGTAACGGAGCGGTCGCATTTCGCCCATGCAGCATAAGCCAAAGCGCGTTCGCGCTATCGCCCTGCCGGGTGGCGAATTTCGCGAAAAGGCGACCGAATATCTGGATTTCCTGGCCGCCTGGGTTGCCAAGCCGCGCCAGACGGCGTCGGTGGTGCCGTCGAGCCGTTATCTTGCCCGGTTGATGGTGCGCGACATCGATCCAGCCGATGGCCGGGTGATGGAACTGGGCGGGGGCACGGGCGTGTTCACCCGCGCCATCCTGCAAACCGGGCTGCCGCTCGACAAACTGGAAGTGGTGGAGATCAACGCCGCCTTCGCGCGCGGGCTGCGCCGCCATTTTCCCGGTGTTTCGATATTGGAAGTGCCAGCTCAGATCGTGTCGACGCAGGCCGCCGGGGAGCCGGGCAGTTACCAGACGATCATCAGCGGGCTGCCGCTGCTGGCGATGGATCGCTCGGTTCATGTCGACATATTGTCGGAGGCTTTCCGGATGCTGGCGCACGGGGGCAGCTTCATCCAGTTCACCTATTCACTGCGCCCGCCCGTCCATCGCGAGGTGCTTGACGCGCTGGGGCTGGAAGTGAGTCGGGTGGGGCAGACGGTGCGCAACTTCCCGCCCGCCACGGTCTTTCGATTTGTGCGGCGCGTCGACCCGATGGGTTGCTAATTGCAATCGGTTTCCTATGTAGCGTCGGCCAATAATATGGGGGTATCGGATCGTGGCATCCATATTGACGGTTGCGGGCCTGACCAAGGTTTACGCCTCCGGTTTTCAGGCGCTCAAAAGGGTCGACCTCTCCATTGAGGAAGGCGAGATTTTCGCGCTGCTCGGCCCCAATGGCGCGGGCAAGACAACGCTGATCTCCATCATCTGCGGGCTCGTCAATCCGTCGGGCGGCAGCGTGACGGTGGCGGGCGGCGACATCATCCGCGACTATCGCGACACGCGCTCCGCCATCGGGCTGGTGCCCCAGGAGCTGGCGACCGACCAGTTTGAAAAGGTGATCGACACGGTGCGCTTTTCGCGCGGCCTGTTCGGCAAGCGGCGCGACGATGCCCTGGTCGAAAAAATCCTGCGTGATCTCAGTCTGTGGGACAAGAAGGACAATCGCATCCGCGAGCTTTCCGGCGGGATGAAGCGGCGCGTGATGATCGCCAAGGCGCTGAGCCATGAGCCGCGTCTGCTGTTCCTGGACGAACCAACAGCGGGCGTCGACGTCGAATTGCGCCGCGACATGTGGAAACTCATCGGGGCGCTGCGCCAGACCGGCGTAACCATCGTGCTTACCACCCATTATATCGAGGAAGCCGAGGAAATGGCCGACCGCGTAGGGGTCATCAACCGGGGCGAATTGCTGCTGGTCGAAGAAAAGCGCGCCCTGATGAAGAAGCTGGGCAAGAAGACGCTGACGGTGACGCTCGCAGAGCCGATCGCGCAACTGCCCGCCGAACTGGCGGGGTCGGCAGTTGCGCTGAAGGATGGAGGGCACGCCATCGAATATGTGTTCGATACCCATGCCGACCGCACCGGCATTTCCGGCCTGCTGCGCCAGATCGGCGATCTGGGCATCGCTTACAAGGATCTGGATACGCGCCAAAGTTCGCTGGAGGACATTTTCGTGAGCCTCGTGCATCAGGAGAAGGCGGCATGAGCGGCGTCAACTGGACCGGCATTTCCGCCATTTATCGTTTCGAACTGGCGCGGTTCCGCCGCACATTGCTGACCGGCCTGCTGGTGCCGGTTATCACCACGACGCTCTATTTCATTGTCTTCGGCTCCGCCATCGGCAGTCGGATGAGCGAGGTCGACGGCACGCCCTATGCCGCCTTCATCGTGCCGGGGCTCATCATGTTGTCGATGTTCACCGAAAGCATCTTCAACGCCAGTTTCGGCATCTACATGCCCAAATTCACCGGCACCATTTACGAGTTGCAATCCGCGCCCGTGTCGGCGGCTGAGGCGGTGGCCGCCTATGTCGGCGCGGCGGCGACCAAGTCGCTTTCGGTGGGACTTGTCATCTTTGCCACGGCGCATCTGTTCGTGGATGTGCCGGTTGCGCACCCGCTGATGATGTTTGGCTTCATGCTGCTGATCGCCATCAGTTTCTGCCTGTTCGGCTTCATCCTGGGCATATGGGCGCAGAGTTTCGAGCAGTTGCAGATCATTCCGATGTTGATCATCATGCCGATGACCTTCCTGGGCGGGGCCTTTTACTCCATTCACATGTTGCCTGAGCCCTGGCGGTCGATCACGCTGTTCAACCCGATCGTCTACCTCATCTCCGGCTTTCGCTGGACTTTCTTTGGCAAGGGCGACGTGGCGATCCAGTTCAGCATGGCCTTCATCGCCGCGATGCTCCTTGTGTGCATCGGCGTGATCAGTTGGATGTTCAAGACTGGATACCGGCTGAAGAAATGAAGCGCGCGGCGGTGCGCGCCTGCCCGGTGTCAGGCGGCCGCGCTCTCCGGCTCAACGGCGAACAGGGTAACGCCCTTATATTTGGCGTCCGACGGGTCATAGAGACCGCCCATATATTCGAAATGTTCATCGACGACGCTGACGTCGTTGAGGCCCGCGACCTTGAAAACACCCAGTTTCAGCTCGCGCGGCGGACGGCCTTCACGCTCCACCGTGACGGCGTCGATGAACATTTCGTCATGGCGCGTGTAAAGGATGTGCGGCGCCAGTTTGACGACCATCTTGTTATAGGTCGCCATCATGCATTTGCGCAGGGCGATCGCCTCTAGGATCGGGGTAGGAGCTTGCATGTCGCGGCCTTAGCAAAAAGCGCCGCTTTGGACAATATTCTTGTGCGATGCAGCATTGCTGGAATGCGACGAAAATCGGCTTGGAACGATCATGCGCCGAGGAGCCTGAACGGAAAAGTGCCCGGGCCGCGCTTTCACGACCCGGGCACTAATGGACGATTGCTCGTCTCCCCCTTGGTATCGCCTCGACCGCCTCTTAGCCCCCTAAGCTCAAGACGGGATGCGATGGTCCCTGAACCACGGCCATTTGCCTGTGTTTCGATTATTTAGCTATGATTCCGCGAGCCCCGAGTCACGGCCAAACTTGCGGGCGTGCGATTTTCATGTCTGTCCTGTGGCGCGATTGCAACAACGCTGCGCCCTTGTCGTTATGGCTCACCCTGCTACATCGCTTGTCCTGCCCCGACCACGAAAGGCCGACGCATTCCCATGATATTGTCGCGTTACGAGCGCATGATCGCCAAGCGCTACCTGCTCCCCGGCAAGGGGGAGGGGTTCATCTTTCTGGTCGCGGGGATCAGCCTGGCCGCTGTCATGCTGGGCGTCGCCGCGCTCATCATCGTGATGAGCGTGATGAACGGCTTTCGCGCTGAACTGTTTGACAAGATCGTGGGGCTCAATGGCCACGCCGTGGTGCAGGGCTATGGCGGTCGCCTGCCCGACTGGCGCGCGGTGCTGAAGGAAGCGAAGGCGACGCCGGGCGTGACCAGCGCAACGCCCCTGATCGAACAGCCTTTGCTCGCGACCTTCCAGGGCCGGGTCGAGGCGGTGCTGGTGCGCGGCATGAACGTGCCCGACATCCGCGAAAATGCGACCTTGAAGGGCAAGGTCGTGGCGGGCAGCCTCAACGATCTTGTCGCCAATGGCGGCAAGGTCGGCATCGGATCGCGTCTGGCCGAAAATCTGGGCATCCAGTTGGGCGACAGCATCACCATCATCAATCCCGCCGGGCGATCCACCCCCTTTGGCACGGTGCCGCGCCAGGTCGCCTATCAGGTCGCCGCCATTTTTGAAGTCGGCATCTATGATTATGACAAGGCGATGGTCGTCATGCCGATGGAGGACGCACAGACATTGCTGCTGCTGGGCGATGTCGTCGGCATGATCGAGGTGGAGACGGTGAACGCCGACCGGGTCGGGCAGATATTGGAGCCGCTGGCGGCGCGGGTCGCCGGGCGCGCGGTCATCACCGACTGGCGCCAGATGAACGCTTCCCTGTTCGAGGCGCTGGCGGTGGAACGGGTGGCGATGTTCGTCATCCTGTCCATCATCGTGCTGGTGGCGGTGTTCAACATCCTGTCCTCGCTGATCATGCTGGTGCGCGCCAAGACGCGCGACATCGCCATCTTGCGGACCATGGGCGCGAGTCGCGCTGGCCTTGTCCGCATTTTCATGTCGGTGGGCGTCACCATCGGCGCGCTCGGCATGATGGCGGGCGTCGTGTTGGGCTTCACCTTCCTCTTCTTCCGCCAGAGTCTGGTCAATGTGATCCAGTTTGTGACGAGGCAAAATCTGTGGGATCCATCGATCCGTTTCCTCACCGAATTGCCGTCGAAGCCCGATCCGGTGGAAATCACCATCATTTGCGTGATGGCGCTGCTGTTCAGCTTCCTCGCCACGCTCTATCCGGCGTTCAAGGCCGCCAATACCGATCCCGTCCAGGTGCTGCGCTATGAATGACATATTGAAGGTGGCGGGCCTGACCCGCAGTTTCACCCAGGGCGGCGAAACGATCGAAGTGCTGCGCGGCGTCGACCTGACCGTCGCGCCGGGTGAGATTGTCGCGTTGCTAGGGCCTTCGGGATCGGGGAAGTCGACCCTCTTGCAGGCCGTCGGATTGCTGGAGGGCGGGTTCGACGGGTCGATCCGCATTGCGGGCGAGGAAGCGGCAAGGCTGGACAACGACGGGCGCACCCGCCTGCGCCGCGACGCGCTGGGTTTCGTCTATCAGTTCCACCACCTGTTGCCCGATTTCAACGCGACCGAAAATGTCGTCCTGCCGCAGGTCATTCGCGGCGCCGACATGGCGAGCGCGCAGGCGCGGGCGCAATTGCTGCTGAGCTCGCTGGGCCTTGGCCACCGGCTGGACCACCGCCCCAGCCAGTTGTCGGGCGGTGAGCAGCAGCGGATGGCGGTGGCGCGGGCGCTGGCCAATCGCCCCGCGCTGGTGCTGGCGGATGAACCGACCGGCAATCTGGACGAGCGCACCGCCGACGTGGTGCTGGCCGAGTTTCTGCGGCTGGTGCGCGGGGAAGGATCGGCCGCGCTGGTCGCCACCCATAATGAGCGGCTGGCGGCGAAAATGGACCGGGTGGTGCAGTTGCAGGAGGGGCGGCTGGTCAGCCCGTGAGGGAGGGGGCCGTCGCGCTGGCGAGGCCCACTCCTTATCCGCTTATTTCGCCATTGCGGCCAGTTTGTCCGGGCCAACGGCGTTCACGGCGGCTTTCAGCTCGTCGATGCCGCCCACCGTGCCGCTGGCCGAGACCATGAAGCGGTTGCCGATGGTCGTCGCGAACTTGCCATGGCGGCTTTCATTGTCCCATTCCTCGTTGACGAGCCGCCCGTCGATGGTCTGGGTGCGTTCATAGCCGGTTGCGGTTTCCTTGCTCTGCTGCACCTGGAATGCCGCGCCGATCCCGGCAATCGCGCCCATGGCCGCCATGTCGACGACCTCCACCTGCATATCGTCATCACCGGCGGTATAGCGGGCGCTGGCGCGCGAACCGCCGGACATGCCCGCGCTTTCGATCTCCGTGCGCTGGAAGCGGCCGATGCTGGCGGGCAACAGCGCCTGAAGCTGGGCGGGCGCCATGGCGACCGGGGCGGCGCCGGGCTTGGTCGCATCCTCCATATCCCTGGCGGCCTGTTCCATCTGCTTGCCAGCCGCTTCCAGCTTGTCGAGGTCGACCTTGCCAACGCCGGGGATCGTCATTTCACCCTGCAGGGATCCTCCGGGGGCCGCTGGTGCAAATATCTTGCCTATGGGCGCCGCCACGGCCCCGGCAATGATGAACAGCACTGCGGCGGCGATGATCGTCACGACTGTGTAGGGCATCGCCTTATCCTGCGGCGCCTTCATCAGCGCGGGGAGGCCAAGATAGAGAAGGTAGAGGCTGTAAAGGCCCAGCAGCCCCAGCACTGACAGCGCTGGGACCAAAGCGAAGACGCCCGACAGCCAGCCCGCCGTCGCGGCATAGGCGGCGACCTTGAACGCCTTCACCTTGTCCTGTTGTCCACCAAATTTGGGCGCGAGAAAGTTGATGATGAAGGCCAGCACGAACAGGCCGATCAGCGAAAACACATATTGGGCGATGGCCGAGGCCAGCGACCCCACCAGCGACGGGCGATAGCTGAAACCAAAGGCGCCAAAACCGAAAATCTGGCCCCCGATGAACTGGCAGACGGGCGTGATGGCCGCCAGGATGACGGCATAGCCCACAAAGATGCCGCCGATGCTGGCGGGTTCACGGTCGATAATCGCCCATTCTTCCTTTGGCTTCAACAGGATCGCCTTGGCGCGATCGACCAGGCCAGGCGTGGTGGAAAGGGGTGGGGTGTCGGTCATTTCTGGCTTCTCCCTGTTTTGAGCCTTGATTGGACCAGCATAGGGCCAGGGTGGCAAGGCCAATGTGCCGCCCGTCACAGGGTCGGCGAAGTTCATGCTGGCGTCGAATCGGCGGCGGTGCCTAAATGCCGATATGTCCCACGCCGCCTTCGTTCCCCTTCGCATATTGTCCTCCTTCACCATGCTGGAAGGCGCGATCGACCCCAAGACAATCGCCAAACAGGCGAAGGCGATGGGCTTTCCGGCGGCGGCGATCACCGACCGTAATGGGCTTTACGGCTCCATGGCCTTTTCCGACGCCTGCAAGGGGGAGGGGGTTCAGCCGATCATCGGCGCGATGGTAGGGCTTTTGCGACCCGGTCGTCCCCAGGGTGCGGCGTCGGTGCATGACTGGCTGACCCTCTATGCGCAGGATGAGGCCGGTTATGACAATCTGTGCGCTCTGGTGTCGATGGCGCATCTCGACCGGCCGGTGGAGGAGGCTCCCCATGTCACCATGGAGGCGCTGGAGGGGCGGACCGATGGCCTGATCGCGCTGACAGCCGGTGGGGAGGGCGCGCTGGCCCGGTTGTTTGCGGAGGACCAGCCCGAAGCGGCGATGGCCTATGTCGACCGGCTGATGGCGCTGTTCCCCGACCGGCTTTATATCGAGATTTGCCGCCGCCTCGATCCGGTCGAAGGCAAGGCCGAGCCCGCGCTCATCGACCTCGCCTATGCGCGCGGCCTGCCGCTCGTCGCCACCAACCCGACCTGTTTTGCCGAACCGGATTTCCATGACGCCCACGACGTGATGCTGTGTATCGCCGACAGCGCCTATGTCGAAACGCCCGACCGCCGCACCAGCTCGCCCGACGCCTGGATGAAGCCCGCCGCTGAAATGCGGCGGCTGTTCAACGATCTGCCCGAAGCATTGGCCAATACGCTGGTGGTGGCGCAGCGTTGCGCGGTCGCCGCCCCCAAGCGCAAGCCGATCCTGCCGAGCCTGGCCGGCGATATTGAGGGCGAGGCGCGGATGCTGCGCGAACAGGCGACGGCGGGGCTGGGGGCGCGGCTGGAAAAGCTGGGTATCGCCAATGACGAAGCGCGCAAACCCTATTTCGACCGGCTGGAGTTCGAACTGGGCATCATCATCCAGATGGGTTTCCCCGGTTACTTCCTGATCGTTGCCGACTTCATCCAATGGGCCAAATCGCATGATATTCCGGTCGGGCCGGGCCGTGGTTCGGGCGCGGGGTCGCTGGTCGCCTGGGCGCTGACCATCACCGATCTCGATCCGCTGCAGCTGGGGCTGCTGTTCGAACGCTTCCTAAATCCCGAACGTGTGTCGATGCCCGACTTCGATATCGACTTTTGCGAAACCCGGCGCGGCGAGGTGATCCGTTACGTCCAGCAGAAATATGGCGCCGACCATGTGGCGCAGATCATCACCTTTGGTAAGCTGAAGGCGCGCGCCGTGCTCAAGGATACCGGCCGTGTGCTCCAGATGAGCTATGGCCGGGTCGACCGGCTCGCCAAGCTGGTGCCCAACCACCCGACCGACCCGTGGACGCTGGAACGATCATTGAACGGCGTCGCCGAGTTCAGGGCGGAATATGACAATGACAATCAGGTCAGACGTCTGATCGATTACGCCATGAAGCTGGAGGGTTTTCCCCGACACAGTTCGACCCATGCGGCCGGCGTTGTGATCGGCGACCGGCCCTTGCAGCAGCTTGTCCCGCTCTACCGCGATCCGCGATCCGACATGCCGGTGACGCAGTTCGACATGAAATATGTCGAGGGCGCGGGGCTGGTGAAATTCGACTTTCTGGGCCTGAAAACCCTGTCGGTGCTGCAAAAGGCGGTGCAGTTGCTGGCCGCGCGGGGGGTGACGGTCGATCTGGAAGGTCTCGCCTGGGACGACAGCGCGGTCTACGACCTGCTCCAGCGCGGCGACACGGTGGGCGTGTTCCAGTTGGAATCGGAAGGGATGCGCAAGACGCTGGCGGCCGTGCGGCCGACCAATTTCGGCGACATCATCGCGCTCGTCTCGCTCTATCGCCCTGGTCCCATGGACAATATCCCGATGTTCGGGCGTCGCAAGAACGGGCAGGAGGAGATTGAATATCCCCATATCCTGCTCAAGCCCATCCTCGAGGAAACCTATGGCATTTTCGTCTATCAGGAACAGGTGATGCAGGCCGCCCAGATATTGGCGGGCTACAGCCTGGGCGACGCCGACCTTCTGCGCCGCGCCATGGGCAAGAAGATCAAGGCGGAAATGGATGCCCAGCGCGCCCGCTTTGTGGAAGGGTGCGCCAAGAGCGACATCAGTCCGGCCAAGGCGAACGAACTGTTCGATTTGATCGACAAGTTTGCAGGCTATGGCTTCAACAAGTCGCACGCCGCAGCCTATGCCCTGCTTGCCTATCAGACGGCATGGCTGAAGGCGCATTATCCGGCGGAATTTTACGCCGGGTCGATGGCGTTCGACATCCATCTGACCGACAAGCTGACGGTGTTCGTCGACGATATGCGACGCATGGGGCTGACCTGCCTGCCGCCTGACATCAACCGCAGCGGGGCGGACTTCACGGTCGAGCCGGTGGAATATCGGGGCGACGATCCGCGTCTGGGCTTTGCCGTGCGCTATGCGCTGGGCGGCCTGAAGGGCGTGGGCGAGAAGGCGATGGAGCAACTGGTCGCAGAGCGCGACAAGGGCGGCCCTTTCAGAAGTCTGGACGATTTCGCCGACCGGATCGAGCCGCGGATGCTGAACCGTCGGCAACTGGAAAGCCTGGCGGCAGCGGGGGCCTTCGATGCTGTGCTGGCCGACCGTGCCGGGGTCCATGCCGCGGCCGAGACGATCCTGTCTGTCGCCGCCAGCAATGCGCAGGCGCGCGAAAGCGGGCAGGGCGGCCTGTTCGGCGACGCGGAAACGCCCCATGCGGATGTGCGCATTCCGACGCATCAGGCGTGGACCGCATCCGACCGCATGGCGCAGGAAAAGGAGGCGTTCGGCTTCTATTTCTCCGCCCACCCGGCCGACCGGTTCCGCCACATCGCAGACGCCAAGGGCGCCCGCACTTATGCCGCGATCTGCGCGCAGCCGGTTTCCGAAGGCGGCCGGTCGATGGCGATCATGGCGGCGATGGTCGAAGATGTGCGCTGGCGCGAAACCAAGCGCGGCGCGCGCTATGCCTCCGCCACCTTTTCCGACAGCAGCGGCCAGTTCCAGGCCAGCTGCTTCGAAGAGGATGGCTGCAAGGCGATAGAGGAGATGGCCCGTAACGGCGAATGCGCCTTGCTGAGCGTCGAACTGGACCGGCAGCCGGGAGAGGAAACCCCGCGCGTCACCGTGCGCGGGGTCCAGCCCTTTGCCCAGTTGGCGATGGCGGCGCGGATGGAATTGCTGGTCGAGGCGACGGATATGGCGGCCGTCCACGCGCTGGCCCGCCTGCTCGCGAAATCGCACGGCGGACGCAGCGAATTATTCCTGCGAACGGCCGGGGTTTCAGGCGAGATGGTGACGTTGTTTCTGGGCGACGATTATACGCTGGGCGCGGAGGAGGCGGAGGCGATCGCCGCTGTGCCGGGCCTGATCATCCGCCGGTTCCAGACGATGGCTGCCCTGCAGGAGGGGTATCGCATGCGCACGCGCCGTTCGGGCCTGCGGCTGGTGGCGGGTTAAGGCGCATTCGACGCCCCTTGATCGCGCGGGCGGCTTCCCCCATATAGGCTGGTGCCGGGTCCGCCCGGCTATGGTGATAAATTGTGCCGTGAAATAGACGCAGCGGACCCGGGGGCAGTACCCGGCGGTTCCACCACTGGCCCCGGCCGCTCAAAGGGCGGACGGGATCATTGACGGGGCCGAACTAGGATCGACGTGTGTTGAAAGACGGTATTTTCTCCCGGCCTGAGTAAGCCGTAAAACTGTTTAAAACTCATAAGTGCCAACGATAACGAGGCTCTTGCTCTTGCTGCGTAATTGATGGCCTCACGGCCTGACATTACCCAAATAGAACGCGGTTGGACCCACCGGGCAACAGAAGGGATTCCAGCGGCCTCCGGGGGGCCGGGCAACAGAACCCCCGGACCTTTCCAGCATGTCGGCGGCAAAAGGTTCAGGCGGGCGCGTCCTGGCGCCGTTTATCGATTCGCCTTTCGCGTTGAATCGATGCCAACTTGCATGAACCTTTTATGACATTATGATGAAATATTCATAAGCATCTGAAATACGGATGATAAAAGTTGCTTCGGCCGCTTCCTTCGCGCCTTGCTCGAATGTCATCAAGATGAAATAATCCTTCTTATAATGAAAAGTTTTTTTGGAGGAATGCGATGCGCATTTGGCTGGTCGGGACATTGGCTCTGGCGGCGGCGGCCCTGCCATTTTCGGCGCAGGCAGACGATACGATGACCGTTGTCGGCGTGCCCAGTGGGGCGCTGGCTGCCAAATCGCTGATTGCCGGTCAGTATCAGACGGCGGCCGAGCGTCTGTCCCAACGCACGCCTGATTCGATCAATGATCCTGCGCGCCTCATCAATCTGGGCAACGCTTATGCGGGCTTGGGCCGCATGGCCGATGCACGCGATGCTTATCGTGCAGCGGCCTTTGCGCCCGATGAAATGCTGGCGCTGGCTGACGGCAGCGAGGCGACGGCCCGCCAGATCGCCCGCAAGGCGTTGCGTCGGCTGAATGCCGCCTATGCCATGAAATAGCCCTTCGCGCTTGCCCAGGGGCAGGGAGGGGCCGTCGCAGCGATGCGGCGGCCTTTTTGCCTGGGTTCTGGTAAAGCGCCGGGAAGGCGTGTCATCCCATTGTCATTAAAGACATAAAATCGTCATCAAAGTGACGCTAAATTGTCTCGTAAAGACAACAGCGCTGTAATGACGGCTCCCTAGACGCCCTTTTCGAGGGCGACAGGGGCCTAGCGCGATTCGATAATCCTCCCTTGCGCTCCGCACATTCATCATGACCCGGCACGGCCGGAGCGGAGACGACATGGTCAAGTTCAACCATATTCAAACCATCCTGATGGCGAGCTGCGCCTGTGTGGGCCTGAGCGCCTGCGGCGCGGACGACATCGCGTCGCCCGGCGAAGGCACGATCGTGATTCCTGCGCCCACGCCGACCCCGACCCCCACGCCGACCCCCACGCCCACGCCCACCGCTGTTACGCCGGCAGCGGCTTGCCCCAACATCGCGGGCACCGCGCAGCTGACCGACCTTGGCACCATTTCGGATGCCAGCGGCAACACCTGGCGCAACTGCGCCTTCCCGGCGCGCTTCACCAGCTCAACCGCCATCACCAAGACCGCAGGCGTCATCTACTCGCTGCCCGGCCGCGTCGATGTCGGCACCGACCAGGGCGCCGCCAGCACCAACACCGACGTCACCCTGTCGATCGATCCGGGCGTGGTCGTGTTCGCCAGCACCGGCAACGCCTATCTGGCGGTCAATCGCGGCAACAAGCTCAACGCTGTGGGCACCGCCGCCCAGCCGATCATCTTCACCAGCCGTGAAAACGTCACCGGCGCCGCGACCGACCAGTCGTCGGGCCAGTGGGGCGGCGTCGTGCTGCTCGGCCGCGCCAAGATCACCGATTGCGACGCGCCTGGCGCCGCCCCCGGCACCACCGCCTGCGAACGCGATACCGAAGGCACGAGCGGCGCCATTTATGGCGGCGCGAACGACGCCGACAGCTCGGGCCGCATGAGCTATGTCCAGATCCGTTATTCCGGCTTTGTGCTGGCCGACGGCAAGGAGCTTCAAGGCCTCACCCCGTCGGGCGTCGGCACGGGCACGGTGCTGGATCATATCCAGATCCATAACAGCTCGGACGATGGCATCGAAATCTTCGGCGGCTCGGCGCACCTCAAGAATCTGGTGTTCACCGGCAACGAAGACGACAATCTGGACAGCGACGTCGGCTTCCGCGGCACCGCCCAGTTCGTCATTTCGGTCCAGCGCGCCAACAACAATATCGGCGACACGTTCACCGAAACCGACTCCAACGGTTCGACGACCCAGAACAACAAGAGCGAGGACGCGCTGCCCCGCCAGTATCTGAAGGTCGCCAACTTCACCCACATCCAGCGGTCGAACACCGGTGACGACGGCGCGACCATGATGTTGCGTGGCGGCGCAGACCTTGCCATGGTCAACGGCATCATCGTCAGCCCCGATCAGACCTGCCTGCGCATCAACAGCGCCGCGACCGTTCGTGACGCCGACAGCGCGCTGCAAGATGCGGGCAAGCCCGTTTACAAGTCGGTGGTGATGCAGTGCCTGGCCGCGACCCCGTTCAAGGGCACCGGCGGCGTCGATGTGGCGGTCGTCCAGTCGATCTTCACGACCGACACGAACAGCAGGTTCAATTACACGCCGTCGCTGACCAGCCTGTTCATTAACGGCGCGACCGAAACGGCGGTGCCCGCGATCGATCCCAAGACGATCGACAGCGCCTTCGCCACCACCAATTATGTCGGCGCGGTCAAGGATGCGTCGGACACCTGGTATGCGGGCTGGACCTGCAACTCGGTGACCGCCAGCTTCGGCAGCACTGGCGGCAACTGCACCGCTATCCCGACGACCTGATCGCCCGACGATCCAAGGGCGGGGGAGCGTGTTCGCACGCTTCCCCGTCTCTTTTGCACCAGACTATTTCCTTTTTGGGGGACATTGAGATGTCGAAGCCGCTGACCTTGGCGCGCCTGTTCCTGATTTCCACGGCGCTGGTCGCTCCGGCCGCCATCGCGCAGACGGACGCGCCCGCCGACGCCACTGCGCCCGCCGATGCCGCCGTGCCCGCCGAGGCCGCGCCGCAGGAAGAAACGGTCGATGTGTCGACGCCGGGCGGCGACATCATCGTCACCGGCCGCCGCACCGTCAACGTATCGCAGTCCGCGCCGGAAGTGGTGAACGTGCTGTCGGCGGCCGACATCAAGCGCACGGGCGAAGGCGACATTGCCGGTTCGCTCCAGCGCGTGACCGGCCTGTCGGTCGCTTCGGGCGGTTATGTCTATGTTCGCGGTCTGGGCGACCGCTATTCGCTGGCGCTGCTCAACGGATTGCCGCTGCCCAGCCCCGAACCGCTCAAGCGCGTTGTCCCCCTCGACCTGTTCCCCACCAGCGTGATCGCTTCGACCCTGGTGCAGAAGAGCTTTTCGGCCAACTTCCCCGGCGAATTCGGCGGCGGCGTCATCAACCTGACGACAAAGGCGATTCCGACCGAAACCTATCTGGAAATCGGCCTGGGCAGCTCGGCCAACACCGAAACTTCGGGCCAGCTTGGCTATACCTATTATGGCAGCAAATCCGACTGGACGGGTTTTGATGACAGTTCGCGCGATGTGCCGCCGCTGTTGAAGCAGGCCATGGGCGGCGGCGTGCCGTTCGCCAATATGGAACGCGCCGACCTGCAGGGCATCGCCATGCAGTTCCTGAACAGCAAGACATCCGTCCTGCAACGGACCAACAGCGTGCCGTTCAATTTCTCCGGCTCGCTCAACGCGGGCACGGCGATGGATGTGGGCGATGACGGTCGCCTGGGCCTCATCTTCACCGCCGGTTACAGCAACAAGTGGCGCACCCGCAACAACTTGCAACAGGCGTCGCTGGAAGTCGCCGATGGCGCGGGCAAGAGCTTCCGTCAGGTCAACACCGACAACCAGATCACCGTCAACGCCCTGTTCGGCGCTGGCCTGGAACTGGGCGACCAGAAGCTGCGGTGGACCAATCTTTATATCCGCGACACGCTGAAGCGCGGCGCGCTCTCCGTGGGCCAGAATATCGGCGCCATCGACGGCGCCGATTATATGCACCAGAACACCGCCTGGTATGAGCGCCAGTTGATCGATACGCAACTGGTCGGCGAATTCAAGCTGACCGACGCGGTCAGCCTGGACCTGCGCGGCAGCTATGCCAATTCGCAGCGCGAGGCGCCCTATGAGCGCGAATTCGTCTATGTCCGCACCAATCGCGATCTGGACATCGATCCCGTCGGCGACCGCTTCATCAATGCGCTCAACCGCCAGCGCGGCGATGCGTCGATCACCTTCAGCGACCTCAACGAAGACCTCTGGTCGGCCGGCGCCGACCTGTCGTGGAAGGTGACGCCGGAAATCGGCCTGACCGTTGGCTATGCCTATAACGACACGAAGCGCACATCGTCGCGTTACGAACTGCATTTCGACGCCACCAACCTGCCGGTCCCGGTGCAGCAACTGCGCCCCGACTATCTTCTGTCGGATGCCACGATCCAGCTTTATGATCTGACCCTGCTCGACTTCTCGGGCAATTATCCGGTCTATGATGCGGCGCTGCGCATCCATGCCGGTTACGGACAGGTGCAGGCGGAAGTCGTGCCGGGCGTCAGCCTTAACGCGGGCGTGCGTTATGAAAAGGGCACGCAGTCGGTCACCGGCGTCGACGTCTACAATACCGGGACGACGCCGTTCAACGAGATCAAGAAGGAATATTGGTTGCCCGCCGTCACCTTGACGGTGGAAGCAGCCAGGGGTCTGCAATTCCGCCTGAGCGGTTCCAAGACGGTCGCCCGTCCGCAGTTCCGCGAACTTATCGCCCAGCCCTATGTCGATGTCGACGCCAACCGCTTCTATCGCGGCAACCCCTTCCTGAAGGACAGCCAGTTGTGGAACGCGGACATCCGCGCCGAATGGTATATGAGCCGGGAAGAAAAGCTGACGGCGGCGGCCTTCTACAAGAAGATCGACAGTCCGATCGAAACCTATACCTCGATCAACGACAAATATGACGTGACCACCAGCTTCGCCAACGCGCCGCAGGCGACGCTCTATGGTTTGGAAGTCGAAGCACAGAAATATTTCCCGCTCGACACGCTGTCGGATACGTCCTTCTTCGCCAGCCGCCGCGCGGTGCTGATCGCCAACTACACCTATACCCAGTCGAAGCTGAAGGTCGGCGCCGGCGACACCACCACGCCCTATACCTATACGATCGGCGACCTGCCGGCCGCGACCGACTATTTCCGCGATGGCGCCCCGCTGACCGGCCAGTCGGATCATCTGGTCAATCTGCAAATCGGCCTGGAAGACACTGACAAGCTGTCGCAGCAGACGCTGTTGCTCACCTATGCCAGCGACCGCGTGACCAGCCGCGGCCCCAACCTTCAGCCCGACATCAAGGAACGTCCGGGCCTGACGCTGGACTTCGTCGCGCGTCAGGGCGTGAAGTTCGGCAAGACCAATGCCGAATTCAAGCTGGAGGCGCGCAACATCACCGGCCGCAAGTTCCAGGAATTCCAGGAAGAGGGCGGCAACCGCGTTTATTATAACCGGTACAAGCTGGGCACGACGATTGCCGGTTCGGTGTCGGTCGCTTTCTGACCGGCGCCAGCCGCCAGTGGCGTATTTGATCGGGAGCGGTTCTGGCAGGCGTCAGCCCCAGGGCCGCTCCCGATACCATTTGGTGATCACATATTTGACGCCCGAGCGCACCTTCATGGCGTGGTGCAGCGTCGCGTCATTATAGGCGCCCGGCCCGGTGCGGTTGTTCCACGCCAGCAGTTTGCCGGTTTCGGGCTGGATGGTCTTGCCGATCTTCGGAAATCGGGTGGCCCCGCCCGCCGCAGGCTGGTTCAGATAGGCCATCAGCGTCCAGGTGCGGTTGCCCGCGACGGCGCAATATTTCGGGAAATCGGAGCCGCGCGGATCAAAGAAATCGGTATGCGCCTTGAATTCCTGCCCCACCTCGTAACGCTGGCCCTGGATTGGTTCGCCATGGGCAGGGTCAATGCCTGAAAAGGCGCACAATTTGGCGTCGATCAAGCGGACGAAGGGATCGGCCGTGTCGAGATCGCAGGTCTCGCTCGTGCGGAAATAGCCATCGCCATTGGCGTCGGCGATGGTTGATGGCCGCCGGTCGCGGTCGATTCGCGCGATCAGTTCCGCGCACTCCTCCGGGCTCAGGAAGTCGCGCCGGATGAACAGGGTCAACGCGCTGCTCGGCACTTTCTGGACGCGCGGTTGGGCCGCGATGTGAGCCGGATCGGCATCGAGTCCGGTCGGGGCTGAGGGCGTTTCCATGGCCCCCTGCTATCGCCCGTTCTCCGAAAATCAAGCGCTGCCATATGACGGCTGGACTGTCACTAATTTGTCATAAAAACGTCATTCCAACGTAAAGCCATTTGCCTAGCAGGCTCCGGAAACCAGCAGGAGTTTCACAAACCATGCGTGTGCCGACCGGCAACAGGCTGAAACAAATTGCCCGGCGCGGCGCTTCCCTTTCCTGGGTGGCGCTGGTCGAATGGCTGTTGCTGGCGCTGTTGGCGGTGCAGGTGGCGCGGCTGATCTGGGCGGTGGTGACGCCGGTAGGGCCGATGGGCGGATGGCAGGGGCGCGTGGCCGACATCCCTTCGCCCGCCGCGCGGCAGGCGCTCTTCGCCAGTTTCGATCCCTTTTTCCGTCAGGGCGCGCAGCAAAATGGCGGCGCTGTCGTCACCTCTCTGGCGCTGACGGTCCACGGCATCCGCCTGAACGAGGCGTCGGGGCTTGGCTCCGCGATCATCGCCACGCCCGATGGCGTCCAGAACAGCTATGCCGTGGGTGATGAGATCATGCCTGGCGTGGTCCTGAAGGCCGTGGCGTTCGACCATATCACCATCGACCGGGGCGGGGCGGAGGAACAGGTCTTCATCGACCAGTCGGCGCCCGCGCCTGAGGCCAATGGCGACGAGCGTCGACCCGGAGTCGCCGCATCCCCTCAACCGGCCCCATCGGGCGCCATGCCCGTCACCCCGTCCGCCGACATATTGAAGCGCGACATCGGCTTTGCCCCGCGCTTGGAGGATGGCCGCGTGACCGGGTTGATCCTGTCCTCCAAGGGGCCGGGTTTCGCCCAGGCCGGGTTCCAGCCCGGCGATATTGTGCGTCAGGTCAATGGCCGTCCGATCGGGTCGGCCGGCGATCTTGCGACGCTTCAGAACCAGATCGCGCCCGGCGCGCGCCTTTCCCTTGCGGTGGAGCGCGGCGCGGCCGTCGTTCCGATCGCGTTGACACCATAGGCCCATGACCAGAAAGCTACTCAAACTGTCCGCCGCCATCGCCCTGGCCCTGTCGGCGCCGCTGCACGCGCAACAGACGCTGAATGTGCGCGATGCCGATATTCGCGCCTTCATTCAGGATGCCGCGCGGGTGACGGGTCGCACCTTCATCATCGACAACCGGGTGCAGGGGAAAGTGTCGGTCGTCACCGACCGGCCCTTGTCGCGCTCTGAATATTTCGAGATTTTCCTCTCCACCCTGCGCGCCAACGGCCTGGTCGCCGTGCCCGCGCCGGGCGGCAGTTACCGCATCCAGCCCGCCGATGGGGCGGCGGGGCAGCCGAGTGCGGTGGGGCGGGCGGCCAATCGCAACCAGTTCGTCACCGAAGTCTTTCGCCTGCGCTCCATCGACGCCGCCAGCACGCTGGAGACGCTGCGCCCGCTGGTCAGCAAGGATGGCTCCGTTACCGCCAACAAGGCGGGCAACAGCGTCGTCGTCGCCGATTATGCCGACAATATCGCCCGCATCCGCCAGGTGATCGCGCGCATCGACCGCGATAATGCCGCAACCCAGATGGTGACGCTGGCCAACGCAGGGGCGCGCGAGATCGCGACGTCGCTTCAGGCTCTGGTCGGCACCGGCGGCGGGGATGGCGGCGTGGCAGCCCCCGCCAGTGTCGTGCCCATCGACAGCGCCAACGCCATCGCCATTCGCGGCGAACCCGGCACGGTGGCGCGGCTGGCCGCCATGGCCCGCGACCTTGATCGGCAGGCGGCGAGCGGCACGGAAATCCGGGTATACTGGCTGGAACATGCCGACGCTGAAAAGCTGTTGCCGGTGCTTCAGCAACTGGTAGGCCAGTCGACCAGCCAGCCGGTGACGAGCGCCGCGCCGGCTGCATCCGGCGGCGCTGCCGCCCCGGCCGCAACCCCCGCCGCTGCGGTTTCGTCGTCGGGCGGCGGGACCGGCATCGCCACGCGTGGTCCTGCCGTCGTCACCCGTTATGAGGGCGCCAACGCCATCATCGTTGCGGCCAACAGCGACGTGCAGCGTATGCTGGGCGAAACCATCCGCCAGATCGATACGCGCCGCGAACAGGTGCTGGTGGAGGCGATCATCGTGGAGATCAGCGACGCCGCCGCCAAGAAACTGGGCGTCCAGTTCCTGATCGGCAGCACCAAGACCGGCTTTGCCGCGACCAACTATTCCAACGCATCGCCCAATCTGCTGACGCTGGCGGGGGCCTATGGCGCCAGCCAGCTTGGCACGACGACAACCACGGTGGTCGCGCCCGACGGCACCCGCACGACGACCGAAGTGCGCGAAAACAGCGATCTGGCCAGCACATTGCAGCAGGCCGCGGTCAACAGCCTGCAAAGCGCCACCGGGGCGATTGCGGGGCTGGGCGGGGAGATTGGCAAGAACGGCCTGTTCGGGGCGATCATCAACGCGGTCAAGTCCGATACCGAAAGCAACCTGCTGTCGACGCCGTCGGTGATGACGCTGGACAATCAGAAGGCGTCGATCCTGGTCGGGCAGCAGGTGCCGGTCACCACCGGCGAGGCGCTGTCCCAGAATTTCGACAATCAGTTCCGCACGGTTCAGCGGCAGGATGTCGGCATCAAGCTGGAGGTGAAACCCCAGATCAACACTGGCGGCGCGATCAAGCTGTTCCTGCGGCAGGAGGTGTCGAGCGTGGCGGGGCCGGTCAGCAATAGCAGCAGCGACCTTATCATCAACAAGCGCGAGATCGAGACGACGGTGACCGTCGACGATGGCGAGATACTGGCGCTGGGCGGCCTGCTCGACGATAATGAGCGCCGCACCATCGAGCGCATTCCGCTACTCAGCGACATTCCGGGGCTGGGCGAGCTGTTCAAGTCGCGCAGCCGCAGCCGGGCCAAGACCAACCTTATGGTCTTCATCCGTCCGACCATATTGCACAGCAAAGAGGATGCGCGCCGCCTGACGCAGCAGCGTTACGGCTATGTCCGCGACATGCAACTGGCGCGCAATCCCGATGTCGAACCCAGCCTGGACGAACTGGTCCGCGACTATATGGGCGCGACCCCGCCCGTGCCGATGCAGCCGGGCGACGCCGTGGTTCAACCCGCGCCGCAGGTCATCGAGCCGCAGGCCAGCCAGTCGAGCAGCGTCGTCCGTCCGGTCGATCTTCCCCCCAGCGAGGCCCAGCGATGAGCGAACCCGACAGCCCGTCCGACGCCCCCTCCGCCATTGCGGCGCACGTCGCGCCGCGCGCCATCGACATTCCCTATGCCTTTGCTCGCAAACATGGCGTGGTGATGGCGGCGGTGGAGGGCGACAGGTTGACGGTCGCCGTGCGCGAGGGCAGCGATCCGCGTGTGCTGCTGGAGGTGCGGCGGCATCTGGCGGCCAGTTTCGACGTGCGTTTCGTCGATGCGGCGCAGTTCGACCGGCATCTGTCGGAGCATTATGCGATGGACGGCAGCGCGGCGGCGATGGCCGGGTCGCTTGACGTCGGCGCGGATGAACTGGACCTGCTCGCCGCCGATATTCCGACCGCCGACGATCTGCTCGACAGCGCTGATGACGCGCCCGCCATCCGCCTGATCAACGGCATCATCGCTGAAGCCGCGCGGCAGGGCGTGTCCGACATCCACATCGAACCCTATGAGACGGGCCTTGTCGTGCGGATGCGCATCGACGGGGTGCTGCGCGAGACATTGCGTATGCCGCCCCATGTCGCGCCCGTGGTCGTCAGCCGCATCAAGGTGATGGCGCGGCTCGACATCGCTGAACGGCGCGTGCCGCAGGACGGGCGTATCGGCCTGACGCTCGGCGGAAAGCTGCTCGACGTGCGCGTGTCGACCCTGCCCAGCCGGGCGGGCGAGCGGGTGGTGCTGCGCATTCTGGACAAGGAAAATGCCGGTATCGGCCTTGACCTGCTGGGTATGACCGGGGTTCCCGACCGCATTTTCCGCGAGGCGCTGAAGGAACCCAATGGCATCATCCTGGTCACCGGGCCGACCGGATCGGGCAAGACGACGACGCTCTATGCGGGCCTGCGGCAACTGAATGACGGCAGCCGCAACATTCTGACGGTCGAAGACCCTGTCGAATATGCCATCGAGGGTGTCGGCCAGACGCAGGTGAACGCCAAGGTGGGTCTGACCTTCGCCGCCGGGCTGCGCGCGATCCTGCGGCAGGACCCCGATGTGGTGATGGTCGGCGAAATCCGCGACCGGGAAACCGCCGAGATCGCGGTTCAGGCGTCGCTGACTGGTCACCTCGTCCTCTCGACGGTCCACACCAACGATGCCGTCGGCGCCATCACCCGGATGCGGGACATGCGCGTCGAACCGTTCCTGCTTGCCTCCACCCTGCGCGCGGTCATCGCCCAGCGGCTGGTGCGGCGGTTGTGCCAGAGCTGCCGCGAGCCGGTGCAGGCGGACAAGTCGGCCAGCGCGCTGCTGGGCTTTGACCCCGGCACCATCATCTATCGGGCGCGCGGTTGCGACGAATGCAGCGGTACGGGTTACAAGGGCCGCATCGGCGTGTTCGAGGCGATCCGGGTGGATGACACCGTCCGCCGCCTGATAAACGATGGCGGCGATGAATCGTTGATCGCGCGTCACGCCTTCCTCAACGCGCCGAATCTGGGCTCGGCGGCGCGGGCGCTGGTGCGCGACGGACAGACGACGGCGGAGGAGGCGATCCGCATTTCGCGCCGCGACGCGGTGGACGCCGAAATGATCCCCGATGGCTGATTTCAACTATGTGGCAATCGACCCGGCCGGGCGCGAGCGCAAGGGCAGCGTCAGGGCCGAAGGGATCGAGGCTGCGCGCGCGAAGCTGGACGCCCGCCGCCTGTTCGTCGTGCAACTGGAGCCGGGGGCGCAGCGCCAGCAGGGCAGCCGCCGCAATTTCGCCCTGCGTTCGCCCCGGCTGTCGGGAAAGGAACTGACGCTCTTCACCCGCCAGTTCGCCACGCTGATCCAGGTCAGCCCGCTGGAGGAGGCGCTGCGCACCATCGCCCGCCAGAGCGAGCAGGCCCATGTCCGCGCCATCATCGGCAAGGTGCATGGCGGCGTGCTGGAGGGACGCAGGCTGGCCGAAGCAATGAATGCCGAGCCGAAAAGCTTTCCCGCCCTGTTCCGCGCCATGGTGTCGGCGGGCGAAAGTTCGGGCAGCCTGCCCACCATCATGGAACGGCTTTCGGGCCTGCTGGAACGGCAGGCGGAAATCCGGTCGAAGGTGCTGACCGCCATCGCCTATCCCAGCGTACTGGCGGTGTTCGCCGTCTGCGTGGTCGCCGCGCTGATGATCTTCGTCGTGCCCAGGGTGGTGGAGCAGTTCGACACGGTGGGCCAGCAATTGCCTGTCCTGACCCGGATGGTCATGGGCCTGTCAGCGTTCCTCGCGGGCTGGTGGTGGTTGCTGCTGATCCTGTTCGCGCTTGCGGGTGTTGGTTTCTGGCGCGCGCTGCGTAATGAGGGTTTTCATTATCGCGTCGACGCCATGCTGCTGCGCCTGCCGGTGATCGGCCGGCTGATCCGCGATCTGCACGCGGCGCGGTTGGCGCGAACATTGTCGACGATGGTGACCAGCCGCCTGCCGTTGATGGAGGGGCTGACGCTGACCACGCAGACGGTGCACAACCGGGTGCTGCGGGCCGCGTCGGAGGATATTGTCGAGGCCATTCGCGGCGGCGGCAGCCTGTCGGTGGCGCTGCGCCGCGCGGGCGTGTTTCCGCCGCTGCTCGTCTATCTGGCGGCCAGTGGGGAGGCGGCCGGGCGGCTGGACACGATGCTGGAGCGCGCGGCCGATTATCTGGAGCGGGAGTTCGACACCTTCACCTCCGCCGCGCTCGCCATGCTGGAACCGATCATCATCATCCTGATGGGGGCGATCGTCGCCGTCATCATATTGTCGATCCTGCTGCCGATCCTGCAATTGCAAAGCCTGACGGGGGCCTGAAACAGGGCCTTCAAGGAGTGAATATGCGTAACCCCAATGAAGTGCGAGCCGCTGCCCGGAACGGGGAAGAGGGCTTTACCCTGGTCGAATTGATGGTCGTCATCGTCATCATCGGCCTGCTGGCCACCATCGTGGCGATCAATGTGATCCCCGCGACCGATACGGCGCGGGTGGAGAAGGCCAAGGCCGACATCGCCACCATCGAACAGGCGCTGGAGCAATATCGGCTGGATAATCTGAGCTATCCCGCCGCAAGCGACGGTTTGCAGGCGCTGTTGACGCTGCCGCCCTCGCTGACCCAGCCGCAGCGTTATCGCCGCGGCGGTTATATCAAGAAGCTGCCCGACGATCCCTGGGGCCGCCCCTATGGCTATGTCGTGCCGGGGCGCAAGGGCGCGTTCGACATCACCTCGATGGGCGCGGACGGCCAGCCCGGTGGCGAGGCGGACAATGCGGACCTCTATTCCAGCGACCTTTGAAATCGCCCGGCGGGCGGAGCGGGGCTTTACCCTGATCGAGCTGATGGTCGTGATCGCGATCATCGGCTTCGTCTCCGCCGCCGTGGTGCTGGCCATGCCCGATCCGCGCGGCCGCGTGATCGAGGATGCCGACCGCTTTGCCGCGCGCGTTGCCGCCGCGCGCGACGAAGCGGTCGTCACCGCCCGACCCATGGCGCTGTGGGTTGCGCCATCGGGCTATGGATTTGAGCGGCGCGAAGCGGGGCAGTGGGTGCCGATAATGGACAAGCCCTTTGCCACGACTGACTGGAAGCCGGGCACCCGCGCAGTGGTGGGGGATGCCGGGCGGTTGCAGACCGCTTTTGACAGCACGGGCCTGCCGACCGAGCCGATGACCGTGGTGCTGCGCCGGGATGGCGAGCGCGTTTCAGTGACGGTGGACATGGCCGGGAAGGTAATGGTCGGTGGCTGACAGGTCGCGCCGTTCCGAAGAGGGATTTACCCTTCTCGAAATGCTTGTCGCGCTGGCGGTGTTCAGCCTGGCGGCGCTGGCGCTGGTGCGTTTGCAGGCGGTCGCCCTGCATACCGCCGCCGATCTCGACAGCCGGACCATGGCGCAGATCGTCGCCCGCAACCTGATGGTCGAATGGCAGACCGACCCGCGCCCGCCCGCCATCGGCAAGAGCGTCGGGACCACTGACAATGGCGGGCGGCAATGGCGCTGGCATCGGGATGTGAAGGCGACGGACGACCAGCGGCTGTTGCAGGTCGACGTGGTGGTCGATGGCGGGCCGGGCGCATCGCCAGCCATGCTGAGCTTTGTGCGGGTGGTGGAGTGATGGCCGCGTCCGCCTGTCGTCCCGCCGTAGCGGCGCGTTCCGCCGAACACGGCTTCACGTCTTTGGGGCGTTCCGCCGAGCACGGCTTCACGTCTTTGGGGCGTTCCGCCGAGCACGGCTTCACGTCTTTGGGGCGTTCCGCCGAACACGGCTTCACGCTGATCGAATTGCTGGTCGCGCTGACCATCTTCGCCATGCTGGCCGGGGCCGGCGTGATGTTGCTGGGCAATGGCGTGTCGGCGCAGGCCCAGATCAAGGCGCGTCTCGACGATCTGGCCAGCATTCAGCGCACAGCCGGGGCGATGGGCGCCGATCTGATGCTCGCCGCGCCGCGAATCAGCCGGACAGAGGCGGGGACGCTGGCCCCTGCATTCTGGGCGCATGATGGCGGCGAGGAACTGCCCCGGATGCAATTTGTGCGCGACGGGTGGGACAATCTGGCCGATGCGCCGCGCCCATCCTTGCAGAAGGTCGAATATTGGGTGCGGCAGGGGCGGCTGGAGCGGCGCACCTATGCCCAGGTCGATGGCGCGGCGGGCGGCGATCCCGCGACGCTGCTTGACCGAGTCGACGAAGTGACGCTGCGTTTTCGCGATGCGCGCGGCGATTGGCGCGATGAATGGACACCGACGCAGCCCGACCTGTTGCCGCGCGCGGTGGAAATGGTGGTGACCCGCACGGGCGAACCGGCCGTGACGCTGCGCTTCCTGGTCGGGCCGGGGCCGCAGGAAAAGCTGGCGGTGGAGGGGGCTGATGGCTGACCCTTCCGCCCATGAACGCGGCGCGGCGTTGCTGACGGTGCTGCTGCTGGTCGCGGTGATGGCGGTCGTCGCCTCCACCGCACTCCAGCATCTGGCGCTCGCGACGCGCATGACGGGCAATGGCGCCAGCGTCGATCAGGCCCGCGCCTATGCCGCTGCAGGCGCGGAGATGGCGCGGCTGCGGATTGGCGATCTTGTCAGCGCGTCACCGGGCAAGACGACCTTGCGGGGCGGCTGGCTGGGCGCGCCGCAGAGCCTGCCCGTGCCGGGCGGCACGGCCACCGCGCGGGTGACGGATGGGGGCAATTGCTTCAACCTCAACAGCCTGGTTTCGGGCCAGAGCGAAGCGAGCCTGAAGGTCCATCCCGTGGCCGTCACCCAGTTTCAGGCGCTGATGCAACTGGTGGGCATCGACCCGCGCGAGGCGCAGCGCATCGCCGCCGCAACCGCCGACTGGATCGACAGCGACAGCGCGCCGCAGCCCGGCGGCGCGGAGGATGAAACCTATGCGCGGGCGCCAGCACCCTATCGCACGGCCAACCGGATGATGGTGGACGCCAGCGAATTGCGCGCCGTCGCCGGGGTGACGCCCGCCATCGTCGCGCGCATCTTGCCATGGGTCTGCGCCCTGCCCGACACGCAAATGTCGCCGATCAACGTCAACACGCTGCTCCCCGGGCAGGCGGTGCTGTTCGCGATGCTCCTGCCCGGTCAGCTTTCGGTCGATCAGGCCCGCCAATTGCTGGCGCGGCGGCCGGAGGATGGCTATGGCAGCACGGTGACATTCTGGGCCTTGCCCGCGGTGTCGGGGATGACCCCGCTGGCCGAGGTGCAATCACAGGTGAAGTTGACCACCAGATGGTTTCATGTCGACGTCGATGTCGATGTCGGGGGAGTAAGAGTGCAGGAACGGGCGTTGATCGACGCGCAGGAACAGCCCGCTCGGATCGTGCGTCTGGGTCGGAGTGAAGGGGCGTGATGGTGCGCGAAGGATTTGTTGTCGCGCTGCCCGAGGCGGCGGACGGCCAGCCGCGCTGGATGCGGGTTGTGGGCGACGCGGTGGTGCAGTCGGGCGAGGGGACGAACTGGCTGTCGGCCTGTGGCCTTGCCGCTTTGCCCGAAGGCTGTGTGGTGATGCTGACGCCGCCCGCCGCGCTGACGCCGCTGCATTTCATCGTCTACCCGGATCTGGCCGCGCGGCAGGGCCGGGCGGCGGCGCGGCTCGCGGCGGTGAGCGACGCCATCGTTCCGGCCGAGCGATTGTTCGCTGTCGATAATGGCAATAACGACCCGGCGAGGCCGCATGTCGTTGCTTCCCTCACGCGGGCCGACATGGTCCATTGGCTGGCTTGGTGCGCGCAGCATGGGCTCGACCCGGACCTGATCGTGCCCGCGCCACTTTTTCTGCCTGAGCCCGAAACGGGCTTCACGCGCGGCATGGTGGCGGGCGCGGCGGTCTTGCGCGGAACCGACATGGCGGCGCCGGGTGACATGGCGGCGCTGTTGCTGCCCGCCGATGCTCTGGTGCGCGATATATCCGACGCCATCGTCGAGGACGCCATGGTCGCAGCGCTCGCCGCGCCGCCGATCAACCTGCGCTCAAGCGAATTTGCGAAGCAGCGTCAGCGCACTATCGACAATCGCGCGCTCAGGCGCATGGCGTTGTGGACCGGCCTGATTCTGCTCGCCAGCCTGCTGATCGCGCTGATCGGCATAGCCCGCTATCGCATGGAAGCCGCGCGGCTCGATCGCGACAGTCTGGCGCTGGCGCAGCAGGTGCTGCCGCAGGCGACCGACCTGATCGCCGCCCAGGCGGAGATCGAGGCGCGGCTGGCGGTGCGCGGGGCGGGGGGCAGCACCTTCTCCGCGCCGTTGTCGGGCCTGATAAACGCCATGCAGGGCGCGCCGGGCGTGGCGGTGACGGCGCTGTCGCGCGACCCCGACGGGTTGCTGCGCGTCACCTTGGCCGCCGCGCGGGCGCAGGACATCAATATCGTGCTGGTGGCGCTGCAATCGGCCGGTTTCACGATCACCGCCACATCCTCGCAGGATCCGGGCGGGCGCACTCTGGCCGATATTACGGTGAAGGCATGATGGACAGTTTCAAAGCCGCCTGGGCTGCACGGTCGCCGCGCGAACAATGGATGCTGGGCGTGATGTTCGCCCTGCTGGCGCTGGTCATTCTGTGGCTGGGCATTGCGCGGCCGGTGGAACGGGCATGGACCAATTCGCGCGCGGCGATGCTGGCGGCGGCCGACGCCAATGCGGCGATCCGCGCCAAGGTGAAGATGCTCAAGCAATTGCCCGCATCCGCCCCGGCGCGCGACGGCACGCCGATGGACCAACTGGTCGGGCAGAGCGCCGCTGAAGCCGGGCTGACGCTGGAACGGGCGGACGCGCAGGGGGCGGACCGGATGGACATCGCCATGGCGTCGGTCCGGCCGGTGGCGCTGTTCGGCTGGCTGGCCGGGCTGGAGGCGCAGGGCATTCGTGTCGAGACATTGAGCGCACGGCCCGCGCCGACGGCAGGCAGCGTCGCGGTGCAGGCGGTGCTGGCGCGATGATGGGCCTTACGCTTTCGCGCCGGGCATGGCTTGGCCTGTTGCTGGTGTTGTTCTTTGCGCTGGTCCTGCTTTTACCCCTGCGGCTGGCGCTGGGCATGGCCGGGCTGGAGCGGCTGGGGACAAGCGCGCGCGACGTGCGCGGGACGATGTGGAGCGGGCGGATCGATTCGCTGATGATCGGCGATGTGCCGCTGGGGACGGTGCGGGTCGGGCTGTCGCCGCTGCATCTGTTCAAGGGGCGGCTGGGGATCGACATGGTGCGCGCCAAGGGCCTGCCCGACGACGTCAGCGGCGGCATCGGCACGGGGGTCGGAGGGATCGGCATCGACGATGTTACCGGCGCGGTTCCGCTGGGATCGGCGCTGGCGCCGTTGCCCATCGGCAGCCTGCGCATGGATAAGGTCAGCGCCCGCTTTTCCGGGGGGCGGTGTATCAGTGCAGAGGGCAATGTTCATGCCAGCGTCACTGGCCGGATCGAGGGGCTGAACCTGTCGCAGGGCCTGTCGGGCGCGTTGCGCTGTGATGGCGAGGCGTTGCTCATTCCGCTGGTCAGCCAGTCGGCGATGGAGACATTGACCCTGCGATTTGCGGAGAATGGCCGCTACACCGCCGAAATGCGGGTGCAGACGGGCGACGCCGCGTTGGCGGCGGCGCTGGGCGCGGCAGGTTTCCGAAGCGTGGGCGGGGCGCAATTGCTGAGCATCGCGGGATCGCTGTGACCGCCATCCTGCCCGCGCTGGCGGGCGCGGTTCTGGGCGCCGTCGCCGGCAGTTTCCTGTCGACGATCATCCTGCGCTGGCCGCAGGGGCGGGGCGTTGCTCGCGGACGATCCGCCTGCGATGGCTGCGGGCGCACACTGGGGCTGTCCGATCTGGTCCCGATTGTCAGCGCGCTCGCCTTTCGCGGACGGTGCCGGACATGCGGCGCGCGGATCGACCCGATCCACGGCCGGATGGAATGGGCCTGCGCAGCGATCGGTGCGCTGGCGTTCGGGTGGATGCCCGGCCTGGGCGGCGTGGGCTGGGCCTTGCTGGGCTGGCTGCTGCTGACGCTGTCGGTGTTCGACTGGCGGCATTTCTGGCTGCCGGACGCGGTGACGCTGCCGCTGGTTTTTCTGGGCCTTACCATCGGCTTTTGGAGCACCGACGCCATGCTGGCCGACCGGGTGATCGGTGCGGTCGCGGGTTATGGCGCGCTGCTGGCGATTTCGACCGGTTATCGCCTGTTGCGCGGGCGTGAGGGGCTGGGGCTGGGCGATGCCAAACTGTTGGGGGCATTGGGAGCCTGGCTGGGGTGGCAGGCGCTGCCGTTCCTGCTGCTTATCGCTGCGCTGATCGGGCTGATCATGGCGCTTGGCGCGCGGCTGGCCGGGCGATCCGTGACAGCCACGACACAGGTGCCGCTGGGCACCTGCATGGCGCTGGCGGCGCTACCCGCCTGGGCGTTCGAGATTGCGCTGCGCCCCGACGCCTTCTGACCGTCATGCCCGAATCGAAACGGGCGGCGGCCGCACCCGACCACCACCCGTCATCATCCTGTCCGAAGCGTGGCCCTTATTTCGGGGCGAGCACCATCAGCATTTGGCGACCTTCCATGCGGGGATAGGCTTCGACCTTGGCGATCTCCGCCACATTTTCCGCGACGCGCTGCAACAGGGCCATGCCAAGCTGCTGGTGGCTGAGTTCGCGGCCGCGGAAGCGCAGGGTGATCTTCACCTTGTCGCCTTCGCCGATGAAATCATGGACCTTCTTCATCTTCGTATCATAATCATGATCGTCGATGTTCGGACGCATCTTGATCTCTTTGAGCTCCTGCGTCTTCTGGGTCTTGCGGGCGATATTCGCCTTTTTCTGGGCTTCGTACTTGTACTTGCCGATGTCCAGGAACTTGCAGACCGGCGGATCGGCGGTGGGCGACACTTCAACCAGGTCCAGCCCGATCTCATAGGCGCGCTCGATCGCCTCCTGCGTATACATCACGCCCAGATTTTCGCCTTCATCGTCAATCACGCGCACCTTGGGCACGGTGATGAACTCATTATAACGGGGACCGGATTTCGGCGGCGGCGCCAGCGGGCGGCGCATCATCGGGGGACGTATAGCGGCTTCTCCTGTGGTCGTTTCAAAAACGGATGGCTCTTAGCGGCTTTTGCGCAAAGCGCAAAGGGGCCCGTGCTGCCGCCTGTGCGGAATCACGGACCCTTGTGGCCTTGTCGCCTCAGCGCATATCGGGCGGCAGCGCCTCATTTGCAAGGCGCGAAATGACGTCGTCGAGGGAAAGCATGGTCTGGCCCTCCTTGCCCAGCACGCGCAGGGCGACGGTGCCTTCCTCCGCCTCGCGTCGGCCGACGACGAGAAGGTTGGGCACCTTGGCGACGCTGTGCTCGCGCACCTTGTAGTTGATCTTCTCGTTGCGCACGTCGAGTTCGGCGCGGATGCCCGCTGCGCGCAGCTTCTCGACGACCTCGCCCGCATAGTCGTCCGCGTCGGACACGATGGTCGCGACCACCGCCTGCACCGGCGCCAGCCAGAACGGGAATTTGCCCGCATAATGTTCGATCAATATGCCGATGAACCGTTCATAGCTGCCGAAGATCGCGCGGTGGAGCATGACCGGGCGGTGGCGTTCGCCATCCTCGCCGATATAGCTGGCGTCGAGCCGTTCGGGGAGCACCCGGTCCGATTGGATGGTGCCGACCTGCCAGGTGCGGCCGATGGCGTCGGTCAGGTGCCATTCCAGTTTGGGCGCGTAGAAGGCGCCTTCGCCGGGCAGTTCCTCCCAGCCATATTCGGGCGTGTTGAGCCCCGCCGCCGCCACCGCGTCGCGCAGTTCATTTTCCGCCTTGTCCCACATCTCGTCGCTGCCGAACCGTTTTTCGGGGCGCAGCGCCAGCTTAATCGAATAGGTGAAGCCAAAATCCTTGTAAATGCGGTCGGCCAGCGCGCAGAAGGCGCGGACTTCCTCGACGATCTGGTCCTCGCGGCAGAAGATGTGTGCGTCGTCCTGCGTGAACTGGCGCACGCGCATCAGGCCGTGCAGCGCGCCATGCGGCTCGTTGCGGTGGCAGCAGCCATTTTCGTAGAAGCGCAAGGGCAGGTCGCGATAGCTCTTGATCCCCTGGCGGAAGATCAGGACGTGCGCGGGGCAGTTCATCGGCTTGAGGGCCATCCATTCGGCATCGTCCGACACCAATGGGCCCTCATCCGCGACATTGGGCGCTTCGTCGGGGATGACGAACATGTTTTCGCGATATTTGCCCCAGTGGCCTGACTGCTCCCACTGGCGCGCGTCCATCACCTGCGGCGTCTTGACCTCGCGGTATCCGGCGGCGTCGATGGCGCGACGCATATAGGCTTCCAACTCGCGCCAGATGAGGTATCCCCTTGGGTGCCAGAAAACCGACCCGTGCGCCTCCTGCTGGAGGTGGAACAGGTCCATTTCCTGGCCGATCTTGCGGTGGTCGCGCTTGGCCGCTTCCTCCAGCCTGTGGAGATGCGCGTCGAGCTGCTTCTTGTTGAGCCAGCCGGTGCCGTAGATGCGCGTCAGCTGCGCATTCTTCTGGTCGCCGCGCCAATAGGCACCCGCGACGCGCATCAGCTTGAACGCCGCCGGATCGAGCTTGCCGGTCGAGGCCAGATGCGGCCCCCGGCACATGTCCATCCATGCCGTATCGCCATTGGGTCCGTTCGGATCGCCGGACCAATAGACGGTCAGGTCCTCAAACTCGGGAAGTTCCTTGGCCCATTCGGCCTTGAACGTCTCTCCAAGAGATTCCCAACGGGAAATCAGGTCTTCCCGCATCCAGACTTCGCGAATCAGCGGCTTGTCGGCGCGGATGATCTCACGCATCTTCTCCTCGATCGCGGGCAGATCCTCCATCGAGAAGGGCGCGCGCGACGCCGGAGCCATCACGTCATAATAGAAACCGTCGTCGGTCGACGGGCCAAAGGTGATCTGCGTGCCGGGGAACAGCGCCTGCACCGCTTCGGCCAGGACATGAGCGAAATCATGGCGCGCCAGCTCCAGCGCATCGGCTTCATCCTTCGCAGTCACCAGCGCCAGATGGGCGTCGGCCTCCAGCGGCAGCATGAGGTCGCGCAGCTCGCCATCCACGCGCGCGGCAATCGCCGCCTTGGCCAAGCCCGGTCCGATCGCCGCCGCGATGTCCGCCGGGGTGGTGCCGGGCGCGACTTCGCGCACGTTACCGTCGGGCAGGGTGATCTTGATCATGGCGGACACGAGGAATTTCCTTGGCAAAGCGATAGGGACGCGGCCCCGGAAAAGCCGCGCCTTCCCCTTAAATGGGCGGTCCGGCCTGTCAATAGAAGGCCGCTTGCGCCGGGCCAGCAAATGAGGCATTTTTATTATGTTATAACATTAAATTTAGGAGGGTGAAGCGATGGCCATTTCCCTGTCCCGTCCCGAAGCCGATGCGCAGCCGATGGGCGACATGAACACGACGCCGCTGATCGACGTGATGCTGGTGCTGCTCATCATGTTCATCATCACCATTCCTCTCCAGACGCACAGCGTGGGGATTGACCTGCCGGGCGAGGCCGCCGACCCGACAGCGCCCATGCCCGATCCGGTGCGTAATCGCCTGACCGTGGATGGCGCGGGGCAGATCCGCTGGAACGGCGCCGCCATCGACCGGATGATGTTGCGCCAATATCTCGCGCGGTCGCTGGCGCTGCCCACCGAACCGGAACTGCAGTTCGAACCCAGCGCCGACGCCCGTTATGTAATGGTCGATGAGATACTGGCGGACATCCGCCGCGTGGGCGTTACCAACCTGGGTTTCGTCGGAAATGAACGATATAGCAGCTTCTGACTTGACCTGCTGCGTCCGTCGTTGTCTGGTGCGCTCGGGGCATAGTCGGGGGCACCGGGATGGAAGAAGATGCGCAGGCCAGCTTTGCGTTTGAAGGTCGTTGGCGGGATTATGCGCCAATAGCCTTTACCAACCTGCTGCTGACGATTGTCACTCTTGGTATTTACCGTTTCTGGGGGACTGCCCGGTCGCGTCGCTATCTTTGGGCCAACAGCCGTTTTATAGACGATCATCTGGAATGGACGGGAACGGGCAAGGAGCTTTTTGTCGGCTTTCTCATGGTGATCGTGTTGATCGGCTTGCCGTTCCTGTTCCTGCAATTCGGTGCGCAGGCGCTGATCCTTCAGGGACGGGAGGAATTGGCGGCGGCGCTGACGCTGGCGGCCTTCTTCACCATCTTTTACTTTACAGGCGTGGCCCGTTTTCGCGCTCTGCGCTATCGGCTCGCCCGCACATGGTGGCGCGGCATCCGGGGGGGCAGCGACGATAGCGGCTTCGGCTTTGGCGTCCAATATATGTGGCGGACCATGATCGCCTATGCGCCGATGGGCCTGCTCATTCCCTGGTCGATGATGTCCCTGTGGAATCGCCGGATGAACCGGATGAGCTTCGGATCGGAGACGCTGGTGGCCAGTGGACGGGCGCGCCCGCTTATGGGCCGGTTCCTGCTCTTTTACCTGGCCCCTTTGCTGTTCGTGCTGCTCGCGATTGCTACGGCTGGGACGTTCGGAAGCGAGCTTGGCGGCGGCGTTCGGGTGATGTCCAATTTTCCGCCCGTTTTGCGGATCATCGCCTTTCTGGTGATTTTCGTTGGCGTGTATGTGCTTCTGGGCCTCATCGCGCTGGCCTATTATGCGGCTTTTCTTCGCGAAGCGATCAGCAACCTCCACTGGGGCGGGCTGCAGTTTTCCTTCGAGGCCAGCACCGATGACTGGCTGGCGCTCTTTTTCGGCGACATCGCCTTGGTTGTGCTTACCCTGGGGATCGGCGCAATATTTCTGGATTATCGGCATTGGAAATTCTTCATCACGCATCTGGGCGCGTCGGGTGAAATCAACCTCGACCAATTGGGGCAGTCGCAGACCAAGGCGTCGCGTCATGGCGAGGGACTGCTGGATGCCTTTGACGTAGGGGCTTTCTGACCTTCATGTCCCAGTTTCAACTGTGGCATTACGACGGGGAAACGGCGACGCGGCGCATTGTCAAGCTGCGCGCCGATGCCCATGGCTTTCGTCTGGAAGACGTTGAAAATGACTGGACGGGCCAGCGAATATCATGGTCGGACCTTCTCTTCATAGGCAGGGAAGCAGGCCGGAGCGCCTATGGCCATCGCCAGATTCCCGGCTGGCGGCTGGGCTTTTCGGGGGACGCGCCGCCGGACATTGCCGCGCGCCTGCCCGGTGGCGAACGCTATGGCCGCTGGATCGACCGATTCGGCCTGTGGCCAGCGGCGGGCGCCTTCGCATTGGCGGCGGCGGTCGTCGTTTATGGCGTCCTGCAATCGCCGGCCTGGCTGGCGCCGCTCGTCCCGCAAAGCTGGGAAAACAGCATGGGCGACGCCATGGTCGGCGATCTGGGCGGGCGCGTGTGCCATGGCGGGGCAGGAGAGGCGGCGCTGGCGCAGATGGTCGCGAAAATCGACCCGAAGGGCGAAGCGCGCGAGGTTGTCGTCACCAATATCCCGTTGATCAACGCCATCACCTTGCCGGGCGGGCGGATCATATTGTTCGACGGGCTGCTGCAACAGGCCCAGTCGCCCGACGAGGTGGCCGGGGTGCTGGGCCATGAATTGGGCCATGTCCGCCATCGTGACACGCTGGCCGGCCTGATCCGGCAACTGGGGCTGAGCGTCGTGCTCGGCGGTTTCAGCGGCGATGCCGGAGGGTATCTGAACGGCGCATTGGCGCTCAGCTATGGGCGGGAGGCGGAAGACGCCGCCGATGGCGTGGCCATCGAGCAAATGCGCGCCGCCCATGTCTCCCCGGCGGCGACCGCCGGCTTTTTCGAGCGGCTGGGCCATGTCGAGGGCGACGATGATGCGGCCCGCGCCATGACCTGGCTTTCGTCCCACCCCCTGTCTGCCGATCGGCGCGCGCGGTTCGCCGGGGCGGTGGACAAGAATGCGCAATATGCGCCCGCGCTCGACACCGTTCAGTGGAAGGCGCTGCTCGCCATGTGCGCCAGCGATCCCGATGTCGCCGACCCGTGGGGCCGACAAAAATAGCCGCGCACGCCCTTCCCTTGGCCTGTCCGCTTCCCCAGATTAAGACGCGACCATGACCGATTCCGCTCAGCCCGCCGCCGCCATCGAGATTCGCGACCTGACCAAGGTCTACAAGGGCGGCAAGAAGGCGCTCGATTCCATCTCGCTCTCCATTCCGCGCGGGCAGATTTACGGGCTGCTCGGCCCCAATGGCGCAGGCAAGTCGACGACGATCAATATCCTTGCGGGTCTGGTCAACAAGACATCGGGCAGCGCGCGCATTTGGGGCTTCGACATCGACGCCAATCCCCGCAACGCCAAGAACAGCATCGGCATCGTGCCGCAGGAAATCGTTTTCGATCCCTTCTTCACGCCGCTGGAAACGCTGGAGAACCAGGCAGGCTATTATGGCGTGCCGAGGGACAGGCGGCGGTCGATGGAATTGCTGCGCGCCGTCCATCTGCAGGACAAGGCCAACGCCTATGCCCGCACCCTGTCGGGGGGCATGAAACGGCGGCTGCTGGTGGCGAAGGCGATGGTGCATTCGCCGCCGATTCTGGTGCTCGACGAGCCGACCGCCGGGGTCGATGTGCAATTGCGTCAGCAATTGTGGGCCTATGTGCGCGAACTCAACGCCATGGGCGTCACCATCGTGCTGACCACCCATTATCTGGAAGAAGCGCAGCAATTGTGCGACCGCATCGGCATCATCAACCATGGCAGGGTGATCGCCGACAAGACGACGCGCGAATTGCTCTCGATGGCGCAGGAGAAGGTCGTGCAGGTGACGGTCGACCGCGACATCGCGACAGCGCCCGAGGCACCCTGTTTCGAGAAGGTGGAACGGGTGGACGAGCGTACGCTGACCATTACCTACCTGAAGGACCGGGCCAATGCCGGGCAGGTTCTGGCCGCGGTTCAGGCCAGCGGTCTGGCCATAGTCGATGTGGTGACGCGCGACCCGGATCTGGAGGATGTGTTCCTCCACCTGACGGCGGATGCCTGACGGTTTGGCCGGTCGGGTCCGCGCGCCCCTTGCCCGGTAGCCCGTTTCCTTTCAAATGGGTGGCTGGGCCATGCGGCCTGCATGTCATGACAAGAAGATAATTCAGGACGAAGATGCCCATCACCACCCACGACGTCGTCATCATCGGGTCTGGCGCGGCCGGTCTGACCGCCGCCATCAATCTGGCGCAGGACCGCAAGGTCGTGGTGCTGGCCAAGGGAGCGCTCGACGGGGGGTCGACCAACTGGGCGCAGGGCGGCATTGCCGCCGTACTCGACGCGGGTGACAGTTTCGAGGCGCATGTAGAGGACACGATGATCGCGGGCGCGGGGCTCAACGACCGTAGCACCGTCGAGTTCGTCGTGTCTGAAGCGCCGGCCGCGATCGAGCGGCTGGCGACGCTTGGCGTGCCGTTCAACGAGGGTGAGGATTTTGGCGAACGCTGGCACCTGACGCGCGAGGGCGGGCACAGCCATCGCCGCATCGTCCATGTCGATGACGCCACCGGGGCGGCGGTGCAGCGAGCGCTGGTGAAGGCGGCGCGGGCCAATCCCAACATCACCCTGATGGAGGACATGGTCGCCATCGACCTCATCACATCCCGCCATGGCGAAACCTATTCGGGCGACGGCCATGTCTGGGGAGTCTATGCCTTCAACAAGGCGAGCGGCCATGTCGACGCGCTGCTGGGCAAGGCGACGATATTGTGCACCGGCGGGGCGGGGCGCACCTACCTGTTTTCCACCGCGCCGCGCGGGGCGACCGGCGACGGCATCGCCATGGCGTGGCGCGCGGGGTGTCGCGTGTCCAACATGGAAATGAACCAGTTTCATCCGACCTGCCTCTACAATCTTGAGGTCAAGAATTTCCTGATTACCGAAGCGGTCCGGGGCGAGGGCGGGCACCTGAAGCTGCCCCCCGGTGTGCCGGGCGCGGGCGAGCGTTTCATGCCGCGCTTTGACCCCCGCGCGGAACTGGCGCCGCGCGACGTGGTGGCGCGCGCCATAGATCATGAAATCAAGCGGCTGGGCCTCGATTATGTCCATCTGGACATCAGTCACAAAGATCCGGAATTCGTGAAGCATCACTTCCCGACCATCTATGCCCGTCTGCTGGACCTGGACATCGACATCACGAAGGAGCCGATCCCGATCGTTCCGGCGCAGCATTATACCTGTGGCGGGGTGATCATCGACCTTCATGGCCGCACCGACCTGCCGGGGCTTTATGCCGCGGGCGAAGTGACGGAGAGCGGCCTGCACGGGGCCAATCGCCTTGCGTCCAACTCGCTGCTGGAATGTTTCGTCTTTGGCGAGGCGGCGGCCAGGCATATCCGCGCCCATTGGGACGAGCTGCCCGCCCCGCCACCGATCCGAGCGTGGGACGAAAGCCGCGTCACCAACGGCGACGAGGAGGTCATCGTCCAGCACAACTGGAAGGAAATCCGTCGCTTCATGTGGGACTATGTCGGCATCGTCCGCACCACGAAGCGGCTGGAGCGGGCGCAGCACCGCGTCGCCCTTCTGGCGCAGGAGGTGGATGAATATTACGGCAATTTCCGGGTGACGCCCGACCTGATCGAACTGCGCAACCTGCTGGAAGTGGCGCGGCTGGTCGTGCGGTCGGCGCTGCACCGCAAGGAAAGCCGGGGGCTGCACTATACGCTGGATTATCCTGATATGCTGCCGCAGGCGCTCGATACCGTTCTCTACCCTTGAAATCCGCCAAAAAAGTGGCGCGGTGCCCAAAGTGGGACCGCGCCGGAGGAGGAGGAGAGATGCGCTGCAAGCACATCATCGGGACCCCTGATTTAGCAAATGGCGGCGCGATTCCCTTGATCGCGGTCAAATATGGGTGCGGATGCGAAGGCTTTTATGCCCTGCCCGAGAGGAACGACCGCATCGCCGCGGCGCAACGGGCCGGCTGGTCGGCCATGATGATGTGACCGCTGGGGCCGATGGCGCGCAGGTGCGCGTCGCGCTTGCCAGCATAGGCGGCCCGGAAGCGCCTGCTGATTTCCGCCGCCTGCGCGCGGTCGCCGCCCACCGCATAGAGCACCTCCAGCGGCACATTCAGGCGCGCGAGCGAGGGGGCCAGATCGACCTGCGCCAGATCGCGCAGCGCATTGGCGATGACGTCCGGCTCGCTGCCCTGCGCGCCCGGCGCTCGCGAAACGATGTCCGCCAGATAACGCCGACCGGCGCGCGTGCCGGTGAAATATTGACCCAGTTGATCGGCCAGAAAGCCCAAGCCGTTCGCCGTTCCGCCCAGCATCCCGGCCCCGGCGGGCAGCATGTCGATCACCATCACCCGGCTGGCCAGGCCGCGCAGGCCGATCATCATCGCCAGCGTCCCGCCCATGGAATGACCGATCACCGCCGGACGCCGCGATCCGAGTGTCGCAATGCAGCGGGCGATTTCATCCCTGACCGGCGCGAGCACTGGCCCGGTGCGGTTGAGATCGCCGGGCAGGCGAGCAAATCCGGCGATATGGACCAGGTGCAGGCGATAGTCGGGCAGGGCGGCGACCATCGCGTTCCAAACGCCTGGCCCGCTGGCGAGGCCGGGGATCAGCACCACGTCCGGCCCGCGCCCGCGCACCGAAACCGCGATCCGGCGGGATGCAAAGGGCGGCGCTCCCCGGGCGACCCAGGGTGTGGCCGCCAGCGCGATTCCGGCGATCAGTGTGCGGCGGTCGATATTCATGCCCGCCGCTCTGCCGCAAGTGAACTTAACCGTCCATGATCGTTTGACAGGCGCGGTGCCGTTCAGCCTCCTTACATCGCAGATAGGGAATCATTCGTCGCAAGAGGGCTTGCGCGCAACGCCGCCGCGCTGGCCCAATAGTCGCACAAGAGCGGGTGAATAAAATGGGTAGCCATCGGGGTGGGCGCTTGACGTCCCTGACGGTCAGCGATGCTGGCCGATTGATCTTATTGGCGCTGGCGCTGTCGTCCTGCGTCAGCGCGCCAGAGCCGCCGCGCGCGACCGCGCCAAGGCCCGCGCCGCCTCCGGTCGCCGCTGCGCCGGCCCGGCCGTTGCCGCCGACCACGCCGGGCCTGCCCTATCAATCCATCGACATGGCCGAAACGCCACCGGCATCGTTGGTGGCCGCCATCCGGTCGCTGGGCGCGTCGTTCAACGGCAAGGTGGGCATAGCGGTTCGCCGGGTCGGCGCGGACTGGACCGTCGCCCATGGTGGCACGGCGCTCTACCCCCAACAGAGCGTGTCGAAACTGTGGGTGGCAATGACCTTCCTCGATGCGGTCGACCGGGGCAAGCTCGACCTCAATGGTTCGACCACCATCACCCGGTCGGACCTGACGCTGTTTCACCAGCCCAGCGCCGCCAATGTCGGCGCCAATGGCTGGACCACCACCTATCTCGATCTGCTGCGCCGGGCGATGACGCAGAGCGACAATACCGCCAATGACGCGCTGCTGCGCGCGGCGGGCGGGCCGGAAGCGGTGCGTGGTTTCCTAGCGCGCCGTTTCATCCGCGACATTCGTTTCGGGCCGGGCGAGCGGTTGCTGCAATCGGCGACGGCGGGGCTGGACTGGCGGCAGGACTATTCCATCGGCCGCAATTTCTATGCCGCGCGCTCGAAACTTCCCATGGCGGTGCGGGTGAAGGCGCTCGATAATTATCTGGCCAACCCGCCGGACGGCGCTGCGCCCAATTCGATCGTGCAGGCGCTGGTGAAGCTCAAGCAGGGGGACATGCTCTCGCCCGCCTCAACCCGCCTGCTGCTGTCGATCATGGAGCAGGCCAAGACTGGTCCGCAACGGATCAAGGGCGGGGTGCCGCCGGGCTGGTCCTATCTGCACAAGACTGGCACGGGGCAGGATCTGCCGCCGCGCTCCACCGGCTATAACGACATCGGCATCATGACCGCGCCTGATGGCGTCAGCTATGCCGTGGCGGTGATGATCGGCAGCACGACGCTGCCCATCCCGTCGCGCTGGGCATTGATGCAGTCGGTGGCGCGGGCGGTGGCGGCCAGCCATAGCGCGCGTTAGGCGGCGGCCGGCTTTTATCCGTTACGGAGTCGTCTCGATGATGACCGTTCCCTTGCCTGCGATATTTGTCGGGCAGACAGGGAGGTCGATACCATGCGTTACGCCATCTGCATCATTGCCGTCATTCTGGGCGGCTGCACCAATTTCTATCCGCCGACGTCGGTCCGGAAGCTGGAGCCCAATGCCCGCTATCTGGTCAGCCATGATTCCTCCCGGCGCGGGGCGTGGGTCGCCACTGATGCGACCGGCAAGGTCACAAGTTGCGCGGAGCCGGCGCCGGATGTGGCGCTGTCGCTGTCCACTGGCCTGAAGGCTGACATCAGCGCGGGCGGGGTTGAAGCCAATGGCGTCGATGCTTCGGCGGCGTCAACGGCCTTGGCGCTGGCGGGACGCGACAATGTCGTGCTGCTGGCGCGCGAGGCGCTTTTTCGTATTTGCGAGCAGCAGGCGATGGGCAACCTCACGCCCGATCAGGTCAGGGGCCTGTTCAAGGAGGTATTCTTTTACATGAAGGAGATCGCCGTCGCCCAGGCGACCAAAGAGGAAGCCAAGGCCAAGCAGTTGGAGGAAATCGCCAAGGCCGCGAAATAGATTGATTGGCATGCGGGCTGGAGGGCTTGGCCAATCGCGGCTATCCCGTCCGCATGACCCAGAATCATCTCTACCTGGTCGACGGCAGCGGCTACATCTTTCGCGCCTATCACCAGTTGCCGCCGCTCACCAACAAACATGGCCAGCCTGTCGGCGCGGTTTATGGCTATACCACCATGCTCTGGAAGCTGGCGGAGGAGTTGGGCAAGGCTGAGGGGCCTACTCATCTGGCCGTGGTGCTGGACAAGGGGTCGCACACCTTCCGCAACGACATGTACGACCAGTATAAGGCGAATCGCCCGCCTGCGCCGGAAGATCTGGTCCCCCAGTTTCCGATGATCCGCGACGCCACCCGCGCCTTTTCGCTACCCTGTATCGAGGAGGCGGGTTTTGAGGCCGACGATATCATCGCCAGCTATACGAAGGCCGCCGTGGCGCAGGGTTGGAAGGTGACGATCGTCAGTTCCGACAAGGATCTGATGCAGCTCATCCAACCGGGCGTCGACATGTACGACACGATGCGCAACGAACGGCGCGGCGCGGACTATGTGATGGGCAAGTTCGGCGTGTCGCCCGAACAACTGGGCGACGTGCTGGCGCTGATGGGCGACAGCGTCGACAATGTGCCGGGCATTCCGGGCATCGGGCCGAAAACGGCGGCGAAGCTGATTACCGAATATGGATCGCTGGAGGCGGCGCTGGAGGCCGCGCCGACGATGAAGAAATCGAAGATGCAGGAAAGCCTGATCGCCCATGCCGACATGGCGCGGCTGTCGCGGCGGCTGGTGGCGTTGCACGATGCGATGGACCTGCCCGAACCGCTCGACGACCTGACGCTGAAGGGCATTCCGCCCGAGCCGCTGCAACAGTTCCTGGACCACCACGGTTTCAAGTCGCTGCTGGCGCGGCTGGGCGCGCCCGCCGCCGCTGTCGCGGTCGCGGCGGCATCGGCGGTCGTGTCGGACATGGCGCCGCCCCCCCCGCCGGTGCAGGACGCCGCCCCGCCCATCGACCGCAGCCAATATGAAACGGTGGTGGATGAAATCGCGCTTGACCGCTGGATCGCGGAGGCGACCGCGCTGGGCGTGGTCGCCGTCGATACGGAAACGGACCGGCTGGACGCCATATCCTGCGAACTGGTTGGCCTGTGCCTGTCCACCGGGCCGAACCGCGCCTGTTACATCCCCGTCGGCCATGGCGGGCGGGACATGTTCGCGGAGCGGCCGCAACAGCTTGACCGCGCGCTGGTGCTGGCGAAATTGAAGCCCCTGCTGGAGGACGACGCGGTCCTGAAGGTCGGGCAGAATATCAAATATGACCTGATCGTCCTGCGCCGTCACGGCATCGACGTCGCCCCCTATGACGACACGATGGTGATGAGCTTCAACCTTGACGCCGGGCAGTCGTTGTCGGGCCATGGCATGGACGAGGCGGCGCGCGCGCACCTGAACCATGAGTGCATCGCCTTCAAGGATGTCGTGGGGACTGGCAAGAGCCAGATCAGCTTTGCCGAAGTGCCGCTGGACAAGGCGACCGCCTATGCCGCCGAGGACGCCGACGTCACGCTGCGCCTGTGGACCCTGTTCCGCACCCGCGTCGCCAATGAAGGGGCGAGCCGCGTCTATCAGCTTGTCGACCGGCCGCTGGTGTCGGTCGTGGCGGGGATGGAACAGCGCGGGATCAAGGTCGACCGCGAAGCCCTGTCGCGCCTGTCGGCCGAATTCACCGCCGGGATCGCCGCGCTGGAGGGCGAAATCCATGAACTGGCGGGCCAGCCCTTCGCCATCGGATCGACCCAGCAACTGGGGGCGATCCTGTTCGACAAAATGGGGTATAAGGGGGGCAAGAAGGGCAAGTCCGGCGCCTATTCCACCGATGTCACCGTGCTGGAGCAGTTGAAGGCGCAAGGGGCGGAGATTGCGGGCAAGATCCTCGACTGGCGGCAATTGTCGAAGCTCAAATCCACCTATACCGACGCGCTTCAGGCGCAGATCAACGCCGATACCGGCCGTGTCCACACCAGCTATTCGCTGACCGGCGCGCAGACCGGGCGGCTGTCCTCCACCGACCCGAACCTTCAGAATATCCCGATCCGCACCGAAATCGGTCGCCAGATCCGCCATGCCTTTGTCGCTGAACCGGGCAATGTCATCCTGGCGGCGGATTATAGCCAGATCGAATTGCGGCTTGCCGCCCATATGGCCGATGTCCCGGCGCTGAAGGACGCCTTCGCCAAGGGGGAGGATATTCACGCCGCCACCGCCCAGCAGCTGTTCGGAGAGGTCAACCGCGACACGCGCGGCCGGGCCAAGACGATCAACTTCGCCATCCTTTACGGCATTTCGCGCTGGGGTCTGGCCGCCCGGCTCGAAATCCCGCCGGAAGAGGCGCAGGACATGATATCCCGTTATTATGAGCGTTTTCCCGGCATCAGCGTCTATATCAACGAGACGCTCGAAAAGGCGCGGGAGCGCGGGTACACAGAGACGCTGTTTGGCCGCAAGACATGGTTCCCCCGTATCAAGGCGCCGGTCCAGCACGAGCGGCAGGGGGCCGAGCGCGCCGCCATCAACGCGCCCATCCAAGGCACCAGCGCCGACATCATCAAGCGCGCCATGGCCCGCATGGAACCTGCGCTGGCGGCCGAGGGGCTGGGAGAGGTGAAGATGCTGCTCCAGGTCCATGACGAACTGGTGTTCGAACTGCCCGAAGCTGATGTGGCGGCGGCGAGCGCCGTCATCCGGCGGGTGATGGAAGGGGCGGCTGAACCCCTTGTGAAGCTGTCGGTGCCGCTGGGCGTGGAAATCGGCCATGGGCCAAGCTGGGGCGCGGCGCACTGATCGGTTTGTAACGACAGATCGGCGCAGTGGGCGCAATCCGTCATCCGCAGGCCGATGCTGACAGCGAAGTCATCCGGCTTGACGGCTCCAAGCGCATGGCCCCGATGGCGGAAGGCTGCCGGACCGGATGACGCGCCCGGCCGGGCCTCAATCGACGCTGCTGCGCGCGATGCGGGCGAGGCGCGGGAAGTTTTCGGCGCGTTCGCGGGCGTTTGCGGAGGATGCCGTCCCCCGGATCACGCGGCCCTTGATGCCGTGAAAAATGGCGGCGAGGCGGAAGAAGTTGAACGCCATGAAGAAGGGCCAGTTGGCGATGCCCGCCCGCCCGGTGCGCGCGCAATAGGCGGCGATATAGTCTTCCTCCGACGGAATGCCGAGCGCGGCCAGGTCTGCCCCTGCCAGTCCCGCGACGATGTCCGGCGGCATCCGGTACATCATCGCATGATAGCTGAAATCAGCGAGCGGGTGGCCCAGCGTCGACAATTCCCAGTCGAGCACCGCCAGAACGCGCGGCTCGCTGGGGTGGAATATCATGTTGTCGCAGCGGAAATCGCCATGGACGACGCTGCTCTCATCGCCCGCCGGGATATGGGCGGCCAGCCAGTCCACCAGCCAGTCCATATCCGGATCGCGCCCCGCCGCTTCATCCTCGACATATTGGCGTGACCAGCGGCTGATCTGCCGGGCGAAATAATTGCCCGGCTTGCCAAAACCCTCCAGCGGCGCAGTGTCGACGCTGTGCAGTTGCGCCATGGTCGCATTCATCGCGTCGAATTGGGCGGCGCGCGCGGTGCGCGACACATCGGGAAAGGTCGCGTCCCAGATCACCCGTCCTTCGACCATGTTCATCACATAGAATGCGGTGCCAATGACGCTTTCATCCTCGCACAACCCGTAAATATGAGGGACGGGGAAGCCCACCTCCTCCAGCGCGGTGATCACCTGCACCTCGCGCTCGATGGCATGAGCGCCCTTCAGGATCGGCCCGGGCGGCTTTCGGCGCAGCACATAGGATGCGGTGGGCGAACGCAGGCGATAGGTGGGGTTGGACTGGCCGCCCTTGAACTGGTCGATCGCCAGCGGCCCGGCAAAGCCGGGGACATGCGCCTGCATCCAGCCGGTCAGCGCGGCTTCATCAAGCGCATAGCCTTCGCGCACCGGGGTGGCGCCGCTGTTGGCGTCCTGAGCGCCGATGGTCATGGATTGGCCTTTGCGAAATCGCGCTTGATCTTCTTGGCCATCGACCATTTGTGGACTTCGGTCGGGCCGTCATAGATGCGGAAGGCGCGGACTTCGCGGAATATCTGTTCGACGATCGTGTCGCCGCTGACGCCGGTGCCGCCCATCACCTGTACGCATTTGTCGGCGATCCGCATCAGCGCTTCGGACACGGCGACCTTCGCCATGGAGCTTTCGGCCGTGCCCAGCGATCCGGTGTCCAGCACGCCCGCGCACCAGTCGATCATCAATTCGGCCTGGCGAATGTCGATCAGGTTTTCAGCGAGCATGAAGCCGACCCCTTCATGGTCAACCAGCGGCTTGCCAAATGCGTGGCGTTTGCAGGCATAGGCGGTGGCGATTTCCTGCGACCGGATCGCCCCCCCCAGCCAGCGCATACAGTGCGACAGGCGGGCGGGGGAAAGGCGCACCTGCGCATATTGAAAGCCTTCGCCGCTGGCGCCCAGCATCTGGTCGGCGGGAACGCGCAGATTGTCGATGGCAACGACGGCGTGGCCGCCGGGCATCGAACTGTCGATGGTGTCGAGCACCCGTTCGATGCGGATCGCCGGGTTGGGCAGGTCGACCAGGAACATGCACGCCCCCTCGGTCGACTTCGCCATGACGATGCCGACCCTCGCGCCCTGCGCCCCGGTAATGAACGCCTTGCGCCCGTTGATGACCCAGTGGTTGCCGTCGGGATGGCAGGTCGTCTGCATCATCGACGGGTCGGAACCCGCGCCGCCATCGCTGGCCGGCTCGGTCATGAAAAAGGCCGACCGCGCCTCGCCCGACACCAGTTGCTTCAGGAAGCGTTGTTTCTGTTCCGGACTGCCCACTTTGCCCAGCAGATACATATTGCCCTCGTCAGGCGCCATGGTGTTGCAGGCCAGCGGGCCGAGCGGCGAGAGGCCCGACCGGATCAGCACGACGGCCGTTTCGCGCTGCGACAAATGGTTGCCATCGGGCAGGATATGGGGCGTCATCACCCCGGCGGCGCGCGCCTTGTCGCGCATTTCCATGATCAGTTCCTCCGACGGACCATGGCCGTGCACCTCGATGCGGGGATCCCTTTCATAGGGGACGATGACCTCGCGAACGAAGGCTTCCACCCGATCGGCGATTTCCAACGCCTTTTCCATGCCAATGCCGCTCATGCGATCTTCATATCCCCCAGGGTCGAAACAGAATCGTTCAGCCGGACCAGCGTCTTTCCGCGCGTCTGGCCGGACAACAGGCGGATGAAGGCGTCGGGGGTCGACTCGATGCCGGTGGCGACATTTTCGGTTGCCTTGAGCGCGCCGGATTTGATCCAGTCGGCCAAGGCATGTTCGGATTCCTCCAGCATGTCCTGATGCTCATAAGCCAGGAAGCCGCGCAATGTGAGCCGATGAACCAAAACCTCCCAAAGGTTGCGGATCGGGTAGGGATCGCTCTGACTATTATAATTGGCGACCATGCCGCAGACGACGACTCGGCCGAAATCGGCCATCAGCGGCAACATGGTGTCGAGGATCTTGCCGCCGACATTGTCGAAATAGACGTCCGCGCCCTTGCCATCGCAGGCTTCGCGGATCGCGGCCGACAGGTCCGTCGCGCTCTTGTAGTCGACTGCCGCTGCATAGCCGAGGTCGCCCAGAACCTCGGCAATCTTGTCGGTGCTGGCGATACCGACCGCCCGGCAGCCCGACAGGCGCGCGATCTGGCCAGCGACGCTGCCCACGGCTCCCGCCGCCGCGCTGATGACGACGGTATCGCCCGCCGCCATCTCACCAATGCGCTTGAGGCCGATATAGGCGGTGATGCCCGACCATCCGAGAGCGCCCATATAGGCGGTCAGCGGCACGGTCGGGTCGATCTTCACATTTTCGATGGCGAAATTGTCGGCGGGGATGATGCTCTGTTCCTCCCACCCGATGAAGCCGCGCGCATAGTCGCCGACCTTGAAGGCGGGATTGCGCGATTCGGTGACTTCGCCCAGCACCATGGTGGGGATCATGCCGCCCAGCGGCACGCTGGGCAGATAGGTGCCGTCGCCCGCGTCCAGCAGGCCGCGAATGGCCGGTTCGATGGCGAAGATGAGGTTGCGTGTGCGAACCTCGCCTTCGGCCAGCGGCCTGACATCTTCCTCGACCAGGGTGAAATTGTCGGGCGTCGGCACGCCGACAGGGTGCGAAACAAGCACGAAACGGCGGTTTTTCATAAAACTTATCCTGATAAAATGGGGCTCAGAGGACGGGCGGTTCGGCGTCCGTGTCGCCCGCGACGAACCAGTCCACATATTTGTGGAAATATTGGTTGCCGCGCTCGTTCTTGCCGAAAAGCACCGATTTGAGCGCGCCCGACGCCAGCCCCTGCTGCACCTTCAGCCCAACGCCATAATCTTCCCGGTCGACGACATCGGCCAGCCAGTCCATCATGCCTTCGATGCCTGCTGCATCCTCCGCATCGCGCGGCGGCGTGCGGCGGATGAACATCAGGTTGGTGGTGTTCCTGTCCGGCGTCGGGCCGGGGATGAGCTGTGCGACCTGGGTAATTTCGGGTGCGAAGAAGATCGAGACATTGGGGAAGATGGTGCGGACGAAATCATAGCCGCTATTTTCAATATGGCCCCAACGCTCGCGCGGCTGCGCCTCCAGCTTTTCCTTGATCGTCACCTGCGGGTAGCCGACCCGCATATGGGGCCCGAAGGCGGTGAAGTGCATGATATTGGAGAAACTGCGCGGATGGATCGTCTCCGGGTGCGCAGCGGCGAAATGATAGCCTTCCAGATAGCCGTCATAAGCGATTTTCCAGTTGGCCCCGTAAATCCGCCGCGAACCGCAATAATGCCAGTTGGCGAGATCATATTCGTTCAGGTCGTCCAGCATCCCGCCCAGATGGGCGGCGATGTCCATGTCCGCGCCGTGGGTCAGGCTGACCCAGATGACGCCGCCGGCCTCGATGCAGGGCAGGGTGGCAAGGTTGCGTTCCTCCTTGCAGACCGGGCCGAACTTGCCCGGTTCCGACACGCCGATCAGATTGCCGTCATTGGCGAAGGTCCAGGCGTGATAGGGGCAGGAAAAGCGCTTCTTGTTCCCATGGCCTTCGGGTTGAAGGATCATGCCGCGATGGGTGCAGACATTCAGCATCGCGGCCACGCTACCGTCCGTGCGTCGGGTGATCAGGACCGGCTTGCCCATCAGTTCCATCGCCTTGAAATCGCCCGGATCGGGCATTTCGGCGGTCAGCGCGGCCAGCAACGGCAGGCGCAGGAAAATGGTCTCCATCTCCCGCTCGAAATAGTCTGTGTCGGTATAGGCGGTGGCGGGCACTTCCATCGGCGCAGATGCGCTGTCGGTTGTGCCGCTTTCGACGAACGCCAGCATTTTCGCCGCTTCATCGCCGATCGTCTCGTGATAGCCCATGCACGCACCTCTGCCTTATTCATCTGTCAGGGGCAGGCTATCGCCACCGGGTCGCGCTTGGAACTCTGGACAGTCATAGGTGCGGCGATTTTTCTGTGAATATGGCTAGTTGCCGGCACCGGTCCCGCGCCTAGCTTGGCGGCGACAAATTTTGCAGGAGAGCGGCTGAGATGATCGACCTTTCGGGCAAGGTGGCGTTGGTGACAGGGGCCGCGTCTGCCGGCGGGCTGGGCTTTGCCGCCGCCAGCATCTTGGCTGCGCAAGGGGCGAGCCTGTTCCTGACGGACCTTGATGGCGAAGCGGTGGAGGCGCGCGCCGCTGAACTGCGCGCGGCAGGGCATGAGGCCGAGGCCATGGCGCAGGATGTGACCAGCGAAGCGCAATGGGCCGCCGTGCGCGATGCGCTACTCGCCCGCTTTGGCCGACTCGACATCATGGTGAATAATGCGGGCATCGCGGTGCTGCGCCATATGAGCGAAATGACGGCTGCCGATTGGCACAAGCAGATCGCCGTCAATCTCGACAGCGTGTTTTTCGGCACGAAAATGGCCGTCGATCAGATGCGCGCGCAGGGGCAGGGCGGGTCGATCATCAATCTGTCGTCGGTGGCGGGGCTGGTCGGCGTGGCGGGCACAGGCGCCTATGCCGCCTCGAAAGGCGGCGTCCGTCTGTTCAGCAAGTCCGTCGCGCTGGAAACGGCGGCTGAAAATATCCGCGTCAACACCATCCACCCCGGCATGATCTGGACCGACATGCAGAAGGTGGCGATCGCCGATAACAAGGAGGTGTTCGATCAGATCGTCGCCGCCGTGCCAATGCGCCGCATGGGCGAGCCCCGCGACATCGGCAACATGGTCGCCTTCCTCGCCTCCGACGCGGCGGGCTATATCACGGGCGCTGAATTTGTGGTCGATGGCGGCATGGTGGCGCAGTGACGGACAGCCTGACGCAAACTACAGGTTATCGACGCGCAAATGCGCCTAATATGGCGTCAAACGTGACAGGAGAGAGTGAGATCGATGGCCGAGAGTGATCCGCGTATCAAGGGTAAACCCTTGCCCCGCTGCCCCGGGACCTCGGTGCGCGACCTGATGATGGCCGACACCAATCCGGTGCCGGCGTTCATGTATCAGGACGAATATGAAAATCTGGGGTCGGAGCCCATTCCGGCCATGCGCTATACCGATCCGGCTTTTTTCGAACTGGAAAACCAGAAGATGTGGCCGCGCATCTGGCAATTTGCCGCGCGCGAAGAGGAGTTGCCTGAGCCGGGCGACCATGTCGTCTACGACAATGCGGGCAAGAGCTTTCTGCTCGTCCGGCAGGACGACGGGTCGATCAAGGGGTTCTACAATGTCTGTCTGCATCGCGGGCGGCAGTTGAAGACGCAGGAAGGCTGGTCGGCGCAATTGCAGTGCCCGTTCCACGGCTTCACCTGGAACAATGACGGCAGCGTGCGCAACATCCCTTGTCGCTGGGATTTTTCGCATCTGAAGGATGAGGATATTCACCTGGCGGAAGTCAGCGTCGGCCGCTGGGGCGGCTATGTCTTCCTGCGCGAGGCGAAGGACGGCCCGACGTTGGAAGAGTATCTCGCCCCCATGCCAGAGCATTTCAAGCGGTGGAAGCATGAAGAATGCGCCACCGCCCTTTGGGTGGGCAAGGTGTGCAAGGCCAACTGGAAGGTGGTGATGGAGGCTTTCATGGAAAGCTGGCATACCGTCGTCACTCATCCGCAACTGCTGCCGTTCACCGGTGACGCCAATTCGATGTACAACATCTATGGCGACCATGTGAACCTGACGATCACGCCCTTTGGCACGATGTCGCCGCACATCGATCCCGATGGCAAGTCCCAGCAGTGGATCGTCGACGAATTCGTCAAGTATAACGGCCGTTCGTTAGACAATTATGAGGGCGAGAATGCGCCGGAGGGCGGCTATAACGTCAAGGTGCCCGAAGGAAAGACGGCGCGCGAAGCGCTGGGCGCCAGTCTGCGCGAAACGACGACCCGGATGTTCGGCCATGATGTCAGCTTCGCGTCAGACGCTGAAATGATGGACGCCATCCTCTATAATGTTTTCCCCAACTGGTCGCCATGGGGCGGGTTTCAACCCAATATCGTCTATCGCTGGCGGCCGTGGGGCGATGTCGATCATTGCCTGATGGAGGTGCGGATCATCACCCGCGTGCCGCCGGGCGAAACGCCGCCCAGGGCGCCCAGGATGAAGCTGTTGTCGGTCGATCAGAAATGGACCGAAGCGCCTGAACTGGGCATATTGGGCGATGTGTTCGAACAGGATATGGAAAATCTGCCCTTCGTTCAGGTGGGCCTGAAATCCAGCCCGAACAACCGGGTCGAACTGGCCAATTATCAGGAAATCCAGATCCGCCAGTTCCAGAATACTTTGATAAAATATGTGAACGGCCAGCTTTGAGAACCGGCTGGCACTGACTGGCTTGCCAGGAGGGCGAAGGGAGCGGGGGGATGGCCCCTCCGCTCCCTTCTTTCCGTCTATCGCCCCGAAATGCCGGACGACCAGTTGCGCGTCTGCGAAAAGTCGGCGCCGCGCGGGCCGGACAGGTGAATGCCCGCCTCCTGCTGCAGCATGGCGTCGATCGCCGGGTCGTGGCGGGCCCCTTCGATCAGCTCGCGTCGCCGCTGGATCGCCGAGCGACCATCGCTCAGCGCATAATCGTCGACATAGCGACCCGCCATCAGCAAATCCTTTTCCGGGCCATCCTCGTCACGGGTGCGGCGCCAGGCGAGGACATAGACTTCGCCCGAGCCCGTTCCCGCGTCGTTGTCGATGGTCAGGTCCAACTGACCCACGATATGCTGGCTGCCGTGCAACTGGGCCAGAGACCCCTGCGCGAAAGCGGTATAGTCGTCCGCCCCGCCCCGCATCAGACCGCAATCGACATCGGCGTCGTCGTGCAAGGCGGACCGCTGCACGGCGGCGTGGAGCCGGTCCTGCCCACTATGAAAAATGTCAGGGGACGCTTCTTTGTCGGATTACCTGCCTATTTTCACAGGATGACGGCTCGCCCGGATGCGCGCAAAGCGGGTGACAACGACCGGGCGCCCGATCCGTGTCACCATAAACTGTTCAAACTGGCCTTAGGGCTGTCATGTCAGGCGAGGATAAAATGACCAACCGCTTCAGCAAGAAACAACTTCTCCTTGGCGTCGCCATCTGTGCGTCCGTTCAGATTCTCCCCGCATTCGCGCAGGATGCCGCGCCTCAGGACGCCGCCGCGCAGGATTCGGCGTCGTCGGGCGGTTTGCAGGATATTGTCGTCACCGCGCGCAAGCGGCAGGAAAGCGTGCAGGATGTGCCCGTCGCCGTCACCGCCCTGTCGGCCGAAATGGTGCAGCGTCAGGATCTGACCTCGATCGAGAAGATCGCTGCGCGCACCCCCAACCTCAACGTCGGTCGCGCCTCCAACGGGTCGGGCGCGCAGTTGACGCTGCGCGGCATCGGTTCCTCATCGACTTCGATCGGTATCGAACAATCGGTCGCGATCGTCGTCGACGGCGTCTATTATGGTCAGGGCCGCATTATCAATGAAGGTTTCTTCGACCTCGGCCGCGTCGAAATCCTCAAAGGTCCGCAGGCGCTGTTCTTTGGCAAGAACGCCACGGCCGGCGTTATTTCGCTGACAACCGCCGATCCGACCTCGACGCCTGAGTTCAAGGCGCGCGCGGGTTATGAATTCAAGGCGGAACAGGCGCAGATCGAACTGGTCGGCTCAGGCCCGCTGTCGGATACGCTGGGTGTCCGCGTCGCCGTTCGCGCCTCGAAAATGTGGGGCGGCTATTATCGCAACGTCGCCGATCCGGTCACCTATTCCACCTTCGACATCGCCGACGGATCGCTGGAGGGGCATGGTGCGACCCCGGCATCCAGTCAGGCGCCCGGCGAGAAGGAGTTGCTGGGCCGCATCACGTTGAAATGGGAACCGACCGACCGCTTCACCGCGACCCTGAAGGCGTCGGGCACCCACAGCGAAGTGAACAACAGCAGCTGGAACTATGTCGCCTATAACTGCCCGTCGGGCGTCAGCCAACTCAACGGCTATGCGTGCAAGAAGGATTTTGTCACGCACCAGAACAACATCCCCACCGACATCGCCGCCAATTTCCCCTTCTCCAAGAAGGACGGTCAGCTTTACAACCGCTACAAGAGCTGGGGCATCACCGCGAACCTTGGCTATGAACTGGACGATGTGAACATCACGTCGGTCACCAACTATAACTGGAACAACAACCGCTGGGCCTGCGCCTGCGATTTCCAGTCGAGCGCGGCTGGCACCTGGGCCACGGAAAACAGCAGCTTCAAGGCGTTCTCTTCCGAACTGCGCGCGCTGACCAGCTTTGACGGGCCGATCAACCTGATGGTCGGCGGCCTCTATCAGAAGACGAAGCGCACCTTCGACCAGTTCATAATGTTCGCCAATATCGAGGATTCGACCCAGTCGGCCGCGAACCGCTACCTGGCCACCACCAAAACCAGCTTCACCGATGGCGAAACCACCGCCCTGTTCGGCCAGGTGACGTGGAAGGTCGTGCCCACGGTCGAACTGGCCGGTGGCGTGCGTTACACCCATGAAACCAAGGACAGCTATTTCACCCAGCCCTATAACAACGCGGCGGTGACCGGCATCTTCCGCGATCAATTCGACGCCGATGGCCTGGGTGAAGTGACCGCGAATCAGACGTTCAACAACTGGTCGCCGGAAATTTCGCTGACCTGGAAGCCGACCAGCGGCATCCTCGTCTATGGCGCCTACAAGACCGCCTACAAGTCGGGCGGTTTCTCGAATGGCGGCATCAATTCCAAATTCTCCGCCGATCCGCTGGCCGACCTCACTTTCAACCCGGAACGGGCGGCCGGTTTCGAAGGCGGCATCAAGACGACGCTGGCTGACAACCAGCTGCGCCTGAACCTGGGCCTGTATAGCTATCTCTACAAGGATCTGCAGGTCGACTTCTTCAACTCGCCGATCTTCGCCTTCCAGACGCTGACCGCCGACGCGCGGACGAAGGGCGTGGAGCTGGAGTTCGAATATGCCCCCCGCGCGGTGGAAGGGCTGAACATCCACGGGTCGATCAACTATAACAAGGCGAGCTACACCAAATTCCCCGAGGCCCCCTGCTATGCGGGCCAGAGCATCGCGGAAGGGTGCAACATCGTGCTGCCGGGTGGCGGCGTTCGCCAGAATTTGAACGGCACGACGCTGTCGGTTGCGCCCAAATGGACGGGGACTTTCGGGGTTGGCTACGACGCGGAAATCGGCAACGATTTGATGCTAGGGCTGAATGCGGACGTGCGCTATTCGTCCTCCTATCTGGCCTCGGGCTTTGGCAATCCGGACTCGCGGCAGAGCAGCTATGCCACGCTGGACGCCGGCGTCCGCGTCGGATCGGCCGATGAACGCTGGCAGGTGGCGCTGATCGGCAAGAATCTGACCAACCGTTTCTATGTGACGGGCGTGGTGGACGGTCCTTCGACCGGCGGCGCATCGGGGGGCGCGACGTCGGCCCATGCCGACCAGCTGGGCTTTGGCACCTTGCCCCGCACGGTCATGCTGCAACTGACCACCAAATTCTGACGCCATCACCCTCGACGGGTCGCAAAAAGGGGAGGGGAGCAATGTTCCTCTCCCCATTTTTTTGTGAGTGGTCACCGCAGCACCGACAAAAGAAAGCCCCCGCCCCGCAGGCGACCAGGACGGGGGCAAGGAAGCCAGCTTTTGGGGGCGGTTAGCGACGCCCGTCCAGATAGTCGTTCAGCACCTCGTGAAAGCGGCGGACGCGGGTTTCCTGATTGGCCAGATAGGCATCGGTAAAGCCCATCGAGCGCAGCCCCTGTTGCTGGGTCACCGCCAGCGAAAGATCCTGCGACAGGAAATCGCCCTGGGCGATGTTCGCTTCATAATCGCTGAATTCGCCGTCCTCGAACCCGGCCTCCTCGCATGGGCGCATCCCGTAAAGGGTCGCGACATCGCCATCAGTCGTCGGCACCATATACCAGTAATCAAAGATCGACCAGTTGGGGTCGTCGCCGTCTGGTTCGGTACGGAACATGTGCAGCCCCTCCGGCGTGCCGGTCAGCGTCACATTGGGGAACAGCGTATGGTGGAACTGGTCGGTCAGCTCCCAGTCGCTGAACTTCGCCAGATGGGGCAGGCCGCGCTCTTCGGCCAGCCGCCGTCGCGCCTGCTGAAGGGCGATGCGGCCCTCCTGCGCGCGGCCTTCATAATCGGCAGGATCTATTTCCCATTCGCGCAGGATGTCGGCCCATAGCGGCTTGACCTGCTGCGCGTCGGCATAGCGGCTCGACGGCTGGAACTTCTCGATCATGCGGTTGTGCCCCGCCGGATACATTTCGAATATGGTGGTCGAATAATGATCGTCGATGATCGGCATGAATTGCGGGTGCACCGCGGGGATATGATAAGCCTCGTTAAAATTGTCGGAGGCGAATTTCCAGTTGGTGTTGACCCTCAGCCGCCGCCATACGACCCGCGTCCAGTCGTCCAGGTCGCGATGCGCCATCAGGTCGGGAATGGGCGCCAGATATTCCGACAGCGGCGGCGCGTTGCGGTCGAACGAATACCAGACGAAGCCGCCCCATGTTTCACAGGGCAGTTCCGACAGGCGCAGCTTGCCGCAGGGATTGCCGTGCGCGAAATCCTCCGGATCCTGCACATCCTTCAGCGTGCCGTCGATGCCCCATTTCCAGGCGTGATAGGGACAGGTGAAGCTGTGTGCCACGCCGCCTTCGGTCACATTGACCAGCCTGTTGCCGCGATGCTGGCACACGTTGAAGAAGGCGCGGATGGAACCATCCTCCTGCTGCACCATCATCACCGATTCATGCTTGAAATTGTGGACGATGAAGTCGCCGGCTTCGTCCAGTTGCGATACGCGGCCGCCCACATGCCATATGCGCTTCCACATATGCTCCCATTCGCGATCAGCGAATTCGCGCGACCAGTAACGGTCGCCGGTGATGGCGTCGCCGCGCGCCTGCGGCGTTTCGGCCAGCGGCGATGTGGGGTAGGGCGCGGACGCCCGTTCGAGAGTTTCAGGCATTGGCCGGTTCCTTGGCATGGATTTCGGTGAGCGATCCGGGCATTGGCAGCAGAGGTTCTTCATAGAAGCGCGCGATCTTCCAGCCGGCGGCGGTGCGGACGCAGTCGAGATAATAGTCGACATGCACGGTCACGCTGTTGCCGTCCCTGGCGATGCCCATGCCGGTGACATAGGCGCGGATCGACGCTTCGTCGCCGTCCAGACGGCTGACGGTGAAGTTGCTGCTATAATGGGCGTGATGCGCCATGTCCTTGAACACGCGGGTGAAGAAGGCGCGGATTTCGTCATGCCCCTGCGCGGTGAGCAGGCCGATGGCCGACAGGTCGAAGACGGCGTCGGGCGTGAACAGGTCGAGCAGCGCGTCGACATCGTCCAGCGCGTCGACGGCATAGCAATAGGCGGTCAGCAGATCCTGCAACGCGAACCGATCCTGCATCATCTGGATGTCCGAGGACATGACTACTCTCCTTGGGTGCTTGGCGCTCTTGTTCTCAAAAACAAGCAGTTGTGATTTTTATACCCGTTGACGCTGTTGGCAAGGCTATGCTTTTTGCTAGGTGAGTCCCCGAGCGGATAAAGATCAGACGGCGATCATGATGGCGACACAGGAAACGGACGCGTTCGACGAGAGCGCGGAAAATTGGCAGAGCCGCAAAAGCGCGCGGATGCGCGGGCGGGTATTGGAGGCTGCCGTCGACTGGCTGGTGGAGCGTGGCTATGCCGGTTTCTCGGTTCTGGCGCTGGCGGAAAAGGCGGGTGTGTCGCGCGGCGCGCTGCAACATCATTTCCCGACCAAGGGCGATCTGATTTCGGCGGTGATCGACCATGTCGTTGACCGGCGGATCGCGCGCTTCCTGGCCGATTTCGGGGCGAGTGCGACGATTGTGGACGATCAGCCGCAACAGGCGACGGCCATGTATTGGGACAGCGTCAACAGCCGTGACTATGCCGCCTATCTGGAACTGATGGTCGCGTCGCGCACGGACGCGGAACTGCGCGAATGTTTCGAAAAGGGCGCGTTGCGATACGACCGCGCCTGGATAAAGGAAGTGGCGGGATCCTTCCCGCAATGGGCAGGCAACGAGCATCGCCTGCAGGTCGCCAGCGATTTTGTGGCGGCGACGCATCTGGGTCTGTTACTGCTGTCGACCATGCCGGAAGAGCGTCGACGCGATGTTCTGGCCTTTACCGAAGATGCCGTGGTCGGCCTGTATCTCGGCCGTGATCCGCGCAGCGGAGACGATGGTAAGGCCTGATGGTCGGGGCGATGCGAGGCGACTGCGCCGCCGGGACGCTTGCCCCGGTCAGCGCATGGTTTCGCCGTTGTCGATCACGATGTTGGCGCCGGTGATGTGTCGGCCATCCTCGCAGGCGAGGTAAAGCACCATATTGGCGATGTCGATCGGCTGGCCCATGCCGTGCGCGCTATTCTGTTCAAGGCCCGGATCGTCCGACGGCAATTGCGCCAGAGCCTGCGCCGTCATCGGCGTCACGATGCCGCCGGGCGCGATGGAATTGACGCGGATGCGATATTTCTGTTCCTGACAATGGACGGCGATGCTGCGGGTCATGGCGATGATGCCGCCCTTTGCCCCGGCATAGGCGGGGATGGCGCTGATCCCCTTCATGCCGCCCACCGAAGCCATGTTGATGATCGAACCGCCGCCATCGCGGCTCATGTGCGGGATCGCCGCCTTGCAGCCCAGAAATGTGCCGTCGAGCATCACGTCGACCTGCAACTTGTAATCGGCGTAGGACAGGTCTTCCACCGAACCAAAGCGGACCAGCCCGGCATTGTTCACCAATATGTCGAGTCGGCCGAACGCCGAGAGGGTTTGGGTGACGACGCTTTCCCGTTCGCCTTCTTTACGCACGTCATGGCGGAGATAGAGGCTGCCGGGGATTTCAGCCGCCAGCGCCCTGCCCAGTGCATCCTGCACGTCGCTGATGACGACCTTCGCGCCCTCGGCGGCCAGCAGGCGCGCGTCCTCCGCGCCCAGCCCCGACGCGCCGCCGGTGATGATGGCGACCTTGCCGTCCAGTTTTCCCATGGATGTTGCTCCATATTGTGTCAGAGGGTGGCCCACAGGGCGTAGACCGGATCGGCCGAGCCCCAGCCGCCGCGCGTCTTGAGCGGCTCATACATGCCGTCGAGCGCCATGCTGTTCGGGTGGGTCGTGTTCCAGTCGGCGACGAACGTGCGGCTCAAAATCTTCCAGACGCCATCGCGCCGTTCATAGCGGTCGATATAGCGGCCGCCGGTCATCATATCCTGGCCGCCCGCGCTCACATGGGCGATGACATAATGTTCGCCCACGCCATGGTCGCCCTTCACCTCGATCCATTCATTGGCGACCGAATGGAAGCAATAGTCCATGTTCGCCTGGCAATATTGGGTGATGCCATCGGCAAATTCGCTCGCCGGACCGTTGATGACGCCCGATACCATCGTGCCGTCTTCCCAGAATATGGCCTTGAGCAGATCGGCGTCGGCCCGGTCCACGCCCCGGCAATAGGCCATTGCCAGATCATGGATGGCGGCGCGGGACAGCATCTGGTCCAGCGCGGCGGGATCAACGGTCATCGGTGCGGCTCCTTGGGCGCGGCGGGATTGGGCGTGGTGAAGGGTGAGAAGGGCAAGGCCGGCGTCGGCCGGTCCCTTGCCGCCTGCGGGGACGCGATGGTCGGGCGAGGGCCCCAGCGGGTGATGGATCATGGTGTCGGGCCGGTTGATATTGCCGTCCATCACATAGTGGCGATGGCCGATGCGCCATTGCCCGTCGCGTTGCTCCAGCCGGTCGAGATAGCGGCCGAAGATCATGCGTTGCATCCCCGGTTCCGAGGCATAGGCGATGACATAGGCCTCGCTGACGGCGCGGTTGCCTGCAATTTTCATCATCGGCGGCGCGGTGCGGTGCAGCGTCGCGCCCGCGCTGGCCATCGCCGATGCCAATATTGACGCCAGTTCCGCCGCCGCTCCGCTAAAGAAGCCGTACTCGACCGTGGCGTCATCATGGTATGACGCTGCGATCATTCCGGCGTCTGCTCGGTCGACGCTCCGACTGTGCAGCGCCAGCGCGTTCTTTATGCCGTCGGCGGCGATCAGGCTGGCTATATCGTGCATGGCATTGCGTCCGGCGGCGTCGCCGCCGCCGGACGTCCCCCTTTTCCTTCAGAAGTTGTAGGTCGCCGACACGCCAAACTGGCGCGGCGGGGCGTAGCCGACGAGCGCGGCATAGCCCGGCGAGTCATAGGAGGTGGAGATATAGCGTTTGTCGAACAGGTTCTTGGCCCACAGACCCACTTGAATATTGTCGTCGGCCGCATGCCAGGTCAGCAGCGCATCGACATAATGGGTCGGCTGGATTTCCGAGCGCGGGGTGTTGAGGATCGCGGTATAAAATTTCTTGGATGTGTACTGATAGCTCAGGTCCGCCACGATCTTCGATCCACCGGCCAGTTCCAGACTGTAATTCGCGCCCAGCGTTCCCGCCCATTTGGGCGCGTTCTGCAACGCTTCGCCCTTCAGGTCGTAAACGACCGCCGAAACCGGGTCGAAATACAGGAATTCCTTATACTTTGTATCCAGATAGCCCACCGACCCGCGCAGCGTCAGCCCATCGGTCGGCATCGCCTGCACCTCCAGTTCGACACCCTTGATCTCGGCCTTGGCGGCGTTGAGGATGCGGTTGCCCTGTACATTGGTGGCGCTGTCAAAGTAAATTTGCGCCACCTGCATGTCGCGATAATTGGTGTAGAATGCCGCCAGATTGACGCGCAGACGACGGTCGAGAAGGTCGGCCTTCAGGCCCACTTCGAAGGTATCGACCTTTTCCGGGCCATAGGGGGTGTCGCCGTCCTGCACCACGCCGATGCGGCCGGTGAAACCGCCCGACTTGAAGCCGCGCGCCCAACTGCCATAAACCATCTGGTGAGCGCCCAGTTCATAGTCGAAGCCCAGTTTCCAGCCGACATTGTCCCAGCTCTTGCGACCGCCGGTGTCGATCTGGTGCGCGACGTCGTTCAGGTCGCCAATACCCGGCGCGACGGCGAAGTCGTCGGACGTCAGGGCGGGCAGATTCATCGCATAATCGAGCGTCGAACGGGCGTTGATCCGGTCATGGGTGAAACGGATGCCGCCCTGAAACTTCAGCCGGTCAGTGGCCTGATAATAGGTCTGGAGGAATGCGGAAACGGATTCGGTGCCCTGTTCCTGCGTGTTGTACTGGGCCAGGCCCGGCGCCGCGAAGTCCAGATGATACATCTGGTAATGGTCGTAATGGGTCTTGAGGTAGAACAGGCCCGCCACGCCAGTGAAGGCCTCGCCCAGAGAGAAGGCCGAGCGCAGTTCCTGGCTGAACTGCCACCCCTTGGTCTGGCGGCGGGTTGCGTTGTTGGTCTTGGGCGACCCGTCCTGATCGGTATATTCGAACAGCTTGAACGTCTTGTAGCCGGTGATGCTGGTGATATCGCCCAGCGCGGTGTCGCCGATTTCGGTCGTCAGGATCGTGAAATAGGTGTCCATATCCGACGTGTCGGGCACTTCGTTGTTGCCCGAATAATATTTGCCCGGCGCTTCGCACCGCGTGCCTGCGGGCAGGCAGGGGCTGGCGTACATGGGCAGGACGCTGCCATTATAGCTGACGCCCGGCGCTACATAATTGGCTTCGCCCGGCACCGCGCCGTTGATGACGATGGGCGCGCCGTTGCGGGCGGCGACATACTCGCCCTGCAATGTCATCTTGACGTTGGGGGCAGGGGTGAAGAGCAATTGGGCGCGGACGGCGTCGATATTCTTGCTGCCCATGTCGGACCCGTCGAACACGTTAGTGACCCAGCCCTTGCGCTGGGTGTGGATGCCCGACAATTTGAGCGACAAAATATCCTTGGCCAGCGGCGCTTCAATCGCGCCGGAAATGTCCACGCGGTTCCAGTTGCCGACCATCGCCTTCACATAGCCGCCAAATTCCCCCGTCGGCTGCGACGTGACGACGTTGACCACGCCGCCGGTGGTGTTGGCCCCGAACAAGGTGCCCTGCGGCCCGCGCAGGATTTCGACGCGGTTCACGTCATACATGTCGAGCAACGCGCCCATGCTGAAGAATTGCGGCACGCCGTCAACCACGATCGACACGGTGTTGCCGGCATAGGGATCGGGTTCGATGACGCCGATGCCGCGAATGGTGAAGACGGCATTGTTGGGCGTGTTGGCGAAATTGTCGATCTGGACGTTGGGGACGGAGCCTTGCAGCGCCTGAAGCGTGGTGACCTGCATGTTGGCAAGCTGTTCGCCCCCCACAGCGGACACGGAAATCGGCACATTCTGAAGATTTTCCGCCCGCTTCTGTGCGGTGACGACGATGTCGGCGATGCCTTCGCTTTCCTGGGGTTCGGTCTGTGCCAGGGCCGGCGCGGCGGTATAGGCTGTCAGGCACGCGCCACACAGCAGGATCGAAGAAATACGCATGAATCCTCCCCTCAGCATTGCTCGCCCGGTCTGGGCCGGGCGGTCCGGCACAGCCGTTCATGTTCAAACAAGCAGTGCTGTATGTTTTATCGTTTTTGCGCGGGGGCCAAACTCTTCTTTGTGACAGGTTCAGCGCGACCGATAGCCCGCGTCGACCGCCAGGGCATGGCCAGTGATGATTGCAACCTTGCCGTTCATGTCCACAGGATTGTTCATGTTGGCATCTACCATCATCCAGAAAAACGGCCGGGGCAGCGCGTGCCCCATCGTCGCGAATAGCGGTGGGGTGCGGCTGGAGAAGGGATTTGGCGCGACGGCCAAGGCCAGTATCGACTGGTTGAAAGGCTATGCAAGGCCAGCCTAGTCAAAACTCCAATTTGCAGCATGGCCGCCATCCGGCAGGAACGATGGCCACGCGACAGGGAGATGATGAGATGCGGCAGTGGCGACTGGCGGAGCGGCCCATTGGTCGTCCGCTGCTGGACAGTGATTTCGCGCTGGTCGAGGCGCCCGATCCGGTGGCGGGGGCGGGGCGGATGCTGCTCGCCCTGCGGTGGCTGGGCTTTGAACCCGCGCAAAAGGGCTGGATGGAAAGCTTCGGCGGCTATGTCGCGCCGATGGAGATTGGCGAGGTCATGCGCGGCATGGGCGTTGCAGAGGTCATCGAAAGCCATGACGGGCGCTGGCCAGTGGGCACGATGGTCGCGGGCATGACCGGATGGCGGGAATTGCTGGTTACGGATGGGGAGGGGTTCGATCCATGCGAGCCGGACCTGCCGCCCGAAGCGATGCTGGGCGTGCTCGGCATACCCGGCCTGACCGCCTGGCACGGGATGCAGGCGATCGGCCGCCCGGTTGCGGGCGATACCGTGGTGGTCAGCGGCGCGGCGGGGGCGACCGGCTCCATCGCCGGGCAACTGGCGCGGATTGCGGGCGCGCGCGTTATCGGCATTGCGGGAGGCCCGGAAAAATGCGCCTGGTTGACGCAGGTCGCCGGGTTCGATGCGGCCATCGACTATAAGGCGGGCGATGTGTCGGCGGCGCTGAAGCGGGAGGCGTCGGGGGGCATCGACGTCGTTTATGACAATGTCAGTGGCGCGGTGCTCGACGCCATGCTGGCGCGCATCGCCGTCGGCGCGCGGGTGGTGCTGTGCGGGGGGATCAGCCGCTATGAACAGGGCGGGCGGATCGATGGGCCCGGTAATTATTTCAACCTGATCCTGCGCCGCGCCCGGATGGAGGGCTATATCATCCTTGACGAACAGCCCCGCTGGCCCGTGATGCGCGCGCGGCTTGCGGGCCTGCTGCGGTCGGGGAAACTGGTCGCGCAGCAGGATGTGGTCGAAGGGTTCGAGCAGGCCCCGGCCGCGCTCGCGCGCCTGTTCACGGGCGCCAACCGGGGCAAGCAATTGTTGCGGGTCTAGGTCAGCTTCAGGATCATCTTGCCCTGATTGCTGCCTTCGAACAGGCGCAGCATGGATGATAGGGCGTTGTCGATCCCTTCCTCGATATGTTCGTCATAGACGATGGCCCCCTGCGCGACGAGGTCGGCCATGGCGCGGGCGCCTTCGGGAAACTTGTCGAGATATTGAGTCAGCAGATAGCCGCGCATGGTCGCCGTCTTGACCAGCAATTGCCAAACATTGCGCGTGCCATAGGGCGCGCTGTTATATTCGGAGATCAGGCCGCATATCACGACCAGCGCGCCGGTGTTGATATTCATCAGCGCCGCGTCAAGGCAGACGCCGCCGACATTTTCATAGACGAAATCGACGCCATCGGGACATGCTTCCGCAATCGCCGCCCCCAGCGCATCGGCATCCTTGCCGCGATAATCGATGGCCGCGTCATAATGATAGCGTCCGGTCAGTTTGGCGCATTTTTCCGGCCCGCCGGCAATGCCGACCACGCGCGCGCCGCGCCGCCGGGCCAGTTGCCCGATCAGCGATCCGACCGCGCCGGCGGCGCCGCTGACCAGCAAGGTCTGTCCCGCCACAGGCTTCATCACCTCCTCAACGCCAAACCAGGCGGTCAGCCCGACCGCGCCCGCGACCGACAGATAGGCGGTGGGGGAAGGCACGGCGCTGACGTCGATGGGATGGGTGAAGCCGTCGGCGCGCCCGACCGAATAAAATTCGATCTTGTTGAGGCCCATCACCCACTGGCCGAGGGGGAAGGCGGGGTTGTTGCTCTGTTCGACAATGCCGATGGTCGACGCGCGCACGGCGTCGCCCAGCGCGACAGGCTCCATATAATTGCCGCCCGGCTCCAGCCAGCCGCGAATGGCGGGATCGATGGAGGCATAATGGTTGCGCACCAGAAATTCGCCTTCGCCGATGGTCGGAGCCGGTTCCTGGGTCAACCGGAAGTCGCTTTCGCAGGGCAGGCCCTGCGGACGGGCGACCAGCGTGAATCGGCGATTGGCAATCATGATCCTCTCCCTTTCATTTGTCGCAGTTGGCTCCATCCCGCCCCCGGCCCGCAAGCGTCGTCAATCGTGGATTTCGCAAACGTCGTTCAGCTTTTCGTGGAAGAACTGAACACGCTTTTCCTGATTGGGCAGGATGCCGCCCCGGAAACCCTGTGAATGGAGGCCCAGTTGCTGGCCGATGGCGACCGACAGATCCTGATCGGCGACAATGCCCAGCGACTTTTCGCCAAAGACGATGGTTTCGCAATCGACCGCTTCATAGGGGGTGGCGCCGTTGGGACCGATCACCAGGCCGGTGTCGCCAATCTGGTGCGCCATGAACCAGTGGTCGAAGATGCAGCGTTCCGGGTCGGTCGGATGGGGTTCGGAACGCAGCAACTGCACGCCGTCCGGCCACATGGTGAAGGTGATGTTGGGCCACAGGGTGAAGTGAAAATAGTCGACGATTTCGGTATCGCCCATGCCCTCATAATGAGCATAACCCTTTTGCGCGCCCAGCTTGCGCTTCTGCGCGGCGATCGCGTCGCGCGCAGCCATGGCGTTGCCTTCAAATTCCTTGGGGTCCAGTTCCCAATATTCCAGCGCCTCGGCCAGCTGCAGGTCGAGCACCTGATGGGTGGGATAGCGGGCCGATGGCTGGAGGCCGGGCATGCGCATCATATTATGGCCGACATCGGCGAAAATCGCGAATTCGCAGTCCGACAGGCCGTCGTTGATCGACGTCGAAATCTGCGGATGGAGCGTCGGCAGATGGTAGCTTTCGTTGAAATTGTCGCGAACGATCTTCCAGTTGCAGGGCACGTCGGATTTCACCGCGTAAACGCGGGTCATCTTTTCCATCTGCCATTGGGACAGGCGGTCATGGACGGTTTCGCCCAGCCATTCGCGCAAGGGGGCGGCGTCCTTGTCCATATTGTACCACACGAACCCACCCCATATTTCGCAGGCGACTTCGGTCAATCGGTTCTTGCCGCAAGGATTGCCGCCGGGAAAATCGTCGGGATCCTGCACATGGGCCAGCGTGCCGTCGGGATCATAGCGCCAGCCATGATAGCCGCACACCAGTTGCGGCGCGCCGCCCACTTCCGTCCAGGCGAGGCGATAGCCGCGATGCAGGCAGGCATTGAAGAAGGCGCGGACCGAACCGTCGTTCTGCTTCAGCATGACCACCGATTCCTTGCCCAGATTGTGCGTCAGGAAATCGCCGGCGTCGATCAGGTCGCCGGCCATGCCGCCGATATGCCAGACCTTTTTCCAGACCTTATCCCATTCGGCGTCGGCCCAGCGCTTCGCATAATAGCGTTCGCCCGTAATGGGGTCGCCGCGCACCGGCGGATCAAATTCCGCGATGTGGCGGCTCATAAATGCTTCAACCGTCATGGCCCTCTCCCGGCTTAATTTGTTTGAACGATCGACCAAATGCTATCACTGGCTTGCGGGGAGTCAAGAAGTCGGCCACAGAAGATGGGCCAATGGAAAAGAACCTAGCAGAAATTACAGGTCAGAAGGCAGCCTCTCATCCCAAGGTGGATCGCAGGCGTGCGCCCGAAACGGCGGAACGGATTTTGGACGCGGCCGAGATGCTGTTTTCCTGGCGCGGCTTTTATGGCGTTTCGTTGCGCGAGATCGCGGCCGAAGCGAATGTGAAGCTGGCGCTGACCCATTATCATTTCGGATCGAAGGAAAATCTGTTCAGCGCGGTCATTGATCGTCGGGCGGCTGACCATGCCGCGCGGATCGAACGGGCGCTGGAACAGGCCATGGCTGTCACTGGCGCCCGTCGGGAGCGGCGAGAAGCGATATTGAGTGCGCTGATCGCGACCATCGTCGACCGGGCGATGCGCGGCGGCCCGGGGTGGAAAAACTATGTCCGATTGTTGGCCTTTGTCGCCAATCATCCGCAGGAGGAGGAATATGTTTCCCCCTTTCGCACCCATTATGACCATGTGATCCATGATTTTGTGGATGCGCTGTCCGCGCTTCACCCGGAAATGGCGGCGCTCGACGTGCAATGGGGCTTCTTTTTCTTTCAGGCGGCGACCACGCATATATTGGTCGAAAGCGGGATGCTGGACCGGCAATCGGGCGGGGCGCTGCTGTCGAGCGACCTCGATGCGCTCGTCGATCGCATGGTGCCTTTCTTCGCTGCGGGCTTCATGGGGTTGGGCGCGGGCGACTGACCTGTCAGAAAGCCGAGTTGGCGATGCGCTCCGGCCTTCTAATCTTCACAACCAAATGGTGGAGAGTGAGCAATGGCAGGCAGGCTGGACGGCAAGGTTGCGGTGATATTGGGGGCGTCCAATCCGCAGAGCATGGGAGCGGCGACCGCACGGCGTTTCGTTGCGGAGGGCGCGAAGGTGGTGCTCGCGGCGCGGCGCAAGGATGCGGTGGCGGCCATCGCGGAGGAGGTTGGCGCTGTTGCTGCGGCGTGCGACATCACTCGAGAAGATGAACTGGCGGCGCTGGCGAAGCTGGCGGTCGATACATTCGGTGCGCTCGACATCGCTGTGAACTATGCCGGGCTGGAGGTGAACGGCAGCGTCATCGACAGCAGCGCCGACGACTGGCGCGCCGCGTGCGAGGTGCATCTGGTCGGTACGGCGCTGTTCATCAAGCAGATGGCGCTGGCCATGGCGCAGGGCGGGTCGATCATCACGGCGTCGTCGCTGACCGCCCTGGTGCAGGCGCCCGGTCTGGCGGCCTATGCCGCGACCAAGGGCGGCGCGGACGTGCTGATGCGGGTCGCCGCCAATGAACTGGGCGAACGCGGCATCCGCGTGAACAGCATCGCGCCGGGCTTTACGCAAAGCGCCATGACGGCGGGCTATTTCGCGGTCGATGCCGTCAAAAACGCCTTCCTCAAGGAAATTCCTCTTGGCCGGTTTTCGACCATCGAGGATATCGCCAGCGCCGCATTGTGGCTGGCCAGCGATGAGGCGTTCATCACCGGGCAGGTGGTCGACATCACCGCCGGCCAGTCGCTGCGCCGCACGCCGCGCGCCGACGAGTTCGTCTGATGAGCCGCCTGGCGGGCAAGCGCGCGCTGATCGTCGGCGCCGCGGGCCAGGGCAATATGGGGCAGACGATCGCCCGCCGCTTTCTGGCGGAAGGGGCCAGCGTCGCCGTCGCCGGGCGCCGGCGCGATGTGCTTGACGCCTTCGTGGCCGACGCTGGCGGCGTTGCGGTGGAATGCGACTTCACTGACAAATCGTCCATAGACGCCATGGTCGCGCAGACGGTCGAGACGCTGGGCGGTATCGACATCGCCGTCAATGCGACCGGCTGGGGCTTGCTCAAACCCTTTCTGGAGACTTCGGCGGAAGAACTGGACGCGATGTATGCTTTGCAACTGCGTGGCCCGTTCCAGTTCATGCAGGCGCTGATCCCCGTGATGCGGGAACGGGGCGGCGGTTCGATCATCCAGATCAGTTCGGCGACCGCCACCATCCTGTTCCATGACCATGACGCCTATGTGGCGACAAAGGCGGGGACTGACCATCTGGTGCGGTCCGTGGCCAACCAGTTCGGCGAATATGGCGTTCGCGTGAACAGCATTTCACCCGGCGTCACCGAAACCCCGATGACCGCCGACGCGACCGCCGTGCCGGGCCTGATGGAGGCTTTCGTCAAGGGCTATCCGCTGGGTCGTTATGGCACATCCGAAGATATCGCCGCCGGTTGCGTGTGGCTTGCGAGCGACGAATGTTTCATGACTGGCCAGAATTTGCAGGTGAACGGCGGACTGACTTTGCGCGCCAATCCCGGCAAGGCCGATATTGAGGCTTCGGTTGCCGCCGCCATGGCGCGGCAGGGTTGAACCGGGCGATGGCGCGTCATCCGCTGGCCATGGCGTCGGGCATCATGCCCGACGCGACGCCGGTCGATCTGGTCGAATGCGCAGCAGTGGCGGGGTTCGACTATGGCGGCATGTGGATCGAACCGGCCGACTGGAGCGACGCCACGACGCGGGCGGTGAAGGCCGCGCTGGCGGCCACTGGCCTGCCGTTGCTGGATGTCGAGGTGGTGTGGATCAAGCCGGGCCCTGCCGACCCCGCGCATGACCGGATCGTCGACATCGGCATGGAACTGGGCGCGCGCAACCTGCTGTGCGTGAGTTCCGATCCTGACGCCGCCGCTACGGTCGCCAAGCTGGCGCGGCTTTCGGAACGGGCGGGGAGCGCCATCCGCGTCAACCTGGAGTTCGGGCTGTTCACCGAGGTGAAGACCATCGACCAGGCGAGCGCCATGGTGGCGGAGGTCGATCATCCGGCCATGGGCCTGTTGATCGACGCGCTGCACTGGACGCGGTCGGGCGGCACTTTGGCGCAGGTCGCCGCCGTGCCGCCGCAATGGCTGAACTATGTCCAGCTATGCGATGCGCCCGCGCCCGGCGCTGATCCGGTCGACCCGGGCGCGATCCTGACAGAGGCTATCGATGGCCGGATGCCGCTGGGCGAGGGTGGGTTGCCCCTCGGCCCCTTGCTCGCCGCCATGCCTGCAGGGCTACCCATAGCGGTCGAGGAACGGTCGAAGGCGTTGCGGGAGAGCTGGCCCGACCTGCGCGAACGCGCGACCCGGCTCTATGCGACATCGCGGCAATGGCTGGACCAATGGAGCGAGGGGCAGGCCGCGCCCGCTCATAGCCGCCGATAGAGCGGGATAATTTTCGCTCCGGGCGACGTCGCCGGTTTGTTGAACCTGGCGAACCCGACGCCAACGCCTGTTGCGCCATCATCGTGAGCAGGCAATCGCATTGGCCCGGGTCAATGCCAATGACGGCGACTGAGAGCGCCTGGCGCTGATCCGCTTCAGGCCGTTGACCAGCCTCCCGGTCACGCCCTGATCGTCCTCATTCCCTTCGGCCGCGCCCTTGAGCCGTGCGCAATCGGCGCAGGCATGGCGCATCGCATTCATTCCGAGAGCCGATTGCGGAGGCCATGGCGTCGGACGTACCACGAACTACAGCGTTATTTCAATTTTCTGACGCATTCGGATCAAGCTGCCAAAGTCGCCCCGGAACCGCAAATGCGAAATTTTCCATCGCAATGAATCTGGACAATTTCGGCAGGGGAATGCGCAGTTTTACTGCCATCGAGCCAATGAGGCCCTCTAAAAATACAGCTATTTTTCAATGAGAATCATATATTTGCGGCAATTTCATATGGTGATCGGATATAGGAGTGAATCAGCCCTTCAATGTCATATGATTTTTGATGTGACAAATAAAATTATTCTTTGCCTCCGTTGACTCCTTCATTTTTCCGTAATTTATACTGTTAAAGTGACTTTAAGATTCTGACAGGGGCAGAAAAATGGCGGTTTCTGTATCTAATATTTTCGTTGATGATGTCGTTGTTGATGAAAGCCGCACCTATGTTGATATTCAGATCAGGCTCGATCAGGCAAACCTGACGGATGCGACCATCAGCTATAGCACCTATGACGGCAGCGCCGATTACCGCGATTACGACTCCCAAAGTGGCTCAATCACATTTGCGGCAGGCGAAACCGTAAAGACGGTCCGCATTCTTCTCCACCCGGATTCCACTGCTGAGGGGGACGAAGTCTTTTTTCTCAACATCTTCAGCCCCAGCAGCAATCTGACGATCGCCGACGCCTTTGCCGAAGTGCGGATCGGCGCTAATGACGCATCCAGCGGCACGCCCAATGTATCGGTGGCTGATGTAGTCATTGACGAGGCGCAGGGAACGGCGACGTTCATCGTCTCGCTGGACCGCCCGTCCACCGGCACGGTCAGCATGAATTATGCGACCCAGAACGGCACGGCGATCGCGGGTTCCGATTTCACCGCTGCGGCGGGATCGCTGGTGTTCGCGGCGGGCGAAACGGTCAAGACCGTCACTGTCGCCATCACCAACGACATGCTGGCCGAGGGTAATGAGAGCTTTAGCCTGGCGCTCTCCAACCTGAGCGGGGCGACGAGCTTGGTGCCGACGGCGACAGGGACGATCTGGGCTAATGACGCGCCTGCTGTCGTCAACTCCCTCGTCTTTGTCGAAAATGCGGTGGTCGATGAAACCCGCAGCTATGTCGACGTCACGGTGCGCCTCGACCGTCCGAACAGCGCAGTCGCGACGATCAATTACAGCACCACCGACGGCAGCGCCGATTATCGCGACTATGACTCGCAAAGCGGCACATTGACCTTTGCAGCGGGCGAAACCGTCAAAACGGTTCGGATCCTGCTCAATCGCGATGGTTCTGCCGAAGGCGATGAGAATTTTTATCTCAACATCTTCAGTCCCAGCAGCAACCTGACGGTCGCCGACGCCTTTGCCGAAGTGCGTATCGGCGCGAATGATGCGCCAGCCGGAATGCCGAATGTATCGGTGGCCGATGTCGTCATTGACGAGGCGCAAGGCACTGCAACCTTCATCGTCTCGCTGGACCGCCCCTCCACCGGCACGGTCAGCATGAATTATGCGACCCAGAACGGCACGGCGATCGCGGGTTCCGATTTCACCGCTGCGGCGGGATCGCTGGTGTTCGCGGCGGGCGAAACGGTCAAGACCGTCACTGTCGCCATCACCAACGACATGCTGGCCGAGGGTAATGAGAGCTTTAGCCTGGCGCTCTCCAACCTGAGCGGTGCGACGAGCCTGGTGCCGACGGCGACAGGGACGATCTGGGCCAATGACGCGCCTGCTGTCGTCAACTCCTTCGTCTTTGTCGAAAATGCGGTGGTCGATGAAACCCGCACCTATGTCGACGTGACGGTGCGGCTTGATCGCCCGAACAGCGCTGTCGCGACGATCAACTACAGCACCGATGATGGCAGCGCTGATTATCGCGACTATGACTCGCAAAGCGGTTCAATCACCTTTGCAGCGGGCGAAACCGTCAAAACGGTGCGCATCGCGCTCAGCCCTGACAGTAGTGCGGAAGGGGACGAGAATTTTTATCTCGGCATCTTCAGTCCCAGCAGCAACCTGACGATTGCGGACGGTTCCGCCGAAGTGCGCATCGGCGCCAATGATGCTGCGAGCGGCACGCCCAATGCATCGGTTGCCGATGTGATGATCGACGAGGCGCAGGGAACGGCGACCTTCATCGTCTCACTCGACCGCCCTTCGACCGGCACGGTCAGCATGCATTATGCAACCCAGAACGGCACTGCGACCGCGGGTTCGGATTTCACCGCTGCGTCGGGATCGCTGGTGTTCGCGGCGGGCGAAACGGTCAAGACCGTCACTGTCGCCATCGCCAACGACATGCTGGCCGAGGGCAATGAGAGCTTCAGCCTGGCGCTTTCCAGCCTGGCCGGGGCCAATAGCCTGGTGCCGACGGCGACGGGAACGATCTGGGCGAATGATGCGCCTGCTGTCGTCAACTCCCTCGTCTTTGTCGAAAATGCGGTGGTTGACGAGACGCGCACCTATGTCGACGTCACGGTGCGCCTCGATCGGCCGAACAGCGCCGTCGCGACGATCAATTACAGCACCACCGACGGCAGCGCCGATTATCGCGACTATGATTCGCAGAGCGGCTCAATCACCTTTGCCGCAGGCGAAACCGTCAAGACCGTGCGCATCGTGCTGTCGCCTGACGCCTATACTGAAGGCGACGAGAATTTTTACGTCAATATCTTCAGCCCCAGCAGCAACCTGACGATCGCCGACGCCTTTGCCGAAGTGCGCATCGGCGCCAATGACGCTGCGAGCGGCACGCCCATTGTGTCGGTGGCCGATGTCGTCATTGACGAGGCGCAAGGCACGGCGACCTTCATCGTCTCGCTGGATCGCCCCTCCACCGGCACGGTCAGCATGAATTATGCGACCCAGAACGGCACTGCGGTTGCCGGTTCCGACTTTTCAGCCGCGAGCGGATCACTGGTGTTCGCGGCCGGCGAAACGGTCAAGACCGTCACTGTCGCCATCACCAACGACCTGCTGACCGAGGGCAATGAGAGCTTCAGCCTCGCGCTTTCCAGCCTGATCGGGGTTACAAGCCTGGTGCCGACGGCGACAGGGACGATCTGGGCCAATGACGCTCCTGCGGTCTCCAATTCCTTCATATCCGTTGAAAACGCGGTAGTTGACGAGACCCGCACCTATGTCGACGTGACGGTGCGGCTTGATCGGCCGAACAGCGCCGTCGCGACGATCAATTACAGCACCGATGACGGCAGCGCCGATTATCGCGACTATGATTCGCAGAGCGGCACATTGACCTTTGCAGCGGGCGAAACCGTCAAAACGGTGCGCATCGCGCTCAGCCCGGACAGTGGCGCGGAAGGGGACGAGAATTTTTATCTCGGCATTTTCAGTCCCAGCAGCAACCTGACGATTGCGGACGGTTCCGCCGAAGTGCGCATCGGCGCCAATGACGCTGCGAGCGGTACGCCCAACGCATCGGTTGCCGATGTGATGATCGACGAGGCGCAGGGAACGGCGACCTTCATCGTCTCGCTCGACCGCCCTTCGACCGGCACGGTCAGCATGCATTATGCAACCCAGAACGGCACTGCGACCGCGGGTTCGGATTTCACTGCGGTGGCGGGATCGCTGGTGTTCGCTGCGGGCGAAACGGTCAAGACCGTCACTGTCGCCATCACCAACGACATGCTGGCCGAGGGCAATGAGAGCTTCAGCCTCGCTCTTTCAAACCTGAGCGGCGCGACCGCCAATGATGCGCGCGGGATCGGCATAGTCGGCGCTAACGACGCGCCGCTTGTGACGACCCCCGTTGTCCGCGTCAGCCCATCCTCTGCAGCCGAGGACAGCACCTATATCGACTTTGTCGTCCAGTTGGATGCCCCCAGCGCAGCTGTCGTCTCCGTGCGCTATGACGCGCAGAGCGACACCGCGGATTATCGCGACCTAACTCTGGAAAGCGGAGAACTGGTTTTCCTGCCGGGTGAAACACTGAAGACGGTGCGCATCACCATCGAGAAGGACAGCTATTCCGAAGGCACGGAGACGTTTTCGCTGGTTCTCTACAGCCCGTCAAATGCAACGATCGATCCGAACGCCCCGAGCGCCAGGGGCTTCATTGGCGACGAGGAAAATCCCCAACCGATCACCATGAACGGCGGCGGCAGCAGCGACATCCTGCGCGGGTGGTCGCAAAACGACACGCTGAACGGCAATGAAGGCGATGATTTTCTGGATGGCGGCCGGGGCCTCGATGGGATGACCGGCGGTCTGGGCAACGACACCTATATTGTGGATGAGGTTGGGGACAATGTCTTCGAAGTCGCCGGGCAGGGAATCGATACGGTCGTTGCCTCTGTCGATTTCGCCCTGGGCGCGCAGCATATCGAAAATCTGATACTGGTCGGCGCTGGCGATATTGATGCGACGGGCAACGGGCTGGCCAATAATATCGTCGGCAACGACGCCGCCAACGTCATCAATGGCGGCGGCGCCGCCGATCGCATGGCCGGGGGACGTGGCGACGACATCTATTATGTCGACAATGTAGGAGACATCGTCATCGAGGCGGCCGGGGAAGGTTATGATATTGTCCGCAGTTCCGTCAGCTTCTCCCTGGCGGGTCAGCATATCGAAAGGCTGATCCTGACTGGAACCGCTCATATCGACGGGACCGGCAATGGCCTCAATAATGACATCACAGGCAATAACGGCAATAACGTGATCAACGGCGGCGCAGGCCTGGACACCATGTCCGGCGGGCTGGGCGACGACAGCTATTATGTCGACAATGCGGGAGACGTTATCATTGAGGCTGCGGGCGAGGGCACGGACACCGTGTTCAGCAGCCTGTCCTTCTCAATGGGCGCACAACATATCGAAAACCTGGTCCTAACGGGCGCTGCGGCCATCAACGGCACCGGCAACGCGCTGAACAACGCCATCACCGGCAATGGCGCCGCCAATATCATCAACGGCGGCAGCGGAGCCGACCGCATGGCCGGGGGCAATGGCGGCGACATCTATTATGTCGACAACGCCGGTGACGTGGTGACGGAGGCTGCCGGTCAGGGCGACGATCTGGTCAATACGACAGTCAGCTTCACGCTGGGCAATGATGTCGAGCGACTGATCCTGGCCGGGGCGGCGGCGATCAACGGATCGGGCAATGGTCTGAACAACAATATTACCGGCAATTCCGCCGCCAACATCATCAACGGCGGCAGTGGCGCGGACCAAATGGCTGGCGGTGGCGGCGACGACACCTATTATGTGGATAATGTTGGTGACAGCGTGATCGAACTGGCCGGCGGCGGCGCAGATACGGTGCGCAGTGCGATCACCTATACTATGGGCGACAATCTGGAAAACCTGTTGCTGAGCGGCGCGGCGTCGATCAATGGCATTGGCAACGCGCTTGATAATCAGATGACCGGCAACGGCGGCAACAATGCCATTAATGGCGGCCTCGGTGCGGACCGGATGGCCGGCGGTGCAGGCGATGATATTTACTATGTCGACAATGTCGGCGACACGGTGATCGAAACCGCCAATCAGGGCGCCGATACGGTGCGCAGCACCGTCAGTTTCGCGCTGGGTTCCCAGCATATCGAAAATCTGGTCCTGACCGGCGCAGCCAGCATCAACGGCACGGGCAACGGCCTTGCAAACAATATCACCGGCAACAGCGCCGCCAATCGGCTAGATGGCGGCGGCGGCGCGGACAGAATGGCGGGAGGCGCCGGCGACGACATCTATGTTGTCGACAATATCAGCGATGTCGTGATCGAAACTGCGGGTAATGGCGTAGATACAGTGCAGAGTTCGGTCAATCACAGTCTGGCTGGCGAGGTCGAAAACCTCATCCTGATCGGCTCTGCCTCGATCAACGGCATTGGCAATACGCTCGCCAATCAGATCACCGGCAACAGCGGCGACAATGCCATCAATGGCGGCCTGGGTGCGGACCGGATGGCCGGTGGCTTGGGCAATGACAGCTATTATGTCGACAATGTCGGCGATGTGGTGCTGGAATCCTCCGGACAGGGCGCGGATACCGTGCGCAGCAGCATCAGTTTCGCTCTGGGCGCACAATATATCGAAAATCTGGTCCTGGTCGGCAATGGGGCAATTGATGGCGCAGGCAACAGCCTGGCCAACAGCATCACTGGCAATGCCGCAGCCAATGTCATCAATGGCGGCGGCGGGGCCGACCGCATGGCGGGAGGCGACGGCGATGACGTCTATTTTGTGGACAATGCCGGGGACGTCGTCACGGAGACGGTCAATCAGGGCAACGACACGGTCCGCAGTTCGGTCAGCTTCGCCCTGGGCGCTCAGCATATCGAAACTCTGATCCTGACCGGCAATGGGGCTGTCGACGGCATCGGCAACAGCCTGGCCAATATCATCACCGGCAATGGGGCCGCCAATCTGATCGACGGCGGTGCGCGAAACGACATTCTTACTGGCGGGGGCGGCGCGGATTCCTTCCGTTTCAGCAGCGCGCTGGGCGCGGGCAATGTCGATGTGATCGCCGACTTCCAGAGCGGCCAGGACAGGATATTGCTGGCGCAGTCGGTGTTCTCGCAACTGGGTAGCGGCGCATTGGCGGCGACGGCCTTTGTCGTTGGAGCCCAGGCCGGCGATGCCGATGATCGCATCATCTACGACTCGGCAACCGGCAACCTTCTCTATGATGCCGACGGGACGGGGGCTGGCGCTGCGGTGCTCTTTGCAACGCTCTCAAGCCTTCCGCCGCTGAGCGCGTCGGATTTTCTGGTTATCTGACCATGTTTGCGTCGCTCCCGCTCAGGAGGGAGCGACGCAGCATCGCTCTCCTCTGCGGGCGTAGTTGGGGCGTTCAGGCCCCGGCCGCCCACACCCGTCGATAGAGGGCGATAATCTCCGCCTCTGACGGAACCAGTGGATTATTGCCCGGTGAACCCGACGCCAGCGCCTGCCGCGCCATCACCGGCAGCAGCCTATCCCATTGGCTGGCGTCAATGCCGAAAGCGGCAGGGGAGGGTACCTGGAGTTCGGCGTTGATCCGCTCCAGTTCGTCGATCAGCTTGCCGACCGCGCCCTGATCGCCTTCATCCCGGTCGGCGACGCCCATAGCGCGCGCGCAATCGGCATAGCGTTTGAGCGCGGCGGGTGCGGAGAAAGCGGTGATCGCGGGCAACAGCATGGCGTTGGACAGGCCGTGGGGCACATGGAAATGCGCCCCGATCGGGCGGCTCATGCCGTGGACCAGCGCGACGCTGGCGTTGGAAAAGGCGATGCCGGCCTGCATCGACCCGAACATCATCGCCTCGCGCGCGGCGCGATCCTGCGGGTCGGCCCAGACCTGGCGCAGATTGGGCGCAATCGCCCGCATCGCCGATAGGGCGAAACTGTCGGAGAACGCATTGGCCTTGCGCGAGACATAGGCCTCCATCGCATGGGTCAGAGCGTCGATGCCGGTGTCGGCGGTCAGACGCGGGGGCATGGTGAGCGTCAGTTCATAATCAACCAGTGCGGCGACGGGCAGATAGGCCATGCCCGCCATCAGCATCTTTTCATCGCTGACCTCGTCGGTGATGATGGTGAAGCGGGTCGCTTCCGACCCCGTGCCCGCCGTGGTGGGGATGGCGACGACCGGCAGGCCGGACTGATCCTGAAGATGGGGCGCCTTGTAGTCGCGGCACTGGCCGCCATGCACGGCCAGCACGGCGATCGCCTTGGCGCTGTCAATAGGGCTGCCGCCGCCGAAGCCGACGACGCAATCATGCTCGCCCGCCTCCAGAAAGGCGCGCGCGACCTCGATTGAAGCGGCTGTCGGTTCCGGCACGGTATCGGCAAAGACGCGGGCGTTGATGCCCGCCGCCTTCAGCCCTTCGACCAGCATCGCCGCCTTGCCGCTGTCCGCCAGAAAGCGGTCGGTGACGATTAGGGGTCGGTCGAGTCCCAGCATGTCCAGCAGCGAAGGCAGATCGCGCGATACGCCGCCGCCGACACGGATGATCCTTGGCAAGGCCGCCTGAAACGCCATCATTCCCCTCCGCTACGATCCTGCGCCGGACCCGTCCGTCCTTTCTGGTCCAGACAGACGGACGGGGCAAGCGTGCAAGGCGGGATCAGCCGGTCAACAGCGCGGGTTCCTCGATCAACACCTTGAGCGTGCGCATGAAGTCCGCGCCGTTCGCGCCGTCAATGGCGCGATGGTCGCACGACAGCGAGAGTTTGACGATGGTGCCGAACGCCAGCGCATTGCCGATCTCGATTGGTTCGCGCGCGCCCGCGCCGACCGCCAATATGGCGCCCTGCGGCGGGTTGATGATCGCGTCGAACTGGTCGATGCCGAACATGCCCAGATTGCTGACCGAAAAACTGCCGCCCTGAAATTCTTCGGGTTGCAGCTTGCCGGTGCGGGCTTTTTCGGCAAGCGTCTTCACCTCCCGCGAAATGGCGGCGACCGACAGCCTGTCGGCGCCCTTCACGATGGGGGTGATCAGGCCCTTGTCGGTGGCGACGGCCACGGCGATGTCGGCGCTGCCGAAGCGATGGATTTCATCGCCATGCACCTGCACATTGACGTCGGGGTGACGGACGAGCGCCAGCGCGCAGGCGCGCACGATATAGTCGTTGATGCTGGGCGCTTCGCCGGTCGCGGCTTTCGCCTGGGTGCGCAGGCCCAATATGGCGTCGATCCGCACCTTCGACCGCAGATAGAAATGCGGGATGGTCGATTTGCTGTGGCTCAAGGCCTTCGCAATGGCCTTGCGCATTGGCGACATCTTGACGATCTCCGCCGCGCCCGCAGCCGGGCGCGCAAATTCCATTGGAGCGGGAGCAACGGCGGGTGCGGATGCAGGAGCGGGAGCCGCTGCAGGCTTCACCCTCGCCAGCACGTCCGCCTTGCAGATGCGGCCGCGCGGGCCGGTTCCGGCGATGCCGCCCAGATCGACGCCGTGCTCCGCCGCCAGTCGCCGGGCGAGGGGGCTGGCGAACACCTCGCCCAGCGCATTGCCGACGGGGGCAATGTCGACCGCCGCGCCGCCGCCAACCGCCACGGGTGGCAGGCTGGCCTGCCGCACATCCTGGAAGGTGATGCGACCATCCGGTCCGGACCCGGCTATACCGCTGACGGCAATGCCGTTTTCTTCAGCAAAACTGCGCGCGATGGGGCTGATGTTGATATCCGCAGGGATGACGATGGCCTGTTTGGCCGGAGCCGCTGGCGGCGGCGCTGCGGCCGCAACAGGCGCCGGCGCGGGAGCGTTTGCGGCGGCGGCGGGCGCTTTGCTCTCGCCGGGCTTGTATCCCGCGATGAAGGCGTCGATTTCGGCTTCGCTCGGCGCGTCGTCCGGCCCGGCCAAAATGGCGATCAGTTCGCCCACCTGATAGGAGCCGCCCGTTTCGGCGATCAGCCGGGCGAACATGCCGTCGGCTGCCGCTTCGACCTCATTGGTGATCTTGGCGGTTTCGATGAGAGCCAGCAGATCGCCCTTTTTGAAAGGCGCGCCCTGCGCCACCTTCCATTCGGCGACGACGCCCTCTGTCATTTCAATGCCCCATTTGGGCATGGCGAATGCGCGTAGGTTGGCCATGACCGCTTAACCCCGACGATAGGACATGATCTGGACCGCCTTCGCCATGATTTTTTCTGGCGAGGGCAGATAGGCGGCTTCGAGTTCGCGGGCGAACGGCACCGGGCTGTGCGGCGGCGTCACCATCTCGATCGGCGCCCTGAGCGAGGCGAACGCCTTTTGCGCAACCAGCGCCGACAGGTCGGTCGCAAAGGAGCAGCGGGGCGGCGCTTCGTCGACGGTGAGCAGCCGCCCGGTGCGCTCGACGCTGTCGAGGATCGCCTCCTCGTCCAGCGGGCTGGTGGTGCGCAGGTCGAGCAGGTCGCAACCGATGCCGTCCTGCGCCAGCGTCCTGGCGGCTTTTTCGGCCATGCCCACCATCATGCCGGTGGCGAGGATGGTGATGTCGTCGCCCTGCGTCACCTGTCGCGCATGGCCGAAGGGCAGGATGAAGTCGCCATCGGGCACTTCGCCCTTCACCGCGTAAAGGAATTTGTGCTCCAGGAAGATCACCGGATCATCGTCGCGGATCGCGGCGGCCAGCAGACCCTTGGTATCGGCGGGGGTGGAGGGCATCACGACCTTCAGCCCCGGCATGGCGGTGACGAACTGGTGGATCGACTGGCTGTGCTGGGGCGCGGCATTGTATCCGCCGCCATAGGGCATGCGGATGGTGATGGGGCATTTGGACTTGCCGCCGAACATATACCGGAATTTGGCGACCTGATTCCAGATCTGGTCCATGCACACGCCGATGAAGTCGGCGAACATGATTTCGGCGATGGCGCGCTTGCCGGTCAGCGCCGCGCCCGCCGCCGCGCCGATGATGGCGCTTTCCGAAATGGGCGTGTCGATGACGCGGTCCGGGCCATATTTGGCCCACAGGCCGCCCGACGTGCCCCAGATGCCGCCAATCGCCTCAGGGCCGCCGGCCGAGCCATTGCCGCCGACGATATCCTCGCCCAGCATGATGACGCTGTCGTCGCGCGCCATTTCCTCATCGATCGTGTCGCGAATGACGTCGCGGATCATCTTGACTGCCATGATGCTCTGTCCTCTCGCGCGTCAGTAGCTGATGTAGACGTTGGTGGTGACGTCTTCGGCTGTGGGCCGGGTTGCGGTTTTCGACTGGGCGACCGCCCGGTCGATCAGGTCGGCGACTTCCGAATCGACCGTGTCGAGCTCGGCGCCCTCCAGCAATTTGGCCTCCGTCACCTTGGTGCGGAAGGTCTTGAGGCAATCGCGTTCCTCGCGGATGCGATCCAGTTCGCCGTCGCCGCGATAGCGTTGCGGGTCGCCTTCGAAATGGCCGTAGAAGCGTTCGCAATCCAGCTCGATGGAGGCCGGGCCATTGCCCGCCTTGCAATATTCGATCAGCTCGCCCATCGCCTGATAGACGTCGAAGAAGTCAATGCCGTTGGCCTTGATCGCCTTCATCCCGAATGCGGCCGAGCGCGCCGTCATGCTTTCCGCGCCAACGGCGTAGGCTTCGCCGGTATGTTCCGAATAATGGTTGTTTTCGAACACGAAGATGACCGGCAGCTTCAGCACGACGGCCATGTTCATCGCTTCAAAGGTCGTGCCCTGGTTGCAGGCGCCGTCGCCCGAAAAGCAGATCGACACCGTGCCGTTGCTCTTGGCGGTGATCCCCGCGCCGACAGCGATCGGCGCCCCCGCGCCGACGATGCCGTTCGCGCCCAGCATGCCGACGCCGACATCGGCGATATGCATCGACCCGCTCTTGCCCTCGCACAGGCCCTCGCTCGATCCGTAGATTTCCTTCATCATGGCGATGACATCGCAGCCCTTGGCGATGCAATGGCCATGGCCGCGATGGGTGGAGATGATATAGTCGGTGGGATCCAGATGTTCGCACACGCCGACGGCGCAGGCTTCCTGCCCCGCGTATAGATGGGTGAAACCGGCAATCTCGCCCAGCGCGATTTCGTCATGCAGACGTTCCTCGAACATGCGGATCGTCTTCATCTGGCGATAGGCCCGGATCAGGGCTTCGCGGCTCAGCTGCATGTTGCTCTCCTGTCTGACCGGGCGTTCACAGGCCCAGCACGGTCTTGGCGATGATGGTGCGCTGGACTTCATTCGTCCCGCCGAAAATGGTCCAGGCGAGACTGTTGAGATAGCGCGGGGCGGCCAGTTGCGCGGCTTTGCAATGGGTAGGGGCCGGGGCGTTCGCGCCATAGAGGGGACGCCGATGCTCCAGTTCCAGCCCGGCATAGCCATAAAGCCGCACGGCCATGCCATCGACCTGCTGGCGCAGAGTCGAGGCGATCATTTTCGACAGCGACGTCTGCGGGCCGGGCGGCAGGCCCTTGGCCATTTCCGCCAGCACGCGCAGTTCGGTCATTTCCAGCGCCTGGGCGGTCAGCTCAATGCGGGCGAGGTCGGCCATGAACCCCGGATCATCGGCCATCGTGCCGCCATGGCCATCGGGCTCGGCCGTCGCGCTGTCGCGCAGCTTGGCGATGTCGGACAGCAATTTGGGCGCGTGGCACGCGCCGCCCCGTTCGTTTTCGAGCAGAAATTTGGCAATGGTCCAGCCCATGCCTTCCGCGCCGATCAGATTGTCCACCGGCGCGACAACGTCATCCAGATAGACTTCGTTGACCTCATGGTCGCCGGCCAGCCCCCTGATCGGACGCACTTCGATGCCTGGCTGATCCATATCGACCAGAATGAAGCTGATCCCGGCCTGGGGTTTTGCTTGCGCGTCGGTGCGGACGAGGCAGAAAATCTTGTTGGCGTGGTGGGCGTGGGTGGTCCACAGCTTGCGGCCGTTGATGACATAATGATCGCCGCGTCGCTCCGCCCGCGTCCGCAGGCTGGCGAGGTCGGAGCCGGAACCGGGTTCCGAAAAGCCCTGACACCAGTAGTCGCTGCCGTCGAGAATGCGGGGCAGGATGCTTGCCTTCTGCGCCGCCGTGCCGAACCGGCAGATGACGGGGGCCAGCAGTTTGAGGCTGAGCACCGGCAGGCTGGGTGCGTTGGCGAGCGCGCATTCCTTCTCGAAAATATAGCGTTGAACGGGCGACCAGCCGGTGCCGCCGCAATCGACCGGCCAGTTATAGGCAAGCCAGCCCTTTTCATACAGGATGCGCTGCCACAGTTGGCCGATGTCGGGCTCGACAAAGACGCCCGGCGTCGCCGCCGTTCCTTCGCGCAGTTCATCGGGCAGGCTGACGTCGAGGAAGGCGCGGACTTCCTGGCGGAAGGCTTCATCCTCCGGGGTGAAAGACAGGTCCATATTGCTTATCGTTCCAAAATGGTGACGCCCGAAATGCCGGGCGCGCCATAGACATGGGTGTAGGCGGTGCGGGGCGTGCCGGGCGCCTGACGACCACCGCCCGCGCCGCGCAGTTGAACCGCATTTTCATAAACCTGACGCAGCCCGGAAGCCCCGATCGGTTCGCCGCAGGCAAGGCAGCCGCCATCCGTGTTGATCGGCAGCTTGCCGTCGATACGGCTCCAGCCCTCGGCCAGCCATTCTTCCTGTTCGCCATCCTTGCAAAAGCCGTTTTCTGCCATGTGCATGATTTCCGCGCCGGATTCGGTGTCCTGCAACTGGGCGACGTCGATATCCTCCGGCCCGATGCCCGCCATTTCAAACGCCGCGGCCGACGCCAGCAATGTCGGCGCGCCGCCCCGTTCGATGGACAGGCTGGGCGAAAAGACCTCGAACGAACCGGGCGGACGTGTGCGGGTGACAGCCGCCTTGATGCGGATGTCGGCGCGGCCGAGTTCACGGGCCTTCTTTGCACTGGCGAGGATCAGCGCGACGCCGCCTTCAGCGGGCGAGCAGAACATATATTTGGTCAGCGGATCCGAAATCATCTGGCTGTTCAGGATCGTGTCGAGATCGACCGGGCTGCGCCGCCAGGCGTGGGGCGCATGAACGCCATTGTCGAACGCCTTCTGCGCGACCCGGCCCAGCGTTTCGTGGCTGATGCCGTGATGCGCCATATAGCGTTGCAGCTTCATCGCGAAGAACTGCGTCGTCACCATCATGCCTGCTTCGCCATACCAGTCGGGCAGGCTGTATTCGGACGGCATGGCGTTGAACGCGCCGCGCGGATGCTTGTCGAAGCCGAAGGCGACGCCCAGATCAAATTGGCCCGACGCAATGCCCTGCCATGCGCCGATCAGCGACGATCCGCCCGTGGCGCAACCATTGCGGACATTGATGATGGGGATGCCGGTCAGCCCCATTTCGTTGATCATCGTGTCGGCATTGCCCGAACTGTCGGAGCCGCCGAACCCGAATTGCATGTCAGCCCATTCAAGGCCGGCGTCCTTCAACGCCTCCCGGATGGCGAAGGCCCCCTGTTGCAGGCCCGACAGGCGGTCGGTGCGACCGAAAGGGTGAATGCCGATGCCGACGATGAAGACATCCGCCATGGCTCAATCCTCTCTGACAGGGGCAAAGGCGAAGGTGCGGATGGTGCGCCCCTGGGCATCGACATTCAGCGGCGCGAGCACCGTTTCCATTTCCATGCCGATACGCAAATCGTCGAAATCGACATCGACAAAGGGCGCTTCCACGATAACAGCGCCCGGCAACTCGACATAGCCCAGGGCAAAGGGCGTGAACTCTTCCGGCCCGGCATAGGGCGGCGTTTTGGGGCGGTAGCGTTGCACCGTCCACGACCATAATGTGCCGCGGCTGGGCAGCGTGACCGGTTCGTAAAGGGCGTTGCCGGTGGGGCAGGGGAACATGATTTGCCCGGTGTCGCGATGGCGGCCCCCGACCAGTGCGGGGATGGGGCTATCCACGAACAATCCTTCGGCTATGTCTATTGTCTGCCCCATGGCTGGCACTCTCCCTGACTTGATAATGACTATGGGAAGGCCATCGCTTCAGGGCATCTGTAAGAAAGCATAGGTTCCCGACCGGGATCGGCGAACTCGATGAAAAACAAGGCCCAAGCTGTCGAAATTCCAACAAAAAGGGGCCCTGCCAACAGGTCGGCAAGGCCCCTTTCCGGGGAAAATGACGGGACGGGTTCAGGCCGTGGCGTGCGTGCCGGGGGCGGCGACCGCGACGCTGCCCAAATAGCCGAGCTGGGTCGCCTTGAACACCGTCTGGCTGCGGTTCACCGCCTCCAGCTTGATCGCCGCATTATGGATATGGAAGCGCACCGTGGCGCAGCTGCGGTTCAGAATCATGGCGATTTCCACGTCTGTCTTGCCCAGGGCCGCCCAGCGCAGGCATTCCACCTCGCGCTTTGACAGGCGGCAATTGCGGGGAATCCAGGGCCGTTGGCTCGTGACGCGGGAATATCCGTTGATGAACCGCCGCCCCTGATATTCCAGAACGTCGGCATAGGCGTCGAATTCACGGCTGAGGTCGCTGCGGCCTTCATCAATTGGCGAAAAGCTGACCACGCCGATCTGGCCAAAGGGCAGATGCACGGGGATGACAATGACCGAGGCGGCGTTCACTTCATCGTGAAAATGCGAAAGGTCGATCTTGTCGAGAAGGGGGTTGGGCGCGCGCGTGCGGATGCCGTCGGCATTGACCCAGAAAGGTTCGCTTTCATAACGACAGGCGAATGTGAGCGGGGAGCTGAGCGCAAGCAGCGGCTTTTTCCACCACTGGTCTTTTGATCCCGGCCATCCGAAAACGTCGGAGGCGAGGGCATTGCCGTCCGCGTCGGCCATGGCCATCTTCGACGCGATGTTGGCGCAGGCGGCGACGCGCAGGTTGCCAAGATCCCTGGCAAGATCCCGCAACGCTTCGGCGGCAGGCCGGACATCCTCGATCGACGAGATGCAGATTGTGCCCTGCCTGCTTGTCCGGAAATCGACCTGGCTTTTGCTCGGTTGGTCGGTGCGGTCCATGCAGGCGACGAATGAGTCGACTGTTCTCTCCATGGGGGAAAAGCTACGCCCGTTAAGGTCCTTAGACAAGCGTCCAAAACCTGTGACTAGCGCTAGGTTTTTTGTTCGTCGCCGCGCGCCTTCCTATTGGAAAGCGCAGTCGGCTTTGCCGCGGTCACAGTGCTTTAATATGGGCATCGGCGGCGTTTTTCCGCTGCCGTCAAATATGGCCATGGGTTTAGGGGTGAGGAAGCCGTGAATTTCGATCTCAACGACGAGCAGGCGATGCTGCGGGATCTGGTTGAGCGGTTTCTGGCCGATCATTATGATCCGGTGCGCCGCCTGGCCTATGTCGCGCAGCCCGATGGCTTTGCATCGGAAAACTGGATGACCCTGGCTGAAACCGGGTTGCTCGCTCTTCCGCTGTCGGAGGAGATGGGCGGCCTTGGCGGCGGCGCTGTCGAACTGATTACGTTGATGGAGGCGCTGGGCCGGGGCGTTGCTGTCGAGCCGGTGTTGCCGGTCGTCATGATGGGCGCTGCGATCATCGACCGGGGCGGCGACGACGCCATGCGTGAAGCGGTGTTGCCCGCAGTGGTCCGCGGCGAGCGTTTTCCGGTGCTGGCCCATATGGAACGATCAGGCCGCTTCATGCCGGGCGCCATCGCCACGCGGGTGAGCGACGTCGACGGGCAGGCGCGCATCAACGGTGAGAAGATCTGCGTATTGGGCGGCTCCTTTGCCGACCTGCTGCTGGTTTCCGCGCTGGATGACGCGGGCGGAGGGAGCGTCCTTCTGGTCGAGGCGGGGAGTGCGGGCGTGTCGCGCGTGCATTATCGTCTCGTGGACGGTTCGGTCGCCAGCGACATCAGGTTCGACAACGCTGTCGGAAAGCCTTTGCAGCGGGGGGGGGCTGCGCTGGCGGTGGTGCTCGACCAGAGCCGTCTGGCCATCGCCGCCGAGTTGATGGGGCTGATGACGCGCATATTCGATGCGACCGTCGATTATGTAAAGACGCGCGAACAGTTCGGCCAGCCGATCGGCCGCTTTCAGGCGATTCAGCATCGCCTGGCCGATTGCTATGCGCTGGTTGAACTCAGCCGTTCCCAGCTTTATCGGGCCGCTGCGCAGATGCCGGGAACCGATGCAGCGCACGCCGCGATCGTCGGCGCCAAGGCGTTCATCAGCAGCAGCGCGACAACTGTCGCGGAGGAGGCGGTGCAGTTGCATGGCGGCATCGGCACGACCGAGGAGCTGATGGTGGGGCAGGCGTTCAAGCGCGTCCTGCTGCTCACCCGCCTGCTGGGCGATGTCGACCATGATCTGCGCAGCTATACCCAATGTCGTCAGGCGGCCTGACCGCCCGATGTTCAGGCTTGTGACCCTGCTGCGCCGGCGGCCTGGCATGTCGGCAGAGGATTTTCGCGCTTATTACGAGTCGCGCCACCGAGTGATGGGGGAGCGCGTCCTGTCCGGCCAGGCGCTGCGCTATGTCCGCCGCTATGTAAGGCCATTGCAGGAGGGAAGGGCGCCCGGCTTCGATGTGGTGATGGAGATCGACTTCGCCGACCGGGCCGCGCATGACCGCTGCATGGCGATGCTGGCGACGCCCGATATCGCGCGGGAAATAGCAGAGGATGAGGAGCGCCTGTTCGACCGCGCCGCCACCTTGTCTTTCACCGTGGAAGAGTGCGAAAGCGTGATGCCGCCGCCGGCGGATCGCGCAGGGGATTGAGAACGCAATGACTGAGACTTTTCATCGGGTGGCGCAGGCGAACGAGATTGCCGACAAAAGCCTGCGGGCGTTCGTCGTCAACGGCTGGCCGGTGCTGGTCGCGCGCGATGAGGGCAAGCTGTTCGCCGTCATCAACCGCTGCACCCATCAGGCCGCCAGTTTCACGCCGGACGGCCGGGTGCGGCGCGGGGCGGTGATGTGCCCGCTGCATGGCGCGCGGTTCAAGCTGGACAGCGGCGAATGTCTGGGCGGCGCAGGATATAGGCCGTTGATGAAATTCGACCTGCGCGAAGATGCCGAGGGCTGGATCGAGATTGCTGTGCCCGACGAAGCGCCGGGCGCTGAACATCTGCCGGTCACGCCGCTTGGCTGAGGATGGTCCGGCTGTCTTGAACGTGTGAAAAGGGCGAGGGGTCACGCCCCGCCCCTTTTCCCTTCCTTCGCCCATTCGATGCCCCGGCGCAGCAGGTCGTAAAAGACCGGCAAGTTCCAGGCGCAGCGGTCGACTTGCGGCCACCAGTCGAGAAAGGGCTGCATGTCGTAATGGCCGCGACAATGGCCGAGCGTATTGTAGAGCACTGCGCCCTTGCCCTGATCCTTGATATACAGAACCGGGTGTCGTCCATGGGCCCAGTCATGTTCGTCAAAGCCGGTGGCGTCGCCTTCGAACTCGGTGTCCAGCAGCACATGAAGGTCGCCGTGCTGTTCCATCAGATAAAGTTCGTCGGTCGTGTCGAATGGCTCGATACCCTGCGTCAGCGGGTGATCGTGATCGGCGACGCACACCCTGTAGGGCGCGATGGGGGGATGGGCGATGAACTGCGTGCCCAGCGTCTCCATCATCAGCGGCGCCCAGCGCGGCGCGCCATACAGCCCGTTGTCGAACAGGCGCAGCACCGAATTGGTGCCGTGCAGCGCATACCAGCGCCCGCCCGCCCGCACCCAGTCGCGCAGCGCCTCCTGCGCCTCCAGCGGCGGGGTGACGTCGCAGGTGTAGGTAATCAGGAAATCGGCCTGCCGGATCGCTTCGATATTGCCGTAATCCTCGAACACGCGGGTGCGCACCCGGCTGTCCTCGGCCAGCAGTTTCAGCAATTCCAGCCGGGCGAAATCGAAATCATGATATAGCCCGCCCGCGATCAATACGCAGTTGAGCCGCGCCGGTTGGTCGTTGTTCATCGCGCCCTCGATCAGAACTGAACGCGCTTGGTCAGCGCGCCGTCGATGACCAGACTGGCGCCGGTCATGAAGCGGCAGGCCGGCGACGCGACGAACGCGATCGCCTTGCCGATTTCCTCGCCTGAACACATGCGGCCCATGGGAATCTGGCCCAGAATGGAGTCGTAAAATTCGGGCGCCGCCGCCTTGATGCCCGCCCATGGGCCGTCTTCGGTATAGATGGGGCCGGGGATCATGCAGTTGACGCGAATGCCTTCGGCCGCATGCTTCTGGGCCAGCGACTTGCTGTAGTTGATGACCGCAGCCTTCAGCGCATTATAGGGTTGTGGCCCCATAAATTCCTCGACCGCGCCGGTCGATGACAGGGTCACGATCGAACCGGCGTCGGATTTTTGCAGATGGGGCAGGGCGGCGCGCACGCCGCGCGAAAGCGGCAGGATGTCGGCGTTCATCACCGCCATCCAGCCTTCGTCGCTGTCGACGCCCAGATTGGTCGATACGAAGGAGATGAAGATGTCGCACCCGCCCAGCGCGGCGGCGGCCTCGTCGATGAAGGCGGGCAGCGCCTTTGCATCGCTGGCGTCAACCGCCTTGCCGAAAGCGTTCACGCCCAGCGCGTTCACGCGCGCCACCACGGCGTCGACCTTCTCCTCAGTCCGGCCGCACAGGGCGACATTGCACCCTTCCTGAGCCAGAATTTCGGCGGTGTGGCGGCCGACGCTGGCGTTCGCGCCGATCAGTATCGCCTTGCGGCCCTTCAATCCCAGATCCATTTTTCTCTCCTGCCGGTGCGCGGTGGATTCTTGAAAGTCGCACCATAATGACCGCCGCGCCAAGCGGCACTGACGATTTCGCCAGTCGCGCCCAGCCCATGGGAAACGACAGGGGCGCGGGTCGACTTTGCCGCCTATGAAGGATTTGATGCAACAGGAGGGACCGCAAGGCATGAGGGGCGACCGCAGGACAATCGGCGACTATCTTCGGGACCATGCCGCCGCGCGGGCGGACGCGGTCGCGCTGGTGTTCGAAGATCGGGAAACCAGCTTTGGCGCGCTGGACAGGCAGGTCAGCCGGGTGGCGAACGGGCTGGCCGCGATGGGCATTGGGGCAGGCAGCCGGGTCGCCTTTCTGGGCAGGAATTGCGATCTGTATTTTCAATTTTGGCTGGGCGCGATCCGCGCCGGGGCCGTGATGGTGCCGATCAACTGGCGCCTAGCGCCGCCGGAGGTCGCCTTTGTGCTGGGCGACAGCCGGCCCGCGCTGCTGCTGGCCGACCCTGAATTTCTGGCCGCGCTCGAAACGCCGCCTGCCTGCCCGTCGCTGCTGACGACGGACGGGGAGGAGGGGCAGTCGTTCGAGGCCTGGCGCGACGCCCAGTCCGAAGCCGATCCCCGCACGGATGGCGGTTATGACGACGTCGTCCTGCAACTCTACACATCGGGCACGACGGGCCATCCCAAGGGCGCGTTGCTCACCAACCGCAGCCTGCTGGGCCTGCGCGATGCGGTTCCGGAAGATGCGTTGCCGGTCTGGTATCGGTGGGATGCCGATGATGTGGCGCTGGTGGCGATGCCGATATTCCACATCAGCGGATCGGGCTGGGGGCTCTGGTCGCTTCAGCATGGCGCCAAAGCGATCATCGTGCGCGATTTCGATCCGCATCAGGTGCTGGACCTGCTGGTGCAATATCGCATCACCAAGCTGATGATCGTGCCGACGGCCTTGCGCATCATATGCGACCATCCCCGTGCGACGCAGACTGATTTCAGCTTCCTCGACTATATCTGCTATGGCGGTTCGGCGATCCCGCTGGATTTGCTGCGGCAGGCGATCGGCATTTTCGGCTGCGGCTTTGCGCAGATGTACGGGATGACGGAGACGGCGGGGACGATCACCGGCCTGCCGCCCGAAGACCATGATGTGGCGGGCAATGACCGCATGGGCAGCGTCGGCCTGCCGCTGCCGGGCGTCGAAATCCGTATTTTCGATGGTGACGGGCGGGAATTGCCCCGTGGCGAGGTGGGCGAGATCGCGATCCGTTCGGCCGCCAATATGGTCGGATATCATAACCGGCCCGACGCGACGGCGGAGACGATTGACGCGGACGGCTGGCTGCGCACCGGCGATGCGGGGCGCATGGACGCGGACGGCTATGTCTACCTGGCTGACCGGATCAAGGACATGATTATCACCGGCGGCGAGAATGTCTATCCGGCCGAGGTGGAGAACGCGATTTTCAGCCATCCACAGGTGCATGACGTGGCCGTGATCGGCGTGCCCGACCCCAAATGGGGCGAGGCGGTCAAGGCGATCGTCGTGCCGGTTGAAGGCGAAAGCCCCGATCCCGCCTCCATCATCGCCTGGGCGCGCGCCCGGATCGCCGCTTACAAGGCGCCCAAGTCGGTGGATTTTGTCGACGCATTGCCCCGCAACCCGTCGGGCAAGGTGCTGCGCCGTGTATTGCGCAACCGTTATCGCTGAACCTCCGACTTTCAAGAGTAGGGGCGGGGACGCAAAGCGCATAGCCTGACCCACGAAACACAAACATCCAAGGAGAGGGGCGTGAGCCGCAACTATACCGGTCCGCTGGAGGACCGTATCGCCATCCGCGAACTGATGGAAAGCTACGCCGATGCGGTCAACCGCGCCGACCGCGCGCTGATGACCAGCCTGTGGGCCGAGGACGGCCATTGGGATCTGTCGCACTATCCGCAACTGGGCGTCGTATCGGGCCGCGACGCGGTGATGGAATTATGGGCCAGCGCCATGCCGGCCTATCCCGAACTGTCCTTCATCGCCATGCCCGGCATGATCCAGGTCGATGGCGATACGGCTGTCGCCCGCACCTATTTCTCCGAAGTCTATACCGATCCCGACAGCGGCAAGGACAAGCGCGCGCGGGCCTGCTACAATGACAAGCTGGTCAAGCGCGGCGGCCAGTGGCTGTTCAAGGAGCGCGTTTTCGGCATCATTCACCAGACCTGAGCGGCCTTTGGGGAGAAGGCCCATGATCCTCGTCACCGGTCTGATCAGGACCGACCCTGAGACCTTTCCGGCGTTGCTGGCGCGGCTGAAGTCGCTGTGCGAACCGTCGCGGGCGGAAGATGGCTGCCTGTTCTACCATATGGGCGTGGATGACGAGGCGTCCTGCGCCATCATGGCGATGGAGGGATGGCGGGATCGCGCGGCGCTGGACGCGCATCTGGCGCTCCCGGCCATTGCGGGGCTGCTCGCCGAATTTGGCGGGCGCTACACCGTCGACGTGTCGATCCACAGCGTCGAAGCGTCGGAAAAATTCATGCTGTAAAGGCTATTTGCCGGCATTTCTCTCCATAATGATGTCGGCAAAGGAAAGGCCTGGATCGTCCGGACGATCCAGGCCTTTCTGTTTTCCGTTGAGCGGCGCTCAGTGCGCGGTCATGCCGCCGTCGATGACCAGTTCCGACCCCGTCATGAAGCTCGCCGCAGGGCTGGCGAGATAGGCGATGCCCTGCGCGATCTCGTCGGGCTGGCCCATGCGGCTCATGGCGTGGCCCGCCGACACTGCGCCGCGCGCGGTTTCCAGATCGGGGAAGACGCCTTCGTCGACATAACGGGCGAAGATCGTGTCCATCATGTTGGTGTCGATGCCGCCTGGGTGGACCGAATTGACGCGGATGGGCAGTTTCAGCATCGCAAATTCGAGGGCCGCAGACTTGCTGTAGAGCTTCACCGCGCCCTTGCTGGCGCAATAGGTCGACATGAACGCCGCACCGCGCAGGCCGCCGACCGACGACAGGTTGATGATCGACGATCCGCCGTCCCGGTCCACGCCGCTGCGCGCCAGCAAGGGCTGCGCCGCCTGCGTGCCCAGGAAAACGCCTTCGACATTGATCGCCATGCATTTGCGAAATTCGGCCAATGTCGTGTCGGCGATGCTGTTGGTCACCGATATCCCGGCATTGTTGACGAGGATGTCGAGGCGGCCGAAATACTGTTCGATCCGGGCGATGACGCTGGCCCAGTCCTCCGGGCTGGTCACGTCGAGCGGGGCGTAGAGCGCCGCGCCCGCGACATCGGCCTGGCGAGCGACGTCGGTTGCGATCGCCTGTGCGCCGCTGTCGGCCAGCGCCGCGACGGTCGCGCGGCCAATGCCGCCGGTAGCCCCCGTCACCAGCGCCACCGCGCCGGTCAGATCCGTTTTTCCGCTCATCCTCTTCTCTCCTGTCGTTTCGGGGGTCAGCGCGCGGTCCAGCCGCCGTCGACGACGACTTCGCTCCCGGTCATGTAGCTGGCGTCGTCGCTGGCCAGGAAGGCGACGACCTTGCCGATCTCGACCGGCCTGGCGAGCCGCTTGATCGGCGTCGTTTGCGCCATGGCGTCGATCATGGCGTCGGCCGTGGTCCCTTCGCGCGCGGCCCAGCGTTCGAAGCCCTGCCGCAGCAGCGGCGTGTCGACAAAGCCGGGATGAACGCTGTTGACGCGAATGGGGACGCCCGCTTCGGCAAATTCCAGCGCGTTAGACTTGCTGAACAGGCGCACGCCGCCCTTCGACGCATTATAGGCGGCGACTTCGCCCATGCCGACCAGGCCCATGATCGAGCTGATGTTGATGATGCTCGATCCATAGGGGGTCGATGCGCCGCCCTTGGCCAGCAGCGGCTGGAATGTCTTGGTGCCCAGGAACACGGTGTCGAGGTTCAAGGTGATGAGGCGGCGCCAGTCCTCCAGCTTCAGATCCTGCACCTTGCCGGTGAGGTCAGCGCCGACATTGTTCACCAATATGTCGAGATGGCCGAAATCCTGTTCCACCCGCGCGCGCGCGGCGGCCCAGGCCTCCTCGCTGGTCGCGTCAAGCCGGAGATAGCGGGCGCCGGTCAGCGCGGCGGCGATCGCGGTCGCATCGGCCGAATCTTCGGGATCGAGATCGGTCACGTAAACCATCGCGCCATCGGCCCCCAGGCATTCGCTGATCGCCCGGCCGATACCCCGTAAACCGCCGCTTACCAGCGCGATCCTGCCTTCCAGCCTGCCTGCCATCTCATCATCCTCTCTATGTCGCGCCGCATCGGGCGCGTTTGACCGCATCGTCAGCCTTGTCCCCGCGCGGGCGCGTGCAGGCACCTGCTTTTTTTGGCAGGGTGACGCGACCGGCGAGCAGGGCCATGCAGGTGCCACGATAGCAACAAGAGGATGACGACGGCCATGGACATGGAACGCTTTGCGCAGGTCAGGGACATGGTGCAGCGCATCTATCAGCTCACCGGGACCGGCCAGTGGGACGCGGTCGCGGAGATGCTGACCGACGATTTCCTGATCCTGGAAGCCGACAGCCTGCCTTATGCCGGGCGCTATGAAGGCAAAACGGCGTTGCAGGATCTTTATACCAGGGTCTTCGCCTACTGGGGCGATGCCTCGCTGGAGACCGGCGACATCTGTATCGGCGATGATCACGCCATAGTCTTCGTGACGGTCACCGCGACGTCGCGCTATAGTGGCGAACGGTTGAAGATGCCGCTGACCGAGGTGTTCCACCTGCGCGGAGACAGGTTTTGCGGCATTACGCCCTATTATTTCGATACGGCCGCGATCGCCCGGGCAACCGGCCTGATCCCGGCCTGACGCGCGGAGAGGCAGGATCATGGCGAATCTTTCGGGCAAGGTCGCCCTCATCACCGGCGGCACGTCGGGCATTGGCCGGGCGTGCGTCGGGCGGCTGACCGCCGATGGCGCGAAGGTGGTCTTTACCGGGTCGAACGCCGAAAAGGCGCAGAGCCTGTGCGAGGCGACCGGCGCGACCTTCATCAGGGCGGCGGTGCAGGATCCGGCGGACTGGGCGCGGGTCGAGGCGCTGATCAGGAACGATTTCGGGCGGCTGGACATCGCCTTCGCCAATGCGGGCACGGAACGGGGCGACGCCAATGTCGAGGCGGTGACGCTGGAGGCGTGGAACGACATTGTCGGCATCAACCAGACCGGCGTGCTGCTGACCATCAAGTCGGCGATCGCGTTGATGAAGCACAATCCGCAAGGGCCGGGCGGGTCGATCATCGTCAACAGTTCGATGAACGCCAATCGCGCGCTCAGCAACTATATCAGCTATTCGGTGACCAAGGCCGCCGTGGTCGCCATGGTCAAGGCGACAGCCATCCATTGCGGCCTGGAAAAGCTTAATATCCGGTGCAACGCCATTCTGCCCGGCGTCGTCGAGACCGACATGATCGCGGGCATCATCGCCAGTTGCCCCGACCCCGATGCGGCGCGCGCCGCCTATGAAGGCATGTCGCCCATGGGCCGCATGGCGAAGCTGGAGGAGGTTGCCGGGCTGGTCGCTTATCTCTCCTCGGACGAGGCGGCGTTCATCAACGGCGCCGACTATGCCATCGACGGCGCGACGACGGCGGGCATGACCGGGGTCTGAGGGGCCGGAACCCGGTTCGGGGAAGGAGAGGGCGCGGGCGACCGCGCCCTTTTTTGCGTCTCAGGGCCTGCCCTGCCGGAAACGCTAGGATGAACAGGCAGGGGTGCTTGTATAGTCTGGCCGCGAAGGGCGGGGGGGCCATCCGTCGCGCCCACAGGAGGATTGAGGATGACACAGGCGCCCCGCCACCCGTTGACCATCGATGGCCGCGATCCGGCCAGTCTGCGCGGCGATCCCATCACTGGCGACCGCTATACATCGGCCGCGTTCATGCAGAAGGAATGGGACCACATGTGGACCCGGATCTGGCATGTGGCCGGGCGGACCGCGGAGCTGGAGGAGCCGGGCGATTATGTCGTCCATGATTTCCGCCACGAAAGCGTGATCTGCGTCCGGCAGGACGACGGGGCCATCAAGGCCTTCTACAACGCCTGCGGCCACCGGGGGATGCGGCTGGCCGACGGCGCGTCGAGCGTCCGCAGCTTCAAGTGCCCCTATCATGGCTGGCGATGGGGGCGCGACGGGGTGCTGGAGCATGCGCAGGACGCGCATGATTTTCCGCAGGGCAATCCATGCGGAAAGCTGAAGCTGAAGGAACTGCGCTGCGCCACATGGGGCGGGTTCGTGTGGTACACGATGGACGACAATGCCCCCGAACTGCTCGACTATCTGGCGCCGATGCCCGACATCTACAAAAACTATCCGATGGACACGGCGGTGCGCGTCTTCTGGATGAAGATCAACCTCAACACCAACTGGAAATTCGCGACCGACAATTTCTCCGAAAGCTATCACACCCGCACCGCCCATCCGCAGGTGCCGCCGTGGATCGATCAGGATGTCGATACCGCCCGGCATGAAATGTATCCCGGCGGTCATGGCCGCACGGTTCAGCCGATGCGCCCGTCATTGAGCGATCGCCTGCCCGATGGCGCGCCGCACCCGTTCGACTTCATCCTGCGCCAGTGGGGCATCGACCCCGAATCCTATCCCGATTACGAGACAAAGGCGATGCAGGGCTGGCTGGACCTCAAGGCCGCCAAGCGAGCGCTTTGGCGGGAGCGCGGCTATGTTCATTACGAGCATATGGACGATGAAGAGATCACCGACAGCCCGCATACGGTGATCTTTCCCAATGTCACCATATCCTTCCTGCCCGACAATCTGGTCTTCTTCCGCACCGAGCCGCATCCCGACGATCCGGGCAAATGCACGTTCGACCTGTGGTGCATGGCCTTTCCGGTGGAAGGGCGGACCGAGGTCGAATCGATCATGGCCGGGCCGCAACCGCTGCGCGAGGCGGAGATGATATGGCGCGATTTCGACAATGGCGCGGGCGTGCCGGAAATCGAGGGACAGATCGTCTATCAGGACATGATGCTGGCCGAAGGGATGCAGCGCGGCATGCATTCGCGCGGCTATGGCGACGCCTATCTGACCGGGCAGGAAACCCGTGTCCGCTATTTCCATGAGGTGTTGAACGACTATCTGGAAGGGCGGCGCTGAAGCGCGCGCGCCTTCATCGTCAGGTCCGGGGGCGGGCCTGACGATAGCTGCCCAGGATGCGCACCGATTTGCTGTGGAATTCCAGTTCGGCGAGCGCGCGGTCGACCGCCGGGTCGCCCGGCATCCCTTCGATGTCGCAGTAGAATTCGGTCGCGGCGAAGCTGGCGCCGCGCTGGTAGCTTTCCAGCTTGGTCATGTTGACGCCGTTGGTGGCGAAGCCGCCCATCGCCTTGTAGAGGGCGGCGGGGATATTCTTCACCTCGAACAGGAATGTCGTCATCACCGGGCCGATGCCGGCGTCGGGGGTGTGCGGGTCGCGCGAGAGCACGACGAAGCGCGTCATATTGTCGTCGCTGTCCTCGATATTTTCCGCGATCAGGCGCAGCCCGTAAAGCTCAGCCGCCAGATAGGGCGCGATCGCACCTTCGCCCGGAATGCGGTTTTCCGCGACCAGCGCGGCGGCGCCGGCGGTGTCGGCATAGGCGATCGGCCGGATGCCGCGTTCGCGCAGATAGTGGCGGCATTGCCCCAGCGCTTGCACATGGCTGATCGCGCTGGTGACGGGCATATCGCCGGGCGCCATCAGGCAGTGGCGAATGCGCAGGAAATATTCGTCGACGATGTGCAGCCCCGATTCGGGCAGCAGGAAATGCATGTCGGCGACGCGGCCGTGGAGGCTGTTTTCGATGGGGATGATGGCGCGATCGGCCTGACCGCCGCGCACCGCGTCGATCGCGTCCTCGAACGAAAAACAGGGCAGCGGCACGCAATCGGGCGCGTAACCGAGCGCCGCCAGATGCGAGTTGGCGCCGGGCGCACCCTGATAGGCGATGGCCCGCGCCGGGTTGGCGGCGGCCTTTTGCGCCATGTCGGCGACCAGGGTGCGGGCGGGGAGGGGGTAGTTTTCCATGAGCGAGTGCGCGCTTAGGCAGTTGGCCCGCGCGAGGCAAGCGTCCTGCGTCCCGTCGCGACCGAAAAGCGCGCGCCCGGTGCGTAACCATGCTTGCGCCTTCGCGTTTGCGCCATTATGGCAGCGCGCTAAGGGGGCGGAAAATCAGCCCTGCAGAACAGAAATTTCAAGGGAAACCGTGCGAAATGGGCGATCGTTTCAATACCGTGGCCGGATGGGCGCTGTTCGGCGGCATCGTCGCATTGGGCGGCGCGATCGTCAGTTCCAAATATTTCCATTCCGAACGCCCTGAAGCCATGGGCTATGCCATTGAAGGCGTGGAAGCCGAGGGCGAGGGCGCCGCGAGCGGCCCCGGCCTCAACACCCTGCTGGCCAGCGCCGATGTTGCGGCGGGCGAAAAGGTTTTCGCCAAGTGCGCGGCGTGCCACACCATCAACCAGGGCGGCGCCAACGGCATTGGCCCCAATCTCTACGCCACGGTCGGCGAGGCTATCGCCCAGGGCAAGGCGGGCTTCGCCTTCTCCGACGCGCTCAAGAGCAAGGGCGGCGCGTGGACGTTCGACAATCTGGACCACTGGCTGAAGTCCCCGCGTGAATTCGCGCCCGGCACCAAGATGACCTTTGCGGGGCTTGGCAACCCGGTCGACCGCGCCAACCTGATCGCGTGGATGAACACCCAGGGTTCGAACCTGCCGCTGCCCGCGGCTGACGCCGCCCCTGCCGCCGAGGGTGGCGACAATGCCGCCGAAGCGGGCAATGCGGCCGAAGGCAATGCTGCGGTGCCGGCAGAAGGCGCCAACGCCGCCGAATGAGCCGCCTTTACCGGCGATGTTGCGAGTAAGCGATCCGACGGGCGCGGCACTGGATGCCGCGCCTGTTTCGCTTTGGGAGGCCTGCGCATCGCGGCGTAGCATTTTGCGGGCGTCGCTCGACGGCGGGCCTCTTCCCACCGCCGCGCAAAGTGGTTAGGTCCATGCGATGACAAGCCCCGCCGCGCCGCTTTCGCGCTCTCTCTTCGTCTTTTCGGTCCTTTATGGCGGCATGGTCTGCATTGCGGGCGTGCTGGGCGTGAAGCAGGTCGCGCTGGGGCCGCTGGCGGTGGAAGCGGGCATTTTCGCCTTCCTGCTGCTCGTCATCCTGTCGAGCGCCATTGCCGAGCTTCATGGGCAGAAGGTCGCCACCAGCCTGGTGCGGCTGGGCTTCGTGCCGCTGCTGGCGTCGGCGGGGTTGATCCATCTGGTCATCGCCCTGCCGCATGATCCGGGCATGTATCCGCCCGCCATCGACGCCTTTCCCATCGTCGTGGGGCAGGGCGCGCGGATGATGATGGCGGGGCTGATTTCCTATGGCGTGTCGCAGACGCTCAATGTGCTGATCTTCGCCAAATTGTCGCGGGGTGAAGGGAAGCTGGTTTGGCTGCGCGGCATGATCGCCAGCATCATATCGCAGATCGTCGACACGGTGCTGTTCATCACCATTTCCTTCTATGGCGAGCGGCCGATAATCGACCTGATGGCCGGGCAGATGGCGACGAAGGTCGTGCTGTCGATCCTGCTGGTGCCGCCGCTGATTTCGCTGGCGGTGGCGATCGGGCGGCGGCTGGACCGCTGATCTTGCGATAGCGGCCCTTTGGCCCTATGCGCGCGGCCATGAACAGCAAGCACGCCCCCGATCCCGCCCTGCTGGCGAAGGCCGAAACCCTTGTCGAGGCGCTGCCCTATATGCAGCGCTATGCGGGCAAGACCTTTGTCGTCAAATATGGCGGCCATGCGATGGGCGACCCCGAAGCGGCCCGCGATTTCGCCGAGGATGTCGTGCTGATGAAGGCGGTCGGCATCAAGGTGATCGTGGTGCATGGCGGCGGACCGCAGATCGGCGCGATGCTGAAGAAACTGGGCGTCGAATCGAAATTCGTCGGCGGGCTGCGCGTGACCGACGCGGAAACCGCGCAGATCGCCGAGATGGTGCTGGCAGGCTCCATCAACAAGGAAATTGTCGGCTGGATTTCCGGCGCGGGCGGCCGCGCGGTCGGCATTTCGGGCAAGGACGGCGGTCTTGTGCTGTGCGAGAAGGTTGCGGGCAAGCGCGAGGCCGACCCCAATTCGGGGATCGAGCGCAATGTCGACCTGGGCTTTGTCGGCGATCCGGTGAAGATCGATCGGCGCATATTGGACACGCTGTCGGAAGACGGGATCATCCCCGTGGTGGCCCCGGTCGGCATTGGCGCGGACGGCCACACCTATAATGTCAACGCCGATACGATGGCGGGCGCGATCGCGGCGGAACTCAACGCCTCGCGCTTTTTCCTGCTGACCGATGTTGCGGGCGTGCTGGACAAGCAGGGGCAGCTTCTGACCGACCTCGACCCCGCCGCCATCGCGGTCTTGCAGGGCGACGGCACGATCAGCGGCGGCATGATCCCCAAGCTCGAAACCTGCGTGAAGGCGGTCGAGGGCGGGGTCGACGCCGCCGTCATCCTGGACGGGCGGGTGCCGCATGCGATGCTGCTGGAAATTTTCACGCGGCAGGGCGCGGGCACGCTGGTCCACGCCTGACCGTCGCTGGTGGATTAAGCCGGGCGGCTCCCTTGTCCCCGGCGGGTGTGGGGGTTAGATAAGGCCCCTATTCGCGGCAGCGCAGCATGGAAGGCCGGTAGCTTGTTCGAATTTCTCAACGCCCTGAACGGCATCGTCTATATCGTCCTGGAAGCGGTGTGGTGGATCATCATCATCCAGGCCGTGCTGAGCTGGCTGATCGCGTTCAACATCATCAACATGTCGAACGACATGGTGCGCAACGGCTATTATGCGCTCGACCGGATGACGGAGCCGCTCTACCGGCCGATCCGGCGGATTTTGCCCGATCTGGGCGCGCTCGACCTGTCGCCGATGGTCGTGCTGCTGATCGTCATCATCCTGCAGGGGCCGGTGCGGGTGAACCTGTTCAGCGCATTGATGCGGCTGGCGGCCTGAGTAACCTCTGGCGCGTCGACGGGGCGGACCTGTTGCTGAGCGTCCGGTTGACGCCGGGTGCGGCGAAGGATGATGTCGGCGGGCGGTTCAGCGATGCGCGCGGCGACGTCTGGCTGTCGGCGCGGGTGCGGGCCGTGCCGGAAAAGGGGCGCGAAGTCATGGCGAAGAGGCTGGGCGTGGCCAAGGGTGCGATTTCGCTGGAGTCGGGCGACACCAACCGGCTAAAGCGGCTGCGCATAGCGGACGGCGGGCGCGAGCCGCTGAACGGGGCGATCATGGCCCGCATCAACGAGTGGACAAATTTGGCATGACCATCGGCAAGATCATCGACGGCAAGGGCTTTGCGGCCGGGCTGCGCGCGCGCGTGGGCGAAGGCGTCGCCGCCTTTGTCGAGGAGACGGGGCGCAAGCCGGGGCTGGCCGTGGTGCTGGTGGGCGAGGATCCGGCGAGCGCCGTCTATGTCCGGTCGAAGGGCAAGATGACCGTCGAGGTCGGCATGGAAAGCATGGAGTTCCGTCGCCCGGCCGGGATCTCCGCCGAAGAGCTGCTGGAGCTGATTGACGAACTCAACCATGACGAGCGGGTCGACGGCATTTTGGTGCAGTTGCCGCTGCCCGCCCATATTGACGAGCGCGCGGTGATCGCGGCGATTGATCCGGCCAAGGATGTCGACGGATTCCATGTGACCAATGCCGGGCTGCTGGCGACCGGGCAGGAGGCGCTGGTGCCGTGCACGCCGCTCGGTTGCCTGATGCTGCTCAAGGACGAGCTGGGCGACCTTTCGGGCATGGAGGCGGTGGTGATCGGCCGGTCGAACATCGTCGGCAAGCCGATGGCGCAATTGCTGCTGGCCGAAAACTGCACCGTCACCATCGCCCACAGCCGCACGCGCGACATCGCCAGCGTCGTCCACCGCGCCGACATTGTGGTGGCCGCCGTGGGGCGCGCGGAAATGGTTAAGGGCGACTGGATCAGGCCGGGGGCGACGGTGATCGACGTCGGCATCAACCGGCTGGCCGATACCGAGGACGGCAAGGGCCGGCTGGTGGGCGATGTCGCCACGGCCGAAGCGCTGCCCCATGTCCGCGCCATCACCCCGGTGCCCGGCGGGGTCGGGCCGATGACCATCGCCGTGCTGCTGCGCAACACGCTGGTCGCCGCCCATGCCCGCGCCGGGCTGGTCGCGCCAGCAGACCTGTGACGCGCCGCGCCATCCTCATTGCGCTGGGCGCGACGGCGCTGATCGCCGCGCGGCCGCCGATGCGGGTGCAGCCCAACCCGAGCGCGGTGATCGCCGCCGAATTCGCCTTCAACCGGCTGGCGCGGGAAAAGGGGCAATGGACCGCCTTTCGCGAGACGGCGGCGAAGGATGCGGTGATGTTCGTGCCCGAACGGGTGATGGCGCGGGACTGGCTGAAAGGGCGGGCCGATCCGCCGCGCAGCGTCGAGTGGACGCCGCACCGCGTCTATGTGTCGTGCGACGGGCGGCTGGCGGCGAGCACCGGCGGATGGACCCGGCCCGACGGCTCGGTCGGTTATTTCACCACCATCTGGCGGCTCGACAAGAAGGGGCGCTGGGAATGGATCATGGACCATGGCGATGCGCTGAGCACCGCAAGGGAAGCGCCGGAATTTCTGGTGGGCAAGGTTGCGACCTGTTGCCGGGGCGGCGGGCCCGGCGCGGCGGAGCGGGCCGGGGACGACAAGGCCGCGCCGCCGCCCGACGACAGCCTGGTCTGGACCGTGCAGGTCGCGCCCGACAAGGGGCGGCATATTGTCGTGCGGATGTGGACCGGGCAGGATTATGAAAATGTGATCGACGACCGGGTGGCCGCGCCATGATCGAACTGTTCCTTTCCGCCTTCGTCACCCTGTTCGTGGTGATCGATCCGCCCGGCTGCGCGCCCATCTACGCCAGCCTGACCAGCGGGGCGACGCCCGGCCATCGCCGCGCCATGGCGATCCGCGCGGTCGGCATTGCCGCCGCGATCCTGCTGGTCTTTGCGCTATGGGGCAAGCAGTTGCTGGGCGTGCTGGGCATTCAGCTCGACAGTTTCCGCATTGCTGGCGGCATCATGCTGTTCATCATCGCCATGGACATGGTGTTCGAAAAACGCACGCAGCGGCGCGAGGACCGGGCGCAGAAGATCAGCAGCGAAGAACCGCATGTCGAAGATGTGTCGGTTTTCCCCATGGCGATGCCGATGATCGCCGGGCCTGGCTCGATCGCGACGGTGATGCTGCTGATGGCGCGGGCCGAGGGGCTGAGCGAGCGCATGGTGGTGCTGGCGGCGGTGGCGGTGACGTTGGTGCTGATGCTGGCGTCGCTGCTGGCGGCGGGGCCGTTGATGGCGATGCTGGGCAAGAAGATCGAGGCGGTGATTACCCGCCTGCTGGGCGTGTTGCTGGCGGCGCTGGCGGCGCAGTTCGTGATCGACGGGTTGAAGGCGAGTTTTGCGGTGCTGCGTAATGGCGGCCTGACGCCCTGATCTGAAAAAAAGCCACGGAAAAAGCCGCCCGGACGAAAACCCGTCCGGGCGGTGAAGTGGGTCCGGTCGGCCCGCCCCGCGGCGCCGGGTCCGGGTGATGTTATCGTCCGACGGAGCCGGGCGAAATCGCTGCGACGGGCGGGAAAACTCCCGATGCGGCGATTTGAAGGTATATAAACAATGACTTACGAACCGGCCCTGCCATGAAATGGCAGTATGGGTTCGCGCCCGGTGGTCCGTGGCACTTTTGTTGTTCCTGCGTCCACGCCCCCGGCGCCGAACGCTCCATTTTATCGGGGTGATGGACTCCCCGTCCCTTGCAAGGCGTCCAACACCGCGCGCAACCCTGACGCTGTATGCGGATCGGACGGGGAAGGGCGTAACAGAGGGGCGGGGCTGTAGGACAGGGAATTTTTGGCGTGGGGTTTGTGGCGCCGGGTGGCGAAGCTGCTGCAATGGGCGGTGCAGGAGGCGTCGAATTGTGCATATGCGGATGGGATAGTGGTCGGATGACATGGGGATTGATTGCGGCGGCTGGCAATTTGGGGCGGGCGTGTTCAAGGTTCAGGGTTAAGTAAACTGGCGCCGCAATTCCAGCCGCCGCTTTTCGGCACCGGCTTGCCGTCTACCACGTCGCGCGGCGCCAGCGGGCGCTTATCCGGTGGATTGCATGGCAACACCGGCCACCCGCTCGCAGCTTATGCCAAGGCTGCATCCCGCAATGCCCCCCGTGCTAGGCTGGTCTCAGCTATGGTGACCAGCCAAGTTAGAGAGGCAATTTACACATGACTTGCACAGCGCCAGAAACCATGCAGGGCGCTATGCTCAAAAATGGCGGAAAAAATGGCGCACCCAAGAGGATTCGAACCTCTGGCCTCTGCCTTCGGAGGGCAGCGCTCTATCCAGCTGAGCTATGGGTGCGTTCCGACGGGTCGGAGGTCGCCGCTTAGCAAAGGGGGGCGCGGCGCGCCAGCACCAAATTGAAGATGCTGGCGCTCAACGGTTCGAAATTTTCAGAGCCCCTATTTCGCCGCCTTGATCATGGGCTGAAATTTGCCCAGGCCACAGCTTGGGCCCCGCTGCAGGCCCGGCCCGGCGCTGTACAACACGGTGATGATGTCGACCGAGCATAGTTGCGACAGGCTGGTGCGGTAGGAAAATCGCCTTTCAAAGCCCAGGCTGGGGCATTTGTTGGGCAGCGTGTTGCGATAGACCTTGTTGCCGTTGAGGATGAAGTCAATCGTCTGGTCGTCCCGCACATTGGTTGAGCGGATGGAAGGCAACGAGATGCAGTCCACGGGCTTGCCCGTCGCGACCAGGCCGTCGGGCTTCTTGTCTTTCGCGATGGCCGGAGCGCTGGGCAGCGCGATAAAGGCAGCGGCCATCAATGGGAGGGCGGAACGTGAGAGGGGCATGGGAACTCTCCATCAAATTGTTTTGACAAGAGACGGCGCCAATACAGCAAATCCGTAAACCGGCGCATAGCAAAGCGATGCTGAACGGCGCGATAACGGGTCGGAAAGGATCAACCCTTTGTCGGCTCCGGCGTCTTGGCCCTGAACCGGCACAGATCGGCGACGATGCAGCGCCAGCATTCGGGCTTTCGCGCCTTGCAGACATAGCGGCCGTGCAGGATCAGCCAGTGATGGGCGTCGCGGCGAAAGGGTTGGGGCACGCGCTTGTCGAGTTTCAATTCGACCGCCAGCGGCGTTTTGCCGGGGGCAAGGCCAGTGCGGTTGCCGACGCGGAAGATATGGGTGTCGACCGCGAATGTTTCCTGCCCGAAGGCGGTGTTGACGACGACGTTGGCGGTCTTGCGCCCGACGCCGGGCAGCGTGGTCAGCACATCGCGATCCTGCGGCACCTGCCCACCGAAATCGCGGACCAGTATGTCCGACAGGGCGATGACGTTCTTTGCCTTGGCGTTGAACAGGCCGATGGTCTTGATATGCTCTTTGAGGCCCTCTTCGCCCAATGCGACCATTTGCGCCGGCGTCGTGACGTCGCGGAAGAGCGCACGGGTCGCCTTGTTGACGCCGACATCGGTCGACTGGGCGGACAGGACGACCGCGACCAGCAACTGATAATCGTTGCCATATTCCAGTTCCGTCCGGGGGGCTGGATCATGATCCGCCAGGCGGCTGAAAAAGTCGAATATCTGCGCCTTGTTCATCGACGATCAGAGCCCCAGCACGCCTTTCATGTCGTATCGTCCGGCCGGTTGCGTCATCAGCCAAAGCGCCGCGCGAATGGCACCGCGCGCGAAAATGCCGCGGTTTTCCGCGCGATGCGACAGGGCGATGCTTTCGCCCTCGGTCGCCAATATCACGCTGTGGTCGCCCGCCACCGATCCGCCGCGCAGCGCCGCAAACCCGATGGCGCCGCGCGCCCGCGCGCCGGTGATGCCGTCGCGGCCGCTTTCCTTGTGATCGGCGAGCGTAATGCCGCGCCCGCGCGCCGCCGCTTCGCCCAGCAGCAGCGCGGTGCCCGAAGGCGCGTCGACCTTGTGCCGGTGGTGCATTTCGACGATTTCAATGTCCCAATCGTCGGCCAGGCTGGCGGCGGCCTGTTCCACCAGCGCGGCGAGCAGGTTGACGCCGAGCGACGTGTTGCCGGTCTGAAGGACGGGAATGAGCGTTGCCGCCTCGTCGATCAGGGCGTGATGGACATGCTCAAGGCCCGTGGTGCCGATGACGATGGGCTTTTTGGCGGCGATGCAGGCTTCGAGATGGGCCCCCAGTGCGCCGGGCACGGAAAAGTCGATCAGCACGCCTGCGCTCTCCGCCAGCGCCAGCGGGTCGGTGCCGATGGCCATGTCGCCAAGGAGCGGCGCACCATCGCCCGCCCGGTCGACGCCGCCCGCAATGGCGACGCCCTGTTCCCCCGCCGCCTGCGCGATGGCGCGGCCCATGCGCCCGGCCGCGCCGAAAATGCCGATGCCCGTCATAATCTTTCTGTCCCTTGAAGCTTCAATCGCCCATGGCGCTGGTGTCGATATCGCGCAAGCCCACGCCCAGGCTGGCGCGCGGCGTTTCGATTTCCGCCGAAACCACCGGATAGGCGCAATAATCGGCCGCATAATAGGCGCTGGGCCGGTGATTGCCCGAAATGCCGACGCCGCCAAAGGGGGCGGAGGAGGATGCGCCGTTGGTCGGCCGGTTCCAGTTGACGATCCCGGCGCGGATGTTGGACCAGAACTGGTTATATTGTTCCGGCGAGCCGCCGATCAGCGCGGCGGACAGACCGTATCGGGTATTGTTCGCTTCCGCGATGGCGGCGGCGAAATCGGGCACGCGTATCACCTGAAGCAGCGGGCCGAACAATTCGATGTCCGGCTTTTCCTTCATCGCCGTCACGTCGATGATGGCGGGCGTGACGAAGGGCAGGTCTGCATGGGGGCGGGCCATATGCTTGATCGGGCGGCCGCCATTGCTCATCAGGAACAGGAAACTTTCGGTCAGGCCATCGGCGGCCTGATTGTCGATCACCGGACCCATATAGGGCGCGGGATCGGCGTGCGGATGGTCGATAATGAGGCGGTCGGCCATTTTCTTGACCTCTGCGATCAGCGCGTCTGCCAGGCTGTCGCGCACGATCAGGCGGCTGGCGGCGGTGCAGCGCTGTCCCGAGGAGAGAAAGGCCGACTGGATGACGAGCGCGGCGGCGCTGGCGATTTCGGGCGTGTCCCATACGATCAGCGGATTGTTGCCGCCCATTTCGAGCGCCAGTATCTTTTCGGGCTGGGCCGCGAACTGGCGGTTGATGGCGATGCCGGTCTGGGCCGATCCGGTGAACAATATGCCGTTGACGTCGGGGTGGGCGGCCAGCGCCTTGCCCTCCGCCGGGCCGCCGATGATGAGGCGGACGAGATCGACCGGAACGCCCGCTTCATGGTAGAGCGACACCAGCATTTCGGCGACCGCCGGGGTTTTTTCCGACGGCTTGAACAGCACGGCGTTGCCCGCCAGCAGCGCGGGCACGATATGGCCGTTGGGCAGATGGGCGGGGAAATTATAGGGGCCGAGCACCGCCATCACGCCATGGGGCTTGTGCCGCACCGCCTGTCGCGCGCCCATGGCCGCCTCCAGCCGCTTTTGCCCGGTGCGTTCGGAATAGGCGGCGATGGAAATGTCGACCTTGTTGATGACGGCGGCGACTTCCGTTCGCGCGTCCCACAGCGGCTTGCCGGTTTCGCGGGCGATCAGGTCGGCGAGGGCGTCTTCCTTCGTCCGAACGGCATTGGCGAACCGGCGCATGGTTTCGATGCGGACGGCGATGGGTTGCGACGCCCAGCGGGGCCAGGCGGCGCGGGCGCGCGCAATCTCCACCGCCACGTCGCTGACGGCGCCTTCCCACAAATGCTTGCCGGTGGCGGGTTCGATGGAAATCAGCGTCGCGGACATGGGCTTGCTATGGCCGAAAAAATGCGGGTTTGAAAGGGGTTCAGGGAATGGCGGGCGCTGGCCCGTGAGCGGCGCCCATGCGGCGAATGGCGGCGACCTTGGCGTCAAGCGGCGCCCAATCGTCGCGCTCGTCGATCGCGGCCCAGATCGCTTCGACCTCCTCTATATGCATGGAACAGGGGGCGGGGTCGCCCCAATAGGGATGCGCGCCGTCGTCAACCGGCTGCGCCTTGGCCAAAATGTCGCGCAGGGGCGACCAGTTGTCGTCGGCATAGGCGGCGGGATCGCGCGCCGCGCCGCCGCGCCAGTCCATGAAGAAACGGTCGATCGGCGTGGCTGTCGCCGCCATGGCGATGACGGCGGCCTCGACCAGCGCCGCGCCATCGTCGGCCGCCACAATGCCCAGTCGCCAGGCAAAGCGCCGCGTCAGGGCATCGGCGTAAAGGGCTGGGAAGCGTTCCAGCTCAGCGATCAGCGGCGGGGCCTCCACCAGCGGGCGCAGCGACACCGCCAGTTGCGCGACGTCCCAATGAATGGCTTCGGCCTGGCGCCCGAAGGCGTAAAGCCCCTGATGATCGAAATAGGCGGCGGTGAAGCCATTGTCCCAGCGCGGGGTGAAGCGCCACGGGCCATAATCGAAGCTTTCGCCGGTGACGTTGATATTGTCGCTGTTGAGCACGCCATGAACGAAGCCGGCGACCATATAGCTGGCGGCAAGGTCGGCCGTGCGTTCGACCACCCGGCCCAGCAGTTGCGCGGGCGGATTGTCGCCGGGCGTTTCGCCGTAGAGGCGGGTGAGGGCATAATCGACCAGCCGTTCCAGCAAGGGGACATCGCCCAGATAGGCGGCGCGCTGGAAGGTGCCGATGCGCATGTGCGAGTGGCTGAGCCGCACCAGCACCGCCGAACGGGTGGGTGACGGCTCGTCATGCCGCTCCAGCGCCTCGCCGGTTTCGATGACCGAAAAAGTCCGGGAGGTGTTGACGCCCAGCGCCTCCAGCATTTCGGTCGCCAATATTTCCCGCACCGCGCCCTTCAGCGTCAGGCGGCCGTCGCCAGAGCGGCTATGGGGCGTCTGGCCGGACCCTTTGGTGCCCAGATCCATCAGCCGCCCGCCGCCGTCGCGCAACTGGGCGAACAGAAACCCCCGGCCATCGCCAATGTCGGGATTATAGTGACGGAACTGGTGACCATGGTAACGCAGGGCCAGGGGGTGCGGCAGATTGTCCGGCAGGGGCGCGAAACGGCCGAAATGTTCGATCCACCGGCCATCGTCCAGATGGGCCAGCCCCACCGTCGACGCCGCCCGATCATTACGGAATCGCAATATATGTTGGGGAAAGGGCTGAGGCGACACCGCATCGGCGACGTCCTGTTCAAGGGCGAGGATGTCCCGAGCCGGGATATATTTGGCAGCTTGCGGGGAATTGTGCATGGCGCGATATGGGGGTGTCAGGCAGGAAGGATCAAGGTTGAGTCTGTTCAAAGACGGATATTGGTGGTCGCCCGATGGCCTTCGCCTGCATTACCGCGATTATGCGGGTGGGGAAGACGGTCGACCGCCCATTTTGTGCCTGCCCGGCCTGACCCGCAATGCGCGCGATTTCGAAATGCTGGCCGGTCGACTGGCCGGGGAATGGCGGCTGATCTGCCCCGATTTGCGGGGGCGCGCGGAAAGCGCCTATGCCAAGGATCCGATGACCTATGTGCCGCTGACCTATCTTCAGGATGTCAGCCGCCTGCTGGCCGATCTCGCCATATCGCGCTTCGTGCTGGTCGGCACGTCGCTGGGCGGCGTCATCGGCATGTTGATCGCCGCGACCCATCCGGAATGGCTGGCGGGCACGGTGCTGAACGATGTCGGTCCGGTGATTGAGGAAAAGGGGCTTGATCGCATCCGCAGCTATGTCGGCGTCGGGAGCACGCACCCCAGTTGGGTTCATGCCGCTCGTGCGCTGGAGGAAGCAAATCGCGACGCGTTTCCGCGCTATGGCCTCGACCAATGGCTGGCGATGGCCAAGCGGCTTTATCGGCTGAACAATGCCGGGCGCATCGTGCTCGATTATGACATGCGGATAGCCGATCCGCTCCGCGCCGCCGGCAATGATGCGGTGGTCGACATGTGGCCGGTTATGCCTGCTTTCGGCCGTGCGCCGACGCTGGTGCTGCGCGGCGCCCTGTCCGACCTGCTGAGCGCCGAGACGGCCGAGAGAATGGGGCGCGAAATCGGCCCGAATGCGGAAATCGCGACCGTGCCCGATGTGGGGCACGCCCCGGCGCTGGACGAACCCGAGGCGATTGCCGCGATCGACCGTCTGCTGGAACGTGTGCGCGCCAATGGCTGATGCGGCCGTGCGGCCCGCGCGGCTGCTCCATCTGCACAGCAGTTTTTCGCTGGGCGGCAAGGAGGCCCGCGCCATCCGCCTGATGAATGTGTGGGGCGACCGGGCCCGGCACAGCATAGTGAGCGGCGTGCCAGGCGATATGGGCGCGCGGGCCGCCATCGATGCGGCCGTGGCGGTGGACTATCCTGCCGATGTGCCGCTGATCGGGCCAATGCGGCTGTCGCGTCTGCGCGCCATCGCGACATTCATGGCGGAATATGACCTGATCCTCAGTTATAACTGGGGCGCCATGGATGGGGTGGTGGCCCACCGCCTGTTCAAGCGGTCCCTGAATTTGCCGCCGCTCATCCACCATGAGGACGGTTTCAACATCGACGAGGTGGACCGGCTGAAGACCCGGCGAAACCTGTATCGCCGGTTCGGGCTGGCGCGGGTCCATGCGCTGGTCGTGCCGTCTGTCGTGCTGGAGGGGATCGCGCTGCGCGCCTGGCGTCAGCCGACTTCGCGCCTGCGCCTGATCCGCAACGGCATCGACGTCGACCATTATGCCATGCAGCCCGCGCCGGATGCCATTCCGGGGCTTGTCCGGTCGCGGGGCAAGCTGATCGTCGGCACATTGGCGGGACTGCGCCCGGTCAAGAATATCCGGCGGCTGGTGCGCGCCGTCGCGCAGCACAAGCACCGCCTGCAACTCGTTGTCGTAGGGGAGGGCGAGGAACGCGACTCGATCATGCGCGAGGCGCGGGCTTTGGGCCTGGATGACCTTCATATGGCTGGTTTCATGGCCGATCCCTGGAGGTTCGTCGGCGTGTTCGACATATTCGCGCTGTCGTCGGACAGCGAACAATTTCCCATCTCGCTGGTGGAGGCCATGGCGGCGGGCCTGCCGGTGGCGTCGACCGATGTCGGCGACGTCGCCAATATGGTGGCGACGGAAAACCGGCCGTTTATCGTGTCGGGAGCCGATGGCCTTGCCGATGCGCTGGGGAGGCTGGCGGCGGATGAGGGGCTGCGTCGTCATTTGGGCGCCGCCAACCGGGCGCGGGCGGAGCGGGACTTTACCGAGCGCGCAATGGTCGACGCCTATGCCCGTCTTTATGGCGAAGCACTGGCCAGACCCGATATTTTCCGCTAACGCGCGCCCCCAAGCGTTCGTAACGGCGGCGGAAAGCTGCTAGGAATGGTTTTTGGCCACATGGGTGGCGTCGGGTCATGCTTGGGAGAAGTCGTTGTTCAAGGGGTTGAAGCCCATCGTCTATGGTGGCCGCGAAGTGTGGCCGCTGGTCGAAGGGGGCAAGGGCGTCGCGGTATCGAACCATGCCAGTTCGGGGGCATGGGCGGCGGCGGGCGGCATCGGCACGGTCTCAGCCGTCAACGCCGACAGTTACGACTCGATGGGCAACATCATCCCGCAAATCTACCATGGCCGCACCCGCCGCGACCGGCATGAAGAACTGATCGCCTACGCCATTGACGGCGCCGTCGAACAGGTGAAGCGCGCGTTCGAGATCGCGGGCGGCAAGGGCGCGATCAACATCAACGTGCTGTGGGAAATGGGCGGCGCCCAGCGGGTGCTGCACGGCGTTCTGGAAAAGACGCGCGGCATGGTGGCGGGCGTCACCTGCGGCGCGGGCATGCCCTACAAACTGTCCGAAATCGCCGCTTCCTATGGCGTCAGCTATCTGCCGATCGTCTCGTCTGGCCGCGCGTTCCGCGCGCTGTGGAAGCGCGCCTATTCCAAGGCGTCCGAATGGCTGGCGGCGGTGGTCTATGAAGATCCCTGGCTGGCGGGCGGTCATAATGGCCTGTCCAATGCGGAAGATCCGCGTGCGCCGCAAGACCCCTATCCCCGCGTCCGCGACCTGCGCGCCACCATGCGCGAGGGCGGCATTGCCGATGATGTCCCGATCGTCATGGCGGGCGGCGTCTGGGCGCTGAAGGACTGGAACGACTGGATCGACAATCCCGAACTCGGATCGATCATGTTCCAGTTTGGCACCCGCCCGCTGCTGACGCAGGAAAGCCCGATCCCGCAGGCTTGGAAAGACCGGCTGATGCAACTGGAGCCGGGCGACGTGCTGCTGCACAAATTCTCGCCCACCGGCTTTTACAGCTCGGCCATCCGCAATCCCTTCCTGCGCAGCCTGGAGGCGCGTTCGGAACGCCAGATTCCCTTCAGCACCGAACAGGCGGGCGACCATACGCACCAACTGGACGCGGGCGTGAAAGGCAAGAATTTCTGGGTGACGCGCGGCGACCTGATGCGCGCCCGCGAATGGGTGGGTCAGGGCTTTGTTTCCGCCCTCAAGACGCCCGACAATACGCTGGTGTTCGTGGGCATCGAGGAGCGCGACGAAATCCGCAAGGATCAGACGGATTGCATGGGCTGCCTGTCGCAATGCGCCTTTTCGAGCTGGATGGACAGCGAGACCAACTCGACCGGTCGTCTGGCCGATCCGCGCAGCTTCTGCATCCAGAAATCGTTGCAGAATTCGGTCCATGGCGGCGATCTGGACGAAAATCTGCTCTTCGCGGGCCATGCCGCCTACAAGTTCAAGCAGGATCCTTTCTATTCCAACGGCTTTGTTCCCACGGTCAAGCAACTGGTCGATCGCATCCTGACGGGGGACTGAATGGCGGCGGATATTCCGGGGCTGGCCAAAATCCGTTATGGCACGCCCCATTTCGAAGTCATCAAGCCCGGCCAGTTCGTGCTGTGCGCCGTGTCGGGCGAGCGGATCGACCTCGATATATTGACCTATTGGAGCGAGGCGCTGCAGGAGGCCTATCGCGGCGCGCCGGAAGCGACGCAGGCCATGCTGCGCCATCGGGACGCTGACGAAGCCTGACGCCGCTGGCTTGGCCGCGCATAGTTTTTCTGCGGCCCGGCCAAGCATCGCTGGCTTCCAATAATCAACCCAATGAATAGATATATCCGTGAGCGTTTCGCTCCGCGGCTTTTGAAGGATGTCAGCTTGCTCCGCGTCACCAACGGCTAAAGCGCACGGGCCCGACGCGTCAACGCATGGTTTCGTGTTCCCCATGGACATGAAAGGATGTTGATGATGACCAGAGCTGCTCCCCTTATTCGTCGTCGCCGCCAGCCGAAACCGCGGCGCGACCATGTTCCGCATTCATCCTGGACATATGGCAATCGTCCGGCGGCCCCTGCTGTCGCCATGGCGCCGGACGAATTCTGGAACCGTCTGGGTCTTTGACGAAGGGGCGGGCCTCGCGCGCTTTGGTCGCAAGGTCCGCCCATCATCCTATCGTCCGCGCCAGCGCGCCGGCATGGTTGCGTCCGTGAGCACCGCGCGCGCCGCATTATGCCCCGGCGCGCCGGTTACGCCGCCGCCCGGATGCGTGCCCGCCCCGCACATATAGAGGCCCTTTACCGGCCCGCGATAGGCGCCATGGCCCAGCAGCGGCCGCGCCGCCCACATCTGGTTCAGCGTCATGTGGCCATGCATGATGTCGCCGCCGATCAGGCCGAAGCTGCGCTCCAGATCGAGCGGCGACAAAATCTGCCGCCCGACGACCGACCGTGCAAAGCCCGGCGCATGGGCGTCGACCGTGGCGATGACATGGTCGGCCGCCGCTTCCCGTTCATCGTCCCAATCGCGGCCGTCGGGCAATTGCGGCGCGAATTGCTGGCAGAACAGGCTGGCGACATGGCATCCGGGCGGGGCGAGGCTGTCGTCCACGGTCGAGGGGATCAGCATTTCGACAATCGGTTCGCGCGACCACCCCTCGCGCTTCGCATCGGTGAAGGCGCGGTCCATATAGGACAGGCTGGGCGCGATGATGACGCCGGAGCGATGATGGTCGCCAGCGCCGGGCAGGCAGGCGAAATCGGGCAGGGCGTCGAGCGCCACATTCATGCGGAATGTGCCGGACCCGGCGGTGAAAGCGCGGATGCGGGACAGGAAATCGCCGGGCAGATCGGCAGGGTTCATCAGCCGCTGATAGAGCAGTTTTGGCCCGACATTGGCGATGACTCGTCGGGCGAAGACTTCCCCGCCCCCCTCCAGCCGCACGCCGACCGCCCGGCCGCCGTCGACCAGCACCTGTTCGACGGGCGATTCCAGCCGGATGGAAACGCCCATGGCGCGCACCACATCGGCCATGATCCGGGTGATCGACCCCATGCCGCCGACGACATGGCCCCATGCGCCCCTGTTCCCGTTCACCTCGCCAAAGACATGGTGGAGCAGGACATAGGCGCTGCCCGGCGTTTCGGGGGAGGCATAGTTGCCGACGACGGAGTCGAAACCGAAAGCGGCCTTGACCGGATCGCTTTCAAACCAGCGCGACAGGAAGGCGCTCGCCGATCCCGCGAACAGGTCGATGAGGTCGGCCTGCCCCTCAGGCGGCAATCGCCGGGCGAGACGGCTCTGGCGCGCGAAGTCGAGCAGCGAGGCGAGGCCGCCGTTCAAGGACGGCGGGGCGCGCAGGATGAGGTCGCGCAGGACATTCGCCACCCGTTCCAACGCGGCATGATAAGCGGGAAGCGCAGCGGCGTCCCGCGCGCTGAACCGAGCGAATTCGGCCTGGGTGCGGGCAAGACCGCCGCCCAGCATCAGATGATCGCCGCCGGGCAGGGGCAGGAAATTGCTGACCGGCCGTTCAATCACGCGATAGCCATGATCGGCGAGGCGCATGTCGCGGATCACCTTGGGCTGAAGCAGGCTGACGGTGTAGCTGGCGACCGAATTGCGGAAACCGGGCGCGAATTCCTCCGTCACCGCCGCGCCCCCGACCACGGCCCGCCGTTCGAGGATGCAGACGCGATAGCCCGCCCGCGCGAGGTAGAAGGCGCAGACCAGCCCGTTATGCCCGCCGCCGATGATGACGGCATCCCATGTCTCTTCCATGGCGGACAGGGTAGGACCGGGGCCGTGCGGATGACAAGGACTGGTTTATCCAGAAACCTTGGCCAGCCCCTTCGACAATTGCAGCGCGCCGTTCAGCCGCGCGGCCGGGTCGGGCCAGTTGCGGTTGACGACCAGCTTGTTGTCCGGGCGCAGCCGCGCGGTGCCGTCCAGCCTTTGCAGCCAGGCGATGAGGCCAGGCGGATTGGGGAAGCGATCCTCGAAGAAGCTGACCAGCGCGCCCTTGGCCCCTGCGTCAACCTTGGCGATATTGGCCTTCACGCAGTTCTGCTTGATTTCGATGATTTTCAGCAGGTTCTGCGTGGGCGGGGGCAGGGGGCCGAAACGGTCGATCAGTTCGGCGGCGAACGCCTCCAGCCCCTGCCTGTCCTCCAGTTCGTTGATGCGGCGATAAAGCCCCATGCGCAGGTCAAGGTCGGGCACATAATCGTCGGGGATCAGGATGGGCGCGTCAACGCCGATCTGGGGCGAGAAATCCTCGCGGCTGGTTTCGGCGCGGATTCCTCCGGCCTTGGCCTCCATGATCGCATCCTCCAGCATCGACTGGTAGAGTTCGAAGCCGACTTCCTTGATATGCCCAGATTGTTCGTCGCCCACGAGGTTGCCCGCGCCGCGAATGTCGAGATCGTGGCTGGCAAGCTGGAAGCCCGCGCCCAGCGTATCGAGGTCGGACAGCACCTTCAGCCGCTTTTCGGCGGTTTCGGTGATGACCCGGTTGGGTGAGGTGGTGAAATAGGCATAGGCGCGGGTTTTTGATCGGCCGACGCGCCCGCGAAGCTGGTAAAGCTGGGCGAGGCCGAAACGGTCGGCGCGGTGGATGATGAGCGTGTTGGCGCTGGGTATGTCGAGGCCGGATTCCACGATCGTGGTGGACAGCAGCACATCGTAACGCTTGTCGTAGAAGGCGGACATGCGTTCCTCCACCTCCGTCGCGGACATCTGGCCATGGGCGACCACCGGGCGCACTTCGGGCACTTCGGTGCGCAGATACTCCTCGATCTCCGTCAGGTCCGAAATGCGCGGCACGACGAAGAAGCTCTGCCCGCCGCGATAATGTTCGCGCAGCAACGCCTCGCGGATCACCACACCGTCCCAGGGCATGATATAGGTCCGCACAGCGAGGCGGTCGACCGGGGGCGTCTGGATAACCGACAATTCGCGCAGGCCCGACATCGCCATTTGCAGCGTGCGGGGTATGGGCGTGGCGGTCAGCGTCAGCACATGGACGTCGGTCTTGAGGCCCTTCAACCGTTCCTTGTGGGTGACGCCGAAACGCTGTTCTTCATCAACGATCACCAGGCCGAGGCGCTTGAAACCGATCCCCTTGGTCAACAGCGCATGGGTGCCAACGACAATGTCGATGGTCCCGTCGGCCAGACCCGCCTTCACCGCCTTCGCCTCCTTGTCGGGGACAAGGCGGGACAGGCGGCCGATATTGATGGGGAAGCCCCGGAACCGCTCGACGAAATTCATATGATGCTGGCGCGCGAGCAGCGTTGTGGGGCAGATGACCACTACCTGCATCCCCGCCATCGCCGCGACGAAGGCGGCGCGCAGGGCAACCTCCGTCTTGCCGAAGCCGACATCGCCGCAGACCAGGCGATCCATCGGCTTGCCCGCGCCCAGATCGTCGATCACGTCGCCAATGGCGCGGTCCTGATCCTCTGTTTCCTGATAGGGGAAACGGTCCACGAAGGCGGGATAGCCCGCCGCGTCCGGTTCGGCCACGCTGGCGGCGCGCAGGGCGCGCTGCGCGGCGGTTTTCAGCAGTTCGCCCGCGATTTCGCGGATGCGCTCCTTCATCCGCGCCTTGCGCCGCTGCCATGCTTCGCCGCCCAGCCTGTCCAGCGCCACGCCGTCGCTGTCGGAGCCGTAGCGGGAGAGAACCTCCAGATTTTCGACCGGGACGTAGAGTTTGTCGCCGCCCGCATATTCGAGGGCCACACAATCATGCGCGGCCTTCGCCACGGGAATCTGCGTCAGCCCCTCATAGCGGCCGATGCCATGGTCGCGGTGCACGACCAGATCGCCGGGGGTGAGGGTGGCGAGTTCCTGAAGGAAGGCGTCGGCGCTTTTCTTGCGCCGGGCGCGGCGGACCAGCCGGTCGCCGAGCATGTCCTGTTCGGTCAGCACCGCGACATCGGGCGCGGTGAACCCATGGTCGAGGGGCAGGACGATCAACGTCACGCTGCCCCCCGCCGCGATGCCCAGCGCCTCTTGCCAATCGTCCGCCGCCGCAAGCCGTTTCACGCCATGGTCGAGCAGCAGTCCGGACAGCCGTTCGCGCGCGCCCGCGGAATAGCTGGCGATCACCACGCGCTTTTTCTGCCGTTGCAGCGCGCCGACATGCTTGCCGACCGCTTCATAGACATTGGCGTTCTGCGCCCGTTCCGGCGCGAAATCGCGGGGGCCATCGACGCCGAAGTCGATCACGGCGGCGCTTTCGGGCTCATGGAAGGGCGTTGTCGCGTGGATCGGCCAGTCGGTCGTCAGCGTCCGCCAGTCCTCCATCCCCAGATAGAGGGCGGAGGGCTCGAGCGGGCGATAGGCGCCCGGATCGCCGGACTTCGCCTGAACGCGATTGGCGTGATAATCGGTGATCGCGTCGAAACGTGCTTCCGCCGCGCCCGCGACGCCATGGTCGCAGACGATGACCGTGCCCGCGTCCAGATGATCGGTCAGCGGCGCCAGCCGCTCCTCGAACAGCGGCAGCCAATGTTCCATGCCCGCCAGCCGCCGCCCTTCGCTCACCGCCTGATAAAGCGGGTCGCCGGTCGCGGTGGCGCCGAAAATCTCCCGATAGCGGCCCCGGAAACGCTTGATCGTGTCCTCGTCCAGCAGGGCTTCGGACGCGGGCAGCAGGGTGAAGCCATCGACGCTGCCGGTGGTGCGCTGATCGGCCGGGTCGAAACTGCGCACCGTCTCGATCTCGTCGCCGAAAAAGTCGAGGCGCAGCGGTTGCTCCTCGCCGCCGGGGAACAGGTCGACAATGCCGCCGCGAATGGCGAATTCGCCGCGATCATGCACCGTATCGGTGCGGACATAGCCATTGGCCTGGAGCATCTCGGCCAGCCGCGAAATGGCGATCCGCTCCTTGGGCGCCAGCTTCGCCACCAGTTGCCGCACGCGAAAGGGCGTCAGCGTCCGCTGGCTGAGCGCGTTGATCGTGGTGACGACCAGTTGCGGCCCCGATGGCGCGGCTTGCAGCGCGTGCAGCCCGGCAAGGCGCGCCGATGCGGCATTGAGCGACGGACTGGCCCGATCATAGGGCAGGCAGTCCCATGCCGGGATTTCGATCATGGCGATTTCCGGCGCGAAATAATGGGCGGTGTCGGCCACCGCGCGCATCAGCGCATCGTCGGGGGCGACGAACAGCACCCGACGCTTGCCCGAACCAAAAGCGGCGCGGGCGATGTCGGCCAGCAGCCATGGCTGGAACCCGGCGGGCACGCCCGACAGGGTGAGCGGCGCATCGGCGCGCTGGATCTTCTGAAAATCGGTCATGTCTTGTCGCTCGTCAGTCCGTGCCCGCACATGGCCGAATCAATTTTCGATCTTCACGAAATCGAGTTTCAGGAAACGGTCCATCATCGGCCCCTTCCATTCGTCCGGCACGGGGATGGTGCCCAGCGCCCAGCCGATGATGTCGGCATCCTGTTCGTCCATGAAGCGTTCGAACCAGGCGATTTCCTCGTCATTCCAGCTTGCATGATAGCGTTCGAAAAAGCCGCCGACCGTATAGTCCGCCTCACGCGTGCCGCGGTGCCAGGCGCGGAAGTGGAGGCGGCGCATCCCGGGATCATCGTTCACAATATGTTCCTTTTGCGGGCAGGGCTATGACCGATCAGGCGTTTGTATGGCCGTCCCGGCTGGAGTAGAGAAAGGCTCGATAGCCATGCGACCCGATATACTCAATCCGATCTTTGCCGAAATCGACGCGCTCAAGGGCGTGGGCAGCGCGCTCGCCCGGCCGCTGGAGCGGCTGGGCTTGCGGCGCGCGGTCGATGTCGCCTTCCATCTGCCGACCGGCATGGTCGAGCGGAAACTGACCGATAGTCTGGACATGGCCGACGCGGGGCGGATCATCGGCATCACCCTGACCGCGACCGATTACCGCGCCAGCGGCAGCGCGCGGGCGCCGTTCCGCGTTCATGCGGTGGATGGCCGTGGCAATGCCGTGTCGCTGGTCTATTTCGGGCGCAACAGCGGCTGGCCGCGCAAATTGCTGCCGCTGGGCGAGCCGCGGTTCGTGTCGGGCAAGCTGGAAAGCTATGGCGACGCGCTTCAGATGGTGCACCCCGACCATGTCGTGCCGCCAGAGGAGGCGGCGACGATTCCGGCGCGCGAAAGCATTTATGGGCTGTCGGACGGACTGACCAACAATCGCATGCGCGATCTGGCGGCGCAGGCGCTGGCCCGCGCGCCCGACTTGCCCGAATGGATCGAGCCCAGCCTGATGGCGCGCAAGGATTGGCCGGCATGGCGGGAGGCGCTGGCCCGCGCGCATGCCGACCCGGCCGATGCCATGGCGCGCGAGCGGCTGGCCTATGACGAGATTTTCGCTGGGCAACTGGCGCTGATGCTGGTGCGGCAGGCGGGGCGACGGCGGCGCGGCGTGCCGATTGCGGGCGACGGGCGGCTGCGGGCGATGCTGAAACTGCCCTTTGCCCCCACCGGCGCGCAACGGCGGGCGATGGGCGAGATTGAGGGCGACATGGCGCAGGCGACGCCGATGCTGCGTCTGCTTCAGGGCGATGTCGGGTCGGGCAAGACGCTGGTCGCGCTGATGGCGCTGCTCAATGCGGTGGAGGCGGGCGCGCAGGGGGCGATGCTGGCGCCGACCGAGATATTGGCGCGTCAGCATTATGAAACGCTGCGCAAAATGGCGTCGGGCCTGCCCGTCGAGATCGCCATCCTGACCGGGCGCGACAAGGGCAAGGCGCGCGAGGCGACGCTGATGGGGCTGGCCGATGGCGGCATCGACATATTGGTCGGCACTCACGCCATTTTTCAGGAGGCGGTGCGTTACCGCAAGCTGGGGCTGGCGGTGATTGACGAGCAGCATCGTTTCGGCGTGGCGCAGAGGATGATGCTGGCGGACAAGGCGGAACGCGCCCCGCATCTGCTGGTGATGACGGCGACGCCGATCCCGCGCACGCTGACCCTGACCTATTATGGCGAAATGGATGTGTCGCGGCTGGACGAGATGCCGCCAGGCCGCCAGCCGATCCAGACGCTGGTGATGGCGTCCACCCGGCTGGACGAAGTGGTTGACGCGCTTGCCCGCCATGTGTCGGCCGGGGGCCAAGCCTATTGGGTCTGCCCGCTGGTCGAGGAAAGCGAAACCAGCGATCAGGCGGCGGCCGAAGCGCGGGCGGAGGCGCTGAAAATGCGGTTCGGGGATCGTGTGGGCCTGGTCCATGGCCGGATGAAGGGGCCGGACAAGGACGCGGCGATGGCGGCCTTTGCCGCCAACCGGACGCAGATTTTGGTCGCGACCACAGTGATCGAGGTGGGCGTCGACGTGCCTAATGCTTCGCTCATCATCATTGAGGGGGCGGACCGTTTCGGGCTGGCGCAGCTCCACCAGTTGCGCGGGCGGGTGGGGCGCGGCGACAAGCCGTCCGTCTGCCTGCTGCTGCGCGGCAATGCTTTGGGGGAGACGGCGCGGGCGCGGCTGGCGCTGATGCGCGAGAGCAATGATGGGTTCCGCATCGCAGAGGAAGATCTGCGGCTGCGCGGCGCGGGCGAGATACTGGGCACGCGCCAGTCGGGCGAGGCCGAGCTGAGACTGGCGACGCCCGAGCATGTCTCCGCCCTGATCGACGCGGCGCGCGACGACGCCCGGCTGCTGATCGACCGTGACGGCGGTCTGGCCAGTCCGCGCGGGCAGGCGGCGCGGACATGCCTTTATCTGTTCGAAAAGGATGCGGCGGTCACGCTTTTGCGCGGAGGATAGGGCTGGCGCTTTGAAAATTGCTGCAAATGCGAAACCTTAAAGGCGTTGCGTCGTTCGCCTTTCATGGCTTCCCCTGATCTTAGTCTTTCGACCGTTTCGCCCGTCGCGGCCATCGCCATCGCGGCGGCGGTAGGCTTCGCATTCCTTCTCCATTGGCTTGCCTATGCCATCGGCATCAGGATCGTCCGCAAAATGGGCTGGGCGCCCGTAATTTTGCCCGCCATTTATCATCCGACGCGATGGCTGGTGGTTCTGCTGGCGCTCAGCGCCGGGATGCGCGGGCTGCGGCTCGGCGGTCGGGTGGAGGACATCTGGTCCATCGGATCGGCCATGGCGTTCGTGCTGTTGATGGGCTGGGCGGTGCTGGCGCTGCTGGGGGCGATGCGGACATTGGTCGAGCGCAACAGCGACATGAGCGTGGAGGATAATCTGCGCGCCCGGCGGCAACACACGCGCGTGCGCATCCTTTATCGGATTGCCCAGTTCGTCGTCGGCTTCATCGTCATTGCGCTGATGCTGATGACCATACCGGGCGTTCGGGCGGTGGGCGTCACGCTGATGGCGTCGGCCGGCATTGTCGGCCTGGCGGTCGGCGCGGCGGCGCAACCGGCGCTCAAGAACCTGATCGCCGGGGTCCAGATGGCCTTTTCCGAACCGATCCGGCTGGACGATGTCGTCATCGTCGAGGGGGAATGGGGGCGGATCGAGGACATCACCTTGACCTATGTCGTGGTGCGGATATGGGATGACCGGCGGATGGTGGTGCCGGTTTCCTATTTCCTCGAAAAGCCCTTCCAGAACTGGACGACGAAAACGTCAGACCTGCTGGGCACGATCTTCCTTTATGTCGATCCCACCGCAGATGTGGCGCGCATCCGCGCAAAATTCGTGGACGTCGCCAGCGCCAACCGCCGCTGGGACAGGCGCGTCGCCATCGTGCAGGTCACCGACCACCGCGCCGACGCCATGGAATTGCGCGGCCTGCTGAGCGCACGCAATGCGGGTGAGGCGTTCGACCTGCGCTGCGAAGTGCGCGAAGCGATGCTCGATTTCCTGCGGACGGAAATGCCCGAGGCGCTGGCCCGGTCACGCCAGCGCGTGGAGGGCGCGGTGGCGTTTACCAGGCCAGCCGACGCGCAGGCATCAGTTCCAGCATCGACGCATAGCGGCTGATCGCAATGGGCGTGCGATATTCCAGGCCAAAGCGGCCATTTTCGGCCCAGCGCACGTGCGCCTGAACATCGTGGACCAGCGGCAACCACACGGTCAGTTTTTCACCGACCAGCAGTTCCGCCTCGGATCGGCACATCAAGCCCAGCGGCGACACGTTGATGATGCGGATGCCGTGTGTGCGCCCGCGCGCCGTCACATGGCTGACCAGGTCGACCAGATCGCGCACCGCGCGCCGTTCGTCATGGGCGGGATCGCGGGATCGCATGACATGCGAGAGATTGGCGAACATTTGCGAGGACATGGGGCAAGGCTAGGCCGCGATCCATGGCCGCAATGCTACCGGGAAACGTAAACCGCGCCTTAACGACGAATATGGCTCAAGCGCCGATCAGGCCATGCTTCTTCGCGCCGAAGCTGACCTTGTCGCCCGCCTTCAGCGCGAAGTGCGGATCTTTCACGACATCGCCATTCACCCGGATCGCGCCCTCGTCCAGCTTGCGGCGGACTTCCTTGTTGGAGGTGGCAAAGCCGAGCGCGGTTGTCGCCTGGACAATGGTGAGGCCCTCCGCGCCAAGGCTGACGGTCGGCAGGTTGGCGTCCGAGGCGCCTTCCTCGAAAGTGCGGCGCGCGGTTTCGGCCGCGTTGGCGGCGGCGTCGGCGCCATGAGCCATGGTCGTGGCGGCGTCGGCCAGGATTTTCTTCGCCTCGTTGATCTCCGCGCCTTCCAGCGCCTCGAGCCGGGCGATCTCATCCAGCGGCAGGTCGGTGAAGAGCCGCATGAAGCGGCCGACATCGGCATCCTGCGTGTTGCGCCAGAATTGCCAATAATCATAGGGCGGCAGGGCGTCGGCGTTCAGCCAAACCGCGCCCTTCGCCGTCTTGCCCATCTTGCCGCCGTCCGCCGTGGTGATGAGCGGGGAGGTCAGGCCGAAAACCTGCGTGCCGTCCACCCGGCGCGACAATTCGATGCCGTTGACGATATTGCCCCACTGGTCCGATCCGCCCATTTGCAGGCGGCAGGCCGAACGGCGCGAGAGTTCCAGAAAATCATAGGCCTGGAGGATCATATAATTGAATTCGAGGAAGCTGAGCGACTGTTCGCGGTCGAGGCGCAGCTTCACCGAATCGAAGCTCAGCATTCGGTTGACCGAGAAATGCTGGCCGATGTCGCGGAGGAAGGGGATATATTCGAGGGCATCGAGCCAGTCGGCATTGTCGACCATGACAGCGTCGGTCGGGCCGTCGCCGAAGGTCAGGAAGCGTTCGAACACGCGTTTGATGCTGTTCACATTCTCGTTGATCTTGTCGACCGTCAGCAGCGAGCGGGCCTCGTCCCGCAGCGAAGGGTCGCCGATCTTGCCGGTGCCGCCGCCCATCAGCACGATGGGCTTGTGCCCCGCCTGCTGCATACGGCGCAGCATCATGATCTGCACCAGGCTGCCGACATGGAGCGAGGGCGCGGTCGGATCGAAACCGATATAGCCCGGCACGACCTGGCTGAGCGCGAGCGCGTCCAGCGCATCGCCATCGGTGACCTGGTGGATGTAGCCGCGCGTGTCGAGAAGACGCAGAAGATCGGAACGATAGTTGCTCATGGCGCGCGCCTGTAGCATCGGTCGTCTTCATCGTCACCCTGAACTTGTTTCAGGGTCCATCATGCCGTTACACTCGGGTCACGAAGCGCAGAGCCAGAGGCCAAATACATGCTGAAACAAGTTCAGCATCACGGGGATATATGACGTTCAATTCATCCATGCTTGCCATCGGCCTCATGTCCGGCACGTCGCGCGACGGGATCGACGCGGCGCTGATCGAAACCGACGGGCAGGGGGCGGTCCGCCCGGTCGCTTTTCACGCCATGGCTTATGCCGATGGCTTCCGCATGCGGCTGGCGGAAAGCTGTGCGCGGGCGATGGCCATGGACGCGCCGGGTTTCGAGCCGCTGATCGCGTCGGTCGAAAATGAACTGACAGAATTGCATGTGGAGGCCGTGGCGGACCTGCTGGGGCGTAGCGGCCATGTGGCGGAAGATGTGGGCGTCATCGGCTTTCATGGTCACACAGTCGCCCACCGGCCTGATCGCGGCTGGACATGGCAGATTGGCGATGCGCAAGCGCTGGCCGGGGCTTTCGGCATTCCCGTCGTTGGCGACCTGCGGTCGGCCGATGTCGCGGCGGGCGGGCAGGGCGCGCCATTGATGCCGGTCTATCACCGGGCGTTGGCGCATGACCTGCCCAAACCCATGGCCGTGCTCAATCTGGGCGGGGTCGCCAATATCACCGCCATTGGCGCTGACGGCGCTTTGGTCGCCTTCGACACGGGCATGGCGAGCGGCCTGATCGACAACTGGATGCACACCCATGCCGGCGCTTCCTTTGACGAGGGCGGGGCGATGGCGGCGCGCGGGCGGGTGGATGAGGACAGGCTGGCCACGATGCTGGCCGACCCCTGGTTTGCTGCGCCCCCGCCCAAGAGCATCGACCGGGAGGCCTTCACGATCGAAGCCATGCGGGGCTTGGAAACGGCGGATGGCGCGGCGACGCTGACCGCCTTCACCGCCGCCGCCGTTGCGCGCGGGATCGACCATCTGGCGGACCGGCCGACCTGTCTGTTCGTCGCGGGCGGCGGGCGTCATAACCGCACGATGATGGCCATGCTGCGCGCGCGATGCGGGTGCGACGTGCGCTCGGTCGATGAACTGGGGTGGGACGGCGATGCGCTGGAGGCGCAGGGCTTTGCCTATATGGCGGTGCGCAGCCTGATGGGTTTGCCGATCAGCTTTCCCGGCACCACCGGCGCGCCGCGCGAGATGACCGGGGGCGTGCTGTTCCGGCCATGACCCGATATGATCGGCGGCACTGGTTCCTGGCGGTCAGCCTGTCGATGCTGGCGGGTTATGTCGACGTGATCGGCTTCATCCGGCTGGGCGGGCTGTTCGTGTCCTTCATGAGCGGCAATTCGACGCGATTTGCCGTCGGTGTGGCGGAAGGGACCGATGTCGCCATGCGCGCGGGCGCGATCATCGCGCTGTTCGTGTTCGGCGCGGCGATGGGCGCGGTGGTGGCGCGGATGGCAGGGCAGAGGCGCAAGCCCGCCGTTCTGGCGGCGGTGTCGGCCCTGCTCACGCTAGGCGCGGCCCTGCCGAACCTATCGATCCCGGCGATGGTGCTGGCCATGGGGGTCGTGAACGCGGTGTTCCTGCAAGCGGGCGAAGTCAGCGTCGGCGTAACCTATATGACAGGCGCGCTGGTCAAGCTGGGGCAGGGGATCGGCAATGCCATCACGGGCGGCAATCGCACCGGCTGGCTGCCCCATGCGATGTTATGGCTGGGGCTGATGACGGGGGCGTTGCTGGGCGCCTATTGCCATGCCGGGCTGATGTTCGATGCGTTGTGGCTGCCCGCGCTTTGGTCGTTGTTTCTGACTCTGTTCGCGGGCCTGTTCCTGCCCAGACCGTCCGATTGACCTAGCGCTTGCGGGTCAATTCCCGCATCGCGCTGTCCAGCCCATCAATCGTCATCGGATACATGCGATCATTGACGAGTTGCTGGATCATTCGCGTTGATTGACTGTAACCCCAGTAGGCCTCGTTTGTCGGGTTGAGCCACACGGTCGCCGGATAGGTGTTGGTCACGCGCTGGAGCCAGACCGCGCCAGCCTCCGGATTCATATGCTCGACCGAACCGCCCGGATGGCTGATCTCATAAGGGCTCATCGCCGCGTCGCCGACGAAGATCACCTTGTAATCATGGCCATATTTGTGGAGGATATCCCATGTCGGGGTGCGCTCTGAAAAGCGGCGGCGATTATCCTTCCACACCCCTTCATACAGGCAGTTGTGGAAGTAGAAGAATTCCAGATTCTTGAACTCGCCGGTCGCCGCCGAAAACAGCTCTTCGCACAGTTTGACGAACGGGTCCATCGAGCCGCCCACATCCAGGAACAGCAGCAATTTGACCGCATTATGCCGTTCCGGCCGCATGCGGATATCGAGCCAGCCCTGACGCGCCGTGCCCCGGATCGTTTCGTCCAGATCCAGCTCGTCCGCCGATCCTTCGCGCGCGAAACGGCGCAGGCGGCGGAGCGCGACCTTGATATTGCGCGTGCCCAGCTCCCTGCTGTTGTCGAGATTGCGAAATTCGCGTTGCTCCCACACCTTGATCGCGCGCTTGTGACGGCTTTCCCCGCCGATGCGGACGCCTTCGGGATTATAGCCGCCATGGCCGAAGGGCGACGTGCCGCCGGTGCCGATCCATTTATTGCCGCCCTGATGGCGCCCCTGCTGTTCCTCAAGCCGCTTTTTCAGCGTCTCCATGATCTCTTCCCAGGAGCCGAGCGACTTGATCTTCTCCATCTCTTCGGGGGACAGGAATTTTTCCGCCACCAGCCGCAGCCATTCTTCGGGAATTTCCGCCTGATCGACGCCGCCATCGCCCAGAACGCCGCGAAACACGCGGGCGAACACCTGATCGAACCGATCGATCAGCCCTTCATCCTTCACATAGATGGCGCGCGCGAGATAATAAAATTGCTCCGGCTGGCGCTCGATCACGTCGCGATCCAGCGCCTCCAGCAACAACAAATGCTCCTTGATGCTGGCGGGTATGCCCGCAGCGCGGAGCGCATCGAGGAACTGAAGCATCATGGCGATGCCCTTGTCGGTCACCATCCGCGCCTTTGCAAGGGATGAGATATGTTCGCATTTGCAAAAATTTAAGTGTTGCGCTGCATGGTTAACGCGACACTATGCATGATGATCGAACCGGGGCGCTCAATTGGCTGAACAATCAGATTTTCTGGCCGAAATGGGCGAGCGTTCGGGCGACATCGCATTGCAGTGCAGCGAGGCCGCCGGTTATCTGAGCGAGCTTAATCGCCGGATCGGCGCGGATTGCGTCCAACTTGCCGCATTGCAGGATACGATGGAGCGATTGGCCGCCAACCAGTCCGAAAGCGTGGCGGCGGCGCATGAATTGCGCGCCACCGCGCGCCGTGCCGATGACATGCTGGCGCAGGGCCATGAAGGGGCGACCCTGTCTCTGTCCGAAGTGTCCGGCCTCATTGAGCATGTGACCAGCCTGGAGGGCGACCTGCGCCGGTTTCTGGAGATTATCGGCACGGTCGGCAGCATTTCCGAAGAGCTGGGCGCCATTGCGCGCCAGACGCGCCTGCTGGGCGTGAACGCTTCCATCGAAGCCGCGCGCGGGGGCGAGGCGACCATGGGTTTCGCCGTGGTCGCCGACGAAATCCGTCGGTTGGCTGGCCAGGCGGGCGAGTCGGCCGCTTCGGTTGGCGAAAAGCTGAGCCAGTTGGACCGCGACGCCCGCCGCCTGATCGGCGGGGTGGAAAGCAATATTGCGCGTGGTCGCGGCGTCAACGCTCATCTCGATCATCTGCGCGGCACGATGGCTGACATGGCGGCGCTGGTCGGCCAGTTCGGCGATCGTTCGCAGGCCATCGTCGCTTGCACCGACGCCGCCGATGCGGATGTGACCACGCTTAGCGCCGGGCTGGAGCAGTTCGGTCAATCGTCACGGGTCAACGCCAGCGGCGTCGACGGCGCGCGGCGGCAGTTGGAGGGGCTGGAGAGCCTGGCCAACGATATGCTGAACGCGACGGCCCATGGCGGCGGGCGAACGCGCAACAGCCGTTATATCGCCCTGGCGGAAGAGGGGGCGGACGAGGTGCAACAATTGGTCCAGCAGGCGCTGGACCGAGGACTGTTGTCGATGGAGGCTCTGTTCGACCGGCGTTATGCGCCCGTCGCGGGCACCGATCCTGTGCAATATCACAATGGCTTTGTCGGCTTTGCCGACACGATGCTGCGCCCGATCCTTGACCGCCGCACCGGTGAGGACAAGGCGATCATTGGTTGCTGCCTGATCGACCAGAACGGCTTCCTGCCAACCCATATCAGCCGCCGCAGCCAGCCTCAGCGCCCCGGCGACCATCGCTGGAATCTGGAAAACGCCCGCAATCGTCAGATTTTCATGGACAGCCAGACCCGCCGTGCGCTGGATCAGGATGGTGATTTCTTCCTCTTCACCTATCGGCAGGATCTGGGCGAAGGCCGCTATCGCGCGCTGCGCAGCGTGTTCGTGCCGCTTGCCTGGGGCGGTCGGCGCTGGGGGCTGTATGAGGTGGGCTATCTGATTTGATCGGGGCGGCGGACGCCATGAATCAGAGCCACCAGCACGAACGAGATAATCATCAGCAAATACCACGACCCCAGCTTTGCAATGCTGACCATCCGCCAACCGTCGCGCTGATCAGGATAGGTCCAGGCGTTGGCGAACGTTCCTATATTCTCCGCAAACCAGATGAACATGGCAACCAGCGCCAGGCCAAGCAGAAGCGGCATTCGTCGGGGTTGCCGCCATGGCGTAAACCAGATCCCGGTGCGTCCGAACAGCAGCACGGCCGTACCGAACAGAAACAGCCGAATGTCGGGTAGCCAGTGATGGGCAAAGAAATTCACATAAATGGCGCAAGCAAGGATGGCCGTCGCCCAAGCCGATGGATAACGGGTAAATTTGAAATCGAAGATGCGCCAGATGCGTGCAATATAGCTGCCTACCGCAGCGTACATAAATCCGGAAAAGAGCGGCACCGCGCCGATGTGGAGCACGCTGGCTTCAGGATATATCCAGGAACCGGCATAGGTTTTGAACAACTCCATGATCGTTCCGATGACATGGAAGGCGCCAATGACAATGGCTTCGCGCGGCGTTTCCAACCGGAACGCCAGCATGGCCGCCTGAATGGCCAAAGCGGCACAGGTCAAAAAATCATAGCGGTGCCATGGAGCATCGGCGGGATAGAAAAAATGGGTGCCCAGCAAAAGCGCCAGCATCAATCCACCGAACAGGCAGGCCCAAGCCTGTTTGAAACCGAAGAGCAGAAATTCATAGGTCCAAGCCGTCGGCCCAGGGGACAGTCGCACCTGTTCCAGTCCGTCGCGGATGCGCGCGAATCGTGTTGCACCCTGCGGCATTCTCATTGCATCTGGCTATGCGGACCCGGGGAGGAAAGGAAGGCGCCAGATCGCCGTTATGGCGTGTGCGTCAACGATCCCGCATCGCCGCCACGTCCACACTCACACCGCCAGAGGCCGCATAGGCCGTGGTGGAACGGGCGCGGGCGATGGCGGGGTCGCTGCCATCGATGATAGCGGCGATGCGGTTGGCGTCGGGCACTTCGTCATAATGGCCGTAAAGGTCGGTCTGGCCCAGCGAATGGATGGCGAGCTGGTATCCCTTGCCGTTCGCCGCCGGTTCGAAGGCGAGGGTGGCGCCCGTGTCGTCCATCGGCACGATGGTCGCGCCGCCCTTGACGCCGACTTGCTGGATCATCGCCAGCGGCCCTTCGGCCGTGGCGATGGTTGCGCGCACGCACAGGGCGCCCTGACCGTCGCGGGGCAGCACGCCGCCGATCCTGTTTGGGGCCGTCATCGGGCAAGCATCGATCTTCGCAGGCGCAGCGACATGAAGGGTTGCCGGATCATCGAAGCGCATTTCGGCCAGCATGGCGTCCAGCCCGGCCAGCACTTCCCCACGCCGTTCGCCGGGGCCGGTGACGCGCAGCTTGACCAGCCAGCGGCCGGCATGAACGAAGGCGGCGGCGGTCGTCAGCGCGCCATCGGCGGCGTCGTCATAAACCGCGCGAATGGCGGTGCCCCTGCGCCCGCCCGCATCGGCGCTGGCATAGGCGGTGCGGCGGGTTTTGGGGCCAAAGCGGTCCATCACCGCCTTGTCGGTCATGTAAGCCGCCAGCGATGCGTCGGCATAGGCGGGCAGATAGACATAAAGCGTCGCCTGAATTGCGCCGTCCTCGGAGAGATATTGGGCGTAATTGTCGATGCCACGGCCGCCATGGGAGGCTTCGCCGCTTTTGGACAGGGAGAGGCCGGCGACAGTCTGGGGCAGGACAATGCCCGCCGCCGTCGCCTTCAACGCGGTTTCGGTGGGCGTCCATGCCTCGACATCATCCACGGCCTGCGCCGCGATCGGCGCGAAAAGGGCGAGGGCCGCGGGAAGCAGCGACCAGAGGGAATAAGGGCGGGCATGACGGGACACGGGCATCCTCCTCCAGGATCAGACCGTCTTTTCGCGGACTTGAACTGAGCGATTAGGATGGCCGTATATTCCGCGTTGCGCAAGCGGGATTTTTGCGTGCGCGAAGGTTTGGCGCTTGAATCCTCCCTGGGGGAGCCGCGACATTATGCGTCGGGCCGGTCAATTCGCGGGCGGCGGGGGCGAGCGGAAGAAGATGGCGGCATCTGCGATCCGCTGTCCGGGCAGAGGGCATGATGCTGGCGCCTGGCGCAGGGCGCGTTTACCCCTTGCGCCTGCTCATGAAGGCCAGACGCTCGAACATCATCACGTCCTGCTCGTTTTTCAGCAGTGCGCCATGCAGCGGCGGGATCGCCTTGCCGCTGTCCGCCGATTGCAGCACGTCCAGCGGCATGTCTTCGGCCAGCAGCAGTTTCAGCCAGTCGAGCAACTCGCTGGTGCTGGGCTTCTTCTTCAGGCCGGGCACTTCGCGAATATCGTAAAAGATGTCGAGTGCGCGCTTGACCAGGATTTTCTGAATGCCGGGGAAATGCACATCGACGATCTGTTGCATCGTGTCACGGTCCGGGAACCTGATATAGTGGAAGAAGCAGCGGCGCAAAAAGGCGTCGGGCAGTTCCTTTTCATTGTTCGACGTGATGATGACGACCGGGCGTTCCTTCGCCGCGATCGTCTCGCCCGTTTCATAGACGTGGAACGCCATGCGATCGAGTTCCTGCAACAGGTCGTTGGGAAATTCGATGTCGGCCTTGTCGATCTCGTCGATCAGAAGGACGGGCAGGGTCGGGGCGGTGAACGCCTCCCACAACTTGCCCTTACGGATGTAATTGCCGATGTCGTGGACCCGCTCGTCGCCCAATTGCCCGTCGCGCAGGCGGGCGACCGCGTCATATTCATACAGGCCCTGATGCGCCTTCGTCGTCGACTTGACGTTCCATTCGATCAGGGGGGCGCCCAGCGCGTCGGCGATTTCCTGCGCCAGCACCGTCTTGCCGGTGCCCGGCTCGCCCTTCACCAGCAGCGGGCGGCGAAGCAGTACGGCGGCGTTCACGGCCACTTTCAGGTCATCGGTCGCAACATAGCCCGCTGTGCCTTCAAAACGCATGATCGCCCTTTCCTGAACCGCTGATCGGCGTCAGGGGTAGGCAATGGCGCGGACTTGCGCAAGCGCGCAGGAAGCGGGGATGCGTCAGCCGTTGGCGCGAACGGCGGCCCGGGCCTGCATCAGATCCCACAGGCCGCGATGCTGGGCGAGCAACTGACGCGCGCCGAACTGGATGGCGCGGTCGATGCCGTCATCGCCGCCGATGGCGCCGGCGACCGCCAGCGTCTCGGCGGCGTGCGGCAGGCTGCAGGGCGCTGGCTCCATGCCCACGCGGATGGCGGCGATGTCGAGCAGTTTGCGGATGGCGCGCCAGTCGAGCGCCAGCGCCATGGCCGCGCCCATGGCGCAGCCGCGCCGGTCGGACTGTGCCAGCATGTCGAGCGCGTGGCGCTGCTGGCTGACGATGGTTTCACAATCGGCCTGCCCCGAAGTGCTGGGCGCGGGGCCGACAGCGACGGTCACCTGGGTCAGATAGGCGCGCTCGCCCGCAAAGGCGTCGGCCGCGTGGACCAGCCAGGCCCGCGCGCCATTGTCGGTGGATCGACCGGCGGCATGGTCGATGACGCCGGGATGGCGGCCGTGCAGCAGGCAGAGATAATAGGCGATGTCGGCAAGGTCGGGCAGGGCGCGCGACGCGGCGTTGACCGGGGTGTCGACGATCCGGTGCACATAGGGATGGGCCGCACTGCCCTCCGCACGGACGAGCGCGTCCAGAAGCGGGGAAATGCTGCTGCCTTTATGCAGCGGAATTGCGTTGCTCATCGCCTGTCCTTCGAAGTCCGCCCACCTTGAAGCAAGGCGATGCCTTCACGATAGCGACAACGGGTAAACAGGCGGTTTACGGCGCCTGCGTTACGCCCGATTGGGGCCCGGTTCCGCCCATAGGGAGCCATCAATAGTGACGAAGCAGCTTCAACTGATCGTTCGTCAGGCCATAAAGCGGCCGTCCGCGCCGCCGGATGCGCCCCTGTTCCAGCCGCCTGTCGATCTCGTCGAGGCAGGCGGTGATGTTATGAAAGGGCAGTCCTGACAGGTCGGAATGGCGAAATTGCCACCATTGAGTCTGAAGCAGCCGTTCGATGACGTCGGGAGGAAATCGGAAACGCTTGATCGTCGCGGGTGATCCGGCAACGATGGCATAGGGCGGAACGTCGCGATGGACCACCGATCCGGCGGCCACAATCGCGCCATCCCCGATAGTGACGGATTTGAGGATCGTCACATTGGCGCCGATCCAGACATCATGCCCAATGCGCGGCTGTTCGCCGATACATTCCAAGTCGAGATAGTCGTATTCCGTAGTGAAAGCACGATCCGGCGCATAGTCGCGCCAGTCCGCCTGGCCGGCATATTGGAAGGGGTGCGAACTGAGCCAGTCGACCGGATGATTGCCGCCGCCGATGAAAAGACCCGGCGCGATACTGCAATAGCGCCCGATTTCCGCGATGCTTTCCAGACGGCCGCCCCGCACGCAGCTATAGGATCCGATCTTGCCCACCCAGCCGAACATTTCGATATCGGCGAGCACGATGGGCGGTTCGAACAGCAGGCCGAGGGGCGACTTCACCATCCCGACAATAGCCTGGCTGGCCGCATCGACGCGCAGGCCCATCTTCAGGAACAGTCGGGCCTTCTCATCTCCGCTCAACCCGGTCAGATCGACACTGTCGTGCCCGGGCGACAACGACATTGGCGCGCGATTCTCTCCGAACGATGGAGCATCGTCCTTTTTGACCGATGATCGTTTAACGGGCGGCGGATCAGGAGTCTTGTTTTTCCTGCTTATCCGTTTGTCCGGCACCGCCGTTATTGATCCAGGAAGCTGCGCATCTTGCGGCTGCGGCTGGGGTGCTTGAGCTTTCTCAGCGCCTTCGCCTCGATCTGGCGGATGCGTTCGCGGGTCACGCTGAACTGCTGGCCCACTTCCTCCAGCGTATGATCGGTGTTCATGCCGATGCCAAAGCGCATGCGCAGCACGCGCTCCTCGCGCGGGGTGAGGCTGGCGAGCACGCGGGTAACGGTTTCCTTCAGGTTCGCCTGAATGGCGGCGTCCACCGGGATGATCGCATTCTTGTCCTCGATGAAATCGCCCAGATGCGAATCCTCCTCGTCGCCGATCGGCGTTTCCAGGGAGATCGGCTCCTTGGCGATCTTCATCACCTTGCGCACCTTCTCCAGCGGCATGGACAGGCGCTCGGCCATTTCCTCCGGCGTGGGCTCGCGGCCCTGCTCGTGCAGGAACTGGCGGCTGGTGCGGACCAGTTTGTTGATCGTTTCGATCATGTGGACCGGGATGCGGATGGTGCGCGCCTGATCCGCGATCGAGCGGGTGATCGCCTGCCTGATCCACCAGGTGGCGTAGGTGCTGAACTTGTAGCCGCGGCGATATTCGAACTTGTCGACCGCCTTCATCAAACCGATATTGCCTTCCTGAATAAGATCAAGGAATTGCAGGCCACGGTTCGTATATTTTTTAGCGATGGAGATGACGAGGCGGAGGTTCGCCTCGACCATTTCCTTCTTGGCGATGCGCGCCTCACGCTCGCCCTTCTGCACCATGTTCACGATGCGGCGGAATTCGGGCAGCGACATGCCGGTCGCCTGCGCGATTTCGCTCACCTCGTTGCGAATGCGGTCGACCGAGCGACCTTCGGCGGCGACGAAGGCGGACCATTTCTTGTCGAGGCCGCTCACCTTGTCGAGCCAGCCATCGTCCAGTTCATGGTTTACATAGCGGTCGAGGAAATCCTTGCGGCTGACCTTGTGCCGTTCGGCCAGGCGCAGCATCTGCCCGCCCAGCGCGGTCAGGCGCCGGTTATAGGCATAAAGCTGATCGACGAGATATTCGATCTTCTGCTGGTGGAACTGGACGCTTTCGACCTCTGCGGTCAGGCTTTCGCGCAGGGCCTGATAATCATCCTCGGCCTTCTGGCTCAACGCCTCGCCATTGGCCATGGCGAGCATCCGCGATTCCTGCGCGCTGGAGAAGCTGCGGAAGATGTCGGTGATGGTCGCGAATTTCTCCAGCGCCATCGGTTTCAGCGTCTCTTCCATCTGGGCGAGGGAGAGGGTGTTGTCCTCCTCGTCATCCTCTTCCGTCCGGCGGGCGCGGCGTTCGGTCAGGCCGTCCTCATCCTCATCGCCGTCGGCGGATTCCTCCTCCGGCTCTTCCTCGTCCTTGAAGCTCGGGCCAGCAGTCTTTTCGCTGATCTCGCCATCATCGTCCTCGGCGCCTTCCTCCAGATTTTCGGGCGCGGGGTCTTTCGACAGCATGGCGTCGAGGTCGAGAATCTCGCGCAACTGCATTTCGCCATTGTTGAGCGCCGTCGACCATTCGATGATCGCGTTGAAGGTCGTGGGGCTTTCGCACAGGCCCAATATCATCGTGTCGCGGCCGGCCTCGATCCGCTTGGCGATGGCGATTTCGCCCTCACGGCTCAGCAGTTCGACAGCGCCCATCTCGCGCAGATACATGCGCACGGGGTCGTCGGTGCGGTCGACCGTTTCCTTCTTCTTTTCGGTGACCAGCTTGGGGGCGCCGTCGTCGTCGCCCGAATCGTCCTCGGCGTCTTCGGCATCCTCGCGCTCGCGCTGATCATCGCCGTCCTCGCCGGCTTCCTCATTCTCGACGATGTTCACGCCCATTTCGTTGAGCGCAGCCATGATGTCCTCGATCTGGTCGGTGGACATCTGATCCTGGGGCAGGGCGTCGTTCAGTTCGTCAACGGTGATGTAGCCGCGCTTCTTAGCGCGAGCTATCAGCTTCCTGACCGACGCTTCATTCAGGTCGAGCAGCGGGGCATCGCCCGTTTCCGTGTCCTCGCCCGCACCCTTGCCGTTCGCCTTGCTCGCCATTTATTCGCCTTAATTCTGTCGCCCCGCCACGCCGGGACAAGCACATCACATATGTTCTTCGGGCTGCACCAGTTCCGCGAGGCGGATCAGATGGTCTCTGTGCGCGGTCAAAGCCCGCTGCTGCGCCAGCAGATTGTCTTCCGTAACATCGTCCATCACCCTTTGAGTCGCGGCCGCCAGTTCCCGCTCCAGTTCCGGCCCCTGCGCCATGACCCGGACGACTTCGGCCAGATCGCGCTGCGCGCGACCGGCATCGCCGTCCTTGCTATAGGGGGTGATTGTGAACGTATCGGCCCGGAGCATCCCTTTAGCCATATTATACAACTCACCTTGCCCCAATATGGTAAGGAGGCCATCACTTTCAACCGTTTCTTTGCTGAACGAGGCGGCAATCATCGAATCGAGCAATTGCGCCAGCAGGGGATCTGCGATGGATAGCGTTAGCAACGTCTCGCGGTGGAGCGCGACCTGTTCAGGATGGCGCAGCAGCCCCGCCAAGACCGCCCGCAGCAGCCTTTGTTCCATGCCGGTCGCGCCGATCGCGCGCGCCTCGCCGCCGGCGGGGGGCACAGGCGGCTGCCATTTGCCGCGCTTGTCGCGTTTCCAGCCGGGACGCGATTCGCCGCGCGGCGCGCGTTGCTGCTCACCCGGCGCTGACCGGGCGAAGAAGAGCGCATCATAACGCTGGCGGAAAATCTGGACATAATGGGCGCGCACATCTGCGTCCGCGATGGCGTCGGTCAGCGCGCGAAGTCTTTGCTTGAGCGCGGCGCGCTGTTCGGGCGTATCGAGCGGGGCTGCGGACTGTTCATGCTTCCACAGCCGGTCGACCAACGGCTCCGCTCCGATGAGCACAGCCTCGAACGCGGCGGCCCCTGATTCGCGCAGCAGGTCGTCGGGATCCTGCCCTGGCGGCAGGGTCGCGAAGGCCAGGCTCATTCCCGGCCTCAGAAGGGGCAGCGCCCGCAACGCCGCGCGGATCGCGGCCTTCTGCCCCGCCGAATCGCCATCGAAGCAGAGGACAGGCACGTCGACCATTTTCCAGAGCCGTTCGATCTGATGCTCGGTCAGCGCCGTGCCCAGCGGCGCGACGGCATCGGCAAAGCCCGCCTGCGCCAGCGCGATCACGTCCATATAACCTTCGACCACGATGATCCGGCCGCTGTTGCGGCTGGCGGGCGACGCCTTGTCGATATTGTAGAGGGTGCGCCCCTTGTCGAAGAGCGGCGTGTCGGGGGAATTGAGATATTTGGGTTCGCCCGCGCCCAAAATCCGCCCGCCAAAGGCGATCACCCGGCCGCGAATGTCGCGGATGGGCAGCATCAACCGGCCGCGAAACCGGTCGTAGGTCTCGCGTTCTCCCTCGGGGGCGATCAGCAGGCCCGCCTCGACCAGCATCGGTTCGCCGAAATCCTTGAGCGCCGCCTTCAGCCGCCCGCGCGAATCGGGGGCGTAGCCAAAGCCGAAGGCGCGACGGGTGGCGTCGGATATGCTCCGCTTTTGCAAATAGGCGCGCGCCTCCGCCCCCTCGATGCCGCCCAGTTGCTCCTCGAAAAATGCCTGCGCCGCCGCCATTGCATCATGCAGGCCCTTTGCCTGTTCAGCGCGTTTGGCGGCGCGCGGGTCGGGCGCAGGCACATCCATGCCCGCCGCCGCCGCCAGTTCCTTCACCGCGTCCATGAAGGGCAGGCCGCGCTGGTCGGTCATCCACCGGATGGCGTCGCCATGCGCGCCGCACCCGAAGCAATGATAGAAACCCTTTTCGTCGTTGATCGTGAAGCTGGGCGTCTTTTCGTTATGGAAGGGGCAGCACGCCTTATATTCGCGCCCGGCCTTCTGCACCTTCACCGTCCGCCCGATCAGCGTCGACAGCGACGTGCGCGCCCGCAATTCGTCCAGGAAGGCTGGGGAAAGGCTCATGCCCCGGGCACGATCAGGCGAGCGCCGCCTTCACCAGGCCGCTGGCCTTGCTCATGTCGATCACCTGGCCGTGGCGTTCCTTCAGCACCGCCATCACCTTGCCCATATCCTTGACGCTGGACGCGCCGATTTCGGCCTTGATCGCCAGAATCGCGGCGGTGGTTTCCTCCGCGCTCATCTGTTGCGGCAGGAAGCTTTCGATCACATCGAGTTCGGCCTGTTCCTTCGCGGCCAGTTCGTCGCGACCGCCGCTCTTGAACATGTCGATGGATTCGCGGCGCTGCTTGCCCATTTTCTGGAGCACTTCGACGACCACTATGTCATCATCGGGCACATTGGCGGCGGTGCGCAGTTCGATGTCGCGGTCCTTGAGCTTCGCGAGGATCAGGCGCACGGCGGCCAGCCGGTCCTTGTCGCCCGCCTTCATGGCTTCGACCTGGGCGCTCTTTATCATGTCGCGAATCATGGCGAGGAAATCCTGTCTGCGGGAAAGGAGCATATATAATGCGAAATGACTTTTTTAACAGACGTTGACCGCGCGGCGCGGGAGGCATAGGTGACCGGCCGTTTAACCCGCATCAGACGGGTTCCCGAAAAAGCATAAGAAGGAATCGCTTGCCATGGCTGACGCCAAGACCTTGACCGTGCCCGAAGGAGCGACAGGGGCATTGGTTTTCGCCGATGGCAGCGCGGTTTTCGGCCGTGGTTTCGGTGCTGTGGGCGATGCGGTGGGGGAGCTCTGCTTCAACACCTCGATCACCGGCTATCAGGAAATCATGACCGACCCCAGCTATGCGGGGCAGATCATCAATTTCACCTTCCCCCATATCGGCAATGTCGGCACCAATGCCGACGATGTGGAGGCCGACGCCCCCCATGCGCTGGGCTGCATCGTGCGGCAGGATGTGACCGCGCCCAGCAATTTCCGCAACGTCATGCCCTTTGACCAGTGGATGAAGGACAATGGCCGCATCGGCCTGGCGGGCGTCGACACCCGCGCGCTGACGCGGATGATCCGCGAAAAGGGTGCGCCCAATGTCGTCATCGCCCATGATCCAACGGGCCGGTTCGACATCGTCGCGCTCGCCGCGAAAGCCGCCGCCTGGCCGGGTCTGGAGGGCATGGACCTCGCCATCGCCGTCACCGGGGCGCAGCGGCCCTGGGCGCATGGCGTGTGGAAGCTGGGCTTTGGCTATGGCCTGAATGAAGCGGGTGCGGAGCGGCCCCATGTCGTCGCGCTGGATTATGGCGCGAAGCACAATATCTTCCGCAATCTGGTGAAGGCCGGTGCGCGCGTGACCGTGCTGCCCGCGACGGCGACCTATGAGCAGGTGATGGAGCAGAAGCCCGATGGCGTGTTCCTGTCCAACGGCCCCGGCGATCCCGCGGCGACCGGAGCCTATGCCGTGCCCGTCATCGCGGCGTTGCTGACCGAAAATATCCCGATCTTCGGCATTTGCCTCGGCCACCAGATGCTGGCGCTGGCCACCGGCGCGAAGACGATCAAGATGCATCAGGGCCATCGCGGCGCCAATCATCCGGTCAAGCGCCTGTCGGATGGACAGGTGGAAATCACCAGCATGAATCACGGCTTTGCGGTCGATGCCGACAGCCTGCCGGGCAATGTCCGCGCGACCCATGTATCGCTGTTCGACGGCAGCAATTGCGGCATCGAACTGACGGACAAGAACGCCTTTTCCGTGCAATATCACCCCGAAGCCTCGCCGGGGCCGCAGGACAGCTTCTATCTGTTCCAGCGGTTTGTGGAGGGGCTGAAAGGCCCGGTCCCGGCGTGAGCCTGAACCTGCCCCCTGTCGACGAAGCGCGCCTTGCCGCCGAGTGGGAGGCGGATCGCGAAGTCCTCGCCAACCTCGCCGCCAATGGCGACGTCGCGCGCATCGCGCGGCCCGTGGACGTCAGCTTCAAGGGCAGCGAGCAGGATTTCGAGCGCGTGCTGACCATCGCCAGCCAGTTCGGCATGGTCGAACTGGACCGGGAGGAAGATGAGGAGGGCGACCTGTTCCTGTTCCTCGAATGCGTGCAGCCGGTCGACGAAGCCTCGATCCGCGCGCTGACGAAGAAATGCCTCCAGATCGAGATTCTCTGCGGCGTGGAGTATGACGGATGGGGGTGTGAGGCTCGGACGGGGGGCGTGCATTGATTATATCGTGCTGTCTCGTTTGGTTGGAGAGAGTTTTGTGAAGCCCTCTTTTTTAAGCGCCGAAACAGTAGATCGGGTTTCGACGAAAAATGTCTTAGCTCCGGGCCTTTGGATATTGGGAGTATTATGTCTTGTCGTTTTCCCAGCGGCAATATTTTTGCCTCCGTGGGCAGCAGTAACTGGAATCATATTTGTTGGGGTTACGTTAGCGGTTGTCCTTGGGCTGTTTGTTTACCACTCTGTTCGTGATCCTGCCTTACTTCGATCTGAAGAGTTTGTGTTAAGGCAAACTGCATTACAGATTTATGGGTCGAAAGAAACTGGAGCGGAAGATATTGCACGTATTGTAAATGCCGCGCCTGTTACGAGCATAGCGTTTCTGGAGGCGCAGTCTGATGTCTGATACATCTGCGGCCCTTGTTACATTCGATGTCACTAAGCAGGCGTTGAACGGTGACGGAATTGTAAATCTTTTTAATAGTGTCCCTCAGATTTTGGACTGGTGGAATTACATTCCAGGTGTTTTTATTGTGAAGCACTTCGGAAGTAGCATCGACATTACAACAAATTTATATGACGCGGGATTAAGGTCTTATTTGTTGGTCCCAATAGATCCGGCAGATGTTCAGGGGCAGTTGCCGCCGTCGTCATGGAATAAGTTGTTTAAAGACATGTTTGTTGACGATTTTGACCGAGTCCTGGCTAAGCATGTTGAGCGGCGGACTTATCGTGAAAAATCTCAAGCGAGGCCTTCGGACGACTAATGCCTAAAAGAACCGACATCTCCTCCATCCTCATCATCGGCGCTGGGCGTGACCTGACTCCCTCTCCCCGTCGGGGAGAGGGTTGGGGTGAGGGGGCCCGGCGCTGATGGGATATGCAACCGCTAAACACCCTCATCCAACTTCTCCTAGGCAGCAAGCTGCCAAGGCTTCGTGTCCTTCTCCCTCAAGGGAGAAGGTTTCGGGCGAGGCGCAGTTCCGACACTATGGTTTCGAGTACGCCGTCTATATTGCTCAGGACGTCGTAATTCCAGAATCGGATCACATGATAGCCATGGGCTTCGATCAGCTTGGTGCGAGCGGTGTCGGCTTCGCTCATCGCATGTTGTCCGCCGTCGAGTTCGACGACCAGTTTCGCGCTGCGACAAGCGAAGTCGGCGACGTGCGGGCCTATGGGAAACTGGCGAACGAATTTGAAGCCGTCCACCTGACCGGCGCGCAGTCGCGCCCACAACATCTTTTCCGCTTCGGTCGGATCGCGGCGCAGTTTGCGCGCGACGCTGGTCAGGCGCTTTTCCACCATCGTTTCACACCCTCACCCAACCCTCTCCCTCAAGGGAGAGGGCTACAGAATAGAGCATCATAATGCCCAAACGCACCGACATCTCCTCCATCCTCATCATTGGCGCTGGTCCGATCATGGGTGCGGGAGCGGTGCGTTCCATGGGTCGATCAGGTCAACACCTGCACCGGCAAAATCGCTCAGGTTTCGGGTGGCCAGCGCCATGCCATGGCGCAACGCCGTCGCCGCGATCATTGCGTCAGCGGTGCCGATCGGCCGGCCCTGCGTTCTTGCTCCTTCCAGCACCCGCGCATAATGGAGGGACGCCTGTTCGTCGAAATCCAGCAGCCGGTCCGCATAGAGCGCCGCAAGCCGGTCGAAATGGCCTTCAAGAGCAGTCCGACGTTTTCCGGGCGGCATCATCGCTGCGCCTGCGCGCAACTCGGCAAGAACGATCGTCGGCAGCCATAGCTGGTCGCTGTGAGCGCGCACCCATGCGCGCACGGACTGGCTTGGTTCAGCCTTGGTCGCTTCGCTCCAGACGTTGGTGTCGACCGCAATCATTCGTCAAAAATGGCGTAGCTGGCGGGCGTGTCGGGGGCTTCGGGAAGGTTGAAGCCGGGGCGGCTCGCTTCGTAGATAAACTCCCACATGTTGTTCTGTTTGGTCCGATCGGTCGCGACGGCCGCCAAAATCATCTGCCGCGCTTCCTCCTCCATCGAACGGCCGTTGGCGGCCGCGCGCTGGCGGAAAAGATGCTTGGCTTCATCGGGAATGTTGCGGATCGTCAGACTTCCCATCGCCTGTCTCCCATGATTGCATTGCAATCAATCTATTCAATGAGAGCACTCTAAACAATGCCCAAGCGCACCGACATCTCCTCCATCCTCATCATCGGCGCTGGTCCGATCATCATCGGCCAGGCGTGCGAGTTCGATTATTCGGGCACGCAGGCGGTGAAGGCGCTGAAAGAGGAGGGCTATCGCATCATCCTGGTCAATTCCAATCCCGCCACGATCATGACCGACCCGGAATTTGCCGACGCGACCTATGTCGAGCCGATCACGCCTGAAATCGTGGCGAAGATCATCGAGAAGGAGCGGCCCGATGCGGTGCTGCCGACGATGGGTGGCCAGACCGCGCTGAACACGGCGCTCGCGCTGTTCAACGACGGCACGCTGGAGAAATATGGCGTCCAGATGATCGGCGCCGACGCCGAAGCCATCGACAAGGCGGAGGACCGGATCAAGTTCCGCGACGCGATGGACAAGATTGGCCTGGAATCCGCCCGCTCCCGCATTGCCCATACGATGGACGAAGCCATGGCGGCGCTGGAATTCACCGGCCTGCCCGCAATCATCCGGCCCAGCTTCACCATGGGCGGCACCGGCGGCGGCATCGCCTATAACCGCGACGAGTTCGTCAATATCGTGCGCGGCGGGCTGGACGCTTCGCCCACGACCGAGGTGCTGATCGAGGAATCGCTGCTCGGCTGGAAAGAATATGAGATGGAGGTCGTCCGCGACCGCAACGACAATTGCATCATCATCTGTTCCATCGAGAATATCGACCCGATGGGCGTCCATACAGGCGACAGCATCACCGTCGCCCCGGCGCTGACGCTGACCGACAAGGAATATCAGATCATGCGGAACGCGAGCATCGCGGTCCTGCGTGAAATCGGCGTGGAAACAGGCGGTTCGAACGTGCAGTTCGCGGTCAATCCGAAGGACGGTCGACTGATCGTCATCGAAATGAACCCGCGCGTGTCGCGCTCCTCCGCGCTGGCGTCGAAGGCGACAGGCTTCCCGATCGCCAAGGTCGCGGCGAAGCTGGCCGTGGGCTATACGCTCGACGAGATCGAGAACGACATTACCGGCGCGACGCCCGCGTCCTTCGAACCGACCATCGACTATGTGGTGACGAAGATCCCGCGCTTCGCCTTTGAAAAGTTCAAGGGTTCCGAGCCGCTGCTCGGCACCGCGATGAAGTCGGTCGGCGAAGTCATGGCGATCGGCCGCAACATCCATGAATCGATGCAGAAGGCGCTGCGGGGCCTTGAAACCGGCCTGTCGGGCTTCAACCAGGTCGACCATCTGGTCGGCGCGCCCAAGGATGACATCATCGCCGCGCTGGCGCAGCCGACGCCCGACCGCCTGCTGGTCGCCGCGCAGGCATTGCGGGAAGGGCTGAACGTCGCGGAAATCCATGCCATCGCCAAGTTCGATCCCTGGTTCCTGGAACGCATCAAGGAAATCGTCGACGCCGAACAGGGCGTGATCGACAACGGCCTGCCGCGCGACGCAGCGGGGATGCGGGCGCTCAAGGCCATGGGCTTTTCCGACAAGCGGCTCGCCTGGCTGGCATTGAAGTCCGCCAATCTGCGCGGCATGGAGCGCGGCATCGCGCGCGGCAGCGGCCTGATCCACGAAGCGGTCAAGGCGATGACCGGTGGCGTGACCGAGGCGGAAGTGCGCGCATTGCGCCACAAGCTGGGCGTGCGCCCGGTGTTCAAGCGCATCGACACCTGCGCCGCCGAGTTCGCGGCGAAGACGCCCTACATGTATTCGACCTATGAAGCGCCGATCTTCGGCGAGCCTGAAAATGAGGCGCAGCCCAGCGACCGCAAGAAGGTCGTCATCCTGGGCGGCGGCCCCAACCGGATCGGGCAGGGGATCGAGTTCGACTATTGCTGCGTCCACGCCTGCTTCGCGCTGAGCGAGGTCGGCTATGAAACGATCATGGTCAACTGCAACCCGGAAACGGTGTCGACCGATTATGATACGTCGGATCGCCTCTATTTCGAGCCGCTGACGGCCGAGGATGTGCTGGAAATATTGCACGTCGAAATGTCGAAGGGGACGCTTGCCGGCGTGCTCGTGCAATTTGGCGGGCAGACGCCGCTGAAGCTGGCGCAGGCGCTGGAGGATGCGGGCATCCCCATATTGGGCACATCGCCCGACGCCATCGACCTCGCCGAAGATCGCGAGCGGTTCGCGGCGCTGATCGACCGGCTGAAGCTGCTCCAGCCCGCAAACGGGATCGCCCGCAGCCGGGAGGAGGCGATCGCCGTGGCCAACCGCATCGGCTATCCGGTGCTGATGCGCCCCAGCTATGTGCTGGGCGGCCGGGCGATGGAGATCGTCGACGGTCAGGCGCAGCTGGAGGAATATATCGCCACCGCCGTGCAGGTGTCGGGCGATTCGCCGGTGCTGATCGACCAGTATTTGCGCGATGCGACCGAAGTGGACGTCGACGCGCTGTGCGATGGCGACGATGTCGTGGTCGCGGGCGTGCTCCAGCATATCGAGGAGGCGGGCGTCCATTCGGGCGACAGCGCCTGTTCGCTGCCGCCCTACAGCCTGTCGGACGACATCATCGCGGAGATCGAGCGTCAGGCCGATGTGCTGGCCCGCGCCCTGTCTGTCCGAGGGCTGATGAACATCCAGTTCGCGGTCAAGGACGGCACCGTCTACCTGATCGAGGTGAACCCGCGCGCCAGCCGCACCGTGCCCTTCGTCGCCAAGGCCATCGGCACGCCGATCGCCAAGATCGCCAGCCGGGTGATGGCGGGCGAGAAGCTGAAAGACCTGCCGACCATCGACCGCAACGCGATTGACCATATCGCGGTCAAGGAAGCGGTATTCCCCTTCAACCGCTTCCCCGGCGTCGATCCCGTGCTGTCACCCGAAATGAAGAGCACCGGCGAAGTCATGGGAATCGATAAGGATTTTGCCACTGCCTTTGCCAAGGCGCAGATCGGTGCGGGCACCATGTTGCCGACATCGGGCACGGCCTTCATTTCGCTGAAGGACGATGACAAGGCGGTCATCCTGCCCGCCGCGCGCAAGCTGGCCGAGATGGGCTTTTCGATCATCGCCACGGGCGGCACGGCCCGTTTCCTGGAGGATGAAGGCATTGCGGTCGAAACGGTGAACAAGGTGGCGCAGGGCCGCCCGCACATTGTCGACCGGATCACCGACGGGGCCGTCGACCTGATCTTCAACACGACCGAAGGGTGGCAGTCGCTGAAGGACAGCAAGGCGATCCGCACCAGCGCCCTGCGGCACAAGGTCGCCAGCTTCACCACGGCGGCGGCCAGCGTCGCGGCGGTCGACGCAATCGAGGCGCTGCGCGGGCACGCCCTTGAAGTGCGGTCGCTCCAGTCCTATTATCCTGCCTCGCTAGCCTGACCCCCCTGCATCAAGGAAGCGTGAAGCGGGCGGCCCCGGAACCGGGGTCGCCAGAGGAATTTTTTGACGAAGGATTTGGATGATGGCCACCGTTGAGAAGATGCCGATGCTGCAAATGGGCTATGACAAGCTCAGTGCGCAGCTCCGCGAACTCAAGGCGGAGCGTCCCCTGATTGTGGAGGCGATCGAAGAAGCGCGCGCGCATGGCGACCTCTCCGAAAATGCCGAATATCACGCCGCCAAGGAACGGCAGGGTCAGGTGGAAGCGACGATTTCCGACCTGGAAGACAAATTGTCGCGCGCCCAGATCATCGATCCCAAGACGCTGTCGGGCGACAAGATCGTGTTCGGCGCGACCGTCACCCTGCTGGACGAAGACGACAAGCCGGTCAAATATCAGATCGTGGGTCAGGCCGAGGCCGACGCCAAGGCGGGCATGATCAGCTATAACAGTCCGCTGGGCCGGGCGCTGATCGGTCGCCAGATCGGTGACGAGGTCGAAGTGACCGTGCCGTCGGGCGACAAATTCTATCTGGTCGAACGCATCGATTTTGTCTGACGGGCATGGCGATGGTGACGCCGCGATCGCTTGCCGGACGCATGATCGTCTGGATCGCGGCTGCCAATCTGTTGATCTTCCTGATCCTCCTGCTGTCGGATCAGGTCGAGGCGGCGGCGCTGATCGCAGGCATCATCCCCGCGCGCTTTGGCGATCCGTCGCTGTTCGACGGTGTCAACGCCGTGCCTGTCTGGCTGACCCCGCTCAGCGCGACGCTGATCCATGCCGGTTGGGCGCATATCGGGTTCAACATGTTCATGTTGCTGTTCTGCGGATTGCAGGTAGAGCATGTCTTCAACCGCTGGTTGACGCTGCTGCTCTATGTCATGGGCGCTTTTGCCGCCGCGTTCGCCCAATGGGCGGCTGATCCGGGATCAACCGCCAGCTATGTCGGCGCGAGCGGGGCCATTTCGGCGCTGATCGCCAATTACGCCTTGCTCTATAGCCGACAGGAAATGCGTCGGGTCGGGCCATTTTCCGCCAATATCGTGCGGATGCTGTGGTTGGCGGCCGCGTGGATCGGGGTGCAAATGCTTCTGGCGCTGGCGGTGTCCACCCAGCCGGGCGGGATTGGCTCTATTGGCGTTGCCGCGCATATCGGCGGCTTCCTGGCCGGGCTGCTGTTGACCCGGCCTCTGCTGCACTGGCGTTTTCGCGCGCGTCCCGGCGCCTGACCGGCGGCCGGGTCTTATCCCTGTTCAGGCGCTGGCCTGGGGCGCTTCCGGATCGAGCAGCCGGTGCAGGTGGACAATCACATAACGCATTTCGGCGTCGTCGACGGTCCGCTGGGCGGCGCCGCGCCAGGCCTTTTCGGCGCTGGCATAATCGGGGAAAACGCCGACGAAATCGACCGCGTTCAGATCCTCGAACTCCAGCGTCTGGGGGTTTTTCACACGCCCACCCATCACCAGATGCATCTTGCTCATGGCGTCTCCATTCCTTTTTTGCAGGGGTTTCGCCAGCGATTAGCAGCGGCGCAGCCCCATTCCAAGGGGCTCGCACCAAAGCATGGGATCGGTCGGGCCGTTATTTCCTCGGCAGGCGGCTTTTGACGTCTTTCGCGATGGCTTCCGCCTTTTCCGCGACAAGGGCTGCGGCCTGATCGGCAAGGCGCGATGCCAGCGCGGCCATGTCGGTGCGACCGATGCTGTCGCGTGCGCCGCTCGCGCTATCCCTGGCTGCGTCGACAGCCGCTCCGGTCTTGCGTGCGACCGCTTCGGCGCTCTCGCCAGCCAGCGTGCGGGCGGCGATAGCGGCGTTGACCGCGCGCGCGCCCAAGGATGTGGCCACGGCGGGCAGCGCGCGCATCGCCTTGCGGCTCTTGGGGAACATCCATGCGATCAGCGCGCCGGCGGCCACGGCGCCCGCCACGGCCGCGACCGGATGCTCGGTCACGATTTCGTTCGCGCGGGTGGCGACCCGGCTGGTCCGGTCACGGGCGTCGGTCAGGGCTTCGCCCGCCTTGTCTCTGCCGGTCTGGATCAGGTCGCCCGCGCTTTCGCGCATCTTTTCGGCGCTATCCTTGATCTTGCCGCTGGCGCTGTCGGCAATGCCGTTGGCGGCGGCGCGCACGCGGCTCAGCTTTTCCTGAATTTCAGCCATGGTCATTCTCCGAATTGCGGGTCTTCCAACGAACGTGCAGGCGGCCAAAAAGTGCCGCAAGCGGACGTCTGGCGAGATAGGCGATGAAGGCGGTGGCCGCCGCCGCCGTGGCGACGGGATGGGCGCGAACCGACCTTACGGCGCGATGACCTGCGTCAGTCACTGTCTGGACGGCTTGATCGCGCGCATCCCGTTTCAGGCGAGCCGGGGTCAGCCGGACGCGGGCGACCGCGACGCTGTCGTTCAATCGGGTGCGGGCGGCGATGGCGCGGGCGCAGGCGGCGCGATAGGATTCCTGCCGGTTCATGGCCTGATGTCCCTTTTCATGCGGGCGATTCGCGCACGCGCCAGCAGCAGCAGGATGGCGGCCATCGTCAGGGCGCTCCCCAGCACCGCGCCGATCGCGCCGAGCGGGGTGAGGATGGGCGCGAGCGCGATAATCAGCCCGACGAGCAAGGCGACGATAGTGCCGGTTCCCAATGTAATGGCTATTACGATCAGGATCGCCGCGTCGCGCACGCCCGCCGCGATCAGGGATGCGCGCAGTTTTTGCCGGTCGCCTTCCGCCTCGACATAGGCGCGCGCGTCGTTGGCCAGCCGGGCGAACACCGCGCCAAGCGACACATCCTCTTCGGTCCCGGCCGGTTCTTCCGGCGACACCGGGTCGGCAGGCTGGTCTGTCACGTCAATCCTCCGGGCCCGCAGGCAGCGTCTTGTGCATCATGCCCTGGCGCGGGTCACTCTTCGTCCGAGCCCTTGGCCAGGCGCATCAGCACGAAGCCGACAACTGCCGCTGCGCCAATCGCGACGGCAGGACTTTTTCGCACGAAATCGCGCGCTTCGGCCATCAATTGATCGACGTCCTTGCTATCCAGCGTGTCGGCCGCGCTGGCCACGGATTGGGCCGCCTGTCGCGCATAGTCGCCATATTGCGGACCCAGTTTTGCATCGACGGTGCCGGCCGTTTCGGCGATCAGCTTGGCCAGGCTCTGCATGGCGGTGCCGGTGGACTCCTTGGCATAGCCCGCAGCGGACTTGGCGGTCTTGCCGGCCTGCTCCCTGATCGGGTCGATCTGCGCCTTCCAGTCGATTTCCTGCAGCTTCTCAGACGCGGCGCGTGCGGCGTTTTCAGCCTTCACCCTCATTTCGCCAGCCTTGGCCTTGAGCGGCGCGATCTGCTCCTCCGCCTTTGCTTTCAATGGCGCGATCTGAGCGGTCCAGCCGGTCGCGGCAGGCTTGGTCGAGGCCTTGTTCAGGCGCGGCTTGCGCACGGGCGCGGCCTTGGCGGCGGAGATGACGGGGGCCGACGCCTTCATCGGCTTTGCCTTGGCGACCTTAACGGCGGCTTTCTTCGGCGCCTTGGTCACGTTTTTGCGAGCGGGAGTTTCGGGTGCGTCCGCCATGTTGGTTTCTCCTCAAAAACTGTGGGGCCTTTGGCCAATTCTGACAGCGTCAGGCCACCAATGCTTCGCGGCCGCAAACAGTTCCGTTGCCGTTACAGTAACGAGCATCGGCATTTTTTGAACGAAGGCAAGCCCTGCCGCATTGCCAGATGCACATGGCGTGGCTAATCGAGTCGCGATTGCCACAGTCGGCCGATACTAGCAGGGAAAAAGCCATGACCGCCATTCTCGACGTCCACGCGCGCCAGATTCTCGACAGCCGGGGCAACCCGACCGTTGAAGTCGACGTGATGCTGGAGGATGGCAGTTTCGGTCGTGCGGCGGTGCCCTCGGGCGCTTCAACCGGCGCCTATGAAGCGGTGGAAAAGCGCGATGGCGACATGTCCAGATATATGGGCAAGGGCGTTCTGGCCGCGGTCGCCGCCGTCAATGGCGAGATTGCCGAGGAGATCGTCGGCATGGAGGCCGAAGATCAGGGTGAGATCGACGCGGCGATGATCGCGCTCGACGGCACGGAGAACAAGAGCCGTCTGGGCGCCAACGCCATATTGGGCGTCAGCATGGCCGCCGCCAAGGCCGCCGCCGATGCGCGCGGCCTGCCGCTGTATCGCTATGTCGGCGGCGTTTCGGCCCATGTCCTGCCGGTGCCGATGATGAACATCATCAATGGCGGCGAACATGCCGACAACCCGATCGACTTTCAGGAATTCATGATCATGCCGGTCGGCGCGGACAGCATTGCCGACGCCGTGCGGATCGGTTCGGAAATCTTCCACACGCTGAAAAAGGGCCTGCATGACAAGGGGCTGGCGACGGCGGTCGGCGATGAAGGCGGCTTTGCCCCCAATATCGCGTCGACCCGCGACGCGCTCGATTTCATCATGCTGTCGATCGAAAAGGCCGGTTACAAGCCTGGCGACGACGTGATGCTGGCGCTTGATTGCGCCGCGACCGAATTCTTCAGGAACGGCAAATATGAGATTTCGGGCGAAAACCTCTCTCTGACGCCGGTCGAAATGGCTGATTATCTGGCCGCGCTGGTCGCCGATTATCCGATCAAGTCGATTGAAGACGGCATGAGCGAGGATGATTTCGAAGGCTGGAAGGCGTTGACCGACCTGATCGGCGACAAGTGCCAGTTGGTCGGCGACGACCTGTTCGTCACCAACCCCAAGCGCCTGTCGATGGGGATCGACAAGGGGCTGGCCAATTCGCTGCTGGTGAAGGTCAACCAGATCGGTTCGCTGACCGAAACGCTGGCGGCCGTCGATATGGCGCATCGTGCGCGCTACACCGCCGTCATGTCGCACCGGTCGGGCGAGACCGAGGACGCGACCATCGCCGACCTCGCCGTCGCCACCAATTGCGGCCAGATCAAGACCGGTTCGCTCGCCCGTTCCGACCGGCTCGCCAAATATAACCAGTTGATCCGCATCGAGGAGGAACTGGGCGACATGGCGGTCTATGCCGGGCGCTCGATTTTCCGTTGACGGCTTTGGACTCGGTTGACCGCAGATTAACCAATTTTCGCTTGCAGCGCGCGAATCGCTGTGATTCAAAGAAGGCATGGCGCAGATCGCAAAATTGAAATTGCTGCTGTTTTCGGCATTTGGTCCCGCCATCGCCATCCTGCTGCTGCTCTTTTTCGCGGGTTACGCGATTTTGGGGCCAAGCGGCATTTTGGCATGGGGGGATTATTCGCGTCAGTTGAATAGCGCCCGTGTCGAACTGGCCCATGTCTCGCGCGAGCGGCAGGAAATGCGCAACCGCGTCGACCTGCTCAATCCCCGCCGGGTCGACCCCGATCTCAGTGACGAATTGATCCGTCGCCAGTTGGGCGTCGTGCATCGCGACGAGGTCATCATTCCCCTGAACTGACAGGGTTTGCGCCGTTTTCCGCCTTTTCCGGTTCGGCAAACCTTTGCCGAACCCGGTCGCTTTCCGTTGCATTTTCGCTGGCTTCCTCGCTATATCGACGTCGGATCAACCTTGTCAGACGAGAGGAACAGAGCCCTTGGCGAAAACTCCCACGCCGCGCTCAGGCGCCCGGGCAAAGGCAACCGCCGCGTCGGCCGACCACAACCGGGTCAGGCCGGATGTCCCGACCGATTATGTGGCTAGCAAGGAAGAGTTGCTGGAATTTTATCGCCAGATGGTGCTTATCCGCCGTTTCGAGGAAAAGGCGGGGCAGTTGTACGGCCTCGGCCTGATCGGCGGTTTCTGCCACCTTTATATTGGTCAGGAAGCGGTCGCCGTTGGCATTCAGAGCGCGCTGGAGCCGGGCAAGGACAGCGTGATCACTGGCTATCGCGACCATGGCCACATGCTGGCCTATGGCATCGACCCCAATGTCATCATGGCCGAGCTGACGGGCCGCGAAGCGGGCATTTCGCGCGGCAAGGGTGGTTCGATGCACATGTTCAGCGTCGAACATAAATTCTTCGGCGGCCATGGCATCGTCGGCGCACAGGTGTCGCTGGGCGCGGGCCTCGCCTTCTCGCATAAATATCGTGGCGACGGCGGCGTGTGCGTCGCCTATTTCGGCGATGGCGCGGCCAATCAGGGGCAGGTCTATGAAAGCTTCAACATGGCCGAGCTGTGGAAATTGCCGATCATTTTCGTGATCGAGAACAATCAATACGCCATGGGCACCAGCGTCAACCGATCGTCGGCGGAGGATCAGCTTTATCGCCGCGGCGAGAGCTTCCGCATCCCCGGCATTCAGGTCAACGGCATGGACGTGCTGGCCGTGCGCGGCGCGACCGAAGAGGCGCTGAAATGGGTCAAGGCCGGGAACGGCCCGATCCTGCTGGAAATGAAGACCTATCGCTATCGCGGCCATAGCATGTCCGATCCGGCCAAATATCGCTCGCGCGAGGAAGTGCAGGCGATGCGGGAGAAGTCCGACCCGATCGAGGGCGTGAAGAAGCACCTGCTTGCAGCCGAAGTCGGCGAGGATGAGATGAAGGCGATCGACCAGGAAATCCGCAAAATCGTCAACGCATCGGCCGATTTCGCCGAAACATCGCCGGAGCCCGATCTGGCTGAACTCTATACCGACGTGCTGGTGGAGCAATATTGATGGCTGTCGAAATCCGGATGCCGGCGCTTTCTCCGACGATGGAGGAAGGGACGCTGGCCAAATGGCTGGTCAAGGAAGGCGACAGCGTGTCGTCGGGCGACATCCTGGCCGAGATTGAAACCGACAAGGCGACGATGGAATTCGAAGCGGTCGACGAGGGCATGATCGGCAAGATCATGGTGGCCGAAGGGACCGAGGGCGTGAAGGTGGGCACCGTCATCGCGACGATGGCCGGCGAGGACGGCTCCGTGGCCGAGGCCGCGCCAACGCCTGTCGCCGCGCCTGAACCCGTGGCGGCGAGCGAACCCGCAGCGCCCGCCCAGCGCGCCGCCGCGCCAGCGCAGGCCGCCATTGCCGACCCGTCGCTGCCCGAAGGCACGGAAATGGTGAAGACCACCGTGCGCGAGGCGCTGCGCGACGCCATGGCCGAAGAAATGCGCCGCGACGACCGCGTGTTCGTGATGGGCGAGGAAGTCGCCGAATATCAGGGCGCCTACAAGGTCACCCAGGGCCTGCTGGAGGAATTTGGCGACAAGCGCGTCATCGACACGCCGATCACCGAATATGGTTTTGCCGGCATCGGCACGGGCGCGGCCATGGGTGGCCTGAAGCCCATCGTCGAGTTCATGACGTTCAACTTCGCCATGCAGGCGATTGACCACATCATCAATTCGGCCGCCAAGACCAATTATATGTCGGGCGGTCAGATGCGTTGCCCGGTCGTGTTCCGCGGCCCCAATGGCGCGGCCAGCCGCGTGGGCGCCCAGCACAGCCAGAATTATGGGCCCTGGTACGCCGCCGTGCCGGGTCTGATCGTGATCGCCCCCTATGACGCGGCCGACGCCAAGGGTTTGCTGAAAGCAGCGATCCGGTCCGAAGATCCGGTCGTCTTCCTCGAAAACGAACTGGTCTATGGCCGCAGCTTCGACGTGCCCAAGGTCGACGATTATGTCCTGCCCATCGGCAAGGCGCGGATCATGCGGGCGGGCGAGGCGGTGACCATCGTCAGCTATTCCATCGGCGTCGGCATCGCGTTGGAAGCCGCTGAAACGCTGGCGGCAGAAGGGATCGAAGCGGAGGTGATCGACCTGCGCACGCTGCGCCCGCTGGATACCGCAACGGTGCTGGCCAGCCTGAAGAAAACCAACCGCATGGTTGTGGTCGAAGAAGGCTGGCCGACCTGTTCGATCGCTTCGGAAATCGCCGCCGTGGCGATGGAGCAGGGCTTTGACGACCTGGATGCGCCGGTGCTGCGCGTGACCAACGAGGATGTGCCGCTGCCCTATGCCGCCAATCTGGAAAAGGCCGCGTTGATCGACGCTGGCCGGGTGGTCGCTGCGGTGAAGAAGGTCTGCTATCGCTGATCTGAGGGGCGGTTCCGGTGGAGCTGCCCTTTTCCTTTCAGGTTGCCGAATAGGTCGAGCAACTGGATGCGGTGACGCCTTCGGTATTGTAAATGCCGTCGGTGCCGCCGGTATAATCGCGATTGTCGCGGACCGTCATCGCCGCAACTTCCTTGATTTCGGATATGTTGATGAAGCGAGAGCCGATCAGCGGTTGGTAATTATAGGTGATCTCGACGAACATCACCGCCCCGTTCGACGGCGGGGTCACCTTGAACACATTGGTCGATCCGGTGTTGCGCTCTGTTGTGCTGGCCATGGGATAGGTGGTGGCGGTGTAGGTCTTCAAGCCCCGGCAGCGGTTCCATTTCACCACATATTTGCCCGAGGTCGATCCCGGCTGGATGCTGCGGATGATCACCCGGCCATGGGTGAACAGGTCGAGCTTGCCGCCTTGCAGGCCAGCGCCGGTCAGCAGATCGTTGATCTGCTTTTCGCTGATCGTCTTGTTCGACAGGACGGTGCCGGTGCCGATACGCGAGGCATTGTCCGCCACCATCAGCGCAAGCTGGCTGATGCGCATCTTGGTCGTGGTATAATTGGTCAGTTCAGCCGCGCCCATGGTGACGAGGACGACGAACGGCAGGACGACCGCGAATTCGACGACCGCCATGCCCCTCTGGTCCCGGCCGATCCCTATCCTGCCGGCCCCGCGCGCAAACAGACGCTTCATGTGCAGTTCCTCACCGTGACGGCCGCCTGATCGCCATAGGGCTGGTTCACCAGCACCGTAGTGGCGTTCATCGTGACATTGGCGGGCAACCCTATCGCCTTCAGGAAGGGGAAGAGGCGCGGATAGGAAATCTGGGTGGACAGGATCACGGAATCCTTGGCGCCGCCCTGGCCGGTGGTGCCGTTGTCGATGTCCCAACTGCCGCTGTTGTTGCTGTCTTCATAGGGTTCGCCTGCATTGCAGGTGCCGTTCCCGTTGGTATCGGTGAACGGCTCCTTCGTTCTGGAGGCGGCCTTGGTATAGTCGCGGAAGGATGTGCGTGTGATCGTGACCGTCGCGCCCTTCGCCAGGCGCTGGACCTGATCGGTGATCGCCGTGTTGATCGCGGTCTGGTTTGCGGTCGTGCCGCCCGATTCCAGGGTGGAATCGCGCGCGGCCTTCTGCACGGCGCCCTGCAGCGTACTTTGCATGTACAGCGTATGCCCAAGATCGAGCGCACCCATCACCATGGTCATGAATATGGGCGCGATCAGCCCGAACTCCGTGATGGTGGTTCCCGCCTGGCTGCGGGCCAATGCCTGGATGAAACGGCGGCGGCGCATCATTTGGTCAGCCTTAGCTGGGATATTTCGCTGGCGATCGCCTTGAACTGGTTGATGAGGTCGGCGCTGTTGGCGGCGGAATAGAAGCGGCCGGAACTGGCGCAGGTCTCAAGGTTGGTCTGTGCGTCCGCGCTGACGTCGTCGCCGAAGGAGATCACCCAGAGCGTGATATTCTTGTTCTTGATCGCCTTGCACATGGCCAGAAAGCGCATGTTGACCTGATTTGTCAGTTGTGTGTTGGTCGGACTTGCAGAGGCGGCCGTGGTCCGGCGATCCCACCAGGGCACACCATAAGCAGTGTAATTGTCGTGGTCGGTCTGGGTATCCCCGTCCGTCATGAATATGATGTGCCGTTCGATCGTGCCGCCATTGGGCGTCAGGGCATTGTCGCTGGCGAACAGGCCGGTGGGCGATATGAGGCGCGCACCCCAGATCAAGCCAATGTCGTGGTATGTATTGCCGCTGGGCGTCAGCGAGTTGACATAGGCCTCAAATGAAGCGGCCGTCGACCAAGTTTGCAACCTCTTCGCTGCAGTGGGGCAGAAATACTCGCTCATGTTGGACAGGCGTTCGTCCGTTTTTTCACTGGATGTTATGACAGCGGAGTAATTTCGGCTGCCTCCGTCATTCCTGCGCTCCCAGACTGCGCCTGGCAACATGGGGCCCCATTGGGTCGCGGGGTCACTGGTGTTCGGAACTTGGTCGATGTCCAGATCATAGGCGTTGGATGGGATCGGATCGTAACTGTTGGCGCGTACGGTCTGACGTTCTTCTATACATCCGTCCCATGTCTGGGCTTCGTTGGCGCCATTTGCGCCGACCGGCAAATCAACACTTCCATTCCAGCTATATCCGCCCGCTTTCAGACCGCTGACGTCCAGCGAGACGGGCTGATAGGTATATTGAACCGTCCCGCCTGACAGCGTACGATATTCGCCGCCGGTGCAATAAGGATAGCCCCAGAAACTACCCTGGGTTTGGTTTCGATATTCGGTCGTCGCCGTATTGGTGGGGCACGATCCCCACCGAATTCCCGTTCCAAGCGATGTCCAGTTTCCCCAGGTTCCGGCAGAGCCCGTGAATGTACGGCTCTGATAGGTCCAGCTATTGGCGATCCAGTCGTTATGCAGCAGCTTTCCGACGTTCACATTCACGCTATATGGCACAAAACCGAACCGCAGTTGGACCCCACTGCTGTTGGCGCCGCTTGGCGCCGATCCGCAATCCGCCGTGGTATCGACCTTCATCAAGGCTTCGTAGAAGCATTTGACGGCCTTTTTCAGGCCATTGATCTTCGTGTCGGTGTCGCCCGGATTGACCCAACCCATCGAACCCGTGGTATCGAGCACGAACATCACGTCGGAATTGGGGATCCGCATTTCGGCGTCGCAGGTGACGCTTATGGTCTGATCGCCTTTTTTGAACACCTTCATCACGGTCATCGGCACGATCACCGAGGTGGTTCCTGTCACCTTGCCGGCGGATTCGCTGAAGCTGCGGGTCGTCGTGTTCGTGCCATAGGGATTGGTGCCGAAATTGGCGTCGAACAATTCCAGCGCCACGGTGTTGGCCTTGTTGCTGTCCGCGTTCCAGGCGCCGGACCCCATCTGCTTGCGCCCGGCCAGCGCGCCCGCGTCGCAGGCCTGTTGCAGGCGCGCCTTGGTGAGGTAGAGGCGCGCCATGTCGACGCCGCCGCCGACCAGCCCGAGCAAAGGAATGAGGGCCGCCGCCACCATGGCAAGCATGTTGCCCGACTGGTTCCGCGCGAGCCGGGCCAGAAAGCCCCCTTGATGTTCCTTTGACTTGCCCATTATCCGCATTCACCCAATAACTGCGCCCAAAATCCCCCGAAACATGGACCGGGCGGCATTTTCGCCTATGCAGGCGCACTGGTTAGGATGTGTATGAGGATGATGGTTAAAATGCTGATAACCTCGCTGATCCGCGAAAGCCGGGGATGAGCGATTTATGGGATGAGATAGGGCCGGTTCCGCGCCTGCTCTGCGCCCATGCCGGGCGAGATGCGGCGCGGCATCGGTTGGTGTGGGCGCTGGATGCGCGGCTGGCGATGCTGGTCGCCAAAAGCAGCGAGCCGGCCATCGGCCAGATCAAGCTGACCTGGTGGTATGACGCCCTGACCGATGCGAGCGGAGCAAAGGGGCAGGGGGAGCCGCTGGTCGAGGCGCTCCATGCCGCCGCCATGCTGCCGCCAGCCGGGCTCGACCATCTGATCGACGGGTGGGAGGCGTTGCTGGGGGACGTCGATCTGGACACCTATGCCGCCGGGCGTGGGGGCGGACTGTTTCGCGCGCTGGCGGGACGCGATGATGTCCCCGGCTGGCTGGTGCAAGCGGGGGCCGTGTGGGCGCTGTGGGATTTGTCGGCCCATACCGCCGATGAAACTCTGGCGGCCGATGCGATTGCGCTGGCCGCGCGCCACAAGCTGGGCGAGCGCCCCGACTGGCCTAGGGAATGGGCCGCGATGCGGATCGCCTATGGCCTTGCCCGTTATGATGTGCGGCGCGGGCGGGCGGCGTCGGCGCGCTTGACGCCCCGGCTCTATCTGCAACTATTATGGCTGATCTGGTCGAAATATTAGGCATGGGGGGCAGCCATGGGGCGATTGCTGGCGGGCGCGATCATCACCCTGATGGCGGTGGCGGGCGGCCTGTTCTGGTGGCAGGGGCGCGCTGAGAGCGACGCGGCGCCCGCCGCCGCCTTCGCGCCTCCTCCTCCGCCGCCGATTGAGGCGCTGCCCGAGGGCGATCCTGATGCGGTGGGCGATGCCTTGCCGCAAGAACAGGGGGCGATGGCGCAAAACCGCGAGCAGAGACGCTTTGCCCGCTACGACCGCAATCGCGACGGCGCGATCACCCGCATTGAGATGATGGGCAGCCGGGTAAAGGCGTTCAAGGCGCTGGACAAGGACCGCGACAACCTGCTGTCCTTCGAGGAATGGGCGGTCGCTACATCGGATCGTTTCGGCAAGGCCGATGCCGATGGCGACGGCCGCCTGACCCCGGCGGAGTTCGCCGCCACCGCGCCCAAGCGGGTGGTCAGGGCGAAGTGCAAATGCTGACCAGCGTCAGGCGATTGCCATTTCACCCAGCCATTGGCCAAGCGACGCGCGGGCGCGGGCGGTATAGGCTTCCTTGCGTTGCTTCTTCTTCACGTCGTCCAGCGGTGGGAACAGGCCGAAATTGACGTTCATCGGCTGATAGTCGGCGGTCGCGACATTGCCCGTGACATGGCCGAGCAGCGCGCCCAGCGCCGTATCAGCCGGGGGTGGGGCCAGCGGCTTACCCAGCAATTCGGCGGCGGCGAAGCGCCCGGCGAGCAGGCCGATGGCGGCGCTTTCGACATAGCCTTCGCACCCCGTCATTTGCCCGGCGAAGCGGATATGGGGCGCGCTTTTCAGGCGCAGGGTCGCGTCCAGCAACTGGGGCGACCGGATGAAGGTGTTGCGGTGCAGCCCGCCCAGCCGCGCGAACTCCGCCTTTTCAAGGCCGGGGATGGTGCGGAACAGATCGACCTGCGCGCCATGTTTCAGCTTGGTCTGGAAACCGACCATGTTCCACAATGTGCCGCTGGCGTTGTCCTGCCGCAATTGCACCACCGCATAGGGCCAGCGGCCGGTGCGCGGATCGTCCAGCCCCATCGGCTTCATCGGTCCATGGCGCAGCGTTTCCGGCCCGCGCGACGCCATCACCTCGATCGGCATGCAGCCTTCGAAATAGGGGGTGTTGGTCTCCCATTGCTTGAACTCGGTCTTCTCGCCGTCGAGCAGTCCCTGGACGAAGGCCTGATACTGGTCCTTGGTCATCGGGCAATTGATATAATCCTTGCCCTCGCCGCCGCCGGGGCCGATCTTGTCCCAGCGATTGGCCATCCAGCATTTGTCCATGTCGATGCTGTCATGATGGATGACCGGCGCGATGGCGTCGAAAAAGGCGAGATGCTCCATGCCCGCCGCTTCGCCGATGCTTGTCGCAAGCGCCGGGGCGGTCAGCGGGCCGGTGGCGACGATGGTCATGCCCTGCGTCGGCAGCGCGTCGATGCGTTCCCGCACGATGGTGATGTTGGGATGGGCGGCGAGCGCGGCGGTCACGCCGTCTGAAAACACATGGCGGTCGACCGCCAGCGCCGACCCGGCGGGCACCTTGGCCGGTTCCGCCTGCGCCATGATGAGCGAGCCCAGCCGCCGCATTTCCTGATGCAGCAGGCCCACGGCGTTCTTGTCCGCGTCATCGGATCGGAAGCTGTTGGAACAGACCAGTTCGGCAAGCCCCTGCGTCTGGTGCGCGGGCGTCATGTCACCCCCCGCCGCACCCGACCCACGCATTTCCGACAGGCGCACCTTCACCCCCGCCTGCGCCAGCTGCCAGGCCGCCTCCGTGCCCGCAAGGCCCCCGCCGATGATGTGGATGTCGTGGTTGGTCATGCTCAATCTAGCTTCGCAATATTTTGCCGATTTAGTGTCGGCGGCTGTCAGTGGGCCATATCAACGTCCGAGGCAAGATATATGGGACGGATCAGTGCGCCTCAGCGCGCTGGCGGATCAGGGCGAGCAGATTGTTTTCAATATCTCCCAGGAACAGTTCGCCCCACAGTCGGGAATAGGCGTTGACCGGGGTCTGCATCCAGTAATCGGTGTAGATGGTAACGCGGGTCCGGCGGTTCCCGATCCGCTCCATATGATAGCCGCCGGTCGTCACCTTGAAATAACGGCTGTCGGGCATCAGGTGCCGGTCAGTGAACTGCCATGCGTCGAGGCCACGAAAGTCGAACCGCCAACCGATGCTCCGGTCCGGCTGCCAGTCGACAATATGTTCGGCGAAACGCACCTGCCGACCCCAGTTGGCGAGGCGAGTCGCACCAATGCCTTCGCCAAGCATATGCGCGCCGATCGGTCGCGGCACGCCAAGTACATCCTGAGTAAAGGTCCAGGCTCCCTCACCCGGACGCACATCAGGAATGCCACGGAGCAACGGCCAGATTTCCGCCGGGGTAGCGTTCACGACAATGGAACGACTAACGGTCGCCGTCGCTTGCGGCAGAGGGATCATCGGTTCAACCTGCATCGCGATCAAAGGCAGAGCAAGCACCGCCATGCAATAGGTACCACCATCTCCGGCGCGGCCGCGCAAGCGATAGGTTGCGTAGGCACCGGCCATGCCGCTCGCAAGCCAAAGCGGAGACAGCATGACGACGCAGATTACCCCTTCCTTCAATACCGGAATGGAGAGGAGGATCAAAACCCCGAGCAACCAGAGCGGCATGGTCATGTAATAGGCGCGATTTCGTTCGGCCATCGGATCGCCGACGAAGCTGACGAAGGCTGTGACGGCGGCAGGCAGAACCAGCAAGAAAGTGAAACTGATAAGGCCGGACGCCGGTCGCAATGCTTCGAGCAAGAGATACACGCCCACCGTAAAGGCAAAAGCAGTAGCGATGGCCCCCAGAATTCGGAGCGTCGCGATGCGTCTGCGGACTGCGCTCAACCCATGTGCATCGTTACCATCTGACATTACTGAAATCTCCGAATTTGGTGAACGCAGGATGGTTGCGGTAAGGGGCTACGGCTTAGTCCGTCTTCTTTCCACCCGGCAGAAAGCGGGCGATCTTGCCGCCAAGTTTCATCAGGGCGACGAGCGTGGGCTTGGGGAGGACGCGGACCTGTTCATACCAGTTGCCCAGCGTCGAGAGGAATTCGTGCATGCGCGTGATGCGTTCGCGTATATGGGGCGCGACATGACCATCTTTTGCAAGGCGGGCGGCCAGTTCCCCCATCAGCGCGATGGTCGGGTCGATCTCACGCCGTTTGCGTTCGGCCGCGATGTGGAGGAGCATATCCCAAGGATCGAGTTCCGCCACGAAATGGTCGCGCCGGTCGCCTTCGACATGAACGCGGCGAACGATGGAATAGGATTGCAATTCCTTGAGCGCGGTCGAGACATTGGATCGGGCAAGGCCCAGTTGATCGACGATCTCGTCGGCGGGCAAGGGGTGATTGGAGAGATAAAGCAGGGCGTGGATCTGGCCGACCGAGCGGTTGACGCCCCATTGCGTGCCCATCTCACCCCAGTGGAGCAAAAACGCCTTGGCATCGGGATGGTCTAGCAGCGGCATGGCGTTCCTTTCTGTAAAAACAGAAATAACGGAAATGACCAGTTTGTGCAAACGGTTTTTGCGTATCACCCGATGCCATGGGACTGGGCGATACGCGCCATGCGGCGGCTGTTAACCCCGCGCCAGACCGTTGGCGGCGGAGAGGACGGCTTGCACCGACGCGGTGGCGATGTCGCTGTCCAGGCCGATGCCGAACACGGTGCGGCCGTCGGGCGTGCGGCATTCGACATAGGCGGCGGCGTTGACGTTTGTCCCCGCGCCGATGGCGTGCTCGCTATAGTCGGCGACCTCCAGGTCCACGCCCAGTTCGTCGCGCAGCGCGGCCAGCACGCTGGAGATGAGGCCGTTGCCGCGCCCGGAGATCGAGCGTTCGCCGCCGTCATGGCCGATCTTGCCCACGAAGATGCGGTCGCCCGCACTGCCGCTCTCGCTATAGTCGAGCAGCTTGTAGGGCTGGTCAGCGCCCAGGCAATAATGCGCCTCGAACGCGGCCCAGATGTCGGCGGCGTTGAGCTCGCGGCTGCTTTCATCGGCGAGCGCCTGCACCACCTTGGAGAAATCGGCCTGCATCCGCTTGGGCAGTTTCAGCCCCTTGTCCTGTTGCAGCACCCAGGCCACGCCGCCCTTGCCCGACTGCGAATTGACGCGGATCACCGCTTCATAATCGCGGCCCAGATCCTTGGGGTCGATGGGCAGATAGGGGACGTTCCAGATCAGGTCGTTGCGCGCTTCCTGCGCGGCGAAGCCCTTCTTGATCGCATCCTGATGGCTGCCCGAAAAAGCGGTGAACACCAGTTCCCCGGCATAGGGATGGCGCGGATGGACCGGCAACTGGTTGCAATATTCGACCGTCTGGATGACTTCGTCGATGTCGCTGAAGTCGAGCGCGGGGTTGATCCCTTGCGTATACATGTTGAGCGCGACGGTCACGATGTCGCAATTGCCGGTGCGCTCGCCATTGCCGAACAGGCAGCCCTCGACCCGATCCGCGCCCGCCATCAGGCCGAGTTCAGCGGCGGCGACGCCGGTGCCCCGGTCGTTATGGGGATGGAGCGAGATGACCACGCTGTCGCGGCGCGAGATGTGACGGCACATCCATTCGATCTGGTCGGCGTAGATATTGGGCGTCGCCGCCTCGACCGTTGCAGGCAGGTTCAGGATCAGCGGTTTTTCGGGCGTGGGCATCAAAATGTCCATCACCGCTTCGCAACATTCCAGGCTGAAATCCAGTTCCGCCGTGGAGAAGGTTTCGGGGCTATATTCGAAATGCCAGTCGGTGTTCGGCTGGGCCGCGGCATTGTCGCGCAGCAGCTTCGCCGCGTTTATCGCGATCTCCTTGATCTGCGGCCGTTCCATCTGGAACACGATGTTGCGCCATGCGGGCGACACGGCGTTGTAGACATGAACGATCGCCTGTTTCGCGCCGCGCAGCGATTCAAAGGTGGTGGCGATCAGGTCTTCGCGCGCCTGTGTCAGCACCTGGACGAAGACATCGTCGGGGATGCGCCCGTTTTTCACCAGACCGCTGATGAAGTCGAATTCGGTCGCTCCGGCGGAGGGGAAGCCGACCTCGATCTCCTTGACGCCGACCTTGAGCAGCAGATCGAAGAAGCGGGTCTTTTTTTCCGCGTTCATCGGGTCGATCAGCGCCTGATTGCCGTCGCGCAGATCGGTCGACAGCCAGCGCGGCGGCGCGGTGATGACGCGGCTGGGCCACTGCCGGTCGGGCAGGTCCACCTGGGGGAAAGGGCGATATTTCTGCGAAGGGTCGGTCAACATCATGGTATCAAACTACTTCCTGCGACGAAGCGCGGGTTCGGCTTCGTGGTAACGACTGGACTGCGATGAGTGCCCTTAGGCGGATCGGCGCTGCCCATAGTCGAAAGGCAGCCGAAAAACCACGCCTAAGGGCGTGTAAGTCGTAGCAGGGGAAGAAGCGAACGCTGCTGCATGATGGGCCGTCCATACGCAAAACAGGGCCGGCGCGCAAGCCGGCCCTGTCCAAATGGCAATGACAGGCCGCAGACTTATTGCTTTTCGAAGCCGGCGATGATCTTGAGCTCGATCGCGTCGCCGACCATCGGCACGCCATAGCCCATGCCGAATTCGCTGCGCTTGATCGCCGTCGTCGCGATGAAGCCGATATTTTCCTTCTTGCTCATCGGCTGAACGCCCGCGCCATAGAATTCGGCATCCAGCGTCACTGGCTTGGTCACGCCCTTGATGGTGAGGTTGCCGGTGATGTCGGCGCCGGTCGCGCCGTCAGGCTTGACGCTGGTCGATACGAAGGTCGCGGTGGGGAATTTGGTGGCGTCGAAGAAATCCGCCTTCATCAGATGCTCGTCCAGCTCGGCGACGCCGGTGCGCAGATTGGCGACAGGAAATTCGACCGACACCTTGGACGCGGCCGGGTTCGCCTTGTCCAGCGTCAGCGTGCCAGTGGGTTCGGCGATGGTGCCCATATTGTTGGTGAAGCCCATATGGTCCCAGGCGAATACGACCTGGGTGTGGCCGCCATCGATCGTGTAGGCGCCGCCGCTGACTTTCGCGACGTCTTTCGTGCCGGGGGCGGCGGTAGGCATTTGCGCGACAAGGGCGGTGCCGCCAGCGATGGCGATCAGGGCGGCGGCGGGGATGAGAAATTGACGCATGAGCAGGAGACTCCAAAACGCTGATGGGCAAAGGGCAGAATATGATGGCTGTGGCAATTGTTCCAGAGTTGCAACCGGAAACGGTTCGTTCCGCGATCTGACATGGTTTCGTCTGGCAAATGAGCCGGTTCGTTCCGCTGATCGCGCTGGTCGCCGTCGTATCGCTTGCCGCGTGGGCGACACTTCTGCATGAGAGATTATGACAAATCAAAGACCGACGGCGAACAAGCTGGACCGCATTCAGCAAAATTGGCTGGCGGCCAGCGAGCGGCGGCTGCTCAACTGGTTGTGCGGCCGGATGCCGGCCTGGGTCACGCCCGATGTGCTGACCAGCATAGGCATGGTCGGCGCGGGCATGATCTTTGCGGGTTATGTCGCCAGCAATATCGGATCGGCCTGGCTGCTGCTGGCGATCCTGGGTTATGTCGTCCAATGGTTTGGCGACTCCATGGATGGCAGCCTGGCGCGCTTTCGGCATGTCGAACGGCCGGCCTATGGCTATTTCATCGACCATAGCTGCGATGGGCTCGCCACGCTGCTGATCCTGGCGGGCATTGGGCTCAGCCCCTTTGTGACGATGGACGTCGCGATGATCGCCCTGGCGGGTTATCTGCTGCTGTCGATCCATGCCTATTTGTCAGCGCGTGTCATCGGCGAGTTCAAGCTGTCCTATCTGTCTGCCGGGCCAACCGAATTGCGGTTGATGCTGATCGGCATGACGATCATGATGATGGTGCTGGGCACGGGGCCGGGGCTGTTTGGTCGATGGTCGGGCTTTGACATTTTTGTCGGCGCGGTGGGCGCAATCCTGATCGTCCTGTTCGTCGTGCAGACGCTGGCCACTGGGAACAGGCTGGCGCAGAAGGAAGATGGCCGCTTCTGAGCCTTCGTTCTGAACCGCGCCCTGCAAAAAGGGGCGCCTCGCAGCTTTGCGGGGCGCCCCTTTTTGTGCAGACCATCGCCCCTCGCCAATGAGCGAGGGGCAAGGCGAGATCAGTTCTTTTCCTGGTCCACCAGCTTGTTGGCCGCGATCCAGGGCATCATGGCGCGCAGCTTGGCGCCGGTTTCCTCGATCGGGTGACGCTTGGCGGCGATGCGGCTGGCCTTGAGTTCCGGCTGGCCGGCGCGGTTGTCGAGCACGAAGTCCTTGACGAAGCGGCCCGACTGGATGTCGGCCAGCACGCGCTTCATTTCCTTCTTGGTTTCTTCGGTGATGATGCGCGGGCCGGTCTTGATGTCGCCATATTCGGCGGTGTTCGAGATCGAATAGCGCATGTTGGCTATGCCGCCTTCATACATCAGGTCGACGATCAGCTTGAGTTCGTGCAGACATTCGAAATAGGCCATTTCCGGCGCGTAACCGGCCTCCACCAGCGTTTCGAAGCCGGCTTGCACCAGCGCGGTCGCGCCGCCGCACAGAACGGCCTGTTCACCGAAGAGGTCGGTTTCGCATTCCTCGCGGAAATTGGTTTCGATGATGCCGCTGCGGCCGCCGCCGACGCCGCTGGCGTAGGACAGCGCGATGTCATGCGCATTGCCGGTCGAATCCTGATAGACGGCGATCAGGCAGGGGACGCCGCCGCCGCGCTGATATTCGCTGCGCACCGTGTGGCCGGGGCCCTTGGGCGCGATCATGATGACGTCGATGTCCTTGCGCGGCTCGATCAGGCCGAAATGGACGTTGAGCCCATGGGCGAAGGCGAGCGCGGCGCCAGGCTTCAGATTGGCGTGGATGTCGTCGGCATAGATGGCGGCCTGATGTTCGTCGGGGGCGAGGATCATCAGCACGTCTGCCCATGCGGCGGCTTCGGCGTTGGGCAGCACCTTGAAACCGGCGCCCTCGGCCTTCTTGGCCGATGCAGAACCGGCGCGCAGGGCGATGGCGACTTCGGCGACGCCGCTGTCGCGCAGGTTCTGGGCATGGGCGTGGCCCTGGCTGCCATAACCCAGGATCGCGACCTTCTTGCCCTTGATCAGGCCGATGTCCGCGTCATGATCGTAATAAACCTTCATGGATTTTCCCTTTCTCGTCCTTCCATGCGGAAGGCGTTAGATGATATGGATGATGATGGGCGCCGCCGGGCGGGCGGCGTTGTTCGGTTCAGACGGCTTCTTTTCCGCGAATGAGGCCGACGACGCCGGTGCGGCCGACCTCCACCAGACCCAGTTGGCGCATCAGGCCGACGAAGGTGTCGATCTTTTCGGTCGGGCCGGTCAGTTCGAAGATGAAGCTTTCGATCGTCGTGTCGACCACCTTGGCGCGGAAAACGTCGGCGATGCGCAGCGCCTCGATCCGGTCGTCGCCCGTGCCCGCAACCTTCACCAGCGCGAGTTCCCGTTCGACATAGGGGCCGTTGTCGGTCAGGTCGGTGACCTTGTGGACGGGCACCAGCCGGTCCAACTGAGCGATGATCTGGTCGATCACCTTGGGCGGGCCGCTGGTGACGATGGTGATGCGGCTGATCGCATGATCGTCGGTGATGTCGGCCACGGTCAGGCTGTCGATATTATAGCCGCGCGCGGTGAACATGCCGGCGATCCGCGCCAGGATGCCCGCTTCGTTGGCGACGGTCAGCGACAGGACGTGCCGTTCCTTATGTTCTTCCTGAATATGCATCATATGCCCGTTTCGTTTTCCGCTTCGGTGCTCTCGTGGCGTTCGGAGATCATGCCGATGAAGGCATAGTGCCATGTTCCGTCCTGTCTGTAGGCCAGCCGGACCGGCAGGCCGGTGACCGCGTCGAACATGCGGGCGAGATGTTCGCCCACATAACGCGGCCCCGCCAGCAACCGGGCCACCGGCCGTTCGTGATATTCAAAACTGTGGTCGAGATGGATTTCCCATTCTTCATTGTCCGGGTCGGCATGGTCCGTGGTCCACCCCGTCAGTTCCGCATTGCCGGTGATCCGGTCGAAATCCCACGGCTCGCTGACGTGGATGCGCAGTTTGAGGTGGGTGGTCACGGCTCTCTGCTCTTACACCAGCGCCTTGGCCTCGTCCGACAGCGTGCCTTCGACCTGACTGGGGTCGAGCAGCATGTCGGTGTGCGCCGCGCCCGACGGAATCATCGGGAAACAGTTGGACAGCTTCGCCACGCGGCAATCGACGATCACCGGCCCCGGCGTGTCGATCATCTGCCGGATGCCCGCTTCCAGTTCCTGCGGCCCTTCGATGCGAATACCGGTCCAGCCATAGGCTTCGCCCAGCTTCACGAAGTCGGGCAGGCTGTCCGAATAGCTGTTGGAATAACGGCTTTCATAGGTCAGTTCCTGCCACTGGCGGACCATGCCCATATATTCATTGTTCAGGATGAAGATCTTCACGGGCAGGCGATATTGGCTGGCGGTGCCCATTTCCTGAATGTTCATCTGGATCGAGGCGTCGCCCGCGATGCAGATGACCAGACTGTCGGGATTGCCCATCTGCGCGCCGATGGCGGCGGGGAAGCCATAGCCCATGGTGCCAAGGCCGCCGGAGGTCAGCCACTTGTTCGGACCGTCAAAGCCGAAATGCTGGGCCGCCCACATCTGGTGCTGGCCGACTTCGGTGGTGATGATGACGTCCTTGCCGGTCGCTTTGGTCGCCGAATAAAGATCGGCGATGGCGCGTTGCGGCATGATCTCCGCGCCATTTTCGGGATAATCCAGAGAGCGGCGCGCGCGCCAGCCGTCGATGCGCGCCCACCATTCGGCGAGGTCCGCTTTCTCATGGCCGCGCTTGTTCCAAAGGGCGATGATGTCGGACAGGGCGCTGGCGACGTCGGCGACCAGGGCCAAGTCGACCTCGACCGTCTTGTTGATCGAGCTGCGGTCGATGTCGATATGGATCTTGCGGCTGTTGGGGGCGAAAGCGTCCAGGCGACCGGTGACGCGGTCGTCGAAGCGCGCGCCGACGCACAGGATCAGGTCCGCCTTGTTCATCGCCCAGTTGGATTCATAGGTGCCGTGCATCCCCAGCATCCCCAACCATTGCGGCGAGGACGCAGGGAAGGCGCCCAGGCCCATCAGGGTCGAGGTGACGGGCGCGCCGGTGATGTCCGCCAGTTCGCGCAGCAGGCGTGTGGCTTCCGGCCCGGAATTGATGACGCCGCCGCCCGAATAGATGATCGGGCGTTCCGCCGCAGCGAGCATTTCGACCGCCGTTTCGATGGCGACGGGATCGGCGTCGATCTGCGGGCGATAGCTGGCATGGGCGATGGCGGCGGGCCGTCTATAGGGGGCGGTCGCAACCTGAACATTCTTGGGAATGTCGACCAGTACCGGGCCGGGGCGGCCGGTGGTGGCGATATGAAACGCCTCGTGAATGACGTTGGCCAGCTTGCCCGGATCCTTCACCAGATAATTATGCTTGGTGCAGTGGCGGGTGATGCCGATGGTGTCGGCTTCCTGGAATGCGTCGGTCCCGATCAGTTGGGTGGCGACCTGACCCGTGATGACGACCATGGGGATGGAATCCATCAGCGCGTCGGTAATGCCGGTGACGGCATTGGTCGCGCCGGGGCCGGAGGTCACCAGAACGACGCCGGGCTTGCCGGTCGAACGGGCATAGCCTTCCGCCATGTGGGTCGCGCCCTGTTCGTGGCGGACCAGCACATGCTTGATCTTCGGGTGATTATAGAGCGCGTCGTAAATGGGCAGCACCGCGCCGCCCGGATAGCCGAACACGACATCGACGCCCAGGTCCATCAGGCATTCGACCAATATGTCCGCGCCGCTCTTTTCGGCCACCGATCCGTCCTTCCATCAAAACATAAAGCGCGCCTTTGCGTCAGTGGAAACGCATTGGCAAGGCGCTGCCCTCTATTGGTTATAAAATGGCTAGTCAACCGCTAATGTTGTAATTTTATTGCAATTAAATCGATATTTTTGTCATGGATGCTCGCGCTATGGCGTGGCCAACTGGCGGGCGGCTGATGCGCGAACCAGGTATATTGCCGTTTGGCATATTGGCGGGTGGCGATGCGGCCGCGTTCCATCATGGTTTCGCGGTCCATTCGGCCGTCGATCCACGCCGCGATCTCCCGGACGCCGATGGCGCGCATGGCGGGCAGTTCAGGCGAGAGGTTGCGGGCGAGCAGGGCCTCCACTTCTGCCACGGCGCCCTGTTCGATCATCAGGCCAAAGCGCCGGTCGCACCGTTCGATCAGCCAGTCGCGCGGCGGCAGCAGGATGAGCGGGCTGAGCGTGATGCGGTCAGCGATGCCCCCGGCCTTGTGCGCCTGCCAATGCGCCAGGGGCTTGCCGGTTGAACGCACGACCTCCAGCGCGCGAGCGACGCGGGTGGTGTCGGCTGGAGCCAGGCGCGCGGCGGCGGCCGGGTCTTCCTGCGAGAGGGCGGCATGGGCCAGCGCCACAGGCATGGCGCGGACTTGTGCGCGAATGTCGGGATCGATGTCGGGCACCGGGGCGATGCCGTCGAGCAGGGTGCGGATATAAAGGCCGGTGCCGCCGGCAAGTATGGGCAGGCGCCCCTGCGCATGGGCGTCGTCGATCTCGGCCCGCGCTTCGGCGGCCCAGCGCGCCGCCGTGCAGACCTCCGCCGCGTCGATATGCCCATAAAGCCGATGCGGCGCGCGGGCCAGATCCTCGGCCGGGGGACGGGCGGACAGGATCGAAAGGTCGGCATAGACCTGGCTCGCATCGGCATTGATGACGATGCCGTCGGTGATTTCGGCAAGGCGCAGCGCAAGGGCGCTCTTGCCGCTGGCGGTCGGCCCGGCAATAAGCGCGACCCGTGGGCGGGATTCGCCCGATCTGGTTTCAGGAGTGCTCATGTTCGTCGCGACCTTAGTGGCAAGCGCCTCGATGGGGCAGGGGGATATTGCGCTGGCCGCCGATCGCCTGCGCGAGGCGGGCTGCGCGCCGGGCGACGCGTTATGGCTGGATGAGGGCAAGGCGGCGGACCTGTTTTTCGCCAATGATCCTGTGGCGGCGCGCGCGGCGCTGACGGATGTGGGCGACAAGGTCGATGTGGTCGTCCAGCCGGTGGGGGGTCGCGAAAAGAAGCTGCTGATCGCGGACATGGATTCCACCATGATTACTGTGGAATGTATCGACGAACTGGCCGACTATGCGGGGATCAAGCCGCAGATTGCCGAGATTACCGAGCGGGCTATGCGCGGCGAGCTGGATTTCGAAGGGGCGCTGCATGGCCGGGTCGCGCTGCTCAAGGGCCTGCCCGACAGCGCCATTGACCAGTGCCGGGAAGAGCGCGTCGTCATCATGCCGGGCGCGAAGGCGCTGGTCCGCACGATGAAGGCGCGGGGCGCGCGTACTTTGCTGGTGTCGGGCGGCTTTACGCGGTTCACCGGCCCGGTGGCGGAAGAAATCGGTTTCGACGCGGCGGTCGCCAATGTGCTGGAAATTGCCGACGGCGCCCTGCTGGGCACGGTAACGAGGCCGATTGTCGACGCCGCGCGCAAGCGCGCGGAGCTGGAGGGCGCGATCGCGTCGGGCATCGACCGGGCGCTGACCATGGCGGTTGGCGACGGCGCCAACGACATTCCGATGATCGAGGGCGCGGGGCTGGGCGTCGCTTACCACGCCAAGCCCAAAACCCGCGCCGCCGCCCATGCCGAAATCGTCCATGGCGACCTGTCGGCGCTGCTCTATGCTCAGGGCATTGCGTCGAAGGAGTGGTCGCGAGGTTGATGCTTCGCCCGCATTTTGGGCAGGGTCGTTACATCTTCTTGGGGATGCAGTCGGCCCCGGCAGCCTTGACGCTGGCGCACAGGCGGGCGGCGTCGACGGAACTGCCCAGCGGCCCGGCCTGAAGACGGGTTATCGCGCCGCTCTTCACCAGATAGGGCTGGTAGGCGGACAATCCCTTGACCTTGCCGGTCAACTGGCCCCAGAGGCTGCGCGCATTGCCATCGGCCGAGAAGGCGCCGAGCTGAACGCGCCAGCCGCCCGATGCCGACGGCGCGGGTGCGGACGCCGCGACGACGGGCTTTGGCGCGGCCTTGGGCGGAGTCGGCTTTGCGGGCGTCTGCTTGGGCGCCAGCACGGCGGCGGGCGGCACCTTTTCGGGTAGCGGCGAACGCTCTGGCGCCGGACGTCCGATGTCGGACGGCGGCAATTCGGTCGTGCGGATTGTGGAAGGCCCCACGGCGACGCGGGCGGGCTGGGCAGGGGCGGATGCCATGGCGGGCGCGGCGCCCTGTTCCATCGAAGACGCCAGTGCAAGGCCCTGCTTGCGCTGATCGTCGGGGACATATTTGTCCATCTGTTGCAGGCTGGTTGTCGCCTGCGCCAGGCTGGACGTTGCGGCGCGGGTCATGAAGGCATAGGCGCGCACCCAATCCTTGGGCAGCAGGTCGCCATTGAACAGGGCCGTGCCCACGACATATTGCGCGCGCGGTTCCCCCCGTGCGGCGGCGCGCTGAAGATAGGGCATGGCGCCTGCCCGGTCGCCCTGCTGGAACATCAGCAGGCCCAGATTGTCCTCCGCCCGCGTGTGCCCCTGCGCCGCCGCCTTTCGATACCAGTCGATGGCGGCGTTCATGTCGGCGGGAACGCCCCGGCCGAGCTTTGCGGCCTGACCCATGTTGAACTGCGCGTCGGCGTCGCCCCTTTCCGCCAATGGACGCCATTCGCTGATGGCCCGGGCGTAATCGCCCTGTTGCCAGGCGTCGACGCCCGCCTTGACATCGGCGATGGCGGGCATGGCAGCGAACATCAGCCCGGCCGTTATCCCCAATGCAACAGGCTTCAACATATCAATGGCTCCCGAATTGATCCGAAGGATGGGCCCTTAAAAGCGCAATATGGTTAACCCGCGATTATCACCGGCGCATGATGGTGGCCATGGGATTAACCCTGTTGACGATTTATCAAGCAAACTTCCGCCCAGGTTAACCAATTTTTAGGCGCAACCGTGGCATTTCCGCCTGGATTAGCTTTTTTCCTGGGGGGATTTGCGTGCGCGTACTGGCACTGGCATCGCAAAAAGGGGGGTCGGGCAAGACGACCCTGTCCGGACATCTGGCCGTGCAGGCGCAGATCGCGGGCGCGGGGCCGGTCGTCCTGATCGACATCGATCCGCAAGGATCGCTGGCCGACTGGTGGAACGAGCGCGAGGCCGAATATCCCGCCTTTGCCCAGACGACCGTCGCGCGGCTGGCCGCCGACCTTGAGATATTGCGCAGCCAGGGGTTCAAGTTGGCCGTCATCGATACGCCGCCCGCCATCACCATGGCCATTCAGAGCGTCATTTCGGTCGCCGAACTGATCGTCGTGCCGACCCGGCCCAGCCCGCATGACCTGCGCGCCGTGGGCGCCACCGTCGATCTGTGCGAACGCGCTGGCAAGCCGTTGATCTTCGTCGTCAACGCCGCCACGCCCAAGGCGCGGATCACCTCCGAAGCGGCGGTCGCCCTGTCGCAGCATGGCACGGTCGCGCCGGTCACGCTGCACCACCGCACCGATTTCGCCGCGTCGATGATTGACGGCCGCACGGTCATGGAGGTCGACCCCAATGGCAAGTCCGCCGCCGAGGTCGCGCAGCTTTGGACCTATATCAACGACCGGCTGGAAAAGAATTTCCGCCGCACCGTATTTTCCGTGCCGCAGGCAGGAACAACGAGCGCGGGTCGACCCATGGGCGGCTTTGGCCGCCGTGTCGTGAGCCAGTAAGGGGGAGACGCGCAATGGCCGATCCCAAACCCCTGGCTTCCCTGACTTCGGGCCTTCTGGCGCGCAAGGGCGCGGCCCAGCCGGCGATGCGGCGTCAGTCGATCGCGGGCTTTGGCGGCGGTTTCGGTCGCGCCGTGCAGGACGATCTGGGCTGGAACGATATGGGCCACGACGTGGCGCCGCCGGTGGCGGATCAGCGCGCGCCCATGGGGCTGACGCCCATGGCGGTTCAGGCCGCTCCAGCGCCTTTGCCGGTGGAGGCGGACACCCTGGCTCAAGCCCCGATTCCTGCCGTGATCGTCGAGCGCGAGGAATTGGCCGAGCGCGTCGCCGCCGAACCGGTGGTCGCTGACCCCGCGCCGGTGGCCCCTGCGAAACACCGCGCGAAGCCCAGGGCGGCGTCGCGTAAGGCCGCATTCACGCTGCGCCTCGATGCGGAGCGTCATTTGAAATTGCGCCTTGCCTGCGCTGTTCTGGGCCAATCTGCCCAGCAGATGGTGACCCAGGCTCTCGACGCATTTCTCGCAAGCCAGCCGGATATCGACCGGTTGGCCGGACAGGTGCCGCCGCGCGCGGCGACGTTGGATTGACATAAGGGTGGACAGGCAGATGAAACGCAACACTTTCGGTAAAGCGGCGCTCTCTTCGCTGCTGGTGGCGACCACGATGGTCGGCTGTGGCGGCGCGGCCTTCTGGCGCCCTTCGGCCAAGGTCGTGAAGGAAAAGGAAAGCGGCGACAAACTGGCCGCCATCACGGAAAAGGCGCTGGCCGAAAGGGATTTCGTTCGTGCGCTGGAGGCTGCCGAGGGCGCTGTAGCGGCTTCGCCGCGCAACGCGACCTATCGCCAGCTTCTGGGCCGCGCCTATGTCGCCAATGGCCGTTTCGTTTCGGCGGAAACCGCGCTGGGCGACGCCATGGCGCTGGGCAATAGCGATCCGCGCACCGTCATCAGCCTGGCGCTGGTGAAGGTTGGGCTTGGCAGGAATGATGAGGCCCGTCGCCTGCTGGCCGATAATGCCGCGACGCTGCCTGCCGCCGATTATGGTCTGGCGATGGCGATGGCCGGCGACGCGGCGGAGGGCGTGCGCGTTTTGTCCGAAGCGATCCACGATCCTTCGGCCAATGCCCGCACGCGCCAGAACCTCGCCTATGCCTATGCGCTGGCCGGTCGTTGGAAGGATAGCCGCGTGATGGCGGGTGAGGATCTGGAACCACTCGCCGCCGCCCAGCGCGTGTCGCAATGGGCGATGATGGCCGAACCATCGATGGGCGCGCAGCGCGTCGCCGCGCTGATGGGGGTGACGCTGAACGCGGCTGATGCGGGGCTGCCGGTGCGCCTGGCGCTGGCGCCTGAAGCACCCGCCGATGCCGCGCAGACGATGATGGCTGACGCCGCCGCCGATGCGCCGCCGGTCGTCGAGGCCGCACCCGAAGCCCCGGTCGCCGTCGCGGCAGTCGAGACCGTGCCGGTCCCAGCGGCTGAGCCTGCGCCGGTCGCGGCCAAGCCGGTGCGCGTCGCCGACTTCGTTGTGGAGGACAAAAGCACGCCCAAGCCCGCCGCCGCCAAACCGGCTAAAGCCGTGATGGCAAAGGCCGCGCCCGCCGCGAAGATGCAGAAGGTGGCGATGTTCACGCCGGTGACCAATGGCGCCAGCGCCTGGGTCGTCCAGTTGGGCGCATATGACAGCGCCGCCATCGCCAAGGAAAAATGGACCCGCATGGCGACGGTCAACAGTTCGATCGCCGCTTTTCCGGTGCTGACCAGTCAGGCCAATGTCGGCGGCAAAACCTATCACCGGGTTGCGATCAACGGATTTGCGACGCGCAACGACGCGATGGCCATGTGCCGCGCGATCAAGGCTCAGAAGGGCCAGTGCTTCGTGCGGGAAGGCGCGCCGGGCGCCACGCCGCAACGCTGGGCGCTGGCGACCAAGGGTCGCCAATTCGCTTCGCGCTGAACCGCGACGATTTTGGAGAGCGAAGGGCGGCGGGTTCCGGTTACAGGAACGCGCCGCCCTTCATGATTCTCCGCGCGCGGCCCTGCACCGGCACGCGGTCGAATGGCGTATTGCCGGCTGCCGCCGCCATCTTCGCGGAATCGACGATCCAGGGCGCGTCTGGGTCTACGAAGATGATGTCGGCGGCGCTGCCGGGCGCAAAACTGCCCGCCTTCACTCCCAGGATTTTCGCCGGATTGGCGCTGAGCATCGTCATCAGCCGGTTGATCGAAATCAGCCCTTCGCGCACCAGATTGAGCGAGAGCGCGAGCAGCGTTTCCGCGCCCGCCATGCCCGGCGCGGCGTCAGCGAAGGGCAGGCGCTTGTCCTCCGGCCCGCGCGGATCATGGCTTGACGTGATGACGTCGACCGTACCGTCGGCGATGGCGGCAAGGCAGGCCTGACGGTCTTCCTCCGACCGCAGCGGCGGCGACAGACGGGCGAAGGTGCGGAAATCGGTGACGGCCTGATCGTTAAGGAACAGATAGGCGGGGCTGATCCCGCAACTGATATTCAGCCCTTGCGCCCTGGCGTCGCGGATCAGGTCGAAGCCCGCCTTTGTCGTCACCAGCCGGAAATGGATGGCGGCGTTCGCCTGTCGCGCCAGCATGATGTCGCGGGCGATGGCCATCGCTTCGGCGCAGGCCGGGGCGTGGGGCAGGCCCAGCCGGGTGGCCGTTTCGCCGCTGGTGGCGACCGCCTTGCTGGTCAGCCCGCCATCCTCGGCATGGGTGATGACGGTCAGGCCAAGGCCGGAGGCATAGGTCAGCACGCGCAGCATGACGCCCGAATCGGCGATCCATTGCCGCCCGGTGCCCACCGCTTTTGCGCCTGCCGCCTGCATCATGCCGATTTCGGCCAGTTCGGCGCCCTTGAGGCCGCGTGTCGCGGCGGCGATGGGGTGGACCCAGAAGTCGGGCTTGCCCGCGCGCGTCGCCTGTCGGATCAGGCCGACATCGTCAAGCGGCGCGGACTGGTCGGGCATTAGCGCCGCGCGGGTAATGCCGCCGAAATGGAAGGCGGGCTTGTCGGTGGCGAACACGCCCAGGTCCACGAGGCCCGGGGCGACCACCATATTCTGCGCGTCGATGACCGCCGCGTCGGCGGGAACGGCAACGTCGCCCGCCGCAATGATGCTGTCGCCTTCGATCAGCACGATACCCGGCGCGAGGTCCGCAGCGGCCGGGTCGGCAAGGCGGCCGTTGACGATCGCAAGCCTGCTCATGCCGCCCATCCTTCCATCTTCCGTGCGCCGCGCGTGAGCACGTCGAGGCAGGCCATGCGGATGGCGACGCCCATCTCCACCTGTTCGGTGATCGCCGAGCGTTCGGGGTGATCCGCAACGCTGCTGCTGATTTCCACGCCCCGGTTCATCGGGCCGGGATGCATCACCAGCGCATCGGGCTTGGCCAGCGCCAGCCTTTCGGGGGTGAGGCCGTATAGCATGTGATATTCGCGGGCTGAGGGAATGAAGGCGCCGTCCATTCGCTCATTCTGAAGGCGCAGCATCATCACCACATCGGCGCCGTCCAGCCCTGCGTCCATGCGGGTGAAGGGGGTCGCGCCCAGCATCTCGACCTCTGGCGGCATCAGCGTCGGCGGGGCGACGGCGCGGACCTGCGCGCCCAGCGCGGCGAGGCACAGCATGTTGGACCGCGCGACCCGGCTATGCAGCACATCGCCGCAGATGGCGACGATCAACCCCTCGAACCCGCCCTTGCGGCGGCGGATGGTGAGCGCGTCGAGCAGCGCCTGGGTGGGATGCTGATGCCAGCCGTCGCCTGCGTTCAGCACCGGACAATCGACCTTGTCCGCGATCAGGCGGACCGCACCGGAACTGGCATGGCGGATAACGATGACGTCGGCCGCCATGGCGTTGAGCGTCATCGCCGTGTCGATCAGCGTTTCGCCCTTCTTCACGCTGGATGTGGCGGCGTGCATGTTGACGACGTCGGCGCCCAGCCGCTTGCCCGCAATCTCGAACGACAGCAAAGTGCGGGTCGAATTTTCGAAAAAGGCGTTGATCTGGGTCATGCCCGCCAGCCGGTCGTCATGCTTGCGCGCATTGCCGCGATTGGCGCGCGCCCATTGTTCGGCCTCGTCCAGCAGGAAACGGATCTCCCAGGGCTTGAGGTCCGCTATGGTCAGCAGATGGCGATGCGGAAACAACGCCCGGCCGTTGAGGTCGGGCGGGGTGGGCGCGGCGGTCGTTTCGGGCATGGCCGATCCTTTAGGCGAGCGCGCGGGGGAGGGCAAGGCGGCCCGAGCGGGTGGCGCTTATGCCGTGGCCAGCCGGTCGAGCCAGGCGCGCGCCTGTTTGGGTTCGCCCGGCGCATTGGCGGGCACGGGGCCGCGGTCGGCCATGAAATTGCGGTGGAGCGCAAAGGGTTCGAGCGAGAGCGTTTCGCGCATTGCGTCGATTTCCTCCGCCATGTCCGACAGCGATTCCAGCGTCGGGGCGATCGCCTTTTCCTGATGGCGGTCGCGCTTGTGCCCGAAAAGCCCCCATTTGCCGCCCGCCGTCACCTCCAGCGCGGCGATGAGCGCGGCGCGATAGTCGGCCTCCAGTTCGATCCGGCGGGCGTCGAGCCGTTCGAGCCGGTCGGCGCGCGCCATCAAAATTCCATGCCCGCGACCAGTCCGTCGATCGCGCCCTGCAAAATGTAGCTGGCGGCGAGTTTGTCGACCAGTTCTTCGCGTCGGGCGCGGCTCGCGTCGGCCTCCAGCAGGGTGCGGGTGACGGCCTGGGTCGACCAGCGTTCGTCCCACAATAAAATGGGATAGCCAAGGTCCGCCAGATTCTGGGCGAAGGCGCGGCTCGACTGGCTGCGCGGCGACCCCGTGCCGTCGAGGTTGAGGGGCAGGCCGATGACGATGCCCTTCACCTGCTGCTGTTCGATGAACGCGGCCAGCGCGACCTTGTCCTTCGAAAATTTGCCGCGACTGACGGTATGGGCGGGGCTGGCGATCGACCATTGCGCGTCGCACAGGGCGATGCCGATGGTTTTCGTGCCGACGTCCATGCCGATCAGGCGACCGCCTTCGGGCAGGGCGGCGCGAAAGGCCGCCCGGTCGGTGGTGACGAGGGGCGCGGACATGTGCGCGGCTTCAGTCATTTCGCCAGGAATGCGGCCAGCCGCTCGCGCGCATCCTGACGCACATTGGCCCAGAACAGGCTGTAATCATAAACATGGTAATTGTTGCCGGGCAGGGTGAAGGGCCCCATGTCCACCGGCTCGCCGATCAGCAGCACGCCGCTGGTGTCGCACCGTGCGGGGACGACGCCGGTCACCAGTTTCGGCGGCTGGCTCTGATCGCGACTGTCGAGGGTGCCGCTATTGGCGCTGGCGGGGGCGGTACCGTTGAAGGCGCCGGTGATCGGATTGGTGCACAGCATGTGCGTGCCCGCGCGCGGCTTGCCGGTGAAGCCGGGCTTCTGGCCGAATGCCTCGATCACGGCCGAAGGATCGGCCGGTTCGGCATAGCTTTGCCAACTGACGATGCAGTGGCCCTGGTCGCGGCGGGCGCAGGCGGGCAGGCCCAGGGCCGGCAGATCCGCCTCGATGGAAATTGGCCAGCCGACGGCATAGACCGCAGCGATCCTGTCGGCGAGCGGCTTGCCCGCCACCTGTTCGCGCAGCAATTGCATCAGATGCAGCGAACCCTGGCTGTGGGCGGCGAGGATCAGCGGGTCTTGCGGATTGGCCTTCAGAAAGGCGTCGAAGGCGCCGGCGACATCGCGATAGGCGGCGGCCAGCGCCTTGTCCGCCCTGTCATCCCTGCTGACAAACGCGCCATAATTGGCCTGGCGATAACGTGGCGCCCAGATGTCGCCGACCGCGTTGAACGCGCTGGCCTGTCCCATGACGAAGCGGCGCGCGGTGGCCAGCGATTCCGCATCATCGAGCGGCATGTTCCAGTGCGCGTCGCCCAGCGTCGTGATGTAGGAGGTGGGGTGGATGAAGAAGACCGCCGCCTTTTGCGGGACGGGGACATCCTTTATGCTCCGTGGCGTCCAGAGGGCCGGGTTGTCGCGGGCGATGTCGGGCCGGGCGATCCACATTTTCGGGTCGTCATAGGCCTTGGCGGGCAGGGGCGAGAGCGGTTTGAAATCCTCGCGCGGGACCATGACGGCGCGGATCAGCTGCGTCCCCCAGATGCTGTAAGCCAGCCCTGCCGCAATCACCAGCACGACAAGGCTGGCGACGACATAGAGGAACTTGCGGGCCAAGACTGCTCTCCAGGGTAGGATGGGCGGCGATTGCGCCGTGTCGATCAACCCTCTGTCTGACGCATGGGACGGGCGGATGCAAGATGGCGCGAACGATAGGTAAGGCTTGAAGCGCGCCGGACCGGGTGCTAGCGGCGGGCCATGTCGATAGACCTTCAAACCGTGAAAAAGATCGCCAGCCTTTCGCGCATTTCGGTGACGGATGCGGAAGCGGAAGCCATGGTGCCCGAACTCAACAACATCCTTGGCTGGGTGGAGCAACTGGGCGAGGTTGACGTGACCGGCGTGCAGCCGATGACCGCCGTCATCCCCAACCATCAGCGCCTGCGCGACGATGTCGTCACTGACGGCGATGTGCGCGACAAGGTGCTGGCCAATGCGCCGCAGGCCGAACATGGCTTCTTCGCGGTGCCCAAGGTGATCGAATAATGGGTGAATTGACTGATTTGACGGTCGCGGAAATCCGCGACGGCTTCCGCGCGGGCGATTTTTCGGCCCGTGAAGTGGCGGAAGGCTTCAACGCCAATGTCGCCGCGGCCAAGGCGCTCAATGCCTTTATCGTCGAGACGCCCGAAAAGGCGCTGGCGGCGGCCGATGCTGCCGACAAGGCGAGGGCGGCGGGTGAGCCCTTGGGGGCGCTTTCGGGCGTTCCCATTGGCATGAAGGACCTGTTCTGCACGGAAGGCACGCAGACGACCGCTGCGAGTCACATGCTGGAAGGCTTCGTGCCGACCTATGAATCGACCGTGTCGGGCAAGCTGTGGTCGGCGGGCGCGGGGATGCTGGGCAAGCTCAACCTTGACCAGTTCGCCATGGGATCGTCCAACGAAACCAGCTATTTCGGCAATGTCATTTCGCCCTGGCGGCGCAATGACGGCGGCAATGCCGCGCTGGCGCCGGGCGGTTCGTCGGGCGGCTCTTCGTCGGCCATCTCCGCGCGGCTGTGCCCGGCGGCGACCGGCACCGACACCGGCGGCTCGATCCGTCAGCCTGCGGCTTTCACCGGCATTTCGGGCATCAAGCCGACCTATGGCCGCTGCTCGCGCTGGGGCATCGTGGCCTTCGCCTCGTCGCTGGATCAGGCCGGGCCGATGGCGCGCACGGTGCGCGACAATGCGATCCTGCTGGAAGTCATGTCAGGCTTCGACCCCAGGGATTCGACCTCGCTTGACCTGCCCGTGCCGCAGTGGGAAGCCAATTTGTCGAGCGATCTCAAGGGCAAGACCGTCGGCATCCCGAAGGAATATCGCCCCGATGGCCTGAACGCCGAAATCTCCGCGATGTGGGATCGCGGGATCGAATGGCTGAAGGATGCGGGCGCGCAGGTGGTCGAAGTGTCGCTGCCGCACACGAAGTACGCGCTGCCGACCTATTATATCATCGCCCCGGCCGAAGCCTCGTCCAACCTCGCCCGCTATGATGGCGTGCGTTATGGCCAGCGTGACCTACCCGATGGGGCGGGTTTGCAGGACATGTATGCCGCGACCCGCGCCGCCGGCTTCGGTCCGGAGGTCAAACGCCGCATCATGATCGGCACCTATGTGCTGTCGGCGGGCTTTTATGACGCCTATTACACGCAGGCGCAGAAGGTCCGGGCGTTGATCGCGCGCGATTTCGAACTGGCGTTCGAAAAGTGCGACCTGCTGCTGACGCCGACCGCGCCGAGCGCGGCCTTTGCGCTGGGCGAGAAGCAGGCCGATCCGCTGGCCATGTATCTGAACGACGTCTTCACCGTGCCCGCCTCGCTGGCGGGGCTGCCGGCGATGGCGGTGCCGGGCGGGCTGGATTCGGCGGGTCTGCCGATTGGTTTGCAGGTTATCGGCAAGGCGCTGGACGAGCAGACCGTGCTGAACGCTTCGCTGGCGATCGAGGAGCGGGCTGGCTTCACGGCGCGGCCGGACAAGTGGTGGTAATCAGTGCCGTCATGTCGGCGAAGGCTGGCATCTCAGGCGATGTGGCGCGACATACGAGAAAGATCCCAGCCTTCGCTGGGATGACGGTGTGGAAAGATGACTGAATCAACCTATCGCATCCAGGGCGCAACCGGCGAGTGGGAGGTCGTGATCGGCCTGGAAGTCCATGCGCAGGTGACGTCGAACGCGAAGCTGTTTTCCGGCGCCGCGACGGCCTTCGGGGCAGAGCCGAACACGCAGGTGTCGCTGGTCGACGCGGCGATGCCCGGCATGTTGCCCGTGCCCAACCGCGAGTGCATCCGTCAGGCGGTGCGCACCGGCATGGCGATCGAGGCGCAGATCAACAAATGGTCGCGTTTCGACCGGAAAAATTATTTCTACGCCGATTTGCCGCAGGGCTACCAGATCAGCCAGCTTTATCACCCCATCGTGGGCGAGGGCGCGATCGACATCGTGCTGGATGAGAAGAACCCCGAAACCAGCACGAAGCGGATCGGCGTCGAGCGCATCCATGTCGAGCAGGATGCCGGCAAGCTGATGCACGATCAGCATCCGACGCGCTCCTATGTCGACTTGAACCGTTCCGGCGTGGCGCTGATGGAGATCGTGTCGAAGCCGGACATGCGTTCTCCCGCCGAGGCCGGGGCTTATCTCTCGAAGCTGCGGACGATCCTGCGTTATGTCGGGTCGTGCGACGGCAATATGGATCAGGGGTCGATGCGCGCCGACGTCAACGTGTCGGTCCGCAAGCCGGGCGAACCGTTCGGCACGCGCACCGAGACGAAGAACGTCAATTCGGTCCGTTTCGTCATGGCGGTGGTCGAGCATGAGGCGAGCCGTCAGGTCGACGTGCTGGAGGCGGGCGGCAAGGTTGTGCAGGAAACGCGCCTTTACGACCCGGATCGGGGCGAAACGCGCTCGATGCGGTCGAAGGAGGACGCGCACGACTATCGCTACTTCCCCGATCCCGACCTGTTGCCGCTGGAGCTGGACGACGCTTTCCTGGAGGAATGCCGCCAGTCGCTGCCCGAATTGCCCGATGCCAAGCGCCGCCGTTACGAGCAGGATCTGGGCCTGTCCGCCTATAACGCCGCGACGCTGACCGCCGACGCCGACACCGCCCGCTGGTTCGAGGCGCTGCTGGCTGAAGGCGCGCGCATCCAGAAGAAGAGCGAGGGCGAGGTCGCCAAGGCGTCGGCCAACTGGCTGCTGTCGGAGCTGTATGGCGCGCTCAATCGTCTGGGCAAGTCGCTGGACGAAAGCCCGGTCGGGCCGGAAGAGGGCGCGGAATTGCTCGCTCTCGTCGCCGACGGAACGATCAGCGGCACGATTGCCAAGCAGGTGTTCGAGATCATGCTGGAAACCGGGGGCCGCGCCCCCGCGATCGTCGAGGAAAAGGGTCTCAAGCAGACGAGCGACACCGGCGCGATCGAGGCGGCGGTGGCCAAGGTGCTGGCCGACAATGCCGACAAGGTCGCCCAGTATAAGGGCGGCAAGGAAGCACTGTTCGGCTTCTTCGTCGGCCAGACGATGAAGGCGATGCAGGGCAAGGCCAATCCGCAGGTGGTGAATGAAGCGGTGCGGATGGGGTTGAGTTGATCGGCCTTGTGCATTTTGGCTTGCTTCACCCAAGGCAACTGCTAGCATCCTGAAGCCGCTTGGGGAAGCGGCTTCAGGATGGGGGGTACATGCTGGCAAGGTATTTGGCGGCCTTCGCGCTGCTATGGTCGTTGGGCGCAGTCCAAGCGTATGGCCAAGAAAAGGGGGCGGTTCTCGAGGGGTTTTCCGCTGCGTCACTTCAGGGGCAGAAAATTCTGCTGTTTCGCCCATCGGTCTGGGTTGGCGAGCAATCGACCGCAGGCATGCCTGAACCCAATGCAGACTGGACGACCCAGTCTCGCGATCTGCTGGCGCAGGAGCTTGGGCGGCGGCAAGCGGATTTTTCCAACCAGATTATCAGCGAACCCGATTTGCAGGGTGAAGACGCACAACTGCTGACTGCGAATCACGCGCTGTTCAATACGGTCGCTCGATCAGTTGTTACTTATCAGTTTTTCGTAGGAAACAGGTTACCCACGCGCAAGAACAAGGCGTTCGACTGGACGCTGGGGCAGCAGACCCAGAGGATCGCGGCGTTGACTGGCGCGCGCTACGGTCTTTTTGTTACCGTTCATGACGAATATGGCTCGCTAGGTCGGAAGATGTTTCAGATATTTGCGGCGGGTATTGCTGGCGTCGGCGTTAAGTCCGGCGTGCATCGCGGCTATGCCGGCCTGGTCGATCTGGAAAGCGGGCAACTGGTCTGGCTCAACGCGGACGAAGCGATGGGCGGCGATGTCCGCACTGCCGAGGGCATGCAAAAGCGAGTCGCCCAATTGCTGGAGGACTTTCCCGGCATGGTGGTGAAGGCTGCGCCGTAGTGCGCGGTCTCCGATTGACAATCGCTGGCCTTCTGGCCGCGCTTTATCCGCTGGCGGCGACGTGGGCTGCGGAGCCGGAATTTGCTCGCCCGCCATATGTCGGCGCTTATGAACCGCAGGGCGTCGACGAGCGTGGGCTGTGGATGCAGATCGACGAAGCCGAACGCCGATTTCGCGATAGTCCGATGGTCCTGCGTGACCAGCAACTGAACCAGTTCGTGGCCAATGTCCTTTGTCGGACGGTGGGGCAGGACCGGTGTTCGGCCGCCCGCATCTATATTGTCAGAGACAGGTCGTTCAACGCGAGCATGTATCCCAATGGTTGGATGATGGTCCATACGGGGCTGCTGTCGCGAGTCCACTCCGAAGCGGAACTGGCGACCGTGCTGGGGCATGAATTCGCGCATTTTGAATTGCGACATTCGCTCAACGGATTCCTGAGGGCCCGCAAAACGACAGATTTCCTGGCCTGGTTGAGCCTGGCAGGGGCCGCCGCCAATGCGAGCACGGCAAATAGCCAAATCATTCTGATCGGCAGCTTGTTCGGCTTCAAGCGGGAGCAGGAGACGGCAGCAGACCTGCTGAGCGCTCAGTATATTCGTGCTTCCCCCTATCGATTGCGGGCGTCACAGGTCTGGCAGCGTTTGATCGAAGAAAATGACGCCCTGAGGCTGGAGCGGGGCGTACGAAAGGTCCGCCACAGTACGCCTGGCATCATGGATACGCATCCCACCAACCTTCAGCGGATCGCCTATTTCTCCAAACTTGAACAGGACGCTGGTGAGGGAGGTGAAGACGGCATCGACGAATACCGTCGGCACACAGCGCCGTTCATGGCGGATCTGTTCGAAGGGCTGGTGAAGAGCAATGATTTCGCCAGCACCGATTATGTGATCCGCTCGCGCGGAGATGCGATGGGGTGGGACGGGCCTTTGCTCTATCTGCGCGGCGAATTGTTTCGCCAGAGGGCCAATCCCCGCGATTTAGTTACGGCGCGCGACCTGTTCCGGCGCGCCACCGAACAGGCGGATGCGCCGGTCGAAAGCTGGCGCGGGCTTGGCTTGTGCGACATGCGTCTTGGTGACGCTGCGGCCGGGCGTGCGTCTTTGGCGCGATATCTGGAGGTCGCACCGAACGGGCATGATGCCGCTGCAATAAAGATGCTGCTGGAGAATTGATGTGAAAAAGACAAAGGCCCTGAGCCTCGCAATGGCGACCTGCTGCGTGATCGCTGCGCCGGCACAAGCGGGCTGGAAACTGGTGCCGGGCGGCAGGCCTTGGCCGGTCGGCGCGGCCCAAGTGACGCCGATGAGTGACTGGAATCAGGCTAGCGCCAAACCGGGTAAGCAAGGTGTCGCCTGGACGCATGACGGTTTCGAACTCAACGGGCTGGAAATTTTCGTTGCGGTGCCAAGCGGGCAACCATTGTATCGGGAACGCAGCAAGAAGCGCAATCCCATGCCCAAATATCAATCGAGCCTGCTGTTGCCGGAACTTAGTGATTTTTTCGAGCGCAGCTTCCGGACCCAGTATGATGTATCGGATTTCACGGTAAAGGAAGCTTCAAGTGGCAGCCTCGGCGGAAATCCGGCGGTGGTCCTCCGCTATCAATATAGTGTGCCCGGCGACGAATTGAAGCGGGAGGGTGTCGCCCGCCTGACGGCCGTGAACGGGAAACTCTATGCCGTTAATTTCTTCGCGCCGACTTTGCATTACTTTGAAACGGGGCGGACGGAGGCGGAAGCGATCATGGACAGCGCGCGCTTTTAAAAGAAAGGCCCAAAAAGGGGCGTCGCGATGGGTGGAACCCGGTGCGGCGCCCCTTTCCTTTGCCGCCATGGCGCTTCAGGGGAGAAGCGTTTTCGCCATGGTGCGCCTGACGGGGCCGGGAGGGTCTGTGGGGTGTGGCCCGTCAGTTCATGGGGTAGACGTCACAGCGCGAAGTGAACCGTCGCCCGTAATGCGATGGCGACGTGATTTTGTTGTTCTTCCGCGCTGAATTCGCCGCCGATGCGGAATGTGTCGGTGCCGCCCATGGCGCGGACCCGGCCTGTCCAGCCGCTCACTCGATCCTCGGGCGTCAGGGTGAAGGCGTCGCCATCCTTGAAATATGCCGTGGTGCGGCCCAGCGATCCGCCGACAATTTCACGGCGGCCGCCCTCCAGTTCGACCCGCGCCCAGCCGTCGCGCCGGTCAAGGCTGCCCAGATCATAGCCCAGTGTCATCGTGCCGTTGGCGGTGAGTTCGTCGCTCGTGCGGCCCAGAACGGTGAGGTTGAAGGCGTCGCCGCCGCCGGTTTCGGCATAGCCGTCCTCCTTCAGCCGATAATAGTCGATACCGACCGCCGGGCGCAGGCTGAACCGGCCCATCTGCATTTCATAGGACGCCCCCGCCGTCGCCGACAGCAGCTTGCCCGACCATTCGCCCTCGGCCGTGCGGGCGACATCGCCGAAGGCGAAACGGCGGGTGCCGTTAAAGTCGATATGGGCGGCGGACAGGCGCGCGAAACCTTGCAGCGGCCCCCATTGCCCGCGCCAGTGGACGGCCAGTTCGAGTTGGTCGCTGTCGACCGCGTGGCTGGCGCCGGATTGCGAATCGCTGGCATGGAGATAGGCGAAGGAGCCGCCAAAGGCGCCGATGTCGGTCAAATATTCGGCGCCCGACGAGATGCCCCAGCCGCTGATGTCGTAGGAGGCGGTGCTGCCCACGCTTTTGGCGCTGCCAAAGCCGACCTGTTGCAGCCAGATGCCCCAGCGGCCGTCGCGCGTGCGGACGATGCCGCCCGGATCGGAGAGGATGCGCGCGGTGGCGCGCGATCCGCTGGACACCGCCTCGAACGGGCCGCCGGCATGATCGGGCAGCATCTGTTGCAGGGTCGCGTCGAAGGTCGCGCCATCGGCGATGGCGAGATAGGAGGCGGCGATGTCGGCGTCGTTGTCCATCGCCGCGAAGATCGCGGAGTAAGCGCCGGCGACCGATCCGGAGAGGCCCAGTTCGCTGACGCTCTTCGCCGCGACCGACAGGGTGACTTCGCCGGTGGCGGCGTTGCCGCTGATCGTCCCCTTGAACAGATAGGGGAGTTCCGTCGCGTCGCTGGCCAGCGCCGGGACGCCCGACAATGTTCCTGCCCGCACAATGACATAGTTACCCGTCGAACCGGAGACCTGCGAAAACCGGGCCTTGACCAGCGATCCCTGGGCAAAGCTGGCGTCGCCCGCCACGGTCAGCACGGTGCTGGTCCCGGTGGCGCCGTTGATCCCGACTTGCAGGATGGAGCCGGACGCCGCCGAGAAGGCGCCGACGGACACGCCGCCGGCGCCGGAAATATCAAGCGTGCCGCCGTTGAGGGCGACGGCGGTTGCGCCGCTGTTCACGAGGGCGCCGGTGAAGCGGCTATCGCCGGTCAGCGTCAGCGTGCTGGCGTTGCCGCCAAAGTCGACGTTGCCGGTGAAGCTGGACGTGCCGGACAGGGCCATCGTCGCATTGCCCGTGCCGAAGCCGACATTGCCGGTCGTTGTTGACGCGCCGGAGAAGGTGAGCTGATCGTCGCCAACGCCAGTGGATATATTGCCGGTCAGGCTGCCCGACGAAATGGCGATGACGTCGTTGCCCGCACCGGTCAGTATGTCTCCGGTGATGCGGATCGGATCTGCGGTGGTGGATGCGCCCGACTGGGTGATCGTGACGCCGCTGCCGTTGGCGGACAGGTCTATGGCGATATTGGCGCCGTCCTTGCCGCCGCCCGCGCTGATGATGCCGCTGTTGGCGATGCTGGCGACTGTTCCCGATGCGTCGCGGATCGCGACGGCCGATCCCTTTTCGTCGTCGAGCGCGGTTGCGATGATCGAACCGCTGTTGGTGATGGAGCCAATGGTAGCGCCCTGGTCGATCACCAGCGCGCGGGCGCTTGTGCCTTCGAGCGCCGAACCGCCTGCGAAAATATTGCCGCCAATGTCGATCGCGGCCGCCTGAACGCCGTTGCCCAGCCGCAGGCCGGTCGCATTGCTGTCCGCGGAATTGGCCCCGACCGTGCCGTTGACGGTGATGCCCCCGGCAATGGTGACAGCGCCGCCCTGGCCGCCGATCACCAGACCTTGTCCATCGACGCCGTCATACAGGCCGCTACCGATGATCGATCCTTTGACGATGAGGCCATGGCCGCTGTCCTCGCCGCCCACCGCGCCGATGCTGATGTCGCTGCCTGAACCGATCAGCACGGCGGCGGCCGACCCATAGCTGCGGATGAGGGCCGTGCCTTCGGTGCTGTCGGTCAGGCCGTCATCGTCCTGATCGGTGTCGTCGTCGTCGGCATCTGTGGTCGGCGGCGTGTCGAAGATGATGCCGCCTGCGACATTGCCGGTGATTTGCACGGCATTGCCGCCCTGAAGCAGATCGTCGGCATCCAGGTCGCCGGTGTCGGCGGGGACGGTCGTATAGCGGTAGCCGGTCGCGAGGATCGTGCCCTGAATCTTCAGCGCGCCGTCAATGTCGCCCAGCAACGCCGCGCCGACGCTGTTTTCGCCGACGGCGGCGATGCTCCCGCGCAGGGTGACATCGCCGACAATATCCTGCGCGATGACGCCATGGCCATTGTCGCCGGTTACGGTGATGGCGCCGCTGGTCGACAGGTCGCCGGTGAGCGCGCCGTCCAGCCGGATGCCGGCCGACTGATTGCCCTCTATTGTGATCGTGCCGCTGTTGTCGATGGCGCCGGCATGAGCCGCGCCCGATTCCACCCAGATGCCGTTGCGGTTCGCGCCCGTGGCGAAAGGGCCGTCCAGATCATCATCGTCATCATCATCCTCGGCGGTGTAATCCTCCGTCAGCGCAATCGTGCCGCTGTTGCCAATGTCGCCGGCTGTGCCCGGTTTCACCAGAATGCCCGTCGCGTCATTCGCATCCTCGATGGCGATGCTGCCCGCATTGTCGACATCATTGTCGCTGTCGACGGTCACTGCGGCGCCGGATGTCACCTTAACCGAACCCGCCGAACTGATGGTCACATCATCCGCCGCGCCGCTGGCGATTGTCGAGGTGAGAACAGGGGTGGTGCGGGCGGTGCCGATCGTCGTTTCGGCGTCCGCTTCCCCCGTCGCCAGCGCCGCGAGAATGGGCGCAAGGGCGGCGGTGGTCATGAGATTTCGCATAGATTTTCCTCCGATCCGCGTCTGATGAAATGGCGCGGTTCACGCAGAGACGCCGCCGCCGGAGAGCTTCCGTCCACGAAATGCGATGGGCCGAAGAAGGGCGAACGGCTCTGGCGTGATCTGTGTTGCTGTGCAAAAGACGATGCGATTGCAGGAGGATTTGCCCGATGACCGATAACCGCGACGCCGCCGCCGCGACACCGCGTTATTTCAATGTCAACGACGCTGAAGACCGCGCCAGGGGCAATGTTCGCGTCCATGCCGACCTGCTCGAATCGGTCGGCCTCTTCGTCGCAGGCTATTTCACCGCCTTCACCGGATCGGTGAAGACGCGCGGGCGCGTGTCGGTCGGCAAATATTGCGCCATCGGCGACAATTGCCGGATGATCGCGTCGAGCCATGACACGCAGGTGCCCAATTTGCAGATCCGCCTGCAGAAGATGATCGGCGCCAGCGGCGGCGGGCATAGCAAGGGGCCGATCGTCATCGGCCACAATGTCTGGATGGGCGACAGCGTCAGCATCATGTCGGGCGTGACAGTGGGCAATGGCGCGGTGATTGCAGCGGGCGCCGTGGTGACCAGCGACGTGCCGGATTTCGCCATCGTCGGCGGCGTGCCCGCCAAATTCCTGCGCTGGCGATTTACCGAGAATGTCCGCGCGCAGATGGCCGCCATCGCCTGGTGGGACTGGCCGTTGCCCCGAATCAAGCGCAACGTGCCCTTTTTCGAACGGCAGATCGGGCCGCACGAAGAGGTCGACCTATCAGCGATCATTCTTCCCTGACGCCGATGCGATCAGCCGCTCAATTGTCGTTGGCGGCGGCGAATTGCAGCATCGGACGCATGGTGGGCGCTTCATGCACCAGATCGCGCGTGACCATGCGGGCGAAGATCGTCGCGCCGCGCGCGCCCAGATGCGTCTTGTCAAAGGCGAGATAGGCCCCCGGCTTGCCCGATCCGTCGTTGGCGGCAAGGCGGCGGGGCTGGGAACCGGGAGGCAGTTGCGCGAGGAGCGCAGCTTTTTTCGGCCCCATTTCCTGCACGGCGGCGACGCTGTCGGCATTGAGGTCGACCAGCGGCGTTTCCGTCTCCCGCGCCACGGCCCGGATGCTTTGCGCCCAGGGTTCCAGCGTGTTGTCGAGCCGGTCGCCGACGAAGGTGCGCCGCGTGACCGGGGTCACCAGCACGGGTTTTGCGCCGCTGGCGCGCACGTCACGCACGAAGCGCTGAATATTGTCCCGGAATTCCGAATCGGGATCGGTCGACCGATAGGTCTTGCCCTGATCATTATGGCCGAACTGGATCAGCACCCAGACATTGCGGTCGCTCCGACGGCGTAGTTCGGTGAGGGCGCCGGCCCAGAAGCCTTCGCTGATGAAAGTCCTGCTGCTGCGCCCGCTGCGCGCCAGATTGAGGCATTCGACGCCTTGTCTGACATGGGTTTCGCAGAAGGCCTGACCCCATCCGCTGTTGGCGGCCACCGTCGAATCACCGACCAATATGATGCTGTCCTGCCCGGCCTTTTGAGCGGCGGGTGCGGCGCTGACCTGGGCGAAGGCGGCCATCGCCCAGAGCAGGAAGGAGGACAGGACGGCGCTTGTCATGCCCGCAAGATGAAAATCGCGGCGCGCCAGTTCAAGGGCGGCCGTCGCGCCGCCGGGGCTTTTCGTCGCGGATCAGGCGGCGGCCGACAGAGTGTTGAAGGGCCGTGACCGCAAGGCATGGGCCACCAGCCGGGCGTTGCCCACCCTGGTCTGCGCTTCGGTCAGGAACGCCACGGCCTCTTCCTTGCGGTCGCTGCGCCAGAGATAATGGGCATGGCCGATCGCCAAACGCGGGTTGGTGGGCCATTTGGCGAGGCCGTGCGCCCATTGCCGCTCGACTTCCTCGGGCGGAAAATCGCCTTCGAAGGCGACCTGATAGGCCATCCACAGGCCGGGATGCTCGTCCGGATCATAGGGCATGTTGCGGCGCACGATTTCGAGCAGCCAGCGCTTCTTGCGATTGCCCAGATAAGTGAGGGCGCTTTGAAACCAGAGCACCGACTGCCGGCTGTCGCGCGTGATCGCGCGCGCCTCCGCAGCGTCGAGCCGCCCATCTATCCCGGCGCGCATGAGACGCTTGAGCGTCTTGCCCAACAGGAGCGCGGCGCCGATCTTGTGCCCGACGAAGGGAATGCGGACCGGATTGACATGCTCCATGCCGATGCGCGTAACCTGACGCGCGTCCTTTGGCAGGAAGGGATCATATACAACGATCACCTCATGCGCGGTTTGCGCGCAGTCGGCGCCGTCGATGAAATCCGCGCTCCAGTCCTGCGCCGAACCGACCGGCCAGCGATGATCCCAGGGGACGAGCGCAGGCGAGAGGGTCGATTGCGGCTGGAGCGCGATGACGACCGCGCCGGGCACCACGGTGCTGAAGGCCAGGCTGGCATAGCCGCCCATGCTGCCGCCGGTGAAGACGACCTTTGAAAAGCGGTCGAAAAATCCGGTGGCCTTGAGGAAATAGAAATAGTCGATGACGTCGCGGGTTCGATACCAGGTGACGTTGATCGGCTTGAAACCGAGCAGGCTGTATCCTTCGCCCAGATAGAATTTGGCGCCGAAGGGTTCGCGCGCCGCATCGGGGCGGTGGGGCGGTTCGCCCGCGCCCTCGAACGTCACCACCAATATATCTGGGCTGGTGGTTCCGGGGGCGAAATCGACGAAGCAGTTTTCAAGCCTGGTCTGGAAATAGTCACGTCCGAAGGAATAGGTGCCGCTGGGCCTGGGTTCAGTCATCAAAGACAATCCTGCCGTTGCCCCTGTCGGGCCTTAACTGTTCACGCGATGTTGCGGCGCGACATTATAAAGGCTGGCGAAAAACTCAACCGCGATAAACCGGATAGACCGATGCGATCATCAGAAAGCGAAGGCCATGCCCACGCGCACCGTGCGGGGGCGGACGGGCGTGTAATAATCGGTGCTCAGGTCGAAGGGGGTGCCCAGCGCAAAGCGGTTGCCGTTGCTGTCGAAAATATTGGAGAGCGACAGCGACAGTTCCAGCGGCCCGCGCGACCATGACGCGGACAGGGCCGTGTCGACATAGTCGCCCTGTTCGCCGCCGAGCGAAGGGCCGACGCCAAGGCGGGATTTGCCGACATAGCAGGCCGAGCCGTTGATGCGGATTTGCGCCGCATTGCCCACCGGCAGGCGATAGTCGACCGCCAGCCGTCCGCCCAGGCTGGCGACATTGGGCAGGCTGAGGCTTTGGCCTTCGAAGTGCAGCGCCCGGACAAGCGGGGTCGGCCGGACGAGGCGGCTGTCATTATAGATGGCGCTGGCGTCGAGGGTCAGCCCGCGGGCGGGGTGCAGGACAAGGCGGCCTTCGAGCGTGTAGATGCGGCCATCGCCGATATTGGCGGTGGTCGGCAGGCCGCGCCGATCGGTGACGTCGGCCTGAATGTCCCGCCAGTCGGTATAGGCGAAATTGGCGGAGAAGGCGACCGGATCACGGCCGGGCTGGCCGCTGCGGATGCCGAGTTCGGCGGTGCCGATGCGGTCGTTGCGGAAGCGGCGAACGCGCTGGTCGTCAACGGCCAGACCGCCGGGCCGGAAGCCCTGCTGATAGCGGGCAAACATGGTCAGGCCGGGCAGGGCGTCGGTCAGCAGCGAGAAGGACGGCAGGAAGATGGTTTCGGTCCGGTCGGCCTGCGCCTCGGCTCTGGCGAGATCATAATCGGACAGGGCATCGACCGGGTCGAGCGCCTTGCCCGAGAGGCGGCTGTGCGTCAGTCGTCCGCCGAAGGTCGCGATCAGGCCGCGCCATGGCTCGACCGAGGCTTCGCCGAACAAAGTGGCTTCGCGCACCTTGTTCTTCACCCCGGTAGCGGGGGCCGGAATCCCCATGCCGATCACCGCAACGCCCGGAAGAACCGCCGGCGCTTCGTGCGGATCGCCATAATAGGTCAGCGAACGGCGGATGTTAGACGTGCTTTCGAGAAAGGACATGCCGAGAATCCAGCCAAGCCCGTTGTCGAGATCGCGCACCAGCCGGTTTTCGGTGGTGAACAGGTCGATGCTGTTCTGCTGGCGAAAGAGCCCCGACGATCCCCCCGGCTGGGTCGCGTCATAGCTTTCGGCCAGCACCTGGTGGACATAGCCCGTGGAGGAGACGAAGCGCAGACTGTCCCATTGCCGCTCGATCCGCAGGTTGGTCAGCCAGTAATCGGAGAAATAGGGCTGGGCGACGGTCGATTCGCGCGCCAGTTCGCTCACCGAGCGCGCCGCATATTGGGCGTCGTCGCCTTCTATCCGTTGGTAAAGCCCGGTGAGGTCGATGATCCAGGCGTCATCGGGCGCAAAGCGCAGAGCGGCGCGCGCGCCGCGCGTTCGGGTGTCGTTGACATCCCTGAGCCCGCGCAGCCGGTCGTCGATATAGCCGCCCTCGTCAACGCCATATCCCACGATGCGCAGCGCCAGTTTTTCGGCCATGAGGGGAATGTTGAGCACGGCCGACAGGTCGCCGCCCACCCGACCATGTTCGACCGCGCTGACGCCGGCGCTCACCTGCCCGCTCCATTCGCCCAGATTGGGTGCATGGGGCACGATGCGCAATATGCCGCCCAGCGATCCGGCGCCGTAGAGCGTGCCCTGCGGCCCCTCGAGCACTTCCACGCCGCCGACGTCGAACAGGCGCAGGTCCGGGTCGGGCGCGGCATAGTTGAGGCGCATGTCGGAGAAATATTGACCCGTGGTCGCCTGAGTCGGGCCGGTGAAGCCGGAGTCGGCGATGGCGCGGACGAACAGCTTGTTGCGCCCGGAACCGACATGGGTTGAGCTGAGCGCCGCGACACGCTGCAACAGGGTGGCTGTACCGCCTGCCGCCTCGCTAGTCGACAGGATGTTGTCGGTCACCATGTCGATGCCGCCGGCATAGCGGAGCAGGGGCGTGTCGCGCTTCGACGCGGTGACGACGATATCGGCGGCGGGTTCTTCGGGCGCGGGGGGAGCGGTGGGGCGCGGCGCCGGGGGAGGCGGGGCGGCAGGCGGGCGACGGCGCGGCGCCGATGCGATGCGCCAGCTTGCGCCGTCGATCTTGCGGGCGCGGGCCGGAGCGGCGCGCAGCAGGCGGGCGAGCGCGTCGTCGACGCTCATCCGGCCGGATAGGGCGGGGACAGGCAGGTTGGCCAGCGCCGGATCGGTCATGCCGATGCTGGTGCCGGTCTGACGGGCGAGCGCGATCACGGCATCGCCCAGCCTTCCCTGCGCGATGCTGATGTCATGACGTTCCGCCGCCGATGCGGGTGGGGCCGCCAGCAGGCCCAGAGCGACGGTGAGGCAGGCGACCCTAGCGGAGGGCTTCATCCGTCTCCTTCAAAACCCAGCCATTGGCGGTTTCCACGGCGCTGACACCCATTAGCGGCGCGGCGCGGGCAAAGAAGCGGCGCGGGTCGCGATCGAGCTGGATCGTGCCGGTGAAGCGCAGCGACGGCGCGCCGGTCACGCGCACGTCCAGCGACCGGGCGATGTCGTCCGCCACATCGGCGAGCGGCGCGTTGTCATAGGTCAGGCTGCCCTTGCGCCAGCCAGCGACGCTTTCCGGGGCGACGGATTGCAGGAGCACGCCGCTCTGGTCCTGTCGCAGGGCGCGGCCTGCTGGCAGGGCAATGGCGTCGCTGTCGGGATTGAAGATCACCTTGCCCTCGGCCACGCCGATGCGGGTGACGGCGCCGCTGTGGATGATGTTGAACATGGTGCCGGCATCCTCGAACACCGCCTGGCCCACGGTGACGCGGAAGGGATCGCTTTCGTCATGGGTGACGGTGAAGGTCGCCTCGCCACGGTCCAGCGCGGCAAAGCGCGTGTCGTTATGATCGAGCCGCAGGCTGGTGTCGCCATTGATTTCGATGCGGGTGCCATCGTCCAGGGCGATTGCGCGGGTTTCGCCGGGGCGGGTTTCGATGGTGTAGATGTCGGCGCGCGTCATCATGCCGACGGACAGCATTGCCACCAGCGAGGCGGCGATCGCGCCGCCGCCGATCCAGCGCCAGCGCCGCCAGCCCGGTTCGCCGCGATCGTTGGCGGGCGCGGTGACATATTCCGGCTGTGCCGGGATCAGCGCGGGCAATCCAGCGTCGACCGCCATCATCCGGTCATAGGCCCGGGCATGGTCCGGCGATCGTTCGAGCCAGAGCGTGAAGCCCGCCCAGTCCCGGAAATCCGGATCGCGCGTGCGGATAACCCACGCCGTCGCCTCCTCTTCCACCATCGTGTCTGCCCCGTTCATATGTCTTGCCCCGTGATGCAGGACGTAGCCGCCCCGATCATTCCGTATCCCAATTTTTCTGGAGGGCGATCAGCGCGCGATAGGCCTTTTGCAGATCCTTCTCGACGGTGGTCAGGCTGACGCCCAGTTGCTCCGCGATCGCCTTTTGCCCCACCCCTTCCAAACGAAAGCGGCGAAACACCAGTTCCACGCGCGGCCCGAGATCGCGCAGCACCGCGCTGGCGGCCTGCAACCTCTGTGCGGCGATCAGTTGTTCGTCCACCGGCGTCAGATCGGCCGATTCGGCCATCACCCCGGTCGAGCTGTCGACCCAGTCCTGTTCGCGCCGCTCGCGGCGGGATGTCGACCGGAAACGGTCGAGCATCAGGTTGTTGGCCATGCGATAAAGATAGGGCAGCGGATCGTCGATGCCGTCAAGGGCGCGGCCGTCGACCTTCAGCCAAAGATCCTGCAACAGATCCTCCGCGTCGTCACCGGCGCCGCGTGCGCGCAGGAAACGTAGGAGGGCGGCGCGGTTTTCCAGAAAGACAGGGGCCAGGCCGTCGGCCATGCGCATAAGATCCATTCGGGGCGGTTCAGCCCGCCTGCCATAGTCGGTGGCGCGCGCCCTTGGCAATCCGTCGCCTTTACCACTTGTGCCCGATGGGCTAGCCCATGGGTCTGACATGAAGGGATCGAACCAGCTTTGACGACCATGGATGAGGGACAGGGCGTGTATGCCGAGGCCGCACAGGCGGCGGGCATGGACCCGGCGGGATTGCAGCGGGCGGTCGATTTTCTGGATCGCACCTATCTGAACAGCGGCGCCATTCCCCATTTTCACCTGCTGGTGTCGCGCGGGGAGCGGGTGGTTGTCGATGCCGTGCGCGGACAGGCGCGCGAAACCGGCGAGCCATTGCGGCAGGATTCGCTCTATCGCATCGCGTCAATGACCAAGCCGGTGACGTCGGTCGCCTTCATGATGATGGTGGAGGAAGGCAAGGTCGCGCTGGACGACCCGGTCGCAACCGTGCTGCCCGAATTTGCGGGCGTGAGCGTGGGCATGGAAAGGCGCGCGCCGGACCGGCCGATGCTGATGGTCGACCTGTTGCGGCACACGTCGGGCCTGACCTATGGCCTACAACGCCAGACCGACATCGACGCCATCTATCGCGAACGCGGGCTGGACGAGTTTCAGCAGAACCGCAGTTCCGACGAGTTCATCGCGGCGCTGGCCGATATTCCGCTGGAATTTTCGCCGGGTGACAAGTGGAATTATTCGGTGTCGACCGATGTGCTGGGCGTGGTGGTCGAGCGGCTGGCGGGCATGGACCTGGAAGAGATGTTCCGCACCCGCATTTTCGAGCCTTTGGGCATGACGGACAGTTTCTTCCGCCTGCCCGAGGACCGCACCGAGCGGATGACCGACGCCTGGCAATTGACGCCGGAGCGCAAGCTGGCGCTGGTCGACCGGGGCGCGCGCAGCGGATGGCGGCGGGCGCAGCGTTTCTATTCCGGCGGCGGCGGGCTGGTGTCCTCGACCGCCGATTATCACCGGTTCGCGCGGATGCTTCTGCGCGGCGGGGAACTGGATGGGGCGCGTTTGCTTCAGGCCGCTACGGTCGAGCGGATGCGGTCCAACCACCTGCCCGGCGACCGCGATCTGACCGCCATGTCGACGGCGATGTTCAGCGAGGCGGGTTATGCGGGGGTCGGTTTCGGGCTGGGTTTTGCGGTGACGCAGAATCCTTCGCTGGGCGTGAGGGAAGGCAGCGTCGGCGAATATTATTGGGGCGGGATATTTTCGACCTATTTCTTCATCGACCCGATCGAAGACCTTATCCTCCTGTTCATGACCCAGCATCTGCCGTCGACCGTCTATCCGGTCAGGGCGGAAATCCGCGCCCTTGTGCAATCCGCGCTGGTGCAGCGCAAGGGCGGATAAAAGTCCTGAAAAGGGAAGGGAATTTTCGCTGCGTCGCCGAAATAGTCTGTGGCGTGGGGGGCGAGCCTGTGCCATCATCGTGAGCGACATAGCAGGGAGATCGCCATGGCTCTCAAGGGCACGACCAACCTTCCCAGGCCCGAGCCGAGGCAATCGGCCCCTGACGTGCTGGCGCGCGAGATCGTCGAGCGGCTGACCTATCGCATCGGCAAGAATGCGGTTGCGGCCAAGCCCCATGACTGGTTGCACGCGGTGATCCTGTCCATTCGCGATCGCGTGATCGACGCGTGGATCAGTTCGACGCAAAAGACCTATGAAGAAGAAGGGCGGCGGGTCTATTATCTGAGCCTGGAGTTCCTGATCGGCCGGTTGATGCGCGACGCCGCGTCGAACATGGAATTGATGGACGATATGCAGGCGGCGCTGGCGTCGCTGGGCGTCGACATCGATCTGATCGCCGCGCTGGAGCCGGACGCCGCGCTGGGCAATGGCGGCTTGGGGCGGCTGGCGGCCTGTTTCATGGAATCCATGGCGACGGTGGACGTCCCCGCCTATGGCTATGGCATCCGTTATGTGAACGGCATGTTCCGGCAGGAAATGTCGGACGGTTGGCAGGTGGAGCTGCCCGAGACCTGGCTGACGCACGGCAATCCCTGGGAGTTCGAGCGGCGCGAGGCGTCTTATGAGGTCGGTTTCGGCGGGCTGGTCGACCCGGCCGAGGGAGAGAATGCCGGGCCGCACCAGATGATGTGGAAACCGGTCGAGCGGGTGATCGCCACCCCCTATGACACGCCGATTGCCGGCTGGCGGGGCAAGCGGGTCAACACGCTGCGTCTGTGGGAGGCGCAGCCGATCGACCCGATATTGCTCGACAAGTTCAATGCGGGCGACCATCTGGGCGCGCTCTCCGAAAGCAACCGGGCGGAGGCGCTGACCCGCGTGCTCTATCCCGCCGACAGTTCGGCGGCCGGGCAGGAATTGCGGTTGCGGCAGGAATATTTCTTCTCCTCCGCATCGTTGCAGGACATCGTGCGGCGACACCTGCAATATTTCGGCAGCATCCAGACGCTGCCGGACAAGGCCGCGATCCAGCTCAACGATACCCACCCGGCGGTGGCGGTTGCGGAATTGATGCGGATATTGCTCGACATTCATGGCCTCGACTTTGACGAGGCGTGGGACATTACCCGCCGCACGTTCAGCTACACCAACCATACGCTGCTGCCCGAGGCGCTGGAAAGTTGGCCGGTGCCGCTGTTCGAGCGGCTGCTGCCCCGGCACATGCAGATCGTCTATGCCGTCAACAGCCGGTTGCTGGCGGAAGCGCGGCGGTCGGGCCAGTTCGACGATGGCGCGATCAGCGCGATTTCGCTGATCGACGAGGGCGGCGCGCGGCGGGTGCGCATGGGCAACCTGGCCTTTGCCGGATCGCACAGCGTCAACGGCGTGTCGGCGCTGCATACCGATCTGATGAAGGTCACCGTCTTTTCCGACCTGCACCGGCTCTATCCCGCGCGGATCAACAACAAGACCAATGGCGTCACCTTCCGCCGCTGGCTGATGCAGTGCAATCATGGTCTGTTCGAGTTGATCCGCGAGGCGATTGGCGACGCGTTCATGGACGATGCCGAGGCGCTGCGCGACCTTGACCGCTTCGCCGACGACGGCGCGTTCCAGCAACGGTTCATGGCCGTCAAGCGCGCCAACAAGGAGGCGCTGGCCAGCCTGCTGCGCAAGCGGTTGAACGCCCGGATCGATCCGGCGGCGCTGTTCGACATCCAGATCAAGCGCATCCATGAATATAAGCGGCAATTGCTGAACATCATCGAGGCGGTGTCCCTCTATGACCAGATCCGGTCGCACCCGGAAAAGGACTGGGCGCCGCGCGTCAAGCTGTTCGGGGGCAAGGCCGCGCCGAGCTATCATAACGCCAAGCTCATCATCAAACTGGCCAATGACGTCGCCCGCGCGGTCAATTACGACCCGGCGGTTCAGGGCCTTTTGAAGGTCCAGTTCGTGCCCAATTACAATGTGTCGATGGCGGAAGTGATGATCCCCGCCGCCGACCTGTCCGAACAGATTTCGACCGCCGGCATGGAGGCGTCGGGCACAGGGAACATGAAGTTCGCGGTCAATGGCGCGCTGACCATCGGCACGCTCGACGGCGCGAATGTCGAGATGCGCGACCATGTGGGCGAGGAGAATATCATCATATTCGGCCTCACCGCGCAGGAGGTGAACGAGCGGCGCGCCAAGGGTTATGACCCGCGCGAAGCCATCGGCCAGAGCAAGGAATTGTCGCAGGCGTTGAACGCAATCGCCAGCGGGGTGTTTTCCCCGGATGATCCAGACCGCTACAAGGGCCTGATCGATGGCATTTACAATAGCGACTGGTTCATGGTCGCGGCCGATTTCGACAGCTATTCTGCGGCGCAGCGGCGCGTTGACGAGCTATGGCGCGATCCCGCGATCTGGGCGCGCATGGCCATCCACAATGTCGCGCGCATGGGGTGGTTCTCTTCCGACCGGACGATCCGCGAGTATGCGAGAGATATCTGGAAAATACCGTAATTTCCGAAAGATTGCGTTTTTCGTTAAGATCGATTCGCGCAGAGATGGAGAGTGCCGATGCTGACACCCGAACGGATTGAACGGATTACCACCGGGCTGGAGGATGATCCGTTTTCCGTCCTGGGCGTCCATGTCGAAGGCGCGGCGCTGGTCGCCCGCGTCTTCATGCCCGAAGCGGTGTCGGTGGAGGCGCAGACCCTGGACGGCGAAGTCGTGGGCGAGCTGGCCCGGATCGACCCGGCGGGGCTGTTTGCGGGCGCCGTCGCGATCGAGGAGCCGACGCCGCTGCACTATCGCGCCGTTTACGCCGATGGCGCCGAATATGACATGACAGACCCCTACAGCTTCGGCCCGGTGCTGGGGCCGATGGACGATTATTTCCTGGCGGAAGGATCGCACCAGCGGCTGTTCGACAAGCTGGGCGCGCATCCGATGACGTTTGAAGGGGTGGAGGGCACGCATTTCGCGGTGTGGGCGCCCAATGCGAAACGGGTTTCGGTGGTCGGCGAGTTCAACCGCTGGGACGGTCGCCGCGCGACCATGCGCCGCCGCGCCGATGTGGGGGTTTGGGAGATTTTTCTGCCCGGCATCGGTCCCGGCACGGCCTATAAATATGAGATATTGGGCGTTGACGGCACGCTGCTGCCGCTCAAGGCCGACCCTTTCGCCTTTCAGTCGGAATTGCGGCCCGCGACCGCTTCGGTCGTGGCCGAGCCGATGGCGCATGTGTGGGGCGACGCCAAGCATCGCGACCATTGGAAGAGCGTCGACCTGCGCCGCCAGCCCATTTCGATTTATGAGGTTCACGCCGGTTCCTGGCAGCGCGACGAGCATGGCGATTTCCTGACCTGGGACGCGATGGCGTCGCGCCTCATTCCCTATGTCGTGGAAATGGGCTTCACCCATATCCAGTTCATGCCGATCAGCGAATATCCCTATGATCCGAGCTGGGGTTACCAGACCACCGGCCTTTATGCGCCGACCGCGCGCTTTGGCGATCCTGAAGGTTTCGCCCGTTTCGTCGATGGCGCGCACCGGGCGGGCATCGGCGTCCTGATCGACTGGGTGCCGGCCCATTTCCCGGTCGACGATCATGGTCTGGCCCGTTTCGACGGCACGGCCCTGTATGAGCATGAAGACCCGCGCAAGGGATTTCACCCCGACTGGAACACGGCGATCTTCAATTTCGGGCGGCGCGAGGTCGCCCAATATCTGATCAACAACGCCCTTTATTGGGCCGAGCGTTTCCATGTCGACGGGCTGCGAGTCGATGCGGTCGCCTCCATGCTCTATCTTGATTACTCGCGCGGGGACGGGGAATGGGTGCCCAATGCCGAGGGCGGCAACGAGAATTGGGAAGCGGTTGGCTTTCTACGCGACATGAACACGGCGCTCTATGCCACGCATGGCGGCGTGATGACCATCGCCGAGGAATCGACAAGCTGGCCCAAAGTGTCGCACCCCGTGCATGAGGGCGGGCTGGGTTTCGGCTTCAAGTGGAATATGGGCTTCATGCACGATTTGCTGCGCTATCTGGCGCGCGATCCGGTGCATCGGGTCCACCACCATGACGATGTGACCTTTGGGCTGCTCTATGCCTTCAACGAGAATTTCGTCCTGCCGCTGAGCCATGACGAGGTGGTGCACGGCAAATCGTCGCTGCTGCACAAGATGGCGGGTAGCGACCCGGAAAAATTCGCGACGCTGCGCGCATTTTACACGCTGATGTGGGGCTATCCCGGCAAGAAGCTGCTGTTTATGGGGCAGGAATTCGCCCAACGCGAGGAGTGGAGCGAGAATGGCGAGCTGGAATGGGGGCTGAATATCTATGCGCCCCATCGCGGCGTGCGCCAGTTGGTGCGCGACCTGAACCGGCTCTACAAATCGCGCCCGGCTCTGCACGCCCGCGATTGCGAGCCTGAAGGTTTCGAATGGGTGCTGGTCGACGCGGCCGCCGATTCCGTGTTCGCCTGGGTTCGGCGCGCGCCGGGGGAGAAGCCGATTGTCGTCATCAGCAACCTGACCCCGGTCGAACGGCCGCTTTATCCGCTGAAATTGCCGCAGGGCGGCCATTGGCGCGAGATATTGAACAGCGATGCGGCCTATTATGGCGGGTCGGACATCGGCAATCTGGGCTTTGTCGATGCCGGGGCCGATGGCTGGGCGCAGGTGACGCTGCCGCCGCTGGGCACGCTGATGCTGGAATGGGAAGAATAGGGCGAGCGCCGGGGCGATGGAGAGATAAGAGGATGCAGCGCGGAAACCATCCGATCGCGCGCGACGCCATGGCCTATGTGCTGGCGGGCGGGCGGGGCAGTCGCCTCGCCGAACTGACCGACAAGCGCGCAAAGCCCGCTGTCCATTTCGGCGGCAAGGCGCGGATCATCGATTTCGCCCTGTCCAATGCGCTCAATAGCGGCATCCGGCGCATCGGCGTGGCGACCCAGTATAAGGCCCATTCGCTGATCCGCCATTTGCAGCGCGGCTGGAACTTCTTTCGCACCGAACGCAACGAAAGCTTCGACATCTTGCCCGCCAGCCAGCGCGTGTCGGAAAGCCAGTGGTATGAAGGGACGGCCGACGCGGTGTTCCAGAATATCGACATCATCGAAAGCTATGCGCCCGAATATATGGTCATCCTGGCGGGCGACCATGTTTACAAAATGGACTATGAACTCATGCTCCAGCAGCATGTGGATAGTGGCGCGGACGTCACCGTCGGATGCCTGGAGGTGCCACGCGAGGAGGCGAGCGGTTTTGGCGTGATGCATGTCGACGACGCCGACAACATCACCGCTTTCCTTGAAAAGCCGGCCGATCCGCCCGCCATTCCGGGCAATCCCGCGATGGCGCTGGCGTCGATGGGCATTTATGTGTTCCGCACGAAATATCTGATCGAGACATTGCGGCGCGACGCCGCCGACCCGGCGAGCAATCGCGATTTCGGCGGCGACATCATCCCCCATATCGTGCGCCACGGCAAAGCGGTCGCGCACCGTTTTTCGCGCAGTTGCGTGCGGGCGGAGAGCGAGGCCGTGCCCTATTGGCGGGACGTCGGCACCATCGACGCCTATTGGCAGGCAAATATCGACCTGACCGATGTCGTGCCCTCGCTCGACCTGTATGACCGCAGCTGGCCGCTATGGACCTATTCGGAGGTCACGCCGCCCGCCAAGTTCGTGCATAATGAGGATGGACGGCGCGGGGCCGCGACATCGTCGCTGATCGCGGGCGGGTGCATCGTGTCGGGATCGTCGCTGCACCGGAGCCTGCTGTTTTCAGGCGTTCGCACCCATAGCTTCTCGTCCGTCACCGAAAGCATCATCATGCCCGGATGCGAGGTGGGGCGCGGCGCGCGGCTGCATAAATGCGTGGTGGACAGCGGCATAGCGATCCCGCCGGGCCTGATCGTGGGCGAGCATCCCGAAGATGATGCGCTGCGGTTCCGCCGGACGAAGAGCGGCATCTGCCTGATCACGCAGCCGATGATCGATCGGCTGGAGGCGTGACGCGCGCATGAAGTGCCTGGCGGTTGCATCGGAAATCTATCCGCTGGTCAAGACCGGCGGGCTGGCCGATGTGGTGGGGGCATTGCCCGCTGCGCTGGCGGGCGAGGATGTGGTCGTGCGGACGCTGGTTCCCGGCTACCCGGCGATCATCGCGCGGCTGGGCGAGGCGCGGGAAGTCGCGCGATATGATGCGTTGCTGGGCGTGCCTGCGACCGTGCTGGCGGCGCATGTCGCGGGGCATGACCTGCTGGTGCTGGACAGCCCGGCGCTGTTCGCGCGCGAGGGCGGCATTTATGGCGATGCGGCGGGCAAGGACTGGCCCGACAATTGGCGGCGCTTTGCCGCATTGGGCAAGGTCGCGGCCGACCTGGCGGCGGCGGGCGTCGAAGGGTGGCGGTCCGATATCGTCCACGCCCATGACTGGCAGGGGGCGATGGCCATGGCCTATATGCGCTTTGGCCCGGCCGCGCATCTGCCCCGCGTGCTGACCATCCATAATCTCGCCTTTCAAGGGCGGTTCGGGGCGGAGATTTTCGGCTGGCTGGGCCTGCCGCCCGAAAGCTGGGCGATGGACGGGATCGAATATTATGGCGGCGTCGGATTTTTGAAGGCGGGGCTGATTTCGGCCGATGCCATCACCACGGTCAGCCCGACCTATGCCGAGGAAATCCGCAGGCCCGACGATGGCATGGGGCTGGACGGGCTGCTCGACGGGCGGGCGGACCGGCTGCACGGCATATTGAACGGCATCGACACGGATTTGTGGAATCCTGAGGCCGACCCGATGCTGCCCGCGCCCTTTGCCGCGCGCAGACTGGGCGGGCGAATGGCCAGTCGCCGCGCGGTGGAGCAGGCGTTCGGGCTGAAGCGGGATCGCGCGCCGCTGTTCATCGTCATCAGCCGCCTGACCTGGCAAAAGGGCATGGACCTGCTGGTCGAGGAAATGGACGGGATGGTCGCCATGGGCGCGAAGCTGGCGCTGCTGGGGTCGGGCGACGCAGAACTGGAAGCGGCGTTTCTGGAAGCGGCGGACAAGCATCGCGGGCGGGTGGGCGCGCATATCGGCTATGACGAGCCGCTGTCGCACATGATGCAGGCGGGCGGCGACGCGATATTGATCCCGTCGCGCTTCGAGCCGTGCGGGCTGACCCAGCTTTACGGGTTGCGTTACGGCTGCGTGCCGGTGGTGGCGCGGGTCGGCGGGCTGGCCGATACGGTGATCGACGCCAATGAGGCGGCGGTGGCGGCGGGCGTCGCCACGGGCCTGCACTTCGCGCCTGACGACGCCGGGGCGTTGCGCCGGGCGATGGCGCGGGCGGTGGCGCTGCATGGCGATCGGCCGGGCTGGATCACGATGCAGCGCAACGGCATGAAGGCCGATTTTTCCTGGGGGCGGAGCGCGGCGCGCTATGCCGCCCTGTTCGCCGACCTGGTGAAGGCGGCGGGATGAGGGGGGCGGGGCCGCGCCTTTCCGCGACCGGGGCCGATTTTGCCGTTCATGCGCCTGATGCGACCGCCTTGTGGCTGTGCCTGTTCGACGCGGGCGACCATGAGGCGCGGTTGCCGATGGCGCGGGGGGACGATGGGTTATGGCACGTCCATGTCGCGGGCGTGGGGGTGGGGGCGCGTTACGGGCTGCGTGCCGATGGCCCTTATGATCCCGATGCGGGGTATTGGTTCGACCCCGACAAGCTGCTGCTCGACCCCTATGCCACGGCCATCGACCGCGCCTTTGCCTATGATGCCCGGCTGGCCGCGCGGCGGGGGGACGGGGGCGACACCGCGCCTCTCGCGCCCAAGGGGGTGGTGGAAGCGCCATGCGCGCCCGTGCCGCCCGCGCCGCCGGTTTTTGCGCCGGGCGGGCTGATCTACGAGCTTCAGGTGCGGGCCTTCACCATGGCGCACCCGGATATTCCGGCCGAGCAGCGGGGCACCATAAAGGCGCTGGCGCATCCGGCGGTGATCGCCCATTTGCAGGCGCTGCATGTCGGCGCGGTGGAATTGATGCCGGTCAACGCATGGATTGATGAGCGGCATCTGGGGCCGCTGGGCCTCACCAACGCCTGGGGCTATAATCCGGTCAGCTATTTCGCGCTCGACCCGCGCCTCGCGCCGGGGGGCATGGCGGAGTTGCGGGCGAGCGTGGCGGCGCTGCGCGCGGCGGGGATCGGCGTGATCCTGGACGTCGTCTATAACCATGATGGCGAGAGTGACGGGATGGGGCCGACGCTGTCGCTGCGCGGGCTGGATGCGCGATCATATTTCCGGCACGAGCCCGACGGGCGGCTGATCAACGATACCGGCACCGGCAACAGCATTGATTGCAATCATCCGGTGAGCCGCCGGTTGATCCTGGATTCGCTGCGCTGGTTCGTGACGCAGGCGGGGGTGGACGGGTTCCGCTTCGATCTCGCCCCGGCGCTGGGGCGGATGGCCGATGGCTTCGATCCGGCCGCGCCGTTGCTGCGGGAAATGGCGGCGGACCCGGTGCTGGCGGACCGGGTGATGATCGCCGAGCCATGGGACATCGGGCCGGGCGGATACCAGTTGGGGCGGTTCGGGCCGGGATGGCTGGAATGGAATGACCGTTATCGCGACGACATGCGCCGTTTCTGGCGCGGGGACGCGGGGATGATCGGCGCGCTGGCGACGCGGCTGGCGGGATCGTCGGACCTGTTCGGCGGGGACGCGAGGAGCCGCAGCGTCAATTTTCTGGCCGCGCATGACGGCTTCACGCTGGCGGACATGACTGCCTATGCGACCAAGGCCAACCACGCCAATGGCGAGGATAATCGCGACGGGCACGACCATAATTTAAGCTGGAACAATGGCGTGGAGGGGCCGAGCGACGATCCGGCCGTGCTGGCCGCGCGGCGGCGTGACGTCATGGCGTTGCTGTCCACCCTGTTCCTGTCGCGCGGCACGATCATGCTGACGGCGGGGGACGAATTCGGGCGGAGCCAGCGGGGCAACAACAATGCCTATGCGCAGGATAACGGCATCGGCTGGGTCGACTGGGCGGCGCGGGACGAGGCGATCTGGGGTCATGCGCGGGCAATGGCGGCGCTGCGCGCGCGGGTGGCGGGATTGCGGGACGTGGCCTGGCTGACGCCGGAGGCGGCGCTGTGGCTGGACGAGGGCGGCGCGGCGATGCGGGTGGCGCAATGGGAAGAGGCGGAGCGGCGGCGGGTGACGCTCTGGCTGGTCGAGGCCGGGCTAGCGATCTGCGTGAACGGGTCGGGCGAGGATGGCGACTTTGCGACGCCGCTGGGGGCGGTGCGCGTGGCTGCGCGGTCGGTTGAAGTGTTGACCGCAGAGACTTGAAAAGCCACGGAAAAAGCCGCCCGGATGAAAAGCCGTCCGGGCGGTTGAGTGGGTCCGGTCGGCCCGCCCCGCGGCGCCGGGTCCGGTTGATGTTATCGTCCGACGGAGCCGGGCGAAATCGCCGCGACGGGCGGGAATGCTCCCGATGTGGCGATTTGAAGGTACAAAAACAATAACTTATGAACCGGCCCTGCCATGGAATGGCAGTATGGGTTCGCGCCCGGTTGTCCGTGGCACTTTTGTTGTTCCTGCGTCCACGCCCCCGGCGCCGAACGCTCCATTTTATCGGGGTGATGGACTCCCCGTCCCTTGCAAGGCGTCCAACACCGCGCGCAACCCTGACGCTGTATGCGGATCGGACGGGCACGGGCGTAACATTGGGGCGGGGCTGTAGGACAGGGGAATTTTTTGGGGTGGGTTTGACGTTGTGGAGGGCGATCAGGTTGGGGGGTGAGTGGACTGCTACTGTAATCCTGTGTCTGCGAACTCAATTTCGGTGATAGTCGCGGTGGCGCGACCCGGTTCCCACTCATTGGGCACCTTCTTTGCTGAATAGAATTGGCCGGACTCTTGCTGCCATATATAGTTGGGTCGCAGTGGTGTGTTATCATTGCCAAAGCTAGACGAAGTTACCAAGACGGGATAGTATTCTTCCTCAGCAATAGGGTTGCCATCCTTATCCTGAAAAACAACGCGAACAGTGACTTTGTTGAGGGTACGATTGCCGTTATTTTTGATTTTGAACTCGACGCCGGGAATGCGGCCGTCCAGCATACTATCGAAATATCGTGCACTAAGATCATAGACCTTGAGGCTCTTTGCAATGTAGTCAGCTTGCTCGCGGCTGGCCTGTACTGCCTGAGCGTCCACCGAAGTTGCAGCAGGGTTAGTCGGGTTCATGCTATCGACTCCAGCTACCTCAGCCGATTTCTCGCTTACCAGTTGGGCCAACTCATATGCTGGAACTACGATCATGAGTGCAGTAGAAACCGCGGCTATCTTCGTTGCGCTGCTGTCAGGACGCTCCAAGATGCCAATTTCCTCTGCTTTGCGAGCCTGAATCCCCGCATAAATTGTCGCGGCGGCCCCTGCTGCAAGAACGAGCCAGCCCCACTGAAGTTGGACGCCTCCCATTGCCGTTTCGGCGATTCCAGCGAATGGGTTGTCTTTTAGTTCGTCCAGTCTGCTCCGCATTTCCGCAATGTGCCATTGGAGCATCCCAAAGCGGTAGGCCAGCATGACGGCGATAGCTGCGCCGGGGAAGATAACATCGCGCTCATTGGACCGGAATGCCAAGACAAGCACGATGATCGCGAGCGCCATGACGGAAAGAGCGAACCAGTTCGTGCCCCCGCCCATTAGGTTCATTGTGCCAACAACCGGCAATGTCGCTATGGGTAGAAACAATCCCAGAGCGACAAGCCCGCCACCCGCTAAAGCGACATTCTTGTTCGTCATTTAACAGCCCCTTGTTGGAAACCTCCTAAGGTGGGGATGTTTGCCTCAATCTGGCTGGCAATGTCAAAGTAGGTCGCCTCAATCGCAGGGGATTCCGGTGACAGGGGCGGACGCAGGATTGCCACAGAGGGAGCTGCACTCTTTTTCTCCACCGGCCTAGGCGGTTTTGGAATGAGGGAAGCTGGACCCCGGCTCAGAGCCGGGGTGACGATTTGGGAGAGGTGTTGCTGGAGGGCTTACGCCTCTGTCGCTTCCTCGCCGCCTTCGCCCACCGCTTCCTCTTCGCTTTCCTCGATGCGGGCGGCGCTGACGACATGTTCGTTGTCGGCTACGTTGAAGAGGCGGACGCCCGCCGAGCCGCGGCCGATGACGCGCAGGGACGAAAGGCCCATGCGGATCAGTTTCGCCTGGTCGGTGACGAGCATCAACTGGTCGGCCTGGGTCGCGGGGAAGCTGGCGACGACGGGGCCGTTGCGAGCGATATTGTCGATATTGGTGATGCCCTGGCCGCCGCGCCCGGTGCGGCGATATTCATAGGCCGATGACAGCTTGCCATAGCCGTTGGCGCAGACGGTGAGGATGAACTGTTCGCGCTCCTTCATCAGCGCGAACATGGCCTGATCCTGCATTTCCCCGTCCTTTTCAGGCTTCCACGGGGCATAGCGCAGATATTCCTCGCGCTGGTCCTGATCGGCGCCGGAGCGGTGGAGGATGGAGAGGGAGATGACTTCGTCGGTGTCGGCCAGCTTCATGCCGCGCACGCCGGTGGAGTTGCGGCTCTGGAATTCGCGGACATCCTCCGCCTGGAAACGGATCGCCTTGCCGTTGCGGGTGGCGAGCAGCACGTCGTCGCGCTCGTCGAGCAGGGCGACGCCGATCAGCCGGTCATCCTCATCCTCGCCCTCGAACTTCATCGCGATCTTGCCGTTGCTGGGCACATTGGCGAAGGCGTCCATGGAGTTGCGGCGGACATTGCCCTTTGCGGTGGCGAACATGACGTGCAGCTTGGCCCATTCGGCCTCATCCTCCGGCAGGGGGAGGACGGTGGAGATGGTTTCGCCCGGGCCGAGCGGCAGCAGGTTGACCATCGGCCGCCCGCGCGTCGCCGGGCCGCCTTCGGGCAGGCGCCAGACCTTCATGCGATAGACCTTGCCCGCGGTCGAGAAGAAGAGGACCGGCGTGTGGGTGGAGGTGACGAAGAGTTCGGTGACGGCGTCCTTATCCTTGGTCGCCATGCCGCTGCGGCCCTTGCCCCCGCGCGCCTGCGCCCGGAAGGTATCGAGCGGGGTGCGCTTGATATAGCCCTGCATGGTGACGGTGACGACCATCTCCTCGCGCTCGATCAGATCCTCATCCTCGATCCCGTCGGCGGCGGCGGTGATTTCGGAGACGCGCGGGGTGGCGAAGTCGCGCTCGATCGCCTCGAACTCCTCGCGCATGACGGCGCAGAGTTTGGCGCGGTCGGAGAGGATGGCGAGATATTCGGCGATGGCGGCGGCCAGTTCCGCCAGTTCCTTGCCGATTTCGTCGCGGCCAAGGGCGGTGAGGCGATGCAGGCGCAGGTCGAGGATGGCGCGCACCTGAATGTCGGTCAGGCGATAGGTGTCGCCGGAGACGTCCGTTTCGATCGCTTCGACAAGGCGCAGATAGGGGGCGATTTCCGCCACCGGCCAGTCGATGGCGAGCAGTGCCTCGCGCGCCTGCGCGGGACTGGAGGAACCGCGGATGATGCGGACGACTTCATCGAGGTTGGTGACCGCGATGACCAGGCCAAGCAGGATATGGGCGCGGTCGCGCGCCTTGTTCAGCTCGAACTTGGTGCGGCGGGTGATGACTTCCTCGCGGAAGCGGATGAACGCCTCGATAATGTCGCGCAGGCCCAGCGTTTCGGGGCGGCCGCCGCGAATGGCGAGCATGTTGGCGGGGAAGCTGCACTGGGCAGGGGTGTTGCGCCAGAGCTGGTTGAGCACGACCTCTTCTTGAGCGTCACGCCTGAGGTCGATGACGATCCGAACACCTTCGCGGCTGGATTCGTCGCGAATATCGACGACTCCCTCAATGCCCCGTTTCCGAACGTCTGGGTCTTTATCTCTGGCGTTCTTGGCGGCTTCGGCGATCTTTTCAACGAGGCCGTTCTTGCCGACCTGATAGGGGATGGCGGTGAGCACGATGGAGCGGCGCACCTCGCTGCCTCGGCCGCGTCCTTCCTCGATCTCATGCCGGGCGCGCATCATGATGGAGCCGCGCCCGGTGTGATAGGCGGCGCGGGCGCCCGACTGGCCCAGGATCAGCGGGGCGGTGGGGAAATCGGGGCCGGGGACGATCTGGATCAGTTCGTCGGTGCTGATGCCGGGATTGTCGATATAGGCGAGGCAGGCGCGGATGACTTCGCCCAGATTATGCGGCGGGATGTTGGTCGCCATGCCGACCGCGATGCCGCCCGCGCCGTTGACCAGCAGATTGGGGAAGCGCGCCGGCAGCACCTGCGGCTCGCTTTCCGAGGCGTCGTAATTGGGCTGGAAATCGACCGTGTCCTTGTCGAGATCGTCGAGCAGGGCGTTGGTCACCTTGGCGAGGCGCGCTTCGGTATACCGCATGGCGGCAGGCGGATCGGGGTCCATCGAGCCGAAATTGCCCTGGCCGTCGATCAGCGGCACGCGCATGGCCCAGTCCTGCGTCATCCGCGCCAGAGCGTCGTAGATCGAACTGTCGCCATGCGGATGATATTTACCGATCACTTCGCCGACGATGCGGGCCGACTTGCGATAGGGCTTGTTGTAGGTGAAGCCGCTCTCATTGGCCGAGAACAGGATGCGGCGGTGCACCGGCTTCAGCCCGTCGCGCACGTCGGGCAGGGCGCGCGCGACGATGACCGACATCGCATAGTCGAGATAGCTGGCCTTCATCTCCTCGACGATGGAAATGGGGCTGATGTCCGAGGGGTCGGCGAGGGCGGTCTCGTCGGTCAATGCGACTCTCTTTTCGGGTGGGATGGGGTATGGCCAACGGCTCTAGCCGAGCGAAACAAATCTGTCACCCCTCGCGCGCTCGCGCGCGTGCGCGTGCGCGCGGAAGTTTTAGAGCCGCTATGGAGCGTTGAACGGCGTCGACCGTTAAATGCGTGAGAGTCCAGCGCATCATGGTTGCATTGGCCATCATTTTAGGCTTGTTCAAAGCCCGTTCACGCACCGGCCCCTAACCGGTGCATCGGCAGAGAGGTCGCCTGTGTGCCGCACGGGCTGCAAAGGAGTAGAGGATCATGCGTTTTGTTACCCCCGTGGCGCTCGCGCTGGCTTTGGCGCTGACCGGCGGCGTCGTTGCCGCCCCCGCCATGGCCGCGAAGGAAAAGAAGCAGTCCGGGCCGAAGCTGAATGTGTCGCCCGAGGTCATCAAGGCGTTGCAGGCCGCGCAGGCGGCGATGGAGAAGCAGGATTTCGCAGCGGCGAAGGCGTCGCTGGCCGAGGCCGACGGGCTGTCGAAGTCGAATGACGACAAATATCAGGTTGGCGCGATCAAGCTGAACCTGTCGATCACCAGCAAGGACGGCGCGCTGCAGGGCGAGGCGCTGGCGCAGATGCTGGACAGCGGCCTGACCCCCGCCGAAAATCTGGCGCAGTTCAACGAAATCGCCGCCAATGGCGCTTTCCAGGCGAAGGAATACGACCTGGCCATCCAGCGCGCGCAGGCGGCGTTGCAGGCGGGCGCCAAGCCCGAATCCGTGCAGGTGACAATCGCCCAGGCCTATTTCGGCAAGGCGGGGACCGCCAACGCCGCGGTCGAGCCGGCGCGCGGTTTCAACCAGCAGGGCCTGGCCGCGCTGAAGACCGCCGCTGACGCGCTGAAGGCCGGCGGCCAGCCGGTGCCCGCGCAATGGTATCAGATCGGCGTCAGCCGCGCCGCCGCCGCCAAGCTGCCCGAAGTCGCCGAATGGGCGAAGCTGGCCTATGCCGCCGAACCCAGCGGCGAAAATCTGCGCACGCTGATCCGCCTGTTCCTGCAGGCCAACCCGACGCTGAGCAATCGCGAGAACCTGGACGTTTACCGCCTGATGTCGGCTTCGGGCGGCCTGAAAGTGGCCGGCGATTTCATGGAATATGCGGAAATGGCCTCGAAGACCGGCAGTTATGGCGAGGTCAAGTCGGCGATTGATGCCGGTCGCGCCGAGGGCAAGATGAGCGCCACGCAGATGGCCGATTTTTATCAGATCGCGGTGGACAAGATCGGCCCGGACAAGGCGTCGCTGCCCAGCGGCGAGGCCGATGCGGCCAAGGCCGCGAACGGCAAGATCGCCGCTTCGGTCGGCGACGCTTATCTGGGCTACGCCAATTACGCCAAGGCCACCGCGATGTTTGAACTGGCCAAGCAGAAGGGCGGCGTCGACATGGACGAAACCAACCTGCGCCTGGGCATCGCCAAGACGCTGGGCGGCGATATGGCGGGCGCCAAGGCGGCTTTCACCGCGGTTCAGACGGGCGCGCGCAAGCAGGTGGCGGAACTGTGGCTGACCTATCTGGCTAGCAAGGGGGCCTGAGCGACCCTATAAGATTGCACGGCGGGGCGCGGGTGCGCTCCGCCGTCGTTGATTCCGGATGGTCGGGGGAGGCAGTTTTTCCATGCGTCGCGTTTGTGGCTCCGCCAGCTTTGCATTGGCTGTTTCCATCGGCCTGATGGTCTCGCCCCCTGCGCAGGCGCGCAAGAAGATCGACGCGGGGCCGCCGGTGGCGCTGACCGACGGTTTCCGGGCGAACGTGGCGGCCGTGCGCGCCGCCTTTGCGGCAGGCGACCTGGTGTCGGCGCAGGCGCGCATCGGCGGGTTGATGCCGACCAGCGACCTGGAGAATTATATCGCCGCCGGGCTGCGGTTCGAGGCCGCGTCGAAGCGCGGCGACGTGCAGGCGCAGCGGATCGCGCTGACCGACATGTTCAAGACGCAGTCGGTGCCGCCTGCGGAAGCCCCCCGGTTGCGCTATATGGCTGGTCTCTATTCCTATTATGTCGGCAATAATGACGACGCCATCGCGCAGCTCAACTATGCGCGCTCGCTGGGCTATGACGGGGTCGACGCGACGCTGTTGATGGCCGACATATTGCTGCGCAAGCGCAAGCCCAAGGAGGCGCGGCCGCTGGTCGAGCAGGCGCTGGCGACCTATCGCGCGGCGGGCAGGCCGATCCCGGCCCCCTGGTATGACAAGGCGATTTCGCTGGCGATGCAGGGCGGCGACTGGGCCGCCGTCAGCCAGCTATATGGCGAGCGCCTGTCGGTCTATCCCTCCACGCCCAACTGGCGGTCGGCACTGGCGAACATCATGGATGAGCCGAAGCTGGATCCGCAGGTGCAACTGGACATCTATCGGTTGCAGGCGGCGGTGGGGGCGATGGCGAGCGAGCGCGACTATCAGAATTACGCGACGCTGGCGAACGGCGCGGGCGCCAGCGCGGAGGCCCAGACGGTGATCGCGGCCGGCCGGGCGGCGGGCAAGTTGCCGGTGACGCAGGCGGCGACGGCGAAGCTGTTGCTGACGGCGGCGCCCAAGGCGAAGAAGGACATCGCCGCCTTGCCCGCGCTGGCGAAGAAGGCGGGCGCGGCGAAGGATGGCGCGGCCGCGCTGGCCGTGGCCGACAGCTATTACAGCATGGCGCAATATGCGCAGGCGGCGGACTATTATCGCATGGCGGCCAGCAAGGGCGGGGTGGACGCGGGGCGCGTCAACACCCGTCTGGGCATCGCGCTGGCGCGGTCGGGCGACTATGCTGGCGGCGGCCAGGCGCTGGCGCAGGTAACGAGCGGCGCATGGGGCAATGTCGCCGGCCTGTGGCGTTTGTGGGTCAGCCAGCGGGCCGGGCAATCGGCCGGTGCGGCTCCGGCGGGTGGGCCAGCCGGGGCATCCTGACCGGCGGATGGCGCGATGCGCGCTTTCCGTAACGAAAATCATGGTTAGCGCGTTTGTAATCATGTCGCCATCGGGCTTATGATCCGGCGTCCAGCGTCCTGTCGGTCGCTGGCGCGGGGGAAGAGGCGATGGCGGCGATTGCGATCTTCAATTCCAAGGGTGGCGTCGGCAAGACGACGATCGCCATCCAGCTGGCGAGCGAGGCGGCGGCCAGCGGACATAATGTGCTGTTGTGGGAGGTCGATGAAGGCGCCGACAGCAGCTGGATATTGTCGCGCGGGGAGGGCGTGGAGCGGCCCGATCTGGATGCGGTCGCCGACGCGCGGCGCGCCCTGGCCGATTTCGTCCGGCCCAGTGCTATCCCCGGCGTCAGCCTGATCGCGGGCGACCCCAATATGCGGCGGTCGGACAATTTTCTGGCGCGCTTGTGGCAGGAGCGCAGGCAGGCGCACTGGCTGCACCGGCTGAACGAGGCCTATGACATCATCCTGATCGACTGCGCCCCCGGTTTCAGCGAGGCGAACCGCAAGATCATGTTGCTCGCCGACCTGATCGTCGTGCCCACCGTTCCGTCGGCGCTGTCGATGCGCGGGCTGCTGCGCGTTCGCCATTTCCTGACCCGGCACAGGGATGGCCGGCATCCGCCGATGCTGCCGGTCTTTTCGATGGTGGACCGCCGCCGCAGCCTGCACAAGGCGGCGCTGGCGAAATATCCCGCCTGGCCGACCATTCCCATGGCCAGCCTGATCGAGCAGATGGCCGAGCGGCGCGCGCCGTTGACCGCGTTCGCGGCGGGCAGTGCGGCGCGGGAAGGCTTTCGCATCCTGTGGGCGGGCATCGAGCGGAAATTGCGTCATATGGGGCTGGTTGAACCGGTCGTGCAGCGGGCGGCGGCGGAGGGCCTTCCCAACGTGGCCGTCGCCGTCTGACCCGGCCGACCCCCTTGCCCTGACGCGCCGGTCGATGTAGAGGCCGCTCCGGCTCTTTTTCCAGATAGTTCAGACAGGCAGGATCGCGATGAAGATCAGCGGCGTGGACATTCGTCCCGGCAACAATATCGAATATGAAGGCGGCCTGTGGCGCGCTGTCAAGATTCAGCACACCCAGCCCGGCAAGGGCGGCGCCTATATGCAGGTGGAGCTGAAGAACCTGATCGACGGGCGCAAGAACAATGTCCGTTTCCGTTCCGCCGAAAGCGTCGAGCGCATCCGCCTGGACACCAAGGATTTCCAGTATCTCTACGCCGAAGGCGACATGCTGGTGTTCATGGACACCGAAACCTATGAACAGATCAACCTGCCGCAGGATCTGGTTGGCGATGCCGCCGCTTTCCTGCAGGATGGCATGATGGTGATGCTGGAAATGTATGAGGAGCGGCCGATTTCGGTGCAGCTGCCCGAAACCGTCGAGGCGACCGTGGTGGAAGCCGACGCGGTGGTGAAGGGACAGACGGCGTCGGCCAGTTACAAGCCCGCCATCCTCGACAATGGCGTGCGCGTGATGGTGCCGCCCCATATCGTGACGGGCACGCGCATCGTCGTTGATGTGTATGAACGCGAATATGTGAAGCGAGCAGACTGATGGGACGCATCGGGGCAATGGCCGGGATCATTTCGATCGGCCTTGCGCCGATGGCGGTTCATGCACAGGTCGCGCCCAGGGGCGCGCCGACCAAGGCGCAGATCGACAGCGCGGCCCATGTGCTGCGCGTCATCACCAGCGCCTTTCAGTCCAATGAGGTGGGCCAGCCGGTCAAGAACGCCCTGTTCGAATGCCTTTACGCCAATCCGGTGTCGAAGGTGAGCGAGGCGACCGAAAGGGTGATCGCCGCCAATGCGGGCAAGGTGGATCGCAAGGACGCCTCGCAGATGCTGGCGGTGATCGCGGGCGTGTGCGGATACCGCCCCGGTCCGGCGGGCCCGGCCGCCAAGCCCGCCCCGAAGAAATAAGCAGGAAGACCGCCCGGCAAGGCGCGGTGGAGAACAGACATGGTATCGCATTCGGGCCTTCTGACCGTGATGGAGCGCGCCGCGCGCAAGGCGGGCGGCAAGCTGCGCCGCGATTTCGGCGAGGTCGAAAATTTGCAGGTCAGCCGCAAGGGCCCCGCCGATTTCGTGTCCAAGGCGGACCAGCAGGCCGAACGCACGCTGGTCGAGGAATTGCAGAAGGCGCGGCCCGACTGGGGGTTCCTGCTGGAAGAGGGCGGCGTGATCGAGGGCGACCCGACCAAGCCGCGCTGGATCATCGACCCGCTCGACGGCACCACCAATTTCTTGCACGGCATCCCGCATTTCGCCATCTCCATCGCGGTGGAGGAGCCGCTTTATGGCGGCAGCAAGCGCGAAGTGACGACGGGCCTCATCTATCAGCCGGTGACCGACGAAAGCTACTGGGCGGAAAAGAGCCGGGGCGCATGGCGGCATGACCAGCGATTGCGCGTGTCGGCGCGGCGCGATCTCGCCGATTGCGTGATCGCCACCGGCATTCCGTTCATGGGCCATGGCGATTTTGCCCAGTGGACCCGCATTTTCGGCGCGGTCGCCCCTTCGGTCGCGGGCATCCGCCGTTTCGGCGCGGCCTCGCTCGACCTCGCCCATGTCGCGTCGGGCCGCTATGACGGTTTCTGGGAAAGCGCCCTGCATCCCTGGGACGTGGCGGCCGGCATGTTGCTGGTGCGCGAGGCGGGCGGATTCGTGTCCGACTTTCGCGGCGGCGACCAGCCGATCGAACGGCGCGAAATCATCGCCGGGAACGACGCCATCCACAGCAAGTTGCACAAGCTGGTGGCGGGCGCGCTGCGCTGATCCGTTGAAACCCCATGTCGTTCAGCGACCTGGCGTTTCTTGCGAATCATTCTCACCGCTTCGGCCCCTTGCTTCGCACATGCAGCGGGCCTAAAGCGCGGCCATAACCATTTTCGCCAAGGGGACTCCGTTGGTCGATCTTGCCCAATATCTGCCGATCCTGATCTTTCTGGGGATCGCATTGCTGCTTTCGAGCGCGTTCGTGTTTCTGCCGATGCTGGTCGGCCGCCTGACGGGAACGCACAAGCCGGACGCGGCCAAGCTGTCCGAATATGAATGCGGTTTCCCCGCGTTCGAGGAGCCGCGCAGCCAGTTCGACGTGCGATTCTATCTGGTCGCCATCCTGTTCATCATCTTCGATCTGGAAGCGGCGTTCCTGTTCCCCTGGTCGGTGAGCCTGGGTGAAATCGGCTGGGCCGGATGGGCGACGATGATGATCTTCATAGCGGAGCTGGTGCTTGGCCTTGTCTATGCGTGGAAGAAGGGAGCCCTCGATTGGGAGTAGAACTTGACCGTCCCATCCCCGGCACCATGCCGCCGGTGGGAACGCAGCCCGACCAGGATTTCTTCAACGCGCTGAATGCCGAAGTCGGCGACAAGGGTTTCCTTGTCACGTCGACCGAGGAACTGTTCCAGTGGGCGCGCACCGGTTCGCTGTGGTGGATGACCTTCGGCCTCGCCTGCTGCGCGGTCGAGATGATCCATGTGAACATGCCGCGTTACGACATGGAGCGTTTCGGCGTCGCGCCGCGCGCATCCCCGCGCCAGAGCGACGTGATGATCGTCGCGGGCACGTTGTGCAACAAGATGGCGCCCGCGTTGCGGAAGGTTTACGACCAGATGTCGGAACCGAAATATGTCATTTCCATGGGGTCCTGCGCCAATGGCGGGGGCTATTATCATTACAGCTATTCGGTCGTGCGCGGATGCGACCGGATCGTGCCCGTGGACATTTATGTTCCCGGCTGCCCGCCGACTGCCGAAGCGCTGCTCTATGGCGTGATGCAGTTGCAGCGGAAGATCCGCCGCATCGGCACGTTCGAGCGTTGAGGGGCTGGCGCTGATCATGGGTCATTCTGCACCGAAAATCGCGATGATCGACGGGATCGCGCAGGAAATCGCGGCGCTGCTGGGCGATATGCTGATCGAGACTGTCGACCATGCCGACGAGCTGAGCTTCACCGTGGTCCGCGAAAAGCTGGCCGAGGCGATGGTGGCGCTGCGCGATGGCGCGCAGTATCAGCAGTTGATGGAGATCGCGGGCGTCGATTATCCCGACCGGCCCGAACGGTTCGAGGTCTGCTATCACCTGTTGAGCGTCACCCGCAACCACCGCGTCCGCGTGAAGGTGTCGACCGACGAGGATTTGCCGGTGCCGACCGTCACGCACATCTGGCCGGTCGCGGGCTGGCTGGAGCGCGAAGTGTTCGACATGTATGGCGTGGTGTTCGAAGGGAATACCGACCTGCGCCGCATCCTGACCGATTACGGGTTCAAGGGGCATCCGCAGCGCAAGGACTTCCCGCTGACCGGCTTTGTCGAGCTGCGCTATTCCGAGGAGGACAAGCGCGTCGTTTATGAGCCGGTGAAACTGGCGCAGGATTTCCGCAGCTTCGACTTCATGTCGCCGTGGGAAGGGGCGGACTATATCCTGCCCGGCGATGAAAAGGCCCATGGCGAAGCGCCCGGCGCGCCGACCCCGCCGCCGGTCGCGACGCCCAAGGTCACGGAAAAGCCGTCCGATACCGGGGCAGGGGCTGCGGCCAATGCCGAAGCGGTCAAGAAGTCGGACGATGCGCCGGTCAAGCCGGAGGGCAAGATATGAACCATATCACCACCTCCGTCATCCCGGCGAAAGCCGGGATCCCGCTTTTCTCCTGCGCTGCGCCAAAAGGCAGTGAGACCCCAGCGTTCGCTGGGGTGACGGAGGTAGACCATGTCTGATTATCTCCAGGAACTGGACCACATCACCGACGCGGCGGACCCGACGCTGGGCGACACGGAAATCCAGAATTACACGATCAACTTCGGCCCGCAGCATCCCGCCGCGCACGGCGTGTTGCGCCTGGTCATGGAACTGGACGGCGAAATCGTCGAGCGCTGCGATCCGCACGTAGGCCTGTTGCATCGCGGCACCGAGAAGCTGATCGAGTACAAGACCTATCTGCAGGCGCTGCCCTATTTCGACCGGCTGGACTATTGCTCGCCGCTGGGCATGGAGCACTCTTACGTGCTCGCCGTCGAGAAGCTGCTCGATCTGGAAGTGCCGCTGCGCGCGCAATATCTGCGCGTGTTCTTCGCGGAGCTGACGCGCATCTGCAATCATATGCTGAACCTGGGGTCGCATGTGATGGACGTCGGCGCGATGACGCCGAACCTGTGGCTGTTCGAGATTCGCGAGGATTGCCTCAACTTCTTCGAGCGGGCGTCGGGCGCGCGGATGCATTCGGCCTATTTCCGGCCGGGCGGTGTGCATCAGGATGTGCCGCTCAAGCTGTTGACGGATATTGCCGACTGGCTCGACACGCGCCTGCCGCGCCTGTTCGAGGATGCGATCAGCCTTGTGGCGGACAACCGCATCTTCAAGCAGCGCAATGTCGATATTGCCGTGGTGAGCAAGGAAGACGCGCTGAAATGGGGCTTTTCCGGCCCGATGATCCGCGGTTCGGGTATCCCTTGGGACATCCGCAAGGCGCAGCCATACGACGTCTATGACCGGATGGACTTCGACGTTCCGGTCGGCACCAATTATGACTGCTATGATCGGTTCATGGTGCGCGTGGAGGAAGTCCGCCAGTCGGCGCGGATCATGAAACAGTGCCTGAATGAGATGCCGGAAGGGCCGGTGGCCAGCTTCGACCGCAAGGTGGCGCCCCCCAAGCGGGGCGAGATGAAGCGGTCGATGGAGGCGCTGATCCACCACTTCAAGCTCTATACCGAGGGCTTCCATGTGCCCGCGGGCGAAGTCTATGTCGCGACGGAAAGCCCCAAGGGCGAATTCGGCGTCTATCTGGTGAGCGACGGCAGCAACAAGCCCTATCGTTGCAAGATCCGGCCGACAGCCTTCTCGCACCTCCAGGCGATGGACTTCATGATGAAGGGCCATATGCTCGCCGACACCACCGCCGTATTGGGCGCGATGGATATCGTGTTCGGGGAGTGTGACCGGTGAGTTTCGTGCTTTTCGAGATGAGCTTTGCTGTGCTCGGACCGTTTGGGACGATTGCCTTTATGGCATTGCAGGGCGCGCTTGTTTGGCTGTTGGCTAAGTTGGTCGCCCGGTCGCTGGGCGTTTCGCATTGGGCAGCTAAGGCCGTGCTTATAACGGCTTCCTGGCTCGTCTGGGTTACGGGCGGGATTTTTGTCTGGTCACTGATGGGTGGGAGCGGTGGCATGTTCGACGGTGGCATGCCTGTTCTCGTTGTTATTCCGACTGGCATTTACGGAGCTGCGCTGGCGGCTTTGCTTTGGATTTTCATGAAACCTCGGAAACTCGGCAGAAACAATGGCTGACGCACCCCAAATTCCTGATGAGGCCGAAGTCCGCGCGCGCTGGGGCGCGTTCGTCTGGACTGCCGAGAACGCCGAGCTGGCGAAGACGATCATCGCGCGCTACCCCGCCGGGCGGCAGCAGTCGGCCGTGATGCCGCTGCTCGATCTCGCCCAGCGGCAGGTGGGGGCGGAGACGCAGACGCAGGGGTGGCTGCCCGTGCCGGTAATGGAATATATCGGGCGCCAGCTCGATATGCCCTATATGCGCGTCTATGAGGTCGCGACCTTCTACACCATGTACAATCTCGCGCCGGTCGGCCGTTACCATGTGCAGGTGTGCGGCACGACGCCCTGCATGTTGCGCGGGTCGGACGACGTGTTTTCGGCCTGCAAGAACAAGGGTCTGGTGAAGGGCGCGACGACGCCCGACGGCCTGTTCACGCTGACCGAGGTCGAATGTCTGGGCGCGTGCGCCAATGCGCCGATGGTCCAGATCAACGACGATAATTACGAAGACCTGACCTATGACAGCATGAGCGCCATTTTGGAAACGCTGGCCGCCGGTGGAAGCCCCAAGATCGGCCCGCAGATCGACCGTCAGACGAGCTGCCCGGAGGGTGGCCCGACGACGCTGAAGGAGATGGTCGTCGAAAATCATGATTATCGGGGGGAGTGGTGATGGCCATCCAATTTCCCGTCACCCCAGCGCAGGCTGGGGTCTCCATCCTCAGCGCGCCCATGCCTGAGATGCCAGCCTTCGCTGGCATGACGAATGTTGGAGGTCGCGCATGACTGACGCACCCGCCGCACCCGCGCCTTTCGTTGGCCCGCTGGCCGACAGGGACCGCATCTTCACCAACGTCCACGGCTTCCAGGACTGGGGCGTCGACGCCGCGATGCAGCGCGGCGATTGGGACAACACGAAAAAGCTGATGGAGTTGGGGCAGGACGCCATCATTGACATCATCAAGGCGTCGAACCTGCGCGGCCGTGGCGGCGCGGGCTTCCCCACCGGCATGAAGTGGAGCTTCATGCCCAAGGAAAGCAAGGATGGCCGCCCCAGCTTCCTGGTCATCAACGCCGACGAATCCGAACCGGGTTCGTGCAAGGACCGCGAGATCATCCGCCACGATCCGCACAAGCTGATCGAAGGGGCGCTGATCGCCGGTTTCGCGATGCGGGCGCGTGCCGCCTATATCTATATTCGCGGCGAGTTCATCTACGAAGCCAAGGTATTGTTCGCGGCGGTCGAGCAGGCCTATGCCAAGGGCTTTATTGGCAAAAATGCCTGCGGGTCGGGCTATGATTTCGACGTGTTCGTGCATCGCGGCGCGGGCGCCTATATCTGCGGCGAGGAAACCGCGCAGATCGAAAGCCTGGAGGGCAAGAAGGGTCAGCCGCGCCTGAAGCCGCCTTTCCCGGCGGGGGCGGGCCTTTATGGTTGTCCGACCACGGTCAACAATGTCGAGAGCATCGCGGTGTCGCCGACCATCCTGCGGCGCGGGGCGGCATGGTTCAACAGTTTCGGGCGCGAGAATAATCGCGGCACCAAGCTGTTCCAGATCAGCGGCCATGTGAACAAGCCATGCGTGGTCGAGGAAAGCATGTCGATCCCGTTCCGCGAACTGATCGACCGCCATTGCGGCGGCATCCGCGGCGGGTGGGAAAATCTGCTGGCGGTCATCCCCGGCGGTTCCTCGGTGCCATTGGTTCCGGCCAAGGAGATCATGGACGCGCCGATGGATTTCGACGGTCTGCGCGCGCTGGGTTCCGGGCTGGGCACCGCCGCCGTCATCGTCATGGACAAGTCGACCGACATCGTCCGCGCCATTTCGCGTCTGTCCTATTTCTACAAGCATGAGTCATGCGGCCAGTGCACGCCGTGCCGCGAAGGCACGGGCTGGATGTGGCGGGTGATGGAGCGGTTGCGCACCGGCGAGGCGGACCTCAGCGAAATCGACATGCTGCATCAGGTGACCAAGCAGGTCGAAGGCCACACCATCTGCGCGCTGGGCGACGCGGCGGCATGGCCGATCCAGGGCCTGATCCGCCATTTCCGCCCGGAAATCGAGCGGCGCATCAACGAGCGCGGCGCACCGGTGATGGAGGCGGCGGAGTGAAGGCTTGCATCGCAATGACGTTTTTGGTGTCCACCATGGCTGGTGCGAACGGGTACGCCCAGGACGCTACTGGCGGTGGCGTAGGGCGCACCGCGATGGTGGCGATGGCACGTTGCAACATCCATGACCGTGAACGCGAGACTGGTAGGGTTCTCGATCTACCTTTGGGGTTGGAACAGCGTAAGGAAATGGCACGCTATTCAAAGGATAGTTGTTTCCCCGTGAAGGGCGTCGCTTACGATCAAGTATCATTTCGAGGCGCGCTTTTTATTGAGTTGCTTAGGCAGCGCACGCAGGCAGAGGCTGCCGGGCAGCGTGGGAGCCCGCTTTTAAGGCCTATCGATCTTGATATGCCCGTTGCAGCATCGGATTGGCAGTCCCGGCTCATTCTGACACTTTTGAGCGTGGCGAAATGTGTCGAAAGTAAAAATCCGTCTGGTGTTCGTTATGCGCTCAGTTGGAAAACTGCCAGCGTTGAGCAGGACGAAGCCTTTGATAAACTCAGGCCGAACATGATTGATTGTTCGTCAAGCAGCCCCGAACTCACGAGCAATAAAGGAGCCTTGGAAGGCGCTTTGGCAGAGGTGATTTACAGGCTTCCGGCTGAGGACCGCGTTTTTACAGGTGTGCAATAAATGCCTAAAGTCAAAGTAGACGGCGTAGAAATCGAAGTCCCGGCGGGCGCGACTGTTTTGCAGGCGTGCGAGATGGCGGGGAAGGAGATTCCGCGCTTCTGTTACCATGAACGGCTGAGCATCGCGGGCAATTGCCGCATGTGCCTGGTCGAGGTGAAGCCGGGGCCGCCCAAGCCGCAGGCGTCGTGCGCGCTGCCCGCCGCCGAGGGGCAGGAGATCCGCACGGACAGCGAGATGGTGAAGAAGGCGCGCGAGGGGGTGATGGAGTTCCTGCTCATCAACCACCCGCTCGATTGCCCGATCTGCGACCAGGGCGGCGAATGCGATTTGCAGGACCAGTCGGTCGCCTATGGCCGGGGCGCGTCGCGCTATGACGAGAACAAGCGCGCGGTGACCGAGAAATATATGGGCCCCATCGTCAAGACGGTGATGACCCGCTGCATCCAGTGCACCCGTTGCGTGCGCTTTGCCGAGGAAGTCGCGGGGGTACCGGAGATCGGCGCGATCTATCGCGGCGAGAATATGCAGATCACCACCTATCTGGAGCATGCCGCCAAGAGCGAGCTTTCGGGCAATGTGGTCGACCTGTGCCCGGTCGGCGCGCTGACGTCCAAGCCCTATGCGTTCGAAGCGCGTCCGTGGGAGTTGAAGAAGACCCACGCCATCGACGTGATGGACGCGGTGGGCACCAATATCCGCCTCGACAGCCGCGGCCGTCAGGTGCTGCGCGCCGTGCCGCGCATCAATGACGATGTGAACGAGGAATGGGCGTCGGACAAGACCCGGCACCATGTCGACGGTCTGGTCCGCAAGCGGCTGGACAAGCCGTTCGTGCGCAAGGACGGCAAGCTGGTTCCGGCAAGCTGGGCGGAGGCGTTCGCGGCCATCGCGGCGGTCGACCATGGCGGCAGCGTTGCGGCGGTGGCGGGCGACCTGCTCGATTGCGAGACGATGTTCGCGGCGAAGCTGCTGGTTGAAAAGCTGGGCGGCTCGATGCTGGAAGGGCGGCAGACCGGCCTTGCCTATGACGTGTCGTCGCTGAGCGCGGTCAATTTCAATTCGACGCTGGCGGGGATCGAGACGGCCGACGCCATATTGCTGGTCGGCACCAATGTGCGCTGGGAAGCGCCGCTGGTGAACACACGCATCCGCAAGGCGATCAAGAAGGGCGCGAAGGTTTACGGCATCGGGCCGGAAGTCGACCTGACCTACAAGGTCGAATGGCTGGGCGATGGCGCGGCGGTGCTGGGCAAGCTGCCCGCCGCCGTGGTGGAAGCCTTCAAGGGCGCGGCCCGCCCGGCGATGATCGTGGGCGGCGGCGTGCTGGCCCGCGATGGCGCGCATGGCGACACGCTGGCGCTGGTCGAGACGCTGGGCCTCGTGAAAGAAGGCTGGAACGGATACAACGTGCTGCACTTTGCGGCGGCGCGCATGGGCGGGCTGATGCTGGGCTATGCGATGGATGGCGGCATCCGGTCGATGGTCGAGGCCAAGCCCAGGCTGCTGTTCGCGCTGGGCGCGGACGAGGTGAACTTCAAGGCGTTCGACGAAAGCTTCAAGGTCTATATCGGCCATCATGGCGACAAGGGCGCCCATGCGGCCGACGTGATCCTGCCGGGCGCCAGCTATGCCGAAAAGCCGGGCACCTATGTCAACCTGGAAGGCCGGGTGCAGCGGAGCGAAAAGGCCGTGTTCGCGCCGGGCGACGCCCGCGAGGACTGGTCGATCCTGCGCGCCTTGTCCGAAGCGATGGGCGCGACATTGCCGTTCGACAATTTCGACGCGCTGCGTGCCGCGATGTTTGCGGCGGTGCCGGCGCTGGGCGTCGAGGGGCTGGCCGATTATGGCTGGTCCGTCCCGTCGCTGCCGACCGGGGCGGTCGGCCGCCTGAACCATCCGATCAAGGATTTCTACCTCACCAACGCCATCTGCCGCGCCAGCCCGACCATGCAGCAATGTTCGGCCGAGCTGATCCAGGGCGAGACCATCGCGGAGGCGGCGGAATGAGGGAGTCGACTATATTTTCCCGTCATGCCAGCGAAGGCTGGCATCTTACGCCTGAGGGCGCTGCGCCTGTGGCACGAGACCCCAGCCTTCGCTGGGGTGACGGCTTGAGGGTTCCATCATGACCGCTTTCTTCCAAAATCTGGGCCTGCCGTTCGAGGGCGCGTGGCTGTTGTCGACGATCATCGGCATTTTGCTCATCGCCCTGCCGGTGATGCTGGCGGTGGCGATGCTGATTTACGCCGACCGCAAGATCTGGGCCGCCATGGCGCTACGCCGGGGCCCGAACGTGGTGGGGCCGTTTGGCGTGCTGCAATCCTTCGCCGACGGGTTGAAGGTGATGTTGCAGGAAACGATCATTCCGGCCGCCGCCAACCGCACCTTGTTCCTGATCGCGCCGATCATCACCTTCACCGTCGCGCTGATGGCCTGGGCGGTGGTGCCGTTCGATCTGGGCGTGGTGCTGGCCGACATCAATGTGGGGTTGCTCTACATCCTCGCCATTTCGTCGCTGGGCGTTTACGGCATTGTGCTGGCTGGCTGGGCGTCCAACTCCAAATATCCCTTCTATTCCGCGATCCGCGCCAGCGCGCAGATGATCTCCTATGAAGTCTCCATCGGCTTCATCCTGATCTGCGTCGTGCTGTGGGCGGGCAGCTTCAACCTGACGACAATCGTGGAAAGCCAGAAGGGCTATTATGGCTTCCTGAACGGCAACGGCTTCAACCCGTTGCTCTTCCCGATGGCGATCATGTTCCTGATCAGCGCCATGGCCGAAACCGCGCGCGCGCCCTTCGACCTGACCGAAGCGGAGTCCGAACTGGTCGCGGGCTACCAGACCGAATATTCGTCCATGGCCTTCGCGCTCTATTGGCTTGGCGAATATGCCAACGTCATCCTGATGTGCGCTTTGAACGCCATATTGTTCTGGGGCGGTTACCTGCCGCCGCTGGACTGGGCGCCGCTCTATATGGTGCCGGGCATTATCTGGCTGTTCGTCAAGATCCTGTTCTTCTTCTTCGTCTTCTCCTGGGTGAGGGCGACGGTGCCCCGTTACCGTTATGACCAGTTGATGCGGCTGGGCTGGAAAATCTTCCTGCCGACCTCGCTGCTGTTCGTCTTCCTGGTGTCGGGCTTCCTCATGCTGACGAGGTATGGTGGATGATTGGCCTCCTTGTTACCTTGCTGGCGCTTGGTGACGCTCAGGTTGCTTGGACGGAAGTCCCTGTGGATGAGTTCACTATGCCGCGCTTGCTCTACCAGTGCAGCGAGCCGAAAACTGTTTCGGCCGATGGCTCACTCGTTGCACCGGCTGTCTACAAAGGTGTGAACTCAGTGTCGTTCGAGCATCAGCCCAACATGCGGAGTTTTTGGATTTCCAACTACAAATCTGGCGTGAACACTCGGTTGGTGGTCGATGGGAAGCTGGATAAGATTTTCGCGAGCGGTGGTGCCACGGACACGATTTATAAATTCCACTTTGTCGGCAAGTCTGGCTCTGAAGAGGTTTCCGGCGATGTGACGGTGAAACCAGCAAGCGATAGCCGACAAGCAACAATATCGGTCCAATCGGCTGCTGCGAGCTTTGACGCTTGGCAGTGCATTTTGGCCCCCACGATGAACGGATCGAAGCAATGAGCCTCGGCTATTACGTCAAATCCTTCACCCTCTGGGAGTTTGTGAAGGCGCACGCCCTGACCTTGAAATATTTTTTCAAGCCCAAGGCGACGATCAACTATCCCTATGAGAAGAACCCGATTTCGCCGCGGTTCCGGGGGGAGCATGCGTTGCGCCGCTATCCCAATGGCGAGGAACGCTGCATCGCGTGCAAGCTGTGCGAGGCGATCTGCCCCGCGCAGGCGATCACCATCGAGGCGCAGCCGCGCGAGGATGGCAGCCGCCGCACGACGCGTTACGACATCGACATGACGAAGTGCATTTATTGCGGCTTTTGTCAGGAAGCCTGCCCGGTCGACGCGATTGTCGAGGGGCCGAATTTCGAATTCGCCACGGAAACGCGCGAGGAGTTGATCTACGACAAGGCCAAGCTTCTTGAAAACGGGGACAAGTGGGAGCGGGCGATTGCCGCGAACCTTGCCGCCGACGCGCCGTATCGGTAATGGGCGTGCCGAATCTCCAAGAGCCGTTCGGCCTGAGTAAGGTCGAAACGAGTCACGTGACTCGTTTCAAAGCTTGTCGATGGCCTGTATCGAAGGCTTCGCGCGTGTCCTTCGATACGCTGTTTCGGCAAGCTCAACAGCTACTCAGGATGAACGGAGTAGAGGGTAAAGGGGCCGAGTATATCCCATGATCCACGTCTTCGCCTTTTACCTGTTCGCCATATTGGTGGTGTGCAGCGGCGCGCTGACGATCCTGTCGCGCAATCCGGTCCATTCGGTGCTGTGGCTGATCCTGGCGTTTTTCAACGCGGCGGGCCTGATGCTGCTGCTGGGCGCCGAGTTCATCGCGATGCTGCTCGTCATCGTTTATGTCGGCGCGGTCGCCGTGCTGTTCCTGTTCGTCGTGATGATGCTGGACATTGATTTTGCCGAGCTGCGCGCCGGGTTCGTCGATTATCTGCCGTTCGGCATGCTGATCGCGCTGGTGCTGCTCGCCGAAATCGTGCTGGGCATCGGCATTTGGAGCGCGGGGCCGGTCGAACTGGCGCAGCGCGCCGCGCCGGTGACGGGCGACATGCCCAACATCCAGGCGATCGGCGGCCTGCTCTATACCCGCTACATCTTCCTGTTCGAGGCGGCGGGCCTTGTGCTTCTCGTGGCGATGATCGGCGCGATCGTGCTGACGCACCGCGCGCGGGGCGGGGTGAAGGGCCAGAATATCGCGAAACAGAACCGCCGTCGTCCGCAAGACGCGGTGCGCAACATCAATCAGCCCGTGGGCCAAGGTGTTGACTTAGGGGGGGTGGAGCTGTGATCTTTCCTTGCACCGTCATGCCAGCGAAAGCTGGCGTCTCAGGCAGGCTGGCGCGGCGTGTGGGGCATGAGACCCCAGCCTTCGCTGGGGTGACGGCCTCCTTTGAAAGGATGCCGTCATGATCGGCCTTCAACATTATATGGTGGTCAGCGCCATCCTGTTCGTGATGGGGGTGCTGGGCATCTTCATCAACCGCAAGAATGTCATCATCATCCTGATGGCGATCGAGCTGATCCTGTTGAGCGTGAACATCAACTTCGTCGCATTCAGCGCCTTCCTGGGCGATCTGGTGGGACAGGTTTTCAGCATGTTCGTGCTGACCGTCGCGGCGGGTGAGGCGGCCATCGGCCTGGCCATCCTCGTCATCTATTTCCGTGGTCGCGGCACCATCGCCGTCGACGATGTCAACCGGATGAAGGGCTAAAGGCTCGACATGATTCAGCTTATCGTCCTGCTTCCGCTGCTCGCCGCCATCATTGCCGGTTTCGGCAACAAGGCGCTGGGCAAATTGCCCGCGAAGATCGTCACCACCGGCGCGCTGTTCGCATCCTGCGCCATGAGCTGGCCGATTTTCCTGTCGTTCGTGATGGGCGACGGCCACGCCACGGTGGAGCCGGTCTTCACCTGGATCCAGTCGGGCAGTTTCGACGCCCAGTGGGCGCTGCGGGTCGATGCGATGACCGCCGTCATGCTGGTCGTCATCACCAGCGTGTCCGCGCTCGTCCACCTGTATAGCTGGGGCTATATGGATGAGGAGCCGGACCAGCCGCGCTTCTTCGCCTATCTGTCGCTGTTCACCTTCGCCATGCTGATGCTGGTGACGGCCAACAACCTGTTGCAGATGTTCTTCGGCTGGGAAGGCGTGGGTCTGGCGTCCTACCTGCTCATCGGCTTCTGGTTCAGGAAGCCGAGCGCCAACGCCGCCGCGATCAAGGCGTTCGTCGTCAACCGCGTCGGCGACCTGGGTTTCATGATGGGGATTTTCGGCACCTATCTGGTGTTCGACACCATCTCCATTCCCGACATATTGGCCGCCGCGCCCGCCATGGCCGGTTCGACCATCGGGTTCCTGGGCCATCGGTTCGACACGATGACGGTGCTTTGCCTGTTGCTGTTCATCGGCGCGATGGGCAAGTCGGCGCAGCTTGGCCTGCACACCTGGCTGCCTGACGCGATGGAAGGTCCGACGCCTGTGTCGGCGCTGATCCACGCGGCGACCATGGTGACGGCGGGCGTGTTCATGGTGTGCCGCCTGTCGCCGATGTTCGAAACCAGCCCGACGGCGCTGGGCTTTGTGACCTTCATTGGCGCGGCCACCTGTCTGTTCGCCGCCACGGTGGGCACGGTGCAGACCGACATCAAGCGGGTCATCGCCTATTCGACCTGTTCGCAGCTGGGTTACATGTTCTTCGCGGCGGGTGTCGGCGCCTATGGCGCGGCGATGTTCCACTTGTTCACCCACGCCTTCTTCAAGGCTTTGCTGTTCCTGTGCGCCGGTTCGGTGATCCACGCGATGCACCATGAACAGGACATGCGCTATTATGGCGGCCTGCGTAAGGAAATCCCGATCACCTTCTGGACGATGACGCTGGGCACGCTGGCCATCACCGGCGTCGGGGTGCCGTTGCTGGGCGTCGGCTTTGCGGGTTTCTATTCGAAGGATGGCATATTGGAAGCGGCCTATGCCGCTGGTGGATCGGGCATCGGCGCCTATCTGGTCGGCGTGTTCGCGGCGCTGCTGACGAGCTTCTATAGCTGGCGTCTGGTGTTCCTGACCTTTTTCGGCAAGCCGCGCTGGGCCGCTTCGGAGCATATCCAGCACGCGCTGCACGACGCCCATGGCGACCACGCCCATGACGATCATGCGCATGACGCCCATGGCCATGACGACCATCATCATGCGCCCGCGACGGGCACCGGCGGCTATCATCCGCATGAAAGCCCCTGGGTCATGCTGGTCCCGCTGATCGTGCTGAGCGTGGGCGCGGTGTTCGCCGGTTTCGCCTTCCACGACCAGTTCATCGGCCCCGAAGGCGGCATCGCATTCTGGAACGGCGCGCTGGCGTTCGACAGCCACCTGATGCATGCCGCGCATGAAGTGCCGACATGGGTCAAGTTCGGTCCGTTCACGGTGATGGCGCTGGGCCTGGCGATCGCATGGCTGGCCTACATCAAAAACACCGACTGGCCGCAGCGTTTCGTCGCGACATTCGGCGCGCTCTACCAGTTCCTGCTGAACAAATGGTATTTTGACGAGCTGTACAACGTCCTGTTCGTCAAGCCCGCCTTCGCCATCGGCCGCTTCTTCTGGAAGTTCGGTGATATCGGCTTCATCGACCGGTTCGGGCCCAATGGGCTGGCTGCTCTGGTCGTGCAGGGCAATAAAGTGACGCGTCGGATCCAGTCCGGCTACCTCTACACCTACGCGCTGGTGATGCTGATCGGCCTCGCCGCTGCCGCAACATGGGCGATGACACGATAATGGACGGCTTCCCCATCCTTTCCCTGATGATGGCAGTGCCGATGGCGGGGGCCATCGCCTGTCTGTTCGCGGGCGCCAATAACGCCCGCTGGATCGCGCTGATCGCCACTTTGGTCGATTTCGCGCTGGGCATTGTGCTGTGGGCCGGTTTCGACCAGTCGGGCAGCGCCGCGCAATGGCAGTTCCAGGAATATGCGTCGATTTTCGGCCGTTTCGCCTGGGCGCTGGGCATTGACGGCATTGCGTTGCTGCTGATCGTGCTGACCGTGTTCCTGATGCCTATTTGTATCGGCGCGAGCTGGGACGCGATCACCAAGCGGGTCGGCGAGTATATGGCCGCTTTCCTGTTCATGGAGGTGCTGATGATCGGCGTCTTCGCGGCGCAGGATATCTACCTTTTCTACATCATGTTCGAAGCCGGCCTGATCCCGATGTATCTGATCATCGGCATATGGGGCGGGGCCGACCGTATCTACGCCAGCTACAAATTCTTCCTCTACACGCTGATCGGCTCCGTGCTGATGCTGATCGCGATGATGTGGATGGTGCATGAGGCGGGGACGACCGAAATCCCGGCGCTGATGGCCTATGATTTCGATCCGCATGTCCAGACATGGCTGTTCCTGGCCTTCTTCGCCAGCTTTGCAGTCAAGATGCCGATGTGGCCCGTGCATACCTGGCTGCCCGACGCGCACGTGCAGGCGCCGACCGCCGGTTCGGTCATTCTGGCGGGCGTGTTGTTGAAGATGGGCGGCTATGGCTTCATCCGCTTTTCCCTGCCCATGTTCCCCGATGCGTCGGCGCAGCTCGCCTGGCTGGTCTGGGGCCTGTCGATGGTGGCGGTGGTCTACACCAGCCTCGTCGCGCTGGTGCAGAGCGACATGAAGAAGCTGATCGCCTATTCGTCGGTGGCGCATATGGCGATCGTGACCGTTGGCCTGTTCGCCTTCAACCAGGCGGGTCTGGAAGGCGCGATGATGGTGATGCTGGGCCATGGTCTGGTCGCGGGCGCGCTGTTCCTGTGCGTCGGCGTCGTCTATGACCGGCTGCATACCCGCGAGATCGACCGTTATGGCGGCGTGGCGATCAACATGCCCAAATATGGCGTGCTGTTCCTGTTCTTCACCATGGCGGCGGTCGGCCTGCCGGGCACCAGCAACTTCGTCGGTGAATTCCTGTCGCTGATGGGCATTTATCAGGCGTCGAGCTGGGTCGCTCTGGTCTGCACCACGGGCATCATCCTGGGCGCGGCCTATATGCTCTATCTCTATCGCCGCATTTGCTATGGCGAGCAGAAGAACGCTGATGCGGCGGCCATGCCCGACCTGTCGATCCGCGAAATGGCGCTGCTGGCGCCGATTGCGGCGGTGGCGTTGTGGATGGGCGTCTATCCCGAATCCTTCCTGGCGCCGATGCGGCCCGACATTCTGGCGCTTCAGGCGCGGCTGTCGGCTGCCGCGCCGGCAGGGGATTCCCACCTGAAAATGGGGGCGCCCAAGCCCGCCGGCGAAAGCCATGGCCACCATGAAGAAGCTCCTGCGCACGGGGAGGCGCACTGATGATCGACTCCGCTTCCCTTCTGGCCGTCTTGCCAGAACTCATCATGTCGGCCGTCGGCCTGATCCTGCTGATGGTCGCCGCCTATGCCGGTGACCGCGCGACGCAGGCGGTGAACCTGCTGGCGATCGTGGCGCTGGCGGTTGCCGGTGCGGCGCTGAGCTGCGCCATGGCCCATGGGCCGGTGGCGTTCGACGGGCTGGTACGGGCCGACGCCTTCGCCGTGTTCGCCAAGGCGCTGATCTACTCCAGCGCCGCCGCCGCCATCGCGCTGTCGCCGCGCTTCTTTGCGCAGGGCGGGGCGTTGCGCGCCGAATATCCGATCCTGATTCTGTTCGCCGCCATCGGCATGGGCATGATGGTGTCGGCGGGCGACATGCTGACGCTGTATGTCGGCCTGGAGATGAACAGCCTTGCCTCCTATGTGCTGGCGAGCTTCATGCGGCAGGACGAGCGGTCTTCCGAAGCCGGCCTCAAATATTTCGTGCTGGGTTCGCTGGCGAGCGGCATCCTGCTCTATGGCATTGCGCTGCTCTATGGCTTTACCGGCACCACCCTGTTCGACGGCATTGCCGCCGGCCTCGCCGATGGCGTGTCGAAGGGTGAGTTGTTCGGGCTGGTGTTCGTGCTGGCGGGCCTCGCTTTCAAGATCAGCGCCGTGCCGTTCCACATGTGGACGCCCGATGTCTATGAAGGCGCGCCGACGCCGGTCACCACCTTCTTCGCCAGCGCGCCCAAGGTTGCGGCGATGGGCCTGATGGTGCGGGTGGCGGTCGAGGCGCTGGGCCCGGCGGGTCTGGACTGGCAGCAGATCGTGATCTTCATCGCGCTCGCCTCCATCGTCTTTGGCGCGGTTGCGGCCATCGGCCAGACCAATATCAAGCGGCTGATGGCCTATTCCTCGATCAACAATGTCGGCTTCGCGCTGATTGGCCTGGCCGCCGGAACGCCCGCCGGCGTCGCCGCGACGATGAGCTATATGGCCATTTACGTCGTGATGACGATCGGCGGTTTTGCCTGCGTGCTCCAGATGCGCGACGCCGATGGCAAGCCGGTCGAGACGATCGCCAGCCTTGCCGGGATGTCGCAGTCGCGCAAGGGGCTGGCGGCGGCGTTTGCCATCGTCATGTTCTCCATGGCCGGCATCCCGCCGCTTTTCGGTTTCTGGGCCAAGTTCCTGGTGTTCGATGCGGCTGTCGCGGCTGGGCTGACGGCGCTGGCCGCCGTCGGCATCGCCGCATCGGTGATCGGCGCTTTCTATTACCTCAAGGTCATCAAGACGATCTATTTTGACGAGCCGACCGGAGCCTATGAAGCGCGGGGCGGCATGATCGAGAACGGCATATTGACGGTCTGTTCGGTGGTGATCGTGCTCGGCTATCTGCTCAACCCGCTGCTGGACAGGGCGAGCGCGGCGGCTGCGGCGGCGCTGTTCTGACCGATATCGCCTTTGTCGCCGAAACCGGATCGACCAATGCCGACATGATGGCATTGGCCGCTGGTGGCGCGCCCGAAGGCCAGTGGCTGCGCGCCGGGCGGCAGGTTGGCGGGCGGGGCCGGATGGGCCGCGCCTGGGAGAGTCCCGAAGGCAATTTCCACGGCTCCACGCTGGTCCGGCTGCGCGCTGGCGATCCGCCCGCCCATATGCTGGCGCTGGTCGCGGCGGTGGCGGTTCATGCGGTGATCGCGCCGCTGGCGCGCGGCAGGACGCGGATCAAATGGCCCAATGACCTGATGGTCGACGACGCCAAGATTGCGGGCATATTGCTGGAACGCTCCGGCGATGCGGTTGTCGTGGGCATCGGCATCAACATCACTGGCGCGCCCAAGGGGCTGGACCGGCCGGTCACCAGCCTGTGGGAACAGGGCGGCACGGATGCCGACGCGGCCAGCATCGCGCAGCGGCTGGCGGAGATTTTCGCCCATTGGCTGGGCATCTGGCGGGGCCAGGGGATCGAGCCGGTGCTGCGCCACTGGACCGCCAACGCCCATGCGGCGGGCCGCGCTATGCAGGTGGCGATGCCGGATGGCGAGATTGTCGAAGGGACGTTTGAAACGGTGGACGGGCAGGGCGCGATGATCCTGCGCTTGGCGGATGGCGCGACCCGTGCCATTCATGCCGGCGACGTTTTCCTGCTGTGATACGAAGGTTAGGAGAGGGCCATGCTTCTCGCCATTGATGCGGGCAACACCAATGTGGTTTTCGCGCTGCTGCGCGAGCGGGATATTGTCGCGCGCTGGCGCATAGCGACCGACCCGCGGCGCACGGCCGACGAATATGCCGTCTGGTTGTTCCAGTTGCTGAGCCTGGAAGGCTATGCCATGGCTGATGTGGACGCGGTGATGATCGCCACGGTGGTGCCGCGCGCGCTCCACAATCTTCAGGTCTTGTCCGAAAAATATTTCAGGGTGACCGCGCTGGTCGCCGGGCAGGCGCCGGTCGAATGGGGCATCGAACTGGATGTCGAGCAGCCTTCTTCCGTAGGGGCGGACCGGGTGATCAACGCGATTGCGGCCCATCATCTGTATGACGGCGACCTGATCGTCATCGATTTCGGTACGGCGACGACATTCGACGTGGTTGACTATGGCGGCGCTTACAAGGGCGGCATCATTGCGCCGGGCATCAACCTGTCGCTCGACGCGCTGGTGGCGGCGGCGGCCAAGCTGCCCAAGATCGCCATCGCGCCGCCCGAAAGCCGGTCTGTCATCGGCCGCACCACCGAAGCGCAAATGCATATCGGCGTCTTCTGGGGCTATGTCGCGATGATGGAGGGGCTGGTGGCGCGGATGCGCGCCGAAATCGGCCGCCCGGCGCGGGTGATTTCCACCGGCGGCCTTGCCGTATTGTTCGACGAACATAGCAGCATATTCGACGCGATCGCGCCGGACCTGACAATAACGGGTCTGTCGTTATTGTATCAACGGAGTTTGAAAAACTGATGATACCGGGAAATGAGCTGATTTTCCTTGCCCTTGGCGGGTCGGGGGAGATTGGCATGAACGTCAATCTTTATGGCTGTAACGGCAAATGGGTGATGGTCGACCTTGGCCTCACCTTTGCCGATCCGGCCTATCCCGGTGTCGAACTGGTGCTGCCCGACCTTGGCTTCATCGAGGAGCGGCGCGACGACCTGCTAGGCATCGTGCTGACCCATGGGCATGAGGACCATATCGGCGCCATCCCCTATCTGGCCGCGGACCTGGGCGTGCCGCTCTATGCGACGCCGTTCACTGCGGGCCTCATCCGGCAGAAGCTGGAGGAGGAAGGACTGGCCAGGGAGGTCAAGCTCCATATGATCGAGAATGAGGGCGGCTTTGTCCTTGGCCCCTTCGGCTTTCGCTATGTGCCGCTGGCCCACTCCATTCCCGAGGGCAATGCGCTGGTCATCGACACGCCCCATGGCCGTATTTTCCACACCGGCGACTGGAAGCTGGACGAGGCGCCGCAACTGGGCGTGCCGTCGACGCCGGAGCAGTTGCGCGCGATTGGCGACGAAGGCGTGCTGGCGCTGGTGTGCGACAGCACCAATGTGTTCAACGAGCAGGCGAGCGGGTCGGAAGGCGATGTGCGCACCGGCCTGATGGAGACGGTGACGGCGGCGCGCGGGCGAGTGCTCGTCACCACATTCGCGTCCAACGCGGCGCGGCTCCAGACGCTGGGCGAAGTCGCTGTGGCGACCGGACGTCGGCTATGCGTGGCCGGACGGTCGCTGGACCGGATCATTTCGACCGCGAAGGCGGCGGGCTATCTAAAGGCCTTTCCGCCAACGGTCGATTGGGACGATGTGATGAACCTGCCCCGCGACGAGGTGATGATCATCGCCACCGGTGGGCAGGGGGAGGCGCGGGCGGCGCTGGCGCGGATCGCGTTTGACAGCCACCCGATCAAGCTGTCGGCGGGCGATACGGTGATCTTTTCGTCCAAGCAGATACCGGGCAATGAAATCGCCATCGGTCGCATTCAGAATGCGCTGGCGACGGCGGGCGTGGTGATGGTGACCGACCGCCAGGCGCATGTCCATGTATCGGGCCACCCCGGTCGCCCGGAACTGGCCGCCATGTATGAGTGGATCAGACCGCAGATATTGCTGCCCGTCCATGGCGAGCGGCGGCATATGGCGGAACAGGCGCGTTTTGGATTGGAATGCGGCGTGCCGCAGACCATCGTGCAGTCGAATGGCGACGTGCTGCGTCTGGCCCCCAACGGGCCGGAGATTGTCGGGCGGCAATCGGCCGGGCGGCTGGTGCTCGACGGCGACGTCATCCTGCCCGCGGATGGCGCGACGATGAACGAGCGGCGCAAGATCAGCTTGCATGGACAGATCAGCGTGGCCGTGGCGCTGGACGGGCGCGGCCGGGTGGTCGGAACCCCGGCGCTGCGGACGCAGGGCGTGCCGGTCGAGGAGGACAAGGCGGCGTTTATGGACGAGGCCGCCGATGAAGCCGCCGCCGCCGCCGCCAAGGGATCGTCCGACCAAGAGGCGCTGCGGGAGCGGGTGCGGCTGGCTGTGCGGCGCACCGCGACCCGCTGGACCGGCAAAAAGCCGGTGGTGGACGTGCTGATCATTCGGGCCTAAATGCCTGACCCATGAACTGGTACGCCATCCTCGCCATCTATGTGCTGTTCTGGGTGATCAGCGCCTTCATCGTCCTGCCGTTCGGCATTCGCACCCCCGATGAGACGGGCGAGGCGATGGTGAAGGGGCAGGCGGACAGCGCGCCGAGCAATTTCCGCCCTGGTCGGGTCGCCATCCGCGCGACGATATTGTCGGCGGTGCTGTTTGGCCTCTACTACGCCAATTACACCCAGGGCTGGGTGACGGTCGACATGCTGCCGGGATATCGCGCCGCGCCATGAGCGACGGCGCGCCGCATATTGTCGTGGCGGACGCGCACCATGTCGACCGCTGGGCGCAGATGCGCGCCGCGCTCTGGCCCGAAGACACCGTCGCCGGGCATCGTGCGGAGATATCGGCGCTGCTGCGGCAGGACAATGGCGTCACGCTGCTGGCGCTCGACGCCGGGAATGAAGTGATCGGCTTTGCGGAAGTCGCGCTGCGCCACGATCATGTGAACGGGTGCGAGACCAGCCCGGTCGTTTTTCTGGAGGGCGTCTATGTCGATCCCGATGCGCGGCGGCGCGGCGTCGCGGCGGCGCTGACCCGCGCGGCGGCGGACTGGGGCCGGGCTAGGGGCTGCACCGAGATGGCGTCGGACGCCGACATCGCCAACGTCGCCAGCCATGCCTTCCACATGGCGGTCGGCTTCGCCGAGACCGAGCGGGTCGTCTATTTCCGGTTACCGATCAGCTGACAGCCCTTCACTGCCGCAGCCGTTCGATGGCCTGGGCCAGCGCAACATAGAGTTTGCCCATGTCGGAAGAGAGGATGGCGACGCCCAGCGTGTTGCCGTCGCGCGCCGCCAGGATGATCCGCAGCATCGCTTCGAAATCGTGGATGTAGCGGTTCACATGCTCGCGAAATTCGGGGTCGGCGTCATAATGCAGCGCAATTTCACGCGATTCCCCAGCGTCGAGCAGCTTGACCGCGCGGCGGGTGAAGACGCCCCGGTCGCCTTTCAGATAGGCGGACCAAGATGAGTCGGTGACGTCGTTCGACAGGATCTTGGCGACGTCGATGGCGGTGCTGTTGAGCGATTCGATCAGTTGGGCGGAGCGGCGGGCGAAATTGTCGCGCTCGCGCCCTTCGGATGCGCGTTCATGCTCGTCGATCCGCTGTTCGATGGCGGCGCTGGCCTGATCGATGGCGGAAAGCTGTCGGCCGAGGCGCTCGGAGGCCTGTTGCGCGGCCTTGACCGCTTCCTCCGCTACGGTGGCGACCTTGGCGATCTGTTCGGCGACATGCTGGCCGATCGCCTGTTGCAGCGCCTGACCGCTGGTGTCGCTCAAGGCCTGGGCGGCTTCGGGAATGGCGCGGCTCAATGCCTGACGCGCGCGTTCGGCGGCCTGATCTGCGGTGTCCTTGACGCGCAGCAGGGCGGTGACGAGCATCGGCCCGGCGCTTTCGGTGATGCGGGTGCTGCTGGCGTGCGCTTCGTCCAGCCCGGCGCGCAGTTCATCGACCCGTTGCAGGCTGGCGGCGACGCTGCGCTGGGTGTCTGCCAGCCAGTGGTCGAGCCGTTCGGCCTGTCCCCGGATCAGCCCTTCGCTCTCTTCGGCGCGACCGGCAAGCGATTCCGATATGGCCTCCAGCCGCTCGAATTCCGGCGTCATGGCGGTCAGCAGGTTGCGTGTATCGCCAATGCGGCCGTCGAAGCGTTCCAGCGCGGCGGGATAGGTTTCATCCAGTTCGCGGACGCTGGAATCGAGCGCGACCAGCAGCCCTTCGGCGCAACCGATCAGCTTTTCGGCGGTCAGCCCGCCCTGCGCCAGGGCGGCGTCGATGCGCATGGTCTCGGCGGTCAGGCGGCCCATGGCGTCGGTCAGCCGCCCGGCGCGGGCCATGGCCTCCGCCTCGAAACTGGCGAAGCGGTGTTCGGCGCTTTCCACCCGGTCGATCAATGTTTCGTTGAGGCCGCTGACCAGCGCCTGTTGCCCTTCGACCAGCGCGTTGAGTTGCAGCAGGCGGCCTTCGACCTCGCCCATTTGCTCCACGGCGCCGTTGACCGCCTGTGTGCCGATAGCGGTGACTTCGGTCCGGGCGCGGTCGAGCAGCGCTTCGAGACGGACTTCGGCCACGCGCATCTGCCCGTCGGCGCTGTCGGCTGAGGCGGCGGCGATGGCGGCGACCTCCGTGCGCGCGCGATCGAGCAGCGCGTGGAGGCGGGATTCCAGTTCGTTCATCTGCCCGGCGGCGCCGTCGGACGCATCGGTTGCGATGGCGGCGACGTCGGACCGGGCGCGGTCGAGGAGCACCGTGAGGCGGGTTTCGAGCTCGGTCATCTGTCCGTCAGCACCATCGGTGGCGTCGGCGCTGATGGCTGCGATTTGTGTGCGGGCGCGTTCCAGCAGCGCCTCCAGACGGTCGGACTGGTCAGTCAGCCCCTCGCTGGTGACGGAGATCGCTTCGCGCGCGCCGCGCAGGGCGAGGTCGATGCGGCCAGACGCCAGATCGGACAGGCCGGTGACTTCCTCTGAGGCGGCGCGGGTTTCTTCCTGAAGCTGCTTGAGTTGAACGGTCAGGCTTTTCGTGGCCGACAAGGTGCGCGAGCGGGCCTCGTCCGACAATTCGGTGAGCGCCGTCAGGCGCGCCTCCAGCGTGTCGAGGCGTTCGGAGAGGGCATGGCCGTTGTCTGCCAGTTGCGTGCCCATGCGGACGGCGCGATCCTCCAGATCGGGCATGGCGGCGACCAGCGCATCCATGCGCGCGGCCAGCGCATCGGTGGCGCGCTGCGCGCTGGCGGCGCGTTCCGCCGTTTCGGCGGCGCGGGCGGCGAGGAGTTCGGCCGACGCCTCCATATTGGAGCTGGCGGCGGCCCCATAATTGTCGAGCAGGGCGGCCTGATCCTGCATCGTCTGGCGCGCGGCCTCCAACTGGTCGGCGATTCGGCCGAGGCGCAGTTCCAGCAGGTCGCCCTCCGTCCGCATGGCGCGCGCGGTGTCGAGATAGCGGCCCGATTCCGCGCGGCTGTTGCGGGCGAGCAGCAGATAGCCGACGCCCAGCATGATGAGCGGCGCCGACAGGGTCGCGACCGCGCCCGGCAGGTCGGACGCGGCGGTCAGCGGCGTGGCGACGCCATAGGCCCAGACGCAAAAGCCCAGCCATGCGACCGCCAGCGCGGCGATGGTCCAACGCAACCGCGCCACGAAACGGGCGGAAACGCCGTTCATGCCTTCATCGTCCCCAATATCCAGAACCGCCTGGTTCAATAAGAGAATATCATCCCCGCGCGCGCCCTGCGGCGCGGCGGATTGTTCGTCTCGCCAGAATTCGACGATGGTGCTGCCCCCGCTCATCGGACCACCCTATCATTTTTTCACGGCGCGAAAACCGCCAAGTTACGGATCGTTAACGGCTGGTCGATAAGTCGTGCATCATGTCCTATGATCCCGGTGCCCTGAATGCCGCATTGGCCGCCGCTGTCGGCGAGGACGCCGCGTTGATCGGCGATCTGCGGATCGCCTTCATGGAAAGCGCCGAACGGCAACTGGATCTGCTCGGGCGGGCACGGTGCGACGCCAACTGGGAGCTGGCCGCCTGGCGACTGAAGGGCCTTGCCGCCAGTTTCGGGCTGACCGGGCTGATGGCGATGGCCGATGAAGCGGCCAGGGCGGCGCCGGGCGACCCGCGCATCCTGCGCCGGTTGCGTGCCACGCTGGACGGCCTCAGCCAAAGCTGAGCTTCGGGCGAAGGCTTTGCTTGCGCAGCGGGCGCAGCCTTGCGAAAAGGCGGCAACTCCAACAATCGGGTCGACATAGTCCATGGCTTTCGCGGCACTGCTGAGCGCGTGCAAGTCTTCCACCGATTCGACGGGCGCATTGCGCGGCAACCTGCATTTCGCCGGGCAGACGCTGGTCGAATATCAGGCGCGGCAAGCGGCGCGCGCCGGCGCGAGCCAGGTGCTGATCCGCGTGTCGGCGGTGACTCCGGCGCTGTCGCAGGCGGTCGACCGGCTGAGCGCCGACGGGATTTCGGTGAGCCTGATCCGCGACATGGTGACTTTGGTCCGCGACGCGCCGCGCGACCGGGACATGTTGGTGGTCGCCGACGGGATGATTGTCGCGCAGGGTTATATCGAGGCCATGGCGCAGAGCGAGGGCAATGCGCTGCTGGTCGCGGATGACAGCCGGGCAACGGCGGCGTTCGAGCGGATCGACGCGGGGCAACGCTGGGCAGGGCTGGCGCGAATCGCGCCGGACCTGCTGTTCGGCACGCTGGACATGATCGGCGAGTGGGATCTGGAACTGACTCTGGTGCGCGCGGCGGTGCAGGCGGGCGCGCGGCGCGCCACCGCGTCGCAGGACGATGTACTCGAAGGGCGCGTCGCCCTGGTCGAGGGGCAGCGCCATGCCGAGCTGGTCGCTCATGCCGTTATCGCTGGCGAACCGCAGCTTGCCGGGCATGACGGCGGCTTCGAACATTATGCGCTGTCGCCGGTTGCGCGCATGATCGCGCCGGTGTTGCTGCGCAGCCAGATACCCGCCATGCAGGTGCGCGTGGCGGCCATCGCCATGGCCGCCATTGCGATGGTGCCGATCGAGCTGACATGGGGGGCGACGGGGCTGGTGATGCTGATCGTCGCGCTGATGCTGGGGCTGACCGCCGACCGGCTGGACATGCTGTCGCTGCGCCCGCGCAATGACGGATGGACGGCGATGGCGACCCCGATCATGGCGGCGGTGGGCATGGCGCTGGCCGATGGCGGCTGGGGCGGCGTGCAACTGGCGCTGTTGTTGGGCGTCATCCTGATTGCCGACAGGCTGGGCCGCACGGGGGCGGCGCGGCCGTGGATGATCTTCACGCCGGGCAGCGCGCTGATGTTCCTGTTGCTCGCGTCTTTGCTGGACAGCCTGGCGCGCGGCGTGATGATGGCGATCATGGTGGCGACGCTGTCGCTGGGCGCGATGCTGTTGCGCCGGCCCGCCGCCTGACGCCGATTGGCAACGGTTTGCGGCCAAAAGCGGACGGGTTGAGCAGAGCGCCGAGGTTTAGCGCATGTTAAGGACGTCGACCTATGGTGCCGGGCATGAGCGCCGCTTCGTCTCCCTTGTCGATGATGCTGGCCGACGACTGGCCGACGACATCCATCGCGGCCGGCGTGTCGGCGGCGCCCGTGCGCCATGCGGTCGATCTGGCCCGGCTGTTCCCGGTCGAAGGCGGCGATTGGTCCGACCGGCTGGTGGTGGAGACCCGGCGGCAACTGGCCGGGTGCCTTGCGTGGGTGGAAATGGATTTGCGGCGGATATTGGCGCAGGCGCCCGCTTTGGCAGGGGCGCTGGGACCAATGCCCGACGCTGTGGGATGGACGACGCTGAGCGCGCATCCCGCGCTGATGGGGCCTGAACTGGTCGCGCATATGCGGCTGCGCGCGGGGCTGGGGCTGTTGCTGCGGCAGCAGGGCGCGCCGGGCGACATGGATGCGGGCGTGAGCGAGCCTGCCGATTTTTCCGCGGGCGGGGAGCCCGATCTGGCCGATTGCGCCGCCGCGCTGGCGATGGCCGAGGGGCGATGGGCGGCGCCGGGGTTGCAGGATGGCCCCATCAAGCCGGACATGCCCGCCGAATATTTTGCCGAACTGGTCTGGATTGCGGCGGCATCGCTGTGCGCGGCGATGATCCGCGCCGGGACCGCGGCGGTGGACAACATATTGGAGGCGGTGGACGCCGCCGGAGCGGCTATGCTGGCGCGGCACGACGAAGGCGCGGGCGCGCTGGGGCTGGCCGACCGGCTGGTGCGGATGGCGGGCGCGCAGGCGGATGAACCGACCTTGCTGGGCCGGGCGCTGGAGCAGCGGCGGTTTCTGTTGTTCGGGGCGCTGGCGGCGCGGCGATTGCGCCTGCCGACGCCCGTGGTGATGGCGGCGCTGGTCGATGGGCCTCTGTTGCAGGTGGCGGCGCTGTGCCATGCCATTGGCGGCGGTCCGGCGGACTATGGGCTGATGCTGATGGCGCTGCGGCCGGTGCGCCCGGCGCTGGGCGATGCGATGATCCTGAGCGAGACGGAGCGTTATGCGGCGTTGACCGCTGCGGAGGCGGATGCGGTGGTGGCGATGCTGCGGGTGGCCGCCCCCTTGCGCGAAGGGCTGGCGCAGATCGCGCGGCTGGCGCGGCCGTGAACATGAACGCGCACCCCGCCATTTTGCGCGCGAGCGTGGCCGCCGATGGCCGGTTGATAAGCGCGGACGCGCCGATATTGGCGTTGCAGCGCGAGGCGGGCGGCGCGCTGGGCGAGATGCTGGCGGTGCCCGCACTGGCGGCGGTGGCGCGGCTGGTCACGCGACTGGGCATCATGGTGTCGCGGCCGGTGGTCGCGGCGGGCCTTACCCATGATGTCGACATGTGGGTCCGCGCGCGCCCCGATGCGGGCGGCGTGGCGATGGCCATTGTCGACTGGCGCGAGCGGCCGGCGGCGGGTCCCATGGGCGAGGAAGCGGAGCGGCAGGCGAGTTTCGCCGCCAGCGCCGAAGGCTGGATATGGCAGGTCGACCCGGCGATGCGTTTCACCCTGTGTCTGCCGGGCGAAGGGCCGGACGGGGCGCTCCCCGATCCCGCGCCGGTGGCGGGCATGGCCTTTACCCGGATGTTCACGCTGTTGCCCGACGCCGATGGCGACCTGGCGATTTTGGGCGCCTTTGCGCGGCGGCAACCTTTTGAACGGCAACATGCCAGTTTGCGGCAGGGCGGCGGCGCGGCGGTGCTGTTGTCGGGCTTTCCGCTGTTCGACGCCATGGGGCGTTTGATGGGCTATCGCGGTCATGCCGCGCCTGATCGCGGTCATGCCGCGCCTGATCGCAGCGATGAGGCGGAGGCGGCGACTGGCGCGGAGGGCGCGGAGCCGATGGTGGGCGTGGATTTCAGCCGGCGGCTGGATCGCTCGCTGCGCCTGCCGTTGGGGCGGATCATCGCCAATGCCGACAGCATCGCGGCGCAGATGGACGGGCCGCTGCGCCCCGATTATGCGGGCTATGCGACCGACATTGCGTCGGCGGGGCGGCATTTGATGGCGCTGATCGACGATCTCGCCGATTTGCAGGCCATCGATCGGCCCGATTTCGCGGTGGCGCGCGAGGAGGTCGATCTCGCCGATGTGGCGCGGCGGGCGGCAGGATTGCTGGGCGTCAGGGCGCTGGACCGCAAAATCCGCATCGACCCGCCCGACATGGACGAAGCGATGCCCGCCATAGGCGAGTTTCGCAGGGTGCTCCAGATATTGGTCAACCTGGTCGGCAACGCCGTGCGCTATTCGCCCGACGGGTCGCAGATATGGCTGCGCGTCGATGGCGACGAGGCGGAGGCGCGGGTGACGGTGGCCGATCAGGGGCCGGGCATCGCCGCCGACATGCAGGACAGGATTTTCGACAAGTTCGAACGGCTGGGCCGCGACGATGCGGGGGGCAGCGGCCTTGGCCTCTATATCTCCCGACGGTTGGCGCGGGCGATGGGCGGCGACATTTCCATCGAGAGCGCGCCGGGACAGGGCGCGCGGTTTACGCTGAGTTTGCCGACAGGGTGAAGATGCGGGCGATCAATGGATGCTGAAACAAGTTCAGCATGACGAAGAGACGAATATCGCCCTTTGATCGCTTGCAGACGGATCGAGACGCCCATGCTGTTATTCAGCTTCACGGAGCGGACAATGGCCGAAAAGGGGGAAGCTGGACCCCGGCGCAAGGCCGCGGTGACGGGGGTTAAGGCCGACAACGAAAAAGGCGACGCCGTGGGGCGCCGCCTTTTTGCGTTTCAGGGCTGGTCGACGGGATCAGCGCTTGTCGACGGGGACATAGTCGCGCTGGGTCGGGCCGGTGTAGAGCTGGCGCGGGCGGCCGATCTTCTGCGCGGGGTCCGAAATCATTTCGTTCCACTGCGCCACCCAGCCGACGGTGCGGGCGAGAGCGAAGAGCACGGTGAACATTTCGGTCGGGAAGCCGATGGCCGACAGGATGACACCCGAATAGAAGTCGACGTTGGGGAAAAGCTTCTTTTCGATGAAATATTCGTCGCTGAGCGCGATCTTTTCAAGCTGGCGGGCGACGTCGAAGATCGGATCGGTTACGCCCATGACGCGTAGGACGTCCTCGGCCGTCTTCTGCATCACGGTCGCGCGGGGATCGTAATTCTTGTAGACGCGGTGGCCAAAGCCCATCAGGCGGAACGGATCGTCCTTGTTCTTGGCGCGGGCGATATATTCGGGGATGCGGTCGACCGTGCCGATTTCGCGCAGCATGTTGAGCGCCGCTTCATTGGCGCCCCCATGGGCCGGACCCCACAGGCAGGCGATGCCCGCCGCGATGCAGGCGAAGGGGTTGGCGCCCGACGAACCGGCGAGGCGAACGGTCGAAGTCGATGCGTTCTGTTCATGGTCGGCGTGCAGGATGAAGATCTTGTCCATCGCATCGACGATCACCGGATCGGGGACATATTCCTCCGCCGGGACCGAGAAGGTCATGCGCAGGAAATTGGCGGTGTAGGACAGGTCGTTGCGCGGATAGACGAAGGGCTGACCCGCCGAATATTTATACGCCATGGCCGCGATCGTCGGCATCTTGGCGATCAGGCGGTGGCTGGCGATCTTGCGCTGCACCGGATCGTTGATGTCGGTCGAGTCATGGTAGAAGGCCGACAGCGCGCCGACCACGCCGCACATGATGGCCATGGGGTGCGCGTCGCGGCGGAAACCGCGATAGAAGGTCGTGAGCTGTTCATGCACCATGGTGTGGCGCGTGATCGTGCGGGTGAATTCGTCCAGTTCCGCCTTCGAGGGCAGTTCCCCGTTCAGCAGCAGATAGCTGACTTCCATGAAGCTGGACTGTTCGGCGAGTTGGCCGATGGGATAGCCGCGGTGCAGCAGGACGCCTTCGTCGCCGTCGATATAGGTCAGGCCCGAATCGCAACTGGCGGTGGAGGTGAAGCCGGGATCGTAGGTGAACATGCCGGTTTGCGCATACAGCTTGCGCACGTCGATAACCTGCGGACCGACGGTGCCATCCATGATGGCGTAGTCCTTGCTCTCCCCATTCAAGGTCAAAGTGGCCTTGCTATCCGACATTTTGTTCTCCCTCAATTGCCAGAACCGACCGGCGCATTCACCACGCCGTTCAGCCGCGATAAGCTCTCTTCCCGCCCCAGCAGGAAGAGCACGTCGAAAATCCCCGGCGACACCGTTCGCCCCGTCAATGCCGCGCGGAGAGGCTGGGCGATCTTGCCCAGTCCCAGTCCCGCATCCTCCGCCACGTGGCGTATCTTTTCCTCGATGGCTTCCACCGTCCAGACCGGAGCGGCGGCAAGCGCATCGGCCGTTCTGGCCAGCAGCGCACGCGCCGAGTCGTCTAGCAGAGCGGATGCCTTCTCGTCAAAATCCAGAGGGTAATTTTTGAACAGAAATTCCGCGCCCTCGGCAATTTCGTTAAGCGTCTTCGCGCGCGGCTTGAGCGAGGGCATGGCCGCCGTCAGCAGTGCGGCCGCGCCATCGGGCAGGGCGATCCCCATGCGGGTGGCGACGCGGGGGGCGACCAGCGCGGCGAGGCGGGCGTCGTCGGCTTCCCGCAGATAATGGCCGTTAAGATTTTCCAGCTTCTTGAAGTCGAAGCGCGAGGGCGAGCGGCCGACGCCGCCAATGTCGAACAGTTCGATGGCCCGTTCGCGCGAGATGATCTCCTCGTCCCCATGGCCCCAGCCCAGGCGCAGCAGATAATTGACCACCGCTTCGGGCAGGAAGCCCATTTCGTCGCGATAGGCGTCGACGCCCAGCGCGCCGTGACGTTTGGACAACTTCGCTCCGTCCGCGCCGTGGATCAGCGGGATATGGCCATAGACCGGCTCTTCCCAGCCCATGGCGCGATAGATGCAAAGCTGGCGGAAGGCGTTGTTGAGATGGTCGTCGCCGCGAATGACATGGGTGACGCCCATGTCATGATCGTCGACCACCACGGCCAGCATATAGGTGGGCGTGCCGTCCGACCGCAGCAGGATCATGTCGTCCAGTTCGGCATTCTGCACGACGACGCGGCCCTGCACCGCATCCTCGATCGCCGTTTCGCCCTCGCGCGGGGCCTTCAGCCGGATGACATAGGGCGCGCCTTCGGGCGCTTCCTGCGGATCGCGGTCGCGCCAGCGGCCGTCGTAGCGCATGGGCAGCTTCGCCGCGCGCTGCTGTTCGCGCAATTCCGCCAGTTCTTCTGGCGTCGCAAAACATTTATAGGCGTGGCCCTGCGCCAGCATCTGGTGCGCGACATCTGCGTGGCGGGGCGTGCGGGCGAACTGGAACACGGCCGGTTCGTCGCCCAGCAGGCCAAGCCATTCGAGGCCGTCGAAGATCGCGGCGACGGCTTCGTCGGTCGAGCGGGCGCGGTCGGTATCTTCGATCCGCAACAGGAAGGTTCCGCCATGGTGGCGGGCATAGAGCCAGTTGAAAAGCGCGGTGCGGGCGCCGCCAATGTGCAAATATCCGGTGGGAGAGGGCGCGAACCGGGTTACGACCTTCTGCTTGCTTCCGGTTGCACTCACCAAGCTAATTCCTCAATCTTGTCTTTGGTTCGACCCATGAATTTGACGCCCCCTAGCATGGCTTTTGAGCCACGACAAACCTCCGTTGGTGGGAGGATGGGACAGTTTGCCTCGCCCCTGCTGGGAAGGGTGGAAGGCTGGCTGGAGGCGGAGCGCGATCAGGTGGCGCTTTGGGCGCCGGTGGGATTGGGGGTAGGGATTGCCGCCTGGTTTGCGCTGCCCGGGCCGACCGGCTGGCTGTGCGTCTGTCTGGTCGCGCTGTTGCTGGGGGCGGTCGGGCAATGGGCGCTGGGGGGCAAGCGGATCGGCGGCATGATGGTGGCGGGCGGCTTGCTGGCGTGCTGCGGATGCCTGCTGATCTGGGGCAAGGCGCTGGCGCTGGGCGAGCCGCCGCTGGCGCGGCCTGTGTTCACTTTGGTCGACGGGCGGGTGCTGTCGCTGGCCGAGCGGCCTGCCGACGCCATGGTGCGGGTAATGGTTGAGCCGGTCGGGCGGCCGGACCTGCCAGGGCGTGTGCGGTTAAATATCGCGATGGGGGATGTTCCCGCGGGGCTGGGCAAGGGCGCGCGGATCAGGGCGCGGGCGCGGTTGATGCCGCCCGCGCCGCCCGCCGTGCCGGGGGCCTATGATTTTGCGCAGCGCGCCTATTTTCAGGGGATCGGCGCGACCGGGCGTGCGCTGGCCCCGGTGGAGGTGGTGGAGGCGGCCCATGGCGGGGCGGGTCTGCGCGCGCGATTGTCGGCGCATGTGCGTGAGCGCGTCGCCGGGCCACAGGCGGGCATCGCCGTCGCGCTGGCCACCGGCGATCAGGGCGCGATTGCCGAGGCGGATGCCGAGGCGATGCGGCGCAGCGGTCTGGCGCACCTGCTGTCCATCAGCGGCCTGCATGTGACGGCGCTGGTTGGTGCGATCATTTTCATGGTGCTACGGCTGGCGGCCCTCAGCCAGCGGGCGGCGCTGCACTGGCCGTTGATGATGATCGCGGCGGGCGCGGGCGCGCTGGGCGGCGTTGGCTATACGCTGCTGACCGGAGCGGAGGTGCCGACGGTGCGGTCGTGCATCGCCGCGCTGCTGGTGCTGGGCGCGATGGCGATGGGGCGGGAGGCGATCACGCTGCGGCTGGTGGCGACCGGCGCGCTCATCGTGCTGCTTTTCTGGCCCGAAGCGGTGGTGGGACCGAGTTTCCAGATGAGCTTTGCCGCCGTCATGGCGCTGGTGGCGCTGGGCGAACTGCCGGCCTTTCGCGCCTTTGCGATGGCGCGGGACGAGCCGTGGTGGCGCCGGGGCGGGCGGGCGATGGCGGCGCTGCTGCTCACTGGGGTGGCGGTGGAACTGGCGCTGATGCCTATTGCGCTGTTTCATTTTCATCAGGCCGGGATGCTGGGCGCGCTCGCCAACCTGATCGCCATCCCGCTGACCACCTTTGTGGTGATGCCGTTCGAGGCATTGGCGCTGGCGATGGACGGGGTGGGGGCGGGCGCGCCGGCATGGTGGGTGGTGGAGCGGGCGCTGGGCCTGTTGCTGTGGGTGGCGCATCATGTGTCGGCCAGCCCGATGGCGGTGGTGATGGCCCCGGCTTTTGGCGCGGGTCTGTTTGCGGTCATCGTGGCGGGCGGATTGTGGCTGTTGCTGTGGAAGGGGCGGGTGCGGTGGTGGGGAATCGCGCCGGTGGCGGTTGCGATGGCCGTCGTGGCGTTGACGCCGCCGCCCGATGTGATCGTGACTGGCGACGGGCGGCATGTGGCGCTGCGCCTGCCCGGCGGCGGCATGGCGACGTTGCGGCCGGGGGCGGGCGAATATGTGCGCAACATGATGGCGGAAAGTGCGGGATATGATGGCGTGCTGGCGGCGATGGCGGATTTGCGCCAAGCGCGGTGCGATGGCGATCTGTGCGCGGTGGCGCTGGGCCGCGACGGGGCGATGCGGCTGCTGGCGACGCGCAGCGGCGGGATGGTGCCGATGGCGCGTTTGCGGGCGGAATGCGCGGTGGCGGATATTGTGGTGAGCGACCGGACTTTGCCGCGCGCCTGCCGCCCGCGCTGGCTGAAGCTCGATCGGCGGACGCTGGCGCGCAGCGGCGGGGTGGCGATCACGCTGGCGGGGCGCAAGATCGTCCAGGTGTGGCGCCCGGGCGACCGGCATCCGTGGATCGTGCGGCGACCGGGGCGCGCGCCCCGGCCCGGTCAGTTGTAGCGGCGCAGCAGGCCGGCGAGCTTGCCCTGAATGCGGACCTGGCGCGGATCATAATATTGCGGCTGATAGGCGCTGTTGGCGGGGTCGAGGCGGACCTTTGCCCCTTCGCGGCGGAAATATTTGAGCGTCGCCTCCATATCGTCGATCAGGGCAACGACGATCTGCCCCTCCCGCGCCACGTCGGTCCGCTGGATGAGGGCGAAGTCGCCGTCCAAAATGCCCGCTTCCGCCATGGAATCGCCCGCCACCTCCAGCGCATAATGATCGCCCGAGCCCAAGAGCGCGGCAGGGACGGAGAGCATGGCCGTGCCCTCCAGCGCCTCGATCGGGACGCCGGCGGCGATGCGGCCGTGGAGGGGGATTTCGATGACGTCGTTGGCGGCGACGGGCAGGGCGCGCGGCGGTTGCGGCGCGGCCTTTGGCGAGGGCCGGGCGGCGCGGCCGATGGCTTCGGGCAGCTTCATCACCTCCAGCGCGCGGGCGCGGTTGGGCAGGCGGCGGATGAAGCCGCGTTCCTCCAGCGCGTTGATGAGCCGGTGGATGCCCGATTTGGAACGCAGGTCGAGCGCGTCCTTCATCTCCTCGAACGAGGGCGACACGCCGTCCTTTTCCAGACGGTCTTGAATGAAGCGGAGCAATTCCTGCTGTTTGGGCGTCAACATCGCCTTATCCCCGGGTTAAGGAACGGATGGGGAACGTATAGGAAACGAAGGCGATATTTGTCAAGCGCTGTTGGATGGCGGGCGGGGGCCGGTGGATGCGGCCCCCGCTGACGGCTTCAGTGGACCGGCGTGGCAGCCGGGGGCGCGGCGGGCGCGGCGTCGGCCGGGGCGGGCTGCTTCAGCTCGTTGAAGCGCTTGACGAGATCGTCGCGGAAGGCGTCGAGCTTGCCCTCGTCATAGAGTTTCTTGCCGACATAACCGGCGATGGCGCCGAAAATCAGGGTGCGGATCATGGAATGCTCCTGTGCTTGGGTTCGACCATGATAACCGGCGGGCGGGCAGAGGGTTCCGCGCATTTCCGGCGAGCGGACGCGATTTCGATGCGCGGCGTCGGCAGGGAGATCAGGGCGGCGCGAGCCCGAAATAGGCGTCGCGGGCGCGGGTCGCCGCCTGCTCATAGGGGCGGCGCGCCTCCTCATCGCGGAGCGCCAGGATTTCCTCCTCCGCGCGGGTCAGGTCGCGCTCATAATCGTCAATGTCGTAGGACGGATCGCTTTCGTCGCCGTCAAAGCCGGGCGGGGAGGGGAAATCGGTGCGCCATGCCTCCCGGTCTTCATCCCACCACACGCCGCGCAGCCGGGCGGCGGCTTCATCGGGCGGAAGATCGGCGAGCGGGACAAAGGGGGGCGAAAGTTCACACCGTTCATGCGCGATGGAAATGCGGGCGTTTTGCGGGGCGGCGGCGGTGGAGAGAAGATTGCGGCGGACCGCGATGAACATGGCGACGGAGGCGGCGGGGGCGAGCAGGGCGGCGGCTTCGCCCTCCGCCGGGTCGGGATCGCCCGGCCGTTCGCCCAGCAGGGTCTGCGCGTCGGCGCTGGCGCGGGCGGAGGGCTCCTGACCGGCAAGGGGCAGGCCGTCGCGCGCCGCCTCTTCCAGCATGACGTCATGCGGGCAGATCATGTCGCAATAGGCGGTGAAATCCTGCGCGACGATGCGGGCGAGTGCGGCGTCACTGCCTTCGGGCGGACTGTCGGCCATGCGGTCGAGCCGGGCGAGCATCGACATGGCGAGGCGGTTGTCATGGCGGTGGCGGCGGATTTCCAGATTGTCGGGATCGCGGCGGATCACCTCCTCCTGCCCGGTGATGGCGCGGGCGAGCAGATCGGTGGCGAGCCGGTCCCGCGCGATCAGGATCGCCGCGTCCCACCCCAGGCGAAAGGCCGCGCCATCGTGACGGATGCGCAGATTATAGGCGGAGCGCGCGGTGATGCGGACGGCTTCGCAGGCAAGCATGATGACGCCAGTGGCGGCGAGGGTTTCGAGGAAACGCCGCTGGCGCGCGGGGCTCCAGCCATGGGCGCGGGTGGCGTCGGCAGGGGTGGGGAGGTCGCCGGGGAGCGAGGGGGTGAGCGGCGGAAACGGCGCGGTCATGGCAAGGCTCCTTCTGATGGGAGGGTTTGCCGGGACGGTATCAGGGGTGCGGGGGTGTAGGACAGGAAATAGGATTTGGGGCGTCAGGGGGAGGTCACCAGTTGCCGCCTGCATCCTTGATGGCCTTGAGAAGCGCCTTTTTGGAGGCCGTGCGGCGAAGGCCGCTGTTGCGGGGGATGTCGGCGTCGGTAATGCCGAGTTCGGCGCGGCGGCGGGCGAGTTCGCGTCCAAATTCTTCCATATTGATTGCGGGGCGCGTTGGCTTGTCAGTCATCGGGGCGCTCCTTTCTGTGATGTCAGGGATATTGCTGGCGGGTGTGGATGATGGCCATCACCTCTATGGCGTCGGTGACGCGATAGACGAGGACGTAATTGGGCGTGACCAAGGCTTCGCGCGTGCCGGGCACTCGGCCGGTGCGGTACATATAGGGATGGGTGGGCAGGCGTTCGGCGGTGTCGCGGATCGCGTTACCAAGCCGCTCTGCGGCGGCCGGGTTGTGCATTTCTATGAAGTCGATGATGGCTTCGAGATCGTCTAGCGCACCTTCGTCCCAGATCAGTGGGAGCATCAGACGTTCTTGCGCCGGTCTATGATCCTTTGCATTCGGGCCATGACCTCATCATGCGGGATGCGGGGGCTTTTAGACGCTAGCCTTGCCTCGACCTTCGCCCGGAACCAGGCGTCGTAAGCCTCGGCTTCCTCGGTCGTCGCGAACTCGGACTCGATGGGGGTGAGTTTGGTCATAGGAGGAGTGTAACAGGGATAAGCGGTGGCGCCAATCATGACTGACAGTTCGGGAAAGGCGCGCCGGTCACTATAGTCGTGATGTAGAGATTTAGAAACTTACCACGGTGATCCAATCTCGTTTGTCCCATCTGATTTTACCCTCTAGTGGCTAGTGCTTCAGCGTTTGCTAATTGCCAAACATCTGGATCTGCCCAGCCCCCAAATCTAATGCGTCCTTTGCCATCGCGTATGGTCGATCGTATTTGCTCCGCACTTGCATCGCCCAATAAAGGACTCAAGCGTGAAAAAAAGGACTTAGATGTTGCCCTGACATATGTAGGGAACGCACCATAGGAGTCTGATGCGTAAACTAATGACACTGGAACCCAATCTGAAACACCTGTGTCTGATTTTATCATTCCTCTTAGGTATAATGTGAAGTCAGCTTCCATAAAATTGCCGAATGAAACTATCGAATGATTAAACGTATCCTTAATTATATCTGCATGAACTGATAATCTATTTAGCGACAAACGTCTTTTTCTAATTTCTTCTAGGCTTTGGAGATATGTACGTAATGATGTGTAGTTCTCAAGTTTTCCAGTATATTCATTTGAATTGGGTTTGAAAAATGGAGTGGATAGCACACTATTGGCAAAAGAAAACTTCCTTTGCCTCATGCAACATGCGATGGTAGCTACGAAAGTGCTGTGAGCAAAAAATTTCAGTGCGTCATTATCTATAACGGAGTATCTTCCGTTATCTGGCCGTCCATAATCCCATAGACAAAATAAATCTTCTAAAAACCTATGAATAGCGTCCGCTGATGACGATCCTTCATCATTTTCGATTATCGCATTAATAGCCGTAATCGCTTGCTCGCGAAGAGGGATGGATTGTTCAATCGTATCAACTATTCTTTGGTCAGAATCGGATACATCAGCGAGGGATAAGCAAAGGTTTTTAGCATCTTCTGCTATCCCAGAGAGTACCGCAGAAGCAGCCTTTTTCGGGTCTCCGCCTCTACTTTGAATGGCGCGCAAGGCGCTCGCTCCCTTTAGTAAGTCGGAGTTGCCCTGAAATGTCTCATCGAGATATTTTGGAGGTTTCCCAATTGGCGGAACAGGATGAAAAGGTTTATCGAAGCACCACCGGAGAACCTTTTCATAATTCGATGCAAAAGATTCTTCCGAAGAAAAGTCAAAATAAAGCCTATTGGCCAGGTATCGGGGAAGAAGGGGCGATCCATCCTCGTCTATCTCTCTAACCGCCGCAGCAAATTTCGTCTGATCTACCTTAGAATAGACCTCAGAAGATACAATCTGGGCTTCGGTGCCCACTCCCCCTTGGCGTTGATCTGCACGCTCGACGTATCCTGCATCACAAATGAGTAGTACTTTGGTAACGCTCCTATCGTTTACCATTCTCTCCATGAAAACAAACGTATCATTTCCTTCCTTAAGATGCCATTTGTCCAGAATTACATCTACGCCATCAGAACGAAATGATGTCGCGAGATCAAGAACCCATTGTTCATGTTGGGGGGAAGACCATCGATAGGATATAAACATTTTTGGCAGAGTGTTTTCCTCAGTCTTGTTTGTCATTATCTACCCCTTTGAACTCCATCAGCTTTAAAGCTGCTCACTCCGCCGCCACAGCCTCCAACCCCAACAACGGCGCCAGATACCGCCCGGTAAAGCTCCGGGCGTTCTTCGCGACCTTCTCGGGCGTGCCCTCCGCGACGACCTCGCCGTCCCCTTCGACTTCGTTCTCGGCTACGCTCGAACTTCGCTCAGGACAGGCTTGACGCCGCCCTGCGGTTGATCGCGTTCGACCGTCCCCCGGACGGTCTCGGCGCGATCAAATGTCGAGGATCCAGTCATTCTGCGGCCTCGGTCTTCGGCTGGGCCAAAAGGGGGGCGAGATAATGGCCGGTGAAGCTGCGCGGTTCCTTGACGACTTGTTCCGGGGTGCCGGTTGCGACGATCTCCCCCCCCTTTACCCCACCCTCGGGACCGAGATCGATTATATAATCCGCCGTCTTGATGACATCCAGGTTGTGTTCAATGACCACCACGCTGTTGCCCTGGTCGACCAGGGCGTGGAGGACTTCCAATAGTTTGCGGACGTCCTCGAAATGGAGGCCGGTGGTGGGTTCGTCCAGGATGTAGAGGGTCTGGCCGGTGGCTCTGCGGGCGAGTTCCTTGGCGAGCTTGACGCGCTGGGCTTCGCCGCCGGAGAGGGTCGTCGCCTGCTGGCCGACCTTGATGTAGCCGAGGCCGACTTCGGCGAGCATTGCCATCTTGTCGCGGATGGGGGGGACGGCCTTGAAGAATTCGACCGCATCCTCGACCGTCATGTCGAGCACGTCGGCGATGCTCTTCCCCTTGAACTTCACCTCCAGCGTTTCGCGATTGTAGCGCGCGCCGTGGCACACGTCGCAGGTGACATAGACGTCGGGGAGGAAGTGCATCTCGATCTTGAGCACGCCGTCGCCCTGGCAGGCTTCGCAGCGGCCGCCCTTGACGTTGAAGGAGAAGCGGCCGGGCTTGTAGCCGCGCGCCTGCGCTTCGGGGAGGCCGGCGAACCAGTCGCGGATGTTGGTGAAGGCGCCGGTATAGGTGGCCGGGTTGGAGCGCGGGGTGCGGCCAATGGGCGACTGGTCGATGTCGATCACCTTGTCGCAATGTTCAAGGCCGGTGACCTTGTCATGCGGGCCGGCGACGATGCGGGCGCCGTTCAGCGCACGGGCGGACGCGGCGTAGAGGGTGTCGATGGTGAAGCTGGACTTGCCGGAGCCGCTGACGCCGGTGATGCAGGTGAATGTGCCGAGCGGGATCGACGCGGTGACGCCGCGCAGGTTGTTGGCGCGGGCGTTGTGGACGGTGAGCTTCTTGCCATTGCCCTTGCGGCGTTTGGCGGGCACTTCGATGCGGCGGACGCCGTTGAGATAGTCGGCGGTGAGGCTGTCCTTGTGCGTCAGCAGTTCGGGGAGCGTGCCCTGCGCCACGATGGTTCCGCCATGCACGCCGGCCCCCGGCCCCATGTCGACAATATAGTCGGCGGCGCGGATGGCATCCTCGTCATGCTCGACAACGATGACGCTGTTGCCAAGGTCGCGCAGGCGCTTGAGGGTGACGAGCAGCCGGTCGTTGTCGCGCTGGTGAAGCCCGATGCTGGGCTCGTCGAGGACGTAGAGGACGCCCGACAGGCCGCTGCCGATCTGCGAGGCGAGGCGGATGCGCTGGCTCTCGCCGCCCGACAATGTGCCGCTGGTGCGGTCGAGGTTGAGATAGTCGAGGCCGACATTGTTGAGGAAGCCGAGGCGCTCGACGATCTCCTTGAGAATGGCGCGGGCGATCTGGTTCTGCTGGTCGTTGAGATGGTCGGGGAGGGTGGAGAAGAAGGCGAGGGCGTCGACCACCGAGCGGCGGGTGGAGACGGCGATGTCCTCGCCCGCGATCTTGACGGCGAGGGCTTCGGGTTTCAGGCGCGCGCCGCCGCAGGTTTCGCAGGGCATGGCGGTCTGATATTTGGACAGTTCCTCGCGCATCCAGGCGCTTTCGGTCTGCATCAGGCGGCGGTTGAGGTTGCCGATGACGCCCTCGAACGCCTTCTTCACCTCATAGCTTTTCTTGCCGTCCTGAAAGCGCAGGGTGACGGGCTTGCCGCCGGTGCCGTGGAGGATGATGAGCTTCACCTCGCCGGGCAGGTCGGCCCAGGGGGTGTCGAGCGAGAAGCCGAACTCCTTCGCGAGGGAGCCGAGCACCTGCATATAATAGGGGCTGGGCGGGTTGGATTTGGCCCAGGGGACGATGGCGCCTTTTTTCAGGGACAGGGCTTCGTTGGGGACGACCAGTTCGGGATCGAACAACTGCTTTTCGCCCAGACCATCGCAGGCGGGGCAGGCGCCCATGGGGGCGTTGAAGGAGAAGAGGCGCGGTTCGATTTCGGGGATGGTGAAGCCGCTGACCGGACAGGCGAATTTTTCGGAAAAGACGATGCGGTTGGCGGGGATTCCGACGTTTTTCATGCCGCTCTTGGCCCTCTCCCTTGAGGGAGAGGGTTGGGTGAGGGTGTCCGAAGCGAGAGGTGGGACGCTCGGCTGCGCCTCGCTCCCCCTCACCCCGACCCTCTCCCCGTGGGGGAGAGGGAGATCGGAATCCGCGAGGTCGACATAGGCGAGGCCGTCGGCCAGTTTCAGCGCCTGTTCGAAACTGTCGGCCAGGCGCGTGGCCATGTCGGCGTTGACGGCCAGGCGGTCGACCACGACTTCGATGTCATGCTTGTATTTCTTGTCGAGCGCGGGGGCGTCCTCGATCAGCATCATTTCGCCGTCGATGCGCACGCGGGTGTAGCCCGCCTTCTGCCACTCGGCCAGTTCCTTGCGATATTCGCCCTTGCGGCCGCGCACCACGGGGGCGAGCAGGTAGAAGCGGGTGCCCTCCGGCAACTGCATCACCCGGTCGACCATCTGGCTGACGGTCTGGGCGCTGATGGGAAGGCCCGTGGCGGGCGAATAGGGGACGCCGACGCGCGCCCACAAGAGCCGCATATAGTCGTAGATTTCGGTGACCGTGGCGACGGTGGAGCGCGGGTTGCGGCTGGTCGTCTTCTGCTCGATGCTGATCGCGGGCGAGAGCCCCTCGATATGCTCGACATCGGGCTTCTGCATCATTTCCAGAAACTGGCGCGCATAGGCGGAGAGCGATTCGACATAGCGCCGCTGCCCCTCGGCATAGATGGTGTCGAAGGCGAGGGAGGATTTGCCCGAGCCCGACAGGCCGGTGATGACGATGAGGGAGTCGCGCGGCAGATCGACGTCGACGCCCTTGAGGTTATGCTCGCGCGCGCCACGGACGCTAATGTGGGTCAGACTCATGGCATCGTTCTTTATTTGTTCGGGAGGGGGGAGGCAAGGGTGTTGGGGCAATTGGCCGAGGAGGAAATGGAGCGTCGCGGCAATTGTGCAAGGGGCAAGCAGTTCGACGAACCGTGCATGGCCCAATGGATTGAGCTTGCTCAGATAATCGGTCGACAATAGTGCTGATCATTATGGGGGGCGCGGTGATTCATGGCATGAAATCATCGCATCTGTTCGATTTTGGAGGATTGGAATGACTGGTAGCGTGCAAGGCCGCATCGATGTGCGTGGTGACAGCGACTGGTATCGGGTTCAGTTTGAGGCGGGCAAGACCTACCAGATTCAATCGGGTAATGACGGTCCTTTTCTGAAGTTGATGTTGCCGGATGGCACGGAATATAGCCCGCCTGTGGCCTATGCCAACGAGATCACCTTTGTTGCGCCGGTGAGCGGGGACTATTGGCTGGCAGTATCGGATAGTTATTTTGGTATGAATTTCTATTCCATCAATGCCTATGAAATCGCGGATGCCAATCCGGCGTCGCTGGCAACGGCCCTGACCCTGGCCGTGGGCGAAACGGTGACGATGAATAATGTCGTCGCGGATGATTGGTATGCGGTCGATCTGACGGCCGGCCAATCCTATTTTATGACAACGGAATTAGTTGACGATCTTTACATTGTGGACGCGCAGGGCAACATGATCGGTGACGTATCATCGTATCAGTTGCATTTCACGCCCGCTGCAAGCGGCCGCTATTATGTCGGCCACCATTCTTTTAGTAACAGCCGCTATTCGCTTTCGCTGGACGCGGTGGCGGATGATTATGGCACGTCAGCGGCCGCTGCGGGTATGTTGACGGTCGGCCAAACCGTGGCCGGGGTATGGGAAACAGGTGCGGACTGTGACTGGTTCGCAGTCAATCTGGTGGGGGGCGTCGGCTATCGATTCAGGGCAACCGTTCCCGGAGAAGCGGGTCATTCCGGCATTGCGCAGATTTTTGATGCGGCCGGCAACCTGTTGGCAAGCGGTGCCGATGGTTTCCCGTCCGTGGATTTCGAGGCTATTTCGGACGGGACCTATTATGTAGCGGTCAATACGGGCACTGAATATTATAACCCGTTCGGCAACTGGCATTATAATCTGACAGCTACGGTCTTGCCGGTAACGCCAGAGCCGCCCTCCACATTGTTGGCGATTGGGGGGACGGTCGTTGTTCCCGCGCCGGGAACGGTCGGAAGCGATCGCTATCGAGTCACGCTGGAGGATGGCCAATCATATAGCTTCATGGCATCCGGCGGCGTCGGACCGAACGGTCCCCGCTTCACCCTGCTGGACGCCAATGGCAATTTTCTATCGTCAGAGACGGATTTCGGGACGACCAGCACTATCTTCAATGTCGGCGTCGGCCAGACCGGGACCTATTATCTGATCGTGGATGGCGATGCGGGCTATACTTTGAGCAGCCAAGCCTTGCCGGACGATTATCTCGCGAGCAGCCTTACTACCGGTCGTCTCGAGGTTGGTGGAATCGTTGCGGGCAGGCTGGAGGGCCAAGGCGACAAGGACTGGTTCGCGATCGATCTCACGGCGCACAAAAGCTATACCTTTTCCAGCGAGGATGGCGGCGTGCGGATCACGATCCGCGATGCGCAAGGGCAAACACTAAACAGTGACGGCTGGTGGGACCAGCATGTCTCTGTCTCGGCATCGGGTACTTATTATTTGGAAGTCACCGGCGGTGAGACGGACTATGTGGTCGGTATCGCCGAATTGATCAATGATGTCGCGGAAGACACGACCTCTCTGGGTATCATTGGCAATCGGATTGTGGGTTCCGATACTGAAGGTGACCGTTTCGTCAGCACATCGAACCATGACTTTTTCATAGGCCGCGGCGGCGACGATCTGTTCCTGGCGGGGGCTGGGCATGATCGCTACATTGGCGGTCTGGGTATCGACCGGGTGACCTTCGCGGGCGCTGAAGCCGGCGTTACCGTCGATCTTTCGCAGGGCGGGTTGCTCGAGGATGGCGCACTCAGGATCGTCATTGCCGAAATCGAGATCGTCGAAGGCTCTGGGTTTGCCGATCGCCTGACCGGTGACGATAGCGCCAACAGGCTGCTTGGAGGTCAGGGCAACGACGTTCTGGAAGGCGGTGCGGGCGACGACCTGATGGATGGCGGCGCTGGCGCGGACTTGCTGGTCGGCGGGCTGGGCAGCGATGTGATGAAGGGCGGGCATGGCGCCGATGTTTATGAGGTGGAGGATGCCGGCGACACCGTGATCGAAGTCGTGACCGGCGGCATCGATGAAGTGCGCACCGACCTTCTCGTCTATGCCCTTTCCGCCAACGTCGAACGGTTGACCGGGACAAATACGGCTGGTCAGGCGCTGACCGGCAACGCCGGCGCCAACCGCATTCTGGCGGCCGGCGGCAGCGATGTCATCAACGGCGGCCGTGGCGCCGACGTGATGAGCGGCGGCGCGGGTAACGATATCTATTATGTCGACAATGTCGGGGACGTTGTGGTCGAAGCCAAGGACGGCGGCGTCGATCAGGTCAATGCGGGCGTGGACTACACGCTCGGCGCCTATCTGGAAAAGCTGAACCTTTTGGGCAGTGGCGCGATCAACGGCACCGGCAACGCGCTCGATAACAGCATCACCGGTAATGCCGGCGCCAACATCCTGCGCGGCATGGCCGGCAACGACGTGATGACGGGGCGCGGCGGGGCGGACCAGTTCTGGTTCGAAACCGCCCTTTCAGCCGCGAAGAATGTCGACCGGATCACCGATTTCAGCGTGATCGACGACAGCATCATGCTCGATGACGCCGTGTTCGGCGCGATCGGCCCGGCGGGTGCTCTCGCGGTGGGCGCTTTCCGCATCGGCGCCGGTGCCGCCGACGCCGACGACCGCATCATCTACAACAGCATTTCGGGCCATCTCCTTTACGATGCCGATGGCAGCGGTGCCGGCGCGGCCCAATTGTTCGCGGTGATCGGCACTGGCCTGGTGCTGACCAACGCGGACTTTTTCGTGGTGTGATTGGCGGCGTCGGCAGCGGCGCACGAGGATGGCAAGGCAGTTTGCTGTAACAATCGAACCGGGGCGACGGTGGGTGCGACATTGCATGTCGCCCGCCGCCTGCCCGCCGACATCATCTTTCCGCGCATGAAGAAAAACTATCGGTTGCCGTAGCGTAAAGCTGTGCCCATGCCGTTCGTCGGCTGCTATGGGCCGTTCGTCGGCGGGGGATGCTGTTCGCCCGATCATGTGGGCCCGTGGTCGAAGCGCGCTGCCGCGGCGCAGCAAATCGGCTATGGTGGGCGCATCGGAAACGACGGTTTTGAACGGTCGCCGATACGGGAATGACGGTCTTTGTTCGTCTAACCCCGTGAAAAGAGTTTCGAGATCCTGCAGTGCCCGACAGCATCCAGGATACGCCCCCGGCCTTCCCTTGCGCCGGGGGCGTTTTTCGTTTTCGCGCCATCCATGCATGTCTGATTCGCTGCTTGCCGTAGCGGAAAGGCGGACGAACGACAGGTCCATGTCGTTCGTCGCGTCGTTCGTCCAAGGCGGTTGACGCTTTGTCGACGGCGCGGCGGTTGGCCGACGCCATCGGCCGCCCGTCGAACGGCGCGGGCTTCGCCGGCGGCCCCCGCGTAGAAGGAAGGGGCAGGACGGAAAGGCAGGCATCGCCCCCCAACAGGATGCCAACCCTGGAAGTCCGCGCCGGCAGGCCCCGATCTTCAGCCCCCCCCAACGGGGCATGCCGGCTCCACAGGGTTTCAAGAGTTTGAGGAGATTTCGCCATGTTCATCAAGACCACCATCGCCGCCCTTTCGATGATCGCCGTTGCGGGCGCCGCCAATGCCGCCGAGTTCGTTTCCAACGGCCAGACCAGCGAGGTTCGCCACGGCGACCTGAAGCTGAACACCGCTTCGGGCCAGAAGGAACTGGATCGTCGCATCCGCGCCGCCGCCAGCCGCGTCTGCGCCGTCGGCACTCTGGAGGACCGCATGACCTGCCGCAAGCTGGCGGTCGCCAATGTCCAGGCTCCGGTCGCCGCCGCCATCGCCCGCGCTGAAACCGGCGAGCGTTATGCCGAAGCCGGCACGGATGCGAAGACCCGCGCGGTCGTCGGCAACTGAGCCGCCATCCCGATCCGTCCCGGACGGAATTTCAAGGGCGCCGACCTCTCCGTCGGCGCCCTTTTTGTCATGCGCTTGTGATGGGCGACGGCTCCGCCTAAATCCCTGCCATGTCGTCTCCGCAATCCCCCGACCGTTTCAACGAGGACAAGGCCAGCTTCACCGTGCGCGGCGCGGGCGCGCCCGATATCGACGCGGGGGTGGAGGCGATCCGCACCACGCTGAAAACCCTGCCGGTGCGGCCGGGCGTCTATCGGATGCAGGATGCGCGCGGCGATGTGCTCTATGTGGGCAAGGCGCGGGCGCTGAAAAACCGGGTCGCCAATTACACCCAGGTCGACCGGCTGCCCAAAAGGCTCCAGCGGATGGTCGCGCAGACGCGCAGCATGACCATCGTCACCACCAACAGCGAGGCCGAGGCGCTGTTGCTGGAGGCGCAGCTCATCAAGCGGTTTCGGCCGCCATACAATGTGCTGCTGCGCGACGACAAAAGTTTCCCCTTCATCCTGCTGCGCGAGGATCATGCGTTCGCGCGGGTGCAGAAGCATCGCGGCGCGCGCAAATATCAGGGGCGCTATTATGGCCCCTTCGCCAGCGCGGGTTCGGTGACGCGGACGATCAACGCCTTGCAGAAGTTGTTCCTGCTGCGGTCGTGCACCGACAGTTTCTTCGCCAACCGCTCGCGGCCCTGCCTGCTCTATCAGATCAAGCGATGTTCGGCGCCCTGTGTCGGGCGGATCGACGCGGACGCCTATGCCGAACTGGTGCGCGACGCGCAGGATTTTCTGGGCGGCAAGTCGACGCAGGTGCAGCAGAAGCTGGGCGCGGCGATGGAGCAGGCGGCGGAGGCGCTGGATTTCGAGCAGGCGGCGGTGATCCGCGACCGGCTGAAGGCGCTGACCTTCATTCAGGGGAGCCAGGCGATCAATGCCGAAGGGCTGGGTGACGCCGACATCTTCGCGCTGGCGGCGAAGGGCGGGGCGATGTGCATTCAGGCCTTCTTCATTCGCGGCGGGCAGAATTGGGGGCATCGCAGCTTTTTCCCGGTCCACACCGCCGATGTGGCGGAAGAGGAGGTGCTGGCGAATTTCATGGCGCAATTTTACGAGGAGGTGCCGCCGCCCAAGCTGATCCTGGCCGACCGCGCGCCGACCGAGAGCGAGTTGATCGCGCAGGCGCTGACCGAAAGGGCGGGCGGCAAGGTGCGGATCGACGTGCCGCAGCGGGGCGACCGGGTGCGGCTCATCAAGCAGGCGCAGCGCAACGCGGTCGAGGCGCTGGACCGGCGGCTGGCCGAAAGCACGGCGCAGGGGCGGATATTGGACGAGATGGTCGAGACCTTCGGGCTGGAGGGCGTGCCCGACCGGATCGAGATTTACGACAACAGCCATATTCAGGGCGCCCATGCGCTGGGCGCGATGGTGGTGGCGGGGCCGGAGGGCTTCCGCAAGAGCGCCTATCGCAAGTTCAACATGAAGAACCCGGAGATCAGCAACGACGATTTCGCGATGATGCGCGCAATGTTCGAGCGGCGCTTCGGGCGCGCGGCGAAGGAAGACCCGGATCGCGACAGCGGCGAATGGCCCGACCTGGTGCTGATCGACGGCGGCAAGGGGCAGTTGTCGGCGGCGCGGACGATGCTGGAGGAAATGGGGATAGAGGATGTCACCATGATCGGCGTCGCCAAGGGGCCGCACCATGGCCGCGAGGGGCGCGAGGTCTTTCACCTGATGGACGGGCGGGAAGTGACCTTTCCGCTCAATCATCCGGTGCTCTTCTATCTTCAGCGCCTGCGCGACGAGGCGCACCGCTACGCCATCGGCGCGCATCGGGCGAAGCGGAGCAAGGCGATCACCGTATCGTCGCTGGACGAGGTGCCGGGCATTGGCCCGGCGCGGAAAAAGGCGCTGCTGATGCATTTCGGCACGGCGCGGGCGGTGCGCGACGCGGCGCTGGAGGATCTGCAACGCGCGCCCGGCGTGTCGAAGGCGGTGGCGCAGCAGGTCCATGATTATTTTCATGGGTGAGGGGATCGTTGCGCGGCCCTGCGCGCTTCATGCCCGCCACCTGACTGGAAGGATGACAGGATGAAGAGCGTCAACCCCGCCACCGGCGAAATCATCGCCACCCATGAGGAACTGGACGCGGCGGGGATCGAGGCGCGCCTGTCGCGCGCGGCGGCCGGATTTGCGCGCTGGCGGTTGAGCGGCCTGGACGAGCGGACGGCGTTGCTGGCGCGGCTGGCGGATGGCTTTGCCGCCCATCGCGACGAACTGGCGGCGATGGCGACGGCGGAAATGGGCAAGACGCTGAAATCGGCGCTGGCGGAGGTCGACAAATGCGCGGCCCTGTTCCGCCATCTGGCGCAGGCCGGGCCGGACATGCTGGCGCCGTCGTCCATTCCGCTGGCGGCGGGCGGCCGGGCGGAAACGCGCTGGTTGCCGCTGGGGCCGGTGCTGGCGGTGATGCCGTGGAACTTCCCCTATTGGCAGGTCGCCCGGTTCCTTGCTCCGACGATTTTGGCGGGCAATGTCGGCCTGCTCAAACATGCGAGCAATGTGCAGGGCGCGGCCGCGTTGATCGAGCGCATGGTCAAGGAAGCCGGCGCGCCGGCGGGCGTGTTCCAGAACCTGCCCATCCGGTCCGGGCCGGTCGGCGCGATCATCGCCGACGACCGGGTCGCTGCGGTGACGCTGACGGGGAGCGAGGCGGCAGGGCAGGCGGTGGCGGAGCAGGCGGGGCGGGCGCTGAAGAAGGTCGTGCTGGAACTGGGCGGGTCGGACCCGTTCATCGTCATGCCATCGGCCGATCTGGACGATGCGGTGAGCAAGGCGGTGACCGCGCGTATCCAGAATACGGGGCAGTCCTGCATCTGCGGCAAGCGGATGATCGTGCATGAGGCGATCCATGACGATTTTCGCGACCGTTTCGTCGCGGCGATGGCGGCGGTGAAGGCGGGCGATCCGCTGGACCCGGCGAGCGACATCGGGCCGTTGTCAAGCGAGGAGCAGCGGCGCACGGTGCAGGCCCAGCTTTGGAAGATGAAGGCGGCGGGCGCGACCCTGACCGGGGGCGAGGCGCTGGCGGGACCGGGCGCCTATATGACCGCCGGGGTGCTGGAGGACGTGCCGGTGGACGGCGACCTGATGGCGGAGGAGATTTTCGGCCCCATCGCCATGTTGTTCAGGGTGACGGACATCGACGATGCGATCCGCGTCGCCAACGCCATCCCCTTTGGCCTGGGGTCTTCGGTATGGACGCGCGACGTTGCCGAGCAGGAGCGCTTCGTGCGCGACATCGCGGCGGGCATGACCGCGATCAACCAGGTCATGGCGTCAGCGCCCGAAGCGCCCTTTGGCGGGATCAAGCGATCGGGCCATGGACGCGAACTGGGCGCGGCGGGGCTGCATGCGTTCATGAACCAGAAGACCGTGCTGCGCGCCGATTGAAGCGGCGGGCGCGGTTTCCATTCTCGCTCCCCTTGACGTCGGCCTTGGGCGCGCTATTTTGAAGACTGCGGACCGGGCCCCTCTGGCGGCGCCTGACCTTCAGGCATCGTGATGTCGGACCGCATCGGGCAAGGCCCGGTGCAGTCATGGGGACAAACGGTTCGAAATCCCCGCCACCGGTTCAGGCCCGATCGAAATTGTTTCGATTGAGGAGCTTTACCGATGGCGATCAACGCCCGTTTTCATCGTTTGAGCAATGTCCACCGCGCCGTGGACGAGCATATCCGCACCGAACGCCGCAAGGCGCGGCCCGATGGCTGGCGGCTGTTGCGGCTGGCCGCGCTGCGCGCCCGCGTCAAGGCGCGGCTGACCGCGCTGCTCGGCGGGTCGTCCACCCCTTCCACCCGCCATCAGGCCTTCGGCTGAGGCCGGAACAGGACCGGTTTTGGGCGGTTATACCGAACGAAACCGGTCCTGCCGTGCGCATGAAAAGGGGACTTTATGGAATTTCTGGACCTGTTGTGGCTGGGCAAGCCCGCCTGGATGTGGCTGGCCTTCATCGCCGTCATCATCACATTGCTGGTGCTCGACCTGGGCGTGGTGAACCGCAAGGACCATGAGATCGGCGTCAGGGAAAGCCTGAAGCTGTCGGCTTTCTATATCTTCGTCGGCCTCGCCTTTGGCGGCTGGGTCGCGTGGGAAATGGGGCGGGAGGCGGGCGTCGCCTATCTGACCGGTTTCGTCGTCGAAAAATCGCTCGCGCTCGACAATGTGTTCGTCATCGCGATGATTTTCGCCGCCTTTGGCGTGCCGCGAGAATATCAGCACCGGGTGCTGTTCTGGGGCATATTGGGCGTGATCGTGCTGCGCGCGGTGATGATCGGGCTGGGCGCGGCGATGGTCGAGCATATCAGCTGGACCATGTATCTGTTCTCCGCGATCCTGATCTTCACCGGCATCAAGATGTTGATGACGGTGAACGAGGAGCAGGATGTGGCCAACAGCGCGCTGCTGCGCTTCCTGCGCCGTCATCTGCGCGTGACGGAAAGGGTGGAGGGCCATCATTTCTTCGTGCGCCGGGCGGACAAGGCGACGGGGCGGAGCCTGCTTTATGTGACGCCGCTGTTCCTGGCGCTGGTGATGATCGAGATTGCCGACGTCATCTTTGCGGTGGATTCGGTGCCCGCCATCTTCGCCATCACCACCGATCCCTATCTGGTCTACACGTCCAACATCTTTGCGATACTGGGCCTGCGCGCGCTCTATTTCGCGCTGGCGGCGATGGTGCATCGCTTCCATTACCTGAAATATGCGCTGGGCGCCCTGCTGGTGTTCATCGGCGGCAAGATATTGGTCGCCGACGCGCTGGGCATCGGCAAGGTGCCGCCCTCGATCTCGCTGGGGGTGACCGCCGTGCTGCTGGCCGGCGGCATCGGCTGGTCGATGTGGAAGACGCGGGGCGACGCGCCGACGCCGGCATCGGCCTGAGGGTGCGACTGGCGGCGCGCGGCCCGGCGGGTTAGGGATGCGGCATGGCATCCCTGACCACCGACGCGATCATCTGTGCGGTTCGCCACCATGGCGAGCATGGCGCGATCGCGCGGGGGATGACGGCGGACCATGGGCTGATCGCGGGCTATGTGCGCGGCGGCCGGTCGCGGGCGATGCGGCCGGTGCTGATGCCGGGCAATTTGGTGCGGGCGGAGTTCCGCGCGCGCACGGCCGATCAGCTTGCGTCGCTGACCGTCGAACTGGCGCACAGCCGCGCGCCGCTGCTGGCCGAGCCTCTGCCCGCCGCCGCCATCGACTGGACCTGTGCGCTGACCGCCGCCGCGCTCCCCGAAGGGACGCCCTATCCGGCGCTGCATGAGGCGCTGGGCGGCGTGCTGGGCGCGGTGGAGGCGGCGCCCGCCGCGCGCGGATGGGCGGCGGCGCTGGTGCGATATGAGCTGTTGCTGCTCGCCGAACTGGGGTTCGGGCTGGACCTGACGCGCTGTGCGGCGACGGGCGACGCCGACGACCTCGCCTATGTGTCGCCGCGCAGCGCGGCGGCGGTCAGCCGGGCGGGGGCGGTGGGATATGCGCATTTGCTGCTGCCCTTGCCCGCTTTCCTGATCGAGGGGGGAGCGGGCGACTGGCCGCAGATCATGGACGGGATGCGGCTGACCGGCTTTTTTCTGGAACGGTCGGTGCTGACCGAGCGGCGCGCCGATGTGCTGGCCGCGCGCGAAAGGCTGGTCGATCGGCTGAAAAGGGCGGTTGCGTGAAACCGCCTGTCTCCATAAGGGGCAGCCACGCAATATAAGGAGTTCCGCCCCATGTTGATCGCCCTGTTCGCCGGAGACGGCATCGGCCCCGAAATCGTCGCGCAGGCCAAGCGCGTGCTCGATGCGCTGGCGATCCCGGGCATCAGCTATGAGGAAGGGCTGGTCGGCGGCGCGGCCTACAAGGCGGTCGGCCATCCGCTGCCGCCCGAGACGCTGGCGCTGGCGAAGCGCGCCGACGCCATATTGTTCGGCGCGGTGGGCGACCCGGATTGCGACGCCCTGGAACGGCATCTGCGCCCGGAACAGGCGATTTTGGGCCTGCGCAAGGAATTGGGCCTGTTTTCCAACCTGCGCCCGGCCAAGGTTTTCCCGGAACTGGCCGACGCTTCGGCGCTGAAGAAGGAGGTGGCGAGCGCCATCGACCTTCTGATCGTGCGGGAGACGAACGGCGACGTCTATTTCGGCGAAAAGGGTTTCCGCACCACCGCCGACGGCCTGCGCGAAGGTTATGACATCATGTCCTATAATGAGGCGGAGGTCCGCCGGATCGCCCATGCCGGGTTCCTGGCGGCGCGCGCGCGCCGGGGCAAGCTGTGTTCGGTGGACAAGGCCAATGTGCTGGAGACCAGCCAGCTCTGGCGCGACGTGGTGATCGAGGTGTCGGCCGACTATCCCGATGTCCAACTGTCGCACATGTATGTCGACAATGCCGCGATGCAGCTGGTCCGCAACCCCGGCCAGTTCGACGTCATCGTGACGGGGAACCTGTTCGGCGACATATTGTCGGATCAGGCGAGCATGTGCGTCGGCTCCATCGGCATGTTGGCGTCGGCGACGATGAACGAGGGCAGGCAGGGCCTGTATGAACCGATCCATGGTTCCGCCCCCGACATTGCCGGGCAGGGCAAGGCCAATCCGCTGGCAACGGTCCTGTCGGCGGCGATGATGCTGCGTTACTCGCTCGGCCTTTCCGCCGAGGCGGATCGCATCGAGGCCGCCGTGGCCAGGGCGCTGGCCAATGGCGCGCGCAGCGCCGATCTGGGCGGGACCATGTCCACGGTGGAAATGGGCGACGCGGTCCTTTCGGCATTGTGACCGGCGCGGGGGGCGATGAGCCCCGCCCTCCGGCTGTGACGGAGTATGGCCCTTGACCGACCTTTCGCTGGCATCCCTGCGCGCCGCGCAAGCCATGATCCGCGCGCAGATGCCGCCGACGCCGCAATATGCCTGGCCGCTGCTGGGCGAGCGGGCGGGGTGCCAATTGTGGGTCAAGCATGAGAATCATACGCCGACCGGCGCTTTCAAGGTGCGCGGGGCGATCACCTATATCGACTGGCTGCGCCGCACCCACCCGGAGGTAAAGGGCATCATCACCGCAACGCGCGGCAACCATGGCCAGGCGCAGGCGCGGGCGGCGAAGGCGGCGGGCCTGTCGGTCACCATCGTCGTGCCGCGTGGCAATGCGCGGGAAAAGAATGCGGCGATGCGCGCATTCGGCGCGAACCTGATCGAACATGGCCATGATTTCGACAGCGCCAAGGTGGAAGCCGCGCGGATGGCGGCCGAGCAGGGGCTGTTCATGGTCCCGGCCTGGCACGGCGAACTGGTGCGCGGGGTCGCCAGCTATGGGCTGGAACTGTTCGACGCGGTTCCCGACCTTGATACGGTTTATGTGCCCGTGGGGTGCGGTTCGGGCCTGTGCGGCACCATCGCCGCACGCGATGCGCTGGGGCTGAAGACCAGGGTCGTGGGCGTCGTATCGGCGCATGTCGATGCGGCCAAACGGTCTTTCGAGGCCGGGCGGCTGATCGCCAGCGACAGCGCCAACACTTTTGCCGATGGCGTGGCGGTGTGCACCCCGGTGCAGGGGGCGCTCGACTATTTCGGGCCGCGCGCCGACCGCTTCGTGGCGGTCACCGACGATGAGGTCGCCGAAGCCATCCGCATTTACTGGCAGGACACGCATAACGCCGCCGAAGGGGCCGGCGCGGTTGCGCTGGCCGCGCTGCTCAAGGAAAAGGACGCGATGGCGGGCAAGAAGGTTGCGGTTATCCTGTCGGGCGGTAATGGCGACATGAGCCAGATGGCGGAAATTTTGGGCGGCGCGACGCCGCGGGTTAATCAGGACGTGCGGAAAGCGATATGAAGAAGAAAACGGGTCAGGACCGGTCGATCACCCAGAACTGGAAACCCGCCACGCTGGCGGTGCGGGGCGGCACCGCGCGCACCGAATATGGCGAGACGTCGGAAGCCCTGTTCCTGACCAGCGGCTATAGCTATGACCGGGCCGAGGACGCCGCCGCGCGCTTTGCCGGGGAGCAGGTCGGCATGACCTATTCCCGGCTTCAGAACCCGACGGTCGAAATGCTGGAGCAGCGCATCGCCCTGCTGGAAGGGGCCGAAGCCTGTCGCGCCACGGCGACCGGCATGGCGGCGATGACGGCGGCTTTGCTGTGCCAGTTGTCGGCGGGCGACCATGTGGTCGCGGGCAAGGCGCTGTTCGGTTCCTGCCGCTGGTTGACCGACACGCTGCTGCCCAAATTCGGGATCGAGACGACAACGGTGGACGCCACCGACAACGCGGCATGGGAAGCGGCGATCCGCCCCAACACCAAGGTTTTCTTCTTCGAAACGCCTGCCAACCCCACCATGGATGTCGCTGATCTGGCGGCGATCTGTGCGATCGCCAAGGCGCATGGCATCGTCAGCGTGGTCGACAACGCATTCGCCACGCCGGCGCTGCAGCGGCCGATGGATTTTGGCGCGGATGTCGTCGCCTATAGCGCGACCAAGATGATGGACGGGCAGGGCCGGGTGCTGGCCGGCGCCATTTGCGGGACGGAAGAGTTCATCGTCAACACGCTGTTGCCGTTCCACCGCAACACCGGGCCGACGCTGTCCGCGTTCAACGCCTGGGTCGTGCTGAAAGGGCTGGAGACGCTGGATCTGCGCATCCGCCGCCAGAGCGAGAATGCGCTGAAGGTCGCGCAATTCCTTGAGGGGCGGGTGGCGAAGGTGCTGTATCCGGGGCTGGAGAGCCATCCGCAGCACGGCCTGGCGATGAAGCAGATGGCGATGGCCGGGCCGATTTTCTCCCTCTATGTCGGCGGCGGCCGGGCGGAGGCGCATGGCCTGCTCAACGGCCTGCAACTGGTGGATATTTCCAACAATATCGGCGATTCGCGGTCGTTGATGACGCATCCGGCCTCCACCACCCATTATGGCATGGCGGAAGCGGCGCGGCTGGAGGTCGGGATCACCGAGGACATGTTGCGCCTGAACGTCGGGCTGGAGGATGCCGACGACGTGATCGCCGATCTGGATCAGGCGCTGGCGTCGATAGGGCGTTGACGGACAAGGGGTTTAGGGCGCATTCCTGCGATCGTGAATCCGCTCTTCCCCTTCCACGCGGTAACCCGCGACATCACCGTTCATGTGGCGGTGACATTCCTGCCCGAACAGTCGGAGCCGGACCGGGGACGCTGGTTCTGGGCCTATCATATCCGCATTGAAAATCAGGGCGCCCAGCCGGTGCAGTTGCTGACCCGAAGCTGGACCATCACCGACGGGCGCGGCGTGCAGAGCCGGGTGCAGGGCGAGGGCGTGGTGGGCGAGCAGCCGGTGGTGCAGCCGGGCAAAAGCTATGACTATGTTTCAGGATGCCCGCTGGCGACGCCGACCGGCGCGATGCAGGGCAGCTATCACATGATCGGCGCCAATGGCGAGACGTTCGACGTCGCCATCCCCCGTTTCGCGCTGATCGCCCCGGCGGTGGCCGAATGAAGCGCACGCATTTGCCGCTCAACGGCCTGCGCGTGCTGGATGCGGCCGCGCGCCACCTGTCCTTCACCCGCGCCGCCGACGAACTGGCGGTGACGCCCGCCGCCGTGGGGCAGCAGATCCGCGCGCTGGAGGACATGCTGGGCGTGGTGCTGTTCCGCCGCACGCCCAAGGGGCTGGAACTGACGCCGGAAACGGAGGCGGGGCTGGAAGCGTTGCGCGCCGGTTTCCTGCAATTTGAAGAGGCCGTGCGGGCGATGCAGGCGGGCCAGTCCAGCCTGTCGCTGACCATCGCCGCGCCGCGCGACATATCCGCCAAATGGCTGCAACCGCGCCTTGCCGCCTATGCCGCGCGGGTGCCGGACCTCAAATTCTCGCTCGTTCCCGCCGACGATGCGCTGGACTTTACCGAAGCCAATCTGGACATCGCGCTGCGCCTGGCCGACGGGCCGGGCGAGCATGAAGGCGTGGCCGTGGGCGACGCGCTGTTCGTGACGGTGGAGGCGCCGGGCGGCGGCCTGTCGTCGCGGATCGAGTGGCCGGGATGCCAGCGCGAGGATGATGATGCGATCATCCGCGTCGCGGACGCAGGGCTGGCGATCGACGCGGCGGCGGCGGGCTTCGGCCGCGCGACCGTGCCCTTGTTGCTGGCGCAGGCCGACATCGCCGCCGGGCGGGTGCGGGCCGTGGGCGATCCGGTGGCGGTGGGCCAGTCCTACTGGCTGATCGCGCCCTTGCCGCAATGGCGGCAAAAAAAGGTCAAGGCGCTGGTCGAGGCGCTGATGGCCTGAGCTTTTCATCGAAAGCGGGGGAATATCAATGACGTTGGTCAGGACTATGGCGGCCGCGATGCTGGCGCTGGCGGTGGTGGGTTGCGCCAAGGACGACAAGGACGGCAACGCCGCCGCGCCCTCCAATACAGCCGCCGCCAATGCGAGCCCGGCGAATGAAGCGGCGCCGGTCGCTGCGCCGGAGGGCGACAACGCCGCCAACGCCGCCGCCCCCGGGGAGGCCAGTGGCAGCGACCCGGAGTCGGCGATGTATGGCGATTGCTATCTGAAGGTCGATGGCAAGGTGTATATCGACATCAAGAAGGATTGCCCGATGTTCCCGCTGAACGACGGGAAGGGCGGCCTGATCGTCAATTCCGACGGCGAGGAACTGCTGGGCGATTATTTCGCCTATCTCCAGCCCAATGGCGACGGCACGGCCAGCGCGAGCTGGAACGAGGAAAAGGGCGCGACCCATGCCCAGGCGCCGCTGTCGGAGACGCTGAAGCGCGACGGCGCCTGCTGGTATGACAAGCGGGTGCGAATCTGCGCGACGAAGCGCTGATCTTTCGACCGGGAGCCTGCTTCGCATAGGCGCGGTGTCAGGTCGCGACATGGCTGTCTGAGGCGATGACGCGACCGTCGATCAGGCGGCGGCGACGCCCTCCGCCTCGACCACATCGTCGCCCGCATAGACACCCTGAACGCGCACCCGTTTTTCGACATGGTCGACGGGCACGCGCAGCAGGACGAGGCGGAATATGCCGCCATGGTCGCGGCTCAGATAGAAACCGGCGGCGTCGCGTTGGAGCCGCCCGGTTTCGTCAATATGGGCGCCAATTGCGGTCATTCGCGTCAGTCTAGAGCGTTTTTCACACCCTTGCCAGCGAGGATGCCGAGCACGAGGAACAGCACGAACACGGCGATGGCGATAAAGAACAATATCTTGGCGATGCCGACAAAGGCGCCGGCCGCGCCGCCAAAGCCCAAAAGGGCGAGAACGGCGGCAATGACGAGGGAGAGCAGGGCGAGTTTCAGCATGGGAGGGGGCCTTTATCCTGGAAGGGATGATGCGATGATAAACCCGCGAAACCAGTCCGAAGTTCCGCTTCCCTTGAGGGGCAGGCCCGCCGCCGTTCAAAGCGCCGTATTGGACAGGAGGGTGAGCGCGCGCACCATGAGCGCGTGAAAGGCGGCTTCGTCGACCAGCGCGGCAGGGTTGTTCCAACTGGCCGTCAACGCGACCCACTGGCCGTCGCGCCGTTGGCCGAGGAAATTCATGGCGATGACGCCGGGTTCCGATCCGCCCTTGTAGCCCAGCCATGCCCAGCGCGCGGCGTCGGCGGGGCCGATAGCGGGGTTGATCGCCATGATCGGCAGCGCGTCGTCGCCATGGGCGCGCAGCCAGTCGAGCAGGCGGACCATGTCCATGGGCGCGGCGAACCATTCGATGCTGTCGATGGCGACGGGCTTTTCGGCGACCTGTCCGACGTCGATGCTGCTGGCGGAGAAGCGCCCGGCGGATTCGGCCAGCAATGCGGCGCGCTGGCTGGCGTCGGCGCTGGCCCAGCGGTCGCGCAGGTCGCGATGGGCTGGCATTTTCAGCGCGAAGGCTTCGGTGGTGGTGAGCAGCGGCAGGGCGCGGTCGGGCGCGGCGTGGCCGGTGAGGGCGAGCATCGCGTCGACCTTGCCTCGCCCCAGCGCCAGCATCAGCGTGTCGCTGGCGCCATTGTCGCTTTCCGCGATCATCGCGGCGGCGAGGCTGTGGAGCGTCATCGGGGCATTGTCGGGATAGCGGCTGAGGCGGCCGGAAAAGCTCCTGTGGGCGAGCGGGGCGATGTCGCTCCAGCGCCGTTCTCCGGCGGCGGTCGCGCGGGCGAGTTCGGCCAGCACATAGAGTTTGAAGGAGGAGGCGACGGCCATGGGGCGCTCAGCGTCGCGAGCGAGGATGACGGTCGGCGCGCCATCGCCCAGCCGGGCGGCGGCGAAGGCGACATTTCCGGGCAGGGCGGCAAGATCGGCCGCGACCTTGGCCAGCGTGTCGCCCGCCTGTTTGACGCCGGTCAGGCGCAGACCGATGACCCGGTGCGGCGCGGCGGGCGCGAGGACAAGCTGAAAACCCAGCGTCGCGCGGGCATAGCGGACCTCCACCGACCCGCTGGTCGGGCCATCGGGCGTGACCGCGCCCAATGCCGTGAGCGGCCCATGATCCTTGCGCCAGCCTTCGGTGAGCGCCCGCCACTGCGCGACCGGCACGGCGTTGAGGAAGACGGGGGAGAAGAAATCCTCCTCCCCGCCGGGCGCGCGCAGGCGTTCGACCAGTTGGGCGGCGCGGGCGGGGTAATCGGGCGCGGGTTGCGCTTCGGCGGGATGGGGCAGGAGGACGGCGAGGAGGAGCAGGAGGAGGGGCCAGAGGGCGGCGGCGATGCGGCGTCCGCGATGGCTCCGAAGCTGTTTCAACGTCCATTCCTCCTTCGTCATGCCGAACTTGTTTCAGCATCCGACTGGCCCGGCAAGTATTTGTCGGGTTGGGCGATGCGGGTAAATTTCGTGCTGGGGTGGGAGGTTTGCGTAATGGCGGCTTTTGAACTCAAGCCATCGGATTGCGGAATGTCTGCTTTGCCAATACCCTTTCCCGATGGGATGGATCGTCGAAATTGCGGTCGATTGGATTTGGACCGGCGTCATCGTTGCAGCATATCGACGTTATGGGTTGATCGCTGCCGCTGTCGTCTTCCTAGGCCCATTGGTTCTGCTTGCGCTTCTGGTCGCCCTTCTTCTGACCGCAGGATAGAGTGCGATGGTTGGGGAACTGCCGCCAATTTACCCCTCTCTCCTCGGGGAGAGGGCTGCGGAGACTTGGCGGCTTGCTGCCTGGTCGTAGCTGGGTGAGGGGGGCGACAGGCTATCGTTGCGCCAATCCCCCTCATCCAACTCCGCCTAACCGCTGCGCGGTAAGGCTCCATATCCTTCTCCCCCCAAGGGAGAAGGAATGACTTATTTTGGTCGCGTCGCGCCGTCATCCCGGATCAAGTCCGGGATGACGATTGAGAGATGTCGGTTCCGGGGTTGGCCGTTGCGCTGGTGATCGACCGGTTCTGGTCGTTTGCAGACCGCCAGTTTTGTCCACGCCGCCCAAGACCTCGACGAGAGTCACTCGCCTCGCGTCGACCTTCGCTGGGGTGACGAGCTTTGTGGGCGCGGCCTGCGCCTCGCGCGCGTCAGGCGTCGATGGCTTCTTCGTCCACCGCTGCGGCGTTTTCCTGGATGAAGGCGAAGCGGTGGGCGGGGTTGTTGCCCATGAGGCGGTCGACGAGATCGCGCACGGCCTGCCGGTCCTCTATGTCGGGGGGCAGGGTGATGCGGATGAGGCTGCGGGTCTTGGGGTCCATGGTGGTTTCGCGCAGCTGCATCGGGTTCATTTCGCCCAGACCCTTGAAGCGGCTGACGTCCACCTTCTTGCCCTTGAACTCCTTGCGCATGATCTCTTCGCGATGGGCGTCGTCCATGGCATAGAGGCTCTTGCCCCCGGCGACGAGGCGGTAGAGCGGCGGCTGGGCGAGGTAGAGATGGCCGCGCCGCACCAGTTCGGGCATTTCCTGAAAGAAGAAGGTCATCAGCAGGGTGGCGATATGGGCGCCGTCGACATCGGCGTCGGTCATGATGACGATGCGCTGATACCGCAGATTGTCGGGGTTGCAATCCTTGCGCGTGCCGCAGCCCAGCGCCAGGATCATGTCGGCGATTTCCTGATTGGCGAGGATCTTCGCCGCATTGGCCGACGCCACGTTCAAAATCTTGCCGCGCAGGGGCAGGATCGCCTGCGTCTTGCGGTCGCGCGCCTGTTTGGCCGAGCCGCCGGCCGAATCCCCTTCAACGAGGAAGATTTCGGTGCCTTCGGGATCGTCGGTGGAACAGTCGGTCAGCTTGCCGGGCAGGCGCAGCTTGCGCGCGCTGGTCGCGGTCTTGCGCTTGACCTCCTTCTCCTGCTTGCGCTTGAGGCGCTCGTCCATGCGGTCGAGCACATAGGCGAGCAGCGCCTTGCCCCGGTCCATATTGTCGGAGAGGAAATGGTCGAAATGGTCGCGGACGGCGTTTTCGACCAGCCGGGCGGCCTCCGGGCTGGTCAGCCGATCCTTGGTCTGGCTCTGGAACTGGGGATCGCGGACGAAGACCGACAACATGATTTCCGATGAGGTCATCACGTCGTCAGCGGTGATGTCCTTCGCCTTCTTTTGCCCGATGAGGTCGGCAAAGGCGCGGATGCCCTTGACCAGTGCGGTGCGCAGGCCCGCTTCATGGGTGCCGCCATCGGGGGTGGGGATGGTGTTGCAATACCAGCTATAGCTGCCGTCCGACCAGAGCGGCCAGGCGACGGCCCATTCGACGCGACCCGCTTCGCCGGGAAAATCCTGTCGCCCCGAGAAGAATTGGGTGGTGGCGCATTCGCGGTCGCCCAGTTGTTCCTGGAGATGATCGGCCAGGCCGCCGGGAAACTGGAACACGGCTTCGGCGGGCGTGTCGTCCGAAATGAGTTCGGGCGCGCATTTCCAGCGTATCTCGACGCCCGCGAACAGATAGGCCTTTGACCGGGCGAGGCGATAGAGGCGGGCGGGCTTGAATTTTTGTTCGCCGAAAATCTGGGTGTCGGGGACGAAGGCGACCGACGTGCCCCGGCGGTTGGGGGCGCCGCCGACCTTGATGAGGTCGCTCTGCGGCAGGCCCTTCGAGAAGGTCTGACGGAACAGTTCCTTGTTGCGGGCGACCTCCACCACGGTTTCGGAGGACAGGGCGTTGACCACCGAAATGCCGACGCCATGCAGGCCGCCGGAGGTGGCGTAAGCCTTGCCCTCGAACTTGCCGCCCGAATGGAGGGTGGTGAGGATCACCTCCAGCGCCGATTTGCCGGGGAATTTGGGATGCGGATCGACCGGGATGCCCCGGCCATTGTCGGTGATGGTCAGGCGGTTGCCCGGCTCCAGCGTCACTTCGATCCGGCTGGCATGGCCCGCGACGGCTTCGTCCATGCAATTGTCGAGCACTTCGGCGGCGAGATGGTGGAAGGCGCGTTCGTCGGTGCCGCCGATATACATGCCGGGGCGGCGGCGCACCGGCTCCAGCCCTTCGAGCACCTCGATGGCGGAGGCGTCATAGCCGGTGGAGGGGGTGGAGGCGCTGTCGAAGAGGTCGTCGGACATGGCCATGAAGCTATAGGCAGGCGCGCGGCGGGCGCAAGCGTTGCGACACGGGCGGCGCAGCAATGAAATGTTACAATGGCGAATGAAACAAAGCGGTGGCGGGCGACGTTATGACCGGCGCAATGGGGCAAGGCCCCCAGGTGAGGAGATTTCCCGATGAAGAGCAACTTGATCGCGCCGCTTGGCGCCACCCTGGCGTTTGTCCTGGCGGCCCCCGCCATGGCGCAGGATGGCGGCGCTCCGGTGGACTGGACCGGCCCCTATGTCGGCGGTTCCTTTGGCTATAATTTCCAGAAGGGCGATGGCCAGGAACATATCCGCTTCGACACCGATGGCGACGGCGATTTCCACGATGTCGTGACGACGACCAGCGGCGCCAACGCCTTTTCGCCCGGCACCTGCGGCGGCGGGGCGCTGGGCCGCACGCCCGCTTCGGGTTGCAAGGACGACAAGGACGCCATCGGCTGGATGGGGCATGTCGGTTACGACAGGCAGTTCGGCAGCATCGTGGTGGGCGTCGTGGCGGAAGCGGGCAGGGCCTATGTCGACGACAAGGTGACGGAATTTTCCACCACCCCGGCCTTTTACACCATGCGCCGCAGCATCGACTGGAACGGCAATCTGCGCGCGCGGCTGGGCTATACCACGCCGGGCGGGATCATGCCCTACATCACCGGCGGCCTTGCCTATGCCAAGGTGAAGAATGGTTTCACGACGAGCAATGGCGCGAACAGCTTTACGGAGGTCAACCGCAAGGAAGATGGATGGGGCTGGACCATGGGCGGCGGCGTCGAGGCCAAGGTGTCCGACAATTTCTCGATCGGCGCGCGTTACCTGTGGACGCGCTATAATGTCGGCGATTATCGCGTCGATGTCGGCCCCGGCACCGCGCCGGCGACCAACCCCTTCCTGATTACGCCGTCGGGCGGCACCAGCATGAACCGGGGCGACAAGTTCGATACGCAGAGCGTGATGGTGACGACCAGCTTCCGCTTCTAGGCCGGGAGTCCGAAGGAGAAAGGGCCGGTTTTCACGGGGAAAACCGGCCCTTTCTCATGTTTGTGCGGATCAGCGGACGCGCGGGCCGCCAAAGGGCAGCGGCGGGGGCGGGCGGCGGGTGCCGCGCGGCAATTGCGCCTGATAGGCGCGGCCGCAATGTTCGACGCAATAGGGGAAGCCGGGGTTCACCGGTTCGCCGCAGAAATGGAAATCCGGTTCGCCCGGATGGCCCATCGGCCATTTGCAGATCCGTTCCGTCAGGTCGAGCAGGCTGGTCTTGCCCGCGATTTCCGGGCTGGGCTTGGCGGGCACCAGACGGCGGGGCGGGGCGGGCGGAATCGGCGCCTGCTGATCGCCGGGGCCCTGACGCAGGAAGCCGCCGGGGCCGACCGAAACGATGCGCGGACGGGGCGGTTCGACATCAGCAGCGGGCTGTGCCGGCGCAGGCTCGGCAGCGACGGGCGCGGCCGGTGCGGCGACCGGAGCGGGTTGCGGCGCCGCCGTCGGTTGCGGCGCAGGCTGCGCGGCGACGGGGGCGGCGGGCGCGGCCGGTTCGGGCGCGGGCTTGCGCGGGGCGGCCGCGGCCTTGCGCGGGGCGTCGGCGGCCTTCACCGGCGACGGGCGCGATTGCAGACCCAGGCGGTGCGCCTTGCCGATCACGGCGTTGCGGCTGACGCCGCCCAGTTCCTCGGCAATCTGGCTGGCCGTCAGGCCCTTTTCCCACATGCCCTTGAGCTGTTCGATGCGCTCGTCGGTCCAGGACAAAAGCTAAACTCCTAACAATCGGGTGACTGGCCCCCCATATGGGAAGCGGGCGGGCGCGATGCAAATATGCCGAACGCAGGCCCTTGCAGCCTCAGCCCGCAGCCGATAGTCGATCCAGACATGAACGACCAGCCCCAAAATGCCGCGCGCGCGGCGAATCCGCACCCCTTTCCCGAACCGGGCGTCCCGGTGATCCGGTCGGTCAACTGGCCGGGCGCGCGCGCGCTCTACCTGAAGGAAGTGCGCCGTTTCATGAAGGTGCAGTTGCAGACGGTGTGGGCGCCCGCCGTCACGACGCTGATGTTCCTCATCATCTTCACGCTGGCGCTGGGCGGCGCGGGGCGAACGGTGCTGGGCGTGCCCTTTCCCGACTTCATCGCGCCGGGCCTGATGATCATGGGCATGATGAACAACAGCTTCGCCAACAGCAGTTTTTCCCTGCTGGCGGGCAAGATGCAGGGGACGCTGGTCGATTATCTGATGCCGCCGCTGTCCACCGGCGAGCTGCTGTTTTCGCTGGTGGCGGCCGCGATCACCCGCGCGTTCATGGTGGGCGGAGCGCTTTGGATCGCCATGGCGCTGTGGCCCGGCGTGCATGTGGCGCCCGCGCATCTGTGGGCGATATTGTGGTTCGGGCTGATGGGCGCGGCGCTGACCGCGTTGATCGGCGTGCTGACGTCGATCTGGGCCGACAAGTTCGACCATGCCGCCGCGATCAACAATTTCGTGATCGGGCCGATGACGCTGCTGTCTGGCACATTTTATTCGATCGACAGCCTGTCGCCGCTGTTCCGGGCGATCAGCCACGCCAACCCCTTCTTCTACGCGATCAGCGGCTTTCGCTATGGCTTTGTGTCGGCGACCGATGGCGACGTGCTGGCGGGCAGCATCGTGCTGCTGGCGCTCAATATCGCGCTGGCGGTGGTCTGTTATGCGTTGCTGCGCCGGGGATGGAAGATCAAGGCGTAAAGCGCCCTGTCAGACCAGCCCCGCGACAACCGGCACGACCAGCATCGCTCCGATGACAAGCGCCCCCGCCAGCAGCCAGTGGCGCAGGCGGGGGGTGCCGGTCATGCGACCTGGCTGCCCACGCGGGTCAGCGCAAAGCCGGCCTCGGCCGCTTCGGCGGCGGGGTAGATGTTGCGCAGGTCGACCAGCACCTTCTGCGCCATCGACGCGGCAAGGCGTTTAAGGTCAAGCGCGCGGAAAATATCCCATTCGGTCACCAGCACGAGCGCGTCGGCGCCCTGCGCCGCCTCATAGGCGTCGCCGACCATCGTCACGCCGGGCATCATCGGCGCGGCCACCGCCATACCTTCGGGATCATAGGCGACGACCTTTGCGCCGGCGTCCTCCAGCGCCTGGACGATGGCGATGCTGGGCGCGTCGCGCATATCGTCGGTATTGGGCTTGAAGGTGAGGCCGAGCAGCGCGACCGTCCTGCCCCGCGCGTCGCCGCCCAGCGCCTTCACGATCTTGCGGCCCATGGCGCGCTTGCGCAGGTCGTTCACCTGCACCACGGTTTCGACGATGCGGACGGGCGTGTCATAATCCTGGCCCGTCTTGACGAGGGCCAGCGTGTCCTTGGGGAAGCAGGAGCCGCCATAGCCGGGCCCGGCGTGCAGGAATTTGCTGCCGATGCGGTTATCAAGGCCGATGCCGCGCGCGACATCCTGCACCTGCGCGCCGACCGCTTCGCACAGGTCGGCCATTTCGTTGATGAAGGTGATCTTGGTCGCGAGGAAGGCGTTGGCGGCATATTTGATGAGTTCGGCGGTGCGCCGTCCGGTGAACATCAACGGCGCCTGGTTGAGGCTGAGCGGGCGATAGATCTGGCTCATCACCGCGATCGCCCGTTCGCTGCCCGTGGTGCCGACGACGACGCGGTCGGGCCGCTTGAAGTCGCCGATGGCCGCGCCCTCGCGCAGAAATTCGGGGTTGGACACGACCTGAATGTCAAGGTCGGGGCGCAGTTCACGCGCGATCCGCTCCACTTCGTCGCCGGTGCCCACGGGCACGGTCGATTTGGTGACGATGACGGCGGGCGCGTCCAGCGCCTCCACAATCTCGCGCGCGGCGGCGTAGACATAGGACAGGTCGGCATGGCCGTCGCCCCGGCGCGATGGCGTGCCGACGGCGATGAAGATGGCGTCCGCGCCCTTCACCCCGGCGGCGACATCGGTGGTGAAGGTCAGCCGCCCGGCGGCCGCGTTGGACCCGACCAACTGGTCGAGGCCGGGTTCGTAAATGGGCATCCGGCCGGATTCGATGGCCGCGATCTTGCCCGCGTCCTTGTCGACGCAGACCACGTCATGGCCGAAATCCGCGAAACAGGCTCCCGACACCAGGCCGACATAACCGGTGCCGATCATCGTGATCTTCATATGATATTTGACGTCCCTGGCAGGATGATGGGGTTGAAAGCCCCCTAGCATAGGGGCCAGACATTGCAAAACCATGTGCGCTTCGCGCCGCTCATCTTTTCGTGGCGGTGATGCGTTCAGCCGATGGTTACATTTGTCTGGCAGGGAAGGGCGCGAGACGGGCGATGCGCGAAGGAAGGCGATGAAGGTTGCACTGGTGTTCGGGACGCGGCCCGAAGCGATCAAGATGTTTCCGGTGGTCCATGCCCTGCGCGCGCGGCCGGGGGTGGAAACGCGCGTCATCGTGACGGCGCAGCATCGCGGCCTGCTGGATCAGGTGCTCGACATGGCGGGTATCGCGCCCGACATCGACCTGGACGTGATGACGCCCAACCAGACGCTGGACGGGCTGACGGCGAAGCTGATCGTCGAACTGGGCCATGCGTTCGACGCGGAAAAGCCCGACCGCATTTTGGTGCATGGCGACACGCTGACGACGATGGTGGCGAGCCTGGCCGCCTATTATCGCAAGATTCCGGTCGGCCATGTCGAGGCGGGGCTGCGCAGCGGCGACATTCATCACCCCTGGCCCGAGGAGGTGAACCGGCGCGTGGTCGCCTGCATCGCCGACATGAATTTCGCGCCGACACAGGCGGCGGCCGATGCGCTGCTGGCCGAAAGCCGCGCCGCCGCCAGCATCCATATCACCGGCAATACGGTGATCGACGCGCTGCTGGCGACGCGCGACCGGGTGGTGGCGAATCCGGCGCTGGCGAGCGGGCTGGATGGATTGGCGGCGCGCTTTGCGGGCAAGCGGATCGTGGCGGTGACGAGCCATCGGCGCGAGAATTTCGGCGGCGGCATGGAAAATATCGCCCGCGCCGTGGCCGACATAGCGGCGCGGCCCGATGTGGCGGTGATCTTCCCCGTCCATCCCAACCCCAATGTCCGTTCGGTCATGGATGCGGCGCTGGCGGGACATGACAATGTCGCGATGATCGAACCGCTGGATTATCCGCATTTCGTGCGGCTGCTGGACATGTGCCATCTGGTGCTGACCGACAGCGGCGGGGTGCAGGAGGAAGCGCCGTCGCTGGGCAAGCCGGTGCTGGTGATGCGCGAGACGACCGAGCGGCCCGAAGGCGTGGCGGCGGGCACGGCCAAGCTGGTCGGGACGGACCGCGCGACCATCGTGCGCGAGGTGCTGGCGCTGCTGGACGACGAAGACGCCTATGGCGCGATGGCGCGGGCGCATAATCCGTTCGGCGATGGGAAGGCGGCGGAGCGGATTGCGGAGGTGGCGGCGGCAGGCTGCTGACGACCAAAAATTGCCGTCCCAGACGGCTCAAGAGCATACTGATTGCGGCCATGCTCCCGCTATGGCACGATCAGCCGCAATGAGCAGAAGCAAGCATCAAACTCTCAAGAGCATCTCAGGCAATCAGTCCAAAAGCGAGGTTGATGCCATGTTCGCTGAGGGTGATCACGACGCGATGGAGTGGGTTGAAAAAGGGCGGCTAAAAATCGCTGAGATGCAAAGGCGCGATGCCGATAAAGTGGCTAAGAAAGCAGACTGATCAAGTTCGGCGACGTGTCGCCGTTGGTGCGAGTAGTTCGCTTGCCCAAACAGGCATTCCTCCACATAGGGCCGTCCATTAGAGGTGCCTATGTCACTGCTCGAAGAAAATGCCGAAATCCTTGCAGGGATGCAACGGGATGGCCGTGACCTTGGCGCCTCGCGCCCAGTCGATTTCTCGCATATTTTCCCCAATCAGGCATCCGCAAAAGATTTTGCCGCCCAGTGTGAAAGGGATGGGTTCAAGATCGACGTGATTGAGACCGATCGAGTTGAATGCCCATGGGATGTCACGGTTACGGTAGAAATCGAGCCTTCAGCCGCTAACGTCACATCATGGGAGGAACGCTTCGATACTCTCGCCCAAGCATACGAAGGGCGGGCGGACGGTTGGGGATTCTTTCGGGTCTAATAGGCAGCTTTCTACTGAAAGCTACTCAACAGCGGACATTCCGCTTCCCACCCATCTCCGTCATGCCAGCGAAGGCTGGCATCTCGCTTCTGACGCAACAAAGAGAAGTGCGATCGCTGCCTTCGCAGGGATGACGGCCCAGCTCGCCAGCGTTACCGAAATCTTCAGCTTTTCCGGGCAGGAAAAGGGCCGAAAACATCGGCAATATCAGGACCAATCCATGCCCGTCGACACGCATCAGAAGGTTTCCGTCATCGGTCTGGGCTATATCGGCCTGCCGACCGCCGCGCTGATCGCGCGGGGCGGGGCGAAGGTGGTGGGGGTGGATGTTTCCGCCCATGTCGTCGAGACGGTGAATGAAGGCCGCGTCCATATCGAGGAGGTCGATCTCGACGGGCTGGTGCAGGGCGTGGTCGCGCGCGGCAATCTGCGCGCCAGCCTGACCGTCGAGGAGAGCGACGTCTTCATCATCGCGGTGCCGACGCCGGTGGCGGAGGATCGCGCGCCCGACATTTCCTATGTGCTGAACGCCGCGCGCACGGTCGCCCCGGTGCTGAAGGCGGGGGACACGGTGATCCTCGAATCCACCTCGCCCGTGGGCACGACGGAGGCGATGCGCGACCTGTTCGCGCAGTTGCGCCCGGACCTGAAAATGCCCGCCAGGGGCGTTCAGGGCGACATCGCCATCGCCTATTGCCCGGAGCGCGTGCTGCCCGGCCGCATCCTTGTCGAGCTGATCGACAATGATCGCTGCATCGGCGGCATCACGCCCCGCTGTGCGCGCAAGGCGCTGGGCTTTTACCGCCAGTTCGTGCGCGGCCAGTGCATTACAACGACCGCCCGCGCGGCCGAGATGGTGAAGCTGGTCGAAAACAGCTTCCGCGACGTCAACATCGCCTTTGCCAATGAATTGTCGGTGATCGCCGAGAATATGGGCATCGACGTGTGGGAGGTGATCCGGCTGGCCAATCGCCACCCGCGCGTCAACATATTGTCGCCCGGCCCCGGCGTTGGCGGCCATTGCATCGCCGTCGACCCGTGGTTCATCGTCCATGGCGACCCGCAGAACAGCCGCCTCATTCGCACCGCGCGCGAGGTGAACGACGGCAAGACCGATTATGTGGTGGCGAAGGCGTCCGACCTGATCGACGAATATGCCGGGCAGGACATTGCCTGCCTGGGCCTCGCCTTCAAGGCGAATATCGACGATTTCCGTGAAAGCCCGGCGGTGAAGGTCGCCGCGCGGCTCGCCCGCCGCTATGGCCGCCGGATCAAGCTGGTCGAACCCTATGCCTCCGCGCTGCCGATGGAATTTGCGGGCACCGGCGCGGAACTGATCGACCTCGACAGCGCGCTCGAAAGCTGTGGCGTGTTCGTCATTCTGGTCGACCATGACATGTTCAAATCGGTGCCGCTCGACGAGCGCGGCGACAAGCTGGTTTACGATACGCGCGGCATCTGGCCCGACCAGCCCGCGCCCGCGCCGATGCTGGCGCCCAGCCGCGCGGCGGGTTGAAACCGCCTGCTGCTCCCGGCGGGGCGGAACGCTAAATCCCCTTGCCAGCGCCCGCGCGCGGTGCCAACGCGGGGGCCGGGTTCCCCATAAAGATAGCGCGTCGTGACAGTGTCCAAGGAAATCGTGCGGCTGCGGCTGTATCTGCTGTGCCTGCTGGGCGACATGGCGGTGCTGCTGGCGGCTTTCACCGCCGCCAACCTGGCGGTTCTGGGCGATTTTGCGGGCGAGCCGGGCAAGCCCCATGGCGTCATCATGTTCGCGATGCTCGCGCCGCTCTATGCGCTGCTGGCGGTGCAGGGCGGCGCTTATGGCATCAGCACGCTGGACAATGTGCGCGCGGGCGTGCGGCGGGCTTTGTGGGCGCTCATTCAGGCGGCGTTGCTGATGCTGCTGATCGTCTATTTCGGCAAGATCGCCGAGCGGCTGTCGCGTCTGACCTTTGCGGTCGGTTTCCTGCTGTCGGCGGGGGGCATCGCGGTCGTCCGGCTGGTGGTCGCGCGGCTGGCGGTGCGGGTGCTGGGCGAGGTGCCGCATCTGACCGCCGTGATCCTGGACGGCGTGGACATCAGCGTCGGGCCGCATGTCGATCTGATCCATGCCGAGCAGGCGGGGCTGCGCCCTTATGGCCATGACGCCGACATGGCGGCGCGGCTGGCCGCAGCCGTCGGCATGGCGGAGCGGGTGGTCGTCGCCTGTCCGCTCGAGCGGATGGACGACTGGTCGGTGGCGCTCAAGTCATTGTCGGCGCGGGGCGAGATCATCGTGCCCGAATTGCTGCGCTTCGCCCCGGCGCGGGTGGACGAGTTCGAGCGGCAGCCGACCATTGTCGTGGCAGGCGGGCCGCTGCATTTCCGCGACCGCATCATCAAGCGATTGTTCGACGTGGTGTTTGCCGGCGCCGCCACGCTGGCCTTGTCGCCGGTGCTGATCGCCGCCGCGCTGGCGGTGAAGCTGACCAGCCCCGGCCCTGTGCTGTTCCGCCAGCCGCGTCTGGGCCGCGACGCCCGCCCGTTCCAGATCTACAAGTTCCGGTCGATGCGCGCCGACCGCAGCGATGTGAAGGCCGATAAACTCACCCGCCGCGACGATGACCGGGTGACCGCGGTCGGCGCGTTCCTGCGCAGGACCAGCATCGATGAACTGCCGCAATTGCTGAACGTGCTGCGCGGGGACATGAGCATTGTCGGCCCGCGCCCCCACGCCGCCGCCGCGCGGGCGGGGGAAAGCCTCTATTGGGAGGTCGATGCGCGGTATTGGGAGCGGCATTGCATCAAGCCGGGGATGACGGGGCTGGCGCAGGTGCGCGGGCATCGCGGCGCGACCGACGATCATCAGGACCTGATCGACCGGCTCCAGTCGGACCTGGAATATGTGACCCACTGGTCGATCCTGCGCGACATTCGCATCATCCTGGCGACGTTGCGCGTGCTGGTGCACGACAAGGCCTATTGAGCGGATGATGGCGGACATCATACTTAGCCTGATCCTGCTGGGTTCGTTGATCGGGCTGGCGTGGCCGTTTCTGCTCTATCCGCTGATCCTGCGCGCGCTGCCGACGAAGGGCGAGCATCCGGTCGCGGGGCCGACGCCCACCGCCTCGCTGCTGTTCTGCGCCTATAATGAAGGCGCGGCGATGCCCGAGAAGCTCGACAATTTGGCGATGCTGAAGGGGCGCTATCCCGGTCTGGAGATATGGGCGTTCGACGACGGGTCGAGCGACGACACCGCCGCGCAGATCATGGCGCGCGGCGATCTGGTCAGCCTGGTGCGCGGGCCGGGGCGCAGCGGCAAGGCGCATGGCATGAAGCAACTGGCGGCGCGGGCGCGGGGCGACGTGCTGATCTTCACCGACGCCAATGTGCTGCTGGATGGCGAGGCGGTGGAGCGGCTGCTCGCCCGCTATGCCGACCCGGCGGTCGGCGGCGTGCTGGGGTCGCTCCATTATCTGGGCGATGGCGAAAGCGCGACGGCGGCGGTGGGTTCGCTTTACTGGCGGATCGAGGAAATGCTGAAGGACGAGGAATCGCGCACCGGCAATGTTCTGGGGGCGGACGGTTCCATCTTTTCCATCCGGCGCGACCTTTATCCCGATTTCCCCGACACGGTGCTGGACGATTTGACCGTGTCGATGGCGGTGGTCTTTGCCGGCAGGCGGCTGGTGAAGGCCAAGGACGTGATCGCGCGCGAGAGGCTGGTGGCGGCGCGGGGCGACGAATATCGGCGCAAAGTGCGGATCGCCGCGCGCGCATGGCACACCCATGGCCATTTGCGCCCGCAATTGCGGCGCATGGGGGCGCTCGACCGGTTCAAATACGCCTCGCGCAAGATGGTGCGCTGGTTCGGCGCGCTGTTCCTGTTGAGCGGCGGGCTGGCGGCGATGGCGCTGGCCTGGCGGATTGCGCCCTGGCTGGCGCTAGCCTTGCTGGCGGCTGGCGGCGGGGCGGTGCTGGCCGGAGTCCTGATGCGGCGCGGGCCGCTGGCGGCGATCGTCGACATCGTGATCGCCTATGTCGCCACCCTGCAAGGCGTGGCGCGGGCGATGCGCGGCAATACGTTCGCCGTGTGGAACCCGGCCAAGTCGCGTTGATCCCCCCTCGCAATGCGCGGCGCTTATAGTATAGGCCGCGCTTTGGACCTGCGGTGCGGGAGAAGCGCGTGATTACCTTTCAGCGGGCGGCCAAGGCCGTCGGCAAGCATGTGTCGCGAACCGGCCTCAAACTGCGGGCGGCGCTGGGCGCGAAGGCGACGCGCGCCTGCCCGGCCTGTGGCGCCGATGTCGTCGGCTTTTTCCGCTATGGCGACAATGCGGAATGGGGTTGCCCCAAATGCGGCGCGTCGCCGCGCGAGCGGTTGATGAACCACCTGATCGACAGCGGCCGGCTGGTCGTGCCGCAGGGCGGGGCGATATTGCACATGGCCCCCAATGAAGCGAGCCTGGTGCGCCGTTTCGCCGCCGCTGCGGGCGACTATGCGCCCGCTGACCTCGACCCGGCGCGTTACAGCGTGCCCGGCATGGCGAAGGTCGACCTGATGGCGCTGGCCGACGAGGCGCGGTTCGACCTGTTCTACGCCAGCCATGTGATGGAGCATGTGCCCGACGACATGGCCGTGCTGCGCAATATCCGGCGCGCGCTGAAACCGGGCGGCGAGGCATGGCTGATCGTGCCGCTATGGGCGAAGCCGACCGAGGATGGCAGCTACGCCATGCCCCCGCGCGAGCGTGAGCGGCGCTTTGGCCAGTGGGACCATGTCCGCCAATATGGCCCCGATTTCGCCGACCGCATTCGCGCGGCGGGATTTGAGCTGGAGGAACTGGATGCGGGCGGGGTGGAGCCGGTGATGCGCCACCATCATGCGCTGGACGAGCGCGTCTATCGCGCGCGGCGGCCCATCGGCGCATGAGCCTGCTGGCCCGGATGGAGGGATCGGCGCGCATATTGGCGGGCGTGAAGCTGGCCAATGTCGCGCTGGTGCTGATCTGGGGCTTTGCCGTCACCTATGTGTTCGTGCGGGTGTTGCCGCTCGACGAATTTCGCGCCTTCCTGTTGCTGGTCGCGTTCGGCAATTTCACCGTGTCGGCCGAGTTCGGGCTGACCAGCATCCTTTATGCGCGGCTGCGGCGGCACTGGCTGAAGGGTGCGGACGATGATTTCCGGCCGGAAGAGCTGGGCGTGCTGATGCTGATGCTGCTGGCGTTGATTGTGCTGGGCGGCCTGGCCGTGGGGATGGCGCTGGCGGGCGGATGGCTGACGACGGGGATGCCGCTGCTCTTTGGGCTTTTTTTCCTGTCGGCCTGCCTCAACCTGCCGGGCCTGCTCGCCAAGCGGGCGATGGCGGCGGTGGACGCCAATCTGGCGTGGGAGGGGATCGACTGCGCGCGGCGGATGGCGACGATCAGCCTGCTGATGGCGGCGCTGGGCGGGCTGGACATCACATTGTCGGTGGCGTTGCAGATCGCGGTGGCGCTGATCGCGCTGGCGCTGGCGCTGGCGATATTGCACCGGCGGCTGGCGATGAGCGGGCGGCACTGGATGGCGTGGCATGTCGGCGGCGGCCATGTGCGCGACCGCTATCTGCGCGACATTGCGTTGTCGGCGGCCTTCACCCTGTCGGAAATCATCGCCTATAACGGCCCCTATTTCCTCATCACCTTGGCGAGCGACGCCGCCCGGCCGCTGTTGCTGTTCGATTTTTTCTTCAAGATGTCGCGGGCGCTGTCGATGACGGTGCGGGCATTGGTGGAGGCGGCCTTGCCCCGCGCGACGCGGGCCTATCAGGCGGGGGATGCCTTGCGGTTTCGCCAGATCGTCGCGCGGGCGCTGGCCGGCGCGGGGGTGATGGCGGCGGGGGCTGGCGCGGGCCTGTTCCTTTTTGGGCCATGGCTGTTTTTCGAACTGTTCGACGGCAAGGCGGCGATCGGCATGGGCGAGATCGCGCTGATCGTCGTCGGCCTCGCTGCGCTGGCGGTGATGTGCGTCTCCGTCTATCTGCAATCGGCGCTGGGGCGGTTCGGGCATTTGCTGGTCCGGTCGTTGCCATTCCTGGCGGGCTCGTTGCTGGCGGTGCCGCTGGCGGCGATGGTCGGCGGGCGCTTTGACGACGCATTCCTGGCCTTTTACGCGCTCGCGCTGCTGATCGCGGCGGCCATCCATGCGGTCTCGCTGCGCGCGCTGGTGCGGAGCGTTGCGCGATGAAGGTGGCGATGGTCGACCCGTCGCTGTTCACCGGGCGCTATGACGACAGCCTGTGCGCGGCGCTGGCGGCGCAGGGGGCGGCGGTGACGCTGCTGGGTCGCCCGATGCGCGCGACCGATGCGATAGAGCCGCAGGGCTATCGCTATCGCCCGCGCTTTTTCCGCTGGTCGGAACGGGCGCGCGGGTTGCTGGGCGAGGGGGCGGCCTTTCGCATCGCCAAGGCGGCGGAATATGGCGCGACCTGCCTCGCCGGATCGCTGCGCGGCATGGCGGACGCGGATGTCGCCCATTTTCAGTGGCTGCCGCTGGCCCCGGCCGACAAGCATTTGCTGCGCCGCCTGTCGGGGCGCACGCGGCTGGTCCATACGGTCCACAATGCCGACGCCTATCATGCCGATGCCGGGGTGCAGGGGCGGGGCTATGCGGCGTTGCTCGACCGGTTCGACGCGCTGATCGTCCATGGCGACACGACGCGCGAGGCGCTGCTGGCGCGGGGCGTGGACGAGGCGCGGCTGCATGTCGTGCCGCACCCGCCGATGCGGCTGGCGCGGGCGGCGGCGGCGGACATGGAGGCGGCGCCCGATCCGCTGGCGCCCCGGCTGCTCTTTTTCGGCACTATGCGCCCCTATAAGGGCGTCGATCTGCTGGTCGCGGCCTGCATCGACCTGTGGCGGCGGGGGCACCGGTTCGAACTGATGCTGGCGGGCAAGCCGTTCATGGATGTCGCGCCCATCATCGCCAGCGTCGAGGCGGCGGGGTTCGGCCATAATCTGCTGACCGATTTCGGGTTCCTGCGCGAGCAGCGGCTGGACGCCCATATCCGCAAGGCCGACCTGCTCGCCTTCCCCTATCGCCATATCGATTCGAGCGGGGCGTTCCTGTCGGCGCTCCATTATGGCAAGGCGATGGTGACGTCGGACGCGGGCATGTTCGCCGCCCTGCCAGAGGGGGTGGCGGCGCGCGTGCCGGCGGGCAATGCGCCCGCGCTGGCGGAGGCGATGCTGCCCATGATCGAAAGCCCCGCGATCAGGCTGGCGGTCGGGGCGAGCGCGCGGCTATATGGCGAGGCCCTGAGCAACTGGAAGGACACGGCCCTGAAGACGATGACGGTGTATCGGAGCATATTGGGCCGATGAGCGACAATCGTTATGCGCGGGAACTGGCGCAACGCTGGCTGGCGGTTCGGCTGGCGGTGGCAGGCCGCGTCCATCAATATCCCGAAATCCTGTCGCTGCGGCGCTTCCTGTCGGCCTTTGCCGTCGACTGCGTGATCGACGTCGGCGCGAACCATGGCCAATATGCCACCATGCTGCGCCGCGATGTCGGCTTTGCGGGCGCGATATTGTCGTTCGAGCCGAACCCGGAGATTTTCGGCGGGCTGGCAAAGCGGGCGGCGGGGGATGCGCGCTGGCATCTGTTCAATATCGCGCTGTCCGATTTCGACGGGACGGCGAGCTTCAACATCATGGCGGCCGACCAGTTCAGCTCGCTGGAAAAGCCCGCGCAAGGGCAGGACGCGATCTTCGCTGAACGCAATGTGGTGACGCGCAGCGTCGACATGGCCTGCCGCCGTATCGACACGCTGATCCCCGAACTGGCGGCGGCGCACGGGTTCAGGCGGCCATTCCTGAAGATGGACACGCAGGGCCATGACCTGTCCGTCTGCGAAGGCGCGGGCGCGATGATCGGGCAGATGGCGGGCGTGCAGACCGAACTGGCCGTGCGGCCGATCTATGAGGGCGGGACCGGATATCGGGCGATGATCGAATGGTTGGAGGCGCGGAATTTCGCGCCATCCGCCTTTTTCGCCAATAACAAGGGGCATTTCCCCCGGCTGGTCGAGATGGACGGCATCTTCGTCAATCGCGCGCTGCTGGCGGGCGAATGAGCGCACGGGGTGTCGATCCGCGCCGGGTGATGCTGGCGGGGGCGCTGGCCATCATCCTGTGGGCGGGCGGCGCATTTTTGTGGCACCTGACGTTCGGGCGCGGGCTGTCGCTGGCGGTGATCCTGTTCCTGGGGCAGGATTTTCCGGCGTTGCTGGCGGGCGCGATGGCGCTGGCGCTGGCGGCGCCGTTCGTGATCGGGCGGCGCGGCGGCGCGGCGCTGGCGTTCCCCGCGCCCAACGCGCGCACCGTGCTGCCGTTGATCGCGTTGATGGCGCTGGCGGCATGGGCGGGCCATTATCTGGTCTTTCAGGATTATATCCTGTCGCGCGACGAGGAAGTCGCGCGTTTCGCCGCCGCTTACATGAAGGACGGGATGATCGGGCGGCCGATCCCGCCCGAATGGCAGTTGTATCGCCGCGCGATCATGCCGGAGTTCTTCTCGCCCTTTGGCGCGGGGCGTTACTGGACGGCGGCCTATCTGCCGGTGAACAGCGCGGTGCAGGCGATTTTCTGGCGGCTGGGCGACCCGGATGTCGCCTCTCCCGTTATGCTGGCGGTGGGGTTGGGCGCGCTGTGGCGGGTGGCGCTGCGGCTGTTTCCCGCTCAGCCGGGCGCGGTGTGGGCGGCGCTGATGATGGCGTTCACATCCAGCCAGTTGTTCGTCACGGCGATGACGCCCTATGCGATGACCGGCCATTTCGCGCTCAACATGGTCTGGCTGGCGCTGGTGCTGCACGGGCGCTGGTGGAGCCATGGCGCGGCGGGGCTGGTCGCGCTGGTCGCGGCGGGGCTGCATCAATGGCATTTCCCGCCGATCTTCATCGCGCCCTTCATCCTGTGGATGCTGCTGGGCCGCAAATGGGGGCAGGCGGCGTTTCATGTCGCGGTGCTGGCGGCGATCGTCATCCTGTGGGCGAAAATCTGGCCCGCCTTCCTGATCGACCAGCTTGGCCCGGCGACCGATGTGCGGCCGAGCGCGGGCGTGGCGGACAAGGTCGGCAGCCTGTTCGACCGGCTGGCCGCCAAATGGCAGCCGCTGGTGAATATCAGCCGTTTTGTTGCGTGGAACAATCTGTTGCTGTTGCCGCTGGCGGTGGTCGGCGTCGCCGGCATCGACTGGCGCAAGGCGTTGCGGGGGCGGGACATCGCCCTGCCGCTGGCCTTGGGCGGGATGGCGGGGCTGGGGCTGTCGCTGGCGCAGGGCTATGGCTGGGGGTTCCGCTACGCCCATGGCTTTATCGGGCCGCTGTGCCTGCTCGCCGCCATGGGCTGGACGCGGTTGCGGCCGGACCGGGCGGCGCGGACATTATGGGCGGGGTGCCTGATCGCGCTGGGCATGGCGGCGTTCCTGACGATGCGGGCGCATGATTTCGTCGCGCCCTATGCCGCCAGCCACCGGATGATCCGCGATTCAGGCTATGACGTGGTGCTGATCGACCCGCGCGGCGGCCTGTTCGTCACCGATCTGGTGCGCGGGGACGATGGCCAGCCGGGGCTGCCCATTGTGATGAACCTTGGCATGTTGCGGATGGAGCAGGTCGAGATGCTGTGCGCCAATTATTCGGTGGCGTTGTTCGACCGGGCCGAGTTCCGCCCGCTGGGCGTGCCGCTGGCGCGCTGGAGCTATGGCCGCCCCGATGCGCTGCGCCACCGCATGGCGCGGCTGGGGTGCGAGAAGCGGCCTTTCTGACGGCGAATTACTCTTTCGCCGCCTGCCCCTTCACATAGACGCGCTTGCCGCCGATCCAGGTTTCTAGCACCTGCGTGCCGCGAATGTCGGCGGGTCGGGTGTTGGAAATGTCGCGGTCGATGAGCAGGAAATCGGCGCGCTGGCCCGGTTCCAATGATCCGAACCGCTTTTCGGCAAAACCGGCATAGGATGCGCCGCGCGTGAACGCGGCCAGCGCTTCGGTGAAGCTGATCCGCTGCTGCGGCATCCAGCCGCCAAGGGGCTCGCCCTTTGCGTCCTCGCGCGTCATTGCGACGGCGATGCCGGGGAAGGGGTTGGGGCTTTCCACCGGAGTGTCGGAGCCGAAGGCGAGCGGCACCCGATTGTCGAGCATCGAGCGCCAGGCATAGGCGCCCTTCAGCCGCGCCTCGCCCATGCGGGCGGTGGCCATGCGCCAGTCCGACGCTTCATGCACGGGCTGCATGGAGGCGATGATGCCGTTGCGGGCGAGGCGGGGCAGGTCGGCCGGGTCGATGATCTGCGCATGTTCGATGCGCCAGCGGCGGTCGCCGCCGTATGTTTCGGCCAGTTCCTCGATCGCGCCGAGCAATTCGGCATTGGCCGCGTCGCCGATGGCATGGACGGCGATCTGGAAATTGTCCATCGCCGCCCGGCTCATCAGGTTGCGAAGCTGGGTGTCGCCGATCATCGGCAGGCCGCGCTGGCCCGGCGCGTCGGCATAATCGGCCTTGAGCCAGGCCCCGCGCGACCCCAGTGCGCCGTCGAGCAGCAGCTTCATGCCGTTGAGGCGCAGATGATCGTCGTAAAGCCATGGCGTCGGCCCCGGCCCGCCGATGGTGATGAGATTGTCGAGGCCAGCCGCATAGGCCATGATCCGCACGCGCAGCGCGCCGCGATCGGCCGAACGGCGGAACGCCTGCCAGTCGTCGATGCTGGTCCCCATGTCGGCGATGGCGGTGATGCCGGTGGCGAGCAGCGCCTGTTGCGCCTTTTCCAGTGCGATGTCGCGATCCTTGGGCGCGGGCGGGGGAACCACGCGGGTGACGAGGTCCATCGCCTTGTCGACGAAGATGCCGCTGGGCTGGCCGCCCGCCATTTCGATGCGGCCGCCCGCTGGCGCCTTGCTGGCGGCGGTGATCCCGGCGGCCTTCAGCGCCGCGCTGTTCGCCCAGCCGGCATGGCCGTCGACGCGCTCCAGCCAGACCGGAATGTCGCCCACGGCGGCGTCGAGTTCGGCGGCGGTGGGGAAGCGGCCAAGGCCCCAGACTTCCTGGTTCCAGCCCGTGCCGACAATCCATTTGCGGCCGGAATTGGCCCGCGCATAGGCGCGGATCTTTTCCTGCGCCTGCGCCAGCGACGTCGTGTCGGACAGGTCGAGCGTGATGAGCGACAGGCCAAGGCCCATGACATGGCCATGCGCGTCGATCAGGCCGGGAATCAGCGTTTTGCCCAGACCGTCGAGGCGGAAGCTGTAGAGCGGCGCGGGCGGCGCTTCGGGATCGCCCTTGCGCCGTTTCTTCGCGCGTTTGGGCGGGGCGGGCTCCTCGACCTTGCCCTGCACCAGCTTTTCCACCTTGCCATCGTCGCTGATGAGCATGGCGTTGAAATGTTGCAGCTTGCCGTCGGCGCCGACGGTGATGCCGTTGACATTGTCCACGAGGCCCGTGGCGAACGCGGGGACAGGCAGGGCGAGTGCGGAGATGGCCGCCAGCACCGCGGCCCTCATGCGCGGGTGATCCGGCGGACGAGCGCGCTGGTGTCCTGCCGGTTGCCGCCCAGCGCCTGCACATCGGCATAGAATTGGTCGACCATGGCGGTGACGGGCAGGGTCGATCCGTTGGCCCGCGCTTCTTCGAGCGCGAGGCCCAGATCCTTGCGCATCCAGTCGACGGCGAAACCGAAATCGAACTGGTCGGCGGCCATTGTCTTCCAGCGATTGTCCATCTGCCAGCTTTGCGCGGCGCCGCCCGATATGGCTTCGAACACCTTGTCGAGATCAAGCTCGGCCGCCTGGGCGAAGCGCAGCGCTTCGGACAGGCCCTGAAGCACGCCGGCGATGGCGATCTGGTTCACCATCTTGGTCGTCTGGCCCGCGCCCGCGCCGCCGACATGGACGATGCGCGCGGCATAGGCCTGCATGACGATCTTTGCCGCCGTCACCGCCGGCTGCGTGCCGCCGCACATGATCGACAGCCTGCCGTTCTGCGCGCCCGCCTGACCCCCGGAAACCGGCGCGTCGACGCTGTGGATGCCGCGACTTTCGCCCTCCACGAACAATTGCCGGGCGATGCGCGCCGACACGGTGGTGTGGTCGATGAACAGGCTGCCCGGCTTCATCGCGCGAAAGGCGCCGTCGCGGCCCAGCGTCACGGCGGACAGGTCGTCGTCGGTGCCGACGCAACTGATGACGATGTCGGCCTCCTCCGCCGCCTTGGCCGGGCTGGTCGCGACCATGCCGCCATAGGTTTCGATCCAGGCCTTCGCCTTGCCGATGGAACGGTTATAGACGGTCAGGCTGTGGCCAGCCTTCGCCAGATGGCCCGCGACGGGGCCGCCCATGATGCCAAGGCCGATAAACGCGATATTAGCCATATGTCCCGCATGGATAGGAGGTGAGCCTTCGCCATAGGGCCACTTTTCCGCCAGTGCCAGTTTCTTCGTCGCCAAATTTACGCTAGGTGCCGCCGCCATGAACACGCTCAGCAAGATCGAGAGCAGCCTGCCGCTGCCCATATCCGTCGACGACATATTGGCGGCGCGGCTGCGCATTGCGGGCGCCATCGTCCATACGCCGACGCTGATCAGCCAGACGCTGTCGACTATGCTGGGCTGTAACGTGTGGCTGAAGTTCGAAAACCTTCAGTTCACCGCCGCCTACAAGGAGCGTGGCGCGCTCAACCGGCTGTTGCAACTGGACGAGGCGGCGAAGGCCAAGGGCGTGATCGCCGCGTCGGCGGGCAACCATGCCCAGGGCCTGGCCTATCATGGCAAGCGTCTGGGCGTGCCCGTGACCATCGTGATGCCCACGACCACCCCCACGGTGAAGGTCATGCAGACCGAGGGTCATGGCGCGACCGTGGTGCAATATGGCGAGAAATTCGACGATGCCTATGCCCGCGCCCGCGAGCTGGAGGTCGAGCAGGGGCTGACCTTCGTCCACCCGTTCGACGAACCGGCGATCATGGCGGGGCAGGGCACGGTCGCCATCGAAATGCTGGAGGATGCGCCCGCCATCGACACGCTGATCATCCCGATCGGTGGCGGCGGCCTGTTTTCGGGCATGGCGACGGCGGCGCGGGCGATGAAGCCCGACATCCGCCTGATCGGCGTGCAGGCCGAACTTTATCCGTCCATGTATGATTATATCAAGGGCGAGACCCTGGCGTGCGACGGCGATACGCTGGCCGAGGGCATCGCGGTCAAGCAGCCGGGCGAACATACCCGACGCTTTGTCGAGCGGCTGGCCGACGATGTGCTGCTGGTCAGCGAGCGGCGGCTGGAGGAATCGGTCAGCCTGCTGCTGCAAATCGAAAAGACGGTTGTGGAGGGCGCGGGCGCGGCCGGGCTTGCCGCGCTGCTCAGCCATCGCGAGCAATTTGCCGGGCGCAATGTCGGGCTGGTGCTGACCGGCGGCAATATCGACACGCGCCTGCTGGCCAATGTGCTGCTGCGCGATCTGGCGCGGTCGGGGCGGCTGGCGCGGCTGCGCATCCGGTTGCAGGATCGGCCGGGGTCGCTGTTCCATGTGGCGCGCATATTTGACGAGCAGCAGGTGAACATCATCGAAGTCTATCACCAGCGCGTTTTCACATCGCTGCCCGCCAAGGGGCTGGTGGCGGAGATCGAGTGCGAAACCCGCGATCGCGCGCACCTCACCCGCCTGATCGACGCGCTGATCGACGGAGGATATGAAACGTCGCTGATCGAATCGGCCTGAAATTAAACGCGGCAGCGACTCGTCCGGTCGGACTTTTCTGCTGTCGCGTTACCTTTCGTGGTAAACGGTCTTTTCACGGGCGCGAGCGGGCGGCATAGTCGCGCGATGATGCAGCGGGATTCAGCCTTTATCGGGGAGACAGGCGCGTGACGGCACCCTTTCGGTTTCCCCGTTTCTTCGTCACCAATCCATCGCCATGCCCCTATCTGCCCGGGCGCAGCGAGCGCAAGGTGTTCACCGAATTGTCGAGCGGCAACGCGACTGAACTGAACGATGCGCTGGGTCGTATCGGTTTTCGTCGCAGCCAGAATGTCGCCTACCGTCCAAGCTGCATGGAATGCACCGCCTGTGTTTCGGTGCGCGTGGTGGCCGACGAATTTCGTCCCAATGCGACGCAGCGCAGGCTGATCCGCCGGAACGAGGATCTGCTCGTCACATCGTGCAAACCCTGGTCGACCGAGGAGCAGTTCGCGCTGCTGCAACGCTATCTGCGCGCGCGCCACCCCGGCGGCGGCATGACCGAAATGGACGAGATGGATTTTGCCGACATGGTCGAGCAGACCCCGGTCGAAACCAACGTGATCGAATATCGCGAGCGTGGCGAGGGCGGTCGCCCCGGCCGTCTGGTCGGCGCCTGCCTGACCGACCGGCAGGGTGACGGGCTGTCGATGATCTACAGCTTTTTCGATACGGAATCGCCCGAGCGCAAGGGGCTGGGCAACTATATCATCATGGACCATATCCTGCGGGCGCGGGATGCGGGCCTGCCTTATGTCTATCTGGGCTACTGGGTCGAGGGGTCGCCGCGGATGCAATATAAAGTCCGCTATCGCCCGCTCGAAAAGCTGGGCCGGGGCGGCTGGACCCGTTTTGAACCCGACGAGCAGAACAGCGCGATCCGCGAAGCGACTTTGCGCGATGAACCGCCGCTGACGGTCGAACTGGCGGGCATTTTCCGGAAATAGCGGGCAAGACGGGAGTCATGCCCAATATCAAAAGACCCGGCTCCTTGTGGAAGCCGGGTCTTTTGATGGCATGGCCCATGGTTCAGCCGCAAAGCAACGACGACGCCCGGCCGGCGCCGTCCCGCCTTATGGCGTCATTCGCCCGCGGATTCTTCCGCCGCGGATGCTTCCGCCGCATCTTCTTCAACCGGCGCTTCGGGCTCGGCAGGCTTGACCAGCTTGCCAAGGACGGGCTTGGCGGCATCGCCGTCGAGCGTCGAGAAAGCCAGCTTGAACAGGCAGATGCCCAATTTCCGGGCGTCGTCATTGTCGCCGCGCTCCTGCGGCGACATGGTGCCCTTTACATGGAAGCCAAGCATGAAGAAGGCGGAATTGCTGCCGGTCAGGTCGACTTCGAAGCTGACGACGCCGATGGTGTCGCTGCCTTCGTCCAGCGTGAAACTATAGTCGACCGGCACGTTATTGACGGAGATCAGCCCTGATTCGGGCAGGCAGGACCGATCAAAAATGGCCAGCTTTGCATCGATGCGGACCTTGCAATCAAACATGCGCGGCAGCAGTAGGGAACTGTTGATCCCGGGCCCCGACCAGCGCCAGCTGGTATCGCCCGACTCTTCAAGGTCGTACCAGCCAAGGCTGAGAACGCTGTCGTCGATGGGCAGGATGAAGCTGTCATAGCTGAATTCGCGGAAAATTTCCGTCGTTTCGCCCAGCGCGATCGAATAAGCCTGCAGCGGATCGCGATAATCCCAATCCTTGGTCAGGACCAGTTGGTCGCGGCCCAGAACCGCCGATTTCAGAGCGAAAATATCAGCCTGCGCCCGCGCCAGTTGCTTGATGAGCAGTTGCAGGAAAATGCCCTGGCCGTCAGCCTGCGCCAGATAGAGCGGCACAAACGGCAACAGCATATTCTCATAACGCTCGGCAAGATTGGTCATAAGATATTCGCTTTCCGATGTCGGACGGTTCAAATCGATCCATGCATCGGCCACAGCGGCAAGCATTGCGCTGGACTCGATGTCGGCTGTGTTCTGGTCGACGGAGTCTTCGGGTATCATAACGCCTCTCTACTTCTTTTCCGCGACGGGAATATCGGTGTCAATCTGATTGAAATTCCAGAAGCTGCGCAACGCAATGCGCAGACGATTGGGCTTGCGCGGCACGGTCAGCTTGTCCTTGGCGCTGACACTGACAATCGGGGCGAGCGTGCTGCGCCAGAAATCCGGCGCCATGAACGCATCCTCGATACCAATGAAGCCCTCTACCGGGTCGGTTTCGGTTATGCGCTGCTCCATTGGTTGGCGCAGCAGGAAATGGCTGGGAATGCCGAAATAGGGGGATTCGACGCCCACCGACGAACTCATGGTGACGAGCTTCGTGACTTCCGGCGAAGCCAGGAAGCCATAGGCGTTGCCGGTCACCATCCGCAAATTGGGCACAACGCTTTGGATCAGCATCGTCGCCGGATTGGGCGCAAGCGGGTGCTCCTTCACCAGCAGCTCGCTATGGTCGCTGGCGATCCTGGCGATTTCATCGAGATAATATTCGCACGACACGAATTCGCCGTTGCGGATCTGGGTCTGGTCATACCAGGTCTGCATGATGAGCAGAGCCGAATTGGGCTTGAGCTCCAGAGTCTGGGCGCGGGCGGCGCTCGCGCTCTGGATGCCGGCCATCAGGCGGATATAATTCTGGTCGATGCGATAGCCGAACAGCTTTTCCTGAATGGCCGGAATATTCGACCGAATCGCCAGGAAAATATCGTCGAGAAAGCGCACCGGGTGGATGGTCGCCGAAATGAGCGGAATGCCGCGCCGCGTCAGATAATTTTCGATCGACGGGGGAATTTCGAAGCCGACCACCAGACTGTCGCCGAACATGCTGTCGATCAACGCCTCTATGTGCGGCGGCAGGGAAGGGAGGTCGTGGATGCGCGCCCAGCTCTGCAACGACAGGTCAAGGCCGAAATGGCGGTAATAAGCGCGCACGTCGGCAGTGGTCAGTCCGCCATCAGCGACGGAATCGACGCCCCAGGAGATGACCGATTGCGGGAGGCCCGTGGCCATGGCCAAAGGCGCTGACAGCAGGTTCTGGAGCCAGCGGATATTGTTATGCTGGGTCGGCCGCGTTCCTGCGGCATTTGGCCTCAGGAAGTCGCCGGAAAACACGACCCTTTTGATGTTTGGCTTTGTCACGGTCAATCAACCTGCTCTTGAAGCTTGAATCGCGGCGTCGGGCGCATATCCGGCATAGGTCATGCCCATGCCGCCGCCTGCGTTCCGGTTTCGATAAATCGCTGAAGCGGCGAATAGGCCGCGTTCTCGCCCAGTTCATTGTCGATGAACCGGGGAGCCAGACGGGCGGCGACCCTGCGGGCGTCCGCGCTGGCCGCGAAATGGCGGATGGCGCCCAGAAATTCCAGCCGGCTGTTGGCGACGACCAGACCGGCGCCGAGCGCCCCTTCCAGGCCGGCTGCGCCTTCCACCGTGGTGATGCAGGGCAGGCCTGCCGCCAATGTGTCGATGCATTTGATCTTGATGCCGCCGCCCACGAACACCGGGTTGATGGCGATGTCCGCGTGGCGCAGGAACCAGCCCATATCGTCCTGCTGGCCATGTTTGACCACACCGTCGGGCACTTTCGGGAAGGAACTGCCGACATGCCCTACGACATCGAGGATGTAGCCGTCCTCGATCAGCATTGGCCACACCTGGTCCAGGAACCAGCGCAGTCCCTCGATATTCGGGGCTGAATTGGCGCCGACAAACAGCAGCCGCTTGCCGTCGCCGATCGGCTTGCCATCCTTGGCGGTGACATGAACCGAGTGCGGGGTGTAGATGACCTTGTTGTCGTGCACATAGCTTTTGAGCGTGCTGACGTCCGCCCGGCTGATCGCCATCACGCGATCGAAGCGGTTGAGCAGGTCGCGTTCGTCGGAATGGCTGATCTCGATCCCGGCCTTCAGCCCCGCGCGGCGCAGGCTGACGGTGCGGGCCGACATGACATCGTGCATGTCGAGAATGGTGGTGACCGACGACGGGCAGCCATCGAGCAGATAAGCCAGGCGAATATATTCGAGGATCACCGCCTCGCTCTTATTCTCGCTTAAAAAAGCCTTGAACGAAGAGACGAAATCGTCGGGCGCTGGAAATTTCTTGAAGAATTCGCGGTTGGAAACGCGCTTGTGGAACCGGATCCGGCGACCTGAATATTGCTTGTAACTGACCATTTTGATATGGCCCAGCGCGACCTGGTTCAATTGCACCCTGATGTTGCCGGGCAGGGACTTCAGGAAGAAAACGGTCAGATCATTATGTTGCGCCAGAAACCGCACCAGATTCTGAATGCGCATATGGCTGCCATATGAATTGCTCCAGAAAGCAATGTCGGTAACCAGCGTGATTTTCTTCATCGAATTCATCGAATAGTCCCGAACGATGTTGATCTGGTGAGGGCGGCAAGCCAGTGCGCCGCCAATTTCAGTCGCCGATATGTTTCGAGTGGGTCAATAGCCGCAGGCGAGCCGATAAATATACGCGATGCGCAAGGCGCAGCGGCCGAAACCGCCTGCAACTTTCGCCGGTCAGCAAGGCGACATTCCAGCCAAGTGATTGGCAGCATCAAAACTGTCACATTCCCCCTGGCTTGCATCATCCCCGCATCGAAGATTTTTCACTATTCGTTCGAATCTCCAATGCTTTGTAACAAGCATATCTCGTCGGGCAGTTCAACCGCGCGTGATGGAATATTTGTGCGGTAGCGAAACGAAACCTATTGGTTGCGCCATGCCGTGATCGGGCCATTATCGATCGCAGCCCCAACCGGCAAATGCACAATAATTTCAAATGAATAAGGAAGCCTCCCTGGCGCGGCCCGGTGGCGCGCGGCGATGCGCAGATGGCTGGGCCCGAGGGGCTGAACTGTCCCGGTTCGGTAATCCGCCCCATTTTCGCGACAGCCGACTATCGGCGGGAGAGAGCCGATCGCGGGATCGTCACGCGCGATGGGTCGGCACGCGGTCAAATGGGGTCATCCCGCTCGCGGCCCGGATAGGTGGAAACAAGGCCCCCCAAAGCCTGCCGTAGCGGCATCAGCCATGGATCATAATGGCGCCACTGGTCCATGCCCTGGGTGAAGATGGGCTGGCGCACCTGTTCGGAGCTGGCGGTGCGCACGGCCCGGTCATTTTTGTAGAATTCCAGACATGCCGGTTCGAAGGGCAGGCCGAGATAATCGAGAAGCCGGCGCACCTCCCGCTCGGTATCGCTGACCATGGCTTCATAAAATATGCGGTGCACGGCGCCGGGCGCGGCCGCGTCATAGGCGGCCATCAGGGCGGCATAGTCGCTGTAATAGCGTCCGATGTCGGCAAGGTCGTAGGAAAAGGTCTGGCCCCGCGCAAAATGCTGTTTCCAGCCCGAAAAACAGCAGGACAGGGGATGCCGCCGGGCATCGACGATTTTCGCATTGGGCAGGATCAGCCGGATCAGGCCGACATGCTGCCAGTTGTTGGGCATTTTGTCGACAAAGCGGGGGCGGTCGCTATGTCGATGGATGCGGGTGCGCTCCAGATACTCCTCGCCCAGCCGCAGCCGGTCCGCCGGTGTCAGTGAGGCTATGATGGCGGCGAAATCGGCAAATTCGCCATCGTCCACCCGCGCCTGAAGGCGGCTGGCGATCATCATCATGTCGGGCAGTTCCATCGTGCCTTCCACCTGACTATGGCTGGCCAGTATCTGTTCGATGAGGGTCGAGCCGGCGCGCGGCAGGCCGACGATGAAGATGGGGTCGGGCGCCGGGCACCCGCCATCGCCCATGCTGGCGATGAACGGCGCGGTGAAACAGGCGGCGGTCGCCCTGACCTCGGCGGAAAAAACGTCGGCGTCGTGTCGCACCATGGCCCGGCGCAGGCGATTGCCAAGGTCGTAATGCCGGAAGGATGCGGCATAGTCCCTTGCGTCCTCCAGCGCCTTGCCCAGCGAGAAATGCAGGTGGAAAATATCCTCCTGCCGGTCGGGCGCGTTGGCGGTCAGCGACGTCAGCGCCTGTTCCATCGTGGCGATATCGGCGCTGTCGAGCCTGACGGTTTTCAGGTTGGCGAGGCTCCACCATGCCTCGCCCATGGTCGGCTGATAATGCACCGCCTGCCGATAGGCGTGGACGGCGTCGGCCTGTTTGCCCAGGGTCTTGAGCGCATGGCCGAGATTTTGCCAGATCTGCGGTTGCGCGGGCTGTTGATCGAGCAACCGGCGATAAATGTCGCTGGCCTGCTGCTGGTCGCCCAGGCGCACGAGGACGGAAGCGCGCAACAGGGCGTGGCCGGGATTGCCGACGGGCGAATGCGACAGAATGTCCGCATGGCGCATGGCTTCGGGCAGTTTGCCGCTCTGCAAAAGCAGCCGGACCAGAAAATCGCGGGCCATGTCGAAACCCGGGGCCAGGTCCACCGCCTGCTCGACCAGGGTGAGCGCGTCCGAAATGTCGCCGCGACGCCAGTAAATTTCGCCAAGCAGGCGGATGGCGGGCGGGTCGTCGGGCTTGCGATGCAATCGCGCGGACAGCAGCGCTTCGGCCTCGTCCATCCGGCCTTCGTTCATTTCGACCGCCGCCTTCAGCAGATCGGGATCGCGGGACGAGGCGTGGACGCCGGACAGGTCGGCGCGCCATGCCTCTTCCTCGCGCCCGAGCCTGCGCAGTTCGCGGCCCAGCAGAAACCAGCCGTCAGCGACGGCCGGCTGTTGCCGGGTCAGGTGGATGAGGGCGTTGGCGGCCTGCTGGCAGTCGCCCGCCTCGCTCGCCACCTGAGCCAGTTCCCACCAGACGGCGGGCACGCGCGGCTGATCCCGCGCCAGTCCGGCCAGCAGCGCAAGCGCGGCGCCAAGGTCGCCGGTCCTGCGCAAGGCCTGCCCTTCGATCATTCGGGCATGGGGGTGGCCGGGCGCCGTTTTCAGGATGGTGCGGGCCAGTCGCAGGGCGGCGGGCGCATCGGATTCCAGCAATCCCGCCGCCTTCATCAGGGATTGGGCGAGGGAAGCGCCGGTCGCCATGCCATGATTATCCATGGTGCGAGGCGCCGGTATTTCCGGGAATGGAAAGCAGGCGAAAGGCGCTGTTCTTCAACCTTGGGCTCCACGACAGGGTTGGTCATGTTCTGCACTGCAACAATGATATTGACAACCGTTGATTCGCTGGCATGATCCGAATTCGGACATATGTTCTAGATTCGGCTTATCCTTCATAAGCCCTTGTTTTTATGAATATAAATGACCGATTCAGGTCATATTGCGTTTGTGTCGATTGCCCGGCCAGCAAGCGCGAGCCACGCGCATGGCCTTGTGCGGGTAAGCCCTTTGTCGCGCCCGCAAAATAAAGAGCAACGACCATCCCAGCCTTCGGGGGAGGGCGTTCGGAAAGGCCGCTTCGGCATCAGAACAAGGGGGGTTATTGATGAAATTGTCGCACCGTTCGCTCGCAAGGCGATCTCTCATTCTGCTAAGCTCATCGACCATCATCGCCGGTCTGGGCGCCACCGGCCCGGCCCGCGCGGCCGAGCCCGCCAGCGCGGCGGCTCCAGCGGAGGAGGCCGGCGCGGAAGAGGGGCTTGGCGACATCGTCGTGACCGCCACACGCCGCCCCGAAAGCATCCAGAATGTGCCGATTTCGATGCTGGCGCTGGGCGCGGAGACGCTGGGCGAACGTCAGGTCAAGGGGCTGAGCGATTTCGCCGCCCTGCTGCCGTCTGTCTCGTTCGAGGGGATCGGCCCCGGCCGCAACACCGCCTTCTTCCGCGGCATCGTTCCGGCTGGCGGCGCCTATGCCTCGGTCGGCTTTTATCTTGATGACATCCCGATCACCGGCACCGAAGTGCCCGATATTCACGCCTATGACCTGGAGCGCATCGAGGCGCTCTCCGGGCCGCAGGGGACGCTCTATGGCGCGGGGTCGCTGGCGGGCACCATTCGCCTCATCACCAACAAGCCCAAGCTGGATGCGTTCGAATTCGGTTATGACGTCGAGGCCAATAAATATGGCAAGGGCGATTTTGGCGGCCAGCTCGAATCCTATATCAACATACCGCAGGGCGACACGCTGGCGCTGCGCGTCATGGGCTATTACAGGCGCGATGGCGGTTATATCGACAATGTGCCCAATAACGGCCTGCTGAACAATGGTGCTCCGGCCGTTTACACTCTGGGCGATAACAATCCCAACACCAGTTTCGCGCTGGACAATAGCGACATCGCAAAGGACGACTATAACAGCATCAAGGAATTTGGCGGTCGCATCCAGATTTTGTGGCAGCCTGCGGATGGCTGGGAAATCACGCCGCAATTCACCGGCCAGCGTCAGATCGCCAATGGTTATTTCGGTTATGATCATCGCGTTGGCGACCTGGAGGTCCATGATTATGACAAGACCCGGAATGACGACCGCTGGTATCAGGCGGCGCTGAGCATTCATGGCCATATCGGCGACTGGGAGGTCGTTTCCGCGACCGGCTATTTCAAGCGGCGCACGAAGACGCTGAACGACTACACCTATTACACGGTGACCTATGACGGCTTCGGCGCCGGTTATGAGAGCTATCTGCAGTTCTTCGACAATTGCACGGGTTCGGGCGCCAGCCAGCAATGTGAAATGATCGACCCGACCCAATTTTATCATGCCGATTGGCACCGCAACAAATTCACGCAGGAATTGCGGATCAAAACGCCCAGTGAATGGCCGTTCGACGTGACGGTCGGCGGCTTCTATCAACGCCAGAAGAATGAGAGCAACACCAGCTACGCCATTCGTGGTCTGGATACGATCACCGGCTACACGGCGACGGGCGGGGGCGATGTTCCCGATGGCTTGATCGGCGTGCCGGCCATGTACGGCATTGCCTATGACGATGAAGGCAACCCCTATTTCGACACCGGCGACGTCATCAATCCCAACGGCAACCCGCTGGGTACGATGATCTATGGAACCCCGGCGGTGAAGGGCGACGCATTCTACTTCGTCGAGCAGAACCAGCTCTACCATGACAAGGCGATCTTTGCCGAGGGCCACTATAATATCACGCCAAGCATCAAGATCACCGGTGGCATCCGTTATTTCTGGACCGATTATGCGGTGAAGGGCTTTGCCGGCGTGGCGGCATCGGCGGCCAATCAGGTCACATCCTATTATGTCCCGACCGGCACCATGGGATGCCCGACGCCACTGCCCGCAGAACGGCTCCAGTGCCTCAACACCAACTTCCGCGCCGCGGACCAGACCGGCCGCTACAAGGAAGATGGTGAAACGCACAAGATTGCGCTCGATTGGCAGATCACGCCCGACAAGATGGTCTATGCCAATTATTCGACCGGTTTCCGCCCCGGCGGGTTCAACCGACCGCTGCGCATCCGCAACTTCGGCCCTGTGGACGTGGCGCCGTTCCAGTCGGAGACGCTGACCAACTTCGAACTGGGCATGAAAACGACCTGGGGCGGCATCTTCCGCTTCAACGCCTCCGTCTATCTCGAGAAATGGAACAACATCCAATATGGCGTGGTCGTGTCCGGTGCGCAGGGCGCGGGCATGACGGGCAATGCGGGCAAGGCCGAGGTCAAGGGCATCGAATATGACGCCAAGCTCAAGCTGGGCAAAATCACGATATCCTCCTCCGGCGCCTTTAATGACGGCAAGCTGAAGGGCAATTTCTGCAACTTCGCGCTGGACAGGACGACGTCGACAATTTCCCAATTGTCGAGCTGTACCCTGGGCGAGGATGTCGAAGGGTCCAGCCCGCCGACGCCGCAGGTCGCCGCCGCGAACGGCACCCGGCTGCCGCGCCAGCCCCGGTTCAAGGGGACAACCTCGATCCGTTACGATACGGAACTTGGCAGCCTCGATGCTTTCCTGCAGGGCGCGGCGCTTTACCAGACCGGGGCCACGCAAGACCTGAACGTCGACAACAATGCGCTGCTGGGCAGCACGAAGGGCTTTGTCAGCTTCGATTTTTCCGGCGGACTGAAGAAGGATAGCTGGAGCCTGAGCTTATTCATCCAGAACGCGTTCGACAAGCGTGGGCAACTGACCAGGAACACCTTCTGCTCGATCGATTTCTGTTCGGGTTCGTCACGCACTTTCACGATCAAGCCGCAATTTTTCGGTATGCGTTTCGGCCAGAAATTCTGATCCGAAGCTGAGCATGCCGACTGCGCCCGCCACGTCCCTTGCGTGGCGGGCGTTTTCCTTCGGGCGTTGCGATCAGCGGGAAAGGGCGGCGAGAAGGATCGCGCGCAGGGCTTCGACCCGGGCGGGACCGGTTGCGTCGTCGACCATCGCCTCCAGCGCGCGGGCGGCAAAGCCCGACATTTGTGCGGTCGCGAAGCTGATCCCGTAAAGGTTGCGGCGCGGCGGCACGCCGGGGATGGGGCGGGGATAGCCGGACGCGAGAAAATGTTCGCCATCGCCCGACAGGCCAAAGGTCGCGCGGGGACGATCCCAGTCAAGCCCCACGCCGATCACCCCGGGAATCGCGCCCGGCAGGCAGGGCGCGCCATCGACGTCATGGGCGGCGACAATGGCGACGCCCGCCTGAAGCGCGCGCTGCGCCGCCTGTGCAAAGGCATCGCGGTGCGCCGCATTGGTGCTGCCGAGGCTGAGGTTGATGATGTCCACCCGTTGATCCACCGCCCATTCGATCGCGCGGATCAGCGCAAGGCCGGTGGTTTTCAGGCTGGCATGGAATACCCGCACCGGCAGGCAGAGCGCATCGGGCGCTATCTCCTGAATGGCGGCGGTCACGGCCGTGCCATGACCCAGCCGGTCGATGCTGGCCTCGCCGCCTCCCTCAATGCTGCCGTCGCCGGCGATGGCGACGCCGTCTGCGATCCGTTCGGCCCGGATATGGTCGTGGCCGACATGCACGCCGCTGTCGATGATCGCGATGCGCGCGCCCTTGCCGGTCAGGCCGGGTAATGGCCCATTATCCTCGTCCCGCATCAGGCGGGTAGAGCCGGTTTGCGGGGGTGAGTGACGGCGAGCGCCCCTTCGCCCAGCGTGATGACCATATCCGCCATGTCGGCGAGCGCAGGCTTGTGGGTGATGACGATGATGGTGGCGTCGGGCAGCGCCTGCCGCAGCCCATATGCGACCAGCCTTTCGGTGTCGCTGTCCAGTGCGGCGGTCGGTTCGTCCAGGATGATGACAGAAGGGTGTCGCAGCAATGCGCGGGCCAGCGCGACTCGGTGGCGTTCCCCGACGGAGAGGGCGAGGCCGCGTTCGCCGGTGGGGGTGTTCAATCCTTCGGGCAGGCGGTCGATCAGCGGTTGCAGGCCCGCCAACGCTGCGGCGCGCGCAATGTCCCCGTCCGTGGCGCCGGGCCATGCAAAGGCGATGTTGGCGGCCAGGCTGTCGTTGAACAAATGGGGCGTCTGATCGACCAGAATGACCTCGCGCCGCAAAGCGTCCAGGCGGATGTCGCGCAGGTCGATGCCGTCGATCAGAATATGGCCGGCGTCAGGGTCCAGATAACGGACGATCAGGTCGGCCATGCTCGATTTGCCGATGCCGCTCGGCCCCAATATCGCGCAAAAGGCGCCCGCCGGAATGAACAGGTCTGCGTCGACCAGCAGCGGTCGGCGATCATGGCTGAAAGACACGCGCTCAAAGCGCAGCCCATGTCCGACCGGGCCAATCGGCAGGGCGTCGGCGCGCTCGGCCACATCCGGCGGGGTGTCGAACAGGGCGAAGATTCGCGCCAGCGACACGCGGGCGGAAGCAAGGCCGGAGACCAGCCCCATCAGCACCTGAATAGGCGAAAACAGCCGCGACTGATAGGTCATGAAGGCGACCAGGGTGCCGATCGTCATCTTGCCCGCGAAAATCTGTGCGCCGCCATAGAGGATGACGGCGGAGGAGGAGGCGGTCAGCAATGTGCCGGGCAGGGCGCCCGCCATGAAGGAGGTCAACTGCATCTTCAGCATGGAGGACACGAAGGCGTCGTTGCGCGTGCGGAAGCGGCTCAGTTCATGGGTTTCGGCGCGCAGCGAGGCGACAGTGCGCATTCCCATGACGGTATCGACCAGCAGGCTGCCGAGGTCAGCGCCCCGTTCGCGCATGTCCCGGGTGAGCAGCGTCAGCCGCCGCTGGAAATGCAGGAACAGCAGGATGCACAGGGGTATGACGACGACCCCGATCAGGAACATCAGCGGATCGAGCCACAACATCATGACCACGCACCCCGCCAGCATCAGCACGTTGCTGAGCACCGACAGCAGGGAATCGGCGGTCACACGCTGAATGTCGCTGACGTCGCTGTTCAGCCGCGACATCAGGTCGCCCAGCCGGAAACCGGCGTAGAAACGGGGCGAGAGCGTCTGGAGGTGACGCAGCAGGGATGCGCGAATATCGAACAGCATCGCCGCCGAAGTTGCGACATAGCGATAGCTGGCGAGCATGTTGAGCGCGAAGCCGCCGAGCGAAACGAGGATCATCGCACCGGCAATCTCCACCAACGCCCCCATGTCGCCGCGCAGCAGGGCGTGGTCGATCATCAGTTTCGACAGATAGGGCTGCGTCAGGCTGAGCGCCGTGGCGGTCAGGCTGATAAGCAGAACCAGCGCCAGCGGCCGGTAATAGGGGCGCAGATAGGGCAGCAGGCGGCGATAGCTGCGCCAGTCGGCAATCGGGGCGGGCGGCGCGGGAGGCGGCGGCGTCATGGCGTCAGGCGGCCAGGTCGCGGGGGACGAGGCGGAAGCCCTCCAGCGCATAGCGGGGCGGCGGTTCGCGTTCCAGCCGGGCGGTGCAGGCGGCAAAGCCATCCGCAATCGCCGCCTGTTGCGCCCGCCACCATGGGCCATCGCCGCCGCTTTCGTAAAATTGCGACGACAGGCGCAGGTGCCGGCGCATGGCGGCGACCATCATCGCCCGATAATGGGCGAGCAGCGGTTCCGCATCCTCGCCCTGCGCCATGGCGACGAGGATGGCGGACGCCAATATCGCCTGACGCGCCGCCAGCGCCGTGCCGTCGCCGCAAATCGGGTCGAACGCCATGGCGGACGACCCGCAGGCGATCCAGTCCGGGCCGGTCATCGCGCGGAGCATGCGGGGGGTGGTGTCAAAGCTGGTCGCAGGGCCTGTCAGTGCCATGCGGGGCCGGATATGCCGGCTTTGGTCGAGCAGCGTTTCAAGCGGCTGGCCGACGCCCAGCAGCCAGGCTGTGGCCTCGCCCGCCGGGATCAGGAACAGCCAGCCCTGTTCGACCGATTCGACCCAGCAGGCGTCGGCATCCTGCGCGATCAGCAGCCGGGCGGGCGCGGTATGGCCCGTGCGGTCGCCGAACCGCCGGGGTTGCATTTCAGGCGCCGGACGGGCGGCATGGATGGTGAAGAAGGGCGCAGGGCCGCCATCATCATCGTCCCGGCGCGCGAAGGCGAGGTCGTTGCGCCCGAGCATGACGGCATGATGGGCGAGCGTTACCGGCGGTTGCCCGCCCCAGGCGACGATCCGCCGGGCGATGCGGGCATTGTCCGCAAACAGCAAGGGCTGATCGAGGCAATCGCGCAGCAGCGCCCGCGCCGCGTCGCTCAGCATGATCGCGGGAACGCCGGGCGCGGATCGGGCGACAAAATGCGCCTTCATGCCCGCCATGCGCAGGCGGTGGGCGCAACAGGCGGCGGCCACCCCACCGCCGGTGATCGTTACGCCCCAGGGCAAGGTCATGGAAGGGTCAGCAGGCCCGCCATGGTGATGTCGTTGGTCAGTTCCCAATCCTGCTCCAACTTCAGAGTCTTGGCGTCGTAAACGGCGATATCGAAACCGGCGCCGTAGATATAGAGCTTCTTGCCGTCGCGCGACATGCTGAAATAGAAGCGGCGGCGACACGGAAACTCGGCCTTGTCCAGCGCGGCGTTGGTGGTGAGGTCGAAATGCCAGAATTCGCAACGCTGGCTGCCCAGGTCGCCATTGACCGCAACGGTGTAACCGTCCTTCCCGTCCGGCGTCACCTGCAACCCGGCCATGTTGGCGGGCGCGGGGCCGATGGGCGCGAAGGTGAAGCTGCGCGCGGACAGGTCGAAACGCGCGATGCCGAACACCTTGTTATGGACATAGGGGTCTTGCGAGTTGAACAGCGAGATATATTGCCCGGGCGTGTGCAGCGTTTCCAGGCTGCCGCCGATGCCGACATCCATCATGCCCGGAAAGTCGGGTTTGGCGAGGTCAATGCGATCGACCACCTTGAAATTGCTCGTGTCGACGATCAGCACCTTCTTCTGGAAGATATAGAGCGTTTTGCCATCGGGGGAGATGGCCATGCGGGTGCGATAGCCCGGCCCTTCATCCTGCGGGTCGACGTCGACGGAGCGGACGATCTGTTTGGTCTTGAGGTCGACGACCATGAAGCGCGGCTTGCTGATACGGTAGCTGTCGATCTCCTTGTCCATCCGGATGCCCATGATGTAGAAATAACGGCCGGTGGGATCGGGGACGCCGCCTGTGAAGCGGTAGCGCGTTGTCCCGCTGTTCAGGCTGATGCTGTTGATGACCTTGCGCGTGGCCGCATCCAGCACCTCTATGCCGCTCTGGGTCAGGGTGGTGACATAGATGCGCTTGCCGTCGGCCGACATTTGCAGGTTGGTGGGCAGACCGCTGGCCAGCGTGACCCGCTCGTCGACCGAACCATCGGTATCGTCGACAAACTGGATCTGGTCGGGATAGCCGCCCAGAACGATGGTGGAGGCGGAGGCCGCCGCTGCGCAAGCGGACAGGAGAGCGGCAAGGGCAAGGCGGAACGGCTTCATGCGGCGGTCTCTTTTCGCAAGAGGGGCATCGGGCGTGGCGCGGAGAGATGGATCAGGGGAATACCAGGTCCAGATTGCGCCAGTCCTTGGTCGCGACGGCGCAATTGGCGGCCCAGTCGGACGAATAGTTCACATGGTCGGCGACCTGAACCGGCCAGAAGCAGGTGACGTAACAGTCGTAAATGTCGCGTTCGACCGGCTGGCACAGGCCCGCCGTGCCGCCGCCCGCATCGACTTCCCAACCGGGCGAGAAGGACAGGGTGCAGCCCATGGGCACATGGGGGCGTGGCTGCTGCTGCAGCGCGACGACATCTTCTTCCATGAGCGCGGCGGTCTGGACGATGCGGTCCGCCTTTTTGTTGACGGGGCGAAGATGCTTCATGACAGGCCCTTTCGTGCTGCGAAGCGTTCCAGAAATTCGGGGTTCTGCACGCTGACCGCGCCATAGATGCGCAGGCAGGTGTCGGTCCATTGGCGGATCCAGTCGCAATAATGGAGATTGGCGTGGCCGGTGTCGCCATAGCGCACGAACGCTTCATGGTGGCATCCGCCCGCGCAGAGCGGCCGCGCCCAGCAGCTTTGGCATTCATATTTGGCGCTGACATGGCCGCGGGAGAGGAAATCCTGCCGCTTGTCTTGATCGATGCCGATCGAAATATGGCCGAGCGTGTGGGTGTCGGCGTCGGTGAAACGGTGACAGGGCGACAGGTCGCCCGAAGGACTGACGCCCAGCAGGCCGAGGCCCGCGCCGCAGGGGTGCGATTTGTTGACGCCCTGGATCAGTTCGCCGATGGTTTCGCTGACATTGGAAAAACCGTGCATCTGGCCGCGCAGCGCATGTTCCAGCCATTCGTCGGCCAATTCATGAAACTGGGCCAGCACGTCATCCATGCCGCTGTCGTCGATCATATAGTCGCGCTCGCCCGAATTGGTGACCGGGGCGAAGCCGACTTCGTGAAAGCCCAGATCGTCCTTCAGATGGCGATAGATGCGGATGACGTCGGTCACGCCGTCGGTCAGCGTCACGCGCGCGGTGATGGCGCGGGTGCGGTGCTGCGCGATCAGCTTGCGCAGGCGCGGTTCGATGACCGCATAGCTGCCCTTGCCCGATTTGTAGACGCGCCTCTTGTCCTGAAGGTCCGGCGGCCCGTCCATGCTGACGGTGACGCCGATTTCCTGTTCCGACAGGAAGGCGATAATTTCATCGGTGAGCAGGGTGGCGTTGGTGGTCAGGCTGAACCCGATGGTGCGACCCTTGGCTCCGGCCTGTTCGCGCGCGTATAGAACAACATCGCGCAACAGTTTGAAATTCATCAGCGTTTCACCGCCGAAGAAGGTGATGTGCGCGCCATTCGCGCCGGCCGATTTCTCCAGCAGGAAATCGACCGAGGCCCTGGCGGTTTCCAGGGACATATATTTGGGTTTGCCCCGTGGCGTGGCGATCTTGTCGTCGCCGAACTCGTAGCAATAGGTGCAGGCGAGGTTGCACTGGTTGGTGATGTTGAGCACCAGCGCCTGCAAAGGAAAATCGGCGGGCGGCGTCTGCGGCGCCAGCGCGATGGCCGGGCGCACCGCGTCGGACACGATGCCGTTGACGAACAGCAATTCGCGGATCAGGTCTTCAGCGTCCGTCCGGTCATAACCTGTATCGAGCAGCGCCTGCACAAGGTCGGCATGAGAGAGTTGCTCATGTTCCAGCCGACGAAGCACCGCATGCGCGCCTTCATCCAGGGCGAAAATCGCGCCGGCCGACACCAGATAGACGAAGGGCTGATCCGCCGCCTGAAATTCGTGCATCTCGCCACGGCGATAGTGGCCCGATGTCAGGGCTGTCATGCTTGTCATTGGCCGACCTCCGGCTGGTCCCAGCGTTTATAGGCGGGGACGGTGGTGACGAGATAGGCCTGTGCGGTGAGCGGCTTGCCCTGCTTGTCCTTCAGCGCCCTGGCGGTGGCGACGACCCAGACTTCGCCATAATTGTTGCGGCTGAACTTGCGTTCGGGATTGGGGCCTTCGACATTAGGGGTAAAGAAACCGGAGACGTCCAGCGTGCCGACATATCTGATGTCGTCATCATAGGTGACGGTCGCAAATTCCTTCATCGCCCAGGTCGACGGGGCCGTCATTACCGGGAAATCGTCGTCGGTGCGCGGCTTGCCATCGGGGCCGCTGGACCAGGCGATGGCTTCGAACTGTTCATAGCCCTTGCCATATTTGATGCCGCCCAGATGGGTGAGCGCGGTTTCGGGCGTCACCTTCAGATAGTCGATGGAGGCATAGACCGGCAGCGCCTTTTCCAGCACCACGCCGCCAACCGCGACATCGTGCCGGCCCGCGATGGCATTGGCGGCGACGTCGACCGTCGCGACCAGCTCGGCCGAAGATACCGCCGTCAGCTTGCGGACCGTGACGCCGCTGCCAAAGTCGACTTCGGCGGGGGTAAGGCTGGCGGGCAGCGCGTCGCCATAAATGCGCACTTCCACGCCCTTTGCGCCAGTCGGCAGGGCTTCGGGTGACACGGCGGCGATCACCGGTGCTCCGGTCGCGCGGACCATTTTCACGTCGAGGCCGAATTCATGATATTCGCCCCAATACCAGCGACCTTCGGCGCTGTTCTGGCCGGGCGCGAAATACATGGTTTCGCGCAGGCCGCTGGCCATGTCGTCAGGGCGGGCGACGGGCCCGGCGGGCGTCGATGTGCCGCGCCAGCTATAGCCCGCATAGACCAGCCCCTTGCCCGATCGCGTCAGCGTCGCGCCGCTGTCGAGCGAGCGCAGCGTGGTGGAGGTGGTGAAATCGTCGCCAGCGGGCGTGATCGTCATGGTTCCGATCATGCGGCCATGGCCGCGCTGGCTGGCGGTGACGATCCATTTGCCCGACAGACGCGGCGCGCCGATGCGCGGACGCCATGCGGTCCAGGCGGCGCTGTTGAGCGGGACTTCCTTGCTCAGCCAGTCGAGCGCGAATTTGGCGTGGGTCGGCTTCTTGACCGGTTGATCGCCGCGGGGCGGCGGCGGGGCCGAAGGATCGTCGACCGGGCGGTTGAACTCCGCCTCCGCCTGCGAATAGAGCGCGACATGCATGTTCTGGAGCAGCGCCCATTCGCGGTGGCTGCGACGCGACGACAGCGGCTGGGCAAAGGCGTGGCAGGTCGCGCAGGCTTCGCGCATCGGTTCGTTGGGGATGATGGTTTCATCCTGAATCCGCCGTTCGGCCAGATACATGACCGGCTTTGCCTCTTCGGGGGCCAGACCATGCCAGGTGCCGAGATATTTGATGACCGATTTCGCCTCTTCGGCGGTGATCGACAGGCCGTTCAGCTTGACCATGCGCTTGATCGTCTGCGCCCAGCCTTCGGGCGTGGCGCGGATCCAGGAAATGCGCGACAAATTGCCCTTGGCGTCAGGCGCATGGCACGATCCGCATTTTTCCGTGGTCAGGGCGTCGGTCACCGGGATGCCGGTTTCCTTTTCGGCCCAGTCGGTGGGGTCTTTGCCCGCTTCCGACGCGTTGGGATCGACCTGAGCCGTGACGATGGAGGCCGACAATATGGTGCCGCTCAACAAGGGCAGGACCAGCAACCGGCGCTTGCCAAGGTTGCGCCAGCGATCGGCCACGCTTTGCCAGAAAGCGGCAACGCTCCGGCCTGGCGCCGTCATGCCCTCACGATCGGAAAGTCCATGATCCTGCTGCGTGACGGTCATAATCGAAATGCCCCCAAAAGATCAGAAATACCGTGGATTCCCGGTCGGACAATGAAAGATAGGACGAGTGTCAAAAATTGGTCAAGTGCAATTTTGTGCATGTGCGAATATATTGTGGAAGGAGCCGTCGCCGAGACCCCTCAGGCGTTGTTCCGGCGTTAGCGAGCGGTCTGGCCGTCATAGAAATCACGCAGCGACGCGGGGGCTCCGCACCGTTTCATGGCGATGGCCACATTGCGGGCGCGCTCGCGAGTGAGATTGACGGAACTGAGCGCGCGGGGCCGTGCGCGGGCGACATCTTCAGCCGTGAAAGGTTGCGCCTTGACCGGGATATTGGGCTGGCCGATGACGTAGACGACATAGTTCATCAACTCGGCCAGTTGCGCGTCGTCGCGCACGCGACTGTGGGCGACATTGGGCAGGCGCAGCAGATAATCGCGGGTTTCGGGCGTGCACAGGAACCAGCCGACGCGGCCCCGAAGCTCGGGGACCAGGGCGGGGGCGGTGCTGCCGGTCACGCCGTGGCAACCGCCGCAATTTTCGATATAGTCGGATCGCGCCAGGGCCGGATCGCGCATACCAAATGCAGGATGCGCCAGTGGCGTCGTGCCGCCTGCATAGCCGGCCGCCGTCAGCAGCGCGGTCGCCATCGAGCCTATGATCCAGCGACGGGCGATCATTGCGATGCCGCTATTCGGCGCCGCCGACCAGAACCGCGGTGGAGCAATGATATTGCATGCTTTGCGTGCCGAAGCACCAGATGATGTCGTTGTTGAGCTGCGGCGTGTAAATCTGGGTCTGGCGATCGGTATTGTCGCAGAAACACTGGTTGCAGGTGGGTTTGCCGCAACAGTCGCGATAGGCGATCAGATAGGCCTTGCCATTATCCGGGTTGATGCAGGTGCCGACCCAGGAGACCGGGGACGGTTCCGACCCGGCCGGGCAACTGTGGATGCCGCCGCCGCAGCAGGAACAAAGCGCCCCGTCGATCGCGCAATAGCGCCAGTAATTGCATTCGGTGTCGTCGCTGGACTGGGCGTTGCGGGCGAACGCCGTTTTCGCCTCGGGCGACCGGTCGGGCTTTGCGGCCTCGGCGCGGCTGACCGGCAACAACGGAAAGGCGGGCGCCGCCACCAGCGCCAGACCCAGGCGGGACACCATGCTGCGGCGCGATGTATGCCCGGCCAGCTTGCGGAGCCATTTTTCCCCGATAGCGTCGGTATCGAAAATCTTCATTGCGCGTCCCCCGCTAAACCCCGCTTACGCCGCCGCATTGCGCAGGCCCGAAATATAGTCCTGCACCGTCCGAACGCCCATTTCATGCGCGATCAGCAGGCTTTCCAGATGTTCCCGGCTGTTCACCAGCCCCTTGGACAATAGCTTGCCATCCTCGTCGATCAGCACGGCGAAGGGCAATTTGCTGACGCCCAGCGTCCGGCCCACGGCTTCGTCGTTGACGAAATCATAGCCTTGCAGACCATGGTGCGCGATCATCGCGCGTTGCGCCGCCGGGTCATCATCGCCCACGAAGGTCAGCGCCACCCGCTCATCCTGCGCAAAGGAGCGCGCCACCGGGATCAGGCCCTTGCAGAGCGGGCACTGGGCCGACACGAACATCAGCAGGCGCAGCGGAACGCCCGGCCGAGGCCCGCCGAGCGTGAGCATCCTGCCGTCCACCGACTGGCCCATCAGCCCGTCGGTATCGTCGCCAACGGCGGCGCCGCCCGCCGTCGCCAGCGCACCCGCCGGGGCGACGCGCATGTGCAATATCCCCACCTGCCGCGCCAGCGCGACCAGCGCCACGCCGAGGCCCAATATCACGATCCAACTGACAATCTGGGCGATGACGAGCGAGACGATCATGGGTCAGCGGCTCCGATTTGGGGCGTGGGAAGGGAGAGGCGTCGCGAAGGCTTTGACCGCGCCGATCGATTCAAAAAGGAGATGCAGGATCCACAGCGCGCCGCCCGCGAACAGGGCGCTGGCATGGGCCATCGCGTCAAAGGGCTGGGCAAAGTCCGTCGGGATCATCATCAACGCGGCGAGCAGCAGGTTGAAGAAAACCTTGCCCCAACCCAGCCTCTGTTGCAGGTCGAGACGGCCGCAGCCGCAATGGATCTGATGCCGTCCGCGCCCCAGATTGACCGCCATCGCCGTCGCGAACGTCAGCAATAATGCGACGGCGGCGATGGTCGCCAGCGGGACGGGTCCAACCAGCAACAGCGCGCCGATCAGAATTTCGGCGGGCGGCAGCGCGGTCGAAACCGGGGCCACCAGCCCAGCGGGCAGGATGCGATAATTGGCGACGACGCCGGCCAGGATATGGCGATGGCGAAGTTTCTGAACGCCCGCCGTGATGAAGATCAGGCCGCACCCGATCATCGCCCCCTGGGCGGTTACCGCCCCGATCAGGTCCAGCACGGCGCTCACAGACCCGGCGCCGCCGAAATGACGCCTGCGCCGGCCATCTCGATCCGGTGCTTTTCCTCGCCCGTCTTGGCGTCGAGGATGAGGCCGGCGCTCTTTTCATCATTGAGGAAGATGAGCGGATCAGCGCCCTGGGACACTTCGATATGGGCGGCCGGCTCCTTCAGCGCGATGCGGCGAACCACCTTGCGGCTGGCGACATCCAGCACCCAGATTTCATCGCCAAAGGCCTTGTGCGACCAATATTCGCCCATGTGCATCAGGATGAAAAGTTCGCCCGATGCGGCATGATAGGCCGTGGGCTGGCGCGAGCCCGGATACCAGCCGACGCTGAGCGGTTTTGTGGTCGCGGGCGCATAGCCAGCGGCTTCCTGAAGGGAATAAGGCTGGGAAATGGTGGGCGCAGCGCCCATTTTCGCGGTGTAGACAAGGCCGGTATAGGTCAGGAAAACCGCCATGTTCTTCGCCGGATCATAGGCGAAATTTTCAAATATCGGATCGTCCGAAGCCGCGAAGAACGGGGCGCTGTGGGTGATTTCCGCCTTGCCCGTGGGCGCGGCGACGGTCGCCATCGTGCCGTCGGAGCACAGGGCCGAAAAACCGACGCCCGGATTGGGGATAAGCGCCGCGCAACCGGGCAGTTCGATCGCCTGCACGAATTTACGCTTGGTCAGGTCGACGACATTGACCGCCGAAGCCGGGCTGAAACTGTAGACATAGCCCCATTTGCCATCGTCGCTCAGGATGAAATTCTGCTTGCGTTCATCGACCAATATGCGGTCGGGGATCGTGATTTCGGTAAGCAGCTTGAGCGTCTTGCTGTCATACACGGTCACCATGTCCTGACGGGCGCCGCGATTGCCCTTCGACCAGATGCTCTCGGACACATAATAGAAGCGTCCGGCGGGGTCGATCGCCATGTCGGAAAGCTGGCTGGAATTGACGATGCCGATCATTTTGCCGCTGCGGCCGTCGTAAATGGCGGTGCCGTCGATGCCCCATCCCGCCCTGACATAGAACCAGTCGGGCTTGGGCGTTTCAATCGTGACAATGTCCGATTCTTCGGGTTCCAGCCCGTGCGGGTCGGTCGCCTGAGCGGGAAAGCCGATGGCTGCAACGCCAACGGCAAGAGCCGCGACCATGCCACGCTGCCAAATCGAGAAAGACTTCATTCCCGCTTCCCCCAAAATGATGGCCAGCCCTGATCTTCCCCGTCACAAGGGCGGCTGTCCGACTAAGGCTGGACGATCGTCAAATATTCGTCAAGCGATTCTTCGCGCCTGCGAAATGATCCGATTTCCGACCATGGCGCGTGCGCCAGGACCAGCAAAATACAGGCGCCCAGCACCGCCAGAACCGCGGCCCCGATCATCCCGCCGGCGCCAGCCATCAGCATGGCGAGCGAACCGGCAAGCGGCCCCAGAATCATGCCCAGCGCATGGGCGCAGGCCACGAAACGACGAAAAATTCCGTCCCTGCTGGCGGCGCTGGCCATGCCGGAGCTGCGCACGATGACGGCGGTGGAACTGATGTTGAGCAGGACGATCGAGGCGATGAAAGGGAGCGTGCCGCCCTGTGCCGCGACGATCGGGCTGAGCAGGCCCAGCCCGCTGAGCAGGCCAGTGAGCGGCGGCGGCACGACGGGCTGTTCGCGCATGACCAGCAGGGCGGTGATCGCCCCGGCCAGCGATCCGGCGGCGACGGCGCGGCCGACCACATCCTCGCTCAGCCCGGCCGCGACCGCCAGACCGCCCGAAAAGGTCCACACCATCATCGTCGCGCAGATGAAAAGCAGGGTGGCGATGGCGGCGCACCATGCCCGTGCGCCGGTTGCGGCATGGGGCAGGCGGTCGACATTTCGCGTGACGCAGAGCGCCGGCGGCTGGGTTTGCTTCGACATCAGCAGGATAAGCAAAGCGGATATCGGCGCGAATATCAGCATGGCGAGCGCGGCCCGGGCGCCGAAGCCATCGGCGATCAGCGGCAGAGCCAGGGCGATGGCGGTCGCAAGCAACAACTGGAGGAGGAATACGGCGCCATAGGAGCCATGCGGACGGCTTCGGGCCGCATCGCTCATTCCCTGGGTGTAGATGACGCCCATCGCCATGCCATAGATGCATCGCAGCGCCAGCAGTATCGGCAGCGCCCCCCAATGGGCCGTCGCCAGCGCCGCCAGCGCCGCCGCCGATGCGGCGAGCATGGGGGCGACGCGGGGGAAATGGGAACCCCATCGCCAGGTCGCCACGGAACCGAAAGCCATGCCAGACTGCGTGGCGGTGACGATCCAGCCATGTTGGGGCGTGGGAATGTCGTGAGCGGAGGACAGCAGCGTCAGGAATACCGGGTCGATCCCCGGTTGCAGGACGCCAAGGCTGGCCAGTGCAATCGCGGGAAAGACAAGCCTTTCAGCAGAAGATTGCGACACAGCCCACTCCACACGACACAGGCGCACGACGCGCCGTTCGCCTTGGCAGGGCCACCCACTCCGATTCGGTCAGCGATATTTTTGTGTCAATTCCGCAATCTCGCCCGGCTGCACGGATTTGACAAGATCGACGAACCATTTGATCGACAGGGCCGTAATGGTCTTCATCCGGTGCGCCCAGGGCTTTTCAAAACCGCAAAAGGGCGTGGTGCCCTCCATCGACGCGCTGATGAAAAGGGCCAGCACCTGCACTTCATCGTCACTGAGAGCAGGATTGATGCGCCGGATATATTCACCGATCAGGTCGTGGACCTTCGCATAGAAACTGCGAACCCGTTCGGCGATGAAGTCATTATGATTGGCAAGCGCCCAAAGCTCGGTGAAAAGGCGCGTGGTGCGCGGTGAGCTGATGTCGTCCAGACAGAATATGATGACCAGCCCCAGCCTTTCTTCATCCGACATATCAGCCTGACGGACGTTCAGTTCCAGCTTGTTTTCATATTTGTCCATGATCTCGTCCAGCAGAACCTGGACCAGCATTTCCTTTTTGGGGAAATGATAGCTGACATTGCCGACCCGCAGACCGCAGGCCGCAGCGACGCGGCGGATGGTGAAGGCGGTCGCGCCTTCGTCGATCAGGACCGTCAGGGCCGCTTTCAAAATGGCGTCGACCGTTTCAGCGCCGCGCGAGTAGATGCCGGGGCGAACCGGGGCGAGATCAACGTCAGTCATTCCCGTCCCTTAGGCCTTCCTGGCCATGGGAACCACCCCTCAAACGGTCCAATACGACATATTCGGTCCCAATTCGCCGGCCACCCGATTGCCGCCGCCCAATTGCTGCCGTCCGTCTGGCGAGCGCCGCAGCGGCAGGCGATCAGTCCCTGATCGGCAATGTCGGCACAATCGCGCCCGCCAAGACATCCGGTGCGTTGGGTGGACGGACGATCAGGCAGTCGGCGCTGGCCAGCGCCGCTGACGATGCGCTGTCCTGGGAAGCAAGGAGCGTTACGCCATCGTCGCTGCGCACGGCCCGCAGATATTCCTCACGCTCGCCACTGGCGCTCAGGGCGGTGGTCGTGGGCAGGAATATCGGGCGGGGCAGGGGGGCGGGATCGCCGAACAAATGCCGGACCAGCGGCAAAAGGAACAGATGCGCCGTCACAAAGGCGGAGACCGGGTTGCCCGGCAGGCCCAGAAATACCGAGTCGCCCCATGTCCCGGCGATCAGCGGCTTGCCGGGGCGCATCCTGATCTTCCAGAAATCCAGCGTTCCGCCGACGGCTTCGAAGGCGGGGCGCACCAGATCATGGTCGCCCACCGATGCGCCACCGGTCGACACGATGATGTCGGCGCCGGCCGCACGCCTCAGCGCGGCGACCGTCGCGTCCATGTCGTCGGGGACAAGGCCGGTGTCGATCACATCGCCGGGGAAGGGGGCCAGCATCGCGGCCAGCATCGCGGCATTGGAAGCGGGCAGCGCGCCGGGCGGCACAGGCGCGCCGGGCGGCACCAGTTCGTCGCCGGTCGAGAGAAGGGCGACACGCAAGCGGGGGCGGACCGGCAGCGCGCCGTGCCCCGCCAGCACCGCCAGCGCGATCTGGGCCGGGCCGATGCGCGAACCGGGATTGAGCAACGCCGCGCCGCGGGCGAAATCCTGACCGCGCGGGCGCACATGGCGACCGGGTGGCAGGGGATCGGCCGACGCCGTGATCCGGTCGCCATCGCGCAGCGCGTTTTCCTGAATCAGCACAGCGTCGGCGCCGGGCGGCATCGGCGCGCCGGTGAAGATGCGGCTGCACTGGCCGGGCGCCAGCGCATGGGGCGTTGCTGTCCCCGCGCGGCTTTCGTCCACGCACGTCCAGGGGCCAGGCCATTCGGCCGCACGCACGGCATAGCCGTCCATCGCCGACAGATCGGCCCAGGGCTGATCGCGCAGCGCCTGAACGGGCGCGGCGAGCCAGCGTCCGGCGCACGCGCCGATGGGCGCCATTTCGGTTGCGCGCGGGCGCGCGAGCGCCAGCAGCCTTTGCTGCGCTTCGGAAACGGGGATCAGCGCCATGCCGCCATCATGGCGCGCGCCATTCGCCCGATTTGCCGCCGCTCTTGGCGAGAAGGCGGACGCCGTCAATGATCATGCCCTTGTCCAGCGCCTTGGCCATGTCGTAAATGGTCAGCAGCGTGACGGAAGCGGCGGTCATCGCCTCCATTTCCACCCCGGTCTGCGCCGCCGTGCGGGCCTTGGCGGTGACGGTGACGCTGTCGGCATCCATATCGAATTCGATGGTCACGGCGGCCAGCGGCAGCGGGTGGCACAGCGGGATGAGGTCGGCCGTGCGCTTGGCCGCCATGATCCCGGCGATGCGCGCCACCGACAGCACGTCGCCCTTCTTCACATGGCCATGGGCGATGGCGGCGGCCGCCTCCCGGCTCATGGAGATGCGGCCGGTGGCGATGGCCTGCCGCGCGGTGGTGGGCTTGGCCGACACGTCGACCATATGGGCGTTGCCCTGTTCGTCGATATGGGTGAGGCCGCTCATGCGCCGGTCAACAGCGCCCGGGTCGCCGCCTCCACATCGGCCTGACGCATCAATGCTTCGCCCACCAGGAAGCAGCGCACGCCATGGTCGGCCATCGCGGTCAGATCGGCATGGCTGTTGAGGCCGCTTTCCGCGACGAAGGTGCAGCCTTCGGGCGCCTTGCCCACCAGTTCATGGGTGCGGGCGAAATCGACAGTGAAATCGCGCAGGTCGCGATTGTTGACGCCGATCAGCCGCGAGCGAAGCTTGAGCGCGCGCTCCAGTTCGGCCTCGTCATGCACTTCGACGAGCGCGTCCATGCCCAGCCCCAGCGCCGCATCCTCAATCTCCGCCATCTGTCCGTCGTCCAGCGCCGCGACGATGATGAGGATGGCGTCGGCCCCCAGCGACCGGCTTTCCAGAACCTGCCAGGGATCGACGATGAAATCCTTGCGCAGCACCGGCAGCGCGCAGGCGGAGCGGGCGGCCATCAGATAATCGTCATGGCCCTGAAAATAGGGTTCGTCGGTCAGGACGGACAGGCAGGCCGCGCCCGCGGCGGCATAGGCGGCGGCATGGGCGGGCGGATCGAAATCGGCGCGGATCAGCCCCTTGGACGGGCTGGCCTTCTTGACCTCCGCGATCAGGCCAAAGCCGCTGCGCGCGGCGGCGTCGAGCGCGCGGCGGAAACCGCGCGGCGGCGTCTGTTCGGCGGCGCGGCCATGGAGCGCGGCGACGCTGGTCGCGGCCTTGCGTCGGGCGACGTCTTCACGCTTGAAGTCGCAGATTTCAGTGAGCTTGTTGGCCATCAGAAGTGTATCCAGCAATTGAGCAGGGCGTTGGCAAGCCCGTTGTCGAGTGTTTCGGCGGCATCCTCCACCCCTTCGGGCAGGCTGGCGACGGCGCCCGCCACCATCAGCGCGGCGGCGGCGTTGAACAGCACGGCGTCGCGATAGGCGCCCTTTTCGCCCTGGAGCAGCGCGCGCAGGGCGGCGGCGTTGTGGGCCGGATCGCCGCCGCGAATCGCGTCGACGCCATGGCGCGGCAATCCGGCGTCGGCGGCGGAAAAGCGCCGCATGGCGATCAGGCCGCCCGCCGTCACTTCGGCCACGTCATTGCCCCCGGCCAGCGACAATTCGTCCAGCCCCTCGTCGCCCGAAACCACCATGGCATGGTCGACGCCCAGTTCGGCGAGCGCCTGCGCGTAGATGGGGACATAAGCGGGGCGGGCGATGCCGACCAGTTGCCGCCGCACGCCTGCGGGATTGGCGAGCGGTCCCATGAGGTTGAAAATCGTGCGCCGCCCGATCGCCTTGCGGATCGGGCCAAGCCGCCTGAGCGCGGGGTGATGGGCCTGCGCGAAGAGAAAGCAGATGCCGATTTCCGCGAGCGAGGCTTCTGCGCGCTGCGCCGCCCGATCGAGGTCGAGGCCCAGCGCCTCCAGCGTATCGGCGGCCCCCGCCCGCGACGATGCGGCGCGGTTGCCATGTTTGGCGACCGGCACGCCGCAGGCGGCGACGACCAGCGCGACGGCGGTCGATACGTTCAGCGTATGGTGGCCGTCGCCCCCCGTGCCGCATACGTCGATGGCGTTGGCGGGCGCCTGTATCGGGATCATGCGGGCGCGCATGGCGCGGGCGGCAGCGGCGATTTCGGTGGCTGTCTCGCCCCGCTCGCTCATCGCGATCAGAAAGGCGGCGATGTCCGTTTCGGGGAGATCGGCATCGAACAGCAGGTCGAACGCGCGGGCGGCGGCATCGACGTCGAGGGGCAGCGATGGGTCGGGCAGGCGGGGCATGGCGCAGCCTTTAGGCGCAAATGGCGGAGCGCGCCAGAATGAGATTGCGGGGTTCGTCCCCGTTCAACCGCCGATATGCTGCGTCGTCCATTGGCGGACGGACCGTTCGTCCATTGCGCCTGCCTGACGCGCGACCTCGCGCCCGTCCCGAAACAGGATCAGCGTCGGTATGGAACGGATGGCGAGACGCGAGGCGACGGCCTGTTCCATCCCTTTCCGTTGCTGACGCGACGGCTGTCGGCGGCGATGCTGGTGCTGCATGGCGCAGGCTGGTTGTCGATCAAGATTGAACGGGGGCCGGCGCATGATCGCGCCCGCGCCTTCGGTGAGGTCGCGGCCATCGCCGCCATCCTGCTCTTCGCCGCCGGCGGCGCGATGGCGGCGATGACCGGCACGGTCGCGGCGCCCGGCGCATGGCTTGATCATTATGACGCCCATGGCCGGACGCTGATCGCCCCGCTAGTGGGTCCTGGCCTGGCCGTCGGTTTCGGCATTCTGAACGGCATCTGGCATGAATTTCATTCAGAGGCTGACGAATAGTCGGTGCAACTTCATCCATGACGGAATGGGCGTCGGCGCGGGTCAAGCGGCGACGCCCTTTTTCTTGAATGGCGGATCAGGCCGCAGCCGATGTCGACGGCGGCGCGATGGCGCTGGGCGCCTGAGCCGGGCGACCGAAATAATAGCCCTGCGCTTCGTCACAGCCTTCCCTGACCAGCAGGTCCAGTTGCGTTTGCGTTTCCACGCCTTCGGCCAGCACCGGGATGGCGAGGCTGCGGCCCAGCGCCAGCACCGCGCGGATGATGGCGCGCGCCTGTTCGCTGCGGTCGGATTCCAGCAGGAAGGATTTGTCGATCTTGATCTTGTCGAACGGGAAGGAATGGAGCGTGTCGAGCGAGGAATAGCCGGTGCCGAAATCGTCCATGGCGACAAGCACGCCCAGCGCCTTGATACGGCGCAGGCTGTGCAGAGCGCGCACCTTGTCCGAAATGATCGCCGTTTCGGTGATCTCCAGCTCCAGTCGACTGGGCGACAGGCCGGTTTCCAGCAGGATGCGCATGACGATGTCGGGCAGTTCGGGTTGCAGCAGTTGCACAGCCGACAGGTTGACGGCGATCCGATCGGGCCGGGGCCATCGCGCCGCTTCCTGACAGGCGGTTCGCAGAACCCATTCACCCAGCCGCATGATTTCGCCATTTTCCTCCGCGATGGGGATGAAGTCGGCAGGCGAAACCACGCCCAGGCGCGGGTGGCGCCAGCGGATCAGCGCTTCATAGCCGCTGACATCGTTGGTCTTGAGCGAGCGCTGCGGCTGATAGAGCATCGTCATTTCGCCGCGGGCGACGGCCTGACGCAGATCATTGGCCAATTGGCGGCGCATCCGGGCGCTTTCGTCCATGCCCGGCTCATAATAGCAGATATGCTCGCTCAGGCTGCCCTTGGCCCGGTACATGGCCAGGTCGGCATTGTTGAGCAGCATCTCGCGCCCGCTCGCGTCCTCGGGGAAAAGCGCGATGCCCAGGCTCGCACCGACGGCGATGCCGTCCTGGGCGCCCAGTTGCGCCGCGAAACAGGCGTCGACCCGCGCCACAAAGTCCTGAAGATCGGCGGGTTCAGCGAAATGTTTGGCAGCTGCGAATTCGTCCCCGCCAATTCGTGCGACACATTCGCCATCCTCCGTCATGCCGGACAGCGCATCAGCGACACGTTGCAGCACCAGATCGCCGGCGGCATGGCCCTGCGCGTCGTTGACTTCCTTGAACCGGTCGAGGTCGATGGCGATCATCGCGACATGCTCGCCGCGCGTGACGGCATGGTCGATTTCCTTGTCGAGCCAGCGGTTGAAGCTGGTGCGGTTGGGCAGGCCGGTCAGGTCATCGTGCAGGGCCATGTGGGCGATCTTCGCCTCCGACCGGCGCCGTTCGGTGATGTCCTCGAACGTCGTCACCCAGCCGCCATCGGGTAGCGGGCGGCTTGAAATGGATATGACGAAACTGTCGCCGAACTCCGAAACGACCGGCGGCATATCGGGGTCGTCGAGCGACTGGCGCAGCAGGGCGCGCATATTGTCGAGCCGCTCCTGCGGCACCGCCGTGCCGGCGCGCTGTTCAAGCGCCGCGCGCGCAATGTCCATCAGCGTTGCGCCCGGAAGGCAACTGTCATCGGGCAAGCCCCACAGTTCGACGAAGCGATGATTGCGCAGCACCAGGCGCTCGTCCGCGCCGAACAGGCACAGGCCCTGGTGCATATGCTCCAGCGCCGCGTCGAGGTGACGCCGCGCCTCTTCCAACCGGTCCTGATCTTCCTTGAACCGGGTCATGTCGCGGGTGATCTTGGCATAGCCAAGATGCGCGCCGGCCTCGTCATGGATGCGTTCAATGGTCACATGCGCCCAGAAGCGCGAACCATCCTTGCGCACGCGCCAGCCTTCACCAGTGAACTTGCCGCTGTCATGGGCGATCCGCAAGGCGCGGGCGGGCGTGCCTGCTTCCCGATCTTCCGGCGTATAGAAGTTGGCCAGCGGCTGGCCGACCACTTCCTCGATCCTGTAGCCTTTCAGCCGCTGTGCGCCCGCATTCCAGTTGGCGATGCGCCCATTGCTATCAAGCATGTAGATGGCGCAATCCGACACGCCCTTTACCAGGATGCTCAGTTCGCGTTCGCTGGCGGCGATCGCGGCGCGGGTGCGGCGCGCGATCGCCCAGCCGATGAGGCACAACGCGAGCACGACGAAGGAGGTCGCGCCGATCAGGACGGACATGCTGTGCGGCGACAGCATGGCTGCGCCATCCTCCATCCGGGCGGGCAGCAGGCGAATGGCTGTCATGCCCGAAAAATGCAGGCCCACGATGGCGGCGGTCATCATCAATCCGGCCATGACGCCCGACAGCGTCGAACGCCGGCGCAGGGCGATGCGCATGGCGGGATAAAAGGGCATGACCGCGAGGAGCAGCGAAAGGATGACATAGGCAGGCCGCCATTGGATCGCCGCGGGCATGGCGAGGGCTGACATCCCGACATAATGCATGGCGGAAAAACCGAGCGCGGCGATCACGGCGCCGCTGCCCAGCGCGAAACGGCCGCTGTCGCGCGTGGCGATGAGGAACGCCATGATCGTCGCAATCAGGACAATCGCCAGCGAACTGACAGTCAGACCCAGATGATAGCCAGCGATAATGCCCGGATCATAGCCCAGCATCGCGATAAAATGCGTCGACCAGATGCCAAAGCCCGTGGCCAGCGCGCCTGTCACCGCCCAGTTGCGCGCGGCTTGCCCCGTCGCCCTATTGGCCTGGCGAAGCATCAGCACCGCGGTCATCGTCGACAGGAGGCACACGGCCGCCGCCAGCAGGACAAGCCGGATGTCATGATCATCGCGGATACACCATAAAATGTCGAGCAACGGTCAAACTCCTGACGCACGAGCCCGTTGATATTGCGGAATTTCGTTAAAATTTGATCCGAAGTGAAGTTATCAAATTGTGCACTGCACAAATTCGCGCGTCATGCCCGGATCGCCGGGGCGCTTCGCTTCGACCTTCGATCAGGCCGCCGCCTTGCGGTCCTTCACCGGCAGGCCCGCAATCGCCATGAAATTGGCGAGCATGGCGTGGCCATGTTCGGTGGCGATGCTTTCCGGGTGGAACTGCACCGAGTGGATGGGCAGGCTTTCGTGGCGGAAACCCATGACCGATCCGTCGTCGCTGGTGGCGTTGACCTTCAGGCAGTCGGGAATATCCTCGACGATCAGCGAATGGTAGCGGGTGGCGATGAAGGGGGAGGGGATGCCCGCGAACAGGCCCGTGCCGTCATGGCTGACGGGCGACGTCTTGCCGTGCATCAGGCCGCCGCGCACCACCTTGCCGCCGAAATATTGCCCGATCGACTGATGGCCCAGGCACACGCCCAGCAACGGCTTGCCCGCATCGGCGCAGGCGCCCACCAGATCCAGGCTGATGCCCGCTTCATTGGGCGTGCAGGGGCCGGGCGACAGCAGAAAGGCGTCCGCCCCGCTGGAGATCGCCTGCCCCGCCGACATAGCGTCGTTGCGGACCACGTCCACCTGCGCCCCCAGTTCCATCAGATAATGGACGAGGTTCCAGGTGAAGCTGTCATAATTGTCGATGACGAGGATCATGGCGTCCCTATATCGCGCGGCGCAACGGGGGCCAATGGAAATCAGGCGCGGGCGAGCAGCCCTTCCACCAGCCCTTCGAACAGGCGGCGGCCGTCGGTATTGCCATGGGCCGGTTCGATCACCCGTTCGGGGTGCGGCATCATGCCCAGCACATTGCCGCTTTCGTTGAGAATGCCCGCAATATTGCGCATCGACCCGTTGACGCGCTCGCCATAGCGGAACGCGACGCGGCCTTCGCCCTCCAGCCGGTCGAGCGTTTGAGTGTCGGCGAAATAATTGCCGTCATGGTGGGCGACGGGGATGGTGATCGCTTCGCCGGCTGCATAGCGGCTGGTGAAGGCGCTCTGGGCGTTTTCAACGGTCAGCGCCACGTCGCGGCAGACGAAATGACCGCCCGCATTGCGCAGCAGCGCGCCGGGCAGCAGGCCGGTTTCGGTCAGCACCTGAAAGCCGTTGCAGATGCCCAGAACATTGGTGCCGCGCGAAGCGGCCTCCGCCACCGCCTGCATCACCGGCGATCGGGCCGCCATCGCGCCGGAACGCAGATAGTCGCCATAGGAAAAGCCGCCGGGCACGCCGATCAGGTCCACCCCATCGGGCAGTTGCGTGTCGCGGTGCCACACCATCACCGGCTTGACGCCGGTCGCCGCTTCGAACGCCACCGCCAGATCGCGGTCGCAATTGCTGCCCGGAAAGACGATGACGGCGCATTTCATGGCTCAGGCGACCTTTTCGATGCGGTAATTTTCGATGACCGTGTTGGCCAGCAGCTTGCGGCACATGGCGTCCAGATCTTCGTCGCTGGTGCCGTCGGCAAGATCCAGTTCAATGAGCTTGCCCGCGCGCACATCATTGACGCCGGCGAAGCCCAACCCCTCCAGCGCGTGGTGGATGGCCCGGCCCTGCGGATCGAGAACACCGCCCTTGAGGGTGACGAAGACACGGGCTTTCATCGCTGGAGACTCCCTTGGGATCGTAATGCGCCACCCCCTAGGCGGGGTCGGGCGCGCAGGCAAGTCATTATGCCTTTGTTAGGAATTGTTGACCTAGCGTTAGCATATCGGATGACGGGGGCTATGCGATGACCGGACTGGCGCTGGCGATGTTTGTCGGGCTGTTCGCCTGGGGACAGCAGATTGTCGGCTATGACGACCCGCATGGCCGGGTGCAGCTCGCGCTGCTGGCGACGTTCAGCTTTGGCCTGCTGATCGGTTATCGCGCCCACGGCTGAAGGTCGAGCGGCGGCGCCCTTCGGCCCCGCCGCCTCAAAATCAATCCTTGCCGCGCTTCTTGCGGTGGGTGTCGAGGTCGAGAACCGTGGTGTCCAGTCCTTCGGGGATGAGGCCCAGGCGACGGGCTACTTCCTGATAGGCTTCGACTTCGCCGCCCAGATCGCGGCGGAACCGGTCTTTGTCCAGCTTTTCGCCGGTCGCCATGTCCCACAGGCGGCAACCATCGGGGCTGATTTCGTCCGCCAGGATGATGCGGCTGTAATCACCGTCCCACAGGCGGCCGAATTCCAGCTTGAAATCAATGAGGCGGATGCCGATGCCGGCGAACAGCCCGCACATGAAATCATTGATGCGGATCGCCATGTCGGCGATGTCATGCATCTCTTCCTGACTGGCCCAGCCGAAACAGGCGATATGCTCTTCCGAGATCAGCGGGTCGCCCAGCGCATCGTCCTTGTAGCAATATTCGATCAGCGTGCGCGGCAGTTGCGTGCCTTCCTCGATCCCCAGCTTCTTGCTGAGCGAACCGGCGGCGACATTGCGCACCACCACCTCGATCGGCACGATTTCGACCTGGCGGACCAGTTGTTCGCGCATGTTCAGGCGGCGGATGAAATGGGTGGGCACGCCGATCTGGCCCAGCAGGGTGAAGATATGCTCGGAAATACGGTTGTTGAGCACGCCCTTGCCGGAAATCGTGCCCTTTTTCTGCGCGTTGAAGGCGGTCGCGTCATCCTTGAAATATTGGATTATGGTGCCGGGCTCCGGACCTTCGTAAAGGATCTTTGCCTTGCCTTCGTAAATCTGGCGGCGACGGGCCATGCGCGTTCCTGTCTTTTCTCAACAAAAAACAATGCGCCCCGGCAAACGCGAATCGAAAAGGATCAGCGGGTGCCGGGGCTGCTGAGATCGGCCCATAGAGCAATATCGGCGGGGGTGCAATCAAGCCGTCAGGCGAGCGCTTCCTCTTCGGAACCTGGTCTGACGGGGCGCGGAAGCGATCACTATCCGCCCCGCTTGAGGAATGGGGGAAGCCGCGAGCCGCGATGGGTTACAGAACGTCCCCGAACATGAACCACAACATCGCCATCCAGGCGATCAGGCCGATGACGGCCACGATCACGCCCGCACGCTCACGCAATTTGTCGACGAAAGTGGCGGGAGGGTCGTGCGGTTCGGTCATGCGGCCCTTGGTCAGGTTTCAGTGGCGGAGAATTCATCCTTGCCGACCGGCGCATCCTCGCCATTCAGGCGACTGGTGAAGCGGCGGCGCCACCAGCCTATATCCTGTTGCTCCACGCTGTCCATCATCGCCCGCCAGCGGCGCTGACGTTCGTCCAGCGGCATGGCCAGCGCACGGTGGATGGCGTCTGACATTTCTTCTGGACTATAGGGATTGATGAGCAGCGCGTCGGTGAGTTGCATGGCGGCGCCCGCGAAGCGCGACAGGATAAGGACGCCGGGGTCTTCCGGGTCTTGCGCGGCGACATATTCCTTTGCGACCAGATTCATGCCGTCGCGCAGGGGCGTGACAAGGCCGACGCGGGCGGCGCGATAGATGCCGGCCAGCCGGTCGCGCGGATAACCATGGTTCACATAGCGGATGGGAGTCCAGTCGACATCGCTATATTCGCCGTTGATTCGCCCCGCCAGCGCGTCGAGCGTGGCGCGGATCTGCTGGTAGCTGCCCACATCCTCCCGCGAGGGCGGCGCCACCTGCGTCAGCACGACATGGCGGTGATGCTCGGGATGGTCCTTCAGGAAACGGGCATAGCCGTTGAATCGCTCCTCCAGCCCCTTGGAATAATCCAGCCGGTCGACCCCGACGATCAGCGCCCGGTCCTGAAGCGAGGCGCGCATCTGGCCATACATGGCGCGCGCGTCATCGCTGGTTGCGGCGTCGGCAAAATGGCGCGCGTTGACGCCGATGGGGCATGCGATCGCCTCGATCGTCCGGTCGCCCAGCGTGACCCTGTCGCCATCAACCGTTCCGCCCAGTTCGCGTTCGACATAATGGCGGAAGGATTCAAGCCATTCCTCCGTCTGAAAGCCGATAACGTCATAAGCGAACAGGGTGCGCACCAGATTGGCATGGTGGGGCAGGGACACGAGCAGGCGGGTGGGCGGCCAGGGAATGTGGAGAAAATAGCCCATGCGCCCGCCAAAGCCGCGGTCGCGCAGCATCTGGCCCAACGGGATCATGTGATAATCATGAATCCACACGACATCGTCGCTTTCGATCAGCGGGCTGATGCACTCGGCAAAGCGGCGGTTGACGCGGTTGTATCCGCCCTCGAAATCGCGGGCATATTCGGCCAGGTCGATCCGGAAGTGGAAGAGCGGCCACAGCGTCCGGTTCGCATAGCCGTTATAATATTCGTCGACATCCTGTTCTTCCAGATCGATGGTGGCGGTGCGAACGCCGTCATCTTCGTGGAATCCGATCTGGCCGGTGAAATTGTCGGTGACATCGCCAGACCAGCCCACCCACAGGCCCCGGCTTTCCCGCAGGGCTTCTGCCAGCGCGACGGCAAGGCCGCCCTGATTGCCGGATGGGCCGGGCCGACTGACCCGGTTGGAAATGACGATCAGGCGGCTCATCGCGCGACGCTCCATGGCTTGCTCAGCAGCACGGCGCAGTTGATGATGCCGACCAATGAGTAGGTTTGGGGATAATTGCCCCATAATTCCCCGGACGCCGGGTCGATGTCTTCGGAAAGCAGCCCGGCGGCGGTGCGGCGGGACAACATCTCTTCAAAAAGGGCGCGGGCCTCCTGCGTGCGGCCGGTGCGGTGCAATGCCTCGATCAGCCAGAATGTGCAGACGTTGAAGGCTGTCACCGGCTCGCCGAAATCGTCGGGGGCGCTGTAGCGCAGCATGTCGTTGCCCCGGCGCAAATCCGCCTCCAGCGCCGCGAGCGTGCCCAGAAAACGAGGGTCGTCGGCGGCGAGAAAGCGCAGATCGATGAGTTGAAGCAGCGACGCGTCGCGGGCGTCATCCTCGAAATTGGCGGAAATGGCGTTGCTTTCCGCTCGCCAGGCGCTGGCGAGGATGCGCTCCTTCATCGCGGCGGCGCGCTGCGCCCAATGGGCCGCGCGATCCGGGCGGCCCAGTGCCTCGGCGGCATGAGACAGCCGGTCGCAGGCCGCCCAGCACATCACCGCGCTGTAACTGTGGACATGGGCGCGGGTGCGCAATTCCCACAGGCCGGCGTCGGGCTGGTCATACACGCTCCACGCGCGTTCGCCCACGGCCTCCAGCGCCTCGAAATCGGCGTTGCCCGCCATGCGCAGCAACCGCTGGTCGATGAACGCCTGAACCGACGACAGCACGATCTGGCCATAGGCGTCGTGCTGAACCTGTTCATAGGCGGCGTTGCCGACGCGCACCGGCCCCATGCCGCGATAGCCGGGCAGGCTGGTCGCTTCCCATTCGGTCAGCGTCGCGTTGCCGCGAACGTCATAGAGCGGCTGGATATGGCCGCCCTTGGCGCCGTCGACGATGTTGCGCAGATAGGCGAGGTAGGATTCCAGGACATCGAGCGCGCCCAGCCGGTTGAGCGCCTCCACCGTGTAATAGGCGTCGCGCACCCAGCAATAACGATAATCCCAGTTGCGCCCGCTGTCGGCATGTTCGGGGATGGAGGTGGTCAGCGCGGCGACAATGGCGCCGGTTTCCTCATGCTGGCAGAGTTTTAAGGTTATGGCCGAGCGGATCACCGCTTCCTGCCATTCGGGCGGGATGGCGAGGCCGCGCACCCAGAGTTGCCATTCGAGGATCGTGTCGTTCAGCATCCTTTCAACCGCCGGGCGCAAGGCGTCGGAAAAGCTCTCGTCCGGCCCCATGAAGAAATGCAGGTCGCTTTCCAGCCGGAACCAGCTTTCCTGACTGATAAGGCCGATGGGCGCGTCGGTCGTCACCCGCATCGCCATGTAGGACAGCACCATGCGGATATGGTTGGAGCCATAGGTGATCGGCACCGCCTCCGCATTCCAGGCTGTCGTCGGGCGCAGGCGCACGCGGATGCGCGTGCTGCCCGAAACGGGGCGGACGATACGGGCGAACGCGACGGGGCGATACATGCGGCCCTTCGCCCGGTGCCGCGGGCAGAAGTCGATAATGTCGCAGGCGTTGCCCCGATTGTCGGACAGGCGGGTGACCAATATGGGGGTGTTGCGAATATAGTGCTGGCTGATGGACGCGCAGTCTTCCAGTTCGATGGCCCAGAAACCGCGCGCCTTGGGATCGTCAAACGCGGCATGGTCGAGAAGCGCCGAGAAGACCGGATCGCCATCGACCCTCGGCACACAGGCCCAGATCATCCTGCCATGGCGGTCGATCAGGGCGGAGGCCTGGCAATTGCCGATCGGCCAAAGATCGACAGTGCGGACATCATGGGCATCGAGGGCTGGCGAGATGACGGTCGATGGCTGTTGCGCGATGATGGTTTCGGCCCCTTTTTTTCGCTGTTTGCGGACAGCGCCTGTTTTCCCCCTATGTCCGGAACATCATTCCGGCTCTGGAACACTGGCGGCGAGATAACGTCTCACCGCCTCGACTTGTTCCAGCCGATAGCGGGCGGCCGTGGGACGGGCCTCGCCGACCAGGACGCCGTGCCCGCCCAGATGCGCGGCCATGACGAAGCCCTCCTCGTCAGTCGCATCGTCGCCGAAAAACAGCGGGATGGCGCCCGCCATGGGCGCGCGCCGCATCAGCGCGGCGATGGCGCTGCCCTTGTCGGCGCCGCCGGGGCGCAGTTCGAACAGCATCTTGCCGCGTTGCAGGAACAGCCCGAGCTCCTCCGCCAGCCGGGTCGCCAGCCGCTCGCAATCATCGGCCCATTGGGGCGCCTGGCGGAAATGGAGCCCGACGCTCAACCGCTTTTCTTCGACCAGCAGGCCGGGGCGCTGGCCGGCGAAGGCGTCGAACCGGGCGCGGGCCCTGGCGATGGCGGCGAGGGGGGCGGGGGTTTCGACCGCCTGGCCGGGCATGGCGATTTCCAGCCCGTGCGTGCCCGCCAGAATGAAATCGGCAAGGCCAAGGTCGGTCAGGGTCGCGACCGATCGGCCGCTGACGATCGCAAGCCGCCCATCCAGAGCGTGGGCGAGTCGATTCAGCAGACCGAGGAGTTCGTCATCCACGCACACGGCGTCGGGGCGGTCGGCGATCGGCACCAACGTGCCGTCAAAGTCCAGAAATAGCGCCGCGCCGGTCAGCAGGGCGGGGGCAGGGGCAAAAAGGGCCGGAGCGGAGCGGAGGGATGAATCAAGCACCTGTCCTAAACTGGGGCTTTTCGCTCATTTGGCAACCCCCATGCGCCGCTCCGGCCCCCGCCGCCCGTTATCGGTCGTCATGGCAGGCGCATGGCGCGGGCTGCCAGGGCGCCGACCATCGGACGCGATTGAACACGCAGAAGGCGTGCATGATCGAGGCGATCAGATCTTGGGGCCTCCTTTGAAACCTATTGCGTTCATCGTGCGAACGCGCTGCTTTTCGGTCGTGCATGGCTTGTCTCCATGGGCTGAGGTGGATGCTGTGGTCGATGGCGCGCCATCGCCGTCCGCTATGCTGCCAATGGTCGGTGGCCGCCAACAAAAGCATGGACTTCAAACATAAGGCAGGCTTATTATTAAAGGATGTCGAACCTGCCGCCCCTCTCCGCCGTTCGCGTCTTCGAGGCTGCCGCGCGCCATCAGAATTTCACGGCCGCCGCGCAGGAACTGGCGATGACCCAGGCGGCCGTCAGTTATCAGGTGAAGTTGTTGGAGGAGAGGCTGGGCATCAGCCTGTTCCAGCGCACGGGTCGCCGCGTGACGTTGACCGACAGGGCGCGCGAGATCGCCCCGGTCGTGATCCAGGCCTTCGATCAGATGCGGCAGGGTTTCGCCCGCCTTGCCGATGATGACAACAGCGTCCTGACCATCAGTTGCACCAACAGCTTTGCCCATCTTTGGCTGGCCCCGCATATCGGCGATTTCCAGATGCGTCACCCCGGACTGGCGGTGCGCATACAGGCAGCCGACCACATGGTCGATCTTGGCCGCGAAGGGGTGGATGTCGCCATTCGCGGCGGCGGCGGGCATTGGCCGGGGCTGGAAGCGACATTGCTGACGCACAATCGTCTGGCGCCGTTGTGCAGCCCGCTGTGGCTGGAGCGGCACGGCCCGATCGCGGACGCGCAGGCGTTGCTGGCGGCGCCGCGCCTTTCGCCGCAGGACATGTGGTGGGACGAATGGTTCGCCGCGATGGGCGTGGAGCCGCGCGGGAGCGGCCGTCCGTCCGGTATTGCGCTGGATTCGCAGGTCATGGAGGGGCGCGCGGCGATGGCTGGGCAAGGGGTCGCCATCGTCAACATGTTCCTGTGGCGGGCCGAGGTCGATGCCGGCCTGCTGGTCGAGGCGGTGCCATCCTATGTGCGGGAAAAGGCGAGTTACTGGATCGTCTATCCTTCGCACACCCGCAACCGGGCCAAGGTCAAAGCCTTCAGGGACTGGATTTCGGCGTCGTTCGGCGAGGCGATTGCCGCCGACCCGAACGGGCGATTTCTTCCGCGCGCTGGTCGCGGCGGCGCGTAGCATTGTATCGAAGCCGCTGGGGCTTCGCGGTTCATGCGCTGAAACATTTTTTAACTACCTTTGGCTATGGCCCTTGGCTGCATCATGCCAACGCTCCGCACACCTTCTTCCTGGCAGCCGTTCGTCACCGGGCTTGTCTATTTCATCACGGCGGCATTTGCGGTGATGACGTCGCGTTTTGGCGGCGGCCTGGCGTTCATCTGGATATCCAACGCCTTTCTGATGGCGGAACTTCTGACCACGCCGACCCGCTATTGGTGGAAAGCGATCCTTGCCTGTTCCATCGCCAGTGCAATGGCGACCGGCCTTTTCGGTCTTGGTCCGACGGCGGCGCTGCCCATGGTGCTGGTCAATCTGGCTGAATCGATGATGGTCGTGGCCATCTGTCGCAGCCAAAGCAGGGAGCAGACTTTCGTTGGTTCGTTGCGCCCCTTGTTCATCTTCATTCTCGCCCTGACCGTCATCGCCAATCCCATCGCCGGGCTTGCCGCCGCATTCGTCGCATCCAGCGTGACGACGGTGCCGTTCTGGCACTCCTGGCTCCAATGGTATTCAGGCCATGTCCTGGGCGCGATGACCTTCACGCCCATATTGGTGCAGTTGTTGCGCGGGGAATGGCGGCAATGGCTGAAATCGACGCCGAATCTGGCCAAGTTCGAAGTCATTGGCCTGTTGGCGCTCTTTGCGTTCATCACCGCGCAGGTATTTTTCATCGCCCGTTATCCTCTGCTGTTCCTGCCCATGTTGCCGCTGGTGGTGATATCCTTTCGCGCCGGCCATATGGGCGCTGCGATCGCCATTGTGCTGTTGGCGTTGATAGGCGGAACCGCGACGGCCATGGGCTTTGGTCCGATCGCCCGGATCGACGTGTCGCACGGCACCCATGTCCAGTTCTTCCAATTCTACCTGGCTATCAGCTTTCTCCTGTCGATGCCGGTCGCCGCGGACCTGAGCGGGCGCAAGCGCCTGTTCCAGATGTTGAGCGACAGCGAGGCGCGATTCCGAATCCTGGCCGACAATAGCGGCGACATGGTGTTCAACATTTCGGCCGGGGGCATCATTCAATATGCCTCGCCGTCGGCAAAAGAATTCATGAACATCGGTCCCGACGGACTGGTGGACATGCCGCTGGAGGAGATCGTCCTGTCTGCGGACAGGGCGGTGGTCGCCAATGCGCTGCGACGGGCGATAAAGCATCCGGGCAGCGTGCAGATGGTCGAATTCAGACCGCTGCATGTCGTCAACGGCGTCAGTTGGTGGGAAATGGCGGTGCGCGCCATATTGAACGAACATGCAACGGCCATTGGCGTTGTCTGCACCATTCGCGATATGTCGCGCCACAAGGCGGTGCAGCAGGAGTTGCAGATCGCCGCCAATGTCGACGGCCTGACCGGGGCAGCCACGCGCAGGGCCTTTCTGCAAAGGTTGGAGGCGGAAATCCAGGATCTGGCCGCAGGGGGCAAGGCCTGCGTCGCGCTGATCGACGTGGACCATTTCAAATCGGTGAACGATCAACATGGCCATGGCGCGGGCGATCAGGCGTTGCGCGCTCTGGTCGCCTGCATGCGCAAGGGGCTGCGCCAGATCGACATGATCGGCCGTCTGGGCGGCGAGGAGTTCGCCATCCTGCTGCCCCAGACCGACCTGTCGCAGGCGGGCCTTATCTGCGAACGGTTGCGTGCGGCGGTGGAGGATATGGCAATTGCCATCGACAATGGCCGATCGATTCACATCACCTTCAGCGCCGGTCTGGTGGAAACGGAAGGCTCCGACGATGCTGCTTCGGTGATCGATGCTGCGGACAAGGCGCTTTATAACGCCAAGCGCAGCGGCCGAAATTGCCTGCGACTGGCTGCCTGACCCGGGATCGGAACGCAGGGCGCAAATATATTCGTGATGTTATGTTGTCACCTGTGCCGGAGGAGACTATGTAACAGCGACCATGACGACCCGCCTTTACCAATCGCTGCTGTCCGGCCGCATCGACCGCATCGCCATCATGGTGTCGGGCCTGTGCGTGGCGCATTGCTTTGCGACGGCGGTGTTGCTCGCGCTTCTGGCCTCGGCCGGCGGGTTCCTGGGCGATCCCCTGTTCCATGAAGCCGGGTTGGGTATCGCCATATTGCTGGGCGCCATTGCGCTCGGCCATGGGGCGATCCGGCATGGCTATATGATGCCTGCGGCCATCGGATCGCTTGGCCTTGGCGTGATGGCGGGCGCCCTGACCATGGATCATGGCGCGCAGGAAAGCCTCTATACCCTGATGGGCGTCGGCATATTGGCGCTCGGCCACGATCTCAATCATCGCGCCGGTCGCTGAACCGCCGGATCAGAGCTTCAGCTTCAGCAGACCCAGCCTTTCCCGCCTGATCCATCGGATCACCAGCAACAGCGCCACCGTGCCAAGGCCGCTGGCAAGGCCAAGCCAGATGCCAAACCCTTCCATCTTGAGGGGAAAGGCAAGGAAGCTGCCGGTGCCGATGCCAACCAGCCAGTAGCCCGCCAGCGCGATGAACATCGGCACGCGCGTATCCTGAAGCCCGCGCAGCACGCCCGCGCCGATCGCTTGCGCCGCGTCGACGAGCTGAAACAGGGCCGCGATCGACAGGAAGCTGACCGCCAGTTGGGCGGTGCGCGCATTGGCCGGATCCTTCATGTCGAGGAAGGCCGACGCCATCTGATAGGGGATGGCGAGCAGCAGCAGGGCGGTGGCGACGGCAAAGCCGGTGCCCAATATCAACGCCAGCCAGCCGGCCCGGCCGACCCCCCGGACATCGCCAGCGCCATAATGCAGGCCGACGCGCACGGTCGCAGCCTGGCCGATGCCCATGGGCACCATGAACATCAGCGCCGCGATCTGGATGGCGACGGCATGGGCGGCCAGCGATTCCTTGTCGATCAGGCCCATCAGCATGGCCGATGCATTGAACACGGTGGTTTCGAAACCCAGCATGATGGCGATGGGCAGGCCGATCGCGCCCACCGCGCGCAACCTGTGCCAGTCGGGCGCCCAGAACCGGCCGAACAGATGATATCGCCGGAAACCCCGGTCGATCACCACTACCGCCGCGAGGCCGAGGAACAGGAAAGTGGACGAGAGGGTGCTGGCCAGGCCCGCGCCGAACAGGCCAAGCGGCGGGAGGCCGAATTTCCCGAAGATCAGCGCCCAGCCGACCAGCAGGTTGAACGGGATCGCCACGACCATCATCACCAGGCCCCAGAGGGGGCGTTCGATAGCGGCGATATAGTTGCGCAGGGTGGAAAAGCCGAGGAACGGCAAAAGCGCCCATTGCAGGCCATGCATCAACTGCCCGGCTTGCGCCGACAGCGCATGATCCTGCCCCATGGCGATCAATATCGGCTCGGCGCGCCACAACAGCGCCCATGCGGGGAGCACATAGATCACCGCCGCCCACAATGTCTGGCGCACGGTGCGACGGATGTCGCGCACGCTGTGCAGCTTTCGCCCACGCTCTGACGCGATCAGGGGCGCGGCGGCCGTCACCAGGCCCATGCCGAATATGAGGCAGGCATGGAACAGGTTGAGCGCCAGCGCGCCCGCCGCCACCGCGTCCGACCCCAGCCGTCCCAGCAGCCAAAGGTCGGTCGCGGCGATGCCGGACCAGGCGACATTGCCCGCGATGATGGGGACGGCGAGCAGGATGAGCGCCCGCGCCTCTATGCGCCAGGGATTGGTCATGGCCTAATGCTTGTGGAACAACTGCGCGACGGCGGCTATCACGCCGCCGATGGCGAGGCCGAACAGCCCCGACAGCGTGGCGTTGACGAGCCAGTCGAGGAAGCCGCCCATGGCGGGGGCGAGCGAAGCGACAGCATGGGCGGCCCCATGGATGGCGTCCGGCACCAGATTCAGATGAAATTCATGCAGGCCATGAACGATCAGACCGCCGCCCACCCATAGCATGGCGGCAGTCCCCACCGTGCTCAGCAGGCTCAGCAAATGCGGCATGGCATGGACCAGCCCGCGGCCGAGCGGCTTCATGGCCGCGTTTGCGCCATTGGCCAGATGCAGCCCTATATCGTCCATCTTCACGATGAAGCCGACGACGCCATAGACGCCGACGGTAATCAGGACGGCGACGACCGCCAGCACGATCGCCTGTTCCCACAAGGGCACATTGGCGACCGTGCCGAGCGCGATGGCCATGATTTCGCCGGACAGGATGAAATCGGTGCGGATGGCGCCGCCGACCTTCTGTTCCTCAATCTCCTTGGAGGTCAGCGTCGCAATGGCGTCTTGCGCAACATCATGGCCGCCCCTGATGGCGTCGATCAGCTTTTCGGCGGCTTCAAAGCAGAGGAATGCGCCGCCTATCATCAGCAGCGGCGGCAACAGCCAGGGCGCGAAGGCGCTGAGCGCCAGCGCGGCGGGCAACAGAAACAGCATCTTGTTGCGAAGTGAGCCGATTGCGATGCGCGCAATGATCGGCAATTCGCGGTCGGGGGTTAGGCCTACGACATAACGGGGAGTCACGGCGGCGTCGTCAATCACGACACCGGCGGCCTTCGTCCCCGCCTTGCCCGCGGCGGCGGCGACATCGTCGATGGATGCCGCAGCGATCTTGGCGATACCCGCCACATCGTCGAGCAACGCGAACAGCCCCGAAGGCATGGTTATATTCCCCGTTTCTGAAAAGTCAGCGCCCTCTTATCGGGGCGGACGGCCGGGGGCAACGGGGCTGTTGTATCAGGCGCGCCCGGCAGGGGCCTCGATCAGTGGACGCCGCGATAATTGGCTGGCGGGTCGCTGGCGGGAAAGGATTCGTCGGCCTGCTGATCGATCAAATCCCAGTCCTGGGCCGAAATGCCCTCCTGTTCATCCGGGCCGGCGTCGCGCACCGGGTTTGGCGCGTCGCTGCGGGAAACCGAAGCATGGGATTGCAGGCCACTGTCGCGGCCATGTTTCCAAGCCCAGGCGGCGACGCCGCCGATCGCGGCCAGTTTAAGCCATTGCATCATCATTGCTTCTCCTGCTGAAATTGCACCCAGCCGCCACCATCGTCGCTGGGCGAGGGGTCATCGGGCAGGGCGGCTTCGCCCTCTTCATCTGTGCCGGCGCCCATCGGCGGTTCATCCTTTGTGCCGGGCAGCGCCGCCCGCTGGCGCAGGGCGGCGTCGATCATCGCGCGCCAGTGCGTCTCGTCCCCGGCGCGGCTCATTTTCTGATCGGGCGTTTTCATCAGCGCAATGATCCCGACCGCCCTGTCGATCCGCTGGCTCCAGTCCACGCCTGCCCCGGCGGCCAGATGGCGCGCCAGTCGCTCGATCAGCGTCGTCGGCATAAGTTTGGGCCCGGTATCGATCATAAGGAAAGAACGGCGGGCGGCGGGTTTCGGTTCCCCCATCCGTCCGGCGGTTCGGACTATGCCACGAACGCTTCGCCGCCTATCCGTCGAGATCAGGCGGCGGCGCGGCGCAGCCTGTCGTTGATCGCGATGCCCAGCCCCTCATCGGGTATGGGCGCAATGGCGATCCTTGCCGCCGTGCTGGCGTCGGCCTGATGCAACAGGGCGAAGAGATGGGCGGCGGCTTCCTTCAGGTCCGCTTCCACGCTCAGATTGGCGTGGCAGGGCATCAGGCCGAAACCGATCAGATATTCGTCCGGCTCCGCGCGCTCGGCGTTCAGTCGCACAGGTTTTGACGGGGCGTAATGGCTGGCGAGTTGACCTGGGGCCTCGACCTTGCCGGGCGTGAGCCCGTTGATGACGGGCAGGCCGCTCGCCTTTTCGAGCATCGCGCTCGTCACGGGGCCGGGGCGCAAGAGCCGAATATGCGTGTCTTCAGGGGCGACGATGGTGGATTCCAGCCCCTCGCTGGTCGGGCCTTCATCCAGCACCAGCCTGACCCTGCCGTTCAGGCTGCCGAGGACATGTTCGGCGCGGGTGGGACTGATCGATCCGCTGCGGTTGGCGGAAGGGGCCGCCAGCGGTCGGCCGCTTTCGCGGATCAGCGCGCGCATGGCCGGATGGGCGGGCAGGCGGATGGCGACGGTCGGCAAGCCCGCCATGACGGCCGGGGCAAGGCCGCTATCGGCGCGCACAGGCAGGACCAGCGTCAACGGGCCGGGCCAGAAGGCGTCGGCCAGCGTCGCGGCCGACGGCGGAAGATGGACCAGCCGCTCCGCCATCGCCCGGTCGGCGACATGCACAATCAGCGGATTGAAGCCGGGCCGCCCCTTGGCGGCGAAGATGGCGGCGACCGCTTGCGGATCGGTGGCGTCGGCGGCCAGACCATAGACGGTTTCGGTCGGCACGGCGACAGGTTCACCGGCACGGATCAGCAAGGCCGCTTCGCGCAGGGACTCTGCGCCATAACGGCTTACCCTGGTCGTGAAGTTGGCGGTCGAAATGGTCACAACCCCGCTATAGCCCCTGAAAATTTGCCGTAAAAGGGCATTGCGTCAGTTCAATGACGGATTCGTCCGGGCCGCACGAGGCTTGAGCGGCCGTCGCGTCGCGCGTAAGGCGCTGCCATGAACGATGTCCTGCTCACCCGTATCGCCGAGGCGCTGGAACGGATTGCGCCGCCCGCGTCCGCCCAGGCCGATCTGAACGCGCACCCGGCCTATGTCTGGGACGGCGGCGCCATCGCCCCGGCCGAAGGTTTCGCGCCGGTCGATTTCGGCCTGCTTTCGGGCATCGATGCACAAAAGGGCGCGGTGCTGGAAAACAGCCGCCGCCATGCCGCCGGTCATGCGGCCCATGACGTCTTGCTGTGGGGCGCGCGCGGCACGGGCAAGTCGGCGGTCGTGGGCGCGGTGGTGGGGCAATTGCAAGGGGAGGGCGCGAATATCGCCCTGCTGCAATGCGCCATCGACGATCTGGCCAGCCTGCCGCGCCTGTTTTCCCTGCTGCGCGCGACGAGCCGCCCCTTCATCCTGTTCCTCGACGATCTGGGCTTTGAAGAGGGTGGGGCCGGGGCGGCGCGCACGCTGCGTTCGCTGTTGCAAGGGGGCACATCGGCACGGCCGGCCAATGTCCGGCTCTATGTCACTTCCAACCGCCGGCACATCGTGCCCCGCCATCTGTCGGAACAGGACGATCCGGTCAACCCGCGCGACGTGGTCGACGACAAGATGGCTTTGTCCGATCGTTTCGGCCTGTCGCTGGGCTTCCACGCGATCGATCAGGACGCCTATGTCGCCATCGTCGCGGGCTATGCGGAGGCGCTGGGCCTTGCTTTCGATCCGCTGGATGCGATCCAGTGGGCGACCCGCCGGGGCAGCCGGTCGGGCCGTGTCGCCTGGCAATATGTGGTGGAGCTTGCCGGACGAAACGGCCTGACGCTGTAGCCGATCAGTCCACCCAGTCGAGGCCGATGTCGCGGTAGATGCCGCGATCTTCCTCCCAATCCTCCTTCACCTTCACATGAAGATAGAGGTGGACCTTGACGCCGAGCAGCGCAGCGAGTTCGGCGCGGGCCTTCGACCCGATTTCCTTCAGGCGCTGGCCGCCCTTGCCCAGCACGATGGCGCGCTGCGTCGGGCGGCCGATCAATATCTGCTGGTGGATTTCGACCGATCCGTCGTCGCGCTCGCTATATTTTTCGGTGTGAACGGCGGCGGCATAGGGGAGTTCGGCGTGCAACTGGTGGTATAGCTGCTCCCGGGTGATTTCCGCCGCCAGCATCCGGTCGGTCGCGTCCGACACCTGATCTTCGGGGAAATGCCACGGCCCCTTGGGCATGGCGGCGGCAAAGGCGCTTTTCAGTTCAGGCAGCCCGTCGCCGGTCGCGGCCGACACAAACAACGTCTCGTCAAAGACCAGTTTGTCGTTCAGCCGCTGGGTGTGGGTGAGCAGCTTGTCCTTGGCGGCGATGTCCACCTTGTTCAGGACCAGCCATTTGCGTTCGGAACGGCCCGCTAGCGATTCCATGATCGGTTCGAGCTTGGGGCCGAGCCCCGCCTTGCCATCGACGATCACGGCGATCAGGTCGGCGCCCTGCGCGCCGCCCCAGGCCGCTTGCACCATGGCGCGGTCCAGCCGCCTTTTCGGCGCGAAAATGCCGGGCGTGTCGACCAGCACCATCTGCGCGTCGCCCTCGATCGCGACGCCCATCACGCGGGTGCGGGTGGTCTGCGCCTTGGGGCTGGTGATCGCCACCTTTTGCCCCACCAGCGCGTTGACCAGCGTCGATTTGCCCGCATTGGGCGCGCCGACGATGGCGATGACGCCGCAGCTCTGGTTTGAAGTATCAGATTTCAAAAATAACTCCGTTCGCCCGAGGCCATCCCGTCATCCCGGAGGAAGTCCGCTGCTTCTCGCTGACTTGGCAGAAAGAAAGCGGGATCCCGGGTCAAGCCCGGGATGACGAGGATATTCTATGTCTTTTCTGTCTGGAGGGGAAGCTGCGCCTATCCCGCCAGCTTCTCCAGCAGGGCCAGCGCCGCCGCGGTTTCGGCCTCCTGCTTCGACCCGCCCGTTGCGCTCGCTTCGCCCGCGCCCTTGATTGCGACGGTGACGGTGAAGCGCAGGGCGTGATGAGGGCCGGACCGGTCGGTCATCACATATTCGGGCGGCTTGCGCCGGTTGGCGGCGGCCCATTCCTGCAGCGCGGATTTGGGATGTTTGGGCGCGGCGCGCTGGGTGTCGACGCGGTCGGCCCACAGGCGACGGACCAGCGCCTTCGCCTCGTCCAGACCGCCCTCCAGAAAGAGCGCGCCGATCAGCGCCTCCATGACGTCGCCAAGCACGTTGACGCTGTCGACGGCGCCATCGTCGCGCGCCTGCTTGCCCAGGCGAATATGCTGGGGCACGCCTGCGCTGCGGGCGATGTCGGCGCAGGTTTCGCCCGATACCAGAGCGTTGAAGCGGCGGGAGAGATTGCCCTCCGGCTCTTCGGGAAAACGCTCGTAAAGCCATTCCGCGACCACAAGGCCGAGCACCCGGTCGCCCAGAAATTCCAGCCGTTCATAATGATCGGCCTTGGCGCTGCCATGGGTGAGCGCCTGGGTGAAGCGGTCGGGCTGGCGGGGGGCGCGCCCGATCAGCTCCTGCACCCATGCGGCGGTTTCGGGTCGGTTCAAAAGCCTTCCCCGATACGGCCCCAGCGGGCGGCGGTGAACCAGGTCCATGGCAGCAGCCAGTTGGCGCCGCCATCCGTGGAGAAGACGGACACGAGCGCCTTGCCGACCAGATTTTCCTGCGGCACCATGCCAATGCCGCCGCCATCGACCGCGGGGAAGCGGCTGTCGGCGCTGCGATCGCGATTATCGCCCATCATGAACAAATGGCCCTGCGGCACCAGCACCGTATCGAAATCGTCCGCCGGGCCGGCCGGTTCAAGGTCGAGCACATTGTAGCTTTTGCCGCCGGGCAGCGTCTCGCGGAACTGCGGGTAGCGGCACTGCCTGCCGCCGCCGGGCGCCGCTTCCTCGAAGCGTTCGCGATAGCAGGGGGAAGGCGCATTTTCGTGCGCCGCCGCATCGACCATGTTGGGCGTTACCGGGATGACGAGATCAGCCACCTTCTGCTTGGGAATGGCCTGTCCGTTGAGGTAGACCGTGCCGCCCTTCACCGAGATCATGTCGCCCGGCAGGCCGATCACCCGCTTGATATAGTCGTTCTTCTGGTTCGGCGGCGCCTTGAACACGGCCACGTCGCCGCGCTGAGGCAGGCTCGAAAAGATGCGGCCGGGGATAAGCGGGAGGCCGAAAGGCAGCGAATAGCGCGAATAGCCATAGGGCCATTTGGCGACCAGCAGATAATCGCCGATCAGCAGGCGCGGCTGCATGGATTCCGACGGGATGTTGAAGGGCGAGACGATGAAGCTGCGCAGGATGAAGACGAACAGCCCCAACTTGACGAGGAACCAGAGGAAATCCCGCGTTTCCGATTTTGCGCTCATGCCTGGCCGTCTTTTCCTTGCGTTTTCTCCCGCGACAGGGAGCGTCGCGGCTTTTGGGGCGTTCATGGGTCTGCGTCAAGCGCATGGCCGGTGCAATGCAAGGTCTTTCCGTCTAATGTGAAGGAGAATCGACGAGTGCAGCTTCGATATCGATCAGGGTCGCAAAAGGATGGTCGCACAATGACGAAGACTGCGTTGGATGAATTGAGAGAGGTGAAGCAGATAGATTTGCGGTCGGTGTTCACGACCGACCCTGATCGCCTGTCCCGTTATGTGCTGACCCAGGGGCCCATCCGCTTCGACTGGTCGAAGACGCATCTGTCCGAAACGGTGATGGATGGCTTCGTCGACCTGGCCGAGGAACGCAATGTCGCGGGATGGCGGGACGCGATGTTCGCGGGCGACGCCGTCAACGTGAGCGAGGGACGGGCGGCCGAGCATGGCGCTGAACGCGGCGAGGGCGCAGCCGACAGCGTCGCGCGGGCGCGGATGCTGCACGGCCGCATGCGGGCCCTGGTCGACGCGATCGAGGCGGAGGCGCTGGGGCCGGTGCGCCACATCCTGCATATCGGCATCGGCGGGTCGGCGCTTGGCCCCGATCTGCTCATTGACGCGCTGGGCGGCTCGGGCGCGCTTTACGACGTCGCCGTCGTTTCCAATGTCGATGGCGTTGCGCTGGAAAGGGCGATGGATCGCTTTGATCCGGGCGCCACCATCATCGTCGTCGCATCGAAAACCTTCACCACCACCGAAACCCTGCTGAACGCGGCCAGCGCCGTTAACTGGCTGGTGGAGGGCGGGGTGGACGACCCCTTTGGCCGGATCGTGGCGCTGACCGCCGATCCTGACCGAGCCATGGAATGGGGCGTCGACGAAACCCGCATCCTGCCTTTTTCGGAAAGTGTCGGCGGCCGCTATTCGCTCTGGTCGTCAGTGGGGTTTGCCGCCGCGCTGGCGCTGGGCTGGGACGATTTCGAAACGATGCTGGAAGGGGCGGCGGCGATGGACCGCCATTTCCGGCTGGCCCCGCCGCGCGCCAATGCGCCGATGATCGCGGCCTTTGTCGACCAATATTATGCGCGGGTGCGGCAATGCCAGACCCGCGCTGTCTTTGCCTATGACGAGCGGCTGCGCCTGCTGCCCGCCTATCTCCAGCAACTGGAGATGGAAAGCAACGGCAAGGGCGTGACGCGGGACGGCGTTCCGGTCGAGGGGCCGACAGCGCCGATCACCTGGGGCGGGGTGGGCACGGATGCGCAACATGCGGTGTTCCAGTTGCTGCATCAGGGCACGATCCTGTCGCCGGTCGAATTCATCGCATCGGTGGAGCCGGGGCACGCGCTTGACCCCGCCCATCATCGCGCGCTGCTGACGAGTTGCTTCGCGCAGGGCGCAGCCCTGTTGCGCGGGCGCGACAATGCCGACGATCCGGCCCGCGCCTATCCTGGAAACCGGCCGTCGACGACGATCCTGCTCGACGATGTGACGCCAGAATCGCTGGGTGCGTTGATCGCCTTTTACGAGCACCGCACTTTCGTCAACGCAGTGCTGATGGAGGTCAATCCGTTCGACCAGTTCGGCGTGGAACTGGGCAAGGAGATCGCCCGATCCATTGCCGAGGAGGGACCAAAGGGGTTCGATCCCTCCACCATGGCGCTGATCGAACGCGCCTTTGGCGGCATGTAGCGCAGGCTTTGCCGCCTGAAACAGTTTAGCGTTTGTAACCGGCCTCCCGCGCCGCCATATCCGCCTCGACAAAGCGGAGATTGGCATGAGCGATTATGATTTCGACCTTTTCGTCATCGGCGCGGGATCGGGCGGGGTGCGCGCCGCGCGCGTCGCGGCGGCGCATGGCGCGCGGGTTGCGGTGGCGGAGGAATATCGGGTCGGCGGCACATGCGTCATCCGCGGCTGCGTGCCCAAGAAGCTGCTTATCTACGGCGCCCATTTCGCCGAAGACCTGAAGGACGCCCGGCGTTTCGGCTGGCGCGTGCCCGATTGCGATTTCGACTGGCCGGCGTTGCGCGACAATGTGCTGGCCGATGTCGACCGGCTGGAGGGACTCTACAGGAACACGCTCGACAGTCACAAGGTGACGCTGTTCGCCGAGCGCGCCACCGTTACCGGACCGCATGGCGTGAAGCTGGCCAGCGGACGGGAGATCACCGCCAAAGTGATCCTGATCGCCACCGGCGCCTGGCCAATGGTCCCGGAGATGGAGGGCGCCGAACATGGCATTACCTCCAACGAGGTGTTCCACCTGGATCAATGCCCCAAACGCATCGTCATCGTTGGCGGCGGCTACATCGCCAATGAGTTTGCCGGCATTTTTCACCAGTTCGGCAGTCATGTGACGATCGTCAACCGGTCGGCTGCGTTGCTGCGCGGTTATGACGAACAGATACGCGACCGGCTGCTCCAGATTTCGATGACCAAGGGCATCCAGTTTCGTTTCAACGCGGCGATGGAGCGGATCGAGAAGCAGGAAGACGGATCGTTGACGATGCATTTCGCCCATGGCGACCCGATTGGCTGCGACATCGTACTCTTCGCCACGGGACGCAAGCCCAATGTCGCCGGGCTGGGACTGGAATCGGCGGGCGTGGCGCTGGATGACAAGGGCGCAATCAGGGTCGACGCGCATAATCGCACCAGTTGCGAGAGCATCTATGCGGTGGGCGATGTGACCGACCGTGTGCAATTGACCCCCGTCGCCATCCGCGAAGGCCATGCCTTTGCGGATACCGTCTTTGGCGGCAATCCGCGCACCGTCGACTATGATTGCATTCCTTCGGCCGTGTTCAGCCATCCGCCGCTGGCGGCGGTCGGGATGACCGAGGCGCAGGCGCGCAACAAACTGGGGACGGTGAAGATCTATACGTCCGATTTCCGGCCGATGAAGAATGTGCTGGCGGGCCGCGAGGAGCGGGCGCTTTACAAGATGGTGGTCAACGCGACGACCGACCGCGTCGTGGGCCTGCATATGATCGGCCCGGATGCGCCGGAAATATTGCAGGCCGCGGCCATCGCAGTGAAAGCGGGCCTGACCAAGCAGCAGTTCGACGATACGGTGGCCTTGCATCCCAGCATGGCTGAAGAGCTGGTGCTGCTGAAATAGGCGTTCAGCGTTCCGCCGCGAAGGTGATGACCAGCGCGTCCCGCCATGCGGGGCGGGCCTGATCAATGGGGTGGATTTCGGTGACGCCGTGCATGATGCGATGGTCGTCGATGAACATGGCGTCGCCCGGTTGCGTGAGGGTGAATTCGCCCATCGGCGCGCCGTCCGGCGCCCCGATGCGGGTGACGCCTTCGCGGACATTGCGGCGCTCGACCAGCATGACGAACACATGGTCGACGCCGTCGCGGTGCATACCCTCCGGCGTGGGGCGGCCTGCGGCGCCGGCCTGCGCCTCGATCCGGAACTGGTGCGCCTCGACATGCCAGCGGCTGGAGCGGTCGGGATCGAAAACACGCGCGCACAGTTTCATCAAGGCGGGCATCACGCCATTTTCCACCGTCGATTGTTCGACCGGATCGAACCAGCGTTGCACATCGCCATTCAGGGGATTGTAGTCGCGGCTCTGATAATGGGGCTGATGCGGCTTGCGGATGAAACGCCCCTGCTCACAGGTGAAAGCGGCGTGGCGCCGCCGCCGATAGCGACCGCCATCGGCCATGTAGAGGTCGGGACCAAGCCGGTCCCAGCTTTGCGCGAAATCGGCCCATTGGCTCGCCGCACCTTCCAGCAACATCAGGGTGTTCGCGCCCGGCAGCCGCGCAAAGCCCCGGTCCATCATCGCATGGTGGAGCGCCTCGGCAGCAGACGATGGGCGTGTGTCCTGAACCATGGCTGACATCATACGCCCGGCACCAACGAGCGGCAGGGCCATTTCCCGCAGGGTGGGCCGCTCAGCCGATCCAGTAGGGCACGATCTGGCGATTGTCGGGGTCAACGTGAATAGGCCGGTCGGCGGGCGGGAAGGCGCGCTGGTCGCAACTCTGGCGCGAACAGAGGCGGCAGGTGATGCCGATCGGCGTCGCTGCCCCCTCATCCTCCAGCCGCAGCCCGTCGGCATAGACGAAGTTCGCCGCATGGGCGACTTCGCAGCCCAGCACAACGGCGAAACGGCGGGGGGTGCGCGAATAGCTGCCCGACGGCTTCACCAGTCCCTTGGCCATCGAGACATAGCGGACGCCGTCCGGCGTTTCGCCCAGTTGCACGTTGATCCGGTCGGGAACGGCCACCGCTTCATGGACGTTCCACAGCGGGCAGGCGCCGCCGAAACGGGCGAATTGCAGACGGGTGGCGCTATGCCGCTTGGTGATGTTGCCCGCCATGTCGACCCGGCAGAAGAAGAAGGGGATACCGCGCAGGCCGGGGCGCTGGAGCGTGGACAGGCGGTGACAGGCCTGTTCGAAGCTGACGCCGAATCGCCGGGCCAGCCGGTCGATGTCGTGCCTTACCTCCCGCGCAGATTCGCGAAACGGGGCGTAGGGCATCAACAGCGCCCCCGCGGCGTAATTGCCCAGGCCGACGGTGAGCAGGCGATCCGCCCCCGGCACCGGCATGGCGGCCCGCCGCACCACATCGGCGATGACCGCCTGTCCTTCGAGCATCATCAACTGGTGGGCCAGCATGAACTTGCGGCTTTCCGTCGGCAGCGCCGCGTTGATGAACAATGTCCGGTCGCCGCTGGCATAGGAACGCAGCGAAGAGTCCGGCGTATCTTCGATCAGGGTGGTGATGCCATGGCGGCGCGCCAGCGCCTCGACCAGCATACCTTCATCCAGAACCTGCCCGGCGGTGAAGCTGGCCGCCATGTCTTCGGCCAGGCAGTCGATGGCGTGGACATAATTGCCCGCCTCATGAAACCAGTCGCGGGCCGCTTCCCAAGGCAGGCGGGCCTGCACCTCATGGTCGTTGGCGATGGCTTCCTCGATCATCGCGATCCGCTCGTTGGCGCGCATATGGGCGTTATAAAGATCGACATAGCGCGCCGCGAATTCGGGAAATTGAAGGTGGAGCTTCTCGATCCGTTCCGGCTCCAGCGCGGCGCCAGGCAGTTCGGGGTGCGACAGGGCGAAGGCGAAGGCGCCCAGAAGCTGCTCATCCTCGCGGCTGTCGAAACTCGCCCAATCCACCGGAAAGGCGTTGGCGAGGGCGGCCTTCACCTTCGCGGTGAGCGGCCGGTCGTCATTCTCCAATTGCGACAGATAGGATACGGAAATGCCCAGAGCCAGCGCCATCGTCGCCTGATCCATGCGGTGATCGAGGCGAAGTTGACGGAGCCGGGGGCCGGCGAATATTCGGTTGCCACGCGCCATGGCGGCACCATAGTTGCGAAATCGTGATTTGCAAATTTGCAAATTTGCATTTGCGCAAACAGCGAAAGATTGGAAAGGGGCATCATCCAAAATTTCCTGTGTGCATACCCGGAGAGATGCTGCTTATGTCCAAGCTCGCCATCATCGAAAAGCTCGAAGCAAAGCGCAACGCCGCGCGTCTGGGCGGCGGCCAGCGGCGCATCGACGCCCAGCACGGCAAGGGCAAGCTGACCGCGCGCGAGCGTCTGGACGTTCTGCTGGATGAAGGCAGCTTCGAAGAAATCGACATGTATGTCGAGCATAACTGCATCGACTTTGGCATGGATGAGCAGCATATCCCGGGCGATGGCGTCGTTACCGGTTCGGGCACCATCAATGGTCGCCTGGTGTTTGTCTTCAGCCAGGACTTTACCGTTTATGGCGGCGCGGTGTCGGAGCGGCACGCCATGAAGATCTGCAAGATCATGGACATGGCGCTGAAGGTTGGCGCGCCCGTGATCGGCCTCAATGACTCGGGCGGCGCGCGCATTCAGGAAGGCGTGGCGTCGCTGGGCGGTTATGCCGAAATCTTCCAGCGCAACGTGCTGGCCAGCGGCGTGGTGCCGCAGATCAGCCTGATCATGGGGCCGTGCGCGGGCGGCGCTGTCTATTCGCCCGCGATGACCGACTTCATCTTCATGGTGAAGGATTCGAGCTTCATGTTCGTGACCGGTCCGGACGTGGTGAAGACCGTCACCAACGAGGTCGTGACGCAGGAAGAGTTGGGCGGCGCGGTGACCCACACCAGCAAGTCGGGCGTCGCCGATGTAGCGTTCGAAAACGACCTCGAAGCGTTGCTCGCGACCCGCGATTTTGTCGACTTCCTGCCTGCCAATAATCGCGAGCCGGTGCCCGAGCGTCCCAGCGCCGATCCTTGGGATCGTATGGATGAGAGCCTCGACACGCTGATCCCGGCCAACGCGAACCAGCCCTATGACATGCACGAGCTGATCCGCAAGGTTGTCGACGAAGGCGATTTCTTTGAAGTTCAGCCCGCCCATGCCGGCAACATCATTTGCGGTTTCGGCCGTGTCGAAGGCAAGACGGTGGGCATCATCGCCAATCAGCCGATGGTGCTGGCCGGTGTTCTGGACATCAATTCGTCCAAGAAGGCCGGGCGTTTCGTCCGCTTCTGCGACGCTTTCGAAATTCCGATCGTCACTTTTGTCGACGTGCCGGGCTTCCTGCCCGGCACCGCGCAGGAACTGAACGGCATCATCAAGCACGGGGCCAAGCTGCTCTTCGCCTATGCCGAGGCGACCGTTCCCAAGATCACCGTCATCACGCGCAAGGCCTATGGCGGCGCCTATGACGTCATGTCCTCCAAGCATCTGCGCGGCGACCTCAACTATGCCTGGCCGACCGCCGAAATCGCGGTGATGGGCGCGAAGGGTGCGGTGGAGATCATCTTCCGTGGCAAGACGCCCGAGGAAATCGCCGAAAAGACCAAGGAATATGAAGACCGTTTCGCCAACCCGTTCGTTGCGGCGAGCAAGGGCTTCATCGACGAGGTGATCCAGCCCCATTCGACTCGCAAGCGGATTGCGCTGGGCCTGCGCAAGCTGCGGAACAAGCAGTTGGAAAATCCCTGGAAGAAGCACGATAATATTCCGCTCTGACGGATCGGCTTTTTCCAGGGTTATCAGGAATGACGGATATGAACGATATTTTCATTGTGAGCGGCGCGCGCACCGCCATCGGCTCTTTCGGCGGTTCGCTGGCGTCTTTTCGCCCGGCGGAGCTGGGCGCGATCGTCATCAAGGAAGCGATCGCCCGCGCCGGCATTGCGCCTGACGATGTGCAGAATGTGGTGATCGGCACCGTCGTGCCGACCCAGCCGAAGGACGCCTATGTCAGCCGCGTGGCCGCGGTGAACGCGGGCGTGCCGATCGCGACGCCGGCGATGAACGTCAACCGGCTGTGCGGTTCTGGCCTTCAGGCGATCATTTCGGCGGCGCAGGCCATTGCCTTGGGCGAAAACGACATCGCTGTCGCCGGTGGCGCGGAGTCCATGTCCAATGCCCCGCACATGGTGTTGAGCGCGCGCAACGGCCAGAAGATGGGCGACATCGTGATGATGGACGCGATGCTGGGCGCGTTGCAGGATCCGTTTGAAAATTATCACATGGGCGTCACGGCCGAAAATGTGGCCGCGCTGTGCGCGATCAGCCGTGAAGATCAGGATGCGGCGGCGGTGGAAAGCCATCGCCGCGCCGCCGCCGCCATCGCGGCCGGCTATTTCAAGGAGCAGATCGTTCCGGTCGAGGTCAAGACCCGCAAGGGCGTGACCATTTTCGATACCGACGAGCATGTCCGCGCCGACGCCTCGCTGGAATCGATGGCGTCGCTTCGCCCCGTGTTCAAGAAGGACGGCACGGTGACGGCCGGCAACGCTTCGGGCATCAACGATGGCGCGAGCGTCGTCGTCCTGGCCAGCGCCAAGGCGGTGGCGGACAAGGGATTGAAGCCGATGGCGAAAATCCTGGCCTGGGGCCATGCCGGGGTCGAACCGTCGGTTATGGGGCTGGGGCCGGTGAAGGCGGTTCCCATCGCGCTGGAGCGCGCCGGGCTGACCCTCGACCAGATGGACGTGATCGAGGCCAATGAAGCCTTTGCCGCGCAGGCTTGTGGCGTTGCGAAGGAACTGGGGTTCGATCCGGCCAGGACCAACCCCAATGGTTCGGGCATTTCGCTGGGCCACCCCATCGGCGCGACCGGGGGCATATTGACGATCAAGGCCGCCTATGAGCTCAAGCGCACGGGCGGCAAATATGCCCTCATCACCATGTGCATCGGCGGCGGGCAGGGCATCGCCATGGTTATCGAGAACGTCGCATGAAGCTGGGGCGCCTCAACCACATCGGCGTCGCGACTCCCTCGATGGAGGCCAGCATCGCCTATTATCGCGATGTCATGGGCGCGACGAAGATTTGCGAGCCGTTCGACCTGCCCGCCCAAGGGGTGAGGGTGTGCTTCGTCGACACGCCGGGCGAGAACGGCACCAATGGCACGCAGATCGAACTGATCGAGCCGCTGGGTGAAAACAGCCCGATCCATGGCTTCATCGCCAAAAACCCGGCGGGCGGCCAGCACCATATGTGCTATGAAGTGCCCGACATTCACGAAGCCAAGGCCTGGTTCGAGGGTCTGGGCAAGAAGGTGCTGGGCGAACCGCGCATCGGCGCGCACGGCACGCTGATCTTCTTCGTCCACCCCAAGGACATGAACGGGGTGCTGACGGAGATCATGGAAACGCCGAAGAGTGGTGCGGGGCATTAAAATCACCGTTCGTCCTGAGTAGCCACTGAGCTTGTCGAAGTGGCGTATCGAAGGACAGTGGCGCGCAGACCCTTCGATACGAGGCTTCGACAAGCTCAGCCTCTACTCAGGGCGAACGGATTTGGATTTAGGGTAGGTAGAGCAAGACGATGACCGACGACGCGAACAAGGCCGGACCAACGCTGGACGCATGGGCCGCCGCCGCCGCCAAGGAAGTGAAGGGCAAGGATCTGAACTGGGAGACCCCCGAGGGGATCACGGTCAAGCCGCTCTACACCGCGCAGGACGTGACGGTCGATCCTGGCCTGCCCGGCTTCGCGCCGTTTACGCGCGGCGTGCGCGCCTCGATGTATGCCGGGCGTCCCTGGACCATCCGCCAATATGCGGGCTTTTCGACGGCCGAGGAATCCAACGCTTTCTATCGCCGCAATCTGGCGGCGGGGCAGAAGGGGCTCTCCGTGGCCTTCGATCTCGCCACCCATCGCGGCTATGACAGCGACCATCCGCGCGTCACCGGCGACGTCGGCAAGGCGGGCGTGGCCATCGACACGATCGACGACATGAAGATCCTGTTCGACGGCATCCCGCTCGACCAGATGTCGGTTTCCATGACGATGAACGGCGCGGTGATCCCGATCCTCGCTTTCTTCATCGTCGCGGGCGAGGAGCAGGGGGTTGAGCGCAAATTGCTCGACGGGACCATCCAGAACGACATTCTGAAGGAGTTCATGGTCCGCAACACCTATATCTACCCGCCCGAACCCTCGATGCGGATCATTTCCGACATTTTCGGCTATACCAGCCGCGAGATGCCCAAGTTCAACAGCATCTCCATTTCCGGCTATCATATGCAGGAAGCCGGCGCGACGCAGGTGCAGGAACTGGCCTTCACCATCGCGGACGGCATTGAATATGTGAAGTACGGCGTGGCCAGCGGCCTCGACATCGACAAATTCGCCGGTCGCCTGTCCTTCTTCTTCGCTATCGGCATGAATTTCTTCATGGAAATCGCCAAGCTGCGCGCCGCCCGCGTTCTTTGGCACCGCGCCATGACGAAGCTGGGCGCGAAGGACGAACGGTCGAAGATGTTGCGCACCCACTGCCAGACGTCGGGCGTCTCGCTGACGGAGCAGGATCCTTACAACAACGTCATGCGCACCACGATCGAGGCGATGGCGGCGATGCTGGGCGGCACCCAGTCGCTGCACACCAACGCGCTCGATGAAGCCATCGCGCTGCCCACCGATTTTTCCGCCCGGATCGCGCGCAACACGCAGATCGTGATCCAGGAAGAAACCGGCATGACCAAGGTGGTCGATCCCCTTGGCGGCTCCTATTATGTCGAGGCGCTGACCCAGCAACTGGTCGACGCCGCGCAGGAGATCATCGACCGGGTGGAAGCCGAAGGCGGCATGGCGAAAGCCGTGGCGGCCGGCTGGCCCAAGGCGATGATCGAAACCGCCGCCGCCGCGCGTCAGGCGCGCGTCGACCGGGGCGACGACGTGATTGTCGGCGTCAACAAATATCGCCTGGCGAACGAAGACCTGCTGGAAACGCTGGAGGTCGACAACGCCAAGGTGCGCGAGGCGCAGATCGCCCGCATCAACAAGGTGAAGGCCGAGCGCGACGAAGACGCGTGCCAGCGGGCGTTGCAGGCGCTGCGCGATGCCGCCGCCGCGCCGCAGTCGATCGAATCCAACCTTCTTGCCCATGCGGTGGAGGCTGCGCGCGCCCGCGCGACGCTGGGCGAAATCTCCGCCGCGATGGAGGAGAGCTTTGACCGCTACGGCACGCAGCCGACACCGGTGAAGGGCGTCTATGCCGCGCCCTATGAAGGCGACAGCCGCTGGCAACAGGTTCTCGACGGCGTGCAGGCCGTCGAACGGCGCCTCGGTCGCAAGCCCAAACTGCTCGTCGCCAAGATGGGGCAGGACGGGCACGACCGGGGCGCCAACGTCATCGCCTCCGCCTTTGGGGATATGGGTTTCGACGTGGTGTCGGGGCCGCTGTTCCAGACGCCGGAGGAAACCGTCGTGCTGGCGCTGGACAACGGCGTCGATGTGGTCGGCGCATCGTCGCTCGCCGCCGGGCACAAGACGCTGATCCCGGAACTGATCCAGAAGCTGCGAGCGGCTGGTCGCAGCGACATCAAGGTCATCGCCGGCGGCGTCATCCCGCCGCAGGATTATGACTACCTGCGTGACGCGGGCGTCCAGGGGATTTATGGTCCCGGCTCCAATGTCGTGGAATGCGCCGCCGATGTGCTGCGCCTCCTCGGCCACAACATGCCCCCCGCCGGGCTGGAGGAAGCTGCTTGACCGAGCTGAATATAATCGGTGCTCCTGCGGAAGCAGGGGCCCAGGGCCCAAAACGCAGTGCCCGGCATCCTGGACCCCTGCTTTCGCAGGGGAACACCGCTGACGCGCGGTGCGACTGGACCCGCGAGGAAATCGCCGCGCTGTTCGACATGCCCTTCAACGACCTGATGTTCGAGGCGCAGTCGATCCACCGGGCGAACCATCCGCGTAATGAGGTGCAGCTCTCCACGCTGCTGTCGATCAAGACCGGCGCCTGCCCGGAGGATTGCGGCTATTGCTCGCAATCGACCGAGGCGGACAGCGGCCTCAAGGCCACCAAGCTGATGGATGTGCAGGCCGTGCTGCAAGCGGCGGCGCAGGCCAAGGACAACGGATCGGGCCGCTTCTGCATGGGCGCGGCCTGGCGCAACCCCAAGGCTAGAGACATGCCCAAGCTGGTCGCGATGGTGCAGGGCGTGCGCGCGATGGGCATGGAAACCTGCATGACCTTGGGCATGCTGGACGAGGGGCAGGCCAGGCAGCTCGCAGACGCGGGGCTGGATTACTACAACCACAATATCGACACCTCGCCGGAAAATTACGCCAACGTCATTACGACGCGGACGTTTGAGGACCGGATCGAGACGCTGGAAAATGTCCGCAACGCGGGCATCAACGTGTGCTGCGGCGGCATCGTCGGCATGGGCGAGACGCGGCAAGACCGCATCGGCTTCCTCCACGCGCTGGCCACCATGCCGCACCCCGAAAGCGTGCCGATCAACGCGCTCGTCCCGGTCGAGGGCACGGTGCTGGGCGACATGCTGAAGGACACGCCGCTCGCCAAGATCGACGAGGTGGAATTCGTCCGCACCGTCGCCGTCGCGCGGATCGTCATGCCGCAGTCGATGGTGCGCTTGAGCGCGGGCCGCGAGAGCATGAGCGAAGCCTGCCAGGCCCTGTGCTTCATGGCCGGTGCAAACAGCATCTTCACTGGCGACAAGCTGCTGACGGCGGCGAATGCGGGCGACGACAAGGACGCGCTGCTGCTCGGCAAGCTCGGCCTGACGCCGATGATGGCCCAGCCGCACGGGCATCTGGAGGCGGCGGAGTGAACTACGCCCACCGCCGTCACCCCGGACTTGATCCGGGGTCCCGCTTCTTGTTCGCCCTCGCGCGGGAAGAAAGCGGGATGCCGGATCAAGTCCGGCATGACGGATATGGGTGGGGTTGCTGTCGCATGATCCGCGTTTCCACACTGCGTCATGCTGAACTTGTTTCAGCATCCATCGTGCCGACGCGCGCGATGGTCTGTGGGGAGGAATGGACCCTGAAACAAGTTCAGGGTGACGGAGTGTGAGATGGCTGAAGTTATCGCTCTGGAGCCTGATGGCGTTGGCCTGCGGACTAGTCGGCATTGTCTCGGGGTTAGCGGGTTCATCTGCGGTGTCTCGCGAAACCTGCAAATGGGATGTCAAAGATTTCTGCTCTGACTATGGGCAATTTTACTGGGTGCTCTGCGGCTTGGCTTCGGTCGGGGTTTTGATCGCGCTTTGGGCAATCTGCAAATCGGGGAAACGAAACTGAAATGGCAATCACCAAGATCCTGATCGCGAACCGTGGCGAAATTGCGTGCCGTGTCATGCGCACGGCCAAGAAGATGGGCATCAAGACCGTCGCGGTCTATTCCGATGCCGATGCGCGCGCGCCGCATGTGCTGATGGCCGATGAAGCCGTCCATATCGGTCCGTCGCCCGCCGCCCAGTCCTATCTGATCGCTGACAAGATCATCGCGGCCTGCAAGCAGACCGGCGCGGACGCGGTCCATCCGGGCTATGGTTTCCTGTCGGAACGCGAGAGCTTCCGCAAGGCGCTCGACGCGGAGGGCATCATCTTCATCGGCCCCCCCGCCAACGCCATCGCCGCCATGGGCGACAAGATCGAGTCCAAGAAGCTGGCCATGGAAGCGGGCGTCAACGTCGTCCCCGGCTTCGTCGGCGAGATTGACGACACTGAACATGCCGTCCGCATCTCCAACGAGATCGGCTATCCGGTGATGATGAAGGCATCGGCCGGCGGCGGCGGCAAGGGGATGCGGCTGGCCTACAGCGAGCAGGACGTCCGCGAAGGCTTCGAGGCGACCAAGCGCGAAGGTCTTGCCAGCTTCGGCGACGACCGTGTGTTCATCGAGAAGTTCATCGAAAGCCCGCGCCATATCGAAATCCAGGTGCTGGGCGATCAGCATGGCAATATCGTCTATCTCAACGAACGCGAATGTTCGATCCAGCGCCGCCACCAGAAGGTGGTTGAGGAAGCGCCGTCGCCCTTCGTGTCCCCTGAAATGCGCAAGAAAATGGGCGAGCAGTGCGTCGCTCTCGCCCGCGCGGTCGGCTATTTCAGCGCCGGCACGGTCGAACTGATCGTGTCGGGCGCGGACAAGACCGGGGACAGCTTCTATTTCCTGGAAATGAACACCCGGCTTCAGGTCGAGCACTGCGTCACCGAGGAGATCACCGGCGTCGACCTGGTCGAGCAGATGATCCGGGTCGCCAATGGCGAAAAGCTCGCCTTCACGCAGGATGAGGTGAAGCTCAACGGCTGGGCGGTCGAGAACCGTATTTATGCCGAAGACCCCTATCGCGGCTTCCTGCCCTCGACGGGGCGTCTGATCCGCTACAATCCGCCCGAGGAAGGCGCGGACGCCAGCGGCGCGCTGATCCGCGTCGATGACGGCGTGGTCGAAGGCGGCGAGGTCTCCATGTTCTACGACCCGATGATCGCCAAGCTCATCACCTGGGCGCCGACCCGTCTGGAGGCCATCGACAAGCAGATCGAGGCGCTCGACAAGTTCGAGATCGAGGGGCCGGGCCACAATATCGATTTCGTGTCCGCGCTGATGCAGCATGAACGCTTCCGTTCGGGCAACATCACCACCGGCTTCATCGCCGAGGAATATCCCGAAGGCTTCACCGGCGCGCCCGCTTCGGCGGAATTGCTCCAGCGCCTGTCGGCCATCGGCGCTTTCGCCGCCATGGCGCAGGCCGACCGCGCCCGCCGCATCGACGGCCAGCTTGGCAAGAAGCTGAAGGCCCCGACCGCCTGGCAGGTGAAGATCGGCGACGCCGTGCACGACGTTGTCATCAAGGGCGACGATGTGACCGTCGACGGCGCGGCGATGGACATGAGCCTGGAATATACGCCGGGCGACCGCCTGATCGAAGCGGAGTTCGGCGACGATCAACTGGCGGTGAAGATCGCGCCGGTGCGTTCGGGCTTTGTGCTGACCTGTCATGGCGCCAGCCACAAGCTGCGCGTCCTGCCCGCCCATGTTGCGCCCTATGCGCAGCATATGATCGAAAAGATCCCGCCGGATCTCTCGCGCTTCCTGATCTGCCCGATGCCCGGCCTACTGGTCGCGCTGCACGTCAAGGAAGGCGACAAGGTCGAGGCGGGCCAGCCGCTCGCCGTGATCGAAGCCATGAAGATGGAAAACATTCTGCGCGCGCAGAAGTCCGGCACGGTGAAGAGCGTGACGGCGGCGCAGGGCGAAAGCCTGCCGGTCGACGCGATCATCCTGGAAATGGAATGACCTTGTCCTGACGGCCCTCCTCCGTCAGGAGGGGGGCGTCCTAAAGGAAAGACGGCGTCCATGGCTGAGCGGCCGAACAAGGCCAAGACCGATGCCGCCGCATGGGTCGGCCCCGTGGGCGATGTCTGGGCGCTGGAATGGCGGCGGACGGATCGCAGCTTTGCGGGCCTTTCGTCCCATCTGAACCACGCCATCGCGCAGGCGGCGCCCGAAGGCGGCGCAAGGGTTGCGGACATAGGCTGCGGCGCGGGCGGCACCGCCATCGCCACGGCCAGCCTTGGCAACCATGTCGAGGTGACCGGGTTCGACCTGTCGGAATCGCTGATCGCCATCGCCGGGGAGAGGGCGGCGGCGATGCCGAATTGCCGCTTCGTCGCTGGCCCGGTTGAACGGACCATCGGCGCTTATGCCCCCTTCGATCTGGTCGTCTCCCGCCATGGGGTGATGTTTTTCGACGATCCCGTCGCCGGGCTGGCCGCCATTCGCGCGGCGACGCGGCCGGGCGGACATATGGTCTTTTCCTGCTTCCGCGCCGCTGCGTTGAATGGCTGGGCGTCGGAAATCGCCACGGCCATTATCGGAGAGCCATCGCCTGCGCCGGCGGGCTATGAACCCGGCCCCTTCGCCTTTGCCGACGCGGCGTTCACCCGTTCGTTGCTGGACCAGGCGGGCTGGATCGACGCTGAGGAAACGGCCGTCGACTTCGCCTACCGCGCGGGGGAGGGCGACGATGCGGTTGCCGACGCGGTCGATTATTTTGGCCGGATCGGTCCGGCCGCGCGGATATTGAAGGACAGCCCGGCCGAGCGGCGGCCGGCGATCCTCCACGCGCTTCGCACAATATGCGAGGCGCACCGCGTGGACAGCGCCGTCGACTTTCCGGCGGCGGCGTGGATATGGACGGCGCGCAACCCGGATTGATCGCGCCGGAGGATGGCGCGCGGCCACGGGGCAGGATAGGATCGGGCCATGCACCTCCATCACGCCATCGACGCGCCCGCCGCCCCCGACATCGGCTTCGACGATTTTCTGAAGGTCGACATTCGCGTCGGCACGATCATTTCGGCCGATCCTTTTCCGGAAGCCCGAAAGCCCGCCTACAAGCTGCTGATCGACTTCGGCCCCGCCATTGGCGCCCGCAGGTCGAGCGCGCAGATTACGGAAAATTACGCGCTGGAGGATTTGGCGGGGCGGCAGGTGGCGGCCGTCGTCAACTTCCCCCCGCGCCAGATCGGCAAGTTCATGTCGGAAGTGCTGACCCTGGGCTTTGCCGATGAAGGCGGCGCGGTGATGCTGTTCGCGCCCGACAGGCCAGTGCCCAACGGATCGCGCCTTTTCTGAACGCCGTCACAATCCCGTCCACCCGTTACGCTATCGTAAGATTGGCGTTGTCGGCGATGGGCCGGGGGTATAGCCTTTGCGCAAGGCCCGGGGACATGGGCGCCGATCAAACAGGAGGCGGACGATGTTGAAGAAGCTTGCGGCGGAATTCATCGGGACGGGGTGGCTGGTGCTGGGCGGATGCGGGTCGGCCGTGCTGGCCGCTGGATTCCCCGAATTGGGCATCGGCTTTGTCGGCGTGTCACTGGCCTTTGGTCTCACGGTGGTGACGATGGCCTATGCCATCGGCCATGTGTCGGGATGTCACCTCAATCCGGCGGTGTCCGTCGGCCTGTGGGCGGGTGGGCGCTTTAGCGGCGGCGAACTGCCGCCCTATGTCATAGCGCAAACTCTGGGCGCGATTGCAGGGGCGGGCGTGCTCTACCTGATCGCCAGCGGCAATGGCGATTTCAGTCTGGCCGGCGGCTTTGCCAGCAACGGTTTTGCGGAACATTCTCCCGGCGGTTATACAATGGCGGCGGCCTTCCTGTGCGAAGTCGTCCTGACCTTCGCCTTTTTGTTCGTCATCATGGGGGCGACCCATGGTTCGGCCCCCGCAGGCTTTGCGCCATTGGCCATCGGCCTCGCGCTGACGCTGATTCATCTTATCAGCATCCCCGTCACCAATACATCGGTCAATCCGGCGCGCAGCACCGGGCCGGCCCTGTTCGTTGGCGGCTGGGCGGTGCAGCAACTCTGGCTTTTCTGGATCGCGCCGCTGATCGGCGGGGCGCTGGGCGGCGTCGCCTATCGCTGGCTCAGCCCCGCGCGGCCGGTGGCGGTCGACATATCGGGAGATTGATTGACTGCCTTCCCCCTCTGCCCCATTCAGGGGCGGCAAGAGGGGGGAGGCCAGCCACGCCATTCCGCCTGAACGAATGGGCCAGGGGGCGGAATGAGCAGCGGTGCGGTGAGCGACGACTATGTCATGGATGCGAAGCGGGACCGGCTGGTCATCACCGCTTCGGCGCTGGGCACCGTGTTCGAATGGTATGATTTCTATATTTACGGCGTGCTTGCGCCGATCATCGGGCGCACATTTTTCCCGACGGACAATCCGACCGTAGAGCTTCTCTATACGCTGGCCGGTTTCGCCATCGGTTTCGCCTTCCGCCCTATGGGCGCCGCGCTGTTCGGCTATCTGGGCGACCGGCTGGGGCGGAAATATACGTTCCTTGCCACCATCATCCTGATGGGCGTGGCGACGGCGGGCGTCGGCCTGACCCCATCGGCCGCGACCATCGGCGTGGCCGCGCCCGCCATCCTCATCCTGCTGCGGATCGCGCAGGGGTTGGCGCTGGGCGGCGAATATGGCGGCGCGGCGATTTATGTGGCCGAACATGCCCCGCCGGGCAAGCGGGGCTTCTACACCAGTTTCATTCAGGCCGGGGTGATCGGCGGTTTCATCCTGTCGCTGATCGTGGTGGTGGGCATTCAGACCATCGTCGGCAAGGCGGCGTGGGAGGCATGGGGCTGGCGTTTGCCCTTCATCTTCTCGCTGGCGCTGCTCGCCATTTCGTTGTGGATGCGGCTGATGCTGCGCGAAAGCCCGGTGTTCACGGCGATGAAGGCGGCCGGCGAACAGGCGAAAAACCCCTTGAAGGAAGCCTTTGTCGCGCCGGGCAACGCCAAAAGGATGCTGGTCGCGATGATCGGGATCGCGGCCGGTTTCACCGTCATCGCCTACACGGTCATGTTCCAGTCGCTCTATTTCCTGCAAAATGGCCTGCACATCGCGTCGGGCGTTGCGCAACTGCTGGTCGGCGGCAGCGCCTTTGTCGGGATGGCGGCGTTCGTCTTTTTCGGCTGGCTGTCGGACAGGATCGGCCGCAAGAAGCCGATCATCGTCGGCTATGCGCTGGTGCTGGCGCTGTTGTTTCCGCTCTATCACTTCATGGGGCAAGTGGGAAATCCTGCGCTGACCGATGCCGCCCGCACCGCGCCAGTCGTGGTCAGCGGGCCTGATTGCACCTTCAATCCCTTTGCCAAGACGCAGCCGACCGATTGCGGCAAGTTGCTCGATCATTTTTCCAAACGCGGCATCCCCTATGATGCGCGGCCGGGCGATGCGCCCGCCGTGGCGATCGGCGGCGAGGCGGTGGAGGATATGAGCGCCGCGGGACTGGACGCGGCGCTGGCGACCCATGGTTATGTTGCGGCGACAGTGACGCCGGACTGGCCGCGCGCGCTGATGCTGTTTGCGGCCATGTTGTTGCTCTGGACATTGTCGGGGGCGACTTATGGCCCGGTGGCGGCGCTGCTGTCCGAATATTTCCCGGCGCGTATCCGCTATAGCTCGCTGTCCATTCCCTATCATGTCGGCACCGGCTATTTTGGCGGTTTCCTGCCATTGGTCAGCCAATATATCGTCGCGCGAACGGGCGATCCCTATGCCGGGCTGTGGTATACGATGGGGATCGTCGCGCTGGCGCTGGCGACATGTCTTTTCGCCCTGCCCGAAACGCGCGGACGCCCCCTCGACGCCTGACCGCCGACCCGTTATCGGGCAGGGGATGCAAGCCTATATCGCTCCGCTTCGCCTGCGCCTGGATGGCGATGCCCTGGTTTCGAACTGGCGCTGGCTGGCGAAGCAGGGCGGCGCGCCAGACTGTGGCGCGGCGATCAAGGCGGACGGCTATGGGCTGGGTGCGCCCGAAGTCATGCGCCGCCTGATGACGGCGGGATGCCGGGATTTTTTCGTTTCGAACTGGGGCGAGGCGCTGGCGCTGGAGCCGTTGCTGGATGAAGGCGTCTCGCTGTCGGTGCTGCACGGGGTGCGGGCGGAGGACATGAACATCGCCCTGTCTTCGCGCGCGCGGCCGGTGCTCTGTTCGCCTGAACAGATCGCCCTGTGGCGCGACGCGGGTGGCGGGCCGTGCGATGTGATGATCGACACCGGCATGAACCGGCTGGGGCTGGACTGGCGCGGCGACGTTGACGCAATGACCGATGGACTGGCCATCGACACGCTGGTCAGCCATCTGGTTTCGGCCGATGAGGACGGGTCGTTGAGCGAACGGCAACGGGCGCGCTTCACGGCAATGACGATGCAGGTCGCGGCGCGGCGCTACAGTCTGGCCAACAGCGCGGGGATCTGCCTGGGCAGCGACTATGGCTTTGACCTGACCCGCCCGGGGCTGGCGCTTTATGGCGGGGTTCCGCGCAAGAACGCGGTCGGCCATATCGCGCAGGTCGTGTTTCCGCAGGCGCAGGTGTTGCAGCGCCGCCGGGTGATTGCGGGCGACAGCATCGGCTATAACGCGACCTTCACCGCGCCCGCTGACATGGAGGTGGCGATCCTCAATCTGGGCTATGCCGATGGCTATCTGCGCGGATTTTCCAATCGCGGCGGCGTGATTGTCGATGGCGTGCGGTTGCCGCTGGTCGGGCGGGTTTCGATGGACCTGATCGCTATCGATGTTTCGATGCGGCCTGATGTCGCGGCGGGCGACTGGCTGACGATGGATTATGCCCTGCCGGGCGCTGCTGAGGCTTCGGGCCTGTCACAATATGAATTGCTGACCGGGCTGGGCGCGCGGTTCGACCGGGTCTGGGCGTAAAGGCAAGGCCGCCGCTTCCGCCTGGAAACGGCGGCCTGCTTTTGTAATTGATGCTATCGGATCAGCGTTCGACGCACATGGCGACGCCCATGCCGCCGCCGATGCACAGGGTGGCGAGACCCTTCTTCGCGTCGCGCTTGCCCATTTCGTAAAGCAAGGTGGTGAGCACGCGCGCGCCCGATGCGCCGATGGGGTGGCCGATGGCGATGGCGCCGCCGTTGACGTTCAGCTTCGCGGGGTCGAAGCCCAGTTCCTTGCCGACGGCCAGCGCCTGCGCGGCAAAGGCTTCATTGGCTTCGATCAGGTCGAGGTCGCCAATCGACCAGCCAGCCTTGGCCAGCGCCCTGGTCGAGGCCGGGGCGGGGCCGATGCCCATGATCGACGGATCGACGCCGCAGGTTGCGAAGGAGGCGATGCGGGCGAGCACGTCGACGCCGCGCTTGGCCGCTTCATCGGCGGTCATCAGCACCAGAGCGGCGGCGCCGTCGTTCAGGCCGCTGGCATTGCCGGCCGTGACCGTGCCGTCCTTCTTGAACGCGGGTTTGAGGCCCTGCATGGCTTCGATCGTCGCGCCGTCGCGAATATATTCGTCGGTATCGACGATGGTGTCGCCCTTGCGTCCCTTGACCGTCACCGCCGCGATTTCATCGGCGAAGCGGCCCGATGCGCGCGCGGCCGACGCCTTGTTCTGGCTGGCGACGGCGAAGGCATCCTGTTCCTCGCGGCTGATCTGATATTTTTCCGCCAGATTTTCGGCGGTAATGCCCATATGATAGGCGTTGAAGGCATCCGTCAGGCCGTCGACGATCATCGTATCGACCAGGCGGATGTCGCCCATCTTGGCGCCGCCGCGCATATACTGGGCATGGGGGGAAAGCGACATGCTCTCCTGCCCGCCCGCAACCATGATCGAGGCATCGCCATTGGCGATCGCCTGCGCCGCCAGAGCCACGGCGCGCAGGCCCGATCCGCATACCTGGTTGATGCAGAAGGCGGTGCGATCGACCGGGATGCCGGCATGAACGGCGGCCTGTCGGGCGGGGTTCTGGCCGAGGCCGGCGGTCAACACATGGCCCAGGATGACTTCGTCCACCTCTTCGGGCGCAACGCCCGCCTGCGCGAGCGCGGCGACAATGGCGGTGCGGCCCAGTTCGTGGGCTGGCGTCGAGGAGAATGAACCCAGAAAGCTGCCGACAGGGGTGCGTTTGGCGGCGGCGATGACGATGTCGGTCATGGTCCTGCTCCTTCAGATGGTGGACATGGGCGTATCGACGGCGGCCATAGCATCACCCCCCGTGAGTCGATAGCCAGTCCGATAGTATCATCCAGACATCATGGGGCGCCTGACTGCCGACAATCATGCCGACATGGCCCAGCGCCAGTTCGCGATGTTCGGCAAGCCGAGGAGAGGCAGCGGCTGGCACAATTTTGTCGGTCAGCGAAGCGATGGACAATGTGGGACATGCAAGGGCTTCGGGGTCAACGACCCGTCCATCAATGCGCCAACGCTTCTCGCCCGTCTGGTTCGCGCCATAGAATTGCTCGAACAATTGCTGGCCGGCAGCCAGCGTCAGGGGCGGGCCTTCATTCGCCCAATCCTCCACCGCCAGAAAGGCGAGTTCCTTGTCCGATCCGGGCGGCATGTCGAGGAAGGCGGCATATTTTCGGATGGTGCGGGCGGGGTCGAGGCTCCAGAAGCCCGATTGCAGCACCTCCATGGGGACATAGCCCATTTGCACGCATGTGCCCTGCGAACGGGTCCACAGGGCGACAATGTCGGCGCGTTCCTGTTCGGGAAAGCCATCGAAATGCCAGGGCGTCGCGATGGTTGCAAGCGCGCGCGGGGGGGAGAGGGCCGCAGCCCCGGCGACCAGAGTCCCGCCCAGGCAATAGCCGACCAATATCGGCGGTTGCGGCAGGGCGGCGATCATCGGCGCCAGTCGGTCAGCGACATGGGCGGTCAGATCCATGCCCTTGTCATCGTCGAGCGGCGTGCCCCAGTCGACCAGATAGGCGTCATGCCCTGCCGCGGCCATGGCGCGGACAAGCGATCGTTCCGGCGACAGGTCGAGCACGCGCGGCGGATTGATCAGAGAGGGGACGAACACAACCGGTGCGCGGTTCGATGCTGCACTGTTGAAGCGCAGCAATCGACTGTTCCCGGCCGCAGCAAAGATGGGCGGCATTGGGGGCGGCGCCGGCCGCGCCGCCTCCTGATATTTGCGCAGCCCCCTGAGCGCGGAGCGGCGCAATTCCGTATCATCGCGGGATTCCCGCCATAATAGATCAAGAAAAAGCGGCAAGGGGCGGGGGCCATGTTGCGACGCCACAACCGGCCGTGCTAACGCAGCATTCTGGGGAGTAGGAGGTTTGTCCATGACGAAGTCGAAAAAGCCGGGTGAGTCGGAACCTGTTGTCATCAAGAAATACGCCAATCGCCGCCTCTACAACACCGAAACGTCAAGCTACATCACTCTGGATCTGCTGTCCCAGATGACGCGCGAAGGGCGCGAGTTTGTCGTGGTCGACGCCAAGAGCGGTGAGGACATCACCCATAATGTGCTGACCCAGATCATCATGGAGGAGGAGCAGCGCGGCAAGAATATGCTGCCGGTCAACTTCCTGCGCCAGCTCATCTCCATGTATGGCGATTCCATGCAGTCCATGGTGCCGCAATATCTGGAAGCGTCGATGGACGCTTTCCGCAAGAACCAGTTGCAGTTTCAGGAAGCGATGCAGGGCGCCTTTGGCGGCGGGCCGCTGGCAGAGATCGCCAAGCGCAACATGCAGATGTTCGAAGCCGCGACCAGCGCGTTCAAGGGATCGGCGGGCGCCAATCCCTTCATGGCGTCGGTCGAAGGCGCGAAGGAAGCCGCCAAGGACGACGAGATCGCCGACCTCAAGGCGCAGCTTGCGGCGCTCAATGCCAAGATCGACAAGCTGAACTGACCGCCTGCCGGGCGGTCGCGCCTCTCCGGGGTCGACAGGGCCGCGTTTCATGCCCTATGGCGCGGCTTTCCATTCACTTTGGCAAGGCCAGTCGACCCCGTGAAACACGCCCTTTCCGTTACCCGCGAACAGGATTTCGCCGCCTGGTATCAGGCCGTCATCGCCGAAGCCGACATGGCCGAGGACAGCGGGGTGCGTGGATGCATGGTCATCCGTCCATGGGGCTATGGCATATGGGAGCGGATGCAGAAGCTGCTCGACGCCGACATCAAGGCGACGGGCCATGAGAATTGCTATTTCCCGCTGTTCATCCCGCTTTCCTATTTCGAGAAGGAAGCCGAGCATGTGGACGGTTTCGCCAAGGAAATGGCGGTTGTCACCCACCATCGCCTGATCCAGCAGGATGGGCGGCTGGTGCCCGATCCTGCGGCAAAGCTGGAAGAGCCGCTGGTGGTGCGGCCGACATCGGAAACGGTGATCGGCGCAGCGTTCAGCCGCTGGGTGCAGAGCTGGCGCGACCTGCCCGTCCTCATCAACCAGTGGGCCAATGTCGTCCGCTGGGAAATGCGCACGCGCATGTTCCTGCGCACCGCTGAATTTCTGTGGCAGGAAGGGCATACCGCCCATGCCACGACGCAGGAAGCGGTCGAGGAAACAATGAAGATGCTGGAGGTGTACCGGCGCTTTGCGGAGGAATGCGTCGCCATGCCCGTGGTGGCGGGGGAGAAGCCGGAGAATGAACGCTTCCCCGGCGCCGTTTCCACCTATTCCATCGAAGCAATGATGCAGGACGGCAAGGCGTTGCAGGCAGGCACGTCGCATTTCCTGGGCACGACTTTCTCCTCCGCCCAGAATATCCGTTTCCAGAACGCCGAAGGGCAGCAGGAACTGGCGCAGACGACAAGCTGGGGCGTGTCGACCCGGATGATCGGCGGCCTCATCATGGTCCATGGCGACGATGACGGGTTGCGCGTGCCGCCGCGTCTGGCGCCCTATCAGATCGTCGTGGTGCCGATGCTGCGCGATAATGACGAGGATGCTGCGATCATCGACTATTGCGCTGGCCTGGTCGCGCAATTGAACGCCCTGGACGTGTTCCGCGAGCCTGTCCGCGCGCTGCTCGATCGTCGCCCGGCAAAGGCGGCCGGCAAGCGGTGGGGCTGGGTCAAGAAGGGCGCGCCGATCATCATCGAGGTTGGCGGGCGCGATCTGGCCGGGGGCAATGTGTCCGTGCTGCGCCGCGACCGGCTGTATCGCGAGGATGGCAAGCTCGACAGCGCGATCCTGGCGAAGGATGATTTCGTCGCGGCAGCGCCTGAAATGCTGGAAGCGATTCAACAGGGCCTGTTCGCGCAGGCCAGCGAGCGGTTGCAGGCGAACATCAATCGCGACGTTGCCGACCTTGCCGCCCTCAAAGCCCATTTCGACGCCAGCGCGCGTCCCGGCTGGGCGCTGGTGAACTGGGCGAAGCCGACCGGCGCGGCGCTCGACAAGGTCATTGAGTGGCTGAAGGGGGAGAAGCTGACGCTGCGCAATGTGCCGCTGGACGCGCCCGCAGCGGAAGGCGCCTGCGTCTTCACAGGCGAGCCGGCGGTTGAACGGGTGCTGGTCGGCCGCGCTTATTGAGGCGTGCCGCCATCGGACCCGGCCAGTTGCAGAAGAAGGCCATCGCCCCCTTTGGCGGTGGCCTTTTCCATGCGCTATGTTTGCGCTGATAGCGCGGGGCAGGCATGAAAAAAGGCGGCCCGAATGAACGGACCGCCTTTTCCAAAATTCGCCAAAGGCAAAAATTACATCGCGTTCGCGGCGTTGTTCGTCGCGTTCGCGGCGTTGTCGGCAGCGTTGGCGGCGTTTTCAGCAGCGTTGACGGCGTTGTCGACGACGTTTTCGACTTCGTTCGAAGCGTTCGCGGTTTCGTTAGCCGGCTTTTCACCGCAAGCGGCGAGCGCCATCAGGCTGGCCGAAGCGAAAACAACAGCGATCTTCTTCATTGTGTACGGCTCCCATAGCATATGCCGCGCATGCCCCGTTCTGACGTGGGCCTACGCGAGCGACCCGCATTAACGTGTGCGTTGCACAAATCAATGCTTTTGTGCGCGCTCGCCCAGTTGACCGAATCACGCGACGGGTCGTTGTCTACAATAAAAGTTCACTTAATGCCCAATGATTCTGACGCATTCGAAACTTCATTTAGAACGACTGACCAGGCCGCGACATTCTGCTGCAATTGCGCCGGATCGACCTTGTCCAGCGTGTCGTCGGGCGTGTGGTGCAGGTCGAAATAGCGCGTGCCATCCTGTTGCAGGTCGATGACGGGCGCGCCGGCCTTCACCAGCGGCGCGATGTCGGCGCCGCCGCCCGCTTCCTGTCCGCCTGCGCCGATGCCCAACGGGGCCAGGCCGGCCGCGATGCGGTTGGTCAGGTCCTCATGGCCCGTGGGCAGTTTGAAATCGACCCGCCAGACGCGATCCGCGCCGAAGTCCGATTCCATCACCAGAGCGTGAGGCTCCGCCCCATGCGCCTTGAAATAGGCTGTCGCGCCGTCGCCCCCGACCTCCTCAGCGCCCGCCATCAGGATGCGGATGGTGCGGCGGGGTGTGCCAGCCTTCTTCACCTGAAGCGCGGCGGCGGTGACGATGCCGCAGCCGGTGGCGTCGTCTATGGCCCCGGTGCCCTGATCCCAGCTGTCAAGGTGGCAGGCGGCGACCACGATGCCGGCTTTCGGGTCGGAGCCGGGCACTTCGGCAATGACATTGCCCGACGGTTGGTCGGTCAGATTTTGCGAGACCAGCGTCAGGTGGACGCGCACCGGTTTGCCGCGCGCGACCACGCGGGCGAGCTGTTCAGCGTCCGGCACGCTCAGCGCGGCGGCGGGGATGGGCGTTGCGCCTTCCGCCCACATCTGGACGCCGGTGTGGGGCGCGCGATGATGGTCGGTGCCGATGGATTTGATGAGGATGGCGATGGCGCCCTTTTTCGACGCGATGCTCGGCCCCTGACGGCGGGCCGCGCCGAATTGGCCATAGGATGATCCGTCCTGCGTGGGGTGCATGTCGTGCCCGACAAAGGCGATCTTGCCCCGAACCGCATTGTCGGGCGCGGCGACGAGATCGGCGATGGTCGGGAAGAAGGCGACCTCGCCCTCTATCCCCGCTTCGCCGGTCGATCCGCTATTGCCGAGGCCGACGAGCGCCAGATTCTGGGGGAAGGGCGCGACGATGCGCGCTGCTTCATGGCCGCGCGCCCATACGGCCATGGTATAGGGTTCGGCGCGCACGTTGCTGAGGCCCAGAGCCTTGAGCTTCGCCACCGCCCATTCGCGGCCGCGCGCCTCCTGCGGGGTGCCCGCCGGACGCGGCCCGACCTCGGTCGTCAGCCCTTCGGTAAAGGCCCACGCGACCTCATCCTTGAGCGCTGCGTCGCGAATCGCCTTGCTGTCGGCGGGGGCCGCAACGGCGAGGGAGGGGGTGAGGATGCCGCCAAGCAGGAGGGCGGCGAGCGTGCCCGATCGGATTTTCTGCATGAATGAAGGCTTAGCGGGGCATCCGCCATTTGCCAATGCGCCTTCGCTTCGCTAACCCCGCCCCGAAATTCCCTGTTATCGACCCTATCCGGAGCAGCCGCACCCATGTCCGCCTCCTCGCAATATGCCTTCGTGATGAAGAGCATGACCAAGACTTTCCCCGGCGCGCCCAAGCCGGTGCTGAACCAGATCAACCTGCAATTTTATCGCGGGGCGAAAATCGGCATCGTCGGCCCCAACGGCGCGGGCAAGTCGACCCTGATGAAGATCATGGCCGGCATCGACACCGATTTTTCGGGCGAAGCCTGGCCGGGCGAGAACATCACTGTCGGCTATCTGCCGCAGGAGCCGCAACTCGACCCGAACAAGACCGTGCTGGAAAATGTGAAGGACGGCGCCCGCGACATGGCGGACAAGCTGGATCGCTTCAACGAGATCAGCATGATCATGGCCGATCCGCCGGAGGACGTCGATTTCGACGCGCTGATGGAGGAGATGGGCACGTTGCAGGAGGCGATCGACGCGGCCGATGGCTGGACGCTCGACAACCAGCTCGAAATCGCCATGGAGGCGCTGCGCTGCCCGCCGTCGGACTGGTCGGTGGAGAGCCTTTCGGGCGGTGAAAAGCGCCGCATAGCGCTCACCCGCCTGCTGATCCAGAAGCCGGACATCCTGCTGCTCGACGAACCGACCAACCATCTTGACGCGGAAAGCGTCACCTGGCTGGAAAATCACCTGAAGGAATATGCCGGTGCGGTGCTGATGATCACCCACGACCGCTACTTCCTAGACAATGTCGTCGGCTGGATCCTGGAACTCGATCGCGGCAAATATTTCCCCTATGAAGGCAATTACTCCACCTATCTGGAGAAAAAGGCCAAGCGACTGGAACAGGAAGACCGCGAGGCGACCGGCCGCCAGAAGGCGATCAACGACGAGCTGGAATGGATCCGTCAGGGTCCGAAGGGCCGCCAGACCAAGTCCAAGGCGCGTATCGCCAAGTTCGAGCAACTGGTCGCATCCCAGGAAAATCGCGCGCCCGGCAAGGCGCAGATCGTCATCCAGGTGCCCGAACGTCTGGGCGGCAAGGTGATCGAATTGAAGGGCGTGTCCAAGGCCTATGGCGACAAGCTGCTGTTCGAAGACCTGTCCTTCATGCTGCCGCCCGGCGGCATCGTCGGCGTCATTGGCCCGAACGGCGCGGGCAAGTCCACCCTGTTTCGCCTCATCACCGGGCAGGAAACGCCCGATTCGGGCGAAATCGACATCGGGTCGACGGTGCGGCTGGGCTATGTCGATCAGAGCCGCGATCATCTCGACCCCACCAAGAATGTCTGGGAAGAAGTGTCCGACGGGCTCGATTATGTGAAGGTCAACGGTCACGACATGTCGACCCGCGCCTATGTCGGCGCCTTCAACTTCAAGGGCCAGGACCAGCAGAAGAATGTCGGCAAGCTGTCGGGCGGTGAGCGCAATCGGGTCCATATCGCCAAGATGCTGAAGCGGGGCGGCAACGTCCTGCTGCTCGACGAACCGACCAACGATCTTGACGTCGAAACGCTGGCGGCGCTGGAAGAGGCGATCGAGAATTTCGCCGGTTGCGCGGTGGTCATCAGCCATGACCGCTTCTTCCTCGACCGACTGGCCACGCACATTCTGGCTTTCGAGGGCGACAGCCATGTCGAGTGGTTCGAAGGCAATTTCGAGGCCTATGAGGAGGACAAGCGCCGTCGCCTGGGCGACGCCGCCGATCGTCCCACGCGCCTTGCCTACAAGAAGCTGACTCGGTGAGCTGGCGGGTGGTCGGCACGGGCTGGTAACCGGATTGCAACAAACGCAATCGTGAAACCAGCCTTCGCAATTGCGGAATCACCCCGCTGCCGGCACATGGAAAGGGCCTTTCAGGCATCCTCTCCTAAAACTCTCCGGGCCGGTCCTCTTTGGATCGGCCTTTTTTTGTCTCATGGCGCTCGCTCAAGCCAGCGAGACGAAACTGTCCATCACCCGTTTACGCCCGGACGTTTCGAAATCGATTTCCAGCTTGTTGCCCTCGATTTCCGCCACCACGCCATAGCCGAATTTCTGGTGAAACACGCGCAGGCCCACGGCCATGTCGTCGCGGCCCTTGTTGCCGAGCGAGACGGCCGACGCGCGCGCCTCGACGATCCGCACGGGTTCGCGATTGAACTGGCCGCTGGATTGCGCCCGCTGCCATCCGGGGCCGCGGCCGGCGCCGCGACCGACATTGGCAAAGGGGTCGGCGCGTTCGGACCAGTTGGCGCGCCACAGCGATGCGCCGCCGCCCATGCTGCTTTCCTCCTCCACATGCTCCGGCGGCAATTCGCCGACGAAGCGGGAGGGGATGGAACTGGTCCACTGGCCATAGATGCGCCGGTTGGCGGCGTGCAATATGGTGCAGCGCCGTCGGGCGCGGGTGATGGCGACGTAAGCGAGGCGGCGTTCCTCCTCCAGGCTGTTGAGGCCCCCTTCGTCAAGCGCGCGCTGGGAGGGGAACAGCCCTTCCTCCCAACCGGCGAGAAACACCGTGTCGAATTCCAGCCCCTTCGCCGCATGAATAGTCATGATGGTGACCTTGCGCGCCTGCGCCTGGGCTTCGTTGTCCATGACGAGGGAGACATGCTCCAGGAACGCGCCCAGCGTCTCATATTCCTCCATGGCGCGGGCAAGTTCGCTCAGGTTCTCCAGCCGCCCGGCGCTTTCGGCGGTGCGTTCCGCCTGCAACATGGCGGTATAGCCGCTTTCGTCGAGGATCTGGCGGGCAAGCTCGGCATGAGGCAACTGCGCGGCGCGGTCGCGCCAGCGGGCGAGATCGCCGACGAAGGCGCCAAGGGAGCGGCGCGCCTGCGGCGTCATCTCGTCCGTGTCGAGGATGCGGGCGGCCGCCAGCGCGAGCGGAATGCCCTCCGCCCGCGCCAGCCGGTGCAGCTTTTCCAGCGCCTTGTCGCCAAGACCCCGCTTGGGCACGTTGACGATCCGTTCGAAGGCGAGGTCGTCGGAAGGCTGGTTGACGAGCCGCAGATAGGCGAGCGCGTCGCGGATTTCGGCGCGCTCGTAGAAGCGGAAACCGCCGACGATGCGGTAGGGCAGGCCGATCTGGATGAAGCGGTCTTCAAATTCGCGGGTCTGGTGCTGGGCGCGGACGAGGATGGCGACGCCGTCGAGCGATCCGCCCGCGCGTTCGATCGCCTCAATCTCCTCACCGACGCGGCGAGCCTCCTCCGGCCCGTCCCATACGCCCACGACGCGGACCTTTTCGCCGACGTCCACTTCGGTCCACAAAGTCTTGCCGAGGCGGTTGCCATTTTCGGCGATCACGCCTGATGCGGCGCCCAGGATATGCGGCGTCGACCGATAATTTTGTTCCAACCGGATGATCTTCGCGCCGGGGAAGTCCTTTTCAAAGCGCAGGATGTTGGCGACCTCCGCCCCGCGCCAGCTATAGATGGACTGGTCGTCATCGCCCACGCAGCAGATATTCTTGCGCGTCTGGGCGAGCAGGCGCAGCCAGAGATACTGGCTGCTGTTGGTGTCCTGATATTCGTCGACCATGATATATTTGAACCGCTGCTGATAGCTTTCCAGCACGTCGCGATGGCGTTTCAATATGGTCAGCACATGCAGCAGCAGGTCGCCAAAGTCGCAGGCGTTCACTTGCCGCAATCGCGCCTGATAGGCGGCATAGAGCTTCTGCCCCTTGCCGTTGGCATAGCCTTCGCTCTCGCCGGCGCCGACATCCTCCGGGGTTAGCCCCTTGTTCTTCCACTGGTCGATCAGGCCGCCCAGTTGCCGCGCGGGCCAGCGTTTCTCGTCGATCCCCTCCGCCTGGATCAGTTGCTTCAAGAGCCGCAACTGGTCGTCGGTGTCGAGGATGGTGAAATTGGATTGCAGGCCGACCAGTTCGGCATGGCGGCGCAGCATCTTCGCGGCGATGGCGTGGAAAGTGCCGAGCCAGGGCATCCCCTCCACCGCCTCGCCGATCATGCGGCCGACGCGCTCGCGCATTTCCCGCGCCGCCTTGTTGGTGAAGGTGACGGCCAGGATTTCCGAGGGCCATGCCCGGCGCGTGGCGACCAGATGCGCAAGGCGGGCGGTGAGCGCGGCGGTCTTGCCCGTGCCTGCGCCCGCCAGCACCAGCACCGGTCCTTCAGCGGTCAGCACGGCTTCGCGCTGGGGATCGTTCAGGCCGCGCAGATAGGGCGGATCATTGGGTGAGGGGGCGGGGATGGTCATGGCTATCCGGCAGGTAGGCGCGGGGCGCGGCGGGGGCAAGTCGATGGGTTGCGAACACCCGGATTATATGAGAACAAAAAGAGAATCAATGCAGGAGGACATGATGGTGACAGGTGGATGCCATTGCGGCGCGGTCCGCTATGAAGCGGCGGGCGATCCGGTTTACAGCGCGCTGTGCCATTGTTCCGATTGCCGCAAGTCGGCGGGCGCGCCGATGGTGGGATGGGCGCTTTTCCCGAAGGACAAGGTGATGATAACGGGCGAGGTTGCATCCTATGCCTCGTCCGAACAGGCGACGCGACAATTTTGCGCCCGGTGCGGAACGGGGCTGTTCTACCGCAACGAAAGCATCTTTCCGGGCCAGATCGACATCCAGACCGCGACCTTCGACGATCAGGCCGCTTTTCCGCCCGGCATCCATGTCCAATATGCCGAGGCGGCGCCGTGGATGGAAGGTGCGCACGAGTTGCCGAAGTTTGAGCGCTATCCCGGGCTTTAATGACAGCAGCGACCGTTGGCCGTGCGGCTCTCCATGACCGCTTTGGCTGTGGCCTGAGACTGGACAATTTCCTTGCCGGTTTGTCCTTTTGCCGTGCGGAAAGGGGCCGGGGCCAGGAAAAGCAGTCAAGGATCGGAAATTGCGCCTGGGGTTTCCGGCCCGTTCGACATGGCGTCCAGGGTCGCCACCAAGCCTAGGCGATCCTGAACCACGTCCGCCAGGGTATAGGAATCAAGAGCGCCCAGGAACGCGGACGCGGCTTCATTAAGGATTCTGGGCAGGCCGCAAACTGGGCGCAGCTTGCAACCTGTGCAATCGACCATGCGCATGTCAGTTTCGGTGTGGAGGACGACGGCGCGCAGAGAGATCGACTCTGCCGGTTGCGCCAAAGCGAAGCCGCCGCCGCGCCCCCTGCGTGTCGCCAAAAAGCCTCCTTTGGCAAGATGCAGAACCACCTTTCGCAGGTGATTTTCCGAGAGTTGATGGGCGGCGGCGATCTGAGGGATAGTGGCGTGCACCGATGGCGACATAGCCAGATGAATCAACACGCGAAGGGCGTAGTCGGTATGCTGGGTCAATCTCATTCGGTTGCTTAAAGCGCAAGTGCGCCTGCGTATAAATACCTATTTCCCCTCAATCTTTATAACATGTATTAAATATACCTCTTATAGAGCAAAAAGAGGATCTCCGGATGTCCAAGCCCCTGTCCGCCCAAACCATCGCCATCGTCAAATCGACCGCGCCCGCCATTCGCCAGCATGGCGTCGCCATCACCACCGCCATGTACAAGCGCCTTTTTCAGGATGAATCGGTCAAGGCGATGTTCGACCAGGCGGCACAGGAAAGCGGCGAACAGCCGCGCCGCCTGGCCGCCGCCATTCTGGGCTATGCCGAAAATATCGACAAGCTCGACGCCCTGTCGGGCGCCGTCGCGCGGATGGTGCAACGCCATGTCGAAACCGGTGTCAAGGCCAGCGACTATCCCAAGGTCGCCAACGCGCTGCTCCCCGCGATGCGTGAAGTGCTGGGCGATGCGGTCGCCACCGACGCCGTGCTGGCGGCATGGGGCGAGGCATATTGGATGCTGGCGGACATATTGATCGCCAAGGAAGCGGAGGCCTATGCCGACAAGTGATCGGGGGGGGGGGGCGCTTGCGCGTTCAGCAGGCAGCGCCGCACCCCGGCAGACAAACCGGCGCGCGGTTCAGCCCTGGGAGCGCAGCAAGGTCAGCCGCGCCTTGCCGATGTCGCGCACGGCGTCGACCTCGAACCCTTTGACCGTCACATCCTCGCGCCGGTCGGTTTCAATGCTGATCCATGTGGCGGGGCCGGCCCAGCCAAGCCGCGCCAGCTTGTCCAGAGCGACCTGTCCCGCTCCGCTATTATAGGGCGGGTCCATCAGGATGAGGTCCAGCGGCGTTGCGGTGGGCCCGAGCGCCATCACGCTGGTCTGGCGAATGTCGGGGCGGACGCCCAGTTTGTCGCCATTGGCGCGAATGGCGTCGACGGCGGCGCGGTCCTGCTCAACGAACAGGCAGGAGGCCGCGCCGCGCGACAGCGCCTCGAACCCCATGGCCCCCGACCCGGCGAAGAAATCCGCGACGGCCAGTCCCTCGAACGATCCCAACCGGCTGGTCAGCATGGAAAACAGCGTCTCGCGCGTGCGGTCGGCGGTGGGGCGGGTGGCGTCCCCCTTGGGCGCGACCAGCGGACGGCCGCGCCATTGGCCCGAAATGATCCTCATGCCTTACCCTTCAGGCCCTTGCGAAAGACGATCAGGTCATGTTGCCGCACTTCCTCGACATGGCAAACGGGCATGTCGGCGAGCTTGAACGGGCCATAGGCGGTGCGGATGAGGCGGCTGACCTTCAGCCCCAGATGCTCCAGCACGCGGCGAACTTCGCGGTTCTTGCCTTCGGCAAGGGTCATTTCGATCCACTGGTTGCGGCCGGTGCGCCGTTCCAGATTGGCCTCTATCGGGCCATAGCGAACGCCTTCGATCTCGATCCCGTCGAACAGATCCTCCAGTTGCGCCTGGCTGATGTCGCCAAAGGCGCGGGCGCGATAGGTGCGGGGCACGCCGGTGGCGGGCAGTTCCATCTCGCGCTTGAACTCGCCGTCGGTGGTGAGCAGCAACAGCCCCTCGGTCGTCATGTCGAGCCGCCCGATGGGCATCAGGCGCGGCAGCCCGGCGGGCAGCCGGTCATAGATGGTCGGGCGGCCCTGCGGATCGCGCTCGGTGGTCAGGCATCCGGTCGGCTTGTGAAACAGGAACAGGCGCGCGGGCGCGGGGGCGGCGACGGCAACGCCATCCACCGTCACGCCATGCAGCGAAGTCAGCAGGGTGGCGGGTGTTTCCACTGCAACGCCATCGAGGGCGATGCGGCCTTCCTCTATCATCCGTTCGATTTCGCGGCGGGAAGCGACGCCCGCGCGCGCCAGCAATTTGGCGATGCGTTGCGGTTCCCCCTTGCCATCGGCCGTCGCGGCGGCGCGGGCGGGATGGGGGTTAACGGACTTCGCAGGAGCCTTGGCCGCGCCGCCGCGTGGAGGGCGGGGTGGGCGGGACGACGCCCCGCTTTCCTTGCCGCCCTGTTGCGGTCTTCCGCCGCCTTTGGCCGGTGGACGGGGACGGGCCGGGCGAGATTTTTTCGGTGGTTCCACCGGGCGTTCCTTTTCGATGCGACCGGCCCTTCCCATATCGGGCGCAGACGCAAATAGGGCGAATGATGCATCCATCCCGCCAAAGCGAGTGGCGCCGGGGCGGGCGTGGCGAAACCCGCCGCCAGTCCCGGCGTTTAGGGATGGGTGCATGGCGCAAACGGGGCGGAACGGCAATGTTTTTCGGCAAGGGGCGATGGCGGATTGAAACGGCGGCGCGCAAGGGCGCGATCCGTTCCATATTGATCGTCGAGGACGAACCGCTGGTGGCGTTCGACCATGAGCATCATCTGGCGCAGGCGGGCTACCGGGTGGCAGGCACTGTCGATTCCCGCGATGGGGCCATCGCCGTGCTGAACGGCGGAGGCGTCGACCTCATCATCGCCGATGTCGGCTTGCAGGGCGCACGAGGCGGCATCGAAGTCGCGCGCGTCGCCAGCGACCTTGGCGTGCCAGTGCTGTTTGCGACCGCCGCCTGCCCTCTCGACGCCCGGCAATGGGCGGTCGGTTGCCTCGCCAAGCCCTTTTCCCAGCGCGACCTGATCGCGGCGATCGAGACTGTCGAGGCATTGCTGGCCAATGGCGCACCTGCCGCCATTCCGCCCGGAATGCAGATTTTCCCGACGTCGGGATGACCGGCGCGGCTTTGCGCCGCATCGGGACAAGCGCCGCTTGCCTGCGCCACGATCGGCCTTATGGTGGCCGCCGGTTCGCTTGATTTGGGGAAATGATCCTTCATGGACGATGCGGCGCGGGGCACGGGCGGTTTTTGGGGCGGCGTGCGCCCCTATCTGGAAAAGGCGCCGTTGACGGCATTGTTCCTGGGCATGTCATCGGGTTTTCCCTTTGCCCTGCTGGCTGCGACATTGACCAATCGTCTGGCAGAGGCCGGGATTGAGAAAAAGTCGGTTTCCGCCTTTGCGCTCGCCCTGCTGGTCTACAGTTTCAAATGGCTGTGGGCGCCGCTGATTGACCGGATGCGGCTGCCGATACTCGCCGACATGATCGGGCATCGCCGGTCCTGGCTATGGTTGTGCGCCTGTTTCGCGGCGGTGGCGGTGTTCGTGCTGGGCGTGGCCGATCCTCGCGCGGGATTGCAGGCGGTCATCGTCGGCGCTCTGCTGCTCGGCTTTGCGGGGGCGACGTTCGACATCGTCATCGACGCCTATCGCATCGAATTGCTGCGGCCTGACCAGTTGGGCGTCGGATCGGGCATGTCGCAATATGGCTGGCGTCTGGGCGCGTTCTTCGCGGCGAGCATCGCGCTCGCCGTGGCGAGTGTTTCGAACTGGTCGCTGGGCTATATCGCATGCATTCCGCTCGCCTTTGCCGGCCCTGTGGCATCGATCTTCGCGGGGGAACCTGCCCGGCACGCAGAGCCGAAGCCCTTGCGATCAGCCGGCGAAGCGCTTGCGGCCTTCACCGGGCCGCTCGCCGATTTCTTCCGGCGGCGCGGCGCGTTGATCGTATTGCTGTTCGTGCTGGTCCACAAGATTGGCGACACGATGGCGAACCTGATGATCCGCGACCTTCTCGTCGGCCTGGGCTTTACCAAGCAGGAAATTTTGACCGGCGACGTGTGGGTCGGCTTCTTTGCGTTGCTCGCCGGAATATTCGTCGGCGGCATACTCTACGCCCGGCTGGGCATGAAGCGGTCGGTGCTGGTCAGCCTGGTGCTGATGGCGGTTTCCAACCTCAGTTTTGCCGGACTGGCCGCCATGGGCCATTCCATGCCGATGCTGGCCTTCACCATCGGCTTTGAAAATTTCGCCAGCGGCATCGGCGGCGTGACTGTCGTCGCTTATCTATCGGCGCTGTGCAATCTGTCCTTCACCGCCACCCAGTTTGCGCTGCTGTCGGCGGCCGCCGCCATTGTCGGCCGCTTCCTGACCGGCACGACGGCGGGCGCGCTGATCGAAGTATTCGGCTATGTCGATTTCTACCTGCTGACCACGGCGTTCGCGCTGCCGGGCATATTGCTGTTCTGGCTGATGATGCGCGCCGGCCTGATCGACGCAAGCGTCGGCAGTGCGGGCACGGTGGAGGAGTCTGAGGCGCCTTGATCTTCCTCCTTGCCTCGGTCGCAGTCCAAATTCTGTGCGCCGTGCATGTCATCCGCACCGGGCGCAACCAGATCTGGATGCTGTTCATCTTTCTCTTTTCATTGATGGGTTGCTTTGCCTATCTCGTGCTGGAGATTTTGCCGGAATATTGGGGCAATCGCCACGTCCGAACCATCCGGACGCAGGCAGTGAGCAGTATCGACCCGGAACGCGAGTTGCGCGCCGCGCGCAAGGCGTTGGAACTGGCCAATACGTCGGCCAATCATATCGCGCTTGGCGATGCGTTGGCGGCATTGGGCCGTCACGCCGACGCGGTCGCCGCCTATCAACAGGGGCTGGCGCTGGGGCCGGGACAGGATTGGCGCACGCAGGTGAAACTTGCCGCTGCCCTGTTCGAGAATCATCGCAGTGGCGAAGCGCTGGACGTGCTGGCAAACGTGCCAGACGTTCCGGCAGGCGGCGAACGTGACCGCCGGATGTTACTGCGTGCAAGGATATTGGCGGATATCGGTAAGGATGCGGAAGCGCGGGGCTTGTTCGAGGATGTGGTGACCCGGATCGCGGGCGAGGAGGCGCGGTGCCACTATGCGGCTTTCCTGCTCGACCGGGGCGACCAGATGCGCGCGCGCCAGATATTGGAAGAGGTCGAGCAGCGCGCCCGTCGGCTGGACCGGACTCAGCGCGCGGCGCAGGCCGACATGTATCAATGGGCGGCAAATGCTCTTGCCGACATGCGCCGGACCTGATCACCCCGCCCCGAACAGACGCAGCGGGTGGCCGAGGTCGGCTTAGCTTTGCGCCACCGCCTGGATGCAGGTGAGGGCGCCCAGTGCGCGATCGGTGCCGAGCAGCGCGGCGGCGCGGCGATAGGCGGCGGGGCCATCGTCCAGCGCTTCGCTGGCGGCGGCGATCAGCATCGCTTCGTCGGCCGTCATCCGGCCGCAGCAACAGGGTGCGACCTTAATCCTGCGGTTGGACGCGCGCGACAGTTCCAGCATCATGGCCCGCATCAAGACCAGTGGGCGGCGGTAGCTCCGCCCAAAAGCGCCGAGCAGCGCATTGGCGGCGTGAGCGTCGTCGACGCCCGCGCTCGCCATGCGGCGGACGGCGAACAGGAAGAGGCGCGCGCCATAGCCGTCGGGCATGGCGCAGGGCAGGGGATCGTGACGGGGCATGTCGGTGCGGGGGAGGGGTGCGGAAGCCATTGAGCGCGCCTTTGCTGTTGCCGTTGGAACAGTATAATTGCGCTATTGATAATCATTCGCAAGTAGAAAATGGGCTTAATCGGGCATTTGATCGTTCGCCCGCAACACCTCGCCCGCCAGATAGAGGGAGCCTGCGATAAGGATTTGAGGCGGATTCCGGTCCTGATCAGCAATGGCCTGGATGGCGGCGCGGGCGTCCTGATGCGCGGTGCAGCCAATGCCCCAGCGCGCGGCCACCGCCGCAAACCGTTCCGGCGGGTGATGATCGTGACCGGGCACCGGCAGCGCATGGATGTGGCTGATCTTGCCGGCGAAGGGGGCAAGGAAGCTTTCAATATCCTTGTTCGCCAGCATCCCGATGATGAGCGGCATCCGCCCGCCTTCCAGCCGGTCGGGCGTGAAGAAGGCGGCGATGGCTTCCCCGGCATTGGCGTTATGTCCGCCGTCCAGCCAAACGGTCGCCTGTTGCGGCAGCAGGTCGACCAGCGGTCCACGGTCCAGCCGTTGCAGGCGGGCGGGCCAGTGCGCCCAGATCGGCGCGGCCTTCAGCGCCGGTTCAGCGATGGTCAGCGCCTGCTGGCGCCTCAACATGGCGAGCGCGAGCGCCGCGTTCATCGCCTGATGCGCGCCCGGCAGGCGCGGCAGCGGCATATCCATGCGGCCTGCCTCATCCCGATAATGCAGTCTTTCGCGATAGACGACCGCGTCCCAATCGCTGCCCATGGGGCGCCACAGCGCCCCGGCGCTTGCGGCTGCACTCCCGATCACCGCCATCAGCGCATCGGCATAGCGCAGGGTGACGAGCGGCGCCCCTGGCTTGGCTATGCCCGCCTTTTCCGCCGCAATCTGTTCGATCCGGTCGCCCAGAAACGCCTGATGGTCGATGCCCAGTTGCGCGATGCCGCAGACGGCGGGCGCGGGAACGACGTTGGTCGCGTCCAGCCGCCCGCCCAGGCCGACTTCGATGATGCAGGCGTCGGCGGGCTGTTCGGCAAACGCCAGGAACGCGGCGGCGGTAGTGACCTCGAAGAAGCTGGCGCCGATATCCTCCGCCCGGTCGAGCACGCGCGAGAGCAGGACGGCCAGCGCATCGTCAGCAATCAGCGTTCCGCCGATACGGATACGTTCGTTGAACCGCACCAGATGGGGCGAGGTGAAGGCATGGACGCTGCGGCCGTCGGCCTCCAGCGCGGCGCGCAGGAAAGCGCAGGTCGATCCCTTGCCATTGGTGCCCGCGACATGGAAGACGGGCGGCAGGGCGCGATGCGGATCGCCCAGCCGCTCCAGCAAGCGGGTTACGCGCTCCAGCCCCAATATGTCGGCGCCGGGGGAGAGAGACCATAAACGGTCCAGTTGTTCCTGCACCGCCGGATCATCGGACACCGCATGGTCGGGCAAGGGCGGCTTCCCCTGTCGCTGGGCGTCAGGCCGCGAGGCCGGGGGTCAGATAACCGATCACCCGCGCCAGCGTGTCGCGCAGGTCGGCGCGGTGGACGACCATGTCGAGCATTCCGTGATCGAGCAGATATTCGGCGCGCTGGAAGCCTTCGGGCAGTTTTTCGCGGATCGTGCTTTCGATGACGCGCTGGCCCGCAAAGCCGATCAGCGCGCCGGGTTCCGCAATCTGGATGTCGCCGAGCATGGCGTAGCTGGCGGTGACGCCGCCGGTCGTGGGATCGGTCAGCACCACGATATAGGGCAGGCCCGCGGCGTGCAGTTTTTGAATGGCCACAGTCGAACGCGGCATCTGCATCAGCGACAATATGCCTTCCTGCATCCGCGCGCCACCGGCGGCGGTGAAGATGACATAGGGGCATTTATGGGCGATGGCGTCATTGACGCCCTGGATGAAAGCCGCGCCCACGCCCATGCCCATGGAGCCGCCCATGAAGGCGAAGTTCTGCACGCCCATGACCAGCGGCACATCGTCGATCGCGCCACGCGCGTTGATGAGCGCATCCTGATCCCCGGTCGCCTGCCGCGCGGCCTTCATCCGGTCGGGATAGCGTTTGGAATCGCGAAACTTGAGCGGGTCTTCCGTCACATGCGGCGTCGGCAACAGGATGAAACCGGCGTCCAATATCTGTTCGAAGCGCTCCGCCGGGCCAATGCGGCCATGATGGTCGCAGCGCGGGCAGACGGACAGGTTATCCTGCCATTCCCTGATGAACACCATTTCCGCGCAATTGGGGCATTTGTGCCACAGCGTTTCGGCTGGGCCTTCCTTCTTGGCGATGAAGGGAATGGCGTTGCGGACGCGGTTGAGCCAGCTCATGCGGCGGTCTCCCGATGGGGGGTGAGAAGGGCGGCGCTTAAGGAGCCGACAAATTCCTCGACAAAGGGGGCGGCATGGGCGCCGTGCGACCCTATGATGTCGACAATGGCGGAGCCGACGACGACGCCATCAGCGACGCGACCGATGGCGGCGGCCTGATCCGGCGTGCGGACGCCGAAGCCGACGGCGACGGGCAGGTCGGTCGCGGCCTTCAGCTTCGCAACGGCCTGTTCGACGGCGACCTGCGCCGCCTGCTGCTTGCCGGTGATCCCGGCGACCGAGACATGGTAGAGGAAGCCGCTGGCCCCGTTCAGCACGGCGGGCAGGCGGGCGGCATCGGTGGTCGGCGTGGCGAGCCGGACGAGGTGAACGCCGGCCGCGCGCAGGGCGGGGCCAATTTCTGCGTCTTCCTCCGGCGGAATGTCGACGCAGATCACGCCATCGACGCCCGCCGTCCTGCATTGATCGGCAAACCAGTCGGACCCGCGCGCCAGCATGGTGTTGGCATAGCCCATCAGCACCAGCGGCGTTTCCGGGTGCCGCGTGCGGAAATCGGCGGCGATGGCCAAGATGTCCTTCGTCTTGGTGCCCGACCCCAGCGACCGCAAATTGGCGAGTTCAATCGCCGGGCCATCGGCCATCGGATCCGTAAACGGCATCCCCAGTTCGATGATGTCGGCCCCGCCCGCGACCAGTGCGTCGAGAATCGCGCCGGTTGAGGCGACATCGGGATCGCCCGCCGTCACAAAGGTGATGAGCGCGGCGCGCCCCTGCGCCTTGCAGGCGGAAAAGCGTGTGGAGAGGCGGTCAGTCATGTCGTCCTGCGATAAGCTGTAGTGTAGAGTCCGTAGGCGATGGAGAAGGCGGCACTTTGCAGTAGCGCACTAGCATAATCGCGCTCGCCATCGGGGTATATGCCCCAGAATAGAGCTCTCAAAGCAATCATGATTGTAAAAACGATCAGCGCAGATTTGAAGGCATCCCGTGGACGTAATTTTACTTCGCCTTTGATTAAACGAAATCCAGCTGAAATGGTCAGTGCCACGCAGCCCAACAAAAATAAAATAGCTATGCCCAAATTCGCAAGCTGTGCCGAATCATCTTGGCCTATATGATGTAAATAGAAGGCCGATGCGGCGAGGACGACTGCTAGTACTAGTATCGCCCAGCCGATCCGCCTCACATCTCCGCTCCCAACGCGTCGGCGACGGTGAATATGTCCTTGTCCCCCCGGCCCGACAGGTTGACGACCAGCAGCTTGTCGGCGTCCAGCGTCGGCGCGATTTTTTCCGCCGCCGCGACCGCATGGGCCGATTCCAGCGCGGGGATGATCCCTTCGAGGCGCGAAAGCGTCTGGAAGCTCTCCAGCGCCTCGTCATCGGTCACGGGCAGATATTTGACCCGGCCGATTTCGTGCAGCCAGCTATGTTCAGGGCCGATGCCGGGATAATCGAGGCCCGCCGAAATGCTGTGCGCCTCGGTAATCTGGCCGTCCTCGTCCTGAAGCAGATAGGTGCGATTGCCATGGAGGATGCCGGATTTGCCGCCCGCCAGGCTTGCAGCGTGCTTGCCCTCCAGCCCTTCGCCCGCCGCCTCGACGCCGACCATCGCGACCTCGGGATCGTCGAGGAAGGGGTGGAACATGCCGATGGCGTTGGAGCCGCCGCCGACCGGGGCGATCAGCATGTCGGGCAGGCGGCCTTCGGCCTCCAGCATCTGGGCGCGGGTTTCCTTGCCGATGATCGACTGGAAATCGCGCACCAGTTCGGGATAGGGATGCGGCCCGGCGGCGGTGCCGATGATGTAGAATGTGTCGTGCACATTCGACACCCAGTGGCGCAGGGCGTCGTTCATGGAGTCCTTGAGCGTCGCCGAGCCGGAATGGACGGGCACGACTTCGGCGCCGAGCAGCTTCATGCGGAAGACGTTGGGCTTTTGCCGTTCGACGTCCTTGGCGCCCATGAAAATCTTGCATTCCATGCCGAACAGGGCGGCGACGGTCGCGGTGGCGACGCCATGCTGGCCAGCGCCGGTTTCGGCGATCACCTTCTTCTTGCCCATGCGGCGGGCGAGCAGCGCCTGGCCGATGCAATTGTTGATCTTGTGCGCGCCGGTGTGGTTGAGTTCCTCGCGCTTGAGGTAAATCTTCGCGCCCTTGCCCGCCGGGGCCTTGGCCCGGATCGCCTGGGTCAGCCGGTCGGCATAATAAAGCGGGTTCGGGCGGCCGACATAGCTGCGCAGCAATTCGGCATATTCGGCCTCGAACGCCGGGTCGGCCTTTGCCGCGCGATAGACGCGCTCCAGTTCGAGGATCAGCGGCATCAGCGTTTCGGCGACATAGCGGCCGCCAAAGGCGCCGAAATGGCCATTGGCGTCGGGCTGGGATCGCAGGCTGTTGGGCAGGGTGATGCTATCGGTCATGGTCGTTTCAATCTTTCGGGATGTGGCAAGGCGTTCGCTTCGGCAATGGGGGAAGCGATCAACGCCATCGTGTCCCGACGGGCTGGGTGAACTCGGTCAACATGACGAAACCGCTTTGCAGAAGGCCATGATCTTGTCCACACTCTTGATGCCGGGTGCACTTTCGACACCTGACGAAATATCGATCAGCGGCGCGTCGGTGATCCGGATCGCCTCGCCCACATTGTCGGCCGAAAGCCCGCCAGACAGCCCCCATGGCGCGGGCAGGGCAAGGCCGCGCAGCAACGTCCAGTCGAAACGCAGGCCCATGCCGCCGGGCAGGGCCGCGCCATCGGGCGTCTTGGCGTCGAACAACAGCCGGTCGACCGCGCCCGCATAGGCGTTGGCGGCGTCGATGTCGGCGCGGGTCTTGACCGCAATCGCCTTCCAAACCGGCAGGCCGAAGCGGTCGCGGATGGCGGCGGCGCGCTGCGGGCTTTCCTTGCCATGAAGTTGCAGGGCGGTGAGCGCGCCTGTCGCCGTCAGCCCGGCGAGCAGTTCGTCATCGGCATCGACCACCACGCCCACCCGTTCGACATGGGCGGGGACGACGGCGGCCAGAGCGCGCATCTGGTCCGGCTCGACATGGCGCGGGCTTTTGGGAAAGGACACGAAGCCGACATGGCTGGCGCCCGCGCGCACGGCCGCGCCGACGGCGTCGGGCGTCGAAAGGCCGCAGATCTTGATGGCGATTCGGGGCATGGCTGGCGCTGTAGCCGGGAAGGGCGGCGAAGTCACATCAGGAGGGCGCGTTCAGGTCCATGTCGTGCAGCGCCAGCCACTCGTCTGCATGGGCGATGGCGGCCTGTCCCAGATAGGCGTCGACGGCGGCGACGATGGCGTCGTCGGTCATTTCATGCGGGTCGAGCGGCGGGCGCCAGTGCAGACGGAAATGCGGGCCGCCAGTGCGGGACAGATAGAATGGCAGGAAGCGCGCGTTCACCTTGCGCGCCAGCCGCAGCGCGACGGAGAGATTGCCCGATGGCGGCAGGTCGCGGCCGAAACGGGGGAACCAGACCTGATAATCGCGCCGCTCATCCAGCAAAATATAGAGGGTGGCGCGCGGGTCGCTGGTCAGATGCTTCAATATGCCGCGCGCCGCGCCGTCGCCGGTGATCGCTTCGCCCATGTAGCTTTGGCGGGCCTTCTTGAGCTGGGCGGCGGTCTTTTCATCCGCCGGGGGCGCATAGACGCCCAGCCCAGGCCGGTCCGTCGACGCCTTGATATGGGCGGCGAGCAAGTCCCAGTTGCCGATATGCAGCGACAGGGCAAGCAGCGGCCGGTCATCGTCCAGAACCGCCTGATAACCGGCGCGATCCTCCACCTCGACATGGGCGTCGTTGACCAGCCGGTCGACATTGGCGAGTTCCGCCAGCGTGCGGCCGACATTCACCCAGCGGCGGGTGAGGATCGCCTCCCGCTCATCGGTCGACAGGTCCGGTCGCAGCAGGGCCAGATTGGCGCGGGCGCGCCCGTCGCGCAGCTTCATCCGCGGGCGGGCCAGCCGGAGCGAAAGCCAGCCGCCCAGCCAGGAAGCGACGGGGGCGGGGAGCAGGCGGCACAGCCAGAAGAGAAAGGGGTTGGAGAGCATGATGTTTTGCTCATACAGCAGGCGGTGAAGCGGACAAGGGCGGGGACGGACGATTGACGCTGGCGATGGGGCTATGGATCGCAATGCAGGCGCTGACGCTGGTTGGCGTCATCAACTATCGCCGCAACCTGCCCAGCGATCGCAAGCAGGAAGCGCCCGACGGCGTGGTCGTCATCCTGTCCCTGCGCGACGACTGGGATGGCGGCGCTGATCTGATCGCGCGGTTGAAGGGGCAGGATGCGTCATTTCGCCTGATGCTGGCGACATCGGGCCACTGTCCTGAAGCTGACGCACTGGCGGCGCGCGAGCCGGACTGGGTTCAGGTGGTCCACGCCGGTGTCGCCGATGACGAAGGGCAGAAGGTCCACAAGCTGCGGGCCGCGATCCGGGCGTTGCGGCCTGATGATCGCTGGCTGGTTTTCATCGACGCCGACATCGAACCGCCCGCCCGGCTTGTGGGGCGGCTGTTGTTCCCGCTGGTGCGCGGCAAGGCGGAGATTGCGACCGGATACCGGCTGCTGATGCCCGCGCCGGGGGCGGTATTGGCGCTGGTGGGCGCGGTGGAGATGCAGCTTGCCACCCTGCCGCGCTTCGCCAGCGCGACCATGCCCTGGGGCGGCGCGATGGCGATGGCGCGGGATGTGGCCGACCGGCTGGATCTGGACGCGGCGATGGCGGGGCGGCTGTCGGACGACATGGCGATGGGGCTGGCGGGATGGCGCGCGAAGCTGCGGCTGCGGCCGGTGCGCGATCTGCTGGTGGCGAGCCCGCTGGACGGCGAGGGCGCATCGGCGATCGGTTTTGCCGTGCGCCAATATCGCCATATCGTCACCAATAGCATGGGCATGTGGCAATTGGCGACTATGGTTGTCGCGACGCAGGCGCTGGGCTGGCTGTGGGCGCTGGTCTGGGGCGGCTGGATGGCTGTTGCGGTCGGCTATGGCGCGGCTTGGGGCCGGGCGCTGGTGCGCCGGTCGATCATCGCGGCGGTGGTGGAGCCGGATCAGGCCGTCGCGGTGCGCCGGTCGCTGTGGTGGGACATGGTCGCGCCATTCGCCGTCACCTGGACCCATCTGGCGGTGCAGATCGCCGCCGCCTGTTCATCGCGCATCCGCTGGGGCGGGTGGGATTATCGGGTGCGGCGCGGACGGGTCGTGCGCATGGCGCGTGTCGGGCACACAGGTCAGAATCCGGCCGGAAACTGATGCAGGCCATCGTCGCCGATGCGCAACACCACCTTGCCCGCGACTGAAGCCATCGTCAGATCGCCATAAAGATGCGGGAACAGGGCGCCGCCGCGCGATTCTTCCCATTTGATGGCGTCGCCATAGGCGGCAAGGTCGATCATCAGCATCACCAGATCATCCTGCCCGGCAAAATGCTTCGCCGCTGTTTCGGCCGCCTGATCGCGGGTGGACATGTGGATATAGCCATCGGCGATGTCGACGGGCGCGCCGCCAAATAAGCCATCGGCGCGGAACTGGTCATATTGCGGACGGGTGAGGATCTTGAAGGCGAAAAGTTCATTCATGCCGCTGTTGTTAACGTCATTTGCCGGGGCAGGGCAATGGCGACCGGGGATCAGCCCGAAACCAGCGCGACCAGTTCTGTCGACGAGACGCCCGGCGATCGCAGGAAACCCTGATACATGTCGCACCCTTCGTTTGCCAGCAGGTCGAGTTGCTGCTCGGTTTCGACCCCTTCCGCGATCACTTTCAAGCCCAGCGATTTCGCCATGTGGATGACGCCGCGCACGATGATGCGGTCGCGGGCGGAGCCGGCGATATCCTGCGCGAGGCCGCTGTCGATCTTCAGATAGTCGAGCGGCAGGCTCTTAAGATAGGCGAGGCTGGAATAGCCGGTGCCGAAATCGTCAATGGCCACCGCCAGCCCTTCGGCCCGCATGGCGGCGAGCAGGGTTGTCGCTGCATCGATATCCTCGATCAACCCGCTTTCGGTAATCTCCACCGTCAGCCGCGCGCGCGGAAAGCCGCAGCGGTCGACCATGCCAAGCAGGTTCGCCATGAAATCGGGTTGGGCGATGTCGGCCGCCGTGACATTGATGGACAGGCGCAGCGACGACAGGGCGGCGGGCCAGTTCGCCGCCTGCCGCAAGGCCTGTTCCTGGATATGGGCGGAAAGCGGCAGCATATAGTCCGACCGTTCGGCCGTCGCGAACAATATGCCCGCGCCCAAGGGGCCGTATTTGGGATGATTCCAGCGGGCGAGAGCCTCCACGCCGACGATGCGTTGCTGGTCGACGGGATATTGCGGCTGGAACACGATGCCGATTTCGCCGCGATTGAGCGCAAGGCGCAGGTCGGTCTCAAGCTGATCGGTGTCGACCTGGCGGCTGCGATGATCGGCGGTGAGGATGCGAATGCCCTCGCCGCCCGCCTGCTTGGCGTCCGCCAGCGCCATGCCCGCGCGGCGCATCAGGTGCAGCGCGTCGTCGCCTGGCCGTGATTGGGCGATGCCGCATCGCGCCGTCAGCCGGATCAGATGGTCGCCTGCGTTGAAGGGGCGGCTTATCGCCGACAATATCCGGCGCGCCAGGAAAATGGCCCGTTCGGGCGCCGCATGATCGCCGGTCAACGCCACGAGATATTCCGTGCCGGCGACGCGCGCGACGATGGGGCCGGGGCCGGTCACTTCGTCGACCATGCGTTCGACGCGCCGGGCGATCCGGCCGAGCAGGGCGTCGCCCGCCACCTGGCCATAGGCGGCGTTCATGCGGTCAAACTGGCTGATCGACAGGGACAGCAGGGTCATGTCCTTGACCAAATGCGTCTCGATCCAGTTCATCGCATCCTGACGGGTCCGCAACCCGGTGAGATAGTCGCGCGCGCCCATGTCGCGATGATGGCCTTCCGCCAGCCATTCGACGTCGCCGACGACGACCCCGTCGCTGATGCGCGGATGGTGGACCATCCGGTCGGCGCCGCCGCCCGGCGCGCCATGGACGAAACTGGCGAGGCGGCCGGTGCGGATCATGCCGCGCAGGGCCATGGCCACCATCGCCCGGTCTGCCCGCGGCACCCGGCGCAGCAGGGCGGCGGGATTCATGGCCTCGGTCGGCAGCGACAATGTGCGAGCCAGCGCTTCGCTGAGGCGGACGCGCCGGGTTCTGGGATCAAAATGCCAGAACAGCGAATCGCCGCGCCGGATGCGCCGGGCCCGTCGCGCCTGAGCGACGCCGCCGCCCAGCCGGTCGGTCATCGCCTGCGCGCAGGCCAGCGCCGCGCGCAGGGCGTCGGGCGTAACCGGGTCGGAAAGGACATGAGTGACCCCGATGGCCGTCAGTTCGGGAACCTGATCGAGGCGATTCGCATCCATCAGCGCGATCAGTCCGCCGCCGCTTGCCTCCACCGCGGGCGCCAGCGGCCCGATGAGCGGCAGGGGATCCTTGACGTTGCGGATGTCGACCAGCGCGATCAGCGCGTCGCCCGCCAGATAGCGCTGCACCGCGCCGGCGCGCCTGCGCACGGCGATGGCCTGCCACCCCTGATCGCGCACCAGGTCGGCAATGCCGTCACGATCGCCCGTGGACAGAATGAACAGACTTTGATGGCTGTCGTCCGGGCCGCTCCTGTGCTTCACCTTGTTCCTGTCTCCGTCGCCGCGAGCCGTGCGGTCCTATCATGGCCGGGTTACCGTCCTCTTCACCGGCTCGCAACCGATGCTGGCGGCCTTCTTGCGCAGGCCAACCGCTTCGCCTAACTATTGGCCTGTGATCCGGTCCCAATCCTCTTCCGCCGATATGACCGATAGTCATGGCCGCCATATCAGCTATTTGCGGATTTCGGTGACGGACCGCTGCGATTTGCGCTGCCGCTATTGCATGGCGGAAAAGATGCGCTTTCTGCCTCGTAACCAACTTTTGTCGCTGGAAGAAATCGCGCTGATCGCCGACCGCTTCATCGAAAGGGGCGTGCGGCGCATCCGCTTGACGGGGGGCGAGCCGCTGATGCGGCGGGATCTGCCGGATCTGGTCCGTCGTATCGGCCGACATCTGGCGGACGGCGGGCTGGACGAGGTGACGTTGACCACCAACGGCACCCGCCTGGCCGATCATGCCGACGCGCTGGCGGATGCCGGCGTGCGGCGGATCAATGTGAGCCTGGATACGCTGGACCCGGCCGCATTCGCCCATCTGACGCGCGGCGGGGATATCGCCTCGGTGATGCGCGGGATCGCTGCCGCGCGGGCTGCGGATATTCGAATCAAGATCAACATGGTGGCGCTGCGCGGCATCAATGAGGACATGATCCTGCCCATGCTGCGCTGGTGCGATGCGCAGGGGCATGATCTGACCCTGATCGAAACCATGCCGCTGGGTGATACGGGCGAGGACCGCAGCGACCATTACCTGCCCATGCACGAAGCCATTGCGCCGCTGCGTTCGGCCCATGCGATCACCCCCCTGCCATCGCGGACGGGCGGACCGGCGCGCTATTTTTCGGTTGAGGGGATGAAGGCGCGTCTGGGCCTCATCACGCCGCTCACCGCCAATTTTTGCGACGATTGCAACCGTATGCGGCTGACCTGCGAGGGGCGCATCTACATGTGCCTGGGCCATGAGGACCATGTCGACCTCAAGGGCGCATTCCGCACTGGCGGGATGGCGGCGCTCGACCGGGAAATTGACCGGGCCCTGCGCGCCAAGGCGCCACGGCATCATTTTGAGATCCATGGCGACGGCACACAGGGCGCGACCGTGCGCCATATGAGCGTCACCGGCGGATGAACAGCGAAGTGAGATGCGCGCTGGTGGCTTCGCCGACGTCGGCGGCGAAGGCGGCCGAGGAGAGGCTGCGCGCGGCTTATGATTTCGTGCCGCTGGGGCAGGCCGAAATGGTGGTGGCGCTGGGTGGCGATGGCTTCATGTTGCAGACGTTGCACGCGATGCTGGAAACGCGGCGCATATTGCCGGTGTTCGGCATCAACCTGGGCACGGTCGGCTTTCTGATGAACGAATGGCGGCTGGACCGGCTGGAGCAGCGCATGCACGAAGCCAAGAGTTTCAAGGTCAATCCGCTGCGCATGACCGTCGATACCGTCGATGGCGAGCGGTTTTCCATCCCCGCGATCAACGAAGTGTCGCTGCTGCGCGAGACGCGCCAGACCGCGAAGCTGGAGGTGCAGGTCAATGATCGCGTCGTCCTGCCCGAACTGGTGTGCGACGGCGTGCTGGTGGCGACGCCGGCGGGATCGACCGCCTATAATCTGTCCGCCCATGGCCCCATCCTGCCGCTGGGCAGCGGCCTTGTGGCGTTGACGCCGATCAGTCCCTTTCGCCCCCGGCGCTGGCGCGGCGCGATTTTGCCGCAAAGCACCCATATCCGCTTCACCGTGCTCAACGCGGTCAAACGGCCGGTCAGCGCGGTGGCCGATCAGCGCGAAGTGCGCGATGTGGCGGTGGTGGACGTGCGTATCGACCGCGCAACCCCGCTGACCCTGTTGTTCGACCCCGAACATACGCTGGACGATCGCATCGCGGCGGAACAGTTCATCGCGTGAAAATTCTTTCCCTTTTACCGCTTGCCATTTCGCGAATCCCGCTGCTATAGGCGCGGCCTGCCCGGCGGAAGCGGGGCTGCTCCCCGATAGCTCAGCGGTAGAGCATTCGACTGTTAATCGAATGGCCGTAGGTTCGAATCCTACTCGGGGAGCCAGATTTTCACCGCTGCCGCCAAGGAGCGGGTGAACATCTTCCTAAAATTTTGCCGGTAATAGAGGCCCTATGCCTGTCAGGCGAAGGCCAGACATTGTTCGGTGGCCCATCGCGCCAGCAGCAGGCCCGCGCGGCCGCCCGGCGCATCATCGCCCGCCCGATCCGCAAGGGCCGCACAAATATCCGCAAACCCGAGCCCGTCGCCCAGCGAGCGAAATATCGCTGCCTCATCCCCGTCCAGCGTTCTGTAGCAGGAGATATGGTCATGCCGCCAGGTCATCAGCGTGACCGGGGCATGGAGCAGCGCCGCGGCAGGCGGTTCTTCATCCTGGGCAAGCGCAGACCAGATCGCCGCCGCGTTCGTCGTCATGGTCAACAATTTTGCCGAGGGCGCAAGGCGCAGCGACGCCCTGTCCCAATCGGTCGCGGGCAAATCGCTGGTGGTCAACACAGGCGAGTCAAGGGCGACAAAGGCATTGGCCAAAGCCAGCTCCAATATGGCCAGTTCACCCACTTCCGGGTCGTCCGGGTAAAATGTCGCCAATGTCGTGGCGAAATCCGCTGGATAATCGTCAATCGTCCAACTGTCGGGCGCGAAGCGGTCGACATGATGCGCCGCCACCGCCCGGAAGGCGGCATCGCCCAGCCAGGCGAGGCTTTGAGGATAGGCGCTTTCGAGGCAGTCCATCAACTGGACGCGATAATTGTTCTGATAGACGGCAAGGCCGGGGCCATCGCCGATCCGCGCGGCCGCCGCATCGTCGGCCTTGCTCAGCCACAGTCGGAAATCGTTCTGGATCGCGGCCAGCGTCATGCCGCCAGCCTTTCCCCGGCCAGTGCGCGCGCGACATCGAGTTCAGCGAGCAGATCCGGCAATGGCGGAATATTGTCGTCCCGCTCGATCATCACCGCCACCCGACCAACGCGCCGCATGACATGGCGATAGAGCGCCCAGACGGGATCGGGCACGGGCTGGTCATGGGTGTCGATCAACAGATGTTCGCCCTGGCTATGCCCGGCAAGGTGGATCTGGCGGACATGCTCGATCGGCAGGCCAGCGACATAGGCGAGCGGGTCGAAGCCATGATTATGGGCGCTGACATAAATATTGTTGACGTCGAGCAGCAAACCGCAGCCGGTTCGTTCCACCAGCGCCGCCAGAAATTCCCATTCGCTCATTTCGGACTGGGCAAAGCCGACATAGCTGGACGGATTTTCGATCAGCATGGCGCGGCCCAGCGCGTCCTGCGCCTGGCGGACATGGGCGCTCACGATATCGAGGGCCTCGGCCGTGTAGGGTATGGGCAGCAGGTCATGCGAACTGAAGCCGGCAACGCGGGTCCAGCACAGATGGTCCGACACGAACAGCGGATCGACCTCGTCAACCAGAGCGCGCAATCGATCAAGGTAGCTGGGGTCAAGCCCCGTGGCCGATCCGACCGACATCGACACGCCATGGAGGGCGACGGGGAGGCGCTCGCGCACCCGGCGCAGGATGTCGCGGAGCTTCCCTCCGGCAACCATGAAATTTTCGGAGATCACCTCGACGAAATCGACCGGCACATCTTCATCCAGGAAATGGGCGTAATGCGGTGTCCGCATGCCGAGGCCAAAAAGGGATGATGATGCCGTCATGCCGCCGGGTCCATGATGAAAGGAGGCCGCCGCCCCATGGCGGGGCGGCGGCAAATAACCGATTATTGCGGTTCGCTGGTCGAACCGCCGGCGGCCGCGCAGGCTTTCGACGTCAGGGTCTTGAAGCCCTGGCCCTTGCAGTCATTGAGGCCCTTGCACTCATTCTTCGCCGTCTTGCAGTCGGATGTGCCCTTGCAGCTGTTGATGCCGTAACAATGGATCTGCTTGCCATCTTCCTGGCTCTTGGCGAAGACCGGGGCCGTCTGGGCCGCGGCGACGGCAACAATGGCGGCGGTGGTGGCGAGGCTGATGCCGGAAGCGAGCGTGTTCATAAATTCTCCTGAAACTATGGCCGGATTGGCATGGGTATTTCGCCCGCCCCGGCCGTCCGGTTACACAGGCCGCAAATTACCAGCGAAGCAGGCGCGGGCCAATGACGGAACCGAGCAAAGCCGTCAGGCCAATGCCCAGCGAATACCATGTCAGCACGAAGATCGCCGACACTTCCGGGCAATGGAGGCAATAGAGCGTCGCCGCCCATGCCCCTGCGGCCAATCCGGCCGTCGCTCCGGCCAGACGCAACCGTGTGGGCGCCAGTTCCCGAAATGACCAGAGCAAGCCTGCAAAGATCGGGATGGACAGCAGAAACACGTTGGCGGAACAGGATTTCCAGCTCACGCCCAGCCACATTGGCAGCCATTGCGTCGATGGCGCCTGCGCCATTTCAATCAGGCCGATGACGGCGAGCAAAAGGGCGGGAACAGCCATGATCCACAGCCACCCTACGCGGCGGCTGTCGGGTCGGGCCAGATGGATGGTGGCGGCAACCGCGCACAGGGCCAGGGAAATGGTATAGATCCACTTCATCCAGAAGGCATAGCCGCGCATGGCGAGGCCAAGATCGGGATTGATCCCGAGCCAGGCCAGGATCAGCAGGACCGTGCCCACCCCGCCCAAGGCCATGCCGGCGGCGATGCGGATGGCGACGGCATGGCGACGCACGGGCCGCACGGTCCGGCTCATGTCGGCGATCAGTTCTTCGGTAGTCATTTCACGTCGCCCTTGATTCTCTTCGCCAGCGCCTTCAGCCCCCTGTGCACCGATATCTTGATGTCTGATTCCCCGATATTTTCGCGGTCGGCCGCTTCCGCCACCGACAGCCCGTCCAGGCGGGTGGCGCGGATGGCGGCGGCCTGTTTGGGCGGCAGCGTGTCGAGCAGCCGCGACACGTCCAGCCGTGCGCCCGACGCGTCCTCAAAACCTTCCGTCACCAGAATATCCGACAGATCTTCGACCGGATCGTGCCGGCCCACGCGGCGGAAATGGTCGATCATCTTGTATCGCGCGATGGCGAACAGCCATGCGGTGAAGGGACGGTCGCTGTCATAAGTGGCGCGACGGACATGCACCGCGATCAGCACTTCCTGAACCAGATCCTCTATCCCGTCGCCATCCTGCACGCGGCGGCGGTAAAAGGCGCGCAGCAGCGGCACGAGCGCGTGAAGCAGCCGGGCGTGCGCCGATGCGTCGCCCGCAAGGCCGCCCGCCATCCAGTTTCGCAATTGTTGTTCGCTCACCCGCATCGGCACTCCTGCGCCAGCATTTCGGGCAAGGCGACGCCTTGGTTACACCCGTTTGCCGGGCGCGCGAAAAATATTTCCTGTAACCGGCGGGCTTGCGTCCCCGAATTGACCGATGACCCGCCGGTCGGACTGGCCGGCAGGGCATAGCCATTAATTTTTGGAGCCAGACCTATGAACAGCACCGCCGCCGCGCTTGCCGCCGCCATCGCCCTCAACCTTGCCGCTGGCGGCGCTCACGCCGCTGACGCCCCGAAGATGGAAAAATGCTATGGCGTCTCGCTCGCCGGCAAGAATGATTGCAAGGCGGGCGCCGGCACCAGTTGCGCGGGCACATCGCGCGTCGATTATCAGGGCGACGCCTGGAAGCTGGTCAAGGCTGGCGCCTGCACGAAGATCAAGACCCCCAAGGGCTTTGGTTCCCTGACCCCCAGGAGCTGACGCCCGTGCCGGGGAGGCCAGGCCCCACCTGCCTTCCCGGCGCCCCCGTTGAAGGAAAGGATCGACCATGCCAGCCTTGTCCCTGGGTCGCGAGCGCATCGGTGCGCTCGCCGCCCGCCTGCTTCCCGATGCCTTGTTGCTGCTGATCGCGCGGCTGGGGATCGCCGCCACCTTCTTCCTGTCGGGTCGAAGCAAGGTCGACGGCTGGTTCACCCTGACCGAAGGCACGTTCGAACTGTTTCGAACCGAATATGCGTTGCCGTTGCTGCCTCCGGCACTGGCGGCCTATATGGCGGCGGGGGCCGAGCATCTTTTCCCCGCGCTGCTGGCGTTGGGTCTCGCCACACGATTGTCGGCGGCCGCGCTGCTCGGTATGACGATGGTCATCCAGATATTCGTTTACCCCGACGCATGGCCGACCCATCTTGTCTGGGTCGGGCTGCTTCTGCCGCTGATCGGACGAGGCGGGGGCGATTGGTCGCTGGACCGGATTTTGTTCCCCACGCCCCGGCGGTCAGGCCACCAGCGCTGATTGGCCACAGCGCATCTGATGCACGCGCACATCGGCCTTGCCCAGCTTCAGACCCATCACCGAACCGACCGTGGCCAGCAGCCCGTCGATCGTCGGAGCGGCTGTCGCGAGAAGGGCGCCGGTCAACGACACCACCGGACCGGTGTTCAGGTTTATCCCCAATATCGTGGCTTGAACATTGGCGTTGGTCATCAGGGATGTCGCCAAGCCCTGTGTCAGGTCGTCGGTCGCGACCGTCCGGGTCCGGGCCGAAGAAATGTCGGCGCGGGAGAAATGGACGGGTTGCGGGGAGGCGCCGCCCAGCGCCAATTGGCTGTAGGCGGTGATCCTGGTCGTTGGAATCGCGGCCAGCGTCGCGCGGCGCGGCACGATTGGCGTGCCGAAACTGGTGAGTTGATTGACGTCGATGTCGCCCAGCGCCGCGGACCCGACGGAGGGCGTGACATTCAGGGTCACGCCTTCATGGGGGTCGCCCGCCCGACATTCGATGGAGGAAAGCCGGGCCTCCGCTGCGGCCAGTTCGACGAAGAGCGGGACGCGCACGCTGACAATGCCTGAAAGCGACGAGGCGATGTCGCTCTCCAGATAGAGCCTTGTCTGGGCCGTCCGCACCACGACATCATGGTCGTCGGTCACGGCCACCTGTGGCGAGTGCGCTTCGCCACCGCCCGTCGCCAGCACAAGCCGCGCGCCAAGCAGGCCCGGAACGGCCAATGTCATGTCGATGCGGGTGGGCTGTCCGTCCTGCGGCGTCAGGAGCATCCTGAGAAGGGTGAGGGCATCGACCACAGGGCCGTCGCCGTCCCTGCCGAGATCGCTGGCGCCGAACGGGCCAAGGTCGATCAAATCCTCCAGCGCAAGGCTGCGCCCGGCAACCCGGTTGGCCAGTTCGCGCAGCCGCGCCGCTGTCGCGCCATCGCTGACGCGGTCCGCCAGAACCGCGATCAGATCAGCCAGGGGAATATCGCGTCCGAACAGCGCCGCATGGCTTTCGCCCTCATGGCCGAGCCGCACCGCCAGCGCGTCGGCAAAGCCCAGAAGGTCGACCTGCGCGCTTGCCAGACCTTCATAATCCATCACCGACAGATTGACTTCCGTGCCCGCCAGCGCCGACAGCAGCGCATTGGGAATCCCGCCGCTCATCTCGGCCAGTCCGGTTCCGATCGAGAATGCGGCCACATCCTGCCGCGCGGCGGTCGCCGTCGCCTGCACCGTGACGCTTGATCGCCCGACCAGCAGGCGACCGAAAAACAGTGGGACCGGGCGTTCCAGAACAATGCGGGTGGCGCCCGCAGCCATGGGATCGACAACGAAACGATCGGCAACGGCCAGCGTCCGGTCACGCCGATATTCTCCCACCGCGATGTCGTTGATGCCGATGCCCGTTACGCCGCTTGTGTCGATCAACGCCTGTGCGGCCGTGCGGCCGCCACCGGCCTGCGCGGCGATGGCGGCCGCATCGGCAATGCCCTGCAATTCCCTGCGCGCCAGATAGATCGAGCCCAGGTCGACGCTCACCGTGGCCGCTCCCGCCAGCATGAACAATGACCCCGCCGCCATCAAGGCCGCACTGCCCCGCACATCCCGTACCATCTTTCGCACTGTGCGGCGGGGCATCGTTCAGACGCCTGGCAACTGGACCACCGCATCGCGGCGGATGTGCGTGTCCGGGATGGGGAAGAGCGAGGACTGGAACAGGGGCGATCCGCTGCCGTCGACCGACAGGGACACAGTATAATAGCCGTTCGCCTGACTGGTTGAAATCTGGACGGACCCGGGCGCGATGATGTTGGAAGAGGAAAGACTGGCGGCCACGCTCTGGTCGACCAGCGCCCGCCTTTCGGTCGCATCGAGGCCGGCCAGGGCCGCGCGGGCGGCGTCGTTCGCCGCCTGCTGGATATTGTGGGCGGTGAAGAACCAGTTGCCATAGATCATGATGCCGAGCAGCAGCGCGATCAGCAGCGGCATGACAAAGGCCGCCTCCACAAGCACAGACCCGCGTCGGTCGCCGATCAGGGCGAGCCGTGCGGGCCTGTGGGCCGGGAAAGAAAGGGGTTTCCGCATGAGGGCATCATGCGGGTGGACTGTTGTCGAATTCTATCCGATCAATCCAAAATGGCGGTTTTTAGCGGGCGCAGCATGAATGAGGCCGGGCAATCGCGTTTCCGCCGGTCCGATCTGGACTCAGTTTTTCAGCGCGCGCTGCATTTCCAGCGCATCGATGATCTTGCCGCCCGCCATGAACACCGCCCCGGTGCAGCACAGCGCGAGCAACTGACCGCCGAAACCGGGATATTGGTGCATGTAAACGATTCCGCGTTCTGTGGCCCCGAGCGCCAGGGCATAGATGATCAGAAACGCCTCGAACTTCGTCTTGATCGTGAAAAGGCGTTTGATCCGGTCCATCGCTTTCCAAAGTCCGCAGCCCCCAGGCCGCCACGCAGCGTCTAGGGACCTAAGTCGCGCGAAAGGCCCAGATGGTCAACAAGCGTTAACCATGATTGTTCGATTCGGGCGATCAAACGGCTGTCGTGCAGGTCTTGCGGCGCGATGGTCTCTGGCCAAAGGTCGGCGACAATCGCGGTGATGCCGTCCAGTCGCGCTTCATCGACCAGAAAGCGGGGATCCACATCGGCCGGATCGGCCACGACTCGCAGGCGCAGGCAGGCAGGGCCGCCGCCATTGGCCATCGACTGGCGAACGTCGACGGGCGCCAGTCGCCGGATCGGCCCGTTGCCCGCCACCATATCCTCCAGCCATTGCCAGACGCGCCCGACGCCTTGCGCTTCGGCGGGAAGGACCAGCGCCATGCCGCCTTCGGGCAGGGTCACCAACTGGGCGTTGAACAAATAGCTGCGGATCGCGTCGGCGAGCGAAACGGCTGCGGCGGGCACTTCGATAATCTCGACCGAGGGGAGCAGCGTGCGCAACTGCGCGTAAAACTGGTCGCGGTCGGCAAAGGCCTGTTCATGGGTGAAGAGGACATGCTCATTGGCGACGGCGACCACATCATTGTGGAAAGCGCCCGCCGCGATCGCCGCGTCGCTTTGCCGCACGAACAGGGTGCGGTCGGGCGACAGGCGGTGGATGCGGGCCACCGCCTTGCTGGCCTCCACATGCTGGCGGGCGGGGAAGGGGCCAGCAGTGACGCCATAGACGAATATTTCGATCCCCGGCAGATCGTGCCGCTGCGTCAACCGCATATGGTTGGCCGCGCCTTCGTCGCCAAAGGGCGGCGGCACCGGGCGATGGACGGCGAAATGGTCGGCGTCTGAAAAGGCGAGGCGCAGTTGCGCCAGCGTCTGCGGCCATTCATGGCTGCGATGGGGCATGGTGACGAGGTTGGCGACCGTCAGATGGCATCGCCCGTCGGCGGTGTCCGCCGCCGGCGATACGGTCGCCGCATTGGCCGCCCACATCGGCGAAGCGGACATCGCGGCCGCGCGGATATGCGGTTCGGCCTCGGAAACGCTTGTGCCCAATGCGGCCAGCCAGGCCGCATCGGGCCGCCAATGGGGGATGAATATGCCCTGATGCAGACCCAGCCGGATATTGGCGCGCATCTTGTCGATGCCCTGGAGCGCGGCCGCGCGCGGATGGGACGGCGCCCCGGCATTGCTGGCGGAAGCCAGATTGCCAAGGCTCAGCCCCGCATAATTATGGCTGGGCCCGACGATGCCGTCGAAATTGATCTCGCAAACGCTCATGCCCGACTGACCATGGTGAAGACGTCCCCCGCTTTGATGTGCAGCAGCGCCGCGCTGGCGGCGTCGATGGTCACGCCATCGGCGTCTTCGCGCACGAAGCCATAGGTGCAACGGTAATCGGCGAGGCGCCCGGCCGCCACCAGCACTTTCTGGCCGCCACCGTCATGCGTGGCGGCGAGGGTGACGTCGCGGGCGTCGGCGATTGTGCGCAGCCGGTCGATTTCGCCCACCATGGTCGGACCGCCGTCAAAAATATCGACATAGCCCGCATTCACAAAACCCTCCGTTTCCAGCATCCGCATCGCGGCGCGGCCATTGGGATGGGGCAGGCCAATGACGGCGCGGGCGCTGTCGGTCAGCATCGCCGTATAGATCGGGGTCTTGGGCATCAGGTCGGCGATGAACTGGTTGCCGTTGACAGCGTTGAACTCGTCCGCCTCCTGAAAGCTCATGCCAAAGAAGCGTCCGGCCAGCCCGTCCCAGAAGGGCGATCCGCCCGCCTCGTCGATCACTCCGCGCAATTCGGCGATTATCCGGTCGCCAAACTTCGCGCGATGATTGCGGATATAGAGATAGCGGCTGCGCGCCAGCAGCAGGCCCAGCCCTTCGGCGCGCTCGCGCGGGTGGAGGAACAGGCCGCCGACCTCGACCGATCCTTCCAGATCGGTGGTGAGAGACAGCATCTGGGCGCGGAATGTGCGGCCCAGTTCACGGCTATGCTGGGTCAGCACGCCAAGGCGATAGGAATAAAAGGGCCAGCGCAGGCCCACCGTGCTGAAAATCTGGCATGTGCCGCGAACCTGACCCGTCTGGCTGTTTTCGAGCACCATGACGATCAGTTCGTCCTCTATCCCATCCCCATCCCGCGACAGCGCCTGTGCGGTGCGCTCCAGCTTGGCCGCCAGCGATGTGCGGTCGGGCGGCAGGTTGGTGAAACCGCCGCCGGTCAGCTTCGCCATTTCATACAGCGTCTGAAGATCGTCCGGCCGGGCGGTTCGCATGAGGAAGGTCAAATAACGCTCCTGTCGTTGTGCGCGGGGTCGAACCGGCCCTGCGCGATCCGCATCAAGATGAGCGCGGAAAGCCGCGCCCTTTCGGCCAGGCTTTCAACGATGAGATATTCGTCGGCGCTGTGGATATTGCCGCCGCGCGCGCCCATGGTGTCGACGACGGGCACGCCGCAGGCCGCGATATTATTGCCGTCGCAAACGCCCCCGGTATCGCGCCAGCCAATGGGCAGGCCGAGCGCCTCCCCGCATTCGCGCACCAGGTGGAACAGGCGCTGCGAGGCCGGGTCCATCGGCTTTGGCGGACGACCGAAACCTCCATGGATATGGACGGCCACCTCATGGTCGCGCGCTACGGCGGCGATGCTGGCGTCTATCAGCATCTGCGCATATTGTTCGTCGGCAGGCGTGCGGGGCCGGAAATTGACGCGCAATATGGCGTGATCGGGCACGACATTATTGGGGCCGCCGCCATCGATCCGCGCGGGATTGCAACTGAGGCCATCCCGTTCCCCAGCCTTCAGGCGCAGGGCAAGGTCGGCCGCCGCCAGCACGGCGTTGCGACCGTCGTGCGGGTTGCGCCCGGCATGGGTGCTCCGCCCGCTGACGATGATCGAAAAATTGCCGCTGCCCGAACGCGCGCCCGCCAAAGTGCCATCGGGCAGGGCGGGTTCATAGGTCAGCGCCGCGATCTTGCCGGCCGCCCGATCGCGCATCAACGCCGCCGAGGAGGGGCTGCCCACTTCCTCGTCGCTGTTGATGATGACGTCATAGCCCAGCGCGGGCGCGCCATCCCAGCGCTCGAACGCGGCAAGGGCCGCGAGCATCAGCGCGATGCCGCCTTTCATGTCGGCGACCCCCGGACCGTTCAGAGTGGCGTCGTCAATCCACCGGCAGGACTGAAAGCCGTGGTCGACCCCGAAAACCGTATCCATATGGCCGGTCAGCAGGATGCGCCGGGGGGCGTCGGGGCGAACGCTGACCAACAGATGGCGGCCATGGGCGGCGGCGGCGACCCGGCCGTCCGCGCCGACCTGTTCAACTGGCGCCGGGTCGATCAGGCTGATCCCGCCGGGCAGGCAGGCAAAGGCGTCGGCCAGCATTCCCGCCATCGCCGAAAGCCCGTCCAGATTGCGCGACCCGCTGTTCACCGATGCCCAGGCCAGCACCCGGGACAGGATCGGCGCTTGCGCCGCATGGTCCAACACCGCCATTTCGGCAGGCGATAACATTGTCATGCAGAGGGTCTATCAAAGCCCGGCGGCGCGCTCCACCCCCGCTCTTCAGAAAGCGTAGGTCAGCGTCACCCGGCTGAGCGTGTCGAGATCGCGGGCCGACAGCGGCGTTTCCGATTCATACTGGACATTGTAGGACAGCCTGGCCGCCCAGCGGGTCGAAACTTTGGTTTCGATGGACGAAAGGCTGTTCAGGCTGAACACATCCTGCTCGGCATAACCCGATGCGGTCTGACGGAAGGTCAGCGTGGGGGACAGGCGCAGCGCGAGGTCCATCGAACCGCGCGCGCCCAGCTTTGTTTCGCTCAGGCCCTGCGTATAGGCGGCGTGGCGCAGCGAAGGTCCGATGTCGACCGACAGGTCCAGCGGCTTGCTGACCACCAGCTTGTAACCGATGCCCGCCGAGGCGGTATATCGCTGCTCATAGCCGATGGAAGGATCGCGCTCGAACTGCACGAGGCCATAGGCGAAACCGCGCGGGTCAAAGGCGTAGCGCGGCTGATAGCCCAGCACATAGCGTTCACGCGAGACGACTCCGTTAGCGCGGCGATAATCGAGGGCGGCGGAAAGCTCGTGGGTCCACTGGATGCCGGTGCGTTTGGCGTTGGCGACGACGCTGATGCCCAGTTCGCTGGTCGATCCGGTGGAACGGAATCCGCCGGCCTCCAGCTTTCCGGTCCACAGGTCGGTAATGGCGGCCTCGCGGATCGCTGTTTCCCTCGTCTGGCGGGTCCGGTCCTTCCACGAATCGACCATTCGGGCGATGTCGTCGGCGCTGTCGGGATTGGTCTGTTTGGCGATTTTTGCGACCGTGGCAATTTCCGCCTCATTGCCGTTGGCGATCGCGGCCTCCAGCATTTCGCGCACAGGCGGCGGCATCAGCGCCGGAGCCTCGGCGAGAGCTGGAACAGGGAAGAGCGCAGCGGCGGCGGTCAGGGGAAAGCGCATGACCATCGCCCTATGCGCCTGAACGCAATTTGATAACCCCCGGCGCGACCAACCGCCAGCCCGATCAGATCAGATCACGGAATTCCTGCAAGATGTCGCGATAAAGCTTGCGCTTGAACGGCACGATCAGGTCAGGCAGCGTTTCGGGCGGCGTCCATTTCCATTCGCGAAATTCCGCATGGCGGGTGCGAATGTTGATGTCGCTGTCAGCGCCTGTAAATCGGGCCAAAAACCAGATTTGCCGCTGGCCGCGAAAGCGCCCGCCCCAGATTTTGCCGATCAGATCGTCGGGCAGATCGTAGAAATGCTCTTCGCGGGTCTGCTTGATGATGTTGACATGGGCGGCAACGATACCGGTTTCCTCGCCCAGTTCGCGAATGGCGGCCGCGCGGGGCTCCTCGCCATCGTCAATGCCTCCCTGCGGCATTTGCCAGGCTTCGACCTTGTTATCGATTCGCTGGCCGACGAAGACCTTTCCGTCCATGTTGACCAGCATGATGCCTACGCACGGGCGGTAGGGCAGCGATGAATGTTCAGTCATATTCAGACTGTTAGTCCCCAAAATTCCAAGAAAAAATGAACTTCTTGAGCGTTGTCCCTCCCAGGCTCGGGTAAAGCATAGGGCGGAGCGGGCCGCGCGTCCATCGTCGCGATGGAGGCATGGCCCATCGACCATGTTGGAAAGCCCATGGCGCCGTTGCATGGCGCTACCATGACTGCTCCTTCTCTCGTGTGGCTTCGTCAGGACTTGCGCCTTGCCGATCAGGCCGCGATCGCAGCAGCCGCGGCCGACGGTCCGGTCGTGCCGGTTTATGTGCTGGACGACGCTGTCGCACGGCAATGGGCGATGGGCGGCGCCAGTCGGTGGTGGCTGCACCACAGCCTTGTCAGCATGGACCGGAGCCTTCGGGCGCTGGGTTCGCGCCTCATCCTTCGTCGGGGCGATTGCGTCGAACAGCTTGCCGCCGTGGCCCATCAGGTGGGCGCGCGGCGTGTCTACGCCCTGCGCCATTATGAGCCATGGTGGCGCAACGCGCAGAAGTCGGTCGGGGCGGCGCTCGATCTTTGCCTGCGCGAGGGCATATTGCTGGCGCCGCCCGGCGCCGTGCGGACGGGCGATGGCGGACCCTATAAAATCTACACGCCCTTCGCCCGCGCGCTGGAACAGATCCTGCCGCCGTCCGCGCCGCCGCCCGCGCCTGATCGGCTGTCCGCGCCGGACCAGTGGCCCGACAGCGACCAACTGGACGACTGGAAACTGTTGCCGACGCGCCCGGACTGGGCCGGTGGAATGCGGGCCGAATGGACGCCCGGCGAGGATGGCGCGCGGGCGCGGCTGTCTGATTTCCTGGACAATGTCGGCGATTATGACTCGACCCGCAACCTGCCGTCGCAGGAGGGGACATCCCGGCTATCCCCCCATCTGCATTTCGGGGAAATTTCCATCGCCACCCTGTGGTATGCGATAAAGGGCAGGGATCAGGGCAGCGCATCCTTTCGCCGCGAACTTATCTGGCGCGATTATGCCCATAACCAGATCGTCCAGTTCCCCGCTTATGGCTCCGAGCCTGCGCGCGAACCGTTCGACGCCATGCCTTGGCGCGACATGGATGAGGCGGCCGACGACTTTGCCGCCTGGACGAAAGGCCAGACCGGTTATCCCATCGTCGACGCTGGCATGCGCCAATTATGGGCCAGCGGATGGATGCACAACCGCGTGCGGATGATCGCCGCCAGCTTTCTGGTCAAGCATCTGCTGATCGATTGGCGCCATGGCGCACGCTGGTTCTGGGATACGCTGGTGGATGCCAGTTACGCCAACAACAGCGTCAACTGGCAATGGGTGACCGGCAGCGGTGTCGATGCCAACATGTTCCCGCGGATCATGGCGCCGCTGACCCAGTCGCCCAAATTCGACGCCGCCGACTATATCCGCCAGTGGGTGCCCGAACTGGCCCATCTGGGCGACAATGCGATCCATGACCCTGACGCGTTCGGCAGGCGTCCGGCGGGCTATCCGGCCAAGATCATCGACCATCGCGCCGGCAGGCAAAGGGCGCTGGCCGCCTTTGCCGCGATGAAGGGCTGACGGGCACTGGATTTCCAGTGCTGGTTATATTATTAGCATCATCGGTATTTTTATTACGAGGACGCGATGGCTGCCTGGGACTTGCCGGATTTTGACGACCATGAAGCGGTGCATCTGTTCCGTGATCGGGCGAGCGGCCTGACGGCTGTCGTCGCTGTCCATTCGACCGCGCTTGGTCCGGCGGCCGGAGGCGTCCGGTTCTGGCATTACGCCAATCGCGCCGAAGCGATCACCGACGCGCTGCGCCTGTCGCGGGGCATGAGCTACAAGAACGCGATGGCGGGCCTGCCGCTGGGTGGCGGCAAGGGCGTGATCCTGGCCGATGCCGACGGCGGCAAGAGCGAGGCCCTGCTCCACGCCTTTGGTCGCGCCGTCGATTCGCTCGGCGGCCGTTATGTGACGGCGGAGGATGTCGGCATCAGCGTGGCCGACATGAGCGCCATCGCCACGCAGACGCGCTTCGTATCCGGCCTGCCGGTGGGCGCGGGCGCGGCGGGCGGCAATCCTGGGCCGGTGACGGCGCATGGCGTCTATCTGGGCGTCTGTGCGGCGGCGAAGCAAGCCCTGGGGCGTGACGTCATGGCGGGCGTGCATGTCGCCATTCAGGGCGTGGGCAGCGTTGGCGGCGGCCTTGCCCGCAAACTGGCGGCCGATGGCGCGCGGCTGACGCTGGCCGACCGGGACGAAGCGCGCGCTCAGGCGCTGGCGCAGGAACTGGGTGCGGCGGTGTGCGGCGCCGACGAGATACTGACGCTGGATGCGGACATCGTCAGCCCCAATGCGCTGGGCGCGATCCTGAACGAACGCAGCATTCCGCTGATTCGCGCCGGCGTCGTGGCGGGCGGCGCCAATAATCAGCTTGCCACCCCGGCGGATGCGCAGCGCATGCATGAGCGGGGCATTCTCTATGCCCCCGATTATGTCATCAACGCAGGCGGCATCATCAATGTGGGCCTCGAATATCTGGGGCAGGGCGACCGCGCGGAAGTGGACGCGCGGGTCGCGCTGATCCCCGGCCGACTGCACGCCATCTGGGCCGAAAGCGCCGCCAGCGGCCTGCCTGCCGCCCTTGTCGCTGACGTCATGGCGCAGAAACTGATCGGTCGGGGCTGAAAAAGGGGGGCTTCGCATCCATCGTCAGCGCCCCTATAGGCGGGGGCATGAGTGATGCGCGCGACACGGGGCTGACCCTTGATCCCAAATATGACCGCGACGGCCTGATCACGGCCGTGGTGACCGACGTCGACAGCGGCGATGTGCTGATGGTCGCGCATATGAATGCGCAGGCGCTGGCGCTGACGGTGGAAACCGGTTTTGCTCATTTCTGGTCGCGCAGCCGCCAGTCGCTTTGGAAAAAGGGCGAAAGTTCCGGCCATATGCTGGCCGTGCGCGATATTCGCATCGATTGCGATCAGGATGCCGTCTGGGTCAAGGCGGTCCCCGCCGGGCCCACGTGCCACACGGGCGCGCGGAGCTGCTTTTTCCGTCGCGTCACAGCGGAGGGGCTGACCCCCGTCGATGCCGAGGCATAGGGCCACGCTGATCCTTCCGATCCTGCTGTGCGCCTGTCAGCAGGCGTCGCAGCAGGACGTGGCCGCCCCCGTCCAGAACGGGCAGGCGCCGTCAGGACTGGAGCGGGCCGCCATCGAAAGCGGCGTCATCGTCGACGCGGGCAGGATTTCGCCGGTCGGCCTCTACCAGAGGCGGCATGAGGCCGGGCGCGACCTGCTCTGTGTTGTCGCTGATGGACCGAACAAATTTCGCATGGGCGCGGAAGTGGAATTTGGCGAGGGGCAGACCTGCAAGGGCCGGGGAACGGCCCGGCGCGCGGGCGACAAGCTGATCCTGCGCTTTCCGCGCGCCCAATGCACCATCGTTGCGACCTATGAGGGCGATCGCGTGGCTTTGCCCGGCGTGGTCGATGTTCACTGCGCCGACCTGTGCCAGAACCGCGCGTCGATGGAGGGGGTGGCTTTTCCGCGCCTTGCCTATGACGAGAAGGCGGCGTTGGCGGCGCGCGATCGTGACGGCGATATGCTCTGTCAGTAACCGATATAGCGGCCCGGACGATGATTGACCGCCAGAACGAGATTGATCGCGACCGCCGACAGCAAGGACAGGCCAAAGCGATGCCAGTCGAGCAGCGGCCATGACGCCAGCAGGATCAGCGCGTCGCCAATCATCTGCGTGCGTCCGGCATTCCATCCCCGGCTCTTTTGCAGGCTAAGGGCGACAACGCCCAGCCCGCCGACCCCCGCGCCATGGCGCGCAATGGCGAGAATGCCGAAACCGATGATCGATCCGCCGAACAGCGCGGCAAAGAAGGGGCTGATCCGGGCGATGCTGATCGCGCCTGGCAGCATCCAGCCCATCGCCATGATGGCGACATTGGCGAACAGCGTCTTGAGACCGAAGGCGACCCCCATGCTGCGCCCGGCAAAGAGGAAGAAGGGGATGTTGACGATCAGGAACAGGGTCGTCGCCGGGTAATGCAGCAGATAGGACAGCAGCAGCGCGATCCCCGCCATGCCGCCAGTCACCAGCCCCGCCTGTTTCAGCATCATCACCCCCATGGCGATGAAGGCGCAGCCAATGGCCACGGCATAGGCGTCTTCACCCAGGCTGTGCGGGCGCGCTGACGGGGAGGGGCTGTCGACGGCGGAGGGCATCAGGGCGTTCCGTAAACATGGGAGCAAGCCCCGGTCATCCTCCCGGCATATTTTTCCGCTTTGATAGCGTTCGCGGCAGAGATTGAAAAGCGCCGGTTCCCAACGCGTCGCCTTCAGGCGCCGCGCTGCGCCTTGCTGGTGTCGAGCATCCGGCCATTGGTGATGATGACCAGATCGCCCAGCTTCGCCACCTTGAACAGCTTTTCGGCAAAGGGCGTCGGCACGCCGATACAGCCATGGGTGGCGTTGCCCCATTGAACGTCGCTGCCGTGGATGGCGACGCCGTCATTGGTCAGGCGCAGCATATAGGGCATGGGCGCGTCATACAGGTTCGACACATGGTCGGCGTCCTTCTCCGTGATCGGGAACGCGCCCAGCGGGCTGGGCTTGTTGTCCGCGCCATAGATGATGACGGCGGCGCCGATTTCATAGCCATCGCGGAACACCGACAAGGTCTGGGCCTTGAGGTCGATGGTCACGATGATGCGGCCATCGGCGGGGGCGCCATTTTCGTCCCACATATAATCGCCATGGCGGAAGGGAGGCTGAATGGGGAGAACGCGGCGAACCACAAGGGCGCCCTTTTCAACCTCGACCGGCTGATTGCGCGAGCGTTCGATGGGCTGGGCGGAGGCGATCTGTGCCGGCTTGGGCTGTGGCGTCGGTTGCGGCGCGGGCGGCGTTTCGCCGGGCGCACGCTCGGCAAGGCCAGTGACCACCGCCGCCAGCGCCAGAACGCCGCCGCCAAGCAGCAATTTGGGAGCGACCGAACGGATCAACGATTTTACCATGGCGCGCGCCACCTCCTTGTCGAGGCCATGTTAGGGCAAAAAGGTTAATCGCTGCCTTCGCGCCCCGCTTCGGCGACAGCGATGGCGATCATGTTCAAAATGCCGCGCGACGATACGCCCGGCGTCAGCACATGGATGGGCTGGGACAGGCCCAGCAACATGGGGCCGATGGTCGGCGAACTGGATGAGGCGGCCAGCGCCGTAAGAGCGATGTTGGCCGAATCCAGATTGGGCATGACCAGCAGATTGGCCGGGCCAGCGAAGCGCGAATCGGGGATGAGCTTGTCCCGCAGCGCCTGACTGAGCGCCGCGTCGGCGTGCATTTCGCCATCGACGGTCAGCTCGGGCGCTGCCTTGCGCAGCAATGTAAGCGCGCTGCGCATCTTGCGCGCGCTGGGGCTGTGCGAAGAGCCGAAATTGGAGTGGGACAGCAGCGCAACCTTGGGCTTGAGGCCGAAATGGCGCAGTTCGGTGGCGGCCAACTGGGTCAGTTCCGCCACCTGTTCAGGGCTGGGGTCCGGCACCATATGGGTGTCGGTCAGGAACAAGGCGCCCGCATCGAGGATGAGGCCCGACAGGGCGTAGACGCGCTCATTGCCCGGCAGCCGGTCGATGATCCGCAGCACATGTTCCACCTGTCCCCAATATTCCGAATTGCCGCCGACCAGCGCAGCATCGGCATGGCCCATGCGCAGCAGCATGGCGGCGGTGACCGCCGGGCGGCGATAGACATGGCGCTGAATTTCCGCAGCGGGTATGCCGCGCCGGGCGGCGACCGTGCGATAGCCTTCGACCAGCTTCGCCATCAGTTCGTAGTCGGTTTCGGGATCGACAATCTCGACGTCCCGGTCGAGGTCGAGGCGCAGTTCCAGTTCCGCGAGTCGCTTTTCCAATATGCGGCGGCGGCCGACGAGAACCGGCCGCATCAGCCCTTCCTCCAGAGCATCATGGACGGCGCGGAGCACGCGCTCATCCTCGCCCTCGCCAAAGGCGACCCGCTTGCCGCTGCCACGCGCGGCATCGAAAACGGGCAGCATCAACTGGGTCGACCGGGTGTTCTGCCCCGACAATTTCCGCCGGTAATGATGGATGTCGAGCGGGCGACGCGCGACCCCGGACGCCATGGCCGCGCGGGCGACGGCGGGCGCGATCTCCAGGATCAGGCGCGGGTCGAACGGGGTGGGGATGATATAATCGGGGCCGAAGGTCAGCTTGCGGCCGCCATAGGCCTGCGCCACGCTGTCATGCGCGGGACGGCGCGCCAGCCCGGCAATCGCCTCGGCCGCCGCCATCTTCATCGCTTCGTTGATTTCCGTTGCGCCAGCGTCCAGCGCGCCCCGGAAGATATAGGGGAAGCACAGGACATTGTTGACCTGATTGGGATAATCCGACCGGCCAGTCGCGACGATGGCGTCGGGCCGCGCGGCGCGCGCGACTTCGGGCAGGATTTCCGGCTCCGGATTGGCGAGCGCGAAGATCAGCGGCTTGTCGGCCAGCAGCGGCAGCCATTCGGGTTTCAGCACGCCCGGCGCCGACAGGCCCAGGAAGACATTGGCCCCCGGCAGCACTTCGGGCAGGGTGCGGGCATTGGTGTCGCGGGCATAACGCGCCATATTGGGCAACATGCCCTCGCGGCCCGAATGGATGACGCCGTCCTTGTCGGTCAGCGTCACATGGTCGACGGGCAGGCCCATGGCGACCAGCAGGTCGACGCAGGCCAGCGCCGCCGCGCCCGCGCCCGACGTCACCAACCGCGCGTCGGCCAGAGTCTTGCCCTGAAGCACCAGCGCATTGGTCACCGCCGCCGCGACGACGATGGCTGTGCCATGCTGATCGTCGTGAAAGACCGGAATGTTCATCCGTTCCTTCAGGCGCGCCTCTATGGCGAAACATTCGGGCGCCTTGATGTCTTCCAGATTGATGCCGCCGAATGTCGGCTCCAGCAGCGCCACGGCTTCGACGAACTTGTCGGGGTCGGTGGTGTCGACTTCGATGTCGAACACGTCGATGTCGGCGAACTTCTTGAACAGGACGGCCTTGCCCTCCATCACCGGCTTGGACGCGAGCGCGCCGATGGCCCCCAGGCCAAGGACGGCGGTGCCGTTGGAAATGACCGCGACCAGATTGCCGCGCGCGGTGTAATCCAGCGCCTTGTCGGGATCGGCGGCGATCTCGACACAGGGGGCCGCCACGCCGGGAGAATAGGCCAGCGCCAGATCGCGCTGGTTCACCATCCGCTTGGTCGGCTCTATGCGGAGCTTACCGGGCTGGGGATAGCGATGATAATCGAGGGCGGCGCGGCGGGTGTTTTCGTCCATGCCGACGCCTTAGGCCGCTGGCAGGGCGGGGGCAATGCCACGATGGCTCCAGGGCGGCGTCGGCGCATAGATTTCGGCCAGAAAGTCGATGAAGGCCGACAACGCCAGCGGGGGATGCGGTTGATGGGGATAGACGGCGAACAGGCCGACATCGGAAGAACCCTCATGGCCCGACAAAATCTGGCGCACACGGCCATCGGCCAGCGCGTCGCTGACATCCCACAGCGAACGCAATGCTATGCCCACGCCGCCCAGCATCAACTCGCGCACGACCTCGCTGCTGTTGGTGCGGACATGGCTCTGCCCGTCGACCGTGGCCGCGCCGCGCGGGCCGATCAGCCGCCAGGGCAATTGCCCGTCGGCGGCGAGCAGGCGATGATGTTTGAGGTCGCCGATCCGCTCCGGCGCGCCAAAGGCGTCGAGATAGGCGGGCGTGGCGCACAGGAGACGGCGGTTGGTGGCCAGTCGCCGTGCGGCCATGCCCGATCCGGGATCGGCGGTGATGCGGATGGCCATGTCCGTCCGGGCGCCGAGCAGATCGACATAATCGTCTGACAGATCAAGGCGCAGGTCCACATGCGGGTGCAGCATCAGGAACCGGCCCAGATGGGGGGCGACGTGCATTCGTCCGAAGGATGTGGGGGCGCTGATGCACAGGGGGCCGGATACGGCCTCGCTCAACCCCGCCACGCGGCGCTCCGCCGCATCCAGCGCCGCCATGATCGGCAACAGGTCGGCATGGAGCCGTGCGCCCGCGGGGGTCAGCGCCAACCGTCGGGTCGTGCGCTGGATCAGGCGCGCGGACAGCCGCTGCTCCAGCCGCATCAGCCGCTTCGACACCATGGCCGGGGAGATATGCAGGCGTCTTCCCGCCGCAGCCATGCCGCCTTCCGCAACGATGGTCGCGAACAGGGCATAATCGGGGTCCATGATTATTTCCTTAGGTGAAATTCTTAATTCATATAATGGCGTCTATCGCATATAATCGTGAAGGTCTATTCAGGCCCGGAAATATGGGAGCCTGAACCATGGGATTGTTTGTTGATCGCGCCGGCCTGCAGGTCGCGTCCGAGTTGGTCGATTTCATCGAAAATCGCGCATTGCCTGGCACGGGCGTCGATACTGCCGCATTCTGGACCGGTGCGGCCGGGATTTTTGCCACCCTCGCGCCCCGCAACGCCGCGCTGCTCGCCAAGCGGGACGATCTTCAGGCGAAGATCGACGCCTGGCACAAGGCGCGGTTCGGCCAACCTATCGATCAGGCCGAATATCAGGGATTCCTGCGGGAAATCGGCTATCTCGTCCCGGAACCCGCGCCCTTCGCCATCGGCAGCGAAAACGTCGATGACGAAGTCGCGTGCATGGCCGGGCCGCAACTGGTCGTCCCCATCCTCAACGCCCGTTTCCTGCTGAACGCCGCCAACGCCCGCTGGGGCAGCCTCTATGACGCGCTCTATGGCACCGACGCCATTCCCGGCACGCCAGAGGGCAAGGGCTTTGACGCCGCGCGCGGCGCGCAGGTCATCGCCTGGGCCAGGGCGTTTCTGGACGACGCCATCCCGCTTGCGTCGGGAAGCTGGGCCGACCTGACGAGCGAAGACATCGTGCTGGCCGACCCGACGCAGCTCGTCGGCGCCAGCGCCAAGGGCAAGCTTTTCCGCCATAATGGCCTGCATATCGAAGTCGTCTTCGACAAGGACCATCCCATCGGCAAGGACGATCCGGCGGGCATAGCCGACGTCATCCTGGAATCCGCGCTGACCACCATCTGCGATCTGGAAGATTCGGTCGCGGCCGTCGATGCGCAGGACAAGGTTGCCGCCTATGCCAACTGGCTGGGCCTGATGCAGGGCGACCTGACCGACACGTTCGAAAAGGGCGGGGCGATGATGACCCGCGCGCTCAACCCCGACCGCGCCTATACCGCGCCCGACGGTAGCGCCTTCACCCTGCCGGGCCGCAGCCTGTTGTTCGTCCGCAATGTCGGGCATCTGATGACCACGCCTGCTATTCGCTTGGCCAATGGCAATGAAGCGCCCGAAGGCATATTGGACGGCATCGTCACCAGCCTGATCGCGCTTCATGACCTGAAGCGGGAAGGTGGCAACAGCCGCGCGGGCAGCGTCTATATCGTCAAGCCCAAGATGCACGGGCCGGAGGAAGCGGCGTTCACCAACGCATTGTTCGACGCGATCGAGGATGTGCTGGGTCTTGCCCGTTATACGCTGAAGGTCGGCGTGATGGATGAGGAACGCCGCACCTCCGCCAACCTTGCCGCCTGCATCCACGCGGTGAAGGACCGCATCGTCTTCATCAACACCGGCTTCCTCGACCGCACCGGCGACGAGATGCACACGTCGATGCAGGCCGGGCCGATGATCCGCAAGGGCGCGATGAAGAGCAGCGACTGGATCGCCGCCTATGAGGATCGCAACGTCCAGATCGGCCTTGCCTGCGGCCTGTCGGGCCGGGCGCAGATCGGCAAGGGCATGTGGGCGGCGCCGGACAAGATGGCCGACATGCTGGACCAGAAGGTCGGCCACCCGAAGAGCGGCGCGAACACCGCCTGGGTGCCTTCGCCCACGGCGGCGACGCTGCACGCGACCCATTATCACCGTATCGACGTGTTCGCGCGGCAGGAAGAGCGCAAGGCGGAAGGGATCGCCCCGCTCGACCGGCTGCTGACCATTCCGGTCGCGCCCGCCGGGCATAACTGGTCGGCCGAGGAAGTCGCCGAGGAACTGGACAACAACGCCCAGGGCATCCTTGGCTATGTCGTCCGCTGGATCGATCAGGGCATTGGTTGTTCGAAGGTGCCCGACATCCATGACGTCGGCCTGATGGAAGACCGCGCGACGCTGCGCATTTCCTCCCAGCATATGGCCAACTGGCTGCTGCACGGCGTGTGCACGGCGGATCAGGTCGACGCCGCCTTCGCCCGCATGGCTAGGAAGGTCGACGCGCAAAATGCGGCCGATCCGCTCTACCGGCCGATGTCGGGCAACGAAGAGAGCAGCTTTGCGTGGAAGGCGGCGCGGGCGCTGGTGTTCGAAGGCGTGGAGCAGCCCAGCGGCTATACCGAACCGCTGCTGCACAAATTCCGCCTGGAGGCGAAAGCCGCCGCCTGACGGGGAGAGGGCCGCCGTCGGTTGCGACCGGGGCCGATTGGTAGACTCCTACCCGTCATCCCGGCCTTGAGCCGGGGTCCAGCTTCTATGGGTAGATTGGAAGAAGCTGGGTCCCGGCTCAAGGCCGGGATGACGGTCGCTGCCAGCCTTCGCTGGCTGGACGGATGCTGCATTACGACCAAATCCCCCGCTTGTGCGGCGAGGCGCTTCCCACTAAATCGCCCCCATGACCTCGACCAACGACATTCGCCGCTCTTTCCTCGATTATTTCGGGGCCAACGGCCACACCATCGTTCCCTCGGCCCCGCTGGTGCCGCACAACGACCCGACGCTGATGTTCGTCAACGCAGGGATGGTGCCGTTCAAGAATGTCTTTACGGGCCTGGAAACCCGCCCCTACAAGACCGCGACGTCGAGCCAGAAGTCGGTCCGCGCGGGCGGCAAGCATAACGACCTCGACAATGTCGGTTACACGGCGCGGCACCATACTTTCTTTGAAATGCTGGGCAATTTCAGCTTCGGCGATTATTTCAAGGAACAGGCGATCACTCATGCCTGGACGCTGCTGACCAGGGAATGGGGCCTTCCCGCCGAGAAGCTGACCGCAACCGTCTACCACACGGACGACGAGGCGTTCGACCTGTGGAAGAAGATTGCGGGCCTTCCCGAAGAGCGCATCATCCGCATTCCGACCAAGGATAATTTCTGGGCGATGGGCGATAGCGGCCCCTGCGGACCCTGTTCGGAAATCTTCTACGACCATGGCGACCATATCTGGGGCGGCCCTCCGGGTAGCCCGGAAGAGGATGGCGACCGCTTCGTCGAAATCTGGAACCTCGTCTTCATGCAATATGAGCAGGAAGCCAACGAGATCGTCAGCGAACTGCCCAGGCCCAGCATCGACACCGGCATGGGGCTGGAGCGCATCGCCGCCGTGCTTCAGGGCGTGCATGACAATTATGATACCGACACGTTCAAGGCGCTGATCGCCGAGAGCGGGGCGCTGTCGAAAACCGCGACGGATGGCGAGCATAAGGCCAGCCATCGCGTCATCGCCGACCATCTGCGCTCGACCAGCTTCCTGATCGCCGACGGCGTGCTGCCCGCGAACGAAGGCCGGGGCTATGTCCTGCGCCGGATCATGCGCCGGGCCATGCGCCATGCCCACATCATCGGCGCGAAGGAGCCGCTGATGTATCGCCTCGTCTCCAGCCTCGTGTCGGAAATGGGCGGCGCCTATCCCGAACTGGTCCGCGCCCAGTCGCTGATCGAGGAAACCTTGCTGCGCGAGGAAACCCGCTTTCGCAAGACGTTGGAAAACGGCCTGCGCCTGCTGGACGAAGCGACCGGGGATATGGCCGAAGGCGGCACATTGCCGGGTGAGACGGCGTTCAAGCTCTATGACACCTATGGCTTCCCCTATGACCTGACCGAGGACGCGCTGCGCTCGCGCGGCCTGACCGTCGACCGCGCCGGCTTCGACGCCGCCATGGCCGAACAGAAGGCCGCCGCCCGCGCCGCGTGGAAGGGGTCGGGCGAAAAGGCGTCGGACGACATCTGGTTCGACATTGCCGAAACCACCGGCAGCACCGAATTTGTCGGCTACACGGCCACGCAGGGCGAAGGCGAGGTGCTGGCGCTGGTGAAGGACGGCGCGCGCGTTGACAGCGCGGCGGCTGGCGATGAAGTGGTCGTCATCACCAACCAGACGCCCTTCTATGGCGAAAGCGGCGGCCAGATGGGCGACGCCGGCGTGATTTCCACGCAGGCCGGGTTGAAAGCCGTGGTCGAGGATACGTCCAAGCCGCTAGGCCGCCTGCACGCGCACAAGGCGCGGATCGCAGCAGGCGGCGTCAAGGTGGGCGACACCGTCCATCTGGCGGTCGACACCGACCGGCGCGACCGCATCCGCGCCAACCACAGCGCCACCCATCTGCTTCACGCCGCGCTGCGCAACCAGTTGGGCGCGCATGTGACGCAGAAGGGCAGCCTTGTCGCGCCCGATCGCCTGCGCTTCGACTTCTCGCATCCTGAGGCGCTGACGAGCCAGCAGATCGCCGCGATCGAGGCGGATGTGAACGCGCAGGTCCGCCATAATGAGGAAGTCACGACCCGCCTGATGACCCCGGACGACGCGATCAGTGCGGGCGCCATGGCGCTGTTCGGCGAAAAATATGGTGACGAGGTCCGCGTGCTTTCCATGGGGAAGGGCGACGGGCTGAGCTATTCGGTCGAATTGTGCGGCGGCACCCATGTCCGGGCGACGGGGGACATCGCCCTGTTCAAGATCGTGTCGGAAAGCGCCGTTTCCAGCGGCGTGCGCCGTATCGAGGCGCTGACCGGAGAGGCCGCGCGCCTGTGGCTGACCGAGCGCGACGACAAGCTGCGCCAGACGGCTGCGACGCTCAAGACCACGCCCGACGACGTGCCTGCGCGCATCGCCGCGCTGGTGGAACAGAGCCGCAAGCTGGAGCGTGAACTCGCCGAAGCGAAGAAAGCGCTGGCGCTGGGCGGCGGCGCGGGGGGCGCGGCCCCGGCCGGGCCGGAACAGGTGGCGGGTTTCAGCTTCCTCGCGCAGGTGATCGACGGCCTCGACCCGAAGGAACTGCGCGGCATCGTCGATGGTAACAAGAAGACGCTGGGCAGCGGTATTTCCGCCGTGCTGGCGGTCGTCGATGGCCGCGCCACCATCGCGGTGGGCGTGACCGACGACCTGACCGCCACGGTGAGCGCCGTCGACCTGGTCCGCGCGGGCGTAGAGGCGCTGGGCGGCAAGGGCGGCGGCGGCCGTCCCGACATGGCGCAGGGCGGCGGCCCCGAAGGCGACAGGGCGCAGGCGGCGGTCGAAGCGGTCAGGGCCGCGCTGGCGAAGGTCGCGGCATGATCTGTCGCCCCTGATCGGCATCGGGGGCGGAAGGAAGGAGGAAATCCGTGGCGACTATGTTCCGCATTGCGATATTCTGCATGATCGCGGTTTTTCCGACGCCGATCTTGGCCCAGCCAGCGCCTCCGCCGCAGGTCGTTGCCATGCCGCGCACGATGACATCGCCGATAATGGTGGCGACGATCCCGGTTCGCGTCACGCTTTCCATGGGGCCGGACATTTTGTGGTCGGGTAATCTGTTGGTCGGCCGCGCATCCGCGCGTGTGTCGATCCAGGAAGCGGCCGACAACCCGGCATCATGTGACGGTGAAACATCCGGCAGCGAGACGCGCAGTATCGAAATCACGATCGGCCGATACCAGGTTGACCGCCTGTCCGTCTCTGCGCGCTACTCAAGGCCTGCCGACGACAAAGCCTGTCCACGCGGCACAAGGCAAATTTCGATCCAGCAACAACTCGTGCTCACCGATGGTGAAGCCGTGCTGGACGGAGACGGCGGCTTGCGTCTCACTTTGTCGCGCGAACAACGCAAATGATGTGAGGCCGGACGGTTCAGCTGCGTCCCATATTCTCCATCCATGCCAACAGCACCATCGGCATATTGGTGCTCGGCATGGCGGGCAGGTGGTCCTCCCGCAAAGACAGATAGATATCGACAACGGCCAATAAAGCTGTGCGGATTTCGGCGGCGTCATGGCCCGCCAGCGTCGCGGCAAGCAGGCCATCCGGATCGACGCCGGCCTGTTCGATTCGCCGGACGCCGCGCTGCGGCTGACCCGCGCGTCGATAGAGCATCGGGCCAATCACATGCTCGCGCAGCCAGCCGAGCATCCCCAACGCCTCATATAGTTCGCCGCGCGCCACCTTGGTCGCGGCATAGTGAAGCCAAACCCAGATGCGGTCCTCGAACCATTGCGCATCATGGTCGGGCCAGGCGATGGCCACGCGGTCCAGCCGCTCGGCAATGCGGGATTCCTCGCGCGCGAACAGAATGGCGGGCCGCTCGATCCGCCGGTCAAGGTCATCCGTACCGACGAATTTCAAGTCCACGTGCAGCAGGGGCGGGCCATAAAGGCAGATGAGCAGGCGCGGTTCACCGACATGCTCGCCGGTAAAGGCGCTCATGACCGGCCCCAATGATCGGGCAAAAGCTGTGCGCGACGCCATGACGTCGGCCAGCGCATCGTCGCGGGCCACCAGCACCAGATCGAGATCGGAATGACTATCCATGCCGCCATGGATGAAGGAGCCGCCAGCAAGGAGCGCGATGAAGCGATCATCGGCGGCTATGGCGGCGCAGATGGTATCGATGAAGGCGGCGTGGACAGGCGGGATGCTGACGGACATGCTGTTCTCCTGAGCAGCAGTTCAGGATAAGGCTGAGTTGGCGACGGTTGCAAGCAGAAGTCTATCCGGCGGTCTGACCGCGCGGACCGAGGTAGATGATCGCCGCGCCAATGAGGCAGACGGCAGCGCCCAGCACATCCCAGCGATCCGGCTTCGTTCCCTCGACAAGCCAGAGCCAGCATAGGGCGGACATGATATAGACGCCGCCATAGGCAGCGTATGACCGTCCGGCCTGATCCAATGCAGGCAGGGTGAGAAGATAGGCGAACAGGCAGAGCGAGAGGATGCCGGGTGCGATCCACCAGGGGGACTTGCCCAGCCGAATCCAAGCCCAGAAGGCGAAGCATCCGGCGATTTCGGCGAATGCGGCGCCAAGGAAAGCAAACGCGCTCATGCCCCCTGCTATCGCATGAGAAATTCGCGCCGGCAATCGCAGGCTGGACCGGGCGACCTGTGATGAGGCCATGGGTTCATGCTGATGGCGACAACCAGGAGCCCCACTCCGTCTACCGGGCAGCCCTTGTTGGCAGAATCTTCCCTGTCCATTTGAGGATCGGCCTGATCGCGGAGTGTCTGCGCGACATTTCCGCCGGCAGCGCCCTCGACACGGTGATCGCCCTGCATGATAAGGCGGGCGTCGAGACCGGGGCGGCGGCGCACTGACGCAGCGTGCTTCGTCAGGAGAATAGCGGGCGCATGGACCTTGTCACCATCATTGCCGAAATCGCCGCGCATATGGGCACGCGCGACCATCGGGGCAGGGTGGCGAACTATATTCCCGAACTGGCCAAGGTCGATCCCGCCCGGTTCGGCATCGCAGTCGTCACGGTCGACGGCAGGATGATAACGGCGGGCGATGCGGACGAGCCATTTTCGATCCAGTCCATTTCCAAGGTATTCGCGCTGACGCTGGCGCTCGGCAAGGTCGGCGACCAGTTGTGGGACCGGGTCGGCCGGGAACCTTCGGGCAACGCCTTCAACTCCATCACCCAGCTCGAGCATGAACAGGGCATTCCGCGCAATCCGTTCATCAACGCGGGGGCCATCGTGGTGGCCGACGTCAATCTGGGCGGGCACCAGCCGCGCGTCGCCATTGGCGAGATGCTGCGTTTCGTTCGCTATCTGGCGGGCGATGACGCCATTGCGATCAACGAAGCGGTGGCCGCGTCGGAAACCGCGACCGGCCATCGCAACATGGCGCTGGCCCATTATATGCGCGCCTTTGGCAATGTCCGGCATCCCGTCGATCTGGTGCTGGGCAGCTATTTCCATCAGTGCGCCATCGAGATGAGTTGCCGCCAGCTCGCCCTGGCGGGCCGCTATCTGATGCTCGACGGGCGGCATCCTGATGGCGGGCGGGTGGTGTCGCCCCGCCGCGCACGGCGCATCAATGCGCTGATGCTGACCTGCGGCCATTATGACGCCTCGGGCGATTTCGCCTTTCGCGTCGGCATTCCGGGCAAATCGGGGGTGGGCGGGGGCATATTGGCGATCGTGCCGGGCGTCGCCGCCGTCGCGGTGTGGTCGCCGGGGCTGAACGACAATGGCAATAGTTATCTTGGCACGCTGGCGCTGGAGGAGCTGGCGCGGCGCACAGGATGGTCGGTGTTCAGTCCCCCCGACCCCTGACCATTTCCACCATTGTGACCGGGGTCATAGTTCACCTGGCGTTGCACTGTCATCAGGTTCGGCAACGACAGGGAGGAAATCGGGAATGACGAAGCGCGTTTTTGCGGCGCTGGCGCTGATGATGCTGGCCGCCTGTTCGACATCCGGGCCGATCCGCATTGCCTGCGCGGAATTTGACAAGGCCGGCGCCACCGGCGCGGCGCTGCGCCACCGCCTGCCGCCATCGCCGCTGGAGGCCGAGATCCATGGCGACGACAGCGCGGCCATGGTCGCCGCAGCCGCCGAGATCACCGCGCCGCCGACGCCGCTGCAATCCCTGCTGAATCGCAAGCTGACGCCGGATCGTCGCGACGAGCGCCGCCTGTCGGTCCTTCTGTTGTCGGGCGGCGGGCAATGGGGCGCTTTTGGCGCGACCTATTTGAAGACGCTGGCCGACAAGGGCCAACTGCCCGATTTCGACGCCGTGACCGGCGTCAGCACCGGCGGGTTGCAATCGCTGTTCGTAGCGCTGGGCACGCCAGAGGCGATGGCGGCGATGGAGCGCAATTACAGCCCGGCTCGCGAAAGCGATGTCGTTGACCGGCACCCGCAATGGCAGGCGGCCATTCGCGGGTCGATGGCGGGGCTCAAACCGCTGCGCCGCAAGATCGAGGCGGCTTTGTGCCCCGATGGCGCCGAGGCGGGCTGCCCGCTGATCGCGGCGCTGGCCGACCTGGACAAGGTCGTGCTGATCGGTTTCGTCGAGGCGGACAGCGGCGATTTCTTCTATGTCGACGCGGTGGAAATCGCCCGGCGCTACCGGCGCGATCCCCGCACGGCCCAGCAATGCCTGGCGGGGGCGGCGCTGGCGTCGGCCGCTATGCCGGTCTTTTTCCAGCAGGTGCGGGTTGGCGATAAAAGCTATTATGACGGCGGCGTGCGCCAGTCGGTCTTTGCCGCCCGGATCAGCGCTGACGTGGAGCGCGCCTTCCACAGATCGACGGGCGATGCCAAGCATGACGCTGCGCGCGAGCCGGCGATCTATATCGTGCGGAACGGGCCGACGACGCTGGCGCGCGCGAAAAGCCGCGTGCCTGGCGATCCGCTTACCAAGCCCGACGTCAATTCGGACGCGCTGACCAACGCCATCCGGGCGGAGGCCATTGTCGTCAACCAGTTGGAAGTCGGCTCCATCGCGGCGTTGCGGCTGGAGCATCCCGTCGGGCCGATCCATTTCGTCACGGCCGACGGCCATGATGCGGCCGCGCCTGAAGGTGGCGGATGCACCAAGCCGGAGGACATCATGTTCGACCCCGGCTTCATGGGCTGTCTGCGGGCGTGGGGGAAGCGGAAGGCGGAACGCACCGAACCATGGCGCACGCTCAGCCCGATCAACGGTGGGCCAGGTTGATTGGCGGATGGGGACAATGGTGCCGGCTGAGGGGATCGAACCCCCGACCTTCGGTTTACAAAACCGCTGCACTACCGCTGTGCTAAGCCGGCCATCCATCGGGATGAAGGCAGCCCATATAGTCAGATGACGCCGAACGTCCAGCCCTCTGTGCGGGCGATGAGCGGATTGAGCGCATCAGGCGACCAGAGCGACGCTTCCCCCGACCGATGGCGCATCCATGCGGCGGTCAGGATCGCGTCGGCGCCGTGGTCGTCGGGCATGGGGCCGAAATGGGGCATGGCTCCTAAGGACGACAGCGCATCGTTGAGCGCTGTCGCATCGCGCATCTTGCTGCGTCCCTTTGGCCGTCCGGCGTCGCGCGCCGCGATGCTGGTATAGATCTCGACGATCAGCGATCCGTCCTCGGGCGCTGGATCGAATGGCCAGACCGGAACATGGGCGCGCGCCCGATGGAGCAGGCGCATTCCGGCAAAGCTGGCCTTGGCCACCTGCGCTGCGCCGATGGCGTCGTAGACCGTGGACGGCTTGCCGCCGCCTTGCGCGTTGTATCGGGCTTCGCATCGCCGCAGGTGCATGAAGTCGGATTTCACGCCATCCGCCTTGCCGAAATAGAAATGACGGCGATGGGCAGTTTCCAGAAAACTGGCCGCGCCCAGATCCGCATCGTCGCAGCGCGCGTCGACATAGGCCCAGAAGGCCGGGGCGTCATCCGGCACATCGTCGCCGGGCAGATAGCCGCCCCTCTCGATCAAGGGCGGCGCGAAACTGAAATCGAATCCGAACAGCGTCGGTCTCGATCTTGCGGTCGCCACCAGCCAGTCGGCGACTTCGGTGCGCGACCAGTGGCGGCCGGATGGAGAGGCGACAAGCGCGGGCGCCGCCTTGCCCGGCTCGCACGAGGCGACCGCTATCCCCTTGTGCCGATCGCCCTTTGCGCCCGACCAGTCGATGGCGACGAATCGCTCGAAGCGCGGCGTCATGCGCCGCCGCGTTCGGCGCGCAATTTGCTCCACCACGCCATGCGCTCCGCAATTCGCGCCTCGAACCCGCGTTCGCCGGGCGTGTAGAAGGTCTGCGGGGTCATGTCCCGCGGCCAGTAATCGGCGCCCGAATAGCCATCCTTCGCGTCATGGTCATATTCATAGCCCTGCCCATAGCCGACATCCTTCATCAGCCTGGTCGGGGCGTTCAATATATTGGCCGGGGGCATCAGCGATCCGGTGTCGCGGGCGGATTTCCAGGCTGCTTTCATCGCCTTGTAGGCGCCGTTGGATTTCGGGGCGGTCGCACAATAGAGACAGGCCTGCACGACCGCCAGTTCGCCTTCGGGTGACCCGAGGAAATCATAGCTGTCCTTGGCGGCGAGGCACTGGATCAGCGCCTGCGGGTCGGCAAGGCCGATATCCTCGCTGGCGAATCGGACCAGACGGCGCAGCACGTAAAGCGGGTCTTCCCCCGCCACCAGCATCCGCGCGAGATAGTAAAGCGCCGCCTGTGGATCGGACCCGCGCAGCGACTTATGAAGCGCGGAAATGAGGTTATAATGGCCCTCCCGATCCTTGTCATACACAGCGACGCGGCGGTGCAGCAGGGCGGACAGGCCGACCGGATCAAGCGGCGCGGGAAGATCAACGGAAAACAGCGTCTCCGCCTGATTGAGCAGGAAGCGGCCATCGCCATCGGCGCTGGCGATCAGCGCCTCGCGCGCGGCGGCGTCAAGGGGCAGGGGCCGGTCCATCAGCGCTTCCGCCCGGTCGAGCAGCAGGCCCAGCGCATCGCTGTCCAGCCGCCGCAGGATCAGCACCTGCGCGCGCGACAAAAGGGCGGCGTTCAGTTCGAAACTCGGGTTCTCGGTGGTCGCGCCGACCAGCGTGACCGTGCCATCCTCGACAAAGGGCAGGAAGCCATCCTGCTGCGCCCGGTTGAAACGGTGGATTTCATCCACAAACAGCAGCGTGCGCTGGCCAGTGCGGGCATGATCGCGCGCGGCGGCAAAAATCTTCTTGAGGTCGGCGACACCGGAAAAAATCGCAGAGATGGGCTCGAACCGCATACCCACGGCCTGCGCGAGCAAGCGCGAAATGGTCGTCTTGCCCGTGCCCGGCGGCCCCCAGAATATGATCGAGGAAAGCCGACCCGCCGCCACCATGCGACCAATGGCGCCTTCAGGTCCGGTCAGATGATCCTGCCCCACCACATCCGACAATGTCTGCGGCCGCAGGCGGTCGGCCAGCGGCACATTGTCGCCGTGCGGCGTTGCATCAGGGGTGGAGGATAGAAACAGGTCGGCCATCGTCACCGATATAGGCGCGCCCGCCCGATCAGGGAACCGGGCTGGAACGAACGACCGTGCCATGGACCCGTTGGCGCACGACGCGCAAATAGGTGTCGACCAGCGCCTGGTTGACCTGATCCCAGCCATAGCGTTCGGCCTGCTGGCGGGCGGCGGCGCCTGCGCGGGCGCGATCGTCGGCGTCCATGCAATATTGGCCGAGCGCATCGGCAAAGGCGCCGATCGCGCCGGGCCGGATCAGGCGGCCGGTCACGCCTTCGCTCACGAGGCTTTCGCTGCCGGTGGCGCGCGCGGCGACCGTGGGCAGGCCGCAGGCCATCGCCTCCAGCGTCACATTACCGAATGTTTCGGTGACCGAAGGATTGAACAGCATGTCCATGCTGGCCACCGCCCGGCCAAGGTCCGGTCCCTTCTGAAACCCGGCAAAGACGGCGTTTGGCAGCCGATTTTCGAACCATTCGCGCGCCGGGCCGTCTCCCACCACCAGCACGCGATGCGCAACGCCCCGTTCGGCCAGCAGGTCGATGGTGTCCGAAAAAACGTCCAGCCCCTTTTCCATCACCAGTCGGCCGACAAAGCCGATCACCGGCACATCGGGCGCGATGCCAAGCGATTCGCGCCAGCCAAGGTCGCGGCGGTCGGCACGGAAAATCTCCCGGTCGATGCCGCGCGTCCAGATGCCGACATCATAGCTCATCCGCTGTTCGCGCAGCAGTTGCGCCATGGATTCGGACGGCGCGACAATGGCGTCGCAGCGGCGATAGAAACGGCGCAAGATCGCTTCCACCGCCGGCTCCAGAAAGGCTAGTCCATAATAGCGCGGATAGGTTTCAAAGCGGGTGTGCACCGACGCGACGATGGGCAGGCTGCGCGCCCGCGCCCAGCTTATCGCGCGATGACAGAGCGGATCGGGGCTGGCGACATGCACGACATTGGGCGCGAAAGCGGCCAGATCGCGGCGCAGCCGGGACGACAGGCACCATGGCACCCGATATTCGCCGCGCCCCGGCACCGGGAAAGATGGCGCGCTCACCAGTTCGCCCGCCGGTTCGAACGCAGGCGTGTCGGTGGTGGGCGAATAGACGCGCACGCTGGCCCCCCGGCGCAGCATATAGGCGACGGCGCGATTGAGCGCCTGATTGGCGCCATCGCGGACATAATTATAATTGCCGCTGAACAGAGCGACGCGCAGGCCGGATGCATCCATGCCGAGCGCCTTAACGCAGGTGCCGGTAAAACCCAAGTGGTCCCGTCCCGGACCTATGCTGCGCCTGGCAACCGTGGCACATGGGGCACATGACAGCCATGACCATAGACGCGCTGCTGACCGGCAGCCCCCGGCCCTTTCGCGGCGACGACCATAGCGCCATCGCCAAGCAACCGGTGTCCGGCGCGGTCCAGATCGGCTGGCAGGGGCTGGCCGGGGATCATGTCGCCGACCGGGTGCATCATGGCGGGCTGGACAAGGCGATCCATCTCTATCCGCAGGACCATTATGACTGGTGGCGGGAGCGGCTCGGCAACCATCCCCTGCTCGACGCGCCGGGCGCCTTTGGCGAGAATATCGCCTCGCGCGGGATGACGGAGGCGGACATCTGTCTGGGCGACCGCTTCACCATGGGCAGCGCGGTGGTCGAGGTCAGCCATGGCCGCCAGCCCTGCTGGAAGCTCGACCATCGTTTCGGTGCGGGCAAGGTGATGGCGACCATCGTCCAGACGGCGCGGTGCGGCATTTACCTGCGCGTGATCCGCCAAGGGGAGGCGGAGGCTGGCGCGCCGATGACCCTGATCGAGCGGCCGTTGCCTACATGGCCCATCGACCGGGTGTTCCGCCTGCTGATCGGCGGCGCTCATAAGAAGGAGCCGGAGGCGGTGCGCGCGCTGGCCGCGATGCCGGTGCTGGCGCAGGCCTGGCGGGAGCGAGCGGAAAAACTGTCCGCCTGATCACCAGCGGGGCGAGGGGAGCAGCAGCGCCGCGCCGATGCTGTCGTGCGGGGGCATGCCGTCGCTGGTGACGAAGCCATGCCACCAGAAGCTGTCCAGCGCGCTCGCCGCCGCGATCAGCGACAGGGCGCAGGCGGCCAGCCCCATGATGCGCGGTCCGTTGCCCAACCCGTAATGCGGCATCAGCGCGATCAGCGCCAAGGGCAGCACGGGCAGGAAATAGCGCCCCTGCGTTCCCTGAATATAATCGGCGGCATAGGGCGTGCCGGTGAGATACATGGCGGTTTCGATGAGGATGGCGACCCCGGCGGCCACCATCAGCCACCAGATGCGCTGGCCCAAACCGAACCGCTCCTGCGCGCCCGAGAGCACGGCGGCGGCCAGCATGATCCCCGCAATCGGATAGGCGACCAGCGGCAGCAATATCGCGTTCCAGCCGAAACGCCCGACGATCTGCAACGCATAGACCGGGCTGCGCTCCGCCACGCTGGTGACGAGGATATGCGCGAAGCCCATGGGATCGTTCAGGATGACGCGCAACTGTTCGGCCAGCGGCGCGGTCATCATCGTTTCGCCGGTCTTGCGCGAGGCGATGTGGTAAAGCGCCTGGCTCCCGCCGCTATAGCGCATCCAAAGCACGAACACGCCCGCGCCCAGCGCCATCACCGCCAGCAAGGTCCAGTTGCTCCGCCCGCGCCACAGCGGCCAGCGCAGCCCGGCGGCCATCAGCGGCAGGTAAACCCCCTTGGCCAGCGCCAGCACGGGGGCGGTCAGCGCCGCGACGGTCGCGCCGCCCGTGCCCGCCCCCTGCGCGCCGATCCGCAGCGCGATGGCGAGGCCGAGGAAGCCGATGCTGTTGATGACCGCGTCGGAGGAGAGCGATCCATTCTGATAGGCGAAGGTCGGAAGCAGCGCGACGGCCAGCATCGCCAGCCGGCCAAAGGGCATGATCCGCAGCGCCGCGAACAGCAGCGCCAGCGCCGTCAGCGCATTGACCAGCCGCCCCATGTAGAAGGCGCCCAGCCGGGGCAGGCCGAGCGCTTCGCCCAGCATCAGCCCCGCCGCGCCGGGTGCATAAAGGGTCGGCGCATAGCTCGCCACATTGGGGAAATCGGCGAACCGTTCCCCCGGCCGCTTGGCGTCCGCCGACCAGCTCTTGGCCAGCATGGCGGGGGTGTAAAGCTGAACCCGGCCATCGGGATCGGTCGGGAAATCGACGGCATGAATGTCGAGCGCCGCATTGGGCAACGCCGCCCCGATCATGTCGCCGCGCTGGCTGGTCAGCACCTGCCCCTGGCTCAGTAGCAGCGCCTTCATATAATGCTGGTTCTCGTCGGGCGCCTGAAAGGGCGGCGTCACGACGACGAAGAACAGCGTCATCACACAGGCCAGCGTCAGCATCAGCCTTTCAAAAGGGCCAAGATCGCTCGCCATGCTCCGTCCGTTCCGCCTTGTCCGCATAATGCCCCGGCCACCATGCCGGGGAGAGGCGCAAGGTTAAAGCCCGAGGCTTAATATTTCCCGCCGGTTTCGGAATTTTTGCCGGGGGATGGGGTGGTTGCGCGACAGAAGGGGCCTTCGACAGCTCGAAACGGCTCCCTGAAACTTGCCCTTCGTTCATCGAGCTAATGCGGCAGAGCAATAGACCGAGTCTGGGGACTTTGCAGTCGTTCCCACGTCATTCATCGAATGGCAGCGTTCGACGGAAGCGGACGTTCGCGCTTTCATAGCAATCACACTCGCCAAAGAAAGGCGATGACATCCCGTGGGTCAACCGATAGCATCTTTTCGATACGTGTCTCGGGGGAATCGATTTGAATAAGAGCGAATTGATCAGCGCCGTTGCTGAATCAGCTGGCTTGTCGAAAGCCGACGCGGCCAAAGCGGTAGAAGCCGTATTCGATTCGATAACTGGAGCACTGAAGAAGGGCGATGAGGTTCGCCTCGTTGGCTTCGGGACGTTTTCCGTTTCGAAGCGTCAAGCCTCGATGGGACGCAATCCGCGGACCGGTGAGACCATGACCATTAAGGCGTCAAGCCAGCCTAAGTTCAAAGCAGGTAAGGGCTTGAAGGATGCCGTCGGCGATGATGGATGGGGCGGCACGCGACGGAGGTAACATGACGGACCCTACTCCTGAGCAACGACGCGCGAAATATCGCGAAAACCAGGACTATTTTTCCTCAAAAATCAGTGAATTGGCTCGATATCTAGGGTTTGGCTTGGTTGCGGTCGCGTTCGGGCTGCTATCGTCAGACGCCATTTTTGCAAAGGCCCTCGTTGCCAAATCAGCAAATTACCTATCATGGGCCGGGCTGTTTGGTGTGACGACTGTTTTAGCGGACTATTTGCATCTTCTCATGGGGTGGTTGTCCAACACGCAGGCTGCCAATAACGACAAGGGAAAATTCAAGCTGGCGGGCATTGGAATAGTTTTTCGATTTTTACAGGATAGATTCTTTTTTTATCTCAAGCAACTGCTACCGCTAGCTGGAGTGATTGTTCTTTTGATATCAATTTCAAAGGTTGTTCGTTTCCCGATACTGTAGAAGGTCGAGCCGTTGCTTCCGCAACGCGCTGCCTTACAAGAAACATTCTCAGGAAGAGTGGGAGGGGAAGCCGTTTCTCGGACTTTCATCCTCCCCGCCGCAAGGCAGTGAAGCACGTAAAAGCTGCTGCATGGCGCGAGCGTAACATCGACATCGTCATCTTTGACCAGTTGGTTGAACGTGCGCAGTTCATCGCAAGGAGCGGGTATAAACGAGACTAATTAGTCGACCGCGACAGCCAAACACCTCCCTCCGGCCCAGTTGCCCACACGATCAACCACGATGATGTCCGGTTAGGTGGTCCGGCAACCCAAAACCCGCCAATCCGCTATCGGCCACTTCCGGTCCGCTTAATGCCTCTACTCCCCCTCATCCTCCGCCACATCAACCGGCGGGTGCAGCCTTAGCCTTGTCACCCGCCGTCCGTCGCTGGCGACGATTTCCAGGCGCCAGCCGCTTTGGGGATGGTCCAGTATCTCGCCCGGTTCGGGGACGTGGCCGGCCAGCACGAAGGCGAGGCCGCCCAGCGTGTCGACATCTTCCTCCACGTCGGACAGGCGCGGGTCGATTTCTTCGGCCACGTCCTCCAGCTCGGCGCGGGCGTCAGCTTCCCACAGGCCGTCTTCCAGCGCGACCAGCATGGCTTCGGGCTCGTCGTCATGCTCATCCTCGACCTCGCCGACGATTTCCTCGACCAGATCCTCGAACGTCAGCAACCCTTCGGTGCCCGAATATTCGTCCAGCACGATGGCAAGGTGGGTGCGCTTCGCCCGCATTTCCGCGAGCAAATCGAGCGCGCCCATGCTTTCGGGCACATAGAGCGGCTGGCGGATCAGCGGCTCCAGCGTGTCGGGCACCGGCGCCTTGCCCGCCAATATGGCGAAGGCGTCGCGGATGTGGACCATGCCGACAATCGTGTCGAGCGTATCGCGATAGACGGGAATGCGGCTGTGCCCGGCTTCAGCGAACAGGGCGGCGAGGTCGGCGAAGCTCGCCTTTTCCTCTATCGCGATGATGTCGGCGCGCGGCACCGCGACATCGTCGACCGTATGTTCGGAAAAATGGAGAAGGTTGCGGACCATCTGCCGCTCGATGGCGGACAGGTCGCCTTTGGCGGGGGCGGCGCGCTTGTCGCCATCCTCCCCGTCCTCGTCATAGTCGTCGAGCGCCTCTTCCAGCTCCTTGCGGAGGCTGTGGCTCTCGCCATCACGAAAAAACAGCGACTTGAGACCGCTCCATAAACCGCCTTCGGCGCTGCTACTGTCCGCCTCTTTCGAGCCGCTGGGCTCCTTGGGGCCGCCTTCCGCCATTGTTCCTTGTCTTCCCTGTTGTTTCAGCGATCGCCATAGGGATCGGGCAGGCCGATGCTGGCGAGCGCCTGGATCTCCAGCGCCTCCATGGCTTCGGCCTCCATGTCGTCCATATGATCATATCCCAGCAAATGAAAAGTCCCATGCACGATCAAATGCGTGGCGTGACTGGTCATCGGAATGCCTTTTTCTTCGGCCTCGCGCGCGCACACCCCTTCGGCCAGCACGATATCGCCCAGTAACACTTCGCCATCGTCGGTATTGTCCAGCGTTTCGAGCAGGTCCGGCTGAACCATGGGAAAGGACAGGACGTTGGTCGGCCGGTCCTTGTCGCGATAGCTGCGGTTGAGGTCGTGGACCTCCGCATCGTCAGTCAGCTTGACCGCGATTTCGTAGCAGACGGGCTGGTCGGCGAAGGCCGCATAGGCACTGTGCTGGACCGCGGCGGCCACGGCGCGCCGGGCTATCGCCGCCCAGTCCGCGCCAACCCAGCCGCTGTCGTGGAGGACCGCGACGTCAAGCATCGGGCCCCTCATAGGCCTGGACGATGCGGCCGACCACCGGGTGGCGGACAACGTCGCCAATGCCGAAGGGCACCATGGCGATGCCCTCCACCCCGTCGAGGCGCGCGACCGCGTCAGCGAGGCCGGAAATGCCCGGTTGCGGCAGGTCGACCTGCTTGGGATCGCCGCAGATGACCATGCGGCTGTTCTCGCCAAAGCGGGTGAGGAACATCTTCATCTGGGCGATGGTGGTGTTCTGCGCCTCGTCCAGCACGATGAAGGCGTTGGCGAGCGTGCGGCCGCGCATGAAGGCGAGGGGAGCGATCTCGATCTCGCCGCTCGCGATGCGCCGCTCCACCTGTTCGGCGGGCAGCGTATCGTAGAGCGCGTCATAGATCGGGCGCAGATAGGGGTCGACCTTGTCCTTCATGTCGCCGGGCAGGAAGCCCAGCCGCTCGCCCGCCTCGACGGCGGGACGGGACAGGATCAGGCGGTCGACGCTGCCGGTGATGAGCTGGCTGACCGCCTGCGCGACGGCGAGGTAGGTCTTGCCGGTGCCTGCCGGGCCAAGCGCAAAGATGATGTCGTTGCGGGTCAGCGCCTCCATATAGGTGACCTGCGTCGCGCTGCGCGGCACGATGGTTTTCTTGCGCGTGCGGATCATCACCTTGGGCGGTTCGGCCACGTCATGGCGGATGATGCCGTCCAGCGTCGGTTCCGACGACATCGCGATCACCGCCTCCACCGCGCCGCCGTCAATTTCCTGCCCCGCGACCAGCCGGTTATAGAGGCCGGTCATCACGTCGCGGGCGCGGGCGGCGGCTTCGGCCTCGCCCTCGATCTGCAACTTGTTGCCGCGCGCAGCGATATAGACGCCCAGCCGGTTTTCGATGGCGACCAGATTCTGGTCATATTGGCCGAACAGCGCGCCGAGCAGGTGCGGGCGTTCAAATGTGATTTCCAGCCGGGCCCGTTCGCCCAGGCCAGCCTGTTGCTGTGGTTTCTTGCCCATGGTCAGCAGCCTCCCTTGCCCTGTTTCCACCCCTTGCCCGGCGCATCGGCCAGGTGCAGCGTGCGGTTGCGTCCCGAGATTTCGGGATGAACAGGGCTTTGGATCAAGCGGCTTTCCTCCTGCTGGGTTTTCCGGCCAGACTATTGGGGCCGGCGCTGATGATGTCGACTTCGACCATGTCGCCAATGGCTAGCTCGGGCGCGGTGACATGGACGGATTGCAGCCAGGGCGTCTTGCCGACGAGCTGCCCGGGGTGACGCCCCTTGCGCTCCAGCAAGATGTCGGTGCGGCGGCCGACCGTGGCGGCGTTGAAATCCAGTTGGTGGCGATTGATCGCCGCCTGCAATCGGGCGAGCCGCTCGTCCATCACTTCGGCGGCGATCTGGCCGTCCATGGTCGCGGCGGGCGTGCCGGGGCGCGGGCTATATTTGAAGGAATAGCATTGCGCGTAACGGACCTGATCGACGATCTTCAGGCTGTCTTCGAATTCTGCATCGGTTTCGCCGGGGAAACCGACGATGAAGTCGCCGGACAATGCGATGTCGGGCCGAACGGCGCGGACGCGCTCGATGATCCGCAGATAGCTGTCCGTGTCATGGCTGCGGTTCATGGCTTTGAGGATATGGTCATTGCCTGACTGCACCGGCAGATGCAGGAACGGCATCAGTTTTTCGATTTCGCCATGGGCGGCGATCAGCCCCTCGCTCATGTCATTGGGGTGACTGGTGGTGTAGCGGATGCGCTTGAGGTCGGCGATGGCCGCCAGTTCCCGGACGAGGCCGTCCATGCCCTGAACCCGGCCGCGTTCGTCCTCACCCGTCCACGCATTCACATTCTGGCCCAGCAGCGTAATCTCGCGCGCGCCGCCGTCGACCAGCGCCTTCGCCTCGTCGACGATGGCGCTCCACGGGCGGCTGATTTCCGCGCCGCGGGTATAGGGAACCACGCAATAGGTGCAGAATTTGTCGCACCCTTCCATGATCGTCAGAAACGCCGTGGGACGCGCCTGTCGCGCGCGGCCCGGCAGCGCCGCGAATTTCGACGCGGCGGGCATGTCGGTATCGACCGCTTCCTCGCCCCGACCGGCCTTGTCGATCAGGTCGGGCAGACGATGATAGGCCTGTGGCCCGACGACGATGTCGACGCTTTTTGCGCGGCGGCTGATTTCCGCGCCTTCCGCCTGGGCGACGCAGCCCGCGACCGCGATCATCGGGCGCGATCCATCCTCGCGCACCATGCGGCCAATGTCGGAATAAACCTTGTCCACCGCTTTTTCGCGAATGTGGCAGGTGTTGAGGATGACCAGATCGGCCTCGACGCCATCGCTGGCGGCGGTCATGCCCTGTGCGCCCAGCATTTCGGCCATGCGCTCGCCATCATAGACATTCATCTGACAGCCGAAGGATTTTACGTGGAAGGTCGCCGGAGCCCTGGGCGTGTCGTTTCGATTCATGGGGAGCAGCTATACAGGGCAAGTGGCGTCAGTAAAAGGCGAAGCGACCGTCGCCATGCTGGCGGCGACCCGGCGCTGGGTTTCGGCCGCCAGCGCCTTGCGATCCGGGAATTCTGCGGGATCGAATGGCTCCAGAAAGCGCAGCGTGACGGGCAATGCGCCGGGCCGCTCCAGCAACCGTTTGGCGTTGGCGCCCGCCGGTTCAGCGCCGAACCAGGCGATGTCGGGGCCGGGTGCGCCATAATCGATATGAACGGGCTGAATCACGACTGCGCGGGGCGGCGGCAACATGACGGCCAGCAGGGCGGGCTTGAACGGCAACAGGGTTCGCGCGTCATTGGTCGTGCCTTCGGGGAACAAGGTCACGGGTTGATGACCGGCCAGCGCCGCGCGCAACTGGTCGAGTTGGCCGCCGACATTGACGCGCCGGTCCCGCGCGATGAAGATGGTGTTGTTCTGCGCCGCCAGCCAGCCGATGACCGGCCAGCCTGCGACGCCATCATGCGAGACAAAGGCCGTGCCGGTCGCGCCGCCCATCGCCAATATGTCGATCCAACTGACATGGTTGGCGACGAAGAACACATCGCCCGCCATCGGCCGCCCGGCGATGCGGACCCGTGCGCCCACCGCTCGCGCGGCCATGCCCAGAAAACGAGGGGGCCAGGGCGACCGTCGTCGCATCGCGCGCCATAGCAGGTGCAAGGGAAGGCAAAGCGCCAGCGCCCCGATCAGGGCCGCGATCCGGCGCCATCGACGCAGGCGCGCGCGCATATCGTTCAATTCTTGCGTTCGATCGAGACGCCGTAAAGCTCCATCCGGTGATCGACCAGGCGAAAGCCCAGTTTTTCGGCAATCTGCTTTTGCAGCAGCTCCAGTTCAGGATCGACAAATTCGATCACATTGCCGGTTTCCACGTCGATCAAATGGTCGTGATGGGACTCGGGGGCCGCTTCATATCGGGCGCGGCCATCACCGAAATCATGGCGTTCCAAAATACCCGCTTCTTCGAACAGGCGCACCGTGCGGTATACGGTGGCGATGGAAATGCCCGGATCCACAGCGGCGGCGCGCTCGTGCAGCTTTTCAACGTCCGGATGATCTTCCGAATCGGAAAGCACCTGTGCGATGACCTTGCGCTGTTCGGTGATACGCAGACCCTTTTCATGGCAAAGGGCCTCAATGTCGATCTTGCGGTTCATGCACGCTCACTGGCTAAGGGCTTGTGCAGCGACCCTAGCGATTTTGACGCGGGTGCAAAAGGGGGCGGGGGGCATCAGAACCCCTGCCCCCTTCAATATTCCGACCAGCTTATTTCGCGCGCGTGCGGCGACGCTTGGTGCCAAGGCCGATCTTCTTCGCCAGCGTGCGGCGCTGTTCGGCATAGTTGGGCGCCACCATCGGATAATCGGCGGGCAGGCCCCATTTGGCGCGATAGTCATCGGGCGTCATCTGATAATGGGTCATCAGATGGCGCTTGAGCATCTTCAGCTTCTTGCCGTCTTCCAGACAAACGATATAGTCCGGCTTGATCGAAGAGCGGACCGAAACGGCGGGCTCCAGCTTCACTTCAGGCACAGGCGCCGGTTCCGAAAGATTGGACAGGGCGCCATGCACATTGTGGATGAGCGCTGCGACGTCGGATACGGCGACGCTGTTGTTGGATACATGGGCCGCGACGATATCGGACGTCAGCGTGATCAGCAGTTCATTCTTGGCGGATTCGATTTCCATGGTAGCGCTCCGAGCGGGATATATTGTTTGTGCGACCCGCCCGAGCATTGGGATTCAGGAGCGGTAATGGCGCTATTAGTCCGTTCCGGATTCATTTTCAATAGTCGCCTTCTACAGGTTCATGTCCTTTCGAAAGCTCAGTGCATCATAAAGTTGGTTGTCATTGCCTCGATAATATCCTGGTCGGCGATATACAAATTCAAAGCCCATTTTCTCGTAAAGTATAACGGCTTTATTTGTGGCTCTGACCTCAAGGTTCATCGAAGTGATTCGCCTCTGTTTCGCAGCATTAATGCTGTGTTGCAGCAGGCTGGTGCCCACGCCTTTTCCGCCCCATGCCGGATCGACGGCCAGCAACAGCAGTTCGCATTCATCCAGCACGGAGCGCACCAGAGCAAAGCCGATCGGCGCGGCATCGATGCGTGCGATCGTCAGCCAGGTTCCCGGCATCGACATGATGCCCGTCAACTGGGCTGTGGTCCAGGCTTCGCCAAAGGCGGGATCAAAGGCGCGCGGCATGACCGCCATCGCATCTGCAACGGCGAGCCGGTCGCCATTTTCATAAAGGGCGAGCGCCAGTCCTGCGATCATGGCCGCATCGCCATGGCCTGGGCGTCCGCACCACGACCGTAGAGGGGGCGCGGTGCAAGCGTGGTCATGCCATCGACAAGCGGGACGGCGCGGGCGTCAGGATAGACAAGTATCGCCTCACCCCAGCCGCGCGCCTCGACCAGCGCCTGGGCGCCCGTGCCAAAGATGTGATGACAGGTCAGTTGTTCGGCCAGTTCGGCGATGAGCGTCGAGGCGGGTTGCGTCAACGGCGTCAGATTGGCGTGGCTGAATTGTTGCCAGAACAGTTCACCATGGCCGCCGGTCATGGCCACGGTGATGATCGGTTCAGCCGTCTGCCTCGCCGCCATGGCGGCGACGAGTTGCAGTGCGCCATAACCATGGGCTGATATACGCCAGGCCAGCGCGAGCGCTCGCGCGGCGGCAACGCCTACGCGCATGCCGGTAAAGCTGCCGGGGCCAACGTCGACGGCAATGGCGTCGGCGCGCCCGCCATCGGGCAGGGCGGCGATGACCGGCATCAACGCTTCGGCATGGCCGCGACCGACAATTTCATGGCGATAGCCGAGGATCTGGCCATCTTCGATCAGCGCCACGGACAATGCCTGAGTCGCGGTATCGATGATGAGCCTGCGCAAAGATCAAAGTCCCCTGTCCGACGCCGCTTTGCGGCGAATCCCGGAAAAAGCGGTTAGTCGATCCGGTTGAATTTGCCAAATTCGGGGCGTGGCGAACGGGGGTGCAGGCTGGCGGGGTCGCCATAGCCGAGGGTGGAAATGAAGTTGGACTTCACATGGGGCGTTTCGGTGAAGAAGGCGGCATCCACGGCCGTATTGTCGAAACCCGACATCGGCCCTGTATCGAGCCCCAGCGCGCGCGCTGCCATGATGAAATAGGCCCCCTGCAGAGAACTGTTGCGCAGCGCCATCACTTCGCGGGCGGCGCGATCGGGAAACATCGCTTTTGCGCCGGGGGCATGAGGGAAAAGTTCAGGCAGTTGCTCGTGAAAATCGACGTCCATGCCAATGATGACGCAGGCCGGCGCCTTGCGAATCTTGTCCGCATTGCCGCCGATCGCCAGCGCAGCCAGTTTGTCCTTCGCCGCATCGCTCGCGCACCACACCATGCGCGCGGGCAGGCTGTTCATCGATGTCGGGCCCATCTTCATCAGTTCCCAGATGGCAAGGAATTCATCCTCGCCGACGGGCTGGTCGAGATAGCCGTTGAAGGTGCGGGCGGTGCGGAAAAGCTGGTCGAGCGAAGCGTCGGGCAGGATCATGGGCAAGCGGGTCTCCGGAACAGCTTCAGACGGCGCGGACTTCGGTGACTTCGGGCACATAATGTTTGAGCAACTGCTCGATGCCGTTCTTCAGCGTCGCGCTGGACGAAGGGCAGCCGGAACAGGCGCCCTGCATTTGAAGGTAGACCTTGCCCTTGTCGAAGCCGCGATAGATGATGTCGCCGCCATCATTGGCGACAGCCGGGCGGACGCGCGTCTCGATCAGTTCCTTGATCTGTTCAACGATCTCCGCGTCGGCAGGGTCATCGACAATGCCGTCATCCTCCGCCGGAACGACGATGCCAGCGGCCGTGCCCGGAGCGAAAAGCGGCATGTCGGCGGTGAAGTGATCCAGTAAAATGCCCAGCACATCGGCTTTGAGATATTGCCATTCGACGCCAGGCGCGGCGGTGACCGATATGAAGTCGCTGCCGAAGAAAACACCGGTCACATCGCCCAGATCGAAAAGAGCGCTGGCGAGCGGCGAGGCCTTCGCCTCCACATCGTCGGCGAAATCGCGTGTGCCCATCTCCATGACACGGCGGCCGGGCAGGAATTTGAGCGTGGCGGGGTTGGGCGTGGTTTCGGTTTCGATCAGCATGATCGCTATGTGGCGCGCCACCCGCCGCTAATCAAGCATATCGTGGAACTTACGCAGGGCGTGGCGATTGATAGGCTGATAAGATGCCGTCATGCAAGGAGAAGGACGATGACCGACGACCGTGAAATCCGCAACCGTTTCTGGCGGGAGCTGGCGGAGAGCCCCTTCCTGATGGTCGGGCTGCTGGGCAGCCGCGAACATAGCCTTCCGATGACCGCGCAACTGGACCGCCATGCGGACCATGCGATCTGGTTTTACACGACGCGCGACTGCCGACTGGCGGCGGGTGGCCCTGCAATGGCCCAGTTCGCATCGAAGGACCATTATCTGTTCGCCTGCATCGACGGCCATCTGGTCGAAGAGCGCGATCCGGCCGTCATCCGCCGTTACTGGAGCAGTGAAGTGGCCGGCTGGTACAAGGGCGGTGTCGACGATCCCAATCTGCTGATGCTGCGTTTCGATCTGGGCAAGGCCGAGATTTGGCGCGCGGATGTGTCCATCGGCGGCATGTTCCGCATGTTGTTCGGCGGCAATGCGCGCGATGAATTGCGGCACAAACATGCGGAGGTCGATCTTTAAGCGTTGGCGAGGCTCGGTTCTGCTTGATTTTTGCGGTGCAATGAAGCAAGGGCGGCGTCGACGCGGCATAACAGAAACTGGCAGCGTGATTGTCCCCTTGCCGGGGACCGGCCGGTAACCGCCTTCGTCTCGCTCTTCTTTGAGGCTTCCCTTGTCACGCGGGTCGTTTCGTAACCCGCCACCGCGTCCGCTCTTCATGGAGTCGCCGCGACGGCTCCATGTGAGTTTTCATCATGCAATTTTCCGACCTTGGCCTTGCCGAGCCGATCCTGAAGGCGCTCGCCGCCAAGAATTATGTCGATCCCACGCCGATCCAGCAGCAGGCGATTCCCGTGCTGCTCCAGGGTAAGGACTTGTGCGGCATCGCGCAGACCGGCACTGGCAAGACGGCGGCGTTCGCGCTGCCCAGCCTGGATCATTTCGCCCGCAATCCCATGGCGACGCCTGTGAAGGGCTGTCGGATGCTGGTTCTGTCCCCCACGCGCGAGCTTGCCGCGCAGATCGCGCAGAGCTTCCGCGACTATGGCCGCTTCCTGAAATTGTCGGTCGAGGTGGTGTTTGGCGGCGTGCCGATCAACAAGCAGATCCGCGCGCTTTCGGCCGGCGTCGATATTGTCGTCGCCACGCCCGGTCGCCTGCTCGACCTGATCGACCAGCGCGCCTTCACCATCAAGGATACCGAAATCTTCGTCCTCGACGAAGCGGATCAGATGATGGACATGGGGTTCATCCATCCGTTGAAGCGCATCGCCAAGCTGTTGCCGCGCGACCGGCAGAACCTGTTCTTCTCCGCCACCATGCCCAAGGAGATCGAGTCGCTGGCCGGCCAGTTCCTGCACGATCCCGTGAAGGTCAGCGTCGCGCCGCAATCGACCACGGCCGAACGCGTCCGCCAGCAGGCGACCTTCGTCAACCAGGCGGAAAAGCAGGCGCTGCTGCACATCGTCCTCAACAATGAGGATATAGACCGCGCGCTGATCTTCACCCGCACCAAACATGGCGCCGACCGCGTCGTGCGCTCTCTGGAAGGGGCAGGCATCCAGGCCTTCGCCATCCATGGCAACAAGAGCCAGGGCCAGCGCACCACAGCGCTCCAGGCCTTCCGTCAGGGCAAGGTGAAGCTGCTGGTGGCGACCGACATCGCCGCGCGCGGCATTGATGTGTCGGGCGTCAGCCATGTCATCAATTTCGAAATCCCCAACGTGCCCGAACAATATGTGCACCGCATCGGCCGCACGGCGCGTGCCGGGGCGGAAGGCGTCGCCATCAGTTTCGTGGCGGACGACGAACGGCCCTATCTCAAGGCCATCGAGCGCACGACCCGCGTGAAGCTGGACATCGCGCCGCTGCCCGAGAATTTCATGGAGGCTGTCCGCAACCTGCCCAAGCCCGCAGCCCCGCGCAAGGGACCGGAACAGTCGCCCGCGCAGAAGGCCCGCCGCGTGGAAGGGCAGCGCCGCTATCAGGAAGGGCAGCGCGGCAATGCCGAGCGCGCGCATCGCCCGGACGGCGAGGATGGCGCCAAGCGTCCCTTCCGTCGCCGCCGCAGCGGCGTTGGCGCGCACAAGGGCGCGGTCCAGCGGACCGGCGCGCCGCGCTGATCGGGGGTTCCCATCGACGGGAAAGGGGCCTAAGGGCACCCTTTCCTGTTATTTTATAAGGCAAGGACCGGCCCATGCCCGCCTATCGTTCCAGAACCACCACCCATGGCCGCAACATGGCGGGCGCTCGGGGCCTGTGGCGCGCAACGGGCATGAAGGACGAGGATTTCGGCAAACCGATCATCGCCGTCGCCAACAGCTTCACCCAGTTCGTGCCGGGCCATGTGCACCTGAAGGACCTTGGCCAGCTCGTCGCGCGCGAGATCGAGGCGGCCGGCGGCGTCGCCAAGGAATTCAATACCATCGCGGTCGATGACGGCATCGCCATGGGCCATGGCGGGATGCTCTATTCGCTGCCCAGCCGCGACCTGATCGCCGACAGCGTCGAATATATGGTCAACGCCCATTGCGCCGACGCGATGGTCTGCATCTCCAACTGCGACAAGATCACGCCCGGCATGTTGATGGCGGCGATGCGCCTCAACATTCCCGTCGTGTTCGTCTCCGGCGGGCCGATGGAGGCGGGCAAGGTCGTGATGCGCGGCAAGGAAGTGGCGCTCGACCTGGTCGACGCCATGGTCGTCGCCGCCGACGAAAGCTATACCGACGAAGAAGTCCAAACCATCGAACGCTCCGCCTGTCCGACCTGCGGTTCCTGCTCGGGCATGTTCACCGCCAATTCGATGAACTGCCTGACCGAGGCGCTGGGCCTTTCGCTGCCGGGCAACGGATCGACGCTGGCCACCCATGCCGACCGCGAGCGGCTGTTCCGCGAAGCCGGGCATCTGATCGTCGACCTCGCCAAGCGTTATTATGAGCAGGATGACGAAAGCGCCCTGCCGCGCAGCATCGCCAGTTTCGCCGCGTTCGAAAATGCGATGAGCCTAGACATCGCCATGGGCGGCTCCACCAACACGGTGCTGCATCTGCTGGCCGCCGCCTACGAAGGTGGGGTCGATTTCACCATGGCGGACATCGACCGGCTGTCGCGTCGTGTGCCCTGCCTGTGCAAGGTCGCGCCCGCCAAGCATGATGTCCATATGGAGGACGTGCATCGCGCTGGCGGGATCATGGCGATCCTGGGCGAACTGGAGCGGGCGGGGCTGGTCGACGCCAGCCTGCCGACTGTGCACAGCGCGACGATGGCCGAGGCGCTCGCCCGGTGGGACATTGGCCGCACCAACAGCGAGGACGTCCGCAAATTCTATCGCGCGGCGCCCGGCGGCGTGCCGACGCAGGTGGCGTTCAGCCAGTCGGCCCGCTGGGAAGAACTGGACATCGACCGTGAAAAGGGCGTGATCCGCTCGGCCGAACATCCTTTCTCCCAGGATGGCGGTCTGGCCGTATTGTTCGGCAATCTCGCGCCCGAAGGCTGCATCGTCAAGACGGCGGGCGTGGACGACAGCATCCTGGTCTTCCACGGCACCGCGCGCGTCTATGAAAGCCAGGACGCGGCGGTCGCCGGCATCCTGGGCAATGAGGTCAAGGAAGGCGACGTCGTCGTCATCCGCTATGAAGGGCCAAAGGGCGGGCCGGGGATGCAGGAAATGCTGTACCCGACCAGCTATCTGAAATCCAAGGGGCTGGGCAAGGCCTGCGCGCTCATCACCGACGGGCGTTTTTCAGGCGGCACATCGGGCCTGTCCATCGGCCATGTCTCGCCCGAAGCAGCGGAAGGCGGCCTGATCGCGCTGGTGGAGACGGGCGACCCCATCGTCATCGATATCCCCGCCCGCGTCATCAAGGTCGATCTGGATGATGCCGTCCTGGCGGCGCGCCGCGCCGACATGGAGGCGCGCGGGGCGAAGGCATGGAAGCCGTTCGGCCGCAAGCGTGAGGTCTCTCCAGCGCTGCGCGCCTATGCTGCGATGACCACCAACGCGGCCAAGGGCGCGGTGCGGGACGTCAGCCAGATCGAGCGATAAGGATCGCAGAAGGTAGGGGGCAGGGATGGACGTTGACGCACTCTACGACAGCCTGCCCCGTCAGGCGCTGCTGGCATCGCTGTCGCGCGAAGGGCTGGCCGAATTGCTGCGCGACACCCGCGAGCACAAGGCGCGCAAGGGCGACACGCTGCTGCGGCAGGGGGACAAGGGCGACTTCCTCATCATCCTGCTCAGCGGGCAGGTGCGGGTGACCGTCTATTCCTCCAACGGCCGCGAAATTGTGCTGGCCTATGCCGGTGCGGGCGAGGTGCTGGGCGAGATCGCGTTGCTGGATGGCGGCCACCGGACGGCCAGTGTCATCGCCATGGAGTCGCTCAGTTATCTGACGCTGGCGCGCGGAGCGTTTGAACGGGTGATCGCCGCCAACCATCGCATCGCCCTGTCGCTGATGACCGAACTGGCGACGCGCCTGCGGCTGGCCAATCAGACGATCGAAACCGACAGATCCTATGCCGCCGCGCCACGCCTTGCCCGCTTCCTGCTGCGCCTGCTGGCCGATGAGGAACGAGGCGGCGTCATTCAACTGAGCCAGACCGAACTGGCGATGTTCGCCGGGATCAGCCGCGAGAATATCAATCGCCAACTCAGCCTGTGGGCGCAGGACGGCATCGTCGCCATCGAACAGGGCAAGATCCGCGTAATCGACATGATGCCGCTGGAGGAAATCGCCGAAGCGATGGAATGAAAGGCGGCGGCGGTCAGATGTCCTGCGCGATGCGGGCGTAAAGCTCCGGCCGACGATCGCGGAAAAAGCCCATGCCTGCCCGGTGTGTGCGGGCGCGGGCCAGATCGAGCGTCGCGACCAGCGCGCCATGATCCTTCGCGTCCGCCTCCGCAACGAAATCGCCCCATTCGTCGCTGATGAAGCTGTGGCCGTAGAAAAGCTGGCCGTCCTCGTCGCCGATACGGTTGGCGGCGATCACCGGCATGCAGTTGCTGACCGCATGGCCGATCATCGCGCGCCGCCACATGCGGCTGGTGTCGAGGTCCGCATCATAGGGTTCGGAACCGATGGCGGTCGGAAAGAACAGCATTTCCGCGCCCATCAGCGCCATGACCCGCGCCGTTTCGGGATACCATTGGTCCCAGCATATGCCGACGCCAACGACGCCATAAGGGGTCGGCCACACCTTGAACCCCGTATTGCCTGGGCGGAAATAATATTTTTCCTCATAACCCGGCCCGTCGGGAATATGGCTTTTGCGATAGACGCCCATGATCTCGCCCTGATCGTCAATCATCGCCAGCGAGTTATAATGATGCTGCCCGTCCCGCTCGAAGAAGCTGGTCGGAATGAAGATGCCCAGATCCCGGGCCAGCTTGCGCATTTCCTGCACAGCCGGGTGGGTATCGACCGGCTGGGCATTGGCGAACAGCGCCTCGTCCTCCACCCGGCAGAAATAGGGGCCTTCAAACAATTCGGGCGGCAGAACAATCTTCGCCCCGCGCACAGCGGCCTTCGTGACATGATCGGCGACCTTGGCGATATTTTCGCCCATGTCGTCGGAAAAGGACAGTTGCAGCGCGGCGACGGTAACCCTGGTCATAACGGTCTCCGATGGCTTCAGATGGACGGCATCTGCTGGCTGCAGCAATGGAAGCTGCCGCCGCCCGACAGGATGAAATCGCTGCGCAGGCCGATGATCTCCCGTCCCGGAAAGAAGGGTTTCAGCGCGTCAAGCGCCGCCCCGTCATTGGGCTGGCCATAGACGGGGACGATGACGGCGGCGTTGCCAATGTAGAAATTCATGTAGCTGGCCGGGATCGCCTCGCCATTCACCATCACCCGGCCGGGAGAGGGCATAGGCGCAACGGTCACGCCATGGGCCGCCGCGCGGGCGCGGGCGTCGGCATAGATGGCGGCGTTGGGGTCGTCCGCCATGGCGGCTTCGGGAATCATCAGCACGCCGGGTGCGACGAAACGGGCCAGATTGTCGACATGGCCGTCCGTATGATCGTTCAGCAGCCCGTCGCCCAGCCACAGCATGTCCGACAGGCCCAGCGCGCCCGCCAGCAGCGTCTCGATCTTGCCCCGGTCGAGGTCCGGATTGCGATTGGGGTTGAGCAGGCATTGTTCCGTCGTGACGAACAGACCGGCGCCATCCGTATCCACCGCGCCGCCTTCGAAAACCCAATTCTGGGTGGATGTGGGCAGGCCGGTCGTCGCCGCCAGCCGCGCGCCGATATCCTCGTCGCCGGGCATGCGATATTTGCCGCCCCAGCCATTGAAGCCGAAATCGACCAGCGCCCGCGCGCCGCTATCGTTCGTCACCGCGATGGGCGCGGTATCGCGCAGCCACACGTCCCCCAGCCTGTGAACGATAATCTCCACGCCCGGCGCGACCAGCGCGCGGGCCGCATCGGCGTCGGCGTCATTGGCGACGACCAGACGCACCTCCTCGCCACGACCATCGGCATGTAGGGCGCTGGCGAAATCGGCGATCTGGCGCCGTGCCCCGTCAAAAGCGCCAGGCCATTCTTCAGGATTGGTCGGAAAGCCGATCCAGGTCCATTCGTGCGGCGCCCATTCGGCGGGCATGCGGAAAGTCATCAGGCAACCCCAGTTGATCGGTCGGAAAGCGCCGCTTCCCCTAGCAGGTCAACAGCCTGACGGGGAGCGGATTTCCATTGTGGGTTATTGCCCCGCGCGATCCTTGTCGCGGATGCCCCGAAATTCGTCGCCATCGACCCAGTTGGGCCAGTCGCTGCTGTTCGCAAGGTCGCGGCCGACGGTATAATAGAGGTTGAGATCGGCCTGAACCCCGCTCCAGTCCCAATTGGGATCATATTCGTCCTTGGGGCCGTGGTAGCGGTTTTTGGTATAATCCTCGGCCGCGGCCATGCCGGCCGCCGTGCCGCCCTTCACCAGATCCTCGCCGCCTTCGAAATAGAGCATGGGCAGGCCATGCTTGGCGAAGCTGAAATGATCGGAGCGATAATAATAGCCCTTCTCCGGCGTCGGCTCCTGCGTCGCAACCCGACCCTGCGCGGCCAGCGCGCGGTCGAGATAGGCGTCGAGCTGCGACTTGCCCTTGCCGATCACGACGACATTTTTCGCGAGGCCCGCGACGCTCAGCGCGTCCATGTTCACGCCGCCCACGGTCCTGGCGAACGGAAACACAGGATTGTCGCCATAATAGGCCGAACCCAGCAGGCCGGATTCCTCGGCCGTGACCGCCAGGAATATCTGACTGCGGTCAGTCGGCCCCGCCTTCACATTCGCCTCCGCCAGCGCGACCAGCGCGGCGGTGCCAGTGGCGTTGTCGACCGCCCCGTTGCAGATGTCGTCGCCATCGGGCGCGGCTTCACACCGGCCCAGATGGTCCCAGTGCGCACTGTAAAGCACATATTCGTCTGGGCGGGTCTTGCCGGGCAGCAGGGCAACGACATTCTTCGAACTATGTTTCCGAAATTCATTGTCGAACGAGACATTGGCGACCACGCCGGTCAGCGGCACGGCCTTGAAACCGGGCTTCTTCGCTGCGGCCATCTGGGCCTCGAGGTCTAGGCCGGCGCTGGCGAACAGGGCGGCGGCCTTGTCCTTCTGCACCCATCCGATGGCGGCGCTCTGGCCCGCATTGCCATCGGCGCTGTCGGCGACATGCTGCGCGCCGGTCCAGCTCGACTGGACGACATTCCAGCCATAAGCGGCGGGCACGGTGTCGTGGACGATGATGGCGGCGGCCGCGCCCTGCCGCGCGGCTTCCTCATATTTATAGGTCCAGCGGCCATAATAGGTCATAGCGCGGCCGTTGAAGGGGCCGGTCAGCCCCTCCGTCTCATAGTCGGGATCGTTGACCAATATGACGACAGTCTTGCCCTTCACGTCCAGCCCGGCATAGTCGTTCCAGCCCTTTTCCGGCGCGTTGATGCCATAGCCGACGAAAACGACGGGACTGTCCTTCACGTCGATATGCGGCTGGGTCGTGCGATAGGTGCCGATGACCATTTCGGGGCCATAGGCGGCGGAAACGGGCGTCTTGCCGCCCGTAAAGCTGAGCGCGGAGACATTCTTCGCATTGATTTCGACCAGCGGCACATTCTGGAACCAGCTGCCATTGTTGCCGGGCTTCAGGCCGAGTCTGGCGAAGTGCTGGACGAGATAGGCAATCGTCTTGTCCTCGCCCGGACCGCCTGGCGCGCGGCCCTCATAGGCGTCTGACGAAATTTCAAGCACTACTGATTTCATCGTATCGACGGACGGTTCGGCTGCCGCCTTCACCTTGGGCGATGCAGCATCGGCGGCGAATGTGAACGGCGAAAGGACAATTGCGAGCCTGACGAACGACGGAAGCATAGTGAAACGGGACACGACCAGCACCTTCTTGATTGCCAAACCATTTTGCCATTCTATTGCCGGATGGACAAGGAATGGTGTGGAAAGGAAGATTGAATGTCGAAATCGGCACGCGCCTGCCTGGTGGCATCGTCCTTGCTGGCCAGCCAGGCGGGACTTCATGCTTATGCTCAATCCACGCCGGCAACGATGTTCGGTCAACGGCCCATGGTCGAGGGCATCAGCCTGTCGCCCGATGGCAACAAGATTGCCTTTGTTTCGCCCGGCGCGGGTCAGGGCGCCACGCTCTTCGTCGCGCGGCTGGCAGATGGCGCAGGCGCGATACCGCAACCCGCGTTGATCGCGAACGGCAATCCCAACAGGATCCAGGGCTGCGATTGGGTGACGAACGCGCGACTGATCTGCACCATCTTTGCGGTGGTTTCTATCGAAGGAAATATCCGGACCGATCTCAGCCGCATGGTGGCATTGGACGAAAACGGCGCCAATCAGAAGGAGTTGATGCAGCGCCGATCCAGTTCGGGCGATGCGCTGGCTTATAATCTGAGCGGCGGGCAAGTCATCGACTGGTTGCCGGATGCGCAGGATGGCACGGTGCTGGTCAGTCGCTACTATGCGCCGGAATTTTCGACCGGCACGCGCCTTGCCCAAGCGCGCGAAGGGTTGGCTGTCGATCGGATCAACACGGTGTCGCTGGCATCCTCAACCCAGGAACAGCCGCGTGGGCAGGCAGATCGTTACATCACGGACGGTCATGGCGTCGTGCGCATCATGGGTATCGCAGGCGTCAAGGGCGCAACTGGCCAGGATTCCGGTCTCGTCCGCTACTCCTTCCGGCGCAAAGGTTCGAAAGAATGGGAACCGCTCAGCACCTGGGATGAACCACGCCGCGAGGGCTTTTTCCCGGTGGGTGTTGATCGGGACCAGGATAGCGTTTTCGGCTTTAAGAAGCAGGATGGGCGACTGGCGGCCTGGTCAATCTCTCTTGACGGGAAAGGCACGGAGAAACTGTTGTTCGCCCACCCGCAAGTCGATGTCGCCAGCTTCCTTCGGATCGGACGGCAAAACCGGATGATCGGCGTCAGCTATGTGACCGAGGAACGCTATGCCGTCTATTTCGATCAGCCAATGGCAAAACTGGCGTCCAGTTTGGCGAAAGCCTTGCCTTCGTTGCCACAGATCGGGTTTCTGGACGCGAGCCTGGACGAGAATAAGCTGCTGATTTTAGCCGCCAGCGATGTCGATCCGGGCCGCTATTATGTGTTCGACAAGGTCACCCGCAAGTTGGCCGAAGTCATGCTCCAGCGGCCTCAACTTGAAAAGGTCTCGCTCGCCGCGATGAAAGCGGTAACTTATCCCGCAGCCGACGGCGTTCAGGTTCCTGGCTATCTTATGCTGCCGCCGGGCAAGGAGACGGCCAAAGGGCTGCCCGCCATCGTCATGCCGCATGGTGGCCCCAGCGCGCGTGATGAATGGGGTTTCGACTGGCTGGCCCAATATTATGCCAATCAGGGCTATGCGGTTTTGCAACCCAATTTTCGAGGATCCGCCGGCTATGGCGACGCCTGGTTTCAGGAAAATGGGTTTCGCAGCTGGCGCACCGCGGTCGGCGATGTCGATGCCGCCGGACGTTGGCTGGTCGCTCAGGGCATAGCTGACCCTGACAAATTGGCGATAGTCGGCTGGTCCTATGGCGGCTATGCGGCGCTACAGTCTGCGGTGACCAATCCAGGGCTGTTCAAGGCCGTGATCGCGATCGCGCCAGTGACCGATCTTGGCCTGTTGATGGAACAAGCCCGCAACTGGTCAAACTTTTCGCTGACACGTGATTTCATCGGCGAAGGGCCGCATGTCGAAGCGGGATCGCCAGCACGCCATGCGCGCGAGATCAAGGCGCCCATATTGCTATTTCACGGCACTGCCGATCGTAATGTCGACATCAACCAGTCTCGCCTGTTGGCCGGACGGTTGAAGGATGCGGGGGTAACGTCCGATCTCGTAGTCTATGAGGGGCTGGACCATTATCTGGAGGACAGCACGGCACGCACCGACATGCTGACGCGCAGCGCCGCCTTTCTGGCCAAGGCGCTGAAGCCCTGAAACGAAAAAGGGCGGCCCCTTGGCAGAGCCGCCCTTTTTTGTATCTTGTATCGGAAATCCGATCAGCGCGAATAGAATTCGACGACCAGATTTGGTTCCATCTTCACCGGATAGGGCACTTCGTCCAGGCTCGGCACGCGGACATAGGTGACCTTGGCGGCGCCGTCGGGCGCGACATAGTCGGGGATGTCGCGCTCGGCCAATCCCTGCGCTTCCAGGATCAGCGCCATTTCCTGCGCCTTCTTGCCCAGGGTGATTTCGTCGCCCGGCTTCACCAGACGGCTGGCGATGTTGCACTTCACGCCGTTGACGTAGATGTGGCCGTGCGAAACGATCTGGCGGGCCGAGAAAATGGTCGGCGCGAACTTGGCGCGATAGACGACGGCGTCCAGGCGACGCTCCAGCAGGCCGATGAGGTTCTGGCCGGTGTCGCCCTTCATGCGGGCGGCCTCGACATAGTTCTTCTTGAACTGCTTTTCGGTGATGTCGCCATAATAGCCCTTCAGCTTCTGCTTGGCGCGCAGCTGAATGCCATAGTCCGACATCTTGCCCTTGCGGCGCTGGCCGTGCTGACCGGGGCCATATTCACGCTTGTTGACCGGGCTCTTCGGGCGACCCCAGATGTTTTCGCCCATCCGGCGGTCGAGTTTATGCTTGGCGCTGGTGCGCTTCGTCATGGCAATATCCTTATAATCGCTAACAACATTCCCCCGGTATCGCCTACGTCCGTGTTGCGCCGCGCGCTCAGGGGCAGGGCCACCGCTTCACCGGGATGCGGGGCCAATTGCGAAGGCGCGCCTATGACGGCGGGCGGTCGGCATGTCAACCCCGGATGCAGGGGCGCGACAGCAGCGCGACAGGGGCCTCGACAGGGGCGGGGAACCGGCCTAGTCCACCGGCCATGAATCCCGACGATTATACGACCATGGCGCAAGTGCGCGCCGGCGTGGACGAACTGGACCGGCAGATTGTCGCGCTGCTCGCCCGGCGCTTCGCCCATATGCGCGCCGCCGCCCGCATCAAGCCGGAACGCAGCCATGTGCGCGACGAACCGCGCAAGGCGCAGGTGATCGCCAATGCCCGCGCGGAGGCCGAACGGCTGGGCATCCCCGGCGATGTGATCGCAGCCCTGTGGGACGATCTTGTCGAAGCCTCCATCGCTTATGAAATGGCGGAGTTCGACAGGATCAAAGCCTAACGCGAACGCGGGTTGCCCAGCGCCGACAGCACGCCGCGCAGGGTGCGGACCTCCAGATGGTTCCAGCCCGGCTTGGTCAGCAGGTTGCGCAAGGTCCGTTTGGTCGCGGGCGCACGATCGGGCGGGAAGAAATAGCCCGCGCCTTCCAGCAGCGTTTCGAACTGGGCGATCATTCCTTCCAGCTCATCCTGCGGGGCCGGTTCGCCAAGCTCGGTGATCGTCGGCTGTTCCAGCGCCGCCTGTTTCGACCATTCATAGGCGCACAGGATGACCGCCTGCGCCAGATTGAGCGACCCGAATTCCGGGTTGATCGGCACCGTCAAAATCTTGCGAGCCAGCGCCACGTCATCGGTTTCCAGGCCCGAGCGTTCGGGGCCGAAGACGAAGGCGCTGCGGCCCGGCGCGCCGTGGATTTCGCGCGCGGCTTCCTCCGGCGTCACCACAGGCTTGGTCACGCCGCGTTTGCGCACGGTGGTGGCATAGACATGGGCGCAATCGGCCACCGCGTCGGCCAGCGTTTCAAACACCACCGCGCCATCCAGCACGACGTCCGCGCCCGCCGCCGCCGGGCCGGCATCGGGATTGGGCCAGCCATCGCGCGGGGTGACCAGCCGCATTTCGGTCAGCCCGAAATTGAGCATGGCGCGCGCCGCCTTGCCGATATTCTCGCCCAGTTGGGGGCGAACGAGGACGATGACAGGCTGTTGGAATGCGACTTCCGTCATTCCGTTCGTCCTGAGTAGGGGCAGCACAGCATATAGTTGGAAAAGCTCATCACGCGGTCCTTCGATACGCCATTTCGACAGGCTCAATGGCTACTCAGGACGAACGGAAGAGGAAATATGATCGCTACTCACTGCCCACTTCCTTCACCTGGCCGGCGAAATCCTCGAAATCCTTGGCGTCGGTGAAGTCCTTGTAGACGCTGGCGAAGCGGATATAGGCGACGCTGTCGAGGCGCTTGAGCCCTTCCATCACCATTTCGCCGATGGCGCGCGCGGGGACTTCGCTGTCGCCGCTGGTTTCGAGCTGACGCTGAATGCCGGAGATCAGCTTTTCGATGCGGCTCGGATCAATGGGGCGCTTGCGGCAGGCGATGCCGATGGAGCGGGCCAGCTTGTCGCGCTCGAACGCTTCCTTGCGGCCCTCGCTCTTCACAACCCAGATGTCGCGCAACTGGATGCGTTCGAAGGTGGTGAAGCGTGCGCCGCACGCTTCGCACTGCCGCCGACGGCGAATGGCGGCGCCATCCTCCGTCGGTCGGCTGTCCTTCACCTGGCTGTCTTCATGGGAACAGAAGGGGCAGCGCAAGCGACGTCAGTCCTGATAGATGGGGAAACGCGCGGTCAGGCCCAGCACCTTTTCGCGCACATGGGCCTCGACCTGGCCGTCGCCTTCGTCGCCATTGCGCTTCAGGCCCTCGACCACTTCGGCGATCAGGCGGCCGACTTCACGGAACTCTTCCTCGCCAAAGCCGCGGGTCGTGCCCGCGGGCGTGCCAAGACGCACGCCGGAGGTGACGAAGGGGCTGGCCGTGTCGAACGGCACGTTATTCTTGTTGCAGGTGATATAGGCGCGGTCGAGCGCTTTTTCGGCCGCCTTGCCGGTGGTGTTCTTGGGGCGCAGGTCAACCAGCATCAGATGGTTGTCGGTGCCGCCCGACACGATCGACAGGCCCGCTTCCTCCAGCGTCGCGGCCAGCGCGCGGGCGTTGGCGACGATCTGATGGGCGTAAGCCTTGAATTCGGGCGTCAGCGCTTCCTTGAAGGCGACAGCCTTGGCGGCGATGACATGCATCAGCGGCCCGCCCTGAAGGCCGGGGAAGATGGCGCTGTTGATCTTCTTGGCGATGGCTTCGTCGTTGGACAGGATGATGCCCGAACGCGGGCCGCGCAGCGACTTGTGGGTCGTGGTGGTCGTGACATGGGCATAGGGCACCGGCGAGGGGTGGGCGCCGCCCGCGACCAGCCCCGAAAAATGCGACATGTCGGCCAGCAGATAGGCGCCGACTTCATCCGCGATCTCGCGAAAGCGCGGGAAATCCCAGACGCGTGAGTAGGCGGTGCCGCCGCAGATGATGAGCTTGGGCTTGCATTCGCGGGCGATGCGGGCGACTTCGTCCATGTCGATCTGGTGATCGCCGGGGCGCACGCCATAGGGCACCGGCTTGAACCATTTGCCGCTCATGTTGACCGGCGATCCATGGGTAAGATGGCCGCCCGAAGACAGGTCGAGGCCCATGAATGTGTCGCCCGGCTGGAGCAGCGCCAGGAACACCGCCTGGTTCATCTGGCTGCCCGAATTGGGCTGAACATTGGCGAAGGCCGCGCCAAAAAGCTGCTTGGCGCGTTCGATGGCCAGCGTTTCGACGACGTCGGCATATTCGCAGCCGCCATAGTAGCGCTTGCCCGGATACCCTTCGGCATATTTGTTGGTGAAGATGGAGCCGGTCGCTTCCAGCACCGCCTTCGAAACGATATTTTCAGACGCGATCAGTTCGATCTTGTCCTGCTGGCGCTTCAACTCCTTGCCGATCGCGCCGAAGATTTCGGGATCGGCATCGGCCAGGCTCTGGCTGAAGAAGCCCGGCTGGCGGACGGCGGGAGAAAGAATGTCGGTGCTCATCGAAATATCCTTTCAGAGCGCAGGCTGGGAGAGTTTTTCGACGCGGCCGGCATGGCGGCCACCGCCGAACTCGGTGGTAAGGAAAGCGGTCAGGCAGGCCTTGGCCATGTCGACGCCGGTCAGCCGCGCGCCCATGGCGATGACATTAGCGTCATTATGCTCGCGCGACAGGGCGGCCGACAGCGGTTCGCCGACCAGCGCGCAGCGGCAGGCGGGGTTGCGATTGACCGCGATGGAAATGCCGATGCCCGATCCGCACAGCGCAACGCCGCGTTCCGCAGCGCCCGAAGCGACGGTCGTCGCGAGTTTGTAACCATAATCGGGATAATCGACCCTGTCGGCGGTGGCGGGGCCGAGGTCTGCGACCTCATGGCCCGCCTCGCGCAGCCATTGGGCCAGTTCCGCCTTCAGGTCGACGGCGGCATGGTCGGATGCAATGGCGATCTTCATTGGAAGCGGCTCCTCCACCACGAAGGCGATTCGTGTTCGCGCGCCTCATAGGGGCAGCGGCGACAGATTGCCACCATGGAGCGTTTGCGCCTATGGCGACGGGATGATCGGTGCGATCCTCTCTGTCCTGATGCTTGCCGGCGCGTTGCTTGTTGGCGGCGGCATATATGCGGTTGCGAAGATGCATGATCGCAAGCGCGGCATCCTGATGATCGTCGCGGGCATGGTGATGTTCGGCAACGTGCTGATCGCATCCATCCCGCTGGACTGACAGAGGGCGGCGTGCGGCGCGATTCAGCGCAGCCCTGTGGCGGGCATAGCCGATCCCTGACCAAGACAAAAAAAGGGTCGCCCCTTGATATGAAGCGGCCCTTTGCTCTCGCGCCAGGTCGCGGATCAGCGGATGGGCGAATCCGGCGACAGGCGCATGTCGAGATAATTGTCGACCGACTTCATCAACTGATCGAGTTCATGTTCGAAAAAGTGGTTGGCGCCACGGATTTCGTCATGATGGATGGTGATGCCCTTCTGCGTGCGCAGCTTGTCGACCAGCTTCTGCACGGCGGGTGCGGTCACCACTTCGTCCGAAGTGCCCTGAACGATGATGCCCGACGAGGGGCAGGGGGCCAGGAACGAGAAATCATACATGTTGGCGGGCGGCGCAACCGAGATGAAGCCGCGAATTTCCGGGCGGCGCATGAGCAATTGCATGCCGATCCACGCGCCGAAGGAAAAGCCCGCGATCCAGGTGGTCTGCGCTTCGGGATGGAAGCTCTGCACCCAGTCGAGCGCGGCGGCGGCGTCGGACAATTCGCCGATGCCGTTGTCAAACGTGCCCTGACTGCGGCCGACGCCCCGGAAATTGAAGCGCAACGTGGCAAAGCCGCGTTTCACGAAGGTCTTGTAGAGCGCCTGCGTGATCCGGTCGTTCATCGTGCCGCCGCCCTGAGGGTGCGGGTGAAGGATCATCGCAACGGGCGCGCGCGGGCGGGGCGGGGGGCTGAAGCGCCCTTCCAGGCGGCCTTCGGGTCCGGGAAAAATGACGTCTGGCATGGCACCTGTTATCGTTCTGGCCGCCGGGAAGGCGGATTGATGCGGATCGCGCGCGACGCCAAGGCTGGCGTCGCGCAGTTGCCTGCCTATATAGAAGTCATCGCCAATTCCGCAATGAATGAGTAACAAGCCGCCTTGGCTATCGATCGCCTCTATCTGGATCACGCCGCGACCACGCCCATGCTGCCGCAGGCGAAGGCCGCGATGCTGGACGCCATGGAGCGGTGGGCCAATCCTTCCAGCCCCCATGCCGATGGCCGGGCGGCGCGCGCCGCGCTGGAAGATGCGCGCAAGCGTATGGCGGACGCCCTGGGCTGGCGGGGACATGTGATTTTCACCTCCGGCGCAAGCGAGGCGATCGCCATCGCGATGGCGCGCGCTAAGGCGGCGCGCATTGTTACGTCTCCGGTCGAGCATGACGCTGTTTTGCGCGTAACTGCTGACGCCGAACGGCTGGGCGTAAATGACGACGGGCGCGTCAATCCAGCAACGGTTCGGGCTGATGAACAGAGCCTGATCGCCGTCCAGCATGTCAACAATGAAACCGGCGTGATCCAGCCGATCGAGCGGATCGACCGGCAAGGCGCGATCCTGTTCGTCGACGGCGCACAGAGCGCTGGCAAATTGCCCCTTCCCGATGCCGATATGATCGCGATCAGCGCGCATAAATTGGGCGGCCCTCCCGGCGTGGGGGCGTTGCTGATCCGCGACCTGGCGTTGCTGGAAGCCAGCGGCGGGCAGGAACAGGGCTATCGTGCAGGCACCGAAAATCTGCCGGGCGTGATGGCCATGGCGGCGGCGCTGGAGGCGCGAGCCGACTGGCTGGGGCAGGCAGCGACGCTCAGGAGCCGACTCGACGCCGCTATCGAAAATGGCGGTGGGCAAATTGTCGCCCGCGATGCGCCGCGCCTGCCGACCATCGCCAGTTACCGGATGCCGGGCCTGTCGGCGCGGGCGCAACTGATCCAGTTCGACCTGGCGGGCATTTCCGTTTCGGCGGGCAGCGCCTGCTCGTCGGGATCGCTCAAGACCAGTCATGTGCTTGACGCCATGGGGTGGGATGACGTCTCGGCGGGCGAAGTGGTCCGCGTCAGCTTTGGCCCGGCCACCAGCGCGGCCGATGTAGACCGCTTCCTGTCGGTCTGGACGGCCATGGCGCAGCGGGCGCGGCGATGATCTATCTCGATTATCAGGCGACGACGCCACTGGCGCCCGAAGCCTTTGAAGCGATGGTCCCGCTGCTGCGCGACCAGTTCGCCAATCCGCATAGCGCCCACCGCCCCGGCCGCGCCGCCGCCGCCCAGGTGGAGGCGGCGCGCGAGCGGATACTGTCGGCCATGGCTGTGGATCATGGCCGGTTGATCTTCACGTCCGGCGCGACCGAGGCGCTGAACATCGCGATTGTCGGCGGCGCGCGGGTAGCACGCGAAGCCGACCCGCGCCGGACGAAGGTCATCGCCCCGGCGACGGAACATGCCGCTGTGCGCGATACGGTGCTGGCGCTGACGGAGGAAGGGTTTGAGGCGCTGCTGCTGCCGGTCGACGGCGAGGGCCTTGTCGATCTGGACGCGGCCCGAGCGGCGATTGACGGGCATGCGGCGATCGTCGCGGCGATGCTGGTCAATAATGAAATCGGCGTGATCCAGCCCGTCGATCAACTGGCCGCCATGGCCCATGGCGCAGGCGCCCGTTTTCTGTGCGACGCGGTTCAGGGTTTCGGACGGGTCGCCATGCCACGCGCGGCCGACATGATCGCCATCAGCGCCCACAAAGTGCATGGTCCAAAGGGCATTGGCGCCCTGTGGCTGCGCGATGGCGTCCTGCCCCGACCGGTCATGCAGGGCGGAGGACAGGAAGGCGGTCTTCGCCCAGGCACGTTGTCGCCGGCCCTGTGCGCCGGTTTTGGCGCTGCCGCACAGTTGATTGACCAACGGCGGGATGATGACGCCGCTCATGTCGAGCAACTCTGGACCATGGCGGAGCGACTGTTCCAGGGCTGGACCATCAACGGGTCAACCGCGCATCGTTATCACGGCAATCTCAATATCCGGCGCGAAGGGCTGGATGCCGCCCGACTGTTGTCGGAATGCCGCACCCTGGCCATTTCATTGGGTTCCGCCTGCGCCAGCGGGTCCGGCAGGCCAAGCCATGTCTTGCAAGCCATGGGTCTGTCGGACAAACAGGCAAGGGGATCGGTGCGGATCGGCTTTGGCCGCTACACGACGCCGGCCGAACTGGAGGATGCCGCAAGGATGATGGAAGCGGCGGCGGCCATGCAGGGGCTGTCGTAAGGGGAGCATATAATAATGACACGGGTCACCTTCATCAGCGCGGACGGCGAGACAAAGCGGGAAGTGGACGCCCCCGCGGGATCGATCCTTCTGGACATTGCCCAGGGGGCAGGCCAGCCGCTGGAGGGCACATGCGAGGGGCAGATGGCCTGTTCCACCTGTCATGTCATCGTGGAACCCCAGGATTTTGCGCGGCTGGACAAGGCCAGCGAGGATGAGGACGATATGCTCGACCTGGCCGCGGCGGCCACGCGCACCAGCCGCCTGGCCTGTCAGATCGTGCTGACAGACGCGCTCAAGACGTTGACGGTCCGTATTCCCGGTGAAGCCAATAATATGCAGGGCATGGCGAAATGGCGTTGAAACCCGCTCTTCTCATCGCGACGATGCTGATGGCGATCGGCGCGCGGGCCGCGCCCGAAAAGCCGCGTCCGTCGCTGCTGCCGCCACCGCCGCGTTATACCATCAGCGAATCGGTCGTGCGGTCGATCCGCAACCCGCGCGAGATTGAAATCAGCACCGGCGGCAGGCTTGGCGTGGCGCTGGTCGACAGCAAGGGCGCGTTGCTGCTGGGTTTCAACCGCGACGACCGCTTCGCCATGTGCTCGACGTTCAAGGCGCCGCTGGCCGCCGCCATCCTGATGGGCGCGGACGCGGGCAAGTTCGGGCTGGAGGGTGAGATTTCCTTCAGTGGCGATGACATTCTCGATTATGCGCCAGTGGTGAAGAAAAACAAGAAGCGCGGGCGCATGTCGATGGCGGAGCTGGCGCAGGCTGCGGTGGAGGTGAGCGACAACAGCGCCGCCAATCTGTTGTTGCCGATGATCGGCGGACCGCCAGGGCTGACGGCATTTGTCAAAGCGCATGGCGATGCCGTCACGCGGCTGGACCGGGACGAGCCGACGCTGAATGAAAATGCGCAAGGGGATCCGCGCGACACGACCAGTCCGGCGGCGATGGCGGCCCTGATGGCGCGGCTGATGTTCCGCGACATGGAGCCGCAGAGCGCGGGCAGGCTGCGCGGCTGGATGATGGCCAGCCCGACCGGCGACAAGCGTATCCGCGCCGGCCTGCCCAAGGAGTGGAAGTCGGGCAGCAAGACCGGGACGTGCGGCAACGCCTATAACGACGTCGCGCTGCTGATGGCGCCGTCGGGCGACGAATATATATTGTCCGTCTACCTCGACCGGCCGACGGTCGACGCCAAGGCTTCGGAAGCGGCCATCGCCGAAGTCGCGGCCGCCGTGGTCGATTTTCTGGGCCGGATGCAGAAGACGGGGCTCGATTAAAGCGCCGCCCTTGCCATCCATGGGGCAATTCGCCATATGCCGCGCCGGGAGTCGGGCGGACGTGGTCGTCGCCAACCTGGTCAGGTCCTGACGGAAGCAGCCACAGTGATTTTGCCGCGGGTCGTTCCGGCTCCCACCTTCTCTCCTTTTCGGGCCGTTCCCGCTTTGGACTTCGACAGCATCCGTCCGAGCCGCTAGACTGCGCCCCATGTCCGATTCAACCCAGCCCTATCGCGTTCTGGCCCGCAAATACCGGCCGCAGAGCTTTGGCGATTTGCTGGGTCAGGACGCCATGGTGCAAACGCTGGCCAACGCCATCAAGCGCGGGCGGCTGGCCCATGCCTTCCTGATGACCGGGGTGCGCGGCGTCGGCAAGACATCGACCGCGCGCCTGATCGCCAAGGCGCTGAACTGCGTCGGTCCCGATGGGCAGGGCGGGCCGACCATCGATCCGTGCTGCGTGTGCGAACCGTGCCGCGCCATTGCCGAAGGGCGCCATATCGACATCATCGAAATGGACGCGGCCAGCCATACCGGCATCGACGATGTCCGCGAGATTATCGAGGCGGTGCGCTATGCCGCCGTCTCCGCGCGCTACAAGATGTATATCATCGACGAAGCCCATATGCTCTCGAAACAGGCGTGGAACGGTCTGCTCAAGACGCTGGAGGAGCCGCCCGCCCATGTGAAATTCCTGTTCGCCACGACCGAAGTGAACAAGGTGCCGATCACCGTGCTGTCGCGGTGCCAGCGATTCGACCTGCGCCGCATTCCCGCCGACGTGCTGACCGCCCATTTCGGGCGCGTGGCGCAGGCCGAGGCCGTCAATGCCGAGGAAGAGGCGCTGGCGCTGATCGCGCGCGCGGCCGAGGGGTCGGCGCGCGACGGCCTGTCGATCTTGGATCAGGCGATCGCCCACGCTGAATCAGGCGACGGCGCGCCGCATGTCACCGCAGCGCAGGTGCGTGACATGCTGGGCCTGTCCGATCGCGGATCGGTGCGGCGGTTGATGGCGGCGCTGCTGGAAGGCGATGGGCCGGCGGTTATGGCCATGGTGCGCGATCAGCATGAACTGGGCGTCGAACCGGTCGCGCTGATGCGCGGGCTGCTGGAAACGGCCCATGCGGTGACAGTGGCCAAGGCCGGGCGCAATGCGCCCGACCCGGCGCAATCGGTGGAAGAGCGGGAGGCGCTGGCCGACTGGGCGTCGCAACTGGGCTTCGGGGCGCTGCACCGGCTATGGCAATTGCTGCTGAAGGGGCATGACGAGGTCGCCACCGCGATCATGCCGATCGAGGCGTGCGAAATGGCCTTGCTGCGCGTGGTCCATGCCGCGTCCATGCCGGATCCCGGCGACATCGCCCGAATGCTGGCGGGCGGCGCGCTCATGGCCCCGGAAGCCGCAGCGTCAGCCCCGGTCGCATCAACGCAGGGATCATCGGCGCGCCTGCCCCAACGGGTCGAGGATCTGGTCGAACTGCTTTGGCAGGCCGGGCGTGGCCAGTTGGCCCAGCATTTCCACGACTGCGCGGCTATTGCGCGCTTTGCGCCGCCCGAACTGGCGTTGCGGTTGACACGCCCCTGGCCGCATGGCGATTTTGCGCGCGATCTGGCCATGGCGTTGAAGGACGTGACCGGCGGCGCCTGGCAGGTGCGCGAAGCTGGCGCGGAGCCGGTAGAACCGACTTTGATGGAACAGGAAGCAGCGCGCGCGGAACAGGCGCGATCCGCCATATTGGCAACCCCGGTGGTGCAGGCGGCGATGGCCGCCTTCCCCGATGCCGAACTGGTCGAGGATGACCCATCGGCGCAATGGAGCATAGCAACATGAAAGACCTGAACGAAATATTGGGCATGGCCAGTCGCGTGCAGGAGGAATTGACCCGCGCACAGGAAAATCTCGACAAGATCGAGGTGGAGGGATCGTCCGGCGGCGGTCTGGTCAAGGTCCGCGCCTCGGCCAAGGGCCGGATATTGGGCGTTGCGATTGACGACAGCCTGCTGGCGCCGTCCGAAAAGCAGATTTTGGAAGATCTGGTGACGGCCGCCTTCAACGATGCGCGCAAGAAGGCGGATGAGGCCAGCTCCAGCGAAATGGCGAAGATGACGAGCGGCCTGCCGCTGCCCCCGGGCTTCAAGCTGCCCTTCTGATGGACCGGGCGCGAATTATGACGCAAGAGTAATTGATCGCCGTCATGGCCCGCCCCATATGACGTCATATTGAAGGATTGAGCCGGCGCGGTTGCCGGTTTCGGAGACTACATGACTAGCCAATATCCCTTGCTGCCCCTGCGCGATATCGTCGTTTTTCCGCAGATGATCGTTCCGCTCTTCGTCGGTCGCGACAAGAGCGTGTCGGCGCTGGAAAGCGCGATGACGGCCGACAAGGAAATTTTTCTGGTGTCGCAGCTCGACCCGGCGGAGGACGATCCGGGCCGGGATTCGCTCTATGATACCGGCGTGATTGCGACGGTTCTCCAATTGCTCAAGCTGCCCGATGGCACTGTCCGCGTGCTGGTGGAGGGCAAGAGCCGCGCGCAGTTGAGCGAAGTTTCGCCGGGCGAAGGGCATCTGATCGCTCAGGTTACTCCGTTGGAGGAAATGGCTGCGGAAGGCCCGGAAGCGGCTGCGTTGATGCGCTCTGTCGCCGAGCAGTTCGAAAATTACGCCAAGCTCAACAAGAAACTGCCGGCCGAAACCCCCGTGCAGTTGCGCGAGATCGACGATGCCGGGCGTCTGGCGGATGCTGTCGCCGCCAACATCAACGTGAAGGTCGCCGACAAGCAATCCCTGCTGGTCGAGTCCGATCCGGTCAAGCGGCTGGAGATGGTGTTCGCCTTCATGGAGGGCGAACTGGGCGTGCTCCAGGTGGAGAAGAAAATTCGCGGCCGCGTCAAGCGCCAGATGGAGAAAACGCAGCGCGAATATTATCTCAATGAGCAGTTGAAGGCGATCCAGCGCGAACTGGGTAATGGCGAGGGCGAGGAAGGCGACGAACTGGCCGAACTGGCCGACAAGATCGCCAAGACCAAGCTGTCCAAGGAAGCGCGGACCAAGGCCAATGGGGAGCTCAAGAAGCTCAAGGGCATGCAGCCCATGTCGGCCGAAGCCACGGTGGTGCGTAACTATCTCGACGTACTGCTCGGCCTGCCCTGGGGCAAGAAGGGCAAGGTCAAGAACGACCTGAAAAAGGCGCAGGCGATCCTGGACGAGGATCATTTCGCGCTGGAAAAGGTCAAGGACCGGATCATCGAATATCTGGCCGTGCAGGCGCGCACCAACAAGCTGAAAGGCCCGATCCTGTGCCTTGTCGGCCCGCCGGGCGTGGGCAAGACTTCGCTTGGCCGTTCGATTGCGAAAGCCACCGGCCGCGAGTTCGTGCGCCAGTCGCTGGGCGGCGTGCGCGACGAAGCGGAAATTCGCGGCCACCGCCGCACCTATATCGGATCGCTGCCGGGCAAGATCGTCACCAACCTGAAAAAGGCGGGGACGATGAACCCACTGTTCCTGCTCGACGAGATCGATAAGCTGGGTCAGGATTTCCGGGGCGATCCCGCTTCGGCGCTGCTGGAGGTGCTGGACCCGGAACAGAACAGCAAGTTCCAGGACCATTATCTGGAAATCGACGTTGATCTGTCCGACATCATGTTCGTGACCACGGCAAACAGCCTCAACCTGCCGCAGGCGCTGCTCGACCGCATGGAAATCATCCGGCTGGAGGGCTATACCGAGGATGAGAAGGTCGAGATCGCCCAGCGGCACCTGTTGCCCAAGCAGATCGACGCCCATGGCCTGAAGGCAGGCGAATTCGAAGTGACGGAGGAGGGGGTTCGCGACCTCATCCGTTACTATACCCGGGAAGCCGGGGTTCGCACGCTGGAGCGAGAGATTGCGCGCCTCGCGCGCAAGGCGCTGCGCAAGATATTGGAAGGCGCCTTTGACAAGGTCGTCATCACGCCGGAAAATCTGGCCGACTATGCGGGTGTCCGCAAATATCGCCATGGCGTGGGCGAAGAAGAAAACCAGATCGGTGCGGTAACGGGCCTTGCCTGGACCGAAGTCGGCGGCGAACTTCTGACTATCGAGGCGGTCACCGTGCCCGGCAAGGGCGCGATCAAGACGACCGGCAAGCTGGGCGAGGTGATGAACGAATCGGTTCAGGCCGCCTTTTCATACGTCCGGGCGCGTTCGCCCGGCTATGGCATCAAGCCCAGCATCTTCCAGCGCAAGGACATCCACATTCACCTGCCCGAGGGCGCGGTGCCGAAGGATGGGCCGTCAGCGGGCATTGGCATGGTGACCTGCATCGTCAGCGCGCTCACCGGTATTCCGGTGCACAAGGACGTGGCCATGACGGGGGAAGTTACCCTGCGTGGGCGCGTGCTGCCGATCGGGGGGTTGAAGGAAAAACTGCTCGCCGCCCTGCGCGGCGGGATCAAGACCGTGTTGATTCCGCAGGATAATGAAAAGGATCTGGCCGAAATACCGGCCAACATCCGCGAAGGGCTGGAAATCGTTCCCGTGTCCCATGTCGACCAGGTTCTGGCCCGCGCCCTGGCGGCGCCGCTGGAGCCCATCGACTGGACCGAGGAAGATGATCTGGCCGCCCAGCCGGGGCATGGCGCCCCCCGCGAGGGTGATGCTGCACTGCGGCATTAAAGTGGCGGAAATCGGCGGTTTTGACCAAGGTGGATCAAAATCGCCGATATCCCCGGAAACTCGTCGCTTTCCCTTTGACAGCATCGGAATTCCAAGCCTTATTGGCGCGCCTCAAACCGCGATTCCTATCAATCAGACACCTTTAAAGAAGGGGGTTCCCAAGGCATGAATAAGCAGGATCTCATCAGCGCCGTCGCCGACAGCAGCGGCCTGAGCAAGAATGACGCCGCCAAGGCCGTCGAAGGCGTATTCGAGGCGATCACCGCCTCGCTGAAGAAGGGCGACGAAGTGCGCCTGGTTGGTTTCGGCACTTTCTCCGTTTCGCAGCGCAAGGCTTCCACCGGTCGCAACCCGCGCACTGGCGAAACCATGACCATTGAAGCCTCTAGCCAGCCCAAGTTCAAGGCCGGCAAGGGCCTCAAGGACGCAGTCAACTGATCGCTTGATGGGGGCCGCCTGCGGGCACCGCCCCCGTCGACATCTTTTTTCGGATATCGCGGCCGGACTGTTTTAGGAGAGGCGCGCCTGACTTCCGGATAAGTCGGAAGCGAGCGCCCGAGCAGAGAGGTAAAAAGGGGCAGGGCGGCGACGCTTCTGCTCCTTTTCTTTTGCCCGAGGAAAAAGCCGCAACTGCTTGCTTGACGGGCGCGCCGGGGCCGCATATGTGCGCTTCTCTCGACGGGCCGGACGGCCCCGTGGCGATCGTAGCTCAGTCGGTTAGAGCGCTGGTTTGTGGTACCAGAGGTCGTGGGTTCGGATCCCATCGGTCGCCCCATTTTCCCATATTCGTAACATCAGGGTCATTGTGCATACCCTGTGTTGTCATCCTTCAGTCGTGGGCGCGTAACAGCCCTGATGCATGGATGCGGCATGGTCTACGATCACCCCCGCGTCATGCGCCTCTCTCCTGCGGACAAGGCGCGCCTGCGCGTCCTGTTCCTCGCCAAGCACGCCTGCAAGGATGGCGCGCCCGATCCGGTCGATGGCAATCACGCCGTCTATCACCATGAATTGCGAACGACCCTGGAAGGCATCGGCCTGCACCTGCTGGCGGCGGACAATTATGAGATATTGTTCGACGCGCCGCCGGTCGATTTCGTGGTCACGCTGCTCAACCGGGGCGGCTTCCTCAACAGCGAGATGTTGGCGCCCTTGCTGCTGACCCGTGCCGGCATCCCTTTTCTGGGCGCCAGCCCGATCCTGCGGGGCGCGTCGGACGACAAACATCTGAGCAAGATGATCGCGCGCACGCGCGGCGTGCCGACAATGGATTGGCAATGCCTGCGCCGGGGCGGCCTGCCGGAGGCGCCGGCGTTCCAAGCGGAAAAGCTGATCGTAAAGCCCAACGCCTCTTCGGCTTCATGGGGCGTACGCACCGTTTCTTCGTGGGCAGAAGCCCATGACCACGCCGACGATCTGTTCGCACAGGGCCATGACGTCATTGTCGAACGCTGGGAGCCGCTGCTGGACGTGGCGGTGCCGGTGGTCGGCGGTAGCGGGAATGCGCCATGGATATTGCCGCCGATGATGTATCTGCCGGATGATCCAATGCGCGAACGCAGCTATGAGGAAAAACGCGGCCTGGTCCCGGCTGGCGACGACCCGCTGGTCCCTGTCGAGGATGGCGGATTGCGCCAGCGGCTGCGCATGATGGTGGAAGCATTGCTCCCCGAACTATGGCCGTTCGACTATGGCCGCTTCGAGTTCCGCTATGATCCGCAAAGCGATGCATTGTTGTTCATGGAAGTGAACCTGTCGTGCAACCTGTGGTCGCGCAAAACCATCTCTCGTTCGGCCGCGACGCTGGGCGTCGATCATGCCAGCCTGGTCGAAACCATTTTGGCGCACAGCCTGGCCCGGCAGGGGCTTCTGGAGCAGCAGGCTCTGGAGCGCGCGGCGTGAGCGCGGTTGATGTCATCCTGCTGGCCGGACGCAGGGGCGAAACGCTGGACCCGCTGGCGCAGGAGGCTGGGGTCAGTCACAAATGCCTGTCGCCGGTGGCCGGGAGGCCCATGGTCCTGCACGCGCTGACGACATTGGCGGAAAGCGCCGATGTCGCCCATATCCACATATCGATTGATGACCCCGCCGTGCTCGACGCGCTGGAAACGGTGGTCCGATTGCGATCGGAAGGGCGGCTGACCATTTCCAAGGCCCAACCCAATCTGGTCGACAGCGTCCTCGGCGCAGCGCAGGGCGCGCAATTCCCCCTTATCATCACCACCGCCGACAATGTCCTGCTGACCGGAGCGATGATCGCCGAATTCCGGGCGGGCGCCCAGGGCGCTGACGCCGCCGTGGCGTTCGCGCCACGGGACGCCGTTCTTGCCGCCCATCCTGACGGGCAGCGGCGCTTCTACCGTTTTTCAGACAATGCCTATTCCAACTGCAACAGCTATTGGATCGGCAATGCCGGGGCGTTGAAAGCAGCCGAGACGTTCCGGTCCGGCGGGCAGTTCGCCAAATATCCCGCGCGGATCATCGGCGCATTCGGCCTGCTGAACCTCGTTCGGTTCCGCTTCGGCATTGGCACTCTGGAGCAGGCCTTTGCGCGCTTTTCACGCCGTTTCCGCATGGAGATACGCCCCGTGATCCTCTCAGACGGCGCTGCGGCCATCGACGTCGACAATGTCCGCACGCGCGGGGTGGCGGAAGAGATATTGGAGCGGCGGGCCGCAGCCTAAAGCGTCGCTTCAATCGCGCGCGCGGCAAGGTCGGGATCGGCGGCCAGGCTGATCGGGCGACCGACGACCAGAATCGATGCGCCGCGATCAAGCGCCTCGCGGGGGGTGACGGCCCGCTTCTGATCCCCCATGGCGCCACCGGCCGGGCGTACGCCGGGGACGACGAAAAAGCCATTGGGCCAGGCCGCCCGGGCGACGCCGACTTCCTCACCCGAACAGACGATCCCGTCCAGCCCGGCGCTTTGCGCCAGGTCGGCCAGACGCGAAACCTGATCCATGGCGCGGCCGCCGACGCCGATGTCGAGAAGGTCGCCGTCGTCCAGGCTGGTCAGCACCGTTACTGCGACCACTTTGGTATGACTCCCCGCCGCCGCCTTTGCATCCTCCAGCATGGCGCGCCCGCCAGCCGCGTGCACGGTCAGGATTGCCGGTTCCAGCGGATGCAGCGCCTGCACCGCCTTGGCCACTGTATTGGGGATGTCGTGCAATTTGAGGTCGAGGAAGATGGGCAGGCCGATCTTCGCCATCTGGTGCACGCCATGATGGCCATTGGCGCAAAAGAATTCGAGACCGAGTTTCAGCCCGCCGACATGGTTGCGAACCTGCCGGGCCAGGGCTTCGGCCTTTTGCAGATCGGGCGTGTCGATGGCGACATAGAGCGGGCTGTTCATGCGTTACCTGCTGTGGCTGGCGGTAGATCGGAAGGGAAGGAGGGAGGAACCGGAGCCGCGTCTGGCAGCGCGCCGATGGGGGATGGTGGCGGGGCACTGGTTGCCGCCATATTGGCGAGCGCGCGTTCGGAGCTGTCCAGCCGACGGCGCAGGCTCCATATTCTGGCGCGGCCAATGATCCAGATGGGTAATGCGCCGAGCAGAAATGCCAGAACGATCGGAAACCAGATACGCGTTTCCCAGACGATATCGCCCCAGATCTTGATATCGACCGGCCTGTTGTTCGCCTTGCAGAACAGGGCGATCGCCACCGCCAATATGACCCAGAATGCGGTCTTCAGGAATTGCATCGGCTATCCTTTTTGGCTTTTTCACCGGGTAACTTAGGCGATTTTGGACGGGGGCGAAAGCCCCGCCCAACGCCGCCCTTTCGCTCCGGGTTCAGACGCCAAAGACGCGCGCAAAAATCGTGTCGACCTGCTTGAAATGATAATCGAGGTTGAATTTTTCCGCGATCTGGTCGGCGCTCAACGCCGCAGCAACGTCAGGGTCCGCCTTGAGCAATTCCATCAACGACAACTGGCCATCGGACTCCCACACTTTCATGGCGTTGCGCTGCACGTAACGATAGCTGTCCTCGCGGCTGACGCCCGCCTGCGTCAGCGCCAGCAGCACGCGCTGCGAGTGGACAAGGCCGCCCATCTTGTCGAGATTCTTCATCATCCGTTCGGGATAGACCAGCAGCTTGTCGATGACGCCGGTGAGCCGCGCCAGCGCGAAGTCCAGCGTGATGGTGGCGTCGGGACCGATATAGCGTTCGACCGAGCTATGGCTGATGTCGCGTTCATGCCACAGGGCGACATTCTCCATCGCGGGCAGGGCATAGGCGCGCACCATGCGGGCAAGGCCGGTCAGATTTTCGGTCAGCACCGGGTTGCGCTTGTGCGGCATGGCGCTCGATCCCTTCTGCCCGGGGGAGAAATATTCCTCCGCCTCCAGCACTTCGGTCCGCTGCAAGTGGCGCACTTCGATGGCGAGCCGTTCAATCGACGAGGCGATGACGCCCAGCGTCGCGAAGAACATGGCGTGGCGGTCGCGCGGGATGACCTGCGTCGACACCGGCTCCACGGCCAGGCCCAGTTTTTCGGCGACATGTTCCTCGACGCGCGGGTCGATATTGGCGAAGGTGCCGACCGCGCCGGAAATGGCGCAGGTCGCGATTTCCGCCCTGGCCGCGATCAGGCGCGTCCTGCAACGGGCGAACTCGGCATAGGCCTCCGCCATCTTGAGGCCGAAAGTCACAGGTTCCGCATGGATGCCATGGCTGCGGCCGATGGTCGGCGTAAATTTGTGCTCAAAGGCGCGACGCTTGATCACCTCCAGCAGCTTGTCGAGATCATCGAGCAAGATATCGGCGGCGCGTGCGAGTTGAACCGCAAGGCAGGTGTCGAGAACATCCGACGACGTCATGCCCTGATGCATGAAGCGGGCTTCGTCGCCCACCTGTTCGGCGACCCAGGTCAAGAAGGCGATGACGTCATGCTTGGTCACCGCTTCGATCGCGTCGATGGCGGGCACGTCGATGGCCGGGTTGGTCGCCCACCAGTCCCACAGCGCCTTCGCCGCTGACGGCGGCACCACGCCCAGTTCGCCCAGTTTCTCCGTTGCGTGCGCCTCGATTTCGAACCAGATTTTGAAGCGGGCTTCCGGTTCCCAGAGGGCGGTCATCTGCGGGCGGGCGTAGCGAGGGATCATGGCGAATCCTGAGATAAGGCGTGGACGGAATGGCGTGCCGCCTAGCAGCGTCGGGCAGCGCAGGCAAATGAGCCAATGACCCATGGGTTCGGGCGTTCGCCGGGCGAAGGTTGCGCGACCTGACCGGCCTTTGGCTCAGAAGATCGGTGAGACGAAATATATCGACCGATGAACTGAAATATTACACCGAAAATATGCGGAACATCTCACGATGCCCATCTGTTCATCCGGTCAGAACAAGCTGGTTCTTCACTTAAGCACTGGATGAACCGATAATATCGAAGGAGTGTCGCATGGTTCGCTTTTTTCTCTGTTCGGCAATGATCGCCATTTCCGCCCCAGCCATTGCGCAGGACGCCGCACCGGCTTCGCCACAGGCAGCCGAACCCGCAACGGCTACCCCTCAGGCAGCCCAACCCGCACCGGCCAACCCCGCTGATGCAGTGGCGTCCATCGTTGACGGCGAGTTTCCCTCTTATGACGCCAATGGCGACGGTCAACTGGATCAGGCCGAATTTGGCCGCTGGATGACTGCCCTGAAGGAGCAGGAAATGAAGGCCACCGGCAAGATGCTGCCGCCCGCCGAAGTGACTGCTTGGGCCAGCGGCGCCTTTACGACCGCCGATGCCGACAAGAGCGCGTCGGTCAGCAAGGTGGAATTGGTGACCTACCTGTCCGGCGCCACCGGCTGACAAATAGCGGATAACGGCCATAACTGACCTGCTTGTCACGAAGGCAGGCCAAAGGAGCCCCCCGAGGGTCGCGAAGGAGGAACGGTCCGGTGGATACACCGGGCCGTTTCTTTATTCGGTTAGCATAAAAAGGGCGGATTGCCTGCGTCAGGAACGCTTGCGGGCGTAAAGCAGGGCGGCGACGATGGCCGCGGAACCAATGCCGACCGCGGTTCCCATCCACAGGCTCTTCGAAACACCTTTGGCCAGCGCGTCCGATGTGGTCTTGGCGGGGGCCTGTTCTTTTGCCGCTTCGGGCTTTTCCTGATCATCGCTCATCGTGCGGACATTATGGGATAAAGCGGGTCGCGTCGCAATGGGCGGGGCGTTGCGAAGCATGAAAAATGCCGTCATCTGGGATGGCGTATCGCTATCCAATGTGAGCGTCCCTTATATAGGAATTGATTTGCCCTGTGCCCCAGCCCACCACGCCATCGCTTGATCGTCGCAGCCTGATCAAAAATTTGGCGGGCGCCGCCATGAGTGTGGGGGCCGCGCGCGCCTTTCCAGCCTGGGCGACCAGTGGAACAGGCGGGGCAGCCGCAAAAGGCGCGGTCCTCAGCGGCGATCTCATCCAATTGAACGTGGCGCAGGGCCATTTCGGCGTCGGTGGGAAAAGCCGCCATGCGATCAGCGTCAACGGCTCAGTCCCTGCGCCGCTGATTCGGCTGAAGGAAGGGCAGAATGTCCGCATCGCGGTGACCAACCATTTGCGCGAGGATACGTCGATCCACTGGCACGGCCTGCTGGTGCCGTTCCAGATGGATGGCGTGCCGGGCGTCAGCTTTCCGGGGATCGGTCCGGGTGAAACCTTCACCTATGAATTTCCTGTGCGGCAGGCGGGAAGCTACTGGTATCACAGCCATTCGGGGATGCAGGAAGCCATGGGCCTTTATGGCCCGATCATAATCGACCCGGCGGCCGACGACCCGGTTTCCCATGATCGCGAACATGTGATCGTCCTGGCCGACTGGAGCCCGGTCCATCCCCATATGTTGCTCAAACGCCTGAAGCAGATGGGTGGTTATTATAATATGCAGCGGCAGACGATGGCGGGCCTGCTCGCCGGGCGGGACCAGTCGCTGAAGGAACGGATCGATTGGGGGGGCATGCGGATGGACCCGACCGATATTTCCGATATCAGCGCCGCGGCCTATCGCTATCTGGTCAACGGCCATGGCCCGGACGAGAACTGGACCGGCCTGTTTGCGCCGGGGGAAAGGGTGCGGCTGCGCATCATCAATGCGTCTGCGATGACGAATTTCAACGTCCGCCTGCCCGGCTTGCCGATGACGGTGGTGCAATGCGACGGGCAGGATGTGCAGCCGGTCGAAACCGACGAGTTTCAGATCGGCATTGCGGAAACCTATGACGTCATTGTGCAGCCGGAGAAAGCGGCCGCCTATGCCCTGATAGCCGAGGCGATCGACCGGTCCGGCCTGGTCCGCGCGACGCTGGCGCCGCGACCGGGCATGGTCGCGCCCATCCCGCCTCTGCGGCCCCGGCCTCTGTTGGGCATGAAGGATATGGGCATGGACATGTCCGGCATGAACCATGGCGAAGGCCATGCGATGCGCATGACGATGCGCGATCCATCCGTCGCGCCGCAGGTGGACATGGGAGCGGGCGTCGCGACCCTGTCGCCCATGCCTGTCGACCGCACCGGCGAACGGCCCACCGGGCTGGAAGAGGTCGACCATCGCGTGCTGACCTATGCCGACCTCAAATCGCTGACGCCCAATGCCGACCACCGCGCGCCCTCGCGGAGCATCGACATTCATCTCACCGCCAATATGGAACGCTATATGTGGTCGTTCGATGGCGTGAAACTGTCGGATGGCGCAGACCCGATTCCCTTCCGCCATGGGGAGCGCGTCCGGGTGACGTTGATCAACGATACGATGATGCCGCACCCGATCCACCTCCACGGCCATTTTTTTGAGCTGGAAATCGGGCAGGGGGTTCATAATCCGCGCAAGCATACGGTCAATGTGCTGCCGGGCGGCAAGGTCAGTTTCCATCTGACCGCCGATGCGCTGGGCGATTGGGCCTTCCACTGCCACATGCTGATGCACATGCATTCGGGGATGATGCGCGTCGTAACCGTGCGACATGCCGAGGACGGAGCATGAGGCTTTTCCCCCTGGCGATGCTTGCCCTGACGGCAAGCCCAGCCGTGGCGCAGCAGGGCCATGACGCCATGGATCATTCCGCGATGAGCCACGACAATCCCCCCGGCGACGGTGCGACAGCTAACGGTGGCGGGGCGGACGATCATGCCGGGCATCGCGCGCCCTCTGCCGATCCGCACGCCGGCCACAAGGCGAGCGCCCCAATCCCCGTTGGCGATCCGCCACCCATCCCGACCGATCATGCCGCCGACGCCTTTCACGATCCGGCCGCGATGGCGCGTGCACGCGCCGCGATGATCCGGGAAAGTGGCGGCATGACCTGGTCCAAGCTCATGCTCGACCGTCTGGAATATCGCGCGGTGAAGGGCGCGGACGGCTACGCATGGGAAGGGGAGGCGTGGATCGGCGGCGACATCAACCGCCTTGCCGTAAAGAGCGAGGGGGAAGGGGCGTTTGGCGGCCAAGTGGAGCGGGCTGAGGCGCAGGCGCTCTATCGCCGCGCCATCGACCCCTGGTTCAATCTGGAGGCCGGGGTGCGCCACGATTTCCGCCCGGGGCCTCAGCGCAGCTATGCGGTCATCGGGATCGACGGTCTGGCGCCCTATTGGTTTGAAGTCGGCGTATCAGCCTTCCTGTCGGAGAAGGGCGATGCGCATCTTCGGCTGGAGGGCAGCTATGACCAGCGGATCACCCAGCGGCTGATCCTGCAACCAGCGGCTGAGGTGAATATCGCCGCGCAGAATGTGCCGGAACTGGGCATAGGTTCTGGGTTTTCCGAGATCGAACTGGGCCTGCGTCTGCGCTACGAGATCGCCCGGGAATTCGCCCCCTATGCCGGCGTCCATTGGGAGAGGAAGCTGGGCGACAGCGCGGACTATGCGCGGGCCGCCGGGGATCGGCCTTGGCACACCAGCTTGGTTGTCGGCTTGCGCGCCTGGTTTTAGGACGCGCCGACATCACCCAGCCATTGCCGCACCAGCGCGACATGCAGGCGAATGCCGATGCCCAGCACGTCGTCGTTGAAGTCATATCGCGGATTGTGCAGCGGCGGGCTGCCGTCGGGTCGCCCTTGGCCCAGCCAGATATAGGCGCCCTTGCACGCCTGTAGCATGAAGGCGAAGTCCTCGGCCGTCAGCGCGGGGTCGGGCGCCTCCAGAGCCGTGCCGACCGTGGCGGCGGCCTTCAGCGCCTCATTTGCCGCGTCTGCATCATTGATCGTCGCCGGATAGTTTCTTTGATAATGCACGGTCGCGGTCAACCCGGCCGCCATCGCGACGCCCTGGGCCACGCGGCGCATTTCGGTTTCGATCTGATCCTGCACGGCGGGATCGAAGCTGCGAACCGTGCCCTTTATGCTGACACGGTCGGGCAGGACATTGTGGGTATGTCCGCCCTGAATGCGGGTGACGGACAGTACCGCCTGTGCAACAGGGGCGATCCGGCGAGAAACGATATTGTGCAACTGCGTCACCAGATGCGCGGCGGCCAATATGGCGTCCGGCGTGTCCTGCGGCATGGCGGCGTGGCCGCCGCGCCCTTCCAGATGGATGTCGAACCAGTCGGCGGCGCCCATGATCGGACCCGTACGGGTGGCGATCGTTCCGGCGGGCAGGTCAGGCCAGTTATGCAGGGCGAATATCCGGTCGCAGGGGAAGCGATCGAACAGGCCCTCCGCCACCATCTCGCGCGCGCCGCCATGGCCTTCCTCGGCCGGCTGAAAGATGAAATTCACGGTCCCGTCAAAGTCGCGATGGCGCGCCAGATGGTGGGCCGCGCCCAGCAGCATGGCGACATGGCCGTCATGCCCGCAACCGTGGAAAGAACCCGGAACGGTGCTGGCCCATGGAAGGCCGGTCTGTTCATCGATGGGCAGGGCATCCATGTCGGCGCGCAAACCGATGCTGCGCTTTGACGATCCGTTCCTGAGCACACCCACAACGCCGGTGCGGCCAATGGCTTCATGCACGTCCAGGCCCAGCGCGCGCAGTTCCCCTGCGATCATCGCGGCGGTGCGTCGTTCGCAAAAGGCCAGTTCGGGATGGGCGTGAATGTCGCGGCGCAACTGCGTCATCGGCTGGATCAGGTCGTCGATTTCAGTCATGCCGTCCTTTCGGAGCCATGCGCGCTCGCGCATCTGGCCCAGGATGATCGGCCAGAGCGCAACGCAACGCAAGCCATCCATTGACGCGCGCACCGGCTTAGGTCAAAGGCGTGACCAGTCGGGGAGTAGCGCAGCCTGGTAGCGCATCTGCTTTGGGAGCAGAGGGTCGCAGGTTCGAATCCTGTCTCCCCGACCATTTTTCCGCCGAGTCGCAAAACGCGCCCGAGAGGCGTTTTACAGGCGTTCCATGGCTTACCAACGCTTAGCCCCAAATGGCATGGTGATTATTTAACATAATATATATTATCGGACTTATTGATCCGGGGTGCTGGTCTTTGTCGGCCTCCCTGCTAAACCCTGCTGACCTTAGCAGCAAATCGTGGAAAGCGAACGATCACCATGCCCGCCGATACCGCCAGTCCGGCCGACATCATGCCGCTCGCACAGATCATGGCCCGGTTGCGCGATCCGCAACTGGGGTGCCCATGGGACGTTGCGCAGGACTTCGCTTCGATCGCGCCCTATACGATCGAAGAAGCCTATGAAGTCGCCGACGCCATTGCCCGCAACGATATGGCCGCGTTGTGCGACGAACTGGGCGACCTGTTGCTGCAAGTCGTGTTCCATGCGCGCATGGCCGAACAGGCGAACGCCTTCGCGTTGCAGGATGTGATCGACGCGATCAGCGCCAAGATGGTGCGCCGTCATCCGCATGTCTTTGGCGATGGCGCGGATCGCACCACGGGCCATGCCCAGTGGGAAGTCATCAAGGCGCAGGAGCGCGCGGAGAAGGAGCCCGACCCCAGCGCGCTGGCCGGAGTCGCCCTCGCCCTTCCCTCCCTGCTCCGTGCCGAGAAGTTGCAGAAGCGCGCGGCGCGCACCGGGTTCGACTGGCCGGATACGCAAGGTGCGGTGGCCAAGATTCACGAGGAACTGGATGAAGTCCACGGCGCGGCGACGCCTGATGAACAGGAAGAGGAAGTGGGCGACCTGCTGTTCGCGGTCGTCAACCTCGCTCGTCATCTAAAGATCGATCCCGAAACCGCTCTGCGAAAAGCGAATATCAAATTCGAACGCCGGTTTCGCGCGATGGAGGCGGATGCGGGCGATCGCTTCGTTGAGCTGTCGCTGGAAGACAAGGAGGCATTGTGGCAGCGGGCGAAGCAGAAGCTCAAGGCGTCGGACGGCTGATTCGCCCGGCGACGGCGGCAGACGATGACGCCATCTGGGCGCTATTGGAGCCAGTGATCCGGGCTGGCGAAACGCTGGCCGTGCCGCGCGATATGGACCGGGCGAGCGCCCTTGCCCTGTGGCTGGCGCCCGAACGCACAACGCGGCTGCTGGTCGAGGACGGCGTCGTGCTCGGCATATTCTATGTCCGCGTGAACCAGCATGGCGGCGGCGCCCATGTCGCCAATGCCGGTTATGTGACGGCCCCCGCCGCGACCGGCCGGGGCGTGGCGCGCGCCATGTGCGCAGCCTCCTTCGATCTGGCGCGCGCGCTTGGCTATCGCGCCATCCAGTTCAATTTCGTGATCGCCACCAATGAACGGGCGGTGGCGCTTTGGCGGGCGATGGGATTCGCGACCGTCGGCCGGTTACCCGGCGTATTCGATCACCCGCGTCATGGGCTGGTCGACGCCTTTGTCATGCATCGCTGGCTGTAGGATCGCCCTCGCCCTGCCGCTTTTTGAAGCGGGCCAGCGCCGACGCCGACAGCCGCGCGTCGACGATCATATGGTCATCCTCCATATGGCTGCCTAGCACCTCGCCATGCTCATGCAGCCAGGCGACAGCCGCGCCATCGGACAGCGGGATTTCCAGCCGGTGCGTGGTCGCTCCCGCCGTCAGACGGGCGCTGACGGCGCGCTGAAGGTCTGGAACCCCCTCTCCCGTCAAGGCCGACAGGATGACGACGTCATCGCGCCGGGCCGCCAGTTCGCGCGCATGTTCGCGGCCCTCCGCATCGAGCAGGTCCAGCTTGTTCCATGCCTCGATCATCGGGACAGGCTCGCTCGCCTCCCCATCCCGCGCCAGCGCCCCCTCTCCCGCCACGCCCAGTTCACCGAGCACATCGAGGACATCATCCCGCTGCGCCTCGCTATCGGGATGGGCGATGTCGCGGACATGGATGATGATGTCGGCGGCCAGCACTTCCTCCAGCGTCGCGCGGAAAGCGGCGATGAGCTGGGTGGGAAGGTCGGAAACGAAACCCACCGTGTCCGACAGGATCGCCTTGTCCAGTCCGGGCAGCGCGATTTGCCGCATGGTCGGGTCAAGCGTGGCGAAGAGCAGGTCTTCCGCCATGACGTCGGCGCCTGTCATCCGGTTGAAAAGCGTCGATTTTCCAGCGTTGGTATAACCCACCAGCGCAATGACCGGCCATGGCGCACGCTGGCGACGGGCGCGATGCAGGCCGCGGGTGCGGGTCACCTGGTCCAGTTCGCGCCGGATCTTGGCCATCCGGTCGCGGATCATCCGCCGGTCAGCCTCGATCTGGGTTTCACCCGGACCGCCCAGAAAGCCGAAACCGCCGCGCTGCCGTTCTAGGTGGGTCCAACTGCGCACCAGCCGCCCCGCCTGATAATCGAGATGGGCCAGTTCGACTTGAAGCCGTCCTTCATTGGTGGCCGCGCGCTCACCGAAGATTTCCAGAATGAGCCCGGTGCGGTCGATGACCTTGGCCTCACAGGCCTTTTCCAGATTGCTTTGCTGGACCGGCGACAGGTTGTTGTCGACGATAATGAGTTCGGCATCGTCCTGCCGCGCCAGCGTGGCGATCTGTTCCACCTGACCGCTGCCGAACAGGGTCGCGGGCTTGCGATCACGCACGCGAAAGCTTTGCGCCGCGCGCACATCAATGCCGATCGCCAGAGCAAGGCCGCGCGCTTCCTCCAGCCTGGCGTCGCTGTCACGACGATCAGCGCCGTGGGTTTCTGCATGAACGACGATCGCGCGTGCGCCACGCGCGACCTCGTCTTCACTGTCGCGGTTGAAAATCGCCATGCCGGTCTATGTGGACGACCGCGCCGAACATGTCCATCGGCGCGATCGGGTCGCGATCAATCCTCGCCTTCACCCTCACCCGACAAGTCGAGCGAATGAAGCGGCTGAACGGTGGAAATCGCGTGTTTGTAGACAAGCTGAACCATGCCGTCGCGTTCCAGCAACATGCAGAACAGGTCGAAGGCCGCGATTTCGCCCTGAAGCATCACGCCGTTCACCAGAAACATGGTGACGGGGCTGCCCGACTTGCGCACGGCGTTCAGGAAGATTTCCTGAAGCAGCTTGGGCTTGCGGTCGCCATCGCTGGACTTGCGAAGTTCGGTAAGGTCCATGGACTGGGCCGGCATCACCGTCGAAATGGCGTGCTTGTAAACCAGTTGCGACTGACCGTCGCGGCGCAACAGCACCGAAAAATTGTCGAACCAGGTGATGATGCCCTGAAGCTTCACGCCCTTGACCAGGAACATGGTGACAGGGGTCTTGGTCTTGCGCAGATGATTCAGGAAAATATCCTGCAGGTTGTTCACTTTATCGGCCATGTATTCCAGCCTTCCGTTATTGGCGGGACGTTACCCGCTCCTTGCACCCCTGGGCAGGGTGTCGTGCCTGATCCCGCTTGTCGGGAACGCTTCATCTATATCGCAGTTGCGAAAGGTCGTCCATGCCCGGATTGCCGCCCCCGCAAATTTGACGGTCCCGTCACTCCTTGTCTTCGGTGATCCCCAGCAGCTTGAGTTTGCGATGCAGGGCCGAACGCTCCATGCCGATGAAGGTCGCGGTGCGCGAAATATTCCCGGAAAAGCGCCTGATCTGAATCCGCAGATATTCGCGCTCGAAGCTTTCCCGCGCCTCGCGCAACGGCGCGCCCATGATGGCGGAATGGCCCGAGCCCTCCCCCACTCCGCCGCTCGTCATTTCGGGCGGCAGCATGTCCAGTTCGATCCGCCCGATCCGGTCGCCGGGCGCCAGGATCATCGTGCGTTCGATGACGTTGCGGAGTTGTCGAACATTGCCGGGCCATTCATGCGCTTGCAGGGCCGCCATGGCGTCACTCGCCATATCCGGCGGCGAAACACGGCGATCCGAGGCAAAACGGGCAAGATAATGTTCGACGAGGGACGGAATATCGTCGCGCCGGTCGGACAGCGGCGGGATGACCAGCGGCACGACATTAAGGCGGTAGAACAAGTCTTCCCGAAACCGACGCTCCTCAATCTCCGTCGCCAGATCGCGCGCTGTTGAGGAAATGACCCGCACATCCACCTTCACCTGACGCTGCCCGCCGACACGGGTAAAGCTCTGATCGGTCAGCACCCGCAATATCTTGCCCTGCGTCGTCACCGGCATGTCGGCGATTTCATCGAGATAGAGCGTGCCGCCATGCGCCTGTTCCAGAAAGCCGGGACGAACAAGGCCGCTGGGGTCTTCCACCCCGAACAACTCTTCCTCGACCCGGTCCGGGTCCATCCGTGCAGCCGCGACGATGATGAATGGGGCATCAGCGCGACCGCTCCAGCTGTGGAGCATCCGCGCCGCGACTTCCTTGCCTACGCCGGCGGGGCCGGAGATCAAAACGCGACTGCCGGTTCCCGCAACCTTTTTGATGGTCGCGCGCACGGCATTGATCGCCGCTGATGTGCCGGTGAGTTCGTCATCCTGCCCCACGCGCGCGCGCAGCGCCTGGTTTTCCCGCCGCAAGCGCTCCGTCTCCGTCGCGCGCGCGACCAGATGCAGCAACCTGTCGGCTTCGAACGGCTTTTCGATGAAATCGGCGGCGCCTTTTCGAATGGCGGCGACGGCGGTGTCGATATTGCCATGACCGGAAATCATCAGCACGGGGATGCTGGGGTCACGCCGCTTGATCTCGTCGAGCAATTCAAGCCCGTCCATCCGCGAACCCTGAAGCCACACGTCCAGCAGGACCAGTGAAGGGCGGCGCGTCGCCAGCGCGTCGAGCGCCGCATCGCTGGAAGCGGCTGAACGGGTTTCAAACCCTTCATCCTCCAGAACACCCGCGACAAGATCGCGAATATCCTCCTCATCGTCGACAATCAGAATATCAAGCGCCATTTGCCGTTACTTTTCCATGATCGTTACCGGGGGCGGATATGGGTACGACCCGCCCTTCTTCCATCCTGTCGAGCATCGCTGCATCAAATCGAAGCGTCACCTTTGCGCCCCCGCCCGGCCTGTCCTCGAAACGGATTTCGCCCATATGCTCCTCGACAATCTTCTTGACGATCGCCAGGCCTAGACCCGTGCCCTTGGCCCGCGTCGTCATATAGGGTTCCAGCATCCGCTCGCGTTCAGGCGGCAGGCCGATGCCGTCGTCCTGCACTAGGATCGTGAGCGCATTGTCAATGCGCGCGATGTCCATGCTGATGTGACCGGTCAAAATTTCACCATTTTTCGATTTTTGTTCAATAGCTTCTACCGCATTTTTAACGATATTCGTTAAAGCTTGCCCCAGCTGTCGCCGATCACAGACAAGTTCGGCATCATCCTGGCCCTGACTGAAAGTGAACTCGATTTCCGGGTGAGCCACTTCGTGCAGGAACAGCGCATGGCGCGCGATATCGGCGATAGCCTCGCGCCGGAACACCGGTTTGGGCATGCGCGCGAAAGAGGAAAATTCGTCTACAATCCGTCGCAAGTCGCCAACCTGCCGGACGATCGTGCCGGTCAGCCGGGCGAATGTCGCCGGATCGTTTGTCACATCCTGCCCGTAGCGGCGCTGAAGCCGCTCCGCCGCGAGCTGGATGGGCGTCAGCGGGTTCTTGATCTCGTGCGCGATGCGGCGAGCAACGTCGGACCAGGCGGCGCGGCGCTGGTCCGACAATTGCTGTGTGATGTCGTCAAACGTCAGAATATGGCCTGGCGCATCGTGCGACACCTTCACCGCCAATGTCCGCATTTCGCCTTTCGAGCTAAGCTGAACGATACCGCCATGCTCCTGCGAGCCCGCCAGTTCGGCCAGCTCGGGCGAGAGCCAGGCCAGAGGGCGTCCCACCGGGTCGATATCCCCATCGACCAGGATCGCGGCAGCCGAGCTGTTGAGCAACTGGACGATGCCGTTCTGGTCGACCGACAACACGCCGGCGCTCACCCCTGAAAGAATCGCTTCGATAAAGGCCCTGCGATTGTCGAGCTGGCTGTTGGCAGCCACCAAAGCGCCGGTTTGCGCCTCAAGCCGCTGGGTCATGCGGTTGAACGCTTCGGCCAATGTCCCGATCTCGTCACGCGACTGCGGCGTCGTCACGCGCGCCGACAGATCGCCCGCGGTAATGCGGCGGGCCGCCTGCACCAGCTCGTTAACCGGCCGGACCATCCAATCCGCAACAGCAAGCGCGATATAGACGGCGATGCCGACCAGCAGCAGCGATCCGAAAAACAAGGCAATATTGAACCGCAACTGGAGCTGACGGGATTGTGCGGCAAAGGCGTCGAGATCCGCCAGCACCGTTTGGGCGCGTTCCACATTGCTGAACGCCGAAGTCTGGGAATCGCGCACGGCATAAAGATAGATTTGCCGGTTGGGATAGAGCAGCGTCACCGCCTCGATCTCATTGGGCTTGGCCATCACGACCACATTTTCGCCAGCCTTGAGCCGCTTGACGATGTCGGGCGACACGATGGCCGCCGCCGGCCGGCTGTCGGGGTCGACGGTGGCCGCCGTCCGCGCCACGCCATCCTTGCCCACTTCGACAATGGCCGATCGGTTCAGCTTTCGCGTGACAACCTGATAGATATAACCTTCTGCAAAAGTCGGGCTGGAAACCTTTGATTGCGTTAAATAATCTCGCAAATCGCTGGCCATGGTGACGGTTTCGTCGCCGACTTCGCGCAGATTTTGCTCATAATAGCCGCGCGCCAAATCGCTGGCGTTTTGCAGCATCCCGCGCGTGCTGTCGGAAAACCAGAACTGGACGCCATATTGGAAGAGCAATGACGCGAAGATCACGACCAGCAGCATGGGCACGCTGGCGATGATCGAGAAGATCGCGACCAGCCGGACGTGCAACTGCCCGTCGCTGCCGATCACCGATTTGGCGGCCCGACGTTTGGCCACGCGCCGCCCCAGCAGGACCAGCAGGGCGATCGCCGGCACCAGATTGGCGACGAGAAGAAGGGCGACGATCGGCGGCGTCAGCAAGGTATAGGATTGGCCCTGTCCGGACAGCAGGCGATAGGTGAGCGCGGCAATGCCCATCATCGCGCACAGCGTCACGACCTCTATGGCCGCCGCCACCTTGCCGGACAGGCGCAGCGAGCCCCAATATGGCCGACGACGCGGCGTGAGAGCAAGAGAGAGCGCGTCACCAGTCACAGTGGCATTCTTACAACAATGCCGTGCCCGTTCAACCACAGCATTTGCTATCGACCGCGCCGTTGATCGAAACAGGCCGTCGTTTCGTCGCGCTGTCAGTCCATCAATCGCAACTGCACTGGGTCGAGCCCATAATCGGTCAGCTTTTTGCGCAGGGTGTTTCTGTTGATGCCCAGAAGGCCTGCCGCCCGGATCTGGTTGCCGTCGACATTGGCCAGCGTTTCCTGGAACAAGATCGGTTCCACCACGGCGAGCAGATCATCGTGCAGCGACAATTGCGCCTGCCCAAGACCGATCGACAATTGCCGCCTCGCCCATTCGCGCACCGCGCCAGCAAGCTGATCCGCGCTGGCCGCCGCTTCGGCGGGCACGGTGCCCAGAGGCAGCGCCTGCCGCAGCATGTCGGCGGTAATCATGTTCTCGCGCGCCAGCACGGCCATGCGTTGCATCAGATTTTGAAGTTCGCGTACATTGCCCGGCCAGTGATAGGCCATCAGCAGTTGCGCGGCGTCGTCCGACAGGGCTTTGCGTGGAAGGCCCTCGCGCGCGGCCAATTCCAGGAAATGACGGGCCAGCAAGATCACGTCCTCCCGCCGTTCGCGCAGCGGCGGAAGATCGATAGGCACGACGTTCAGGCGATAATAAAGATCCTGCCGGAACAGGTTGGCCTCGATCAGCGTGGGCAGTTGCTTGTTGGTGGCGGCGATGATGCGGACATTGACCTTGATCGCCTTCGACCCGCCAACGGTCGTCACCTCGCCGGACTGGAGCACGCGCAGCAGGCGCGTCTGGGCCTCCATTGGCATGTCGCCGATTTCGTCCAGGAACAATGTGCCGCCCTGCGCCTGTTCAAATTTGCCGGCGGTGCGGGCATGGGCGCCGGTGAAGGCGCCTTTTTCATAGCCGAACAATTCCGCTTCGATCAGTTCGCGGGGGATGGCCGCCATGTTGATCGCGACAAAGGGCTTTGTCCGGCGCTGGCCCAGGCTGTGAATCGCTTCTGCGACCAGCTCCTTGCCGGTGCCCGATTCGCCCAGCACCAGAATCGACAGATCGTTGGAAAGCACGCGGGCGATGGTGCGATACACCTCTTGCATGGCGGGCGACCGGCCGACCAGCGGCAGGCCGTCATGCGGGAAGTCGGCGGTGCGCTCCCCTTCCCCGTCTCTCGCCGCCCGCCTGGTCGCCAATGCGTCGGCCACGGCGCGAGTCAGTTCGTTCAGGTCGAACGGCTTGGGCAGATATTCAAACGCGCCCTGCTCGGTCGCCCGGATCGCCGTGTTGAGCGTATTCTGCGCCGACAGGACGATCACATTGATGCGGTGTTCCTGCGCGATGATCTGGGCGACATCGTCCAGGCCATCGCCATCGGGCAGCATCACGTCGGTGATCAGCACATCGGGCGCAAAACTTTGCAAAAGCGCCGCGCGCTCGCGAATGGAGGAGGCGATCTTGACCTTATGCCCCTGGCGCCGCAGCGCCTCGCCCACCACGACGCAGATGGCGGGATCGTCGTCGACGACGAGGACGGAACCGGGTTGCGAGGCCATCACCCCATGCCCATCGGCAGGAGGATGCGAAAGGTGGATTCGCCCGCTTCGCTGTCGCGGGAATATTGGACGAAACCGCCCATGTCCCGCACCAGCTTGTCGACAAGCGCCAGCCCCAGCCCCTGGCCGTCGCGCTTGCCCGTGATGAACGGGTTAAACAAATGGTCCAATATATGTTCGGGCACGCCCGGCCCATTGTCGATCACCAATATCTCGATGGGCAGCACGGCGCTGCCCTTGCCCTTCTCCCGAACGAAGGACATGCCATGGCGAAAGGCGGTCTCCACCCGGACACAGGGCTTGTCGATATGGTCCAGCGCCTCGGTCGCGTTCTTCAGCAGGTTGATCATCACCTGCACCAGCGCGTCATCGTTGATGACGGCAAAGGGCAAGGACGGATCATAACGCTTGATGATGCGGATGTTGCGGGCAAAGCCGGCGGCCGCAATCCCTGCCGCCCGATCCAGCAACGGATAGATATTGGCGGGACGGCATTCAAGGTTGGATGCGGTCGTGAAATCCTGCATCCGGTCGATCAGCGCGGCGATCCTGTCGACCTCGTTGCAGATAAGCTGGGTCAGGGCCGAATCATGGCCGTCATTGCCGGATTCCAAGAGTTGTGCGGCGCCGCGTATGCCCGACAGCGGGTTCTTGATCTCATGCGCCAATATGGCGGCTGCGCCCATGGCGGAACGGGCCCCGCCCGTGCTGCCCCGATGGCCGATCTTGCGCGCCTGCCCCTGCGCATGGATCGACAGGATGCGCCAGCCTTCATGGTCGATGATCGGGGAAATCATCAGGTCGACCTCCATTTCCGCCGTGCGACCAGCGTGCACCTTGATGTCATAGGCGGCGATGGGCTTGTTGGTGTGCCAGATGTCGAAACGCGTGCCGGCTTCCGCTATGCGCACGGTGCGCGTGATGTCGCTGTTGATGATGGCGGAACGGGCCATGTTCAGCATCGTTTCCGCCCGCACATTGGCGTCGGCAATGCTGTTGTCCGGCCGGATCACCAGGGTCGCCACGGGCAACGCCGTCATCAATTCGGCAAGGGTCGGCCCCTCCTGAAACTCGTGCAGATTGGGGATCGCCGCCATCACAGTGCCAATCACGCCGCCTTGCGGGGGCGCGACGCCAGATCCGCTTCGATCAGCGGTTCATAAAAACCGGCCAGCATGTCGAGCACGCGCGCGCCACTGGGCTCCTGATTGACGGCGTTGCGGAAATCCGCCGACCCGGGCAGGCCGCGCGTGTACCAACCGATATGCTTGCGCGCCATATTGACGCCGGTGTGGCCGTCATAATGGTCCAGCATCGCGCGATAATGGTCGATGATGACGCCATATTGCTCCGCCAGCGACGGGTCTGGAATGCGTTCACCCGCCGCCATCCAGCGCATAACCTGTCCGATCAGCCACGGACGGCCATAGGCGCCGCGCCCGATCATCACGCCGTCGGCGCCGCTCTGTTCCAACGCCAGGTCGGCATCCTCGATCGAGCAAATGTCGCCATTGACGATCACCGGCAGCTTCACCGCATCCTTGACCTTGCGGACAAAGGCCCAGTCGGCCGACCCCTTATACATCTGGCAGCGGGTGCGGCCATGGACGGTAATGAGCTTCGCGCCCAGATCCTCCGCGATATGGGCAAGTTCGGGCGCATTGAGGCTGCCATGGTCCCAGCCCATGCGCATCTTGACGGTGACGGGCACGTCAACCGCCTTTACCGTCGCCTCGATCAGCGCGGCGGCCAGCGGCAGGTCGCGCATCAGCGCGCTGCCGGCGTCGCCATTGACCACCTTTTTCACCGGACAGCCCATGTTGATGTCGATGATCGCAGCGCCGCGGTCGGCATTGAGCTTCGCGGCTTCGGCCATTTCGGTGGGGGAACAGCCGGCGAGCTGCATCGACACGGGCTCCTCCACCGGATGCCAGGCCGCCTTTTGCAATGACTGGCGCGTTTCGCGGATCATTGCGGCCGTGGCGATCATCTCGGTCACGTTCAGGCCCGAACCGTAACGGCGGACGAGAGTGCGGAACGGCATGTCCGTCACGCCGGTCATCGGCGCCAATATGACCGGCATGTCGATCGTCACCGGACCGACATGGATGGGGGAAAGCTTGCTCATTGCCTGGATCAAAACTGCCTAAAAAACAGGCAGGCCATAGCGCGAAACCGCCCATCCGGCAAGCGATGGGGTCTGGCGAGACGCGGGACGCTCGGCTATGCGCCGGGCATGACGATGGACAAGCGCAACATTGCCGCGCTGCTGGTGGCTGCGGGTCAGGGCAACCGGGCGGGCGGCGATATTCCCAAACAGTTCCGAGCCGTTGGCGGCAAGGCGGTGATCGCCCATGCTTTCGACGCTCTGGCTGGGCATGGCGCCATTGGCGCGGTGTATGTGGTGGTCGGCCACGGGCAGGCGGAAACGGCCAGCGCCCTGCTCACGGGACGCAATGTGGCGGGCTTCGTTGCGGGCGCTGACACCCGCCGGGGTTCTGTGCGCGCCGGCCTGGAAGCGATAGCGCAGGCCGGCGGCGCCGACTTCGTGCTGATCCACGATTGTGCCCGGCCGTTCCTGCCCGACGAAGTGACAGATCGCCTGCTGTCGGCCTTGGCCAAGGGACATGGCGGGGCAATACCGGTGCTGCCGGTGGTCGACACCCTCGCCCGCGCCGAGGGCGAGCATGTGGGCGGAATCGTCGACCGCAGCGGGGTGTTGCGGGTCCAGACGCCCCAGGCGTTCCATTTCGACAGCATACTGGCTGCGCATCGCGGATGGGGCGAGCAGCGAGAGGCCACTGACGACGCTCAGATGCTGAAGGCATGGGGCCATGACGTCAAAAGCGTGGAAGGCGATGAAAGGCTAAACAAATTGACCTACCCCGAGGATTTCGATCAGGCGGAAATCCGCCTGGCCGCCAGGCGGGTGACGCGGGTGGGCATGGGTTATGATGTCCACCGGCTGGCGGCCGGGGAGGAATTATGGCTCTGCGGCGTTCGCATCGCTCATGAAAAGGGCCTTTCCGGGCATAGCGACGCTGACGTCGCCATCCATGCGCTGGTTGACGCGCTGCTGGGCGCGCTCGCCGACGGGGACATAGGCAGCCATTTCCCGCCGTCCGACCCGCAGTGGCGGGGCGCGCCTTCGTCCCGTTTTCTTGCCTATGCGCGCGATCGGGTGGCGGCGCGCGGCGGCGTGATCGACCATGTCGACCTGACGATCATCTGCGAAGCGCCGAAAATCGGTCCGCATCGCGACGCCATGCGCGCGCGCATCTCTGAATTGCTCGCCTTGCCCCCGCCATGCGTCAGCGTGAAGGCCACGACCACTGAACGACTGGGTTTTGCAGGCCGGGGCGAAGGTATCGCCGCACAGGCCATTGCAACCCTCTCCCTGCCCGCGCTATCGTAACGTCATGCCTGACACCATCTTGCCCTCCGCGCTTGTCGAACTGGCCGACCGCGTCGTCATCGCCAATCGTCGCGCCGGTCGCACCATCGCCGTGGCCGAAAGCTGCACTGGCGGCCTGGTCTCTGCCGCCCTTACCGAAATCGCGGGATCATCCGACGTATTTGAAGCGGGATTTATAGTTTATTCCAACGACATGAAGGCTGAACTGCTGAAGGTTTCCCAGGATGTTCTGGAAACCTTCGGTTCAGTGTCGATCGCGACGGCATGGGCCATGGCGCAAGGGACGCTGAACAAGAGCCATGCCCATGTCGCGGTCGCGATTACAGGCATAGCCGGTCCCGGTGGCGGCACCGAGCAAAAGCCGGTGGGCACGGTGGTTTTTGCCCGCGCCGAACGGGGCGCGAGCCCAGACAAGGTGGTCGCCGATCTTCGCCATTTCGAAAATGATGGTCGCGGCGGAATCCGCCTCCAGGCGGCGCTGTGCGCTCTGGAGCTCTTGTTGCCGGACCCGTGAAACGGCGGCGACGGTTGCGCCCCGCCCCGCTCCCGCGACTATTTGGCGTATAGCTCCGCAGCCCGTTTCTCAAACGCGCCGATCATCTTGCGGAGCGCCTTTTCAAACATTTGCGCCGCCAGCATGTCGAACAGCTTGTTCTTGAATGCGAACTCGACCTCGAAATCGACGGTTACGCCGCCGGTCCCGTTCGGACGGAATTTCCATTCATTGTGCAGATGTTTGAGCGGGCCATCCACATAATCGACGCGCACATGGCTCGGTCGCGCCTTGTGAACCCGCGAAGTAAAGCTCTCCTTGATCCCTTTATACCCGACCAGCAGATCGGCCACCGTCTCCGTCTTGCTGTCGGTGCGCACGCGCACCGAGTTAACCCAGGGCAGGAAATGGGCATAGGAACCGACGTCGGACACCAGGTCGAACATTTGTTCAGGCGTGTAGGGTAAGGAACGGGTTTCGTTATGCTTGGGCATGGATTGGGTCAGAGCTCCGATTTCATCGCTTTTTTGGCTAATTGCGCCTCGCGCGCAAGCTTCATTTCCGCAAAATCCTTGCCGGCATGGTAACTTGAGCGTGTCAAAGGACTGGAAGCCACCTGCAGAAAGCCCTTGGCGCGCGCAATCGCGGCATAGGAATTGAACGCCGCCGGCGTCACAAACTCCATGACCTTGGCATGTTTGGGCGTGGGCTGAAGATATTGCCCCATGGTCAGGAAATCGATGTCGGCCGACCGCATGTCGTCCATCACCTGATGCACTTCCAGCCGCTCTTCGCCCAGGCCCAGCATGATGCCCGATTTGGTGAAGATGGACGGATCGAGCCGCTTGACAGTCTCCAGCAGGCGCAGTGAGGCATAATAGCGCGCACCCGGCCGTATGGTGGGATAGAGCCGGGGCACCGTTTCCAGATTATGATTGTAAACATCGGGCCGCGCCGCGACGATCATCTCAATCGCCCGCTCATGCTTGTTGCGGAAATCGGGCGTCAATATTTCGATGGTCGTGCCCGGCGTCGTGCGGCGCAGCGCCTCGATCACCTTGACGAACTGGCCAGCGCCGCCATCGGGCAGGTCGTCCCGGTCGACCGATGTGATGACGATATGTTCCAGCCCCATTTCCGCAGCCGCATCGGCCAGATTCTGGGGCTCATTCACGTCAACCTTGCGCGGCATGCCGGTTTTGACGTTGCAAAAGGCGCAGGCGCGCGTGCATACATCGCCCAGGATCATCACGGTTGCGTGCTTTTTGGTCCAGCACTCCCCGATATTGGGGCAGGCCGCCTCCTCGCACACTGTCGCCAGCCCTTTTTCGCGCATCAGCTTGCGCGTTTCGTTGTAACCCTTGCTGGTCGGCGCCTTGACGCGGATCCAGTCGGGCTTGCGGGCGCGTTCGGGCTTTTCCGGGGCGGACATGGGGGACAGGTCATTCATGCGCTTCAAATAGCGCCGGAGTCGCCCTCTTGCCAGCCCTGATCGAGTTGGGCACAGAATGTCCTATGACTGAATTTTCCGATATGCTCGCTGGTTATCAGCGTTTCCGCAACACAGGATGGTCCCAGCAGCGCGAACGCTGGGACGAATTGAACGACGGGCAGTCGCCGCGCGTGATGGTGATCGCCTGTTCCGACAGCCGCGTGGACCCCGCCCAGATATTCGACACCAGCCCCGGCGAAATCTTCGTCGTGCGCAATGTCGCCGCGCTGGTGCCGCCGTTCGAGACGACTCCGGGCCACCATGGCGTGTCGGCCGCACTCGAATTTGCCGTTCAGGTGCTCAAGGTCGGTGAAATCGTGGTGATGGGCCATGGCAAATGCGGCGGCTGCAAGGCTGCGCTCAGCCATGATCTGAAGGATGCGCCTCCGGGCGAAGGCGGCTTCATACAGAACTGGATCGACCTGCTCGACCCCGCACGCGAAACGGTTATTGCGCAATATGGCGACGATCGCGGCCGCGACGCCGAACGGGCGATGGAGCAGGAAGGCGTGAAGGTCAGCCTCGCCAATTTGCGCACTTTCCCGTGTGTCCGCTTGAAAGAGCGGAATGGCGAACTGAAGCTCATCGGCGCCTTCTTCGCGATATCCGACGGGCTGCTGCATGTGCTCGATGAGACAACGGGGGCTTTTTCCCCGGCCTGAAATGAACATGGGAGGAGGCGGTCGCAAAGACATGCGGCGGGAAGGCTCTGGGAATATCGCCTTGCTCATCGACGCAGACAATGCGTCGACGGCGCATTTCGATCCGGTGATGACCGTCTTGGCGGAACTGGGCACGGTCAACATCCGCCGCGCCTATGGCAACTGGAGCAAGGCGACGCTCAAGACCTGGGCGGCGCTCTCCATCGCCCAGGCGATCGAGCCGCAGCAGCAATTTGACCTGACCAAGGGCAAGAACGCCACCGACATGAAGATGACCATCGATGCGATGGACCTTCTGGCGAGCGGGCGAATTGATGGCTTTGGCCTGATGTCGAGTGACAGCGACTTTACCCCGCTGGTGACCAGATTGCGGCAGGATGGCATCCCGGTCTATGGTTTTGGCACCGCAAATACGCCTGAGGGTTTCCGACGCGCCTGCACCCGCTTCATCGATGTGGCGGCTCTGAGCGCGCAAGAGGAGCCTGACACGCTTGAAAACGGCCCGATCCAGGGGGCGCCGAAGCCGCCAGCCGAGACCGTCGCGGCGAAAGCGCCAGTCGCCGCAAAGGGCGTGGACCCGGAGGTCGTGAAGCTGCTGATCGACGCCTATGACGCGGTCAAGCGAGACGAAAATGGTTTTGCGGCGTTGAGCGCCGTCGGCCAACTGGCGGGCAACCGTTCCAGTTTCGACGTCCGCAATTACGGATACAAGCGGCTGTCCGACCTCGTCAAGGCGGTGCCTCAGTTCATGACAGAGGTCCGCACCGGCGGACAGACCTGGATCAAGCGGGTGCGCTGATGGCGTTGGCCGCTCGCCAGATCATCATTTCAGGCCGGGTGCAAGGCGTGTTCTTTCGCGACTGGACGATGAAGCAGGCGCAGGATCTGGGACTGAGGGGCTGGGTGCGCAATCTGTCGTGTGGATCCGTGGAAGCGCTCGTCGAGGGCGAACGGTGCGCCGTGGATCAGATGATCGCCCGGATGCGACGCGGGCCATCCACCGCCCGGGTCGACAAGCTGGTGGTGAATGAACTGCCACCCGCCGGACTGGACGGATTTACGCGGCGTCCGATCGCCTGAAGATATCCCCCTTCACCCTTTGACGCATGCCTGCCGACCCGGCAAAACGCATCGTGCAAGTGCGGATGGGGGCATGTTTCCGATGCGATTGGCGGCGCGTTCAAAGCAGAATTGGCGCAGATGGGCTTTGTTTCCTGTCATGCTGACAGGACTCGCCAGCGTAGCCGCAGCAATAGTGCCGGGATCGACATGGCGATGGCCAGCCTTGCCCTCCGGCGTCGCGCCGCCGCTCGTCCCCGCCGACAACGCGATGAACGCCGCCAAGGTGGCGCTGGGCAGGCGCCTGTTCCATGAACGCGCTCTTTCCGCCGACAACAGCCTGTCCTGCGCCGATTGTCATCAGCAATCGCGCGGCTTTACCGATGGGCAGGCGACCCACGCGGGCGTCACCGGCGAAATGGGCGTGCGCAATGTGCCTGGCCTCGCCAATGTGGGCTGGCGCAGGGGACTGACCTGGGCGGACGTGAACCTCAACACGCTTGAGGAGCAGGCCATGGTGCCGATGACGGGGACAAAGCCGGTCGAAATGGGCATGGCTTCGAATGACGCAGAGATCAAAAAGCGGCTGACCGGCGACCCCTGTTACGTCCGCCTATTTCAAACGGCCTTCCCCGGCCGCACTAACTCCATCAGCTTTGCCGGGGTTTCGGCCGCTCTGGGCGCTTTTCAGAGAAGCTTGATATCTTTTGGCGCGCCCTATGACCGGCGCCGGCGCGGCGAAAGCGGCGCAATGAGCGCCATGGCGGTTCGGGGCATGAAGGAATTCAATCGGATAGGGTGCGCATCCTGCCATAGCGGGGCGCATTTCACCGACGACGCCACCCATTATACCGGCACCGCCGCCCCAGGCGAAACAGATGCATCCGCCTATGGCGGAAAACCGCCGCCGCCCGGTTTCGAACCGCCGGTCGAACAATTCCGCACGCCGGGACTGCGCAATGTCGCGGTGACTGGCCCCTGGCTGCATGACGGATCGGCAACCAGCATGGACATGGCGGTGCGCCGGCACGCCGCAAGCGCGCTCGCCGACGCGGACATGCCCGCGATCCTCGCCTTTCTGGAGGCGCTGACGGACCGTGCTTTCCTGACGGACGCTCGATTCGGGCCGCCGGAGAAGGCCTGTCCAGTTTGATATGTCTGTGACGAACGGTCCTGGTGGAGCCTAGCGGGATCGAACCGCTGACCTCCTGCATGCCATGCAGGCGCTCTCCCAGCTGAGCTAAGGCCCCGTCAGTAACCAATTGCGATGGTGGAGCCTAGCGGGATCGAACCGCTGACCTCCTGCATGCCATGCAGGCGCTCTCCCAGCTGAGCTAAGGCCCCTTGAACCATCATCGGCGCCGTTTGGGTCCGGCGCTTTGGAGGCGCTGCCATTAGGTCGCAGCACCCTCCTTGGCAAGAACAAAATGACTTAGTTGTCGTCGCTGTCGTCGTCGCCGGCGGCATCGACGCCCAGGTCGTCGTCGCCGCCCAGATCGACGTCATTATCCGGCGAATCTTCGTCATCATCGACGTCGATGTCCAGATCCAGATCGTCGTCGGCCGTCTCCAGCTTGCCGTCGGCGGTTTCGATGACCTTCTTGGGCGCTTCCTCATAAGGCAGCGGCTGCTTGGACTTCAGCACCGGCTCCGGCTCCCACGCCGCGCCGCAGTTGATGCAGGTTACGGGATCGTCCTTGCCCAGGTCATAGAAGCGGGTCGCGCATTTCGGGCAGGTTCGCTTCGTGCCCCATTCAGCCTTGACCATGTCCGGCCTAATCCTTTTTGCTCTGAAACAGAAATCACGCGGCACACCCTTTAGTGTCCGCGAAACGTCGCGCGCCTTGCCATAGCGTGGCCGCGCTGTCAAAAGCCGGGCGCGTTTTTTCCTCCCTCCCTGCCATCGGACCCCTTTTGTGAACGCCCATAACGACCAGCCAAGACCGATGACCTTCACCGCCGCACCCGCCCTGTCGGGCGCCATCGGCGTGCCCGGCGACAAGAGCATTTCCCATCGTTCGCTGATGCTGTCGGCGCTGGCCGTGGGGGAAAGCCGGGTCGAAGGGCTGCTGGAGGGAGAAGATGTTCTGGCCACAGCAGCCGCCATGCGGGCGATGGGCGCGGACATCATGCGCGATGATGACGGCATCTGGCATATTCATGGCGTGGGCGTCGGCGGCCTGATGCAGCCTGCGACCGCGCTGGACATGGGCAATAGCGGCACCTCGACGCGCCTGCTGATGGGGTTGCTCGCGAGCCATGACCTGACCGCCACCTTCATCGGCGACGCCTCGCTCAGCAAACGTCCGATGGGCCGGGTGATCGAACCGCTGTCGGCAATGGGGGCCAGCTTCGCCGCGAGCCCCGGTGGCCGTCTGCCGCTCACGATGCGCGGCCTGTGCCCGGCCGTGCCGATCAGCTATCGCCTGCCGGTGGCGTCGGCGCAGGTCAAATCGGCCATATTGCTCGCAGGGCTGAATATGCCCGGCCAGACACAGGTGATCGAGCCGGTTCCCACGCGCGATCACAGCGAGCGGATGCTGCGCGGCTTTGGCGCGGATCTGGAAGTCGCGGTTGAAGCCGATGGCGCGCGAATCATCACGCTGACGGGTGAGGCGGAGTTGCGGCCGCAATCCATCGTCGTGCCCGGCGACCCGTCCTCCGCCGCCTTCCCCATGGTCGCGGCGCTGATCGTTCCGGGATCGCGGGTGACGATCACCAATGTCGGCCTGAATCCGACCCGCGCCGGCCTGGTGGAATTGTTGCAGGAAATGGGCGGCGATGTGACCGTCATCAACCCCCGTGAAGTGGGCGGCGAGCCTGTCGGCGATCTGGTGATTGCGGCATCGGCCTTGCGCGGGGTCGACCCCGATCCGGCCCGCGTGCCATCGATGGTGGACGAGTTTCCGATCGCCTTCATCGCCGCCGCCATGGCGCAGGGGCGCTCCACCTTCCGCGGACTGGAGGAACTGCGCGTCAAGGAATCGGATCGCATCGCCGTAATGGCGGCGGGCCTGCGGGCCATAGGCGTTGTCGTCGAGGAACTGGACGACGGGATCATCATCGAAGGGCGCGGCGGCGATCCCCTGCCCGGTGGCGGCCCCATCGCGACCCATCTCGACCATCGTATCGCCATGAGCTTCGCCGTCGCGGGACTGGCCTCGCGCAATGGCGTGACCATCGACGACATGCGCCCTGTCGCGACCAGCTTTCCCGGCTTTGCACCCCTGTTGACGACCCTTGGGGCGACAGGTTGACCGTCATCGTCCCCGCTATGCCGCAATCCACTACAAGGCTTGCGATTTTCCGGGCTTTTCGCTAAGGCGCTGCTCGTCCGGCGGGTTGCCCGCGCTTGTGGACGCGCAGCAGAAGCGCCGCCTTTATCGCGGCGTGGCCAGGCGCATGGATTTTCCATGCGCCCTTTTGTCTTATCCGCTCCGCCCCTCTCCAAGCGCATCGGCTCGCGGGATGCCTGCATCGCATGACGCCGTGCGGGCGGTTTGGCCAGGATTTCGGTCGCTTCTGATCATAACGGTCCGGGGTGTGCGCCGTCATCCAGTTTGCAAAGACCGCCGGACCCAACCGGCTGGCCAGCAATGATGAATGAAGGAAGACTTGATGGCCTCGACGGCATTTCCCTCGCGCGACGATTTCGCCGCGCTTCTCAATGATTCTCTCGGTGGCGAAGATGGCGGCTTTGAAGGCCGCGTCGTAAAGGGCACCGTTACCGGCATCGAAAACGACATGGCGCTGATCGACGTCGGCCTGAAGAGCGAAGGCCGCGTTCCGCTGCGCGAATTCGCGATGCCGGGGCAGAAGGCCGACATCAAGGTCGGTGACGAAGTCGAAGTCTATGTCGATCGCGTCGAAAACGCCCATGGCGAAGCCATGCTGTCGCGCGACCGCGCGCGCCGTGAAGCCGCCTGGGACAAGCTGGAAGCCGAGTTCACCGAAAGCGCCCGCGTCGAAGGCGTCATCTTCGGCCGCGTCAAGGGCGGCTTCACCGTCGATCTCGACGGCGCCGTGGCCTTCCTGCCCGGCAGCCAGGTCGACATCCGCCCAGTTCGCGACGTCACCCCGCTGATGGACATTCCCCAGCCTTTCCAGATCCTCAAGATGGATCGCCGTCGCGGCAACATCGTTGTGTCGCGTCGCGCCATCCTGGAAGAAACCCGCGCCGAACAACGCAGCGGCCTCATCCAGACGCTGGCCGAAGGCCAGATCATCGAGGGCGTCGTCAAGAACATCACCGATTATGGTGCGTTCGTTGACCTGGGCGGCATCGACGGCCTGCTGCACGTCACCGACCTCAGCTACAAGCGCATCAACCACCCGAACGAGATGATCAACATCGGCGACACCGTCCGTGTCCAGATCATCCGCATCAACCGCGACACGCAGCGCATCTCGCTCGGCATGAAGCAGCTGGAAAGCGATCCGTGGGAAGGCGCCAGCGCCAAATATCCGGTCGGCGCCAAGCTGTCGGGCCGCGTCACCAACATCACCGAATATGGCGCCTTCGTGGAACTGGAAGCGGGCATCGAAGGCCTGGTCCACGTTTCGGAAATGTCCTGGACCAAAAAGAACGTCCACCCCGGCAAGATCGTTTCGACCAGCCAGGAAGTCGACGTCATCGTTCTGGAAGTCGATCCCGACAAGCGCCGCATCAGCCTTGGCCTCAAGCAGGCCCAGAACAACCCCTGGGACAGCTTTGCCGAACGTCACCCGATCGGTTCGACCGTCGAAGGCGAAGTCAAGAACGCGACCGAATTCGGCCTGTTCATCGGCCTGGATGGCGACGTCGACGGCATGGTTCACATGTCCGACATCGCCTGGGGCATTTCGGGTGAAGACGCGCTGGCCCTGCACCGCAAGGGCGAGACGGTTCAGGCCATCGTGCTCGACATCGACGTCGAAAAGGAACGCATCAGCCTGGGCATGAAGCAGCTGGAGCGCGGCGCTCCGGTCGCCGGCGGCACTTCGGCTGCGGCCGCTGGCCTCAACAAGAACGCGACGGTCACCGTCACCGTTCTGGAAGTCCGCGACGGCGGCCTGGAAGTCCAGGCCGGCGAAGATGGCGCCATTGGCTTCATCAAGCGCAGCGACCTGGGCCGCGACCGCGACGAACAGCGTCCCGAACGCTTCCAGATCGGTCAGAAGTTCGACGCTCTGGTCATCGGCTTCGACCGCGCCAAGAAGCCCAACTTCTCGGTCAAGGCGCTTCAGATCGCCGAGGAAAAGCAGGCCGTCGCGCAATATGGTTCGTCCGACAGCGGCGCTTCGCTGGGCGACATTCTGGGCGAAGCCCTGAAGGCCAAGAGCGAAGGCTGATCGCCCTTGCTTCGATGAAATGGGCCCGCCGGACAATGTTCGGCGGGCTTTTTCATTTCCGTAACGATTTCAATCCATGCCAATTGTCAGCAGCTTGCAGACAGTTTATGCTCGCTTCTTGCGCATTGACGGCGCGAGACAAGCCGCATGGAGAGAATATGATCCGCTCGGAGCTGATCCAGACGCTTGCCCAGGAAAATCCCGGCCTCACCCTGATGGAGGTGGAGCGGATCGTCGACATCTTCTTCAAGGAGATTGTGGACAGGCTGGCCGCTGGCGGCCGCGTCGAGTTACGTGGCTTTGGCGCTTTCACGACGCGCGCCCGCGAGGCCCGCACCGGCCGCAATCCCCGGACCGGCGAACAAGTGCCGGTCGACGCCAAGCGCGTCCCCTATTTCAAACCCGGCAAGGAAATGCGCGAGCGGCTCAATACAAAATAGCCTGCGCCCTTGACCATCATGGCCTGCCCCGGCAGTGGTGCGGCGCGCTGACGGGCTGTCCCGTCAGGCTCCATCTGCGGACGTGGCGAAATCGGTAGACGCAGCGGACTTAAAATCCGCCTTCCCCTGGAAATGCGGGTTCAAGTCCCGCCGTCCGCACCAGTGGCCTTGATCGAAGCGGCAGTCGCTTCCTGTTCTGTCGGGACCGGGGAAGTTGTGGATCGGGCGGGTGGCTGCGACATCGCCGAAGCGGCTATCGACCTTGAGCCGGGCGGTTCAGCGATTGCAGTGATCGCGATGCCCAAAAGAAAACAGCAAGAACTTAATAGACCGCCAATGAGCGATGGCCGGAGCATGTTTCTGGCGCGGCCATAAATCAGTCTGTTATCGGCTTCCCGATCGGCCATGCGAATGCCGGTCGCAGCGACGCTCACCCAATAGGACACAACGCCCATATATAATGCAGCTACCCTGTTCAAATTCAGAAAGAGCAAAAAGCCCGACAGGTTTGCGAACATGAGCCCGGCGCAAAACACCGATGCTGCAAACTTCTTGTATATCAGCACAATGTCGGCACCGATGACCGCCACCGCTGCGCCGCCATTCATAATAAGCAACGATCCAATGACCCAACGGCCAACTGCGGCGCTACTGTCCTGTGTTGTGCGGACGAAGCCACAGGCAACCTCGATCATGTGCTGGGCAAATATACGGCTTTGTTCTGGATCGTCGAATTTTGACGATGGGTTAGCGCCTTCCGCCATGCCGCCTCCTGTTTCAAACATGAAACGCCGACAAGGTTAGAGAAATGGCCAGTGAAGCCAAGACCTGAGTCTGGCCGGCAAAATCATTTCTCAGGTCAGAGCTTTAAGCTGGAAAACGCCACGCTTCCCAGCAATGATGCCACTATGGCAGGTGCGATAAATCCCCATTCTTTCAGCGATTCCCTCGTCATCCTGGGGGCGGCCGGGTTGGTCATTCCAGGGTTCGCCCGTTTCCGAATCAGCCCCGTCATCGGGTTCATTCTGGTCGGCCTCGCTGTAGGGCCCGCAGGGCTCGGCTCTCTGGTCGGGCAATATCCCTGGCTCTATCATGTGACCATTTCCGATCAGGAGGCGATTGCGCCCTTTGCCGAGCTGGGGATCATTCTGCTGCTCTTCTCCATTGGACTGGAACTGAGTTTCCGACGATTATGGACGATGCGAACACAGGTTTTCGGTGTCGGCGCCGCTGAACTCATCGGCAGCGCCCTGTTCATCGGCCTTGGCCTCTATCTTCTGGGGCAACCGTGGACGGGCGCGGTCGGCCTTGGCCTCGCCCTGTCTTTATCCTCGACCGCGCTCGTCCTGCCCATGGTCGGCACACAGGGCGCGGTTGGGCGATCCGCCTTCTCCATGCTGCTCTTTGAGGATCTGGCGCTCGTCCCGATCATCTTCATGCTCGGCGCCCTCGCCCCGTCGATCGCGGCTGGCCCCGATGGCGCTTGGAAAAATCTCGTCGATACGCTGGTCAGGGGCGGCATCACGATCACTGTCATGCTGGTGCTGGGCCGCTTCATCCTGCCGCATATCTTCAGCCAGGCGGCCCGCACCAAAAGCCCGGAAGTCTTTCTGGCCGCCAGCCTTCTGGTCGTCATCGTTTCCAGCCTGGCCACGTCGCTGGCCGGTCTGTCGCCGATCGTGGGCGCGCTGCTCGCGGGCCTGCTGATCGCCGAAACCGAATATCATGGCGAAGTCGAGGTGATGACCGCCCCGTTCAAGGGACTGGCGCTGGGCGTGTTCCTGATCACCGTGGGGATGAGCCTCGACATCCGCGTCATCCTGGCCAACTGGCAGGGCCTGCTGCTGGCCGTTGTCGGCGTGGTGATCGTCAAGACGCTGGTGACGGCGCTGCTCCTCTATTTATCCGGCGCGCGGCGTGGGGTGGCGCTGGAGGTCGGCGTGCTGATGTCCAGCCCCTCCGAAACGACCCTGATCGTTCTGGGCACGGCGGCGGCGGCGCAATTGATCCTGCCGTCGACAGCCGCCTTCTGGCAGATCGTTACCGCCATCGGCCTGACGATCACGCCGCTGCTCGCTCGTCTTGGCCATGATTTCGCGCGGATGCTGGAGATGGCGACCGGCGACGATCCGCCGTCGGCCCATGAGGAATCGTCCGAACCGGCCGCTGTCGTCATCGGATTCGGGCGCGTCGGGCGCATGGTGTGCGATCTGCTCAAGCAGCATAACCAGCGCTTTGTGGCGGTCGAATCCGACCCAGACACAGTCGCGGAAGCGCGGCGGAATGGCTATCCGATCCTATTCGGAGACGTTTCGCGCCCAGAAATGCTCGACAAGCTGCGTCTCGGCCATGCCCGCGCTTTGATCCTGACGATGGACGATCCGGTTCTGTCCGTGCGCGTAACGAAGCGGGTGCGTGGCTGGGTGCCGGACCTGCCGATCATCGCGCGTGCGCGAGATGCCGAACATGCGGCGCAGCTTTACAGGGCGGGCGCCAGCGACGCCGTGCCCGAAACGCTGGAAAGCTCGCTGCAACTGGCGGAAACCGCTCTGGTCGACCTGGGCGTCGCGATGGGCCCGGTCATCGCGTCCATCCATCAAAAGCGCGAGGATCTGCGCGAAGGAATCAAGGAAGCCGCCAGCATGGAGCAGGCGCCAAAGCTCCGTCGCCTGAAGGCTGACGAGACGCCCTGAAACATCAGGGGGCGTCCACCGGCATCCCAGCGTTCAGTCCCGCCTCAGCTCAGCGCGCCGTGGCAATGCTTGTATTTCTGTCCCGAACCGCAGGGGCACGGGGCATTGCGGCTGATGTCCAGATTGGCGAAATCGCCCGACGGCGCGGCCGCCATCGCCGGGCGCGGCATGGTGGTGGTGATGAAGCCCGGATTGCCCGCATCGCGGTCCGCCGTGTCGTCCTCGCCCGATAGCGGGTCGATATGGGTGGTGATGAAGTCGGGCAGCACGGGCAGGTCGAACTGCGGCAGCGGCGCTTCCATCTGGAACTGCACGCGCGCAATGGTGCCGGTCACGTCCTCCCGAATATTGGTCAGCATCCGCTCGAACAGGGCAAAGGCTTCCTGCTTATATTCGTTGATCGGCGTTTTCTGGGCATAGGCGCGAAGGTGCACGACCTGACGCAGGGCGTCGAGCGTCGCCAGATGCTCCTTCCAGTGATGGTCCAGGCTCTGAAGCAGGATGCTCTTTTCAATGCCATGCCAGTCGGCGGGGTCTATGTCGGCAATCTTGGCGGCGACGGCTTCGTTGGCGAGCGCGGTCAGTCGCTCCTCGATCATTTCCGGATCGACGCTGTCCTCGTTCAGCCAGGCGTCAATGTCAGCATCCACGCCCAGCACTTCGCCGCTGCGTTCCTTCAACCGCGCAATATCCCATTGTTCGGGATAGGTGCCGGGCGGACAGCAGGAACCGACGAGGTCGTTGACCGTCTCATGCCGCATGTCGGTGACGACATCGTCCACCGTATCGGCATCCATGATATCGCTGCGCTGCTCATAGATCACCTTGCGCTGGTCGTTCATCACGTCGTCATATTCGACGACCTGTTTGCGGATGTCGTAATTGCGCGCCTCGACCTTCTTCTGCGCGGTTTCGATCGCCTTGCTCAGCCATTTGGACGGGGGCAGCGCCTCACCATCCTCCAGGTTCGAGCGGATCATCTTGGCGAACATCGTGTCCGGGCCGAAGATGCGCATCAGATCATCGTCAAGGCTGAGGTAGAAGCGCGACAGGCCAGGATCGCCCTGACGACCCGAACGGCCGCGCAGCTGATTGTCGATGCGGCGGCTTTCATGGCGTTCCGTGCCCAGCACGAAAAGGCCGCCCGCAGCCAGAACCTCGGCCTTCTCCGCTTCGATCTCCGCCTCGATCCGGGCGATAGCGGCGTCGCGTTCGGGCCCTTCGGGCATTTCGCCCAGTTCGGCCTCGACCCGGAATTCCAGATTGCCGCCCAATTTGATGTCGGTGCCGCGCCCGGCCATGTTGGTGGCGATGGTCACAGCGCTCTTGCGACCGGCCTGCGCGACGATATGCGCTTCCATCTCGTGGAAACGGGCGTTCAGCACCGCGTGCTTCACCCCTTCCTGCGTCAGGAAATCCGAGAGCATTTCGGATTTTTCGATGGAAACGGTGCCGACCAGCACTGGCTGCCCCTTTTCGGCATGGTCCTTGATGGTCCTGGCGATGCCACGGAACTTGTCTTCCAGGCTCTTGTAGAACGTGTCTTCCTCGTCGATCCGCTGCACCGGCCGGTTGGTCGGGATGGTGACGACGTTCATCTTGTAGATCTCGAAGAATTCGGTCGCTTCGGTCGCGGCCGTGCCGGTCATGCCGCCCAGCTTGGGGTACATGCGGAAATAATTCTGGAAGGTGATGGAGGCGAGCGTCTGGTTTTCCGGCTCGATCCGCACGCCTTCCTTGGCCTCGACCGCCTGATGCAGCCCTTCCGACCAGCGCCGGCCGTCCATCATGCGGCCGGTAAACTCGTCGATGATGATGACCTTGCCGTCCTTGACGATATAGTCGATGTCGCGGCGGAACATGGCGTTGGCGCGCAGGGCCTGGTTCACATGGTGGACGACCTGCGTATTTTCGAAATCATAGAGATTGCTGCCCTGGAGCAGGCCTGCCGCCTCCAGCAGGCGCTCGACCTTCTCCGTGCCGTCCTCGGTCAGGATGATGGTCCGCTGTTTCTCATCCTTTTCATAATCATCCTCGGTCACCTGCTTCACGATCGCGTCGACCGCGACATAGAGTTCCGACTTGTCGTCGGTCGGCCCGGAAATGATGAGCGGCGTGCGGGCCTCGTCGATCAGGATCGAGTCCACTTCGTCGACGATGGCGTAATTGAAAGGCCGCTGGACCATCGACGCGCGATCATATTTCATATTGTCGCGCAGATAATCGAAGCCCAGCTCGTTGTTGGTCGCATAGGTGATGTCGGCATTATAGGCCGCGCGCCGCTGATCCTCGCTCAGGTTCGGCACGATCACGCCAGTGGTCAGGCCCAGGAAACGATAGACCTGCCCCATCCATTCGCAGTCGCGGCTGGCGAGATAATCGTTGACGGTGACGACGTGAACGCCCTTTCCCTCCAGCGCGTTGAGATAGGTGGCCAGCGTCGCCACCAGCGTCTTGCCCTCACCGGTCCGCATTTCGGCAATCTCGCCGCGATGGAGGACGATGCCGCCAACCATCTGCACATCGAAATGGCGCATCCCAAGAACGCGCTTCGAAGCTTCGCGCACGGTGGCGAAGGCTTCGGGCAAAAGATCGTCCAGCGTTTCCCCGGCGGCCAGCCGCTCGCGGAACCGCGCCGTCTGCCCGACCAGATCCTCATTGCTCAGCGCCGCCATCGTCGGTTCGAAAGCAGCGATGCTGTCGACGACCTTGCCCAGCGATTTGACGTAACGGTCGTTGGACGATCCGAAGAGGGATTTGGCAAAGGCGCCGAGCATGAAGTTTCCTGACTTTTGCGGGGAACGGACATCGCCTCAGGCGCGCCGCCTATATATGCGCCGCGATTTAGGGATGGGGCGGGCTTTAGTCAATTGAAGAGGGGGCTACGCGCTCCATCAAACCGAGAGTGAAGAAGCAGACCATTCACTGCCTATTGCGTCAGCTTGTCAGGTAGAGTTACTCCGCTGACCATATCTGTTATCGTCAGGCTCTGTATCATCCTAACGCGTTTTGACACTGGCCGACCTTGGTCGTCGGTGAAAATCGGTGCCATCCTAGGCAGGGTCGCGCACCGAACGTTTGTGGCGCCTACGGAACGATCGCCAACAAATTGCTGTTCACAATCTGTAATTTTCCCATCCCTTTGGACGGTGAAGCTGGTTTCCGCAGAATAGGGTAGCATATTGCTCCACGACTGCGGCACGGGCGAATTTGCTCGCCCCCCTGCTCCAGTCACCTTCGTATCATGGGCCGAGTATCCCGCGTTGGAACTCGGCAATCTCCATTGAATTCGATTGGTCCATTCGCCAGCGATTGGCTGTCCTTGGCTATTAGCGGCGGGTTGGAACCAGCCCCGCGCGCGGATTAATGCACATGTGGTCGTATCCAGCAAGTCATCGCCACTGCTCTGCGTCACGCGACAGTCACGTACAAAGCCTTCAGTGTCGATGCTCAAACGAAAGGCCGTCGCCCCTTCGACCCGGTGGCTCAGCGCTCGAACCGGATAATCAGCGGTGGCAATCCACGCGCCGGGGTTCCCGCGCGGAATGGGAGGATGCGCTAAAGGTGGGGCGGCGACCTGTGCATTAACGGTTGCAGCGCCACCAAGTAGCGCGATTACGCTAACGCCCTTGCGTTGCCAACCGATTGACCAGCGTCCCCATTTATCCCATGCGCGCAATATGGAAAACCTCTCGCCATTGGCTCCCACCATTTTTCCTCAACTCCCCTTGATAGAAGGAGTCACGCTACGTGTCGCGCGCGCCGGATACAAGGCATGGGAACGGTGCGACCTGACCTATGTCGAACTGGCCCCAGGCACCGTCGTCGCCGGGGTGACGACGCAGAGCAAATGCCCTTCGCCCGAAGTCGAATGGTGCCGCGATGCCCTGCCGCTGGGCAGCGCCCGCGCGCTGGTGGTCAATGCGGGCAACGCCAACGCCTTTACCGGCCATCGCGGGCGCGCCGCGGTGGAAGCGATCGCCGCCCGCGTCGCCAATCATCTGACCTGCCTGCCAAGCGATGTCTTCGTGAGTTCGACCGGCGTCATCGGCGTGCCCCTGCCCATCGACAAGGCTGAAGCCGGATTGGACGCCGCATTCGCCGCCGCGCCCTGCGGCTGGCAGGACGCGGCGCTCACCATCGGCACCACCGACACCTATCCCAAGGGCGCGCAGGCGAGCGCGATGATCGGCGATACCCGCGTGATGCTGGTCGGCATCATCAAGGGGTCGGGCATGATCGCGCCCGACATGGCGACGATGCTCGGCTACATCTTCACCGATGCGGCCATCGAGCCTGCGCTGCTGCAACAGATGCTGTCGGCCGCCAACCGGCGCACCTTCTCTTGCATCACGGTGGACAGCGACACGTCTACCAGCGACACGGTGCTGGCCTTCGCCACCGGCAAGGCTGGCAATGCGCCCCTCTCCTCCTTCGACGATGCAGGCGCGGACGCCTTTGCCGCCGCCCTGTCAGACCTGTGCCGCCAGCTTGCCCACCTCGTCGTGCGCGATGGCGAAGGCGCGTCGAAATTCATCGAGATCGCGGTTGAGGGCGCCGTCAGCGACGAAAGCGCCCATCGCATCGGCATGTCTATCGCCAATTCGCCGCTGGTGAAGACCGCGATCGCAGGCGAGGACGCCAATTGGGGCCGCATCGTAATGGCGGTCGGCAAGGCGGGCGAACCGGCCGAGCGCGACCTTCTCTCCATCCGTTTCGGCGATACCCAGGTGGCGAGCGGCGGTCTGGCTCTGGCAGGCTATGACGAAGCGCCCGTCGCCGCGCACCTGAAAGGCCAGGACATCCGCATCGGCGTCGATCTGGGGCTGGGCGAAGGCCGCGCCACCGTCTGGACCTGCGACCTCACCCATGGCTATATCTCGATCAACGCGGATTACCGGAGCTGATGGCGAGCGAACTCTACCGGCCGGTCGGCGACCTGATGCGTAAGGTGGCGCGCGATGTGGTGATGCCGCGCTTCCGCAATTTGCGGGCGGAGGATATCAGCGAGAAGGCCGCCAATGATTTCGTGACCGTCGCGGACAAGGAATCGGAAGAACGTCTGGCCGAAGGTCTGGCGAAGCTATTGCCCGAAGCGGGGATGATAGGCGAGGAGGCCTGCGCCGCCGACCCGGCGATCCTGGCGCGGGCGGGCGAGGGCCTGAACTGGATCATCGACCCGATCGACGGCACCGGCAATTATGCGGCGGGAAAATCGCCCTTTGCGCTGATGATCGCCCTTGCGGACGGCGGCTCGACGCTAGCGGGATGGATTTACGATCCGGTGCTTGACCGCATGTGCCACGCCACTCTGGGCGCAGGCGCCATGATTGACGACGAACGCATCATGGCCAAGGAGAGCGATGGCCCCCTGCCCGTCGCCGCACTGGCGGTTTCCTTCGTGCCGCCCGAAGAACGCGAACAGATCACCCGCAACGCGGCGGGGCGTTTCGACATCGTCGCCATCCCGCGCTGTGCGGGCGAACAATATCCGCGCATCGCATTGGGGGCCAATGATGTGTCGATCTTCTCGCGCACCCTGCCCTGGGATCATGCGGCAGGCACATTGTTCCTGAATGAGGCGGGCGGGCGCAGCGCGCGCATGGACGGGTCTGACTATCGCATTGGCGATCCGGGCTTCGGTCTGCTCGGCGCATCCTCGCCGCGCATGTGGGATTTTGCCCGCGCCATCCTTTACGCCTGAAAGGAACCGCCGCGATGCTCACCATCTGGGGGCGCCTCAATTCCCATAATGTGAAGAAGGTCGCCTGGCTCGCGCAGGAGCTTGGCATCCCGCATGTCCGCCATGACGTCGGCGGCCAGTTCGGCATGACGCCGGACTATCGGGCGATGAACCCGAATGCCCTGATCCCGACCATCGAGGAGGACGGGCTGGTCCTGTGGGAGTCCAACGCCATCCTCCGCTATATGGCGGCGCGCCATGGCGGGGAGCGCTTCTGGCCCGCCGATCCGGCAAAGCGCGCGGTCGGCGACAAATGGATGGACTGGCAATTCAGTTTTGCCGACGCCCAGCGCGACGCCTTCGTCAATCTGGTCCGCAAGACGCCCGATCAGCGCGACGCCGACGCCGTGCTGCGCTCGGCGCAGGCGGCGGGCAAGGCCATGGCCATATTGGAAACCGCGCTGACGGATGCGCCATGGCTGTCGGGCGACGCCTTTGGCCTGGGTGACATTCCGATGGGCGTCTATGCCCACAGCTTCTTCACGCTCGACATTCCCCGGCCCGCCCTTCCCCAAGTACGGGCATGGTATGACCGGATGACGGCGATGCCGGCCTATGCCCGGACGGTGATGATCCCGCTTACATAGGCCGGTCGCCGAACGTCAGATAACGCTTTCGATCCACGCCTTCAGCGCGCTCTTGGGCGCTGCGCCGACCTTGGTCGCGGCCGCCTCGCCACCCTTGAACAGGATCATCGTGGGGATGCCGCGCACGCCATAACGGCCGGGGGCGTCGGGATTCTCATCGATATTGATCTTGGCGATCGTCACCTGATCGGCCAGTTCCTCCGAAATCTCCTCCAGAGCAGGGCCGATCATCTTGCACGGGCCGCACCATTCGGCCCAGAAATCGACCAGAACCGGCTTGTCGGAACCGATCACATCGTCCTGAAAGCTGCTGTCGGTCACTGCCTTGGTCGCCATTGTCAGATACTCCTTGATACTTGGCACCACATCTAGGGTGCTTGCACGCCCGGCTCAACGGCCATGGGGGACAAATTGTCCTGCTGCCCGCCCAAGCCCGGCTTGTGCGCTGCGACCAGCGCATCGGGCAGCATGATGAGGCGCGGCGCGGCAGTGTAGAGCAGCCCCGCCTCCACCCGGCGGCCGGGAAACACCACCTCCAGCGCCGCGACATAGGCCGCCATCTGCCGCACATGCGACGGGGGTAGTTGCTCCGGCCCGGCGGGGACCGCGCGTCCGGTCTTGAAGTCGATGACCTGCACCAGATCATCGCCGATGCACAATCGGTCGACCGTGCCAGCGATCACGGCCTCCCCCACTACGGCTGCGACGGGCGCTTCTGCAAGTGCCGAGGGACCGAAGATATCGGCAAAGGCCGGCGCGTCGATCACGGCCAGCACCTGATCGACGATGGCGTCCCGCTCCGTCGGCTCGACATGCCCGGCCTGTCGCGCCAGCCAGGCAAGCGCCGCCCCGCGCCGTTCGGCGGGATCGACGGCGGGCAATCGCTCGAACAGCGCATGAAACCAGCGGCCCCGTTCAGCCGCCCGGCGCATGGCGGCATCGGGCGGCGGATCGGGCACATCATCTTCGACCGGCGCGGACGGCGCCAGCGGTTTGGGCGGGCGCGCCTCCGCTGGCGCGGGACTGTGCAACCAAGGCGGCAGGTCCACCGCTTCGGCAACGGAAGCCTTGCGCCTTTCGTCGGGCCGGGGGCTCAATCGTTCGCGCCCGCGCCAGAAGCGGCTTTGTTCCCAGCGCGCGTCGGCTTCCCACTCCGCGCCCAGCCCCATCATGGCGCGGTCGACGGCGGCGAACCAGCTTTCCGGCGGCACTTCACCCTTCGCGCGCGGCCCCAATGATCCGGCGACGATCAACTTTTCCTCCGCCCTTGTCAGCGCGACATAGAGCAGCCGCCAATGTTCCTCCCGGTCGGCCTGTTCAGCGGCGGCGGCGATGACGTCGATGGGGCCACCCCGCTCCGCCTTGCGCGGCGGAATAACCGGGATACCGCGCATTTCCAGCATGTCGGAACGACGGCCCGCATCGGGATTGAGCGCCGCGTCGGCCAGAATGACGATGGGCGCCTGCAACCCCTTGGCGCCATGCACCGTCAGCAACCGGACGGCGTCGCCCTGCGCGGCGGCATCGCGAACAATCTCCACATCGCCCCGATCAAACCAGTCAATGAAGCGTTGCAGCGACGGCCGCTCGTCGCTGTCAAACGCCAGCGCGGCGTTCAGCAGTTCCTCGATCGGGTCGCGGGCGGCGCTCCCCAACCGCTCGATCAGCCGCCGCCGCCCCTGCATCGGCCCGGACAATATCTGTTCCAGATAGCGATAGGGTGTGGTGAAATCCGCCTGGCCGAGCAAGGCGCGCAGCGGCTCGATGACCTGCGGATCGGCGCTTTGGGTCAGATGCGGCCACAGCGCCCCGCGCCGCCCCATCGCCCGGTGCATCAGTTCATCCTGGCTCCACCCGATCAGCGGCGAGACGAGCAGGCCGGCAAGGTTGAGATCATCGAGCGGCTGGACCGCGAAACGCAGCGCGGCGAGCAAGTCCTGCACCGCCAGCGGCGCATTGAGCCGCAGCCGGTCGATGCCCGCGACCGGCACGCCCTCCTCATAAAGCCGCGCGACAATCAACCGGGCAAGCTCGCTGCGCCGCCTGACGAGGATCATCACATCGCCCGCGCTCGCCGCACGGCCGCGGCTCTCAAGCCTCAAACCGGAGCCGAGCCATTCCTTGATCTGTTTGGCGATGCGCGCGGCGAGTTCGCGCTCTTGATCCTGCGCCCAATTTTCCTCGCCTCCGGCATCCGCGCCATCGCCCGCGACAACCGGGCGCCACAGCATGACTTCGCCAGGATAGCGGTTCGCGCTGACATGTTCGACGCGGGCTTCTTGCAGGCCCAGGCTCTGGCCGGTCAGCGCGGCGATGGTTTCGTCCACCACCTCCAGCACCGCCGGGGTCGACCGGAAACTGCGAGCCAGCGACAGATCCTCGAATATCTGCCCGGCATTTTCGGCATAGGTGCGGAACACATCCTTCGCCCGCGCGAAATTTTCCGGGCTGGTGCCCTGAAAGCCGAAAATCGCCTGCTTGAAATCACCGACGGTGAACAGGGTTCGCACCATGTCGCCATGCGCGCCCTCGCCCGCGAAAAACTCCGCGCCGATCGCCTCGACAATGTCCCATTGGCGCTGGTTGGTGTCCTGCGCCTCGTCCACCAGAATATGGTCGATGCGCTGGTCGAGCTTGTAGCGGATCCAGTCGGCCATGCCGCCCGTTTTCAGAAGGGCGACGGCGCGAGCGATCAGATCGTCGAAATCGACCGCCCCCGCCAAACGCTTGGCCGTGGAATAGGCGTCGGCATAGGCACGCCCGGCATAGAGCGCCTGCACCAGCAGCGCCGCATAGCCCGCGCGCAGCCGGATGCCGAGCAACGCCGCACACCAGTCATACATGCGCGCCACAGCGTCCCCATAGCCTTCGACCGGAGGCGCCCACCCCTTGGCCAGCGACATGGGGTCGCCATCCGCCTTGGCCCATACCCGGTGCAGGTCGGCAAGGCCCCCGACACGGGCCTGCGGCGACAGCGCCAGCCAATGGGCGATGGCGTCACAGCGCGGCAGGGCGCGGGCCGTGCCCCAGTCGGCATTGGCGCGGGCGATCCACTGTAGCGTTGCAAGGTCGAACGCGCCGTCCGCGCATTGGTCCGCCAGCCAGACGTCGAGATCGCCCTCCGGCAGATCGAGCGCGGCGCGCACGACTGGTTCCACATCATCGGGGAGTGTGGCAAGCGCCCCCTGACGCTGGGCGCAACGCAGCAGGAAGCCTTCAGCCCCCGCCTCCCCCAGTCGCAGGCTCAATGCCTGCATCGCGCCCATCAGCGCCTCGTCGCCCCTTGCATCGGCATCCTGCACAAGTTCGGCCAGAGTCTGCCGCGCCAGCGCCTTCTGCTCGCGATCCTCCAGCGCCCGAAAACCGGGAACCAGCCCCGCCTCCAGCGGGAAGGCCGCCAGCAATTGCTGGCAGAAACTGTGGATCGTCTGGATGCGCAGGCCGCCGCCCGTCGATTCCAGCACCTGCGCGAACAGGCGGCGCGCCTTCTCGCACAATTCCGGGCTGCCCAGTTCGCCCAGCGCCTCCAGATCGTGGAACAAAGTCCCGTCATCCATCTGCACCCATGCCGCCAGCCGGTCATGGATGCGATCCGCCATTTCCGCGGCCCCAGCCTTGGTGAAGGTCAGACACAGGATATTTTCCGGCGCCACGCCCTTCAGCAACAGGCGAAACACCCGCGCCGTCAGCACATGGGTCTTGCCCGTGCCCGCCGATGCCGAAAGCCAGACATGATGATCGGGGGAGGCGGCGCTCGCCTGCGCCCCGGCCAGCTTCTGCAAGGGGGTTGGCGCGCTACGCATCGGCGCGCCCATACCATTCTTCCAACCGCATCAACTGGTCATATTCGCCATAGCTGGCGACCTCCGGATTGACGCCCGCCTCGAACGGCGCGTCGCCCGTCAGCCATTTTTCGGCGGCGGCGGTGAACAAGGCCCGCGCCATCGCGATCATTTCATCATTGCGAATCTTGTCGCGCCTGCCATCCGGGTCGACCGGACTTTCGCGATAGCCAAAGCCGTCCTGCTTGTTGCGGCCGAGCGACCAATATTCAAATTCGCTCGCCCGAACGCCGATTGGCAATCCGTCAAAGCCATCCTCCATTTCTGCGATGGCGCCGAGCAGTCCGAGTTGCAGCGCCATGCCCGCCCGCACCTGTTTCGCGCTTGGCGGCTTGCCGGTCTTGTAGTCGACAATAGCGATCGTTCCATCCGGCATCCGGTCGATCCGGTCCGCCTTGCCGGTCAGCGTCACGCCGGCGATGCGCGCGCGCCCCTCCTTCTCCGCCATCCAGATGCTGCGCCCGGCCGCCCGGTCTTCGGCCACCGTGCGCGCAATCCAGCCGATTCCCTCCAGCAAGCGCGGCTGCCACAGGGCGCGCAGCAGCGGGTGGGCGTCCGCTTCCTGGAACAGTTCGCGGGTCAGCGCCTCCAGCCGCGCCGGGTCGCGCGCGCCTTCATCGGCCCAGCGTTGCAAAATAGCGTGAACCGCGGTGCCGCGCCAGGCGGCGCTGGGATCAGCGTCGATGGGGTCGAGTCGCGACAATTTCAGGATGCGTTGGGCATAGAAGGCGAAGGGGTCTGCGTTCAGCCGGTCTACCGCCGTCACCGATATGCGGCGCGGGCGCATTTCGACCGGAGGCGCCGGAGCCGGGCGGTCGGACGGGCGATGATGCGCCACAGCGTCCAGCCCATGCACGCAATGTTTCAGCCAGTCGGCCTGCTTCCACTGCTGCCCCGCCATGGCGCGCAGCCGCAGCCAGAAGCGAGAAGCCACCGCCGGGCCGCCCGTTCCCCGCCGCGACCGCGTGAGCAGCACGCGCGGCGCACCCAGCGCAGAGGCGAAGTCATGCGCGGCAAAGCCTATCCGGCTTTCCAGCGCAGGCAGGCCCAGTTCGCGCCGGATGCGTGGCGCCAACCAGGGGTCGGGCGCGGGCAGGCCAGGCCATGTGCCTTCGTTAAGGCCGCCAAGGATCATCAGGTCGCTGTGCGCCAGCCGCGCCTCGATCAACCCTAATATAGCAACACGAGGATGGCCGCCCTGCGGTGGCCGGACAGCGACAGCGCGCAGCATCCGGTCGAGCAGGCTCGGCAGCGCGCCGATATCGGCCTCGTCGGGACCATCGCTGGCGGCTTCCTCCATGTCGGCAAACAGCGCCGCCGCCGCATGTCCCTGATGCCCCGCCCATATGGTTTCGGCGCTCAGACGCGAGGCATGGGTGCGGATCGCGGCCAGTTGTTCCGGAAGGGCTCGCGCCTGCGCGAAGTCCGCCTCCATCGGCGCCAGCATCGCGCGCGCCTGCGGCCACCATGTCCGCACCCTTGCGCGCAGATCGCGCAGCCTGTCCTCGCCCTCATGCTCGGCGACCAACAGGTCGATGCCCCGCAGGTCGGCTGGGGGGCGCGGCCCGCGCAGCAACAGGTCGAGCGCGCGCACCCCCTCCAGCCATTCCAGACGGCCCTCGCCGCGCATGACCAGCGGATGCTTGAGCAGGGTCAGCAGCGCCACCGGCGCGAAGCGATCCGCCACCGCTTCGGCCATGGCGATCAGCAAGGTTCCGGGCGGCAGGTGCGACAGCGGTTGCCCGGCGCTGTCGTCCGCCTCTATGCCCCAGCGTTGGAGGTGCGCGGAAACGCGCGTCGCCAGTTGCCGGTCCGGCGTCACCAGCGCCGCCGTGCGCCCCGGCTCCTCCAACGCCCCGCGCAGGGCGATGGCGATCGCCTGCGCCTCGTCCGCCGACGTCGCCACTTCCAGAGCCTCCACGCCCGCCAGCGTCCGCTGCGCCGGTTTCAGATCGCGCCAGCGACTCGTCAGGCGCGGCGGCAGCATCGCAAGCGAGATGGAGCGCCCCCGCGCCGCCCGCGCATCATGGTCCGATCCCCAGCGCCAAGCCGCGACCTCGGCCCGGTCGAAACCCATATGGTCGAGCAGGCGCTTGAGCGCATATTGCGGGTGGGTCTCATGGCCTGGCGGGCGCCTGCCGGTCATCGGATCGGGATCGAACGGACCGATGGCGTCCCACTCATCCCCCCTCATATGCTGGTCCAGCCCGGCGAACACCACCTGCCCGCCTTTCATCGTCGCCACCCGCGCCAGCAGGTTCGCAACGGCGGGCGCGGTCGTGCTGATCCCCGCCGCGACGACAAAGCCGGGCGGCGGCGCGTCCTTCCAACGGGCGGCGATATGCGCGAACAGCCGGTTGCGCCGGTCGGCCGGGTCGATCACCCGGCGCCGCGCCAGTTCCTGCGGCCATTGCGCCATCAATATCTCGAAAAAGCGCAGCGATGTTTGCCAATGTTCGGACAGCTCGGGCGCGATGGTCAGGTCGCGCAAGGCCGTGGCGGGCGTCTGTTCCACTTCCATCTGGTCCAGCGCGGCGGCAAGCGCCTGCCCCAGCCTGATCGCCTCGCCCGCATCGACCGGCTGCCCGGCTGCCCGCCGCACCCGCTGCACCATCCGGGACAGGATCATCAACCGCCGCATCGGCGTTATGGCCGGTGGGATGTCCGCCCCCATGCCGATCGGGTCAAGCGCGCTGCCCAGCCGTTCGTCCAGTTCCGGGTCGCCCAGCGGCGTCAGACGCGGCAACAGCAAACCCCCGCCCGACGCGCGCACAAAGGCGTCGCTCACCGCCCGGACCGCGCGGTTGTTGGGCAGCAATATCATGCCGCGCGCCAGCGCCAGCGGGTCGGCGCCATATTGCGCGATCAGCCCCGCGACCAGCGAGTCGGCAAAGGCGCGGTGCGCCGGAATGGAATAGAGCGCCGGGCGGGTGCGATCACCCATGGGCCAGCATCGCCTCCACCACCGGGATGGCGGCGGGGGTGCCAACATCGAACCACAGGCCCTGATGCGCCACGCCATACAGACGCCCGGACTCGATCGCCCGGTTCCAGAAGATATTGGTGGAAAATACGTCGGCGGGCGGATCGGTGACAAGTTCGGGCTTCATCAACTGGATGCCGGTGAACACGAAAGGCGCGACATGCGCCTGTTTGCGGCGACTGAGCCGTCCCATGGCGTCCATGTGGAAATCGCCCTGCCCGCCATGGCAGTTGGCGCGGGCCAGCGGAACCAGCAACAGCAATGCGTCCATGCGCGCCGGATCCCAAATGCGTCGCAGCATTCCAAAGGTTTCTGTGGGGCCGTCGATCCAGATATTGTCGCTGTTGACGCAGAAAAAGGGCGCATCGCCCAAAAGCGGCTTGGCCTTCACCAGCCCGCCGCCCGTCTCCAGCAACTTCGCCCGTTCGTCGGAAACGACATGCGTCATGCCAGTGCGCCGGGTCCGCAAATGGGCTTCGATCGTGTCGGCCAGATAATGGACGTTCACCACCACGCGCTGAATGCCGCCCGCCTGCATCCGGTCGAGCGCATGGTCGATCAGCGGCTTGCCCGCGACCCGCACCAGCGGTTTGGGCCGGGTCGCAGTCAACGGGCGCATCCGCTTGCCCAATCCCGCCGCCATCAGCATCGCCGTGTCGATCATGCCTCCGCAAACTCCTCCAGCGCGGCATGGCGCCTGTCCGCCGGGATATTGGCGTCGAACCAGCGGGCCACGGGCGCCAGGGCCGGATGGGCGAGGTCGCGCTCCAGCAGCCCCCACATGCGCGGCAGGAATGACAGGTAGCGGGGTTTGCCGTCACGCTTCCACAGGCGGGTGAAGATACCGATGATCTTGGCGTTGCGCTGCGCGCCCAGCACCGCATAGGCCGCATCGAAATCGCCCCTCGGGTGGGCGGCGTCGCGATAACGGGCGATCATCGCCGCCTCGACGGCTGTGGGCACGTCGCGTCGGGCATCCTGCAACAGCGAGACAAGATCATAGGCCGGGTGCCCGACCAATGCGTCCTGAAAGTCCAGCAGGCCAAGGCCATGGGCCGCCTGCCCGTCGATCAACATGATATTTTCGGCGTGATAATCACGCAGCACGGTGACGGCCGGCGCGTCGTCTCTCTCCACCATGGGCAGCACCGCATCCCATGCGGCGCGATAGCCATCGGTATCGACATCAAGGCCGATGGCCGGACAATACCATTCGGTCAGCAGCCCGGTTTCGCGTTGATAGACGGCCCGGTCATAAGGCGGCACCTGCGCAGGCGGACGGCGATGAAGGTCCGCGAGCAAGTCGACCGCCCGGCCATAGACGGCCAATTCCTGTTCCGGCTGCGCCTCCAGATATTCCTTGATCCGCAGGTCGCCGAAATCCTCGATCAGCACCAGACCATGGTCCAGATCGCGCGCCAAAATGGCGGGCGCGGTAAATCCGTCGGCGCGCAGATGCTCGGCGATGGCGATGAACGGGCGCGGGTCTTCATGCGGCGGCGGCGCGTCCATCAAAACGGCCTGTCGGCCATTGCGGATGACCCTGAAATAACGGCGAAACGAGGCATCGCCCGCCAGCGGCGATATGGCGGCGTCGCCCCAACCTGCCTTGGTCAGAAAATCGGGAGCAGCGGCGGGCGGGATCATAGTCGGGACCATCTATCCCTCCAATCGTCCGTCAGGTCCGCTGTCAAGCGTCGACCAGCGTCTTCATCCTCAATGGTCAGGCGCAGCGCATGGGGCCACAGGCGATCCCCCATGCGTTCGGGCCATTCGATGACGACCAGACCATCCTCCAGATAATCGTCCAGCCCCAGTTCGGCGATGTCTTCGGCATCATCCAGCCGGTAAAGATCGACATGGGCGACCGGCAGGCGCAGCGGCGGCGCATCATAGGGCTGGACCAGCGCGAAACTGGGGCTCGGCGCTTCGCCCTCCAGCCCGAGCGCATGGAGGAGACCGCGGGTCAGCGTCGTCTTGCCCGCGCCAAGCCCGCCTTGCAGGGCGATGACGTCCCCGGCGCGTACGGCCGATGCGATGCGCGCGCCCAGCGCCAGCATGGCGGCCTCGCCGGACACCGAAATCTGTCTATCCACGCGGCAACTCCATCGCCGCCACAGTGCCTTCGCCCGGTTCGGACAACAGCGTCAACACGCCGCCATGCGCCTCCACCAGCCGCCGCGCGAGCGGCAGGCCTATGCCCGGCCGCGCCGCCTGCCTTCCATGGTCAATGCCCGGCCCATTGTCCGACACGACCAGTCGGGCCTTATGCCCGTCGCCATCGCCATGGATCAGCACGCGCGCACCCTCCCCGCAATAGCGCACGGCATTTTCGAGAAGATGGTCCAGCGCCTGGCCTATCCGGCGGGCGTCGCCATGGACGGCGCCGAGCGAAGGCTGCAAATCGACGACCCATTCGATATTCTTGGCGCGCGCATCGGGTTCCAGCCGCTGCGCGCTGGCCCGCGCAAGCGCCGCCAGATCGACCGTTTTACGCTCGATCGCCAGCGTCCCCGCCTCGCTCTGGGTCATGTCCAGCACATTGTCGATCAGCATCGACAGCCGCTGCGTGCTCTCGACAATGCCGCGCACATAATCGCGCGCCGCCTCGCTCAGTTCGCCCGCATAGCCCTCGTTCATCATCTCGGCGAAACCGGCGATGCTGGTCAGCGGCGTGCGCAGTTCATAACTCATATTGGTGACAAAGGCGGTCTTGACCTTGTCCGCCTGCTCCAGCGCCTCGTTCCGGTCGCGCAGCGCCTGCTCCATCTTGCGGCTGTCGGTCACGTCCAGCATCGTGAACAGGGCGTTGCCATCGGGCAGCGGAATGGCCGCGAATTCGAAGATGCGGCCATCGGCGAAACCGACATGGCCCATGCGCTGCTTGCGCTCCACGGTCGCGGCCCGCACCAGTTCGCGCACCACATTGGCCTGATGCGGCTTGGCGAGGCGCGTCTGCACCTTCGCCATCAATTCGTCGATGCGCGGATGGGCGGCCAGCATTTCCTCCGGCACGCCCCACATCACCCGGAAACGGTTGTTCCACAAGTGCAGGCGACCGTCCTGAGAGAAGACGCCGATCGATTCGAACAGATTGTCGAACGTCGCCGTTCGCACCCGCAACAGCGTGTCGCGCGCGCTCGACAGCATCACCTGTTCGGTGCGGTCCTCGAAAATCATCAGCAAGCCGCCATCGGGCAGCGGCTGGGCGTAGACGCGCAAATGGGTGCCGTCGGCCAGCAGCCAGTTTTCCTCGCGCGGTTCGGGCGACAGGAACCAGTCCCGCCGCTCCGCCCGCCAGGCGGGGAAATCGCGATGTTCGGGGATGCGCCCGGCCTCGCGCATCCGGTCCAGCACCCGTTCGAACGCGGGCGCATCGGCCAGATGCCCGGCGTCGAGCGCGAACAGACTGATGAATGGCTGATTCCAGAAACGCAGCGAACGGTCAGCACCGAAGCGGGCAACCCCCGCTGACAGCCGGTCGAGCAGATCGCGCTGCGCCGCTTCCAGCCGCCGCAGTTCGACGCGCACCTGTTCCAGTTCATGCTGGTCCATCGCGAAACCGGCGACGCCTGCCTCCCCCAAAGGCACATCGACCACACGCATGGTGCGCCGCTCGCCGTCAATGGTGGCTGGCACCAGCCGTTCGAGAGGGCCCCCGGTCAGCGCCGCCTGCGCCGCCGCTTCGCCGGGACTGATGCCTTCCACGGCTTCCACCAATTCGATGCCTTCATGGATGACGCGGGCGGCGTCTATCCCGTCAACGGCGCGAACATAGGCGCTGTTGACGAGGCTCAGCTTCTGGTCCGGGCCGCGATGCCACATCGGCAGCGGCGCGGCCTCGATCAGCCCGGCCAGCGTCTCCAGCGCGTCGCGAAGCTGGCTGACATGGGCCTGAAGCCCCAAAATCTCCGACTGGCTCTCGGTCGCGTCGAAAAACCACAGCACGACGCTGCCTGATTCGGCCAGTTCGGGACTGGCGGGCGCACCGCGAACCATGAGCGAACGGGATGAACCCAGCGCCCTCACCGGTCGGGAAAAGGGGCGACCCGCCCGCTGCGCCGCGCCAATGTCGCGCGCCAGCGCAGCGCTGTCCTCGGCCGACAACCCGCCATCGGCGCCGGTCAGTTCGGATGCAAAAGCGGGGACTTGCTCCAGTCCCAGCCAGGTCGAGAGCCGGTCCGTCGCCTCCAGTCGCCCATCGGGCCGCACCATCGCGACAATCGCCGGCGCCGATTCGATCAGCGCGGTCAGGCGATCAAGCTGATCCTGCGCATGCGCGCCCTGCCGCTGCTGTTGCGCGCCCTTCATCAGCGCCCATATGGCGGCGGCGAGCCACAGCGCCAGGATACCGCCAATGGCGATGGCGGCCAGGGGAGACAATGTCGTCATAGGGCCGATTGCACGCCCGGCGATCTGGTGAAAAGACCCTGCATGGCGATGGACTATCGCAAAGCGGCGGCAGGGTGAAGCGGCTAACTTATGGCCGTAAAACTAGCGGGGCGGCCAGTGGCCGCCCCGTCCGGTTCGTCAGTAACGATAATGGTCGGGCTTGAACGGCCCTTCGACCGGAACGCCGATATAGGCGGCCTGCTTGGGGCTGAGCTTAGACAGCTTCACGCCCAGCTTTTCGAGGTGCAGCGCCGCCACCTTCTCGTCCAGATGCTTGGGCAGCACATAGACTTCGTTCTTGTATTCGTCGCCCTTGGCGAAAAGTTCGATCTGCGCCAGCACCTGGTTGGTGAAGCTGGACGACATGACGAAACTGGGGTGGCCGGTGGCGCAGCCCAGATTCACCAGGCGGCCCTTGGCCAGCATGATGATCTTCTTGCCATCGGGGAATTCGACCTCGTCGACCTGCGGCTTGATCTCGGTCCACTTCATGTTGCTCAGCGCCGCGACCTGAATTTCGCTGTCGAAATGGCCGATGTTGCACACGATCGCCATGTTCTTCATCTCGCGCATATGATCCAGCGTGATGATGTCTTCATTGCCGGTCGCGGTGACGAAGATGTCGGCGCGCTTGGCCGCATCTTCCATGGTCACGACTTCATAGCCTTCCATCGCGGCCTGAAGCGCGCAGATCGGGTCAATTTCGGTCACCAGCACGCGGGCGCCGCCATTGCGGAGCGACGCGGCGCTGCCCTTTCCGACATCGCCGAAGCCCGCGACGCAGGCGACCTTGCCGGCCAGCATGACGTCGGTGGCGCGGCGGATGGCGTCGACCAGCGATTCCTTGCAACCATAGAGATTGTCGAACTTCGACTTGGTCACGCTATCGTTCACATTGATCGCCGGGAAGGGCAGCTTGCCCTTCTTCGCCAGTTCATACAGGCGGTGGACGCCGGTGGTGGTTTCTTCCGACACGCCCTTGATGTTGGCGACCGTCCTGGTCAGGTAGCCGGGACGTTCCGCCAGGAAACGGGTCAGCGTCGCGACGAAGATTTCCTCTTCCTCGTTCGCGGGCTTGAACAGCGGTTCGCCCGCTTCGACGCGCGCGCCCCACAGGGCGAACATGGTGGCGTCGCCGCCGTCGTCCAGGATCATGTTGCAGGTCTGGTCGCCCCAGTCGAAGATCCGGATCACATAATCCCAATATTCTTCCAGCGTCTCGCCCTTGACCGCGAACACCGGGATGCCGCTGGCGGCGATGGCGGCGGCGGCGTGGTCCTGCGTCGAAAAGATATTGCACGACGCCCAGCGTATGTCGGCGCCCAGCACGGCCAGCGTCTCGATCAGCACGGCGGTCTGGATCGTCATATGGAGCGATCCGGTGATGCGCGCGCCGCGCAGCGGCTTCACATGGCCGAATTCCTCGCGCAGGGCCATCAGGCCGGGCATTTCGGTTTCAGCGATCTCGATTTCCTTGCGGCCAAAGGCGGCAAGGCCGATGTCGGCGATGACATAATCCAGGGTGGCGGGGGCTGTGGCCACGACAATCTCCATTGCGGTTCGTGCGAGTGCAGCGCGTGCCCCGGTTCAGGGGCGCGGCCGTGATCGCTGGGCCTTACCAATCGCCATCGCCCATGGCAACAGAATATAAAGAATTCTTTATGTGGCCTAGGCGGAGCCTGTTCCCGCGACCAGATGCGCCGGGTCGATGCCACAGGCGGCAAAAGCGGCGTTGCGCCGGTTCTCCGCCAACAGGCCCGCCATCCGGTCAAAGTCGCCGGGGATCAGAAACCATCCGTCGCCATGCAATTCTTCCTCCAACTGGCCCGGACTCCATCCGGCATAGCCCAGCGCGACCAGATAGCGGCTTGGCCCCCGGCCCTCCGCTATCGCCTTCAATATATCGAGCGAACCCGAAAGGCCCCAGCCATCGGCGACATGAACCAGATCCTGCCCGCCCCAATCGAGCGAGTGGAGCACAAAGCCCCTTTGCGGCTCGACCGGTCCGCCCCGCAGAACGGGTATGTCTCGAGCCTGTGGCGCTTCCAGCCCGAAGCTGGACATCAACGCCTCCAGCGAAAGCCCCTCGATTTCCTCGCCCAGATTGATGCCCAGCGCCCCGCCTTCGTCGTGGATGCACAGCGCGATGACCGAGCGTTCAAACCGTTCGTCCCCGATGCCCGGCATGGCGAGCAGCAATTGCCCCGCATAGTAAATCGGTTGATCCATATCCGTAACTATAGGCCATGCGCAGCCCGTGCCAAGGCCAAGGGGGCAGGCCGGTGCCAAAGGGGGACGATTTCAGGCGACATCGGTTCGCCACGCCTTGACAGTATTGGCGAGAGGAGCGACCTGCGTGCGGGAAAGCCGAAGCCACCGGAACACCCGGCAAAGAGGATGCGAATGATGACCGTAGCAAAAGGCGACAAGGCGCCAAGCGCCACATTCATGACCATGACCGGCAATGGCCCCGAAGCGGTCAATGGCGACGAATTTTTCGCCGGGCGCACGGTTGCGCTGTTTTCCGTGCCGGGCGCTTTCACGCCCACCTGCTCGGCCAAGCACCTGCCCGGCTTCATCGAAAAAGCCGAAGCTCTCAAGGCCAAGGGCGTCGACGTCATCGCCTGCACCGCCGTCAACGACGCTTTTGTCATGGGCGCCTGGAGCAAGGCGGCCGGAGCCGATGGCGCCGTCACCATGCTGGCGGACGGCAATGGCGATTTCGTGAAAACGCTTGACCTGACCATGGACGGCAGCAAGTTCGGCATGGGCCTGCGCGGGCAGCGTTTCTCGATGATCGTGCGCGACGGCGTGATCGTCGAACTCAATGTCGAGGCGCCGGGCGATTTCAAATTGTCGTCGGCCGATCACATGCTGGGTCAGCTCTGACGCGAGGCCAGGGCAACCTTGCGTCGCCCTGAATCGCCTGGCCGACGACGCCCGCTGGCCATTGGCGAGGGACGCCACTCGCCGAACATCAGGTTGGACGCCGCCTGCTCAAGATTTCGCAACGCTGTCTGAACCACGCCGCCCCGCAGCAGGGTCGGCCGGGCGCCGGCTGCGACGGCGCATGGCGGATGCGCGGCATAGGTGCCCGACCGCACATGGTCGCGTGCGGCAAGGCCCCGGCACATCGCCTCGAAACGGCGCGCGACGATGCAATTGAGCACGCGCCGCTGACGACACATGAGTTCGAAGCTGTGGGACACCAGCGTAAACTGTTGTGCGCCCCGACTGGCCGCATGGTCGACGGCCGCCAATATCTCCCGCGCGGATAGGGCGGTGAGTTGCGCATGACGACGCCTCCCGCCCCGCTGCTCTATCGCTGAGATCGGCACTTCGACGACCCCGCAATGTTCGATCGGATCAATGACATCCGCGGACAGGTTGATCGCGCAGTCCGATCGGGCGATTCCCGGCGTCAGGCTGCTGTCATGGCTGATCCCTATCGTCGCCAGAGCGCGAAGCGTGTCGTCATTCGCGCCATAATTGCCGGCCCGGAACGCAACGGGCTCAGGCGCACCGGCCGCCACCAGGAAATCGCGCGCCAGGGACAGGATGACGCGCTGGTCCGAAAGGCTGAAATCCCCGATATTCCGTCCGGTGCGCCCACCCACAGGTGAACGCTGCGAGAAGGCCAGCCATTCTGTGTGCGCGTGCAACTGCACATCATGGCCGCGATCAACGATCGGGTGGACAATGCGCTTGATCACGTCCGTGCCCCATACCAGAGCCGGCAGAGGATCGACAAAAAACACGCCGCGCATCCCATGGCGTTCCAGAACGTCCATGGTGTGGCCAATGCCGAAATCGCCCTTTGCGGTCCGCCCCCAGATCGAAGACGCAAGATTTGCTTCCAGCCCCGCGCGGCCGAAGCGGCTGAAATGGTCCGCCGACAATTCGGTGTCGATGGTCAGGTAAAAGCGCAACATAGGGCTTTGTATAGCGCAAGGCGTTTAATCATTGGTTGACCCGGCATTGCCGGAATATTTCCAATGCGCGCCTGTCTTCCGCCCGTCTTGAATAAACGATAACAAGGGACGATGACACAAAGCATTGGACGCGCCATCGTTGCGCAACTGGACGACATTTACCGCACTTCCATCGAAACGCTGCGCGCCGCGCTGCTGGCCTATGGCCGTGACGGCACATTGCCGGGCCTTCAGGCGCGGGCGGACCGCCGCTTCTGCTATCCCGAATTGCGGATCATCCATCGTATAGAGGGTGACACGCCGCCACCCGGCCGTTCCTTCGCCCGTCTGTCCACCCCCGGCTGTTATGCGACGACCATCACCCGGCCGGCGATGTTCGCCGAATATCTGGCTGAACAGATCGACCTGCTGGTGCGGGATTATGGCGTGGAGGTGGAAACGGGCCTGAGCGACCAGCCCATTCCGTTCCCCTATGTGCTCGACGGCCTTGACATGAGCGCGCTCGACGGGATCGCCCCCACCGAACTCGCCCGCCACTTCCCGGCGACCGATCTGGCGGAAATCGGCGACGAGATCGCGGATGGGCTGTTCATGCCCAATGCGGAGGGGGAACGCCCGCTCGCCCTGTTCGACGGGTTGCGGACCGATTTCTCGCTGGCGCGGCTCAAACATTATACCGGCACGCCCGCCGATCATGTTCAACGCTACATCCTGTTCACCAACTACCATCGTTATGTCGATGAGTTCGTGGCGTGGGCCTGCACCGAGTTGAATCGGGAAGAAACCCGCTTTACCGCCCTGTCGGGCGCGGGCGGCGTCTATGTGACGCCTGAAACCGCCGATCCCGCGCGGATGATCGCCGACAGCGCATGGCGCAAGCATCAGATGCCGGCCTATCACCTGATCGCGCCCGACCGCAGCGGCATCACACTGGTCAACATCGGCGTCGGCCCTTCCAACGCCAAGACGATCTGCGACCATCTGGCCGTGGTCCGCCCGGAAGCCTGGCTGATGATCGGCCATTGCGGCGGGCTGCGCCCCAGTCAGCGGATTGGGGACTATGTGCTGGCCCACGCCTATCTGCGCGACGACCATGTCCTTGACGAAATGCTGCCGCCGGAAATCCCGGTGCCCGCCATCGCGGAAGTGCAGGTGGCGCTGGCCAGCGCCGCGGAATCCATTCTGGGCGGCAATGGCGCAGAGGACTTTCGCCGTCGCCTGCGCACCGGCACGGTCGTCACCACCGATGATCGCAACTGGGAATTGCGCTATTCCCACTCCGCCCTGCGTTTCAGCCTGTCGCGCGCTGTGGGCATCGACATGGAATCGGCCACCATCGCGGCGCAGGGCTATCGCTTCCGTGTGCCCTATGGGACTTTGCTCTGCGTGTCCGACAAGCCGATCCATGGCGAACTCAAACTGCCGGGCCAGGCCAACCGCTTTTACGAGGAAGCCATCGCCAGCCATTTGCGCGTCGGCATTTTGACCTGCGAACTGCTGCGGCAGGAGGGCGCGAAATTGCACAGCCGCAAGTTGCGCGCCTTCAACGAACCGCCATTTCGGTAAGGGCACGCCGACCGTTCAGCCCCTCTTGAAAGCCATTTTGCGCAAACCATATCACCTCCGTCCGGCCGCCCGTCGCGGGGCCGGACACTTGATCGCCAGGACGCCCGCCGTGGGTCCGGCACCTTCATTTTGCTCGTTGAGGAGATGATATTATGCGTGGTTTTGACCTTACCCCCTATCGCCGCTCGACCGTCGGTTTTGATCGTCTGTTCGATCTGATCGAGAACAACGCCCGGTTGCAGCAGAGCGACAATTACCCCCCGTTCAACATCGAACGCCTGTCCGAAGACCGCTATCGCGTGACGCTGGCCGTCGCCGGTTTCCGTGCTGATGAAATCGACATCACCGCCCAGCAGAACCTGCTTCAGGTCATCGGACGCAAGGATGAAGCGAGCGCCGCCGACCGTTCGAAATTCCTGCATGTCGGCATCGCCAACCGCAGCTTCGAACGCCGCTTCGAACTCGCCGATTTCGTGCGGGTCGAGCGGGCTGACCTGGCCGATGGCCTGTTGACCATCGAACTGCTGCGCGAAGTGCCCGAAGCGATGAAGCCCAAGAAGGTCGCCATCAACGGCGGCCAGCTTGTCGACATCAACGCCAAGGACCGCGACGCAGCGTAAGGCCTGGTTGCGGTAAATATTGGGGCGCGGCGTTTTGATGGCGCCGCGCCTTTTTCATGGCGCCTGAATGAGCATGTTGGCCACGGCTTCGGCGACCTTGATCCCGTCCACCCCGGCCGACAATATGCCGCCGGCATAGCCCGCACCCTCACCCGCCGGAAAAAGCCCGCTCGTGTTGAGGCTCTGGAAATCTCGGCCGCGCGTGATCCTGATCGGTGACGACGTGCGCGTTTCGACGCCCGTCATTGTGGCGTCTGGGTCGTCATAGCGGGCGATCTGGCGGCCGAAAACCGGCAGCGCCTCGCGCATCGCCTCCACCGCGAAAGCCGGCAACACCTGCACCAGATCGGTCGGCGTGACGCCAGGCTTGTAGGACGGTTCAACCGCGCCAAAAGCCGTTGAAGGCCGCCCGGCGAGGAAATCCCCCACCCTCTGCCCCGGCGCATGATAATTGCTTCCGCCCGCGATGAATGCCGCATCCTCGAGCCGCCGTTGCAGCGCAAGGCCCGCCAGCGGATGGCCGGGATAATCGGGCGCCGGATCGATGCCGACGACCAGTCCGGAATTGGCGTTGAACTCGGCGCGGGAATATTGGCTCATGCCGTTGGTGACGACGCGCCCTTCCTCCGAAGTCGCGGCGACCACCCGCCCGCCGGGGCACATGCAAAAGCTGTAGACCGTGCGCCCGTTGCTGCAATGATGCGACAGGGAATAGGCGGCCGCGCCCAGATCGGGATGGCCCGCACAGGCGCCAAAGCGCGCCCGGTCGATCCAGCTTTGCGGATGTTCGATCCGCACGCCGATGGAAAAGGGCTTGGCCTCGATATGCACGCCCCGGTCATGCAGCGTCTGGAACGTGCCGCGCGCGCTGTGCCCGACGGCCAGCACGACATGGCTGGCGGGCAAATAACCGCCATCATGGAAATGCAGGCCGCGCACATGCCGTTCGCCATCGGCGCGGGTTTCGATGTCGAAATCCTCCACCCGCTGGCCGAAACGATATTCGCCACCCAGTTGCTCGATGGTCGCGCGGATCGACTCGACCATCGAAACGAGGCGGAAGGTGCCGATATGCGGATGCGCCTCGGTCAATATTTCTTCCGGCGCGCCCGCCTTGACGAATTCCTCCAGCACCTTGCGGCCCAGAAAACAGGGATCCTTGATCTGGCTGTAGAGCTTGCCGTCCGAAAAAGTGCCTGCCCCGCCTTCGCCGAACTGAACGTTGGATTCGGGGTCCAGCACCCCGCGCCGCCACAGGCCCCATGTATCCTTGGTCCGCTCGCGCACCACCTTGCCGCGCTCGACGATGATCGGGCGGAAACCGGCCTGCGCCAATATCAGGCCCGCGAACAGTCCGCATGGCCCCGCGCCGATCACCACCGGACGCTGACCGCTCCATCCGGTGGGCGCGACGATGGGCGGGCGATAACCGGTGTCAGGCGTGGGACGCACATGGCCCTTGCCACCGCCACAATGCGCCAGCACGGCGGCCTCGTCCCTCACCTCCACATCGACGTTGTAAACCATCAGGATGGCCGATTTGCGCCGCGCATCATGGGCCCGACGGGCAATGGTGAGCGCCATCAGGTCGTCGTCGACGATGCCCAGGCGCGCAATCACAGCCTCACGCAAGGCGTCGGCGGGGTGATCGATCGGCAGCTTGATTTCAGTAAGGCGGAGCATGGCCGCGCCTTAAGCCATAGCAGGGGGAAACGCCATGCGCCGCCGCTTTCAGATTTCGACCTGGCTGCCCAGTTCGACCACGCGGTTGGTGGGCAGGCGGAAAAACTCCATCGCGCTTTCCGCGTTGCGCAGCATCCATGCAAAAATCTTTTCGCGCCACACCGCCATGCCGGGCTTGGAGGATGGCAGCAATGTCTGCCGCGCCAGGAAGAAGCTGGTGTCCATCATCTTGAACGACTGGCCGCAACCGCTGACATTCTTGAGCGCGGCGGGAACGTCAGGCTCCTGCATGAAGCCATAATGGAGCACCAGGCGGAAAAAGCCCCGGCCCAGATCCTCCAGACGGCATCGCCCGTCATCCTCGACCACGGGCACATCCTTGATCTTCACAGTCAACAGGATGACACGCTCGTGCAGCACCTTGTTATGCTTGAGGTTATGGAGAAGCGCATGGGGTACGCCATCGGCGGCGGACGTCATGAAGACGGCCGTGCCGGGCACCCGCACCGCGCTGTTGGCGGCCGACGCGACGAACACCGGGATCGGCATCGCCGACTCGCGCAGACGGTCCTGCATCAGCTTGCGCCCGCGCGCCCAGGTGGTCAGCAACGTGAAGATAATCATGCCGACGAGCAGCGGGAACCAGCCGCCATCGGGCACCTTGGTCAGGTTCGCCGCCAGATAGGCGCCATCGACCAGGAAGAAGACCGACAGCAGCGGCATCGCGTAATACCATTTCCAGTGCCACAGGCGGTAGAGCACGACCGTCAGCAGCAGATTGTCGATGAACATCGCGCCCGTCACCGCAATGCCGTAGGCCGCCGTCAGGTTGGACGATGTCTGGAACACCAGCACCAGCAGGATGACCATGACCATCAGCCCCCAGTTGATGAGGGGGATGTAAATCTGCCCGGCGGTCGACGCGCTGGTATGCTCAATGCGTAGCCGCGGCATGAAGCCCAGTTGGATCGCCTGTTGCGTGACCGAAAAAGCGCCTGAAATCACCGCTTGCGATGCGATGATCGCCGCCATCGTGGCCAGCCCCACCAAAGGCAATTGCGCCCATTGCGGCGCGAGATTGTAAAACGGGCTTTGCAGCGCGGCCGCGCCTTCCCGGAACAGAAGCGCGCCTTGCCCCATATAGTTGAGCATCAGCGCGGGCAGGACGAAGGCGAGCCACGACACGCGAATGGGATTGCGCCCGAAATGGCCCATGTCGGCATAAAGCGCCTCCGCCCCGGTCACCGCCAGCACGACCGCGCCCAGCGCCAGGAAGGCGGGCAGCGGATCGGTGACGAAGAACATGAACGCCCAATAGGGGTTGAAGGCATATAGGATGCCGGGAGTCTGAATGATGCTGATGACGCCCAGCGTGGCGATCGCCACGAAATAAAGCAGCATGATCGGGCCAAACAGGCTGGCGACCTTGCTCGTGCCCAGTCCCTGTATCCAGAACAGGCCCAGCAGGATGATGATCGCGGCCGGCAAAATGGCCGGACCGAAAGCCGGATTATAGACGGCCAACCCTTCGACTGCCGACAGCACCGACACCGCCGGGGTAATCATCGAGTCGCCGTAGAACAGCGCCGTCGCAAAAACGCCCAGCAGGATGATGCCGCTTGACCAGCGCTGCGTCTTGGTGGACGCATTGATGAGCGCCAGCAGCGCCAGGCTGCCGCCTTCGCCCTTGTTGTCCGCACGCATGATGATGCTGACATATTTCAGCGTCACCACCAGCATCATCGACCAGAACATCAGGCTGATGACGCCCATGATATGGTCAGGGTCCATATCCAGATGATGGTGGCCGGCGAAGGTTTCCCTGAAGGCGTAAAGCGGGCTGGTGCCGATGTCGCCGAACACGATGCCGATCGCGCCGACGACCAGCTTCAGCGTCGCTTTCTGGTTGGCATGGCCGTGATGGCCATCGCCATCATCGCCGGACTGCGCACCGGGAGTTCCGCTCACGAAAGCATCAGCCATGCGACACGCGCCCTAAAAACATGATCGAAGAATATCCGCTTCATCCCGCGTTTCCCAGCCGGGATCGCCGATTTGACCCGGCCGCCCTATCATGGCTCAGGCGCCTTCGCAATCGCGGCAAGACAGAGCTTCCGTCAACGCGTGGGCGGGGCTTTGCCCGCCAGCATGGCGTCGATTCGCGCGATATTCGCCTGCAATTCGGCGCGCACTTCACTGTCGGGCGGCGCCTTTTCGGCGATGGGCGCCCACTGCGCCTTCGCCCCGGCCAGATCCCCCGATTGCGCCAGCGCCAGCCCGTAAAAATAGGCAGCGGCCGGCGCATCGGGGGCCAGCGCAATCGCCTTGCGATAGGCATAGTCGGCAGACGGGGAGATCATGCCGCCATGTTCGACCAGCGCATTGGCAAGACCCAGCCAAAGATTGGGGTCGTCCGGCGACTGCCGCAGGCCCGACAGCAGCACATTGGCGGCTTCCTTTTTCTTACCCTGTCGCGCAAGCCCGTCCGAAAGGACCATCCACTGCGCTGCCGGGCCGAAACGCTCCGCCATGCCGCGCCGGCGCTCGGCCATATCCTCGTTAAAGGACGCGGCCTGTTCCGCCACCTTGCGCGGCGATCCGGCCAGACGCGGATGCCCCTGCCAGGCATAACCCGCAAGACCCAGCATCAATGCGGCTCCTGCCAATTCCCATGTTCCGCGCGGAAGACGCCCGGCCAGCATCAGCAACGCCATCACAACCACCGCCATGGCCGCCGCGATCACCCAGCCCATCAGCGCGTCCTCCGCTTCAAACGCCCGCGCAGCAGCAGCGCGCCAAGCGCCAGCAGCACCGCCGGTGCGGCCCATAGCGGCCATAATATCGGATCGCCCGTCGGCTCATAACTCACCCAGTCGCCATAACGCTCGATCAGCCAGCGACGGATATGTTCCGGCTCTTCCCCCGCCATGATCCGCTCGCGAATCTGCGACCGCATGTCGCCCGCCATGCTGGCGTTGCTGTCGGCGATCGACTGGCTCTGACAGGTGAGGCAGCGGATGGTCAGCATCAGGTCGCGCGCCTCCTTCTCCTGCGCGGGGTCAGGAATCTGGCGGTCGGCCCATGGCGCGGGCGGAAGCGCAGACTGGCCAAAGGCGGGCGCGGACAGGATCAGCGCTAGCAAGGCGATCATCAACCTCATCGCGCTTCCTCCAGCCGTTTGAGGATCATCGGCACATCGTCGGCGCGAATATCGCCGATATGCTGATAGGCGATGCGCCCCTGTCCATCGATGACGAAGGTTTCGGGGACGCCGGATGATCCCAGCGCGATCTGAACCGACGAGCGCGCGTCGAGGCCGATCCGCGCATAGGGATTGCCCCAGCGCGCCAGAAATGCGTCGACATCGGGCCGCGCGTCACGAATGGCGATGGCGTCGATCGCCACTCCTTCGCGCTTAAGCGCCATCAGTTGCGGCGCTTCGGCCGCGCAGGGCACGCACCAACTGGCGAAGATATTGAGCAGGCGCGGCTGGCCCGTCGCCAATTGTCCAGATGCAAGACCGGGCCGGTCACTGGCCGCCGCTGGCAGTTCGAAGGCGGGGAGCGGCTTGCCCACCAGCTTCGACGTAATGACCCGATCATCGGGCTTCAGCAGCCCGCTGGCGAACAGCCCGAAAAAGACAGCGAACAGCGCCAACGGCAGCCAGATGAACAGCTTTCTCATGCCGCTGTCGCCCTGCGCGCGCGCCATTTCAGCGTCCATCCGCGCCGCTCGCGTCCGATCAGCGCCAGAAGGCCGCCCAGCGCGATCATCGTGCCGCCCAGCCAGATGCAGGTGACAAAAGGCTTCCACCATATCCGCATTTGCCAGCGGCCCGCGTCAGCCTCCTGCCCCAGCACGACATACAACTGCCCGTCCCATCGCGTCAGCAGCGCAGCTTCGGTGGTGGTGGTCGGGGGCGACGTGAAGAAGCGCGATTGCGGGTGGATGGCGACTGGTGCGCCGCCGCCCCGGCTGACGCGCATATCGGCCTGCAAGGCGGTCCAGTTGTCGCCCGCGACCGGCAAGATCTTGTCGAATCGCAAGCGCCATCCGGCCGTCTCGATCGTCTCGCCGGGCCGCGCCGCGACCAGCTTTTCAACGGTGAAAGCCGAATCCGCCGCCATGCCGCCCAGGCTGACGGCGCAGCCCAGATGCGCGATCACCATGCCCCAGGTGAAAAGGGGCGTCCGCAACGGCTTGCGCCCCCACAAAGGCGCTATACTGGCGACCGCCACGGTCAGGGCGATGACGAGACCAAGGAAAGGCAATATGCCGATCCGGCCCCATGACGTCACGGCCACCACCGCCAGCACGGAAAGTCCCACCAAAGCAGGCGCCATTGAGCGCCTGGCAACGGCGCTGGCGTTGTCCCGCCGCCACCGGATCATAGGCCCGACCGCCATCGCGATCATCAGGGCGAGCGCGATCGGGCCGGCGATCCGGTCGAAATAGGGCGGTCCTACCGACACCTTGTGCCCGAACGCTTCGGTCATCAGCGGATAGAGCGTGCCGATCAGCACCAGCCCCAATATGACCGACAGCAGCAGGTTGTTGATCACCAGCATGGTTTCGCGACTGACCAGTTCGAACGGCGCGCCTTCCCGCACCGTGCCGACGCGCCAGCCGAACAGCGCCAGCGCCCCGCCGATATAGATGCCCAGCAGCGCCAGGATGAAGCTGCCCCGTTCTGGGTCGACGGCAAAGGCGTGGACGCTGGTTAGAATGCCGGAGCGCACCAGGAAGGTGCCCACCATCGACATGGAAAAGGCGACCACCGCCAGCATCACCGTCCACGCCCGCAACGCATCGCGCGTCGCCAGCACGGTCGCGCTGTGTAGCAGCGCAGTCGCCGCCAGCCAGGGCATCAGCGATGCGTTTTCCACCGGATCCCAGAACCACCAGCCGCCCCAGCCCAGCTCATAATAGGCCCAGTAACTGCCCGCCGTGATGCCCAATGTCAGCAGCACCCAGGCGCCCAGCACCCAGGGCCGCATGGCGCGGGCGAAGGCAGCGTCCACCTGCCGCGTCAGCAGCGCGCCGACCGCAAAGGAAAAGGCCACCGAAAGCCCGACATAGCCGAAATAGAGCGTCGGCGGATGGAAGGCGAGGCCGGGGTCCTGCAACAGCGGGTTCAGCCCCTGTCCGTCGGGCGCGGGCGGGTCGATCCGGGCGAAGGGGTTGGAGGAAAAGAGCAGGAACGCGTAAAAACCGAGCGAAATCGCAGCCTGCGCGCCCAGCGTCGCCATATGCGTGTCGCGCCGCAATGCGCGCTCGAACAGCGCGACGGCCGCGCCCGCGACGCCCATCACCGTCACCCACAGCAGCATGGAGCCTTCGTGATTGCCCCATGTGCCGGCGAATTTATACAGCCACGGCTTCATCGAATGGCTGTTGGTCGCGACCAGCAGCACCGACATGTCCGACCGCATGAACAGGGTGATGAGCGCGATGAACGCCATGGCCGTCAACGCGCCCTGCACCACCGCCACGGGGCGGATCGCGGCCTGCAATTCGGGCCTGCCGCCCTTCAATCCGCCAATGGCCAGCCCCAGTTGCAGCAGCGCCAGCGCGGCGGCCAGCCACAGCGCCGCAAGGCCGAATTCAGCGATCACTTCTCGGCCTTCATCTGATGGGTCGTCTCATTATAGCTCATGCCCTCCAGTTCGCGGGGCATGTAACGCTCGTCGTGCTTGGCGAGCAGATTGGTGGCCACGAACACGCCCTTGCCGTCGAACGCGCCCTCGGCCACCACGCCTGATCCTTCCTTGAACAGGTCGGGGGCGATCCCGCTGAAGCTTGCGGGCACAGTCGCCTTGCCGTCGGTGACGTCGAAATGGATGGTCACGCCATCGGCCGCGCGCTTCAGGCTGCCCTTCACCACCATGCCGCCCAGCCTGATCGCTTTACCGGGCTCCACGCCCTTCGACTTCACATCGGCGGGCGCATAGAAATAGGCGGCCTCGTCCTTCAGTGCGGACGCCGCCAGCAATCCGGCGCCGATCAAGGCCGCAAGCGCAACCAGCGCCAGTATCAGCCGCTGATGCTTGGCCTTCATTCGCGGCCACCCATGTCCCGCGCGCGCGCTTCCGCCCGGCGCATGGCCCGCCAGCTCGTCAGGCTCACGACCGCCGTTCCCAGCGCGGTCAACGCATAGGCCGCCCACACAAATGCCCAGTGATTCATCGCTTCGTTCAGCTCCGCGCCAGACGCTGCAACCGCGCCTCGACCTTGTTCTGCGCCAAGATGGCCCGCATCCGCATCAGCACGATCGCGCCGAACCACAGCGAAAAGCCCAGCAGCGTCAGGCCCAGCGGCCACAGCATGGCCATGTCGATGCTCGAGCCGCGCATGGTGATGCTCGGCCCCTGATGCAGGCTGTTCCACCACACCACCGACCGGTTGATGATCGGAATGTTGATGGCGCCGACCAGACCGAAGATCGCCGTCACCGGGCTGACCCCGCCCTGCCCGTCCCGCGCGCTGGCGTTGGCCAGGGCGATATAGCCCAGATACAGGAACAGCAGCACCAGCATCGACGTCATTCGCCCGTCCCATTCCCACCAGGTGCCCCATGTCGGACGGCCCCAGATGGAGCCGGTCACCAGGCAGATGGCGGTAAACAGTGCGCCGGGCATGGCGATGGCGCGTCCCGCAATGCCAGCGAGCGGATGACGCCAGACAAGCTGCATCAGCGCGGCGATGGCGATGCCGCTCCATCCCCCCATGCCCAGCCAGGCGGCTGGCACATGGATATAGAGTATCCGCACCGTATCCCCCTGAAGATAATCGGCGGGCGTCACGAAAAGGCCGCAAGCCACGCCGACGAGCAGCAGCAGCAGGCCCGACCAGAACAGCCAGCCGGTGAGCGGCCGCGCAATTTTCAGAAAGCGGGCAGGATTGGCGAAGCGATGCATCAGGGTGGGTCTTTACCCCCGGCGACACGCCAACGCCAGTAGGGCTTTTTACCCATGGAGACTGTTGGCGCAGGACGCCACCATCGCCTCCACCGCTTTTTTGTTACAGTGGGGCGACAAGCGGGACAGAAAACACTATAGGGCCCGCAACAGGCGCGTCCCCTGGCGCGCAGGATCGGCAACGGACCCGTTCACACCCATGATCAGCACAAACCCTTTCGACGACGACAAGTTGCGCGAGGAATGCGGCATTTTCGGCATTTCCGGCGCGGATTCGGCCTCGGCCATTGTCGCCCTTGGCCTTCATGCGCTCCAGCATCGCGGGCAGGAAGCAGCCGGAATCACCAGTTGGGATGGCCATGATTTCCATACCCATCGGGCGATGGGCCATGTCGCGGGCAATTTCGACCGCGACGATGTGATTCGCGGCTTGCCCGGCGGCGCAGCCTGCGGCCATGTGCGCTATTCGACCACCGGTGAAACATCGCTGCGGAACGTCCAGCCGCTTTATGCGGAACTCAATTCCGGCGGTTTCGCCATTGCCCATAATGGCAATATCTCCAACGCGATGAAGGTGCGTCGCGAACTCATCCGTCGCGGCTCCATATTCCAGTCGACCTCCGACACCGAAGTCATCATCCATCTGGTCGCGACATCGACCTATCGCACCCTGATCGACAAGTTCATCGACGCGCTGAAACAGATCGAGGGCGCCTATTCGCTGATCGTGATGACGCCCGAGGGCATGATCGCCTGCCGCGATCCGCTGGGCATCCGCCCGCTGGTCATGGGCAAGCTGGGCGATTCGATCATTTTCGCTTCGGAAACCGTCGCCCTCGACGTCGTCGGCGCGGAACATGTCCGCTCCATCGATCCGGGCGAACTGGTCATCGTCACCCATGACGGGGAAGTGCGCAGCCATCGCCCCTTTGGCGAACAGCATCCGCGCCCCTGCATTTTCGAACATGTCTATTTCAGCCGCCCCGATTCGATTGTCGACGGCTCCAGCGTCTATTCGGTCCGCAAGGCGATCGGCGCGCAGCTCGCCATCGAAAATCCGGTCGAGGCCGATCTGGTCATCCCGGTCCCCGACAGCGGCGTGCCCGCCGCCATCGGCTATGCCCAGCAATCGGGCATCCCCTTTGAACTGGGCATCATCCGTTCGCACTATATCGGCCGCACCTTCATCCAGCCGGGCGACAAGGTCCGCCATCTGGGCGTCAAGCTGAAGCACAACGCCAATCGCGCTCTCATCAACGGCCAGAGGATCGTGCTGATTGACGATTCGATCGTGCGCGGCACCACCAGCCTGAAAATCGTGCAGATGATGCGTGAAGCGGGCGCGGCCGAAGTGCATATGCGGATCGCCAGCCCGCCGACCAAACATAGTTGCTTCTATGGCGTCGACACGCCCGAACGCACCAAATTGCTGGCGCACCGGCTGGATATTGGCGGCATGCAGGACTTCATCCATGCCGACAGCCTGTCTTTCATCTCGATCGACGGCCTGTACAAGGCTTTGGGCGAAGCGAAGCGCGCCGATGCCCGTCCCCAATATTGCGACGCCTGCTTCACTGGCGATTATCCGACACCGCTGACCGATCAGGACGACGTCGTTGTCAAGGATCAGTTGGAACTGCTTGCCGAACGGGTGGTCTGAACAGCCCCTCTTCCGTCTAGCGCCCGGATGTCGAAGGCCGGTCCGCTGCAACCAGCGCCCGGCCCACCCAGCCATCATCCGCTTCCAGTCCATGGAGCCCCCGCATGTCCAACCTTCCCCTTGACGGCAAACTTGCCCTTGTCACCGGCGCCAGCCGGGGCATCGGTGCGGCCGCGGCGCTGGCGCTGGCGAACGCCGGCGCGCATGTCATCCTCACGGCGCGGACCAGTGGAGGCCTTGAAGCGGTGGAGGAGAAAATCCATGCTGCCGGCGGCAGCGCGACCATCGCGCCGCTTGACCTCATCGACGGGGAAAGCATCGGCCGACTGGCCGGCGCGGTGTCCGGCCGTTGGCCGGCGCTCGACATATTGGTGCTCAACGCCGCGACCCTCGGCTCGCTGGCGTCGGTGCCCGCCATCGACGTCAAGGAATTTGCGCGCCTTCTCACGCTCAACATCGCCGCGCAACAGGCGCTGATCGCCGCATTCGACCCGATGCTGCGGGCCAGCGCCGACGCGCGGGTCATCGCCCTGACAACCTCCGTCGCCAGCCAGCCGCGCGCCTATTGGGGCGCCTATGGCGCGTCGAAGGCGGCGCTTGAGGTGCTGGTCGCGGCTTATGGCGAAGAGGTGAAGAACATCTCCGCCATCCGCACCCATATCGTGGATCCCGGCGCGACCCGCACCGCCATGCGCGCGCGGGCATTCCCCGGTGAAGACCCCGCAACGGTCAAGGAACCCGCCATCGTCGCACAGGCCATATTGGACCTCATCCTCGCCGATACACCGGCGGGGCAGCGGACGCGCGTGGAGGGCTGACCCTCCCTCGCAAACAGGCGGCTGGCTTCACCCGCGCTCTGGCGTCCAGTCGGGCGGCGCCAGAGTAAAGCCGGCAAACTCGAACCCCGGAATGACTGTGCAACTGACCAGCACCCATCCCCCCAGTGGACGGGTCGCCTGCCAATGATGGGCTGGCACCAGCGCCTGCGGCGCCTGCCCCGCCAACACGTCGCCGCCCATCCATATTTCGCGGGGCGTTTCCCCTTCCAGCCCGACGGACAGCATCAAGGGGGCGCCTGCGTGCCAAAACCAGTGTTCGTCGCCGTCGACCTTATGCCAGTGTGACCGTTCATGCGATTCCAGCAAGAAAAGGATCGCCGAACCCGCGGCCCGCTCGCCGCCTGAAACAGGCGCACGCCACATTTCGCGATACCAACCGCCTTCGGGATGCGGCTGCATTTCCAGCCGCTCGATGATCGCCGCCGCCGCCTCATCCCGCTCGATCATAGATGCACCCCCGCGCCACAAATCCGATCAACTGCCTCTGCAAACGCTGTTGTCTCATGTTCATGCAACCACAGCGCCGGGAGACGGTTGATCCCCCGAACCATAGTTGATCGGAGGAGCATATCCATGCGCAATATTATGATGGCGGCAGCCGCCCTTTCCCTTACCATTCCCGTTTCGATGGCGTTGCCGGTCGAAGGCGCGCAGGCGCGCAAACATTACCGATACAAGGAATGGCGGGGCCGCGATGGCCGCCTATATTGCCGAAAATCCGATGGCACCACCGGGCTGATTATCGGCGGCGTCGGCGGCGCGCTGGTCGGGCGATCCATCGACACGCGCGGCGATCGCGCCACCGGCACCCTATTGGGCGCTGCGGCAGGCGCGCTGATCGGTAAGGAAATCGACAGCAAACGGCGCTGTCGCTGACGCGAAAAAAGGCGGTTCTCGTCTGGAGAACCGCCCTTTTCAAGGACTTGGCGATAGCCGAAGCGTTCAGTCGGCGGCGCCGCGGGCTTCCTCGACGTCGAACGACACCGGTTGGCCGTTCGAAACGCCCGAAACCTTGCCATTCTTGATGGCCAGATTGAAAGCGACCGCATCGGGATAACGACGGCCAGAAATCACCTGACCGGTCTTGGTGTCCTTGACCTGATACACATAGGTATAACCTTCGTGCTTGAAGCTCTGCTTGGCGGGTTCTTCGGCCATGGCGGGGACAGAAACGGCGGCGCCAACCAGGGTGGCGACCATGAACTTGGACAGCATTCGCATAGGTATCTCCTTTGGGAATGCCGATCAAACACCTCAATTTGCGATTATTATGTTCTGTTGACGCCTTTCTATGTTGCGACGCAGCATCGGGCAAACGCAAAAATCGTCATGGCGATTGCACCAGGCGCAACTTACAGAATTTACCCTTCGGACAACGCCACAATATGGTCGAACTCCGCTCTTTTCAGCGCCGACACCGAGAGGCGGGATTGCCGGATCATCTGCATGTCGGCCAGCGCCGGATCGGATTTCATCGTTTTGAGCGATACGGTCCGCACGAATTTGCGTACCGGCGCGACGTGGACCGCAACCCACTTCCCGGTTTCGTCCGTGCTGTCAGGCGCGGCTTCCTCCACGATCTCCATGATCCCGACAGCCTCGACGCCGATATTGCTGTGATAGAATATCGCCTGATCGCCCTTCCTCATCGCCATCATGTTCAGCTTGGCGCTGTGATTGCGCACCCCGTCCCATTCCGCGCGCCCCTTTTCGACCAGGTCGTCATAGGAAAACACGTCGGGTTCCGATTTCATCAGCCAATAGTTCATTTCGCCTCCTTGCATCAGCGCGCCGGGACGATCAAGGATCGCAGCATGAAGCGGCGCGACAGGCCGCAACCAGTGGAGTTTTCAAGACCGTGCCCCACGCTATCCTGGAACAGGTGCCCCTGCTTTCCATGGCCGAATTGCCGAAGGCCGATTTCGCGCAGGCCTTCGGCTCATCCTTTCAAACCTTCGGCTTCGCAATGGTGCGCGACCATGGCATGGATCAGGGACTGGTGAATGAAGGCTGGGCCATCGCCCGCCAGTTCTTTGCCATGCCGGTTGCCGCCAAGCGCCGCTACGATGCTTCGGGCAATGGCGGCCAGCGCGGCTATACCGCCTTTGGCGTGGAAATCGCCAAGGGCGCGAGCGAGAATGACCTGAAGGAATTCTGGCATGTCGGCCGCGATCTGGAACCGGGCGATCCATTGGCCGGGACCATGCCACCCAATATCTGGCCGGATGAAATTCCCGAGTTTCGCTTCATCTTCAGTCGTCTCTATCGGGAGTTCGACCGGGTCGGCGCCGAACTGCTTTCGGCCATCGCGCTTTATGTGGGCCTGCCCGAACGCTGGTTCGATTCGGCGATAAAGGACGGCAACAGCATCCTGCGCCTGCTCCATTATCCCCCCGTGTCGCCAGAGGCTCCGGGCATTCGCGCGGGCGCGCATGAGGATATCAACCTCATCACCCTGTTGCTGGGCGCGGAGGAAGGCGGGCTGGAACTGCGTGATCGACAGGGCGACTGGTTGCCCGTCGTTCCCCCGCCCGGCGCTCTGGCCATCAATGTCGGCGACATGCTTCAGCGCCTGACTAACCATCGGCTACCGTCCACCAGCCATCGCGTGGTCAACCCGCCGCCCGAACGGCGCGGCCGTTCGCGCTACTCGATGCCCTTCTTCCTCCACCTGCGGCCCGATTTCATCATCGACGCGCTGCCACAGTGCGTGGACGCCGATCATCCCCGGCGCGATCCGCCGATCAGCGCGCACGACTATCTCACGGAACGGCTGATCGAAATCGGCCTTATCAAAAAGGGCTGACGACCGGCGGGGGCTGTTCCACCCCCCGCTCCTATTTGCGCCAGCGGCTCAGCGTGATGCCGATTTCCTCGCCTCGTTCACTCAGCGCGAGCTTCACGATCTTCACCTGCACATGGCGGACCTTCGCGTCCTGCATGAATACTGTGTCGATGATATGGTCGGCGACCGCTTCGATCAGGGTGAAATGCCGGCCTTCGGGCAGGCCGGTCGTCGCGGCGTGCTTGAGGTCCATATAGTTTTTGGAAACGGTGAGCGGCGTGTCGGGGTCATAATGATCCTGCACCGCGAGCATCGCGCGCACTGAAATGCGCAGCGGCTGGGCCAGATGCGTCTCTTCCGAATAGATGCCGGTGAGCACGTCGACGTGCAGATCGTTGACCTCCAGGGCCAGCATGTCTTGGTCAAATGTCGTCATGGGTCCGCAGAACGGCGAAAAGGCGCAGGCCCATGCCGCGCCCCTGTCCGATATGTCCTTTTCTTTTCACGGTCAGCCGCTAAACGCCGCCGTTCATGGCGCGCTCCATGCGCCACTATTTGCGGATCGGCAAGCCCGTGTCATCAATCGTCCCCCTGATCAGCCAGCCTTTCGAGGCCGTGGAACGCCTGTTGGACGACGCTTTCGGCCGTGATCGCCGGGGGCGGACCGCCTACGCCATTCGCGCGGGCACGGATTGGCTGCCGCCACTATCGTTTGCCGCCGTCGGACAGAAGGGTGCGCTGATCGGCACCCTGCAAAGCTGGCCCGTCGCCCTGAATCGGCCCGATGGCGTTCAGATGCCGCTGATCATGGTCGGCCCGGTCGCGGTGGAGCCCGAATTTCAGCGAGACGGCCATGGCCGCGCCATGATGGACGCCGTCGTCGCCGCCGCCCGCGCGGCGCGAACCGAACCGCTGATGCTGATCGGCGATCCTGAATATTATGGCCGCTTCTGGGGCTTTTCGGCGCAAGGCACCGGCGGATGGGACGCCCCTGGCCCGTTCGAGCCGCGCCGCCTGCTTGCGCTGCCGGTGTCGGGCGAAATGATCGGCGGCGTCGGCATGCTCGGACCGCGCATCCCGATCGCAGCCTGAAAGCCCTTTGCCTTCGGGCGCGGCTGCACCTATCTGCTTGTCCATGCCGATGCAGCCCTTGCCCGATATATCGTCCCTGTCGCTCGCCGACATCGCCCGCCTGGCGGCAGAAGCCCGCCTGCCCCCCGTGGATCGCTGGAATCCCGACCATTGCGGGGACAGCGAGATGCGAATCGCGCGTGACGGCGTCTGGTTTCATCAGGGAACGCCCATCGGTCGCGAAAATATGGTGCGCCTCTTTTCAACCATTTTGCGCCGGGAAGCCGACGGCAGCCATGTGCTGGTGACGCCGGTGGAGAAATTGTCCATTATCGTGGAGGACGCGCCGTTCATGGCCGTCGAACTCAAAAGCGAGGGCAAGGCGCATGAACGACGGCTCGCCTTTCGTCTGAACACCGGCGACATGGTGGTCGCAGGGCCGGATCATGCGATCATGGTGCGGCGGGACGGCGATGAACCCCGTCCCTATCTTCATGTGCGCGGCGGTCTGGAAGCCCGCATCGGCCGCAACGTCTATTATGAGCTGGCCTCGCTTGCCATCGAGGAAGGCCATGATCCGGTCGGCCTGTGGAGCGATGGCGTCTTTTTCCGTCTGGACGGGCAGGATTAGTCGGGATGGCGCTCGCTGAAACCCTGCGCGCGGCGCTGGCCGATGGGCATCGCCGCAATATCGGCCTGCTTCCCGGCGACACGCGCGATCCGCGCATAGACGGTGAACGCGTGCTGGCCCCTGCCGCCGTGCTCGTTGCCGTCACTGATCGCAGCAATCCGGGCCTGATCCTGACCCAGCGGGCATCATCGCTGCGCAAACATCCTGGACAGGTCGCCTTGCCCGGCGGCCGGGTCGATCATACCGACAGCAATGAAATCGCGGCCGCCCTGCGTGAAGCGCAGGAGGAAATCGCCCTGCCCCCCGATCAGGTGCAGGTGATCGGCATGTCCGATCGCTATCACACCTTCACCGGGTTCGATATCGTGCCGGTTCTGGGCGTTGTGCCGCCCGACCTGCCTCTCGTTCCCCAGGCCGACGAAGTGGCCGACTGGTTCGAAGTCCCGCTCGGCTTCGTGCTCGATCCGCGCAACCGCATTCGGAAATCTGCAATATTCGAGGGGGTTGAGCGCCATTATTATGAGATTTTCTGGCAGGAACGCCGCATATGGGGCGTGACCGCCGCGATATTGACCAACCTTTCCAGGCGCCTTGGTTATGACCATGCATCTGCCTGACGCGCCCTGGCGCCACCGCCCGGGCCTTGCCGAACTTGTGGCCCTGCTCAACGCAGAGGGCGATTGCGCCCGTTTCGTTGGCGGCGCGGTGCGCGACACATTGCTTGGTCTTCCGGTCAGCGATGTCGATATCGCAACGACCCTGCCCCCTGAAGCGGTCATGCCCCGCCTGAAGGATGCAGGGATCAAGGTCGTGCCGACGGGCATCGATCATGGCACCGTAACGGCCATCATCGGCGGCGCGCCGGTCGAGATCACCACCCTGCGCCGCGACGTCAGCACTGATGGACGGCGCGCGACCATCGCCTATACCGACGACTGGCGGCAGGATGCGGCGCGACGCGATTTCACCATCAACGCCCTTTATGCCGATCCCACGAGCAGCGCGATCAGCGACTTTTTCGGCGGCCTGGCCGACCTGCAATCCCGCACCGTTCGCTTCATCGGCGACGCGCGCGAGCGGATTGCCGAAGATCATCTGCGGATCATGCGCTATTTCCGCTTCCTTGCCCGTTATGGCGGCGGCGATCCGGATGGCGAATCCTATACTGCGTGCCGTGAAGCCGCCAACAGCCTGATGGCCCTCTCCCGCGAGCGGATTGCCGACGAGTTGCTGAAGCTGTTGCTCGTCGCCGATCCAGCGCCGACATTGGGCATGATGGTGCGCGGCGGCATCTTGCGCGCGGTCCTGCCGGAGATCGACGAGGCGGGGGTCGCCCGCCTGGGGAGCCTGACCGCGCGGGAGCATCGCGCCCGGGTCGAACCGAGCGCGGTGCGCAGGCTGGCGGCGCTCGTGCCGCAGGACGTCGAAACCGCCGATCAGATCGCCGCGCGCCTCAAACTGTCCAACAAGGCGCGCAAGCGCATGGCTCTGGCGCTCACACCCGTCGGTCCTGCCATGTCACTCGCCGAACTTGCCTATCGTCGCGGCGTCGAAGGCACTGTCGACCGCTGGCTGCTTGATGACGCGCGCGATCCTGCATCCTTGGCGATGCTTCGGGAATGGCAGAAGCCTGCCTTTGAAGTCGGTGGCGGCGCGCTGATCGCCCGAGGCCTTGCTCCTGGCCCGGATGTGGCCAGGGCCCTGCGCGAAGTCGAGGAGCAATGGATCGCCGAGGGCTTCCCCAAACGGGATCGCCTCGAACAGATCGCCGATCAGACGGTTTCGAAATTCCAGCGCACGCGCCAATAATCGAAAGCCTCGGCCTCGTTCATCGGCTTGGCGAAATAATATCCCTGTCCCTGCCAGCAGCCCCATTGCTGCAAACGGTGGGCGAGCGACTGGTCTTCGATTCCTTCGGCTGTCACTTTCAGATTCAGCGATTCGGCCATCGACAATATCGTGCGGACAATCACTTCCTTGTCGTGGTCCTCCATCATCGTCGAAACGAAACTGCGATCGATCTTCAATATGTCGATAGGCAGGCTGTGGAGGCTGGCCAGATTGGAAAATCCGGTCCCGAAATCGTCCATCGCGATGGACATTTTCAGTTCTTTCAGGGCGAATAGCAGTTTTCTCGCCTTTTCCGGGTCGGCAATGATCGCGCTCTCGGTGATCTCCGCCGTCAGTCGCCGACCTTCGATGCCGGAAAAGCGCAACGCTTCCTCGAACATCGACGCGACATCGTCCCGCGCCATCTGGATTGGCGACAGGTTGATGTTCATTCCGACAGGCAATGTCTGGCCAACGGCCTCATCCCAGCGCGCCAGCGTCTGGGCTGCTTCCAGGGCGGCCCAGCGCCCCAACTCGACGATGAGCCCGCTTTCCTCGGCCACGGCGATAAATTCGACGGGCGCAACCGCGCCCAGTTCCTCGTCATTCCACCGGGCAAGCGCTTCAAACCCGGTAATTTCGCTGGAACTCAGGTGAATGAGCGGCTGAAACGCCAGGGTCAGCGCGCCCTTGCTCAGGGCATCGCGCAAACGGCTTTCGACCAGAAAACGACGATGCGCCTCCTTGAGCACGCCGTTACGGTAGATTTCGACCTTTCCGCTGCGCTTGGCGATCTTGACCGCCGCCTGCGCCTTGCGAACGACATCGTCGGGGTCTTCATCAAGGGAGACAGCAATGGCGCAGCCGATGGCGCAATCGACGCGTATCTGGAGGTTGCTGAGGCGTATGGGCGACGACAGCGCATCCTTCACGCGCTGCACGATATGCAAGGCATCCGACAAGCCATTGTTAAGGCGGGCGAAAATGGCAAAGTCATTGCCGCCGATGCGCGCCAGCACATCGCCCTGACGCAAGGATGATTTGAGCCGCTTGGCCACGGTGATGAGCAATTCGTCGCCCGCCATGGGGCCGAGCGACTCGTTTACCCGGCTGAACCGGCTAAGATCGATGGCGATAATGGCGAAACCGGCATTGTCCGACCAGGGACCACCCTTGATCCGGTCGTCGATCGCTTCACCAAAGCCGGTGCGGTTGGGCAAAGCGGTCAAGCTGTCCGACATCAGTTCGCGCCGCAGATTTTTCTCGATCGTGCGCTCGCTCGTCCGGTCCACGGCCGTAACCAGAATGGGCCGCCCGCGATCGGTCAATTCCTTGAGCCGACCGATCGTGCAGTAGAAATATTCTGGACCGAAGCGGCCCTGGATCGGCATTTCAAAACTTTCCGAAACCCTGTCGCCTTTCAGAAAGCGCGCGATGCGATCCTGCCACTCTCGACCCTTGAACCGCAGGGATTCGCCCCTATCCGACGGCATCAGGAAGCGTTGGTGGAAGCCGCCATTGGCGCTGTGAACCCATGGCTGATCGTCATTTTCGTAGATGATGGCGGCCGGCATGGAAAGCGCGGCAAGCAAATGGTCCGCGCAGCTGTCCTCCTCATCATATACGCCATCTACCGCGACACAAGGGCCGCGATTCTGGTCAATATCATCGCGGTGGCACGCGGAGGCGGGTTTCATATCTTCCCCCATATCCACCAAGGGTAAACAAACGGGAAATGATGCGGCCGTTGGAGCGGACAGCGAAATCCGCTCAGAAGCGATTGTCGCGGGGAAAGCCAACCGGCGGCATTCGCCCGGCCGCGCCGCGCGCCACACGCCAAGGGGTCACGTCGGCTTCCGTACGGGTGCGGCCACTCTCGCCGCCCATCCGCCAGCTTAAACCTTCCGCCAGTTTGAAGGCGATGGCGTCGGACAGTCCACCGTCGCGATAGCGTTGCAACTGCACACCCGACCCGCGCGCCATTTCCGGCAGTTCGGACAGGGCAAACACCAGCAATTTGCGATTCTCGCCAATGACGGCGACGCTGTCAGCGCCATCGGCGACCACGTGGACGACCGCCAGTTGCGCGCCGGGCCGCATGTTGACGATCTGTTTGCCCTTGCGCGTTTCGGCCAGAATGTCAGCGACCGCGGCGACAAATCCTCGCCCGTCCGACGAAGCGAGCAACAATTTGGCGTCCGCGCGCGCAGGCATCAGCGTGGTGATCCGCGCATCATTGTCCATGTCGATCATCAAACGCACCGGATCGCCAAAGCCCCGTCCACCCGGCAACTTGTCCGCGCCCAATGTGAAGAACCGGCCATTGGACGCTGCTAGCAACAGCTTGTCGGTGGTGTGGGCGTGAAAGGCGAGCATCGGACCATCGCCTTCCTTGAACTTGAGCGTATCGGCGGCGGCCAGGTCACGGTGACCGCTCATCGCCCTGATCCACCCGCGTTCGGACAGGATGACGGTGATCGGCTCGCGCTCGATCATCGCTTCCAGCGGGATTTCGCGAGCAGGCGCGGCCTCCTCCACCAATGTCCGCCGCTCTTCATGGGCGTAGCGTTTGCGGAGCGCCGCCAGATCCTTCTTGAGCCGGGTCTTCTGCCTTGCCGGGCTCTCAAGCAGCTTCTGAAGCTCGTCGCGCTCGGCGATCAGTTCCGCGTGCTCGCGCCGCAATTCCATCTCCTCGAGCTTGCGGAGCGAGCGCAACCGCATGTTGAGGATGGCTTCGGCCTGCCGGTCGGTGAGCGAGAATTCGTCCATCATCACCGCCTTGGGCTCATCCTCCGTGCGGATGATCTCGATCACCCGGTCAAGGTTGAGATAGGCGATGATGTAGCCGTCGAGCAGTTCCAGCCGCGCGGCGATCTTGTCCAGACGATGCTGCGCCCGCCGCACCAGCACGTCGATCTGGTGCTTCAACCATTCGACCAGCACGGCGCGCAGCCCCAGCACGCGCGGCGTCCGCGTCGCATCCAGCACGTTCAAATTCAGGCTGAACCGGTTTTCAAGGTCGGTCAGCCGGAACAGGCTGTCCATCAACACCTGTTCGTCGACCGTGCGCGCGCGCGGTTCCAGCACGATGCGGATTTCCGCGTCGCTTTCATCCCGCACATCGGCCAAAATCGGCAGCTTCTTGTCGTTGATGAGCGCCGCGATCTGCTCGATCAACTTGGACTTCTGCACCTGATAGGGGATTTGCGTGACCACCGCGACCCAGGTGCCGCGCCCGCCATCTTCCTTGTGCCAGCGCGCCCGCGTGCGGAAAGCCCCGCGCCCGGTGGCATAGGCTTCCGCGATGATCGCTGGACTGTCGACCAAGACGCCGCCCGTGGGGAAATCGGGCCCCTTCACCACCCGCATCAAGGCTGCGTGATCGGCTTCGGGCGCGTCGATCAACAGGCTGGCGGCGTCGATCAGCTCACCCACATTATGCGGCGGGATGCTGGTCGCCATGCCCACGGCGATGCCGCTGGCGCCATTGGCCAGCAGATTGGGGAACAGGCCGGGGAAAATTTCCGGCTCTTCATCCTCGCCATTGTAGGTCGGGCGGAAATCGACGGTGCCTTCGTCCAGCCCCGCCATCAGATCGGCCGCCGCCTGCGTCAGCCGCGCCTCGGTATAGCGCATCGCCGCCGCATTATCGCCGTCGATGTTGCCGAAATTGCCCTGCCCGTCGACCAGGGGCATACGCAGCGAGAAATCCTGCGCCAGGCGCACCATGGCGTCATAAACCGAGCTGTCCCCATGGGGGTGATATTTGCCGATCACGTCGCCGACCACGCGCGCGCATTTTTTGTAACTGGTGGCGTTGCGGGCCGGATTGATCGCCAGCACATCGGCGCTCGCTCCGCTCGGCTCCATCCGCAACAGCCGCATCGCCCACAACAGGCGGCGATGCACCGGCTTCAACCCGTCGCGCAGGTCGGGCAGCGAACGCGCGGTGATCGTGGAGAGGGCATACACCAGATATCGCTGCGACAGCGCCTCGTCGAACGGGTGGTCCTTGATGCTGTCCAACGGGTCGCGAAAATCGGTCATCCCCCGTCGGATAGCAGGGCGTCAGTCATTCGCAAACCGGCTTTGAACCAAAGTTTCGGGGCCTGCCGCAGGGCCGGCGATGTATCGGCGCGACCGTCGACAAAAAAAGGCCCCCGGCCAAGCGCCGGAGGCCCTTTTGGCATATCGAACGCGATGGGCGCGATCAGATGTGGATCGGCTTTCCGGTCACGGCCATCGCCGCCTCCTTGATCGCCTCGCTGTGCGTCGGGTGCGCGTGGCAGGTATAGGCGATATCCTCGCTGGACGCGCCGAATTCCATCGCCTGCGCGACTTGCGCGATCATCGTGCCGGCAACCGTGGCGATGATCCATACGCCCAGAACCTTGTCGGTTTCGGCGTCGGCAATGACCTTCACGAAACCATCAGGCTCGTGATTGGTCTTGGCGCGGCTGTTGGCCAGCATCGGGAACTTGCCGACCTTGATCGCGCCCTTTTCCTTGGCTGCCTCCTCGGTCAGGCCGACGCCCGCTATTTCCGGCTTGGTATAGACCACCGACGGAATGACGTCATGGTTGACGATGCCGGTCAGGCCAGCGATGTTTTCCGCAACGGCAATGCCTTCGTCCTCGGCCTTGTGCGCGAGCATCGGGCCGGGGATGACGTCGCCAATGGCCCAGACGCCGGGCACCCTGGTCGCGAAATCATGGTCGGTTTCGATCTGACCGCGCGCATTCAGCTCCAGCCCGATCTTGTCGAGGCCAAGGCCCGCCGTATTAGGACGGCGGCCGATCGACACCAGCACGCAATCGGCGCTGATCGTCTCAGCATCGCCACCGGCGGCAGGCTCGACGGTCAGTTCAACCTTCTTGCCCTTGACCGCTGCGCCCGTGACCTTCGTCCCGAGCTTATATTCAAAGCCCTGCTTCTTGAAGATCTTGTTGGCTTCCTTGCGGACTTCGCCGTCCATGCCGGGCAGGATCTGGTCGAGATATTCGACCACGGTCACCTTTGCGCCCAGGCGACGCCACACGCTGCCCAGCTCCAGACCGATGACGCCGCCGCCGATCACCACCAGATGCTCGGGCACCCTGGTCAGCTCCAGCGCGCCGGTCGAATCGACGATCATGCCCTTTGCATTGTCGACGTCCACGCCCGGCAGGGGCGCGACCGACGAACCGGTGGCGATGACGATGTTCTTCGCCGTCACCTTCTGGCCCGCCACTTCGACCGTGTTCGGGCCGGTGAAGCTCGCCAGCCCCTTGATCCAGGTTACCTTGTTCTTCTTGAACAGATATTCGATCCCGCCGGTCAGGCCCTTGACCGCATCAATGCGCTGGCCCTGCATCGTATCGAGATCGAGGCTCATCTTGTCGATCTTGACGCCCAGCTTCGCTAGGGCGCCATTGGCCGCTTCGTCATAGAGTTCGGACGCATGGAGCAGCGCCTTGGAGGGGATGCAGCCGACATTGAGGCAGGTGCCGCCCAGCGTTTCGCGGCTTTCCGCACATGCCACCTTCAGGCCCAGTTGCGCCGCCCGGATCGCGGCGACATAGCCGCCGGGGCCAGCGCCGATCACCAGAACGTCATAATCATACTCGGCCATCGTTCTTCTTCCTCATTGTGTTCCTGCGAACGCAGGAACCCAGGGCGTCGTCAGAACAGCGTCTCGAACAAATCCCGCCACTGCGGATTTCCCCGTTCGATCAACTCGATCTTCCAGGCGCGCTTCCATTTCTTCATCTGCAGTTCGCGAAGCCTCGCTTCCTGCAAATCATCATAATACTCAAACCACACCAACATGGTGCAGCCATATCGCTTCGTAAAGCCTTCAACCAAAGCGTTGCGATGCTGATATGTCCGGCCAGCCAGATCGCTTGTAACACCCAGATAGAGGGCGCCGTTGCGTCGGCTGGCCATCAGATAGACATATCCCGCTTTCGTTGCATTTCTCCGCCCGGGGCTCCTGCGTTCGCAGGAGCACGTGGGAAATAGGCCTTACAGGTCGATCAGCAGACGGGTCGGATCCTCAATCGCGTTCTTCACCGCAACAAGGAACGTCACCGCTTCGCGGCCGTCAATCAGGCGATGGTCGTAGCTGAGCGCGAGATACATCATCGGCCGGATCACGATCTGCCCGTCGCGCACGACCGGGCGGTCCTCGATCCGGTGCAGGCCCAGCACCGCCGACTGGGGCGGGTTGATGATCGGGCTGGACAGCAGCGAACCGAACACGCCGCCATTGGAGATGGTGAAGGTGCCGCCCTTCATATCTTCCATGGTCATCGTGCCGTCCTTGGCCTTCTTGCCGAAGCCGCCGATGGTCTTTTCGATCGTCGCAACGCTCATGCTTTCGGCATTGCGGATCACAGGGACGACCAGACCGTTGGGGGCCGAAACCGCGACGGAAATGTCGCAGAAATCATTATAGACGATCTCGTCGCCCTCGATCTGCGCATTGACGCCCGGAATGTCCTTGAGCGCCATGCACACGGCCTTGGTGAAGAAGCCCATGAAGCCCAGACGGACGCCATGCTTCTTTTCGAACAGGTCCTTATATTTGGCGCGCGCCTCGATGACGTTCGTCATGTCGACATCATTGTAGGTGGTGAGCAGCGCGGCGGTGTTCTGCGCTTCCTTCAGGCGCTTGGCGACCGTCTGGCGCAGACGGGTCATCTTCACCCGCTCCTGCTTGCGGCTGGGGCCAGCGGCCGGCGTTTCGGCGGCGGCGGCCGCAACTGGGACCGCAGCAGCAGCAGCCTTCGCGGTGCCCGCGGCGATCGCGGCCATCACATCGTCCTTGGTCAGGCGACCATCCTTGCCGGTGCCCTTGATCTTGCTCGGGTCAAGACCATGTTCCAGAACCAGCCGACGAACGGCCGGCGACAGGGTCAGGCTGCCGGTATCGCCTTCCTCCTCGGGGGCGACATGCGCCGAAGCGGCGGGCGCGGGCGCGGCGGCTTCCGCCTTTGCCGCAGCAGCCGGAGCAGCGGCTGCGGCTGCGGCTGCGCCCTCATTCAGATAGGCGAGCAGCGCGCCGACCTCGACAGTGTCGCCTTCCTTGGCGACGATGTCGCCCAGCACGCCAGCGACCGGCGCAGGCACGTCAACCGCGACCTTGTCGGTTTCCAGGCTGACGATGGGTTCATCGGCCTTCACCGCCTCGCCGGGCTTCTTCAGCCACTGACCAACGGTTGCTTCGGTAACGGATTCGCCCAGCGCGGGGACTTTGACTTCGGTGGCCATGAGCTTTCTCAGCCTTTCTTCTGGCGACGGATTTCTTCACGGACGCTGTGACCCAGCGCATCGGCGACCAGCGCCCCCTGTTCGGCGAGATGACGCTTGGCAAGGCCAGTGGCGGGCGAAGCGGATGCCTTGCGACCGGCATAGCGGGCGCGCATCGGCGATTTTCCAGCTTCGGCCAAAGCCTCTTCGATGAACGGTTCGACGAAGAACCATGCGCCATTGTTGCGCGGTTCCTCCTGACACCAGATCACTTCTTCCAGCTTGGTCATGCGCTTCATGCGAATGGCCAGCGCCTCGGTCGGGAACGGGTAAAGCTGTTCGATACGGACGATCTGGGTATTCTTGTCCCCGGCCGCATCGCGCGCTTCCATCAGGTCATAGGCGACCTTGCCCGAACACAGCACCAGCCGCTTCGTTTCCGCGTCCGGCGCTGGATTGGTGTCCGACAGGATGCGCATGAAATGGCGCTCGCCCTGGAAATCCTCGGCCTTGCTCACCGCCGCCTTGTGCCGCAACAACGACTTGGGCGTCATGATGATGAGCGGCTTGCGGAACGGGCGCAGCATCTGGCGGCGCAGGATGTGGAAATAATTGGCCGGCGTCGTGCAGTTGGCGACCTGGATATTGCCCTCGGCGCAAAGCTGAAGGAAGCGTTCCAGACGCGCGGAGCTGTGCTCCGGCCCCTGCCCTTCATAGCCGTGCGGCAACAGGCAGACGAGACCGTTGGCGCGCAGCCACTTGCTTTCCGACGACGCGATATACTGGTCGAAGATGATCTGTGCGCCATTGGCGAAGTCGCCGAACTGCGCCTCCCACATCACCAGACATTTGGGGTCGGCCAGCGCATAGCCATATTCAAAACCCAGAACGCCATATTCGGACAAGGGGCTGTCGAGCACCTCGAAACGGCCATGGCGGACGGTCGAAAGCGGAATATATTTGGCTTCCGTGTCCTGATCGACCCAGACCGAGTGGCGCTGGCTGAAGGTGCCGCGTCCGGAATCCTGACCAGACAGGCGAATGCCATAGCCCTCGGTCAGCAAGGCTCCAAAGGCCAGCGCCTCGCCGGTCGCCCAGTCGAAATTCTCGCCGCTGCGGAACATTTCCGCCTTGGCTTCGAGCACGCGACGCAGGGTCTTGTGAACATTCACGCCTTCAGGGATCGTGGTCAGCGTCTTGCCCAAACTGTCGAACAGTTTCGCCGGAATGGCGGTTTCCACATTCTGACGGGACGTCTCGGCATTGGCGGGCTGGTGAAGACCCGACCAGCGACCGGCGAACCAGTCGGCCTTGTTCGCCTTGTAACTTTTCGCCGCCTCGAACTCGTCCTCCAGATGGTTGACGAACTCCTCGGTCGCCTTGGCCACGAAGTCGTCCCCGACAACGCCTTCCGCCTTCAGTCGCGACCCATATATGTCGCTGACCATCGGATGCTTGCGGATCTTCGCGTACATCAACGGCTGGGTGAAACCCGGCTCATCGCCTTCATTGTGGCCAAAGCGGCGATAGCACCACATGTCGATCACGATATCGCGGTGGAAGGTCTGGCGATATTCGATCGCCAGCTTGCACGCAAAGGTGACCGCTTCGGGATCGTCGCCATTGACGTGCAGGATCGGCGCCTGAACGCCCTTGGCCACGTCGCTGGGATAGGGCGACCCGCGCGAGAATTGCGGCGAGGTCGTGAAGCCGATCTGGTTGTTGACGATGAAGTGGATGCAGCCGCCGGTGTTGTAACCCGACACGCCGGAAAAGCCGAAACATTCCCAGACGATGCCCTGACCCGCAAAGGCGGCGTCGCCATGGATCAGCACAGGGAGCACCTGCTGATGCTGCGCCAGATCGTCGCGGAAGGTCTGCTGCGCGCGCACCTTGCCCAGAACAATGGGGTCGACCGTTTCAAGGTGCGACGGATTGGGCACAAGGCTCATATGAACCTTCACGCCGTCAAACTCGCGGTCGGTGGAGGTGCCCAGGTGATATTTGACGTCGCCCGAACCGCCAACGTCTTCGGGATTGGCGGTGCCACCGGAAAATTCGTGGAAGATCACGCGGAAACCCTTGGCCATCACATTGGCCAGCACGTTCAGGCGGCCACGATGGGCCATGCCGTAAACGATCTCGCGCACACCCGAAGCGCCGCCATATTTGATGACCGCCTCAAGCGCGGGAATCATGGATTCGCCGCCGTCCAGACCAAAACGCTTGGTCCCGACATATTTGCGGGCCAGGAACTTTTCATATTGTTCGGCCTGGATGACCTTCGACAGGATCGCCTTCTTGCCTTCGGCGGTGAAGTGGATTTCCTTGTCCTTGCCCTCCAGACGGTCCTGCAGGAATCGGCGTTCCTCCACATCGGCGATGTGCATATATTCCAAGCCGACATTGCCGCAGTAATTCTGACGCAGGATAGCGACGATTTCATCGACCGTCGCATAGTCGAGGCCCAATGTCCCGCCCAGGAAGACCTTCTTCTTGGGATCGGTCAGGCCGTGATATTCAGGGGTGAGGTCTGCGGGAAGCTGGCGCTGGGTCAGACCCAGGGGATCAAGGTTGGCGGCCAGGTGGCCACGCACGCGGTAGGTGCGGATCAGCATCTGCGCGCGGATTGCGTCTTCCGCCGCCTGCGCGATGTCAGCGTCAGAAACGGCCTTGCCAGCCGACTTGGCGGCGGCCTTCACGGCCACCTGCATCTGCGTCGGGTCCAGCGCCCCGGTCAGGTCGTCGGTGTCAACCGGCGGCCAGTTGGTCCGCGCCCAGCTTGGTCCGCGCTCGACCTCGAATTCCTGATTTTCGTAACCCATTGCCTTCATCCCAACCCTGTCATGTGCAGCCATGACGCGGGGAAAGTGGCGGCCGGGGTGCAGCCCGGCCGCCATTCGAGCCAGATATGGCTCAGCCCTTCAGCACTTCGAGCAGCGTCTCGCCCAACAGCGACGGGCTGGCGGCAACCTTGATGCCGGCCGCTTCCATCGCGGCGATCTTGCTTTCCGCGTCGCCCTTGCCGCCCGAAACGATCGCACCGGCATGGCCCATGCGACGGCCCGGAGGAGCCGTGCGGCCGGCAATGAAGCCGGCCATCGGCTTCTTGCGACCCTTCTTGGCTTCATCGATCAGGAACTGGGCAGCCTGTTCTTCCGCGTCGCCGCCGATTTCGCCGATCATGATGATCGATTCGGTGGCGTCGTCAGCCAGGAACAGTTCCAGCACGTCGATGAAGTTGGTGCCGTTGACCGGATCGCCGCCGATGCCGACGGCCGTGGTCTGGCCCAGGCCCGCATTGGTGGTCTGGAACACCGCTTCATAGGTCAGCGTGCCGGAACGCGACACGACGCCGACCGAACCCTTGGAGAAGATGTTGCCGGGCATGATGCCGATCTTGCATTCGCCCGGCGTCAGCAGGCCGGGACAGTTCGGGCCGATCAGGCGCGACTTGCTGCCCGACAGGGCGCGCTTCACCTTCACCATGTCCAGCACCGGAATGCCTTCGGTGATGCACACGATCAGGGGGATTTCGGCGTCGATCGCTTCCAGGATCGAATCCGCCGCGAACGGCGGCGGAACATAGATGACCGAAGCGTCAGCGCCGGTTTTCGTCTTGGCTTCGGCCACAGTGTCGAACATGGGCAGACCGATATGGGTCGTGCCGCCCTTGCCCGGCGTGACGCCGCCAACCATCTGCGTGCCATAGGCCAGCGCGGTTTCAGTGTGGAAAGTGCCGGTGGCACCGGTCATACCCTGGGTAATGACCTTGGTGTTCTTGTTCACCAAAATGGACATGGAAGCCCCTCTCTTCATGGCGTGGCAATTCACGGTCCGGGATCGGTCCGCTCAGGCTGCGCACTTACCTGAGCGAACCGGTGCAGGTCGATTTGCTTTATGCCAGCGAAGGATCGATACCCTTGCAGGCGACCAGCAGTTCCTTGACGGCGTCGACCGAGACCTGAAGATTGGCCTTCGCCTCGTCATTCAGCGCGATCTCGATGACCTGCTCGACGCCATCCTTGCCGATGATCACGGGCACGCCGACATAGAGATTGTCGACGCCATATTGGCCGGTCAGGTGCGCCGCGCAGGGCAGCAGGCGCTTCTTGTCATACAGATAGGATTCCGCCATCGCGATGGCGCTCGTCGCCGGAGCATAAAAGGCCGAACCGGTCTTGAGCAGGGCAACGATTTCGCCGCCGCCCGAGCGGGTGCGCGCGACGATCGCGTCGATGCGCTCCTTGGTGGAACGGCCCATCGCGATCAGATCGGGGATGGGAATGCCCGCAACGGTCGAATATTCGACGACCGGGACCATGGTGTCGCCATGACCGCCCAGAACGAAGCTGTTCACTTCCTTCACCGACACTTCGAATTCTTCAGCGAGGAAGTGGCTGAAGCGCGCCGAGTCCAAAACGCCCGCCATGCCGACGACCTTATTGTGGGGCAGGCCGGAAAATTCGCGCAGCGCCCACACCATCGCATCGAGCGGGTTGGTGATGCAGATCACGAAAGCGTCGGGCGCGTTGTCGCGAATGCCTTCGCCGACCGCCTTCATCACCTTCAGGTTGATGCCGAGCAGATCGTCGCGGCTCATGCCCGGCTTGCGGGCGACGCCGGCGGTGACGATGATAACGTCGGCGCCCGCGATGTCGGCATAGTCGTTCGAACCGCTGATCTTCGAATCAAAGCCTTCGACCGGGCCGCACTGCGACAAATCCAGCGCCTTGCCCTGGGGAACGCCTTCAACGACGTCGAACAGGACGATGTCGCCCAGTCCCTTGAGCGCCGCCAGGTGCGCCAGCGTGCCGCCGATATTGCCAGCGCCGATCAGCGCAATCTTCTTACGGGCCATGTGCGTGTCATCCTCCAACCGGAAATTTGGAATTGCCGGTTCGCTTAAGCCCATACGGTTAAGGATTCAACCTGACATTCGTCGGAGGCATAAATTATCTTTGCAATTCATTCGCAATTGCATTAAATGCGCGAAACCCTGTGGCCGCGGACCGATCCCCTCCCCGCGACCGTCCCTGCAGAGGCCAACTGCCGGATGCCCCGCATCAGACGCTGGGCATCCGGCCCATTTCCAGCCTCTGGCTTTCCTCTCTTGCAATGGGATGACGGAAATAGCCTTGCAAAACGCTACAGGACAGCGGCTGCGGGCTATTTCGATCCGTGGCCCAGCGCCAGATAGTCGTCCGACTGCATTTCCATCAGTCGCGAAACGGTGCGTTCGAACTCAAACGCGCCATCGCCTGACGGATAGAGTTGCGCTGGCTCCGCGTCGGCGGACGCCAGCAGCTTGACCTTATATTCATAAAGCGCATCGATCAGCGTCTTGAACCGCGCCGCCTCGTTCCGCTTTTCCGGTCCCAGGACAGGAATCCCCACCAGGATGATGGTGTGATAGCGCCGGGCGACCGCCAGATAATCGGGAGCGCCCCGGGCGTCGACACACAAGCGCTTGAAGGAAAAGACAGCGACGCCCTTCAGGCTCTTTGGGACATGCAGCGTCCGTCCGCCCTGAACCTTGATGTCCTCGGCCGGCACATGGGCCCGATCCTCGACAGGGTAATCGGTCAGCCGGAAAAAGGCTGCGCTGAGCGCCGCCGTGGCTTCCGGGCCATTGGGCGAATGCCAAAGCGTCGCATCACCCAGCCGATCGAGCCGATAGTCCGTCGGCCCGTCGAGCGTCATCACATCCAGCCTGGCCTTGATGAGATCAATGAAGGGCAAAAACAACTGGCGGTTCAGGCCGTCCTTGTAAAGATCGTCGGGCGCGCGGTTGGACGTGGTGACGATGGTCACGCGCTTTTCCAGAAGGCCGGTGAACAGGCGCGACATGATCGCCGCATCGGCCATGTTGTTGACCACCATCTCGTCAAAGCAAAGCAGGCGCGCTTCGTCGGCCAGCGCCTCCACGACAGGGGGAATGGGGTCGCCCTTCTCGCCCTTGCGGGCCTCGGCCAGGCGAGCGTGGACGTCCAGCATGAATTCATGGAAATGGACCCGGCGCTTTCGCTGCACCTGAACAGTTTCGAAGAACAGATCCATCAGCATGGACTTGCCCCGGCCGACGCCGCCCCACATGTAAAGACCGCGCGGGGGCTCCGGCGCCTTGCGCAATAATTTCCAGAGGGTGGAACCGCGCGGCGGCGTTTCTTCCAGTTCGCGCTGGAGCAGGGTCAGCCTCCCGGCCGCCGCGCGCTGGTCAGGGTCGGCGCGCAGTTCGCCGGCGGCCACAAGCCCTTCATATCGGGTCAGAACAGCCGTCACTGCCGCCTGGAAGCCTTGCGAATTGTGGCGGCCGAAGCCGCTATCGGCTCCCCGTCCTGCCTGATCATCAGGCGCATGAACATCAAACGCCCGGTCTCGCGCAGCAATTCGACCTCGGCCATCACAGGCGGCCCGACGCGCCCGGCGCCCAGATATTGCATCGACAGGTCGATGGTCAGGCCACTGGCATGCTCCACATGTCCCATGGCGAACAGGCCGCCAAAAAAGGCGTGATCTGCAAAGGTGGCGATGAAACCGCCATGCAGATTGTCCTGCCTGTTGCGATGGCCGACCGCGGTTTCCAGGCCCACAAGCGCGCGATTGTCGCCATCAGCGCGGATATAGCTGCGCCCGATCGCCTGAAAGAAGGTGTTCGGAGAGGGTTCGGACCATATCGTCCATCCCGCCCATTGGCCATCAGGGACGGGCAAGCCTCCCGCAACACCATCGCTCACTGGATCAGAGCTGCCGTTCGACCATCATCTTCTTGGTTTCCGCAATCGCCTTGGCGGGCGACAGGCCCTTGGGGCAGACATTGGCGCAGTTCATAATCGTATGGCAACGATAGAGGCGGAAGGGGTCTTCCAGCTCATCCAGGCGCTCGCCGGTAAACTCGTCGCGACTGTCGGCCAGCCAGCGATAGGCCTGAAGCAGGATCGCCGGGCCCAGGAACTTGTCGCTGTTCCACCAGTAGCTCGGGCAACTGGTCGAGCAGCAGGCGCACAGGATGCACTCGTAAAGGCCGTCCAGCTTTTCGCGATCTTCGGGCGACTGGAGTCGCTCCTTGCCCGAAGGCGCGGGGCTCACTGTCTTCAGCCAGGGCTGGATGGAATTATACTGGGCATAGAAATGGGTGAAGTCGGGAACGAGATCCTTGATCACGTCCATGTGCGGCAGCGGCGTGATCCGCACTTCCTTCCCCGAACAATCCTCGATCGCGGTGGTGCAGGCCAGGCCGTTCTTGCCGTTCATGTTCATCGAGCAGGAACCGCAAATGCCCTCGCGGCACGACCGGCGGAAGGTCAGCGTCGCGTCATACTCATTCTTGATCTTGAGCAGCGCGTCGAGCACCATGGGGCCGCAATTGTCGAGGTCGATTTCGAACGTGTCGTAACGCGGGTTTTGCCCCGAATCAGGGTCATAGCGATAGACTTTGAACGATTTGACGTTCGCCGCACCGTCGGGCGCCTTGTGCACCACACCCTTGCCAGAGATCTTGCTGTTCTTGGGCAATGCAAATTCGGCCATGTTCCTGCCATCCCGTTGAGTCGTCGGCCCCGTCAACAATATAGCCGCCCCATAGTCAAGCATCGCACTGCAAAAAGCGCGGTTCGCCTGTCAGACCTTGCGCGCCAGATAGTCGAGCGCCTTGTGCCAGCCCCGGCGACCAAAATGGCGCCCGCCCAGCCCAACGAGATATTTTTGCAGCGCCGCCCGCGCCCGGTCCGGCAGCGTGTCCGCACAGGCGTCGAACAGCCAGGCGGCGACATCCGCCTTGCCATGGACCAGAAGCGCGATGATCGCTTTCAGCCCCAGGTCCGTGCCATTGCCGCCGCCGCCCGCCAATATGCGCTCGCGCAGAAGATCGTCGTTCAGCATGAAGGTCGCGTCGCAAAAGGCCACGCGACCGGCGCGATCCCCCATGCCAAGCCCCGGATTGACGATACCCATGGCGTTTCGATAACGATAGCGCTTGATCCTGCCGATATCGACGAGCTCCAGCCCCTTTTGCCGCATATGGCGGACCACATCCTCGAACCGGGTCAGTCCGGAATAGCGGTCGATGAACGACAATTCGATTTCGGCCAGGAACAGTGATCGCTCCAGCGTCTCTTCCGCCCCCGCCAGGATCGACCGTTCAAACCCCTGCACGTCGATCTTCATGACATCGACGGCGATGCCGCCCTGCGCCATCAAATGATCCAGCGTATCGGTCTGAACCGATATCGTCCGTTCGATCCGCGTATGATCGGGCTTGTCCCAGAAGCGGGCCAGCAATGGCGCATTGGGCTGCAAAACCGATGTCATCGAAATGCGCCGGGTGACGTTCAACGTCGCGGTCCCGGCCTGCTCGGCCAGAGCGAACGGGAAATAGCGGTTGGCATCGTCGTCCGGCTGCGGGTCGAGCGGATCGAACAACAATGCCTGCACATGACCGCGCACGGGCTTCCAGCGTCGGTGTATCCCGCCGGCCGACCCCACATCGGCAAACATGATTCGGAAATTTGGCGGCAGCGCCTGCGCGACCCTTGCAAGAGACATGGCTCTCCCCCCTTTTCGACCCCGGCCCACTCGTCGCTCCGATCGACGCGCTTGTAAAGCACGCAATACAAGGGGATGCCGCGATTGTGATTATGGGCCATTGCGCTAAATAGCGCCTACGCGCGGAACCCCCGCCAACAAGGACATAGACTGACGCGATGACGAGCATATTCCCCGTGGGCGCCAATGATACGCTGTTCTGGGGCATTACGACCCGGGAACGCATATGCCGCCTGGCGCGGGCCATGAAGATGCCCGTGGGCGAGGGCGGATCGGCTGACGGCTCCGTGCTGCTCGCCAGTTGCGCGCACGCCTTCGACCCCGCCTGGCTGCGCCATTTCGCCAAACGGCCGGGCGAGGTTCTGACGCTTGGCGGCGTGCCCGTGATCGCCCATTGCCGCACCGCGCCCGAACGCGCCGCCGCCGAAGCCGCCATGCGGGATGGCGCACCCCTTCCCGACGACACCGGCCTGACTGTCGTCGCGATGGAGGATGGCGCCAGCATCCTCAACGAACAGCTTCGCAAGCGCGAACAGCCCTTCGCCATGCCGCTGAATGTCCAGACGCTGCGCGCGGCCGAACGGGCGAGCTATTTCGGCGCCTATAAGGGCGTCACCGACCTGTTGACCAAATATCTCTGGCCCGAATGGGCGCTGGTGCTCACCCGCATCGCCGCGCGAATCGGCATGACGCCAAATATGGTGACGGCCATCGGCGCCCTATTGTGCGTGCTCGCCACCTTCGCCTTCTGGCATGGCCATTACTGGTCGGGCATGGCGATGGGGCTGGTGTTCATGGTGCTTGACACCGTCGACGGGAAGCTGGCGCGTTGCACCGTCACATCCTCCTATTGGGGGAATATCTTCGATCATGGCATCGACCTGGTTCACCCGCCCTTCTGGTGGGTCGCCTGGGGCGTCGGCCTCGCCGCCTATGGTCGACCATTAACCCCTGACGCGCTTTACTGGAGCCTGCTCGTCATCATCGCCGGCTATGTCGTCCAGCGTTTGATCGAAGGGGCGTTCATGCGCCTCTACAACATGCATATCCATGTCTGGGAAAAGGCCGATTCGGATTTCCGCCTGATTACGGCGCGGCGCAATCCCAACATGGTGATACTGTTTTTCGCGACGCTGGCCGGCCGTCCTGACTGGGGCCTTGTCGCGGTGGCGATCTGGACCGCGCTGTCGCTCGTCTTTCACGCGGTCCGGCTGGCGCAGGCCATGGTTCGGGCCCGCACTGCGCCCATCCGGTCATGGCTGGAACAGGCATGAACGACACCTTCATCAAATTTGGCTACCCCGCAACGCTGGTCGCGGAATTCGACCATTGGGTCGTCCTGCTGCGCCCGGCCCAGCCAACGCTGGGCGCGCTGGTGCTGGCTGCGAAATCCCACGCGACCGCTTTTGGCGACCTGCCCTCTGAAGCCCATGCCGAACTCAAGGCGGCGACATCGGCCATCGAAGCCGCGCTGACGAAGGCTGTCGGCCATGCAAAGATCAACTATCTGATGCTGATGATGGTCGACCCGCATGTCCATTTCCATGTGCTGCCCCGTTATGAGGGCGCACGGACGGCAGCAGGCCTGACGGTGACGGACGCGGGCTGGCCCGGCCAGCCCGACCTTGGCCAGGCGGTCAAACTGGACACCGGTCAGGTCGAGGCGATGACCGGCTGGCTCAGACCCTATTTCGCGTAGCGGCCCTCGGCCACCCAGCGAGCGGTCAGCGCGTCGGCGGCTTCGACATCCTGCGGGAAATCGACCTCCTGCCAGTCCATCCCCTCGATCGACACGGTGCCGACCCGGTTGCCCTTGGCAATGATGTCGATGGCGCGCAGATACCAGCGTTCAACGCCCTCGGGCGTGCGCATCATCTGGTCGATCTGGTTGCGGAAGATTGCCGGACCATCGCCGGTGAAGGCCAGCATGCCGATCGATTCGGCATTGGTGTCATGGGGCAGCAACCGCTTGCCGATGGCGTGCAGCCGGCCGGCATCGTCGCGGTTCACCTTCATATCATCATCGTCATAGTCGTCCTTGACGTCGACAGTGACCGTAATCGGTTCGCTCGCGCCAGCGATCAGCCTGGCCACGATCTCGTCCGAAATGATGGTGTCGCCGTTCAGGATGATGAAATCGCGGTCCATCTCTTCCCGCGCGATCCAGCAGGTGCCCAGATTGTCGGCCACCTGATAGAAAGGGTTGAACAACGTGCGGATGCGCGCGCCGGTGTCGCGGTAGAGTTGCAGCGCATGGTCCTCGACCCTTTCGGTGCGGAACCCCGTCACCACGACAATGTCGGTCACGCCGTTTGCGGCCAGAGCAGCGACCTGCCAGCTCACCAGGCTGCGCCCGTTGAAATCGATCAGGCATTTGGGGACGTCGCGGGTCAGCGGCAACAGGCGCGATCCCTGCCCGGCGGAAAGAATGATGGCTTTGCTAATGGTCATGGCGCGCGGCCATAGCCCAATGCGCGGCGCAAAAACAGGCCCCGTGCGCCCGACGCACAGCATGATTGCTCAAAGCCCCCGACCCGCCTAGACAATCGCCCGCCGGATGGGTCGGCAATGCCAAGCGAAAGATCGACATCGGGTGACGGGCGCGCACGCAACGAAGGGCGGCAAGGATGGGTTCAACCGTATCCTTGCCAACACCGCCTGGCTGCTGGGCGGCAAGGGCGTGGCGGCGGTGCTCAGCCTCGTCTATCTCGCCATCGTCACCCGCACCCTCGGCGTGGCCGACTTCGGCCGTTTCACTCTGGTGCTCAGCGCCGCAGCCGCCATTCGCACCCTGGTCTCCTTCGACAGTTGGCAGATCGTCGTTCGCTACGGCCAGAATCATATCAACCGCCCCGATGGCATGGGCGGCGACGCGATCAGCCGCCTGGTGCGATTCTGCATTGTCATCGACCTGGTTTCCGCGCTCGCGGGATGCGCGCTGGCGGCTATCGCCGTCCTGCTCTTTGGTCCGATGATGGATCTTTCGCCCGCCATGGCGTGGCAGGCGCTGGGCTTCTGCGCGGTGATGCTGCTCACCATCCGATCCTCGCCCATGGGCCTGCTGCGCCTGTTCAACCGCTTTGATGCAGGCACTTTGGCGGAAACGATGATCCCGATCGGCCGGATGATCGGCGCGGGCGCGGCGCTGTTCCTGATGCCCGGCATATCCGGCTTTCTGGCCGCCTGGGCGATGGCGGAACTGCTTTGCGCCATCACTTACTGGAGCCTCGCCCTGCGCGAAGCGCGCGGACGCATGGGGCCGTGGCGCGCGGGCCGCGCCATGGACGCGCGTCACGAAAATCCGGGAATCATGGGCTTTCTGACCGCCACCAACCTGCAAGTCACGCTGTCGTCGGTCGGATCGCAGGTCGCCGTCCTCATCATCGGCGCTTTCGTAGGGCCGACAGGTGCGGGCCTATATCGCCTCGGCTATCAGCTCAGTCAGGCGCTCACCAAGATTTCCGGCCTCCTGTCCCGCTCCATCTTCGTGGAGCTTGCGCGGGTCCATAGCGGGCATGGCGTGGACGAACTTCGCGCCCTGTTCCGGCGCACCAGCCGCCTGGCGATGATCGCCGGGGTCATCATCATCATCGTGATCGTGACGGTCGGAAAACCGATATTGGGCCTGGTCGCCGGCCCGGATTTTCTGGCGGCCTATCCCATATTGCTGCTGCTGGGCATCGGCGCCAGCATCGACCTGATCGGCGTCAGCTACCGTCCGCTCCTGATGGCGAGCGACAATGCGAGCCTGTCGCTGCGCATCACCATGTTCACGACCGGCCTGCTGCTGGCCTTGCTGTTCGCGCTGCTTCCGGTTTTTGGCACGGTCGGCGCGGCGGTGGCGTCGCTCGCCGCCTCCATCGTCGGCTTCGTCGCCATGGGCTGGGCCAGTCGCCGGGCGTTGCGCCCATGACGGAAGGATGGCCCGGCGGACACTTGCCCAGCACCGCCCGTCAGCCTAGATAGTCGGGATGGCAAGCCACCATCATCATCACATCGAACCGACCGGAGCCAATCTGGCGGACGCCGCGCGGCGGACGCTGGAAGCGCGTGACGAACAATGGACCCCGATGCGCGCGGCGATCTTCGATTCGCTCGCCGGGCAGGACAAGCCGGCATCGGCCTATGACATTGCCGACGCCGTCTCCAAAGCGCGGGGCAAGCGGGTGGCGCCCAACAGCGTCTATCGCATTCTCGACCTGTTCGTCAGCAGCAACGTCGCCGTGCGGGTGGAAAGCGTCAACGCCTATATCGCCAACGCTCATCCCGGTTGCCAGCATGACTGCATATTCCTGGTCTGCCGCCGTTGCCGGGAAGCAACCCATGTCGACAATGACCGCGTAACCGGCGATGTACGCGCCGTCGCGGCGCAGCAGGGCTTTCACGCCGAACGCCCGGTCATCGAAATTCTTGGCACCTGCGCCAAATGCGCCTGAGGCGGCCCAGCCTGCCCGCGCGGAGAAACGAGAAGCCATGACCGATCGTCCCACCACTCCGATGCTCGACCGCGTGACCTGGCCCGCTGATTTGCGCGCGTTGCGGCAGGAGGATTTGCACCAGCTTGCCGATGAACTGCGGCAGGAGGTCATCTCGGCGGTTGGCGTAACCGGCGGCCATCTGGGGTCGGGGCTGGGCGTGGTCGAACTGACAACCGCCATCCATTATGTGTTCGACACGCCGAACGACAAGCTGGTCTGGGATGTCGGCCACCAATGCTATCCGCACAAGATATTGACCGGGCGGCGCGACCGCATCCGCACCCTGCGCCAGGGCGGCGGCCTTTCCGGTTTCACCAAGCGCGCCGAAAGCGACTATGATCCCTTCGGCGCGGCGCACAGTTCCACCTCGATCAGCGCGGCGCTGGGCTTTGCCATCGCCAACAAGCTGGCGGGGACGCCGGGCAAGGGCATTGCGGTGATCGGCGACGGCGCCATGTCGGCAGGCATGGCCTATGAGGCGATGAACAACGCGCGCGATGCGGGCAATCGCCTTGTCGTCATCCTCAACGACAACGACATGTCGATTGCGCCGCCGGTCGGCGGCCTTTCCGCCTATCTCGCCCGTATCGTTTCCAGCCGCGAATTCCTGTCGGTCCGCGATGCCCTCAAGCGCCTTGCCCGCAAGCTGCCCGGCCCGCTGCACAAGGCGGCGCGCAAGACCGACGAATTCGCGCGCGGCATGGCCATGGGCGGCACCTTGTTCGAGGAACTGGGCTTCTACTATGTCGGCCCGGTCGACGGCCATAATCTCGACCAGTTGATCCCGGTTCTGGAAAATGTGCGCGATGCGGCCGAAGGCCCGTGCCTGATCCATGTCGTGACGCAGAAGGGCAAGGGCTACGCCCCCGCCGAAGCGGCCGCCGACAAATATCATGGCGTGCAGAAGTTCGACGTCATCACCGGCGCGCAGGACAAGGCTCCCCCCGGACCGCCCAGCTACACCCATGTCTTTGCCAGGGCCCTGATCGCGGAGGCCGAGCGCGATCCGACCATCTGCGCCATCACCGCGGCCATGCCTTCGGGCACCGGCCTCGACAAATTCGCGGAGCGTTTCCCCGAGCGCAGCTTCGACGTGGGCATCGCCGAACAACATGCCGTCACCTTTGCCGCAGGCCTCGCCGCGCAGGGGATGCGGCCCTTCTGCGCCATTTACTCGACCTTCCTGCAACGCGCCTATGACCAGGTGGTGCATGATGTCGCGATCCAGAACCTGCCGGTGCGCTTCGGCATCGACCGGGCCGGCCTCGTCGGCGCGGACGGATCGACTCATGCGGGCAGTTTCGACGTCACCTATCTCGCCACCCTGCCCAATATGGTGGTGATGGCGGCGGCGGACGAGGCGGAACTGGTCCACATGGTCCACACCTGCGCCGTCCACGACAGCGGCCCCATCGCGCTGCGCTATCCGCGTGGCAATGGCGTGGGCGTGCCCCTGCCCGAAACGCCGCAGCGGCTGGAAATCGGCAAGGGGCGCATTGTGCGCGAAGGACGGCAGGTCGCGATCCTGTCGCTCGGCACTAGGCTGGAAGAGGCGCTCAAAGCCGCCGAAACGCTGGAAGCGCGCGGCCTTTCGACCACCGTCGCCGACCTGCGCTTCGCCAAGCCGCTCGATGAGGCGATGATCCGCCGCCTGCTCGCGACCCATGAAGTGGCCGTGACCATCGAGGAAGGCGCGATCGGCGGCCTGGGCGCCCATGTGCTGACGCTCGCCAGCGACCTGGGCCTCATCGACACCGGCCTCAAACTGCGGACGATGCGCCTGCCCGACCTGTTCCAGGATCAGGACAAGCCCGAAAAACAATATGCCGACGCCCGCCTGGACGCCGCCGCCATCGTCGACACGGTGCTGACGGCCCTGCGCCACAACAGCGTCGGCACGGAGGCGCGGGCCTGAGGGTGGGTTGGGGTCCGCTGGCATTCGTGCCCGTCATTTTGGGCGCAATTGGCATCGGAGCTTTTATTTGGGAGAAACGCCGCACTCGTTGCCTGACCGCGAAACGACAAGGCATGTCACCATCAGCGTTGCTGGACTGGCTGATTGCGGCGGGGATTTCAGAGCCAGTAGCTGATTTCGTTTGGGATGCTCTCGGCCGCTATTATGGCGAGGGTGATATTCCTCCTCACCCCGACGATGATCTGAGTGAAGATGCGGGCATCGATCCGGAAGATATTGAGGATTTCGTTGCAGCCTTCTTTGACGACTTCAGTTTGCCGCAACCCAGCAAAAATGATCCCGAAATCATACCCAAGCCACTGACCTTGGCAGGCTTTGCGCAATATCTTCAAAGCAAATTGGGCGAGACGACAGCCTGACTGACGTCCCGCCCAGATGCTTGGCAAACCCTGCCATGTTGCGTCAACAACGGCAGGCGCACCCTTAACTTATTGCGGCGTCGCCGCCCGCGCGCCTTCGCCGTCGCCTTCGGGGGCGGCGATGATGTCGCGGGTCGTGCCGCCCATTTCAACGACCGGGGTATTGGGGTCGCCCGCCGATGAGCGGATGCCCGGCGCGGCGCTGGCGCGGCCGGCTGCGTCGAGCGCGGCGCCCTCGGTCGCGCTGCGCGCGGCGGGGCCGCCGAACATCGCCTGCATCGCGGCGCGGCCCGAATCGACCGTGGCGGACGAAGGCGCGCCGGGCGCGGGCGGAACCAGCGCGAAATCGGGCGGGATGACCAGCGGCGCCTGACGCGAAACGGCGAATTCATCGAGGCGTTCGCGGTCGAACAGGCCCGACGAGCCACAAGCCGAAAGCGAGCCGACAAGACCGGCGGCGAGGATCAGTTTACGCATCAGTGAGAAGTCTCCGTCTTTGCGCCCTTTTCGCGCAGCAGCAGCGCCCGCGCAAGCAGGATCAGCACGCCAATGGTGATCGCGGCGTCCGCCAGGTTGAAAATCAGGAACGGTCGCCATTCGCCGAAATGCAGGTCGGCATAGTCGATGACATAGCCCAGCCGCACCCGGTCGACGATATTGCCCACCGCGCCGCCCAGCACCAGCCCCAGCGCCGCGACATCCTGCCGCGCCTTTTCGCGCCACATCCACACGCCCACAAAGCAGGCGATCAGCATCGTCATGCCGACCAGCGCCCATCGCGCCATGTCGGTATCCGCATGGAAGAAGCCCATGGAAACGCCGCGATTTTCCAGCCAGCGCAGGCGGAATATGGGCAATATGTCGATGCCGACCTCCGCCCGGCTCTTGAGCGCCAAAGGATAGGTCACGCTATATTTGACAAGCTGGTCGAGCGCCAGCGTGACGATGGCGACGGTCAGCCCCATCGGGCGATGGGTGATGGCGGGCGCGCTCATGCCGTCAGCACCGCGTCGCACCGGTCGCACAGCGCGCCGTCCTCGGCGACCTCCGGCAATAAGCGCCAGCACCGGCCGCATTTGTGCCATTCGCTGGGCTTGACGACGATCCCGTCGCCCTCGCCCATGGTCACCCGCGCGACGATCGCGACTTCCGCGAAATCGACTTCGCCAACGGGCAGATATTCGCCCATGGTCACGTCAGCTTCCAAACTGGAGCGGATCACCTTTTCCCGGCGCAGCGGCTCGATGGCCTCGTTCACCTGCTCGCGCTGGCTGCGCAATTCGGTCCACTTGTCCTTGAGATGCCCGTTGATCCAGTGCCGGTCGACCTCCGGCCACTCCAGGAAATGGACGCTGTCCTCATCGCTTGGGAAGCGGCTCTGCCACACTTCCTCGACGGTGAAGGGGATGATCGGCGCGGCATAGCGGACCAGCGCGTGGAACAGCGTGTCGAGCAGCGTGCGATAGGCGCGGCGCTTGGGGTCGCTCTTCGCATCGCAATAGAGGCAATCCTTGCGAATATCGAAGAAGAAGGCCGACAGGTCGCTGTTGGCGAAATCGAACAGCGCGCGGGTATAGCGGCTGAACTCCAGCCAGTTTTCGCTCTTCGCCGCCTTGTCGACCACGGCGCGCAGTTCCGCGTCCAGTTCCGCCAGCCGGTGGAGCATGTAGCGCTCCAGTTCCGGCATTTCCGCGTAGGACACGGCTTCCGTCTCTTCATCATAGTCGGAAAGAGCGCCCAGCATGTAGCGGAATGTATTGCGCAATTTGCGGTAGGCGTCGGACGAACCGGCCAGCACTTCCTTGCCGATGCGCACGTCGTCGAAATAGTCGGTGCTGGCGACCCAGACACGCAAAATGTCCGCGCCGCTTTCCGCCATGATCTTCAGCGGATCGACGACGTTGCCGAGGGACTTGGACATCTTCTTGCCCGACCCGTCGAGCGCGAAGCCATGGGTCAGCACCGCGTCATAGGGCGCGCGACCGCGCGTGCCGCAGCTTTCGAGCAGCGAGGACTGGAACCAGCCGCGATGCTGGTCCGATCCCTCGATATATAGGTCGGCGCGGGTTCCTTCGCCATAACGGCCCTCGACCACGAAACTGTGGGTGGAACCGCTGTCGAACCAGACGTCCAGAATGTCGTTGACGACTTCATAGTCGGCCAGGTCGTAATCCGGGCCGAGCAGCGCCTGATGATCCGCGCCGAACCAGGCGTCCGCGCCGCCCTGCTTGAAGGCTTCGACGATGCGGGCGTTGACCGCCGGATCGACCAGATAGTCGCCGCTCTTGCGATGGACATAGAGCGCAATGGGCACGCCCCAGGCGCGCTGGCGGCTGATCACCCAGTCCGGCCGCCCCTCCACCATGGATCGGATGCGGTTGATCGACCGTTCCGGCACCCAGCGGGTATTCTGGATCGCGTCCAGCGCCACGCCGCGCAGCGTCGGCCCGTTGCCACCCGCCACCGTCACCCCAGCGAAGGCTGGGGTCTCAGGCGTTTGCGCGCCAAGGCCGGAGATGCCAGCCTGCGCTGGCATGACGGCTTGGGGCTGATCCATGGGGATGAACCATTGCGGGGTGCAGCGGAAGATGATCTTCGCCTTGCTGCGCCAGCTGTGCGGATAGCTGTGTTTGAAGTCGTCCGACGCCGCCAGCAGCCCGCCGGCTTCGCGCAGATCGGTGCAGATCGGCCCGTCCTTGCTGACGAACTTCGGGTTGATGACCGATCCTTGCCCGCCGAGCCAGAGCCAGTCCTCGCGATATTTGCCGTCGCCCTCGACCGCGAAGACGGGGTTGATGCCGTGCGCCTTGCACAGCGCAAAGTCGTCCTCGCCATGGTCCGGGGCCATGTGGACGAGGCCAGTGCCCGCGTCGGTGGTGACGAAATCGCCGGGCAGGAACGGGCGGGGCTTCGCGAAGAAGCCGCCGAGCGCGTGCATCGGGTGGCGGGCGACAGCGCCGGCGAGGTCGGAGCCTTTGAATGTCTTCAGGATTTTCCTAGGAGAATCAGCCCAACCCAATCGCTTCATGACAGAATCTAGCAATTCAGTCGCGACGATCATTGAGAAAGCGGCTTCTACCGTTTTAAACTCGTGCGACGTAACCATCCCATCGAAGCATGAAACAATAGAATACTCAACCTCCGGCCCATAAGCCAAAGCCTGATTTACGGGAATCGTCCACGGCGTCGTGGTCCAGATCACCGCATGGGCGCCGACCAGTTCGGGCGCGTTCGGCGCTTCCATGATCTCGAACGCGACGTCGATCTGGGTCGACGTCACATCCTCATATTCGACCTCCGCCTCGGCCAGTGCGGTCTTCTCCACCGGCGACCACATCACCGGCTTGGCTCCGCGATACAGTTGCCCGCTTTCCGCGAATTTCAGCAGTTCGCCAACAATCGTCGCCTCGGCATCGAACTTCATCGTCAGATACGGATCGGCCCAGTCGCCCATCACGCCCAGACGCTTGAACTGCTCCTTCTGCACACCCACCCATTTGTCGGCATAGGCGCGGCACTGGGCGCGGAACTCGGCGGCGGGCACCTCGTCCTTGTTCAGCTTCTTCTTGCGATATTCCTCCTCGATCTTCCATTCGATCGGCAGGCCGTGGCAATCCCAGCCGGGCACATAGGGCGCATCCTTGCCCAGCAGCGACTGGCTGCGGACGATGATGTCCTTGAGCACCTTGTTCATCGCATGGCCCATATGGATGTCGCCATTGGCGTAGGGCGGGCCATCATGCAGGATGAAGCGTTCGCGACCGGCGCGCTTTTCGCGCAGCTTGCCATAAAGGTCCATCGCCTCCCACTTCGCCGCAATGGCCGGTTCCTTGGCGGCAAGCCCCGCCTTCATCGGAAAGTCGGTTTGCGGAAGGAAGACGGTGGACTTGTAGTCAGGTGCGTCGGTCATGGGTATCCGGCATAAAACACCCCGTTCGTCCTGAGTAGCCATTGAGCGAAGTCGAAATGGCGTATCGAAGGATGCTTCGATACGAGGCTTCGACTTCGCTCAGCCCCTGCTCAGCACGAACGGGAATGAGGAAATCTGAGCAGCGCATTAAGCGAGGCGGGGCGTTCCCGCAAGGATTTGCCGCGCCTCTTCGCAATCGCGCGCAATGCCCGCCATCAACGCATCGAGCCCGTCATATTTCACTTCGCCATGAAGGTATCGGATCAACTGCACTTCGATCCGTTGATCGTAAAGGCTTTCGGCAAAGTCGAAGAAATGCGGCTCCAGCAGCAATTTGGGCGGGTCGAAGGTCGGGCGAACGCCCAGGTTCGCCGCCCCGTCCAGCACCCGGCCGTCGCTTAAAATCCCGCGCACCGCATAAATGCCATAGGCCGGGCGCAGATAGTGGCCCAGGTCGATATTGGCGGTGGGAAAGTTGATGGTGCGGCCCAGCTTGTCGCCATGCTGCACCACGCCCTCTATTGCAAAGGGGCGCGTCAGCAGGCGCATGGCGGTGGCGCAATCGCCCGCCTTCAGGGCATAGCGGATGCGGCTGGAGGAGACGACATCTCCCGCCCCATCGCGCACCGGGGCCACCGCTTCCGCGCGCATCCCCATCGCCGCGCCCAGTTCGGCCAGCGTCGTTACCGATCCGCTACGCCCCTTGCCAAAGGTGAAGTCCTCGCCCGTCACCACGCCCGCCACGCCCATATCCTGCGCCAGCAGACGGACGAAGGCGGCGGCGTCGAGCGCGGCCAGCGCCCGGTCGAACGCAAAGACCATCATGGCGTCCGCCCCGGCCCGCGCGAACAGCGCCTGTCGCTGGTCCAGCGTCGTCAGGCGAAAGGGCGGCGCATCGGGCGTGAACAGGCGCATGGGGTGCGGATCGAAGGTGGCGACGATGGCCGGACGACCCTGCGCCCGCGCCAGTTCGACGGCGCGCCCGACCACGGCCTGATGGCCCTGATGAAAACCGTCGAAATTGCCCAGCGCCATAATGCCGCCACGCAGACGGGCGGGCATGGGGGCGCCGCTTGAAAGCCGCTCCATGGCGCGGCCTATAGGGGTGCGGAATTGCGCTGGCAATGACGGCGCGGTCATGTCCTGCGCTGGAAGGTCACGAAGTCATATGCCGGGCGACCATCGACGGCGGGATGCGGCGCGCGGGCGACCTCCCGCCATGCATCAGGCGCGGGATAGTCGATCATCGCATCGCCCGGCGGCGTCGCATGCACCTCGGTCAATTCGATCCGGTCGGCATGGGGCAGGAACAGGCGGTAAATCTCCGCTCCCCCGATCACCATCGCCTCTGGCGCGCCGGCAAGCGCCACCGCGCCCGCCACATCATGGGCGACCTCCGCGCCCTCCCCGCTCCAGTCCCGGTCGCGGGTCAGCACGATATGGCGGCGGCCCGGCAGCAGGCCGGGCAGGCTGTCGAACGTCCTGCGGCCCATCACCATCGGATGGCCCAGCGTCAGCGCCTTGAAATGTTTAAGGTCGGCGGGCAATCGCCAGGGCAGATCGCCGTCCCGCCCGATCACGCCATTGTCGGCGCGCGCCAGGATCAGGACGATCCGGCTGCCCCCGATCACAGCATCAGCCGGGTGACATGGCCCATCTTGCGCCCGGGCCGCGCTTCACGCTTGCCATACAAGTGCAGGTGATTGGCGGGGTCGGACAGAATATCGCGCCATTCATGCGCCTGATCGCCGATCAGGTTGCGCATGACGACGCCCTGCGCGGCCAGTCCCGTGTCGCCCAGCGGCAGGCCGCAAATGGCGCGGACGTGATTTTCGAACTGGCTGGTCACCGCGCCCTCGGTCGTCCAGTGGCCGCTATTGTGGACGCGCGGGGCCATTTCGTTGAACACCGGCCCATCGGCGCTGGCGAAAAACTCCAGCGTCAGCACGCCGACATAGTCCAAAGCGTCGGCCACCTGCCCCGCCAGCGCGCGCGCGGCGGGCGCCTGCCCCTCGATCAGCGGCCCGGCAGGCAGCATTGACGTCGAAAGGATGCCATCGACATGGACATTGGCGGGCGAATCCCAGAAACGCACCTCGCCATCGGCGCCGCGCGCCAATATGACGGAAAATTCCTGCGCGAAGGTCACAAAGCCTTCCAATATCGCCGGCTGTCGCCCGATGGCGTTCCAGGCCCCCACCGCGTCGCCCGGTTCCGACAGGCGCGCCTGCCCCTTGCCGTCATAGCCCATGCGGTTGGTTTTCAGGATGGCGCGGCTGCCGATCTCGTCCAGCGCCTCTTCCAGATCATCCAGGCTGTCGACCGGCGCAAAGGGCGCGGTCAGCCCGCCCAGTTGCTGCACGAACCTTTTTTCGGCCAGCCGGTCCTGCGCGATCCGCAGCGCCCCCGCGCCCGGCCGCACCAGCCCGTGGCCCGCCAGCGTATCCACGGCGGCCGGGTCGATATTCTCGAACTCATAAGTGACGACATCGACACTGTCGGCAAAGGCCCCCAGTGCGGCAGCATCCTCATAGGCGCCACAGGTCCACAGCGGCGATACATCCGCCGCCGGGCCGCTTTCTTCGGGCGCATAAATGTGGGTGCGATAGCCTAGTTGCGCGGCGGCCATGGCGATCATCCGGCCCAACTGGCCGCCGCCAAGGATGCCGATGGTGGAGCCGGGCGCGATGGTCGTCATGGGGGGGCTTCAATCTTCCACGGTTTCGGCGACCGACGCGGTCTGCCGCGCGCGCCATTCGTCCAGCCGCTGCGCCAGCGCCGGGTCGTTATTGGCCAGCATGGCGGCGGCCAGCAACGCGGCGTTGATCGCGCCGGGCTTGCCAATGGCCAGCGTGCCGACGGGAATGCCGCCGGGCATCTGGACAATGGACATCAGCGAATCCATGCCTTTCAGCGCCTTGGATTCGACCGGCACGCCCAGCACGGGCAGGCGCGTCATCGACGCGGTCATGCCCGGTAGGTGCGCCGCGCCCCCTGCACCCGCAATGATGACCTTCAGGCCACGATCAACGGCGCTGCGGGCATAATCATAGAGCCGCTGGGGCGTGCGATGGGCGGAAACGACGCGACATTCATGGGTAACGCCCAGCGCTTCCAGCGTTTCGGCGGCATGGCGCATCGTGTCCCAGTCGGACCGCGACCCCATGATGATGCCGACATCCACCCCGCTCATTGCATCGCTTCCCCTGCTTGAGCGGCTTTCTGGCCGCCCGGAAAGCCAAGCCCCTTAGCGGCCCGGCCGCCGGGGGGCAATAATGGCCTGTCGATTATCGACCCGGCTCAGCGTTCCGACAGATAATAACGGTCGATCGCGGTCAGATCGTCAGCCAGATCATAGACGATGGGCTGGCCCGTCGGGATTTCCAGTTCGGTGATCTCATCGTCGGGGATGCCCGACAGATGCTTCACCAGCGCGCGCAGCGAATTGCCATGAGCGGAAATCAGCACCCGCTTTCCCGCCTTCAAATCCGGCGCGATGCGGCTTTCCCAATAGGGCAGCACGCGCGCGATGGTATCCTTCAGGCTTTCTGTCGCGGGAACGGCAATCCCGGCATAGCGGCGGTCGCCCGACAGGTCGAACGCGCTGCCCGCCTCCAGCGGCGGCGGCGGCACGTCAAAACTGCGGCGCCAGATCTTGACCTGCGCGTCGCCATGTTTGGCCGCCGTCTCCGCCTTGTCGAGGCCGGTGAGGCCGCCATAATGGCGCTCGTTAAGACGCCAGTCCTTTTCGACCGGCAGCCACAGCCGCCCCATTTCCTCAAGCGCCAGGTTGAGCGTCTTGATCGCGCGCGTCTGGACCGACGTGAAGCACTGGTCGAAATCCAGCCCCTTGTCCTTCATCAACCGGCCCGCCGCCCGCGCTTCCTCCGCGCCCTTCTCGGTCACGTCCACATCCCACCAGCCGGTGAAGCGGTTTTCAAGGTTCCAGGCGGACTGGCCGTGGCGGATCAGGACGAGCGTGGGCATGACGGAGTATCTCCCTTGGCGGTATCGCTTTATCGGGGCTTCCCATAACGGTTGCTGGCTGTGGCGCAAGATTGCAGTGAAACCGGCGATGGGATAGCGCAATCAGCGGCGCGTTCCCATATGATCGCGGGACGACGCGATGGAGAATTGGGCCGGTGGCATTCGTAAAGAGCATGTGGCGCATATTGGTGGCGGTTAAGGATGGGCTGGTCCTGCTGTTCCTGCTGCTATTCTTCGGCCTGCTCTATATGGCGCTCACCCTGTCGCCATCGCCCAAGGCCGCGCCGGTGAAGCATGGCGCGCTCCTGCTCGATCTCAACGGCACGATCGTGGAACAGCCAGCCGAAGCCGAGCCGCTGGAACTGCTTTCGGGCGGCTCGGATCGTCCCCGTGAACATCGTCTGTCCGACCTTGTCACCGCGATCGAGGCGGCGAGGGACGATGATAATGTGAAGGCCGTTGTCCTGAACCTTGATGGCTTCATGGGCGCGGGTCAGGTCGCATTGTCCCGTGTCGGTCGCGCTCTCGACACGGTGCGCGCTTCGAAAAAGCCGGTTCTCGCCTTCGCTACCGTCTATACCGACGACAGCTATCAACTCGCGTCCCATGCCAGCGAGGCGTGGCTCGATCCCTTTGGCGGCGTCGCCATTGCCGGCCCGGGCGGATCGCGGCTTTATTACAAGGGGTTGATCGACAAGCTGGGGATCAACACCCATGTCTATCGCGTCGGCACATATAAGAGCTTTGTCGAGCCCTATACCCGCGCCGAACAATCGCCCGAGGCGAAAGAAGCGAGCACGGCGCTGGCCGCCGCCCTTTGGCAGGATTGGCGCGACGAAGTGGCAAAGGCCCGTCCAGCCGCGAAACTTGCCGCCTATATCGGCGATCCCGTGGCCGCGGGGAAGGCCGCTGGCGGCGATCTGGCCAGGGCGGCGCAGGCAAGCGGCCTGGTCGACAGGCTGGGCGATGAAAGCGCCTTTGAAGATCGCGTCGCTGAAATTGCGGGCGAAGGCAATGATGACAGCGACACCGCTTTCGCGGCCATCGACCTTGGCCACTATATCAAGGTCCATCGTCCCGCCAATGATGGCGCCATCGGGGTGCTGACCGTCGCTGGCGACATCGTCGATGGCGACGGCGGAGCGGGCATGGCTGGCGGCGACGCCATCGCCGGACTGCTGCGCGACGCGCTGGCCGAACGCGATCTCAAGGCGCTCGTGGTGCGCGTCGATTCGCCCGGCGGATCGGTGCTGGCGTCGGAAAAAATCCGCCTCGCCATTCTGGCCGCGAAAAAGGAAAAGCTGCCCGTCGTCGTTTCCATGGGCAATGTCGCGGCCAGCGGCGGCTACTGGATTTCAACCCCCGCCGACATGATCTTCGCCGAACCGGACACCATCACCGGCTCCATCGGCGTCTTCGGCATCTTGCCGAGTTTTGAAGGCACTCTGGCGAAGATCGGGGTCACGACCGATGGCTTCCGCACCACGCCCCTGTCCGGACAGCCCGACCTGGCGGGCGGCACCACGCCGGAATTTGACGCCGTGATGCAGATGGGCGTGGAGGACATGTATCGCCGCTTTCTGGGGCTGGTGGCCCAGTCCCGGCGCAAGACGCCGCAGCAGGTCGACGCCATCGCGCAGGGTCGCGTGTGGGATGGCGGCGCCGCACGGCAAAAGGGCCTGGTCGACCGTTTCGGCGGGCTGGAGGAGGCCGTCGCCGAGGCCGCGAAGCGCGCCGGACTGAAGCCTGAAAACGCCAGCATCCACCGCATCGAGAAAGAGCCGGACGCCTTCGTTCAGTTCCTTGAAAAAATGACCGGCGGGGATGAGGCGGAGCCTGCCGCCCGCGATATGCTCGGCCGCGCCGCCGCTATCCGCCAGCAATGGGCGATGCAGGTTGTGACCGACCTTCGCGGGATGATGACCGGCAACGGCATTCGCGCCGATTGTCTGGAATGTCGCGGCTTTGGCGCGCCGCGCGCCGTTTCGGCGGAAGACAAAGGGCTGTGGAGCCTGATCGCCGCGCTCTGGCGCTGATCCGCTATTCCCGCTGATAGCCTGGCAAGCCCCAGCCCCGCCAGATCGCTATCGCCCGCAAGGCAAAGCCGCTCAACGCCGCGACGATGGCCGCAACCGGCAGGTCGACGCCCAAAACGCGCAACGCCGCAAATAGCCCCGCCGATACCGCCGCCGCCGTGACATAGAGTTCCGGCCGCAGCAGGATGGATGGCTCCCCCGCCAGCAGATCGCGGATGATGCCGCCGACGCAGCCCGTCACCACGCCCATCATCGCCGCAACAAAGGGGTGAACGCCAAAGGCCATGGCCTTGGCCGCGCCGAACACCGCAAATGCGGCCAATCCCAAGGCATCCAGCCAGTCGAGCGCCCGATCGCTCCACCAGCGGCGCGGCGTCAGCCAGACGATCAGGGCGGCGTTGAGACAGGTCAGGGCGGGCGCCGGGTCGACCACCCAGAATACCGGCGCGCCGATCAACAGGTCGCGCACCGTGCCCCCGCCGACACCCGTGACCAGCGCGAAAAAGGCAAAGGTCACGATCGTCTGACGCAACCGCGCGGCCGCCAGCGCGCCGGAGGCGGCAAACAGGAAGGTTCCGACGATGCTGAGCATATTCAGCACGGCGCCAATCTGGGGCATGGTTATGGGCGTATCGTGCATGGCGCGACGGGCGATCTATTTTCGCCCCTTTTCCTTCGCCAGCCGACTCATCAATATCGCCGCGCGCTTCGCCTGAACCGGAATGCTGGCAAGGTCCGCCACTTCCGCCGGGCTATGGTCGCCGCTGCTGGCAAGGCCCAGCCCCACAAGCCCGTCGGTGTCGGCCGCGACAAAGGCGATGTCGCCCGCCCCGCGCTTCAGAGGATCGAGTTCGGGCATGGCTGGAAGGCCGAGGTCCGCATTGACGCCATTGAGCCGCGCCAACAGCGCCCGGTTCCCTTCGGTCGGCGCCATCGCCGGATAGCCCTGTTCAATCGCGATGGTCGCCGACGTGCCGTTGAGATGACCGTTGCCCGCAATCGCCCTCATCTTCGCGATCACCCGGTCGGTTTGCTCCTGGCTCAATGTCCGGAAATCGCCCTTGGCGACGGCGATCGGCGCGATGATATTGGTCTTGCCGGTCACCGCGATCCGTACGCCGTCCTTGTCGACATCGGCGCTCTGGCCGCCGCCGATCAGGCCGACGTTGAAGGTCAGATTGGGTTCGGGCAGCTCCTTGCGGAACGCCGTGATGATCCGCGCCAGCTCATAAACCGCGCCATCACCCGCCGCATCGGAGAAGATCCGCGAACTGTGCCCGGATTTGCCTGTCGCCATGATCGTCCAACTGTTGGACGAACGGCGGGCGATGGAGCCCATGTCCCTGCCATCCTCGCGCGCCAGCCCCTCGAAATCGAGCGCCACATCGGCCCGTTTGCCTGCCGCGATCAGGTCAGCGCGCGCCTCTTCCCTGGGTTCGCCCACATCTTCCTCGTCGCCGGTCAGCACGATTTCGATATGGGCGTCCTTCAGCGTTCCGGCCGCCTTCATCGCCTGAAGCGCCAGCAGCATGACGGCCACCCCGCCCTTGTCGTCGCCCACGCCCGGCCCGGCGGCCTTGTCCCCCTGACGCTGAAATGTCTGAAAAGGCGAATCCTGCTCGAACACCGTATCCAGATGCCCGATCAGCAGCATTTTCGTCGTTCCGGCACGCCCCTTGTGCGTCGCGATCAGATGGCCGGCGCGCTTGGTGTGGGTCATCGGCTTCCAGGTGACGGCAAAGCCCAGCGCCTCGAACTGGGGCCGCACCATTTCCGCGACCTTCGTCACGCCCTCGATATTGAGCGACCCGCTGTTCTGATTCACCATTTTTTCGAGCAGCGCGATGGCGCCATCGACGCCCGCGTCGACACTCCGGCTGATGGCGCGCTCCTGCGGCGACAGCGCGGCATGGGCGGGGACGGCGTTGGAGGCCATGGCCCCAGCCAGGATCGATGCAATCAGCTTGCCCATGCCGTCCCCATTTTTTCAGATAGTCGTCCTATTTCGCCAGTTCGGCCTCGATCACGGCGATCAGCTCGGCGTCGTCGGGCGCGGTGGTCGGGGCGAATCGAGCCACAACCTCGCCATCCTTGCCGATCACGAACTTTTCGAAATTCCACAATATTTCCGGCTCCGGCGCAGGCGTGATGCCATAGCCGACCAGCTTTTCGCGGAAGGACGCGCCGTCGCCCTTCGCCTCGGGCGCGGCGCTGGTGAGGGCCGCGTAAAGGGGATGTTTTTCAGGCCCGGTCACCACGATCTTTTCGAACATCGGAAATTCGACGCCGAAATTGGTGGTGCAGAAGGTCGCGATTTCATCATTGCTGCCGGGTTCCTGCGCCCCGAAATCATTGGCCGGAAAGCCCGCGACCACCAGCCCCTTGTCGCGATAATCCGCATAGAGCTTCTCCAGCCCCTCATATTGCGGCGTCAGACCGCATTTGGAGGCGACGTTGACCGCCAGCACCACCTTGCCCGCATAATCCGCCAGGCTCGCATCGTCGCCCCGGATGGTCTTGAGAGCAATGTCCTGAATCATACTCGCCATAATGTATCTCCTCTTTCGTCTATCAATGATGGGGATGGATCAAACCACCGCGCCGAAAAGATGCCCGGCTCCGGCTGTGACCGCCATGGCCAGCGCCCCCCAGAACAACGTGCGGATAATCGACCGCATCCGCCGCGCGCCACCTGCCCGAGCGCCCATATAGCCCAGCAGGACGAGGCAAAGCAGGGATATGGCCGCTATGCATGTAATGCGCCCCTGCTCCGGGACAATAGCAGCCGCGAGCAGGGGCGCCGCCGCACCGACCGCAAAACTGGCTGCCGACGCCATCGCCGCCTGAACCGGGCGCGCCGTCCCGGTATCGGTAATGCCCAGTTCGTCGCGGGCATGTGCGCCCAGCGCGTCAGTCTCCATCAACTGGGTCGCCACCTTGTCGGCAAGGTCCGGCTCCAGCCCGCGCTCGATATAGATATCGCGCAATTCCAGTCGTTCTGCCTCGGGCTGCTGGTCCAGCGCCTGTTTTTCCTTGGCGAGGTCCGCCTGTTCGACATCGGCCTGCGCGCTGACGGAAACATATTCGCCCGCCGCCATCGACATGGCGCCCGCCACCAGCGCGGCCACACCCGACAACAGAATCGATTCCCGCGCCGCGCCCGATGCTGCGATGCCGACAACCAGACTGGCGGTCGACACGATGCCGTCATTGGCCCCCAAAACAGCCGCCCGGAGCCAACTGACCCGGTTGATGAAATGCACTTCATGGTGCGGCATCGGGACAACGGTGATGGCCATGCGGCGTTTGATGGCCCGGTCGCGGCCAGCGGGCAAGGGGAAAGCCGCTGCCCGCTGACAAAAAGCGCCCGCTTATTCCTCCTGCCCCGCGATCCGGGTCCAGTCGATGCGCCGGGTCGCCCACATGATGAAGGCCAGCGCCGCGAACAACAGCACTGATCCGATCAACAGCGACCATGCCTCCAGATTGAGCAGAACATAGAGCGTGGCGTAAAGCCCCGCCAGCAACCCGGCGATGATCCGCGCGCGCAGCCAGCTATGCAGCACCGCAGCCGAATAGGCGGTGAGCAGCCCCGTGATCACGCCCGCCGCGACCAGATAGGCGGGCGTGAAGCCGATCACCTCGGCAAAGGCCAGCAGCATGACGAAGAACAGCACCAGCCCGCTGCCGACCAGCAGATATTCGGCGCTGGCCACCCGCGCGCCCGCGATGATGTCGAACATCAGAAAAGCGGCAAAGGTGAAGCCGATGAACAGGAACCCATATTTGATGGCCCGATTGACCTGGGAATAGGGATCGACCAGTTCGACGAGGCCGACAGTCGCGGCGGCGGTTCCGCCGCTGCTCATGCCGCGTTCCCCGTACCCTTCAAGGAACATCGGCGGGGACAGATCCTCCGTCAGCACCAGCGCCTGCCCCAGCGCCAGATTGCTGATCGAATAGCGCGCTGAAAAGCCCTTGTCGTCGATCCGCCGGTCGACCGGCAGGAAATCGCCGCCGAAACTGGGATGGGGCCAGACCGACTGCACCGTCCAGTCTGTGCGCCCGCCGCGCGGCACGATGCTGATCCGGCCATTGCCGCGCACCGCAAAGCTGTAATCCACAGACAGCGGCCGGGCATCGCTCCAGTCGGTGAAGGCAAAGAAACCGCTATTTTCGGTCGAACGCAGGCCCTTGCCCGGTTGAAGCGTCAATGGCTGCCCGTTGAGTTTCAGGCCGTTCTGCGACAGCAGTCCGCGCGCGTCGGACACGCCCATGCGCAATTCGGCGCGGTCGAGGCGCAATTGCTCGCGCGCGACGCCATAACGACCGATGTCGTCCGGCAGAGCAAAGCGCGCCTGCCCCTTCACTCCCGCCTCGAACAGCACCGTCTCGTAAATCGCCTTGCGCCGCCGCTCTGGCGTCACCGCCGTCGTCAGGGCGTTGGACACAGGCGAAAGGAACAATTCCTTTTCCACCATGCGGGTCCGGCTGACCGGCTTGCCGTTCTCCACGACATTTTCGGTTTCCTCGGCGGTGTAGGGGATCACGACCACCGGCCCGGCGATCAGTTGCGGCCCGCCCCAACCCTGCGCAATGGCGGCGCGCGCGGTTTCCGATTGCGATTGCCGGTCCCAGACCAGCAAATAGGTGGCGAACAGGGGAACCGCCAGCAACAGCCCCAGAAGGATGCAGAGCAGAAGTTTGCCGCCTGGGCTGCGCTGACCGCTCATTCTGGCATTCTCCTGTTCGGGGCGGCCCATATTGACGTCATGCCGTGAACCGCACAAGCTTCATTCCCCGGCCAGAAGCGCCTCCACCGCCATCCCGAAACATCGAGGTCGTGGACATCGCTGACGCCAAAAAGAAACAGGGCCCCGACGGAGCCCTGTTCCCTTTGTTCAGTCTTTCAGACGTCGTCTTAGTAAACGCGCGCCTTGGGCTTCACATATTCCGCTTCGTCGGTCAGCGTGTAATCGTGAACCGGTCGGTAATCGAGCGTCACCTTGCCGCCCGTTCCCCCCCAGCCTTCGAACCAGCTTATCGTGTGCTTCATCCAGTTTTCGTCGTCGCGGTTCGGGAAATCCTCATGCGCATGAGCGCCGCGGCTTTCCTTGCGGGCTTCGGCGCTGGTCATGGTGCACACGGCCTGCGACATCAGATTGTCGAGTTCGAGCGTCTCGATCAGGTCGGTGTTCCAGATCAGCGAACGGTCGGTGATGCCGACATGTTCCATGCTTTTGTTGACCTGACCCATTTTCTCGACGCCTTCCGACAGCAGGGCGCTGTCGCGGAACACGGCGGCGTGCCTTTGCATCGTCCGCTGCATTTCCAGGCGGATCTGCGCGGTCGGCACGCTGCCCTTGGCGTTGCGATAATGATCGAGGCGCGAAAGCGCCAGGTCGGCCGAATCCGCGGGTAGCGGCTTGTGCGGGCCATTGGGCTTGAGCGTTTCCTTGAGGTGCAGGCCGGTGGCGCGGCCGAACACGACAAGGTCGATCAGCGAGTTGGAGCCGAGGCGGTTGGCGCCATGGACCGACACGCAAGCGGCTTCGCCGACAGCGTAAAGGCCCGGCACCACGACTTCAGGATCGTCGCCCACCTTGGTCACAACCTGGCCATGATAGTTGCACGGGATGCCGCCCATATTATAGTGGACGGTCGGACAGACCGGCAGCGGCTGGCGCGTCAGGTCGACGCCCGCGAAGATCTTGCCGCTTTCGGTGATGCCCGGCAGACGCTCCGCCAGCACCTTGGGATCGATATGATCGAGGTGCAGGAAGATGTGATCCTTGTTCGGACCGACGCCGCGCCCTTCGCGCATTTCCATCGCCATCGAACGCGACACGACGTCGCGCGACGCCAGATCCTTGGCCGACGGGGCATAGCGTTCCATGAAACGCTCGCCCTCGGAGTTGGTCAGATAGCCGCCTTCGCCGCGCGCGCCTTCGGTGATCAGCACGCCCGCGCCGTAAATGCCGGTCGGGTGGAATTGCACGAACTCCAGATCCTGCAGCGGCAGGCCCGCGCGCAGCACCATGCCGCCGCCGTCGCCGGTGCAGCTATGGGCCGACGTCGCGGAGAAATAGGCGCGCCCATAGCCGCCCGTCGCCAGCACGACGGCATGAGCCTTGAACCGGTGGATCGAGCCATCTTCCATGCAGATGGCGATGACGCCCCGACATTCGCCGTTTTCCATGATCAGGTCGATGGCGAAATATTCGATGTAGAAGTCGGCGTCGTACTTCAGGCTCTGCTGATAGAGGGCGTGAAGCATGGCATGGCCAGTGCGGTCGGCGGCGGCGCAGGTGCGCTGCACCGGCGGGCCGGCGCCCATATTCTGCATGTGGCCGCCGAACGGACGCTGATAAATGGTGCCATCCTTGTTGCGGCTGAACGGCACGCCTGCATGTTCCAGCTCGATCACGGCGGCGGGCGCTTCGCGCACCATATATTCGATCGCGTCCTGATCGCCCAGCCAGTCCGACCCCTTGACGGTGTCGTACATGTGCCAGGTCCAGTGGTCGGGCGAGTTGTTGCCAAGGCTGGCGGCGATGCCGCCCTGCGCCGCAACGGTATGGCTGCGGGTGGGGAACAGCTTGGTGATGCAGGCGGTCTTCAGGCCCGCTTCGGCGCTGCCCATGGTCGCGCGCAGGCCGGACCCGCCAGCGCCCACCACCACGGTGTCATAGGTGTGATCGATGATCTTGTAGGCTTCGCTCATTACTCGACGGCCCCCATGAATGCGATCTTCGCGATGGCGAAGATGCCGGCGGCCGCGCCGCCAATGGCGTAGAAGTTCAACAGCAGCATGGACAGGAAGGCCAGGCCCTTGTCGTGGACATAATCCTCCAGCATCACCTGCATGCCCAGACGCAGATGCCAGAAAATGCTGACGATCATCAGCATCATCGGCACCGCGACCAGCGGGTTGGCGATCCAGCCGACCACGCTCTCATAGTCCAGGCCCGGCATGGTCAGCAGGCTGAAAATCAGCCACAGCACCAGCAGGAGATTGCCAACGGCGGTGTAACGCTGCGCCAGCCAATGGTGCGCGCCGTGGCGGGCGGAGCCAAGGCCACGGACGCGGCCGATACCTGTTCCGTTACCCATCAGAAATTCTCCGCAAAGATGAAGAGCCAGACGAAGCCGGTGACCAGAACCGCCGCAACCGTGGCGGCGATCGACCACATGCGGTTGGTGTTCAGTTCATACCCCGCGCCCATGTCGAGCACGAAGTGGCGCAGCCCCGAAAACAGATGCTGGAAGAAGGACCAGGTGAGGCCGATCATCACCACATAACCCAGCGGATGCGTGGCGCACGCAACGAAGGTGGCATAGGCTTCCGGCCCCATGGCGGCGGCCATCAGCCACCAGACCAGGCCCATCGCGCCGACCAGGGCGAGGCCATTGCCCGTGATGCGGTGCAAAATGGAGATCAGCATATGCGGCCCCCATTTCCATATGGTGAGGTGCGGCGAAAGCGGCCGACTGCTGGTGCGCGCCATGTGTTTCCGTCCCTTGGAACAAATTTGCGATTCGGCTCCCATTAGGATCGAACGCGGCACAGGGCAAGCAGTGCGACAGCGAGAAGGATCGCCGGGACATGATCGCAGGGCAATAACAGCTGATTAACCAAAGGCCGCTATGAACGGGAGCGTTCGAAGATCATAAGCAAGAGGCCCTGACACCATGTCGCCCACCATCGAAGCGTCCGGCGCAAAGACATTTCTTGCGAAGGACATTGATCCGTCCGGGGCGATTGCGCGCCAGGCTCAGGAAATCGGTCGGCTGATCGGGGATGACCTGCAGCAGGTGGCCGATGCGTTTTTCGAAACCTATATGGCAGAAACCGGCCTGCAGGCGCGGCTCAGCGCGCAGGTCGCGGCGCGCATCCGCGCCGAAGCCCATGAATATATCCGCAGCAAGCTTCTCCATTTCGACACAGGCGCCTGGGCGCGCTCCGCCGCAGATTGCGTGCGTCATGCCCGCAAACATGGCGTTCCGGTCCAATCTGTCCTTGTTGCGGTCGCCGCCGCCAATGACCGGATACTCGATCTGCTATGGAATCGCGTCGCAGAACAGGATTCACGCCGCCTCGTCGGCGGACTGATGGCGATGACGCTGGCCGACGCCAATTATATGAGCGACGTTCTGGCCAGCGATCAGGCGGAAGCGGATCGGGCCGAGCGCCAACATTACAACATGATGTTCGAACAGCGGATCGTGGGCGAAATCGACGGCGCTTCACAACTGGGCGAATCCCTGCGCGAACAGGCGAAAGACGCCTCTGCCGCCACGCGAGGGATGTTGGGCAAGGCATCGGAAGTCGCCGCCGCCGCCGAACAGTCCGCTCTTGCAATGCGTGAGGCGGCCCGGACATCGGCTGGCCTCATCCGTGCGATCGAGGACGCCCGCAGCGAGGTGGAGGGGGCGGCCGAAGTGGCCCAGCGCGCCGCCGAACAGTCGGGCGAGGCGGTGACCATGTCGACCACATTGTCCGATCATGCCAAATCCATCGAATCCATCCTGGGCCTGATCCGCGATATCGCGGGCCAGACGAACCTGCTGGCGCTCAACGCCACCATAGAGGCGGCCCGCGCTGGCGATGCCGGGCGCGGCTTTGCCGTCGTCGCTCAGGAAGTGAAAAGCCTCGCCAACCAGACGGCGCGCGCCACCGACGAAATCGCCAGCAAAATCGCCGACATCCAGACCTCCACGCGCCAGTCGGTCGTCACCAACGAACGCATCCGCGACACCGTGAGCGACGTGCAGGCGAGCGCCGAACGGATCCGCCATGCCATGGATGCCCAGGCGCAGACCGTAACGATGATCACCGCCGCCGTGGACGAAACCGCGCTGGCCGCCGACTCCATGTCGACCACCATTTCCGCCATCCGCCAGGATACGGAGATTGTTGCGTCGGAAATCGACCAGCTCGAACGCGGTTTCATGTCGGTCGAGGGCAAATTGGCGACTCTGCGCGACGCATCCTTCGATTTCGGTCGCCGGGTCGCCTGATATCTTTTCCTTGGGCCCCCGGGGGGCTAAGGCGCGGCATATGAAACATGACGCCGCCGCCGCCCCGGAAACGCCCTCGCAGAGCTGGAAGGTCACCCTGCCCTGCACCCGCGCAGAGGCGGAGGCGCTGGACGGCGACATCGCCGCTTTCGCCCTGCTCGACAGACCGCCGGTCCTGATGACCAGCGAGGTCGAGGAGGACAATCCCGAAGCCTGGAAGCTGGAGGCCTATTTCGAGGGTCGGCCCGGCCCGGCGGCGCTCAAATTGCTGAAGGCGCTGGTGCCCAGCGCCGCGCGCACCCGGCCGCAGGTTGAACAATTGCCCGATGAAGACTGGGTGACGATGAGCCAACAGGGGCTGGAACCCGTCATCGCCGGGCGCTTCCATGTCCGCAACCTGCCCGACGATCCCGCGCCACAAGGGCTTAAGTCCTATCTGATCGCCGCAGGCCGGGCCTTTGGCACCGGGCAGCATGAAACAACATCAGGCTGCCTGGCCATGCTGGACCGGATGCACAGCGTGGGCATGCGGTTCCGCAACATCGCCGACATCGGCACCGGCACCGGACTGCTCGCCTTCGCCGCCATGCATCTGTGGCCGCGCGCCTATGCCACGGCGTCCGACATCGATCCGGTATCGGTCGATGTGACGGAAAAGAATGCGGAGGTGAACGGGGTGCCGGTCGGCGGCGGCGTCGGACAGATCGCGCTGTTCACGTCGGCGGGCGTCGATCATCCGGCGATCGCGATGCGGAGCCCCTATGACCTGTTGATCGCCAACATATTGGCGGGACCGCTGATCGAACTCGCTCCCGCCCTTTGCGCCTGTCTCGAGGAGGGTGGAACGATCGTGCTCGCGGGGCTGCTCGACGAACAGGCCGATGCGGTGATGGCGGCCTATCGCGCGCAGGGAATGCGGCTGGCCGAACGGATCGACAATGGCCACTGGCCGTGCCTGCGCCTGCGCAAGCGGCCGCGCATCGGCTGGCGCCGCCCGCTCCGCCTGAACCCGCAGGCGCGCGGCGAAGCCCCCGGTTTCGGCAGTTGGTGACGACCAGAATAATCGATCGCCATAGGGGCCAACCCTGGTTGCATCGTCCGCCAGCCATTGCCATAGCCAGCCGAGCGGAGCTGGGGGATAGCGACCGATGTGGGCCAAGGCTTTGTTTCTTGCGGCGGTTTTCTGGCCGTCCGCGCTGTTGGCGGCATCGCCGCCCGATATGGGTTTCGTTCCCGATGAAGCGCTGACCTACTGGACGGAGCAGGCATCCGGTCCGGTGTCTGCGAAGAGCGTTGAGGCCATGGCCCAGCGCGCCGCAGCGCTCATCGCGCTGGGCCGCACGACCGAAGCGCGCGCAGAGATGGACCGGGCGACCCGGCTCGCCGGGCGCCTCGGGACATCGGACCGGGCGCGCGTATGCGCCACGGTTCAACTCGCCAATGCCCGCCTCGCGGGCACGGGGCGGGACTATCAGGCGATGCTGGATGCGGCGCAATCCGCCCGGACCTGCGCGCTCGAGGCCTTTCCCGCCGCCGCCCCCGAGCGCGCGCTGGCCGAGGCGGAGGTCGCGAGCGCACTCGCGAGTCTGGGCAGGAACGACGAAGCGCTGCGTCTTTCCCTGAGCGCCTGGGAGGCGGTGCGCGCGACACCGGAATCGCCCAATTCCCCCAAGCTGGCCATCGCCGCGATCCGCGCCGCGACGCTCAGCAACGCGCGGCAATCGTCCGACGCTGAAGGGGTCATACGACAGGCCATCGCCATCGCAGCCGCATTGCCCGCTGGCCATCGGGATCGGGTGCAGATGGCAAATCGCCTTGGATATGAACTGGTGCTGCAAGGGCGGATGAGCGAAGCCCTGCCCTATCTGCGTCGCGCCGTCGACGAAGGGCGCTTGTCGCGTGCCGTTCCCCCCGGCGACCTTGCCAATTATGTCGGCGTGCTGGGGCTGACCCTGCTCAACATGGATCGGCCGGAGGAAGCGGCCGGGCTGCTGCAATACAGCCTCGATCTGTTCCGCAAGGGCGGCATCGGCGACGGCCAGGCCAGCATCATGGTCAGCGCAGGCACCGCCGCCGACCGTTCGGGCGATGTGCCGCGCGCCATCGCCTTGCGGGAGGAAGCGCTGCGCCTGATGGCGGCGTCGGGCAAGGCCAACCCCCTGACCGTGGCGCTCGCCCGTTTCAAGCTGGCGCAATCCTATGCCCATGCCGGGCGGCTGGCCGAAGCGGAAACGAACGAGGCGCAAGCCGTCGACGCCATAGCGCCACTTCGCCCGGATGGTCATTATCAACGCACCAACAGCACCGTTGCGCTGGGCTGGATCAAGGCTCTGCGCGGTGATGCGACGGCCGGGAACGCCATCGCGAAACCTGCGCTCCGTCGCCTGATCGACGAGAATAGGAAGGTCGAGGTTGCCCGCAACAAGGTTGTCGGCGTGCTGGACAATATCGAGGCGTTCAGCCAGGCCCTTGATACGGCGGTGCGCGCTGGCGACCGCGCCTTCGCGTTCGAATTGATGCAGATATTGGTCGAAAGCGACGCCAGCCGCGCCGCCGCCGCCGCTTCATCGCGCCAACAGGCGGGCGGAACCGCGCTGGGCGATCTGCTGCGCGAACGGCAGGAGGCTGCTGCGGCGGCGCAGGAAGCCGATATGGCGCTGGTCAAGGCGCTCAGCGCCAGCGCGCCGGACGTCGATGCCCGCCGCAACGCGGCAGGCGCCGCCGCCGTCAGGTTGGAAGAACTGGGCGCGGCGCTCAGCAACCGCTTCCCCGGCTATAACGCCCTGCTCCGCCCCCTGCCTGTCACGATCGAAAATGTTCAGCCCAGACTGCGCCCGCATGAGGCGCTGATCCTGTCAGCCGCGACCGAAGAGGGGCTGTTCACATTGGCCGTGACCGGCAAGGGCATGGCGATCGGAAAATCCCCCGCCCGCCGTTCGGCCGTCCGTCAATGGGTCGCGCGCATCCGCTCCGGCGTCGGGCCGTTTCACGGCGCTTTCGACACAGAGGCCGCCCGCGCGCTGCACGACGCCATCTTCACGCCGGAAATCGCGGCGCTGGTCGCCGGGGCGAACACGCTCGTGGTCAGCACAGACGACATATTGTCGGCCATCCCGTTCAGCCTGCTCGCCACCGGCATGGGCGCTGATGGCAAGACGCCCCATTGGCTGATCGAGGACAAGGCGATCTGGGTCGCGCCTTCGCTTTCCGCGCTGGGGCAGCGGGATGCGAAAAGCCATGCCCGAACCTCCTTCGTCGGCATTGGCGCGCCCGATGAGGCTGCCCGCCTCGCGGCCCCGGGTGCGCCCTCCGGAACGGAGGACGCTCCGGCCATGGCTCCGCTGCTGGGCGCAAGGAATGAATTGAACCAGATGGCGGCCATATTGGGACAGCGCTCATCCCTTCTGCTGACGGGCGCCGATGCGACCGAAGCGCGGCTGCGCGCGACGCCGCTTGCGAACCTGCGCGCGCTGGCCTTCGCCACTCATGGTCTGGTCGCGGGGGAATATGACCAGGTCGGGGAACCCGCCCTGCTCCTCGCTCCAGCGGCGGCTGGCGGCACTCCCGATCCGGCCAATGACGGCAAACTGACGGCATCGGAGGCGGCGCTGCTTCACATCGACGCCGACTGGGTCATCCTCTCCGCCTGCGACACGGCGGCGGGCGACCGCCCCAATGCGGCGGGCTATGCCGGGCTTGCCCGCGCCTTCCTGTTCGCAGGAGCGCGCCGGGTGATGGCCAGTCATTGGCCGGTCCGGGACGATGCCTCCGCCCGCCTGACGGTGGAAACGGTGCGCGGGGCGGAACGCGGTCTGGAACCGGCCATGGCGATGCGACGCGCCATGCTGAAGCTGATGCGCGACCGCAGGCTGCCGGAAGCCGGACACCCCTCGACATGGGCGCCGTTCATGCTGGTCGGACGCTAAGCAATCCTCTAACCTGCCGCCACCCCATAATCAGAAGGATAGACCATGGCCATCACCCGTCGCCCGATCGCCCACATCATGGCGGGCGCTCCTTTCGATAGTCTGGCCGTGGTCGACGACGCCATCAGCGCGCCTCGCCCCGGCATCCTGCTCTTCCCCAATGTGCTGGGCGCGAAGGAGGCGGACTTCCTGTGCGCCGAGAGGATTGCGGCGCTCGGCTATGTCGTGCTGGTCGCCGACATCTATGGCGCGGGCAAGCGCCCGACCCGCGACGACCCGGACATGGGCCGCTATATGACGGAACTCAACGATGATCGCACTGTGCTGCGCGACCGGGTGATGGGCGCCCATGCCGTGTTGCAGGACATGGTCGAAGTGGACGCCACCCGCACCGCCGCCATCGGTTTCTGCTTTGGCGGCAAATGCGTGCTTGATCTGGCCCGGGCTGGCGCCGACATTGCGGGCGGCGTCAGCTTCCATGGCGTCTATGACGCCCCGCCCTTCCCCAATAAGGCGATCTCCGCAAAGCTGCTGATCTGCCATGGCTGGGACGACCCGCTATGTCCGCCCGACGCCACCGTCGCGCTGGCCGCCGAACTATCGGCCGCCGGATGCGACTGGCAGATCCACGCCTATGGCGGCACTGGCCACGCCTTTACCGACCCGTCCGTCCACATGCCCGACAAAGGGATGGCCTACAGCCCCGACGCCGACCGGCGAAGCTGGCGCGCGATGGTGGATTTTCTGGGCGAACTGTTCGGGTGAACGTCAACTGCCCGGCTTGGCGGCGGCATCCTGTTCCTTGAAATACGCGTTCAAGCCGCCCAGCGTCGTTTCCCACCATGCCATGACGTCGGCGAAATTAGCCTGATTGACGCCGCCGATGGTCGCCAGATCATAGCGCACTTCCAGCCTCTTATCATCGAGCAGCGCCATCTGCGCAAACCACTTCTTCTTGTTCCAGTCATTGGCGAGGGCGATCGTGTTCTTGCCATCGTCGGTGAACGTGATGTTGAATTGCAGAGAATCGCAGCGGACATGCTCCTTGCAACCGTAAAAGAAGATCGAGAAATCATATCCGGCCGCGGCGCTGCTGATCTTGGGATCGCCCAGATCATCCGTCGACATTTTCGCGCGATAGCCCGCCACCATCATCGCGTCAGCCACGCTCTGCGGCGCGCTGGCGCAGATCAGACCCTTGGGACACGGGGTCGTGTCCTCTGCAAAGGCCAAGGGCGCATGGCTGGCAGCGAACAGCAAGAGAGCAGCCAGAAATTTCTTCAGCATCGTCCCACCCCCCAAGTTCCGCATTGACTAAGGGCATGGCGGGAGCGGCCATGTCAAGCTTCAATGGGCCAGGATTGGACTTGCTCATTTGTTCTTTATATGTTCTTGTTCCGCCATGCCTCCGACCCATGGGCGCGGCGCGCCGACCAACCAGTTCAGCACCCGTTTCAACCTGCCCTCGCGGCAGGCTGACGGCGACTGGCTGGACGCGATGGAGGGTATAGACGGCCCTACCCCACGCCTGCGCACGACAGTCCGGCAACTCACCCCGCGCACGATCATATCGCGCAACGCATCGCCCGACATCGGTTTCTCGCAATCCATCAACGCCTATGCAGGCTGCGAACATGGCTGCATCTATTGCTACGCGCGGCCCAGCCATGCCTGGCACGACCTGTCGCCGGGCCTGGACTTTGAAACGCGGCTCTTCGCCAAGCCCGATGCGCCCGCCTTGCTCCGCGCCGAACTCGCCCATCCGCGTTACATACCCGCGCCCATCGCCATGGGAACGAACACCGACCCCTACCAACCCATAGAGCGCGAATGGGGGATAACCCGCGCCTGCATCGCAATATTGGCGGAATGCCGCCATCCGCTGATGATCACCACCAAATCCGACCGGGTGCTGCGTGACATCGACCTGCTGGCCGACATGGCGCAGGATGGTCTGGTCGCGGTCGGCATTTCCGTCACCAGCCTCGACCCGAAGGTCATCCGCACGTTGGAACCACGCGCGCCACACCCGGATAAGCGCATCGCCGCCATCGCCCGGCTCGCCGACGCTGGCGTGCCGGTTCATGCCTGCATGTCGCCGATCATTCCCGCGATCACCGACCATGAGATAGAGACGCTCGTGCCCCGCATCGCGGCGGCGGGCGCGCGGGGCGTCAGCTTCATTCCCATCCGCCTGCCCAATGAAGTCGCGCCATTGTTCCGCCAATGGCTGGACGTCCATTATCCCGACCGCGCGGACAAGGTGATGGCGATCATCCGTTCGATGCGCGGCGGACGCGACAATGATCCGCGTTTTGGCGACCGGATGCGCGGACAGGGCGTGTGGGCAGACCTGATCCGTTCCCGCTTTGCCATAGCGCGCCGACGCGCCGGCTTGTCGGCCGATCGCGTAACGCTGCGCTCCGACCTGTTCCGCCCGCCACAGGGGCCGCAGCTCAGCCTGTTCTGAAAGGCGCGGGTGAAGGTTGACAGGCCCGGCGCCACCCGCGACACAGCCCGACCATGACGGTCGCACCCGACGCCCCCCTGCTCTTCTTCGATTCCGGCGTGGGCGGGCTTTCGATACTCGCTCCGGCGCGCCTGGCCCTGCCGCACGCGCCCATCGTCTATGCCGCCGACAGCGCCGGCTTCCCCTATGGCACGCGCAGCGAAGCGGAGATCGCCGCGCGCGTGCCCGCGTTGCTGGGGCGTCTGGTCGAGCGCTACCGGCCGCGCCTTGCCGTCATCGCCTGCAACACCGCATCGACCATCGCGCTGTCCCATGTGCGCGCCGCGCTCGACATTCCCGTGGTCGGCACCGTTCCCGCCATCAAGCCCGCCGCGCTTCAGTCGCAAAGCCGCGTCATCGGCGTCCTGGGCACAGACGCCACCGTGCGCCAGCCCTATGTCGACCGGCTGGCGGCGGAGTTCGGCGCGGATTGCACCGTTCTGCGTCACGGATCGGCGGCCCTTGTGCAATTGGCCGAGGCCAAGCTGCGCGGCGAACCGCTCGACCCGGCCATAGCGCGCGACGCACTGGCCGGATTGCTTGACCAGAGCGGCGGCGACCGGATGGATACGGTGGTGCTGGCCTGCACCCATTTCCCGCTGGTGGAGGCGGAACTGGCGGCTGCCGCGCCCCACCCTCTGCGCTTCCTGCATGGCGGCGAAGGCATAGCGCGGCGCATCGCCTATCTGACGCGGGAGCAGCCCTGGCCCGCGGATCCGGCGCCGGGCATCGCCATCTTCACCCGGATGGACGATCAAGTCGATCCGCTGCGCGCGGCGCTCGCATCCTATGGCCTGCCGCGCGTCGAAGCGCTTTGATCCCATAGGACTTTTGGTCCAATGGCGCGGCTTGCGATCAGTGTGATAGGTGAATATCCCTAAGGCCGCGAACGGTTATCACTGGTAATGGGCGACGCAGGCGGTTAAACGGCCGTCGAAAGAGGAGCGCGGCGGGGAAGGCTTATGAGCGCAGTGAATTACAAGCATATCTTCGCACAGGCGATTGATCGCCTGCACAGCGAAGGCCGCTACCGCGTCTTCATCGACATTTTACGGAACAAGGGCGCATTTCCCAACGCCCGCTGTTTTCACGGCCATAACGGCCCCAAGCCGATCACCGTCTGGTGCTCCAACGACTATCTCGCCATGGGCCAGCATCCCAAGGTCGTCGCCGCGATGGAAGAGGCGCTGCACGATGTCGGCGCCGGTTCGGGCGGCACCCGCAATATCGGCGGCAACACCCACTATCATGTCGATCTGGAGGCGGAACTGGCCGACCTTCATGGCAAGGAAGCGGCGTTGCTCTTCACGTCAGGCTATGTTTCGAACGAAGCGACGCTGGCGACGGTGGCGAAGCTGCTACCCGGCTGCATCATCTTTTCCGACGAACTGAACCATGCCAGCATGATCGCGGGCATCCGCAATTCGGGCTGCGAAAAGCGGGTTTTCCGCCACAATGATGTCGATCATCTGCGCGAATTGCTCGCCGCCGAAGACCCCGACGCGCCCAAGCTGATCGCGTTCGAGAGCGTCTATTCGATGGACGGCGACATCGCCCCGATCGCCGCACTGTGCGATCTGGCCGACGAGTTCAACGCGCTCACCTATCTCGACGAAGTCCATGCGGTGGGCATGTATGGCGCTCATGGCGGCGGCATTTCGGAGCGCGACGATGTCGCCCACCGGCTGACCATCATCGAAGGGACGCTGGGCAAGGCTTTTGGCGTGATGGGCGGTTATATCGCGGCCGACCAGATGATCGTGGACGTGATCCGCAGCTATGCGCCCGGCTTCATCTTCACCACCTCGCTGTCGCCGGTGCTGGTCGCTGGCGTGCTGGCCAGCGTCCGCCACCTCAAGCAATCAAGCGAAGAGCGCGAGGGACAGCAGGCCGCCGCCGCGACGCTCAAGCGCCTGATGGCCGAATCGGGGCTGCCAGTCATGCCTTCGGTCACCCACATCGTGCCGCTGATGGTCGGCGATCCGGTGAAGGCCAAACGGATCAGCGACATTTTGCTCGCCGAATATGGCGCCTATGTTCAGCCGATCAATTATCCGACTGTCCCGCGCGGAACAGAGCGCCTGCGCTTCACCCCCGGCCCGGCGCACACTGAAGAGATGATGCGCGAACTGGTGGTGGCGCTGGTGGAAATCTGGGAACGGCTGGACCTGGAATTGCTGGAGCGCAAGGCGGCCTGATGCGTTGGGAATGGTGTTTGCGCACCTTTTTCCCCTACTCCGTTCGTCCTGAGCCTGTCGAAGGACGCTAACCAGCGCCCGACCGCTGATCTTGCCGGTTACGGGCGAGCAATTTCAGCCGCTTCCAATCGCCATCGATCAGCGCCTGTTTCTTGGCCCGGCTCCATCCCTTGATACGACGCTCGGCGGCCAACGCTTCATCTCGCGTCCCGAAATTTTCCGTCCAGACCAGAACCACTGGCCTGCGCACGGCCGTATATCCACCGATCAGGCCCTGCTGATGGTGCGCCATGCGGGTTTCCAGATCCTCCGCATGCCCCGCATAGAAGGAGCCGTCACTGCACCGGAGAAGATATGCGTGAAAAGCCATGCCAGTATGCGTCCTTCGACAAGCTCAGGACGAACGGGCGGAGGTAAAAGAGCATTTGATCATATAATTGACGCGCTGGACGATCAGAATTTGGTCCCGAAGCTCCCAACAAGCGACTTCCTCACGGATGCCGCAAAAATCATGGGCAGAAGCTGAAGCGCACGATCTCCACCCCGGCATCAAACCCGGATCAGACCGCCCCGCACGGCATAACCCCGGTAAAGCGGTTCGATATGCGGCACTCCGCCCATGTCAGCCGCAACCGCGCGGATCGCTCTGCCCAGTTCGGCGCGCGGCGAAACGTGAAACTGCGCGAGCCAGCCGAAAAGCGCGCGCTTCCAAAGCGACGGCCATCCTTCCTGCTGTCCGAAATCGACGATGTCCAGCCGTCCGCCGGGCGCCACGCATTGCGCGGCCTGCGCCAGCGCCGATTCCCAGTCGGGGATCATCGACAACGCATAGCTGATAAACACCCGCTCAAAACTGGCGCGGCCTAACAGGGCCTGCGCATCGAACGCGCAGGCATCGCCTGCGGCCAGCATGACGCGACCGGCCATGCCCGCCTTGTCGACGGACGCAGCCGCTTTCTCCAGCATCGCTTCCGAAATATCGACTCCATAGAGCTTCGCGTCCGGCCAGGCCTTGCCTACGGCGATGAGGTTGCGACCTGTGCCGCACCCGATCTCCAGCACCGCGCCTCCGGGCGGCGGCGCCAGATCGTGGATCATGGGGTCGCGGCCAAGCAGATAATATTTGCGCGTCAGGTCGTAAATATGCCGCTGGTAACGATAAACGCCGTCCATCAGCCCCTTATGGTCGCTCACGCATCATCCTTCAGCACATAGAGGTGAACGCCGCCATAGATGGCCGATCGGTCGCGCGCGGTGAAATCGCGCGACTCTTCCGCCCGATAGTCCCAGCGGTCAAGCACGGCGCTGACCACGCGGCCGGGCAGGATGCTGGGTTCGCCAGCGGTGCGGAACAACACGCGCGCGCCGGGCCGGGCGGTGCGCGTGATTTGCGCCCACAGCGCATTGAGCTGGGCATCGTCCATCCAGTCCTGCGCGTCGAGCAGGATATAGCGGTCGCACGACGCCGCGGGCTGGCTCGCCAGAAAGTCGGTGAAATTGATGTGGCGCACATCCACCCGCTCGGCGCGGTCGCGCACCGCCTGATGATTGGCGGCCTGCAAATAGGGCGGCAAGGGCCCCTCCCCGCCCGCATAACCGCGCCCGAACGCCTGCACCGCGAAATAATTGTCTTTCAGATCAAAGTCGCAGGCCAGCTTCTTCAGCCGCGCCTTGAGCACCGTATCCATCCGTTCGTCGCCGGCCAGCGCCTCGAACTGGGCGGGCGGGATGCCCAGGCCAAAGAGCGAGGCGGGCTGGCTGGTCAGCCAGCGCACGAAGCCCTTGTCAAAGATCGGCGCCAGTTCACGCTCGAAAATCTCGACCTGCTCCTCGCGGCTGCGCGCATCGAGCATGCGCCGGGGATTGACGCCATGCACCCGCGCGAGCAGGTGCGCCGCGCCGATGAAACGGCCCAGCAATCCATGCTTGTAAATGCCGCGCGCAAAGCCCCCGATCCGGCGACGGCCGATCAGGTCGCGCCCTTCCCAATAGCGCCGCGTCGCCTCATCCAGATGCGGGGCGACATGGGCATGATAGGCCGTAATGTTGTCGCGGCTGTCGGCGCGCGCGAAAAAGCGGTGAAACGCCGCATGGCTCGGCAACTGGCGCGCCGCCGCCAGTTTCAGCCGATTAAGCGCGATGTGCGCGGTGTTGAGGTCGACTGCGGTGATCTTGGCGGGATCGGCGGTCAGGTAGGACAGCACATTGCACCCGCCCGACGCGATCGTCACCACATGGCTGTCGGGCGTGATCGCCAGCGCCTCCATATCGACATCGGGATCTTCCCAAATCTGGGCATAGACCAAGCCGCGAAAGGCGAAGGTGAAAGCGCGTTCCAGAAGCCCCTGCTTCGACAGATGGCGATGCCGGTGAACCGCATCCGTCACTCGTTGATGTGTCGACCGCGTCATGTTTTGCCTCTGGATTTTGCCACTGATGATCGCCCGGCTTTAGGTCGGCCGCATGTCGGCCACATGACGCAGCGATGACGTTTTGATGATGGGTCGGCCATTTTTCGATTGCGTGGGGTGAACAATGATCGCCATCGGGCGGACATAGATGACTTGCGCGGCGCGGCCTGATCGGGCAGGCGAGCCCGCAACCATTCAGGAAGAAACAATATTCAGTATTCGGAGCAAATCGGAAAGGCACGCGCCTCCCAAAAAGCGCCCGCTTGCCGTTTGCGGAGTCGATGATGGACGAAAACGAAATCCTTTTTGAAGATTATGACATTGCGGTTGTTCCGGGAACGAACGACGAATTGATCATCGCCCTGTGCTCCATCGGCGATCCCGGCAAGATTCCCGTCATGGAATGGAAGGGCACAGTGGCGCAGATCGGCGGACGCCAGCACGCCATCTTCATGCGCGACCGCGTCAAATCCTGGTATAACAGCCGCAATGGCTGGGACGCGATGATCGGCTGGATCAAGGATTATTGCGCGCGTCACGACATCAAACGCATATACGCCTTCGGCCTGTCGATGGGCGGTTTCGGAGCGGCCATCCTCGCCCGCTACCTGCCCCTGCGCCGGACATTGATGCTCGCGCCGCAGGCCAGCACCCGGCCCGAAGTCTATTTCGACATGCGGTTCCGCCATTATTGGGAACAGATCACCGATCCGCACTGCGCTTCGATCGGGGACATCGGCCCGTGCGACACCGAATTCGCCTGCGTCTACACCGTCGATACGCTGTGGGATACGCTGCATGCGGGCATGATCCACGAAGCCCTTCCCGATTGCCATTTCATCCCGATTCACGGCGACCATAATGTCGGCGGCGAATTGCAGGAGCGCCAGGAGCATCTTCGCCTGCTGCGCTGGCTCATGGACCGGGAAATCGACCATGGCGTCACCATGTTCCGAGGCATGAACGACGATGTCTTTAACAATTCACGCCTGGTGATGGTCGGCGATCAGGAACAGATCGACGCCAATGTGAACGCCATCGTCCGCACGCGGGGTTTCCCCGCCGTGCCTGGCATCCTGTTCGACTCGCTGTCCCCTGCCCTGCGCCGCCATCTGCTGAACCATCTGGGCAGCCCGTCCAAGGCGCGCAAGCTTCATGCCTATCCGCTTTGCCGGGGCGTGAATGTCATGCATGACCGGCTTAAGCCCTATCTTGCCGAAGGCTGGTCGAAGATCGAGCATTTCGGCTTCTGGTCCGAAGGCGAGCAATGCCGGATCCGCGCGCACATGATCGACACGGCGGCCCAGGCGCCGGTTTTGCTGGTTCTGCACGCCCAGCTCTTCATCGCGCCGGGCAGGCGTCGCACCCTCCGCATCACCCAAAGGGACAAGGTTTTGGCGGAACACGAACTGTTCAACCCGGAATCGCACCCGATCAACAAGCCCATGGCCCTGTCGCTGGAAGTGGCCGGCCCGCTGATCGATCTGCTCATCCACACCCCCGACCCCATCGCACCCAGCGAGGTCAGCAATATCCCGGATCGAAGGCAACTCGGTTTGTGGTTGCAGGGTCTGAAGGTCCGTTATCGCCCGCCCCCGCCGCCGCGCCGACGCCCTGCGCCGCCGCCAGCGCCAGCCGGGCAGGCCCCTTCCCAACTCTGACTTTGCGCTGTCATGGCGAGCCCCTATATGGGCGCTTTCGCGCATCGGCGCGGCATAGCCATGGAGCATGAGAGTTGAGCAAGGTTCTGGTCATCGGCGCAGGCGGCGTCGGGTCTGTCGCGGTTCACAAGATGGCGATGAACCCGGATATTTTTTCGCACATCACGCTCGCCAGCCGCAGGATCGCCAGTTGTGAAAAGGTCGCCGAATCGGTGAAGGCGCTGACCGGCGCAACCATCGACGTGGCGCAGGTCGACGCCGACAATGTGGACGAGACCATCGCACTCATCGAAAAGGTTCAGCCCAAGCTCGTCGTGAACCTGGCCCTGCCCTATCAGGATCTGGCGATCATGGACGCCTGTCTCGCCACCAAAACCGACTATCTCGACACCGCCAATTACGAACCGCGCGATACCGCGAAGTTCGAATATGGCTGGCAATGGGCCTATCAGGATCGCTTCAGGGAAGCGGGCATCATGGCGCTGCTTGGCTCCGGCTTCGACCCCGGCGTCACCAGCGTGTTCGCCTCCTATATCAGGAAGCATCTGCTCGATCGGATCGACACGCTCGACATTCTCGACTGCAATGGCGGCGACCATGGCCAGCATTTCGCCACCAACTTCAACCCGGAAATCAACATCCGCGAAGTGACCGCCCCGTCGCGCCACTGGGCGAATGGCGAATGGGTCGAAGGGCCGGCGCTCAGCCACAAGCAGGTCTTCGACTTCGACCAGGTGGGCGAGAAGAACATGTACCTCATGTATCATGAGGAGCTGGAATCGCTCGCCAAATTCTATCCCGAAATCAAGCGCATCCGGTTTTGGATGACCTTTGGCGACGCCTATCTCAAGCATCTCGAAGTGCTCCAGAATGTCGGCATGACCCGGATCGACCCGGTCATCTACAACGGGCAGGAGATTATTCCGCTCCAGTTCCTCAAAGCCGTGCTGCCCGAACCGTCGAGCCTGGGATCGACCACCAAGGGCAAGACCAATATCGGCGACATCGCCACCGGCGAGAAGGACGGCCAGCAAAAGACCGTCTATGTCTATCAGGTCTGCGACCATGAGGAAGCCTATGCCGAAACCGGCAACCAGGCGGTCAGCTACACCACCGGCGTCCCCGCCATGATCGGCGCCGCGCTGATGCTGACCGGCGCCTGGAAAGGCGAAGGCGTGTTCAACATCGAACAATTCGATCCCGATCCCTTCATGGACATGCTCAACAAGCATGGCCTGCCCTGGCAGGTGAAGGAATTGGATAAGCCGCTGGATTTCTGACGACATTAATCGTCACCCCAGCGCAGGCTGGGGTCTCGTGCGGCTGGGTCGTGCCCTAACCGCCTGAGACCCCGGGCTGCGCCGGGGTGGGGGTAGGTAGGTGAAAAGACCCATGGAAACCCGCGCCGGCGATCCCGCCGCTTTTGCCCGCTTCGACCTCAACCGCGTGCCCTCGCCCGCCTTCGTGGTGGATGAGGCCGCGGTGCGACGGAACCTGGCCATCCTGCGCGACATTGGCGACCGCGCCGGCATCAAGGTGCTGGGCGCGCTCAAGGCCTTTTCCATGTGGTCACTGGGCGGCGTGGTCGGCGAGTATCTCGATGGCGTCTGCGCATCGGGCATCTACGAAGCGCGCCTGGGCCGCGAGGAATATAAGGGCGAAGTCGCCACCTATTGCGCCGCCTACAAGCCTGACGATCTCGCGGAAATCCTGAAGATTTCCGACCATGTGATCTTCAACAGCCCCGGCCAGATCGCGCGGATGAAGCCGGTCATCGACGCGGCGCGCAAGGACGGTGTGAACTTCGACATCGGCCTGCGCCTCAACCCCCTTCACCCGGAGGGCGAGGTCGCGAAATATGACCCATCCCAACCGCACAGCCGCCTGGGCTTTCCGGTCAACCAGCTCCGCGCGGCGCATCTGGAGGGCGTGGACGGGCTTCATGTCCATAATTTGTGCGAACAGGATCTCGGCCCGCTTGAACGCACCTGGGCGGCGATCGAACCGTTTGTCATGCCCCATGTCGGGGCCTTGAAATGGCTGAATTTCGGCGGCGGACACCATGTCACCCGCGCCGATTACCAGATCGACGACCTGATCGCCTTCCTCCAGCGGGTGAAGGCGCAAACCGGCCTGGAACTCTATATCGAGCCGGGCGAGGCGATGGCGCTCGACGCGGGCATATTGATCGGCGAGATCCTCGACGTGATCGACAACGGCATGCCAGTCGCCATCACGGACATCAGCGCCACCTGCCACATGCCCGACGTAATCGAGGCGCCCTATCGCCCCGCCATGCTGCATGAGGCGAGCAAAGGCCCGGTCACCCGACTCGGCGGCCCATCCTGCCTCGCGGGCGACATCATCGGCGACTATCGAATCCCCGGCGGCGCGGCGGCCGGACGGCGCATCGCCTTCCTCGATCAGGCCCATTATTCGATGGTGAAGACCAACACATTCAACGGCGTGCCCCTGCCGTCCATCTGGCTGTGGAACAGCGCCACCGACGAACTGCGGCAAATCCGCCAGTTTTCCTATGAGGATTTCAAGTCCCGTCTCTCGTGAAGCACGTTTCGTAGCCGGTTGCGCAACAAAATTTACACATGCGCTTTACAGGGGGCGCCCTCCCGCATATATCGACCGTCCGCTGCCCCATGGGACTTCCACCGCAAGGCAGCTTGATTGCCACAACGACACTGGAGGTCCCTTGAGTTGCACAAGCATCATAGCGCGCTGGGGGTAGCGACCACCCTCAAACCGGCAGCACCGGTAACGCTGATTCGCCCCGAAGCCGCTGCTCGGGCCGCCCGCTTCTTTGTCGAGAAGTTTCCGGGCCGCTCGCTCTATGCGGTAAAGGCCAATCCGTCTCCCGATCTGATCCGCACCCTGTTCGCGGCGGGCATCACGCATTTCGACGTCGCGTCGATTGCCGAAGTGCGCCTGGTCAGCGAAGCTCTGGGCGGCAAGGGCAAGCTGTGCTTCATGCACCCGGTGAAGGCCGAAGAGGCCATTGCTGAAGCCTATCGCGACCATGGCGTGCGCACCTTCTCGCTCGACACCATCGACGAGCTGGAAAAGATCATGCGCGCCACCGGCAACGCCACCGATCTGGAACTGTGCGTCCGCCTGCGCGTGTCTTCCGACCATTCGGAACTCAGCCTCGCTTCCAAATTCGGCGCTGAACTGGGCGAAACGCGCGAATTGCTGATGGCCACCCGCCAGGCCGCCGATGCGCTGGGCATCTGCTTCCATGTCGGCAGCCAGGCGATGAGCCCGCAGGCCTATACCAACGCCATCGAGCGTGTGCGCGCGGCCATCGTCGACGCGGCGGTCACGGTCGACATCATTGATGTGGGCGGCGGTTTCCCGTCAGTCTATCCGGGCATGGAGCCCCCCGCTCTCGAAGGCTATTTCGAAGCCATCCATCGCGGTTTCGAAAGCCTGCCGGTCAGCTATTCGTCCGAACTCTGGTGCGAGCCTGGCCGCGCGCTGTCGGCGGAATATAGCTCGCTGATCGTTCGGGTCGAACGCCGCCGGGGCGATGAACTTTACATCAACGACGGCGCCTATGGCGCGCTGTTCGACGCGGCCCATATCGGCTGGCGCTTCCCCGTTGCGCTGCTGCGCGAGGACGAAAGCGATGCGGACCTGAAGGGCTTTTCCTTCTATGGCCCGACCTGCGACGATATGGACCATATGGTCGGCCCCTTCATGCTGCCAGAGGATGTCAAGGCGGGCGATTATATCGAAATCGGGATGCTGGGCGCCTATGGCTGCGCCATGCGGACCGGGTTCAACGGCTTTTCGGCCGAAACGCTGGTGGTCGTCGACGACGAGCCGATGGCGAGCCTTTATGGCGAAGTTCAACCCGTGCGCCGTCGCGCGAACGTCATCAAGCTGGGCTAAAGGCCCAATCACCCCTTGGGAGAGGGTGCCTCACACCCCCGTTGCCGGACGGCGACGGGGGTTTCTTTTATCGACGGAACACGCCCACCATCTCGACATGGGTGGACCAGCGGAACTGGCCGACCGGCTTCACGCTGTCGAGCGCATAGCCACCCGCGATCAGATGTGCGGCATCGCGCGCAAAGCTCGATGGATTGCACGACACATAGACCACCACCGGCACGGCGGATGCGGCAATCTGCATCACCTGTTCCTTCGCGCCCGCGCGCGGCGGGTCGATCAACACGGCGGCGAAGCGGTCGAGTTCCTGCGGGGTCAGCGGCCGCCGGAACAGGTCGCGATGGTCAGCGCCCAGCCTCCTGCCGCCCCGCGCCGCCGCGCTTTTGAGCGCCAGCACCGGCTCTCGCGCGGCCTCCGCCGCATAGACCGTCCGCCCCTGCCCCAGCGCCAGCGCGAAAGTGCCAAGGCCGCAAAACAGATCAGCGATCGCGCCAGTCGCGGGCATGGCGTCGGCCGCAGCGCCCACCAGCGCCGCCTCTCCATCGGGCGTCGCCTGAAGGAAGGAATAGGGCGGAAATGGCACCGCAACTCCACCGAAACTGGCCGTCACCGCCTCAGGCTCCCAGCGGGTCTGCGGCCCGTCCCCCTCGTCTATGGTCAGCCGCGCCAGCCCATGGCTTCGGGCAAATTCGGTCAGCCCTTCATCCGCCGCCAACCCGGCCACGCGCACCCCTTCCAGCAACAGGTCGACGCCCTGGTCGGTCATCGACATCTTCACATGAGCCGCCCTTTTGTCCGGCAGGATCGTCAGCATCAGCGCGCGGAGCGGCGCGATCAGCGCGAACAGGCGGGGATCAAGCACCGAACACATGCCAAGGTCCACCAGCGCATGGCTTCCCGCCTCGGCAAAGCCGATGACGACGCGCCTGCCCTGCCGCGACGCGCGCAAGGCCGCCCGCCGCCGCGCGCCTGGCGGCGATATATGGGGCGGCAGCACCCTCGACGCGGTGATACCTTGTCCAGTCAGCGCGCCGACCACCCGCGCCGTCACGAAATCGGCATAGGTCGCATCATCGACATGCTGAAGCTGGCAACCGCCGCAGTCGGGAAAATGGCGACATGGCGGAGTGGCATGATGGGGGCCGGGCGTTATCGCGCCATCGGCCGCGACATGATCGCCCGGCGCGGTCAGCGCGACATGCCGCCCATCGGCGGCAACGCCATCGCCCTTGGCGGCGAGCCGAACAATCTCGACCATGCTCACAGTCTGCCCGCAATGGCGGGCGCGATGCAGCCGATCAGGCCGTCGGCAATGAAGGCGGCTCCCGCCAGCCGGGCCGCTTCGCCATGCAGCCACACCGCCTCGCAGGCGGCGCGAAAGGGATCGCCCGTGACGGCAAGCCGCCCCGCGACCAGCCCGGCCAACACATCGCCCGTGCCCGCCGTCGACAGCCAGTGCGAAGCGCCGCGCGCCACCGCCGCCCGGCCATCGGGCGCGGCGATCACGCTGTCCGCGCCCTTGGCCACGACGACCGAACCGCAGCGCCGCGCCGCCGCCAGCGCCCGGTCGATCTTGCTGCCAGGCAGATCGCCGAACAGGGCGGCGAACTCGCCATCATGCGGGGTCAGCACCGAACCGGGCGGAACCGCATCGGCATCGAGTAGCATCAGCGCGTCCGCATCCAGCACCAGCGGACGACGGGCCGCCAGCGCGATGCCCATTCGCGCGCGCGCCGCATCGTCGCGCCCCAGCCCCGGACCAACCAGCAGTGCGGCGATCCGGCGATCATCCAGCGCCCCGGCCAGCCGGTCAGGCGTTGCCGCCACCGATGCCACAATGGCGTCAGGTCCGGCATGGTCGGCCTCCATCGCCAATCGGCGGACATAGCCCGCTCCGCCCACCGCCGCCGCGCGCGAAGCCAGACGTCCCGCCCCCGCCATCGCACCGCCAACCACCGCCACCAGCCCCCGCCGATATTTATGCGCGTCGGCGCCCGGCGCCTTCAGGCGGGGTGGCATCAGCGCATGAACGCGGTCATCGCAGGCAATACCGATGTCGGCCAACACCGCCTGCCGCACCGTCCCGGCCGCCGGTTGCAGCCAGTGTGCAGGCTTCCAAGCGCCCAGGGCAATGCACAGGTCGTAATCCGGCACGGGCGACAGAAGCGCCCCGCTGTCGGTCGCAACGCCGCTAGGCAGATCAATCGCATGGATGTGCGTCGCCCGCTCTGCCAGCGCGCACAGCCGCCCCGCCACATCATCGTCCAGACCGCGGGCCAGCCCGGTCCCGAACAGGGCGTCGACCAGCACGCTGGCCGGGCGGGCATCGGCCAGCGCCTCGACCGACCCCGTCCACAAGGATCGAGCTTGAATACCGGATTCGGTGCGACTTTCACCCATCGCCGCCACGCGCACCGGCACGCCCCGGGCCGCCAGAAGTCGCGCGACGACATAACCGTCGCCGCCATTATTCCCCGGGCCACACAGCACCAGCATGTCGCGCCCGCAACTCGCGCGCCAGATCAACTCTGCCGCCGCCGTCCCCGCACGCTCCATCAGCGCATAGGGCTCGACGCCAGCGTCAAAAACGGCCTGTTCGGCCGCGCGCATTGCATCAGCCGTCAATATGGCGCTGCCCGCCATCAGCGGCGCTGGCCCATAGTCGCAGGCAACCGATAACGGTCCGGCCCCACCGCGACTTCTATCATGCCGTCATCGACAATCCTGATAATGGCGCCCTCCGCGCCGTCCGCCGGTTCGAGCCCCCGGCCGTCGCCGACGATCCTGAAACGGCGAAAGCCGCCATCGGCGTGGCGCAGCGTCAATATCGCGCCATCCTGATCATAGCGGCAATCGCGGGTCCATTCCGACTGCCCGTCAATCAGGCAGGCGACATGACCATCGTCGCCATTTCCTGCTTTTCCGGCGGGCAAGGATGGCCCGGCATCGCAGGCGAAAAGCATCAAGGTGAGGATCGGCAAGGGCGCGCGCATGGGCGCTCCTTACAGGAAGCCGATATCTTTTGTCGAACCGGAAAGGATCAGCCCAGCCGCAGCCGGCACTCATGCAGGACCGATCCCAATATTCGGGCAAAGCGCGCCTGCCCGGCCGCGTCCGCGACCAGATCCTGCCGCATCTCTACGCCCAGATAGGGAATGCCATTCGCTTCGGCGTGGCGGTCCATCGTCGCGTTCAATGATGTTCCCGAATAAGGCAACTGGTCCCCGACATTGAGCCCCGCCGCCTCCAGCAGCGGAATGGCGATCCGCGCGCCGCGATCATCCTGATTGTAAAGGACGCCGATGTCCCAGGGCCGCGCCTCTTCCGGTCGGGTCGCAAGTCGCGGTGTAAAACTGTGCAGCGAGAAGATGAAGGGCGACGTCATGCCGTCGAGCAGTTCGGCTATCTTGCGATGATAGGGGTGATGAAAGCGCATCAGCCTTTGGGCGGGATCAGCGCTGCGGTTGCCGGGAATGACGTGGCCGTCGCTCATCACGGGGATAAGCCCGGAGTCGCCAACCTCGCGGTTGAGGTCGATCACCAGCCGGGAAACGCCGCCCAATATGGCGGTGCAGCCCAAAGCCTGCGCAATCATCGGGGCAACCTGGGCGACGCCTATGTCCACCGCGATATGCTGCTCCAGCAATGCAGCGTCGATCCCCAGATCAATATCCGTCGGGACACAGGCGCTGGCATGGTCGCAGACAATGAGCAGGTCCGCCTCCCCGCCGCGAATGATGGTGAAGGCTTCGCTCATAGGCTCCTGATCCGTGACGTCATGGTCCACCAACCGGGATGATCGGCCGCTATGAGGGCGGCGGCGGCGTCCCGATCACAGGCGGTATGGAACAATGCAAAGCAGGTAGCGCCCGATCCGGACATGCGCGCCAGCAGGACGCCATGCTGCCGCCGGAGCGACGCGATGACGTCAGCGATGACTGGTGCAAGAGATAAAGCCGACGATTCCAGATCATTGCGGCCAGAACTGACAAGCGATTCTATGCTATCCGCCAGCAGCCCGCCGCGATCTTCACGATCCCAACCGGCAAAAACCGGTCCGGTCGACAGGGCTATGCCGGGATTGACCAGCAACAGCGGCGCGCCATCCAGTCCGGCGATGTGAATGTCGGCGATTTCCTCGCCCCTTCCGCCGACAAACGATGTGCGGCTGGCGAGGCAGGCCGGCACATCGGAACCGAGCGACAGCGCAATCGCCGAGAGTGCCTCCGCCGATGGCGTGACGCCCCATAAACGGCACAGCAGACGCAGCGTCGCCGCCGCATCCGCCGATCCTCCGCCAATGCCCGAAGCCACGGGCAGGTTCTTGGTCAGGCGCAGCGCAGCGCCATGCCCTCCCCCCAAATACGCATCGAGCGCGCGGGCGGCCCGCATGACCAGATTGTCGCCGCCCACGTCCAAACCGGCGGCGAATGGCCCGTCGATCAACAACGTGATCGCGCCATCGTCGCGCGGTTGCGCCGACAGTTCATCGCCATCTTCCGCAAAGGCGAATATGCTCTCCAGCGCATGATAGCCATCATCACGCCGCGCCCGCACATGCAGGGCCAGGTTGATTTTGGCATAGGCGGTTTCGGTCATTGGCATGGCCGCGGCTTCCACCATGACGTCATGGTGCGGCATATTCGGGTTTGAACCCCTCACGCTTCTTGGCCTCCAGCCGGTCGGCCACCTTGCCGTCCGCGAAAAAGGCGGCCGCTTCCCATGCATAGCGCGCCTCATAGCGACGCCCGGCCGCCCATAGCGCGTCGCCCAGATGCTCGTTGACCGTCACATCCTGCGGCGCGCCCGCCGCCGCCCGCTCCAGCACCGGCACGGCGCCCTCGACATCGCCCGACACGAAACGCGCCCAGCCGAATGAGTCGGTGATTGACGGATCATCAGGCTTCAGCCGGCTCGCCTTTTGCAGCATCGCGAGCGCCACCTCCACATTCTCACGCCGCTCGACCTGCGCATAACCCAGATAGTTGAGCACTATCGGCTCGCCCGGCGCGATCCGCACCGCGCGTTGCAAAACGGCGCGCGCTTCGGGCCAATGCCCCGCCTGCTCCAGCGCGCTGCCTTCATAGAGCAGCAGCGGCCAGGGCGGATCGCCGGGCGCATAGGAGGCCTGCGCTGCCCGAAAGGCCGAAGCCGCCCCATAGAAATCCCCGGCCTTGGCGAGCAGCCGGCCGAGCCGCACCTGCCGTTCCCCTTCCGCATCAGGCATCGCGGCCAGTCGGCGGGCCAGCGCCAGCGCCTCGGCATCGTCACCCTGTGCGGCCAGCGCATCGACCAGCTCGATGTCCGCCAGAGTACGAAACCAGCTTGATTCCGGAACTTTCGCCAATTCGGCGACGGCGTACTCGCCCAGCCCGACGCGGGTCAGCAAACGCGCCGCGATGATATGGGCGCCTGCGCCGACCGGGTCGGCAAAGCTCGCTATCCGGGCCAGCCTGACGGCCAGTTCCAATGTGCCCGGTTCGCCGCCAATATCGTCGGCCAGCCGGGCCAGCAGGCGCGCGAACCCCTGGGCCGGGCTGATAGCGACCTGGCCACGCACCCGCCCCGCTTCGATGTCCGTTCGCGCCCGCGCATAAATGGCGCCGTTGATGGGGAGCATGGCCAGGGCGGCGGCCCGGTCGGTCCGCGCGAGCGCGCCGGCAAAGGTCAGCCGCATGATGGGCATATCCTCGGGCCGACCGGTTTGCGCCCGCACCATATCGGGCCGGGCGTTGGTCACTTGGCCCTGCGCCAGCCATTGCATGGCCAGTTGTTCGGCGATGAAGCGGCTGGCGAGCGGCGCCATGCGATCGGCCGGGTCCAGCACCGGCGGGGCATAGCCGCCGCCTTCGCCCAAAAGGAGCCACCCCCGGATCATGGGCGCCATGAAGGCGAAATTGCCCTGTTCGACCAGGCGATCGGTCCACTGTCGCGCGCTGGACCAATCGCTTCGCGCCAGCGCATCGCCGATCAACAGCAATACGCCATCGCGCGGCAATAGGCCGACCATTTCCAGCAGCCGCGCCGATCGCAGCGCCAGCGTCATGTCGCCGCTTTCAATCGCCTGATAATAGGCCCGCCGCGCGACATCGACGCTGCCGGGATCGCGGATCAGCGCCGCTTTATACCCTTCGGCGGCCAGCGCCAGCGCGCCATCGCCATCCGCCAGCCGGGCCCGCGCATAATCGTGGAGAGCGGGCGCAGCGGCCGAGGGGACCGACGCCATCGTCCAGGATGGCGTCGCCACGATCCACAGCCCGACCAGCAGGACAAGACGCTTACATGTTCGGATAGTTCGGGCCTCCGCCGCCTTCAGGCACGACCCAGTTGATATTCTGGGTCGGATCCTTGATGTCACAGGTCTTGCAGTGGACGCAATTCTGCGCGTTGATCTGGAACCGGGGATTGCCCTCATCCAGCCCTACCACTTCATAAACGCCCGCCGGACAGTAACGCTGCGCCGGTTCGTCATAGAGCGGCAGGTTATAGCTGATCGGGATCGACGGATCCTTCAGTTGCAGGTGAACCGGCTGATCCTCCTCATGGTTGGTGTTCGACAGGAACACCGATGAGAGGCGGTCGAAGCTGATGGCCCCATCGGGCTTGGGATAGTCGATCTTCGCGCAGGCGTCCTTGCGCCAGATTTTCTCATTGTCGGGCTTGTGCTTCATCGTGAAGGGCAAGCCGATTTTCAGCGTGCGCATCCACATGTCGATGCCGGCCAGCAGCGTGCCGATGGTGCCGCCGAACTTCGACAGCAGCGGCTCGGCATTTTTCACCAGCTTCAGTTCGTCCGCGATCCAGCTCGACCGGAGGCGATCCTCATAATCGTGCAGCACGTCGCGCGCGCCTTCGTTCTGGATCGATTCGAACGCGGCTTCGGCGGCCAGCATGCCCGACTTCATGGCCGTATGCGTGCCCTTGATCCGCGGCACGTTTACGAAACCAGCCGAACAGCCGATCAACGCGCCGCCGGGGAAGACCAGCTTGGGAATCGACTGCCAGCCGCCTTCGTTGATCGCGCGCGCGCCATAGGAGACACGGCGACCGCCTTCCAGGAACTTGCGGATTTCCGGGTGCTGCTTCCAGCGCTGAAACTCCTCGAAAGGATAGAGATGCGGGTTGCGATAGCCAAGGCCGACGACAAAGCCCAACGCGACCTGGCCATTGGCCTGATGATAGAGAAAACCACCGCCATATGCGTCAGTTAGCGGCCAACCCTGCGAGTGGATGACAAGGCCCGGCTGATGCTTTTCGGGGTCGATGTCCCACAATTCCTTCATGCCGATGCCGTAAACCTGCGGCTCGCTGTCGGCGTCCAGGGCGAACTGGCGCTTCAACATCTTGGTCAGGTGACCGCGCGCGCCTTCGGCAAAGAAGGTATATTTGGCGTGCAGTTCCAGACCCGGCTGATAATCGGGCTTGCGATTGCCTTCGCGGTCGATGCCCATGTCGCCGGTGGCGACGCCCTTCACGCTGCCATCCTCATGATAGAGGATTTCGGCGGCGGCGAAGCCCGGGAAGATCTCCACGCCCAGCCCCTCGGCCTGTTCGGCCAGCCAGCGGCACAAATTGCCCAGCGACCCGGTATAGGTGCCCTTGTTGTGCATCCATCCGGGGGTCAGGATGTGCGGCATCGCCATCTTGCCGGTCTTGGTGAGGAACCAGTGCTGGTTGTCGGTCACCGGCGTTTCCGCCATGGGGCAGCCCATATCGCGCCATTCCGGCAGCAATTCGTCCAGCGCCCTGGGATCGACCACCGCGCCCGACAGGATATGGGCGCCGATTTCGGATCCCTTTTCCAGCAAGCAGACAGCCAGTTCCTGCCCGGCGTCATTGGCCAGTTGCTTCAACCTGATCGCCGCCGAAAGCCCCGCCGGTCCCCCACCGACGATGACGATGTCATAGGGCATCGATTCCCGCTCGCTCATGCTTCCTCCATCATGCCGACCGGCGGGTGCTTCTCCACTCATCCGATCGCCGCATCATCCAAACAGTCTGTCATATCCGGCGATGAAGAATCTTGACCACCTCGTCAACCTCTGACCCTAATCATGTGCAATGCGGGGATCATCATTGGCAATGGACGGAGCGGCTGCCGCCGACGCCTATTTGGCGTGGTGGGCGCTGGCGGGCGTCGACAGCGCGGTGGGCGATGCGCCGGTCAACTGGCTGCGTCCGTCGCCTCTGCGCGATACAGTCGCAGCCCTGCCGCGTCCCGCCATCCAAATTCCTCAGCGGCCTGCCGATATAAAATCTTTTCGCGTCTGGCTGGCCGACAGCCCCGTTCAGCCGGAGGGGAACTGGAACGGGCCGCCTGTTTTGCCCGCCGGCCCGGTCGATGCGCCGTTGATGATCGTGACCGACCTGCCCGAAGAAGCTGACATGAAATCTGGCGCGCTCTTTTCGGGAGGAGCCGGCGCGTTGCTCGACGCCATCCTGCGCGCCATGGGTATCGACCGCGCCAGCGTCCATACCGCGTCGCTGGCGCTGGCCAGGCCACCGGGCGGCATCATTACCGAACCGGACGGCGTCCTGCTCGCCGAGCGGATGCGCGCCTATATCGCCCTGGTCCGCCCCCGTCGCCTGCTGGTTCTGGGCGACCGCACCGCCCGCGCGCTGCTGCCCGATGACGGCGGCAATGATTTACGCGACTTTAACCATGGTGGCGGCAATGTGCCCGCCGTCGCCACATTTCATCCGCGCCTGCTGTTGCAGCAGCCGGCGGCAAAGGCCGAATGCTGGCGATTGCTGCAAATTCTGATCGAGGACATGCCATCGTGACCCTTGCCGCCCGAATGAGCCTGCTCTGCGCCGCCCTGCCCTTGGCCCTGGCGACGCCCGCAGCACAGGCCGAAACGGCAAATATGGCGGTCCCCACCAGCGAATCGAGCGGTCCGCTGTCCATCGGCGCGAACGACCGCGCCCGTTATGGCGCGATCTTCGCCGCTTTGCGCGGCCAGCGTTGGGATGAGGCAAAGTCCCTGATCCAGTCGCTCGACGAAGGCGACGCCATGCGTCCTGTCGTCCTTTCCGAACTCTATCTGGCCAAGGGATCGCCCAAGGTTGAGCTGTTCGACCTGCTCGCCATCGTCAACAAGGCGCCCTGGCTGCCGCGCGCCGACCAGCTTTCGCGCCTCGCCGAAAAGCGCGGGGCAACCATGCTCCCGGCGCTGCCGCAGGTGCAGAAGATGGTCTGGCTGGGCGCCGCCCCGCGCCGGACTTATCTGACCCCGGTCAGGAGTGATGCGCTGGCGCAGGCGCTGGTTGCGAAGATTCTGCCCTTCATCAAGGATGACAATCCCGCCGGGGCCGAAGCGCTGCTGGCCGATCAGGAAGCCGGACTGACGCCGGAAGGAATGACCGAGGTGCGCCAGCGCATCGCATGGTCCTATTATATCGAAAATGACGATGCCGCCGCCCGCCGCATGGCCGCCCGCGCGCTCGAACTGCGCGCCGGGGGCGAATGGGCCGCGCAGGCGCATTGGACGACCGGCCTTGCCGCCTGGCGACAGAAGGATTGCGTCGCCGCCGCGCCCGCCTTCGCCGCCGTCGCCGCTCTGGGGCAAAATGACGACATGCGCGCCGCTGGCGCCTATTGGGCTTCGCGCGCCTATATGATGTGCGGCCAGCCCGAGAAGGTGGAAAGCCTGCTTCGCCTGTCGGCCCGCGCGGAAGACACGTTCTATGGCATGCTGGCGCGCGAAACGCTCGGCATGCCCGCCGCATCAACTGTCCCCACCAGCTTTGGCAGCACCGAATGGCAATCCATCAAGGCCAGTCCGAACGCCCGCGCGGCGATTGCGCTCGCCGCCATCGGTGAAAATGGCAAGGCCGACGAACTTCTCCGCCATCAGGCGAAACTGGGCGGCGGCGGCCAGTATGACGCGCTGCTGAAACTCGCCAACGCGCTCAACCTGCCCGAAACCCAGTTGTGGCTCGCCCATAATGGACCGGCCGGCAAGCAGCCCGACAGCTTCGCGCGCTTCCCCGCGCCCAGCAACTGGCGACCCGATGGCGGCTGGCGCGTCGATCCTGCGCTGATCTACGCCCATACGCTTCAGGAATCGGGCTTCCGCGCCAATGCTGTTTCGGCCGCCGGCGCCCGCGGGCTTATGCAGGTGCTGCCGGGCACGGGCGGCGACATGGGTCTGACCTCGGCCGACCAGTTGTTCGTGCCGTCAACCAATATGGAATTTGGCCAGCGTTATCTGGAGGCCCTGCGCGACATGGGGGCGACCCGCGGCCTGCTGCCCAAGGTGATGGCCGCGTATAATGCGGGGCCGGCGCCGGTCGAACGCTGGAATGTTGAAGTGAGGGACGGCGGCGATCCGCTGCTCTTCATCGAATCCCTGCCCTATTATGAAACCCGCGCTTATGTGAACATCGTCATGCGCAATTTCTGGATGTATGAAATCCAGGCAAAGGGCAGCGCAGAGGCGCTGACCGGCATGGCGCAGGGCATGTGGCCAATGTTTCCGACGGCGAAGGGCATGAAGCTGGTCCGACTGACGCGCAACGACGCCAGCGGCGGCTTTTCCGGCGGCACGGACTGACAGGGGACGTCATGCCGATTGACGAAAACCTCCCGTTCAAGCCGGTTCGCATCGCCGTGCTGACCGTTTCCGACAGCCGCTCTCTCGCGCAGGACAAGTCCGGCGACACATTGGTCCAGCGGATCGAGGCGGCGGGTCATATACTCGCCGCCCGCTATCTGGAACGGGATGACAAATCCGCCATCGTTTCGCACCTCCATGCCTGGATCGACGACCCGGATATCGACTGCATCATCACTACCGGCGGCACCGGCGTCACTGGCCGCGACGTCACCCCCGAAGCGCTGCATCAGGTGCAGGACAAGGAAATTCCCGGCTTTGGCGAGTTGTTCCGCTGGCTGAGCTATCAGAGCATCGGCACGTCGACCATCCAGTCCCGAGCAACCGCCTGCGTTGCGCGCGGCACCTATATCTTCGCCCTGCCCGGTTCGACCGGCGCGGTCAAGGATGCGTGGGACGGCATTTTGGCGGCCCAGCTCGACAGCCGCCACCGCCCTTGCAATTTCGTCGAACTGATGCCGCGCCTCAACGAACGCTGACCGCCGCGCTTACCCCGCCAGTCGTTCCGACAAGGCGCGCGCGATGGCCATGAACGGTTCGGCCACCGCATCGTCGCCCGCCGCCGGAGGCGTCCCTGCGTCCGACGCCTGGCGGATCGCCATGGCCAGCGGAATGCGGCCCAGAAAGGGCATCCCCATCCGTCCGGCCGCCGCCTCCGCGCCGCCCTGCCCGAAGGGATCGGAAACTTCGCCGCAATGGGGGCAGGCATAACCCGCCATATTCTCGACCAGCCCCAGCATCGGCACATGCGCCTGTTCGAACAGGCTTACCGCGCGAGTGGCATCGATCAGCGCCAGATCCTGCGGCGTCGACACGATCACAGCGCCCATGGGTTTGTGCTTTTGCAGCATTGAAAGCTGAATATCGCCCGTGCCCGGCGGCAGGTCGACGATCAGCAGGTCGACCCCCGCCTCCGCCCAGCGGGCGTCGAGCAACTGGCCCAGCGCATTGCCGACCATCGGCCCGCGCCAGGCGATGGCCTGACCATCGGGCACCAGATGCGCCATCGACAGCATCGGCACGCCCTGCGCCCCGATGATCGGGATCATGCGACTGTCGCGCGCGGCGGGCCGTTGCCCCTCGCTCGCCATTAGCCGCGCCTGCGAGGGGCCGTGGATATCGGCATCGACCAGCCCGACATGATGGCCCAGTTTTTTGAGCGCCACAGCCAGGTTCGCCGAAACGGTCGACTTGCCGACCCCGCCCTTGCCCGATCCCACGGCGACGATCCGCACGCCCCTGCGCTCGGCGGTCAGCGCCACGCGCGCGTCGCTCACCCCCGGCGCAGCCAGCGCCGTCGACCGCACATCAGCGGCCATGGCATCGCGCGCGGCAGGGTCAAGGCCGCTGACGTCCAGCGCCAGCGTGATGACGCCCTCCTTCAGGCGCGGCGGGCTTGCCCGGCCGCCGGAGATTGTTGCCAATTGTTGCGCAAGGGCTTTCAGATCGGTCATGGCCGCGCCTTTAGTCAATAATCCTGCGATGGGCACTGTTTTTCGGCTGCGCCCCTTCCTATACAGTCGGCATGAGCAGAATATTCGGGTGGATGCCCGGCATCGTGAGCGCCATGACGCAAGGCCCCTGGGGCGGCGGAGGCAAAAATGGGGAGCCGGACAAGGACGGCAAGGGTGAAGGCGGTCGCGGCGACAGCGGCCCCCGCAACCCGTGGACCCAGCCCGGCAAGCCGCAACAGGGCCAGCGCGGCCCCTCCGCGATCGAGGAATTGCTGCGCCGTGGGCGCGAGAGCTTTGGCCAGGGGGGCGGCGGCGGTTTTGGCGGCCTGCCCCAACGGCCGGGCAAGACATTGTGGCCGATCGCGGTCGCTTTGGTGCTCATCCTTTGGCTGCTGCTCACCTGTTTCCATCGCGTCGGCCCGCAGGAACGCGGCGTCGTCACCTTTCTGGGCAAATATAGCCGCACCCTTACACCGGGCATCAGTCTGACTCTGCCCGCCCCGTTGGAGAGCGTGACAACCATCGACGTGGAGGAAATTCGCACCATCGACGTTGGCTCGACCAGCGCGGAGAGCGAGAATCTTGTGCTGACCGGCGATCAGAACATCATCGACCTGGCCTATTCGGTGCGCTGGAACATCCGCAACCCGGAACTCTACATGTTCCAGCTCTCCGATCCGGATAGCGCCGTGCGCGAAGTCGCCGAAAGCGCCATGCGTTCGGTCGTCGCCAGCGTCAGCCTGGACGATGCGCTGGGCGCGGGCCGCACCGGCATCGAACAGCAGGTCGAACTGCGGATGCAGGAAATCCTCGATGGCTATCGCTCAGGCATCCGGGTTCAGGGCGTCGCCATCAAGCAGGCCGACCCGCCGGTCGCCGTGAACGATGCGTTCAAGGCCGTGTCCGCAGCCCAACAGACGGCCCAGACCTACCTCAACGAAGCCCGCGCCGCCGCGCAGCAGGTCACCGCCAAGGCTCAGGGCGAGGCCGCCGCCTTTGACAAGGTGTATGAGCAATATCGGCTGGCGCCCGACGTGACGCGGCAGCGCATGTATTATGAAACCATGGAAGGCGTGCTGTCGAACGTGGACAAGACGATAGTCGAAACCGGCGGCGTCACGCCCTATCTGCCGTTGCCTGAACTCAAGAAGCGCGCGCAGGCCAGCGCCAGCGAAGGGGAGGGCAAATGATGGCGCGCCTGTTCCGCAATCCCGTCGCACTCGCTTTGATCGCGCTGGGTCTTCTGATCCTGCTTGGCAGCACCCTCGCAATCGTGCCGGAAACCAAGCAGGGCGTCGTGGTTCGCTTTGGCGAACCGCAATATATCTTCAACCAGTATCGCAAGAACGAGACTTTCGGCCGCACCGGCGCAGGCATCATTGCTCGCGTGCCGTTTGTGGACCAGATCGTCTGGATCGACAAACGGGTGCTGTCGGTGGAAATGGAGCGCCAGCAGGTGCTGTCGACCGATCAGTTGCGGTTGCAGGTGGACGCATTTGCCCGTTATCGCATCGTCAATCCTCTCCGCATGTACATCACCGCAGGCAGCGAGGATCGGGTATCGGACGCGCTGCGGCCCATCCTGGGTTCGGCCCTGCGCAACGAACTGGGCAAGCGCCCCTTCGCCGCGCTGCTCTCGCCCGAACGCGGTCAGGTTATGGACAATATCGAGGCCGGGCTTAACCGCGTCGCCCGCCAATATGGCGCGGAGATCGTCGACGTGCGGATCAAGCGCGCCGACCTGCCCGATGGCGCTCCGCTGGAAAGCGCTTTCACCCGGATGCGCACGGCGCGCGAACAGGAAGCGCTGACGATCCGCGCACAAGGCGCGAAACAGGCGCAAATCATCCGCGCCGAGGCCGACGCCAATGCCGCCCGCGTTTATGCCGAAAGCTATGGCAAGGATCCGCAATTCTACGATTTCTATCGCGCGATGCAGGCCTATCGCTTCACCTTCGCGCCAGAACGGGAGGGCCAGACCAGCCTCGTCCTGTCGCGCGACAATGAATTCCTGAAGCAGTTCCAGGGCAAATAGGGTCATTACGGAACCATCGCCATTCAATCAGGGTTAAGGGTAGGCGCGGCAAAAAAGGCTCATTCCAAAGCTTCGCCTCCCCATTTTTTGCACGAGAGGACCGTCACGAGTGCGTTACGCATATGCCATTACCGCAGCCCTTCTGCTCGGCGGCACCGCCATCGCTGTCACCTCCAGCCCCAATGTCGGCGCTCAGGTCGCCCAGAATGAAGGGATGCAGGCCGCCGCCCCGGCCGGCGCGCCCGTCAGCCTGGCCGACATGGTCGAAAAATTGCAGCCTGCGGTGGTCAACATCTCGACCAAGCAGCGAGTGCAGGTTCAAAACCCCTTTGCAGGCACGCCCTTTGGCGACCTGTTCGGACAGGGCCAGCCACAGACGCGCCAGGCCCAGTCGCTGGGTTCGGGCTTCCTGATTTCGGCGGACGGCTACATCGTCACCAACAACCATGTGGTGGCGCCGGGCGCGCAGGGCGCGACGGTGGATTCGATCACGGTGACGTTGACCAACCGCGAGGAATATGAGGCGAAACTGGTCGGTCGCGACCCCGCAACCGACCTGGCGGTGCTCAAGATCACAGCGAAAAAGCCCCTGCCCTTCGTCAAGTTCGGCGACAGCACCAAGGCGCGCGTGGGCGATTGGGTCGTCGCCATCGGCAACCCCTTTGCCCTGTCCGGCACGGTAACCGCTGGGATCATTTCCGCCCTGCATCGCGGCACCGGCGGCACCTATGACAAGTTCATCCAGACCGACGCGTCGATCAACCAGGGGAACAGCGGCGGCCCGATGTTCGACATGCGCGGCAACGTGATCGGCATCAACAGCCAGATACTCTCGCCTTCGGGCGGCAATGTCGGCATCGGCTTCGCGATCCCTTCGGAACAGGCCGCCCCGATCATCGAAACCCTTCGCAAGGGCGAATCGGTCAAGCGCGGCTATCTGGGCATTCAGATCAGTCCGCTGGGCGAAGATCTGGCCGACTCGCTGGGCCTGCCAAAGAATAGCGGCGAGTTCGTGCAGGGCGTCGAACCCGGCAAGGGCGCGGACAAGGCCGGCATCAAGGCGGGCGACGTGATCGTCAGCGTTTCGGGTCGCAACGTGACCGTAGACGAAAACCTGTCGTCCATCGTGGCCAATCAGCCGATTGGCGGCTCTGTGCCCATCGTGCTCATCCGCAATGGTAAGCGCATAACCGTCAACGCTACGGTCGGCGAACGCCCGTCCGAAGATGAACTGAACAGCTTCGCCCAGACACAGGATGGCGACGATGGCGACAACCTCCAGCAGCAGAATCCGGGCGACGCGACCAAACAGTCGCTTGGCATTTCCGCCCTGCCGCTGACCCCCACCATCATCCGTCAGCTTGGCATCCCTGCCGATACACGCGGCATCGTGATCGCGGCTGTCGACCCGTCGACCGACGCAGGCGCCAAAGGTCTGCGCCGTGGCGACGTCATCCTGACGGCCAACAACCAGCCGGTCACCACCCAGGCGGAACTGGACCGGGCGGTCAAGCAGGTCGAGGCACAGGGGCGCACCGCCATCCTGCTGCAAATCCTGCGGCGCGGATCGCAACCGGCCTATCTGCCGGTGCGCCTGCGCGACAAATAAGCGGACTACAGACGGCATTATCAGGGCCGCGCTTGTCGAACCTGCGCCTTTCCTCCTATCAGGGGAGCGGCCGGTTCGACCGGTGCGGCCCATTTCGTTTCGGGGGATGATGACGATGAGCGACGGGATTTTTCTGGGCCTGGGCGCGCCAGACAAGGATGGCGGCATCCCCCAATATCTGAACCTGCGCCGCGCCAACCGCCATGGCCTGATCGCGGGCGCCACCGGCACCGGCAAGACGGTGACGCTCCAGGGCATTGCCGAAAGTTTTTCCGCGCGCGGCGTGCCGGTGTTCGTGGCGGATGTGAAGGGCGACCTGTCGGGCATCGCCATGGCCGGATCGCCGACCTTCAAAAATGCCGACAAGCTGGTTTCGCGGGCGAGGGAAATCGGCATTGAAAATTATAGCTACGCCGACAGTCCCGCTATTTTCTGGGATCTTTACGGTGAACAGGGGCACCCCATCCGCACCACCGTCAGCGAAATGGGGCCCTTGCTGCTCGCGCGCCTGATGGGCCTCAACGAAACGCAGGAAGGCGTCCTGACCATCGCCTTCCGCGCGGCCGATGAGGACGGGCTGCTGCTTCTCGATCTGGGCGATCTTCAGGCGATGCTGGCGTGGTGCGCGGACAATGCCGACAGCCTCTCGGCGCGCTATGGCAATGTGACCAAGGCCAGCGTCGGCGCGATCCAGCGCCAGTTGCTGCAACTCGACAGCCAGGGCGGCGCCCATTTCTTTGGCGAGCCGGCGCTCGACATCCATGATTTCCTGAAGCTTGACGATCAGGGGCGCGGCTATGTCAACATATTGGCCGCCGACAAGCTGATGCAGAGCCCCAAGCTCTACGCCACCTTCCTCCTATGGCTGCTCAGCGAATTGTTCGAAACCCTGCCCGAAGTCGGCGATCCCGAAAAACCCAGGCTCGTCTTCTTCTTCGATGAAGCCCATCTGCTGTTCGACGACGCGCCCAAGGCGCTTGCGGACAAGATCGAACAGGTCGTCCGCCTGATCCGGTCCAAGGGCGTAGGCGTCTATTTCGTCACGCAAAACCCCATCGACATTCCCGAAGATGTGGCGGGGCAGCTTGGCAATCGCGTTCAGCACGCCTTGCGCGCCTTCACCCCGCGCGATCAGCGGGCGATCAAGGCGGCGGCGGAAACCTTCCGCATCAATCCCGACCTCGATGTCGCGACCGCCATCACCGAACTCAAAGTCGGTGAGGCGCTGGTGTCGCTTTTGCAGGATGATGGGTCGCCCGGCATCGTCCAGCGCACCCTGATCGCTCCGCCCCGATCCCGCCTTGGTCCGGTCGATGCCAAGGAACGAGCGATCATTCAGTCAATCTCGCCCGTCGCGGGCAAATATGACGAGGCGATCGACCGGGAATCCGCCGAGGAAATCCTCGCCGCCCGTGGGCAGGCCGCCGCTGCCGCCGCGCAGGCCGCCAAAGCCCAGGCCGAAGCGGACAAGGCCGCCGCCACGCAGGCCAAGGCAAAGGCGAAACAGCGCGAGCAGGAATTGAAGGAGCAGGCCCGCCGCGACGCCGTCGCCGCGCGCGAAGCTGCGAGGCCCAGCGTCTTTGACAAGGCGGTTCAGTCCGCGACTCGTTCGGCGGCCTCTTCGGTCGGTCGTCAGGTCGCCAATGAACTGGGCAAGGCGGTGTTTGGCGGATCGAGCCGCAAATCATCCTCCGGCGGCATCGCCGGAAAGCTGGTGCGCGGCATATTGGGCAGCCTTTTCAAATAGGGCGCCGCCACCAATTGATCATGGCTGTTTGGTCGGAACCACATTGGGCGCGGGGGTCACATCCTTGGCGCTCAGCACGGTGGCGGGCGGCCCCTTCTCGATGGCGGCGGACAATTGGGCCAGCGGCGCGCAATTGACGCCGCACACCGATTTTCCCTGCGCCAGCACCTCCTTCGCCTTGGCGATTGCACCCTTTTCCACCATCGCCTCGCCCTGCCCCACCAGCGCGTTCATGTCGGTAGGATCAAGCGCCAGCGCGTCGCGATACAGGCGAATGGCCTTGCCCTGAAGTCCCTGCGCCCGCGCCACCCCAGCCAGAGCGACATAGGCCGAACGGTTGCGCGGGTCGATGGCCAGCGCGCTTTCATAGGCATCGGTCGCACCGTCCAGATCGCCCGATTTCGCCGCCGCCGCGCCCGCCTGCATCCATTCGGTGGACCGCGGGTCGATCTGTGCATCGGGACGCTGGCTCAGGCCCACGCTGGACACAGTGGTCAGCAAAACGGCCAGCGCGATCGATGCCGGGGTAAAACGCATGAGTGTCTCCAGTAGCCTTGCACGCCGTTTGTCGCGGTTTTCCGGGGCAATGTCCATGGTCTGCATGTCAGTCACCGGTGAGGCCGGCAAAGAAAAACCCGTCGGTCGCATCGTGCGCGGGGGTCAGCAACCGCCCGCCGCCATGGGCGCGCCCCACTGCGCAGGGCAGTTCAACGTCTCGCCAGCCATCATGCCGGGCCAGAAATGCCGTCACCTGATCGCGCCCTTCCCTGTCCGTCAGCGCGCATGTGGCATAGACCAGCAGCCCGCCCGGCGCCAGCAGCGGCGCGGCGAAATCCAGTATGCGGGCCTGCGTCGTCGCCAGCCGTTCCAGCCGCTGCGGCGTCAAACGCCAGCGCGCCTCGGGATTGCGCCGCCATGTTCCGGTCCCTGAACAGGGCGCATCGACCAGCACGATATCAGCCTGCCCGGCCAGCGGCGCCAGGCGGTCCGCCTCCCGCCCTTCGTCAAGCAGCAATGTCTCGATGAAATGCGCCCCCGCCCGTTCGGCGCGCGGCGTCAGCCTTTGCAGCCGGGATCTAATGGTATCGGCGGCGATCAACCGCCCCTGCCCGCGCATGGCGGCGGCCAGCGCCAGCGTCTTGCCGCCCGCCCCGGCGCACAGGTCGACCACGGTCATACCCGGCCGCGCGCCACAGGCCGCGACGATATGCTGGCTGCCCGCATCCTGCACCTCCACAAGCCCGTTGGCCCAGGCGTCGCTCTGTTCCACCGGCGCGCCCTCGGGCAGGCGCAGCGCGTCGGTCAGTCCGGCGATCGGACAGGCCTCAGGAAAACAGGGCGCTATCTCTTCAGGCGCGGCCTTCAGCCGGTTCACCCGCAAATCGACGGGCGCCCGGCCCAACAGCGCATCGACCTCCACTGGGTCCGCCAGCAATGGCGCGATCCAGCCGGGGATCGCCGCTGCCGGACTAGCCGGCTCATCGGCCGCCAATGGCGCGGGGCCATGGGTGGAACCGTCAAACAGCGCCGCCAGTTCGGGGCGGGCTTGCATCAATCCGACCATCGCCGCACGACCGGTATCGGGGCGATCCCCCGAGCGTCGAATGGCCGCATAGACATGATCGCGCACCGCGCGCCGATCTTTCGCCCCCGCATAGCGCCGTTCCTTGAAATAGCGGGCGATCAGCGTGTCCGCCGCCGGGCCGCCATCGCGCGCGGCCGCGATGATGGCGTCGAGCAGGTCAATCGCGGCCTGCATCCGCGCGGCTGGAGTCATGGTCGTTCATCCCCAGGGGAAAGGAACGCCAAAATGCGAGAAGCGGCAATCGATTTGCTGGTCATTTCGATCATATTAGCAGGCCCATGGCCCTTCGCCAGCACCGCGAAAAGGAAAAACGGCCCAGGCAACCGGTCGACTCCCGGTTCAATATTCCCCGGCGATCAGCGCGCTGCCTGCCTCGGCCGCCACGATTTCGCTTTCCGGTCCGACCAGCCAGCAATCACCCGGCGCCCAATCGGCCCCGTCAATCACGCCGAGCCCTTGGAGGGGAATGAACCAGTTGCGGTTACCCCGCGCGACGCCAATCGGCTCCCCCGCCTCGTAACGGCTGAGCTTGAGCCAGAATGGCAGCGCATCATTCTCGACCAGTTCGGCCTCACATCCGATCGGCGCCTGGATCAGGGCTTCTTCATAGGGCGCGAGCCGACTGACGGCGCGGCCGGCGTCCAGATGCAACTCGCGCGGGCGGCCATAATCATAAAGGCGATAGGTGACGTCCGCATTCTGCTGCACCTCGACCAGGGTCACGCCCGCCCCGATGGCATGGACAGTGCCTGCGGGGATGAAGTAAAAATCCCCGGGCCTGATCGGCTTCCAGTCGATCACCTCTTCCAGTGAGCCGTCCTGCGCGCGCATGACCAGTTCATCCTCGCCAATGGGCCGCGTAAAACCGATGCCCAGGCGCGCATCCGGTTCACAGTCGAGAATATACCAGCCTTCCTGCTTCCCACGCATCAGGCCCGACGCCTGCGCCTGCGCGTCATTGGGATGCACCTGAATCGACAGGCGCTCGCTGGTGAAGATATATTTGACCAGCAGGGGCAATTCCGTCGCTGCTTCGGTCTGATACCAGATTTCCCCGATGCGCTGGCCTTCGGGCGGCGCGAACGAGGCGGGGACGTCGGTCCGTCCCCAGGGTTTTTCAACAAAAAACCTGTCCATCTTCACCGCAACCGCCATGATCACACCTCAAAACCGCCGCCGAAACTGCATTTGATCGACGACGGAATCCTCAAAAACGACATTCGTTCGAATCGGCCGCCGCCGCCGCCGATCTCGCTACAATGCAGCATATTGCAGGTTAATGACGGCAAATTTCCCATGACACCATGGAGTTGTGCGGCGAAACGAACGACTTGTTCTTTCCATTTCGCGCAAAATGCGCCTACATAGGGGCGTGTCAAGGACGGGTGTGACCCATGTCACTGCGCCCCGTCCACCGACGCAGCAGGGAATAGACACTAATGCAACTTGCTATTGGGGATAACCATATCATGGCCGATTGCTCGGAAAAGGGGCCTATTGCCTCCGCCGTCAGGACGATTGAGATCGAGACTGAGGGCCTCACGGAACTGCGCGATGCACTGATCAACGGCAAGCTGCGAATCGCGTTTGAAGACGCTATCGAGCAGATTGCGCAGGCCAAGGGTCGCGTCATCGTCACCGGTCTGGGCAAGAGCGGCCATGTGGGCAAAAAAATCGCCGCGACGCTGGCTTCAACCGGCACGCCCACCATGTTCATGCATCCCAGCGAAGCCAGCCATGGCGACCTTGGCATGATCACCGCCAACGACGTGGTGCTGGCGCTGTCCTGGTCCGGCGAAACCGCCGAACTGCGCGACACCATCGCCTATTGCCGCCGTTTCGGCGTACCTCTCATCGCCATTACCTCCAATGGCGACAGCGCCTTGGGCAGCGCGGCCGGCATCTGCCTCACCATGCCTCGCGTGGTGGAGGCATGCCCCAACCGGCTCGCACCCACCAGTTCCACCACGGTCCAGATCGCGATCGGCGACGCTATTGCCGTCGCCCTGATCGATCGTCGCGGTTTTTCGGCCGCTGACTTCCGCAACTTCCACCCTGGCGGCAAGCTGGGCGCGCAGTTGATGATGGTCGGCGAAATCATGGGCAAGGGCGATGAAATGCCCACCGTCGGCGCCGATGCCACCCTGCTGGACGTCACGCTGGAAATGACGCGCAAGCGCTACGGCACCGCTGCCGTGATCGACGAAGCCGGTATGTTGCTGGGCGCCTTCACCGATGGCGACCTGCGCCGCAGCGTCGCCACCGCCAAACTCGATGAGTCGGTGATGCAGCATATGAGCAAGGATCCGGTCACGGTCCGTCCCGACATTTTGGCGTCGGATGCGCTCAAGGCGATGAACGAGAAGAAGATCAATGTTCTGTTCGTTGCGCGAGACAGCAAGCTGGTGGGCATGATCCACATTCACGACCTGCTCCATGCGGGCGTCGCCTGATCCTCTTTCCGCGAGATTAGCCAGTCCATGACCGATCTGATCGTCATTCCCGCGCGTTACGGGTCAAAGCGTTTTCCCGGCAAGCCGTTGATGGAAATTGCCGGGCACAGCCTGGTTTCCCGCGTGATTGACGTGGCGCGTCAGGCCGCAATGCGCCTTCACGATGTCGATGTCGTAGTCGCCACGGACGATGACCGTATTGTCGACCATGTCGAAGCCCTTGGCGCGCAAGCGGTGATGACTTCCAGCGACATCAGTTCGGGCACGGGTCGGGCCCTCGCTGCGGCCCGCTCGCGCGCATCGGCTCCGGGCCATGTCGTCAATCTTCAGGGCGACGCGCCATTCGTGCCCGTGGAAGTCGTCTGCCAGATGATGGAAGCGGCACGGGCGGGCGGCGATGTCGTCGTGACGCCAGTGGTTCCCTTGTCCTGGGAAGATCTGGACGTTTTGCGCGAGCACAAGAAGGCGGCGCCGTTCAGCGGCACCACCTGCATTCGCGGCCCCGGCGACCGCGCGCTCTGGTTCTCCAAATCGATCCTGCCTGCGATCCGCGACGAAGCCAAATATCGCGCGAGCACGGCGGTATCGCCGGTGCTGCGCCATATCGGCCTCTACGCCTACAGCCTCAATGCGCTGGAGCGTTTCGAAGCGGCCCCGGAATCGCTCTATGAAACGCTGGAGGGCCTTGAACAGCTCCGTTTCTTCGCGCTCGAAATCCCGGTGCAGACCGTGGAGATCGCGCCGCCGCGTATTTCCATGAGCGGCATCGACACGCCGGAGGACGCCGCCCTTGCCGAACAGATGATCGCCCGTCTGGGCGATCCCTATGTCGGCGCGCTGGAGACGCCCGCCTGATGCGGCGGCTGTTCATTGCGCGGCACGGCAATACATTCGGTCCCGGCGAAGCCGCTCGACGGGTTGGCGTGCGCACAGATATTCCCCTGGTCGAATCCGGCCACCAACAGGGCCGTAAACTGGGCGCATGGTTCGCCAGCGAAGCCATTGCGTTCGATCGCGCCCTGTCCGGCCCGCTGATCCGCACACGCCAGACCGCCGAACATATTCTGAGCGCCAGTGCGCGGCCCTGCAGGCTCGAGATCGCCGACTTTCTTGCGGAAATCGACCATGGCCCCGATGAGAATGGGATCGAGGACGATGTTGTCGCCCGCATCGGCCACGACGCCATTGCGGCCTGGGACGAAAGGGCCGAGGCGCCCGATGGCTGGATCGTCGACCATGACAGCCGCATCGCCGCCTGGCGCGCCTTCCTCGCGGATTTGACGCCGGGCAATGTGCTGCTGGTGACCAGCAACGGCGCCGCGCGCTTCGCGCTGCTCGCCGCGCAATCGCTGGCGGAACAGGCCCGCGCCACTGGCCGCAATCTCAAATTGCGCACCGGCGCCTATGGCGAGATAGCGCAATACGGGCCGGACGATTTCTCGATCATCGGCTGGGATCAGCGCCCGCCCAAATGAAGGCATGAAAAAGGGGGCGATTTCCGCCCCCTTTTCTTGTCCGATATACAGCCAATCAGTAGCTGGGCGAGGGCGCGCGCGACTTGGTGATCGCGTCGATCGCCGTCAGATCCTTCAGCAGGCCGGGGATCCATTCCAGCGGCAGCATGTTGGGGCCATCCGAGGGCGCATTATCGGGGTCTTCATGCGCTTCTGCGAAGACCGCCGAAACGCCGACCGCCAGTGCCGCACGGGCCAGAGCGGGGGCGAAGGCGCGCTTGCCGCCCGACGATCCGCCACGACCGCCCGGTTCCTGCACCGAATGGGTCGCGTCGAACACCACCGGATAGCCGGTTTCCGCCATCACCGGCAGGCCGCGGAAATCGCTGACCAGCGTGTTGTAGCCAAAGGAAGTGCCACGGTCGCACAGCAAAATCTTTTCGTTGCCGGTCGAGGCGATCTTGGCGGCGACATTGGCCATGTCCCAGGGCGCCAGGAACTGTCCCTTCTTCACGTTGATGGCCGCGCCACTGTTGCCGGCGGCCAGCAGCAGGTCGGTCTGACGGCACAGGAAGGCCGGAATCTGGATGATATCGACCACCGCGCCAGCAATCGTGCACTGCTGAGCATCGTGAATGTCGGTCAACACCGGGCAGCCCAGTTCGTCGCGAATATCCGACAGGATGCGCAGGCCTTCATCGATGCCGATACCGCGCTTGGCGTTGAGCGACGTACGATTCGCCTTGTCGTAGGACGATTTGAAGATGAACGGAACGCCCGCCTCGTCGCACTGTTTCTTGAGCTTCGTGGCAACAGTCAGCGCATGGTCGCGGCTTTCGATCTGGCACGGACCCGAAATGAAAACGAAAGGCTTTTCATTCGAGAACTCGACATTGCCAACCTTAACCGACTTCTTGATGCTCTCGCTCATTGCTCATCCTCGATTTTTGCTCTGCCCGCTCTAGCTTGCGAAGACTGCAAATAAAAGAGGGCTTGGACAGAAAATGCTGCGCGTGCGAAATAGCTGTGCGATTGGGTCAGTCCGAAATCCGCTGCCGCTCGACCATCGCTATGGCAGCGGCAATGGCCTGATCGACGCTGAGATCGCTGGTATCGATCAGGCCGGCCGTCGCCGATTGCAGCAGCGGCGCGGCGTCGCGGCTGCTGTCCCGTTCGTCTCGCCGCACCAGATCCTCGCGAAGTTCCTCCCGGTCGACGCGGTCGCCTTTACCCAACAGTTCCCGATAGCGCCGGTCGGTGCGCGCTTCGATGTTGGCGGTGACGAACAGCTTGGCGTCCGCGTCCGGCGCGATCACCGTGCCAATATCGCGGCCATCCAGCACCGCGCCGCCCGGTTGCCTTGCGAAAGCCTGCTGGCGGGCCAGCAACGCTGCGCGCACGCGCGGGTGCCGGGCGACGCGCGACGCCAGCGATCCCGCTTCCGCCCCCCGTAGTTCGGGGTCGTCCATCAGCGCATCGGGAAAATTGCAGGCCCGTTCAGCCGCATCCTCATCGTCGGCATCGCCACCGGCACGAGCCACAGCAACACCGACAGCGCGATAGAGAAGGCCCGTGTCCAGATGCGGGAGCCGATAATGCGCGGCCAGAGCTCGCGCTATCGTTCCCTTACCCGACGCCGCCGGGCCATCCACCGCTATGATCATCAACGCTCCACCGTTCGGTGCCAATGTTACCGGCGCCTACTTGTCATTGTCGGGCCAAATGATCAACAGCGGGCCAGACAAGCATCAACTTCGCCAGAATTGCGCCAGTGTCGCAACCGACGCGTCGGCAGCGGCGCGATCCGGCTCCTCATTGGCGTCATTATATCCAAACCATTCATCTTCCCCGGTTTCCTGCACGACAATCCCGTCGCGCCGGGCGAGCATCGACAACGTGCCATAATAGACGCCATAGTGCGCGCCCGGCTGTGGGATCAGCCAGGCGATCTGGCCCCGCACGGGCACAATGCTCTCATCCCCCCACAATGCCCGCGCGCCATAGCCGGTGCAGTTGATGATCACCTTTTCCCTCAGCCGCGACAAATCGGACGGGCTGTGAAAGGTCATCGGCACGATGCGCCCGCCAGCAATCAGGAAATCCTGCGTCAACCGCCTTGCCAGATCGGCGACATTGAATGTCAACGAACTGTTCAACCGCGCATATTGCGGGCGGAAGGGATGCGATCCAGGCTCCAGTTCGACCGATCTGGGCGTGATATCGGCCAGCCGATCCTCCAGATGCAGGAATTTTTCGGGCCGGTCGGTCTCCTTCCTCCTGCGTCCTTCCCCCATCGGCGTATCCGTCAGGATATAGCGGTCAGTCCACTCGACCGGATCGCCCTCCATCCCCAGATAGCTTTGATAGGTGGAAAAGGACGTGCGCGCCATCTTCTCCCACCGGTCGCCAAAGCCGCCATCGACCGCCCCTTCCAGCGCGATACGCGAATCGGGCGACCAGGTTCCCGTGGCGCGGGCAGACCGGACGTTGGGAAACTGCTCCTTGGTATAAATGGTGACCGAAGCGCCCGCCAGTTGGGCGGTCAGCGCCGCGGTCAGGCCGATGGCCCCAGCGCCAATGACCGCAATCTCTTTAGCTCCATTGGCCATCGCCATACCGACGGCTAGTTCGGCCGAGCCCCAGGACAGCGACCAGCCGCTGCCGCCATGGCCATAGTTGTGAATGACCTTCTTGCGCCCAACCTCTTCCGCCTCGATGCGCGGTCCTGCGGCGCGAAAGGCGCGCAGACAGACGGTTACGCGAAACAGGCGGTCTGGCGTCGCGCGGATCGGAACAGGGCCTGCGGGCAGCGCCAGCGACGTCGCGCTCGCTCGGGCCGCCATCCCGGCCAGACCAGCCACACCCGCGCCACGCAGAAAATGCCGCCGATCCATAAATCCATGCTCCCTTTGGTAATGCTCAGACTATCCAGACGAAGAAGATCGGCTTTTTCCGCAACATGCCCAACGAGCTATGGGCGCTATTGCAACCATCGCTCTTGCAGCGATGCGTCCAACCGTCATAAAGGAGTAGTAGTTCAATAAAACGGTGTCGCTCAATCCATTAACGGAAATCGGAAAGGCCCTGCTTTTCCGGTCGGGAGTTTTTGACGTGCGCCTCACTTGGCCTGCTGCACTTTTCTTGGCTTTATTGCTTTTCGACGGATCGACGCGGGCGAAGACCGCCTCAACCGCGCTACATCCCCGGATGGGCGACAGCTTCCCGGTCGGCAATGGGCAAGGCGGCATGTGTCAGGCCCAAGCCGGTCTGGGCGGGAAAGCGTTGCACAGCATATTTGATCGCAGCTGGTCAATTGTCTGCCGCGATTCGACCCGTCCGGTTGGTCGGCTTTATGCCCTGCGCGATGCGGGGCAGGATGATGTCCTGCTCGCCAGAATCGCCCCTGACCGCCCCGATGCCGGACCCTGCACAGGCGAACCTTCAATCACTCTGCCCGATGTCGGGACCGCCACGACCCACGATTGCCAGCCCGGACAGGCCAGTCCCGCTTATCGCGTCATCATCGCGCGCATCGGCCGCACCGCTTATGTCGCACAGGGCTTTGCCGCCTACGACAGCGCGCTGACCATCGGGCTGCGAAGCGTCGCGCTGGACCAACTGATCGACGAACCCGTCGCCATCGCCAGCCTCGGCGGCAGCGATGCTGCGGCCTTTGCCCGGTTACAGGCCGACGTCATGGACCCGCAAGCGGCATTGGGCGAAGCCTATCGCCGCAACGCATCGGGCGCCTATGCCGAAGCCGCCGCCTATTTCGACACGCTGGCAGACCGGCTGGAACAGCGGGATGAAGCGGCGACAAATCCCGCCCTGCGCGCCGCGCAGGCGCATGAATATGCCGTCAACAGGGCGCTGCAATTGTCGAACCTGGGTGAATTTGAACAGGCCGACGCCATTTTTGCGCAGGCAAAGGCGATTCCGATCGCCGACGGCGTCCAACTGCGCCTGCGCCGCAACCTGATGGCGCTGCATGCCATCAACCGGGGCGCCCTCGCTGAAGCCTTATCCCTTCTCGATGCCCCGCTGCCTGATTACGCGCCCCCGGCGCTCAGCGATGGCGATGTCGTCATCAGCGCCCGGACCGCCAATGACATGAACGCCGCGCTGCCGCTCGACCGGGCGCTGGGTCGGGCGGACGCCGCCCGCCTGACCAGCGAGGAGCGCGCCGCAATTCTGGACGCCCAGGCGTTGCAGATGCGGGGCACCATCGCTCGGTTGAGCGGCGACGCTCGCGCAGCGATGGCCCGGCTGGATCAGGCGACGGCGGCGGCGTTGTCTATCCGCGCAGGCAATGTCGTGTCCATCACCCGGCTGCGGACCCAGATTTTGGGGGAAATGGCCCTGGCGCAGGAGGCGCAGGGCAATGGCAAAGGGGCTGAATCCACATTGCGGTCGGTTCTGGCCCTGCTCGAGGCCCGTTACCCCGAAACCATGGCGATGAACGGCGCCCGCGCCCGGCTGGGGTCCTTTCTGGCGCGCAACGGCCGGGGCGATGAAGCAATCGACCTCTATCGCACCGTCATCCGGTCAACCAACGACAACCGCGCCTCGCTGACCGGCATTTCCAATCAGATACAGCCCTATTTCACGCTGCTGACCGAGCGACTGGCGAAACGCCCTGAACTGGCCGATGACCTGTTTCTGGCGACGCAGACGCTGGTGCGCCCCGGCGCGGCCGAGACTCTGGAGCAATTGGCGCGCGGCTTTTCGGCCGGATCGGGCGAAGGATCGCGCCTTTTCCGGCGTTCAGTATCGCTGACCCGCGACTTGGAGCGCAAACGCGTCGAAATTGCGCAATGGACGGAAAGCGAAGGCCCCGACTCGCCGCAAGCCGCAGCCGCGCGCGCTGTGCTGTCGGACCTTGCCGTCGCCCAAACCCGCACCCTGGCGGGCTTGGCCGCCTACCCTCAATATCGCGCCGTCAATCGCGATGCGCTCACCCTGACTGACCTGCGCGCCACGCTTCATCCGGGCGAAGCCTATTTCAAGCTGGCGCAGGTAGGCGATACGCTTTTCGCCGTCTGGGTCGACGGGACAGAGGCCACCGGTTATCGGCTTCCCATCAGCGCGACCGCACTGGCCGCAAAGGTCGCCGCGCTGCGCGCAACCATCTCGACCAACGAAAATGGCGTTCAGACCACCTATCCGCTGGATGTCGCCATCGCCCGCGCGCTGTTCCTGGACATATTCGGCCCGGTCGAAGCGCGGCTGACGCAGACCCGGCACCTGATTTTCGAGCCCGATGGCGCGATGCTCAGCCTGCCCGTCAACCTGCTGATCACGCAGCAGTCAGGCGTCGACGCCTATCTGGCGCGCACGGCCAACCCCCAATCCGATCCCTTCGATTTTCGCGGCATCGCCTGGCTGGGCCGGGATCACATGGTCAGCACCGCCCTGTCGGCCCGCGCCTTTGCCGACAGCCGCGCCGCGGCGCCGTCTGGGGCGACAAAGGCCTATCTGGGCTTGGGCGAAAATGCCCGCCTGCTGCTCGCCCCGCCAGCCCGTATCCCCGTTGGCGCGGCCCAGCCCGGCGGCGATTGCGGCTGGCCCGGCGACCAGTGGAACCACCCGATTTCCGCCTCAGAATTGCGTCAGGCAGCATCGGCTTTCCCGGCATCGCGCAGCGAAATCCTGACCGGAAGCGCCTTTACCGACGCCGGGCTCTTCGCCCGCGACGATCTGGACAGCTTCCGCATCCTGCATTTCGCCACCCACGGTCTGGTCACGCCCCCCAAGCCCCAATGCCCCGCCCGCCCGGCCCTCGTCACATCCTTCTCCGGCGGCGGCCAGTCCAACGGACTGCTGGAATTTGGCGAGATTTTCGACCTGAAGCTGGACGCGGACATGGTGATCCTCTCGGCCTGCGACACGGCCGGCGCGGCCAGCGTGCAGGCGAGCCGCGCGGCCGGCCTTCGGGGCGGGGGCAGCGCGCTCGACGGGCTGGTGCGCGCCTTCATCGGCGCGGGCGGCCGCTCCGTCATCGCCAGCCACTGGCCTGCTCCGGACGAATTCCGGGCGACCGAGCGGCTCATGTCCGGCCTGTTCTCCATCGCCCCCGGCGAACCCGTCGGGGAAGCGCTGCGCCTCGCCCAGCTCGAGCTGATGGACTCCGCCGAAACCTCCCACCCCTTCTACTGGTCGGGCTTCGCCCTGATCGGCGATGGCGCGCGCCCGCTGATCCTTTCGCGGTGAGACGAGGGTGATCGGTCCCAAACTCTGGCCCAGACAGGCACGGCGCATCATTCGCGACGCTGGTCACTGGCGGTTGGCGTTGACCGCGCTGTTGCTGGTCGCCGCGCTGCTGATCGCGCGGACCAGCTGGACGCTGCCGGTCCTCGACGATGCGGAAGCGGGACTGCATGATTTCCGCGCCAAGGCTTTGTTGCCCCATGTCGATCAGGATGATCGGATCGCGCTGGTCGTCTATACCGACGATACGCTGATCGCGACGCGCAAACGATCGCCGCTCGACCGGGCGATTCTGGCGCGCGCGCTCGCCGCGCTCGACACCATGGGCGCGGCCTCCATCGGCATCGACATATTGTTCGACCAGCCTCAGGATGAGGATGCGGAGCTTGTCGCCCGGCTGCGCGCGATGCGAACGCCCACATGGATCGGCCATGCCGAGACCGGTGCCAATGCAGACCAGATCCACTGGGCGCAGCAACAATTTCTCGAAGATTTCCTGCGCCGGGTGAAAAGCGACCATGTGAAGCCCGCCAGCATCCGGCTGGAGGCGGACCCCGACAATGTCATGCGCCGCTGGCCTCCGCGCTCGCCCGGCCTACCGCCGATGATGGCGCTGGCGATGGGCGGCGCGACCGCCTTCGCCGACTATCAGGGAGCGATCCGTTATCGCGATTCGGCGGCACCCGACCGGCCGGTCTTTGCCTCCTATCCCATCGACATGCTCGCCGATCCCGAGCTCGCACCGATGTTCGCGGCGCAATTTCGCGGTCGTCATGTGCTGATCGGCGGCGACATTGTCGATATCGACCGCTTCGATACGCCAATGAGCGCCTATAGCGGCGCGACCATGATCGGGCTGGAGGTCCACGCGACCATGCTCGCCCAGTCGCTGGACGGCGCGTGGATGCCCCATCTCCCCGGCTGGCTGCTGTGGATCATCGCGTCGCTGGTCGTGGGCATGGCGATGCTGACCAGCCTGGCGGACCTGCGCTGGTGGCAACTTGCGCCGCTGCTCGCCGTCCAGGCCGCACTGTTCGGCGCGCTTCCCTTCTGGTTGCAGGCGCGCGGATGGGACACGCTGGGCCTGCCCGCCATCGGCTGGATTGTCGGCTGGGGCCTTGCCTTTGGCGTCACCGGCGCGGCGGCGCGGGCGGTCGGGTCGGAACAGCGCCGCTTCGCGCAGTCGGCGCTCGGCAAATATCTGCCCCGCGACATCGCCGCGCAGATATTGGCCGAACCGGAGCGGCTTGCCCTGCATGGCGAAAACCGGAACATTTTCGTCGTCTTCACCGATCTTGAGGGCTTTACGCGCCTCAGCCACGCCATCCCGCCCGGACAAGTGGCGCAGATCATCAACCGCTATCTCGACTGCATGAGCGACATCGTGCTCGACCATGGCGGCACCATCGACAAATTTGTGGGCGATGCCGTCGTCGCCTTCTGGGGCGCGCCCATCGCGCACGCGGACGATGGCGCCAATGCCGCGCGCGCCGGTTACGCCATGTATCGCGCGGGGGAGGATTTTCGGTCCGCTGCCGCCAACGACCTTCCCCCCGACGCGCCACCGATCGGCAAGACCCGCGTCGGGCTTCACTATGGCGAGGCGACCGTCGGCAATTTCGGCGGTAAGGGGCGCATTCAATATACCGCCCTCGGTGACAGCATGAATACCGCCTCCCGCCTCGAATCGGCGAACAAGGCGCTCGACAGCGGCATGATCGCGAGCCGCGAGGCGATGGAGCGATCCGGTCTCGACTGGTGGCGGCCGATGGGCCGGGTGCTGCTGCGCGGGCGGGCGCAACCCGTGGATATCTTCGAACCCGCGCCGGATTTTCCGGCGAGTGACCGGGATCACTTAATCCGGATCATGGCTGCGATAGACCGTGGCGAAAGAGCGGCGGTCGCCGATCTGGAGTCGCTGGTCGCGGCGCGCCCGGACGACGCCCCGCTCGCCAACCTGCTTCACCGCGTTACCGTTCAGGAAGATGGAAATGCCTATGTCACCGGTTAAGACCATAGCCGCCCTTCTGGCCGCCGCGCTGTCGGCCAGCGCCCTGCCCGCGTCAGCGCAAAGCATGATCGTGCGCGCCTCCGGCCCGTCCGCCGGCCAGTATCGCGCAGGCACCAGGCTGGCCGACACCGCACGCCTGACGCTGAAACAGGGCGACATCGTCACGCTGCTGGATTCGCGCGGCACCCGCACCGTGCGCGGGCCGGGCATCTTCCCGGTCATCACCACGGCCAGCGCCGACACCATCCGTCCGGCGCAGCTATCCTCGCTGATGGACACGCAAAAGACGCGCCGCGCCCGCACCGGGGCCGTGCGCGGCGACGCGGCGGACGCCAGGCCGCGCAACCCCAGCATCTGGTTCGCCGACATTGCCCAGTCGTCGGACTTCTGCGTGGCCGATCCCGCCGCTGTTCAGCTCTGGCGCGCGGACAGCAGCGCAGCGGCCAGCTATGCCGTGACCCAGGGAACCGCCAGCGCGACCATCAGCTTCGCCGCCGGACAATCGACCGCACCCTGGCCCATCGACCTGCCGGTCAGCGAAGGCGGCGATTATCGCCTGTCGGGGGCTGGCCTGTCCCAGCCCGTTGCGCTGCGCTTCCGCCTGTTGACGCAGGTGCCCGAAGATATGGACGCCATTGCTGCGCTGCTGATCGAAAACAAGTGCGAGGCGCAGCTCAGCCTGCTGATCGAAACCACCGCCCAGCCCGAACCGGCGCCAGCGGGATGAGCATCGCTTGTCACGCCCGCAACAGCCTGATAATGGGCCGAAAGTCAAAGGCCAGTCGCTCGCGGGTGAGCGACATGAGCCCTTCCGGTCGCAACATGAAACAGGGTCGCGTCTTCAATGACGGCGACGCCGACAATCATTTGGCATCGGGGCCCGCCCATCGGTCCCGCATCGTATGCGACCGGGGGAACAGAGGGTGACGTTCAAGCTTATGACGGCAGCGGGCATGATGTCGGCAATGGCGGGCGCGGCCATGCTCGCGACCCCGGCCATGGCGCAGCAGGCGGCGTCCGGCGCCCCGACCCGTGAGGAGCTGCGCCCTGACCAGCGCCTCGCCCCCACGCAACCGGGGCCAAGCCGTCTGACCGTTGACGGCGACATAGAACGCGCGCCATGCCCGCTGGCGGATCCTTCGCAGGCCAATGTCGTGGTCAACTTTGCCGATGTCCACTTCAACGGGCTTGGCCCGATCTCGGCGGAGGCGCTGCGCGACAGTTGGTCCGATCAGGCGGGGCGCGATGTGCCGGTCGCAACCCTGTGCGCCATTCGCGATCGCGCCGCGACCGCCCTGCGCGCCATGGGCTATCTGGCCGCCGTTCAGCTCCCGCCCCAGCGCATCGAAAAGGGCGGCACGATCGATTTCGACATATTGGTGGCCAAGCTCGTCGGCATTGAAGTGCGCGGCGACGCGGGCCATAGCGAAAAGCTGATCGCCGCCCTGCTCCAAAAGTTGAAGGACGAACCGCTGTTCAATATGCGGGAGGCGGAACGCACCCTGCTCCTTGCCCGCGACCTGCCAGGCTATGATGTGCGGTTGACGCTGCGTCCTGCAGGCACAGCGCCGGGCGAGGTGATCGGACTGGTTCAGGTGTCGCGCCAGCAATTGCGCGTCGACGCCAATGTCCAGAATTGGGGATCGCATAATGTCGGCCGGTTCGGCGGCCTGCTGCGCGCGCAGATCAACGACCTGACCGGCGCGGGCGACAGCACGACACTGGCCCTGTTCAACACCTTCGACACGCGCGAGCAGACGGTGCTTCAGGCCGGACACAGCATGGCGCTGGGCGTCAGCGGCCTGCGCGGCAATGTCGATTTCAGCTATGCATGGAGCCGCCCGGACGTTCTGAACGGCGGCCTGAAGTCTGAAACGATGATCCTGACCGCCGGGCTCAGCTATCCACTGATCCGGCGCCAGACGACCAGCCTGCTGTTGTCGGGCGGCATCGACTTTGTCGATCAGGATGTGAAGGCGCTGGGCGTGCCGCTGACCAGCGACCGGCTGCGCGTGCTGTTCGCGCGGGCGGAGGCGGACCTGATCGACCCCGGCAGTCTCGCGAGCATCGACGGTTATTCCGCCGCCGCGCCACGCTGGCGGATCGGCGGCTATGTCGAGGCGCGCCATGGCCTGTCGGGTCTGGGCGCGAGCGACGGTTGCGGCCCCGCCCCGATATTCGCCGGATGCCTGCCGCCCGACGTTCCACCCAGCCGGATCACCGGCGACCCCAGCGCCTTCGTGTTGCGCGCGGGCGGCAATGCCCAGTTCCGCCCTTTCCCCAGGCTGACCATCAGCATCGCCCCGCGCGCGCAATATAGCCCCGACCCGCTGCTCAGCTTTGAAGAGGCGAGCGCGGGAAATTATACGGTCGGGCGCGGCTATGACCCCGGTTCGCTGATCGGCGACAGCGCCGTCGGCTACAGCTATGAACTGCGTTACGGATCGCTCCAGCCGCGCGGCGAGCGCGATTTGGCGATTGAACCTTTCGCCTTTTTCGACGCCATGTGGGTGTGGAACCATGATTCGCCCGACAGCCGCCTTTATTCGACCGGCGCAGGCGTGCGCGGCCAATGGGGGCGGATCGGCCGGTTCGACCTGACGCTCGCCACCCCGCTGCGCAATGTCGCGGGGCATGATCGGGGCGACTGGCGTCTGCTCCTGTCCTTTACCGCTCAACTTCTGCCGTGGAGCCGCTGATGCGCCGCCAAGCCTCCCAAACCGACTATCCCGCCGTCCGCTCCGCCGCACACTGGCGCGCGGGCTGCGGGAGCGCCGCGCTGGCGCTGGCGATCGCCGCCGCATCGACCGCCCATGGGCAGGGCTTTATCGGCCGGGGCACGGTGGTGGGCGGCGACAGCGCTGCGCAGATCGTCGATTCAACCAATCACACCGACGTGCTGATCCATCAGGATCAGGTGGTGATCGACTGGTCGCCATCCAACCTGTCGGGAAGTGGCCCGATCAATTTCCTGCCCAACGGCAATAGCGCAACCTATCAAAGCCCGGGCCTGCCGGGCTTTACCGTCCTCAATCGCATCGTTCCCTATGATCCCGCCTCAGGCGCTACCCTGAACCGCGCCGTTGCGCTCAACGGCCTCATCCAGTCGCGGGTGGACAATGCGGTCGGCGGCAATGTCTGGTTCTATTCGCCCGGCGGCATATTGGTCGGATCGACGGGCGTGTTCGATGTCGGCGGGCTGGTGCTGACCAGCAATGCCATCGACGTCACCGACGGCCTTTATGGCGGCAATGGCGAAATTCGGTTTCGTGGCGCATCGGGCAGCCTGTCCACCGTTTCGGTCGCGCGTGGCGCGAACATCAAGGCGCTCGCCACCGGCAGCTATGTCGCGATGGTCGCCCCGCGCGTGGAGATGAGCGGCACGGTCATCGTCAACGGCTCGGCCGCCTATGTCGGGGCGGAGCAGGTCGATGTTCGCATCAACAACGGCCTGTTCGACATCGCCATGACGGTCGGCACCGGCGATGCCCATGGCGTGGTACATGACGGCACGACCACCGGCCCGGCGACGAGCGACGGGAGCGACATTCAGCGCATCTACATGGTCGCCATGCCCAAGAACCAGGCGATGACGATGCTGTTGTCCGGCAATATCGGCTATACGCCCGCCGCCATCGCCTCCGATGAGGCCGGTGCGGTCATCCTGTCGGCCGGTTATGACATCAGCTATGGTTCGGTCGGCGGCGTCAGCAGCGGCGCGTCCACGCCCGCGGCGATGACGATAGGCGCATCCACCGTCTCGTCCGATCTCTCCGCCGCCGCGACAGGCCGCATCAGCCTCGATGTGGGCGCTGGCCAGAATACGCGGTTCCAGCAACAGGCCAGCTTCCAGTCGCTTACCGCCATCGACCTGCGGGCCCATGACGGGGGCGATGTGCTTGCCGATGAAGGCCTGTCGCTCACCGCCAAAAATGGCGCGACCGGCAGTGCGATCAGCATGATCGCCAGCAATGGCGGTCGCATCAGGACCGCCCCCGGCCATGATTTCCGCCTCGACGCCAGCGGCGAGGATTTTGAAGGGGCAGCTGCGCGTGGCGGCTCCATCCTGCTGCGCGGCGACAATGGCGTGATCGATGGCAACGACCTGATCGCTGACGCCAGCGCATATGGCAATGGCGCGCAGGGCGGCTCGATAACATTGGCGGCTCTGGGCAGGAGCGGCATGATCCACGCAAAGCAGATGGAGTTGAACGCCAACGGCATCGCCTATGGCGCGACCGCGCCTGTTCGCGGTGGCTCAATCGATCTCAGCGCCATCGACGGCGGCGCTTTGGTCAGCGACACCTTCCTCTCGGCTTCGGCGCGCGCCGATGGAGGCGTATTCTATGGCTCAAACGGGCAGTTCGCGCCCTTAGCGTCGGGCGGCGCGACCGGCGGCGCAATCCGCCTGACGGCCCGTGACGGGGTCATGCAATCCGGATCAATGCAGCTTTTTGCCAGCGCCCGCGCGGCTTCCGTGCCCGGCGCGTCCGGCCCGGCGCAGGGCGGCACGATCGACATCAGCATCGATCGCGTCACATCCGCCGACAAGGGCGCGATCCTGCTGACCGACTGCGGCAATTATAATTGCTATGCCGACGCGACAGCCGAGGGCGCATCAGGACAGGCCGCGTCCGACGGCACGGGTGGCGCGATCACCCTTGCCAATAATGGCGGAGAACTCGACATCGCGGGCTGGATGCAACTCGACGCCAGTGGCCGTGGCGGGCAAGTGACCAATGGCGATCCCGCGCCGGGCGGCACCGGCCGGGGCGGCTCCGTCACCTTCACAGACCGGGGTGCGGCCACCATGATCGGCGAACTCGACATCCGCGCCGATGGCTATGGCACCAGCTATTCGGAAGGCTCCTATTATGCCGCGGGCGACAGCGGCGACGGCATCGGCGGAACGGTCGACATCGTGCTGGGCGGCAATGCGACACAGATCGGCACATTCCGCGCCCGCGCCGATGGCGAGGGGGGCTATCTGGGCGCGCTCTGCGGCGGTTGCGACGATTTTTCGGCGGGCGACGGCCATGGCGGCACGGTCAATGCGCTGGTCGATGGCGGCGACAGCGCGATCGATTATTTCCAGCTCAACGCCGACGGTTGGGGCGGTTCGGCGGCCAGCGGCTATGAACCCGGCGACCGCGCTGGCGCCGTTGGCGATGGCCTTGGCGGCACGGTGCGCTTCACCGGCCGGTCGGGAACCCTCAACACGCCCAGTTTTTCGCTCTACGCCAATGGCTATGGCGGTTCGACGAGCTTTTTCTACACCGAAGCCTCCGGCGTCGGCGGATCGGGAACGGGCGGCAATATCCTCTTCCTGATGGAAGCCGGGGGCAGCGCGGCGATCACGCTCGACAATCTGTTCCTCTATGCCGATGGGTCCGGCGGCGCGGCCTTGCATGGCGGGGATGGCGAAGGCGGGCGGGCGGAAGTCGAACTGGCTGGCGGCGCACTGACCACACAGAGCGTTGATCTGTCCGCCGATGGCGACGGCGCAAGCGGCTTCACTGGCGTGACGCCGGGCAATGGCGGCATCGGGCGCGGCGGCACGGCTCTCGCGACCGTGCGCTCTGCGGGTCAACAACTAGGCGTGCTCGATCTTCGCGCAGATGGCGACGGTGGCCATGGCGGCAGCGCCATCGACGAAACCGGAACCATGACGACGGGCCTGGGCGGCGCTGGTGGCGATGCTTTCGGCGGGACCGCCCAAGCCAGAGTGTCCGCCGACCTGGCCTTGACGGCGCTCGTCACCAGTGCGGAGGGGCAAGGCGGCGATGCAGGTTATGGCGACGCAGGCGGTTCGGGCGGCAACGGTTCAGGCGGAACCGCTGGCATTATGATCGACGGCGGTTCGGTCCAGGTGACCGAGTTGTTGGCGGCAACCGCCATCGGCCAGGGCGGCGACGGGGGCGCGGGCCTGGGCTACCGTTTCGTTTCGGGCATCGGCGGCGATGGCGCCGGTGGAACGGCCATGATTACGATCAGCGGATCGACAAGCCGCCTCGAAACCGGCGTCGCCGCCGTGTCGGCCGACGCAGAAAGCGGCTCGACACCCGCCAGCCCCTATGTTTTTGCGGGAGGAACGGCCACGGGCGGATCGGCGCTGTTCTCGACGACGAATGGCGCTTCGGTGCTGCTGACCAACATCGCGGCCGTTTCCGCCAGCGCCAGTTCGCCCGAGGGCAACGAAGCCGCAGGCGGGCGAAGCGCCGGCGGAACTGCAAAATTCGAGGTCGTTGACGCAACCGTCTCGGCAACGCCCGCATCGCTGCTGCTGATCGACGCCAGCGCCGTCGACCATGGCGCGACCGCTGGCTCCGCCCAACTGGCCCTGTCCGGCGGCAGTGTCGATCTCAACAATGTAATGCTCAGCGCCATAGCCGACGGCAACGTCGATGGCTCCAATCAGGCAGGCGAAATCCTGATTACACGGGCAGGCGGCGGAACCCATCGCATCGCCACCCTGTCCGGCTACGCCGTCGCGACCAATGGCGGTGAAGCGGGCAATATCCGCTTCGAACATGCCGCCGACGCATCCGATCTCGCCATCAGTTCGGCATTGCTGCTGACGCTGGAAGGGGCCGCCGGACCGGAATCCGGCGCGATCAGCTTCGCACTGGACGGCGGCGCCATTCGCGCGGGCTCCATCATGGCGACGACGCCGGGCGCCATCGACATGCGCTTCTCCGGCACGGGCGTGATCGCATCGGCCACCGACATATTGCTGACCAGCGGAGGCGCCATGTCCTTCAGCCATGATGGCCTGCCCGCCGGGCTCGACAGTCTGTCCGCTGCCGGAACGCTCTATTTCACCGCCACCGGTGCAGTCACCGCGACCGGCGACACCCGAATGCGCAGCGGCAGCGCTTCCATCGAATCGCTCGAAGGGTCGGTGGAACTGGTCGAATTGCTGACCACGACGAGCGCCTATGTGGGCGCGCATGGCGGGGACATCGTCATTGCCCGCAACCTGGGCGGCGCGGGGCTGGCGTCACTGGAAGCCACGGGCGACATCGACGTTCATGCCCTGGACGATGTGAGCATCGCCAACGCCATAACGGGCGAAGGGCGCACTTTGCGGGTGCAGGCCGATGGCGACATCAGCCTATTCAACGGCATAAGCGGCACGATGACATTGGCGTCCGGCGGCGCGATGCAAATCGACACGCTTGACGCGAGCGGCGACATAACGGCGCAGGCGGCGGGCATGGCGACGTTGAGCGGGGCGATACGGGGCCGGAACATCACCCTCTCCTCCTCCGACATAGCCATCGGAGAAAGCGCCTCCTTGTTCGCTCTGTCCGGAGCGGATGGCGCGGGCGGGCTATTGACGCTCAACGCCACCGGCAGTGGCGCGACCTTCATTGGCGGACAGGACCAGTCGGGCGGCTACAGCCTGTCGGTCAGCGAAATCGCCGCATTGCACGGCCGCAATATCGCCCTGACGGCAACAGGAGCGGTCGAGATCGGCGATTTCACCGCACAGGCCGGTGCCGAGGGACAAATTGGCGCGGGCGGGGCCTTGTCGATCACCACCATCGGCGCGATCCGGGTCAGTGGCGCGATCGAGATGGACGGCATGGCCCGCGACAACCAGTTGATCCTTGACGCGGCGGACCGAATCCTTGTCGACGCGAGCACCGGCTCCATCGACCTGCGCAGCGAAGGCCCCGGCGACCTTGGCGGCCACCTGGTCATGCGTTCGGCGGCTGTCTACGTCGCCACCGCAGCCGCCATGGAAGACCTATCGGCGTTGACCGACATCGCCGCCATCGACGCGCGCCTCGCCCGGAATGATGGTGTCGTGCGCACCGACAACATCATCCGCGCCACCGACATCACGCTGGACGTCGCCAACGACGCCTTTGTGCAGAATGTCGGTGCGAGCACGGCGCATGAAGACCGGCGCGGCCTGCTCGCCTCCACCAGCACGCTGGAGATACTGACGGGCAGCGATAATGCGCGCATCGTCATCAACGGTCAGTTGCTGCCCGGCGAAGCACCCTCAAGCCTTCTGAGCGGCAAGAGCGTTGCGCCCAGCACCCTCATCAACGGCGTGCGCGGCGCGACCAGCGGCCGGTTCCATCGCGCCTCGACGATCAACGGCTGCCTGATCGCCAACCCCACGGGATGCGGCCTGGCAGGGGAAGGCGCGGGAGAGCCCGGCATCCCCAATGCAGACGTCATCACGGCGGTGCTCGATCCCGATCCGATCACCCGCTTCATCCCGCCGCCCGTCGAAACCGACACCATCACCCTGCAGGAAAGCCAACCGATGCCGGGCTATGCGCCGCTCATCGACGATCCGGTCACCGGCGTGGGCAACGAAGACCTGTGGGAATGCGCCAATGGCCAAAGAGGATGCGGCGCACCCACCCAATGACGGAAGCCAGGGTCACAGCGCTGCGCGGCTTGGTCGCCCGAGGGTTCAGGGGTCTGTCGGCACCCGCCGACCGGCTTGATGATCGGAGCGTTTCCGATGACACCAGCTTGGCGCCAGATACCTGTTGCCTGGCGCCGGGCACAGCATGATGTGAAGCGGCATGAGCTTGGCTGTGCCGCAAGGTCGGCGCCTTACGCTCCGACCAGCTTGAGGGCCAGCGATGGTCCAATGGCATGGATCTGGTTCAGGTCTGCTCCCAGCACGCGATAAAGCGCCCAATGAACTTCAAAGTCCGGCGCGGCCCGTCGCATCGCGTTTAGGTCAGCCCGCCGCCGATGGCGCGGTAAAGCTCGACCATGTTGCTGGCTCGTGCCAAGCGAGTCGAAACCAATGCCTGTTCGGCGCTGTAGAGCGTGCGCTGTGCGTCGAGCGTCGTCAGGAAGTCGTCCACACCGGCACGAAAGCGCGCATCGGAGAGTTGATAGCTCTTCCTGGCCGCATCGCGCAGCGAGGTTTGCGCCTCGAGTTGCGCCGTCATTGTCGAGCGCCGCGCCAACGCATCGGCGACTTCTCGAAAGCCGGTCTGGACGCTCTTCTCATAGGTCGCGACCATGGCGTCGTAGGCGGCGCGCGCGTAGCGCAGGTTGCCCTGGTTCCGACCGAAGTCGAAGATGGGCACGCTGGCCGATGGCGCCACCGACCAGAAGTCGCTGCCCGACTTGAACAGGTCCGATAGACCAAGGCTCATCGTCCCCAGGGCGGCGGTCAGCGAGATGCTGGGAAAGAAAGCCGCGCGGGCCGCGCCGATGTTGGCGTTGGCGCCTTTAAGCTGATGTTCCGCCGCGGCGATATCAGGGCGGCGCAGCAGCAGCGTGGAAGGCAGATCCGCAGGAAGGGCGGTGAGCGTCACATCGTCGGCAGGCAGGTCTGCGGGCAGGTCTTCTTCAGGGAGCATGGTTCCGGCCAGCAGCTCAAGCGCATTGCGATCCTGCGCGACCAGGGTGATGGCCGAGGCGATATCTGAGCGCGCGGCATCGTAACTCGTCTGCGCCTGACGCACCTCAAGTTCGGACGCCACGCCCTTGTCAAAGCGCGCCTGCGTCAACCGGAGCGTCTGACCGAAGGCCTTCTCGAGTTCGCGCGCGATCCGCAGGCGTTCCTGGTCGGCGGCCATGGTCAGCCAGGCCGTCGCCGTCTCGGCGATCAGCGCGGTCTGTGCGGCGTTGCGGTTTTCGACCGAGGCGAAGTAACGTTCCTGCGCCGCCCGGGTGAGGTTGCGCACGCGACCGAAAAGGTCGATTTCCCATGCGGAGACGCCCACCGAAGCAGTGTAGACGTCGGTCCGCCCCGACGCAGCGCCGCCCACGCCCTGCGCGAAGGGCTGATCCTGGTAGGTCGCACGGCCGCTCGCGGCTGCCGTTGGCAGAAGGTCGGCGCGCTGCACGCGATACTGCGCACGCGCCTGTTCGACATTGGCGAGCGCGATGCGCAGGTCGCGATTGTTGTCGAGAGCGGTCCGGATTACCCGCGCCAGACGCGGGTCGGTGAAGAAATCCTTCCAGGCAGTATCGGCCGAAACGACCGGACCCTGCCCTGCTGTTTGCGCAACGCCCTCGCCCGGCCCCGCTGGGATGGCAGGAGCGACGGGCAGGTCCGGCCGGACATATTTGGGCGCCATGTTGCAGGCGGCCAGCACAAGCGCCAGCGAAGTGGCGGTAAGCGCTCTCATCTTCTTCATTGTCATGACTCCTGCGGTGCGCCCCGGGCCTCGCTTTCGAGGATGCCCCGTTGGTCATCGCCGCGCCTGTGGTGTTCACGAAACAGGCGTTTAACTACGGTAAAGAATACGGGCACGAAGAAGATGGCCAGCACGGTGGCTGAGAGCATGCCGCCGACCACCGCCCAGCCGATCGCATTCTGCCCCCCGGCGCCCGCGCCGGTGGAAAGCGCCAGCGGTAGCACGCCGAAGATGAAGGCGAGGCTGGTCATAAGGATCGGCCGCAAACGCAGCTTGCCTGCTTCCAACGCGGCTTCGACCGGCGGCAGGCCCTCGCGCATCTTCTCTTCTGCAAACTCGACGATGAGAATTGCGTTCTTAGCCGAAACGCCAATTGTGGTGATGAGCCCGACCTGCAGGTAGATGTCGTTGTTAAGCCCTACCAGACTTGCCGCTACGACCGCGCCAAGCACGCCCAGCGGCACCACCAGCATGACAGCGATCGGCACCGACCAGCTTTCATAGAGGGCGGCGAGGCACAGGAAAACGATCAGCATGGAGAGCGCATAGAGCGCCGGGGCCTGACCGCTGGAGGTCCTTTCCTCATAGGATATGCCGCTCCATTTCAGACCGACGCCGGAGGGCAGCTTGGCGGCCATGCCCTCTATCAGGTTCATGGCCTCGCCCGTCGAGACGCCCGGTGCGGGCGCGCCCATGATCTGCATCGACGAGACGCCGTTAAAACGCTCAAGCTTGGCGGGACCGCGGGTCCACTCCGTCCTGGCGAAGGAGGAGATCGGGGCCATCACGCCCGAACTGCCGCGCACATAGAACTGGCCGATGGACTCGGGCGTCGTACGAAACGGAGCGTCCGCCTGCACAAAGACCCTCTTCACCCGGTCGCGGTCGATGAAGTCGTTGACATAGGTGCTGCCCATCGCGGTGCTGATGGTCGAATTGATGTCTGATTGCGAAATACCCAGGGCCCCGGCGGCGGCCTGATCGACGTCAAGCTTGAGCTGGGGCGTGTCCTCAAGGCCGTTGGGTCGAACCTGTGCAAGGCGCTTTTCGCCCTTGGCCATGCCCAGCAGCTGGTTGCGGGCCTCAATCATCTTCTCATGGCCCAGCCCGCCATGATCGACAAGCTGAAACTCGAAGCCGGTGGCGTTGCCCAGCTCCTGCACAGCGGGTGGCACGAAGGCGATCGCCATGCCTGCGGTGATCTTGCGGAAGGCCTTGTTGGCGCGCTGGGCGATGGCGTTGACATGATTGTCCTTGCCCCGGCGCTCAGACCAATCGTTCATGCGCGCAAAAGCGATGCCCACATTTTGCCCCTGGCCCACGAAGCCGAAGCCGGCGATCGTGAAAACGTCGGACACATTGGCCTTTTCTGCCTTGAAATAATGCTCACGCACCCGCGCGAGCGTGCGTTCCGTCTCCTCGATGGTCGCGCCGGCAGGCAGCGAGACCTGGTTGATCAGGCGGCCCTGATCCTCCTCTGGCAGGAAGCCCCCGGGAAGTCGCAGGAAGATCACGCCCATGCCCACAACAATGAGCGCGTAGACGCACATGGTGCGCACCCAGTTGCGCTCTACCTTGTCAACGACCTTGCCGTAGCGGTCGATGCCCTGGTCGAACCTGGTGTTGAAGCCGTGGAAGAAGCGGTTGAAAAATCCGGCGATCCCCGTCTGTCCAACACCGCGATGCCCGTGCCCGTCTGGGGATGGCTTCAGGATGGTGGCGCACAGCGCCGGCGTCAGGATCAATGCGACAAGCACCGAAAGCACCATCGAGGAGACGATGGTGATCGAGAACTGACGGAAGATAACGCCGGTCGATCCGCCGAAGAAGGCCATCGGCAGGAACACCGCCGACAGCACGAGACCGATACCGATCAGCGCGCCGCTGATCTCGTCCATCGACCGGCGCGCCGCCTCCTTCGGACTCAGCCCCTCGGTCTGGATCAGGCGTTCGACATTCTCCACGACGACGATGGCGTCGTCGACCAGAAGGCCGATCGCAAGCACCATGCCGAACAGGGTGAGCGTGTTGATGGTGAAGCCCGCCAGCTGCAGGATCGCGAGCGACCCCAGCAGCACGACCGGCACCGTGATCGTCGGGATCAGCGTTGCGCGCCAGTTCTGAAGGAACAGGAACATCACAACGAACACAAGCAGGACTGCTTCCACAAGCGTGCGAATCACTTGCTCCACGGACAGCTTGACGTAGGTCGAGTTGTCGACCGGGAACTTGTACTTCACCCAGCTCGGGAAGCTTTTCGAGAGCTGTTCAATCTCAGTCTTCACTCCATCCACCGTCTCCAGCGCATTGGCGCCGGGAGCCAGCTTGATGCCAAAGCCGGCGGCGGGGTGGCCGTTGAGCTTCGCGCTAAAGCTGTAGTTTTCCGAGCCGATTTCAACCCGCGCGACGTCGGCCAGCCGCACCACCGAGCCATCGGAATTGTTGCGGAGCATGATCTGCCGAAACTGGTCTACAGTGCGCAGGCGCGTCTGGGCGGTGATCGTGGCGTTGAGCGCCTGCCCCTTGGGTGAGGGCGATCCGCCGATCTGGCCGGCTGAAACCTGGGCGTTCTGCTCCCGGATCGCTGCGATCACATCGGTCACGGTGACGCCGAGGTTGGCCATCCTGAAGGGATCGAGCCACACGCGCATCGAATATTGCGCGCCCAGCAACTGGGTGTCGCCCACGCCGCTTACGCGGCTGATCGGATCCTGCAGCGAGCTTGCGACGAAATCGCTCGCGTCCTGCTCGTCGTGAATGCCGTCATCAGCATAGACCGCCATGATCATGAGAAAGGTCGCAGACGACTTCGTCACGCGAAGGCCCTGCTGCTGCACTTCCTGCGGAAGCAGCGGCGTCGCCTGCGAGAGCTTGTTCTGAACCTGGACCTGCGCGATATCCGGATCAGTACCTTGCTCGAAGGTCAGCGTGATCGAGAGATTGCCTGCGCTGTCGCTTGACGAGGAGAAGTAGCGCAGGTGATCTATGCCCTTGAGCTGCTGTTCGATCACTTGCGTGGTGGTCGATTCCAGCGTCTCGGCATCGGCGCCGGGATAGCGGGCGGATATCTGCACGGCAGGGGCGGCGATTTCCGGGAACTGTGCAACGGCCAGCGAACGGACCGCCAGGACGCCGGCAAGCATCATGACGATGGCGATAACCCATGCAAAGATGGGCCTGTCGATGAAATAGCGGGACATGACTTAACGGCCCTCGCCCGACGCCACGGTGACCTGTTGCGGCGCTCCCGGCTTGACCACTGTACCGGGGCGAAGATTCACCAGACCTTCGACGATCAGCCGGTCACCTGCCTTGAGCCCCCTGGTGACGATCCACTTGCCGCCCACCGCGCGATCAGTCTCGATCTGGCGGATTTCGACCTTGCCGTCCTTGCCCACCACCATCGCTGTCGCGCGGCCACGCGGATCGCGCGTCACCCCTTGCTGCGGCGCGAGGATGACGTTCCGGCGCAAACCTTCGACGAGCCTGGCGCGAACATACATGCCAGGCAGCAGAAGGCCGTCAGGGTTGGGAAAGGTCGCGCGCAAAACGACCGAGCCGGAACTTGGATCGACCGTGACGTCGGCGAACTGAAGCCGGCCTTCAATCGGGTAAACGGAACCATTGGGCAGGAGCAGCCGGATCGGTGCGCCATCCGCCTCGCTCACGCCGCCCGACGCCATAGCCTGCTTCAGGTCAATGATCTGAGCGGCGGATTGCGTAACGTCGACATAGACTGTGTCGGTGCGCTGGATGGTCGCCAGAGGATCGGCCTGCGTCGCCGAAACGAGCGCGCCGGGGGTAAAGAGCGAACGGCCGATGCGGCCGGAGATGGGCGCGCGGATGCGTGTGAAGTTCTGATTCACCTGGGCAGCCTGAACCGCGCCTTGTTGCGCCGCAACATTGGCGCGCGCCTGCTGTGCGGCGGCGGCGGCATCGTCATATTGCTGTTTGCTGACAGCGTTGATCGCGATCAGATCTCTATAACGCTGCGCCTGCAGCGCGGTGGCGTTGATCGTGGCTTTGGCGACGGCGAGCGAGCCCTGCGCCTGCGCGAGAGCGGCGCGATAGGGAGCATCCTCTATCTCATAAAGAAGCTGACCGGCCTTGACGAAGCTGCCTTCGGTGAAGAGCCGGCGGCGGATCACACCTGTAACCTGCGGGCGCACGTCCGCCGTTTCAAGCGCTGCGATGCGGCCAGGCAATTCGTTGGTCAACTCAACCGACTCGGTGGTGAGCGTCACAACGCCAACAGACGGGGCAGCAGGAGCCGGAGGCTGTTCACTGCCACAGCCGCCGAGCAGCAGCGGCAATACCAGGGCTGAGGCCCAGGCGAGGCTTCCCGCTATGACCGCCTTTTGCATGTGGGTTCTCTCTTTATGAGCATTGGGAGGGGGAGAGTGAACGATCATTCACATTGCGTTTCAGATAGAAATGGACCATGAACAATTCAAGCTAAAAAGCGTCCAAGGCGATGGAAGGGGTGCAGTGAAAGACAAATTGCCCAGTGCGGATCGTATCCGGCACGCTGCCAAAGACCTGTTTGCAACGAACGGATTCCATCAGACTTCAATGTCGGAACTGGCGGCGGCGGCCGACATGTCAGTCGGACTGATCTACCGTTCGTTCAAGAGCAAGGCCGAGATCATAGAGGCGATTGTTCACGCCGATTTCGACGAGAAGATAGCCGATCTTGAAAGGATACGCCAAAGGCTTGGGACGGGTGAGATCACCATCGAGAAATCCATCGAGGAACTGTTCCTCCACGCCATGAGGGACAGCGACGAAGCCCTTTCGTTCGACATTCTCGCCGAAGGGTCGCGCAACGAGCGCGTGGGCCAGACGATCGGCAAAATGTGCGAGCGGCTGCGCAGCTATCTGCGCGGTTTCGCGCTCGCGGCGAATCCTTCACTTGCTGGTGACCAACTGGAGGGGGCGGCGGAATTGATGCTCGGCTGCATGTTCGGTCTTGGGCATCGCCGTCTAGCGATGCCGCGCCTCGATGCTTCACAGACGGCGGAACAGAGCGCACGGATGATGGTGGCGGCGCTCAGAGCCCTGTAGGCGTCGCCCTGTAAAATGCCGGGCGCCGCACGCAGCGACTGCGCCCGGTCAGATTGTTCGGATCAGTGGCTCTTGCGATGCTTGCCACCATAGCGCTTGCCGCAGAATTGCTCGAGACTGGCCATTTCGCGGGCTGCGGCTGCAGCCGTAGCCAAGTCGCAGGGCATGGATTTTTCCGCAGCGGAAATCCGCGCGTCAACCCGGTCCCTCAGTTCCTCGATGTCTGCCCGGCTAAGAACATTCTTCTCGCGCAGATAGCAGATCAAACTCTGCAAGATGATGATCGCCTTCTCGCCAGAATCGACCTCTATGCCTTCCATTCCATTTACCCTCTTTCCATGCTCCAGATTGTTCTGGATACCCGTCGGGATCGGCGCAAACCGCGCTTGACCCGATCCGGCGTAGGATCGCTCCGCAATGCCTGGAAGGCAAGCAAAAGTTGCCGGATATTGTAGAAGCGAGCTTTCGGGGTTCGACAACCGGCGCGTCCGCATGAGCCAATCGTCCAGCGAGCAGCTAAAGGTTGTATTTAAGCAACAAAGGCATGCCAACCCGATTGGCGATTGCGCCGAGCGCGGCAAAGGGCCCTCGGCGCGTCCGGGGGAGATGGCGAAGATAAAAGGCCGTGAACTTCCTTTCGGCGCTGGCTTCGCGATTGCGCTTGAAGCCCGTAGTGCCCGCCGCGCCGTCATTCACCGTTACCGGCAGATCATGGTCGCCCCAGGGGTGAAGGTGCAAGGATGTTTCGAGATTGGCGATGAATGTTGCCGCGCCGCGTTCGGAAAATGCCGCCACATAAGTGCTGGCGGTCCGATCCAGCCGGGCAATCGCCGCAATCTTCAACTCCAGCAGAAAATTCTGAGCCCTGTTGACGTCCAGCGCGACCATCTCCTCCGCATCCCCGCCCAAAAGGTCGAGGACGCGCGTGCCCGTTCCGGTCAGACTCAATATCCGTCGACACCCCTGCAACGCGGCGCGCTCGATTTCCCCGCACTGAACCGACGCGGGGCAACTGTTGTCATCTCACCAATGCCGCAGCGCACCAGTCCTGTCGAAACCGATCAGAGCTTCACCGCGCTCATCCATCTCTGCTCAGCCGCAATCAACTCGCGGCAAATCTCAACAACCAATGGGGTCGGGACCGGTTACTCGGGAAAAACGACGGTGGTCGATCCATTGAGAATAACGCGATCGTCCAGATGGTAGCGGACCGCCCGCGCCAGAACGCGGCGCTCGATGTCCCGACCCTTGCGGACAAGATCATCGGGCCGATCGCGATGGCTCACGCGCTCGACATCCTGTTCGATAATCGGGCCTTCATCCAGATCCGACGTGACATAGTGCGCCGTCGCGCCAATGATCTTGACCCCCCGGGCATGGGCCTGATGATAGGGCTTCGCTCCCTTGAAGCCGGGCAGGAAGCTGTGATGTATGTTGATGCAGCGCCCCGACAGGAAGGCGGACAGGTCATCGGACAGAATCTGCATGTAACGCGCAAGGACGACCAGACTTGCGCCCGTCTCGTCGACGATCGCCTTGATGCGGGCCTCCTGCTGTGGTTTGCTGTCCTTGCTGATCGGCAGATGGTGAAACGGAATGTCGCCAAAGTCGAGCGACGCATAGGTTTTGCGCGGATGGTTGGACAGGATGCCAACGGGGTTCATCACCAGTTCGCCCGTCCGCCAGCGATATAGCAAATCCGCAAGGCAATGGTCGAATTTGGATGCCATCAACAACACGCGCTGGGGCTCCGACCGGCTGCGAATGGCCCAGTCCATGTCGAATGCCGCCGCCGTCGCGGCAAAACGCTGGCGCAGATCATCCAGCGCCCCATGTTGGGAAACCGATGAAAAATGGATGCGCGCAAAAAAGCGGCCGGTCAGCTCGTCGTCGAACTGCTGCGCGTCCAGAATATTGTAACCGGCGTGGAAGAGGAACGTCGTCACCGTCGAAACAATGCCCGGCCGATCCTGGCATGACAGCCGCAGGATGAATTGCTCGTCGCTCAAAATCCGTTCCCCTCGCATGGCGCACGCCAGCGCCGCCGGAAAGGAAATTTCGCGGCCTCCGCGGTCATGGAGGCGTTAATTGAGGCGCAGCGATTTTGTCAATATCGGCTGGCGCAAGCGCGAGCCACAGCGAAAATGCGCCAGCATGAATGATGAACGGTCAGGGCAAGATATAAACGAGCAAGGCATCAGGCGCCGCGCAACGCCGCTATCGCAGCCGCGCGGGAGGCAGCCTCCTCAGCGGCATAGAGAGCGAAGGGATCGGCAACGGGCGCACCCAGCGCCTGTTCGAACTGCGCCTGCGCCGAATGGGCGGCATAGGCCGCCTGTTCGCGTCCCTCAAGGTTCGACTGGAAAATGCCCGCTGCGCTCACCGGCAGAAAATCCTCATAGGTGATAGGATCGGCACGGATCCAGCCCGCGTCGATCCACGCCTCGACATCCGCGCCGTCGCCAGCCTCACCGGCCAGCGCCCCGACCCCGGTGGGCGTCGCGCTGTAGCGGAAATAGGCCAGCCCATCTCGACGCAACGCCACGATATCGTCCGGCATCGCCGAAAAGGCGGCCGCCAGCCGATCCATATAGTCCGCCCCCTGCGACCCCTGCGCGCCGCGCGCCCGATCCAGACAGGCGTCATACAGCGCCCGCCCGGCGGGAGTCAGCGCCACGCCGCGCTGCTCGATTTCACCGAAGCGCGCGGTGTGGCTGCCCGTTGTCTGCCCCAAATCGTCCACGAACCCGATGCTTTCGTCCAGCGCCTTGAAACTCGTCTGGCGCAGCAGGATCGGCACGGCGCGGCGAGGCGGCCCTTCCACCACATCCTTCGCCGCCATGCCGCGGTCATGCATCGCCTGTTGCGCCGCATCGATGTCGAGCGTGCGCGGCGTCAAATGATTGATGTGCGGCCCCCTGAAGCTGACGATGTCAGCGATCAGCCGATGCGCCGCGTTCAGCCTGTCATAACTTGTCCGATCGACGATCGCGCGCGCGTGCCAGCGGAAAGTGTCGAGCACCTCGTCCACGAATTCGCTCGCCTGGGCATCGGAAAGCCCGCCCCGCTCCTCATGCAGCGCGACCAGTTCCATCGCCCGGTCGGACAATATCCGCCGCCCTGCCAGTATCGACGCCGCCTGCGCGCGCAGATCCGTATCGGCGATCAGGTCCAGGCGAAGCAGCGAAGTGAAAACGCGAAAGGGATTGGCGCGCAGCGCCTCGCTGTCGATCGGGCGAAAGGCGGTGGAATGAACCGGTACGCCGGCGACCGACAGGTCGTAATAGCCGACCGGCGCCATTCCCATGACCGCGAAGACCCGCCGCAGCGCGCTCAGCTCTTGCGCGGTGCCAACGCGAATCGCGCCGTGCCGCTCCGCATCCAGCCGCGCCAGTTCGCCCGCCTCTTCCAATGCGGCGCGCAACGCGGGTTCGGCGGCGAGGACGGCGGCATTCACCCTCGACACTATGTCGAGCAGATCGCCGTACAACGGCACTTCCTGTCTATACATGTCGGACATGGCGGCCGCAAAGCGGGCGCGTATGGCGGTGGAGGATATAGGATCGGTCATTGCGCATTCCGTCGAAATCATATCGATGGCGGGATGATAGGCGCGCATGACCGTTAAGCAAATCACCGGCTTAAAACATCGTTCTTTCCGCCATATCCGGTTTGAGTCGAAACGAGACGTCGCGCCCCGCCATTGCCTTGTTCCCGCACGTCCGCCCGACTGTGCAGCCGCGGCAACCGGACGAACGTGCGCGGCTATGGGTCCTTTCGCGCGTCCGAACGGGCGAAGCGCGGCCATTTGCCGGCGATGTCGCTTTGCCTGTAGACAAGGGGAGTCTTCGTGATATTACTTTTGCAAGAATTAGTGATACCGGAGAGGGCAACCATAGAGCGCGAGGGCAGGCGTGATGGATGGAGTCCGCGTAGGCAAGCGAATCATCGGGGCGCAGGCTCCGGTCACGGTCGGTTGGGAAAATATTCCCAAGGTCCAGGGGGGACCGCTCAAACGGTTCGTGTTCACCTGGTTCCAGCCTGCCGCGCTGCTGGCGCTGGTCGCCTTCTGGTATTACGCCCCCAATGACATCGCCAAAGCGTCCACCGCGATCGGCATCGGCATCGGTTTCAAGTTACTGTTGCTGGCGATGGAATGGGTGAATCCACGCCATGACAGTTGGCGATTGACCTGGAAGGAACTGGTCACCGACCTGTTCTATGTCTCGCTCGGCTACACCGTCCTACGCATGATCGACGGATATATTGGTGACGGCGCCATGATCGAAGCGATCCAGAACGCCTTTGACTGGGACAAACTGGCCTGGTTCGTCGGCCTGCCGCTGCTGGTGCAGGCGGTGCTCATCTCCTTCATCTTCGATTGCGGGCAATATTGGATGCATCGCGGGATGCACAACTGGTATCCGCTCTGGCTGACCCACGCGCCGCATCACTACATCACCCAGTTGAACATCAACAAGGGCGCGGTAGGCAATCCTGTCGAATTGTTCCTTATCGGCCTGGGCATTGGCGGCTTCTTCGATTTTCTGCCCAGAGCGGCCCTGCTCGCGGGCACCCTTGGCCTTGCGGTAGGCACCTACCAGCATATCAACGTCCGATTCAACACGCCGCGCTGGTGGCGCTTCATCTTCAACACGACCGAACATCATAGCGTTCATCATTCGCAGGACTATGAAGCGACGCGCAGCAACTATGCCGGAACCTGGATCATCATCGACCGGCTGTTCGGCACCTGCGTCGATGGCGAGGCGGAGTTGCTGGGCATGGAGGGCGGCCGCCGCATGACGATCCGCGAGACGATGGTCTTTCCCTTCGCAGAAGCGTGGAAGAACCTGAAGCAGAAATTCGCGCGGCCGGCCATCGCGGTTCCCGCCGAGTGAGGCGGGGCGCAAAGCCCCGTCCTGCCATTATCCACCCCATGATCGGGAGCACAATGCGCTCTCGCACGGCATGATGCCGCCCCACCTCCAGCGGACAGGAAACAGAGTGAATCGGCGTTTGATCGACTGGATCTGGCACATCAGGGGCCATGTAGCGCTGGCCCCGGGGCAAACGGATGACGAAGCGTTCGCGCGCCTCGCCCCCCTCTTCCGCCAGGATTATACCAGCCATGAACGGTCGGGCGGCGTGTTCACCTTTCGCAAGGGCGCGCAGGCGCCCCAGGACAAGATGTCGATATTCGACGGCGGCGTGCTGACCGTCGAACAGGGCGCTGGCGGCCCTGTGCTGCGTTATGACATGTTCAGCCGGATCCTGCTGTTCTGCTTCATCCTGCCCGCGATGTTCATCGGCTTCGGACAGTTGACCATCGCCATCGGCAATATGGAATCGGCGTCGAGCGCGGCAGCGCGGAAGGACAAGAAAGCTGAGAACAAGGAGGTCGAACGACCCCAGCACTGGATTGACAAGGCGCTGGGCGCCCCCGCGCCGGAAAAACCCAAATCGGACGAAGAGAAGAAAAAGGAGGGCGGAAATAAGAAGTCCTCCCCCACGACGGCCTATGTTTTTGCGGGCATTTTCGCACTGCTCTATGTGATCGGCCGGATATTGGAAGGCAAACTGATCCGGGCGCGGTTTCGCAAGCTGTTGCACAGTGCATAAGCAGCGGGTGGAACGACATGTTTGTCATCGCGATCCCGCCAGCCTAAACTGATCACCCTGATCGGTGCGACGCGCCGACCACACCAGACAGGATGGGAATGCCGACACCCCTGCCCCAGGCGGATCGCCCCGATGAAATATGAAGCACAGGCGCGCGCAGCCCTGAAGCAGGGTGATCTCAACTCGGCGATCGCAGCCGCGCGCGCCGTGATTGCAGCCGATCCGGCGAACCCGGACGGCTATTTCCTGCTTGGCATGGCGGCGGTCGAGGCCGATCAGGTCGCGCAGGCGCTTCCGTTGCTCCAGAATGCGGTCGACCGGGGGCCAAAGGCCGAGCATCTGGCCCAGTTGGCCAGGCTGCTGATTCTTGTGCGCCGCGATGGCGAGGCGGCGGATGCCGCCCGCCAGGCCATGGCGCTGGCCCCCCCAGACGCCCTCACCTGCGACACCATCGGTTGCGTGCTGGCGCGCCTGGGCGACCATGAAGCATCGGTCGCCCCCTTTTTGCAAGCGGTCGCGGCTGAACCGGACAATCGCGAGTTTCGCTATAATCTGGCCGCCGCCTGCGGCTTTACCGGCCGGACCGCTGACGCGCGCGCGCATTACGAGACGCTGTTGAAAGGCGAACCGACCAATGGACGGGCGCATTATGCGCTGGCCATCCTGTCGCGCCAGACCGCCGCGTCCAATCACGTGCCCCGCCTGGAAAAGGCGTTGGGCATGGCCAGCAATCCCGACGATGCGTTGCGCATTCGATATGCGCTGGCGAAGGAACTGGAGGATTTGGGCGATGCGGCGGCCAGCTTCACCCATCTGGCCGCCGCCAACGCCCGGCAAAAGCAGATATTGGGTTATGATTTCCGCCAGGACGCCGCCATTTTCGACGCCATCGAAGCGCTGTTCGACCGGGGTGGGGCCGGTCTAAACCGGGGGACGGGCGACGCGGACGGACGCCCCATCTTCGTCGTGGGAATGCCACGCACCGGCACGACGCTGGTCGACCGCATATTGTCGTCCCACCGCGACGTGGAAGCCGCCGGCGAGCTTCAGGCGATGCCCATCGCGGTCAAGCGGCTCGCCGGGACGCGCTCGCGGGTCGTTATCGACCCGGAAACGATCATGGCCAGCGGCTCGGCCGATCCTGCGGCAATCGAGGCCGCCTATCTGGAGCGCGCCAGCCACCACAGGTCGGGCCGCACCGCCCGCTTCACCGACAAGCTGCCGGCCAACTTCCTCTACATCGGCCATATTGTTCGTGCGCTGCCCAACGCCCGCATCGTCTGTCTGCGGCGCAACCCGATGGACACGATCTGGAGCAACTACAAAAATCTGTTCGCCAGCCAGTCTGCTTATTACGCCTATTCCTACGATGTAATGGACATCGCCCGCTATTATGCGCGCTTCGACCGGCTGATGGCGATGTGGGACCGGCTGTGGCCGGGGCGCGTGCTCCAGTTGTCCTATGAAGGACTGGTCGCCGATCAGGAAGGGCAGACCCGCCGCCTGCTGGACCATTGCGGACTGGACTGGGACGACGCCTGCCTGTCCTTTCACCGGAACGAGGCCGCCGTCGCGACGCCCAGCGCGGCGCAAGTCCGCCGCCCGATCAACGCCGACGCAGTGGGCCGATGGAAAGCCCATGCCGACGCGCTGGAACCGGCGCGCCTGTGGCTGCAAAGCCAGGACATCGCGGTCGATTGAAACGGAAAAGGGGCGCCTCCGGTTTCCCGAAAGCGCCCCATCCCCCTGCTAAAGCATCGTGCGGAAAAGTGGGAACCGGCTCTCCGCTAAAAGCGATACGAAAACAAAAGACTGGAGCAGGCTGCGCCCAATGGGACGCAGCCTGCTCTGATCATCAATATTTGAAGCGGCCCTCAATGCCGAAGGTCCGCGGGCTGGCGACAGTCTGCTGATAATAGCGCAGGCGGACGCCATCATTGACGCCGATACGCGACCGGTCGTTGGCGACGGACACGACAGCATATTTGTCGAAGATATTGTTCGCGAACAGGCTGAGGCTGTAGCGATCAGTGTCATAGGTCAGCGACGCGCGGTGCATCACGTACCCAGGCAGCTTGTCGCCATAGGCGCGGTCCCAACCCAAGCGGGTCACGATATTGCCGCGATAGGTCGCCGTCCAGTTGGCGCTGAGCGAAGCGTCGTCGCCCAACGGCATGGTGTAGGTCGCGCCCAGGCTGCCGCTGTTCTTGGTCGAACCCGGCAGACGGTCGCCCGACAAGGCAGGCAGGTTGACCGGAGCGGTGGGATAGGTCTGTGCGGGAGAATTGACCGGGATGATTCCCGCCACATCTTGGGTGAGTGCCGCATCCGTATAGGCATAGGTGCCCTGGATCATCAGTTCCGCGATCGGCCGCAACTGGAACGATGTCTCGAACCCCTTGGACCGGGCCGTGCCGCCATTGACGGTAATGCCCGCAATGCCGTTCAGCGTGGCTGATGCAACTTGAATACCGTCCCAATCGATCTGGAACACGTTGAAATTGAACGTCAGCTTGCGATTGAACAACTGGGTACGGATGCCGACTTCAATATTCTTGGTTTCGTCAGGTCCATACTGGATTTCAAACGGCAAGCCGCAGATAATCTGTGTGTTGTTGACGTTGTCGCCATCAGGATCGTTCGGCAGCGGGTTGGGGCATGGCGCAACGCTGTTGGGGCCACCAATGCGATAGCCCTTGCTGTAGGTGGCATAGAGCATCAAGTCCGGCGTGAAGTTATAGGAAGTGTTGAATTTCCACACCCACCCACTCTTGCCAGCCTTGCCGCCGCGGGCGGGCAGGTCATAGGGGCTGAGCGGATCGCCGAGGATCGGCAGGGTCTGCGCGCCCGCGATTTTGGACGAGTATTTGAAATATCGGGCGCCGCCTGTGACCTGCCAATCGGGCATGATCTTGAACGTGCCCTCGCCGAAGAATGCGGTTTCCTTCACCTTGGACGTGATATAGCTTACATATTCCAGATATTCTGGATTGGTAGCGGGGTCGGCCCAAGGATGATTGGGTATGCGCTCTGCATAGTCGCTCTGATAGCTGTTTTCATTGTGAAAGCCGCCCAGAACCCAACTGAAGGGCCCGCCATGGGTGGAGACGAAGCGGATCTCCTGATTATACTGCTTGCGCTGCGTCGATGAACTGTTCCAGCTCGAAAAGGCCGGGAACAGTTCATAATCATAGTCGAGATCGAGCAACAGGTCGGTATTGTCCCGCATTGAGTCGGTCTTGACCTTGGTGTAGGCCGTCGTCGCCACCAGGTCGGCAAAGTCGAAGACGCTGGCGTTGATTTCCAGACTGAGCAGATGTGCCCGGCGATTTACCGGTTCGACGAAACGGCTGGCATTTTCATATTTGCCAGTGCCGAAAACGCCGGCGCTGTTCGTCTGGGCGCCGCCGGTCTTCGTGCGCTGGAATGCATAGGTCAGCACGCCCGTGAAGTCCGGTCCCGTCGTGAACAACAACTGATTGCGCGTCGTGATGGTCTTTTCGAAGTTGAGATCCTTGGCGCTTTTGAGGTTAGCGGCATAGCCGGCGTCAGAGATGGTTTCGGGTTCGCCGGGCGTAATGAAACCATCGGGCTGCGGCAGCGAGACGCCGGGGGTCTGGATCAACAGCGGATAATCGATAAAGCCGGGATCGAAGTAATAGCCGACGACTGAACGGAAGGCGATATTGTCGCGCAAGATGGGGATGTTGATTACCGCGTCGGCCTGATAGCCGATCTTGCCGCTATGATCCTTGACATAGGTGCTGGCGTGGACGGAGCCTTCGAATGCGTCGACATTGGGCCGGTTGGGAATATTGCGGATGGCGCCTGCCAGCGTGCCCAGACCGTAAAGCGTGCCCTGCGGTCCCAGTAGCGTTTCGACCCGGTCGACGTCCAGCAGCTTAAAGTCGTAATAGAGCGGCACTTCGCCCAGATAGACGCCGACAGCACTGTCGTAGTTGGAACCGGTACTGCTGACGTCCGATGCAGCCAAACCGCGCAACACGATCGCGCCGGTCGTTCCCGGCCCGGTGTCCGAAATCGTCAGGCCCGGCGTGAAATCGGCAAGGTCGCGCACGTCCTGAATGCGCAGCTTGTCCAGTTCCGCCGAACCAACGGCCGAAATATTGATGGGCGTTTCCATGATCGTTGTCGAACGGCGCGTGCCGGTGACGACAATAACGCTGTCATCGTCAGCGGAGGCGCCTTGCGGCTCCTGCGCGAGAGCGGGCGTCGCCAGCATGGCGCTGGTGAACATTGTTGCCGACAACAGCCCCGTGCGGAGCCTGGCGCGATATGACATGAGCTACCCCTTTTTTCCTCGACGCCTCCTCTGGCTGGCATTCTCTCCATCATACCGAGCGGCTTTATGTGGCCCTTATTTTCATGCGGGCCGCCGCTTTCGGTTCTTGTTATCCGGCGTTCTGACCGACGCCGTGCATGTCCATTCCGGCCCGTCGCAACTGCGACAAGCCAAGAGTGCATCAACCCGCAGTCGACACCGACTTGCCCAGCCGGGCCCGGATCGCTTCGATCACCGGCACGAACGGGAACAGGAATTGCTCCCGGATCGACAGACGCCTGCGTTCATCCTGCCCGACCAGAACCCCCTCGCCCTCGCGATAGGTGCCCAGCACCCGGTCGATCAGGATCAGCGAATTGCCATAGTTGCAGCGCGTTTCTTCATAGCCGACCGAATGATGCAGGCTGTGATGGCGGATCGTCGTAAAGATGAATGAATAAAATGGCGGTGGATCGGCGCGCACATTGGCGTGCGCAAAGGTCGACACCACACCCAATATGTTGACCGCGCAGAAAATCGGTGCGGTGTCGAAATCAAACAGCGCCACCACACTCAGGCTGATCAGGAACAGTTCGACCGGATTGCCGACATAACCCTTCATCGCATTGAGCTGGGTGATGTGGTGATGCGGCGCATGGGTCAGCCAGAACGGAGTCCAGTTGTGCATCAGCCTGTGCATCCAATATTGGCCGAATTCGATGAGGAAAACGACCAGCGCGGTCTGCACGAAGAAAGGCAGGGCGGCGGCCCATGGCGTTGCCATGCCCAGCGACGCCTTGATCGCCTTAAGCGGCGCTTCGGCGAACAGGTTGGTCGCCCACGCTATGACCGTATAGCTGAGCACGACATAGAAGAGGTCGGTCAGGAATTCGCGCCTGTTGATCCGCCAGCCGACATGCCGTTCGAAAAGATATTCCAGCCCCAGCACCGAAAAGCTGATCGCAAGGCCGACCAAAATCAGGGTCGCGGGCTGATCGACCAGGGATGGCGGCGCGAAATACCAGAACAGGCAGACCAGCACCACGAACAACGGCGGGATGAGATTGATCAGCGATTGAGTGAGGCTGCTGGCTGGCGCCGCGGCCATTTCCACTCCGCCCGATTGCACGGATGCGCGAACGTCGTCTACAGGTGATGCGAGTTCGCTGGGAAGAATAGCGCCATCGGCCTGCTTTCGATCCATCGCATTGCTCCTGTATCAGGCCGCCAAGCGCCCCGATGTGGGTGATCCCGCTTTCCGGCGATTTCGCCATCCAGACCATGATGCAGACACGGTATTGATATTACCAATTGCGTCAAGAGTATTATTATGATCGCTGCCGCACCGGCGAAATTTTATGGAAAACGGCTTGAAACGGCGATTTTCACGATGATTGTGACTTTGAGCCATTTTTGAAGCAGTGCAATATATTGGTTTTGCAGTTGCGAATTGGACTGACGCATCCGGCGATTCGTTCGGGATTCGGACGAAAGGCGCGGACCGTCTACTGCGGCGCGTGGCTCCACCAGGACATGGTCTTGAGGTCATGCGCGGTCGTCCATATGCCCGATGGCGTGTAGCGGAGCGCGCCGCTGCCCGACGCCTTGCCCGCGCGCGTAACGATTTCCATGCTGGCGGCGTTGATCGCCACGAAGGTCTGATCGTCGGTCGTGCGCAGCCATACCATGCCGCCGCCAGTGTCGATGTCGCCCCATTTCAGGTTGTCGCCGACCTTGACCCGGCCGACCATAGACACCGTAACCGGGTCGATTTTCGCCACCGTGCCTTCGCCCTGTTCCTGCACCCATACCGCCCCTTCGCCCGCCGCAAGAAAGCCGGGCATCTTGCCCAGCGTCAGGCTGTGGGTCACGCTGTTGGTCGCCGGGTCTATGCGCTGCAGCGTCTGCCCCTTGCCGCTCACCACCCACAGGGCGTCGAAGCCGAAGGCGAGATAGGAGGCGTCGGCGGTGACGTCGATCGTCGCGATGACGCTGTTGATGGCGGGGTCGATGCGGGAAATCTTGCCCGCTGTCTGATCGGGCGCCCAGATCGAACCGGCACCCGAAACGACGTTCAATTCCCCACTGGGGCCGATTCCGGCCGGGATGGTCGCCTGAACGGCGGCGGTCTGCGGATCGATCCGATAAACCTCCCCGCCCTTGCAATTGCCCACCCACAGCGAACCGAAGCCCATGGTCATCGCGCCGCACGGCTTGGGCATCGTCACGAAGGCGATCTTGCCGCCCGTCGACCATTGTTCGACCCGCCCGTCATTGGTGGTCCAAACCGTGTTGCCGTCCACCGCCAGAAAATCGGCGAAGCCGGGCACATCCAGCACCTTTTCGGTCAGCGCGGCGGAATCGGGCGATCCGGCCGCGCACAGCGCCATCAGGGCAAGGGGAAGGCCGACGGGTTTCATCATGGTTTCACTCCTGCGCTGATCGCGATGGCTGTTGGGGGTATCAGTAACGATAGGGGTTCCGGTCGATCGTGGTCGTGCCCCGCGTCTGGTTGCACAGGAACACCGTGCCGGTGAAATAGATGCCCGGTTCGGTAATGGTCTTGGCCATCTCGAAAGCGTCGCGCAGTTGCTGCACGGTCATCTGCACCGGCGCCTCATCGGGCTGCCAGGTCATGCCATAGGGATAATCCTGACCGTCCTTGCTGATTTCGACATGGCACCCCATGACATGGGCGACCGGATGGGTATCGCAAAAGGCGATGAGCCGCTTCATGCTCTCGAACCAGGGTTCCCAGAAGCTGATGTAGCACCGCCCCCTGTAGAACATGTCGCCGGTATAAAGGATCTGGCTGTAGCTGTCATAATAGGCGAATTCCGACACGACATGACCGGGCGATCCCCAGATCAATATGTCCCGCCCGCCCAGGTCCAGCGTCACACGCTCTTCGGGAAAATGGGTCATGCCCCAGAAGCCGACCATCTCTTCATGGGTCTGCCCCATATAGCGGGTGTTGGGCCGGTCGGCGAACTGGTTGACCGCCAGATAATGGTCGCCGTGCAGATGGCTGAAGGCGACCAGCAGTTCCAGGCTGGCGGGATCGCGCCCGTTGCGACCGCACCATTGATCGATGCATTCGTCCACCACGCCGCGCAAATCCCACTCGTTGCGCAACTGGGTAAAGCCTTCATCGAGCAGCAGCACACGATCATTGCCGAAATAGAGCGGCGCGAACGGCGCTTCGTAGCTATAGGCCTTGTTCTGCCGCAGGATCGCGGTGTGCTCGTTATACCAATGCACCTGCACCGGCGGATCGGTGTTGTCCATGCAGGACGACGAACCGCATATCCACCTGTCGGGAAAGACGCCGGGCGCGGGCAGATTGGTTTTGAAGTCGACAGGCGCCGGACGGGCGGCGGCGGACGCAACCTGCGCAATGCTGGTCAGGCTGGCGCCGACCGCGACTGCGGCGTTGGCGGTCAGGAAAGAGCGACGGTCCATGGACGGTCTCCGACAGGATCAGAAGTGGAAAGGCGGCGTGATGTTGGGCACGCCCTGCGGCCAGACGCGCGTGCGCTGGTCCGGGCTGACACCGTTGAAGAGCACATATTCGGGCTGGATCAGCATCGTCTCCTTGCCCAGCACCTCTCGCGTCGACTCGATCACCTCGTCGATGATCGCCGGCGGCAGTTCCAGCACGCGCTCATAGGGTTTGTAATTGACGAAGCGGCGATAATATTTGCCGGGCACGAACATCATGTCGATATGACCGCCCAATATCCATTTGACCGGACGGGTGGCGGCGAACGCCTTCAACCGCTCCAGCGACGCTAGAAAATCCTTGTCATTGCCGATGTTGATTCGGCCGGGGAACAGAAGGTCGCCGGTGAACAGGAAATCGCAATAGGGATCGTAGAAGGTCACGCCATCCTTGTGCGTTCCGGGCGTCGGGATCACCTCTATCACCCGGTCGCCCAGGTCGATGCGCCCCGTCCCTGACGGCCAGCTGTTCCCAAGGCCGTAGAACCGCTTCATCACCTCCAGCGGTCGGGGAACAATGACCGTATCGGGCCGACCCGCAAACTGCACCAGTCCCTGGTTCTGCGCCACGTCTTCGCCCGATGTCAGCGCCACCGTCAGCGGCACCTTGCTGCGCCCGCGCATCTGGCTCCAACGCGTTATGATGGCGTCGACCGTCGCCCGCAGTGGATAATGCTGCGCATTGTCCGTGGCCCCGCTGTCGATCAGCAGCGCGCCCTTGTTGCCAAACAGCAGATAGGTGAAGGGCGCCTCCCAATGGACGCAGACATTCTGCCGCAGGACGAAGCTATCCTCATTATATTGCACCACCTGAACGCGCGGATCCCTGTTGGTGGCGGCGACGCTCGACCCGAAAATCCAGCGGAAGGCCAGATCGCCGGGCGCAGGCCCCTCGCAATCATAATGGTGCATCACCGGCGCCTTTGGATGCAGCGGAATGGCGCTGTCGGTGTTGCGCACGCCCGGCGGATTATATTGCAGTTCCGGATTGCCGTTTGGGTAGGTCCGCGTCGAGACGGAAGGCGGCGAAGCGGCGCTGATCGGGCTTTGCGGCATCATATTCTCCCAAAGGGGCGCGGCGCGGCGGCGACCGCAAACCGGCTGCGAAGCTGAAACTCCCCTCCCCCCAAAAACGCTGGCCCGGCGGTTCTCCGTCAGGGCTGCGCGACGGTCAGCCTACCGATATTACAAAGGCGCGCAATAGTAATAATCAAGATGGACAAGCGATGTTTTTGCGGCAATGCTGCAGTGCGAAAGGGGACGAATCATGTTGAAAAGGATCGGCGGCGCAGGAAAACTCATCCTTGTGGCCTGCTCTCTCATGGTGGCGTCCTGCTCGCCTTCGGCCGAGGCGCCGAAGGCCCGCACCGAATTCAATATCGGCTGGTCGATCTATGCCGGCTGGATGCCCTGGCCCTATGCGCAGCAGGCCGGGATCGTGAAGAAATGGGCCGACAAATATGGCCTCAAGATCAACATCGTTCAGGTCAACGATTATGTGGAGTCGGTGAACCAATATACCGCCGGCAAGCTGGACGGCGTGACCGTGGCCAATATGGACGCGCTCACCATCCCGGCGGCGGGCGGCAAGGATACCAGCGCCATCATCGTCGGAGATTATTCCAACGGCAATGACGGCATCATGCTGAAGGGGGCGGACAAGCTGAGCGCCATAAAGGGCCGGCAAGTCTATCTGGTCGAGCTTTCGGTGTCGCATTATCTGCTCGCTCGCGGCCTCAATTCGGTGGGCATGGCGCTGACCGACGTCAAGACGGTGAACACCGCTGACGCGGACATCGTCGGCGCGTTCCAGACACCTGCGGTCACCGCCGCCGTCGCCTGGAACCCGCAGCTTTCGGTGATGAAAGGGACGCCGGGCGCCAGGCAGGTCTTCAGTTCCGCCGACATTCCCGGCGAAATTCTCGACCTGCTGGTGGTCGATACCGAAACGCTGAAGGCCAACCCCAATCTGGGCAAGGCGCTTGCCGGCATCTGGTATGAAACCACCGCGTTGATGCAGCGGCAGGACGAACAGGGCAAGGCGGCCCGCGCCGCCATGGCGAAGCTGGCCGGGTCCACCCCCGAGCTGTTCGACCAGCAACTGGCGACCACCTATCTCTATGCCGATCCCAAGGCGGCGGTCGCCGCAACATCCGCCCCCGCGCTCATCACCACCATGACCCGGGTTCGCGATTTCAGCTTTTCCAAGGGCCTGTTCGGTCAGGGCGCCAAGTCCGCCGACGCGGTGGGCATGTCCTTCCCAGGTAAGAAGACGCTGGGCGACGCCAACCATGTGACGCTGCGTTTCGATGAGAGTTTCATGCAGATGGCCGCCGATGGCAAACTCTGACCGGTCAACCCGCTTGATGGACAGCATCATATGCGTTGGGTGAACCGGCGCCCCCGGCGGGGGACGAGCATATTGTTGGGCGCGATCCCGATCGCCCTGCTGATCCTGCTCTACCTGATCATGGCCGCAAGTCGGCACCAGGCGAACCCCAATGACAAGATTCTGCCCCTGCCCGGCGGCATGGCGGATGCAATGTCGGCGCTGCTGTTCCAGCCGGATCAGTTGACGGGCCAGTTCATTTTCCTCGCCGACACGATGGCCAGCCTTGGCCGGCTGGGTATAGGGCTTGGCATTTCAACCGCTTCAGCGTTGCTAGTGGGCTTGCTGCTGGGCGTCCTGCCCCCAGTTCGCGCGACCTTCTCCCCGCTGGTGACGGGTATCGCCGTCATCCCGCCGATCGCGCTGCTTCCCATCCTGTTCATCGCCTTTGGCCTGGGTGAAACGGCTAAGGTCGCGCTGATCGTGATCGGCATCGCGCCCTTCATGATCCGCGATATCGCCGCCCATATCGCCGCCCTGCCCCGCGAGCAGATCGTCAAGGCGCTGACGCTGGGGGCCAGCAGTTGGCAGGTAATGCTGCGCGTCGCCCTGCCGCAGGCGATGCCCCGCCTGATCCAGTCTGTCCGCCTGTCGCTTGGCCCGGCATGGGTGTTCCTGATCTCGGCGGAGGCTATCGCGTCCGACATCGGCCTTGGCTATCGCATCTTCCTGGTGCGCCGATATCTGTCGATGGACGTCATCCTGCCCTATGTCGCATGGATCGCGCTGCTCGCCATCATCATGGACCTGGCGCTTGTCCGGTGCAGTCGCCGCATCTTCCCCTGGGCGCATGGAGCGCAGCATTGAGCAACTTGCTGAGCCTGCAGAACATCTGGGTCGAATATGGCGACAAGGTCGTGCTGGAGCGGGTCAACCTCGACATCGCCACCGGTTCCTTCGTGTCGATCGTCGGGCCTTCGGGCGCGGGCAAAAGCACCCTGCTGCGCGTTATATTGGGGCAGGAAGCGCCCACGCGGGGCCAGATATGGCTGGATGGCGCGCCGCTTCCCCCTGAATGCGGGCCGGACCGGGGGGTCGTGTTCCAGCGCTATTCGGTTTTCCCGCACCTGACCGTGCTGGGCAATATGCTGTTCGGTCTGGAGTGCGCGCAATCGCCGTTCCTGAGCCGCCTGCTGGGCGCCCACAGACGCACGGCCATTGCCGAAGCGGAAGCCATGCTCGACGCCGTCGGCCTGGGCGACAGCCGCGACATTTATCCCGCGCAGATGTCGGGCGGGATGCAGCAACGGCTGGCGATCGCCCAGGCCCTGATCAAACGTCCGCGCATCCTGTTGCTGGACGAACCCTTTGGCGCGCTCGATCCGGGCATCCGGGCGGACATGCATGGGCTCATCACCCGCCTTTGGCGCGATTATGCTTTGACGATCATCATGGTCACGCACGACATCAAGGAAGCATTCTCGCTGGGCACCCGCGTGCTGACCATCGACAAGCGGCGACGCGACCCGCATGCGCCGCACCGATATGGCGCCACCGCCGTCTATGATCTGGAACTTTCCAGGAAGATTCAGCCTGTTGCGGATGGTGACAAAAGTATTACTGTTGACGTTTCTGGTAATAATTGACAAGGCATAGGCATGACCACTGAACCAGCCAGCCTCGCCCGGCTCAGCATGAGCCTTCCTGCCGATCTCTTCCGCCAGCTGGATATGATGGTGGAAGAGCGCGGCCTTCCCTCGCGCTCGCAGCTCATCGCGGAACTGATCCGCCACGCTCTGGCCGAACATGAGGCGCTGACCCGTCCGGAAAATATGCTCGCGGGCACCATCACGCTGGTTTACCGCGGCGACAGCGGCCGTGTGCGCCATCAACTGGCCCAGACACAGGTCGACTATCTGAAGGAAGTCATCTCCTCTCAGCATGTCTTTCTGGAGGGCGACCAGTCGCTCGAAGTGCTGCTGGTTCAGGGACCGGCGGCGCGCCTGAAAGACCTGTGCGACGCGCTGCGCTCCATTCGCGGCGTCCAGCAGTTGCAACTGGTCAGCACCACGGCGCTGCTTCCGCCATTGCATGAACAGGATGGCGTCGAAAAAGCCGTCTCCGCCAAGGGCAAGTCAGCCAAGGAAGCCGCCGCATGAGCGGGCAACTCGCCGATCCGAAGGCCGCGCGCGACCATGCCCGCGCCATGGCGGGCACAGTGGTCGAAGCCATGCCGATCCTGCCACCGATCGCCCCCGATCTGGCGGCCGTCGCCGCGCCCGACGACATATTGTGGGAAGAAACGATTGCTGCCGGGGGCTACAGCTCGCGCCGGTTGTCGCGCGGATCGCGCCTGCGCCTCATTGACCTTCAGGGTGACGCCTGCGCATCGATGATGATCTTCAACGCGGAGATGCCGACCGAACGGCTGAATGTCGCCGACACGGTGAAGGTGCAGTGGAACGCCTATCTGGGCGCGGGCAAGCTGTTCCTGTCCGACATGGGCCGCGTGCTGATGTCGATCCTGGAGGATAGCGCGGGCACCCATGACGCCTTTTGCGGCCCATCCAACGCCGCCGCCAACGCCGCCAAATATGGCGAAGGGCGCAACAGCGGCGCTTTCCCCAATGGCCGAGACCGGCTTTTGCTGGGCGCGGCCAAGCATGGCCTGGGGCGGCGGGATGTCCACCCGTGCATCAACCTGTTCAAGGGCGTCCGGATCGAGGCGGATGGCGCGATCACGCCGCTGATCGGCCCCTATGCCGCTGGACGCACGATGATCCTGCGCGCGGAAATGGACGTGATCGTCGTGATCGCCAACTGTCCGCATGTGCTGGACCCGCGCGAAGAATGGACGGTGACGCCGCTGCGCGCATCCGCCTGGCGCGGGGCCATAACGGCCGCTGATGACGCCGTGCGCAACGCAACGCCGGAAGGCATGCGCGCCTTCCTGAATGTCGAAGATTATTTCCGTCGCTGAACAAAGGGAGCATGGCGCCATGACCGCCGACCCGCATATCGCTGGCCTTTCGGGCTCTATCGTCCATGACGAGGTCGTTCCGGCCCGCGCACCCTGGCTGCATCATATTGCCGCCGGACAGACGCTGCGCATCGTCGATCTGGAAGGCAATCAGGCAGTCGACTTCCTGCTCTATTCGGCCGCCGACGACAGCGAACGCTACAGCGCGCAGGATACGGTTTCGGCGCAGGGCAATCTGTTCCTGCGCACGGGCACCATCCTGCGGTCGAATGAAGGCCGCCCAATGATGACGATCACCGCCACAGCGGTCGATTATCACGACACGATCGGCGGCGCATGTTCCTGTGAATCCAATACCTTGCGTTATGGTCATCACACCAAGTCGCAACATGCCTGCGTCGACAATTTCCTGGAGGCGAACCTGATCGAGGGACGAAGCAAGCGCGACATCGTATCGAACATCAACTTCTTCATGAATGTTCCGGTGGAGGAAGACGGTTCGCTGGGCATTGTCGATGGCATATCGGCCCCAGGCCTGACCGTAGACCTGCGCGCGGAGATGGACGTCATCGTCGTCGTGTCCAACTGCCCTCAGATCAACAATCCCTGCAACGGTTTCAACCCGACCCCCGTGCGGATGATCGTGGCCGCATGAGCTTCGACACCGTTCTGGTCGCCAATCGCGGCGCGATCGCCACCCGTATCATCCGCACCCTGCGCCGCATGGGTCTTCGCTCGGTCGCCATTTATTCGGAAGCCGACGCCGGTTCGCTCCACGTCGCTCAGGCGGACGTGGCGGTGTGTATCGGCCCCGCTCCCGCGACGGAAAGCTATCTCGACAGCGCGGCGATATTGAAGGCGGCGAAGGAAAATGGCGCTGGCGCGATCCATCCCGGTTACGGCTTTCTGGCCGAAAATGCCGATTTTGCCGAAGCCTGCGCCGCAGCCGGCATTGTCTTCATCGGGCCGACGGCGGACAATATCCGCACATTCGGACTGAAGCACAGCGCCCGCACGCTGGCCGCCGCCAATGACGTGCCGTTGGCGCCGGGCACGGGCCTGCTGACCGATGCGGAGGAGGCCGCGAAGGCGGCGAACGACATTGGCTATCCCGTCATTCTGAAGGCGACGGCGGGCGGCGGCGGCATCGGCATGCGCATCTGCGAGGATGAAGCCGCCGTGCGCGAAGGCTTTGCCGGTGTAGCGCGGCTGGGCGCGGGCAATTTCGGCGACGCGGGCGTGTTTCTGGAACGCTATATCGGCCGCGCCCGCCATATCGAGGTGCAGATTTTCGGTGATGGCGCGGGCCGGGTCATGGCGTTGGGCGAGCGCGACTGTTCGCTCCAGCGCCGCAACCAGAAGGTAGTGGAGGAAGCCCCCGCCCCACTGCTGCCCGACGCCGTGCGCGCCGACCTGTTCGCCGCCGCCGTCCGTCTGGGGCAGGCCGCCGCTTATCGTTCGGCCGGCACCGTCGAGTTCCTTTACGACGCCGAGCGGCAGCAATTCTTCTTTCTGGAGATGAACACCCGGCTTCAGGTCGAACATGGCGTCACCGAAGAGGTGATGGGCATTGACCTCGTCGAATGGATGATCCGCGGCGGCGCGGGCGACTTCGCGTTTCTCGACGCTCCCGCCCCGACGCCAAAAGGCCATGCGGTGCAGGTGCGTCTCTATGCCGAAGATCCGGCACAGGATTATCGCCCGACATCGGGCAATCTGACGGCGGTCGAATTCCCCGACGATATTCGCGCGGAAACATGGGTCAGCGCGGGCACGGCGGTCAGCGCCTGGTATGATCCGATGCTGGCCAAGCTGATCGTCCATGCGCCCGACCGCGACGCCGCGATTGCCGCCATGCAGGCCGCGCTCGGCCAGAGCCGGGTGGACGGCATCGAAACCAATTTGCGCTGGCTGCGTGACGTCGTTCGCAACCCCGATTTCGTCGGGGGCGAGGTTTCGACCAAGCTGCTCGACACCATCACCTATAACCCGCGCAGCATCCGCGTGGTGAGCGGCGGCACCGCCACCACCGTGCAGGACTGGCCGGGTCGTCAGGGCCTGTGGGCCATCGGCGTGCCGCCTTCAGGGCCGATGGACGACCGGTCCTTCCGCATCGGCAATCGCTTGCTGGGCAACGCCGAAGGCACGGCTGGGCTGGAAATGACGGTCAGCGGGCCGACCCTATTTTTCAACGCGCCAGCGCGCATTTGCCTGACCGGCGCGGATTTCGGCGCAAAGCTGGACGACAAGGCGGTCGAGCGCGGCGCGGTGATCGACATCGCGGCGGGACAGACGCTTTCCCTCGGCCGCGCGACCGGCGGCGGGATGCGCGGATACATATTGTTCGCAGGCGGCCTCGACATCGCGCCCTATCTGGACAGCCAGAGCACGTTCGAACTGGGCCAGTTCGGCGGCCATGCCGCACGGCGTCTGCTGGCGGGCGACACGCTGCATTTGGGCGACGGCGAGACGCTGGCGCAAGCGCCCTCGCTCGCCCTCCCCGCCCTTGGCGAAAGCTGGGAACTGCGCGTCCTTTACGGGCCGCATGGCGCACCCGATTTCTTCACCGACGACGATATCGCCACCATCGTTTCCGCCGACTGGCAGGTCCATTATAACAGCAACCGCACCGGCGTGCGGCTGGTCGGGCCAAAGCCGCAATGGGCCCGCACCGACGGCGGCGAGGCGGGTCTGCACCCATCCAACATACACGACAATCCCTATGCCATCGGCGCGGTCGACTTCACCGGCGACATGCCGATCATCCTGGGGCCCGACGGCCCATCGCTCGGCGGTTTTGTCTGCCCATTCGTGGTGATTGCGGCCGACCGCTGGAAAATCGGCCAGCTCAGCCCCGGCGACCGGCTGCGCTTCGTGCCGGTGACGGCGGAAGACGCCGCCGCCGCCGACAGCGCGGGTCTGGAACCGACAGGCCCTGTCAGCCCGCGCAACGTCGCTATGCTGTCCCCCATATTGGCGGAGATACCCGCGCGCGGCATCTGCCCGCGCACGGTTTACCGGCAACAGGGCGACCGCAACATCCTGGTCGAATATGGCCCGATCATGCTCGACATCGAACTGCGGATCCGCGTCCATGCTTTGATGACGGAACTGGAACGGCTCGCGCTGCCCGGCGTGATCGACATCGTGCCTGGCATCCGTTCGCTGCAACTGCATTTCGACGGCAGCACGTTGGACCAGAAAGGCGCTCTGGCGGCCCTGATCGCGGCGGAGGAGCGGCTCGGCGATCTGGAGGATTTTTCGGTGCCCTCGCGCATCGTCCACCTGCCGCTCAGCTGGCGCGACCCGGCGACCATCGAGACGATCGAGAAATATATGGGCGCGGTGCGCGACGATGCGCCATGGTGCCCCGACAATATCGAGTTCATCCGGCGCATCAACGGCCTGCCCGACGCGCAGGCGGTGGAAGACCTGATCTTCGACGCCAGCTATCTGGTGATGGGCCTGGGCGACGTCTATCTGGGCGCGCCGGTCGCCACGCCGGTCGATCCGCGCCACCGGCTGGTGACGACCAAATATAATCCCGCCCGCACATGGACCCCGCCCAATGTTGTCGGCATCGGCGGCGCCTATATGTGCATTTACGGGATGGAGGGGCCGGGCGGCTATCAGCTTTTCGGCCGCACCATCCAGGTCTGGAACACCCATCGCCAGACCGACGCCTTTGTCGACGGAAAGCCTTGGCTGCTGCGCTTCTTCGACCAGATCCGCTTCTACAAGGTGAGCGCGGAGGAACTGGTCGAATGGCGGCGCGACTTCCCGACCGGCCGACGGTCGATCAGGATCGAGGAATCGGAATTCCGTCTGTCCGACTATCGCGCTTTCCTGTCCGAAAATGCCGGGTCGATCGCGGCTTTCGAACGAAGCCGTCAGGCCGCCTTCGACGAAGAGCGCGCGGAATGGCGGCGTTCGGGCGAATTCGACCGCATCACCGACCTGACGGCTCAGGCCGATGGCGCGACGGAAGCCGCCGCCATCGAAATCCCGGAAGGCACCGACCTGATCGAAGCCCCCTTTGGCGGCAGTGTCTGGAAATTGCTGGTCGCCCCCGGCGACACGGTCAAGGCGGGCGATGTCATCGCAGTGATCGAGGCGATGAAGATGGAGTGCCCGCTCGAAAGCCCCGGAAGCGGCAAGATCGAGGCGCTTTACATGCAGGAACGCCAGTCCCTGCAGCCCGGATCCCCTCTTATGGCATTGCGGAGGGACGCTTGACCGCACTCGACCGGCAAAGCGTCGCGGCCATCGCCGAAGCCGTCAACAACGGCCGGACCAGCGCGCTTGCCACGATGCAGGACACGCTGGCGCGGATCGCCGCCTATGACGCGATCCAGCCGCAGGTGTGGATCAGCCGCGCCGCGCCCGAAGCCCTGCTGGCCGCCGCCCGTGCCATCGACGCACGGATCGCGGCGGGCGAGCATCTGCCGCTGGCGGGCGTGCCCTATGCCGCCAAGGACAATATCGACGTCGCCGGGCTCAAAACGACAGCCGCATGCCCCGCCTTCGCCTATCGCCCGGACGCATCGGCCGGGGTCATCGAGCGGCTGGAGGCGGCCGGAGCTATCTGCGTCGGCAAGACCAATCTCGACCAGTTCGCCACCGGCCTCAACGGATCGCGCAGCCCCTATGGCATACCGCGCAACGCCTATAACCTCGCCTATGTCAGCGGCGGCTCCAGCTCCGGCTCGGCGGTCGCGGTGGCGGCGGGGCTGGTGCCCTTTGCGCTGGGCACCGACACCGCCGGGTCGGGCCGGGTGCCCGCCGCCTTCAATCATCTGATCGGCTTCAAGCCCAGCAAGGGCCGGTGGAGCACGCGCGGGCTGGTCCCCGCCTGCCGAACGCTCGACTGCATCACCGTGTTCACCGACGGGATTGCCGACGCACGGCTATTGGACGATGTGATCGCGGCCTTTGACCCCGCCGATCCCTATTCGAAGGAGCGCGCGGACAGCCCGGTTACGCCCCGCCGCATCGGCGTGCCGCGCCTCGACCAGCGCCTCTTCTTTGGCGACGCGGAATCCGAATATCTCTATGACCGGGCTCTGGACACGCTCGGCGCGACGGCGGAAATCGTCGAGATCGACATCGAACCGCTGCTGGAGGCGGCCCGGCTGCTCTATGAAGGGCCGTGGGTTGCAGAACGCACGGCCGCTCTGGACGACCTGCTGACCCGCAATCCCGAAGCCATCGACCCGACCGTGCGTGAAATCGTGGAGGCGGGGCGGGACATGCGCGCCGTCGACCTGTGGAAGGGCATTTATCGCCTCGCGGAGCTCAAGCGCCACGCCGACGCGATTTGGGCAAATCTGGACATGCTCGCCTTCCCCACCGCCGGAACCACCTATCGCGTGATCGAGATGCTGGCGGCCCCCATCGCGCTCAACAGCGCATTCGGGCGCTACACCAATTTCGTCAATCTGCTGGACATGGCGGCGGCCGCCATCCCCGCAGGGGTCCGCGCCAATGGCACGGGCTTTGGCATCACGCTGATCGCCCCCGCCGACACCGATCAGGCGCTGCTGGAGGTTGCCGAACGCCACCTCGCCACAGCCGCCTTGCCGCCACCGCCACCACTCGATCTGGAGGGAAGAATGCAGACCGTGAAACTCGCCGTCGTCGGCGCGCACTTGAAGGATATGCCGCTACACTGGCAGTTGACCTCGCGCGACGCGACTTTTGTCGGCGCGTTCGAGACCGCGCCCAATTACCGGCTCTATGCCATCGCCAACAGCGTGCCGCCCAAGCCGGCGTTGATCCACAGCGCGGAAGGCGCGCCGATCAAGGTGGAGGTTTATGAACTGGACGTCGCCGCCTTTGGCAGCTTCGTCGTCGAAGTGCCCGCCCCGCTCGCCATCGGCACGGTGACCTTAAGCGATGGCTCCAGCGTAAAGGGCTTTGTCGCCGAACCGCGCGCCATCGACGGCGCGGAGGACATCACCCATCTGGGCGGCTGGCGCGCCTTCATCGCGCAGCAGACCCCGACAGGCTGAGCCATCCCCGGCGATGGCGCGGCGCAGGGCCGGAGCCGTCGTCCGCTATTGCATCGGCGCGAACCAGTTTCGCCGGAACCACAGGGCCAGGTTGACCAGCGCGATCAGCACCGGCACCTCAACCAGCGGGCCGATCACCGCCGCGAAGGCGACGGGTGAAGCCAGACCGAAGGCGGCGATGGCCACCGCGATCGCCAGTTCGAAATTGTTGGAAGCCGCCGTGAAGGACAGCGCCGCCGTGCGGGGATAATCCGCGCCGATGGCGCGGCCGCTGGCGAAGGCCAGCACGAACATGACGACGAAGAACAGCATCAGCGGTATCGCCACGCGCAACGCATCCATGGGCAGCGCCAATATCTCTCCGCCTTTAAGGCTGAACATCGCGACGATGGTAAAGAGCAGCGCGACCAGTGTCAGCGGGCTGATGGCCGGCAGGAAAGTCCCTTCATACCAAGCCGCGCCCCGCGCCTTCATCAGGCTGCGACGAACCAGAAACCCGGCGAGGAAAGGTATGCCCAGATAGGTCAGCACCGCCTTGGCGATCATCGCGAAGTCAATGTTCACGATGTGCCCCTCCAGCCCGAACAGCGGCGGCAGCACGGTCAGGTAGAACCAGGCATAGGGCACATAGAAGACGATCTGGAACAGCGAGTTGAAGGCGACCAGACCGGTCACATATTCCGGGCTGCCCCCGGCCAGTTGGTTCCACACCAGCACCATGGCGATGCAGGGCGCGATGCCGATCAGGATCAGGCCGGTCATATAATCGGGGCGGTCAGGCAGCAGCAGCGCCGCCAGACCGAACATGAAGGCGGGCGCAACCACCCAGCATAGCAGGAACGACAGCAGCAGCGTCCGCCCGTCGCGAAACACCTGCCCCAACGCCTCGTAACGCACCTTCGCCAGCGGCGGGAACATCATCAGGATAAGGCCGATGGCGATGGGGATGCTGGTGGAGCCGACCGACATGGCGCCCAGCGCAGCGGGCACGGCCGGGGCCAGCGATCCGATGGCGATGCCTGCCGCCATCGCGGCGAATATCCATATCGTCAGATAACGGTCGAGAAAGGACAGACGCGGACGGGGTTGATCGAGGGCTATCGTGGCCATCATGCGGCTCCTTCCATCGCGCCGATCCGCGCCAGTTCGCTGGCCAGCGCCTTGCGGTCCATGGTTTCGAACGGCAGGTCGAGCAGCGCACGAACGCGCAAGTCCAGCCAGCGCCATGTCTGTTCGAACGCTGCGTCGACATTCGCCTCGTCACCATCCACATCGGCGGGATCGGGCAGCCCCCAATGCGCCTTGACCGGCGCGCCGAGAAAAATCGGACAGGCCTCGCCAGCCGCGTTGCCGCAAACCGTGATGGCCAGGTCGATCGGCGGCGCATCCGGGCCGGTGAATTCGTCCCAGCTTTTCGATCGGAACGGCGCGGTGTCGATGCCGCGGCGCTCCAGCAGACGCAGGGCGCCGGGATGCGGCGCGCCCTTGGGCTTGCTGCCCGCGCTGAAGGCGGCGATGCGCCCTTTGCCCCGTTCGCCCAATATAGCCTCGCCCAGTATGGAACGGGCCGAATTGCCGGTGCACAGAACCAATATGTGGAATGGCCGTTCGCTCATGGTAGCGCGCCTTCTTCGGCAGCAGCAGGATTGCAGGGCGCGTCGGGGGCGCAGGCGACCCCGCCGCAGCAATTTTCGGTCATGTAGGCCATCAGGGCGTTCATCGCCTGATAATCGGCCGTGTAGATGATGGATCGGCTCTGCCGCCGCTGCGAGACAAGCCCGGCATAGGCGAGTTGCGCCAGATGAAAGCTCATCGACGACGCCGGCACGCCGAGCGCATCGGCCAGCGCGCCCGCCGCCATGCCATCCGGCCCGGCTTGCACCAGCAGGCGATACACAGCCAGCCGATGCTCCTGCGCCAGAGCCCCCAAGGCGCGAACCACTTCCATGGCGTTCATCCATTCACCTCAATGATTCGATAAATATCGAAATATAGAAATCTCAGTCCAAGTCAACTTGGATGGCCGTCATTTCATCTTGATAATGATAATGATTCTTATTAGTGAGTCGTGGCATTCGATCTTTCCTCGGACTTTCAAAGGAAGCGCCATGACATTCGCCCGATCCGCCCTGCTGGCCTGCACGGCCATGGTCAGCTTTCCCGCGCTGGCGGAAGAGGTGGAGACAGAGGGCGCACGCGACGACATCGTCGTCACCGGCGCGCTTCAGGCAAGCGGCGCAGCGACCAAGACCGACACGCCGGCCATCCATACGCCCCAACCCGTCACCATCGTGACCGATGATGTCTATCTGGCGCAGGGCGCGCTCTCGATTTCGGAAACGCTGCGCTATGTCGCCGGGGTTCAGGCCAATCCCTATGGCCCCGACGGCCGGGTGGACGGCGGCTTCATTCGCGGCATCAACCCGATCCAGTTCCGCGACGGGATGCGCGACCTGTTCAGCTATTATGCCAGCATCCGGTCCGACCCCTATAATTTCTCGCAAGTGGAGGTGGTGCGCGGTCCGGCTTCAGTGCTGTTCGGCAATGGCTCGATCGGCGGCCTCATCAACATGGTGTCGAAAGTGCCCGAATTCGAAAATGGCGGGGAAATGCAGTTGCGCTATGGCTCCTTCGACCTCAGGGAGGCGCTGGCGGACGTGCAAGGCGTGCTGGCGGACGGCCTTGCTGGCCGCATCGTGGCGCGGGTGCGCGACGCAGGGACGCAGGTCGACCATGTTGATGACGACCGGGTGATGATCGCCCCGTCGCTCCGCTGGCAGGCGGGCGCCAAAACCGACATCACGCTCATTGGGCTATATCAGGAGGATGACGGCGGATCGACGTCGCAATTCCTGCCGCTCTATGGCACGCTATACGCCAATCCCAATGGCAAGCTGCCCAACAACCGCTTCATCGGCAAACCGGGGTGGGACCGTTATGATGGCAGGCTGATTGAAGGTACGGCGATCCTCGACCACCGTTTCAACGAGCATGTGAAGCTGAGCCTCAAGGCGCGCTATATCGACAGCGATCTGACCTACCTCACCCATTATCCTGACAATTATTCCAATCCGACCAGTCCCTTCGTCGATGCCGACCAGCGGATCATGGGCCTTTATGCCGATGGCAGCTATGCGCGGATGAACGTGTTTTCGACCGACAACAACCTTCGCGTCGACTTCAATACCGGCGAAGGGATTGAGCATGTGCTGCTGGCCGGGGTCGATTATAGCTGGAACCGGGTGCGCAAGACCGGTGGTTTCGGCTATGAATATATCGATATTTACACTCCCGATTATGACGCTCTGCCGGACTATGGCGGCGGCCTGCCCGATACTTTTGGCATCACCACGTCCGGCACGACCCAGAAGCAACTGGGCTTCTACCTTCAGGACCAAATTCGACTATGGGATCGTGTTTCGGTCGTGCTGGGCGGGCGTCGCGACAATTTCCGCGCGCGCGACCTGGGCGGAACGACTGAAGAAACCAACGCCACCACCTTCCGCGCGGGCATCATCGCGGAGCTGGCAAAGGGCGTTTCACCCTTCTTCAGCTATACCGAATCCTTTGAGCCGCTGGCGGGCCTCGACGACGATGGCGACAGCTTCAAGCCCAAGACCGGCAAGCAGTTCGAGGTCGGCGTTAAATTCCACCCCGACGAAGCGACGCTGATGACCGTCACGGGCTATCATATCCGTGAGAATGGCCGCCTCATCGGCACGCCGGTGGGCCAGACTCAGGCGGGCAAGGCGACGTCGAAGGGCTTTGAGGTCGAAGCCAGCAGGATGCTGCCCGGCGATTATCAGATCATCGTCAACTACAGCCGCAACAAGGCGGAACTCAAGGGATCCGGACGGCAGCTGGACAATGTGCCGCGCACCAATGCATCGATCTGGGCGACGAAAAGCTTTGGCGTCGGTGACGGCGCCACCCTGCGCCTGGGCAGCGGTGTGCGCCATTCGGGCGTCAGTCGATCCTATGGCGCCGCCTTCCCCGAAGGCGTCCGCACCCCCGCCTACACCATTGTCGACGCGCTGGCCGAAATCGGCTGGAAACAGTGGACGTTCGCGATCAACGCCAACAACCTGCTGGGCAAGAAATATTATGCGGCTTGCCTGGCGCGGGGCGATTGCTTCATCGGGGCCGAACGCAATATCTTCGGCACGATGAGCTATCGTTTCTGATGATCATGCCAGCCCTTTGGCTCTGGGTGGGCGGCCTCGCTGCGACGATGGCCGTGCTGGGCCTGCGCGCCGCGTGGTCGCGCCAGCATAGGTCGACCACTGCCAACGCCCTATGCTGGGGTTTTATGGGCCTTGCGCTCGCCATCGGCTGGGCGGCGGCAGGCGCCTGGGGCATGGCGGTGGTGTCGCTCGCTGGAACGGCCTGCGCGTTCATATTGCTCGCGCAGGCGGCGATCACCGCTCCGACCGGCAAGGCCAGCGCATCGACCCGGCGCGCGCACATGCTGCCGGAAAAGGGGGAGGCGCTGCACCTGTGGCGGCGCATCGCAACCTTCCTCCTCTGCGTGCCCGTGGCGCTGGCCGTCGCCCTCCTCCTCGCGCTGGCGGCGCGGGCGATTGCCAGCGCAGCCGGTTGGGGAGAGGCCGACAGCAACGTCCTCACCCTCTTCCTGATGCCGCTATGCTGGGCGCTTCTGCTCTTCGCCCTGTTGATGACACAGGGCCGTCGCGCGCAAGCCCGTGTGCTGGCGGCGCTCGCCAGCATTCCGATCCTCATTCTCCTGCTGGAGAGGCTGGCATGAACTCCCCCATCGGCAAGGATGCCGTCAAACAGGCGCTGTCCGCCCATGCCGCCATCGGCCTGCTGGCGAGCGCCATGCTCTACCTCGTTTGCCTGACCGGCGCGCTCGCCGTCATTAGCGAGGAATGGCAGCGCATCGAACAGCCCGATGCGCCGGAAATGCCCGCCATCGCGCCCGAAGCGGTGCAAAAGGCGGTGACGCAGATTCTGGACGACGAAAAGGCGCTGAAGAAGACGAGCCATCTCTACGTCCACCTGCCAACCCCCGGCCTTCCGCGCACGACGATCACCACCGATCATCGCGCCGTGCATGTGGAACGGACCGGCGAGATCGCCGGCCGCGAGGAAAATGGCTGGACCGAATTTCTCGGCGCGCTTCACTATCAACTGCACCTGCCGGGCATAATTGGCCTCGCCATTGTCGGCATATTGGGCGTGATGATGATCGCGCTGTCGCTGTCCGGCGTCATCGCCCATCCGCGCATTTTCCGCGACGCCTTCCGCCTGCGTGCCCGCGACCGGGGCGGCATCGCCCTTGCCGACTGGCACAACCGGCTGGGCGTGTGGACGCTGCCCTTTTCGCTCGCCATTGCGCTGACGGGCGCGATGATCGGTTTGGCGTCCGTCACGGGCTATGGCCTTGCCGCCAGCTTCTACGAAGGCAATCTGGAAAAGGTCTATGCTCCGATATTCGGCGGAGAGGGCAAGCTGGACGCGCATGACGCGCCCCCGCCCGATGTCGCCGCCGCCTTGCGCGACATGGCCAGCCGCGCTCCGCAGGCGCAGCCCTATTACGCCATCATCCATGATCCGCTGACCAGGGGCCAGCATGTCCAGATCATCGCCACCCATCCCCGGCGGCTGATTTTTGGCGAATATTATGATTTTGACGCCGCCGGTCGTTTCCGGGGCAAGGCGGGCCTGTCCGATGGCGCTTTGGGGCAACAGGTGGCTGCGTCCAGCTATAACCTCCATTTCGGCAATTATGGCGGCCTGATCGTCAAGATCGCCTATCTCGCCTTCGGCATAGCCCTGTGCGCCATCATCGCCACGGGAACCTCCATCTGGCTCGGCAAGCGTGAACGCCGGGGTCTGTATCATCCACGCCTGCGCAATGGATGGGACGGGGTGGTCTGGGGCATCCCGGCGGCGCTGGGGATCACGCTGGCCGTGCGACTGATCGCGGGACAGGACGCGCCCCTCATCCCCATCTTCTGGAGCCTGTTGGCCCTCATCCTGGGCCTGTGCATCGCCTGGCCGCCGCAGCGCGCGGCAAAGCCCCGGTTACGGCAATTGCTGGGATTTGCCCTCGCCGCTTGCCTCATCGGCGCGTTGCTGCCGCAACTGGGGTAGCGCCCCGAAGATGGCGATCCACAGCGCGCGCTTGCGCGAACGGGCGTCAGCAATTCCGTTGCGCGCCCGTTCGCCAGAACCTATCCCGCCATGCCAAGCGCCGTCGCCACGCCGGCGCCATAGGCCGGATCACAGCGCATGCAATTGTCGATGTGGCGCTGCTTGATGAAATCAGGCGCATCGCCCATCGCCCGCGCCGTATTGTCGAACAGGGCCTGCTGCTGCTGCGCGCTCATCTGCTGGAACAGCTTGCGCGGCTGAGTGAAATAATCATCGTCATCCTCGCGGAAATTCCAATGTTTCGCGTCACCCGAAATACGCAGCGGCGGCTCGGCATAGTCGGGCTGCTCCTGCCACTGGCTGAAGCTGTTGGGTTCATAATGCGGGCGGCTGCCATAATTGCCGTCCATCCGGCCATAGCCGTCGCGATGATTGCTCATCACCGGGCAGCGCGCCGCGTTGACCGGAATCTGATGATAATTCACCCCCAACCGATAACGCTGGGCGTCGGCATAGTTGATGAGCCGCGCCTGCAACATCCTGTCAGGCGACACGCCTATGCCCGGCACCAGGTTCGACGGGGCGAAGGCGCTCTGTTCGATGTCCATGAAGTAATTGTCGGAATTTCGGTTCAGTTCAAACTCGCCCACCTCGATCAGCGGATAATCCTCCTTGTACCAGACCTTCGTAAGGTCGAAGGGGTGGAAGCGATAGGTTTCGGCCTCCGCCTCCGGCATGATCTGCACGAACATCGTCCATTTCGGGAAATCGCCCCGCTCTATCGCGTCATACAGGTCGCGCTGATGCGATTCCCGATCGCCGCCGACGATCGCCGCCGCTTCCGCATCGGTCAGGTTCTCAATGCCCTGCTGGGTCTTGAAGTGGAACTTCACCCAGAAACGCTCACCCGCCTCGTTCCAGAAGCTGTAGGTATGGCTGCCAAAGCCATGCATCGTCCGGTAGCTTTTGGGGATGCCGCGATCCGACATCACCACCGTCACCTGGTGGAAGGCTTCGGGCAGCAGCGTCCAGAAATCCCAGTTGTTGGTGGCGCTGCGCATGTTGGTGCGCGGGTCGCGCTTCACCGCCTTGTTAAGATCCGGGAATTTGCGAGGATCGCGCAGGAAGAAGACGGGCGTATTGTTGCCCACCATGTCCCAATTGCCTTCCTCCGTATAGAATTTCAGGGCAAAGCCGCGAATGTCGCGCTCTGCATCGGCCGCGCCGCGTTCGCCCGCGACGGTGGTGAAGCGCGCGAACATCTCGGTCTTCTTGCCCACTTCGCTGAAAATCTTGGCGCGGGTATAGCGGGTGATGTCATGGGTGACGGTGAAGGTGCCGAAGGCGCCCGAACCCTTGGCGTGCATCCGTCGTTCGGGGATGACTTCGCGCACGAAATTCGCCAGCTTCTCGTTCAGCCACACGTCCTGCGCCAGCAAGGGCCCACGCGCACCGGCGGTCAGGCTGTCCTGATTATTGGGAACCGGGGCGCCGAATGCGGTCGTCAGATGCGACACGGGACATTGGCCCGCATCGGGATGAATCATTGTCATGGCGTCTTCTCCTTCGAATGATGGGCAAGGATAGGCTCCGCGCGACTAATTCGTCCACTGCATTAAAATCATCAATATGATCGACTGAATAGATTATTGGATCAATGCTGTCGCGATAACGCCAGGCGTTCGCTCCCTGCATTGCGGCCGTCCCATCATGGGATCAAAGGGCCGATCCAATAGCATTGTCCTCGTCGGAAAGCCGTGGTTAATAGGTCGTAAATGACCGCCCGCCCCCTTGCCCCTCTGAGCAGCGCTGTGGCCGCATTGTCTGCGATAGTCGGCTGGGCCGGACTCCAGCCCTCAGAAGCGGCGACAGCCCCCGCGCAGCAGGTGGCGATCCAATCGCCGGGCGCCTGGCAATGGCTGGCCGATGGTCCCTTTGTCGGCCCGATTTACATGGTGGTCAGCATCTCCCGGCAACAGATTCATGTTTATGACGGCGACCGCCTGATCGCGGCGGCGGCCGTCTCGACGGGAACGAAGGGACACAGCACCCCTACGGGCGACTTCCCGATCCTGCAAAAGCGCGTAAAACACCGGTCCAACATCTACAGCAACGCGCCCATGCCCTTCATGCAGCGGCTGACATGGGGCGGCATCGCTCTTCATGCCGGCCATAATCCGGGTTATCCGGCCAGCCATGGCTGCATCCGCCTGCCCTATGCCTTTGCGCAAAAACTGTTCGGGCTGACGCAGCTTGGCACATTGGTCACGGTGGCGCCGGACCGGCTGAACGCGACAATCGCGCTTGACCCGCTGGTGTTGAATGATCGGTCTGCAACGGTCATCGTCGGCTTCACGCCGCGCTCAACGCCCTTCACGCCGCCGCCCGCGACAGCAGCGCAGCCTTTGACGATCAGCCCGGCAATGAAAGACCAGTCGGAGCAGGCGCCCCGGCTGGCCATTGATCCAGCGATCTTCATTCCACGCCTGTCGAGCGACCGGACGCGTTAAGCGCGGTCGGCGGGCCGTTCAGGCTCAGGCCGCTTCCACCTCCCGGGCCTCGGCGGGCAGGCGGATGAGATAGTCGAACGCCGACAGCGAAGCCTTCGACCCTTCGCCCATGGCGATCACGATCTGCTTATAGGGCACGGTCGTGCAGTCGCCTGCCGCAAAAATGCCTGGCTGGCTGGTTTCGCCACGCGCATCCACCTGGATTTCGCCACGGGGGCTCAGCGCGACCGTATCTTTCAGCCATTCGGTGTTGGGGACAAGGCCGATCTGAACGAATATGCCTTCCAGTTCGATCTGGTGCAGCGCGTCGCTGTTCCGGTCCTTGTAGGACAGGCCCGTCACCCGCTGGCCATCACCATGCACCTGCGTCGTCAGGGCAGAGGTGATGATCTTCACATTGGGCAGGCTGGCAAGCTTGCGCTGCAACACGGCGTCGGCGCGAAGCTGGCTGTCAAATTCGATCAGCGTCACATGGGCGACGATGCCCGCCAGGTCGATGGCGGCTTCCACACCGCTATTGCCGCCGCCGATCACCGCCACGCGCTTGCCCTTGAACAGCGGACCGTCGCAGTGCGGACAATAGGCAACGCCCTTGTTGCGATAATCGTCCTCGCCCGGCACGTTCATCTGGCGCCAGCGCGCGCCCGTCGACAGGATGACGGTTTTGGCTCTCAGCGACGCGCCATTTTCAAGCACCACTTCGTGCAGGCCGCCTTCGGTCTTGGCCGGCACGAGCTTCGACGCCTTCTGAAGATTCATGATGTCGACATCATAATCCTTCACATGTTGTTCCAGATGGGCGGCGAGTTTCGGCCCTTCGGTATGAGGCACCGAAATGAAGTTTTCGATGTCCATCGTGTCGAGCACCTGACCGCCGAAGCGTTCAGCCGCGATGCCCGTGCGGATGCCCTTGCGCGCGGCATAAATGGCCGCCGCAGCTCCGGCGGGGCCGCCGCCCACGATCAGAACGTCAAACGCCTCCTTCTTCGCGATCTTCGCCGCCGCCTTGGCCTCCGCGCCGCTGTCGATCTTAGCGACGATCTGTTCCAGTTCCATGCGACCCTGGCCAAAGGGTTCGCCGTTCAGGAAGATGGTGGGCACCGCCATCACCTTGCGCGCATCCACCTCATCCTTGAACAGCGCGCCGTCGATGGCGACATGGCTGACGCGCGGGTTGAGCACGCTCATCAGGTTCAATGCCTGCACCACGTCCGGGCAATTCTGGCACGACAGCGAGAAATAGGTTTCGAAGGCGAAATCGCCGTCCAAATCCCTGATCTGCTGTATGAGTTCGGGCGCGGCCTTCGACGGGTGACCGCCGACCTGCAACAGCGCCAACACCAGCGAAGTGAATTCATGGCCCATCGGGATGCCCGCGAAGCGGACGCCGATGTCGGTGCCAGCACGGCGGATCATGAAGCTGGGCTTGCGCTTGTCGTCATCCTTGCGCACCACGCTGACCTTGTCGGACAGTGACGCAATATCATCCAGCAGCGCGTTCAATTCTGCGGATTTCGGGCTGTCATCCAGCGAAGCCACCAGCTCGACCGGCTGGGTGACGTTTGCAAGATAGCCCTTGAGCTGTTCCTTGAGATTGGCTTCCAACATCGTCTGTGCTCCGTGGATGGGGGGACGGCGGCGACCATTTTTGCGGTCGCGCGCCATCCCACCGGGAATGGTGCGACCCAAAGTCCCCGGCAAAATTGATAGGGTTCATCCGGCGCCGGAATATCGGGTTATATCCCTATATTCCGGCGCGCGGCCAAACGCGGTTCGAATTAGATCTTGCCGACCAGGTCCAGCGAGGGAGCCAGGGTCTTTTCACCCTCTTCCCACTTGGCGGGGCACACTTCGCCCGGATGGCTTGTCCAATATTGCAGAGCCTTGATCTTGCGCAGCAGTTCGGCGGCGTTGCGGCCCACGCCTTCGGGCGTGATTTCAACGAGCTGGATCACGCCTTCGGGATCAAGCACGAAAGTGCCGCGGTCAGCCAGGCCGACGCCTTCGCGCAGAACGCCGAACATGTTCGAAATGTCGTGGTTTTGGTCGCCCAGCATGTAATAGTTGATCTTGCTGATGGCCGGCGAGGTGTCGTGCCATGCCTTGTGGCAGAAATGCGTGTCGGTCGACACCGAATAGACTTCCACGCCCATGCCCTGCAGCGTGGGATAGATGTCGGCCAGGTCTTCCAACTCGGTCGGGCAGACAAAGGTGAAGTCGGCGGGATAGAAGAAAAAGACGGCCCACTTGCCCTTCACATCGGCATCGGTGACGTCGACAAACTTGCCTTCCTTGAACGCGGTCGCCTTGAACGGCTTGAGGGGGGTGTTGATCAGCGCCATGGGCTCTCCAATTCGGTAACGATGGTTGCAGATTGCAGAGCCTATGTAGGGAAAGGCCCGGCAGGTGGGAAATTGGTTTTCTCCCACTTTGAAATAGAGAAAATCGATCAAAACAATCCATATTGATCGAAACCGTCATATAATCTTCACCAGCCGGATTGGCCGCAGCCGGATCAAAACAGCCACCCCACGAGTTGGCCGGCGAGAGGAGAAATGACGATGCGATATCCCCTGCTTGCCGCCACAATGCTGGCGCTGGTCCTGACGGCCTGTGGCGGCAATCCCGACAGCATGAACGGAGCGGCCGCCGACAACAGCGCTGCCCCTGGCGTCGAATCGATCGAGGACAATGATTCGATCAACATGGCCGGCGCCGCCCCGGCCGTTCTGCCCACCGATGCGTGGGTAGGGCGCTGGACGGGACCCGAGGGTCTTTTTCTGGACATTCAGCCCGCGCCCGACGGCAGGCCGGGTCAATATGCCATCATCAACCGCGACAATCTGGATCGCGAAGCCAACTATTCCGGGATCGCCGATGGCGAGGCCATTCGCTTTGACCGCGACGGCAGGCAATTGACCTTGCGGCCGGGCAAGGGCGACGAAACCGGGTTTAAATATCTTGCAGGCAAGACCGATTGCCTGATCGTGGAGGTCGCCAAGGAGGGATATTGCCGGTAACGCTATAGCCCGAATGACGAAAAGGGGCCGGACAATCCGGCCCCTTCCTTTGTGTGATATGCGCTGGCTTCAGAAGCGCCAGCCCATGCTGGCGACGACCTGATGCCGGTCAGTGTCGATGTCGAATTCGCTGCTCGTCGCGCCGCTGGCATAGTCGATATGGCTGCTGTCATATTTGGAGTAACGATATTCCAGCTTCGCAAAGCTGTTCGCGCCAAGCGACCGTTCCACGCCCGCGCCGACGCGCCAGCCGTCAAGCTTGAAGGCGGTGTCGGTTTCCTGATTGGTGTCGCCGGCCAGCACGTTCAGCTTGGCGTTGGTGTAACCACCCTTCACGTAAAGCAGCGTCGCCGGATTGACCAGAACGCCTGCCCTTGCGCCGACATAGATGTCGCGTCCGGCGCTGACCCGGCCGAAACCGAAACGGTCGGTATAATCGCGGCGATCGCTCTTGGCGGTCGAATCGGTCAGTTCGGCTTCCGCGCCCAGCACGGCGCTGCCCACCGCCACATCATAGCCGACGCCGACGCCATAAAGCAGGCCGTCGATCGACTGATCGTCATTGCCATTGTCATTGTCGATGTCGCTGCCCGCGCCGACATGGTCATAGCCCAATATGCCTTCCACCCTGGGGCCGGTGAACACCGGATTGTCGCTCTGCGCCATTGCCGGGGCGGCCAGCCCTGCGCTTGCCATCAATGCTGCGACCATGATCTTTTTCATTGGAAACTCCGTTCATCATCTTCCCCTGTCAGGGGTGAGACGTTGAAGAATCCGCAGACCCGTTTGTTTCATTAACCCAGGATAAACAGCAGCTTATGTTGCATATTTAACACTTTAACGCGCCGTTCGACGCAATATCGTGCACCATTTGCGGTCAGTTGAACGCGCCTCAATAATCCTTGGAGACGCGGACGTTCGCGCTTTGACGGCCCAGCGTGGAAATCGCGCCCAGCAACGACAGCCAGCGCGTCACCTGATATTCGATGCGCGTCGCGGAATAGCCCTGCCCATCGGTAATCAACTCGACATAAGTCTTGCGCGTCAGATATTTGCCCGCCGCAATCGACGTGCCCTGCCCCTGCGTCGGATCGGCGGCGATGATGCGCAGTCGGTCGAGCCCTGCCGCCTTGCGCACCGCGTTGATCGGATCGAGGCCGCCGCCGCCCTGAAGCGACCCCACCGCCGCCGCCAGTTGCAGCGCTTCGGGCGCGGACAGGTTGGTGATCGACGTGCCGAAGAGGATGCGGGAGAGCAGTTCGTCCTCCGGCAGTGCGGGAACGCTGGAGAAGCTGATGACCGGCGCAAGTCCCGTGCCCGTCACGCGGATCGTTGCCGATAGGTCGCTGACATCCGCCTCCGCCACGATGTCCAGCGTCGGATTGACCGGGGTGCGCCCGTCGAACCTTATCCGCCCTTCGCTCAATTCGAAACGTCGCCCGGCAAATTCATAGCCGCCGCGCACCAGATCGGCCGTTCCGGCGATGGCCGGGCTGGTCACTGTGCCGCCAATGGTGAGGTCCGCGCGCCATTCGCTGTCCAGACCCATGCCGCTGACCATCAGGCGATTGCGCGCCCTGGCCTTGACCGCCATCGTCCAGGCCGCACGGCTGCTCGGCGTCCGTTCAAACTCCTCGCCCCGGCGATTGACCTCCACCACCTTAAGTTCGGGAATTTGGGCGACCGCCGCCGCCCGGCCCATGACGAAGCTGCTCTTGTCGAGAACGAGATCCCCGCCGATCGTGCCGCCGATCCCATTGGATTGCAGCGTGATCGGCCCGGTGACCGTCGCCGAAATGTCGTCGCGCCGCAGCAACGGCGCCGCATTCGCCTGAAGCCTCAGGTCCATGCCCACCCCCTGCCCAGCGCCCAGATCGAAGCGACCGCTGCCCGTGATGGTTCCGCCCGACCCGGCATTGGCGCTGACGCTGCTCAGGATCAGTTGCGACCCCGCAAAACGCCCGCGCACCTTGACGTCGGTCAGGCGCATGCCCGTCACCGGGCTGTTCATCGTCGCCTTGTCGGTGGCGACGGTGCCGGTAATGATCGGATCGGCCGCTGTGCCCCGCGCGTCCGCGCTGATCGCGACAGGTCCGCCGATGTCGACGATTTCGACCCCGGTCAGCCGCCACAGCGTGTCGGCCGTGCCGTTGTAGCGCAACTGCGCCATCAGCGGCGCATTATAGATGCGCTGAAGAAAGTCGCCGCTGCCCAGAGGCGTCATCAACGCCTGACCGCGCCCGATCGTTGCGCCATCGGCAACGAAGGCCATGCGCGCCGCCAGCCGGTCGGGCGTCAGCACTGCGTTGATTCCGATGTCGACCGGGCGCGAACTCAAGGACAGGCCCGAACGCGACAGGCCGCGCAGGCGCAATTCCGCCTTGCCCGAAGGCACGCCGCCGGGCGGGTGAGACAGGCTCAGCGATCCCGTCGCCGTGCCGCCCAGCCCCAGATCGTCAAACCCGATGTCGAGCAACGACAGGGGCATCTTGTCGAGCCGCGCCTCAACGCGCCGTTCATCGCCACCCATGAGGCCCGACAGGCGCAGCGACCCGCCCGCATAGCTGATCGTTGCGGGCGACAGCCGCCACCCATTGCCGGTTCGGGTGAACAGCGCGGTGCGCAATATGCGGATGGGCCGTTTGTCGATCGTGCCCGACAGCGCCAGCCGCACGGTGTCGGCATCAATCTGCGCCTGCGCCTGAAGGTCGAACATGCGCCCGCGTTGGCCATTGAGGCTGGCCGTCACCTTGCCCGCGCCATCGCGCAGATCGGCATTGAGGGCAAGGCGGCCCAGCCGCATCCCGCCGACGCGCAGACCGCGCGCCTGCGCGGTCGCATTGATCGACGTGCCTGCCGGATCGAGCAACAGCGTGGCGTCCAGTTGCCCGCGCCGCACCTCGATCAGGGTGGGGCCATCGAAGCTGGCATCCGTGGCCTTGAGCGCCAGGACGACGCTTTGCCCCTCGCCAAGCGGCTTAAGGTCGATGCCGCCCTTCACCGCGCCGGCAACGGCCAGATGCCCGGTCAAGCCGCCAGTCACGGGCAGGATGTCTCCCGACAGCAGCACATCGGCCACCGACAACCTGCCTATGCGGATGATTGTCTGGCCGCCTTCGGGCAGAAGGATTGCGCCGCTGCCATCAAATGCGCCCAGCATGGATTGGCCGGACGCCCTCATCGCAAAGCCGGTCGCATCAGGCTCCAGCAACAGATGGACCGCGCGCAGCCCGGCGGCATCCATCGGCCGATCCAGCAGCAGGTCGACTGTCGGCCGGTCGATCCGCCCGTCCAGCGTCAGGTTGAGCGGTCCATATCGGTCATGCTTGCCGTCGCCTTCGAAATGGAATGTTCCGTCCACCCGTCGGACGCCATTGGCCGACAGAGCGATGACCGGACCGTTCACGCGCATGTTGGTAAAGGCCAGTTCGCCATTGGGCCGCAGCGCCAGCGCCGTGCGCAACGTGGGCAGGCCGCCCGCCAGCGTCTGGAGAAAGCCGATGTCGAGGCGACGCATCCGCGCCTCTGCCTCGCCCGACAGGCCAAACGCCCCACCGGCCGCAGGCGCCGCCCGCATTTTCGTCTGCAGGTCGACAATGCCCAGCCCGGGAACGGTCAGATTGTCGATCCGGCCGGTCAGGCCCAGATCATATTGGCCAGTGCCAAGGTCCGCGATCATGACCAGTTCGCCCCGCGACCGATCGGTGCGGAACGGCATCGCGTTACTGATGATCTTGCCGTCCTTGAGCTGTAGCACGCCGTCCAGACGGAAATTTCGGGCAAGCCCCTCGACGAGTTCGCCCTGACCGACCAGCCGCGCGGCCGACAATTGCACCGGGATCAGCGCCATACCCGCTTCAGCGACGCGCCCCTTGCCCGCCGCGCGCACCTCGTGGATGGTGGTCTTGTCAAAGGTCAGCGTTGTCGCCTTCAACAAATATTCAAAAGCGGGCGATGCAAAAGCGCCGTCCAGACGAAGGCTCGCGATCACATCGCGCCCGCTCAGGCTCTTGAGCAATGCCTGCGGTCGCGCCAGCCGCGCGTCCACGCGCAGATTATCGAACGCGCTGCGGCCCAGGTCGATGGCGCCGTCGGCCCTCAGGTCGACCGCTTCCGACCGAACAGTGAAATGGCCGTCCAGCAACCGATTAACGAGCGTGCCCTTACCACTCAGCAGCAAGCGGGGCGCGGCCATGCGCTGCAACAGGCCTTCTCCGGGCAGCGCGGCGCCGTCAATCGACCCGTCCAGTCCATATTCGCCGCTGCGCGCGGTCAGCCTGAGCGCGGCGACCGATTGAGCGTTGAGGGTCGCCGTCGCCTGCCCGTCCCACCGGGTCCAGCCGCCTTTGCCCGAAAGGCTGAGATTGGCGTCCTGCTTCGTGCCAAGCATCGCGGCGAGCACGCCGCCCGCAGGCGCGTTGAGCACCCCGTCGAGCCGGAACCTGTCGTCATCGGGGCGACTGTCGAGCGTGAATTTGAGGGCGTCGTCGCCATCGAGAACGCGCGCGTCGAAATCGATGATCGCGCGACCCGACCGGATGTCCGCGTCCCCGCGCAGCGTTGCAATCCGCTCCGGCCCGGCAATGCCCTTCGCCACGGTCAGCCGCCCAACGGAAAATTCCATCAACCTGATGTCGAAATCGGGCAGGATCGGCCCCTGCTCGGTCGAGGGGTTCAATTTGGGCAATTTATGCAGCATGGCGGCAGGGATCACGAGCCGGTCGATGTCCAGCCGGTTGGACAGCCAGGCGAATGGCCACCAGTCCAGTTCCACCCGTCGCGCACTCAGAAACGCGCCGCGAGGGTCCGACAAGGTCAGGTCGCGCAACACCGCATTGCGGTAGATGCTGCCTTCGATCGCGCCGATCCGAATTTTCAGGCCCGATGCCGGCGCGATCCGTTCGATGCGGGTGACGAGGAAACGGTGCCCCGCCGCCGTGTCCAGCCAAAGGAGCGCGCCAGCGACGATCGACAGCATGGCCAGAACCGCGGCCAGCACCCATGCCTGCCACAGCCCCTTGCGCCGCACCTTGACCGGTGTCGCTTCGATGGCTTCCTCCGCCATCAGAAGGCCTGCCCCAGCGAGACATAAACGGCGACTTTTGGATCGCCCTTTTGCGGGTTGATGGGCGTTCCGACGTCGAAACGGATCGGCCCGAAACTGCTGTAATAGCGCAGACCGACCCCGGCCCCGACACGCAGATCGCGGAATCGCGGCAGGAAACTGGTGGAAATATTGCCCGCGTCGACAAAGGGAACGACGCCGAAATTGCCGAAACGAACGCGCGTTTCGAGCGAAAACTCAGCCAGGCTCTTGCCCCCGATCGGGTCGTTGTTGCTGTCGCGCGGCCCGATCGCCTGATAGCCATAGCCGCGCACCGACCCGCCGCCGCCGGCATAGAAACGCCGCGATGGCGCAATCTGGCTGACCTGCGATCCCAATATGCTGCCAAAACGGGCGCGCGCGGCCAACACCACGCTGTTCCCGAAAGGCTGATAGACGCTGCCGTCCAGTTGCGCCCTGGCATAGCCGAAGGTGCCGCCCTGAAACGACAATTCGGGGCTCAACCGACCACCCAGGCGAAAGCCCCTGGTCGGGTTCAGCAAATCATCGCTGCCGTCATAGGCCAGGCTCACCGGCAGGGCCGCAATAAAGAAGGTGCGGCGCCCGCCGACGATCTTGCTGAAGCTGTCGGCTTCATCCGACGCGACCAGTTCGCCGCCGAAGTGCCATGCCCATTTTTTCTGGAACAGAATGTTGCTCTGCCGCTCCAACCCGCCCGACACAGTGAGGGTGCGCGCGTCATAGGCGTCGCGGCGAACATTGCTGACCGACACCAGCCCCGTCAGCACATTGTCGCGACGCTTGAAATTATTGCGGCGATAGGTGGCCGACGCGGTCTGTTCCTGCGTCCCCAGCACGCCGCGCAGCAACAGCGACCCTTCGGGCGGGAACAGGTTGCGATGCTGCCAGCTCACCTCGGCGCGATAGCCTTCGCCCGTGCCATAGCCCAGTTCCCCCGCGATCGTGCGAAGCGGCGCGGGACGCATTTCGACAAACATGTCGACATGCTCGCCATCCCCGGCCTCGCGCGGCTCCAGCTTGACGGAAGAAACAAGGCCAGTGGTCACCAGCGCCTTTTGCAAATCCTCGACATCCGAAACGGCATAGACGTCGCCGGGACGGAAGCGGGCGATGCTCTGCACATGGCGCGCATCCATCAGTTGCTCGTCGTCCAGGATGATCCGGCCAAAGGTGCGATAACCGCCCGTTTCGACCGGCACGTCCAGATCGCCCTTGCGCGCTTCATGGTCGATCCGGGCGTCGGGCTCACCTATCTTTGCAAAGGGATAGCCATGTTCGCCCAGCGCCGCCGCCAGCGAATCGCGCGCCGCGAAAATCCTGTCCGCGTCCACCGGATCGCCGACGGCAACCGGGAAGGCGGCGCGCATTTCCGGCTCGCGCGGCCCTGTCGCGTCAATGCCGTTCAGGTCGACCGACGACAGCAGATATTGCTGCCCCGGCGTCACATCGAACGTCACCGCCAGCTTGTCCTGCCCCTCAGCCGGCGCGGCAACAGCGCCGCGGATGCGCGCAGCATAATAGCCCTTGGCGCGCAGCAGCCGGTCGAGAAGATCCTGATCCTCCTTCATGCGCCGGTTTATCTGCGCCAGATTGGCGGGCTTGTCCTCCCCCTGTTTCAGGACCGACAATTGGTCGAAACGGCCCTTGAACTGCGCGTCGGCCACATCCTCCAGACCCGTCAGCGCAACAGCATAACGCCGTTCCTCGCCCGTGTCGGCAAAGCTTGCCGCACTGTCTTGCGCGGCCGCCGCCGCATCCTGTTCCAGCGCTGCGGCATCGGCGGCGACATCAGCGGCCGACAATGGCGGATCGGAGGGGTCGGGCGAAATCGGCTGGACCAGATCGGCGCCATCCATGTCCGGCCAGTCGATCCCGATGTCGGGCATGGCCGCCATATCCGCTGGCGGGATCGCATCGCCCGGCTGTGCAGGCGCATCGCCGGCGATCTGTGCGCCGACGCCCACCGGTGCAGCAATGCCGGCAAGCAGGAGGCTGATCGCGAACGGACGACCGATGGCGCGGCGGGATGTCCGCATGGCTTGGATCATGGCCCGTGCTTAGCCCAAAAATTGCGGCCGACGCCAGCGATGATCGGCCAGAATGCGACAAAATGCAGCGGATGCCGGCCTGTTTCAAAACGCGGTGTGCAACCGGTCCATCAAAGCGCGAGCCGGACTGGGGGCGTCCTCACCCTGATCACCATCGGATCGCAACAACCGGTCCTGCAACCGTGCCACCCGGCTATAAAGTTCCTGACTGGCCTCGATCAGCGACCGTGCAGCGAAAGGAAAACCGTCGGTCAGGATCGCATCGCTCAACTGCGCCTGGCCCAACCGGTATTTCTCATCCCGCAGGACATCCGCCTCGATTTCGCCACGCTGGCAGGCGCGCTGCACAAGCAGCCAGGCGATCACATGCATCAACCGGGTCGTAACCTTCAACGATTCGCAGGTGAAGGCGATACGCCGCAGAGGGTCGGCCAGATCGCCGTCGCCTCCCTCCGGACTATCGAAATAGGAACGCGCTTCATCCGCCATGACCATGGCTTCGACATAGAGGCTGTCGACCAGACGGCGATGCAGGCCGGGATCAAGGCGGAGCGATGCGGGCATGAAATGCTCTGCTGCCACAATCCGATAAATTTGTCAGTCCCGTGACAGCGCCTCTTTATCCACTGTCCCAAACAGGGTCGGTTACCGCAGGATTAACCATGCCGCCCGCTGACCGCCCGGTCGATCCTGCAATCAGGCGATGATGTCCGGGACCAGCGCATCCTCCAGCATCGACATTTCGTCGCGCAGACGCAGCTTGCGCTTCTTCAGGCGGGCGATCTGCAACTGATCGGACGATCCGCTTTCGGCCAGCGCGAATATCGCGCTGTCCAGATCGCGATGCTCCACCCGGAGCAACTCCAGCCGGCGCATCATGTCTTCCTGATTCACGGGCAAGCAACTCCCAAGGCGTTTCCCAAGTGATAGCGCCGTCCGCCACGACGGGCCATCGCATTTTCGCGCACGCCCGTCGCACAGCCGGAAACAACGCAAGACAGAAGGGCATTTTCGTGATTTACTCGATCATCCAACAGCCTCTTGTAAGGAGAATGTCATGGAAAACAGCCACATTTCAGCACTTATGGCCAAGCATGCCGGGCTTGACGCCCGAATCAAGGCGGAGTCGAGTCGCCCATTGCCCGACATGACGTTGGTGGCGACGCTCAAGAAGCAGAAATTGCGGCTGAAGGAAGAGATGGCGCAGACGCACTGAGCCTCATCCCGACAATGACATAACGACCCCCGCGCGCCAGACATGGCCGCGGGGGTTATTGATGGAAATCAGCCTTCCGATGCTGTCGGCGGCGCAACCAAAGGCCCTTGCGCGGCGGGGCGCGATACCGGCCTGAACAGCAAAAGGGGCGCAAAGCCCCTCCATCACGCTCTCAACCGCCAGCGCGCCCGGCGATCAGCGTCGTAAAGTCTGTGAGCGAAGATAGTCAGGCAAGGCGGCCCGGCTCGCGCCCTGGGAAACAGGACGACGGGCAAGTTGCGGGTCGATCACCTCGTCAAAGGCCATGCCGATCTTGTGCTCGCGCGACCAGGCGATGCGGCCCGACACGCGACCCACGCCGCGCAGTTCGACGACGATGGCGATATCCGCCGGAATGGCGCGCTCGCAATCGGCCATCAGGCCGGTCGCCGACAGGTTGCGGACCCGGGCCTTGCCCAGATCGACGCCATCGGCCGACATGATGCTCGTCAGCAAAAACAGGCTGTCCCGTGCTGCTGAACGTGCGGGGCCGCGATCTTCCGAAAAACCCTGTTCCTTGTCCATCGAACCCTAATCCGTGCCTGTGAATCCAGACAAATGCGTGGATGCAATGACAGAATTAGTGACACTGGGAGGTGGACAAAGCGTTAATCGTCGCGCGAAATCTTTTCCTGGCGCTCATGGCGCTCCTGCGCCTCAACGGTCATCGTGGCGATGGGACGCGCCTCCAGCCGACCGAGCGAAATCGGTTCGCCGGTGACTTCGCAATAACCATATTCGCCATCGTCGATCCGGCGCAGCGCCGCATCGATCTTCGAAATCAGCTTGCGCTGACGATCGCGGGTCCGCAGTTCGATCGACCAGTCGGTTTCGCTTGACGCGCGATCGTTCAGATCGGGTTCGCGCAGCGGTTCGCTTTGCAGCACGGCAAGCGTGCCTTCCGCTTCCGCCAGAATCTGCTTCTTCCAGTCCAGCAACCGCCGCCGGAAATATTCCAGCTGCAGCGGGTTCATGAACTCTTCATCGGCCGATGGACGATAATCGGGGGGCAGGTTCACGGCGGCTTTGGACGGCTTTTCACCGCTCTTGTCGGCATTCTGGAGCACGGCCATCTGGGGGCTCTCCGATTGGTCGACCCCGGCCATGAAACCCGGGGACTATTAGATGTTGCGCGGCCTATAGCCCTCCGCCCGGGCGGACACAACCCGGCAAACATCGTAATACGCAAGCGCCATCATCGGTTGGCCGCTTTTGCCCGGCGCAACCGAAGAAGCCGGATCCACAACGATTCGATCCGCGCGCGACAGGATAGCGGGACAATTCACCGATAAGCCGCCAATCGTTCCAAATTGGGACGTTAACCAAATCCCTTCATAGAAGGTTATGATTTGGCTCGACTTCACAAGGACATTCAGGGTTAACGCCATTGCAGTTAACGCTTTATTTTGCGTTCATGGCGTTAGGGAGTTGCAGGGGTTCGTTTACTGGGTCCGCCAGTCACCGGTCTCCGCGACAACATAGCAATAAGAGTGGATCCTATGTCGGTTCGGATGGCATTGGCTAAATTGTGCGCCTGCACCTGCGGTGGCGCGATCATTGGCGGCGGCGCTGTCCATGTCGCTGAAACGCCGCGACCGGCGGTGGTCCACGCCACCAAGGGCGTCAAGGCCGGATATAGCAAGAAGCGCTACGCCGTGCGGACCGTGAAGCGCAAGGTCGTGCGCACCGTCACCGCCTGCGCGCCGCAGACCGTGACCGTGACCAGCCAGCCCGCTCCCATCCCCTTGCCCGCACCCATGCCGATGCCGCAGGAAATGCCCGTGATGTCCGGCGGCGGCGGCGGCGCTGTGCCGGTGGTCATGGGCGGCGGCGGCTTTGGCGGCGGCGGCTTCATCGGCGGTTTCTTTGGCGGCAGCGGCGGTGGCGGCGGCGGCAGCGTCGTGATCTCGTCGACCAGCAGCTCGACCGGCGGCATCAGCTCCTCGACCAGTTCGACCACCGGCGGCGTTTCGACGTCGACGGGCGGCGTGTCGACCTCCACCGGCGGGGTCAGCACCTCGACCGGCGGCGTTTCGACGTCCAGCGGCAACGTCTCCACCTCGAGCGGGATCAGTTCGACCAGTTCATCCTCGTCCAGTTCGTCGTCCTCATCCTCGTCCAGTTCCTCCTCGTCCTCCTCTTCGTCGGGCGGCGGCTCGAATGGTGGCCATGGTTCGAGCGGCGGGCATGGATCGAGCGGCAGTTCCGGTTCGTCTGGCAGCTCCTCGTCGTCGAGCAGTTCGGGCGGATCGTCCAGCTTCGGCAGCACGGGTTCCAGCAGCAGCTCCAGTTCCTCGTCGTCCTCCTCATCGTCCTCGAGCAGCTCCAGCTCGGGCGGCGGCAGTTCGAGCGGCGGCACCGACGTTCCCGCCCCGCCGATGGTTTTGTTGTTCGGTGCGGCTGCGGCGGCGCTGGTGGCCCGTCGCCGCTTCGGCAAGGCGAAGGCGGAAGCCTAAACTTCAGGCTCGCAGGCATCAAAGGGGCGCTCCTGAACGGGGCGCCCCTTTTTGATTCGGGCCCTTTTTGATTCGGGCGAGGGCGCGCAGGCTTGCACGGCGCAGCCCCGCGCGGCATAGCGCCAGCCCATGCACGACATACGCTTCATCCGCGAAAATCCCGCCGCTTTCGACGCCGCTCTGGCCCGTCGCGGGCTGTCGCCATGGTCCGCCGAGATATTGGCGGCGGACGAGCGCAGCCGGGCCATCAAGACCCAGTTGCAGCAGGATCAGGCCCGCCGCAACGAAGCGAGCAAAGCCATCGGCCAGGCTATGGGCGCGAAGGACATGGCGAGGGCGGACGAACTGAAGGCGGAGGTCGCCGCGCTCAAGGAGCGGATGGCGGCGATGGAGACCGAGGACCGCGTAGCTGGCGAGGCGCTGACCGCGATGCTGGCCGCCATCCCCAACCTGCCCGCCGACGACGTGCCCATGGGCGCGGACGAGGCCGACAATGTCGAAGTGCTGCGCTGGGGCACGCCGCGCCACTTCGACTTCGCGCCGCAGGATCATGCCGATTTCGGCCCGGCGCTGGGGCTGGATTTCGAAGGCGGCGCGGCCCTCTCCGGCGCGCGCTTCACCGCGCTGCGCGGCCCAATGGCGCGCCTGCACCGGGCGCTGGCGCAATATATGCTGGATACCCAGACCGCGACCAACGGCTATCAGGAAACCATCGTCCCGCTTCTGGTGAAGGATGACGCGCTTTTTGGCACCGGACAATTGCCCAAATTCGCCGAAGATCTGTTCAAGACCACTGATGGCCGCTGGCTGATCCCCACCGCCGAAGTCAGCCTGACCAATCTTGTCCGCGAACAGATCGTGCCGGTCGACAGCCTGCCCGTTCGCCTGACCGCGCTCACCCCCTGTTTCCGGTCCGAAGCCGGGTCCGCCGGGCGCGACACGCGCGGCTTCATCCGCCAGCATCAGTTCGAGAAGGTCGAACTGGTCGCGATCTGCAAGCCGGAGGAGTCGGAGGCCGAGCATGAACGCATGTGCGCGGCGGCCGAGGGCATATTGCAGGCGCTGAACCTGCCCTATCGCAAGATGCTGCTATGCACCGGCGACATGGGCTTTGGCGCCCGCAAAACTTGGGATCTGGAGGTCTGGCTGCCCAGCCAGAAGACGTATCGCGAAATCAGTTCCGTCTCCAACTGCGGCGATTTTCAGGCGCGGCGCATGAACGCCCGCTGCAAGCCCGAAGGCGAGAAGGCGACGCGCTTCCTCCACACGCTGAACGGTTCGGGGTTGGCGGTCGGCCGCACGCTCGTCGCCGTGCTCGAAAATTACCAGCAGGCCGACGGCAGCGTGATCGTGCCCGACGTGCTGGCCCCCTATATGGGCGGCATCACCAAGCTGGAGCCACGCTGAAAACCAACGTCTGGAGTGCCCGTTCTTGCGAATCCTGCTGACCAATGACGATGGCGTGCACGCGCCTGGCCTGAAAGTGCTGGAGGAGATCGCCCGCACCCTGTCCGACGACATCTGGATCGTCGCGCCGAGCGAGGAACAGTCGGGCGCGGGCCACAGCCTGACGCTGACCCGCCCGCTGCGCATCCGCAAACATGGCGAACAGCATTACAGCGTCACCGGCACCCCCACCGATGCGGTGATGATGGCAGTCGGCCATCTGATGAAGGATACGCCGCCCGACCTGATCCTGTCCGGCGTCAATCGCGGCGCCAATCTGGCCGAGGACGTCACCTATTCCGGCACCGTCGCGGCGGCGATGGAGGGCGCGATCTCTGGCGTCCGCTCCATCGCGCTCAGTCAGGTCTATCGCCGCGAAGGCATGGGCGACGCTGTGCCCTTCGCCGCCGCTCGCGCATGGGGCGATCGGGTGCTGCGCCCGCTGATCGCCCTGCCCGCCAGCCCCCGAATGCTGTTCAACGTCAACTTCCCGGCCATCGAGCCGGACGAGGTGAAGGGCATCAAGGTGGTTCGCCAGGGCTTTCACGATGTCGACCGCACCCGCATTGTCGAGGGACTCGATCCGCGGGGCTACCCCTATTACTGGTTCGCGCTGGGCAGCAGCGGCTCCGTGCCCGAAGGCACCGATCTGGAAGGCATCGCCCAGGGCTATGTGACGGTAACGCCGTTGCATTACGACCTGACGCAGGACAGCGGGCTGGCCGCCGCAGCGGCCGCCTTCGCTGACTGACTCGCATGGGCCGAGGGGGGATGGCGCTTTGCTCTCCAGCCGCTAGAGTGCAGGCGATGAGGATGCTTCGGCCCATCGGCGCGACCGCCCTGCTGTTCCTGCTGCCCGGCTGCATCCCCCGGTCGGCCGAACCCGCCCGCCCTTGGCCGCAACCTGCCCCGGCCCCCGCCCCGACTCCGCCGCCCGCCATCGGCGCCGATGCCGCCGCCGTCGATCTGCGCGAGCCCGATCCGGTCTGGAGCGCGCAACAGGTCGTGCCCCGCGCCCAGACCGTGGCGCCAAGCGTCTATATCGTGCAGGGCGGCGACACGTTGCGCGGCATCGGCAACCGCACTGGCGCGGGATCGGAAATGATCGCGATGGCCAACGGCCTCGCCCCGCCCTATGTCATCCATCCCGGTCAGCGGCTGACGATCCCTGGCGGCCGCTATCATCTGGTGCAGGAAGGGGAAACGGGCATCGCCATTGCGGTGGCCTATGGCGTGCCATGGCGACAGGTGGTGGAGGCCAACGGACTGACCGAGCCCTTCACCCTGCGCCGTGGCCAACGCCTGCTGCTGCCCGGCGAGGCGCCCGCGCGCGACATGACGCTGGAGCAGCGCGCCGCCGCCTTCCGCATCGACATTGACGATGTGCTGACCGGCGGCCAGCCCGCGCCAGCGGACAACGCGCCCGCCCCGACGGCGCGCGCCGACGCCACGCCCCTGCCCTCCAATGTGCCCGCCGCCACGCCGGGCGCTTTCCAGGGCAGTTTCGCCTGGCCGGTGCGGGGCGCCATCCTGTCGCGCTTCGGCCCCGGCGCCAGCGGTGCGCGCAATGACGGCATCGACATCGCCGCCCCCCTTGGCACCCCCATTCGCGCCACGGCGGACGGCGTCGTCGCCTATGCCGGGGACAAGGTGGCGGTGTTCGGCGGCCTGATCCTCATCACCCATGGCAGCGGCTGGGTCAGCGCCTATGGCCATGCCAGCCGGGTCGACGTGGTCCGCGGACAGAAAGTGATGAAGGGCGAGGTGATCGGCCTGTCGGGCGACAGTGGCTATGCCAGCCAGCCCAAGCTGCATTTCGAACTGCGCAAGGATCGCGCGCCGGTCAACCCGATCGCGCAACTGCCCCCTGCATGAATGTCGCGCCCAGGAAGTCGGCTGGCGACCCCGGCTTCCTGCGCCGCCGATCGTCCCTGCCGGTCTGGATCGACCTGCTCTGGCGGATTGCGCTGGTCGCGGGGCTGGTCAGCTTTGTCCTTGTTGTCCACTGGATCGACCGGGACGGGCTGAAGGACAATCTCGACAATCATATCAGCTTCATCGACGTCCTTTATTTCACCACCGTCACGGTGACGACGGTGGGCTATGGCGACATCGTCCCGGTCAGTCCGCAGGCGCGCCTGTTCGAGGCCCTGCTCGTCACGCCCATTCGCCTGTTCGTCTGGCTGATTTTCCTTGGCACCGCCTATAATCTCTTTTTCCGCAACATCATCCACAGGTGGCGCATGGCACGCATCCAGGCCGATCTGCACAATCACATCATCATCACCGGTTTCGGGACCAGCGGCAGCGAAGCGGCGCGCGAATTGCTGGCGCGCGGCGCCGATGCCAGCGAAATCGTTGTCATCGACCCTGATGAACGCGCTCTGGCAGAGGCGGAGGCGCTGGGCTGCAACGTGCTGTGCGGCGATTCGACGCGGGACAAGACGTTGAAGGACGTCGCCATCCATCGCGCCCGTTCCATGATCGTGTCGGCGGGTCGCGACGACACCTCCATCCTGATCACGTTGACCGCCCGGCACCTTGCCCCCCAAATCCCGATCAGCATCGTGGTGCGGAACGAGGATAATGAACTGCCCGCACGCCAGGCTGGGGCAACCACCGTCATCAACCCAGTCAGCTTTGCCGGACTGCTGCTGGCGGGCAGCACCAGCGGGCGACATATCGCCGATTACATGGCCGATCTGGCGGCTTCGGGCGGCCGGGTGAAGCTCAACGAACGCTCGGTCCTGAGCGAGGAAGTGGGACTGCCGCTGTCGGCCATCGCGTCTGGCCTTGGCGTGCGCATCTATCGCGGCGGGCGGCCCATCGGCTTCTGGGAAGAAGGCGCGCGGAGGCTTGAAAGCGGCGATCACCTGATCGAAATCGTGGCGGGCGACGAAGGCTGATCCACGCCCCATTCGCGCCCCGTGACATTTGGCGCGAAAAACCCTATGTGCGCGGCGATCATGGCAACCAAAATCCCCGACGCGCCGAAGATCGGCATGGTTTCGCTCGGCTGTCCCAAGAATCTGGTCGACTCCGAACGTATCCTGACCAAGCTGCGATCCGACGGCTATCAGATGTCCGCCGACTATGCCGGCGCCGACGTCGTGCTGGTCAACACCTGTGGTTTCCTTGATTCGGCCAAGGAAGAATCGCTGGAGGCCATTGGCGAGGCGATCGCGGAAAATGGCCGCGTCATCGTCACCGGCTGCATGGGCGACGAGGCGGAGCTGATCCGCGCGAAATTCCCGCAGGTGCTGGCCGTCACCGGCGCGCATCAATATGAGCAGGTGGTCAACGCCGTGCACGACGCATCGCCGCCCGTACCCAACGCCTTTGTCGACCTGGTGCCCGAAGGGGGCCTGAAGCTCACGCCACGCCATTACAGCTATCTGAAGATCAGCGAAGGCTGCAACCATCGCTGCTCCTTCTGCATCATCCCCTCGATCCGCGGCGACCTCGTCAGCCGTCGCATCGATGCGGTGCTGCGCGAGGCGGAAAAATTGGTCGCGGCGGGCACGAAGGAATTGCTGGTCATCAGTCAGGACACGTCGGCTTATGGCGTCGATATCCGCCACGAACCACGCATGTGGAAGGGCCATGAAGTCCGCGCGCACATGACCGACCTCGCCCGCGAACTGGGCCAGCTCCGCACCGCCGAGGGCAAGACGCCCTGGGTGCGGCTGCATTATGTCTATCCCTATCCCCATGTCGATCAGGTGATCCCGCTGATGGCGGAAGGGTTGCTGACGCCCTATCTCGACATTCCCTTTCAGCACGCCGCGCCCCCGGTGCTCAAGGCGATGAAGCGCCCCGCCAATGACGCGAAGGTGCTCGACCGCATCCGCAAATGGCGCGCCATCTGCCCGGACATCGCGATCCGCTCCAGCTTCGTGGTCGGCTTCCCCGGTGAGACCGAGGCGGATTTCCAATATCTGCTCGACTGGCTGGACGAAGCGCAACTCGACCGCGTCGGCGCCTTCCGCTTCGAACCGGTGGAGGGCGCGGCCGCCAACGCCCTGCCCGGCGCCGTGCCCGAAGAGGTGAAGGAAGAACGGTTTCAGCGGATCATGGAAAAGACCGCCGCAATCAGCGCCGCCAAGCTGGAAGCCAAGGTCGGTCGCACCATTCCCGTCATCATCGACGAGGTGGGCGACCCCGACGATGAGGATGGCTCCATCGGCGCGACCGCCCGGTCACAGGCCGACGCGCCGGAAATCGACGGCCATGTCTATCTGCGCGATGTGGGCGAAGGCCGCCGGGCGGGCGACATTATCGACGTCATCGTCGAGGATGCGGACGAGCACGACCTGTTCGGCGCGCCGGTAGAGAACGTCTGACGGATCAGTCGGCGGCCCATCTGCCCGTGCGGCGATCAGCCGCCCGCAAAGGCCGCCTGATAATGATCCTTGATCGTGGCGCGCACGGCCGCCGTCACCGGCAGGCTGATTTCATAGCTGCCCTCGGCATAGGGCCCGGCGGCATAGGGGCCGATCACCACCTTCACCGCGTCGAAAAGCTTGCCGTCGCGCGATGTCGGCGCCAGCACCTGCTCCATCGGGTCGACGCAGCGGGTGAACTCGTCGTCCGGGTCGGTCGCCTCGACCGGGGCGCCGCGACGCGCCGCCCGCTCCTTGTCCAGCGCCGCGCAGAAATCGGCGTTGATCGCCGCCTTGAAATCAGCGGGGGAGGACAGCATCGCTTCCATGCCCAGCGCGCGCTTCGCCTTTCGATCCCAGATCAACGCTTCATAGCCGGTCATGCCATGGGCGCCGCCCGTGAAGCTGTAGCCGGTCGATAACAGGCTGAGAAAAGCAGGCGTATTCCCTGCGACGCTCCAATGGGTTTCAAGCGCGTGGCCGTGGAAGGGAAAGCCGTCCTTCTTTGCGGAGGCCTGATCCTCCTTCGCCAGCTTCAGGGCGCTGACCTTGCTCTGCCTGATCTCGCGGTTGAACCGTCGAACCAGTTCGGGGATGGCCGCCGCTTCGGCCGGATAGCTATAGGCGAACTCCAGTTCCTCGCCCTTGTCCGTCACCGAAAACGGTTCTGCGACCGGATCAGCCTGATTGCCGCCGGTCATCTTTTCGGCAAAACTGGTGGCGTTCGCCACCTGGTTGGCGGCGTTGGTCGGCGCGTCGGGGGTGCAACCGGACAACAGGGCGGCCGCCATCCATGCGTATGCGAGCCCGCCCGTCTTCATCCTCGACACCCCCAAAATCTTCACTCCATCAATGCGCCTGCGCCGCCTGGCACCGCTCGCCCACGGCCTTGCGCGCAAACCCGCTTTCCATCGCGCGGCGCGCATTGGGCCAGCCCTCGGCGATGAGCGCCATTTCGACCGCGTGCGCGCCATCGAACTGACCGCTGTCCGCCAGAACATAGGCGCGGTCACGCGCGGCGCGCAAACTCCTGTCATCCATCATGTGCATCCCATGTCTCCTGCATATTCTTTATCAGGCTGCTTGTAGGACCGAAGAACGGCCCATGCAATTCGCGCCAGAGGGCGCACCCCGATAACGCGCAGCAAAATTGCGCGTTCCCTGACGCGCCGCTTTTAATTACAGCCATGACATGACTGTTTATGCCGATCTGCTGAAGGCCGACGCCGGCCAACCCGCCCGCCCCGTCCACATCGTCGACAGCGCCGGTTTCGACGCATGGCTCTCGGGCCAGCCCGAGGCCGTGCGCACGATGGTCGCAGCCGCGCGCTTTTCGGGCAAGGCCGGTGAACAGGTGATCCTGCCCGGAGCAGGCGCGGGCGAATGGCTGGTGGTCGCGGGTGTCAGGGATCGGGGCGCGCTTGGCCCATGGTGTCTTGCCCGGCTGGCCGAGACATTGGTCGAGGGCAGCTATCGCCTGGTCGACCGTTCCCCCGGCGAAGCGGCGCTGGGCTGGCTGACCGCGCAATACCGGTTCGACCGTTATCGCAAGGCGGATGACAAGCGCGGGCCTCGCGTGCTGCTGACTGCGGATGCCGCGCGCATAGACCGGGTGGTGCAGGCGGCCGAGGCGATCGCTCTCGTCCGCGATCTCGTCAACACGCCCGCTGCCGATATGGGCCCGCCCCATCTGGAGGACGCCGCCCGCACCCTTGCCGGCCGGTTCGGCGCAAGGATCGACGTGACCAAAGGCGACGATCTGGCCAGCGGTTTCCCGATGATCCATGCGGTGGGGAAGGCGGCCGACCGCGCCTTCGCGCCCCGACTGATCGAACTCCATTGGGGCCTGGAAGATCATCCGCGCGTGGCCCTTGTCGGCAAGGGCATCTGTTTCGACAGCGGCGGCCTCGACATCAAGCCTTCGTCGGCCATGCGCCTGATGAAGAAGGACATGGGCGGCGCGGCGCATGCGCTGGCGCTGGCCCAGATGGTCATGGCGGCAAACCTGCCCGTGCGCCTGCACCTGTTGATCGCGGCTGCGGAAAACGCCATAGGCGGCAATGCTTTCCGCCCCGGAGACATATTGGCGAGCCGCAAGGGGATAAGCGTCGAAATCGGCAATACCGATGCCGAGGGGCGGCTGGTGCTGGGCGACGCGCTGACGCTGGCCGGGGAAGCCGCGCCGCAGTTGATCCTTGATTTCGCGACCCTGACCGGGGCGGCCCGCGTGGCGTTGGGGCCTGACCTCCCCGCCCTGTTCGCCAATGACGATGCGCTCGCCGACGAACTGGTCGCGGCGGGCGCGGCGGCAGACGATCCGACATGGCGGCTGCCGCTGTGGGACGGCTATGCCGACATGCTGAAATCGGATGTGGCCGACATCAACAATGCCGGGGAAGGCGGTTTTGCCGGAGCGATCACCGCCGCGCTGTTCCTGCGCCGCTTCGTCCGGGATGGCACGCCATGGGCCCATTTCGACACTTTCGCCTGGCGCCCGTCGGCAAAGCCGGGACGGCCCAAGGGAGGCGAAGCGCTGGGCCTGCGCGCAGCCTTCACCCTGCTGCGCAACCGTTACGGCGCCAACTGACCGCCACAAAAATCGTCAGCTTGCCGGAGCCGTTACGCAACCGGATCGGCAATCATGCGTTCCATTGGCATGACCGCCTCCTCCAGCATCGATCCCGCCCTGCCCCGCGACGGCCAGCATTTCGCTTCGCTCAACCGCTGGATGCGAACGCTGGTCAACTATGTCCGGTCGGGAAAACCCGACCTGACCAATCGCCAGATGGCGTTGATGATGATGGTCTATACCCAGTCTGGCCCACACACCGTGCGCGGACTGGCCGATGCATTGCAGGTGTCAAAACCGGTCATTACCCGCGCCCTCAACAAGCTCTCGGCGCTCGGCTATCTCCGACGCGAGCGCGACGCAGCCGACAGGCGCAATATTTTCATTGTACGCACCCCGAAGGGTGCGGAATTTCTTGACGGATTTCACGATTTCATCGCAGGAGCGGGACGCGATGACATTGCCCACCAGCCCACATCAGAGCCCCTCGCCTGAACGCACCCGTTTCCGCCTGACCGGCCGTTCGGTATCGCTTGACCCCCGCGTCCATGCCGCGCGCGGCGACCTTGCCGACATGGCGCTCGCGGGCGTGCTCTTTTCCGCCCATTATGCCCGCGCCGTGCCGATGACCTGCGTTGCGCGCGGTTCGCGCGTGCTGACCAGCCCGGCGCATGGGGCCATGGCCTCCAGCGAACTGTTGCGCGGGGAAGTTTTCCACGTTCTGGACGTCACCACCGACTGGACATGGGGCTTTTGCGGGCATGATGGCTATGTCGGCTATGTCCGGCGCGAGGCGCTGGACCATGTCGAAACGCCTGCCTGGCGCGTCATCGCACGTGGGGCTCCAGTGTTCAGCGCACCCGACATCAAAAGCTGGATCACCGTTCACTGGCCGATGGGCGCGCTGTTCAACGGCGAATTGCAGGGCGACTTCATCGCCTGCGCCGAAGGCTTCATCCATGCCCGCCACGTCCGTCCGATCGCCGATGTGGAAAGCGACTGGGTGTCGGTGGCACAGCTTTATATTGGTCAGCCCTATGTCTGGGGAGGACGGGGCCACCATGGCGTCGATTGTTCCGGGCTGGTGCAAGTGGCGCTCGATGCGTGCGGCATCGCCACGCCGCGCGACAGCGACATGCAGCGCGAGTCCATTGGCAATCCCATTGCGGAAGATGCGCCGCTGCGACGGGGCGACTTCATCTTCTTTCCAGGCCATGTCGGCATCATGGCGGATGACACCCATCTGCTGCACGCCAACGCCCATTGTATGACAACCATGATCGAACCGCTGGCCGATGTCATCGCCCGGCTGGCGCCCGACCATGAACAGCCGGTGCTTGCCCGGCGGAGAATTGCGCCATGACCACCCATGTTTTCATCGACGGCGGCGCCGGGACGACCGGCATAGAGATCGCCGAGCGGCTGGCCGGCAGGCCCGAACTGTCGTTCATCACGCTGGCGGACGACCAGCGTAAAGATGCCCAAGCGCGTCGCACCGCGCTCAACGACGCCGATGTCGTCATCCTGTGCCTGCCGGACGAGGCCGCGCGCGAAGCGGTGTCGCTGATCGCCAACGACCGGACCAGGGTGATCGACGCCTCAACCGCCCACCGCGTTGCCAATGGCTGGACCTATGGCTTCCCCGAACTGGAACCGGGTCAGCGGGAAAAGTTGGCGGCGACGCGCTTCGTCGCCAATCCGGGCTGTTGGCCGACGGGTTTTCTGGCGCTGGTGCGGCCGCTGGTGCTGGCCGGGCTGCTGCCCGCAGAATGGCCCGTCACCCTGTCGGGCGCATCGGGCTATTCGGGCGGCGGCAAGGGCATGATCGCCGATTATGAAGGCGCGGACAGCGCGCCCAGCGCCTTCCGCCCCTATGGCCTGACGCTGGCGCACAAGCATATCCCCGAAATGCACCGTTATGCCGGCCTCGCCATGGCGCCGCTATTCGCGCCCGCCGTCGCCAATGTGTATCGCGGAATGCTTGTGGAAGTGCCGCTGCACCTTAGCGCCCTGCCCGGTTCGCCCAGCGTGGCGGCGGTGCAGGACGTGCTGGCCGCCGCTTATGAAGGATCGCCGATCGTTTCAGTCGCCACGGCTGAGGAAAGCGCCGCCATGAGCGGCGTCGCCATCGAACATGTCGGCGCGACCGATCGACTGGCGCTGTTCGCATTTGGCAATGCCGATAGCGGTCAGGTTAGGCTGGTTGCGGCCCTCGACAATCTGGGCAAGGGCGCGGCGGGCGCGGCCGTGCAGAATCTCAACATTCTGGCGGGCCTGCCGGAAACGACCGGCCTGCGCCTCTGATCCGTCAACCGGGCGCTGTTCAGTGGACAGTGCCCAGCGACCGTTCGACCGACAACAGCACGATCAGCCGTTCAATCTGTCGCCAGTGGCAGAAATGGATATAATTGCCCAGATCGCGGCTGCGATCCGCGCGCGCGGCGGCTTCATATCCGGCGTCGTCGCCGAACATCGTCATCAATTCCGCCGCATCATCATAGCTTTTGCGGCTTGCCAGATATGGCATATCCATTCTTACCCCCGACCCGGCCTTTATTGCTCGTTATGGCGCAAGCAAGCACGGGCCATGCCAGAATCGGCGCACGACGAACGGCGGCGGGATACAAGGGTGAAGACGGCGTTAGCCAAGTCCCGTTCCGGCGCGACTGGCGCAATTCGGGACAGGATCGTTCCGCAACGGCACATATTGGCGGCGCATATTTTGTGCCGCCTTGGCGCTAGCGCGGTCGCGCGCATCATGGCATGGGCAGCATCATGACCAAGCCCAAGGACAAACGGCCCGCAACCGGTGCGGGCGCTATCATCGCCTTTGCCATCATGGCCGGCGCAATCGGCGGCGGCCTGAAGGGACAGCCCAGCGCCGGGCTGCTCGCAGGTGCGGCCGTGGGCGCCGCGATCGCGATAGGACTGTGGTGGCGCGACACGCGCCGCTAAAACTTGCGGCCCGCCCGAACGCCGCATAGGAACATCGCCATGAAGAAGCATATTCTCGCGATCAGCCTTATCCTTGTCGTCCTGCTGGCGGCGGCCATTTTCTATTTCGGACGCGGCGATACCGCCCGACTCTCCCCTGGGGAGGATGTGGGCAAGGAACCCCGCTTCACGACTCCGCGCAGCGAGGCGATCCCGACGATCAACATTGCGGAGGTCGACCGTTGGAAAGCGGGCCAATCCCCCACGCCCGCAAACGGCCTGTCAATCGCGCGCTTTGCCGATGGTCTGGACCATCCCCGTTCCATCTTGCGCCTGCCCAATGGCGACATATTGGTGGCCGAAACCAACAGCCCCCCCCGGCCAGCCACCGGCATCACCGGGCGCGTCATGGCCTATCTGATGGACAAGGCCGGCGCTGGCGCCCCTTCCGCCAACCGAATTACATTGTTGCGCGACAAGGATGGCGACGGACGCCCTGAATTGCGCAGCGTGTTGCTGAGCGGCCTCAACTCCCCCTATGGCATGGCCCTGGTCGGCGACACGCTCTACGTCGCCAACACCGACGCGCTGATGGCCTTTCCCTACAAGGAGGGCGACACCCGGATCACCGCCGCTGGCCGCAAGATATTGAACCTGCCCGCGCAGGCGCCCAACATGCACTGGACCCGCAGTCTGGCGGCCAGCCCCGAAGGATTGCTCTACGTAGGCGTCGGGTCGAACAGCAATATCGCCGAAAACGGGCTGGAAAGCGAACAGAACCGCGCCGCCGTGCTCGAAGTGAACCCGAAAACCGGCTATTACCGCATTTTCGCGGCCGGTCTGCGCAATCCCGTCGGGCTGGCGTTCGAACCCAATAGCGGCGCTCTGTGGGGCGTGGTCAACGAACGCGACATGCTCGGCAGCGATCTCGTTCCCGATTATCTGACCCGGGTCGAATTCGGCGCCTTTTATGGCTGGCCTTGGAATTACTGGGGCGGTTATGAGGATCGCCGGGTCCAGCCGCAGCGGCCTGAAGTCCGCGAATATACCAAGCGACCCGACTATGCGCTGGGCAATCATGTCGCGCCGCTGGGCCTGACTTTCGCCCAGGATTTGAAGCTGGGCGCGGGATTTACGAACGGCGCCTTTATCGGCCTCCATGGCAGTTGGAACCGCAAGCCCGCAGCGGGATACAAGGTCGTCTTCGTGCCCTTCGCCGACAATGGCGAAGCGGGCAAGGGCAAGCCTGTCGACGTGCTGACCGGTTTCCTCAGCGCCGATGGGAAAGCCCATGGCCGCCCGGTCGACGTCAGCGCGGACGCCACCGGCGCGCTGCTGGTCAGCGACGATGTCGGTGGCGTGATCTGGCGGGTCAGCGCAAAGAACTGATCTTCCATCAGCCCATAAAAAAGGGCGGCGGCCTCCCGGTCGTCGCCCTTTTCATGCGCCTTGGCGGCAGTAGTCTATTCCGCCGCGGCCTTTTTCCTGGCCGGAGCCTTTTTGGCGGCGGGCTTCTTCGCCGCATCCTTTTTCGGCGCTGCTTTCTTGGGCGAGGCCTTTTTCTTGCCCTTCTTGGCCGGCGCCGCCGCCGCGCGCGCGTCGATCAACTGCGCGGCTTCCTCCAGTGTCAGCGCCTCGGGCGCGATCGTCTTGGGCAGCGTCGCGTTGGTCGCGCCATCGGTGACATAGGGACCAAAGCGCCCCTCCATCAGCTTGATCTCCGCCTCGGTGCGCGGATGCTTGCCCAGCATCTTCAGCGGCTCACGCGCCGCGCCACGGCCGCCCCGGTTGGCCGCTTCGGCCAGCCGCACCACCGCGCTGTTCATGCCGATTTCGAAAATCTCGGCCGTGCCCGACAATTTCCCATATTTGCCGTCATGCAGCAGATAGGGGCCGAAACGGCCGATATTGGCGACGATCGGCTTGCCCGTTTCGGGATGCAGGCCCACTTCGCGCGGCAGGCTCAAGAGCTTCACCGCCCAGTCCAGCGTCATTTCGCCATCGGGCAGATCCTTCGGGATCGAGCCGCGCTTGGCTTCCTTCCCCTCACCCATTTCGATATAGGGGCCAAAGCGGCCGGACTTTTTGACGATGTCCTGGCCAGTTTCGGGATGCTGGCCCAAAATCTCCGGCCCCGTGTCGGCGCCATCGCTGCCGCCCGGTTGGCCGAATTTGCGGGTATATTTGCATTCGGGATAGTTGGAGCAGGCGATGAACGCGCCAAAGCGCCCGCCGCGCAGCGAGAGCTGCCCGTCCGCGCAGAGCGGGCAGGCGCGCGGGTTGCTGCCGTCCGCCCTGGGCGGGAACAGCATCGGCTCCAGAAACTTGTCCAGTTCCGCCGTGATGTCGGACGGCTTCTGCTCCATCACCTCGGCGGTCTTGGGCTTGAAATCCTTCCAGAAGGCTTCGAGCACCTGCTGCCATTGGGCGCGGCCGCCGCTGATGTCGTCAAGCTCGTCCTCAAGCCCAGCGGTGAAGTCATAGGAGACATAACGCTCAAAGAAGCGCTCCAGGAAAGCCGTGACCAGCCGCCCGCTCTCTTCCGCGAAGAAACGGTTCTTCTCAATCCGCACATAGTCGCGGTCCTTGAGCACCTGAAGCGTCGAGGCGTAGGTGGACGGGCGGCCGATGCCCAGTTCCTCCAGCTTCTTGACCAGCGACGCTTCGGAATAGCGCGGCGGCGGCTGGGTGAAATGCTGGTCGGCCATCACCTTCTTCTTGGCGGGCGCATCGCCAGCGCCCATGCGCGGCAGCAGCCTGGAATCATCGTCATCCGAATCGTCGCGGCCTTCCTCATAAAGCGCGAGGAAGCCGGGGAAGATCACCACCTGTCCTGTAGCGCGCAGCGCGTGGCTGCCCGTGCCGTCCACCAGATCGACCGTGGTGCGCTCAAGCCGGGCGGACGCCATCTGGCTCGCCAGCGCGCGCTTGAAGATCAGGTCGTAAAGGCGCGCATGGTCGCCCGAACCCACCTTGTCGCGGCCGAATTCGGTCGGGCGAATGGCCTCATGCGCTTCCTGCGCGTTCTTCGCCTTGGTCTGATATTGGCGCGGCTTTTCGGGCAGGTAACCGCCGTCATAGCGTTCCGCGATCGCCTTGCGCGCGGCGGAGATGGCGCTGCCGTCCATCTGCACGCCATCGGTCCGCATATAGGTGATCGCGCCATCCTCATAGAGTTGCTGCGCGATCCGCATCGTGTGGCTGGCCGAAAAGCCCAGCTTGCGCGCGGCTTCCTGTTGCAGGGTCGATGTGGTGAAGGGCGGCGGCGGGTTGCGGGTGAGCGGCTTCGTCTCGACCTTCTCGACGGTGAAGCGCCCGGCCTCCACATCCGCCTTCGCCGCCATGGCGTCGCCTTCGCGGCCGATGGTCAGCCGCTCGATCTTCTCGCCCTTCCAGCGGACAAGGCGCGCGGTGAAGCTCTGCCCGTCCTGCTCCATTTCAGCCGCGACCGACCAATATTCCTGGGGGCTGAAGCTCTCGATTTCGCGCTCGCGCTCCACCACCAGCCGCAGCGCGACCGACTGCACCCGCCCCGCCGACTTGGCGCCGGGCAGCTTGCGCCACAGCACCGGCGACAGGGTGAAGCCCACCAGATAGTCGAGCGCCCGGCGCGCGCGATAGGCGTCGATCAGATCCTCGTCCAGCGCGCGCGGATGGGCCATGGCGTCCAGCACCGCCGCCTTGGTGATCGCGTTGAAGGTCACCCGGTCAACCGTCTGCGGCAACGCCTTCTTGGCGCGCAGCACCTCCTGCACATGCCAGCTTATCGCCTCCCCTTCGCGATCAGGGTCGGTCGCCAGGATGAGGCGCGTCGCCTTCTTCGCCTCATCGGCGATGGCCTTGAGCTGCTTGCCCTTGTCGCCATAATTTTCCCACGACATGGCAAAGCCATTGTCCGGGTCCACAGACCCGTCCTTGGCCGGCAGGTCGCGAATATGGCCGTAGCTTGCAAGGACATGAAAATCCCCGCCCAGATATTTCTCGATGGTCTTCGCCTTGGCCGGCGATTCGACGATGACAAGCTGCATTCAAACCCCAGTAGAAAAGTCTCTCACGTATGCGCGCGAGTGTGGAAGGCGATGACGGCGGGCGTCAAGCGGTGGGATATTGCATCGCGCGACCGTAGCCAATCCGTTCGTTCGCGACTATCGATTTCGACCGTGCGGGCGACGTTGGGCGTTGTGCTCTGATGGGGAAAAGACGATATGATCTTCTTTCGGACCTTCATTCTGCCGCTTGCAACCATGGCTCTAGCGAGTTGCAATGAAGTGCAAGTTTGCCAAATCTGTTTGGAGAACGATGCAAGCCGTCCGCTCAGCCAAAGGGAAGCGAGCCAAGTTTATATCTACCATAATCGTGCAAAACTGCCGTCACTCGCCCGAAACATTTTTTACAAAGAACGCTGCGGCATAGACTGTAAAGCGATAATGCGCTTCGATGTTCCGTCGGAGAAGGCTGGCGAAGTCGCCGAAACGTTGAGCGGACAAACGATGAGACCGCTCGACCAGAACGACCTAAGTAATTTTCTACTTGATGGTGATAGCGGCGTCTCATGGTGGTTGCCGCCAGCAACCAAAAACCTTGTTGGCGCTTCGGGCAATATAGGAGGCGGTCAGTTGGCGCGCATCGCCATTATAGATCGAGGCGCAATATCCCGCATCTATCTTTCCAGTTGGCAAATGTAGCGCCAGCAAGTCACCCCAAACTCACCCTTCCCCCCGCCTGCCGTTCCAGCCGTCCGGCCAGTTCCAGTTCCAGCAGCACCGTCTGCACCACGGCGGGGGACAGGGCGGACAGGCGGATGATTTCGTCCACCGGCACGGCCACCGGCCCCAACAGGGCGATCACCGCCGCGCGCTCCTGCTCCGCGACGTCGCTGCCCATGGGCGGCGCGTTGAAGTCCTGCCGCCCCTGCCGCACCATGCGGTCGTCGATCGCGCCCAGCGCCTCCATCACGTCGGCGGCGTTCTGCACCAGTGTCGCGCCTTCGCGAATCAGCAGGTTGCAGCCCTGCGCGCGCGGGTCGATGGGGGATCCGGGCACGGCCATCACCTCCCGTCCCGCCTCCGCCGCGATCCGTGCGGTGATGAGCGACCCGGACTTGGGCGCCGCCTCCACCACCACAGTCCCGGCGGCCAGCCCGGCGATGATGCGGTTGCGCGCCGGGAAATGGCGGGCGAGCGGCTGGACGCCCGGCGGATGCTCCGTCACCAGCAGGCCGCGCTCGGCCACCTCCGCCTGCAAGGTCGCGTTTTCCGGCGGAAAGGCGATGTCGAAGCCGCTGGCGATGACCGCTATGGTTCCGGTGTCGAGCGACCCCTGATGCGCGGCGGTGTCGATGCCGCGCGCCAGGCCCGAAACAACCACCGCGCCCCGCTGCCCCAAGTCCTGCGCCAGCCCGCGCGCGAAACGGATGGCGGCGGCCGACGCATTGCGTGCGCCCACCATGGCGACGCAGGGCCGCGCAGGCAGCGCCACGTCGCCCCGCACGATCAGCGCGGGCGGCGCGCCCTCCAACTGGTCGAGGAGGAAGGGGTAATCGGTGTCGCCCATCAACAGGTAGCGCGCGCCCAGCGCCCGGCTGGCGGCGATTTCCCGCTCGACCACGGCCGCTTCGGCCAGCACCGCCCGTCCGCCGCCGCGCGCGGCGAGATCGGGAACGGCGCGCAACGCCTCCCCCGCCGAACCGAAGCGGGCGAGCAACTGGCGGAAGGTGACGGGGCCGATCCGGGGGGATCGGATCAGGCGGAGCCGGTCGAACCGCTCCTGCTCGCTCATGCGGCAGGCGTTTCCGTCTTGGACCGGCCGATTTTCGGCTCCGTGCCCTTTACCAGCCGGGCGATATTGGCGCGATGCCGCCACAGCAGGATCAGCGCCATGGCCAGCGCCACGGGAACCAGATCAATGCGCCCCATGAACCACAGGGCGACGGGCGCGCTGATCGCCGCCGACATACCGCCGACCGACGACCATTTGGTGCCGAACAACATGCCCAGCCACACGACCGCAAAAACGATCCCGGCAGGCCAGTAAAGCGCCGTCACCACGCCCATCATTGTCGCCACGCCCTTGCCCCCGGCAAAGCGCAGCCAGACGGGGTAGCAATGGCCGATAAAGGCCATCACGCCCGCCATCGGCCCGCCACCGTCCAGCATCCATGCGCCGACGCCGACCGCCGCCGCGCCCTTGGCCAGATCCAGCAGCAATGTCGCCGCCGCCAGGCCCTTGCGCCCCGTCCGCAGCACATTGGTCGCGCCGATATTGCCCGAACCGATCTGGCGCAAATCGCCCGCGCCGCCGATGCGTGTCAGCAGCAGGCCAAAAGGGATGGAGCCGAGCAGATAGCCGAGCACCAGCAGGGTCGCGGGAAGAAGCCAGGGTGTGTTCATGCCTGCCATGGATTAGAGTTGCGGCGCGACCATAGCGTGACAGGCGCGCCGGGCAATGGGGATGACGCCGGCCGCCGCCATATTGGACAAATCAGGCCCCGAACAGTCGCCCCAGCGCCTTGTCCAGCATCACCAGTTGCCACAGCAAGCGGCCATGGTCGGCCAGCCCCGCCTTGTGATCGGCGGCAATGCGACCGAGCGCGACAGGATCGAACCATCCGGTCCGCGCCAGCGCCGATCCGCCCGCCACCGCCGCCGCTTCCCCGGCCAGCGCGCCGCGAAACCACTGGCTGATCGGCGTCACAAAGCCCATTTTGGGGCGATAGAGAATGTCCTGCGGCAGATAGGCTTCCATCGCCTTCTTCATCAGATATTTGCCGCTGGCGCCGCGAATGCGCTGGCTGACGGGCAGGCGCGCGGCAAATTCGACCAGCCGGTGGTCGAGCAACGGTTCGCGCGCCTCCAGGCTGACGGCCATGCTCATCCGGTCGGTCTTGGTCAATATGTCGCCGGGCAGCCAGAGGCGGATGTCGGCATATTGGGCGCGGTCGAGCGGATCGCGCGCGGGCGCATCCGCCATCGCCTTGATATAGCGGTCTTCGGCCCGGTGCCCGTGCAGGCTGGCGCGCATGGCGTCAGTGTAGATGCGCTGGCGCAGCGCGCCCGGCGTCACGCCGACCGACGCGGCATAGGCTTCGCCGCCGTCGCCCGCCAGTTCCAGGAAGGTTGATTTTGCCCGCAGGAAACGCGGGGCCCAGTCGGCCTTGGGATAATAACGGCCCAGCGCACCGAACACCGGCTTGCGGATGGCGTCGGGGATCATGCCGCGCAGCCGTTCGCCGTGCATCTGGAAACGGTGACGACGGTATCCCGCAAAGGCCTCGTCCGCGCCATCGCCCGACAGCGCCACCGTCACCTGTTCGCGCGCCAGTTCGCACACCCGATAGGTGGGCAAGGCGGACGCGTCGGCAAAGGGCTCGTCGAAATGAAAGGCCAGCCTGTCGATCAGGCCATAGTCGTCGGGAGAGACGATCCGCGTGCGATGATCCGTGGCGAAACGCCGGGCGACGCGGTCGGCATAGGCGGTTTCGTCCAGGCTGGCGACGTCAAAGCCGATGGTGCAGGTCTTGACCGCCTGCGCCGATGCCTCCGCCATCAGCGCGACGACGGACGAGCTGTCCACCCCGCCCGACAGGAATGCGCCCAGCGGCACATCCGACACCATGCGCGACCGCACGGCATCGCGCATCAGCGCGACCAGTTCCTCCTCCAGCGCCTCGGGCTTCGCCCGGCTGCGATCGGCGAAGCTGACGTCCCAATAGCGTTGCGGCGCGCCCAGCGGCCGCCCGCGCACCAGCCGCAGCGACTCCCCCGCGCCCAGCTTTTTCACGCCCGCGACCAGACAGGCGTCGTCGGGCACATAGCCATAGGCCATATAATCCTCGACCGCCGTCAGGTCGGGCGCGCGGCGCAGCAACGGATGGGCCAGCAGGCTTTTGAGTTCCGACCCGAAAATCACGCTGCCATCCGACAGCGGCGCATAATGGAGCGGCTTCACCCCCAGCCGGTCGCGCACCAGCCACAGCGCCCCCGCCCGCGCATCGAACAGGGCAAAGGCGAACATGCCGATGAACTTCTGGACGCAAGCCTCGCCCCATTGGCGGTAGCCGTGCAGGATGACTTCGGTGTCGCTGTGAGTGCGGAACACATGACCCTTGGCCTCCAGTTCCGCGCGGATGTCCACGAAATTATAGATTTCGCCGTTGAAGACGACGGCCAGCGCCTCGTCATCGGTGACCATCGGCTGCGCGCCGCCCGCCAGGTCGATGATCGACAGGCGCAAATGGCCCAGCCCAACGCCCGGCGCTGTCCATATGCCATCGCCGTCCGGGCCGCGATGCGGCATCGCCTCCAGCATCCGGCCGACCCGCGCGGGGTCGACGGGCTTGGCGATTTCCAGATGAAATATGCCTGCTATGCCACACATGATCGCGGCCTTACCGCATGCCCAGGCTGGCGTCAGCCAAATCCTGCACCGGTCCCAGATCGCGCAGGAAGGCGGCGATGGCGGCGTCGGCCGCTTGTCCGTCGCGCTGTTCGGCGGAAATCAGGATGGCGACGGCGCGCTGGTCACGGCCCAGCAGCCGGGCGATCAGCGTGTCGATCTTCACCCGCGTCCGTCCGCCGGTCAGCGCCGCGTGGCCGACGCGGTAATAGCTGACGACATGGCGCACCACCGGGCCGGGGGCGGTGATCTGTTCCCCGCGCGCATCGGCGGGCGCGGGCGCGGGCGAGGACCAGACCCATTCGCTCGTCGGATCAGCCGCGCCCTGCGCAAAACCCACCAGTTCGCGCCCTTCGGACTGCGTTCGATAGGTGGCGATGGCCAGGTCCACTACCTGCCCCGCGCCATTGCGATAACGCATGGTCATCAAATGATCCGCGCCATCAAAGCGCGGCCGCCAGGGATAGGCCATCGGCGCGGTCGTCGCCTCCCACCCGGCGACGCGCGGCGTCGGCAGCCTTGCAGGCAAAGGCTCACCCGACGCTGCCGACAACCCCAGCCACAACGGCGCGACAAAGGCCAGCGCCAGCCCGCCACCCAGCACCATCGACACCGGCCCGTCGCCGCGCACCACCCCTTGCAGGGCGCGCGGATCAAACACCGGATCGCCCGGCCCGCGATCAAAGAAGGGCCAGGCGACGGCCATGGTCACGGTCATCACGATGGCGAAGAATACCCAGCCATAGACGACATGGTCAAAACCGACGGCCGCGTCGACGGTCGTCCAGTGGGCGACCAATATGGTGGCGAAGGCGCGCACGCCATTGGCCAGCACCGACAGCGCCAGCGCCCCGCCCATGAACGCGAGGCGCCGCCCCCAGCTGCGGAAGCAGACGTGGCAGACAAGGACGCCATAGGCGGTCATGGCGATCAGAAACTTCGCCCCCGAACAGGCCTCGGCCACCTCGAAATAGCCGGTCGGCGTGGTGATAAAGATGCCCTCCAGATGAGCGGGCACATCGGCCAAGCCAAGAAACACCATGGCGAGCTTTGCGGTCAGAAGCTGGAGCGCGGGCACCACTTCCTCGCCAAAGGGCACCATGAAGAAGGCATAGAATAGCGGGAAGGCCAGCGCCCGCGCGACGGCGGGGCCAAGCAGCGCGATCGCAGCGCCCTGCATCATCACCACCACCGCACCCTGCCGCACCATAGCGACCCCGGCGGCCTCGCCCAGCATCCAGGCAAAAGCGCCCAGCCCCAGCCAGACCAGCCCCGGCGCCCAGGCGACCGGCGTCAACTGGCGCAGGCCATCCTGCCGCTGATGCACCAGCCAGCCAATGATCGGGGGAATGAACAGGCAATGGGCGAAGGTGGAGGCGTTCCACCAGATCGCCACCATGTCGACAACATCGCCCGCAAAGGTGAATAGAATCGCCGCCCAAACGATGCCGAGCGCGATCAGGTGACCGCGCCATCCCGACAGGTCAATGCCGATGGGCGCGCGCAGGGAAAGGCCCGCCTTCACGCCGCCGCCTGCGCCGCGTCGTCCCAACCGATCATGGCGGGCAACCCGGCCAGCGTCGCGTCCCAGCGATAGCGCGCTATCATCCGCGCCCGCGCCGCCGCGCCGATGGATGCCGCCCGCGCGGGATCAGCGAGCAGCGCCAGCACCGCGTCAGACTCCGCCGCCGGATCGGGCGCGATGATGAACTCGCGGCCGTTCGCCGCATCAATGCCCTCTGCCGCATGCGGCGAAGCGACCACCGGTCGCGCCATCGCCATCGCCTCCAGCACCTTGTTCTGGATGCCGCGCGCAATCCGCAGCGGCGCGACGACCACATCCGCCGCCGCCAGCCAGCCGCGCACGTCGGGCACGCCGCCAGTCACGACTATTCCCGGCTGCTGCGCCAACCCCTTTACGGCGGGCGTCGGATTGCGCCCGACAATAGCGAAACGGGCGTCGGGATGCACCGCGCGGATGGCGGGCATGGCGACCCGCGCGAAACTCTCCACCGCCTCGACATTAGGGCGATAGTCCATCTGGCCGGTGAAGGCGATCAGCGGCCCTTGCCCGCGTTCGACCGAGGGAAAGGCGGCGGCAGGATCGAAATAATCCAGGTCGACGCCATTTTCCATGGCGCCAATACGCCCCACGCCCGGCCCGATGGCGTCGCGAAACAGCGCGGCTTCGGCTTCGCTGACAAAGGTGCACAGGTCCGCGCGCGCCGCCACGGCCCGTTCGAAATCGAATAACATCCGCCCTTCGCGCCGGTTGATCCAAGCCATGGGACCGCTGCCCTGCGCGCCATAGGCGGCATATTTGGCCGAATCGAAATCGACGAAATCCATCAGAAAGCGGGTGCCGGGCTGCAACAGGGGCACGAAATGCGCCATCTGCGCCGAATAGGCGACCACAGCGCGGATCGGGCGCTCTCGCAATATCCGCGCGACCCAGCGGTGCAGGCCGGGATGGTCAAACAGCGTGACGAGCAGCGATTGCCCGGTCGCCAGCCCCTTCAACCCCGCCACAGCCCGCGACCGATCACGCCGCAACACGCAATGGCTGGCGGTAAGCGCCGCCATATCGGGCGCAAAGCCCATGTCGCGATCATCGTCGGCGAAACAACCGACATGGACCGGCGCGATTTGCGCCAGCGCCTTCAGCAGATGACAGGAGCGGATCTTGTCCCCGCGATCGGGCGGAAAGGGGATGCGATGGCAGAGGAAGAGGATTTCCCCGCTCACCCCAGCCCCCGCGCAATATGAGGGCCAATGATGTTGGCGATCGACAGCGGCAGTTTCTTCCACAGCTCCACCTTGCGCCGATATTGCGGCGACAGCGGATTGACATCACGGGTCGCCTGGCCGGGCGCGGTGCGCACGGCGTAATTCAGCGGCTCGCCCTCAAAACCCCAGCTTTTCTTCCAGGCGGCGGGTCCAGTGCCCGCCTTCGACCGGCCGAAATCGAACATCGTGCAGCCCCGCTCGCGTGCTTCGCGCATCATTCGGAAATAGAGCACCTCGTTCGACCGCATGGCCCGCGCGGCTTCCCCCGCCCCGTGCCAATAGGGCATGCAGGCTCCGCGATGATAAAGGCTGATGACAGCCGACAACGGCACGCCATCCTTCGACACCATGCCGATGTCGGCATCCGGGCCGAACCGGTCCAGGACCGCCTCGAACAGAGCGCGCGGGAAGACCGGCGTGCCCAGATGATGGACGCTCATCGCATAAAGCCGGTAATGAATGTCGCGCAGGCGCTTGTCGCGGCCGACTTCGAAATCCAGCCCTTTTTCCAGCCCCTTGCGAATTTCGGCCCGGTGCCGCTTGGGCACGGCCTTCAATTCCGCCTCGTCATCGGCGGCCAGCGCGCGGGCAAAGCCCAGATAGGTGTCGGCCTTCACCGTCCAGTCGGCGGGCGCTCCGCCCCCGCGCAGCTCGACGGTCGATGCGCCCAGTTTTTCCGCCAGAGTCCATGCCGCATCGGCCAGCAAGGCGGGCGCCTTGCGATGGGTCGCCAAAATACCGCCATCGACGGCGAAGCCCGACGACACCAGCGCCTTGCCGAACAGCGGCGACTTGATGAAGGTCAATGGCAACAGGCCCTCGATCTCGCCAGACGGGCGGGTCGCCACCAGCATGATCGCGCGCTGCCCGGTCCCGGACTGGACCGCCTGTATCCAGGCGGGCCGGTGGAAGGGCGTGGAATCGGGATGCTCGCACACCCAAGCGTCCAGCCGCGCGGCCATGGCGGCGTCGCGCAGTGGCGCTTCCTCCACAATCAGGCTCAAATCGACCATAGCGCTCATCGCCACATCATTTCCTTGTTAGCGCCGCCATCATAGCCCGCGATGCTGAATATCCGGTTCATCCCAGCCCCCGCGAAATCCAGGGTCCGATCAGATTGGCGACCGGCAGAGGCAGTTTTTTCCACAAGTCGATCCGGCGCTGATATTTGGCGCTGCGCGGGTCGATATCCCGCGCCCGTCCGGCCGCGTTCCATGTATGATACAGCAATGGCTGCGGTTCGAAGCCGAAACTCTTCTTCCAAGACGCCTGGCCACTGCCCAGCTTCGACCGGCCGAAATCGAACATCGTCATGCCGCGCGCGCGCGCATGGCCCATCAGGCGATAATAGACCAGTTCGTTCGACCGCAAGCGACGCGCATCATGGATGCCGCCGCCCCAATAGGGCATGACCGCGCCGCCATGATAAAGGCTGAGCACCGCCGAAACCGGCCGCTCACGCTCGTAGACGACGATGATATCGGCATCCTCGCCGAACCGGTCCAAAATCTCGCGCAGCAGGCGCACGGGGAAAACCGGCGTGCCCAGATTGCGGACGCTTTCCGAATAGACGCGATAATGGTCGCGGATCAGCCTTTCGTCCCGACCGATGCGGATATGCAGCGCGTCGTTCGCCAGAGCCTTGCGCAGTTCCGCTCGATGCTTGCGCGGCACGGCCTTGAGTTCCGCCTCGTCGTCAGCCGCCAGAGGCCGCGCGAAAGTCACATGCTCGCTATAACCCTCCCACCCTTCGGGACCGGGTCCGCCATGGAGTTCCACAGGCAAGTCGCCTTTGTCGCGGGCCAGATCCTGCGCCGCATGGGCCAGCATGGCGATGACAGCCGGATCATCGGCCAATATGCCGCCATCCACGGCGAAAGCCGACGACACCAGCGCCTGCCCGAAAATCCGGCTTTGCACATGATGCAACGGCAGCAGGCCGACGATGCGGCCCGAAGGCCCGACCGCCGCCAGCGCATGGCAAGGATTGGCGGTGGCGACCGCCACGCCGGTCAGCCAGGCAGTGCGATGAAAGGGCGTGCCGCGCGGATGCGCCATCACGAAAGCATCCCAACCGCGCGCCTGCGCCTCCTCCGACAGATCCATCGCGACGATGGCCAGATCGGCGCGATTGCCCGCCATCATGTGACCCGCCCCGCTTCACCATCGACCAGCGCATCGACCCGCGTCCAACGAAAGTCACTGGCCAGCCGCCGCAGCTTGGGCGCCATGGCTTTCAGGTTGGTGTAATGGCGCACGCGCGAACGCAACGGCGCGCCCGCGACGCGCGGCTGATCCGGGTCGATTTCCCAGGGATGGAAATAAATGATGGCGGGTCGCCCCGCCTCGCCATTCACCTGCCTGATCGCCCAGCGGGAAAAGCCGTATGGCAACAGGCGGAAAAAGCCCCCGCCCCCAGCCGCCAGCGTGCGCCCATGCCAGAGCGCCGTCGTCACCGGCAGTTCGAGCAATGGCGAATCGGGCAAGGGCCGCCAGGCGAAGCGCGGCGAATCCGGCCAGCCATAATGGTCGTGCCGCACCGGCGCGACGCTGCTGGAATAGCGATAACCCTCCTCCGCCAGCACCCGGTGCGCCCAGGGCGCGCGCGGGTCGATCGAAAAGCTGGGGGCGCGATAGCCGGTGACGGCGACGCCGCCTGCATCCTCCAGCAAGCCGCGCGACCGGCGCAGGTCGGCGCGAAATTCCTCGGGCGTGAAGGTGAAAACGCGGGCATGGTCATATCCATGGCTGGCCAGTTCATGGCCCGCCGCGACAATGCGCCGCATCAATGCGGGATAGCGTTCGGCCACCCAGCCCAGGGTGAAGAACGTGCCCTTGACCCCGGCATCATCGAACAGCGCCAGCACCGCATCGGTGTTGCGCTCGACGCGGTGCTCCAGACCATCCCACTCCCCTCGGGTGATCGTGCGCTCAAAGGCGCCGACCTGGAACCAGTCTTCAACGTCGACGGACAGGGCGTTCAGCATCTCTTCCCATTTCTGACCCTTTGGGGTCGGCTGGACAAGCGGTGCGCGAATGCGCTGCTCAGGCGGCGGCGCTGCCCGTCATGCGGTCTTCGCGCTCCACCCAGTCGATCAACATGCCCAGCACCTTGCGCAAGGCGTTTTCCTGTTCCTGCGCGCTCTGCTCCAGCGTGTTCAGGCGCTGGTCGATAATCGTCAGGCAATCGCGCAGCGCCTGCGGATCGACCACCTCGCGCGCGGGTTGCACGCTCAGTTGCGCGATCGCGGCGCGCAAGCCGACAACCTCGGCGCGCAGTTCGGCGATTTCGTCGCGCGCTTCGCGGTCCTCGACCGGGGCGTGGGTAAAGGGCGCAACCTCTGCAACCGGACCCTCGTCAATCTGCCAGGCGTCCTCGTCGCCGTCGAGGATCAGCACCTCATCCTCGGCCGGCTCCTTGTCCTCATCATGGGCGACGGCATCCGGCTGATGAACGGCCACTGGGGATGGCGCGGCAAAGCTGGGGACGGGACCGGCGAAGGGTGCAACCGGCGCAACGGCGATTTCGGGTTTGACCGCTGACGCGGGCTCGACGGCTTCCGCGTGGTCCTGCGCGATGGGCGGCATAGGCCATTCCTGGCTCGCTTCGAGCTCATCGGCCTGTTGAATCCCGGCCTCTTCCTGCAAGGGCGCGAACACCGGCTCGACCGCTTCGTCGAGCGATGAAGGCGCGACCGGCTCAGGCAATACATCGGTGTCGACGACCATGTCGGCGACGACGGCGTTCACGACATCGACGTCGATACTGTGCAATTGTTCGATGGCGCCCATCAACAGCACGCGGCTGGCCAGCGCGTTGACGCGGCGCGGCACGCCTGCGGTCGCCGCATAGATGGCGGCAAAGGCCTGTTGCGTGATGGCGGGATCGCCCTGCCATCCGGCCACCGACAGGCGATGGATGATATAGGGTTCGACCTCGCCCGCCATCATCGGTTCCAGATGATGGGTAGCAATGACGCGCTGACGGAGCTGCTCAAGCTGCGGCGATTTCAGCAGATCGCGAAACTCCGGCTGGCCCAGCAGAAAGATCTGGAGCAGCGATTGGCCGCCCAGCTGGAAATTGCTCAGCATCCGCAATTCCTCGATCGCGGACACGGGCAGGTTCTGCGCCTCGTCGACGATCAGCAGCGTGCGCCGCCCGGCCCGCGCCTGTCCATGAAGGAAGGCTTCGATGCGCTGGAGCAACTGCGCCTTTTCAACACCATCGCTGGCCAGGCCAAAACTCTGCGCGGCAAGGCGCAGCATGTCGTCGCCGCCGACCTGCGTCGACACGATCTTGACCGCCGTCAGCCGCGAAGGATCGACCGTCGCCATCAGATGGGCGACCAGCGTCGTCTTGCCCGCGCCAATGTCGCCGGTGATGACGATGAAGCCTTCACCCTGCGCCAGCCCGTAGCCGAGATAGGACAGCGCCTTGCGGTGCGTCGCGCTTTCAAAATAGAAATGCGGGTCGGGGGTCAGCTGAAAAGGCCGTCCCTGTAATCCGTAGAACTGATCGTACATCGCTGTTCCCTCCGCCCCGGTCAGAAGCTGTAACGCAGGCCGACCTGGCCCATGGCGCTGATGATGGTGTCGATATCGTCGGCCTTGGCGCTGTCCACGCCCAGCGACGCCGATGCCGACAGCCGTCGTGTGATGCCCCGGAAATAGCTGGTGAAGCCGCCCCAGTTCAACACGTCCGGCCGACCGCCGCTCGCATCGAAATAGTTGATATAGCCCACGCTTTCGATGCTGGAGCTGTCGTTGATCGTATAGGTGACCGATCCGTTGCCATACCAGTTTTCGTCGCGCGATCCGGTGATGTAGACGACATCGCCGCTGGGCGTGATGAACTTGCGCTGCGAATAGCCAGCGCCCAGGCCCCAGCCCCACGGCCCGCGCCGCGCCGAATATTGCATCGCAACGCCGCGATAGCGGAAATTGGCGTCGCTGATCCCGGCGAGCGCATCGTTGAAGCACTGCCCGCCGCCGGTGGTGGAGAAGGCGCAGCCGGTAAGGTCGCCGGTGAAGGGGTTGCGCACGACATTGAGCGACGAACCCGAAAGCGCGGCGACATTGGCGTTCACCACGCGACCGAAGCTGTCGATGCCGTCGAACACGACCAGCGCGAAGGATTTGTCACGACCCTGCCAGACAAAGCTGCCCTGATAGGTCATGCCGCCATAACGCTGCCCCACGCGCGCCTCCAGCGAGGTGCGGCGGCTGGGCCGCCACAACACGCCCGCGTCCCAGATCAGGCCATCCTGATCGTACACCAGAGCGCGCGGCGAACTTTTGTCAGTGACGTAGCGACCCCTGCGGATCAGTGGCGCGCCGTCTTCGTCCAGCAACGGCGAACGCTGGCTGATCTGGATATCCTCATAACCCACGCCGCCGACGGCCGCGACCGTCGGGGTGAGCGGTAGGGTTGCGTCCACCCGGCCCCAGACATCCTCGAACCGCTGGTCGAGCTGGCTCGCATCCTCGCGGGCATAAGCGCCGCTGGCGACCAGACCCACAGGGAGATAGGTGCCGGGCCCGAAGCCGACCGACCCGGTCAGAAGATGGGAATAGGAATCGGCGTAGGAACCGCCCGAAGGCGCACCCGGCAACGATACGCTCACATCGTCGTCCACCCGCGTGTAACCGAAGCGATAGGAGCCGGTGACATCCAGTTGATCGACCCGCGTCGTATAGGTCGGGCCGATGTAGGCCGAATAAACCTGGCTGCTGAAGCTGTTGTTGTCGACCCGCGCACCCGACAGGCCATCGGTGCGGACCCGGGTCGCCATCGCGCCGGTCGACAGGGTCAGCCCCTTGGCAACATGAAAGTCCGCATGGCCAATGCCGCTGATGACATCCTGATCCGTCGCCTGGCTGCCCCAGCCGAAGCTGTGATTATACTGGACGTCGATCATCGCCTCGACCCGGCGGTTGTTGACCTCCGCCGTCAGGCCAGCCGACAGGTTGGTATAGGTCAGCACATCGCCGCCGCCTTTGATCGGCCCCATGACCACCTGGTCGATACCCAGATAGGGCGTGACGTCGAGCCGTCGGTCGGCACGCGTTTCCTGCGCCTGTGCGGCGGTCGCGGCCAACGCAACGAAGCTCAATGAAACGCCAGTTATGAAGGGCTTGTAGCGCATCCTTCATTTTCCCTTCTGATAATAGGTGCCAAAGCGGCGGCCGCTGGACGAAAACTGGACACCGTTCAGCAGCAACTGGATCTGCGCCTCGCCCTTCAACATTCCCGCCGCGTCGCGCAGCGCGCTTTCCCCGGTCACATCGGCCCGCACCACCAGCAGGGCGATGGCGACATGGCCCGCCAGGAACGACGCCGGTGAAGCCGCCAGCAGCGGGGGAGAATCGAAAATGACGATCCGTTCCGGCCGGCCCATGGTCAGCCGGTCGAGCAGCGCGACGGTCCGCGCCGAGGAGAGATATTCGGTATCGTTGTTGCTGCGCTGCCCGGCGGGCAGGATCGCTAATGAAGGAATGTCGGTTCGGATGACGCAATCCTCGATCGCGACTTGACGATCAGCCAGCGCATCCATGAGGCCCGGTCCGTCGGGCAGGCCAAGGGCGGCGGGAATGCCGGGCTTGCCGAAATCGGCATCCACCAGCAGCACGTCGCGTTCCTTTTCTGCCGCCAGGCTGAGCGCCAGATTGACCGCGCAGAATGTCTTGCCCTCGCCGCTATGGGCGGAACAGACGAGAATTCGGTTACCCCGGTCCTGTTCGGCCAGCCGCGCCATCAACTCGCGCTTGAGCAGGCGGAACTCCTCGCCCAGCGCCGTTACCGGGCCATCGGGCAGGATATAGCCCGCCTCGACCAGCTTCGCGCGATCGACCATCTGGGCCGGCCCCGTCCAAGCGGGCGCGACCGGCGCTGCCGGCGCGAACGATATCGGCGCAACCGCTTCGGGAATGACCGGCGGCGCGGGCGGCAGGTCCGCCGACACGTCCAGAGCGGGGGCAGCGCGCCCTTTCAACGCGGCGCTGAAATCATAAAGGTTGCCCGCCCGTTCGATCAGCGATCCTGCGGCCTTGATGGGGCTATGTTCGTTCATGTCCATCTTCCCCTTCACGCCATGCTGCGCTGGACAAATTCAACCGCGATCAACAGCACGCACATGCCCGCCAGCGCGCCGCTGGCCCCGGCGAACCATTTGAGCCGCTGTTTCTCGCGCGCGGCCTGCGCCGCAGTGATCGTCTGGGTGATCGCACCGATCACCGACATCCCCACGGCGCGCTCCAGCCGCGACACGGTGGCGAATGTGCCGCGCAGATGCGCCATGGCGAACGCCACGCCGATACCGGCAGCGATGGCGACGAACAGCACGCCCAACAGCAGCAGCGGCCGGTTGGGGGCGGTCGGCGCGGTCGGCACGCTCGGCGGATTGATGACGCGGAACTGGACGGCGCTGGTTTCCGACTTCACGTCGCCGCGCAGGCGGATTTCCTCACGGTCGGAAAGCAGCTTGTCATATTGGGTTTTCAAAACCTCGTAATCGCGGTCCAGCTTTTCCTGCTCGGACGCCAGACCCGGCTCGTCGGTCTGCTTGGCGGTCATGGCGCTCAGGTCCGCCTGAATCTGGCTCCTGCGCGCCTGCAACGCCTGCACCGTCGCTGCGCGTTCGGCCTGCATCGACTTGATCGACAGATAGGCCGGGTTGGGCGTGCCCGCGACCGCGCCGCCACCGCCGCCACCCTGGCGGCGCAGCGAATCGACCTGGCGCTGCTGCGCGATCACGTCGGGATGCTCGGATGTCCAGCCGCGCGCGCGCATGGCGGCAAGGTCGGCCTGCGCCTGCGACAGCGCCGATGCGCCGCCGCCCGGCCCGACGCCCGGCAGGCTCTGCGGCGTGCCCGCCAACTGGCCGTTCATCGCGGTCAGCGCGCTTTGCGCCTGGATGAGTTGCGAATCGATGGTGTTCAGTTCGTTGCGCGCCGCATCCATGCGCTGACCGATCGAGCCGGCGCCGGGCAGCAGCCCCGCATAACGCTGGGCAAATTCGATACGGCGCTGGTCTGCAGCTTCAAGCTGCTTGGCGCGACCGGCGATCTGCTGGTCGAGGAACGCCAGGCTCTGGCGCGTTTCACGACGGTCGCCCGACAGATTTTCCTCCTGGAAAATGTCGATCAGCTTCTGCACGATCTGCGGCGCGATCTTGGCGTTGGCGCCGTCCGACAGGCTGCTGTCGGCCGACACGGCGCTGATTTCGATCATGCTGGGGTCGGCCTGTGCCGCGACCTTGATATTTTCGCGCAGGGTCGTGATGCGCGCGGCAATGTCGCGCGGGCCGGACACCGTCTGGGCGAGGTCAGTGCCACGCACCACCTTTTCCAGATTATCGGCGCTGGCCAGCGTCTGCCGCACCCGGTCCAGATCCTGCTGCGCGTCGACCGGCGTAATGCCGATCTTGCTCTCCAGCAGCGACTGGGTCTGGACATAGACCTTCGCCTTGGATTCATAGCTGTTGGGGATCAGCGCCACCACCAGCCAGCCCAGCATCGCCACGCCCCACGCAACCGCCAGCGCGATCCAGCGCCGGTTCCATACGCCGTGAAAGGCGATCAGCACTTCATCGTAAAGACCGGCCATATCAGAACATGCTTTCGGGAATGATGATGACATCGCCCGGCGCGAGCAGGACGTTGGCCTTGGTGTCGCCGCGCTTCAGCAGGTCGCCGATGCGAACATGATATTCCTTCTGGCGCCCCGTCGCCTTGTCGAAGCGGACCAGTCGCGCGCGGTTGCCCGCCGCATATTCGGACAGGCCGCCGACCGCGATCATCGCGTCGAGCAGCGTCATGCTGGCGCGATAGGGCAGCGAAGCGGGCTTTTCGGTCGCGCCGACGATCCGCACCTGCTGGCTGAACGTGCCGGAGAAATTGTTGACGATCACCGACACCATCGGATTCTGGATATATTTGGTCAGCGCGCCCTTGATGTCTTCGGACAATTGCTTGGGCGTCTTGCCCACGGCGGGCATGTCGCTGATCAGCGGGGTGGTGATGCGCCCGTCGGGCCGCACCTGCACCTTCGCGCCCAGTTCCGGGTTGCGCCAGACAAAGATGGTCAGATCGTCGAGCGGACCGATGATATATTCGTCGCCCGGTCCTTCATCGGTGGTGACGAACGAGGCCGGGGGCAATTGCGGCCCCGTGGCGCTGGTGGACGCACATCCGGACAGGATGATCGCAGGCAGCGACGCCCCGATGAAAACCTTGGAAATCCGTTGAAAACGCATGCCACTCACCTCTTTCGCGCGCCGTGCGACACAACACCGCCGAAAGAGGAACCGACGGGTCGAGGCGCATGGCTTCGACCCCTGTCTTGCCCGGAAAGGGTAAAGATACCGTTAGGAGTTAAGTCATCGGGCGCTCATTCAAGTAAAGATGGCCTTCCCTGCCAATGCTTTGTCAGCGCCTGCCCTTCCCAAAGATCGACAAGGCAATAGTGAAGCGCGATCGCATGGATGAGGCCACTGGCTCAGCGCGTCATCCCGGCAATCGACCGACGACCTTCCTCTGCATCGGCCGCAATCTTCTCCACGCGCAATCCCCAGACCAGAGGCGGGCCTCCATCGCGGGCTTCCGAAACGAGCGCGACGGTCCGTTGCGGCTGCGGATGATCCGGCGCAGTGCCAGGCGGTGCATAGAATATGTGCCGTCCGATCCGCGCCACTTCCGTCATCGAGACCCGCCAGCGTGGCCGCACATAATCGGCATGATAATGGAGCGCGCGCGCAAGCGGACCGGTCGATAGGGGCGCCGTGGCCGATACGGCGTTGTCGAGGACGTTCCGGGCAAGGGCCACGACGCGCGCCCATGATCGGGGCTCCGGCGCCCTGGCCAGCGATCCATCGCAGGTGAAACTGAACTGGCACCCCGTCGCACGCTCATGCCCCTGCCAAACGACCCCACAGATGGTTGCCGGATAGGCAGGGTCATGCGTCCGGTTCAAAACGACGCGGGCGACGGCCTCCTGCCCCGCCCGAGGCTCGTGCGCGGCCTCGAAATAGATGGCCGACGCCAGACAAAGCCCCTGCTGATCAGGGTCATTCGCATTCATGTCCGCTGGTGCGGCGATCCGACCCGGTGGAGTGGAAGGCGGCGCAGCAAGGGCGGATGCGTGGGACAGAATGGAAATGATCGAAACCGGGATCACCCCTGATGATAGCCGGGTGCGGCCTTTCCGCCAGGCAAAAAACATCACGACTGTTCCGCGTCCAACATGCGAGGAAGGCAACATCTGCCCCGCCAAAAACAATCTATGATGAATTATTTGTGACATTTTAAATTAATATTGATGCAATTTTTGTTACAAAATCGGAATGATCGAGATAGTCTCATAACAGTAATAAATATCCTTATAGACGATCCTCGTGCCTTCGGGTGCATCAGGGGGAAACACCGGCGTAATCCGGTTCACGAAAATGAGGGTTTATGCCGTTCCTGGCGGGGGCGAGCGCCATTGTGTTTGCGATTGCTGCACAATCCGCTCCAGAGACATCTAATGCGCCGGTACAGCCCGCTCAGCAGCAATCGGCTACTGCCGCCCTCGACATCATGGCCTATGATGTGCTCGGCAACAGCCTGCTCACCACCGATGAGATTGAGCGGGCGATCTATCGCCACATGGGGCCGGGCAAGTCCGCCGCCGACGTGGAATCGGCGCGCGCAGCCCTGGAAAAGGCTTATCATGACAAGGGCTATCAATCCGTCATCGTCCAGATACCCGAACAAACCGCTGAAGCGGGCCTGCTGACGCTGCAGGTGACGGAAGCGCGGCTCGGCGAAATCAGGATCAGCGGCGCCCGCCATGCCAGCACGGCCGACATTGCCGAACGCTTTCCGTCGCTTCAGCCCGGATCGGCGCCCAATCTGGTCCGCACGGAAGCGGAACTGAAAGAGGCCAATCGTTTCCCCGACAGGCAGATCACGCCGCTCATCGAGCCGGGAGCCGAACCGGGAACGATCAATGTCGAACTGACCGTCGAGGACAAGTTTCCCGTCCATGGCACGGTGCAGCTAAGCAATGATTATAGCCAGGGCACGCGCCCGCTCCGTGTTCTCGGCACATTGCGCCATGCCGACCTTTGGGGCGTGGGCCATCAACTGAGCCTGACGTACCTGACCGCGCCGCAGAACCGCGACAATTTGGAAGTCGTCTCCGGCTCCTATCTGGCGCCGCTGGCTAACAGCCGATGGTCCGCGCTGCTCTATGGTTACAAGTCGAACAGCAATATCGCCTCGCTGGGCGGCACCAATGTGCTGGGCGACGGTTATGCCATCGGCGTTCGGGGTATATTGTCGACCCCGTTCAAGGCGAAGGGCCTGTTCGGTTCGCTCAATTTCGGCTTCGACTATAAAAATTTCAAGGAAACCATCACCCTTCCCGACGTCGAGGAGGCGATCCGCACGCCGATCGACTATGTCGCCGCCAGCGCCGCCTACACCATCGGTCTGGCGCGCGATCACGACATCGCCAACGCCACCCTGTCAGCGACGGCGGGCATACGCGGCATCGGCCGCGAATCGGTGGTGATCGACGGCATTTCCTATCCGATATTCGGGAACAAGCGCGGCAGCCTCGACGCCCGTCCCAATTTCGTCCACTTCAACCTGGACGTCGATTACACCCATATTTTCGGCAACGACATTGCGCTGTTCCTCCGGTCGTCGGCCCAACTGGCCGACAGCCCGCTCATCTCGAACGAGCAATTTGCAGCAGGCGGCCTTTCGTCGGTGCGCGGCTATTACCAGTCCGAAGCAGTCGGCGACGATGGCGTCACCGGGACGGTCGAACTGCGCAGCCCGTCCTTCGCTCGCCTTTTGGGCGATTTCGTCGATGAATGGCGGCTTTTCGGCTTTTCCGATGGCGCCCGCGTCCGCCTGCGCGATGCGGCGTCCGGTGCGCCGGGTTCCTTCACCCTCTGGAGTGCGGGCCTGGGCACAAGGTTCCAGTTTTTCAGGATTTTGAGCGGTGAGGCGGTCGTCGCCTGGCCGATCGAGGACTCGGCGCGGGGCAAGGGGCCCTTCGCCACTTTCAGCATCAAGGCAGAATATTGATGGCGCGCCATGGGGCTTGCGTCTGGGGAGCAAAGACTATGCGTATGGGTTCCTGGCTGGCAGCCTTGCTGCTCAGCATTTCGCTGACCACGCCCGCCCTCGCCGCCGAAGGCTGGTGGGAAAATGACTGGCCATATCGCAAGATCATTACGCTGGACACGACGGCGTCAGGGCTGAACGTGCCGGGCGCGGTGGGCCGCACCCTGGTCCTCGTTCGGCTGCACAGCGGCAATTTCGGCTTCTCCGACAGCCTCGACACCGGCGCGGACCTCCGCTTCACCGCCGCCGACGACAAGACGCCCTTGCCGTTCCACATCGAAAAATATGACGCGGCGAACCAGATCGCCACGATCTGGGTCAGCGTCCCCAACCTCAATGGCGGGGAAAAGCAGGACATTCATCTCTATTACGGCAACAAGAATGCGCCCGTGGGACAGGATGTCGCGGGCAGTTTCGACCCCGATTACGCCGCCGTCTTCCATTTCACCGACGGTCCCGGCCAGCCGACGAGCGACGCGACCGCCAATAAGAACAACAGCCAGAACGCGCCCGCCGGCGTAAATGACGGCGCGATCATCGCGCGCGGCGCCCGCTTCCCGGGCAACGCGCCGCTCAACATCGCCGACAGCCCTTCGCTTGCCATCCCCGCAGGCGGCGCCTTCACTTTCTCCGCCTGGGTCAAGCTTGGCCAGCCGGGCCAATCCACCCTGTTTGGCCGCGGCGATTTCGCCATTGGCCTCAACAACGCCGCCCCGTTCGTCACTGCTGGCGGCGCGCGCCTCGAATCGAGCCAGCCGCTCAAAGCTGGCGACTGGTCGCACCTCGCCGTCGCCGCTGACGGCAAGACTCTGCGCATCTATGTCGACGGCGTCGAAACGGCGGCGGCCTCGACCGCCCTGCCCGCCATGGCCGGACCGATTGCGCTGGGCGGCGGCTTTGTCGGCGAAATGGACGAAGTCCGGTTGTCGAAGGTCGCGCGCTCCGCCGCCGCGATCCTGGTCGAGGCGAAGAACGAGGGCGCGGGCGACAAGCTTGTGGCGTTCGGCGCGGACGAAAAGCAGGGCGGCGGCCACAGCCCGCTGCTGACCATCGTCCAGAACACGCCGTTCGACGCATGGGTCGTCATCTTCATCCTGATGATCATGTTCGGCATCGCCGCCTGGGTCATGTTCGCCAAGGCGACCTATCTGGGCGAAGCCGACAAGGCCAACCGCGCCTTCATGAAGCATTTCCGCCGTCTCGATGACCTCGTCCCCTTCGCCCAGGTTCAGGGGATCGAGGCGAAAGAGCGCGCCCTGATCGACAAGGCGCCGCTCAAGGCGCTTTACGACGTCGGCATGGAAGAGCTCGACCTGCGCAAAGGCATGCAGCTCAAGAAAAAGGGCCTCACCGCCGAAACCATCGAAGCGATGCGCGCCTCGGTCGATGCTGAACAGGTCCAACAGAACGAAAAGCTCGACAAGTGGATGGTGCTGCTGACCATCGCGATTTCCGGCGGCCCCTTCATCGGCCTGCTGGGCACCGTTCTGGGCGTCATGCTGGTGTTCGGCGAAGTTGCGGCCGCCGGCGACGTCAATATCAACGCCATCGCACCGGGCATCGCCGCCGCGCTGCTGGCGACGGTCGCGGGCCTCGGCGTCGCGATCCCGGCGCTGTTCGGATATAATTATCTGAACTCGCGGGTCGTCACCATCGCCAACGAAATGCGCGTCTTCGTAGACCGTCTCATCACCCGCCTGGCTGAAACCCATCACCACAGCATGACGCCGCCGCCCGCGCAGGCCGGCGACGCCGCCATCGCGCAAGCCGCCGAATAAGCGACAGATCAGGGAGATTATTCATGGACGTTGGTGGCGGCCGCAAGGCATATAACGAAATCAACATCACTCCGATGGTCGACCTGACCTTCGTGCTGCTGGTCATCTTCATCATCATGACCACGGCCAGCGTGCAGGGGATCAAGGTCGATCTGCCCAAGGCCAGTTCTGCCGTAAACCTGGCCAAGCCCAAGACCATCGCGATCACCGTGAACGATCAGGGGCAGGTGTTCATGGACGCCTATCCGGTGACGCTTGCCGAACTGGAGGCGCGGCTGCGCACCGAAAAGGCGACCAATCCGGAAGTGCCCATCGTGCTGAAAGGCGACCAGGTGGTGCAATATGGCAAGGTGACCGAAGTTCTGGACCTGCTGCGCAAGCTGGAACTGAACAAGGTCGGCCTTGCCACGGGCAAGAGCAACTGAACCGGCGCGGCGCCTTCCACACATCGGAACCCCCATGGCCAGCATAACGGCACCCGAGCAAGATAGAGTTGGCTTCCGTTGGCAACGGTTGCTGATCCCGGCCGTCATCCTTACGCTGATGACGGTTGCGGGCCTGTGGCTGTGGTCGGCGATGGACAGCCGGACGGGCGTGGAACGGCCGCGAACGCCATCGACGACCGTCGACCTGCTCCCGCCGCCGCCTCCGCCGCCGCCTCCCCCGCCACAGGAAGAGACGCCGCCGGAAAAGCTCGACACGCCCTCTCCCGATCCGACCCCGACACCGACGCCCGATCCCACGCCCGAAGCACCCGCGCCGATGAGCATCGACGCGCCGGCTACGGCGGGCAGCGACGCCTTTGGAATGCGCGCCGGTTCCGGCGGCGGCATGGGCAGCCCCGGCAGCCTTGGCACCTGCATCGGCACCAATTGCGGGCGCGGCGGCGGTGGCGGCGGGGTCAGCGACAGTTTCTATCGCCAGTATCTCAGTTCCGCCCTGCAAAACGCCCTGCGGCGGGACAAAGCCATCCAGCGCGAACGCTTCAGCATGACCGTGCTGATCTGGGTCGACGGCAATGGCCGTGTGACGCGCGCGGAGAAGGTCAGCGGCACCGGCAATGCCGATCTGGACGATCGCGTGATCGCCTCTCTGCGCGGCGTTTCTTCGCTGCGCGCGCCCCAGCCGGGCATCCAGTTTCCACAGCGCACCGTGGTGCGCGGCACCAGAAGTTGAGAGCGGCAAGCATGATGACCGCAAGAAAAGGGACCGAAATGAACAGGCTCGTTCACGGCAAGGCCGCGCGCACGCTGGCGGCGACGGCAAGTTTGGCGGCGTTGCTGACGGCGACGACGCCCGCATGGGCGCAGACGGCGACCGCCGAACCTTCGCCCAACGCCATGGTTAACCTGATCCGCCTGCTGGTGGGACAGAAGGTCATCACGGCGGAGGCTGGCGAGGCGCTGCTGGCGCAGGCGCAGTCAGAGGCCGACGCCGCCCAGGCCAAGCTGGCCGCCGCCGTGCCGCCGCCGCCCGCGCCGGGCGCTGTCCGCGTCCCCTATGTCCCGCAGGCGGTGAAGGACGAGATCCGCGACGAGGTCCGCAAGGAAGTGCTGGCCCAGGCGCAAAGCGAAGGCTGGGCGACCCCCGGCGCCGTGCCCGAATGGGTGGATCGCATCAAGATTACCGGCGACGTGCGGTTCCGCAGCCAGTCGAACATCTATGCCGATGGCAACGCCAACGACTTCATCGATTTCGCCGCCTATAACCAGAACGGGCCGACCGACCTGCTGGGCAGCGCGAACTTCAATACCCTGCCCCTGCTCAACACCCGGCAGGATCGCCTGAACCGGCTGTCGATCCGCGCGCGTCTGGGTGTCGAAGCGCAGATCACCAAGGGTGTCGAGGCGGGCCTGCTGCTCGCCAGCGGCAACAATAACGGGCCGGTTTCGGTCACCACCCTGCTGGGTGGCGGCTTTTCCAAGAAGGATATATGGCTCGATCGCGCCTTTGTCCGGCTTCAGCCCTTCAACCAGTTGCGCCTGAGCTTCGGCCGGTTTGAAAACCCGTTCATCACCGACGAAATCCTGTTCGACGAGGATCTGAACTTCGACGGCGTCGCCGCGCGGGCGGACAGCGGCGACTGGCTGGGTTCGGGCCTGAACCTGGCGCTGACGGGCGGCGCCTTCCCCTTCGAATATGTGGGTGAGGACAACCCGTCGACGTCAGTCGGCAAGACTCGCCGCAACGGCAAATGGATCTATGGCGGCGAAGCGGCGCTGGCTTGGGATGGCGGCGACATCGGCGCGCGGCTGTCGGCCAAATATTTCGATTTCTCCAATGTCCGCGGCGAACTTTCGGACATTTGCTCGCCTTATCTGGGCGAGGTCGAATGTTCGACCGATCACACCCGCCCCGCCTTCCTGGCCAAGGGCAACACGCTGATGCTGCTGCGCCGGTTGGCGGTCGACCCGGCCGATCCGCTCAATTCGCCCCAGCCGCAGTTCGTCGGCCTGTTGCAGGATTATAACATCCTGGAAGCCAGCGCCGAGGTTCATGCCGACATAGGCGAGGATCTGCGCTTCTCGCTGAGCGGCACCTTCCTCAAAAATCTGGCATACCGCCGCAGCGACGCCTGCGCCAACCTGCCCGACGGCCTGCCCGTGACCAACATCACCGGCGTGACCGTGTCGGTCCCGGTCGATCCGTCCAACCCCGCCGGATCGCGCACCAATGTCGTCAACACCAATCCTTGTGCGGCGCTCGCCAACAGCACGGCGGTCGACGGCGGCCCGCTCGTCGCCCGCTATGAAAGCGGCGACACAGCCTGGATGGTCCAGGCCCTGCTCGGCAGCAAGGCGCTGGAAAAGGCGGGCCAGTGGCGCGTGGGCGCCGCCTATCGCCGGATCGAGCCCGACGCCGTGCTCGACAGCCTGGCCGACAGCGATTTCCACCTCGGCGGCACCAATGCGCAAGGCTATATCGTGTCGGGCGACTATATGATCGCGAAGAATCTGCGCCTGACCGGCCGCTATCTCAGCTCCAACGAAATTTACGGCAACCCGCTGTCGATCGACGTGCTTCAGATCGACCTGGTGGCCGGCTTCTGATCGCCATGAACCGGCCCCTCGCCCCGCGCATCATCGCATCCGGGGCGGGAGCCGAAGAATTATATTTGCGCGCGCAATTAACCCAAGGAAACGACCAGTGATGAAACCGGCTAATCGCAACCGTCCTCGCGCCGGCCTGCTGATCGGTGTCAGCCTGGTCAGCATGGCTGCCCCGGCCTTTGCCCAGAATGCATCGGTTCTGCGCGGCGCTGCTGGCGTCTACACCGCGCCCGTGCCCTCGCCTGTCACCGTGCGTCCGGCGTCCGCCAATCCGCTGACCGCGGCACAGCAGCGCGCGGCGGCGTCCGCCCTCGCCAATCAGGCGAAGGCCGCGCAGCAGATGAACCTGGCGCAGCAGGCGCAGGCGGCGGCGCGCGCGGCCGCCGCCGCCGCTGGCGCCGTGCCCAACGGCCTGGTGAGGGGCGGATTGATGCCCGTCGCCAATCCGACGCCGATGGCCAGCGACCTGACCGGACTGCGCACATGGCAGGGCGCGCTGGCGCCGGTTGAAACGATAACGAACGGCAAGAGCGACGTTGTCGTCACCCAGACGGAAAAGCGCGCGATCCTGTCCTGGGAAAGCATGAATGTCGGCGCGAACACGACGCTGACCTTCAGCCAGAAGGAGAATGGCGTCGCTCAGAAGGACTGGGTGGCGCTGAACCGGATCGTTGGCGAAATTGATCCCGCAACGGGGCTGCGAACGGCCGGGTCCACGCTGTCCCCGACCCAGATACTGGGATCGATCAAGGCCGACGGCACCGTCCTGATCCTCAATCAGGCGGGCGTCATGTTCGGCGCCAACGCCCAGGTCAACACCCATTCGCTGCTGGTTTCCAGCATGGAAATCGGCCGCGCCACCGCGCTGAACGGGTCGATCAGCCAGGCGTTGACGCTGGCCGAACGCAACCGCGAATATTTGGCCTATGGCCTGCTGGGTTTCCGGGATCAGGCGTCGAGCGCGGAGCGGCCATCCGCCTTCGCCTTCTCGCCCATGGCCGGATCGGACGGCAGCGAGGGCGGCATCACCATCGCGCGCGGCGCGCGCATCACCAGCGGCGATTCCGGTTTCATCATCGGCCTGGCCCCCGACATCGTCAACATGGGCACGCTGACCTCCTCCAACGGTCAGGTCAGTCTGCAATCGGGACGCCGCTTCTTCCTCGACCGTTCGGAAGGCACGGCCACCAGCATCAGCCCCTTTATTCGCGGGCTGGTCATCACCACGCAGGCGCTGGCCAATGACGCCCCCGACAGCGTCATCAACGGCGCGGGCGCGATCATCAGCGCCGATCGCGGCTATGTGTCGCTGGGCGCATCGCAAAATGGCGCGGTTCTTCAGAGCGGCATATTGCGTTCGACGACCAGCGTCGCGCGCAACGGCATGATTTCGGTGACGGGCGGCGACATCCGGCTGGATGCGGGCAGCCTGCTGCTGCTCAATCCCGACACCGGCGCGGAAACCATTCCGCAATCGGCCGCCTCCATCGCCAGCTTCAAGACGTCGCAGATCCAGATCGGCAGCGCCACCTCCCGGATCGAAATCGGTTCGGACAGCCTGTTGCTGGCGCCCAGCGCCGACGTCACGATTGGCGCGAACGCCGGACTGGCGGGCATATTGGCCGAGGACGCCACCGCCGGGCAATCGCGCATCTTCATCGACAGCGGCGCGACCATCGATGTCGGCGGGGTCAAGGACTATGTCGTCCCCTCCAGCCGCAACCTGATCCGCATTTCGCCGGTCAAGGGCAATGAACTGCGCGACACGCCCCTCTACCGGGCGGAGTTTCTGAACGGAACGACCGTTCTGATCGATCCGCGCCTGTCGGGCGTGCGCGAAGACGGCGTACGCTGGATCGGCTCTCCGCTGATCGAAGCCGCGAGCTATTATGAGCAGGTCGGCGTCGCGGCTTCGGAATTGATGACCAGCGGCGGCAATGTGACGCTGGGCGTATCAGGCCATGGCGCCGCCGATTCCGCGCTGGCGCCCGACATCATCGTCAAGTCCGGCGCGCGCATCGACATATCGGGCGGCTGGGTGCGGTATGAAGGCGGCCCCGTGCAGACGAGCCGCCTGCTCACCCGTTCGGGGCAATTGGTCGACATCGGCCTGGCCGATCCCAACGGCGACTATGTCGGCCTGGTCGAAGGCTATACCGAGGTTCAGCCGCGCTTTGGCCTGTCCACCACCTATGCCAATCCGGTTCTTACCGGCGCGCGCGTGGAGGCCGCCTATACAGAGGGGCGCGATGCAGGCTCGCTGACCCTCAAAGGGTCCGCCATCGCCTTTGACGGCACGCTGAGCGCACAGGCGTTCGCTGGCGCGCGCCAGCGCGCCGAAGCCAAAGTGGGCACTGCCGCCTCGACCATTTATGGCGATACCCGCGCGCTTCAGGGCTCCGCTTCCGAACTTCCCGCTTCAGGCTATCTCAATGTCCAGGGCCTGAGCCAGATCACGACGGACGTGCTGGGCGGCGCGGGCGACATTCGCATCATCCGCGCTTCGGACATCGCCCCCCTGTCTTCTTCGCTGACCTTCGGCCAATCCTTCTCCTTCGATGAAAATGGCAAGCTGGTCCGCACCGAACGCGACGCCGGCTCTTATCTCGACGCGGGACGGCGCGACAGCATCTGGCTGTCGGCCGACATGCTCAACGAAGCGGGCCTGTCGCAACTCACGCTGCAAACCTCCGGCCGGATCGGCCTCGACGCCGACGCCGCCATTTCCCTTGCCGATGGCGGCGCCTTCATCGGCATCGCTGGGCGTGGGATCGGCATTGATGGTTCGGTCACGACGCATGGCGGCGCCATCGACCTGCGCACCGTGCAGATCACGCAAGGATCGGTTTTCACCGACGACCCCATTGCCGCGGGCAGCTTCGATATCGTCGTCAACGGCACGCTGTCGACGCGCGGCCGCTGGGCCAATGATTTCGGCAATAGCGGTCTGATCGACGGCGCGGCCTATCTCGACGGCGGTTCGATCAGCCTGCGCGTGGCGCCGCGCGTCGCCATAGCGGTGGCGGGCACCAACAAGGTGCGAGAGGATGTTTCGGGCAGCATCCTGATCAACGACGGCGCGACGCTGGACGTGTCGGGCGGCGGCTATGTCGACGTGAACGGCCGCGTCGACATGCGCGCACGTGGCGGCGATGTCAGCCTCATCAACCAGACCAATTATTTCCAGCTTTCGCCCATCCCGCTGCTGGGGCTGGAAGCGGAGGGCAATGTTCCGGGAATCCGGGTCACCAATAATCCCGCGCCCGAAAACGCCATCAACCCCGATGCGATCAACGCCCGCGTCAGCATCGCCGACGGCTCCATTCTGGCCCATGGTTTCGCCGGTGGCGGCACATTCTCGCTCGAAACCCCGGCGCTCAGCTTTGGCGAAGAGCCTGCCGAAAGCGGCACCGCGCTCTCGCTCGACTTTTTCGAAAAAACCGGTTTCGCCAACTACGCGCTCACCTCCTTCGGCACATCGCTGACGGAAAACAACTTCATCAACCGGCTGGACGGCTATAATGCGCTGCTGAAGACGCAGACGCTGGCCATCGGCGCGGGCGAAACGCTCAACCTGACGCAAAGCCGCTTCACCCCGGTCCTGTCCGCAGCCCAGCAATTGTCGCTGATGAACCTGGAAACCGGCGGCAGCCTCTATTCGATACTGACGCCGCTCGTCATGCCCGACGCTTATGACCGTCTGGGCGCGACGCTGACGCTGGGCGGGCTGCTGGAACTGCATGTCGAACAGGGCGGCAGCATTACCGGCGACGCCCGCGCGGCGCTTACAACGCCCAAATTGTGGAACGAAGGGTCGATTCGCCTGATCGGGGGCAGCGTCACCCAGGCGGAAACGCTGCCCGCCCTTTACGCCAACGCCATCGGCGCCCGCGCCTTCAACGATTTCTTCTCGGTCAGAAGCGACGGCCTGATCGCCGAAAATGGCGTCAACGCCCTGGGCATCAGCGACGAGGGCCAACTTCTCACCAACGCCCAACTCGCCCTGCGGCCGCTCTATCTGCTCGGCGAACTGGGCGCGGACGAAGGCATTCGACTGTCGAGCGGCAGCAGCATCAACCTGTCGGGCGCCAGCATCCGCAATCCCCGCGCGCCCACCATCGCCGGGTCCAACGCCCTGCGCGCCACCGGCAATCTCTATGATGGCGGATCGCTGTCCACCGCGTCCCGCCTGATCAGCGCAGGCAGCTTCTTTGATCGCCCCCTGCTGGGCGAAGGCGTGTTCGCCAGCACCGCCATCGCCACGGCCGCGGTGCGCCCCGAACGCACGATCATGGCCGAGACCGGCGCGACCATCGACCTTTCAGGCGCCAGCGACACTTATGACCTGATCGACAGCAATAACCGTTATGTCAGCCAGGCTGCGTGGAGCGCGGGCGGTTCCCTGTCGATCGGCGGCGGCGGATCGATCAGCGGCGCATTGATCGACGCTCATGGCGGTTCAGCGCTGGCGCAGGGGGGGACGCTCAGCTTCGTCGACCCGCAACTGGTTCAGGGCATTGCAGACGCCGATGGTATGGGCCAGATCGCCGCCGATCAGGTGATGCAATCGGGCTTTGACACCCTGATCGCCTATGGTTCGCTGACCGGCGGCGGCGATGTGTCGCTGTCGCTCGGCCGCGCCTTCATCCTCTCGTCGCGCCCGTTTGACGGGGACGCGACGGATTTCAGCGCCTATCTTCCCACGGTTTCGGCGGAGGGCGATCTGGCGATCGACGCGCCCTTCATTCGTTTCGACAGCCTCCTTCAAGCCATGACATCGCCCTTGGTCGGCACAACCGGCGAAGGCACGGTTCGCTTCACCGGAAAGTCGGTCGACGTGCGCGGCGCGGTGCTGTTCGACCGCAGCATTTCGGATGTCATCCTGGCGAGTTCCGGCGACCTGCGCCTGATCGGCGCCGTGCCGGTGGAACAGCGGCTCGGACTCGACACGGCGGTCAGCAATTCGCTTCTCGGCCAGCTTGTCGTCAACGGCGACCTGACATTGAGCGCAGCGCGCACATACAGCACCACCGGCTCGTCCTTTCTGGTCGCCTCCGCCGCCGATGAAGGGACGATCCGCTTCGCCCGGCCCCAGGGCGGCAGCGCCACAACGCCCTATTCGGCGGGATCGAACCTGCTGGTGCAGGCCGCCAATATTGTCCAGGATGGCAGCCTATATGCGCCGCTTGGCCAACTCACCCTGGGTTCGACCACCGCGCTGGAGAACGAAACCAGCTTCACGCCGGGCGGCAGCGGCCGCTTCGCCCCGGTCACCGCGTCGGTGGTCATCGGAACGGGCAGCATCACCTCCGTGTCCGCAGGCGGACTGTCCATCCCCTATGGCACCACCACGGACGAGATCGAATATTATTTCAACCCGACCAGCAACGATCCGCTCACCGCGCCGCCCACCGGCGTGCTGCGGCTGGCGGGAACCAGCGTTGAGACGCAATCGGGCGCGACCATCGACCTCAGCGGCGGGGGCGATGTCTTCGCTTATGAATTCGTGCCGGGCACGGGCGGCTCGCGCGATGTGCTCGACCGCTTCAACGCCGACCCATACAGCAGCACCAATGGCCTGAGCTACCCCGACGGCCGTCAGGTCTACGCCATCGTCCCGGGCCTGAGCAGCGACGCGGCGGCGGCGTTCGATCCTATATTCGGCGCCGATTATGGCGACCTTTATGGCGCGTCTGCGGTCGGCAAGAGCGTCTATCTGGAAAATGTCGCCGGTCTCGCCAGTGGCTGGTATGTGCTGCTGCCCGCCAAATACGCCGTTCTGCCCGGCGGCATACGCATCGTCGAACAGACCGGCACGGAGGCGATCGTCGGTTCCTCGGCGAAACTGCGCGACGGGTCGCAGATCGTCACCGGCTATTATGGATCGGAAGCCACTGGCCAGCGTGAATCGACGCTGCGGACATTCTCGCTCCAGACATCCGACACGTTCCGCCAATATTCGAAGATCGTGACGACCTCGGCGAACAGCGTATTCGCCGCCGCCGCAAAGCGCGATGGTCTCGCCATTCCGCGCTTGCCGATCGACGCCGGTCGGATCATCCTGGAACCGATTGCGAACCTGCTGCTGGAAGCCAGCCTGCTGACCACCCCCGGCAAGGACGGTCGCGGCGCGCAGGCCGACATCAGCGGCCAGGCGTTCCGCATCGTTTCAGACCTCAGCGCCGACGCGGGCAGCGATGGCGTGATCCGGCTTGACGCCGACAATCTGACCGCCCTTGGCGTGCAGAGCCTGTTCATCGGCGGCATCCGGACCGAAACGGCCAGCGGCAAAACCTCCCTCTCCATTCGCGCCTCCAGCATCAGCATCGAAAACGACGCCGATCACATCCTGTCCGCGCCCGAACTGCTGTTCGCGACCGATGGCGCAGGTTCGACGCTGACCGTCGCGGATGGGGTAGCGATCAAAGCCAGTGGCGCGCTGGCCGATCCCAACAACGCCGATTTTCTGATCGACGGTGCGACCAGCGGCATGACCGGGCAAGGCGCGGTGCTGCGCGTCGCCAATGGCGTGGAGCGGATGGTTTCGCGCGTCAACAGCGATACGATAAGCGCCCTGCCCGCTCTTGCGGTGGGCTCCGCCACCCTGTCAGGCACATCCGTGCTGGCCAGTTCCAGCGGCGATCTGTCCATCGACGCATCGGCTGTGCTAACCGCCAGCAATGTCGCGCTCGACGCCCGCGAAGTCAGCTTCGCGGCCAGTAGCGATGGCCTTTCCGGGCTGGTCATCACCCCTGGCCTGCGCGCCGCCTTTGCCGGCGCCGATCACCTCACCGTCCGCTCGCCAGGCGCAATCCGCTTTGAAGCGGCGGACGGCGGCAGCCTGTATGAATTTGGCGCCGTCACCTTCGACAGCAGCGGCTTTGGCCTGATCGGTGACAGCGCCGCATCGGTCACCATCCGTTCGGACTCGCTGCGCCTCGCCAACAGCAGCGGCGCGACGATCAATTGTGCGGCGCCCTGCGCGGAAGGATCCCTGTTTGTCGAAACCGGCGCGCTGAGCTTCGGCTCGGGCATTCTGGGTGTCGATGGCTTTGGCAAGTCGGTGTCGATCAGCGCGACGAACGGTATCCGTTATGACGGCGTGGGCGGCCTGTCGGTGGGTGGCGCGGACCTGTCTCTCGCCACCCCGTTCATCGCCGACGCCGCGATCACGCTGCTGCCGGGGGTCGAAGCCACGCTGCCGTCACTGTCGCTGGGCACCGACGCCAGCCTGTCGATCACCGGCACGGCGGGCGTCGTGCTGCCCGATGGCACACCCGGCGCAAAGCTGGCTTTGACAGCGCAGGACATTCTCATTTCGGGCACGCATCTGCGCGCCACCGCAGGTTTGCTCAGCGCCAGGGCGACGGGCGATATCAGCCTGACCGACGGCGCCATATTGGAAGCACCGTCCTACGCTCGCCAATTTGGCGATTCAGCCGATCCGTATCTGGTGTCGGCGCCGGGTGGAACGCTCAGCCTCACCAGCGTCGATGGCAGCATCATCGCCGGCACCGGCACCCGCATGAGCGTGGGCGGAACGCAGGGCAAGGCTGGCGCGCTGGCGCTTCGCGCGGCGAAGGGTCTGGTGACGCTGGGCGGTGTCATCGACGGCGCTGCCCCCGATGGCGGCGGCTCGCTGACGCTCGATACGGGGGGCGCATTCGACCTGGACGGTTTCAGCGCCGCGCCCCAGGGCTTTACCGGGACGATCAATATCCATGCGGGCTCGGGCGATCTTACCCTCTCCGCCGGACGCACGCTGATCGCTGAAAATCTGTTGCTGGCGTCGGAAAATGGCGGCGTCGACATTGGCGGCGCCATTGACACTTCGGGCATCAATGGCGGCGACGTTTCGCTCTATGGTCGCACCGGGGTGCGTTTGCGTGCCGGATCGCTGATCGACGCCAGCGCCGATGGCTATGCCAATGACGATTCCCGTCAGGCCAGCGCGGGGGATGTGCTGCTCGGCACCGATGGAACAGGCGCGCTGACGATCGACAGCGGCGCGACCATCGACCTGCGGGCGCTGCGTTCGGGCAACCGGCTGGTGCCGGTCATCCGCAACGGCGAAACATTGTTCAGCTATGTCGATTCCGATCAGGGCGGCACGTTGACGCTGCGCGCGCCGATCATCGAACAGGATGGCGCGGACAGCATCAACGCCAGCTTCGCAGGCACGATCAACGGCGCACGCGCGATTACGGCGGAAGCGTTCAAACGCTATGATCTGGGCGCTATCGCCGCTGACGGGCGCTATACGGGCGTCACGATTGTCAACGGCACGGCCGTGCTCGACACCGCGCAGACGGCAACCGGCCTCGTCAATTTCCTGGCGGCGCGCGGCGACGGCACGATTCCGCAGTTCATCGAGAATTTCGATATTTCGGCGGCCTATGCCAATCTGGGCGCCCTGTCGGACAATCCGGTCTTCCTCGCCCGTCCCGGCATCGAACTGACCTATGGCGGCGACATCAAGCTGGCGTCGAACTGGAATTTCGCCGCCGCGAACATCGATGTGGACGGCGCAATGGCCGCTGGCGTGATGCGCCAGTCGACATTGCTGCCCGGAAAGGTCGTCGTGAACGCCGGGCGTGAGGCCGAACTGCTCGAAAATCATGCCGATTTCCTCTATCGCGTCGGCGGCAGCATCTATGGCGCGGCCGGAGCACTGACGCTGCGGGCCGGTGGCGACCTCACCATCGCCGGTTCGATCACGGACGGCATGTTCACCTTCGGCGACCAGTCCGATCCCGATTATCTGGTCAAGGTGATCGGCGGCACGGGCGGTTCGCGTCAGATTGTCGTGCCGCTCAGTTGCTTTGGTCCACGCAGTTGCCCGGGCATCGTCTCCTACACCAACTCGGGCCAACTGCTGCGCGCGCTGATCAATTTCAGCGCCCTGTCCTCGACCAGCACCGAAGTATCGGTGCCGCCGCAGCCACTGCCCAACGACATGCCTTATAATGCGCTTGCCAACAGTGCGGCCGCACTGGGCGCTGGAACGGATGGCGCGGGCGATCCAATCGGTTCGGCCAGCCTGTTCCCGATCCTGTCTGATGGCAGCGTCGCGGGTTCGTGGAGCTACACGCTTGTCGGCGGCGCCGATCTGGGCTTGGGCACCAGCGGCCTCCCCTCCATCGATCCGCTGCGTGTCGACGCCGCATCGCTGGGCAAGGTGTCGGTGGAAGGCGAACGCAGCTATGGCTATGGCGCGGGTGGCGGCGCGACCTTCGGTGGCGATATCGTCCTGGGCAACGGCCGCTTCTATTATGGCTTTGACGAGCTGGTCAGCGAAAATGGCGACGCGCTGCGCCCGCGCGAAAACGGCTACACCACCATCAACCTGTCGGGCGGCCGTTATGGTGCCATTTCCTCCTTCCTGCGGGCGCGGGCCCTGGCCTATTTCGGCGCCCAGACCACTGGCGCCTATCGCTATGAAGGGGGATCGACCAATCCCACCGCGGTCAGCACCACGGCCGCCCTGGCCGAAGCGTTCCTGACGGAGATTGAGGCGGACCTGACGGCGCTGGTGCTTGATCCTGCAACGGGCATCGTGTCGGGCGGCTCGTCGCAAACATCCACGACTGCCTTTGTTCGCACGCTGGTCCGCACGGGCACCGGCGACATCAGCATCGCCGCCGCGGGCGACGTCGACCTGCGCAACGGCGACACGGTCACAACCCGCGCCGTGGGCAGCACTCGATACCAGGTGGGCGGGACATCGGTCTACACGGTCGGCCATTTGGCCGCGACGGGGCTGGTCATGGCCACCAACATGCAGACCGGCGAAGTTTTGACGGTCGACCCCTCATCCTATCTGGCCGCTGCGCCAAGCGATGAGGAAATCGGCAGCTTCCGTTATGGCCGTGGATCGCAATCGGCGCTTGCCGGCCTGTTCGCCAACGATCCTGCCTATCTGACCGGCGGCGGCGACATCGGCGTCGGTGCGCTGGGCGATGTGCTGGGCCGTCGTGACGTCTATGGCGAAGCCCGCGTCGCCAACGCAGGCTTCTCATTCATTGGTTCATCGGATCAGCCCTGGCGGATCGGCGCGATTGGCGACAGCGTCAACCAGCGCATCAACACCCAGCTCTTTACGTCCGGCATCGGCGCACTGGGTGGCGGATCGCTCACGCTCCGTGCTGGCGGCGACATTTCCGACCTGACCTTGGCTTCCCTGTCCAGCACGACAACCGCCGACGCGGTGAGCAGCGACGGGCTGACCGTTACCCGCACGCTGATGAACTGGGGCAGCGGCAACATTCTGGTCAATGCTGGCGGCGACCTGCTGGGCGGCAGGATCGATCTGGCCCATGGCGACGGCGCGCTGGCCATCGCCGGGTCCATCCGAAGCGCAGGCACGCTGGCCAGCTTCGTCAGCGGCGAACTGGCGCAAAATCTGCTGCGGGTGCGCATCAACGACGCCCATATCCGTTTCAACGTCGGCGGATCCGCCCAATTGCAAGGCATCGCCGCTCTGGGCGCGCGCGGCGACGGCAGCGACCCGACCATGGCTCTCAATGCCTTTGGCTTCTACTCGGCCAATTCGGCCATCGACCTGATCGCCAATGGCGGCATTTCGATATTGGATCAGGGCGCGACCGTGGTGACCGGGCGCACGGGGCAAGCGGCAACGGCCGTCTATCCCGCCACAGTCAACCTCGCCTCTTTAACCGGCGACCTCACGCTGACGGCGGCGCGGGCCGAGCCGGGCGGCGCACGCACCATCAACCTCTTCCCCAGCCCGACGGGCCAGTTGCGCCTGCTGGCGGGCGGCGACATCAACGCCACAACGATCACCATGGAGGATCGCGATCCCGGCCAGTTGCCCGGCTATTTCTCGGCGTTCAGCGTCACCGAACCGGCAACGCTGGTCGCCGGTCAGGATTTCAGTTTCCCGGTCATCCTGCCCGATACATCGACGGCCGAGCGCGCCGCGCTGCACAACAGCGCCATCACCCATCTGGGCGACGATGAGCCGGTGCGCGTCCATGCCGGTGGCGATGCCCTGGACCTGATTCTGTCCCTGCCCAAGCAGGCGCGGATCAGCGCCGGGCGCGACATCGTCAACATGATGTTGTTCAACCAGAATATCACCGCCAACGACATCACCCGCGTTGTCGCCGGGCGCGACATCATCGCCACCGCGACACTGACGCGCGCGCAGTTAGGCAATGGCGTCTTTGGCGATCCGCTGCCCGCGCTTCAGGGCAACAGCTTCGTCATCGGCGGCCCCGGCGCTTTCGTTCTGGAGGCAGGGCGCGATGCAGGACCGTTCCTCAATTCGGCGGTAGTCGACCCGCGCCGGGTTCGTGACGGCGAAATCGACTTTTATGGCCAGTTGTCCATGGGTGGCGGAATCCTCTCCATCGGCAATGAATGGAACCCTGCGCTGGGCGAAACCGGCGCAGACATCAACGTGCTGTTCGGCGTAGGCAAGGGCGCTGATTACGCCAGCTTGCGCGACATCTATGTCGACCCGGCCAACATCGCCGACCTCGACGACGACCTGTTCGTGCAGGTGGAGGACGCCAACGGCAACCTGATCGCTGATCGCACCCAGCCCATCTATGGCCCGATCCTGATCGCCTGGATGAAGGCTCACGCCGCCGATCTGCTGTCGCAACGCTATGGCTCCACATCCGTGACGGCGCAGCAGGCTTATGACGCCTTCCTGACACTGCCGGAACTTAACCAGCGCAGCTTCCTCATCAAGGAAATCTATTTCAACGAGCTGGAAATGACATCGCGGCCCGACGGCCCCTCCTATCTCCAATATAGCCGTGGCTATCGTGCGGTGAACACGCTGTTTTCGCCCGATCTTGGCTATACCGCCAACAATCTGGAAGGGGGCGAGGCTGGGGCGTCGGACACGGTGGAAACCGGTAATCTTGACCTCCGCATCGCGACGATCCAGACCGCGCGCGGCGGCGACATCGCGCTGTTGGGGCCGGGCGGACGCATCCTCGCCGGCTCGACCGTACGCACGTCGGAACAGGCCGCCCGCCGCACTTATGACGGCACCCGCCTGTTCGCCGGCGACCGCGCCGTCTCGCTCTCGGCCAACGGCAACCCCGCGCTCGGCTTCAGCCAGATCAGCCCGGCTACCATCTCGTCGATCCCGGCGGGTTATGAAGGCATCATCACCCTGCGCGGCGGCCGCCTGATGAGCTTTACCGACGGCAGCCTGCTGCTCAACCAGAGCCGCCTGTTCACGCGCGGCGGCGGCGACATCACGCTCTGGTCCTCGAACGGCGACCTCAACGCCGGGCAGGGGCCAAAGAGCGCCGCCAGCTTCCCGCCGGTCGTCGTGCGGATCGACGAAAATGGCTTTAGCCAGGTCGACGCCGTGGGCGGCGTTTCGGGCGCGGGCATCGCCGCCTTTGCTCCGGCCGTGGGCGTGACCCCGCCCGACGTGTTCCTGATCGCGCCGCGCGGCACCGTCGACGCAGGCGATGCAGGCGTGCGCGTTGCGGGCAATCTGTTCGTCGCCGCAGCAGCGGTCGCCAATGCCGACAATTTCCAGGTCGGCGGCGCCAGCATCGGCGTCGTATCCTCCCCCGTGGTCGATGCAGGCGCAGTAGCGGCGTCCAATGCGGCCTCGGCCGCGGCGAGCGAAGCCGCCAAGGCGGCCACCGCTGGCAAGGGCGACGAGCAACGAACGCAGATCTTCGTCGATGTTCAGGGTTATGCGGGGGACAAGGACCGTTGCGACCAGACCCCGCGCCCGGCCGACTGCCCCGCGCAATAAGGGTGCGGGCGCATGATTGCGGCGCCGGTCCGGGCGCCGCAACCAGGCTATTCCTCCTGGCGTATTTCCCAGCCTCCACCGGGGCCACGAGGAAATTCGATGATGGTTGCCCGCTCAAGCCTGCCGCGCTGGCCATCCTCAGCCAGGACGCGCACCGTCAGCGGTCGCGCGGTGAGGCTCTCCCCTTCCGACAGGTCGATAGCGACACGCTGGCCCGCAATCGCGCGCTGACGCTCAATCACTTGGGGCGAACCCATGCCGGTTCCCGTCATCACGGCGATGGCGAGCGGGTGGCCGGTCGACGGGCTGAATGCCCCCGCTCCACCGAAGAACAGCGTCGCGGCTGGCGCGATCCGGTCATGGAGCGGCTTGTCAACGCCCCTGATGAGCGCCAGTTCCGCAAGCGATCGCAATGGACCATTGCGCGGCCGATATCCCAGCCCGGCATAATCCTCTGCCTCCGCGCCATAGGGGCGCCGGTCATTGTCAACGTCGATCCAGTCGAGAAACGCATCGGTGACCTCGTCCAGTCGGCGCCCGTCAATCCCGGCGCTCTGGAACATCAGTCGCACCTGATCCTCGCTCAACTGATTGATCCGGATTTTGCCCCTCTCGTCCTCAACCCGAATCGTGAGCGCAAAACCTTCAAAGCGGATATGATAGGGCCGCCCGTCGATCCGCCAGGGTTCCCGGCCGAATTCGCCAGCAGCAAGGTTCGACGCGGCAAGCACCAGCCCGGCATCGGCCGCCGCGGACAATCGTGCGCGCTGCCCCTGCGCGATCGTCCCCGAAAGGCCGCCGCGCTCGGCCGCGAGCATCGCAAAGGCGATATAGCCAAACACCGCCAGCCCGGCGACGGCCGCTAGTAAAGCATAGCCCGCCTCTCCGGGCGGCGGGGCTTTAAAGGTCCGCACCCCGGGTGCCGGGCTTGAGCGTCTGGATCTTGTCCCGCAGTTCGTCGGTGATGGCGCGTCCGTCGTCCACGGTGCGCACCACGCGCGGCCGCAACATGATGAGCAGTTCGGTGCGTCGATCATTCTGCGTCTTCGTGCCGAACAGCGCGCCCAGAACCGGAATGCGCGACAGCAGCGGAATGCCATCATTTCCCTGCGTCTTGATCGCCCGGATCAGGCCGCCCAGCGCGATGGTCTGGCTGTCCTGCACGGCGATGGATGTGGCCAGTCGGCGCGTCGAAATGGTGGGCGAATCGATATTGGACGTGCTGGTCGACGACACGTCGCTCACCTCCTGACTGATGTCGAGCAGGACCAGGCCGCCGCTGTTGACGCGCGGCGTGATCTTCAGGATGACGCCCGTATCCTTATACTCGATCGCGTTGACGATCGGCGCGTCCGGGTTTTGCACGCTGACCGCCGACGATGAGGATATGGGCACCTGATCGCCGACCTGAAGCGAGGCGGTCTGATTGTTGATGACTAGTAATTTGGGTGCGGACACGACATTGACCTTGGTCAGCCCCTCCAGCGCGTTGAGCGTCGCCTGCACGCTGCCGCCATTGGAATAGCCGAGCGAAAGTCCCGGAAAGATGCGTGTCGGCACCGCGCTCGTGCCGCGCGTCAACGCCGCCTCGTCATTGCCGTCGCGGAACAGCCACTGGACGCCGTAGCGCAGTTCGTCGTTCAGCGACACTTCGGTGATCGCCACCTCGATCAACACCTGCAACGGCGGAATGTCCAACTTGCGCAGTGCATCCTCGATGATCGCGTAGGTCTGGGGCGTGGCATAGACGACGACCGCGTTGTTCGCTTCGTCGCTGGTGATGGTCATGCCGGTGGGCAGGCCGCCGCTTCCCCTGGCCCCCTCCTGCTGGCCATTGCCAACGGTCGGCATGGCTTCGCCCCCGCCGCCCGACCCATCGGCGTCGGCAGCCTGATTTTGGCCATAGAGGCCGCGACCATTGCCGGCTGCGCCAGTCGCAAGCCCGTCTTCCGTCGCGTTGCCACGCGCCTGCCCCGATGCGCCTCCGCGCGCCATGCCGAACGCGGCCAGTATCGTTTTGGCCAGATCAGCCGAACGGCCATTCTGCACCCGATAGACGAATATGCGCGGCTGGCTGTTTTCGCCCTCGCGGTCGAGTATGTCGACCCAACGCTGCACATCCTGCAAATATTGGGGTTGCGACGACACCGCCAATATGCCGTTGAGGCGGTCCATCGCGATCAGCTTCACCAGACCCGCCGTCGGCGCGCCCGGCCCGTCGACCAGTTTTTCCAGTTCGGGCACGATCAGCCGCGCGTCCGTCCGGCGCGGCACATAAAGCGCGAAGGACATGTTGCGCAGCCAGTTGACGTCGAACCGCTGCACCAGATCGCGCACCGCGCTGCGCTGGCCGGTGGTCCCAGCGATAGTCAGCACATTCTGACCCGCATCGATGTTGACGACCAGCCCCGGAAGGACCGTTTCCAGCACCCGCTGCAACAGCGTCGCACTGACGAACTGCAGGGTGAAGCTTTCATTGCCAAAGCCGCTATTGCCTTCACCCACCAGTCCCGCCTGCTGGCGCGCCTGTTCGACCGTGGTGACGATGTAGGTGCCATTGCTGTTGATAATGGCGAGGCCCGAGGCGCGAAACGCCCCTTCCAGAAACGGCATGACCGCCGACCGTGCGATCGGCCGATCGGACACGACCGTGACCGGCGTATCGAGCGTCGGATCAATGCTGAAGGGAACGTGCAAAATGTCGCCCAGCACGGCGCGCGCGACCTGCTGCACGCTGACGCCCGGGAAATTCAGCGATATGTCGCCGCGCGCCAGTGGCTTGTCTCCCCCGCTCAGGCGAGGCGCAGGGATATTGCCATTGCCCGGGACGATGGTCGTCCGAACATCGCGTGCGCTATCGTCCTCCTGCGCGGCGGCCGGCGCGACAAGCGCGACCAGCAACAGGCCAAGCCCGATGCGCTTGAGCTGATCGCGCATCATTGCGGCGCTCCCGTCGATGCGGCTTCCCCGACCCGCAACAACAGGCTGCGTTCGCCGTCGTTCAGCCTGACAGAGGCGCTATCCAAACCGACCAGTCGCCAGCGACCGATGGACTGGCCGATCGTCAACATATGGGCGACCCCGTCCGATCCGCGCAGCACCGCGACGCCCGCCCCCCTTGATCGCGCCAGCCCGATCAGCATGGGCACGCCGCTATCGCTCTTCGCGCCGCCGCCGCCGGGGGCGAACATGGCGCGCGCGCCAATGGCGGAGGGAATCTCCACCGTCGCAATGGCCTGGCGCGGCAGCGTCAGCGCCTTGCCCGCACCCACCGGCACCGCGGGCAAGTCCGGGTCCACCGGCATCAGCAGCTGGAACAGCAGCGCGATGGCCAGCAGCACCGACATCGCCGCCGGAAGCGGCGCGGCTTCAGCGGATCGCCGAAGCGTCGAAAGGCGCGGAAATTTCAAGTTGAACCTCCATCGGCGCAGCCACTCCGCTCTGGAGCGCCGCGTTGGCCGCGATGCTGGTCGACTCAATCAGGATCACGGGTTGCTCATTCTGAATATCGGCCATGAAACGCGCCAATTGATCCAGCATGAGAACGCCATTGATCCGCAAGCTTGCCCACCCCGGTCGGCTGGTTTCGCTCTGCGACTTTTTGATGACGATATTGTTACGAACGGCGATCCTGCTGACCAGATCGCGCAGGCGGCCTTGCGCCGCGTCGGCGGATGCTGCTGGCAGAGCGAAACGGGCGGCATCCTCGCGCTGCCGTCGTGCGGCCGCGCGCAGCAATGGCAGCGAAGCGGCCATTTGCTGGTTTCGCTGATGCTGGGCCAGCAATTGCGCGCGCGCCGCCCGCCGCTCGGCAAAGCCGTCGATCATGGGTTGGGCCATGCCCAACCACACAATCGCGACGACGCCGATCAAGATCAGGATGGCGATCAGGCGCTGCTCCCGCAGGCTGGGCGTTTTCATCGGCTCGCTCCCACGCTCGCCACCACGTCGAACGCCGCCAGTTGGCCCGCATCGGCGGGCGGCGCGGAATCGCCGCCATTGTCCGCCACCTGCCGCAAAACCGGCGATTGGCCGAGAGCTTCGAGAATATCCACATCGGCGGGCGCAAAGCCGACAAGGCGCAGGCTGCGCCCTTTCAGTTCAAACCGCTGCACCCACGCCCCGCGCGGCAGCGCGGCGCTGACCGCCGCCATCACCCGTAACGGATCGGTGTTGGCGCGGGCCGCTATCAGTTGCGCGCGCCGCTGCTGTTCGGTCAGCAGGCGCTGGCGGATCAGAAGCGCGGTCCGCCCCGCCGGCGCCTGTTCCTCCATGGTCGCGCGCATCGCATCCACCGCCGCCCGGTCGCGCCACACCATCGCGCCCAGATTGAGCGCGAACAGCATGGCGACGGCCAGCCACCAACGCCACGCTCCGCTTGCCGCTCCAGCGCCCCTGTCGAGTTGCGGCAGAAAGTCGAAATGCAGTCCGCCATCCGCTTCGCGCAGGGCAACGCGCGTCGGGGCGATGTCAAGCGCGGCCAGTTCCCCGATCCAGCCTGTCAGTCGCGCGCGATGCGTCATGGCGATGCGAAGGGTCAGGCGCTGATCCGGCCGAGCGACAATCTCATGGTCGAAACAGACCTGATCGGCGGTCAACGGCCCGATCCTGTCAATGTCCATCTCCAGCATGGCGCGCAACTCGCCGCGGCCCAATGCTGGAGCCTCTATGGTCCGGCACAGCAGATCGTCAGGCGTCAACGCCATCAGCACTCGCGCCCGGCGGCGGCCCGACAGCATTAGCGCGGGCTGATCCGAACCCGCCACGCGCCAGCCGCCCTCATGGGCAGCAGAGCGTTCGATGATCGGCCCGCGATGGCCGGACAGGCGAGCGCCCATAGGGATCATTGACGCCATCTGGTCGACCCACCAACGCCAGCCCTGCCCGATCCATCGGCGCATGGTCGGCATGTCAGCCGACAATATCTCGTTGATCGTCATGTCCGCCCCCGGCAACGCCCGGTCGCAGGCGCGTAGACGCACAAGGTATCGATCGTCGCGCTGGGTTGCATGATGAGGTCGGGCCACACCCGCCTGTCTCCCGGCCGATAGGTGGCGCGAATGCGGACGAGGCGCGGCATCGTGGGCTGGCGGACCCATCTTGTTCGCCAGCGCAGGCTGTTGTCCGGCGGGGTCGGTCCAAAATAGCTGAATTCCAGACCCGTTATCCCGCGCGCCAGCACCAGCCGGGTCAATGCACCACTATCGTCCGTCGCAAGATCGGGCAGCCGGTCGAGGGTCAGCGCGCCACCCGCCGACAACCCCAGCCGGTAGGACATGGGCGGCATGGGCGCCAGCGCGTCGGGCGCGGCGGAAAGAAACTGCATCTGCCGTTCGTCACCCGTGAACAGCACGCGCGTCCGGCTGCCATCCAGGCTGCCCAGGGCGATCGACCGCCGCACCAGCGACCGCACCGCATCCTGCGCCGCCATGACATCCTCGCCCGCCTGTGTGCGATGCTCCACCCGCTCCCACACGCGCCGCCCGGTCACCAGCCCCGACATCAGCATGGCCGCCATCATGCCCATGATCGCCAGGCTGACCAGCAGTTCCACCAGCGTGAAACCAGCCTGCGCGCGCATAGCGGCGTTCATGGCCGCCCGCCCGGACGAAGCGTCGCGATCCGGGTCAGCGGCATCCGGTCGCCAGCCCGCGCCACCGTCACCACAACGCGGGCCAATCCCGCCGGAACGCCCGGAACGCCGTCGCGCACCTCCACATGCCAGCGATATTGCCCTTCGACACCGTTTCGCGTCATCGTCGCGGCCGGTTGGTTCAGAGGATATTCGGCCAGGCGCGACTGGGCGATGGCCAGCGCCTCGCGCTGTCCCGCGACGCGCGCAGCCCGATGGGCGCTATCCTGCAATATCTGGAACATGGCCCCCAGGATCAGCGCCAATATCGCCGATGCGATCAGCGTCTCGATGAAGATGGAGCCCCGCTCGTTCACTGTGCAGCCTCCAGTGACGCGATCAGGCCGGTCGCGGGTGCGACCCGCCAAAGGCCGATGCTCTTTGGACCGGTCAGGGCCAGTGTCGAACCATTGGCGGTTCCGTCCGGGTAGAAGGCGATGGCCCTTCCCGGACGCGACGAGAGGCGCAACCCGTCGGGCAGAACGACAATCCGGCCGTCGACCATGTAACGGTCGCCATTCTCGCCGATCACCAGAGCCACCGCCCGCCCTTCGCGCAAGGCGCTGGCGCGCGCGGTCCGCACATCGGCCACCAACGCCACCCGCGCCTGCGCCTGCGCCAGACTTTGGGCGGCGCGATCCATAGCGGGAAAGGCGATGGTCGCCAGCAGCAGCGTGATGGCGACGGTCACCAGACTTTCAAGCAGCGTCAAGGCGAATCACCAATTGCCGACATCCTTGGCCTCGCCGGTGCCGCCGGGTGCGCCGTCCGACCCCAGGGTGAAGATATCGAATTCGCCATGTTCGCCCGGCGCCTTGAACTGATAGGGCTTGCCCCATGGGTCGATCAACGCGCTCGCCTGCGGCAAATAGGGCCCGTTCCAGGCCGCCGCACTGGCAGGCGCCTTCACCAGCGCTTCCAACCCGGCCGCCTGCGGCGGCGGGCCGCCATTGTCGAAACGATATAATTCCATGGCCGACGCGATATTCCTGATCTGCACCTTGGCTGTCTGGCTTTTCGAACTGCCCAGATAACGCAGCGCCTGCGGCGCGACGATGGCCGCGAGCAGTCCCAGAATGGCGATCACCACCAACAGTTCCAGCAGGGTGAAGCCGCCTTCCCCCGTGACGGGTCGACCATCGGCCCCATGTTCGCGCGCAATCATCATCACTCCAGTGCAAGCTCGTTGAAACCCAGAATCGCAGTCATGATGGAGCCGATAATGACGGCAACGGTCACGCCCATGACAATCGTGATGATCGGCGTCAGCATAGCGGTGAGGCGCTTCAGTCGCAACGCCACCTCATCATCCAGTACATCGGCCAGCCGATCCAGCATGGTATCAAGTCGAGCGGTCTCCTCGCCGGTGCGGACAAAGCTCAAAGCCATGCGGGGAAATTGCCCCGATTGCGCGACCATTTGCGACAACAGGCCGCCCTCGCGCACGCGCTCGGCAATCTGGACGATGGCCGCGCCGATGACCCGGTTGGCCACCGTGCGCTGGGCCAGCGCCAACGCCGTCGGCAACGGCACGCCGCCGCCCAGCAGATTGCCCAGCACACGCGCGAAACGGCCAATCTCCATGCGGCGCACCAGATCGCCAAGCAACGGCAGCGCCAGCAAAGCGCGGTCGATGCTCTCTCGCATGGCGGGCTGCGCCAGCCACAGCCGAAGCAGGGCGACGGCCCCCACCGCAATCAGCAGCATCACCAGCCCATAAGCGCGAAAACCCCGGCTGGCGCCGACAACCATGCGGGTCATCGCCGGCAGCCGGTCTTCGGCGCCCGCGAAAAGCCCTTCGAACTGGGGCACCACGAACAACAGCATCAACATGATGACGCTGCTGGCCAGCGCGACCAATATCGCCGGGTAGATAAGCGCGGATGTCACCTCACGCCGCAATTTCTGCATCCGCTCCAGCGTCGCCGCCAGCTTGGCCAGCGCCGCGCCGGGATCGCCATTGGCTTCGCCGGCCGCAATCATCGGGGCGGCCATCGCGGGGAAAACATCGCCGAAGGATTGAACAGCCTCCGACAACGGCTTGCCCTCCTTCACCAGCCGATGAACATCGCCAAAGGTCGCCTTCAGCGCTGCACCTTCTATATTGTCGGTAACGATGACGAGGCTGCGGTCCAGCGACAGGCCGGCTGCAACCAGCACGCCCATCTCGTTGATCGCCTTGACCATCTGATCGGGATCGACCCTGCGCTTGCGCCCGGTCTTGCCGCCCGCCACGACCTCCGTCGTGCGGATCGGGCGCAGCCCCTGCCCCTGCAACTGGGCGACCGCCTGCGCCAGCGACGCGGCCTCTATCGCGCCTTCACGAATGGCGCCGGTCATGGATGCCGCACGATAGTGAAACGTGGCCATGCTCATCAGATCTCGCGCGTCACCCGCAACACTTCCTCGATCGTGGTCACGCCCGCCGCCGCCTTGACCAGACCATCGGCCAGCATCACCCGCATTCCGCCTGCCTGCGCCGCGCGCTGCAACTCGCGACCCTCGGCGCGCTGCAATATCAGTTCCGCCAGCCGATCGTCGACCTCCAGCAGCTCGACCAGCGCCAGACGCCCCTGATAGCCGGATCCGCCACAGCTATCGCACCCGACCGGTTGTCGAAAATCGCTATGCTGGGGGATATTCGCCAGCAGCGCCGGTTCAATTCCGGCCGCTTCCAGACGCGCCGCCGCATGAGGAGCCGGCTGGCTGCAATGGGGGCACAGGCGCCGCACCAGTCGCTGGGCGAGCACTGCGTTGAGCGTGCTGGTCAGCAGGAAAGGTTCGATTCCCATATCCATCAACCGGGCCACGGCGGCGGCGGCGCTGTTTGTATGCAGGGTCGACAGGATGCTGTGGCCGGTCAGGGCCGCCTGCACGGCGATCTGCGCCGTTTCCAGATCGCGAATTTCGCCGACCATGACAACGTCGGGATCCTGCCGCAGGAAGGATCGCAGCGCCGAAGCGAAGGTCAGGCCGATGCCGGGTTGCACCTGGGTCTGGTTGACGCCCGCCAGTCGATATTCGATCGGATCCTCAATGGTCAATATCTTGCGCTCGGGCGTGTTGATCTGGTCGAGCGCAGCGTAGAGCGTGGTCGTCTTGCCGCTGCCCGTGGGGCCGGTGACCAAAACGATGCCGTGCGGGCGGCGCACATTGCGCAAAAGCGCCTCCGCCTGTTCCTCACCATAGCCCAGCGCCTTGAAGTCGAGCGCGACATTCGACCGGTCGAGCAGGCGCATCACGACGCTTTCGCCATGGATCGTTGGCGAGGTGGCGACGCGCAGGTCGATTTCGTGCCCGCGCACGGCCAGACGCAGGCGCCCATCCTGCGGCAATCGCCGCTCGGCGATGTTCAGCGACGCCATCACCTTGATCCGGCTGACCAGCGACTGTTTCATCGATGCGGGCAGCGGCACCATTTCGCGCATGACGCCATCAATGCGGAAACGCACCGCCAAACCGTCTTCGGTCGGTTCCAGATGAATGTCGGACGCCTGCATCTCGCCCGCCCGCGCGATCAGACGATTGACTGCCCGGATCGCCGGAGCGTCGCTGGTCTGGTCCTTCAGCCTCTCCAGATCCTCTTCGCCCATTTCGGTCAGGTCTGCCTCTCCACCGCGCTCCTCTCCGTACAGGCGCTCCAGCGCCGCATCTATATCGGTCGCCATGCCCACCATCACCCGCACTGGCGTCCCGGTGCTGAACGCGATGGCGTCGCGGGCATAGTGGTCCAGCGGATTGGCGACCGCGATCACCATGACGCCACCGGCATCGGAAATCGGCAGCACCCGCTGATCGCGCAGAAAACGGTGAGAGATGACGCCGGCGCCGACCGGATCATCGGGAAATTGCTGCGCAAGGATCAATGGCGCCCTTGCCGTTTCAGACAGAAACTGGGCCAGGCGACGTTCGGATATCATGCCCAGGCGCGTCAGCACGGTTTCGATCCTGTCCCCCGTTTCCTGCTGTACATGACCCGCCCGCTGCCCGGCCTCCCGCGAGAGCAGGCCCGCGGCAACCAGACGCGCGATCATGACATCGTGAAATTCTTCGTGGACGACCGCTGCGACCGGCCGCCCATCATCGGGCGCCGGCGCCGACACAATCATTCCCCCCACCACGCAACCCTCCGAACCCGGCGCAGACCCGCCCCCGACGCGACAAGAGGACAGCCCCTAAAGTCCCCTTACCGAATCATGTCATAAAATTGTTACTGTCCTAGTGTCTATACCGCATTGAAGAGTCGAATCTCCTACGAGAATAAGGCTTTTGGTCATAGCGACTCAAAAAAGGTCGTTATTTGGTGGGGTATATTCTAGGCCATCTGAAACAGCGCCATGGCCGGCGCTCCATTTAAAGTTTCATTTTTATGACAGTTTTGCCGGTATCGGCAAAATTTCGAATATTCATGCCCTGAATATTCGGAAAGCGCATGCGCTTGTGTTTCGAACAGGAGGATTTCATGCTTCGTACAGTTCAGTTTCTTGCTTCGGCGGCCGTTGTCGTCGCGGCGGGCCTGCCGGCCGTTTCCGGCGCCCAGACCGTTCTCAATGCCTATGGCAACGGCGCGTCGCTGCCTGCCCCCTACTGGCGCCAGGCCGCTGACTGCTACGGCGTCAAGACCGACCTGATCTTCGCCGGCACCCCGCCGACGACGCAGACGCTGCCCGACTTCAACTTTGCCGGCACGCCGCCGCAGGATTGCGCCACCACCGACTTCAACCCCAACCACCGCGTGACCTACAAGTCGACCGGTTCGGGCACCGGCATCGCCGCCTTCTACAGCCACTCGCCCGCCGTCGCTGGCGACATCGATCCCGCCGAAGGCACGCAGCTGTTCCCGGCGATCCACTATGCGCTGTCGGAAACCTCGCTGGGCACCAGCGACGTCAACGCCTATAACAATGGCGGCACCGTCCAGGGCGTCACCGTTGTCGCGCCGGGCGTCACGCCCCCGTCGGGCCAGTATCCCAACCCGCGCTACAACTATGGCGCCATGGTCCAGTTCCCGCTGCTGATCGCGCCGGTGACCATCGCTTATGATCCGGTCTACAAGAAGGTGCGCCAGGGCGACGGTTCGATCACCGAATATAGCTACAACCTGAACTTCCCCCGCGCCGACGGCACGGGCGGTCTGCGCCTCAGCCAGCTCGCCGTCTGCCAGATCTTCAACGGCCAGATCAAGAACTGGAACTTTGCGCGCCTGACTCAGCTGAACGGCAACGTCTCGCTGAAGGATCCGAGCGACTCCGACACGTTCAGCGTGCCGCTGCAGATCGTCGGCCGTCAGGACAGCTCGGGCACGACCTCGCTGTGGACCCGCTTCCTGGCCAATGCCTGCGCCGCCGTGCCGGGCAACAACTATGGCGACTCGACCAGCCGCCTGCCGGGCACCTACAAGGATGCCGGCGGTTCGACCCGCACCACCACCGCCGCCAATGGCGACGATCTGGTCGGCGCGGTCTGGGACAAGACCTCCGACAATTTCGGCGCTGGCCGCGTCTTCTACACCGGCAACGACGCCGAAGTGGCGGGCAAGTACACCGTCGCCGATGGCAATGACGGCGTCGCCAAATATCTGGACTTCACCCAGGATCCGACCTCGACCCCCGGTGACACGGTGATCCAGGGCCGTATGGGCTATGTCGGCCCCGACTATGTGCTGCCCGGCGTGCTGTTCACCGAACAGAACACCTTCAACCTGCACACCTCGGACGTCCAGAACGCCGCCGGCGCGTTCCGTGCGCCGACCCCGGTCGCCATCAACGCCGCCTTCGGTTCGGTCCTGCCGCCCGAAACCAACAGCAGCGGCGTCTACACGCCGGTCGGCGCCTGTGCGTCGAACGACCTCAGCGCCCGTTGCCGCAACCAGCCGCAGGACTGGGTCGAACCCGCGTCGAAGACCAGCCCGCTGGCCAACCCGACCGACGTTCGCGCCTATGCCATCGTCGGCACGTCCAACTATCTGGGTTATAGCTGCTACGCAGTGAACTCTTCGCGCACCGTGCTGAACGGCTTCATCACCTACTATATGAAGAACCGCACCATTTCGGACAACGCGCTTGGCTTGCTGGTTTCGTCCGGCTTCATGCCGCTGCCGCCGGCCTGGCGCGTCGCCATCCAGCGCACCTTCAACGATCCGACCGATCCCGATGGCACGCAGCTGACGATCCACACCCGTGGTCAGCGCAGCTGGTGCCCGAACACCGGCGAATTCGGTCGCCCGATCGGCGGCTAATCACTGCAATACATGCGACAAACTGGCCCGGCGCAATTGCGCCGGGCCTTTTTCTGCCTCTTGCCCCATTGATCGGATGACCATGTTCGCTTCCTTCCGCATCGCTCTGCCGACGCTACTCCTTCTGGGCGGAATCGCCCCCGCCGTCGCAGCGCAGGAACTGAACAAGGAAGATGTGCCCTTTAACGAAGGCGCGCCACAGGTGCCCGATCAGGACGCGCCCGAACGCACCCTGCTTTGCACTGTCCATCACGCCACCAACATCGACCCGGCAAAAGCGCAGGCCGAAAGCGACATCATTTACGGCCAAACGTCTCAGTTCACGCTGGTCCTTGGCGCAGGCCATGTTCCCAAGGCTGTGGGCGTCGGCACGGCGGAGCCCGGCACAGCGCCCGATCCTTCCTACAAGATCGCCAGCGACCCGCAGAAATTATTCGCCATGGCCGGCCCGACATTCGACCGCGTCGCCGACTACTGGCCCCGCCATGTCGAGGTCGGCAAGACGATCATGGGCAAGGCCTTTTCCTTCATCCTGCTCGACGAATTGCCGGGCACGCCCGGCACGATGAGCGCATTCGTATCACGCGCCGCCGATGCCGTGACGGTTGACGTCAGCTGGATTCACCGGGGAACCTGCGCCATCCAGCCTTCGTCCTGACCCGTCAGTCCAGCAGCATCTCGCGCGGCGCGGGATGCCCCAGAAACGCCATGGGGCTTGCCGAAGCGCCATAGGCTCCGGCAAGAAAAATGGCGATAAGGTCACCGACCGCGACCAGCGGCAGCGCAACCTTGTCCCCAAGACGGTCGATCGGCGTGCACAGGCACCCGACCACGTTCACCGCGTCTCCGGCCGGCGGCGCGCCGAAATGATTGGCGATAGCGATCGGATAGTTGCGGCGCACGACCGTGCCGAAATTGCCGCTCGCGGCCAGTTGATGGTGCAGGCCGCCGTCGACGACGACGAACGTCTCGCCCTGGCTCTGCTTCACATCCACGACACGGGTCAGGTAAACCCCCGCCTCCGCCACCAGCCAGCGGCCCAGTTCCATGGCGAAACGGCTGTCGCGCAAAATGGCCGGGCGTTCGTCCAGCACCGCGCCCAGCGCCACGCCGATCGGCCGGATGTCGAGCGGCACGTCGCCAGGGAAATAGGCGACGCCAAAGCCGCCGCCCAGATTGACCAGCGGGGGCGTAACGCCCACCTGTTCGGACAAACGGGCCGCCAGCGCGATGGTCGCCGCCTGCGCTTCAATGATCGCCATGGCGTCCAGATTCTGACTACCGGCAAAGATATGCCAGCCCCGCCAGTCGGCCCCGGCGTCGATGACATGACGGGCCAACGCCGCCGCCCGGTCAGCATCAACGCCAAAGGGCTTGGCCCCGCCGCCCATCCGCATGCCCGAGCCTTTGAGGTCGAAATCCGGGTTCACCCGCACCGCCAGCCGCGCCGTCCGCCCCTGCTCCGCCGCGAAGCGCAGAGCCCTCTGAGCTTCGCCTTCCGATTCCAGGTTGATGGTCGCGCCCGCGAAAATGGCGGCGGCCAGTTCGTCGTCGCGCTTGCCGGGCCCGGCAAAGCTGATGTGGTCGGCCGCCATGCCCGCCGTCAGCGCCCGGTCCAGTTCGCCGCCGGACGCAATGTCGAACCCGTCCACCAGTGTCGCCATCCGTTCCAGCAGCGGCGGATAGGGATTGGCCTTGATCGCATAATGAATGTCCAACGCCTCTGGCATAGCGTCGCGCAACCGGCGCACCTGCGCCTCCATAATCGCCATGTCATAGACGAACAACGGCGTGTCGCCCGCGTCGTCGACCAGCGATGCCGCACCGCATCCGCCGATCAGCAACATGCCCTCTTCACCGGCAAACCAGGCGGGGATTGGCCCCATGGGCTTCATGCGTCTTGCTCCGGGTGCAACTGCGCGTGGGCCAGCGCCACGCGATCAATCTTGCCATTGGGGTTGCGCGGAAAGGATGGCAAGGCGCGGATGGCGCGCGGATGCATGAAATTGGGCAACTCCGCCTTCAACCGCGCCTCGACCAGCGGCACGACATCCTGCGCCGCGCGGATCATCAGCAGCACCGCCTGCCCCAACCGGTCGTCGGGCACGCCCAGCGCCACCGCTTCGGAGACGCCCTCGACCGCGACCGCCGCCTCCTCGATCTCGGTCGGGCTGATCCGGTTGCCAGCCGACTTGATCATCGCGTCGTCGCGCCCGACGAAATAGAGCAGGCCTTGCCCATCACGCCGCACCGTGTCGCCCGACCATACCGCCATGCCGCCATAGGTTGACGCGGGCGGGGCTGGCCGGAAACGCTCAGCCGTGCGTTCAGGGTCGCGCCAATAGCCCTGCGCCACCAGCGGACCGCAATGAACCAGTTCGCCCGGCTCATCATCCCCCGCGACGCTGCCGTCGGGCCGCACCACCAATATCTCGGCAAAGGGGATGGCCGATCCCATGGAATCGGGATGACTGTCGACCAGAGCAGGCGGCAGGTAAGTGGACCGGAAAGCCTCGGTCAGCCCATACATGGGATAAAGATCCGCCTGCGGGAACAACGCCCGCATCCGCGCCACCAGCGGCCGGGTCAGCGCGCCGCCGCTATTGGTCAGCCGCCGGAGCTTGGCCGCCACCTCCACCGGCCAGTCCAGCTCGACCAGTTGCACCCACAGCGGCGGCACCCCCGCCAGCGTGGTGATATCGCGCCGGTCGACCAGCTTCATCACATCGCGCGGCGTCAGATAATCGAGCGGATAGACGCATCCCCCCGCCTTCCAGGTCGAAAACAGCTGATTCTGGCCATAATCGAAACTGAACGGCAGCACGCACAGCGTCCTGTCATCCGGCCCCATGCGGAGATAATCGGCCACCGCCGCCGCTCCCAGCCATAAATTGGCGTGGGACAGCATCACCCCCTTGGGCCGCCCGGTCGATCCGCTGGTGTAGAGGATGGCGGCCAGATCGTCCGGAGCGGCATCGGAGGGCGGTATCGCCTCGCCCCCCGTCATGGCGCAGGCCGCATCATCCTCGCGATGGGTCGCGCAATCGGGCGGAATGTCCTCGGCCCCAAGCGTGGCGATCCGGCTTTCCGTGCCGATCAGCAGCCGCGCGCCACTGTCAAAAAGGATATGCGCGACCTGCGCATGTTTGAGCAGCGGATTGACCGGCACATGCACCAGTCCCGCTCGCGGCGCGGCCAGCGGCATCAGCGCGGCGACCGGGCCCTTGGCGATCCAGCTCGCCACCCGCGCGCCCGGCGGCAGGCCGAAACCCGCGAGCCATGCCGCCAGTCGACCGACGCACAGCTCCAGTTCGGCATAGCTGTGCAGCCCCGATCGGCCGTCCAGCGCCGGCGCGTCTGGCGCGCCATCCAGCAAAATATGGTCGATCGGCCTTGCAATCGGCGGATTTTCGGGGACTGTGGTTAACATCATCTCCAGTTTTTCCCATTAAACCCCGCCCGCATGAACCGGGAGATAGTCGGTTGCAGGTCGCAAGGGAATATCGAAGCCTGTCGGAAGTGCGCTCGCTGGTCGGCGACCGGTTGTCGCGCGCCCATGCCTCTTGCCTGTTCGATCGGCTGGATTGGCTGGAATCGCTGCATCGCCATTGTTTCGGTCGCTTGCCGATCCGCGCATTTCAGGCCAAAGGCGACGATGATGCGCAGGCATGGATGTTCCTCGTCGGCCGGGAATCGCGGCGCGTATCGGCGCTGGCGAACTGGTATAGTTTTTCCTGGAATCCCATATTTCTGGGCGATCCCGACAGGGACGGGCAACAGGCGATGCTGACAGCCATCGCCCGCCTGATGAAGCGGGACGTGGCGATGGCGGATTTCTATCCTGTCACGCTGGACGACGGCATGGCTCCGCTGCTCATGGGCGCGTTTCGCCACGCCGGCTGGCTGGCATTCCGACGGGCCTATGGCGCGCGCCACGATCTGGACCTCGCCGGGCGCGATTTCGCTCAATATTGGGCCGGACGCCCCGGGCAACTTCGCACCACCATCAAGCGCAAGGCGCATCGCTCTCCGCTTCGCATCCGCATCGCTGACCATTTTTCGCCGAAGAACTGGCACGCCTATGTCGCCATTCATGCGCGAAGCTGGAAGGAGGCCGACCCCGGCCTGCCTTTGCTGCGCGCATTGGCGGAGCGGGAGGGCGCGGCCGGCGCGCTGCGCTTCGGCTTTGCCGAACTCCATGGGGAACCGATCGCAACGCAGTTGTGGACGGTCGACCATGGCCGCGCGCTGATCCACAAACTGGCGCACGACCGGGCGCACGATTCCTTATCGCCGGGCACGCTGCTGGGCCATGCGATGTTCGCCCACGCCATCGACCGCGATGGCGTCACCCGCATCGATTACGGCACGGGCGACAATGGCTACAAGGCGGACTGGATGGAGCGGCGGGAAGTGTTGTGGCGGGTCGACTGTTTCAACCCGCGCTTTGCATCCAGTTGGCTACCGAGCGCGAAAACAGCCATTTCCGCGCTTGTCGGCTGAACCTTGAGCCGCTAAGGCGACCGCCACCATGCGCGCCACCAACCCGCAACAGGTCGACCACATGTCGGAACTCGCCCAGCAGGTGCGCGCGCTGTTGCGCGACGCGCTGGCGCTGTCGCAGGATCGGGTCGACGGCTTCACCCCGGAAACGCCGCTGTTCGGCGCTCTGCCTGAACTGGATTCCATGGCGGTGGCTACATTGCTGACCGAAATGGAGGATCGCTTCGACATCCTGATCGATGATGAGGATATTGACGGCGACACGTTCGAAACCTTCGGCACATTGACCGCCTTTTTGGGAAGCAAGCTGGAGGGCTGATCCCGCCCCCCATTTCCCATGCGCAGCCGCTTATTCGGCTGCCACCATTTCGAAATCCGCTTCCGCCAGGAATTTTTCCACGTCCAGCGCCGCCATGCAGCCCATGCCGGCCGCAGTCACCGCCTGACGATAGATTTTGTCGGTCACATCGCCCGCCGCGAACACGCCCGGCACCGCCGTGCGGGTCGTGCCCTTCTCCACCAGCAGATAACCTTCGTCGAGCGGCAGCTTGTCGACAAACAACTCGGTCGCGGGCTGATGGCCAATGGCGACGAACGCGCCGTCGGTTTCGATGTGGCTCTTCTCGCCCGTCACGGTGTCGATCAGGTCGACACCCACCAGCCCCTCGGGCTGACCACCGCCGACGAAACGGTCGATCGCCTTGTTCCACAGCACCTTGATGTTCGGATGGGCGAACAGCCGCTGCTGCAGGATCTTTTCCGCGCGCAACGAATCGCGACGGTGGATCAGCGTCACGTCATGGCTGTGGTTGGTGAGATACAGCGCCTCTTCGACCGCGGTGTTGCCCCCGCCGATGACCACCACCTTCTTGCCGCGATAGAAAAAGCCGTCGCAGGTCGCGCAGGCCGAAACACCCTTGCCCTGCAACAACTGCTCCCCATCCGCGCCCAGCCATTTGGCCTGCGCGCCGGTGCAGATGACCAGCGTGTCGGCGACATAGAGCGTGCCGCCATCACCACGCAGGCGAAAGGGGCGTTCGGAAAGGTCGACGTCGACAATCTGGTCATACATCATCTGCGCGCCGACATGCTCGGCCTGCGCCTGCATCTGTTCCATCAGCCAGGGGCCCTGGATCACATCCTTGAAGCCCGGATAATTTTCGACATCGGTGGTGATGGTCAACTGGCCGCCGGGCTGCATCCCCTGCACCACGATCGGGGCCAGGCCGGCGCGCGCGCCGTAAATGGCGGCGGACAGACCAGCCGGGCCGGAACCCAGGATCAACATGCGGGTGGAGTGAGTGGCGGTCATGGCGGCAAAGTCCCGTGATGATTCGTGATGGCGAACAGATAGGCGGCTGCGCCCGGCGCGCAAGCATCAGCCATTGATGGCATATCTTTACGCGCCTTCAACCCGCCTTTCGTTGCCCTGGCGAACCGGCCCAGGCCATGGCGCCGCGGGCCGGAACGGATCTGGGTCATGCAAAAAAGGGCATGGTCACGACCATGCCCTTCCTCGCCATTCGGCACTTTTCGGCACCTGTCGATTGACCAGGCAGCCGATACCCGCTTGCGGATCGACGACAGCCGGCTCGCTCGCCGGGCCTTACTCCGCGTATTTCAGCACGCCGTCAAAATTGCCGATATTTTGCAAGACAACTGACGTCCACGGCTAAGTGACACCCTTTGAGTCCTGGCAACGCGCCGACAGCGTGACCGACTCCGGCTTCAGTGTCGGGGTGAAGCAAGTCAGCGTGAACGACGCGCCCGGATCCTGCGGGTTCAAGGTCAGGACGCCATTGATGTTGGTCAAGTTCTTGAGCTTGAGCGACGCCGGAATGGGGGTGCCATCCCGCTTTTTGCAGTTGGCCGAGATGGTCGCCGAGCCGCGGGTGGTCGTCAGCTTGATGTCGGTGCAGGTCTGCTGAAAGCTCGACGGCACGGCGCTGGCGGGCAAGGCCCAGAATGCAGCGCCGCAACCAAGGGCAATGAGGATCGCGCGTTTCATCTTGATCTCCTTCGATGACATGGAGGAAACCCGCCCTCCGAAGCGACGGAGGTCGAGATTGCAGCCATGGCAAACAGCACAGCCGCGCCATAATCCGCTATTCTTTCGGGTAAATCCCTCCGCCGTTGATCGGCGAATGCAGGCTTAGGTCATGGCGGAAACACTGACCACTAGTAGGTTGACTAAACGGTAACCCTCATCATCCGGTGATCGTTTCGCGCGGTCAGAGTTCCCCGCGCGCGCGCCGGATTTCGAACCAGCGGCGGACATTTTCATTATGTTCCTGATAGGTGTTGGCAAATATATGCCCGCCCTTGCCGTCGGCCACGAAGTAGAGCGCTCTGGTGTCAGCCGGTTGCAACACCGCCCGGATGGACAGCCGCCCCGGATTGGCGATCGGCCCCTTGGGCATACCCACCATTGCATAGGTGTTGTAATCATTGACCGCCGCGATTTCGGACTTCCTGATCCGGCGTCCCAGCGGCTTGCCCCTGGTGATCGGGTAGATGATCGTCGGATCGGCCTGAAGCATCATGTTGGCGCGCAGCCGGTTGCCATAGACGCCCGCGACAATCGGCCGTTCGGCCGCGACGCTGGTTTCCTTCTCGACGATGGAGGCGAGGATGATCGCCTCGCGCGGGGTCTTGACTACGGCGCGTGGCGACCGCTTGGGCCATTCGGCCGACAGGAACTTCGTCATCGCCGTCTGCATCCGCGTCAGCACGGCGGCGCGCGGCTCGCCCTTGTCAAAGGCATAGCTGTCGGGAAGGACGGTGCCTTCCTCCGGCACCGCGACGTCCCCGGTCAACTGGTCATTGGCCATCAGCCGCTCGTGGACCAGAACGGACGGCATCCCTTCGGGGATCGTCACCAGCCGGGTGACGGCCTTCCCCCCCTGCAAAATCGCCAATATGTCGCGATTGCTGGCGCCGGCCGGGATTCGGAACTCGCCCGCCTTGATCGACGCGCCGCCGCCGAAGACGCGCGCACGGGCGACGAAGGCGTCGGCCGAGCGGATGACCCCTGCCCCCTTCAACATAATGGCGGCATCGGCCAGCGTCGATCCTTCAGGAACAACGACGATGACGTCCTTGCCCGGACCATCCTCGGTCCAGCCGCGCACGAACTGGAACGTCACCAGAGCGGCGACGGCCAGACCGATCAGCAAGATGATGCAGCCCAGCCGACGCATGGCGTTACCGTCAGATCGCCTTCATGATCAGCGAGGCGTTGGTGCCGCCGAAACCGAAACTATTGTTCAGCACCGCGCGCACCTTGCGCTGCTTGGCGACATGGGGCACCAGGTCGACGCCAAGGCAGCTCTCGCTCGGTTCGTCCAGGTTCAGCGTCGGCGGCACGATCTGGTCGCGCAGGGCGAGAATGCAGAAAATGCTCTCCACCGCGCCCGCGCCGCCCAGCAGATGGCCGATGGCCGACTTGGTCGACGACATCGACATGGTGGCCAGATGGCCGCCGAACAGCCGCTTGACCGCGCCCAGTTCCAGTTCGTCGCCCAGCGGGGTCGATGTGCCATGGGCGTTCACATAGTCGATGTCGGCCAGCGACAGGCCCGACTTCTTCAGCGCCATTTCCATCGAACGATAGGCGCCCGACCCTTCCGGATGCGGCGCCGTCACATGATAGGCGTCGCCCGACAGGCCATAGCCCACGACCTCGGCATAGATTTTCGCTCCGCGCGCCTTGGCCCGCTCATATTCCTCCAGCACGACCACGCCCGCGCCTTCGCCCATGACGAAGCCGTCACGGTTGACGTCATAAGGGCGGCTTGCCTTTTCCGGCGTATCGTTGAAGCCGGTGGAGAGCGCGCGCGCCTGCGCGAAACCCGCGATGCCGATGGGGCAGATCGCGCTTTCCGCGCCGCCCGCCAGCATCACGTCGGCATCGTCCATCGCGATCATCCGCGCGGCGTCGCCGATCGAGTGGGCGCCGGTCGAGCAAGCGGTGACGACGGCATGGTTGGGGCCCATCAGGCCATATTTGATCGAAACCTGGCCCGAGATCAGGTTGATCAGGCGGCCGTGAACGAAGTGCGGCGACACGCGGCCCGGTCCCTTATTGGCCAGCACCAGAGATTCGCTCTCAATGCCCGGCAGGCCGCCAATGCCCGAACCGATGGAGCAGCCCGCGCGCAGACGCTCCTCCTCGGTCATGTCGGTCAGACCCGCGTCGCGCAGCGCCTCGCTGGCGGCGGCGATGCCAAACACGATGAACGGATCGACCTGCCGCTGGATCTTGTGGTCAACCTCCAGCGAAGCGTCGAAGCCATATTCATGGCCGACGGGCTTCACTTCACAGGCGATGCGGCATTTATAGTCGGTGGCGTCGAACCGGGTAATCTGGGCCGCGCCCGATTTGGAGGCGAGGATATTCTTCCATGTGGTCTCGACATCCGCACCCAGCGGGCTGATCATGCCAAGGCCTGTTACGACGACACGACGCATAGCGTAGCTCCAAACTTCATTCCTGCTCCCGGCCGTTCCAATAGCGGCTTGGCGACCGCTTGTCGAAGGGGTGAAAGACGGCCAGATGCGAAACGGCTCCCCACGATCCGGCATGACCGGCAGGAGAGCCGCCTGTTATTTAGGTCAAACCGGGGCTGCCTACATGGGCTCGCCCCGGAAATCCGCCTTACAGCTTGCTGTCGATATAATCGATCGCGTCCTTGACGGTGGCGATCTTCTCGGCGGCATCGTCGGGGATTTCGACGCTGAATTCTTCTTCGAACGCCATGACCAGCTCAACGATGTCGAGGCTGTCGGCGCCCAGATCGTCGATGAAGCTGGCGTCTTCCGTCACCTTCTCGGCTTCCACGCCCAGATGCTCGACGACGATTTTCTTTACGCGATCCGCGGTCTCACTCATGAGTGGTCCTTCTTCTTGGTACACTGGGTCTATGAATGGCTTTCAGCCACTGCCCTAGTGGCATGGGCGAATAGAGGCAAGAGGCAAGGGAGCCAAGACGCTTTATCGCGCTTGTGCGGATGAAATAGGTCATTTTTGATCCCGCACCATCATGCTTAACCAAATGTTGAGCCAGCCTTGTCACTAAAGCGCGATGATCGCAGGGCTTTCCATCGACCGCCATGTCACGGCCGCGCGCGTGCGGATGACCGCCGCGCTGGTGCTGGCTTCAACCGTGATCGGCCTGCTTTACCTGTTCGCAACCGCCCATGGCACGGTGGATTCGCTGGGTCGTCCGCTGGGCACGGATTTTTCCAACGTCTGGACCGCCGGATGGATGGCCGACCATGGCCGCGCCGCGCAGGCGTGGGATTGGCCGACCCAGCATGAGGTGCAGAAACAGATTCACGACGATCCCGCCATCCCCTTCTATGGCTGGCATTATCCCCCGCCTTTCCTGATCATCGCATCGCTGCTGGCGCAGTTCCCCTATGTCGCCGCGCTGCTGATCTGGCAGGGAATGACGCTGGCGCTGGCGCTGCTGGTGGTGCGGCGCATATTGCCCGATTGCCGGGATGCGTTGCTGGTCGCGGCTGGCGCGCCAGTGGTGCTGGTGTGTCTGGGCCATGGCCAGAACGCCTTTATGACGGCCAGCCTGCTGGGCGGAGGGATGCTGCTCCTCGACCGGCGACCATGGATCGCGGGCATGTTGCTCGGCGCATTGGTCTATAAGCCGCAATTCGCCGTGCTGATCCCAATCGTAATTCTGGCGCGCGGCAATATTCGCGCCTTCCTGTCGGCCGGGCTGACGGTGGCGGGGCTTTGCCTGCTGACCCTCGCCATATGGGGCTGGCCGGTCTGGGCCGCCTTCATCGATTCGCTGTCGCTGACCCGCCACATCATCATCGAAGCGGGCGCGACGGGCTGGGAAAAAATCCAGAGCCCCTTCGCCGCCGTCCGCCAATGGGGCGGCTCTATCGCGCTGGCCTATGGCGTGCAGGGCGTCATCACAGCCATCGCCATCGCGCTCGCGGCGCTGGCGAGCCGGCGCGGAACCATGGCGGTGCGCGGCGCGGCGGTGCTCAGCGCGGCGCTGCTCTCAACCCCTTATGTGCTGGACTATGATTTCGTGCTGCTGGGCGTCGCCATCGCGTTTCTCTATGCCGACATGCGCGCGCGCGGCGTGTTGGCGGGCGAGCCGGGCTGGCTCGCCTATGCCTGGATCGCGCCGCTCTTTGGTCGGGCGATAGCGGAATATACGCATATTCCGGTCAACATGATCGCCGCGATTGCCGTCCTGACGCTGGCGATGCGGCGCGCGATCCAAATGGACGACGCGCTCGCTCCGTTCAGGCGCTGGCGGGACGGGCGGCTGGCCGCCTGAGCCCCGCCCAGACGCATCAGATCATCGCCATGCCGCCATTCACATGCAGCGTCTGGCCGGTGACATAGCCCGCTTCCCTGCTCGCCAGATAGACGACCGCCGCGCCGATATCGTCGCCGCTGCCCAGGTCGCCCGCCGGAATCTTCGCCAGGATCGTCGACTTCTGCGCATCGTTGAGCGCGTCGGTCATGGCCGACCGCATGAAGCCGGGGGCGACGCAGTTCACGGTGATGCCGCGGCTCGCCAGTTCCTGCCCGAGCGACTTCGACATGCCGATGATGCCAGCCTTAGACGCGCAATAATTGGCCTGCCCCGGATTGCCGGTGACGCCCACGACCGAGGTGATGGAGATGATCCGGCCGAAACGCGCCTTCATCATCGGCTTGGCCGCCGCGCGGCACAGGCGGAATGTCGCCTCCAGATTGACTTGGATCACCTGGCTCCATTCGTCATCCTTCATCCGCATGATCAGGTTGTCGCGGGTGATGCCGGCATTGTTGACGAGGATGTCGATCTTGCCGCCCAGGGCTTCCACCGCCTGCGGCACCAGCGCGTCAACCGAAGCCGCGTCGGACAGGTTACAGACCACCGTCTTGTGATCGCCCCCCAATTCGGCGGCAAAGGCCTTGAGCTTTTCCTCATTGCTGCCCGACAGCGCCAGCGTCGCCCCCTGCGCCGCCAGCGCCCGCGCGATGGAGGAACCCAGCCCCCCCGAAGCGCCGGTCACCAGCGCGGTCATGCCTGTCAGGTCGAACATGTCTTTTACTCCGTTGTTTTTTATTCGCGCAAAGGCGCAGAGGGCGCAGAGTCGGTGTGACTATTGACGAGACGACGAATGCCTTCCTTGATCGTTTCGCCGCCAAAGTTGAGGATCAGGCCAACAGGCTGTTTCATCAGCCGCAAATAGGTCAACAGTTGCTTGGCATGAACCTTATGCAACTGATCGACTGACTTGATCTCAAGCACCAGTCGGTCGTCAACCAACATGTCGACACGAAATGCAGCCTGGAAATGCACATCCTCAAATTGAATGTCGATCGGCATTTGCCGGTCGACCTTATAACCCAGACGGGTGAGCTTCCCCAACAATATGGCTTCATATACGCTCTCCAGCAGTCCGGGACCCAGATCGCGAGAATGTTCATCGCAACCCCGATCACATCCCGCGTGATGTCGTCAATCGGCCTCACATTGTCTCCGCGTCCTCTGCGCCTCTGCGCGAAAAACTCAAATTGCCCCCAGCGCGGCCTCTATGTCGTCCATCGTCACGATGCTGGTCACCCTGGCATCCGGCGCGATGCGCTTGACCATGGGGCCCAGCACCTTGCCGCCCAGTTCGACGAAATCGGTGACGCCCGCGTCCCACATGGCGGCGACGGATTCGCGCCAGCGCACCCGGCCCGTCACCTGCTCCACCAGCCGCGCCTTGATCTCTTCCGGGTCGGCAACCGGCGCGGCCAGCACATTGGCGTAGACCGGCAACAATGGCGCGCTGATCGCCGCCTTGCCCAGCGCATCGGCCATGGCGTCGGCGGCGGGCTGCATCAGCGGACAGTGAAAGGGCGCGGAGACGGGCAACAGCACGCCGCGCTTGATGCCATGGTCCTTCACCATGGCGACCGCGCGTTCGATCGCACCCCGATGGCCGGAAATGACAACCTGGGTCGGATCATTGTCGTTGGCGACGGTGCACACTTCGCCCTGCGCGGCGGCGTCGGCCAGCGCCTGCGCCTTTTCGATGTCCGCGCCCAGAAGGGCGGCCATCGCGCCCATGCCCACCGGCACGGCGGCCTGCATCGCCTGCCCGCGCAACTTCAAAAGGCGCGCGGTGGTGGCAATGTCGAACGCTTCGGCCGCGCACAAGGCGCTATATTCGCCAAGGCTGTGCCCGGCGACATAATCGCCCTTGTCGGCCAGCGAAAAGCCGCCTTCCCTCTGCATCACCCGCAGGGTGGCGAGCGCGTTCGCCATAATCGCGGGCTGGGCGTTTTCAGTCAGGGTCAGGTCGTTTTCCGGCCCCTCCATCATGATGCGGAAGAGATGCTGGTTCAGCGCATCGTCGACCTCCTGGAACAATTCCTTCGCGGCCGGACTGGCTTCGGCCAGCGCCTTGCCCATGCCCACCGACTGGCTGCCTTGCCCCGGAAACAGAAATGCCCTCATCTTCCATCCTCTGACCGTCACGCCCCGGAATAGCGCATTTTCCGAAGCCGTTACACTTTGAGACACAATTGCCGTTGAGGCGCCCCTGCGATTTGGGCACTACCCCCCAACAGACCCGCGCCCCGGACCATTCCGGGACAAACGCAGGCCCCTTTAACGATCACGGAGTGCAAGGAAAAGGTGCGATATCGCATTGCATGGATGGCGGGAACGGCGCTGACGCTGTCGGCCTGCGCCGCCGGGCCGGATTATCACGCGCCCACCGGCGCGGCGCTGGCACTGCCCGACCAGTTCAGCACCGGCCCCGGCGCGGCGCTGGACGAAGCGGCCCTGTCGCAATGGTGGACCCGGCTGGACGACCCGGCCCTGTCCGCCCTGATCGACCGGGCCGTGTCCGCCAATCTGGACATTGTCCAGGCGCAGTCGCGGTTGCGGCAGGCGCGGGAATCGCTGCGTCAGGCCAATGCATCCTTCCTGCCGCAGGTCAGCGGATCAGCCAGCGGCGGCAAGAATTACCGCAGCGAGGCCGGGGGCACCCGTGTTGATAGCAATGGCAACGTCATCAGCACCGGCGCCAGCAACTGGTCGAGCAGCTATTCCCTGGGAGCGAGCGCCAGTTGGCAGATCGACCTGTTCGGCGAACTGTCCCGCACTAAGGAAGCGGCCCGCGCCCAGTTGCAGGCGTCGGGCTATGACCTGGCCACCGTGCGGATGACGATCATCGCGGAACTGGTGAATAATTATGTGCAGGCGCGGTTGGCGCAGGAACAATTGCGCATCACCCGCGATAGCCAGACGATCCAGAAGGATAATTACGACATCGCCGGATGGCGTTTGCAAGCCGGGCTCGTCTCTTCGCTCGACAAACAGCAGGCCCGCGCCCAACTGGCCCAGACCAGCGCCGCCATCCCCCAGATTGAAGCGAACCTGAAAGGCAGCCTCAATCGCATTGCCGTGTTGACGGGCGAAGCGCCGGGCGAAGCCACCCGCGCGCTGGAAAGCCCGGCCCCGCTGCCCGCCGCGCCCATCGCGATCGCCGCTGGCATCCCTGCCGACACGCTGCGCCAGCGGCCTGACGTGCGATCGGCCGAACGGGCGCTGGCCGCCGCCACCGCGCGCATCGGCGTGGCGCAGGCCCAGCTTTATCCCTCGCTGGGGATCAGCGGCAATATCGGCACGACCTCCAACGCCTTCAAGGATCTGTTCAGCCTGGTGACCGGCGGCGTCTTCGCCAATGTCGCGCAGGTGATCTTCGACGGCGGGCGGCTCGCCTCGCAAGTCCGCTCGCAAAAGGCCGCGACCGACGCCGCTTTCGCCGCCTACAGGCAAAGCGTGCTGGGCGCGCTGGAGGATGTCGAAAACGCGATGGCCTCAATGGCCAGCGCCCGCGCCCGCAAGGCGGAGTTCGCCATCGCCCTGGATGCGTCGAACAATGCCGCGATCCTCGCCCGCAGCCAATATCAGGCCGGGCTGATCGACTTCCAGACGCTGTCCACCAGCGAATCTTCCCTTCTTTCCGCGCGCAACAGCCTGGCCGGTGCGTGCGCCGACGAAATCCTCGCCATTGCCCAGCTTTACAATGCGTTGGGTGGCGGCTGGCAGAGCATGGATGACCGCCCCGATGAGCAATGATGTGATCAACGACCAGTCCCTCGACGATTTTCTGGGCGCCAAGCCCCAAAAGCCGTGGCGCAAATGGGCGATCCGCGGCGGCATCGGCCTTGGCCTTATCGTCCTGCTGTTGCTGCTCAGCCGCTGTTTCGGCAGCGACGACAAACCCAATTACGCAACCCGTGTGGTGCGAAAGGGCGATCTGACCGTCACCGTGTCGGCCACCGGTAACCTGAAACCCATCAATCAGGTGGACGTGGGTTCCGAACAATCGGGCAAGATCACCCAGGTCTTCGTCGACGTGAACGATCGCGTGACCAAGGGGCAAAGGCTGGCGGAACTCGACACCCGCCGCCTGTCGGACGCCGTCGAACAGAACCGCGCGCAGCTCGCCTCGGCGCAGGCCGGGGTCGCGCAGGCGCAGGCGCAGGTGGCGCTGGCCAAGGCGACCCTGGACCGGCAATTGAGCGTCTATCAACTGTCGGGCGGTCGCGTCCCTTCCAAGACTGAGCTGGATTCGGCGCGCGCCACCCATCAACAGGCTATCGCTTCTCTGCGCGCCGCCAAGGCGCAGGTCGACGTCGCCCGCGCGCAGTTGAGTTCCGCGACCACCAACCTGTCCATCGCCCAGATCGTCTCGCCGGTGACCGGCGTCGTCCTGTCGCGCGACATCGAACCGGGCCAGACCGTCGCAGCGTCTTTCAACGCGCCCGTGCTCTTCACCATCGCCGAAGACCTGACCCAGATGGAGGTTGAGGTGTCCGTCGACGAGGCCGATGTCGGACAGGTCAAGGACGGCCAGTCGGCGACCTTCGCTGTCGACGCCTTCCCCGGCCGCACCTTCCCGGCGCGGATCACCCGGGTGAATGTCGGCTCCAACGCCAGCACATCGTCCTCGTCCTCGACCACCACCAGCAGTTCGTCGGGCACGGTCGTCGCCTATACGGCCGTGCTGTCGGTCAACAATGCGGACGAAACGCTGCGCCCCGGCATGACCGCCAGCGCCGACATCGTGACGCAGGAGCTGCATGATGTGCTGCTCGTCCCCAACGCCGCGTTGCGCTTCAAACCAAGCGCCGGCAAGTCGGGCAGCGGCATCACCAGTATCCTGCCCGGACCCGGTCGAATGCGGCGCGGCAATGCCCGTCAGGTCAGCTTTGGCGCAGGCAGCAGCCAGACCGTCTATGTCGTCGACGAGGAAGGCAACCCCAAGGCGGTTCAGGTCGTCATCGGCGCCAGCGACGGCAACCGCACGGTCGTGACCGGTGGCGACCTGAAGGAAGGAATGCGCGTCATCACTGGCCAGCTTGCCGCCGGGCAGGAAGCGCCGCCGGAGGACCAATCACGCGACAGCGGCGCGAAAGCAAAGCCGGGCAACGGTAACGTCCCTAAGGCCGCAGACAATGCGACCGCCGCCGCTCCAATGTCATCGGCCCCAAAACAGGCCCCCGCTCCGGCCAATGCTCCGGCAAACACGCCTACAGCCGGTGCGGCCGCCGCAACCGAACGCCCCCGGATGCGCGACATGACGCCCGAACGGCGCCAGGCCTTCATCGACAGCATGACGCCGGAACAGCGGGCGGAATGGCGCAAGAGGCGTGAGGAACGCCGCGCCGCCGCCCAGTCTACCGGAGGGGAATGAAGGGTGAGCGCCGATCCCATCATTTCCCTGCGCGGGGTGACCAAAAACTATGGTTCGGGCGCGACCGCCTTTCAGGCGCTCAAGGGTGTCGACCTCGACATTGCACAGGGCGATTTCGTCGCGGTCATGGGCCCTTCGGGTTCCGGCAAGTCGACGACGATGAACATATTGGGCTGTCTCGACGTGCCGACCACCGGCGCCTTCCTGTTCAAGGGACGGCATGTCGAAACGCTGGACCGGGACCAGCGGGCGCTGTTGCGTCGCCGCTATCTGGGCTTCGTATTTCAGGGGTTCAACCTGCTGGCGCGGACCACCGCGCTTGAAAATGTCGAACTGCCCCTGCTCTATCGTGGCGAGGATCGCCGGACGCGGCAGATCGCGGGCATGGCCGCGCTGGACAAGGTGGGCCTGAAGGACTGGTGGGATCACACGCCCGCCGAATTGTCGGGCGGCCAGCAACAGCGCGTCGCCATCGCCCGCGCCATCGTCACCCAGCCCGACGTGCTGCTGGCCGACGAACCGACCGGCAACCTCGATTCGGAACGATCGGTGGAAATCATGCAATTGCTGACCGACCTCAACCGCAACAGCGGCATCACCGTGCTGATGGTGACGCATGAACCGGACATGGCGGCCTTCGCCCGCACCATCGTGCATTTCAAGGACGGGCTGGTCGAACGTGTGGACCAGGGAGCGATGGCATGATACTGGGCACCACGGTCGTCCTCGCGCTGCGCGCGATCAACCGGCACAAGTTGCGCTCCTTCCTCACCACGCTAGGCATCATCATCGGCGTGGCGGCGGTCGTCACGATGGTCACGCTGGGCAATGGCGCGACGGCGGCGGTCCGCGAACAGATCAGTTCGCTGGGCGCCAATGTGCTGCAATTGCGGCCGGGACAGGGCTTTGGTCGGGGTGGCGGCGGCCCGCGCCCGCCCGACTTCAAGGAACAGGATCTGACCGCCATCGCCAACCAGTTAACCGGCGTGCGCGCTGTCGCTCCCATCGTCCAGTCGAGCGGCACGGCCATTTATGAAGGTAATAACTGGTCAACCAGCGTCTATGGCACCACATCGGCCTATTCCGAGGTGCAGCAGTGGAAGGTGGCGGACGGGCGCCTGTTCATGCCCGAAGAGGAAGAGGCCGGCAGCCCCGTCTGCATCATCGGCAATACGGTGCGGAACAACCTGTTCCAGAGGGCCGATCCGGTGGGTAAACGGATGCGGATCAAGGGCGTGTCCTGCCAGGTCATCGGCGTGCTGACGACGCGCGGACAGGGCGGCTTCGGCGATCAGGACGATGTCGTGGTCATGCCGATCAAATTCGTGCAGCGCCGCTTCACCGGCGATCGCGACATCAGCCAGATCATGGTCGCGGTCGACGACGCCTATGACACATCCGTCGTCCAGGCGAGCCTGGAACAACTGATGCGCGAACGGCGCAAGATCAAGCCCGGCGCGGACGACAATTTCAACGTGTTCGACACCAAGCAGATTTCCGACACGCTAACCGGCACCACCACCATCCTGACGCAGATCGTCGGTACGGTGGCGGCCATTTCTCTGCTGGTGGGCGGCATCGGCATCATGAACATCATGCTGGTATCGGTGACGGAACGAACCCGCGAAATCGGCATCCGCCTCGCCATCGGCGCAGTGGCGAGCGAGGTGCTGACCCAGTTTCTAGTGGAGGCCATCGTGCTATCCTGTCTGGGCGGCCTCATCGGCCTGGTCCTCGCACTGGTCGCATCCATCGCCATCGCGCCGCTGATGCAGGTGCCCTTTATCTTCAACATTCAGGTGAACCTGATCGCCTTCGCTTTCTCTGCGGCCATCGGCGTCATCTTCGGCTATTTCCCCGCGCGCCGCGCCGCCGCGCTGAACCCGATCGACGCCCTGCGCCACGAATAACCCGGACCTATGAACGCCCGTTCAGAAATGAGCGGGCGTTGTTACATTCTCTGACATCTTTCCGCCCCCCCGGCACATCGCTGCGACAAACCCCTCTTATTTCTGATTTCGACGCCACGGAACGGCGCCCGCAATTGGAAAGAGGAGCAGTTTCCATGTTCAAGAAGATTTTGATCGCCCTGACCGCCACCACGATGATCGCAGGCCCGATCGCCACCACCCAGGCGCAGGCCGCAACCCATGGCCCGCAGAAGCACCGCACCGAAACCACCCGCATTGTCGTCAAGCACAAGCCCCTTGGCCGCACGATCGTCAAGCAGAAGACCGTGCGCAAGGCCGAACACCGCCGTTGGGCCAAGGGCCAGCGTTTCGACCGTCGCCATGCCGCCAACTACCGGGTCGTGAACAATTATCGCAACTATCGCCTGTCGGCCCCGCCGCGCGGCTATCATTGGGTCCGTTCGGGCAATGACGCGGCGCTGATCGCCATCACCGGCGGCGTCATCGGCGCGGTCATCGGCGGCGCCTTCCGCTAAAGTCCGGCCTCCCCTGTCTGGCCGGACGCCCCGGAAGCCATCGCAACGGCTTGCCGGGGCGTCTTTTTGCGCCCATCCTCTTGCCTTTCCAATGCCGCTGCGTCATAGGCCGCGCTTCGCACGGCACCGGAGAGACTCGGTGGCGCGCGAATATTTGCATTTTTAGACGACAGCCGGAGGGGCGCCGCATGGGGCGTGCGTCAGCGATCGGCCAACAGATGAGGCACTATCATGGCTCTTTATGAGCATGTGTTCCTTGCGCGCCAGGATCTGGCACAGGCGCAGGTGGACGCGCTGGCGGAAACCGCCACCAAGATCGTCGAGGACATGGACGGCAAGGTGACCAAGGTCGAGACCTGGGGTCTGCGTTCGCTCGCCTACAAGATCGCCAAGAACCGCAAGGCGCACTATGTCATGCTCAACATCGACGCCCCTGCCGGTGTCGTGGCCGAGCTGGAACGCCAGACCCAGATCAACGAAGACATCATCCGCTACATGACCATCAAGGTCGACGCGCTGGAAACCGGCCCGTCGGTGATGATGCGCAAGCAGGAACGGTCCGATCGCGGCGATCGCGGCCCCCGTGGCCCGCGCGAAGATCGTGGCCCGCGCCGCGAGCGCGAAGAAGCCGCTGGCGAATAAGGAGATCTGAAACATGGCACGCCCGTTTTTCCGCCGCCGCAAGAGCTGCCCCTTCGCCGCCAAGGATGCGCCGAAGATTGATTACAAGGACGTCCGTCTGCTCCAGGGCTTCGTGTCCGAGCGCGGCAAGATCGTCCCCAGCCGCATCACCGCCGTTTCCGGCAAGAAGCAGCGCGAACTGGCCCAGGCCATCAAGCGCGCCCGTCACCTGGGCCTGCTGCCCTACATCGTGAAGTAAGGGAGAAAGACCCATGGAAATCATTCTCCTCGAACGGATCGAGAAGCTCGGCGCCATTGGCGACGTCGTGACCGTCAAGGACGGCTACGCCCGTAACTATTTGCTGCCGAACAAGAAGGCGCTGCGCTCCAACGCCGCCAACAAGAAGGTCTTCGAAGCCAACCGCGCGAAGATCGAGGCTGAAAACGCCGCTCGTCGTTCGGACGCTGAAAAGGCCGCCGAAACCGTCAACGGCACGCAGATCGTCCTCATTCGCCAGTCGTCGAACGCCGGCCACCTTTATGGTTCGGTCGCCGTCCGTGACGTGGTCGAGGCGCTGGCCGCCGATGGCGTTGAAGGCGTCACCAAGGCGATGATCGTGCTGGAACGCCCGATCAAGACCCTGGGCCTGTTCGACGTCAAGGTTGCGCTGCACCCCGAAGTCGCCGTCACCATCCAGGTGAACGTCGCCCGCTCGCCCGAAGAGGCCGAACTGCAGGCGAAGGGCGTGGACGTGATGGCCGAAATGTTCGAAAAGGACGAAACGGGCTTCACCGAAGATTATGATCCGAACGCCGAACCCGGCGAAATCGCGGTCGAAGCGGACGAAGCCCCGGCCGACGAAGCCTGAGGCTTTCGCTGCCAGACCATTTAAAAAGACTGCCTGAACATCCTGTTCGGGCAGTCTTTTTTGTTGCGCCGCCATGGTGACGGGAAGGGAGCGAAGCCGGCCGGCCTCGCCCCTCCTCTCCAATCAGAGCAGCGACTGGCCAGTCTTGGCCCAGTCCGCCATGAAGCCGGCAATGCCCTTGTCGGTCAGCACATGATTGAACAGCGCCTTGATCACGGCGGGCGGCGCGGTCATCACGTCGGCGCCGATCTTCGCGCTTTGCAGCACATGAATCGGGTGGCGGACCGACGCGACCAGGATTTCGGTCGAGAAATTATAATTGTCGTAAATCAAACGGATGTCTTCGATCAATGCCATGCCGTCGAAGCCGTTATCGTCGTGCCGGCCGACGAAGGGCGAAATGAAGCTCGCCCCCGCCTTCGCCGCCAGCAGCGCCTGATTGGCCGAGAAGCAAAGCGTCACATTGACCATGCAGCCATCGTCCGACAGCGCCTTGCAGGTCTTGAGCCCGTCGATGGTCAGCGGCACCTTGATGCAGACATTGTCGGCGATCTTCCGCAGGATGGCCGCTTCCTTCATCATCGTTTCATGGTCGAGCGCGACCACCTCGGCCGACACCGGCCCGTCGACGATGCCGCAGATTTCCTCCACCACTTCCACGAACTTGCGGCCCGACTTGGCGATCAGCGACGGGTTGGTGGTGACGCCATCGAGCAGGCCGGTGGCGGCAAGGTCGCGAATCTCGGCGGTATCGGCGGTGTCGACAAAGAATTTCATGGGGGAAGGCTCCGGGATGGGACTGATTCTCGGCCTTGTTTAGCCTTTGCCTCCCCCCTTGGCCATGCGCTGCGGCTACAGATTGCGCGCGGCCCGCCGACACATTATGGCGACGCCACCTTTCGCAAGGATCCCTTTTGTGACTTTTTCGCTCACCCCCCGCCGCGCGGCGCCCATGTTCCTCATCGCCATGTTCGCCCAGGCCGGGGCCGCACAGGCGGCGACCAGCGAAAGCCAGGCCTGGATCACCGAGCAATTCGCCTTCAAGGCGGACAAGGCGACCACCATCACCCTCGACGCCAGCCAGCGCGCCCGGTCGGACCGGACATCAGGCGGGGAACAGTTTCTGCAGCGCATATCCATCGACCGCCGTATCGCAACCGGCGTCGAGATTGGCGGCGGCTTTGCCTATCTGAAGGCCGAAAGCGAGAAGGAGCTGCGTTTCCACCAGCAACTCACCCTGACCCATGGCCTGTTCTCCAGCCGCACCCGGCTGGAGCAGCGCTTCTTCGACAATGCCGATGAGGCAAGCTGGCGCCTGCGCGAGCGAATCGCCATCACGGTGCCGCTCGACCATGCGCGGCGCACCAGCCTGATCGCGACGAACGAACTCTTCTTCCACCTCAACCGCGCGCGGCCCAGCGACAAGACTGGCCTTGCCATGATGCGCCAGCAAATAGGCCTGCGCCAGCGCCTCTCGCCCCAGATCGACGCGCAACTGCTGTACATGCGGCAACAGACCTTCCGCGACCACCGCCCCGACGCCGTGGCCCACATCCCCTGGGCGACGCTGAGTTTTCGGCTCTAACGCTGTTTGCGCGGCGGCGGGTCCGCGCTAGGAACCACCCATGTCCTCCCGCGCCCGCGTCCTCCTGCTCAATGCCGCCCTTGGCCCGCTCGATTATCGCGTGCCGCACGGCATGGATGCGAAGCCGGGCAGCATCGTGGTCGCGCCGCTGGGGCCGCGGCAACTGATCGGCGTCGTTTGGGAGGCGGACGCTTTCCCCGATGTGGAGACGGTGGGCGACAATCGCCTGCGCAACCTGATCGACCTGATCGACGCGCCGCCGATCCCGGCGACGCTGCGCCGCCTGATCGAATGGACGGCGGACTATTATCTCGCCCCGCCCGCCGCCGTGCTGCGCATGACATTGTCGTCCATGGCCGCGCTGGAGGGGGCGCGCACGGTGATCGAATATCGCGCCACCGGCCGCCTCCCCGACCGCATGACCGATCAGCGCACCCAGGCGATGGAGCGGATCGGCGAGCGACAGGGGCTGATCCGCGAGCTGGCGATGATTGGCGGGGTCAGCGACGCGGTGATCCGGGGGCTGGTGAAGGCCGACGCCTTTGAGCCGGTGGAGGTGAACGTCGACACACCCTTCCCCGATCCCGATCCGGCCCATGCGCCCCCGGCCCTGTCCGATGAACAGGCCGCCGCCGCCGGGCAGTTCGTTTCGGCGGTGGAGGCGCGCGCCTTCGCCCCCTTCCTGCTCGACGGCGTCACCGGATCGGGCAAGACCGAAGTCTATTTCGAAGCCATAGCGGCGGCTATGCGCGAAGGGCGGCAGGTGCTGGTGCTGTTGCCCGAAATCGCGCTGACCGAACCCTTTCTCGAACGGTTCGAGAAACGCTTCGGCTGCGTCCCCGTAAGCTGGCACAGCGGCCTGCGCCAGACCGAGCGGCGGCGCGCCTGGCGCGCCATTGCGGCGGGACAGGCGAAAGTAGTGGTCGGCGCGCGATCCGCCCTGTTCCTTCCCTATCCGAACCTTGGCCTCATCATCGTCGACGAAGCGCATGAGGCGAGTTTCAAGCAGGAGGATGGCGTCCATTATCATGCCCGCGACGTGGCGGTGATGCGCGGGCTGATCGAGAAATTCCCGGTCATCCTGGCGTCGGCCACGCCCGCCATAGAGACGCGCCATCAGGTCGAACTGGGCCGATACCGCGAAATCCGCCTGCCGGCCCGTTTCGGCGGGGCCCAGATGCCCGCCATTACCGGCATCAACCTGCTCACCGATCCGCCCGAACGCGGCCGCTGGATCGCGCCGCCGCTGGTGCAGGCGATCGACGAGACGATGGCGCGCGGCGAACAGTCGCTGCTCTTCCTCAACCGGCGCGGCTATGCGCCGCTCACCTTGTGCCGCCATTGCGGCTATCGTTTCCAATGCCCCAATTGCACGGCCTGGATGGTCGAACATAGGCTGACTCATCGGCTGGCCTGCCACCATTGCGGCCATGTGATCCCGACGCCGCGTTTCTGCCCGGAATGCAAGGAGGAGGACGCACTGGTCGCCTGCGGCCCGGGCGTCGAGCGGATCGCGGACGAGGTGAAGGCGCTGTGGCCCGACGCGCGCACCGCCATCGTCACCTCCGACACGCTCTGGTCGCCCGCGAAAGCCGCCGAGTTCGTGAAGTCGGTCGAGGCCGGGGATGTCGACATCATCATCGGCACCCAGCTCGTGACCAAGGGCTATCATTTCCCCAATCTGACGCTGGTGGGCGTGATTGACGCCGACCTGGGGCTGGAGGGCGGCGACCTGCGCGCGGCCGAGCGCACCTTCCAGCAAATCATGCAGGTGGCCGGGCGCGCCGGGCGCGGCGAAAAGCCGGGCCATGTCTATATCCAGACGCGAATGCCCGAAGCGGGCGTCATCGAGGCGCTGGTCGACGGCGACGCCGAGCGTTTCTACGCCGCCGAAACCGAAAGCCGCCGCCGCGCCAACGCCCCGCCTTTCGGCCGTTTCGCCGCCATCGTGATTTCCAGCGAGGATGCGGAAGAAGCCGCCGCCACCGCCCGGCTGATCGGCAAGTCCGCCCCGGTGATGGAGGGGCTGCGCGTCTATGGCCCCGCCCCCGCGCCGCTGGCCGTGCTGCGCGGGCGGCACCGCCACCGCCTGCTGGTCCACGCCACCCGCGCCATCGACGTGCAGGACATCATCCGCCAATGGCTCGCTGATCTGGTGTGGAAATCGGGCACGCGGGTCAGCGTCGACATCGATCCCTACAGCTTCATGTGATGCAGAGCCCCTGCCGCAACCTTTGCGCGCTCGATGCGGCGCGCGCCCGTTGCACAGGATGCGGCCGCACCATCGACGAAATCGTCCACTGGCGCAGCATAACCGACGACCAGCGCGCCGCCGTCATGGCGCGGCTGGCGGGACAGGACGGCGTTGCGCAGGCACGGCCCGCCGGCCAGGATCAGGGCGGGGAGAATGAGCGCCGATGACGACAATCCTGTTCCTGGGCGACAGCCATGTGACCTGCCTGAAGGCGCCCGCCAGCGAAGGCCGCTTCACCGGCTATGATGCGCGGGTGCTGCTTGTCGCCGGGGCGACGGCGGTGGGCCTGCGCCACCCCACGTCGAAGACGCAGGCGCTGCTGCGCTTTCGCAAGGAATTGCTCCCTTTTCAGCCCGACACCATCCCCGTCTATCAACTGGGAGAGGTCGATTGCGGCTTCGTCATCTGGGTGCGGGCGCAACGCTATGGCGAATCCGTTCAGCAACAGCTTGACGCATCGCTCACGGCCTATCTCGATTTCCTGTCGCAAATGCAGGCGGCCGGATATGCGCGACAGATCGTCACCGCCGCCACCCTGCCCACGATCGGCGACGATCCCGCCGTCCTGGGCGAAGTCCATGTGCTGCGGCAGGAGGTGAAGGCGAGCCAGCGACAACGCACCGACCTGACCCTGGACTATAACCGCCGCCTTGCCGAAGGGTGCGGGGAACGCGGCATAACCTTCCTCGACATCGCCGCGCTGATGATGGACCCCGCCACCGGACTGTTCCGCGAGGACCTCAAACATGTCGAACCCGGCGACCACCATATTCACCCGGAAAAGGGCGCTGACCTGTGGGTCGGGGCGATCATGGGGCATCTGGGTGCGGGTGACCGCCGGTTTGAGTGAAGGGTCTGGTTTCGACCAAAGTAAGACATTCCTTCTCCCTTGGAGGGAGAAGGATATGGAGCCTTACCGCGCAGCGGTTAGGCGGAGTTGGATGAGGGGGATTGGCGCAACGATAGCCTGCGTCGGCAAGCTTGCCACCCCCTCACCCAGCTACGACTCGACAGCAAGCCGCCAAGTCTCCGCAGCCCTCTCCCCAAGGGGAGAGGGGCAGATTGGCGACAGTTCCCCACCCCTTCCCCGCCATCCGCGCATCGTCTCACGCTTGGCGCGAGGAGGGCCGCTATTCCTCCGCCTCCTCCGGGCCATCGCCGACAATGTCTTCGCCCTCGTCCTCGACATTGCCGCCTGCGGCCTTTTTCGCGGCGCGTTCGTCCAGGCGGGCTTTCATCTTCAGGGCATAGTCCCGCAATTCCGATCCGTGGGGGGAATAGGCGATAGGGTCGAGCAGGATCGAGGCTGATCGATATTCGCCGCGTATCGCCATCGCCCGCGCCAGGTTCATGCGGTAGGTCGAACTTTGCGGCAGCAATGTGTAAGCCTTGTAAAGCCCGTCATAGCCAAGGTCGGGCATCTTGCCGCCGCGCATGGCGTGATAGCGATAGAAGAGCGCCAGCGGCACCGGATCCTCGGTGTCCGCCCGGTTCGCCTTGACGATGGCGGACAGCGCCGCCTTCCAGTCCTCCGGCTTGTCGCTGTCATGGGCGCGCTCCAGCAGCACCTGCGCGCGGATCGCATGCGCGCGCGCGTTTTGCGGGTCGAGCGCGATGGCCGCATCCGCATCGGCCAGCGCGGTGTCCTTCTGTTCCGCATCCCATTCCGCCTCGGCCAGAAGCGCGCGGACATGGGCGCTGTCGGGATATTTGCCCGCCGTCGCGCGCAGGGACGCCGCCAGATCGGCAACATCCATGGTCTTGCGCCCGTTGATCACCCGCAATTCATCCTCGATCACCGCGCCGCGCGCCGGATCAACCGGCGTGATGGTGATCGGTTCCGCTTTTGAAATCTTCAGGATCGAGCCGGTAAGGCGTGAGCGCATATAGGCCTTGAGGTCTTTTTCCAACCCGTCGAGGCCGCCCGCAAAATAGCTGTCGGGGTTCATGTCCGGCACGCCCTTCGCCACGTCGCCCAGATAGCGGGACATCTCCTTGTGCCGCTCGCCCGTGTTATACTGATAATAGTGGGTGAGCAGCCAGGCGGTGCCATAATAGCGGTCGCCATCGGCCAGGCTGAGCCCATCGGCATTCCGTGCGAACAGGTTCTTGACCGGATAGGGCGACCCCAGCACCAGCCCCGGCGCGCGCGCCATCGGAACGAAGCCGAACTGGATGCTGCCATCCTTCGGGAATTTCACGACCGAGAAAAATTCCGCAAATCCCTCGACATACCAGGCGGGATAGGCGGCGGGGAAATAGTGCAGCATGAAATGGTGGGTATATTCGTGGAACAACACCTCTTCGGCGCCCAGATCGAATTCGCTTGTCTTCCGGTTGCGCGACAGCACGGCAAAGGCGATGCGATCGGACGTGCTGTAGAAGCCAGCGACATTGCGGTCGCCGATCAGTTTCCTGACCTTGTCCTCACTCGACAGCATGAACACCTGCACAGGGCTGCCCTGCCGCGTTTCATCAATGCCGGTGATCGTGCGCAGCAGGAAATCGAACTTCTCCAGCCGCTCGGCAAAGCCGCGCAAGGTTTCATCCCTGCCTTCGCTGTAGACGGTGAAGTGTCGGCTCTGCGCCTTCCACCATTCCGCCCGCGCTTCGCCGCCGGCCAACAGCATTGCCGTCAAGCCGGCAGCGATATTCACCATGAACCGCATATTGCCCCTGAAAACCCCCATGTCAGGGTGGGACGATGACGCCACGGCGCGTCATTTCAAAGACAAAATTTGATCCTTATCGGTCCATTTCCCGCTCCAGCAGCGCCTTCTTGCGGTTGAGCCCATAGGCATAACCGCCCAGCCCGCCGTCGCTGCGCAAGACCCGATGGCAGGGGATAAGGACGGCGAGATTGTTGTCGCCACACGCCGTGCCTGTCGCCCGCACCGCTTCGGGGCGACCGATGGCGGCAGCCACCTGTTTGTAGGTGCGGGTTTCCCCCGCCGGGATGGCCCTCAGCGCGGCCCAAACCGCCTGCTGAAACGCGGTGCCCGCCACATCCATGGGCAGAGCCGCGTCCCCACCGACAGGGTCGTCAGTCAATGCCGCCACACGCCGGGCGAGGGCCAGAAAATCATCATCGCCCGCCACAATGTCGGCATGGGGGAAGCGGCGGCGCAATTCGCCCTCATCCTCGTCGAAGCTGATGCGGACCAGCCCCCTGTCGGTCGCCGCGACCAGCATGGGCCCCAGCGCGGTCGGCATCACCGCATGGCGGATGGTAACGCCGCGCCCGCCATCCTTCCAGGCGCTGGGTGTCATGCCCATATGCGTTGCCGCGTCGGCATAGGCGCGGCTGGGCGCGTTATAGCCAGCGGCGTAGATCGCGTCTGTCACGCTTTCGTCTCCTTCCAGGGCGGCGGCCAGACGCCCGGCCCTTAGCGACCGGGCATAGGCCGCCGGGGTCATGCCCGTCGCCCGCTTGAACAGGCGATGGAAATGATGCGGGGCATAGCCCGCATGGGCCGCCACCTGCTCCAGCGAGAGTGGCGCGTCAGCCGCCTCGATCAGCGTCAGAGCCTCGCTCACCGCGCGCACGTCGCGCGCCACCTCATCCGGGCGACAGCGCAGGCAGGCGCGAAAACCCGCCGCCTGCGCCGCCGCCGGATCGGGATAGAAGCGCATATTCTTTCGCTTTGGATGCCGCGCCGCGCAGGACGGGCGGCAATAGATGCCGGTGCTGGTGACGGCGCCCACGAACCGCCCGTCCATCGCCCGGTCGCGGCGCAGGAACGCCGCCCAGCAATCATCGGGCGGAGGCATTGTTTCGACAGGGAGCAACGGGCTGGTCATGCTGTTCATGGATATGACCTAGCCGCCCTTCCCTGACCATGCCTCCCGCGCCTTGCTTTCAAAGTAATTTCTAAGAGTTTGTCTCGAAATGCGCTTGTCGCGCATCCGCACCGGCCCTCACCCCCACCCGACCTCCCATCCAGGATACACTTTGTGGGCGGTCGGGTGGGGGTGAGAGCCGGTGCCGCATCCGAAATGCGCTCTCCCGCGCATTTCGAGACAGGCTCTAAGTCTTTTTCCGCATTGCCCTGCCCTACGCTTCGCATATGTATGCGCTCATCCATGTTCAGGCTCCTGCGTCCCCTCCTCGCCCTTTGCTCCCTTGCCCTGCTCGCCGCGCCGGCGCGCGCGGACCAGCAGGACATCGCCGCCGCCGCGCGCGGCGTGGTGCGCGTCGTTCTGGTCGCAACGGATGGCGGCGACGCCTATTTCGTTGGCCATGGCAGCGGCCTTGCGGTTGCCCCCGACAAGGTGCTTACCAACGCGCATGTCGTCGAACTGACCCGATCAGAGAAAAATCTGGTCATCGGCGTCATCCCGTCGGAAGGGCGCAAAAGCTATGGGGGACGGGTCGTCGCCTATTCGCCCGGCAACGATCTGGCGCTCATTCAGCTGGAGGAAGGCAGCCTGCCGGTCAGCACCTTTTACGCCGGGGCGCTCGGCGATGGCCAGTCGGTGACCGCTATCGGCTATCCTGGCACGGTCGACCGGGCGCAGGGGCTCAGCCTTCAGCAGATGATCGAGCCGATGGGCACGGTAAAGACCAACGGCACCGTCTCCTCGGGCCGCTCGACCCGCAGCTTCGACACGATCTTGCACACGGCGCCGCTGGCTGCGGGGAACAGCGGCGGGCCGCTGGTCGACGAATGCGGCCGGGTGCTTGGCGTGAACAGCTTTGGCTCGGTATCCGACGGCAACGACGCCGAATTCGGCTTTGCCGTGTCCTGGCGCGAAATTTCGTCCTTCCTGCGGCAGGCCGGGGTATCGGCGACGCACACCATCGTCCCCTGCCGGTCCATGGCGGAGGCCGAAGCAGCGGCGGCGGCTCTGGATCAGGGCGACCGCGACCGGACCGAACAAAGCGAGCGCGCCCATGCCGAGCAGCAGCGCGACGCGATGCAGAAGGCCCGCGATCAGGCGGAGCGCGACATCATCGCCGCGCGCGAAAATTTCATGGCGGGGTCGGCGGCGCTGCTGGCGCTGGCGGTGCTGGGCATAGGCGCGGGCGGACTGTTTTATACGCAGGGCAAGGAGAAGCAGGCGATCTGGTGGCTGGGCGGCGGCGGCGCGCTGTTGCTGGGGGCGCTGCTCCTCTTCCTGCTGCGCCCCGGCTTTTCGGATCTGGAAGCCCGCATCGACGCGCCCATCGACACTGGATCGACCAGCAACAACGCCTATGCCTGGGCGGGCGACAATGTCTGTCGCATCGATCTCAACCGCAGCCGTGTCACCGTCTCTCAGCCCATCGACCGCCCCTTCAACTGGCAGGATGGCGGCTGCGTCAATCGCGATACGCAATTCCTGAGCGAAGGCAGCCGCTGGCGGCGGACGCTGGCGCCCAACGACGCCAATTTCGTCGCGGAACAGATTTTCGATCCGGCGAGCGGCCAGTTAGTCGTCCGCCGCTGGCTGCCCGACCCTGACACCATGGCGAAAGCGCGCGCGCTGGTGGAAAAGGCGCAGGTCAAGGGATGCTTCGCGGACGCCGACAAACGCACTGTCCTCGCCACGCTGGAGAGCGATCTGCGCGCCCTTCTCAATGGTCCGCCCAATGAGCGACTGGTCCACCGCTGCCAGAAAGGGCGACTCACCGTCGACGAATGAACGGTCGCGACTGGTTTCAGGCAGCCTGCCTGACCTCGTCGGCAAGGCGCGTGAACTCGTCGCGCAACCGATCGGCCTTGCGCGCAATGTCGTCGGATGTGGCGAGCAGCCCCTGAGCGACGCTCAACACGTCATGCGCCTGCCCCTTGAGGTTCAACATTCCTTCAACCGCCGTGCGGGAACCATTGCGCGCCTGCCCCAGCGCAGCCACGATTTCCCGGCTCGCTCCCGTCTGCGTCGTTACCGCGTGGCTCATCACGGCAGCATCGCGCTCCGCATCCGCAGCCATTTCCTCCACCAGCGCCACGCTGATCCGCATATCGTCGCTGGTCGCGCTGATCCGCTGCAACTGCGCGCCAACTTCCTCAGCCGCGCTGCGCGTCTGCGCAGCCAGCGCCTTGACCTCCATGGCGACCACGGCGAAGCCCCGACCCGCCTCGCCCGCCCGGTTCGCTTCGATGGCGGCGTTAAGCGCCAGCATGTTGGTTTGCGAGGCAATGGCGGTGATAAGGTCGAGCGTGCCGAAAATGTCCTTCACCAAATGGCGCAACCCGTCGGCATGGGCGCGGTTGCGCTGACTCTGCGCATGGACATCGACCGCCCGGGTCCGCGCCGACCGGATCGTGGCCTCGACGTCGGCCACCATGGCGAGCATGATCGACGCCTCCTGTTCGATCTGGGTCATCGTCAGCGCGATTGCCTGCACTGTTCCGGTGGCGTCGCCAGCCATTTGCTCCGAAGCGCCCGATGCGGCGCGCATATTATCGGCCATGGCGCGCATGGTTCGGGCGGCGCCCACCATTCCCGACACCAGATCGGCGAGGCCTGCGCCAAATTGTTCAAACAGCCGATCCAGCGCCTGCGCCCGCCGCTCGGCCGCCTGCGCGATGGCCAGTTCGCGCGCATGAAGCGCGGCTTCGGCCGCGTGCTGGGCGCGCTGGAAAGCCCGCGCCTGTTCGTCGCGCTCGCGCGCCGCCGCGATGGCGCGCGCAATGTCGCCTATTTCGTCAAGTCTCTCGCAATGGGGAACCGGGGCGGCGGCGTCATTTTCCTTCCCCGTCGCTCGGGCGATATCAACCAGCGGTTCGAGCATATGCCGCCGTGCAGCCCGCAAAAGCAATATGCCCGCGCCAAAGCCAGCCAGCAGCGCCAGCACCGTGACCGCCTGAACCGCAAATGTGACGATGCCCAAAATGCGCTCTTCCCGATCGGCCAGTTCGCGCAATCCCGCGGTATATCCACGCGCCATATTCAGCAGCGGATCGACATGGGTGTTGAACGTCCCGGCCAGAAAGAAGTCGAGCCCGTCGCGATCATCCGCCGCCAGCAGCCGCATCAGCCGTCCAAGCGCCTCATCGGCCCGGCTGCGCTCATCGGACAGCGCCTGCCAGGCGATTCCGCCCGCTTCGGTCGGCACATGGCCGTCCAGCGCGCGCCAGTCGGCGCCGATCTGTGCGCGCAGGGATTCAAGCGCGCTTGCCCCGCCCGGTGCGGTCATGTTGCCGCTGTTCACCTTGTTGGCGATGGCCAGCGCCTGGCCATAATGGTCGGTCGCCGCCTGCAATGCGCCCACCGGCCCCAGCCTGTTGTCGACCAGCCGGGCAAGCCCGATCTGGCTTGCCATCGTCCCGCCCAGCACGACCATCGCCAGCAGCAGCAATGCGGCGCTTGCCCCAGTCACCACGAAGCGCGCGCGCCTCGCCAGCCCCTGCCCCCGGTCGACGGGTATGACTGAATGGAAAAGTCGCGAAGCCACAGGCATTTTTCTTCCGGTTGCGAAAGGGAACTGGATCACCTCTCAAATCGCAGGAAACAGCATAAAAATTGGTTAACAGCGACGGCGAAAATCGGGCAACATCTCCTGCAACAGCGCAGAAAACTGTCATATTTTCGTCACAAACACATTAACCTTTGCCGCGCGTCAGGCGCCTGCCATCTCCATTCGTCCGGCCAGGGCCTTGACGTAAAGCGGCGGTGGCGCCCTCTCTCTTCATCCTTTGGTCCCAACCCCGTCATCGAATCGCACCGCATGACTTGCATAGTCACAATGGCGCTGCTAACCGGCCCCCGAACCAAGGGGGACGGGTCTTCTGCCCCCCTTTATTTGCATGACCGGCGTTGCAACAGGAGGGCGGTAAGCGCGTGGAGATGAGCGGAGGCATACAAGCCAGCCTCGGCGGCCGTTATGCGGTGGCGCTGTTCGATCTGGCCCGAGAGGGCAATGTGCTCGACACGGTGGCGCAATCGCTGGCCGCGTTGAAGGGCGCGATCGCCGAATCGACTGATTTCAAGGGACTTATCAACAGCCCGGTTTTGAGCCGCGATGCGTCGGGCAAGGCCATCGCCGCCGTCGCCGCCGCGATGAACATTGACCCGCTCACCGTCAGGTTCCTGGGCGTGCTGGCTGAAAACCGCCGCCTGTCCCAGTTGCCCGCCATTGTCGGGGCCTATGAAACATTGTTGTCGAATCACAAGGGTGAAGCCCTCGCCGAAGTGACGAGCGCCCACCCGCTGAGCAGCGATCAGATCAGCGCGCTGTCCGCCAGCCTGAAGGCTCGCGTCGGCCGCGAAGTGGCTGTCAATGCAAGGGTCGACCCCGCGATCCTGGGCGGGCTGGTCGTGAAGATCGGCAGCCAGATGATCGATTCCTCCATCCGCACCCGTTTGAATAGTCTCGCTTTGGCGATGAAAGGCTGAACATGGATATCAACGCCGCAGAAATTTCGAAGGTCATCAAGGACCAGATCGCCAATTTCGGCACCGAAGCGCAGGTGAGCGAAGTCGGTTCCGTGCTGTCCGTGGGTGATGGCATCGCCCGCGTCCACGGCCTCGACAACGTCCAGGCGGGCGAAATGGTCGAGTTCTCCAACGGCGTGCAGGGCATGGCGCTCAACCTCGAAGCCGACAATGTCGGCGTCGTGATTTTCGGCTCGGACGCCGAAATCAAGGAAGGCGACACCGTCAAGCGCACCGGCACCATCGTCGACGTTCCGGTTGGCAAGGGCCTGCTGGGCCGCGTGGTCGATGGCCTCGGCAACCCGATCGACGGCAAGGGACCGATCCAGTATACCGAACGCAAGCGCGTTGAGGTCAAGGCGCCGGGCATCATCCCCCGCAAGTCGGTGCACGAACCCGTGCAGACCGGCCTGAAAGCCATCGACGCCCTCGTCCCCGTCGGCCGCGGCCAGCGCGAACTGATCATCGGCGACCGCCAGACCGGCAAGACCGCCGTCGCGATCGACACCTTCATCAACCAGAAGGGCATCAACGCGGGCGATGACGAGAGCAAGAAGCTCTACTGCATCTATGTCGCCGTCGGCCAGAAGCGCTCGACCGTCGCCCAGATCGTGAAGCAGCTCGAAGAAAATGGCGCGATGGAATATTCCATCGTCGTCGCCGCGACCGCTTCGGAACCGGCCCCGCTCCAGTATCTGGCCCCCTATACGGGCGTCACCATGGGCGAATTTTTCCGCGACAACGGCATGCACGCCGTGATCGTGTATGACGATCTTTCCAAGCAGGCCGTCGCCTACCGCCAGATGTCGCTGCTGCTGCGTCGTCCTCCGGGCCGCGAAGCCTATCCCGGCGACGTGTTCTACCTGCACAGCCGACTGCTGGAACGCGCCGCCAAGATGTCGGACGCCATGGGCGCCGGTTCTTTGACCGCTCTGCCCATCATCGAAACGCAGGCGGGCGACGTGTCGGCCTACATCCCGACCAACGTGATTTCGATCACCGACGGCCAGATCTTCCTGGAAACCAACCTCTTCTATCAGGGCATCCGTCCGGCCATCAACGTCGGCCTGTCGGTGTCGCGCGTCGGTTCGGCCGCGCAGACCAAGGCGATGAAGAAGGTTTCGGGCTCGATCAAGCTGGAGCTGGCCCAGTATCGCGAAATGGCGGCCTTCGCCCAGTTCGGTTCGGACCTCGACGCTTCGACCCAGAAGCTGCTGAACCGCGGCGCGCGCCTGACCGAGCTGCTCAAGCAGGCGCAGTTCTCGCCGCTGCCTTTCGAAGAGCAGACCGCGTCGATCTTCGCGGGCACCAACGGCTATCTGGACGCGATCCCGGTCAAGGACGTGACCCGTTATGAAGAGCTGATGCTCGCCTATCTGCGTCACGACCACCCGCGAGTGCTGGCCGCGATCCGCGACAGCAAGGATCTGGGCGACGACGCCAAGGCCCAGTTGAAGGCCGCGCTCGACTCGTTCGGCAAGACGTTTGCGTAATTAATCCGTCATCCCAGCGAAGGCTGGGATCTCGGGCCACACGGGTTGAACCTGGAGGCGCGAGATCCTGAAATGAGGCAAGTGACTCGTTTCAGCCTTCGTCAGGATGACGAACAGAAGGTTCGTCATGGCCAGCCTCAAGGAACTGAAGATCCGCATCGGGTCGGTGAAATCGACCCAGAAGATCACCAAGGCGAAGCAGATGGTCGCCGCCGCGAAGCTGCGCAAGGCGCAGGCCGCGGCTGAGGCTGCGCGCCCCTATAGCAGCCGGTTGGAAGCGGTCGTCGCCAGCCTCGCCAGCAAGATCGCAGGCGGTTCGGGCGAGGGCGCTTCCCCGCTGCTGGCGGGCACCGGCAAGGATGACGTCCATCTGCTGGTCGTCGCCAACTCCGACCGTGGTCTGGCGGGCGCGTTCAACGCCAACATCGTCAAGGCCGCCCGCGCCAAGGCCGAAGAGCTGATCGCGGCAGGCAAGACGGTGAAGTTCTACCTGATCGGCCGCAAGGGCCGCCCGGTCATCAACCGCACCTTCCCCGGCATGATCGTGGCGCAATATGATACGACCGGCGTCAAGGAGCCCGGCTTCGCCCAGGCGCAGGCGATTGCGCAGGAACTCGGCAAGATGTTCCTCGACGGCAAGTTCGACGTCGCCCACCTCTTCTATTCGCAGTTCAAGTCGGCTCTGGCGCAGATCCCGACCGAACAGCAGATCATCCCGGTGAAGATCCCCGCCGACGCCGACCGCAACGCCATCGGCGCGACGGTGGAATATGAACCGAGCGAGGAAGCGATCCTCGACGACCTGCTGCCGCGCAACGTGACGGTGCAGATTTTCAAGGCGCTGCTGGAAAACAACGCATCCGAACAGGGCGCGTCGATGACCGCCATGGACAATGCGACCCGCAACGCCGGCGACCTCATCAACAAGCTGACCATCCAGTACAACCGCAGCCGCCAGGCCGCGATCACGACGGAACTGGTCGAGATCATTTCTGGTGCTGAGGCGCTATAACCCTGTCGTCATGCCAGCGAAAGCTGGCATCTCTGGCGGCGGAGCAGGACATTGAGGCATGAGACCCCAGCCTTCGCTGGGGTGACGGCCTGAAGAGACGTAGAAGGCAAGGAAACGAAGCAATGGCAACCACCAACAATGTAGGCCGCATCTCGCAGGTCATCGGCGCCGTCGTCGACGTGACCTTTCCTGATGCTCTCCCCGCGATCCTTTCGGCGCTGGAAACCAGCAACAATGGCCAGCGCCTTGTTCTGGAAGTCGCCCAGCATCTGGGTGAAAACACCGTCCGCACCATCGCGATGGATTCGACCGACGGTCTGACCCGCGGTCAGGAGGTCACCGACACCGGATCGCAGATCAGCGTTCCCGTCGGCCCGGCCACGCTCGGCCGCATCCTGAACGTCGTCGGCGAACCGATTGACGAGCGCGGCCCGGTCGCGACGGAACTCAAGTCGCCGATCCACGCCAAGGCCCCGGAATTCGTCGACCAGTCGACCGACGCCAGCATTCTGGTCACCGGCATCAAGGTCATCGACCTTCTCGCCCCTTACGCAAAGGGCGGCAAGATCGGCCTGTTCGGCGGCGCGGGCGTGGGCAAGACCGTGCTCATCCAGGAACTGATCAACAACATCGCCAAGGGCCATGGCGGCACCTCGGTCTTCGCGGGCGTGGGTGAACGCACCCGTGAAGGCAACGACCTGTATCACGAATTCCTCGACGCCGGCGTTATCGCCAAGGACGCCGACGGCAACGCGATCAGCGAAGGGTCGAAGGTCGCGCTGGTTTACGGCCAGATGAACGAGCCCCCGGGCGCCCGCGCCCGCGTCGCCCTGTCGGGCCTGACCATCGCGGAATATTTCCGCGACGTCGAAAATCAGGACGTGCTGTTCTTCGTCGACAACATCTTCCGCTTCACGCAGGCGGGCGCGGAAGTGTCGGCTCTGCTCGGTCGTATCCCTTCGGCCGTGGGCTATCAGCCGACGCTCGCCACCGACATGGGCGCGCTGCAGGAACGCATCACCTCGACCAACAAGGGTTCGATCACCTCGGTGCAGGCCGTCTACGTCCCCGCGGACGACTTGACCGACCCGGCGCCTGCGACCTCGTTCGCGCACTTGGACGCCACCACCGTTCTCAACCGCGCCATTTCCGAACTGGGCATCTATCCTGCGGTCGACCCGCTGGATTCGACCAGCCGCGTTCTGGAACCCCGCGTCGTCGGTCAGGAACATTATGAAACCGCCCGCGCGGTTCAGGCGATCCTGCAAAAGTACAAGTCGCTTCAGGACATCATCGCCATTCTGGGCATGGACGAGCTGTCCGAAGAGGATAAGCTCACCGTCGCCCGTGCGCGCAAGATCCAGAAGTTCCTGTCGCAGCCCTTCCACGTCGCCGAAGTCTTCACCGGCATTTCGGGCAAGTTCGTCCAGATCGAAGACACGGTGAAGTCGTTCAAGGCGGTGGTCGATGGCGAATATGATCATCTGCCCGAAAACGCCTTCTACATGGTCGGCGGCATCGACGAGGCCATCGAAAAGGCGAAGAAGCTGGCCGCCGAAGCGGCGTAAACGAATTCCCTCTCCCCTTCAGGGGAGAGGGTGCCGAGCGAAGCGAAGGCGGGAGAGGGGCCTGTAAGGCCCTTGCTGCTCCAGCCCCCTCTCCCCGACCCTCTCCCCTGAAGGGGAGAGGGAGAAGGAAATAAGAATGGCATTGCATTTCGAACTCGTGACCCCGGAAAAGCTGGTCCGCTCGCAGGAGGTCTATCAGGTGGTCGTTCCCGGCACAGACGGCGATTTCGGCGTTCTGGAAGGCCATGCGCCCTTCATGTCGACCGTGCGCGACGGCAGCATCCAGATTTTTGCCAACGCAGGCGCCGCGCCGGAAGTCATCCCGGTGCAGGGCGGCTTTGCCGAAGTGAATGAAAAGGGCCTGACGGTCCTCGCTGAAAAGGCGGGCTGACGCCCGGACAGCCGAAAGGGCGGTGGTTTGGGCGGCGCACTTACTCCGCACAGGGCGCTGCGCCTGATCGAAACATTCGCATGGGCCGGGATCATCCCGGCCCTTTTGCTTTGCGCTCTCGACCTGCGCGCGCGGCTTGCTTATGGCGGCTGCCATGGGGGCGACACCGAACGACACCGCCGGTCAAGGCGACCTGACCCATTGGCTGGCGCGCCCGGCGTCTGCTGGTGGGCTGGTCGCCGCGCTGCTGATCTGGCTGTCGGGCGGACAGATGCTGCTGTGGCGCTTTCTGGATGTCGCGCCATGGTGGGCTTATGCGCTGGGCACTGCCGCGACCCTGTTGATCGTCGGCGGCGTGCTGCGGGCAATGCGCGGCTTTCCGGGCGGGCCGTCGCGCGGAACGCTCCTGACCTGCATCCTCATCGCGCTCATCCTGCTGGTCCTTGGCGGCGAGGGGCGCTTCTTCTATGCCAATGTCGACTGGCAGGTGCGCTTCGCCGTGTTGCACGACATGGGCGTCAACCCCTGGCCCTTCGTCTACACCCACCGGCCGGTGCCCGACGTGCTGCGCGCGCCGATCGGTATGTTCCTGGCCCCTGCCCTTGTCTTCAAGGCGTTCGGGCCGCGCGCCGCTGACATTGCCCTGCTGGTTCAGAACGCCCTGATGATCGGGATCGTGCTGGCGCTGTCGTCGATGCTGTTTGCCACCCGGCGGTCGCGGATCGTGGCGCTTGTCGTCTTTCTGGTGTTCAGCGGCATGGACGCCATTGGCGACCTGCTCATCAACGGCGCGATGTCGAGCCATATGGAGGATTGGGCCAATATCCAATATTCCTCCACCGTCACGCTCGCTTTCTGGGTGCCGCAACATGCGCTGGCCGGATGGATCGGCGCGGTCGGCTATATGCTGTGGCGGCGCGAGCAATGGCCGCTGATCGCGTTTCTGGCGCTGCTGCCGATGACGGCGCTGTGGTCGCCGCTGGGGCTGATGGGGGCAATGCCCTTCGCCGCGCTGGCGGGCGTTCGCACGCTGCTGGCCCGGCGGTTGACCGTCAGCGACATCGCCGTCCCCGCCATGTCCAGCCTGATGGCGATACCCGGCCTGTTTTACATGGGCGCGGCGGGCGACGATGTCGGGCTGCGCGTCATCGCCCTGCCCTTCACCCAGTGGGCGACGTTTCAGGCGCTGGAGACATGGCCCTTCCTGATCCCCCTGCTGCTGGCGGGGTCATCCGCCCGCTTCGGCTGCGATACGCTGTGGCTGGCCTTTGCCTGGCTGATGCTGATCCCCATCGTCCAGATCGGCTGGTCCATCGACTTCATGATGCGCGGGTCGATCACCGCTCTCGCCATCGTCGCGGCGATGGTGGCCGACAAGATTGCGGAAGGCGGCGCTGTCCGCACCTGGTTGCTGGCGGTGCTCGCCATCGGCAGCCTTACCGGCCTCTCCGAAATCCGCCGCGCCTTCCTGTTTCCCGCCGCGCCTCAGGTGCGCTGCACCTTCTTCAAGGCATGGGACCAGAATTTCGCGGTTTTCCCTAAAGGTTCCTATCTGGCGCCGCTGCCCCAAATGCCCGCGCTGATCCGCCCGGCGCACCCGGCGCTGGCCAGCGCACAGGAGCCCGCGCGCTGCTGGGACGGGCAATGGCCCAGCCCGCTCAACCTGGACAATGATCCGTCAGGCGGAAAGAACGGCGTAAAGTGACAGGCCGATCGGGAAGCGGACCCGGTCAAGCATATGCCGCTCAACGGCAAAGGCCTGTTGCAGGGCGGCGTTGAGCCAGGGCGCGGGCCGCGCGTCGAGCGGCGCATCCCTCCGCAGCAGCTTGTGCGCGACGCGCTGCGCCACCGCCAGCGGGAAGAGCAGACTGTTGAAATAGCCCGAAAGCTCTACCTTCAGGCCAGCCGCCTGCGCCACGGCGACCAGTTGTTCATGGGTATAGCGGCGCTTGTGATGGTGCAGCACGTCATGCTCCGACCACAGCCATGGCACCGCCGGCACGGTCAGCAAAATGCGCCCGCCATCGGCCAGTCGCGCGCCCAGAGCGCGCAAGGACGCCTCATCGGCATCGACATGCTCCAGCACGTCGAGCAGCGCGATCATGTCGTAGCGCGTGTCGCCAAAGCCGATCCGGTCGGGCAGCGCGCCCACCTCCACCCGCGCCAGTCCGCGCGCCGCCGCGATGGCGCGCGCATCCTCATCATATTCCAGCGCGTCGAGCGTTCCGTGGGACGCCAGCAACGCCAGATTGCCGCCGGTGCCACATCCCGCCTCCAATATGCGCGGATCGGCTGGCAAGGGCACATGGTTGCGAATCAGGCTGTCGATGATGGCCCGGCGCGCGACGAACCACCAATGTTCGCCCTCCTGCGCGTTCATGCTCTGATAGGCTGCGCGGTCCATGGCTTGTCCTTCTGTTCCTGATTGGAGGGCGCATGTTCGCCCGCCGCCACGACATAAAGCGGGCGGTTGCGCACTTCGCGCGCCACCCGGCCCAGATATTCGCCGATGATGCCCAGGCTCATCAGGTTAAGGCCGCCCAGCATCAGCACCGCGACCATGATCGACGCATAGCCCGGCGTGTCGACGCCCGTGATCAGCGTGTGGATGACGAGGAAGGCGGCGTAGCCAAAAGCCAGCATCGCAATGCCGCCGCCGATATAGGACCAGATGCGCAGCGGCATGGTGGTCGACGCCGTGATTCCATCAATGGCCAGCGCCCACAGCTTGCCCCAGCGCCATTTGGTCGCCCCAGCCTCTCGCGGCGCGCGCTCATAGTCGACGGTGGCGACGCGAAAGCCGATCCAGGAAAACAGACCCTTGTTGAAGCGCGCCTGTTCGCCCAGCCGCCGCAGAACCTCCACCGCTTCCCGGTCAAGCAACCGGAAATCGCCGACATTTTCGGGGATCGGATGGTCCGACATGCGGTTGATGACGCGGTAGAAGGCATGGGCCGTCCAGCGTTTCAGCCATCCGTCGCTGGAACGGTCGACGCGCCGGGCGTTGACCACGCGGGCGCCCGACAGCCAGTGGCGCACCATGTCGATGATGACTTCGGGCGGATCCTGAAGATCGACGTCAATGGGGATGACGGCATCGCCGCGCGCATGGTCGATACCGGCGGCCAACGCCGCCTCCTTGCCGAAGTTGCGCGACAGCGACAGAAAACGGACATCGGGATTGAGCCGCGACAACAGCATCAATATGTCGGCCGTCCGGTCGGTGCTGCCATCGTCGACGAACAGATATTCCGCCCGCGCATCCGGCCCGATCAGCGCCAGCGCGCGGTTCACCGCCGGGCGGGCGCGATCCAGAAACAGCGACAGGCTGTCCTGTTCGTCAAGCACCGGAATGACGATAGACAGGGCTGTGCGTTCAGACATACGGTTTCCCGACCAATGGATGGATCGGACTTATCGGTCCTAATGGTTAACGCTTGGTATCCGGCTCCGCAAAAGCTTACGGTTCGTTTACCATGTTGCGCGACAAGGCGGGGGATGAACGCGCCTTTGCCCGCCCTGCCTGACCAACGCAATCTGGCCCTGCTGGTCCTGATCGCGCTGCTGCTCAGCCTGCCCAGCCTGATTTTCGGGCCGGGGGCGACGCATTCGCACCTGTATAACTATGTCTGGACCAGCCAGTTCGGCGCGGCGATGCAGGCGGGCGAGTTTTACCCCCGCTGGCTCCCGCAAAGTTTTGAGGGGCTCGGCAGCCCGACCTTCTATTTCTATCCGCCCATCGCCTATTGGGTCTCCGGCGCGCTGGACGCCATCGGCCTGCCGACATTTCAGGCGGTCCATGTCGCAGGGCTGCTGTTCCTGCTGGCGTCTGGCCTCGCCATGCACGCCTGGCTGGCGGAGCGCGGCGCTCGGCCGATGGCGGGCGCGATCCTCTACATGCTGGCGCCCTATCATCTTTTCGACCTGCTGGTGCGGGGAGCGCTGGCCGAACATGCCGCCTATGCGCTGCTGCCGCTGGCGGCTCTGGGAATACAGCGCCTGCCCCATCGCCGGGGCATCGTGCTGCTTGCGCTGTCCTATGGCGCGTTGTTGCTCACTCATCTGCCGACGGCGGAGCTGGCCGGGCTTTTCCTGATCGCGCCGATGATGGCGCGGCGCGCACTGGCTGGCTGGCGGATTCCGCTTGCCGGTGCAACGGCCGGCCTGATCGCTTTCGCGCTGGCAGCCTTCTTCCTGCTGCCCGCGCTCACCCTGCAAGGCCATATTTCCGCCGACATGCTGTGGACGCGCCATTATCGCGCCACGGACTGGTCGATATGGACGCGGGAGGTTGAGCTTTTCCCCTGCATGGCGCTGGCCCTCATCCTGCTGGCCTGGCCCGCGCGCGGTTTCTGGACGGCGATCACCGTCTTTACCGCGCTGGCCTCTGTCCGTCTTATCCCCTTCCTGTGGGACATAGACCTGCTCAATCAGGTGCAATTTCCCTGGCGCGCACTGGTGATCGCCGAATTTGCGGCGGTCACCGCCATCGCCGGGCGCTGGCCCGGACGGGTCCACTGGATGCTGGGCGGGGCGATGCTGCTGCCGCCGCTCTGCTTCACCGCGGTCACGGTCGCCGGCAATCTCTACAAGGGCGTCGACCTGCCCCGCATCACGCGCCAGATGCCCGATGCGCCTGAATATCTGCCCGCCGGTTTCGACGCCCGGCGGGTCGACGCCTTCGACCGCTGGGCGGACTTGTCACCCTGGCGCGGGCTGCCGCGAACCGACAGGATCATCGTCGACCAGCCAGGCCCGGTCACACTGGGTCGCGCCGCCTTCCCGATCTGGCGAGTGGTCCACGATGGCGCTGCGACACCCGCAAGCGGACCCTTGCTGCATTTTCAGGCTGTGCCCGGCGAATATCGCATAGAGCGCGTGACCTTGTGGCAGGAACGGCTCGGCTGGGCCGTCAGCGCGCTGGGGCTGCTGTCGTTGGCGCTCATCGCCTTCGGCCGACGCCCCGCCATTAGGCATTTGTCAAAGTTTCCAGCCTATTCACCTTCTTCGACCATCATTGGCTGACCCTTGTTCTGCGAAGCAGGGGCGCGACGAGAAACCGGCGGAGACATATGAGCGCGTTTGGACGGAAGAACGGACCCGCGGGCATGAAGCCCGGCTTTGGTGTGGCCAGGCCGATGCATGGCCCCGGGACACGGCGCGACGAACAAGGCGGCGACCAGTTCCCGCCACTCGACATCGCCGCCCTGCCCGGCGAAACGCCGTTCGACCCGCTGTCCGCGCCGACCAGCCAGATGCAGCGCAATGCCGACGCGATGGCGCGCCTGACCGACCGCGCCAATGCCGAGCATTCGGGCGAACCGGAAATCCAGGGTTTTGAGGCCAGCGTCCACAAAATCAAGGAACAGGTGCTGCCCCGCCTGCTCGAGCGTGTCGACCCGGAAGCGGCCGCCACGCTGACGAAGGATGAACTGGCCGAGGAATTCCGCCCGATCATCCTGGAAGTGCTGGCGGAACTGAAATTCACGCTGAACCGGCGCGAACAGTTCGCGCTGGAAAAGGTGCTGGTCGACGAATTGCTGGGCCTTGGCCCGCTGGAGGAACTGCTGTCCGACCCGGACGTGACCGACATCATGGTCAACGGCCCGGACCAGACCTATATCGAAAAAAAGGGCAAGCTGCAGATCGCGCCGATCAAGTTCCGCGATGAGGAGCATCTGTTCCAGATCGCCCAGCGCATCGTGAACAAGGTCGGCCGCCGCGTCGACCAGACCACGCCGCTGGCCGACGCCCGACTGCCCGACGGCTCTCGCGTCAACGTGATCGTGCCGCCGCTGTCGCTGCGCGGCACCGCGATTTCCATTCGTAAATTTTCGGCGAAGCCGATCACCATCGACATGCTGGCGCAATGGGGAGCAATGTCGCCGAAAATGGCGACGGCGCTGAAAATCGCCGGCGCATGTCGTTTCAACATCGTCATTTCGGGCGGAACGGGTTCGGGCAAGACCACCATGCTCAACGCCCTGTCGAAGATGATCGACCCGGGCGAGCGCGTGCTGACCATCGAGGACGCGGCCGAACTGCGCCTGCAACAGCCGCACTGGCTGCCGCTGGAAACGCGGCCCGCCAATCTGGAGGGCAATGGCGCGATCACCATCGGCGACCTCGTCAAGAACGCCCTGCGTATGCGCCCCGATCGCATCATCCTGGGCGAAATCCGCGGCGCGGAATGTTTCGACCTGCTCGCCGCGATGAACACTGGCCATGATGGTTCCATGTGCACGCTCCACAGCAACAGCCCGCGCGAATGCCTGGGTCGTATGGAAAACATGATCCTGATGGGCGACATCAAAATCCCCAAGGAAGCCATTTCCAAACAGATCGCCGATTCGGTCGACCTGATCGTCCAGGTGAAGCGCCTGCGCGACGGTTCGCGCCGCGTCACCAATGTGACCGAAGTGATCGGCATGGAAGGCGACGTGATCGTCACGCAGGAACTGTTCAAGTTCGAATATCATGACGAGGACGACAGCGGAAAGATCATCGGTGAATATCGCTCTATGGGCCTGCGCCCCTATACGCTCGACAAGGCGCGCATGTTCGGTTTCGATCAGCCTTTTCTGGAAGCCTGCCTGTAACCACGGGCAAGTTTGTAACGAATGATGGCTGGCGGGCATTTGTCCGTCGGCCCTCTTGCGTCGGCGCGAACCGGACGGCACATCGGGGCACCCCTTCCCCCATGAGAGGATCGCCCCCATGTTATCTTTCCCGCGCGCCGCCTTGCTGCTTGGCGCCATCGCGCTTCCCGCCCTGCCTCTGGCCGCGCAACAGGCCGATCATAACGCCCATGCGGGCCACGCCATGCCCGCCGATCCGATCGCGGCGGCCGTTGCCGCGCCCAGCCGCACACCGGCCAATGTCGCGCGCGACAAATATCGACACCCCGCCGAAACGCTTGCCTTTTTCGGGGTCGCGCCGGGCCAGACCGTGGTCGAATATGCGCCCAGCGGCGGCTGGTATACCGAAATCCTGGCGCCATTGCTGCGCGACCATGGAACCTTCTATGCGCTTCAACCGACGGGCGGCTATCTGGCGGGATACAAGGCCTTTCTGGCCGCCAATCCGGCGGTTTACGACAAGGTGAAGGTGATCGCCTATCCCGAGGAAACAGCGCAAATCCCGGCAGGCAGCGTCGATACGCTCCTCACCTTCCGCAACGTCCACAATATGGTGATGGGCGGCAAGGAAGCCGAAACCTTCGCCGCCTTCTTCGCCGCCCTGAAGCCCGGCGGCACATTGGGCATCGTCGATCACCGCCTGCCCGAAGACCGCGACAGCGCGCTCGAAAAGAGCAGCGGCTACCTGAAGGTCTCCACCATTCGCCGGATTGCCGAGGCGGCCGGGTTCGAATTTGTCGCGGCATCGGAAGTCAACGCCAATCCCGAGGACACCGCCGATTGGGAAAAGGGCGTCTGGACTCTGCCGCCCGTGCTGCGGAACAAGGAAGTGGACAAGGACAAATATCTCGCCATCGGCGAAAGCGACCGCATGACGCTGAAATTCCGCAAGCCCGTCCAATAGCCACTTTGTCGCGTCTGCCCTGTTGTCAGGGGCAGACGCGGCCTTAAGGGATGGGGGCATGTCATCGCCCGCCCCGCCCGCCATTGTGCAACCTGCCCCCCATCGTCCCGATCGGCCGTTGCTCGGCATGGCGCTCCGCCTGCTGGCGATGTTGTTCCTCACGTCGATGTTTACGCTGGGGAAAATCGCCGCGGATCGGCACGTCACGCTGGTAGAGACGGTGTTTTATCGCCAGCTCTTTGCCATGCCCGTGGTTTTCGCGTTCATCGCGCTGCGCGATGGCCCCCGCGCCGTCCGGACCAATCGCATCGGCAAACACGGTTTGCGCGCGATGATGGGCTTGCTCGGCCTGGCATGCAATTTCGGCGGCTTCATCCTTCTGCCGCTGACTGAAGCGACCATCATCGGCTTCACCATGCCGATGTTTGCTACCATATTGGCCGCAGTCGTGCTGCGGGAGGCGACCGGCATCCATCGCTGGAGCGCCATTCTGGTAGGCTTCGCCGGCATATTGGTGATCGCGCGGCCCGATGCCGGGCACTTCGCCGCCTTTGGCGTCGCCGTTGCCCTCGCTGCGGCTTTTCTGACCGCTTGCATCAGCCTGGTGATCCGCGACCTCGGCCGCACGGAAAGCCCCGGAGTCATTGTCTTCTGGTTCACCGCGTTATCGCTGCCGCCGCTTGCCCTGTTGATGCCGTTTTTCGGTCATGGCCATGATCCTGTCACCTGGGGGCTGCTCGTGTTGACGGGCGTCGTTGGCGCGTTCGCCCAGTTGTTTCTGACGGCGGCGCTGCGTTATGCGCCCGTATCGGTCGTGCTGGGCATGGATTACAGTTCTATCCTCTGGGCGACACTGCTCGGCTTCCTGCTATGGGGCGAATGGCCGATGGCCACCACATGGGTCGGCGCAGCGATGATAATCGGCGCAGGCGCCTATATCGGCTGGCGCGAACATATACGCTCGCGCCAGCCGAACAGGATTTAGCCCAGAAGCTCGGCTTCCAGATCAATCTGGGCGTTGAGCAACTTGGAAACCGGACAGTTCGCCTTGGCCAGCGCCGCCAGTTCCTGAAACTGCGCCTGTTGCGCGCCGGGAATCGTCGCCTTCAAAGTCAGCTTGCTGGCCGTGATAGCGAAACCGCCATCCTTTTCCTCCAGCGTCACGACCGCTTTGGTCTCCATCGCGTCGGCGGTCAGCCCGGCCTCACCCAATATCTTCGACAGCGCCATGGTGAAACAGGCCGCATGGGCCGCGCCGATCAACTCTTCCGGATTGGTGCCCGCAACCCCTTCAAACCGCATGGCGAAACCATAAGGATGGTCATCAAGCGCCTTGCTCTGGGTGGAGATTGAGCCCCTGCCGTCTTTCAGCCCGCCGCTCCATTTTGCCGACCCGCTTCGATTGATCTGCATCATCCTACTCCTCGTCCGTGGTGAAGGCGAAACCCATCGGTGCGCCTTGGGTTGCCTGTGCCCGAAATGTTAACGCGCGATGGCATCCGGCGGGCCATCCACATTTCGCCACATTTGGGCGCTTGCCTATTGTCTACTATTATTATAGATATTAGAGAATGGGGCCATGGCAAAGGAAAGGACCAGAATCATGGACCGTTTCGGATATGTCGATGACGCTCGTCAGCCCGTCGTGCTGACGATTCCCGGTCTCAACAACAGCGGCCCCGGTCACCGGCAAAGCATCTGGGAAGAAACCCGCGGCGATTGCCGCCGCGTCGACCTGGGCAGTTGGGCCAGTCCTAACCGCAATAGCTGGGTGACGCGGCTGGACGCGGCCATCCGCGAAACGCCCGGCCCCATCGTGCTGGCCGCGCACAGCCTGGGGTGCCTCGCCGTCGCCTGGTGGGGGGCCTTGCAAAGTCAGGCCTATGGCTGGCCGGTCACAGGCGCGCTCCTGGTTGCGCCGCCTGATTGCGACCGCATGGAAACGCCGGAGACGATCGGCGGTTTCGGCCCCGTCCCGCGCGTGCCCCTGCCCTTCCCCACGATCGTCGTGGGCAGTCGGAACGATCCCTATATTTTCTTCGAAAGGGTCCACAGCATCGGCAAATATTGGGGTAGCGAGTTTGTGGATGCAGGCTTCAGCGGCCACATTAACGCGGATTCGGGCTTGGGAGACTGGGGTTTTGGGCAAAGCCTGCTCGACCGCCTCGTCATCCATGCTCAGGATCAGGCGCAAGCCATGCGCCAGTTTCGTCCCGCCGTGCCGTTGCGCCCGCAGGAATCATCGCGCCAACTGGGTGCGCCGCCCCGCTGACGCGACATTGAGGGGCGGCAAGCAAAGCTTGATCGCTCCCTATTTTAAGTTATTTGTCTATTGAATAAATTGAGATAAACACGAGCAAGAGATGATAATGAGCCACCAGCACCCGACCAGCGTTGCGCCGCACGAGCGCAAGGACATCGTCGCCAGCGTCGAAAAGCTGCGTTCCGTTCTGGAACATCTGCGTTTCGGATCGATCACGGTCACGGTGCATGACGCCCGTGTCGTCCAGATCGACGTGACGGAAAGAACCCGGCTGACCGCCTGAACAGCGGTCGGCAAACACCGAAAAAAAGGCTTCGACCGGACCACCGGAGACGCCGCGATCCAAAAGACACCGGACATCCGGCAGAAAGGGACCAATATGATCGCGCGTTTCCTGTTGCTCGCCTCCGTGGCGGGCGCACCCTTCATCGCATCCAGCGCACAGGCGCAGGATGCGCCTCCCGCTACCGAAGCCAGCGGGGACAGAGGCGATGGCAATATCGTTGTCACCGCCCGACGTCGTGTGGAACAGTTGCAGGACGTGCCGCTCGCGGTTTCCGTCCTCAACGCCCAGACGATTGAGCAGACCGGCAGCTATAACGTCACGCGGCTTCAGCAGTTGCAGCCCAGCCTGCAATTCTTCTCCACCAATCCGCGCAACAGTTCGATCAACATTCGCGGCATAGGCGCGCCGCTGGGCCTGACCAATGACGGCATCGAACAGGGCGTCGGCATCTATGTCGACCAAGTCTACTACAACCGTGTCGCCGCCGCGACGCTCGACTTCGTCGACATCCAGCAGATCGAGGTGCTGCGCGGGCCGCAGGGCACGCTCTATGGCAAGAACACGACGGCCGGCGCCATCAACATAACGACCAAGGCGCCCAGCTTCACCCTTGAGGGCAAGGCGGAGATTTCTGTCGGCAATCTGGGCTTCAAACAAGGCAAGGCCTCGATTTCCGGGCCTCTGTCGGACACTCTGGCCATTCGCCTGGGCGTCGCGGCGACCAGCCGCAACGGCACCATCTACAATGTCGCGACCGACGATCATGTGAACGGTCAGGATTTTCTGGGCATTCGCGGCGCGCTGCTGTGGAAGGCTACGGACAATCTCGACATCACCCTGTCGGGCGATTTCAACCTGCAAAACCCCAATTGCTGCGCCCAGATCTACGCCGGATACGGCCCCACACAGCGCGCGACCAATCGCCAATATCCGGCGCTCAGCGCCGCACAGGGGTATAGCGTACCGAGCACCAACCCCTATGATCGCCTGACCGATCTCGACGCGACGCTCAACGCCCGCAACGAATTGGGCGGCGCATCGCTGCGTGCGGAGTGGGATCTGGGGGCAGGCACGCTGACCTCCATCACCGCCTGGCGCTACTGGGCCTGGGATCCGTCCAACGACCGCGACTTCACCGGCCTGCCGATCACCACAAAATCGCAGAACCCGACCCGCCAGACGCAATGGACGCAGGAATTGCGCTATGCACAGACCGGCGACACGATCGACTTCGTGGCGGGCCTGTTCGGCTTCCATCAAAAGCTGCACACCACCGGCAGTCAGGTTCAGGGGCCGGCGGCCAGCGCATGGCTGCTCAATCCTACCAACGCCCTGTCGCAAAATCCCGCAGTGCTCGACGGCCTGACGGCGGACAACGACATCCGCTTCAAAAACAGCAGCGCGGCGGCCTTTGGCCAGCTTACCTGGCACGTCACCGACCGGCTGGACATTCAGCCGGGCGTGCGCATCAACTATGACAAGAAGACCGGCGAATATAATTCGGTGGTCACCGGCACCGCGTCCGACGGCACGCGGCAACTGGTGCTGTTCAGCGGCCCCTATGCCAGCGACCCGTGGATCGTCGCGCAACGCGGCGTTTTGCCCCCGCAATATTTCAAGACATCGTTTAGCGACTGGAACCTGTCCTATGGCCTGACCGCATCCTACAAGGTCAGCGATGTCGTGATGGCCTACGCCACCTATTCCAAGGCGTTCAAGTCGGGCGGCATCAACCTGAACGGCGTGCCGCTGGACAGTGCTGGCGTACCGCAACTGTCGGTCGCAAACGTGAAACCCGAAACCGTCGACCATTATGAGATCGGCCTGAAAACCCAGTTCTGGGATCGCAAGGCGACGCTCAACCTCACCGGGTTCTGGACGGATATCCAGGATTATCAGGCGATCGTGAACAATGGTCAGAACGCAGTGCTGCGCGGCTACCTCGCCAATGCGGGCAAGGTGCGCACGCGCGGCGCGGAGGCGGATTTCTCCATCCGCCCCTCCGAACGGGTCAACGCCTATACCAGCGCATCCTATACCGAGGCCACCTATCGCACATTCACCAACGCCCCCTGCCCGCCGGAATTGTCGGGCGGCAGTTCCAGCCCGCCGACCTGCGACATTTCCGGCCAGTTGCTACCGGGCGTGTCGAAATGGTCGCTCTCCTATGGCGTCGAATTCAACGTGCCGACCCCGCTCTTTGGCGGCGACGGTGAATTCTACATCGGTTGGGACGGCAGCTATCGCTCGAAATTCTCGTCCAACGCATCCCGATCCATTTACATGGATGTGAAGGGCTATGCGCTCAACAATCTGCGGCTAGGCTTTCGCAACGACGACGGCCTCAACATCTATGGCTGGGTCCGCAACATATTTGACAAGGATTATATGGAGTTGCTGGCAACAACGCCGGGCAATACCGGTTTGATCGCTGGTCAGCCGGGTGACCCGCGCACCTATGGCCTGACGATCAAGGCCGGTTTTTGAACGGTCCCCTGTTACGGCAACTCGCGGGGGTGGCGCCATCAGGCCACCCCCGCATTTTTTCGTGATTTGCGCGGGGAGCCTCGCTCGGCTAGATCAGCGCCATGTCCACCACTTTCACGCTCGACACCGCGACCAGCCGCGCCAATCCCACGCCCGCGCCGATGAAGCGGCTGACGGTGCCCGCCATTCAGCGCCGCAAGGTCGACGGCACAACCGCCGAACCGCTGGTGATGCTCACCGCCTATACTGCGCGGCAGGCGCAACTGCTCGATTCGCATTGCGACATGCTGCTGGTCGGCGATTCGCTGGGCCAGGTCATCTATGGCCTGCCATCGACCCTGCCCGTCACGCTGGACATGATGATCGCCCATGGCGCCGCCGTGGTGCGGGGCAGCTATCATAGCGTCGTCATCGTCGACATGCCCTTTGGCAGCTATGAAGCATCGCCGTCGGCGGCCTTTGCCAGCGCCAGCCGGGTCATGGCGGAAACCGGCGCGGCCGCGGTCAAGCTGGAGGGTGGACGGGCCATGGCCGACACCATCGCTTTCCTGAGCCAGCGGGGCATTCCCGTCATGGCCCATGTCGGCCTGACGCCGCAGGCGGTCAACGCGCTGGGCGGCTATGGCGCACGCGGCAAAAGCGAGGAGGAACATGCCAAGATCATGGCCGACGCCCGCGCCGTCGCCGATGCCGGCGCCTTTGCCGTCGTGCTGGAAGGGGTGATGGAGGATCTGGCCATCGCGATTACCGACAGCGTCGCCATTCCCGTCATCGGCATTGGCGCTTCGGCTCATTGCGATGGCCAGGTGCTGGTGACCGAAGACATGCTGGGCATGTTCGACCGCGTCGCGCGTTTCGTGAAACGCTATGAAAATATTGCGGAAACAATCAGCGGAGCGGCGGAACGATACGCGGGCGAAGTTCGTTCCCGCGCCTTTCCGACGCAAGAACAGGTCTATCGGCCCAAAAAGTGATTTGCCTGTTGTCGCGCGCCCGCTAAAGATCGCGCCTTCCGGGCGGTTTCCCGGCTATTTTCGGAGTATTACCCTTGGCCTTGACGCCACAGAATAGCGAAGCCTTCATGCGCGAAGTCGACGAAGCGGTCCGGCAGGACCAGCTTCTGTCATTCTGGGAGCGTTATGGCCGCCTATTGGTGGCCGTCATCATCCTGGGCCTCGCGGCCTTTGGCGGCTGGCTCTATTGGCAACATCACAGCAAAACACAGTCAGAGGCCGTGTCGGAAGAAATGGCCAAGGTGATTGACAGCGCCGGCGGTGGCGGCGCGCCAGATGCCAAGGCGCTGAAAAAACTGACCGACGCGAGCCAGCCCGGCTTCGCCGCATCGGCCCGGCTGGTCGAGGCGGGCGTCGCCGCGCGCAAGGGCGACACCAAAGCCGCCATCGCCAGTTACAAGGCGATGGCGGCCGACACATCGCTGGCCCAGCCCTATCGCGATCTGGCGCTGATCCGCCAGACGACGCTGGAATTTGACAGCCTGAAGCCGCAGGAAATCGTCGACCGGCTCAAGCCGCTGGCGATCGAGGGCAATGCATGGTTCGGCAGCGCGGGCGAACTGGTCGCCATCGCCTATATGAAAATGGGCAAGCGCGATCTGGCCGGGCCGATCTTTGCCGCCATGGCCAAGGATGACACGGTGCCGCAGACTATCCGTTCACGCGCGCGACAGATGGCGGGACTATTGGGGGTCGATGCGATTGAGGCTCCGGCCAATGGCGCCGAAGGCTGATCGGACCGATGTTGGGCGACAAATTGGGGATGGATGGCATGAAATTCATGGGTTCGACGGGCCGTGTGCTAAGCGCCGCCCTGTTGCTGGCGACGGTCGCCGGTTGCGGCATTATCGGCGGCAAGAAGGGCGGGCCGAAGACGCCGGTTTTGGGCAACCGCATGTCGATCCTGTCATCCGAACAGGGGATCGAGGTCGACCCTGCGATTGCCGACGTCGGCGTGGCGCTGCCCGCCCCCTATATCAACAGCGAATGGAGCCAGCCGGGCGGCGTGCCGTCGAAGGCGATGGGCAATCTCTCGCTCTCCGGTTCCCCATCCACGGCCTGGACCGCCTCCATTGACGGCTCGACGCCACAAGCCCGGCTCGCTTCATCTCCGGTGGTCGCCGACGGCAAGCTCTATGTGATCGACTCTTCCGCCCGCGTCATCGCATTCGACGCCGCCAGCGGCGCCCGCCTTTGGCAGACGCCCTTGCCCGCCGAAGGCAATGGCCGCGCCCTGTTTGGCGGCGGCGTGTCCGTGCTGGGCGACCGGGTCTATGCCTCGACCGGCGTTGGCGACGTGTTCGCCCTCAACGCCGCCAACGGCGCGCAAATCTGGAAGAAGCGCCCCGGCGGCCCGCTGCGCGGCGCCCCGACGCTCGAAAATGGCCATGCCTATGTCATGAGCCAGGACAACCAGATATTCGCGCTTAACCAGAGCGACGGCGAAGTCGTGTGGACCGACAGCGGCACGTTGCAGGCGACCGGCGTGTTCGGCGTCGCCGCCCCCGCCGCCGCGCAGGGCACGGTGATCGCGGGCTACAGTTCGGGCGAACTGACCGCCTATCGTTATGAAAATGGCCGCACCCTGTGGGGCGACGCCCTGTCGCGCACCAGCATTTCGACCGCGGTCGCATCGCTGACCGACATCGACGCCAATCCGGTCATCGACCGCGGCCGCGTGTTCGTGATCGGTCAGGGCGGCCGCATGGCCTCCTACGAACTGGTCAGCGGCCAGCGGCTGTGGGAAATCAATGTTGCGGGCATTTCCACCCCCTGGGTCGTGGGCGAATGGGTGTTCGTCGTCACCAGCGACGCCAAGCTGCTGTGCATCGCCCGCGCCACCGGCAAGATTCGCTGGATCAGCCAGTTGCGCCGGTGGAAGGATGTGAAGGACAAGAAGGGCGCGATCCGCTGGACCGGCCCGGTGCTGGCGGGCAGCCGCCTGCTGCTGGTTTCGACGCAGGGCGACCTCAACTATGTCGACCCGACCAGCGGCGCCATCCAGGCGCAGGTGGACATGGGCAAATCCATGTCCCTGTCGCCGGTCGTCGCCAACAACATGCTGTACATCCTGGCGGATGACGGCAAGCTGACCGCCCTGCGTTAAGGCGGCGCGCAAGAAAGGAATAAGGGCCCTCATCATGCTGCCCACAGTTGCCATTGTCGGGCGGCCCAATGTGGGCAAGTCCACCCTCTTCAACCGCCTTGTCGGCAAGAAGCTGGCGCTGGTCGACGACCAGCCTGGCGTCACGCGCGACCGGCGCGAGGGAAAAGCGAACCTGCTGGGCGTCGATTTCACCATCATCGACACCGCCGGCTATGAGGATGAAGACCCCCAGAGCCTGCCGGGCCGGATGCGGATGCAGACGCAGGCGGCGGTCGAAAGCGCCGACGTCGCCCTGTTCCTGATCGACGCGCGCGCGGGCATCACTCCGCTGGACGAGGAAATCGCCCGCTGGCTGCGCGAAGGCGACGCGCCGGTGGTGCTGGTCGCCAACAAGGCGGAGGGCAAGGCCGCTGATGGCGGCGTCATGGAAGCCTTCGGCCTGGGTCTGGGCGACCCCATCCCCTTCTCGGCCGAACATGGCCAGGGCATGGCAGACCTGTTCCAGGCGCTGTTGCCCCATATCGACCGCGAAGAGGAGGAAGCGCCGGTCGAGGAGGATGAACTGGATTTTGAATCCGCGCCCCTGAAGCTCGCTATCGTTGGTCGCCCCAATGCGGGCAAATCCACCCTGATCAACCGTTTTCTGGGGGAAAACCGTCTGCTGACCGGGCCGGAGGCGGGCATCACCCGCGACAGCATCGCCGTCGACTGGGAATGGACCGACGCCGACGGCAATGTCCGCCCGGTCCGCCTGATCGACACGGCGGGCATGCGCAAGCGCGCCAAGGTGCAGGACAAGCTGGAAAAGCTGGCCGTGTCCGATGGCCTCAATGCCGTCAATTTCGCCGAGGTCGTCGTCCTGCTGCTCGACGCTACGCGCGGGCTGGAGGCGCAGGATCTGCGCATCGCCGACCGTGTGATCGAGGAAGGGCGCGCGCTCGTCATCGGCCTCAACAAATGGGACACTGTGGAAAACGGATCAGCCCTTTATCAGGGCATCAAGCAGGCCCTGTCCGACGGGTTGGCGCAGATACGCGGCGTGCCGATCCTCACCCTGTCGGGCGCGACGGGCAAGGGGCTGGACGAAATCATCCGCGTCGCCTTTGAAACGCGCACGGCATGGTCGCAGCGCATTTCGACGGGGCAACTCAATCGCTGGTTCGAACGCGCGCTGGAGGCCAACCCGCCGCCAGCCCCCGGCGGCAAGCGCATCAAGCTGCGCTACATCACCCAGAACAAGACCCGCCCGCCGACGTTCGTTCTGTTCGGCACGCGGCTAGACGAATTGCCTGAAAGCTATCGCCGCTATCTGGTTAACGGCATTCGCAAGGAACTGGGCTTTGGCGCGGTGCCGGTGCGCCTGACGCTGCGCAGCGCCAAGAACCCCTATGCCAGCAAATGACGCGTTCGAGGTGGACGCGCGCGGCATGAAATGCCCCTGGCCGGTGCTGCGCGCCGCCCGCGCCCTGCGCGAACACAGCGCCATCATCATCCGCGCCGATGATCCGCAGGCCCCCACCGAACTGGCCGCGCTGGCGCGCGAACAGGGCTGGACGCTGAGCGGGATCGGGGCGGATCATTTCCGGATCGAGCGGGGATCGGACGCCTCCTCTTAACCCCTCGTTTACGGCTGAAGGTGTATTCCAAGGCCGTAATGGCAGGGAGCGTGCGCGTGCCGCATCGGGAAAGAGCATTGGTGGACTGGGCGGATTTCGGCCGGGTGCGGGCGGAACTGGGCGCCGGTTTCCTTCGCATTCTGGGCTATTTCCGGGAAGATGGCGACAAGGCGATCACCGCCGTCGAGCAGGCTTTCCGCGATCGCAACGCCGCCGCCCTCGTTATTCCCGCGCACACGCTGAAGGGCGAATCCGCCCAGTTCGGCGCCTGGCGGCTGAGCGCCATGGCCGAACAGATCGAAATGACCGCGCGCCGCTGCGTCGAATTTCGCGAAAGCCCCGAAGAGTTGATTGAAATCGTGGTCGCCCTGCGGCCCTGTTTCACTGAAACCATGGCCGAACTGGACCGCGAAGCCAATCCGTTGGTGCCGCGCCGTCCCGTCTTTGGCCGTCGCGCCGACCCTCGCCCCGCCACTTTCGGCCGCGCCGGATAAAATCTTGGTGGAATAGAAGCTGTCATGCTCCCATATGACGGCGCATGACGAAATTTTCCCTGCTCGATCTGGTGCCCGTCACGCGCGGCAGCGACGTCGCCACCGCCCTGTCCCGCGCCGCCGCGCTCGCCGCCCATGCCGAAGAACTGGGCTATCACCGATATTGGGTCGCCGAACATCATGGCATGGCGGGCATCGCCTCCGCCGCCACATCGGTGGTGCTTGCCCACATTGGTCAGGCGACCAGCCGCATCCGCATCGGCGCGGGCGGCATCATGCTGCCCAATCACGCGCCGCTCGTTATTGCCGAACAATTCGGCACTCTGGACGCGCTTTTCCCCGGCCGCGTCGATCTCGGCCTTGGCCGCGCGCCGGGTTCCGACCAGCGGGTGATGCAGGCGATGCGCCGCATGCTCACCAGTGGGCCAGATCAATTCCCCCGCGACGTCCTGGAATTGCAGGGTTATTTCGCGGGCGACGACCGACTGGGCTTTCGCGCGACGCCGGGCGCGGGCGCCGACGTGGCGCTGTGGATATTGGGGTCCAGCCATTATGGCGCGCAACTGGCCGCCGCCCTGGGCCTCCCCTACGCCTTCGCATCGCATTTCGCGCCCAAACTGCTGGACGAAGCGCTGGCGATTTATCGTCGGGATTTTCAACCTTCGGCCGTGCTCGACCGCCCTTATGCCATGGCCGGCTTCAACGTCTTTGCCGCCGACACGGCGCAGGAAGCGGCGCTGATCGCCAGTTCGATGGAGCAGACTTTCGTCGCCCTATGGACCGGTCAGCCGGGCCTCCTGCCCCCGCCCGTGCCCGGCTATCGCGACAGCCTGCCCCCGCAGGCGCACAACATGCTGGTCAAATCGCTTCGGGCGTCCAGCATCGGCACGCAGGCGGATGTCGCCCGCGATCTTTCCGCCTTCATCGCCCGCACGCAGGTGGACGAGGTCATCATCGCCGGGCAAATTTTTGATCCCGTCGCCCGCCATCGCAGTTTCAGCATCGCCATGGCCGCCGCTCAGTCGATCAGCGTCGCCCCAGCCGCCCACCACTAAGCAGCGCGGCGGCGACTGGGGACAGCCGATTGAGAGCTGATGCCATAGGCGCCGCAGCCATCAGAATCAGTGCCGGCTGAAGCAGCAGAAACAGCGGATAGAGCGGCGATCCCATCCGCCCGACGATCCGGCCGATCAGCGGCCCGCCCAGCCAGATCAGGATCAGGTGCGCGCAAAAGAGGAAGAAGGCGAAGGGTTCGATCCGTCGCAATATTGCCCCCGCCCGCGTCGGCACAAGCGCCCAGGCAAGACGCCAGAAAAACAGAGCCGCCGCCACCCGCGAGACAAGGTCGATCGCCGCCATCACCATATTGTCCTGCGGCGCTCCCCATTGCAGCGCCAGCGCCAGCCTCACCGGCATGGCGACAGCGAATGGCATGGCCGACATCCAGAACGGCCAAGCCACCGTGCGGTCCGCCCAACCCCAACGCCACGCCACCATGCCCAGCAGAAAGAAACAGAGAATGGCGGCGCGCATCAGCACCGGCGGCCCCAGCCCCGCGACATGGGCGACGCCCGCCAGGCCAGCCAGCGCCAGCAACGCGACAGCGGGCAGACGCACCAACAGGGGCGCGACAACCATGCACAGGAACAGGTCGCGCAGGAACGGCATCTGCACATTGATGTCGGGATTGCGGGTTAGAATGAACAATTCCTGCGCAACCCACTCCCATGATGTGGGCACCGGCGCGGGCAAGGTCCAAAGCCAGGCGGCGCCCGAAACCAGCGAAATGGCCAGCGCGTTCCACAGGATCATTGGCAACAGGATTGACCGCGCCTTGCGCCGGACAAAAGGCCCCCAGTCGCGCGAGCGCGCCGACGACGCGACCAGCCAGCCAGAAATCAGGCCCAGCAACGGCACCGCGCTGCGCCCCAGCGCCTCCATCAACGTCCAGCGCAGCGCATCCTGCCCCGTACCGCGCAGCGCGGCCAATTCCGCGCTGCCTATCCCCGTCCAGGCATGAACATAAACGACCCCCAATATGCAAAGCGACCGGGCGATGGCGATGGCGGCCGAACGGCGGCTTGCGTCAATCGGCAATATCAAGGGCAATGGGCCTGTTCCTGTTGCGGGCCGGCTGCCAACGCGCCGATGCCGGGGCCGTTCCCTGCCGAACAGCGGCTCCGTTTCGGATGGATCGCTAATCATTCATCAAATTCTGACGCTTAACGCTGACAGGCTAAGCCAAAATTTACCTCTGCCGCTTAGGGGTGAAAGGGCTCAGTCCGCCAACCGCGCGGGCTTCGTGAGGGACTTTGCAAAGGCCGATGACGCATATGCCGGGCGCCGCCCAATTTTCCGCCGCTGCGCCCGCTGCCCTTGCGCGCCTTGGCGCTCCCATGGGCATGGTGTTCCAGGTTGCCGGTTCCTCCTCCAAAATCATGATCGACGCGCTGCGCCAGCAGGAACTGGCGCTCGACGCCGACGCCAGCATCGCCATGGCGGGCCAGGTCGGCAGCCAGATCAAGATGCGCGTGGGCGGAAGCTGGCTGATCGCGAACATCCGCGCGATGGCGCTGGACCGCGACAATCCGCAACAGGTGATCGCCGACATCGACTTTCTGGGCGAAGGCGATGAGGAAAAGCTGACCGGGCGCATCCACCGTTTCCGGCGCGGCGTCACCTGCTATCCGGTGCCAGGCACGGAGCTTTACCCTGTGTCCAGCAAGGATATGGACCAGATCTATGCCGCCGACGACCGGCCGCATGTGCAGATCGGCACCGTTTATCCGACCAGCAGCACGCGCGCCGCGCTCTATGTCGATTCGATGCTGGGCAAGCATTTCGCGCTGCTGGGTTCGACCGGTACCGGCAAATCGACCAGCGCCGCGCTCATTCTGCACCGCATCTGCGACCTGTCGCCGCAGGGCCATATCGTGATGATCGACCCGCATGGCGAATATGGCGCCGCCTTCGATCAAAATGGCGCAGTGTTCGACGTCAACAATCTCGCTTTGCCCTATTGGCTGATGAACTTCGAGGAACATTGCGAAGTGTTCGTCACGTCCGAAGGGGCGGAGCGGACGCAGGATTGCGACATCCTCGCCAAATGCCTGCTGGCCGCGCGGTCGAAGAACCGGTTGGCCGAACAGATCGGCCGCCTGACCGTCGATTCGCCCATTCCCTATCTGTTGTCGGACCTCACCAACATCCTGCAGAACGAGATGGGCAAGCTCGACAAGGGCACCAATTCGCTGCCCTATATGCGGTTGAAGACCAAGATCGACGAGATCAAGGCCGATCCCCGCTACAGCTTCATGTTCTCCGGCATGCTGGTGGCGGACACGATGCAGGATTTCCTGGCGAAGATTTTCCGCCTGCCCTCGAACGGCAAGCCGATCTCGATCATCGACGTATCGGCCATGCCGTCGGAAATCACCTCGACCGTGGTGTCGGTGCTCTCGCGGCTGGTGTTCGATTACGCCATCTGGTCGCGCAACGAACCGCAGCGCCCTATATTGCTCGTCTGCGAAGAGGCGCACCGATACATCCCCAACACCACGACCGGATCGGGTCAGGCGGTGCGCAAGATATTGGAGCGGATCGCCAAGGAAGGCCGTAAATATGGCGTGTCGCTGGGCCTGATTACGCAGCGCCCGTCCGACCTGGCCGAAGGCGTGCTGTCGCAGTGCGGCACCATCATTTCCATGCGCCTCAACAACGACCGCGACCAGGCCTTCGTGAAGGCCGCCATGCCCGAAGGCGCGCGCGGTTTCCTCGATTCCATCCCCGCGCTGCGCAACCGCGAAGCGATCGTCTGCGGCGAGGGCGTCGCCGTACCGATCCGCGTGGCGCTCGACAATCTGGAGGAAAGCCGCCGCCCGGCGTCCGGCGACCCCAGCTTCACCCATTTGTGGCGTCAGGCGGGCGGCGAATCCGACATATTGGACCGCACCATCACCCGCTGGCGCAATCAGGGGCGTTAGAGCGATTTCGAGGCAGGCGGAATCACCTGCCGATTCGGAAATAACGGAAATCAAACAAAAAAAACGGACCGCTCCGGTTCGATCACAAACGGAACAAGTCTGGGGCCGGAACCCGCCAACCCTCTCCCGGCTGCTTTGTCGCCATGCTATATTGCGGCCCGCGCATCGCGGAGGAAATCATCATGGCGAAATTGCTGTCCGTCCTGTCCTGGAATGTCGAACATTTCGGAGCCTCCGCTCGGGGCAAGAGCTTTGAAACGGAACGGATTGGCCGGGTCGTCGACCTCCTCGCGCAATATGATCCCGATATTTTCGGCCTGTTCGAAGTGGAGGGGAAGGATATTTTCGAAACGCTGGTCACCAGAATGCCCGGCTATACCTTCCAGATCACCGAAGGACCGCAGACCCAGGAAATTCTGGTGGGCATTCGCCGCAACATCACCGCTTTCGTCACGCAGAAGGTCGAATATCGTTCCGGTACGACCCATATGCGCCCCGGTCAGTTGGTGACCGCGCGGGTCGGCGGCCATGATTATGCGATCCTGTTCCTGCATGTGGCCAGCGGCGTAGACCCGCGCGGCATGGGCCTTCGCGACGACATGGTCCAGCGCGCTTTCGACTTTCGCAAAGTGCTGGACAAATCCGCCGGCGGCCGCGGGCAAGCGCGCTACATCATCTTGGGCGACCTTAATTCCATGGGACTGGAATATCCGTTCGACCATGGCATTCCCCATGAGATCGAACTGAAAAAATGGGACAAAGAGGCCGCGCGTGCCGCTGTGCAGATGGTTCGACAGGTAAAAAGCTGGCCATATAGCTGGTCAAACGGGTCGCGTTCCCGCATCCCGGATTCATCGCTCGACCACGTCTATGTGTCGCAGCAACTGACGCTCAAACATGTCCCCGGGGCCGATGGCGGTGATGCAACGGTGCACGTCGGCGGGTGGGCGCAGGCCCCCGACGATGCGGCCAAAGACCAATGGATCGCCGATTATTCGGACCATTGCCCGCTCTATTTCGAACTGGTCGAATAGAACGGGCAGGCTCCGCCCGATCATCCCAGCCGGTCGAGCGCCGCCTTCAACCGCTCGGCTTCCGCACTCTTTTCGGCATGGTCCTCGCGCGCCTTGGCGACGGCTTCGGGCTTGGCTTTCTCGACGAAACTCGGGTTGTTCAGACGATTGCCGAGGCCATCCCGCTCCTTCTCCGCCGCCGCCAGAGCCTTGGCCAGACGCGCCTTCTCCGCCGCGATGTCGATCACCCCTTCCAGCGGCAGGATGAAGGTCGCCTCGTCCACCACGATCTGCGCCGCGCCGCCCGCAGGCGGTTCGCCAAAGCTCAGGCTCTCCACCCGGCCCAGCCGCGCCAGCGCCACGCCCTGCCGATCCAGCCGCCGCTGCGTCGCTTCCGCCGCGTCGCGCACCACCATGGGCAGCTTCGCGCCCGGCGGCACGTTGAGTTCGGTCCGCGCGGTGCGAATGGCGCTCACCAGCCGGATCAGCCAGTCGATCTCGCCCTGCGCGTCGCTGTCCACCGCCGCCAGCGCCTGCGGCCATTGCGCCACGATCAGGTCATGGTCGCGCGCGCCCATGGCGTGCCAAAGCTCTTCGGTGATGAATGGCATGAAGGGGTGAAGCATGATGAGGATCTGGTCGAACGCCCATCCCGCGACCGCCTTCGTCTCATCATCCATCGCCGCCTTGGTCAGCTCGATATACCAGTCGCAAAACTGGTCCCAGATGAAGTGATAAATGGCGTTGGCCGCCGCGTCGAAACGCAGTTCGGCAAAGGCGGTGTCGAGCGCCTGAACGGTCGCCACCGTCTCCGCGATGATCCAGCGGTTGACCGGCAACTGGGCATGGGGCGCTTCATGCGCGGACGCGCCGACCACGCCGTTCGACTGGAGGAAGCGCGCGGCGTTCCACAGCTTCGTCGCGAAGTTGCGGTATCCCTCAACCCGCTTTTCATCCATCTTCACGTCGCGGCCCTGGCTCTCCATTGCCGCCATGAAGAAGCGCAGCGCATCCGCGCCGAACCTGTCGATCAGGCCCAGCGGATCGACGACATTGCCCTTGGACTTGGACATTTTCTGCCCGTCCGCCGCGCGAACAAGGCCGTGCAGGTAGAGCTTGCGCCACGGGACATCGCCCATGAACTCCTGTCCCATCATCGCCATCCGCGCATCCCAGAAGAACAGGATGTCGAAGCCGGAAATCAGCAGGTCGTTGGGGTAGTGGCGGGAGACAAGACTGGCTCCCTCTCCCCTGGGGGGAGAGGGTTGGGGTGAGGGGGTGCTGCTATCGAGAGGGTGGACCACCCCCACCCTGCCCTCCCCCTCAAGGGGGAGGGTGTCTTCGGGCCAGCCCAGCGTCCCGAACGGCCACAGCGCGGACGAGAACCAGGTGTCGAGGACGTCGGGGTCGCGGGTTAGCTTTACTGGCTTGTTTTCACCTTCTTTAGTAAAGAAAAGCTCTGTATTTTCGTCCGTGTCATTCGATTCAGCAATGAACGGAGCATATCCGTCACCATAGTAGGCTCGCGCCTGCTCAAGCGCAGATTCTTCATTCTCCGCAACAAATATTGCACGATTGCCACCTGTCTTAAGTATAGGCTGGAAATGCCCAAACAAATTATCGCCTTCTTTACGCTGCCCATACCAAGCTGGTATCCGGTGCCCCCACCAAAGCTGGCGGCTCACGCACCAGGGCTGGATATTCTCCATCCAGTTGAAGAAGGTCTTTTCCCAGCTCTTGGGCACGATCTCGATGCGTCCGTCGCGCACCGCCTGCATCGGCGCGACCGCGAGTTTCGCCGCATCGACATACCATTGATCGGTCAGCCAGGGTTCGATGACCACGCCCGAACGGTCGCCATAGGGCGTCTGGATGGCGCGCGGCTCAAAATCGCTCTCGACTGCCTCGCCTTCCCTGGTCTTCGTGACATGGGGAACCAAAAAATCTGGCTTCATCGCCTCGACCACCGCTTTGCGCGCGTCGAAACGGTCCAGCCCCAGGAAAGCCTCCGGCACCAGCCCGTCGGCGGTCTGCACCACCTTCGCGTCGGCGTCGAACATGTTGAGCATCTGAGACGCGGCGATCCCCGCGCGCTTGCCGACCTCGAAATCGTTGAAATCATGCCCCGGCGTGATCTTCACCGCGCCAGAACCCAGTTCCGGGTCGGCATAATCGTCGCCCACGATCCGCAACCGCCGTCCGGTGATCGGCTGGAGTATCTCCCTGCCGATGACCGACTGATAACGCGCATCGTCGGGATGCACCGCCACCGCCATGTCGGCCAGCATCGTTTCGGGCCGCGTCGTCGCGACGACGATATGGTCGCTCCCGTCCGCGAGGCGAACGCCATCCGCCAGCGGATAGCGGAAGCGCCAGAAGCTGCCCTGCGTCTCCTTCGTCTCCACCTCCAGATCGGAAATGGCGGACCGGAAATGCGGGTCCCAGTTCACCAGCCTTTTGTCGCGATAGAGCAGTCCGCGCTTGTGCAGTTCCACGAACACCTTGATGACGGCCTTCGAAAAGCCTTCATCCATGGTGAAGCGTTCATTGGCCCAGTCCATGGAACAGCCCAGCCGCCGCAACTGCCGCGTGATCGCGCCGCCGCTCTCGGCCTTCCATTCCCACACCTTGGCGATGAAATCGTCGCGGCTATAGTCGGTGCGCTTCTCGCCCTTCGCATTCAACTGCCGCTCGACCACCATCTGCGTCGCAATGCCCGCATGGTCGGTGCCGACCACCCACAAGGCATCCTTGCCGCGCAGCCGCTCGTAACGGACCATGATGTCCTGCAACGTGTTGTCCAGTGCATGGCCGATATGCAGGGAACCCGTCACATTCGGCGGCGGGTTCACGATGGTGAAGGGCGTCGCGTCCGGCCGGTGGGGGCGGAACAGCCCCTTTTCCTCCCAATGGGCGTACCAGCGGGCTTCGATGGCGACGGGGTCGAATGTCTTGGGCAGTTCGGTCATGGAAGCGCCCTTAATGGCCCTTCCCGCTCCATTCCAGCAAAACCGTCAGCCGATCCAGCGCCAGATGCCCGCCGCCCAGCCCGCCAGCGGCAAATGCGCCCAGCTTGCCGCCAGCCACAGCACAAGTCCGCCGGCAAGCGTATGCATCCCGAACCCACCGATCCGCGCCCGCCCGGCGGCGATGGCGGCGAACGGCCAATAGCTTGTCTTCGCCTCCCACTGCGCCCATTCAGCGGGTTTCAGCCGTTCCTTCTTGCGGTCCTGCATCGCCGCGCCGCCCAGCGCCAGCAGCATGATCGCCCCGCACAGGATGATATTGGACGGTTCGGGAAAGGCGATGATGTGCGCCACGCCCCACAGCGCAAAGCCCCACATCATCGGATGGCGGGTGATGGCGTAAACGCCCTTCGCCACCGCCGGAATGGCCATCTTTCCTTCAGGATCGGGCACCGCCGGATTGCCGACCAGCGACCCCATGAACAGGAAGGAGGCGAGCAGCATGATGGCCGTGGCGATGGCCCACAGCCCGTCTCCGGCTACCCACAGAGGCGCCTGCGCCGGGGCCGTGCGATAGGCCATGGCCAGCCAGATCAGCGTCGCCGCCGCGACCAGCGAATAAAGGCCCAGAAATCCCTTTTCCCCGACCCGCGCCACCAAAGGCGCACGCAGGGGATGCGAAAGGATGAAATGCGAACCGACAAAGGCGATCGCGGCGATCAGGACCATCGTCATGCTTGTCTCTCCCACCGGAGTCGTGCGGAAAGACAAACATAGCCGCGTTTCACCTTCGCGTCATTTCCCCGTCCACTGGCCCAGCCAGCCCAGCACTTCGCCATACCATTGCAGCGAATTTTTGGGCTTCAGCACCCAGTGATTCTCGTCAGGGAAGATCAGCAGCTTCGACGCTATGTCGCGCCGTTGCAGCGCCGTGAACGCGGCCAGCCCCTGCGTATAGGGAATGCGGAAATCCTTTTCGCTGGTGATGACCAGCATCGGCGTCTTCCATGCGGTCACATGGGCGACCGGGTTCCATTTTTCATATTCGGCCGCCTGTTCATAATAGGGGCCGCCATGTTCCCACTCGTCGAACCATAATTCCTCGGTTTCATACGCCATGGCGCGGGCGTCGAACACGCCGTCATGCTGGACGATGCACTTGAACGCATCGGGCCACCGCCCCTCGATCCAGTTCATCATATAGCCGCCATAGCTGGCCCCCAGTGCACAGGCGTTGCTTGCGTCGACCTGCGCGTCCTTCGCCGCGGCGGCGGCCAGACCCAGTTTCAGGTCCTCCAGCGGCTTGCCGCCCCAATCCTTGTTGATGCTGTCGACAAAGGCCTGGCCATAGCCGGTCGATCCGTGGAAATCGACGGTGACGGCGGCGTAGCCCGCCGCCGCGAACGCCTTGGGATTCCAGCGATAGGACCATGAATCGCCGAAACTGCCCTGCGGCCCGCCATGCACCAGATAGGCGACCGGCAGCTTCGCCCCCGCGCCGGTGGCCGACGGGTTCAGCGGCTTGATGATCTGGCCCCAGACCGTGTCGCCATTCGCGCCCCGGAAGCTGAACCGTTCGACCGACACGTCGTCGACGCCCGCCAGCTTGTCGGCATTGACGCTGGTCAGCCGCACGGGCTTGCCGCCCTTGCCCATACGCCACAGGTCGGCGGGCGACTGGATGCTGTCGAGCGCATAGAGGAAGCCGCCATCGGGCAAGGGGGTCACCCCGCCCACATGCCCCGCCCCGGTCAGCCGCGTCACCCGGCCGCTCGCCACATCGACGCGGAAGGCGGGATGGTCCAGCACCTCGTCGGCGGTGACGATCAGCGATTTGCCGCTCGCCTCCCATGCGATGGAGGCGACCGAACGGTCCCAATCCTGCGTCAGCGCGCGTGTCTCCCCGCTGGCGATGTTGCGCAGCATCAGCACCAGCCGATCGCTTTCATAACCCGGCCGCGCCATCGCCGCATAGGCCAGCCATTGGCCGTCGGGCGAGACGGTCGGCATGGTGTCGGTCGCGTCGTTGGCGTCGGTGAGGTTGACCGGCGCGCCGCCGCCATCGATGGGCGTGGCGAATATGTCGAGATTGGTGGACAGCGGCTCGATCCGCCCGGCTTCGCGCAAGGCGAAGAACAACGTCTTGCCGTCCCTGCTCCACGCCAGTTCCTCCGCCCCGCCAAAGGGCTTGGACGGCGCATCGCCGATCAGGCCGCCCATCACCGAAACGGCCTTCGCGCCGGGCTTGAGCGGCATGACGAAAATCTGCGACCGCTGGCCATCGGACCAACTGTCCCAATGGCGCACGAACAAGCGGTCGTACACGCGGCCGCTGCCCGCGTCCTTCGCTTTGGCAGGGGCGGTGTCGGCTAGGGTCGCCGCGCCGATGGGCCGGTCGGCCCAAAGGGCCACCTTGTCGCCCATGGGGCTCAGCAGATAACCGGACAGGCCGCCGGGCGCGTCAGTGATCTTCACCGGCTCCCCACCCGACAGCGCCACGCGCCACAGTTGATCGTCGCCGCTCGCGTCCGACAGATAATAGAGAGACGCGCCATCGGGCGCGAAAGTCGGCGCCGTCTCATTCTTGTCGGTGACCGACGCGATCAGGCGCGGCGTCGCCCCCTTCGCTTGGAGGTCGAGCAGATACAGGTCGTTGCGACCGCGATTATTGTCGAAATCGGTCGTGCGCAGTTGATAGGCCAGCCAACGCCCCTCGGCCGACACCACCGGCGCGGACAGGCGATTGAGGTTCACCATGTCGGCGGGCGTGAACGGCCGCGCCAAAGCGGGCAACGGCGCCAGCATGATCGCGGCAAGGGCAGCAGCAGGAAGATATTTCATCGGATCGGCTTTCCAAATCGACCGGGCGCCCCGTCATCGGCACGGCGCGACCTCGTAAAGGTGCATGGCCGAGGACTTATCATACGGGGGCAACATCGGACAATCGGCAGGGCCTTTTCGCAGTTGATCCGGGCGGCCAACAGCAACTCTCAACCCATCTCACTCAACCGAACTAATCGCCGGCCTTCCCGGCCGCAACCATTGCGTCCCAAGTCGCCCAGTCGATGGCGCGGCCGGGGTAGGCGACGTTGCGGAAGGGCCAGTCCGCCTGCACCCATCGGGTCACCCACTGGTAGAGTTCCGCGTCGAAACCCGCGTCATAATCGGCCTTGGTTACCCACAGTCTGACCATCGCGTCATAGGGCGGCACGGGGCTGGGCGAGACATAGACGCTCCCCCGCTCGCGCTTGCCGTCCGGGGTCAGCACCGCATAGGCAAAGGATTTGCGGCTTTGGAAACGGGCCTGTTCGGATTCCATGTCGGCCATGGCGTCGGCATCCGAAATCGCCTTGTGCGGCCAGCTTGTGCTGCGGGAAAAGGTCGTCTGCAAATGCTCGATCGACGACATATAGGCGTCATAGTCGACCTTCACCAAATCGGGGCCGAGCGGCACAAGCTTGAACTCCGCCGTTTCGACCAGCGTCGGCGGCGTGAAATCGGCCGGGACGAAAAGACGTTCAGCCCCGGGCGCAGGGGGCGGCGCGGCTTCGGGGGCGGCGGGCGGCGAAGCGCACCCCGACGCCGCCATCATCGCCGCCAAAAGAGCACATGCCGACCGCCTATACCTCATAACCCCTCCCAACCGTTCATTCGCCATGCATCACGCCAATAGCCCATGCGCGGCGGCATAGGCGTCCAGCTTCGCCAGACATGCCGCCCGCAACCCTTCGTCCATCCATCCCGCCATGAAGGCGTTCCGCTCCATCCGCACCAGTTCAGCTTTGGTCAGTGCGCTGCGGTGCTGCGCCTTCACCAGCACCTCGTTCAGATATTCGCTGGCCATATAGGCCGGATCGTCGGAATTGATGGTGATGTTGAGGCCCGCGTCCAGCATCCCGCGCACCACGTCCACCGGCGGCGCCTCGCCCTGCACCGTGCCCGAAAAAGTCGGGCAGACGGTGAAATAGAGGTTCTTCGCCTTCGCCAGCGCCATCAATTCCGGCGATTGCAATATGTTGCCGCCATGATCGATGCGGTCGACCCGTATATCGACGATGGCCTGCCGGATATGCTCCAGCGTGTTTTCCTGATTAAGATCGCAATGCGCCGTGACCTTCAGGCCCGCCGCCCGCGCCTTGGCGAAATGGGCGGCGAATTTGGACGGCGGATTGCCCTTCTCATCGGAATCGAGGCCGACGCCGACCAGATATTGTTTCATCGGCAAGGCCGCATCCAGCGCCGCCATGGCCGATTCCGCCGACAGATCGCGCACGAAGCACAGGATGAGCTGCGACTGGATTCCCAGTTTCGCCGCCGCATCCGTCCGCGCGCGGGTGATGCCGCCGATCACGTCCGCCATGGCGACGCCGCGCTTCAGATGCTCCTGCGGATCGAAGAACATTTCGGCATAAAGCACATTCTGCGACGCCGCCTTCGCCAGATAGGCATAGGCAAGGTCGTAGAAATCGGGCTCCTTCAGCAGCACCTTCATGCCGTCATAATAGATGGCGAGAAAACTGGGCAGGTCGTGATAGCGATAGCTGGCCTTCAGCGCCGCGACATCGGCAAAGGGCAGCTGCAGGCCGTTGCGCCGGGCCAGTGCGAACTTCATCTCCGCCTCCAGCGTGCCTTCCAGATGGACATGATATTCCGCTTTGGGCAGCCCGGCGATGAAGGCGGCCATGTCGGCGGCATCGTCCCCGGCCAGCGCAGCGAAAAGAGGCGAAGGCGCCAGCAATCCGGCGCAGCCCACACCCAATGCGGCGCGGATCATGGTGCGGCGGTTCAACATGGCGATTTTCCCCTCTTGGTCTGGCCACCCTCCCTATCCGGGGCGCGGCGCACGCCTGTCCATCGCCAAAAGCGATACAACCCGTGTCAAAAAAGGGGGCGGGTCGAAGCGGGAGCGCCCAAGCGCCCGCACCCGTTACTGCGCGCCGGTGATCCGCGCAATCTCCCTGGCGACCATATCCTGCACCATTGCGGGCAGATTGGCGTCCAGCCATTCCTTCAGCATCGGGCGCAGCATGGAGCGGACCAGGCCGTCGAGCGTATTATCCTCGCCATCGCGCGGCTTTACCAGCATGGCCGACAGGGCCGAAAGCGACTGGCGCGTCGCAACCTCGCTCTCCACCGACAGGATGGAAGGCGCTTCTTCCTTCACGGGCGCTGGCGCCGCGCGGGTCTGGCTGGGCGCTTTGGCCACGACTTCCTCCTCGACCAGATCGGTGAGTTCCAGAACTTCCTCGGCATCCGTCGATGCGGCGGCGGGAGCAGCGCCGGGCACAGGCACCTCAACCGGTTCTAAGCGAGCGCGACGGGCCAGAGGCGCGGCTGAATGCACGGCCTCCTCGCCTTCTTCGGCGATGATCCGCTTGATGGAGGAGAGAATCTCTTCCATCGAGGGTTCCTTGCTCATGTCACCCATCGCGCAATCCGCCCCCGCTCGATGCCCAGCCGCCCTCAACCCAACCAATTGAAGTTAATCGGCGGCGTTCGGAGCCACATTGGCATTTTGCGTGGGCGTGTCAACGGTGCGCGTCGCCACCGGTTGCGGCTTGTGGCCGAAATCCCAGTCGAACAGCTTGCCCTTCACATGGTCGTAATGGACCACCGGGTCATAAAGCGCGCCTGATTCCAGACCCAGATCGTCGGCCTCTGCATGGCCCATGGCCGCCAGCAGGCTGAACCCGGCGACATAGGCGTTGCGCCGCGCCGAAACCAGCGACACGCGCGCGTTGAGCGATTCCTGTTCGGCGTTCAAAATATCGAGTATGGTGCGCGATCCGACCGAATTTTCCGCCCGCACGCCTTCCAGCGAGAGCGCGGCGGCATCGACCGCCTTCTGGCTCGATTCGATCGTCTGGAGGGAGGCCTGCCAACTGGCGTAGGCGGCGCGGGTCTGGGCGATGACGCCGCGTTCCGTGCCGATTTCCTGCTCGATCGCCTGACTTTCCAGCGCCTGGTTAAGCCGAACCTGCGCGCCCGGGCGACCGCCCTGATAGAGCGGCAAGGTCAATTGCACCCCGGCCGATGCGGTCTTGTTCAGTTGCTCGGGCGAATTGGGCAAAGTGTCGAGGAAATTGGTGTAGGCGCCCTGCACAAAGCCCGACAGGCGCGGAGAAACGCCAGCCTTGGCGACTTTCGTATCATAAGCGGCGGCATCGCGCGTCTTTTGCGCGGCCAAAATGTCGGGATTGTCGGCCAGCGCCACGCGCACCGCATCCTCAGGCGTTGCGGGCAAGCCGGGCAGCGCCGGCGGCGGCTCCAGATTGTCGGGCGCCTCGCCGACCAGCGCGATATAATTTTCGCGGCTGGTAATCAGGTTGGCTTGCGCCGTCTGAAGGTCGGACCGCGCCAGCGCCAGCCGCGATTCGGATTGCGCCAGATCGGTGCGGGTCAGGTCGCCGACCTCGAAACGATCATTGGTCGCCTGAAGATTGACCTCCAGCACGTTCACATTCGCCATGTTGAGCGACACGATCGCGCTGTCGCGGATCACATCCATATAGGCGGCGACGACATTGGCGAACACGGTCGCTTCGGTCCCGCGCAGATTGGCGCGCCCCGCCTCGACCCGCACCTTGGCGCCCTTGATCGCATTGCGCACCGCGCCGCCCGAATAGATCGGCACCGTCGCGGTCGCATTGGCGGCCACCGATCGCTGCTGCGCGGTGAAGCTGATCGTCGGCTTCAGGATGCTTTCGGTGAAGCTGCCGGTGGCGCTCACGCTCGGCCGCCCGTCAGCCTTAGCCACCTGCACATTTTCATCCGTCGCCTGCAAGCCAGCGCGGGTCGCCGTCAGTGTCGGGTTGGAGCGGTAGGCCTTGGCCAGCGCCTCCTGAAGCGTGCCCGCCCAGGCTGGCGAAGCGAGGACGGTGGACATGGACAGCAAGGCTGTTGCGGCGATGCGCGGATGGGGAAGTCGCTTTGCTGTCATAAGTCCTGTCTTTAATATTCAGAAAACGAAACGCTCCGGCGTGGCAAAGCCCGGCAACACCACCATTTCCATGTCGGTCACGCCGACGAGGCCAAACGTCCCTGCCACCTTGCGGCCCGTGCACAGCCGGGTCACCCCGTGCTCAACGATGCCGGTCGCGATCCGCGCGTCCTCGCCAAGCTGCTCAACGAGCGCAGCGGGCAGTTCCTCCACCGCGCCATCGACCAGCAGAACATCATAGGGCGCACCGTCGGCGGAGCCCTCGGCCAGCGGTCCACGCGCCAGCGTCACGCCATCGGCGATCGTCGTTTCGGGGCCATCCGGCGCTTCGACCGCTGTGACCACCGCGCCGATTTCCGCCAGTAATGCAGCGGCATAGCCCGTCGCCGCACCGATCAGCAGCACCTTTTCCCCCGGCTGCACCGCCGCTTCCGACAGCAAGCGCCCCGTCGCCAGCGGCGGGTTCAGCGCGCGCCCTCCCCCCAACGGCACCGGCCGGTCGATATAGGCCATCGCCACGCGCTCGGCAGGCACGAAACGCTCCCGCGGAACCCGCGCCATGGCGGCGATCACCAACGGTTCGTCAACGTCGCTGGTGCGAAGCTGACTTTCGACCATGGCGGCGCGCATCGAAGAAAAATTATGCTCGGTCACGACAGTTCCTCGCTTGGCACAACTGTATTGGCAATGCAATACACTAAAAGAGAGTCAGCCTGCTCTAATTCAGGCGAGAGGCCACGCCAAGCGCCTTTGCGCGGAAGAACGCAAGGAATCTTGGAAACCGCCATGGCTGGATGCTTGACTTTGCGACCAAAGCAGCACATTTGCCCTCCTCCACCGCGTAGGACGGCCCGATGGCGGAGTGGTGACGCAGCGGACTGCAAATCCGTGCACGCCGGTTCGATTCCGGCTCGGGCCTCCATAATCCTGTCTGGCGACGTCTGCCAACAGTTGAAAAATCCCTGATTTCCGGTAGTTTATGAGCATTCGCTGATTGTCAGTGGATGCCCTTGTTTGCCTGCAATTGCGGATGATGGGGCCCGAATTTGGGGGCCTCAAAAGGCCCCAGCAGAACCGAGGTCCCCAATGGCGCTAACCGATACCGCTATCCATAATGCCAAGCCTGCAGGTAAGCCTTACAAGGTTACTGACTCCCTGGGTTTGTATTTGCTCGTCAATCCAAGCGGCAGCAAGCTGTGGCGAATCAAATACCGTTTCGACGGCGTGGAGCGGAAACTGTCGATAGGGGCGTATCCCGAGATTACGCTGGCCGAGGCGCGCGCCGCCAGGGATGCAGCCCGTAAGCAACTGGCTCACGCAGTCGATCCCAATGTAGCCAAGAGGCAAGCCCGCATCGAGGCGCGCATTCGGGCCAGCCACAGCTTCGCTAGCGTGGCCGAGGAACTGATAGAAAAGAGGGCCCGCGAGGGGTTGGCTGAGCCAACGCTGGAGAAGATGCGCTGGTTTGTGAAACTGATGGGTGCAGACTTCAGAAAGCGGCCTGTCACCGATATCACGCCTCAGGAACTTCTCCATGAACTGCAAAAGCATGAACGGCGTGGCCGGGACTGCCAGGAATTTCGTGTGCGGCGAGGCATAATGGGCAACAAGGAGATCCACTATGTCACGACGCAAAGAGCCTTCGATACCGAACGACATTCTCGACC